>CAWFRS010000013.1:0-226710 GCA_963818265.1 uncultured Planctomycetota bacterium | reverse complement strand
ACCATGCAGCACTTGTGTCGGTTGCATGAGTGTTTGATATTTTAGAATTCCGACTACATACTAAGCGATTCTTGTGATTTAATCATGCACAGAGGATTGTGCCTCAGGGATTTTCGAACGGCCGTGGCATCCGAGTTTTGATAGCGCGGCGTTCGACAGAAGATATGGTCAGAGGTGCGGCAGACGCGGTAGGTTCAGATCCTCGAGTTGGCCATAAGTCCGCCTTGAGCTGTGACCTTGGCAGACGCGCCGGACTCAAAATCCGGTCCCCGCAAGGGGGTGTGGGTTCAAGTCCCACCTTCGGTACTTATTGCAAGATGCCTGGGAGATAGGTGTGGTGTCCCCGGAACTCAGAGTCCGGACGTCCACTCACGACGCGCCCCTATCGTTTTCAGGAACAGCAAGGTCATGTCTCATTTCGGTGGCGAATACGGAACCAGTGAGACTCACCGCTGGCGGTGAAGGCGACAATACGGGCTTCGAACAGAGGACCGAGGGCATTCCAGAACGGACTAGGAGCGATGAGCTGCTGGGTAGGCACGGTCGCTGACGCGGCACATCCGGGCACGTTGACGAAGGTATTGACCACCAGATTCCCGGAGACGACTTCAGCACTTAGTCCGCTTCGTTTTCGTCTTCGTTGCGTACTGTGATCTAAAACCTCCGCCAAAAGCGTCTGGGCTTCGTTGGACTTCTTGGGGTGTGTTGCAAAGCATGCGCCGGTTTCGGTATCCCATACCTTCAGCAAGTTGTCGTGGTTATCAAGACATTCGTCATATGGCCACGAGTAGAGCAGACGCTCGTCGGCGGAGAAAGCGACAGCATCAGGTGAGCAGTCGGTGATGGTGTTGGTCAGACGACACTCGCCAGTCTCGACATTCCAGAACTTGATCATTCTGCCAGACAGCGAAACGAGCGTCTGCCCGTCGCCAGTGCACGCCAGACTGCGGATCGTGTGATCCCAGCCCGTGCGGTTGTGGCGAGGGAGAGTACGTAAAGAGTTGCCAGTCGGGACGTCCCAAATCTTAACCGTCCCGTCATATGAACCCGAGAAAACCATTCGCCCGTCTTCGGAACAATCCAGTTTGGTTACACAGCCCACATGGCCAGCGAGGGGCGGGCGTCTCACTTCAGCCATGATGTCCCAGACTTTTACTGTGTAACCATCTGCATTCGAAACACACATGCGTCCATCAGCAGAGCAGGCTATCAAGCTTCCACCGTTAATAAGTGTCCGCAGACACGCTCCCGTCTGGATGTCCCATAGCCTCACCATGTCGCGCGATGCAGAAATGATTATTCGGCCGTCGGCAGAGCAAGCTACGCTGGTAACGTTTTCCTTGTGGCCAGTGAAAGTGCGTAAGCACGCACCAGAACGAGCATCCCAGACCTTGACCTTCTTGTCCTGCGAACCAGAGATGATCATTCGTCCGTCCGCGGTAACAGCCACAGAATAGACACGGTCCTCGTGTTCGGAGAGTGTCAGCAGGCATTTGCCAGTTTCGCTGTCCCAGACTCTTACATCTCCGTCATCAGCCCCTGAGACGACGACACGTGCGTCGCCCGAACATGCAACGCTGTTGATAGTGTTCCTGTGGCCAATGAGCGTTTGCAAACATGCACCAGTCTGGCTCAACCACACCTTCACTTCGGCCATCTTGCCACCAGAGACGATCATGTGTCCATCAGCCGAACACGCCACACCATAAATTTGGTGCAGATTACCGGAGAGTGATCGTAAGCAAGCACCAGTCTGAGCATTCCAAACTTTGACGGCCTCATCCTCGGCACCAGAGACGACCGTCATCCCATCGGCGGAACAGGCGACGCTTCTGACCCAGCCTTTATGGCCGGTCAGAGTCTCTAGACACGCGCCGGCTTGAGCATCCCAGACCTTTACCGTCGTGTCAGCAGAGCCCGAGACGAGTATCTGCCCATCGGAGGAGCAGGCTACGCCTTCGACAAAGTATGTATGGCCGGTGAGGGTCATCAAACAAGCAGGTGGTTGCCACTCACGATGTCGATTGGTCCATTCCAGGATCGCTTCCGGAACACGTGGCACAGGAATTCCACTTTGCGTCTCCGCAGCCCATGCCTGTTGAGCAGCCTGGCTAACCGGACTATCGACCGGCTCATTGAAAGCTTGCTGGAAGAAGCAGTGAGGGTACTGTTGAAGGAACTGTGGATTTGATCGCACAAAATAGTACCACGGTCCAAGTCCGTCGGTCGAAAGCAAGTCCGTCGCCTGGCCGGCTTCAAACATCTCGTGGCAGAGATCTGATATCAATCCCGCATGCGTCTTGGCTTGAAGCCAGTCGAAGTTCAACAACAGAGCGAGGGCTTCGTCATCGCGACCTGCGGCGATCAGATGATGCCGCAAGTGCTGGAAATAGTATCCATCATTCGGCCCGGACCACCAGCCGTTGAGGCACCGGTTTTGGTATGCATCCAGGAGTTTCTGGTGCAGAGCCGCTTCGCCACCCAATTCCTTGATAGCACGGGCCAAGCAATAGTCTTGGATCAAGGAGTGCAGCGAGATTTCGCCGACTGATCCAGCAGGAGTTTTGTCAGTCTTTGTAATCTGGATCAGCGACCGCTGTTTGAGACGGTTCAACAGCGAGGTCGTATCGAGGTCATCCAGGCTGCCTGAGTGTTCCCAGAGCGTAGCAATTGTTGTTTCAGGGACGGCTTCGTCCTGCGGGAAGACCCCCAGTTCGATCAGCCTCGATTGTTCGACGGACGAGAGCGTTTGCACGCTGACTTCAATCATCCGCAGCAGGTCTTGGTGCTGAGGGTTTCTTTGATCGTCGCGGAAGAATTCCAGTCTGTGTCGTTGAAAGGCTGTAAGGAGTTTCGCCCACGGCATGTTGTCAGCGGCGATCATGCCCCCCGCCAATGCGACTGCAAGGGGAAGTCGACCACACTCTCGAAGCAGCAAATGGGCTTCCGGGGGGAGTTGGCTGACTTGTTGCCCAATGGTTGTGGCCAGCAATCGCAGTGCTTCGTCATCAGTTAGGAGTTGCAAGAGATGAGGCGTGCTGCCCATTGAAGTCAGCAGTTGGGCATCGCGCGTCGTGATGAGCGCCCGGCAACGGGGACCGAGGACATTGAAGGCATCGACATCCTTCCGATGCCAGACGTCATCGATGACCAACAGCACGGCCTTGTTGGCCAAGATTTCCTTCAGCTTCTGTTGGCCCTCATGTTCCGATGTGAAGAGGCCGTCGCCACCACCCAGTTGCTGATGGACACGCTGCATCAAGGACGTGATGTTTGGCAATGACCCAAGTCCTATCCAGACAATCCCATCTGGAAACGCTTTGCGAACTTCGCGGTCACGCGCGAGTAGGTTGGCCAATACGCTCTTGCCGATCCCGCCCATGCCATGCAATCCCACGTGCCGGGAGACAGAGGCGATGCCGTGGAACTGATGGTGAGTCGCGGTCCCACCTAGCGGAGCAGGACTATCCAGCCCCGAGCGTAACGCATCACGAAGGGAGATCAGCCGATCCGTTCGCGTGAGGAAGTGAGCAGGCAGTTCAGGGGCACCGATGACTTGTCCCATCGGCGGAGCCGGTTCCTGCAAGATGCGAATAAGCTCCTTGAGATGCTGTTGGTAATCCGCGTCACTTCGCAAGTCTTCGCAGTGCAGCAGTGCGAGTTCGGGAATCGGAAGTGGGTAATCGCCAAGTCTTAAAATTGGCGTGACGACCTTCTCGGCATCGAACCACGCATACTGCCACTCCTGACGAACGTATTCGGATTTAACCGCTTGCGGTCCGACCACCAACAGCAGGCGGTCTCGCTCGGTGATTGCGTCGCGGATTTCCTGATGAAAGGTGAGCCCGCGCGACGGCATGTTGACGCGATCGAACCAGACGCCGAACCCGGCATTCGTAAGATCGTCATATAGCCGCCGCACGAACGGTTCGTCATCACCACGAGCATAAGATAAAAAGATTTTCATGTGTTTATCGAGACGGCCTCCAGCCAAGAGCCAGGGCGAGACTGGCGACGGGATTTGAACTCAGCAAATCCCGGCTGGATTATAAGTTATGACATTTTGCGGAACCCATGTCGCACGAAAGCCGACCAGATTGAACTCCGAAAAGCCTTTGAAATCATTGTTGTTCGCAAGGTCAGAAGAATCAAGTCGGGGCGACTGGATTTGAACCGACGCCGAAAACCGAGTCCAACGAAAAACCCCCGGCTGGCACGACCGAGGGCCACTCCTCCACGCGGTATTGTCCCTCTCGCTTGGAAGGCCATCCCGGCACCGCCCACGGATCACCGGGGACACGGTTTGCACGCTTGATCCGACATCGGTTGCTGCCCGCGTCAGCCCATCACCCATGATCAAGCCTGTACCGGCCTCTATTCGGGCGCGAGTTGGGAACAAATTGGGAACAGTATTGGCAACGTCAGCCCCATGCGGCCACAATGCGAAAACACCAAGGTGGCGACGTGCCAGCCTTGGATTCGCAGACTTTAAGCACCACCGCAACCTGTTTCCAATGCGAGGGCGATGGCAGACGCACCGGACTCAAAATCCGGTTCGTCTGCCAGCACCTCGACCGCCTGCCTGAGCCTGGCGCGAGTCCAGTCTCCCAGGATACCTGAGCGGCACAAAGGTGGGTCAAGCCCCGGAAGCAGTCGTGTCCAGCCCCACCACAGCATCGCCTCCCCAGGCCCGAGGTCGGCGGCAGATACGGCGTAGGCTCGGCGGATCTCCTCAAGGCCGGCTGAGGTAGGCTCGATGGGAGCTGCGGAGAAGTAGTCTTCCGCTATACCGAGTTGCTCCTTCAACGCGTCGCCCACCGCGGGGTCCAGGTCAAGGAACGCGTGCCCTGCGAGATAATCCCGGTCATCCCAGAGTATGCGGTCCCGCAACTCGTCGATCAGATCCGACCATTCCACCATCGCATCGCTGCCGCTCTCGGGGCGGAGAGGCCCGCGGTCGATCCCGACCTGATCAGCCGCGGCGACCACCATTTGCCGGAGTGCCCGCGATCTAACCCTCCGGGACGACCCGGAGTTCATGGCCTCCTCCTGGAGGCTCGATTTCCACCTCGATCAGGTAGAGGGTATGGGCGAAGATCGCAGCGATGGTGCCCTCGGTCAGTGCCGTCAAGTCCGGGCAAGGCTCGTCCTCGTCGGTCAGACCCCTCGCCACCGAGGCGAGAAGCGCCAGGCGCTCGGCCTTCGCGAGCACGTCGAACACCGAGAGTCCAGTCGTGCCGGGTCCGTCCTCCTCCTCGGACATCTCGATGTCGTCCCACAGGCACGAAAGGCCCTCGCGGAACAGATCCCATTCCGCGCCATTCAGCACGCGTTCACCCTGTGAAGTCCACCACATTGTCGCCCTCAAAGATGCTGTTCAACTGCTGATCGTCACAAGCGAATCATCGAGGAAAGGCCGCCGGTTCATAGTCCGGCTACCTTGCAGGAACCTTCGCTATTTACCCGAACACCTACCGGATCGCCGCCTCCTGCTGGTCGGGGAAAAGGTGGCTATAACGGCGGCGCATCACCTCGGTCTGGTGCCCCATCCAGGCATCGATTATCCGCTGATCGACTCCCTTCGCAGCACAATTGCTGGCGAAGGAATGACGCAACACATGATAGCCTCGCACAACTCGCCAGAACGACCCATCCACCGCCGCGCGGAACGCCTTGGTCAACGCCTGGCGGGTCAGCGGTCGCCCACCGCGGCCGCAGATCGTGTACGGCCCGCCGGGGCGATCATCTTGGAGCCACTCCCGGAGCACTTGTCTGAGTCCAGCAGACATCGGCACGGTGCGGAACGTCATCTCGCGCGAGCGGTCTCGTTTCTTCTCGCGGATCGTGATCGTCCCGGCGTCGAAATCGAGATCGTCCACGCGGGAACGCAGGATTTCGGACCGTCGGCGCCGGTATACGCGGCGAGGCAGAAAGCCACATGCACCCAGGCCCGACCACCCCGAGCCCGCACGTGGGCGAGCAACTCCTGCACCTGACCCAGGGTCAAGAAGAGGCTGCTCCAGAGATCCGTGGCTTCAAGAGCCGAGAGCCCGCCCCGCGCGAGCTGGCGCTCGATCTGCTCCAGGGTCTGGAACGGCGGCTTGGCCCGGGTCTTGGCATAGATGAGGCCCTTGGTCGGCGCGGGGCCATCCACCAACCCGAGCGGGCGGGCCCAGCGGTTCCAGACGCTCGCCAGCGTGCCGATCTCCTTCTGGATCGTGACGTGCGAGATGGGCCGCCGGCCTCGCCCGTTCTCCCGCGCGGGTGTTGACGTAGCCCTGCAGCGTGTCGGTCGTGACCGCCCGCACGGCGGTCTGACGGTCGATGATCCGGATCAGATGGGCGATGTGGATTTTCTCGGTTGAGCGGGTGCTTAATTCCTTCACACCGTCCGGGTGCTCGGCCTGGTAGCGCTTCAGCAGTTCACCGAATCTGAGCGGAGTCTCCAGGACTGGCTTGCCATTCAGCTTGCCGCCTGAAACCAGAAACCGGCCGAGGTCGGCGTCGACTGGGGCTTCCAGTAGCCCGCGGTCGACGAAACGCAGGCTCTCCTCAAGCCGATCAAGGCAGGACCGGGCGTCCCGCTCAGGCATTTTGCCGAGCGAATGGTAGCGGCGTTCCCCCTGCCAACAAAAGACGATGCGGTAACGGCCGTCGTAGCGTTTTTCCAGCGAAGCCATGCGTCATTTCCTCCACAGAATCGTATGTGTGGAGGCCAGCGACGCGACCGCAATGTCACCCCAATGTCTTCCCCTATTTTTCCCCTGGAACGGGAAAGAGGAGCCACGGGCTTCGCCGCAAGTCCTTTTCGCTTCGCAGGTTCAGTAAAACTGGGGATCTAGGATTCGAACCTAGACTAACTGATCCAGAGTCAGTCGTGCTACCGTTACACCAATCCCCAAAAGGGCCTCAGACGTGAGGTCATGACTTTTCGCATCGTACGGGTTTTTATCTCAGCTTTCAAGATCGGTCAACATCAGGCGCTTCATCGAAATTCTTCAGAAGCGATCCGTGCTCCGCGCCTTGCTGTCTCACAAGCTCGGGTTCGAGAACTCGCGCAGCGGCAACGACACCGGCACCTGGTGGCGCAAGCTGCGGGCGGCCGCCTCGGTGAATTGCATGTAGCGAACGCCCGTTGCGAAATCGGTTCGCGTCACAGGGCGTTCGCCACGGATCGCCGCGATGAAATCGGCCTCGACTTGCCATCCGCCTCGCAGATCATCAGGGATGGGCATCGGCTTGATCTCCGAGCCTTGACGCAAGGCTCCACGAATTTCATCGCGTAACAAATCGTAGATGATCGTTCCTTCGCTACCATAAAGCGCGACACCGATCGACGTCTCGTGCCAGGTCACCCCGCTCAGGCGGTAAATGCCGGTCGATCCATCCTCTTGCGTTGAAATCACGTGGACACTGTCAGGCGTGCCTACGCGCACTTTCTTGCCCTGTTCGGGGTCGAAACGATGGGGAATAATCTTGGTCGCGTACGCCAGAACTCGCTTCGATGGCGCAATCCAGCGAAGCACCGTTTCGTACACGATTCCCAGAGCGAGCATGTTGAAGCCCGAATAACGCGTTTGTTGCCGCCAGCTCATCGGCGTCGACGGGTCGGCCAGAAGGTCGTTGAACGAATGGACGTGCAGTTCGCGGAGATCGCCGAGGAAACCTGAATCGATCAACGACTTGACGTAGGCGTCGCCCGTCAAGCCGTAGGGACTCGGCACGATCATCGCTGTCAAACGAGGGCATTCGAGTGCCCGATCGTGCATGCGCTGGGCCTCGCGGGCATTGAGGGCCATCCTCGCCTCGGTCAATACGTGCTTGCCCGCGTCAAACGCCGCCAGCGTGACCGGGGCGTGCAGATAGGGCCAGGCGCCGATCACCACGGCGTCTACACCGGGGTCGGTGACAAGATCTTCCCAATTGCCATAAACCTTCGGGATGTCGAACTCGCGGGCCACCTTCGTCGCCGTCTCGCGACGGCGGTTGCACACCCCCACGATCCGCACGCCCGGGATCGCGAGAAAACCAGGAATGTGCCGGGTTCGCGTGATCTGCCCGGCGCCGACAATGCCGATGCGAATGTCGCCGGAGCGAGTCGTTTGACCCATTGGTGCAGCCTTGACAGTCGAAATTGATTTCCGCGTGCGACCTGTTGCCATTCTATGATGTGAAGGGAAGCCACGCGACGTCCGACTCAGGACCGTCGATGGATTCTCGGGCGATGCCGACCCAGTGGCACAAACGCGCCGATCGATCGCCCTAGGTCGCTGTCGCCGTTCTAGCTGTTAGCGGCGGATCCATTATCAGTTGGGATCCCAGGTCCCTTGATTGACCGAGACGGCTGGCGGGCCGGGCGGAGGTGCCGGTGCGCCTTGAATCTCGCGGGCGAACACGCCCGGACCATAGCTGGCGCCCGCATAACCACCCACGTAATACGGCCGATAACCGGCGCCATCAAGCACTGGCCGAAGCGAAAAGCGATTCGTCGTGTCTTCCGGCGAGCGAACGAGCGGCGAGGGCGCGACCCCCGCGGATTGACAGGCCGGCAAGACGAGCGCGACGCTGAAAAGCAGCAAAGCCAACGCAGGGCGGCGGCTCGCGATCTGATCGAACATGAACATCCTGTCCTCGATATCGACCGCGATCCTTCGGCCGGAACTGGCTGATCATTTTGAGAACTCGGCCGGAACGCCATGGCTCCGGTCGCCTCTCCGGAAAGCGCTGCGGCGCTTCTCAGTTTGCACATCTCGGGCCGGTTTGCCGCAGCCTTTCTTCATTATCGGCGGATTCGACGTCGTGGATTGGACATTCCGGGTCGGCTACGATGCCCGGAAGCGCCAGAGCGGCGCGCTCGACTGATCAAACATGATCGAGTGACTTGTTTAATTAACCACCGAGAGGTCGGTCCTGATGCATCGCATTCGAAGATTGAGCACTCTGTTCGTGCTGGTAGCGACGTTATCGGCCCCAGGCCAGATCCGCGCCGAGCATGCCAAAATAAACCTTGATGTTTCCGCTGGCCGGGAAAACGCCACGGCCCATGTCGACCAGACTCCTCCCGAGTGGGGCAAGAATCCAAGGCCCGTGCTCAAGGCCAAGGTCAATGAGCGCATACGCATTCAGTATCTCCTGACCAATATCTACCCACACAAGACGCTCGAGAACGTGGTTGTTCATTTTTTCGTGGCGCGGCAGCAAAAGGTCGGCCAGAAGGAACTTCCCGACCTCAAGGGCGACGTCGTGATGGAGACGGCGTTCGACATGGATTTCAAGCCGGGGACCAAGGCGGGCCAGCGGAGCACGCTCAAAATCGATGAGCCGGGCGTTTATCTGATCCGGGTCGAGACACGCGATACCAAGAGCGATCACGAGCACTTTGCCGCGATCGACCTGGTTGTCGGCGACGAAATTAAGCCATGAGGGCCCGGGATGATGGCTGGATCGGCGCAGGCACGGCGAAAAGATTCAAGTTTTCGCGATACAAAAGCACCCGTAACGAGACGCGCAATCCATTCAAGACGGCGAACCCGCAGCGCCGATCGAAAGGCAGTGGTCGTCTGTCGCCGATTGTTCCTGCTTTGCGTTACGGGGCTGCATTTGAACGTTGCTTCGCGTGCACAGATGACACGGTCCGTAAGCCATGGACGCCCACGGTACTGGACTTTATGGTCGATTGCCACGTTGATCTCGCTCATGTCGGCTGGCGGATGGATCAGGGGAGACAGCCCGGTTGACCCGGCCGCAACGGCCGACGCGTTCTGGCAGACGGGCCGCCCCATGGCGATCGGCGTCCGAGAGGGTCGTGCGAAGGTATGCGTGCCCACGCCCGTCGCGGGCTCGGAAGTTCTGGTCGTCACCTCGGTGCTCGCCCGGTCGCACGGCCCGTTTACACTGCGCCTTGGCGCACATCGGGCGGCCGCCGCCGCGATTCCGGATCGCGCCGACGACGGCGTTCCGCGCCAGCGGCATCGTGTCGCCCCTCGTCCCGTCGGTGGCGCACCAGCGGCGCCGCCGCCGCGTGCTCCGGCGACTGCGCGTCAATTTCACCTGATGGTTCGTGACGGGGCCGTCGATTCACCCGGCAATTACGCTCAGATTCAGGGCGTTCTGCGGGGGGTCGGTCGGAAGATCCAGGTCTATGTCGCGGTCGAAGACGTTGAGCACGTTGCGAAGGATGTGGTCCGCGATCTGATCATCACGTTTGATGACCAGATTTTTCCGCTCATGGCGCGGCGCGTCGGTACGGCTCGCGACGTTGATGGTGATGGCCGTTTCACGATTCTCATATCGAGCTGGCTCGAGCACCTTGGCGGCGGTCGATACCCGGTCGACGGATTCGTGAGAGTCGCTGATCTCGACCCTGCCTTCCGTGCGCCTTTCGGCAACCGGTGCGACATGATGTACCTTAATTCGTCGCTCAGGGCCGGGCCATACCTTCGAACGGTCGTCGCCCATGAATATATGCACGCGTCGGTCTTCAGCCAGAAGACGCTGTGCGGAGTGCGCGGCGACCGGCAGGGGCTCGAAGAAGAAGGCTGGCTGGACGAGGCGCTCGCGCATCTCGCCGAAGATTTGAATGGCTTCTCGACCGAGAATATTGACTATCGCATCAGTGCGTTCCTGACGCGCCCGGAGGCTTACGACCTGGTCGTCGACGACTACTACGCGGCCGACCTGTTTCGAAGCCACGGGCATCGCGGCAGCACCTACCTGTTCTTGCGCTGGTGCGCCGACCATTACGGACCGGACCTGATTTCGACGCTCGTGCATTCGCCCCTGTGCGGAGTTGACAATCTGGAAGCCGCCACCGGGGCAAGCTTCGCCAGCCTGTTCCGGCGCTGGTCGCTGGCTGTGTTCATGAGCGGGCTCGCATCGGAAAACGACGAGCGGGCGCGCGGGGACGATGGTTTTGCGTCGCTCAATGTGCGGGCTCCATGTGACGACTGGGAGCTGGTTGGGCCGCGATTCACGCGGGTGGCCGTCGACGGCCCCGCCGAGACATGGACGGCGGTTGGAACAAGCTGTCACTACTCGATCGTGGACAGCTCGGCCACCGGCGCGGTCGAGATCGAGGTCGCGGCGCCGCCCTTGGCCGACGTTCAGGTCACCGTCGTGCCGCTTGATCCAGGTCTGCCGCGGCTGGCTCTGTCTGTTCAGAAGGTGGTGAAGGCGGGCGAGGACCTTCAGCTCCGGGCGTGCATCAGAGAGCAGAGTGGTGTGCCCGTGCGGTTATCGGCCCTCTCGTGGGAGCCGGTGACGCCGTCGGCGCATTCGCACTCAGCGGCTTTTCGCTGCGGACGGCTTGATATGCTAGGAATAGCCGCTGCTTTTGGCACGTCGGCTCTTCCGGCCCGGGGAGAGCTGAGGTCGGGACTCATCCGGCTCCCCGGCGTCGCCGCGGGCGCGGGCTCGCTGGCAATCAAGCTCGTGGGAACAGATGCCCGTGGCCGGCGAGTCGCCGCATGGGCCGAGATCGAGGCGTCGGCCACCGGGCACGATACCGCGGACCCCTGAGTTCGACAGCCGCACCTTCAAGAGCAGACTTCCAGGAGACTTTGATCATGCATCATCGCCCAACACCAAAGTATGCCGCGGCCGTGGCAGTGGCAGTGGCGATGATGGTGATCGCCATTCCGGCGGTCGCCGACGAGCTCAGGGGCAAGATCAAGTCGTTCGATCGCGGCCGGTCGGAAATGGTGGTCATCGATGACAGGACCGAGAAGGATGTCATCGTCAATTTGAGCGCCTGGACCAAAGGCTCGAACAAGTCAGACGAGTTGAAAAACTTCAAGGAAGGCAAGCGCGTTGCGATCGAAAACGCGGTCGTCGCGTCGAGGTTGACGCTTGATGAAGAGAAGGAAGTGGACAAGGTTCACAAGGACTCGATCCTTCAAGAGTTCTGGCACAACTTCCGGCACAACCTGTTCAAACCGCTGTTGCTCTTCTTTTATCTCGGGTTCCTCGTGCCGATCCTCCGCGTCGAGTTCGAATTTCCGTACGTTTTTTACCAGGCTCTGACGATTTATTTGCTGCTTGCGATCGGCTGGCATGGCGGCGAAGAGCTCGCGAAACTCGACGTGGGCAGCGTGAAGTCGATTCTCGGATTCATGTGCGTCGGATTCGTGACGAACTTCGTGATCGGGGTCGCGGCGTATCTGGCGCTCAAGCTCTTGTGTCCCAGGATGAGACAGATCGATCAGGCGACTGTTTCGGGCTATTACGGCTCCGACTCGGCCGGCACGTTCGTCACCTGTCTGGGCGTTCTGGCAACGGCGCACATCGCCGTCGATGCCTACATGCCCGTCATGCTCGCTGTGATGGAGGTTCCAGGCTGCCTGGTCGCGCTTTATCTTGTATCTCGCCTTCGCGTTGCGGGAATGGACGCGATCGGTAATATGCCGCACGAGCCGGGCTACGACGCAAACGCCCTGCCGCTCACGGCTGCGCCGCGATGCCTCAAACCAGCATGCCGCCAGTAAGTACGAGCACGACGTCGAGAAGGAACGCGAGATTTCGCTCGAGAAAACGGCCGACCCGCAGGCGCCCGATCAGACCGTCGAAAAAGGGAGAAAGAGCGGTTTGATCGATGGCGGGCTGCTGCACGAGGTCTTTCTCAATCCGGGACTTTACCTGCTCTTTGGCGGAATCGTCATTGGACTGATCAGCGGCTTGCAAGGACAGGCCGTGACACGCGATGACGACAACTTTTTCATCACGCTGTTCCAGGGTGTCCTCTGCCTGTTCTTGCTCGAAATGGGGATGACCGCGTCGCGAAAGCTGAGGGACCTGAAGTCAGGGGGCCCGGGTTTCATCGTGTTCGCGCTCGTGGCACCCAATATCTTCGCGACGTTCGGGATCATCGTGGCTCACACGTATTCGTACGCGACGGGTGCGAACTTCGAGCTGGGATCATACGTGCTGTTCGCGGTGCTGTGTGCGGCGGCGTCGTATATCGCGGTGCCGGCCGTTCAAAGACTCGCGATACCCGAGGCGAGCCCGACGTTGCCGTTAGCGGCGTCGCTCGGGTTGACTTTTTCTTACAATGTGACGATCGGCATCCCGCTCTATATCGTGATCGCCCAGCAGGTGAGGCAGGCGTTTCCAATCGCGTGATCGCAGGACGACCAGCCCGCCCCGCAGCGAGGTCGTCTCGTGCCCTGGCCGTGCTCGCGGGCTTTCGCATCCCGAGCGCTCAACAATCGAGGACCCCTCATGAAGTCAACAACCGAGTATCTCACGTTCAACATCCCCGAGCGGATGGCCTTTCTCAACATCACGCCCAGGCTCGAGCAGATCGTCCGCCAGAGCGGCGTCAAGGAAGGTCTACTTTTATGTAACGCCATGCATATCACGGCCAGTGTCTTTATCAACGACGACGAATCCGGTTTGCACGAAGATTACAAGGCGTGGCTCGAACAACTGGCCCCGTTTGATGCCTCGCCCGTGCGCTACAAGCATAATCGGACCGGCGAGGATAACGCCGACGCTCACATGAAGCGGCAAGTGATGGGGCGGGAAGTCGTCATTGCCATCACGAACGGGAAACTCGACTTCGGACCCTGGGAGCAAGTCTTTTATGGAGAGTTCGACGGCCGACGGGCCAAGCGCGTGCTCGTGAAGGTCATCGGCGAGTAACCCCGGTACTCCTCGACGATAAACAAGACGCATCCCGGCGCGAGATCAAAAAACTTGCTCAGCGGCGGCTGCTGGATGGCGCTCGCAGGCGCGACTTTTTCAGCATGACTTTCACAAGCTCGCGCTTCTTGATCGCGAGCGCGAGCCGGCGGCCGACCGCCGCTGCCCAGACTTCAGCGCCGCGTGTCGAAAAATGACCGTCGCCGATACGTCCGTTGAATAGCGGGCTTGGCGTGATGGGCGAGCCCAGGATTCTCGCTTTACGGCGCAGCTCCAGCTGGGTATCGGCGAAGTCGGCGATCGGGTCGAGAAACTGAACGCCGTAGAGGTGGAGGGCGTTTGAGATCTTGCCCGGATAATTGCCCTGGCGCTGGGGGCCCTCGATCTGGTTGACCCACGGGGCCGGTACGACCAGAAATTCGCACTCGCGCGCGATGCAGTAGTCGCGAATCAGACCGATCCAGTAGCTCGCTTCGGACCAGTCGCCGCGCCCTTCGAGAACGTCTTGAAACTCGCCAAAGTCATTGGCAAACAGGCTCACCACCACGAAGCTCGGGGGAAATCGTTTCTCATATTCCATGAGCGTATAATAATATTGTTCGGGCGAATATCCGAGGTGGCCCGTGTTGAGGATTTCCACCGGTTCGCCGAGCCGTTCGGTCAAGTCGCGCTTGAGGCATTCAACGGGCGTCTGGTCGTCGTCGACAAAGAGCCCTTGCATGTATGAGTCGCCCAGAACAATGCCTTGCCAGGCGGCCGATCGATCGGGCTCGGGTCCGCGCAGGCCCCAGGAATTCGTCGTCTGGATTGAGCCTTCCACGATCTGGGCGCCGGTCCCCTTCACGACCTCGGGCACTTCGGGCGTGTCGAGGACCTGAAAGTAGGCTTTCATCGCCCCTTTCATTGGAAAATTACGCACCCAGATCGATCGGATATTCGGGCGAAAACGGTAAGAGCGACCGGTATCGTCGGCCTCGAAGATCGTCGAAGGGAGAAGAACGGTGCGATCAAAATTACCCCAGCGGACGAGAACGTGGTCCGGATCGAGCCCGGCATAACGCAGAGAGCCGTTGCATCTCGGGAGGATATTCGGCGAATGTGCCCGCGAGCGATCGCCGCGACTGCTCGATGTCAAAGCGACGTTTGCGCATCCAGTCGGCCTCGATGTCGGCCCGGCTCGGGGACAAGCCGACCGCGTGCAGCGCGATCCACCGAACCCGCGCGGCGGCCCAGTTCGCGGCATAACGGCCCGGAGACAACGCCGCGAGAAAAAGCGCCGCCGAGCCCAGAGTGAAGACCGCGATCACCAGCTTGAACGTGCGCTCGAGCCGCCGGGCGCGATCGAGAAAGCCGAATGTCTTCTGTCGCACCCGGCTTGGCCGCGCGAGCCAACTAAACGGCGTTTTTCTGAACGAAGGAACCATTGTCTCAGCGTTTCTCCGGCCCGGTGGCGTGATCGTCTTCAATGAGCAGGGCGACGCGCCGGCCGACGATCTCGGCCCAGGCTTTCGACCCGGCCGCCGAGAAATGACCATCACCAATGTGGCCGTTAAAAAGCGGGCATCCCGCCAGCATTTTTTCGGTGATGACGCCCTTGATGACCAGCTCGAGATGGGCATCGAGCAGCCGGTCACTGGGATCGAGGAAGTTCAAGCTGTTTTCTTCCAGAAGGTTGGAAAGAGTGCCGGGATAGTAGCCGACGCGCCGCCGCCCGAGCAAGAGAGGCTCATACGGGACAGGCACCACGATATAGTGCAAATGGCGCTGGCGGCAGGCGGCCGTGATTTTACCGAGCCAGTATTTTGCATCGTCCCAGTCGCCCTTTCCCTTGATCACGACCTCGGAGACTTCGAAGTTGACGTCGTTGCCGAAGACGCTCAAGACCACGAAATGGGGACGAAATCGGTCGACGAATTCGACGAACGAGTAATAGTATTGCTCGGACGAGTAGCCCATGACTCCGGTGTTGAGGATCGAAACCGTGCTGTTCGAGCGCGCGCTCGAGGTCGCGCCGGAGGCATTCGGGAGGCGTATCATCGTCGCCGACAAACAGTCCTTGCATGAACGAATCGCCGAGGACGAGGCCGCGCAATGCTGCACCTGGGTCGGGCTCAGGACCGCGTAGGCCCCATGAGTTGGTCGATTGAATCGACTCCATCACGGGGATCGCCGCGGTGCCGCGAATGGCGGCCGACAGCCCCGGGCCATAAGGAACCAGGAAGAACGTGGACACGTTGCTCTTCAGGGCGATCTGTCGCAGCCAGATGGCGTCAGTACACGGGCGCAGCCGGTACGAGCGGCCCGTGTCGTCGGCCTCGAAAACTTTCGAGGACAGGAGGATTGTCGCGTCGAAGTTGCCCCAGCGGAGGAGGGCATGGCCGGGGTCGAGACCAGCGTAGCGCATCAGCCCCTGAACGGCGGGGCCCGCCTCTTGATATGTTCCCGGCAAACCTTTTTCGGCTTCAGCGATCCCACGGAGCCGGGAACGCCGCCACCCGGCGTCGATTTCGGATCGGGGCGTCGCGACGCCAATCATGCTTTGTATCGACGCACGAACCAGTGATGGACCTGAGGCGACGACATACCGGCCCTGGGGAGCCGTGAACATGATGACGGCGATCGTCAGTGCCGTGGCGACGACGATCGCCGCTTTGAACTGCCGATGGCGGCGATCTTTTTCGTGAACGAAGGCGAAGACGAGCTGGCGGCTTGTGTGCCGTTTCCGTCGGTTCGTGCGAGAAAACTTCATCAACGCCTCGATTGCCTGACCGTACCCGATAGCCTGACTTTCATTTTCGTTGACATCCGTCACGGGATCAACCGGTCGAGTCAGCATCGCGGGTGTCGGGCGCGACGACGGAAGTTAACGAACCGGGCGTGGCCGGCCACGCGCCTTGCGCCGCGGCCGAAGTCTTGTGACCCAAGCCGTCGAGCGGTCTGAGCCGGCCAGCGGGGTATCGAAGGCGTTCTTTTGTCTCGCCGTCAATCGTGCCGCGCAGCCGTCGCCCGGCCTCGAGCCCTGTTTCGACAGCTTGACTTTTCAGGCAATCAAGCCGAGCTTTGTGAGTTGGAAGCTAATCATTGTACCCGAAGTCATCAACGATGTTGCTGTCGCTCACGACGAGAGACGTCAGCCTCATATGTCTGACTTTTTTGAGATAGAGAGGCTCACGGTCATGTTTGAGGATCTCTTACGTCGGCTCGGAATCAGCGATATCAATAGCGGAACCGGGGGCGGTCGGGTTTGTGCGGCCGGCGCCGAGATTTGCTCTGTTAACCCCGCGACCGGCCATCCGCTACCCCCTGTTCGTCTCAGCTCGATCGACGACTACGACCGCGCGGTGGAACAGGCTGCCGAGACATTTCGCAGTTGGCGGCTCGTCCCGCCGCCCCGGCGCGGCGAGGTCGTTCGCCAGATCGGCGCGGCGCTTCGCGCAGGAAGGCCGATCTCGGGCTTCTCGTCACGCTCGAAACGGGCAAGATCCGCACCGAGGGCGAAGGCGAGGTCCAGGAAATGATCGATATGTGCGACTTCGCGGTCGGCCTGTCGCGGCAGTTGTACGGGCTGACGATCGCCAGCGAACGGCCGCGAGCCACCGGATGCTCGAACAGTGGCAGCCGCTCGGGCCCATCGGGATCATCACGGCCTTCAATTTTCCGGTCGCCGTCTGGGCGTGGAACGCGATGATCGCCGCGGTCTGCGGCGACACCATGATCTGGAAGCCGTCGCCCCTCACACCGCTAACGGCCATCGCAGTTCAAGACATCGTTGACGATGTCGCGAAGCGGAACGGGTGTGCGGGCGTTTTCAACCTCTGCGTCGGCGAAGGAAATGACATCGGCGAACGGATGATTCACGATCAGCCGGCTGCCATTGATCTCGGCGACCGGAAGCTGCCGGATGGGCAGCCGCGTTGGCCAGGTCGTCGGCAACCGGCTCGGACGGGCACTCCTGGAGCTTGGCGGCAACAACGCCATCATCATCACGCCGAGTGCCGACTCTCGAGCTGGCCATCCGTGCGACGGCGTTTGCCGCCGTCGGCACCGCCGGTCAGCGCTGCACCACGGCACGCCGGTTGATCGTACACGAGTCGATCCACGACGCGGTTCTCGAGCGGCTCGTCCAGGTTTATTCACGGGTGAAGATCGGCGACCCCTGGGACGAGTCGGTGCTGATGGGGCCGCTCATCAGCGAGCAATCCGTCGAGGCGATGATGGCGGCTCTCGACGCCGCCCGCGAGCAAGGGGGCGAGGTCGTTCATGGCGGCGAGCGGCTCGCCCGGCCCGGTTTCTTCGTCGACACCGGCGCTCGTGAAAGCGACGCCCCGACATGCCGATCGTGGGCGAGGAAACGTTCGCGCCGATCCTGTACGTCATGAAATACAAGGCGCTCGACGACGCCATCGCCATTCAGAACAGCGTCCAGCAGGGTTTGACGTCGGCCGTTTTCACGAACGATTTACGCGAAGCCGAGCAATTCCTGTCGCCTCAAGGGTCAGACTGTGGCATCGCCAATGTCAATATCGGAACGTCGGGTGCCGAGATCGGCGGCGCGTTCGGTGGCGAAAAAACGACCGGCGGCGGACGCGAGGCCGGCTCCGACGCGTGGAAAGCCTATATGCGTCGGCAGACGTGCACGATCAATTACGGCAGCACCTTGCCGCTGGCGCAGGGCGTCCAGTTCGATGTCGACGCGGCACCTTGACCGGAGCTAGCGGGCGCAGACCGGAGAGCGTTCGAGCCGGCGGCAAGGGCCAGGCTCCTTACCCGACTTCGATCAATGGCGTTCAGGCGATTGCCGTCAACGCACGCGGCGCACGCGGACCGCGAAAATGTCTGGCTCGAGCACGCTGATCGCCTCAATCGCTCGTGCGTCAAGCGATCCAGCCAGGGCGATGAACCGCCTGGAATCGCGCACACGCCCAAAGAGTGGCTTCCACGACGTGAAATCGACGGCGGTCCGCTCCGCTTTTTTGTGCCAGGTGTCGAACAGGACGCCGCGACAATTCGCGTTACCCAGGGCTTCAGAGACGATCGAATCGGGCGGAGGCGCACTGGCAACGCGCCAATCGAGATAGACGACGGCCACCCAGGAAGCGGCCTCGGACTGAGTTGAATCGAACGTCGAGCGGAACCGTGCGAGACATTCGGCCCAGTCCGCGGTTGACTGAGCCAGACCAATTTTGCGAAACGCAAAACCCGAGCACGCGTCGGCCGGCACGGATTCGATTTCGCTGTCGGTCCAGTCGCCGAGCTCGCCGAGGGCCAGGCTCAGAAGAATGTCTGGCGGTGTCGCCATGCGCACTTCACGCCAGACGTCGTAGCCGGCTCGGCCCAGGGGGCCGTTGAGCGGCTCCTTGACGTCGATGACCGCCGCGCCGCCTTCCGAGGCGGCCACGGCTTCGTTACCCGATCGCACACTGACCAGCAGCTTCGCCAAGGTTTGACTTCACGATGAGGTGGATCGCCACCGGGCCGAGGACGGGAAATCTCGCGAGGACGACCATCGCCGCCCGGCCCTTGGCCGGCCGACAATCGAGGCCGCAACCGCCGTTTCGATACGACCGCGCGGCTCAGACGCGATTCGCGGTCCGATCGGAACAGGCCTCATCACGGATCTCAGCAAGTCGCGGCCGGCGAAGGCGAGCGAGCGCCTGCTCGAAAAGTGGTGCGAGGCCGAAGAGTAATGCCGTACCGACCAGGTCGGCCGCGATCGTATTACGCATGAAGGGAATCGCATCCCAGTAACAATGAACGAGGCCCGAAGCGGTCAGCGGAAAAAGGTTTCCCTCAGCCCAGGTCGATAGGTTGCTGGTAATGAAAAACAACGTCGAAGCACTCAGGCTCAAGACGGGAAGCAGCCAGGGACGCGATTTCGCATGACGCGCCAGCGGCCCGAGAAGTGTCGTCGCGGCGTAGGTTCCCAGAATCGTCCAGCGCGTCAACTCGAAAACAGGACGGTAGCGATCGCTATCGAGATAGAAGTCGGAGATCGCCATGGCGATCATCGGCACCAGCCACGCCCAGCGCCGGGGAAGGCGTGAGCCGGCGAAGAGCGAAATGGCACCCAGCGGGGCAAAGTTCCAGACCTGAAACGTAGAGCTGAGCACGCGCGTCAGCGCGGCGAGCCCGATCAGTAAGACGGCGGTGAGCATGAACTGAACCTCGCTGAGTTTCGTTGTGGCGACGCTATCAATTTAGCCCCACGCGGGTCAACGATCAATCGGAAGACTCGAAGCATTTGCCGGAAGAGCGAATTCCACGCAGCGGATTCGATCCAGCCGAAACGACTTTTCGAACCGAGTCGAGGTGACAGAAGGCGATCACATACGTGGCGCCGCCGCGCTGAATGAACTGGCGCGGCGTGATCGCGCGCGCGCCCGAGCCCCGCGAGCCCCCCGCGTATTCGATCCGGACGATGGTGCCCGAATTCATCGCACGCACGAGTGGATCCCAGCCCTCTGGAATCGGCTTTGACACGCTGGGATCGAAGATCGGATAGGAGACAAGATTCCCGAGTGCTTCGGCCGGATCGTAGAGCCGAAGCCAGAGTTGTTTGACACACAAACTATCGGCCAGCGCGAATGCGCGCCCGACGAGTCGAGCCCCAGAGTTTGCGCAGAGCGCCGAATCGAAAGCTCGGCGCCTGGGGCAGCTTTCGCCGCGCGAGTGCCAGCGTGTCAAACACGGAGTGGCCCGGAGCCGGCAGGCCAGCGCGTGCCGTTTCGCGTCCGAGGAAGCCGGCGTCGAACGACGCATTGTGCGCGATCAGGATCGTGGCCGCCGGATCACCGAGGAATTCCAGGAATTCGGGCAAGACGGCGGCCGCCGTCGGCGCGTCGGCGAGGTCAGTGTCTGAGAGCCCGTGAATGGCGAACGCCCCGGGCGACATCGGCCGCCCTGGATTCACGAGGCACTGGAATCGACCGATTTCCGCGCCGCTCGCGTCGAACCGGACACCGCCAATCTCGACAATTCGATCAACTTCGGCCAGCAGGCCGGTCGTCTCGAAGTCGAACGCAACGTATTCCTGCGCTGGCGGCAGCGGCATGACACGAGCCCATTCATGAGGGAACAAAGTCGAGCTCAATGCGGGAGGTCGGCGTCGAACGATCGCAACACGCTTGATCAAAGCGCTATTATACGGAGACGGTCCGCGACTGCCAGCCTTCTTCAATCACATTCGTTCAGCAAGTGATCAAGCGGACCTCTCGGTGATCCCCTGGAGCGTGCCATCGATGACGCGAATATTTCGCGAATGCCGGCGAAAGGTTTGGCAGGCTTTCGGGGCCTCATGCCTCGTGTGCGCGGTGACCATTGCATCGCATGCGGGACTCGGCGAGGACCTTCAAGACAGCGCGGCGTCGAGTGCCAGGATGTCCGATGATGCGGCTTTTGATCCTGGCGCCGCATGTGACGACGTGGTACGGCGACACAACGAGATCCGCGCCGCGGCCGGGCAGCCGCTTCTGGCCGTGAGTGCAAAACTTCAGGCGGCCGCCGAGCGGCATGCGAAGGACATGGCGGCACGCGAAGAAATGACCCACAAGGGGAGGGATGGCTCGACGCCCATCGAGCGGATCAAAAAAACCGGCTACGCATACCGCCGCGCCGGCGAAAACGTCGCCGTGGGCCGCTTCACGGTTGATAGGCTCATGAAAGGCTGGATGAACAGCCCACACCACAAGAAGAACATTCTCGGCAGCTATTCTCAGATCGGTGTCGCTTACGCGACCGGCCAAAGCGGTAAACGCTATTGGTGCGTTACGTTCGGACTTCCCATTCGTCGTTGATTTCCTTCCTCGCGCCGTTTCGTCGGATATGCTTCAGAGTCGAAAGCTGGCGATCCATTTTGATCGCCCGTCTCTCAGATAGGAGGCTCGAAGGAACGATGCGTGGACAACGCCGCTTCGCAATAGGTGTGCTGGCCGCCGTTTATGCCATGATCCTGGGGTGCCAGACCGCTGGTCCGAAAAAGCCCGTCGTCACGGCCGAGCCGGGTCTGGCCAGTGCGGTCGATAGCGACGGAACCGTGATTGCCGCCGACGGAACCCGGCAAGTCGCACCCCCCAAGACCGTGACGTGGGTCGACCGCCACCCGTTATTCTCCAAACCGCGTGAATACTGGGACACGTCGGGTGACAACAAGGTGGTGAAGGCCGCGGCCGCGACCTTCGTGGGCGTACCCACGGGCATGTACAACGAGGTCAAACAGATCATCGTCGGCACGCCCCAAGAGGGCGCTGCTGAGCGCGGTCAACCGGCTTTCAAACCGGAAAATCGTTAGTTTTTTCAGGGATGACCTTGAGAGAATTGAACGACTTTCCCTCGAGCGCCTCGAGAAACGCACCGCCCCCGGTGGAGACGTGACTGACGCGGTCGGCGAGCCCAAACTTCTCGACGGCCTCGGCCGATTCGCCGCCGCCGACCGCCGTGACGGCCGGCGACTCCGCAAGCGCTCGCGCGATGCCGATGGTTCCGGCGGCGAACGCCTCGACCTCGAACTTGCCCATCGGGCCGTTCCAGACGACCGTGCCGGCCTGCTTGATGATCGCGGAGTATTCCGCGATCGTGGCAGGCCCGATATCCATGCCGAACCAGCCGTCGGGAATCGCCGATCCGCCCACGATCTTCGTTTCGGCGCCCGCCTCGGGCTTGTTCGCGATCAGGTGGTCCGAGGGCAGGGCCAGCTTGTGGCCCGCCAGCTCGAGGACGCGCTGGGCCATCTCGATCTTGTCGGCTTCGTACTTGCTCTTGCCGACGGATTTTCCTTCGGCCTTCATGAACGTGTAGGTCATCGCCCCTCCGACCAGGAGGCGATCGACCTTGCTGAGCAGACTCTCGATGACGTTGATCTTGTCGGAAACCTTGGCCCCTCCCATGACGGCGACATAGGGAGGTTGTGGATCGCCCAGCAATGTCTCGAGAACGCGGAGCTCGCTCTCGACGAGAAAGCCAATCGCCCGGCACTCGGGTCGGAACTGCTCGGGCACCGCGACCATCGATGCCTCGTCACGGTGACACGTTCCGAACGCGTCGTTGACATAGCAATCGGCGAGCGCCGCCATCTGCCTGGCGAACGCGGGGTCGCCTTTCTTCTCACCCTTGTTGAAACGGACGTTTTCGAGAACGACGATGCCGCCAGGCTCAAGTTTGGCACACGCGGCCTGAGCTTCGGGTCCAACCGTGTCGTTGACCTTCAAAACGGGCACGCCGATCAACTCTTGAAGGCGATGCGCCACGGCGTCGAGCCGGAACGGTGCGTCAGCCACGGGATCGCCGGTCGGCCGGCCCAGGTGGCTTACCAGAATGAGGCTGCCGCCACTATCGAGAATCGTCGTCAACGTCTTGAGCGCGCTTTTGATCCGCCGATCGTCGGCCACCCCGCCATCGGGTGTCTGGGGGACGTTGAAATCGACGCGGACCAGCACTTTTTTGCCGGAAAGCGCGATGTCGCGAACCGTCTGTTTTGCCATGAAAACCTTCCTGGATGTCGCAAGCGAATGAAAAAGAAGGCGCGGGAGGCTCGTGGCACCGGCCCGCCCGCGCTTCTGCTCCGTGTGGACAAGTCGGCTCGCCGGCGGCCTTCTGCGCCTTACAGCGACCCGAGCCGGGTCATGAGCTCGGCCGTGCGATTCGAATAGCCCCACTCGTTGTCGTACCAGCTCACGACCTTGATGAAGTTATTGCCCAGGACGAGCGTTTGCTCGGGCACGAAGATACTCGAATGCGGGTTGCCGATGATGTCGCTTGAAACCAGCGGGTCGGTTGAATATTCGAGGATGTTCTTGAGCGGGCCGTCGGCCGCCGCCTTGACAGCCGCGTTGACCTCGTCGCGCGTCACACTCTTTTTCAGCAGGGCCGTCAGATCGACGACCGACCCGTCGGGCACAGGCACGCGGAGCGCGTAGCCGGTCAGCTTGCCCTTGAGCTCGGGAATGACCTCGCCAACAGCCTTCGCGGCGCCGGTTTTCGATGGAATGATATTCACGGCGGCAGCACGGGCGCGATAGGGGTCTTCATGCACCTGGTCGGCCACGCGCTGGTCGTTAGTGTAAGCGTGCACCGTCGTCATCAGGCCGCTCTCGATGCCGAACGTCTGGTGCAAGACCTTGGCCAGCGGTGCCAGGCAGTTCGTGGTGCACGACGCATTCGAGATGATGCGGTGGTTCTTGCTGAGGTGCTCGTCATTCACGCCCATGACGATCGTCGCGTCGAGGTCATCCTTCGCGGGCGCGCTCAAGATCACGCGCTCGGCGCCGGCATCGATGTGCTTCTGGAGCCCGGCGCGATCGGTGAAGCGGCCGGTCGACTCGAGCGCCACCTGGCAGCCCAGCTTCTTCCAGGGGAGCGCCGCGGGGTCTTTCTCGGTCGTGATCGGGATTTCCTTGTCATTGACGACGATGCTTTTCTCGCGGGCGGTCACCGTGCCTTTGAACCGCCCGTGCACGCTGTCGTACCTCAAGAGTAGCGCCAGGTGCTTGGGATCGGAGAGATCATTGATCGCGACGACGTCAAAGTCTGACGGCCGCTCGGCCAGGACGCGAAAAACCAGCCGTCCAATGCGGCCGAATCCATTAATCCCCACGCGCAATGCCACGACAGACCTCCTCGTTTCGTTCAACTCGTTAAGACAAACTCGACATCAAATCGCTCTGCCGTTTGTCAAAATCTAGACAAACACTAACAGATTCGGTGCTGAAATCGTAGCGGGTGGCGCGATGCCGTCAACCGCGGCGCCTCAATGCACCGTGTCGCGCGGCGTTCGAACCCACTGTTTGGGACGCCCGCCGAGCGCCACTATCGACTTCCAGGCCATGTAAAAAGGGGCCAGCGCGATGGTCGGCAGATAGCGAAGCGGGAGTCTCATGACGATGAACGGTGAGAACGCGTAAATCGCCAGAGCGAGCGTCGTCAGCGTATCGCACACGTGCAAGAAGCCGCTCATGGGGGCGCTTCGTGAGCGAAATACCGTAAAATAAGTCGTCGCGTTCACGGCGAGGACGACGGCATAGATGACGGCCAGCACCGTCATTGGCGGGAGAACCAGCTCGCAGGCCGAAACGAGCTTCTCGCTCCAGTCGAGTTCGTCGGATCGGACGAGCGGGCCAAGATACTTGCCGCGGATCTCGACGCGTCCGAATTCCCAGCGGCGCCGCTGGCTGGCGGCCGCGTTGCCCCCCGACGCCACCATGGCCCCATAAACGGCGACTTCGGGGAGGAACGTGATTTTCTCGCCAGCGACACGCAGCATCCAGGAGAATTCCATATCCTCGACCAGGCCGTATGCCTTCCACGGCCGCCGGCGCAGGCCCCGGACCGCGAAGCACATCCCGTTGCCCTTGAACCCCGCACTCGAACCGAGCGCGTTTTGCCCAAGCTGCATCACGCCATTGAAGAGGCTAAATGCATATGTCATCAACCGCGTACGCCACGACTGCTCGGGATTGGCGACGGTGTAATAGGCCTGGAGCCAGTCGTGCCCATCGTGCAGAGCCGCATCGAAGGCCGTCAGCAGATCCGCGTCGATTACCGTGTCGGCGTCGACGATGACGATCGCGTCGAGCGAGCTCATCTCACTGGACTGGGTCAAAAGCTCGAACAGGTACTCGATTGCGAACCCCTTACTTCGGTTGACGTCGTCAACGCGTTCAACCACGCGGGCGCCGGCCTCGTGAGCGAGCGCACCCGTGAGATCGTTGCAGTTGTCGGCAATCACCACCACACTGAAAAAGAGCGACGGATAGTCCGACGCCAGACAGCTCTCGACCGTGCGCTTGATCCCGGATTCCTCGTTGTGAGCCGGGATGACGATCAAGAAGCGCGAGCTGGCTTCGCTCGGCCGCGGCTCGCCGCGCCCGCGCAGGATGGCCGAAACGGCAATCGTCAGCAGAAACAGGAAGAATGGCAAAGTGATCAGGTTGATGACGATCACGACTGCAACGGTTGCCCAGTACCAGGTCATAGCCTCAGGCGACCCCCGCGGTGATATCCGAAAGGGCATTGACGAACGCAGCAATGTCGTCGCGTGTTGTGAACGGCCCCGGGCTACAACGCAGCGTGCCGTCGGGAAAAGTTCCCAGCGCGCGGTGAATATAGGGAGCGCAGTGCAGACCCGGGCGCACGGCGATGTCGAAGCTCGAATCGAGGATGGCGCCCAGGTCTTGCGGCGACAGGCCCTCCGGCGTGATCAGCGACAGCGCGCCGACGTGGTTGTCAGGATCCCAAAGGCCGGCGATGGCCCAGCCGTCGGCGTCACGCGCCCAGTCGACGACATCCTGAAGCAAGGCCACCTCGTGCTCGCGGAGGCGATCCTGACCCTGTTCCGCCACCCACGCGACCCCCGCGGCCAGGCCCGCGACACCCAGCACGTTCGGGGTGCCTCCCTCGAGAAAATACGGCAGGATCGCCGGTTGCACGGGGCTCGAAGAGTCGCCACCGGTTCCCCCCTCGCGCCACGGCCGAACCCTGCCATCGCAGCGTGGACCGACGTAAAGCGCCCCTGTTCCGGTCGGTCCGTAGAGCGCCTTATGACCGGGAAACGCCAGCATGTCGATCGGCAAGGCACGCAGGTCGATCGGCACGACGCCGGCCGACTGAGCCGCGTCGACGAGAAACAAGGCGTTCGTCTCACGCACGGCCGCGGCGATCGGGGCGATCGGTTGCACGGTGCCCAGCACGTTCGACGCGTGAGTCATGGCAACAAGTGCCGTATCGGGCCGGAGCGCTTTGATCACGCCGTCAGGGTCGACATAGCCCTCGTGCGACGCGACACGCGTCAACGTGATGACGCCCGCGCGCTCGAGCGCCACGAGCGGCCTGCTGATCGAATTATGCTCGAGATCGGTCGTGACGACGTGGTCGCCGGATCGCACGCATCCTTTGATCGCCAGGTTGAGCCCGTCCGTACAGTTATAAGTCAAGATCCAGCGCTCGGGGCTCGCGCCGTGAAAGAACTGGTTGAGAGCATGCCGGGCGGCATCGAGCGTGCGCTCGGCCGCGACGGCCATGCGGTGCCCTGCCCTTCCTGGATTCGCCAGGCTGGTTCGTGCAAACCGGTCAAGCATCTGATAGACCGGCTCCGGCTTCGGGAAGCTGGTTGCGGCGTTGTCGAGATAAATCATTCTGGTCGCCTTTTCGCCGATCGCCGCGGGCTAACTGCCCACATACTGGGAGTAAAGCGTTCGCGCCTTGGTAACGTCGTTGGTCCCTTTGATGATCGCGCGGCCGTCCGGAAAGACTGTGAAGTCATAACCGTCGGCCGAGAAGCGTAGCATGTAAGCATTGTGTCTGACATCACCGTACCCGGCGAGCCGACCCGATAATTCGCGAAAATCGAGCGGTTCCGACTGCCGCACGGCGACTTGCACGGCGTTGCGGCCGCAGAGAGTGGTCGTATGCGACCCCATGGTCCCTTCAAGCCATTCAAAATTCCGGCGCACGCAACAGGGGCAGTCGACCTTGCCCACGAGCCCGGCCACCTTGAGCTGGCGGAACGTCCAGTCCCAGAGGTCGACCATGATCAAGTGCGTGTTGAGAGCATCATAGGCTCCGGAAAGCACCTTGATCGCCTCGACCGCCTCGAACGAAGCGATCACGGCCACGGCCGGACCGAGGACGCCGGCCGTCTCGCAGGTCGGCGTCATACCGGGAGGAGGCGCGGTCTCGATCAGGCACCGGATGCAAGGAGTTTTGCCCGGTACGATCGTCATTGTCTGGCCTTCGCTGCCGATCACGCCGCCATAGATCCACGGCTTACCAAGTTTCACGGCCGCGTCGTTGATCAGGTAACGAGTCTCGAAGTTGTCGGTTCCATCGAGAATCAGGTCGGCGTCGCCGACAAGGTCGAGGATGTTCGTGTGATCGAGATCCGTCACGACCGGCTCGATCTCAATCGAGCTGTTGATGGCGCGTAGCTTGCGCGGCTGCCTCGGCCTTGGGCAGATTCTCGGCAACGTCGGTTTCGTCAAACAAGATCTGCCGCTGGAGGTTATGCGTCTCGATGAAGTCGCGATCGATGATGCGCAGCTTGCCCACGCCGGCCCGTGCCAGATGATTGGCGAGCACCGTTCCAAGCGCGCCGCAGCCGCACAGAGTCACGCGGCTTTTCAACAGCGCGCGCTGTCCGTTTTCACCAAGCTGGGGAAAGCGAATCTGCCGGCTGTAGCGATCGAGCGGCTCAACTGCCATGTTCAAATCCTCTGCTTCCGCGCGGCGGCTGGCCGCGCCGGGGGTATCCATCGCGTAGACTCGGTCGACTGACCGCGTCGCATTCATTGCTGGCCGCCGGCCACGGCTGGAATAATGCTCACTTCGTCCTGGGGAGCCACCGCGGTCGCCAGATCGTCGAGATATCGGATGTCTTCGTTGTTGACATAGACGTTCACGAAGCGTCGGAGCTCGTCGCCATCAAAAAGCCGCTCGCGTATTGCCGGATACTGGGTGCCGAGTGCGCCAGGATCTCGCCAACGGTACTGCCGGCCGCCTCGACACGGTCGAGTCCCCCGGCGTGGGGACGAAGCGGCGTGGGAATTCGCACGACGGGCATGGATTTATCCTTACCAGATCAGGGGGATCGTCGATCGCAAAGTATAGATGGTAAACACCGTCATCAGGGTGCTCGCACTGCCGGGGGCACGTTTCCGGCGTCGGCGTCGGCGTCGTCAAAGAGGACGCAGCCGCGGTGTCGCTTGACCGATCGTCATGTCATGTCAAACTTGCTTGGCTCGTGGGCTCACGTCGCGACGAGCGCGGGAGCAAACGTGTCGAGAATCGCCTCGAAATTCTCGAGCGTCGGCTTGATCACGATGGGTTTGGGCATGCGTTCGAGAAGAGGCTCCTGCGTCTTGAGGCCGTTCCCCGTGATGCAAATCACAATCGACTCGTCGCGATCGATGCGGCCTTGCTCGATCAGGCGCTGGGCGACGGCCACGGTCACGCCGCCGGCGGTCTCGGCCCAGATGCCCTCGGTCTCGGCGAGGAGGCGCATGGCATCAATAATCGCGTCGTCGTCGACATCATCGCTCCAGCCGCCCGTCTCGCGAATGAGCTGAGACGCAAAATAGCCGTCGGCCGGGTCGCCGATGGCCAGGCTCTTGGCGATCGTCGCGGGATTGCGCACCGGCTTGACCTTGGTGGCTCCCGTTTTCACCGTCGCCGAGATCGGGTTACAGCCGGTCGCCTGGGCGCCATGAATGCGCGTGGAGATCGGGCCGTTCACGAGCCCGAGCCGGTCAAGTTCCTTGAAAGCCTTGTGGATCTTGCCGATCAGGCTGCCGCCAGCCATCGGCGCAATGACGTGGTCGGGCACGCGCCATCCCAGGTCCTCGCAAATTTCGTAGCCGACCGTCTTCGAGCCCTCGGCATAAAACGGCCGGAGGTTGACGTTGACGAATCCCCAGCCGAACCGAAACGCGATCTGGGAGCAGAGGCGATTCACCTGGTCGTAGTTGCCCTCGATCGCAATCACCTTGGCACCATAGACGGTCGCGCCGAGGACCTTTCCCTGCTCGAGGTTGTCGGGAATGAGCACATAAGCCTCGAGCCCCGCGGCGGCCGCGTTGGCGGCGACGCTGTTGGCGAGGTTGCCCGTCGATGCGCAGCCGACCGTTTGAAAGCCAAGCTCAACAGCCTTGGAAAGCGCCACGGCCACGACGCGATCCTTGAACGACAAGGTCGGATAATTGACCGCATCGTTCTTGATATAAAGTTCCGAAACACCGAGAGCGCGGGCCAGACGGTCGGCCTTCACGAGTGGCGTGCAGCCGACCTGGCGGCCAACCGTGGGCTCGCCGTCCAGAGGAAGGAGCTCGCGGTATCGCCACATCGACTTCGGCCGCGCGGCGATCGACTCGCGCGACATCGTTCGGGCTACTTCGTCGTAGTCGTAGACAACTTCCAGAGGACCGAAATCATCGGTACAGAAATTGAGAGCTTCCTTGGGGTAGAGCTTGCCGCAGAGGCGGCACTTCAAACCCAGAACGGACTCAGCAGACACCGGCGTATCTCCCGTTACGAACCGCCTCGCTAAATGAGGCGCAGACGAAAAGAGGGATGCGGTGCCACCTGATCCAAAGCGTCGGTGGGAAATGATAAGACAGGCTCGCGGAAAGCGCCGCCGTTGCGGCGGTTCGCCTATTATCTTATCTGCCCCATCGGCGTCGTCTTCCATCAGGCGTGCCATCCGAAAATGGCCGCGCTTGCCGGAAAACGTCGCTGGGCGGGAGTTAGCACCAGCATCCACACAAGGTGAACCGGTTGCTGTGGCGTCGTCGGGCCCTTTCCCTCAGCCACTCTGGATAAGATGCGCACCGTATTGTTAGATGCGTTAATCTACAACGCACCTGCCGGCGTCGTCAAGTAGCCGGTGCCAAACAACTTCGCGTGCCAGGGCGAAGAACCGATCGGCGCGTCGCATGGCCGTCGAGCGTGCCGCGCAAACCGGCCGATCAGTGTCGCACGCAACGCCATGGTCGCGTGGTCGAATCGGACTTTGCCGGATAGTTGCCGCCGAACGATAACGTTAATATCAACGTAATGCAATCATTGGTTGACTTCAGGACGAAACCTGCCGGCGAGGGTGTGTCTACATGCGGTCTTATGTCGTTGTCGGCCTGGTCCTGGTCGTCGCGGCCTGGTGCACGGGTGTGGCGGCAACGGCCGCGGAGCCTGGCGGCTACGAACAAACCGTCGACCCGTTTCTGAAGCGCTATTGCGGCAGGTGCCACGCTGTCGAAAAGCCCAAGGGGCAATTCAGCACGGCCCCGTCGCAGCTCAAACATGATTTCAACGAAGTCGACGATCGGGAAAAATGGACAAGGATCGCGGATGTTCTCAACGCGCACCAGATGCCCCCCGAGAAATCGCCGCAGCCGTCTTCCGCCGAAACGGCGAGCGTCGTCGACTGGATCACCGAGCAGATGATGCAGGCCGAGCTGGCGCGCCGCGAGCGCGGGACCGTTCTGCGCAGGCTTAACCGTTCTGAATACGGCAATACGATCCGCGACCTGACGGGCGTCGACTTTGATCCGGCCGGTTTTCCCGAAGATCCTCTGGCGGGCGGGTTTGACACCAACGGAGCGGCCTTGACCGTCTCGCCCTTTCACCTCGAGAATTATCTCGCGGCTGCGCCAGATTGTCGACCGTACCCTCGTCACAGGACGCCGTCCTGCCACGATCCGCTGGCGATTCGACCCGATCGCCGGGCCAATGGACGCGCGACGAGTGCGCGTTGACGAGCGGAATCCGCATGTCCTCGTCAATGGAAACAATAACAAGCAGGAGAATTCGTGGGTCGTGATGCGCCGCGACGTCTGGGATCGATGGATCGGAGCCCGCAGCTTCAGGGTTCCAGTCGAGGGAATCTATGCGATTCGCATCCACGCCGCGGGGCGCGTTCCGAGCCGTGATGCGATCGTCGCTTCGGCCGATCGCTTCTTGACCCAGCAACGCGCGGAAAATATTGCCACACAGCCAAAGGCGAAAGCTTATTTCGACCGGCAATATGAAGCGTCGCTCGACCACCTCAAGTCGGACCCCATGTATGACTATGGGCCGCCCCGCTTGAAACTCGTGCAGCAACTCGGCGCCCAGCCCCGCACGATCGCCGAGTTCGATGTCGATGCATCCCCAACGGAACCCAAGACTTATTCCTATCTCACGCGATTCACGACCGAGTCGGCCGGAATCACGATCAATTACGCGTACAGTGTTCCCCGCACGATCGAGAACTTTCGTTTTTATGAAAACGATGCGTTCCCCCGACCCGAAGCGCTCGTCGACTGGATCGAGATCGAGGGACCAGTATACGACGCGTGGCCTCCGACGAGTCATACACAGATTCTCTTTCCCGTGCCCGAAGGCTCGACCGAATCCGATTATGCCCGGAAGGTCCTCGAGCGGTTCCTCAGGCGTGCCTATCGGCGGCCATTGACCACCGCCGAGGTTAATTCAAAGCTGGGTCTTTTCACCGCCGCGCGGCGTGTTGGCACGCTTGTCGAAGCGATCAAGATCGCCATCGCGGCAAGTCTCGTTTCGCCTCATTTTCTGTATCTGGTCGAGCCGGGCGGTGATGAAAAAGGCGTTCAGCCGACTTCTCTCAACGATCACCAGCTCGCCGCAAGGCTATCGTATTTTCTCTGGTCGAGCATGCCCGACGACCAGCTCTTCAGGCTCGCGAGCCATGGGCAACTGCACGACGCCGACACGCTGCGGTCGCACGTTGATCGGATGCTGGCCGACCCGAAGGCCGAAGCGTTCGTGCGCGATTTCGCCGGTCAATGGCTTGGCCTGCGTGAGGTGGGTCTCAACCCCCCGACAGCGACTCTTTACCCGCGATACGATCGGCATCTGGAGACGTCCATCGTCAACGAGGCTGAGGCTTACTTTCGCGAGTTTCTTTTAAACGATATCGATATTCGCCAGATGATCCGTTCTGATTTCGTCGTCATCAACGAACGGTTGGCTCGCTACTACGGCATTCCCAACGTGCGCGGCGACGGGTTTCGCCGCGTGAGTGTGTCCGAAGGCGTTCATCGCGGCGGACTCTTGACGCAGGCGTCGATGCTGACGACGACATCGAACGGTACGCGGACTTCGCCCGTGAAGCGAGGCACCTGGATCTTGAAAACGCTACTCGGAACGGATCCGGGCCTTCCGGTGGCCAACGTGGGCGAGATTGCGCCGAAAGTCCCCGGAATCGACAAGGCAACGGTGCGGCGGCGTCTGGAGATTCACCGCACGCTCCCCCAATGCGCCCGGTGTCATGCCAAGATCGATCCGCTCGGTTTTGCGCTCGAGAATTACGACGCGAGCGGACGATGGCGCATGCAGGAAGGGTTCGGCTACGCGGGGCGCGTTGAGGCCAACGATCCGCGGATCGATGCCTCGTCGGCGATGCCGGACGGCACGCGAATCAATGGAGTCGACGGATTGCAGCGGGCCATTCTCGAGAAGGACGGCATGTTCGTGTCATGTTTGGCCTCGAAAATGATGACGTACGCCTATGGCCGCGAACTGGGCCTGGCCGATCAGCCGGCCGTGACGGCGGTCGTCGCCGAAACGCAGAAGGGCGGCTACACCTTGCGTGCCCTCGTGAAGGCGATCGTGACCAGCAAATCATTCGGGACGAAATGAGTCATCGCACGTAATAAAGTCAGGGATGTGAGTCAGCGACGCAAGTCATCGAACAATCGCCATCGACCTCGATAAACGGGAGCCTGCATCATGCCCACACCCTACCGCGGCCGGATCAGTCGCCGCCACTTGCTTCGCGGCGCCGGGGCCGCGCTGCGCTGCCGTTACTCGACGCGATGAGCTCGATCGGCTGGGGAGCCCCGTCGAATTTCAAACCCTGGCCGCGTTCCGCCGTACGGCAGCCGCGACTGATCTGTTGCTACGTCCCGAACGGTGTGAATATTCAGGAATGGGTTCCAAGCTCGACGGGAGCGAGCTACAAACTTTCGCCGACCCTGGAGAAGCTTCGTGCGTACCAGTCCGAATTCACGATCGTGAGCGGCCTGGGGCATCCCTCGGCGAATGGGGGCCACAACGGAGCGGATACCTGGCTCACCGGGGCCGATCTCAAGGCTCATCCGGGGTCGGATTATACGAATACGGTCTCCGTCGATCAGGTGATCGCCGAGGTGCATGGAAGGGAGACGCGGTTTCCTTCGCTCCAGCTCGGTGACATGCCGGGGACCGGCCTGGCACGCCATAGCCACACGCTTTCGTTCGACAGGTCGGGCACTCCTTTGCCGGTTGAAAATGTTCCCAGGCGAGTCTTCGAGCGGCTTTTCGTGCCGGATTCGGCCGGCGACAAGGCGACCGCGCTGCGCCGCTACGCCGAGCGGCGCTCCATTCTCGATGACCTCGCCGCCGAGACTCGCGGGCTGGAACGCCGTTTAGGGACGACCGACCGCCGCAAGCTTGACGAGTACCTGTCGAGCGTGCGGCAAGTCGAGGTTCAGATCGAGAGAATTCACGCATGGGACGACAAACCGAAGGTCACCGTCGCCGAGACCGGCCTGCAACTGCTCAGCAAGCCGATGAACGCCCACGACCGGATGATGTGGCTGGACGTGATGATGGAACTGTCGTACCTGGCATTCGTCACCGACAGCACGCGCGTGATCACTTTTGAATGGGCACGCGAAGCGTCGGGATTTGGTGGCAGCGGCGAGAACCATCACGAGCTGTCACATCATGGCGGCGACGCCGGCATGCTCGCCCGCCTGGCCATTATCGACCAATTCCACCTCGCGCGCCTCGGCCGGTTCCTTGGCATGCTCAGGTCGACATCCGAAGCCGACGGCAACATGCTGGATCACACGATCGTCCTTTACGGGAGCGGTATGAACTCGGGCCTGAGGGGCGACCACTCGCCCAAGAACCTGCCCACTCTTGTCGCCGGCGGCACCCGGCTCGGCCTCAAGCACGGCCGCCACGTTGCGTTCGATCAGGAGAAGCACCCACCGCTGTCAAACCTGTTGCTGACCGTGGCGCAGGCGATGAAAGTTGAAACCGGTGCGTTCTCGGACGCGACCAGCACGTTGACCGGTCTCGCATGATGGCCGAGTCATTAGATGGCATTCCGCTTCCCAAGAATTTCAACCTATCGCTCCCTGCGCGTTCATCTTATCGCGGCGATAAACTTTCGTCCGAAGCCTTGATCTCCGACGTCCCATCCGGGAAATCGCACGTTCCTGTGAATTCGTTGTCGCATCCGACGAAATGGCAGGGTAAAAAGTTCGTCGGCAAATCGCATTGAAAAGCTGACCTAACCCGCGGCAGTCCCGAGGCGCGAGATGTGTCAATCGAAGGCTCACGGCCATCACACTGGACATTCCCATCATCATGACAACGAGACGATTCCATCGCGATCGACGGTCCGCGGCGCTGCGAAACCCGATGTTCAACAGACACGCCGTCAAATGCTGGGCCAATTGACGACCGCCGGGCTCTTGTCGGCTGCGAGCGGCTCGCCTCTGGGTTCACTCGTCCGCGCGATCGGCGAGGAGCAGCAAACTCCGCTTCCCGGCCAGGGTCGCGCGACGCTCTTCGACTTCAAGAAGGTCGCGGACGGCATCTACGGCGCGATCGCGAAGCCGACGGCCATGCTCAACTGCAACGCCGCGGTCATCGTCAATCGCGACCATGTCCTGGTTGTCGACACGCATTCGAAACCCTCGGCGGCGAAAGCCCTGATCAGGCAGGTCCGGGACGAGATCACCCCGCTTCCTGTTCGCTACGTGGTGGACAGTCACCTGCACGGTGACCACGCCATGGGCAACGAAGCGTACCCCGAAGTTTTCGGGAGCAATGTCGAAGTGATCTCGTCGGTCAAGACGCGCGAGTGGCTTGAGAAGCTCGGAATGCCGCGGCTCAAGCAATCGATCGATTACGTCCCGAAACAGGTGGCCGACTTCCGTCGCAAGCTGGAAGCGTCAAAGGACGAGTCGGAACGCGCCCTTCTCAAGACATTTATCGACGACCTCGAAAATTACAAGAAGGAGATGACCCCGCCGCGCATCACACTGCCGACAATGACTTTCGAGCGGCGCCTCGTGATTCACCGTGCTGGCCGAGAGGTTCACCTGCTCTTTCTGGGTCGAGCGCACACCGCGGGCGACGTCGTCGCATTTGTCCCTTCCGAGCGCGTGATCGCCACGGGCGACCTGATGCACGGTCTTCTTCCGTACATGGGGGACGGCTTCCCGGACGAGTGGCCGGCCACATTAAAGGCACTCAAAGTGCTCGACTTTGACCGCGTGATTCCAGGACACGGATCGATCCAGGACGGAAAAGCCGTGCTTTCTCAGTTTCGGGGATACGTCGAGGAAATAAGCGAAATGGTCGCTCGCGGCGTTGAGCGTGGGCAACCTGCCGATGAGCTGAAGAAAATGATCACCCCGGACTCGCTGCGCTCGCTCAAGGCGAGTGACATGAGCGGTCGCGTCGAGCGCGAGCTCGGGACGCTTTTTCCGGTCCCGGAAACTCCCGCCGAACAGCTCGCCGGGAGTGTCATGAGCAATGTTCAGGAAGTCTTCACTTATTTCAAGGAGCGTAAAGGCAAAAGCGAGGTGCCGCCGCATTGACGCCGCGGCCTCCGCTCAGGCACAAGCGGAACCAAGTGAACCTCTGCGTGCGCCCAGTGCCGGTCGCCAAAAGAATTAACAGGTTGGAGTCCGTGATGGATGGCCGTGTATCTGGAGTTCGTGGTCGCAGGGCCGCCAGTTTCGAGCCAACAGAATACGGCCAAGGGGAGGGCGAACCTCGCCGGATGGCAAAAGGAACTGGCGCGAGAAGCAGAGTCAAGATGGAAATTCGCGCCGCTGACCGGTGTGCTAAAGGCGCTGATCATCAACTTTCACGAGTCAGTTAAACCATCCGTCGATCTTGATAACATATTGAAACCGATCCTTGACGCGATGCAGAAGATTATCTTGGAAAACGATCGTCAAATCAGGCAGGCCGAGATCGCTCATGTGAACATCGACAGCGCTTTCGCGATCAAGGGCGTTTCCAAACTGATCGTTGATGCCCTGCATGTCGGAGACGATTTCATCTTCCTCCGCATCGAGGATCCCGATATTCCGTACCCGCTTCCGAGGTGAAATATGACCACGCAATTCCGGTTAGAAGAGGTCGCGCAACGTTACCGAGGTCAGGGGTACCAGGTCACGTTGAATCCCGGCCCCGCGGATTTGCCTGATTTCGCCAGGAACTTCAAGTTCGAGATCCTGGCCATCCGGCCGGATGGAAACGTTCTGGTCTCGGCAAAGGCGAGCAAAAGGGAATTCGAGCGCGATCCCGCTTTATCCGAATACGCCAGTGCCATCGAGAAGCACCCGGACTGGCGGTATGACATATTCGCTCTTGGCCCGCCGCCACCCCCGACAGAGCCCCGAGACGCCTCGGATGCGTCGGATGCCGAGATCGATAAACTGATTGACGATTCCCAACGACTCGTCGAGGCAGGTTTCGTTCCGCAGGCCGTGCTGACCGCCTGGGGCGCACTCGAAGCGGCCATGCGTCATCGACTTCGAGCCGCGGGTGGAAGCGAACTTTGGGAAGCCTCGACGCGGGAGATGCTAGACGAAATGTATTCTTCGGGAATTCTTTCGCGCGCTGAATTCCGCGACCTTGAACGTTTTTCACGGTTGCGAAACACGATTGCCCACGGTTTTTGGGTACCACAAATCGACGGCAGAGCCGTCGCGATTCTCACCGACTCCGCGCGACGCTTGCTTGAGGAGTCGAAATCGGTCGAGTCGGTTTCCTGACGGAGATCACTCGCCAGGGTTGACGAAGTCTGAACGACGCTCTGGCGACGGCGGGCCGTGCGAGAGCCGTCAAGTTGCGGCGCACGTTTCTCGGCCATTGCTGCGAAGCGCTTCGGATGATCGGACGGAACCTCGCGGTCGTGATCAGACCTCAACGTTTGGTGGCTCTCCGCAACGGCTTGGATCCATGCGATCCTCTGACGTTTTGGCCGAGCTCAGTAATGACGGATCTGCGGCCTGTGCGGATCGCACGACATTGACCGCGAGAGGACGTCGGCTACCGGTTCAAACGGCGTGCTCGACCTGCAGAAAACGGCCGCGGCGCACCGACTGTTAGAGAGAGCACGCCCTGCGTGATTGTCGCGCTTCGACTTTGGCCGGTGCGGCCCGCGCTCACTGAGCAACTGAAGGAATCGTGACGACCAGCGCACCCGCGCCAGGATGAGCTATTGACAGAACCCAAGGACGTCGGGAAATCAAGCGATGGTACCCACCTGCGATCAGATCGAGTTGATGGCCTATCACCGCTGGCTCCGGCGCGATCGTGCCCACGGATTCGATCGCGTGGACTGGCTGGCGGCCGAAAAAGAGCTGACTTATGTCCTTAATTACGACACGTTGATCGAGTTTTCGCTGGCTTCGTCCGCTCAGCTCACCATCGGCGGCGAAGACCGTGTCAGCCGCTGCCGGTTTTGTGAGCGGACTTCGCGTCATACCGAATTCTCGCGTCCGCGGTCGGTCGTGCAACTCCCCGTGGAAACGCCTCTTTATTCGGCCCAGATCTGCGACGAATGCGACGCCGACTGCCGCGAGCCGCTTGCCAGCGCGTGCGAACGATTATGGCGCGGCCTCCAGTCGGGCGACACGTCCCTCAAAGCACTGTCGCGCAGCCCGGGATCGATGGCGATTTTCAAGTCCCTAGTCACGACCGCTCTGTTGATCATGCCCGAATCCGAGATTGGCTATTTCACCGATACGCTCGAATGGGCCATCAATCCCGATGCCGAGTCGGACCGGGACCTGTTCGCCGGGACCGTTTGCCAGATTTATGGGGCCGACTTCTTGCGGGAACAGCCCTCGATCAGCCTGTCGCGCCGCAAAGACGACGATGCGCCGTTCCCGTACATGGTTTTCTTTCTCTCGTGGGGCGGCTTCGTCGTACAGATTGCCCTACCCATGAGCACACGCGACGAAGATCTCGACGGCCGCGGCCTGCGCACGCCCCAGCGATCGTTCGCATCCGGCCACGGCGAGCACTACTGCGAGGCACCGCCGACCACGCTCCGATTGGTCGATATCAGCGTTTAATCAGGGCGCCGATTCGGGTGTTGAAACTGGCGTGCGCCGGCGACCGTGCGCCCAACCCTCGGTGAACGTTCGCCATTTTTCGCCGCTGCGCGTCATTTACGGGCGATACAGACCAGCGTGATATCGTCGAATTGCGGGCGATCGGCGACGTGGCGCTGGATGTATTTCACGACCGCCTCGCCGACGGCTTCCGCGCCGGGCCGGCGGTCGCGACGGCCTGGCGGAACGCATCGTCGCCGACCCGATCACCGGCGGCGTTCATGGCGTCGGTCACGCCGTCGGTATAGAGCACGACTGTTTCACCCGGCTCGAGCATCGTCTCGACCATTTCGTAGGCATAGTTGGGCATGATCGCCAGTGGCAGCCCGGACTTGCCCTTGCCAAACTCCTCGAGGGATCCGTCGCGGCGGCGGATCAAGGGACAGGGGTGCCCCGCGTTGACGACGCTCATCCGGTGCTCGGCGATATCGAGAACAACCAGGAGGAACGTGATATAAAGATCGAGCACACCGCCGTCGTCGAACTGGTGATTGAGCTGCTCGATGACGCGAATGGGCGAAGCACTGCCGCGCAGGAACATCTTCACTTCGCCCGAGAGCTTGGCCGTCAGCAAGGCCGCCGGCATTCCTTTGCCGACGACGTCGCCGATGGCGATCGCCCACCTGTTGGCGGCGACGCGCTGATCGGTGTTTTCATTGGTGATCGGGATGATGCCGTAGTAGTCGCCCCCGACATGCCGGGCCGGCTCATAGTACGCCCAGAATTCGTATCCCGGAACCGACGCGGGCCGCTCGGGCAAGAGCGACTGCATCACCTGGCGGGCGAACTGGAGCTCGTGCTCCATCTCGCGCTGCTTGACCAGGGCCTTGTGTAACTGGGCATTTTGAACGGCCACGCTGATCTGGCTGGCGACGGCCGCCAGAACGTCGAGATCGTCTTGCTCGAACCGGCCGCGGCCGTCGCGCGTGTCGATCTGAATGATCCCGACGGCCTTGCGTTCCGAGTCAAACAGCGGAACGCACATCAACGAGCGGATCTGGCTGTCGGAGATACTCGCGGATTCGGGATATTCCTTCGCCAGGTCTTTGGAGAGGATCGCCTGACCGCCATTCAACACGCGATTGAGCACGGTCTTGCTGATCTTGAGCTCACCCGCCGGCCCGGTGCGCGACCGGATGATTTCCGGCATGAGCGTGCCTCTCGCCGGATCTTTGAGCAAGACGAATCCACGCTCGGCCCTCGGAAAGATCTCGAAAAGCGAATTGAAAATCCGGTCGAGCACCTCGCTCAAGACGAGCGTGCCCCCCAGCTCCTGGCTGATCAACCGCAGCGCACGGAACTTGGCCTCGGGCTTCACCAGGGGAAAATGGCGATCACTCTGATTGAGTACGTCGATCGCGGCATAAACCGTCGACTGCTCGTTGTCAGCCGTCTTCGATCTGAACGACGTGGCTGTTGAAAGTGAGATGCACCTCGCCAATCTGCACGGTGTCGCCGTCCCGAAGCTGGATCGGATCGACGAGTTTCTGGCCGTTGACGATGGTGCCGCGCAAGCTTCCCAGGTCGCGAATGTGGAAACTCATGCCCTGCCGCATCACGGCCGCATGCTTGCGCGACACCGATTTCGGCTGCAATACGACGTCGCAATCCGGGTTGCGACCCATGATCGTGACTTCACGATCGAGCTTGAACAGTTTGCCCGCCATGGGACCGTGCATGACCTGGATCGTCGGGACGATGCTTTGCGGAGTCACCATGTTTTCGTATGCTCTCCCCGGGGCACCGTGGATCCTACACGATCGCACGCCGATTTTCTCCACTAAACGATTCTAACAAAAAATGCACGCAGCGCTGTCAAGTTCCCGGAGTGGCGAAAATTCTTTTCGAAATCCCGATCTTGCCCACATTCGCGGGAAATCTTGCGGCGGTCGGCGGCCTTCTCATTTATAATCAGCAAAGCCGCACGCCGACCGAACGGAAAAGATTTCATGATTGAATCGGCCGCATGTTAACGTTGCGGTGGACGGGTATCGGGACGACGCGCGGGCACGGGCGGAGAAACGCCCCCCCGATGGCCTCTGTCAAACTGGGGTACTTGCATGGGCTCCGTGACGCTCTGCGTTTTGCACCTCCAATCGCCCGATGCCCGCCAGCGTGAGGAAGCGGCGCGGATCATCTGGGAACGATTCGCGCCGCGCCTGCTCGCCCTGGTGCGACGCCACCTCGATAACCGAATTCGTCGCCGCGAAGACGAGCAGGACGTTCTGCAGAACGTGTACGCGAGCTTTTGCCTGGGACAGCTCGAGGGCAAACCGACGCCCGCCAGCCGGGAAGAGCTCTGGAAGCTGCTCGCGCGAATCACCATGTGCAAGGTCGTCAATACGGCCAACCACCATCGCGCGGCGCGGCGCGATATCAGGCGCGAGCGTTTCGAGTCTCACGACTCGGGTTCGCTTTTCCCGCAGTGGATGCTCGAGCACGTCGATAAGGCCCAGCCGAGCCATGAGGAAAAGATCATCATCCTCGACGAGGTCGAACGCCTGATCGAAGGGATCACGCCCGAGACCTCCGGCCTTTTGTCCGGCTGAGGCTCGACGGGTATACCAACGCCGAGATTGCCGAAAAGGTCGGGCTATCCGTCCGATCGATCGAGCTCAAAATGCAGGCGATCCGAAAGCAGATCGAAACGGGCCCGGATACTCCCGGCGCCAGCGCGGGCGACACGCCTGCGAAATGAAGCCGAAACCACCGGGCGGGCGACCAGACGGGACGCGACGGTCACACGACTGAGCGGTGGCCGCCGCTATCAGCCGGGCGCGGCGTCCGGGTCACCCGGTGCACGGTCCAGGCGCGTTCGCCGCGTCAGGTGCTCGAGTAGAATTCCGGCCGCCATCGCGACATTCAGCGAACCCGCGCCCGGCCGCATTGGAATCGTGATGATCCGCTCGGCGCGCTCGAGCCACGCGGCTTCGATTCCCTGGTCTTCCTCACCCAGAACGAGGGCAACGCGATCGGAGCGCGGTGCTTCGTCGAACGGCTCGGCCGATCGATCGGCGACGGCCGCCATGAGTTTGACGGCATGCGTCTGGTTCAGGCGGTCGGCCCATTCCAGAGGACGCTGGGCCACGATCACGGGCAACCTCAAGATCGAACCCATCGACACGCGCAAGACACGGCGCGAAAACGGATCCGGACACGATGCTCCCGCCATGATCGCGTCGACGCCGAACGCATCGGCGGCGCGGGCGATCGCGCCCAGGTTCTCCGGGTTGGAAATTCTCGGACAGATGACGATGGTGACGGGCGCCGCGCCGCGTTCCTCGATGATCCGCTCGACCGACGGCCAGGGCCGGATCTCGGCACATGCCAGAACGCCCCGGTGAAAAGGGAACCCGACAAGGGCATCGACCACATGGTGGGCGACGACGAAGACCGGCAACTCTTCGGGCACTTGCGCGGCTAAACTTGCCGTCGTGGCGGTCGGTCACCACGACTGAAACGAGCGGAAATCGACTCGCCAGCACGCGATCGACGAGTTTTTCGCCCTCCACGACGAACTGGTCGAGACGCCGCGTCTGGTTGGTCGCCTTGAGAGACCGGTAAATGGCGATTCGTGGATCATCGAGGTTGTCGATGAAGATGCGTCTCATCGTCCTTCGTCGCCTCCGGAGTCAGGCCGAGAGGGGCACTGGGCCCATTACCGCATGATCGCCGGCACGCAACTTGCCGCGCCACGTTCGTGGTTTCGCCACGAGTTCATCGGCGGTTCGGATGATCTGGCCTCTGCGATCACTCCGACTCAATCAGTCGTTTGGTCGCTTGATGCCGGTAATCAAACATCCGATTGAGCCGAGGCTCAATAGCCAACGGGGCCATCCATCGTCCGAGAATGCCGAGCGGGGCGGCGTAATCGACCTCGTCACGCAGGATCGTGCCGCCCGATCCATCATCCAGGAACCGGTGGTGATGAAGCCAGTAGGCAAAAGGGCCGGAAACCTGGCGATCGGTGAATACACAGCCGGGCTCGTAATCGTCGGTGTATTCGGCCACCCAGGTGACCGGCAACACACCGATTTTCGTCCGTAGCGTCACGCGGTTCCCGGGTTTGAGTGGAGGAATCGGGCCTTCGATACGGACGTGTTCCCACGGCGGCGTGATCTCGAGCAGTGCCCCGGGACGTTCATGAAACGCGAAAACGACCCGCGGCGGGCGGGCGATCTGTATCTCTCGGACAAACTTCTGCGTGTTCAAGCTTGATTCTGTCATCGACAAAGCTCACTTCGGTTCGATCAATCCGGTGCCCGGCCGGTGCGCGCTAACGAGACTCGGCACCGGCGGCGTTTTGACAATGGCCTCTTGAACAACGTAGGCCGCGGCAGGCTGATCGCACAGGGGCGACAGAGTCGATCGAGCACGAGTCGCACCGTTGACGGGCGGCCGGCTCACGAAGCGTCGTGCACGCCGGGCGTCAGGTGTCGCCAGCGATCGCTCGGGTCATGTCGCGGCCAGCGTTTAGTGCGACATCGGTCATCGGTCGACGCCCGAACTTTCGAAGGTACGCCGCTCGACTGCTTCGATCGCGTTTCTCAGGTTCTGAGGAATCGGATGCGGCTTGTTGAGCTTGTAGTCGAAAACAACGATCGTCGAGCGTCCCTGGGCGGCGATTTCAGCCTGGGTCTGGCTGATGACAGCGTGCCCGAGGCCGATACTGGTTCGGCCAATTGCCGCGACACGGATACCGACATGCACGGTATCAGGAAAATGAACCTGGCGGCGATAGTCACATGAAATCGACGCCAGGATCGGGCCGATCCGCTCGGCCTTGAAAAGGTCGATCAAACCGATCCGCTGGCTGTACTCGATTCGGGCCGATTCGAACCAGCGAAAGTACGCGTTATTGTTCACGTGACCGAACGCGTCCTGGTCTCCCCAGAGAACCGGCAAGGCAATGACGACCGGGTAAGTCGCGAGAAGCGGTTCCCGGTGTTCGGCGAATTCCATCGTGATCGGTCTCCTCCCGTCGATCGCTGTTCGAGGCATGGCAATGCTGATCGTAGCGGTGCGTGGGCGGGGTCGCCAGCAGCGCGAGGCGAGTTTGCCCGTCGAAGTTTTTGGTGGTTCCGGATCCGAAAGCCGCGATATGCTGTGAATCGCGACCAGTCGCAACATCCTGGCCGGGGATTCTGGGTGGCAAACAGGATACGCCATGATTCGAATTCGCGACCTGCGGGTCGATTACGATAATGTCTGTGCGGTCCGCGATCTATCGCTCGAAGTCGGGCCTGGCGAGGTCTGCGGCCTGATCGGTCCCAATGGCGCTGGCAAGACGACCACGATGCGCGCGGCCATTGGCCTGATCGAGCCGACGTACGGACGAGATCAACGTCATGGGCGTCGATGTTCGTGAGCGCCCGCAAGACGTTTGCCGGCTGGTCGGGTTCATGCCCGATTTTCCGCCGGTTTACGAAGACCTGCTCGTATGGGAGTTCCTCGACCTGTTCGCAGCCAGCTACGGAATGCCCCGGCACGACGGCGTGTCGAGGTCGACCGTCACCTCGAGATGGTGGGGCTGACTGCCAAGCGTGACGTCCTGGTGGTCGAACTGTCGCGCGGCATGCGGCAGCGGCTGATGCTGGCGAAAACCCTGATTCCCGAGCCCCGGGTGCTCTTGCTCGACGAGCCGGCCAGCGGTGTCGACCCCCAGGGCCGCATCGACCTCAAGAACATTCTCCGCCGGCTGGGCGAAGAGCGAAAGCGGTCGTCATTTCGTCGCACATCCTTGCCGAAATGAACGAGTTCTGCACGTCGGTGGCGATCGTCGAGCAGGGCTCCGTCGTGGTCAGCGGGCGGATCGCCGAGGTCAACCGCAAGGTCATGGGCGACACGCTGCTGGCGGTGGAAATTGTCGGTGACGACGGGCTGTTCCTGTCTCTGGTGAAGGCCGACGCACGCGCCGGCGCGATTGAACACAAGAATGGCGCATACGAATTTCGATTTGATGGCGATGCCGAGGCGGCCAGCGATCTTCTCGGCACTCTCGTTCGCGGCGGCGTGCGGATTGCTTCGTTCGTCCGCCGTAAGGACAATCTGGAAGATCTTTTTCTCAAAGTCGGGTCGAGGACTCTGTCGTGATCAATCGGGATTGGATGCGCGATCAGCTCGACAATCCGATCTTCGTCAAGCATGTTCGTTCGAGGCTACGGCGGCAGCCGGTCGCCGCGGGTGTCGTCGTCGTGGCCGTTTTGTGTCTTTGCATCGCCTGGGCTGGCTATGAGCTCGATTCGTTTCAGAACGGCCGCGCATTCGAGTGGCTCGTGATGCTTCAGGCCGTCATCCTCGTTGCGATCGGCGGCTCGCAGGTCGGCGTTGCCGTGGCGGGAGCAGGCAAGTCGGGCATCCTCGACTTTCATCGGGTGAGCCCGCTCACGCCGGCCCAGCTCACGCTCGGTTTCTTCTTCGGAGCGCCGATCCGTGAATATCTGCTGTTTGCGGTGACCCTGCCGTTCTCGACCCTGTTTCTTGCCTACGGCGTGCCCAGCCTTCACGGGTTCGTCCAGATCTTGATTCTGATGGTTGCGATCGCGTGGCTCTTTCAGGGACTCGCGTTACTCAATGCCTTGATCAGTAAGGGCCAGGCCAGCACGCGGGGGACCGCAGCCATCGTGATTTTGCTGATGTTCGGATTCGGCATGATGCGCGGCTGGCGTATCATTCCATCGGTCGCACTGTTCGACGGAGACGCACGGCTCGAGCTATTTGGTTACTCGCTTCCATGGCTTGCCGTCACGCTCTGTTTCATCTTTGTGCCGTTGTTTTTCACTTACCTGGCAGCACGGCGCAAGATGGCCTCGGAGAGAATTCATCCGCTTTCCAAATGGCAAGGAGTCGCCGCGCTTTTGTCCGTCGCGATCCTTTCTCTGGGCGCGACGTGGAAGCAATCTGAGCCCGAGGTGCTGCGCGTCGCCGTACTTTATGTCCTGGTCGTCACGTCGATGATCGTGATCGCGATGGTCACGCCCAATCAAGCGGAATACCTCAAAGGGCTCTGGCGTGCTCGCAGGATGGGGCGAGCCACCCTGCCGTGGTCGAACGACCTCTCGCTGAACCGCACGTTTCTCGCGATCGCGACTGCAATCGTGCTGGCGACGACCACGCTGGCCTGGAGTGCACCCGAAGGGAGCCCGACAGATGGCATGACCGTCGACATCGCGCCAGCTCTTACCCGCTCGCCAGTGCCGCCGGGGTGCTCATCGTCGCCTATTTCGGGCTCGCGTATCAATATTTTTCGCTGCAATTCGGCCAGCGAGGTAAAACGTATTTCGGCCTCTTCTTGTTCCTGACGTGGATCTTGCCGCTAGTGCTTGGCACTATCTTCGCGATGTCGTCGAACCAGGTCGATGGCGGTATAGCAGGTCAGATGATGTTTTGCCTGAGCCCCATTCCGGGACTGGGGATGGTCAGTACGTCGGGGCAAGGCTCAAGCTTGCATACGGCCATTCGGGCGATGTTGATCACCCCCGCCCTGCTGTTCGCATTCGTATTCAACACGCTATTAGTCGGGGCACGCCGGCGTGCTCATCATGCGTTTATCGAATCGTCGCGTGCGTCCGAAGACCAAATCGGCGGACGAGCTTCCACAGTCAAATTTGTGGATGACAATGCACCGAAACCCTCGTTTGTCGAGGCCGAGATTTCGACATGAACCCGAATCCATTGCCATCGCCGGGAATGCGCCTGTGCATGCGGCTCGCGGTGCGGTTGATCATCATTCTCATCGGCACATTTCCGACCGCTCGAGCCCAGACTGACCCGTCCGGTACGCCGCCGGGCGTGCGCAGGCTATTGTATGTCGCGGCGCCGGGGATTCGAGACTATCTCGAATATGGCGGCCACGGAATACTGGTATTCGACATCGATCACGGCCATCGTTTCGTGAAGCGGATTGCGAGCTCGGGCGTGGACGCCAAGGGAAAGCCCTTGAATGTGAAGGGCGTTTGCGCATGCGGCGACCAGGCGCCTCTTCGTGAGCACGACCCAACAGCTCATGAGTTTCGACCTGGTGACCGATCGCCTCTTGTGGGAACGCAAGTACGATCGAGGCTGCGACCGGATGTCGCTGACGCCGGACGGACGCCTGATTTTTCTCCCCTCATTCGAGGGACCGCTCTGGTATGTCGTGCGCACCGACGACGGCACGGGAATCGCGCGGATCACGCCCGATTCGGGCGCGCATAACACGGTGGCCGGGCTTGACGGCCGGGAGGCCTATCTGGCGGGACTTAAGTCGCCGCTCTTGACCGTGGCCGACACCCGTTCCGAACGCGCGGTCCGACAGGTCGGCCCGTTCAGCGCCGAGCATTCGTCCGTTCACCGTCAACGGCCGGCAGACGCGTTGCTACGTGAACGTCAACGACCTGCTCGGCTTCGAGATTGGCGATCTCGTTTCAGGCCAAAAGCTGGGACGTGTCGAGGTCGTCGGCTTCAAGAAAGGCCCAACCAAGCGCCACGGCTGCCCGAGCCACGGTATCGGCCTCGCACCTGATGAAAAAGAACTCTGGCTGACCGATTCGTTCAACACGCGGTTGCACATTTTCGATCTGACAGTTGACCCTCCGCGGCAGAAAGACTCGATCGTCTTACGCGACGAGCCAGGATGGATCACGTTCAGTATCAACGGTGACCATGCCTATCCCTCGACGGGCGAGATCATCGCGACGCGTGCCCACAAGATTGTCGCGCTTCTCAAGGACGAAAAAGGGCGTGACGTCCAGAGCGAGAAAATGATCGAGATCGACTTCCGCGGAAACGATCCCGTGGCCGCCGGCGATCAGTTTGGCCTGGGCCGCGTGCGCTCTGATGGTGCTGCGCGGAATTCACCCCATTAACTTCGTTCGTTCGATTCTACGAGCGGCCGAGCGCGGGGCTGCTTGAAGTTGTGACCAGCCGTCCAAGCGTGTCATCGAGTTTCCGCTCGTTCGGACCTGTCCCGTTTTCCTTCGCTCTGAGAGGTCCCGTCCGTGACCGAACGCGAGCTGTTTCTAGCCGCAATCGCAATCGACGATCCCAAGGCGTTGGCGCGCTTTCTGGAGAATGCATGTGCAGCGAATGGCGCGCTTCGCGCAAACGTCGAGGCGCTCCTCAAGTTGTACCAGCAGCTTGACAGCTTCCCGGAGCAGCCCGCCCTGGTCCCGTTGGATTCGACCATCGAGAAGGTGGTACCGGTCGATCCGCAAGCGGATCTCCTGGGAGATCCTTCCACGAACCTCAACGACTTCCCATCGACAAACGCCGCGATCGAATTCGAAGCTAGAGGGGTCAACGATTCAAAGCCCGACGCGGACGAGACTGCGACCCAAGATGACGCGACCCGCGAACGGAAATCGGAATCAGACGCGCTGGCAAAGACACGGGACCGTCGTGCTGCCACCGGTGACCTTCGGCGTGGAGCCGTCATCCGCTACTTCGGTGATTACGAAATTCACGAGGAACTTGGCCGCGGCGGCATGGGTGTTGTGTACAAGGCTCGACAAGTCAGCCTCAACCGGCCTGTCGCGCTCAAGATGGTCAAGGCGGGATTGCTTGCCAACGACGACGACCTCCGCCGATTCCAGAACGAGGCCGAGGCCGTCGCGCTTCTTGACCACCCCGGCATCGTCCCGGTCTATGAGGTCGGGGATCACGACGGCCAGCGCTACTTCAGCATGAAGCTCGTCGAGGGAAACAACCTCGCGGATCGGATCGGATCGGTTTCAAAGAATCCGAGGGCCGTCGCGACTTCTCCTCGCTCAAATCGCCGTGGCGGTCCACCACGCCCACATGCGCGGCATTTTGCACCGCGATTTGAAGCCCGCGAATATCCTCATCGACGAGGAAGGCCGCCCGCATGTCACCGACTTCGGTCTCGCCAAACGAGTCGAGGCCGACCTCGAGATGACGGCCAGTGGCGCGATCCTTGGCACGCCGGCCTACATGAGCCCCGAGCAGGCGAACGGCCATCGAGGCTCGATCACAACGGCGACCGACATCCACGGCCTCGGGGCAATCCTCTATGCGATGCTCACGACAAAGGCCCCGTTCGGCGGCGACAGTGTGATGGCGACGCTCGACGCGGTGCGGAGTCGTTTTCCGTTGCCTCCCAGGAAGGTCAACGTCCGGATTCCTCGCGATCTGGAGACGATCTGCCTCAAGTGCCTGGAGAAGGACCCCCGGCGGCGTTATGGCTCGGCGCAGGCCCTGGCGGACGACCTCCGCGCATGGCTTGAGTCTCGTCCCGTCACGGCGCGTCGGGTCGGGAGTATCGAGCAGGCGGCCCTCTGGTGCAAACGCCGGCCAGCGATCGCCGCTCTCTCGGCGGCCACCCTGCTCGCGCTGGTCGGAGGCACAGTCGGTATCGTCACCGTGCGAACCGAGACGGCTGCCGCCGGGCTCGTCCAGCAACTCGTCAAGGCCGACACGCCTGAGGTACCTGGAATCCTCAAAGAACTCAGCAACTACCGCCGTTGGGCCGAGCCAGAGTTGAAGCGGGCCCTCGCCAACTCCGCGAAGGACTCGCGCGCAAACTCCACGCCAGTCTCGCGTTGCTCCCGGTCGACCAGGGCCAGATCCCCTATCTGGAGACCCGGTTGCTCGATGTCGATCCGACGGGCTTGCCTGTTCTGCGCAACGCCCTGGCACCGTACAGCACCAGCCTCACTCCAAGCTTGTGGGGCCTGATAGAGACGGCCAAGGGGAGCGACCCGCGCCTGCTCTCCGCTGCCGCTGCCCTGGCCGTCTATGACCCCGAAAGCCCGCACTGGCCCGACCTTGGCGACAAGGTCTCCCAAGCAATGGTGACGGTCAATCCGGTTTTCCTCGGTCAGTGGCTGGGCGCGATGCGGCCGGTCCGCGTGAAGCTCACCACCCCGCTCATCGCAATCTTCCGGGACAAGAGCCGGGCCGAGACCGAGCACGTCATTGCCACGAACACGCTCGCCGACTACGCCGCGGATGACCCCGCGTTGATCTCCGACCTCCTCATGGACGCGGACCCCAAAGCCTTCCTGACTCTTTTCCCGGTTGCCCAGCGGGTCGCGGAACGAGTGATCCCGGCTTTCCAGGCCGAACTGGACAAGCGAGCGACATTCGAGTGGAACGATCGGCCGCTCGACGCTTCCTGGATCATCCCCGATGCCGCTCTCGTCGCGCGGATCGAGGCGGCTGAGGGATTGGTCACCGACCGCTTCGCCTTTTGTCAGACAATGCACCTCGAGGAGTTTCTCTCGATCGCCGAAGGGCTCCGGCCTTCGGGGTACCGCCCCATCCGGTTTCGACCCTATGCGGACGGCTCAGCCACGCATGTCGCGGCCGTCTGGAACCGCGACGGCCGGCGATGGCGGCTCACCTCAGGGCGGACGACTGACGAGCTTCGGAAGCAAGACGAAACAAACCACGCGGAAAAGTTCATCCCGGTCGATGTCTGCGGCTATTTGACCAGCAGTGCCGCGGCGCCGGCCGGGCGTTTCGCGGCCCTCTGGGTTGAGGCCCTCGGCGACGACGCGAGGCTCTATCTCGGCGCCACTTATGAAAATCTCTTCCTTGCCCGGAAGCCGCTCGAAGATGCCAGGCTGATTCCGCGCACACTTCAATCAGAGCGTTTCCCCGACGGCCTTGCGCGGTATTCGGGCGTCTGGGGGAGGCCACCAGTCATCGGGGTGGTTGCGCGGTTTGAGCGATCTCTTCGAGAGCGATTTCGCACTAAACCAGCTCAAGTTTGCGGATCAATGGCTTGTGGACGTCTCACTCGGAGCGGCGGATAGAGAAAATCCGGGCAACGAACAGAACGAGGCCGACCTGAAGCGCGCTGAGAGCATACTCAGGTCGAGGCCAGACGATACATCAGCCCGGCTCAATCGCGCGATCGCACTCATTCGCAAAGGCGGGCACAAAGAAGCGATTGTTGACATGGACGCCCTCCTGAAGAAGAACGCCGACGACCTGAGCGCCGCTCGCCTTCGGATCATCGCTTTGGCCCGGCTAGGAAGGAAGGAAGAGACTTATGCTGCACTCGGTGCGTTCCGCAGATACTATATGCCGGAATCGGCCAAGCTCGTTCTGACGGCGGCCGTCGCGGCGGAGCTCGGCGACGTGTACGAGAGTGCGATTCAGACCCTTGAATCTGCACTGAAAGCAGAGCCGGACCTTCGGGAACTCCGATACGTCACGGCATGCGGCGAGGCCCTCGTCTCCCGGCGCTTGTGTCGAAGCAAGAATCCCAGTCAAAGCGGCTCAAGGCTCGATCGCTCGACCTGCTCAGGGAGATTGTCGAGCGTGGCGAGGCCGAATTCGGCCGTATCGAAAACGATCTCGATCTCGACTCGCTTCGTGACGACCCCGGGTTCGCCGTCCTCCGGACGGCCGGCCACCCCGAGCGCCGATACTCGGCCGTGTGGTCGAGCGATTCGTCGCGCCAGGCCGTTGCAGTTTCCGGGCTCGATCCGCAAGCGCAGCTCCGTCGAGCGCGCGAATTAGCCAGCTCGGGATACCGTCCTGTCGCCTGGTCGACCACGCGACTACACGTAAACGCGTTCCCCATTTCGGCGTCCGTCTGGCACCGCCCCGCAATTCCCGACGACGTCAAGGATCGCCTCGCGCAGCGGCAGGCTCGAGCGGCGGTTTCCCTCGTTCGGCTCGGCAAGGCCGAGTCCGTCTGGCCCCTGTTGCGACATTCCGCGGACCCACGGCTCCGCGCCTTCATTCTTAACTGGCTTCATCCGTTGGACGTCGATCAGCAAATCGTGGCCAACAACTTTGTACAAACAATCGCCATGACATCCGCGGCCACGACGCGAGGCCCGGGCAAGATTGATCAGGTTTTATTCGACCCCGAAATCTCGAACGCGCCGCGCACTGATCGAGGCTCTGGGAACCTACGGAACGGACGGGCTTTCGGCGGCCGAGCGCGCACCTTTGGTTACCATTCTGGTCGATCTCTTTCGAAACGGATCCCGACGCTGGCCTTCACGCCGCGGCAGAGTGGACGCTCAAACGATGGAGACAACACGAGCGGGTCAAGAACGTCGAAACCGAGCTGAGCCGGGAGGGGACTGCTACCGGCAGGCGCTGGTTCCTGAACCGCGACGGACAGACTTATGCGGTCGTGAGCGGCCCTGTCTCGTATCTGAAAGGGTCGCCCCCGAACGAGCCCGAGCGCGATCCCGTCGATGAAATCCAGAGCCTGACAAGACTGCCGCGCAGCTTCGCGGTCGCGACGAAGGAGGTGACAGTTGAGCAATTCCAGCGATTCGCACGCGAGAACCCGCGGTATGCGGTAGAACAGAGCTATATCGACCGATACAGCCCCGAGCCGGACTGTGCGATGGTCCAGATTTCTTGGTATGGAGCCACTGCCTACTGCAACTGGCTGAGCGCACGCGAGGGTGTACCGGCGGCTCAGTGGTGCTACCTTCCCAATGACTCGGGAGTCTATGACGAAGGGATGCGTATTCCGGCCGATTCGCTTCGTCGCAAGGGCTACCGACTCCTCACAGAGCCTGAATGGGAATTCGCCTGCCGCGCGGGCTCGGCAGTCGGTCGCTACCACGGCCAGTCGACAGAGCTCTTGAAAAACTACGCTTGGCACCAGCCGAACAGCAGCGACCGAACCTGGCCGGTCGGCACGCTTCTTCCCAACGATCTTGGTCTCTTCGACATGCTCGGTAACGTATTCGAATGGTGTCATGACGGAGCGGTCATCGGCCAGGCGGCGAACGAAGCTCCGCCCGAGGATCGGATCGAACATACTGAAATTATCAAGAATGATCGCTCTCGACACCTTCGTGGCGGGGCGTTTTACTACCCTCCCGCCGACCTTCGTTCCGCCTATCGTATCGGGCATGTCCCCTCAAATCGCTTCTACAGCAGTGGCTTCCGCACCGCGAGGACGTGCGAATGATCATCCGATCCATGAAAATAAGGGAACTTAGTAACGTCCCCTTTTTCGCACCCCGCGTTGGACCCGCTCGTTGGATTCAAGAGGCTGAAGGGGACACTGCTTTTGGGTCGCTCTCAGGAACGGAAAAAAATCCACGCCGCGGAATGCCGCGGCGAGTCGGCACGGAACAGAAAGTCGCACATTCACTCGGGCGAAATAGAACCGCTGCCGGTCCAGGCAAGTGCCCTCTCCCAGAACTTGCGATGGATTGATCGAGCTTCCTCCGAGGCGCGGGCCCACATCCAGGTCTCCCCAGCACAGGCCAATACACGACCTTTCCCAACAGTCTGGGCCACCAGAAGTGGGTCGCCGCCGGTCGTTCGGGCCAGAACCTGAGCCTTTACTTTGGGACGTCCAAGCTGGTTCACGTACGAAAACGGCGGTAATTTGTCCCAGAGCCTGATCGTCTCGGCCTCGGTCGCGCCGAGTTGGAGGAGCCAACTCTTTTGCCCCGCCTCTGTGAGCATAAGTTTCAGGCCATCCCCTTCCTTGGTCATTCCGTCATCAGGTCGAATCTCGGTCGGCAAGATGTCAGCGATCTTCGTTCGAGCCCAACCGCCGGCGCCGAAGCTGGATTCTCCTCCCAACATGATCATCCCCGCGCCCGCTCGACGGCGGCGACCAGCAAACCTTGTTGGCGCTCGGGCAAAGCAGCAGCAGGCATGTCGTTTATAATGTAAACGTCATATCGCCCGGGACGGAATTCCTTGTCGTCGACTTCGTTCTTTCCCTCTCGAGCCGGCTCGCGTATCACAATCGCGTCGCACTGAATATTGGGGACCTTCACGATCGCCCGCCTGAAAAACCTGTAATCCCAGGTGAACTGCTTGCTCGTGAGGAATAAGACGCGAACGTTCCGCGATGGGGCCGGCACGGTGTTTGGCTTTTCTTTTCCTTTTTGACCCAGCGGGCGTGGATCGTCAACCGCAAGACTGAGTGCCCCCGCGCAGAGCGCTGTCAGAATGACCATTATCACGACGCTCGCGGCTGTCTTGATTACCGTGGGAAACATATTCCCCAGGCCCCGTTTGGCGAGCGTCGCGGGCCGGATCGGGACCAGATCACGCGCGACGGTCGTTCCATCAATAAAGAACATCGCGAGCCTGGCCGTCGAATCCGCGGTCACGCCCGGGATCGCCGTCGGGGCTGATTGAGCCGAGGCGGACGCCCCTAGCAGCCCGATTGCGGGTGCCAGGCCGCGCCGGGTTAGCCGCGACCGAAGTAAGCCGCGCGCCCGTGCCAAACGGCCTTCGACAGTGCCGACCGGCCACCCGAGATGACGAGCCGCTGCTTCATGCGTCAGGCCCTCCAGATAACAAAGCACGACCGGTGCTCGGTATTTTTCCGCGAGCCGGTCCACTTCTTCCCACAGGGCTGACGCAAAATCGTCGCCAATTTCTTCGGCCGGCCGTGTTGCTGCCGCCGCGCCCCGCTGTCGCTCGTGTCTTCGCCGTCGAATCGCGGCCATCCTCGCGTTGGACGCAGTGCGAAGAGCCACCCCAAAGAGCCAACTGCCAACGGACTCAGGCCTGCGGATCGAGCGGGCCATGCGGGCCAGGACGAAGAATGTTGCCTGAAAGGCATCCTCGATGTCGGACCGGTCGCGCAAAGCCGTGCCGCATACCCGTAATACCATTGGCCCATGCGCGCGCGACCAGAGCGGCGAAGGCCGCCTGAGCTTCAGGATCGCGATTCGCGGCGAACTGCCGCAACAATTGCGCGTCAGTCAACCCGGCCGCTGTTCCAACGCCAAACAGCATCCGAAAATCATCTGTGACGACACCCGACCCTCGGCCTGATCTACGCATGTTCCGCTCCAGAGATGGCTGTTCTTTGTCAGTAGTGTCTCGGAGGCGGGTCGTCAGTACACCTTTTTGGGCGGCGGATGGGGAACAGGCCAACGCGCATCGGCTGCCCCGTCTTCCCGCTTGACTCTCACCCCGACTTTGTAACCAAGAAGGCGAGTTGTCGGTTATAAACCAAAAGCTTTCTCTGGACGCCCAGCGCGCCCAGTCCTCGCCAGGCCACAAGAACATGGCAAACGCCGCTTGCCATTTTAAGTTTGACGGCACAGGAGAAAGTGTATTATGACCATATATTTACCACCCGACATCGAAATCTCGATCGGGGCCGTCGTCAATTTTAACCGCTACGCAACGGTCGACTATGGCACGGCCGAGGCCGCATCCCTGCTTGTCCAACGGCTCGAACAGGAGCAAGCCCAGGAACTGGAATCACCCGGCGATCCGTCACCGAGGAAGGAAAGTGGGACAGGCCCGGATGGATGTGTAACAAGCGGACACGTCCGATATTGGAACACAATCGCAGGTACACACAATGTCGCTAAGCGATTTCACTCAACTGCTGAGGACCCTCGATGCCCTGTCGCTCGAGCAGACGGCCACGCTCCGCCGCGAACTAATGGTTGATGTAAATCTATTCGATTCCATGCTCTGAATTGTCGCGGTTGTTAGAAACAATCGTTTTGGCCCTATCTCTCAGGTGAAGCAAACCGATGCAAAGAAAAATCACACCAACAAGACCGTTTGTGGCACCACATATAATAATATATTCTTTGGCAAAAGATCCCATGCTTTCTCTCTCGAAAAACCCCAAGAATTTTCCAACAATTTTGGACAGTGAACCCAAAGCCGGGATGCCAAACGTCATACCACAAATATAATACACAACATATTGTTCGTTGATTCTCATCATTAATTGAACTTAAGAAGGTCGGCGATCCGCGGGGGGGTGTAGGGGACGCCGGATTCCCGCGTCAGCACCTGAAGCTTCGCCGTGATCCGTAACCGTGCGATCGTCAAGAAGTTAAAGCCGCGTCATCGGTCGTCCCCAAGCGCGCCCAAATTCTCGACTCTCAATAGCAAAGTGCGGATCGTTGCGACCTTTCGCAACGCTTAGCACCGTCGGACGTTTCGGAATCCGCGGAATCGCCCGACATCCCCTCGCGCGTCAAGGCGTCGATCGAGGCACTGGCGCTACGCAACGAGATCAAGTTCGTTTTCGATCCCGTCGCCGACTTCCGGATGCGCGACGACGTATGGTGCACCAAGGCGGCCGGAAACCCAAAGCCAGGCAAACAACTCATCGGTTCGCCAATAATCCGGCGGAGCACAGAAGAAGGTTTCGTGGAAACTAAACCGTCAATGTCGCTCGTTCGTTTCACGGACGTTCGCGGGCCGGGCTGCCCGCAGGTGCGATCAACCGCTTGAGCGTATCGTCAAGCACCTTGCCACGCAGGTCAAGGCGCACGATCGTTCCCTTGGGGTCGATCAGATACGTGGCCGGGATCGAGCTCACGCCGAACGCTTCGACAATGTCATTCGAGCCGCTCGCATTATGGAGCTGCGGCCAGGGAACGCTCCGGGCTTTCGCGAAATCGACGACGGCCGCCTTCGATTCGTCGAGGCTGATGCCGACGATCTCGAACCCCGCGTCGTGATAGGTGCGATACGCGGCCTGGAGCCGCGGCAGCTCGGCGATACAGGGCGCGCACCAGGTCGCCCAGAAGTCGACCAGAACGTACTTGCCGCGATAATCATCCAGGCGGAACGGCCGCCCCTTGATGTCTTCGCTGGCGACAGGCGGAGAAGGCTTTCCCACCTTGTCCAGCCGCTTGAGCTCGCCCTGAACCTTCTGCTTGAGGTTCGGGCTATCAGCGAACTTCGAGAGAGAGCGCGAATATACCTCGCGAGCGGCTGCGAATTCGCCCGCGGTGATCGCCGAATTCGCGAGGTTCTCCGCAAAGCTCGAAGCAAACTCTTCTTGATCGGACTGGCCGACCCCGTGCATCAGGTCGCGAAATCGTTTGAGCGCTTCGTCATACTGGCCGGCGTGAGCGCGGGCCATTGTCAGAATGATCTGGGCGAGCGCTTTAACAGGTCCATCAGGGTCCGACTTCAGATAAGCCTCGCCCTCTGCCTCGGCCTCGCCAAACCAGTCGTGTTCGATCGCCTTGTTGAAGAGGGCCGCGTAGGCCTGGTCGCGGTCGTCGGCCTTGGGATTACGCTTGAGGTAATCGGAAATCTCACGCATGAACGCGCGGTCGTGTCGCGCCTGGATGTCGGCGACGCTTGTCGCGGCCGGCTCGGCGGCGAATGCGGGTGCGGACACTGCCAGTCCGATGGCGATTGCACAGAACAAAGGTGTGGATCGCATCGACGTGATCCTCCAGAGCCATTGAAAACGAGTGGTCGTCCACGCGCGAGGAGTGCGGAACGGTCCCCGCGAGAAATTTCCAGGAACTTTAGCGCGACGCTGTGACGAGCGGCGCCGCGGCCGGACGGCGATGTGGTTGCATCGGCACCGAAGCGGTCGCTCGCGCACCGCGGTGTGCCGGCCTGGCCACCATTTCATCGATCAGCTCGCACCACTGGTTGCAGCAGAGTTTTTGCTCGTGAGCGGCGAGAAACGCCAGGCGCCCTCGCTCGCCCATGCCCCGGACGAGGCCGGGGTTCGCCGCCAGGCGCAAGAGCGTTGCGGTCAGGCCGTCGACATCGCCCGGAACGAGAGCCACGCCGCTGCCGGCCGAGCGGATCGTGTCGGCCGTTTCGCAATGCTCGGGCCCGACAAAAATGGCGGGCCGGCCGGCAGCCATCACGCCGTAGAGCTTGCCCGGAACGACGATGCCCGTCATCTCGGGGCGCATCGAGATCAGGTGCACGTCGGCGAGTGTCAGAGAAGCCTGCAACTGACTGCGCGGGACGTAGTCGAGCAGGCGAATGTTTGTAAGGTTTTCGCGATTTTTCGCCTCGACGACTTCGGCGAGGCGCGGGCCTTCGCCCACGTAGAGGAAGACGATGTCGGGTCGATCGCGAAGCTGGCGTGCCGCAGCGATGAACTCGTCGAACGAGTGGGCCAGCCCGAGGTTGCCCGAATACATCGCCACGAACGACTTTTCGAGACCCATCATCTTGCGAAGTCGGTTGGCGTCGCGCGGGGTCGGGTAGATCTCGTCGCGTTTGCTCCACACGGGAATCGTGGCGATCCGATCACCGGGCACGCCTTTCATCGAGATCCGGTCGGCCATGTACGGCCCGAGCACGACGACGCGGTCGGCCTCGCGGTAGACACGGCAACTGAGCGCCAGCATCAGCGCGCGAAACGACTTTTCAACGACATCCGGCCGAGTGCCAGGCTGGCGTCGGGGTGAAGATCCATGCTCCAGTAAATTTGTTTTGATTTTCGCAGGTGTTTGAGCACCGTGCCGACCAGCCCGATGATCGGCGGCGTCGTCAGCGTGACGACCAGGTCAAACCGCGGCAAGAGGATGGCTTTGACGAGAGCGCCACCGTAAAAGCTCAGGTAATCGGTCATTCGCGCCCAGGTGCCACGACGCCCCAGTGAGGTCGCCGGAACGCGGTGGATGTGAACGCCGTTGTGAATTTCAAATCGCGCGGGTCGACCCGTGCCCGGCTTGTAACGCCCCTGCGACGTCAGAACGTGGCACTCGTAGCCGGCCGCGGCCAGCGACTCGGCCAGATCGGTCAGATGCTGGGCCGTTGACGCATGGTCCGGCCAGTAATACTGATTGATGAAGAGCAGGCGCTTGCCGCTGCGCGCCGCTGGCACGCTGGCGTCGGACCGCGCTGCGCTGGCTTGCCCCGGATGGCTGGAATTAACTTGCCGCCACGGATCGGGGCTGACGCCGCTGGGTGCGTGCAGAGTCGAGGGCGCGGGGTGTCTGCGCCAGTGACGTCGGTTCACCATTTGGCGTCCGCCTGGGCCTTGTTGGCCCGGTACCAGGCGATCGTCTTGGCGAGACCCGATTTCAGGTCTGTCGGCGGATGCCAGCCGTCGAGTGCCTGGGTCATCCGTGTGACGTCGAGCACCTTCATCATGGCGCCGTCAGGCTTGTCGGCGTTCCATGCGATCTTGCCCTTGAACGCGGTCACCGCGTTGATGGTTTCAACGAGCTCGCGAATCGAGGTCCCCAGCCCGGTTCCGATATTAAGCGGCATGGTCACGTCGTTGTATTTCTCGGCGGCCAGAACGATGGCGTCGGCGCAGTCTTCGACATAAATGAATTCACGCACCGGCTTGCCGGTTCCCCAGACTTCGATACTGGGTGCCTTGGCGAGATCGGCCTCGACCCACTTTGCGAATCAGGGCGGCGACGACGTGCGAACGCTCGGTGTTATACGAGTCGCCGGGGCCATAAAGATTGGTGAGGATGAGATGAATCGAGTCGAGGCCATACTGCTTCTTGTAAGCCTCGCCCTGCACGGCAAGCATCTTCTTGGTCAGGCCGTAGTTGACCACGCTGGCGTGACACGGTCCGCCCCAGAGGTCTTGCTCTTTCAAGATGGCCTTCGAGGTAGCCCGGATACGAGCACGCGGTGCCGATGTTCACGACCTTGGCGACTTTCGCCAGCCGCGCCGCTTCCATCAGGTTGGCGCCCATCACGAGGTTGCTGTAATAGAGCTTCGCCGGCTCGCTCTGATTGATGCCGATGCCGCCGTAATACGCGGCCGTGTGAACCAGCACATCACACGGGTGTTCGAGCAAGCACCGCATGCACGCGTCGAGCGTCGTCAGGTTGTAATTGCGCTGACGCGGCACGAACACGTGCGCACCGTAGCTTTCGTAGCCGCTTGACCACGTGCTGGCCGAGAAAACCCGCCCCCCCCGTGACCGTCACACGCTTGCCAGTCCAAAAACTCTTCATCAGGTTGCTCCCTTGTTCTCTGGATGACTCGTCCGGCGAGTTTTCAAGTTTCGCGGCGTCCTTTCAAAGCGTGACGGCGTGGCCCGACGCTTCGGTCTCGATGATGGCGATCGGAATAGCGCGCGCGAGTGGCCCGGCATCCCGCGATCACGGGCGACTCGCACGTATCGAGCCGGTCTGCCAGCTCAGACGTTCGCGAACGGATTCTGAAATTCGATCAGCCGGGCGGCCCGAACCAGCTCGGCGATGCCGCGATCGAGGTCGACCGTCGTCTCGAAGCCGATCTTGCGAATCTTTTCATACGAAACTTCGTAGTTGCGCTGATCGGCGTCGGAACCGACTTCGGCGAAGTGGAGGTAGAAGTCGACGTGCTCCAGGATCTTGCGAGCGACGTCTTCCTTGGTGAAATTCATGGTCTCATGGCCGACGTTGTAAACGTCATCCTTGACCTCGTTCCAGCGCTCGAGGGCGAAAATGAACGACCGGGCCATGTCGCGCACGTGGACGAAGGTCCGCTTGAATCCTCCCTCGTAGACGATCAGGTTGCGGTTGTGAACGGCCTGATAGGTGAAGTCATTGGGCATGAGGTCGAGCCGCATGCGGTTGCTGACGCCGAAGGCGGTGGCGAAGCGGTAGGCCACGCTGTTGCCGGCGTCGAGAGCGGCCTGTTCGGCGGCGGCCTTGGTCTCGCCGTAGAGCGTGATCGGGGCGCGTGGCGTTTCCTCGTTGCAAACGTAATCGGGAATCGAGCCGTAAATGCTGCCGGTCGAGGCGAACAGGAACTTCTGGTCGGCCTTGCGGTGGCGAAGCAGATTGGCGGTGCCGTCGACATTGACGGTCTGGGCGAGCTGGGGCTCCTTCTTGCAGGCGGGATAGCCGACGATCGCGGCGAGGTGAATGACCGCGTCCATTCCGTCGAGGGCCGCCTTGGCGGTGGCCGGGTCGCAGACGTCGCCCTTGGTCAGCTCGAAGAATCGATTGGCAGCAACAAGGCAAGAAGCCGTGGCCGCCGAACTTGAGAGTGTCGACCACTCGCACGCGATGGCCCTGTTCGAGGAGCATGGGAACGAGAGTCGATCCAACATAACCGGCTCCGCCGGTGACGAGAATTCGCATTGCGGGCTCCATCCGTGGTGGCTCGAAACGCGCCTGGAACGTCGAGGTTGTTAAGTGAGTGAGACTCGAGCGACAAGGCGAGACGGGGTGTTGAACACGCCAGGCCCTCGTCCTTGCGGCCTTTTCCGTTGCGTTGCACTGCACAGCGTTTCAGAAAGATCAGACGAACATCCTTGGTTCCGGTTGATCATCGCATGAAGACTTCGCCGGATTTCGTCCTGTCGGGGCGTCACTATCGCCGAGTCGGGCGTGAGTGTCAACGGCATTTTTGGAGCCCTTTTCGAGCACGGACGTCAGAGGGAATTTGTGTCAAGAATGTTAGCGCGAAACGCTCAGTATGGCGGTGCCGCCATCGGCTACGCGGCGTTCCGCTCAGGGGCGCCTTCTGTTACAATCAAACGCCGATATCGAACCAACGCCGCCCATCGATTTCATGTTGGGGGACAACCGCATGACCGCCGTCGCGGACAAGATCTATACGCCCGAGGATCTGCTGGCGTTGCCAGAACAGGTAAATTATGAGCTCGTTGACGGCCATCTTGTGGAGCGGCCAATGAGTCGACTTTCAAGTTGGGTCGGTGCGCGACTCTTTCGATTGATCGATACGCATCTGGAAGACCGAGATCTCGGATGGGCGTGGCACGCCGATCAAGGTTACACGTGCTTCCCGGGCCCGCGCCTCAAGGTGCGCTTCCCAGACGTGTCATTCGTGCGACGAGAACGACTTCCCGATGGTTTGACGTCGGACGGCTACATCGAAATCGCGCCTGATTTTGCTGTCGAGGTCATTTCGCCTAATGATCTTGCGCAGGACGTGGAACGTAAAGTCGTCGAGTACCTGAACGCGGGTGTCGTTCTCGTCTGGGTCATCTATCCCGAAGCACGAACGGCGTATGTCTACCGGCGCGACGGGTCCGTGACCTGGTTTCGGAACGATGCCGAGCTTTCAGGCGAGGACGTCTTGCCAGGCTTCGCGTGTCGTCTCACGAAGCTTTTTCCGGCCGTCGATCCCGCGGCACCCGAGGCGCGCTAGGACAAACGCATCAATCAAGGATGGTGGCGATGTGCGGGATTGTCGGATACACCGGCCGCAACCAGGCCGCGCCTCTGCTCGTCGCGGGCCTGCGGCGGCTGGAATATCGCGGCTACGACAGTGCGGGCCTGGCCACCATCGATGACGATCGACTGATTCTTCGAAAGAAGGCCGGCCGGGTACGGATCCTCGAAGATCTCGTCGACCACGAGCCAGCGCCTGGGTTCTGCGGCATCAGCCACACGCGGTGGGCGACTCATGGCCCCGCCACGGATCGCAATGCCCACCCCCACCTCGGCGGCCGCGGCGGGCGGAGTACCGTGGCGATCGTTCACAACGGCGTGATCGAGAATCACGCATCGCTGCGAAATGAGCTTCAGTCGCAAGGGTTTGTTTTTGCCAGCCAGACCGACTCGGAAGTGATCGCCCACTTGATTGCGCGCGAGCTCGAGTCGATCGATGATCTGTTCGAGGCCGTCCAGCGCGTCGTGCCGCGGCTCGAAGGGACCTACGGCCTGGCCGCGGTGAGCCCGATCCGGCCGGGCGAGGTCGTCGGTGCCCGCATGGGGAGCCCGCTCGTGGTCGGACTCGGCGATTCCGAGCACCTGCTCGCCAGCGACCCGATCGCGATCGCACAGGTGACCCCGCGCGTCGCGTACCTGCAAGACGGCGAGGTTGTCCGACTGAAAGAAAACGCGTTCGAGATCCGCCATCGCGAACACGGACCAATCACCCCGCGCATCGATCGCATCGACTGGAAGCCCGACGCCGTCGAGCTCGGGGGCCACGCCCACTACATGCTCAAGGAGATTCGCGAGCAGCCTGAAACCATTGTCAATGCCTGCCGCGGGCGGATCGTGCGGGACCAGGCCACGGCCCAGTTCGGCGGGCTGAATTTCACGGCTCGCCAGCTCCGCCGGGTGCGCCGGATCGTGCTGGCCGCCTGCGGTACGAGCTGGCACGCCGCCCTGGTCGGGGAATACCTGATCGAGCGGCTGGCCCACCTGCCTGTCGAGGTCGAATACGCCAGCGAGTTCCGCTATCGCAATGCCCCACTCGACGAGCGGACACTCGTCTTCGTGCTGAGCCAGTCAGGAGAAACGGCCGACACCCTGGGTGCATTACGCGAAGCGAAACGCCGGGGCCATCCCTCGCTGGCGATCGTCAACACGGTGGGCAGCACGATCGCGCGCGAGGCCGACGGCGGAATCTATCTGCACGCCGGACCCGAAGTTGGTGTGGCGAGCACAAAAACGTTCACGGCGCAGGTGACGGTACTGACCCTGCTGGCCCTCTACCTCGGCCGCCTGCGGCAGATGTCTTTCACCGAGGGGGCCGCCGTCGTGCACGCGATCCAATCCGTTCCAGACTATATCGGAGAAGCTCTCAAGACCGAGCCCGAGGTCGAGCGAGCCGCCGAGCAATTCAGCGCCGCGCGAAACGCCCTTTTCCTCGGCCGCGATCTCCACTTCCCGGTCGCGCTCGAAGGTGCGCTGAAGCTCAAGGAAATCAGTTATATTCACGCCGAGGGATATCCGACGGCCGAGATGAAACACGGGCCCATCGCGCTCGTTGATCGTGAGACGCCCTCCGTCTTCGTGGCACCCCGGGGCGCATTGCACGCCAAGACGCTGAGCAACATCGAGGAAGTCAAAGCCCGCAACGGCCCGATCATCAGCGTGGAACCGAGGGAGACGACGCCCTGGCCGCCCTGTCCGACGTTTTCCTCAAGGTGCCCGACGTCCCCGAGGTTGTGCAGCCGCTTCTGGCGATCGTCCCCTTGCAGTTGCTGGCCTACCACGTGGCGCGTCTGAGAGGTTGCGATATCGACAAGCCGCGCAACCTGGCCAAGAGCGTGACGGTCGAATGAGTGCTCGGTGGCAGCGGTCCTGCGCCTGCCGGGGATGCCGCCACCCAACGAGAGAGGCCGCGGATCAGGCGATCCGCGGCCTCCACCACCATTCGATTTGCTTTCAAACCGAGCCGTTCGTTCGTTGCCAGGGTGCTTAGGACCGTGGCAACCTTGCGAGTGCTCGCCTTATTGAGGCCGGGGCTCGTACTTGATCTCGAACGGGGCGCCGACGATTTCCTTCCAGGCCTTCTGCTGCTCGTCGTTCAACTTGGCGGTCACCTTCGCGAGGCCCTCTTTGCGAAGCTCGGCCATCTTCTTCATGGCAGCTTCGCGATCGTCGGCGAATTGCTGACGCAGCTCACCCATCTGCGACATCAAGTCCTGGTTGATCTCGCGGATTTCGGTCTTCTGGCTGTCAGTAAGGTTGAGCTTCTTGGCGATCTCGGGGTCATTGAAAGCCGCGATGCCGCGAGTCTGGGCCGAAATCTGCTTGAGCCGCGCGATCTGCTCGGGCTTGAGGAAATCGCCGAACGCCTTCATGGCGGTCTCATTCATTTCCTTGTTGATCTCTTGCATCTTGGTGCGGCGCTCTTCGCCTTCGAGGCCCTGGAGTTGTTCGCGGACCTCGCTCATCTTCTCACGAGCCTTGTCCGCGACCTCCTTGGCCTTCTCGGTCTGCTGATCATCGAGCTTGAGCTCTTTCTGTACGCTGGCATTGCCGATTAGACTGCCATAGCCGCCGCCCCCCATTCCGCCGAAGCCGCGTCCCCCCTGGGCCATCGCCGGACCGGCGAGCATCAATGCCAGGGACAATCCGAGAGTTGTTTTCAACATCGTTCTCATTGGTGTCAGCTCCCTAAAGCAAATCGAAACGAGAAAGTAAGGCCCCCGCGTGTCTCCAGGCCCGATAGCATCCAAACGTGTTAACGACCCTCGAGCCGGGATTGAGCGCAATTCGACTGGCGAGACGTAAGAAATCAGCGTCAAAGAATGAACCGATGACCGGCTTTTCGATGAAAGAGGCCGCGATTCGTTAGCAGCCGGCTTAACGGACCTTCCGTCCGTCCATCCCGGTGTGCGCGATCGCGCGGGGAAGACGGCTTCTTCCAGCGAACACGCACCAATCTGCTGTGATCGTGCAGTTGAGTGGCCGTTCGCCGACTCGGCCCGTCGCCGCCGTGCCGCCGTGGACGTCCGTTGACCCGCCCCCCCGATCTCACGCACGCAAGTGCAGGCACGGCGGCCCGCAACACGATGGCCGTCAGTCCGGTTATTTGGGTTTGGTGACGTCGTCTTCGATCAGCTTGAAGAAGTCGTCATCGGTCGGTTGTTGTTTCTTGGGCTTTGGCGGCCCTTTGAAGTGATCGGGAACAGCGTCGTCGAAGTCCGCCTCGTCGGCCGAGAGGCGCTCGATCACCGTCGGGGCGCGTTTCGGGCGCTTGGTCTGGGTCGCGTCGGTATCGAGTCCGGCGAGATCCATGAGCGAGTGGCGCTGACGCTCGAGCACGACATCGGCGTCAAGGTCCTTGTGCGAATTGAGAAAGGCTTCCGGGCCGGCCGGCTCGTAATCAATCGTGAAAAGGTGCCCGGCGACACCGAGCTCCTCGTCGGGCATGAGGCTTTGCTCGCTGGCCAGGAGCGATCCGTTGACTGTGGTGCCATTGGTGCTGCCGAGGTCCCGCACCATCCAGATGCCATTGGAGAAACGCAGCTTGCAATGCTTGCCCGAAATGTTCTCGAAATCGAGGCGAATATCCGCCCCCGGCCGCCTGCCGATGACGATCTCGGGCTTCGTCAGCGGAATGGGATCGCCGCCGCCGACGGGATACATGACTCCCAGCACTTCCGATTCAGACGGCATGGCTTTGCCCCCCAAGTCATTGGTCTGACAGGATCAAGCGACCGCAAGACCGACCACGCCCAGCCCAGGTCAATATTTACCAGATCGCCTACCGGTCTCTCAAGGCCCGTCCGGCTCTGGAGCGCGGATTCGCATTTTGCACACCCAGGGGCTGGCATCGCCGCGCGGCTTATCATAAGTTCAGATCGAACGCTGGATTCGCCGTCGGCGCGCAGGCGGAAGGGTTGCGGCACGCCGTTTCGACCTCACCAAATGAATGAATGAATGAAGGGCCAGGCTCATGTCAGGACATCACAAGATCGGAAATTTGAACCGGCGGGAATGGCTGGCGGCCGGCTGCGCGCTGGCCGGTTCGTTTGGCTTGAATTCGAGCTCGAACGTACGCGGAAACCAGTCTTCGTCGCCCGAGGCGGACGGGCCATACGCTCCATTCAAGATGGGCATCCAGAGCTACTCGCTCCGCGGCCTCACCAGGAACGGCCAGGCGGACCTCGGCATGGCGCTGGCCGCGACAAAAGACCTGGGACTTCATTACTGGGAGTCGTATCCGGCCCACGTTCCCGCGCAGGGAGGAGCCCGCGCTATTCACGCAATCAAGGACGATCTGGCGGGCGCCGGTGTCAACTTGATCGGCTACGGCGTCGTTCCCTTCAAGAAAGACATCGCCGCCAACGAGCCCGTGTTCGCATTCGCCAAGGCGATGGGAATTCAATATCTCTCGGCGGACCCCGACCCCGACGCGTTCGACAGCCTTGATAAGCTGGTCGAAAAATATGGCGTCGCCGTGGGCATCCATAATCATGGACCCGGTCACCGCTACGACACAATTGAAAAGATCACCAGCGCCATCAAGAACCACCACGAGAAGATTGGCTGCTGCGTCGACACAGGACACTTTCTCCGATCGAAGGTCGACCCGGTTGACGCGGTCGACGCGTTCGGCAAAAGGGTCTATGGCGTGCACCTGAAAGACGTGAAGGACGCCAACACGTTCACGATCCTCGGCCAGGGCGACCTGCGAACGGTCGATCTTTTGAAGGCTCTCGCTCGTAACAAGTACAGTTACTGCCTGGCCATCGAATACGAGGAGAAGCCGGAGAACCCGGTTGCCGACATCAAGGCGTGCCTGGTCGCTGCGCAAAAGGCGGCCGCCGAAGCCCGCAAGGCCTGATCGAGGGAGCAGAGTTTCATGATCGCGCGTTTGCTCGAACCGGAGGTCATGGAGACCGCCGAGGAAGTCCGGGAATACGACGCGATGGACCACGGCGAGGTCAACGCGCGGTTCGTCGCCGACTTCCTCGCGGCGCACGGCCCTGCGCCGGGGGCGAGATTCTCGATGTCGGAACCGGGACGGCGCGGATTCCCGTTGCCCTGGCCGTCGCCGACCGACACGCCAGGGTGCTGGCGTTTGATCTCTCGGAGACGATGCTGGCCCAGGCCGCCGTCAATATTGCCGCGGCTGGCGAGTCGTCGCGCATCAGGACGTATCTCGGCGACGCCAAGATGCTGCTCGATGCCTTCGGGCCGAATTCCTTCGAAGGCGTGATTTCGAATACGATCATTCATCACATTCCCGAGCCGCGGCCGGTTTTGGAGATGATGGCCCGGCTCGTGGCGCCGCGGGGAACGCTGATGGTCAGAGACCTGGCGAGGCCCGAAACCCGGGCCGACGTGGCTCGGTTCGTCGAGCTTTACGCCGGCTCTGAAACCCAGCATGCACGCGCACTTTTTGACGCTTCTCTTCACGCCGCACTGAGTTTGGGCGAAATACGAGCGCTCGTTCGTGACATCGGGTTGCCCCCCTCGGATATCATGATGACGTCGGATCGGCACTGGACATGGACCTGGCGCAAGGTCTGACCGGGCCGTCCATCGACGACTTCGTCTCGGCGCGGTGGTGAACTTCGATTATACCTCGCGGGGCGTCACGATCGCCGGACTCTTGACGCGAGCCGCGACATGGAACACGAACGGGAGCAAAGATGCCCAGCGAGCAAATGGCGACCGCACAGACTGTGGTCAGGGATATCGACGTTCGCTCGGCCGACGGCCTGAATCTGCGCGGCAGGTGGTGGCGCCGGCCGTCGCCGCGCGCCGTCGCGATCGTTTCGCACGGGTTCGCCGAACATGGCGGCTGCTATCGTCGCGTGGCCGAAGCACTCGGGCCGGGACTCGATATTGACATCGTCGCCGTCGATTATCGCGGCCACGGCCGCAGCCCCGGCCGGCGCGGGGTCGTCAGGCGGTACGAGGATCTGATCGACGACCTTTCGAGCGCGATCGCCTGGACGACGAGGCAGCTTCCATCGATTCCGCGTTACGTGATCGGCCACTCCAACGGCGGCCAGGTCGCGCTGCGCTGGGCCCTCCGGCGCGACGATGCGGTCGAGGGCATGGTGATCTCCAACCCGGCGGTACGGATCGCGGTGCCGATTCCGCCGGCCAAGCTCAAACTGGGCCGGCTCCTGGCAAGGTTCGCGCCCGTGGCTGACCTTGACCGGCGATCAACGAACCGGCGTGCTCACGCGCGATCCCGAAGATTCAAGCCGAGCATCGCGCCGACGTCTTGCGGCACAATCGGATCAGCCCGCCCCTGTTTTTTGGGATGGTCGCGGGGGGCGAAACGCTGCTCGCCCACGCTGCGGAAATCACCATACCCTTGCTCATGTTGCTCGGCGGCCAGGACTCCGTCATTGACCCGGCCGTGACCCGGACTTTTTACGAACGTCTGGGCAGCGTCGACAAGACGCTCGTGATCTATCCCAAGATGCTGCACGAGCCCTTCAACGAGCTGGGACGCGAGCAGGTCTTTGAAGATGTCGCTCGCTGGTTCGAGCAGCGGCTGCCGGCGCGGTGACGAGAGCACCCCTGGCTCGGGCTCGATCAAGCCCGGGTGAACCGAGGGCCCGGCAGGCGGCGAACCAGGCGCTTGAGCTCGAGAACGCTAAGTGTCGCCATCACCTGACCGGCCGTCATTCCCGTGTCGGCGATCAGGTCGTCGACGGCGACCGGCTCGTCGTCGAGCTTGTCCCAGGAGCGAACGTTCGAGCTCGGAGAGTGCCAGCTCGGCCGGGTGGCGCACGGGCGGCTCGCCGGGGTCTGTGCGAACCTCCTGCACGAGCGGACCGAGCTCCTCGAGAATGTCGTCGACCGTCTCGACCAGGCGCGCACCATCGCGAATCAGGCGATGGCAGCCGCGGCTCGCAAGGCTATCGGCTGGTCCTGGCACGGCGAACACCTCGCGGTTCTGCTCGGTCGCATGGCTCGCGGTCGAGAGCGAGCCGCTGCGCGGGGTCGCCTCGACAACGAGCACGCCCAGCGCAAGGCCCGAGATGATCCGGTTGCGCTGAGTGAACAACCCGGCGAGCGGGCTCTGGCGCATGGGCATTTCGCTGACGACGGCACCCGACGCAGCGACGGCGCGGGCCAGCTCCTCGTGCTCGGGCGGGTAGACCGATTCCAACCCATTGGCAAGGACGGCGATCGTGCGGCCTCCCGCCTTGATCGCGCCGCGATGGGCGGCCGCGTCGATGCCGCGCGCAAGCCCTGAAATGACGGTGAATCCCGTGCGTGCCAGCGAGGCCGACAGCCGCTCGGCCATGCGCGTGCCATACGGCGTGCAATGCCGCGAGCCGACGACGGCGATCGCGATCTGATCGCGTGGCTCGATCGTGCCTCGCACGTAGAGGAGGCTCGGGGGATCGGGAATATTCTGAAGGGGCGACGGATATCGCGCATCGCCGCGGACAATCACGCTGACGTCGTGGCGGCGGCAGAGTGCCAGCTCGGCGGCTGCGTCAAAATCCTGGCGGGCCCGCGCGAGCTTGTCGGCCAGTTTGGGGCCGACGCCGTCGACATTCAAGAGCTCGCGCCGTGAGGCGTCGAGCGCCCGGCTCGCCGAGCCGAAATGCTCGAGCAAGGCGTGGCTCAGATGGGGACCGACGCCCGCCACCATCGAAAGCTGGATCAGGTCGAGCAGCGGCGTCTCATCGTCTGACTCGGCCAATGCAATCTCCGCGTAACGGTAACGGGCCTGTTGATATGACCCCGGAATCAAAGCGACAACAGCACGCGCCGCACGTCGTCGGCACCGACGGCGTCAGTCAGCTCGACGTTGCCGATCGATCGCGGTAACACGAAGCGAATCCGGCCGCCGCGGTTCTTCTTGTCGCGCGCCATGGCGGCGATCAACGCCTCCGGATCGAGGCCTGGAGCGGCGGTCGGCAACCCGAACCGAGCGACCAAGCCCGCCAGGCGGTCGACGGCCGGCCTGTCGATCCATCCGAGCCGCTCGGCGATCCGCGCTTCGGCAACCATGCCCACCGCGACGGCCTCGCCATGCTGAAATGGCCCATCATAGCCAGCGACGGCCTCGATCGCGTGGCCGATCGTGTGGCCGAAATTGAGGATCGCGCGGAGGCCCGTTTCCTCGCGCTCGTCTTTCGTCACCACCTCGGCCTTGAGACGGCAGCTCGTCGTCACGATCTGCCGCATGGCCGCGGCGTCGCGGCCGAGGATCGCGTCGGCGCCGCCTTCGAGGCTCGCGAAGAAGTCGCGGTCGAGAATGACTCCATACTTGACGACCTCGGCGAGGCCGCAGCGCACTTCCCGCTCCGGCAGCGTTCGCAGCGCGTCGGTATCGATCCAGACGCCGGCGGGCTGATAGAAGGATCCAATCATATTCTTGGCGCCGGGATGATTGATCCCGACCTTGCCGCCGACCGAGCTATCCACCTGCGCGAGCAAGGTCGTCGGCGCCATGATCAAGGGGAGTCCGCGCGAAAGTCGCGGCGACGAATCCCCCGAGGTCGCCGATCACTCCGCCCCCGAGAGCGACGATCAAGGTGTGCCGGTCGGCCTGCGTGCGCACCAGCTCGTCGTACAGCCGCGATGCTTCGCGCAGCGACTTGGCAGCTTCGCCAGCGGGGACGACCGCAATCGCCGTGTCGAGGCCGGCGTCAACAAGACCTGCCTCGAACGATCGGGAAATCGCTAACTCCGCCACGTGCGAGTCGGTCACGATCAGGGCCGCCCGGCATGAAGCGCCCGTCCATGTTCGTTCGAGGGCAGAGCGCACAAAAAGGCCGAAGCTCTCCTGCTGGCCACTGACGACCCGGATCTCGTAGGAACGTGGTCCGAGCTCGACGTTGATGCTGCACTCCGATTTCATCGAGCGGATTTCCACCAATCGAGATTATCAAAGGATCAAACGAGCTCGCGGTGCACCGTGACGAGTCAGACCTTTACTTTAACAATTTAGTGCGGGCCGCATAAGCATCAGATCGGCGACGGCCGTTCCGCGCTGCTGAATGGGACCACTCGGCGCAGGGATTGATCCCGATCGCGCGGCGGCGGCCCGGCCCCCCAACAAAATCGCCCCGATCGTCGATCGAAGTTGAAAAAAGCGATCAGGCGACCGCGCGAAACCCAATGATATCGGGCTGTCGCGAACTCGCCGCGTTGCGACAATGGGATCGGGCTGCTAGATTAGAAAAAAGCAGCGAAAAGCGACAGGTTTTCATTAGCGATCGCAAACGACGCCGGACGAGCAAGATGAACGATGCTCTAAGCTGGTCGCCGATCAGTTTGGGCCGATGGTTTGGCACCACGGTCCGTGTGCACATTTCACTGATCATTTTCCTCGTCTTTCGGTTGATTACCGACAGTGTGGCCCTGGCGGCCAAGGGCGAGCTGCCGCAAATCTCCCACACGGTCTGCTGGCTCAGCTTGCTCGTGGCGGCCCTGGCGGTTCATGAACTGGGGCACGCCGCGACAGCGGCCTGGCTTGACCACGATCAGTCGGAAGTCAACATTTGGCCGCTCGGGAGCCTGATCGGGCCGTCGTTCGCGGCGCGCTCGAGCGAAGGCTTTCTCGTTGCGATGGCGGGGATCGTGACCAATGGCGCGATCGTCGTGACGGTCGCGCTAGGGCTGAACCTCTTCGCCGGTGCCCATTTCGTCTGGAACCCGTTCGGTAGTGCGGTCAACGTCAACGGCGTGACGATCTATGATGCCGGAGCGCCGCGGCTCGCCGGCGGAGCGCTGGCCACGCCGCTCAGCGCGATCTGGGTGATCGGCTGGTTCGGATACCTGAACTGGGTGCTGATGGTTGCGAACTTGATCCCGGCGCTCCCTTTCGACGGCGGTCGGATGCTCCGCGCCTGGCCCGGAAGTGCTTCGGTCGTGCCGTCGCGCGATAGCATTGCCGCTCCGTGGACGGCCCACGCCTGCGCGTTCTTGCTCGCGATCGTCGGACTTCTCCGCTTGACGCGCGGCCTTGATGGTCTGACCCTGATCGGGCTCGCCGTGTTGATCGAATATCTCGTGCGGATCGAGGCGCGGATGCTCGAGGACGGCGGCTACTTTGACGACGGGATTTTCGGCTACGACTTCTCGGAGGGGTACACCAGTCTCGAAAGCGGCACGCCCAAGGTGCGCCCGCATCGCGAGAGCGCGCTGAAACGCTGGCGCCGCCGCCGCTCCGACCTGAGGCGCCAGCGGCGGCTCGCGCAGGAGGCGGCCGAGGAGCAGCGCATGGACGAGATCCTCCAGAAACTGCATAACGAAGGCCGTGCCGGGCTCACGGACGAGGAGAACCGGTTCTTGATCCGGGTCAGCGCGGTTTCGCAGCCGGACCAAAACCCGTGAATGAACGGCCCACTCCGCAAGTCGAAGGCATCGACTTTGGCACGCTCCGCCACGGGCCGGCTACCGCCCCCGCTGCCGCCAGGGGCCCGTTCCTGGAGGCGATCGCCGCCGGACCCGTGATCCTCGACGCCGCGATGGGAACTCGATTAATCGAGCGCGGCCTCGATCTTCGCACCGACGACCCGGCGCTCTGGGTCTTGAGCCATCCAGACGAAATCGAGACGATCCACCGGCGCGACGTCGCGGCCGGCTCGGGGGCCGTTTTGACCAACACCTTCGGCGCCAGCCGGGCCTGGCTCGAACGATTCAACCGGGCATCCGCCACCGAGGCGATCAACCGCGCGGCCGTGGCGCTGGCTCGCCGCGCGGCCGGTCCGGACCGCTACGTGCTCGGTACGATAGGGCCAGCGGCCATGCTGCGCGACGGCGCGGCGGCCGAACAGGCGGTCATCCTGGTCGACGCCGGCGTGGATGCCTTGATCCTGGAAACGTTTCGATTCGGCGCGGCCATCGCGGCGCTACACGCGGTGAACGACGCGCTCGGGGGCGAGGTGCCAGTCTGCGTGAGCTTGTGGGAATGGCCCGATCCGGCCGTACCCTCCACCCTCCAGGCTCCACCCTCGACCCTCCATGCTTCTCCCTCCACCCTCCACGCGCCACCCTCCACTCTCCACGCTTCACCCTCCACCCTCCACGGCGAGAGCTTGTGGGGATGGCCCGATCCGGCCGTCGCGGCGGCGGAAATGCTCGAAGGCGCCGGCGCCGCCGTGATCGGCATGAATTGTCAGCCGGGCGCGGCCGCCGCGCTCGAGTTCGCCGAACGGCTCCTTGGCCGGGTGCGCTGCCCGTTGCTCGTGAAACCGGCCGCGCGACAGCCTCATCACGACGACGACACCCCGGCCGCGCTGGCACGCGCGTGCCCGAGATTGGTCGACCGCCACGTTCGTCTCCTGGGTGGCTGCTGCGGCACCACCGATCGTCACATCGCCGCGCTGGCGGCCGCCTGCGCGAGTATCAGTCCCGCCAACCGTCATCCCGTCGCCGGAGAAACATTTTAATGGCCGTGACCCGTTCGAATCGTCGAAAGAGGCCGACTCGCGCCGAAGTCAAACCGGGCGAATGCCTGTGCGATTTTTGCACGGGCGTTTGCTGTCGTTATTTTTCGCTGCCGATTCATAACCCGACCACGTGGAACGACTACGACACGATTCGCTGGTTTCTGGCGCACGCCAAGACGATTATCTATGTGGAAAAGGAACAGTGGTACATCCTGGTCAACACCACCTGCCAGTACCTCCGCCCCGACAATCGTTGCGGCATCTATCTGAACCGCCCTCAGATTTGCCGCGAGTATACAACCGACAGTTGCGAATACGATAACCGCTGGTCGTTTGAGAAGATCTTCGAGACGCCCGAACAAATCTGGGAATACGCCGAGGCGATCTTGCCGCGGCGGAGGAAGATTCGCGGGCCGTCGACATTCCAGCTCCCGATCGTCACCATCAACGGCGTCGCCACGAAAGCCGCCGGCACCGCCCAGCCCGATCGATCGACCGATTAATTGATGGATCAAAGCGGCTCGCCGCGCGTCGATTCGCCCGGCCGAAGCAGGCTGGTCACAGGCGTCTTGATCATTTATAACGTTTCAAAGGTTCACTAGACTATCGACGGCGACCCCGACCCCCGAAACGTAAGCCTTTCGCCTCAGGACGACCACGCGATGGCCCGACGATCGAACCATTACGAAGCCGCGTTCGAGGCGTTCATACGCTCGATCCGGGTTCCCTGCGTCGCGATCGACGAAGCGAAGCGTGCCATCTGCGGCGAAGACGGAGTGAAGAATCCCGACTTTCTGCTGTATCCCCAGTTCGGGTCGAACCTCGTCGTCGAGGTGAAGGGCAAACGCGGCGCAACCGCCGCGGACGTCGAGACTGGGAAAACTGGGTGACGACCGATGATCTCGACGGGCTCGTGCGCTGGCAGGCGATGTTCGGCCCTGGGTTTCGCGCCGTTCTGGCTTTTGCATACGCCGAGCCGGTCCAGCCGTTTCCGCTGCCGCGCGACAATGGAGCCTATGAATTTCGCGGACTCGAATATCGGTTCTGGGCGATCGGCCTGGATGACTATATTTGCCATCTGCGGTCACGCGGGCCCGCGTGGAAAGCGGTCGCGATGGCGCGTCGTGCCTTCCGGCGCCGCGTTCGCCCCTTACTTGAATGGCTTCCCATGCGGTATGATTGGTCGCAGAGACCGGTCCCAGTCAAGGAGCGCCAAAGATGACTCAATCTCGAAAACGCCGCGGCCGCTGGACCTGGATTGCGGCCGTTTTACTGGCCTGCGGGCTCAGTTTCGCTCCCGGCTTCACGCCGCCCGTGCGAGCCCAGGAAGTTCCCGACGCATCCGACGGCGACAAGGGCCGTCCGCTCGACGGCTACCTGGCCACCATCACTCTCATGCTGCTGGCCCTGTTTCTCGTCGGCAAATCGGCACGGCGGTGATCGATCGAATCGCTCGGCCGCTCCGGTCAAAGGGTGGGCGAATGTCGCATGGATCACATCGAGCCTGGACGCTGGGACGCCCTGCGCACGGTCGAGTTCCCGGTCACGCGGAAGTGGGCCTATCTCGACCATGCGGCTCTTGCGCCGTTGCCCACGCGCCGGCTGACGCGTTTCGCGCCGTGGGTCGACGAGCAAGCTGATGACGGCGTCGTCGGATGGCCCGACCGCGACAGGCGGCTCGAAAACATTCGCGGTCAGGTCGCGCGCCTGATCCACGCCGACCGTGACGAGGTCGCTTTCGTCAGCAGCACGACGCATGGCATTGGTTTGATCGCCGAGGGCTTTCCCTGGCGCACGGGCGACAACGTGGTCACCGCGGCCGAGGAATATCCGTCGAATCTTTATCCCTGGATGAACCTCGAGAGCCGGGGGGTCGGGCTGCGACTCGTGCCGACCCGCGACGGCCGTGTCTGGATCGACGACCTGATCGCGGCCGTCGACCGTTCGACACGGCTGATCACGATCAGTCATGTCGAGTTTTCGAGCGGTTTCCGCAACGATCTGGACGCGATCGGCGCAGTTCTGCCGGGAGCGCGAGATCGCGTTGTTCGTCGACGCGATCCAGGGCCTCGGTCCTCTCGAGATCGACGTCGCGAAAACGCCGATCGACTTCATGGCGGCCGACGGCCACAAGTGGCTACTCGGCCCCGAGGGAGCGGGGCTCTTGTACGTGCGCCGCGAATGGATCGAGCGGCTGCGGCCGATCGGCGTCGGCTGGCGGAGCGTCGTCGGCTCATACAACCCGCCGGGCGCCAATTTTCGCCTCAAGCCGGGGGCCGACCGCTGGGAGGGGGGCACGCTGAACATGGCCGGACTGCTTGCGTTCGGGGCGAGTGTCGGCCTCATCCTCGAAATCGGGCCGGCCGCCGTCTCACAGCGGGCACTCGAGCTGGCGAGCGGCGTGCGCGAGGTTGCGGCATCGGCCGGATGGACGGTTCATGGCTCGCAGTCGCTCGCCGATCGATCGGCGATCGTGGTGCTCGAGCGACCAGGCGTCGATCCCGAAAAAAAAGCACGCGACTTACGGCTCGAAGGCGTCGTCGTCTCGTGCCGCCGGGGCAGGCTGCGTGTCAGCCCTCATTTCTATAACAACGAAGCCGACCTCGAGCGCCTCAGAGCGCGGCCTTTTAGCGGTGACTGGATCGTCGAGGCACTTCACTTCCATTCCCGAATGACTTGCGGGGCGCATCTTGAGACCGCTCGCAACCTATCCACCACGGACGGCCGTGTTCACAGGTACGTTCGACCCGATCACGCTGGGCCATCTCGACGTCATTGGACGCGGCCGGTTGCTGTTCGAGCATCTCGTCGTGGCCATCGGCGTGAACGTCAACAAGACGTCGCTATTCGACATCGAGGAACGGGTCGCCATGGCGCGACAAGGTGGTGGAACCTTACGCCAATGTCTCGGTCGAGGCGTTCGAGGGCCTGACCGTGCAGTTCGTCAAGCGCATCGGTGCACGCGTCATTCTGCGCGGCTTGCGTACTCTCTCAGACATGGAATACGAATTCGGAATGACGCTCACGAACCACCGTCTCGACCCCGAGATCGAGACGGTGTTTCTCATGGCCGACGGCGAGTATTCGCACGTGTCGAGCACGCTCATCAAGCAGGTGGCCTACTACGGCGGCCCGGACGCGCTGAAACGGTTCGTTCCCGGAATCTTTGATCTCGCCGATTCTGCGGAAGCTCTCGCGTGATCTAGCTCCATGATCGCGGAATGAACAGGTCACGCGACCACTGGCGCAGTCCCAGCCCGCGGGCCCGCAATTGCTGGTGCAGAGCATTGACCGATTTCCAGGCGGTATCGAAATTCGAATAGGCAAGCCACGCCGCGAAGCGCTGTTCGTCTTCGCGCGAGCTCGAATTCGCGACGCGCGTGGTCATGATCATCTGATCGACGATCTCGTGCAGCGCGGCCAGCGTGGCCGATCGGTCGCCTGGAACGTCGGCCGGGCCGGTCGATGCGCGGTCGGGCCAGCTGATGTTGAGGTTGCAGCTCAGGAAGCGGTCTTCGTCGGGCGCGCGCTGAGTCAGCCAGAGATATTCGGCATCGTCCCAGAGATAACGCACGCAGAGCAGCTCGACACCGACGATCCGGGCCGGATCAATGGCCTCGTCGTGGATGCCCGCGTGCACTGATTCCGCTGCCGCGTTGCGGTTTGACCCGGGTCTCGGGGCGTGCGGCCTGGCCGTCAGATCAACGCTCGCCGCCCGCGCGACGCGTGCCGCGCTGAGCATCTCGTAGGCCTGCACCAGGATGCGGAACGACCATTCCTCGCCCCCGGCATCGGGATGATATCGCTTGGCCTTCTGCTTGTAGGCGTCGCGGATCTCCTGAAGAGTCGCGCGTGGCTCACTCCGAGCACCTTTTCCGGATCGATCTCAAAGCTGAAGAGTGGCACACCAGATCCCCTGCGATGGTGGAGTACTCGATCAAGTAGTCTAGCTCATGCCATGGGATGCATCCGGCCCTGCGCTGTTGCTCACCCTCGCTATGGCTCCGAAGGGATCACGTCGTCTCACACCGGGCCGCCGTGGTGGCCACGCGGGGGACGGCCGGGCTTGCGACGCGTGGCTCGTGCTTTCCGTTTTCCTGGGCGTCGCGAGAGCGGTCGGACAATCGATCCGGCGACTCTCGCGGTTGGGTGATCGGTCGTGAAATCAAATTCAAAGGCGCGGGGCCTGCCGCCCATTGGCCAGCCGGCTCCGCAAATGAGACGCACGCGCGACGTTGCGTTCTTCAACGCCGAGCTCGGTGCCGCGCAGCTTCTGAAGAAACGCGGGCTGAGTCTGAATGAAGAGCTCGTTGACGGTGGCGATCGACAGGTCGTCGATCAATCCGAGGTTGATTCCCATGCGCACGCTCGAAAGCAAGACCATGGTCTCTTCGCTCGAGATCGTCTGGGCCGTCTTGAGAACGCCATAAGCCCGGCTGACCTGGTCGTGGAAGTGCTGGCGGCGCTCGGTCAGGAGCGCCTGGCGGGCCGATCGTTCGTACTGAAGCACCTGGGGAACGACATCCGTGAGGATCTTGATCAGCTCGGGCTCGCTCTTGCCCAGGGTCTGCTGGTTCGAGATCTGGTAAAAGTCGCCCGAGGCCTGGCTCCCCTCGCCGTAGAGACCACGCACGGCCAGATTGATCTTCTGGAGCGCGCGAAAGACCTTGTCGATCTGCTTCGTCTGCACCAGGCCAGGCAGATGAAGCATGACGCCGACGCGGATGCCGGTGCCGACATTCGTCGGGCACGCGGTCAGGTAGCCGAGCTGTGGGCTGAAGGCGAACGCCAGTTGTTCCTCGAGCTGGTCATCGAGCTGGTTGACGGCATCCCAGACCTCGGGGAGGCGGAAGCCCGAGAACATGAACTGGACGCGGAGATGGTCTTCCTCGTTGACCATGATCGCGACATTTTCGAGCGAGCTCAGGGCGACGCCGCGCGGGCCGTCACTGGTGGCAAGCTCGCGGGAAATGATCTGGCGCTCGACCAGGAACTGGCGGTCGAGGGTCGAGAGGCCATTGACGTCGATATAAGATAGTTCGAGATTGGCATGCGAGCAGGGCCGAGTTGAAATGCGATTCGATCTCGGCTTTTTCGCCGCGGCTGGCGCGGTTGGAAAACGGGAAATCGGCGAGATTGCGTGCCAGCCGGATGCGCGAGCACATCACGATATCGCTCTCGGGGCCGGTGCCTCGCAGCCATTCGCCAGACGTTTTCGTCAGGTCTTCAAGAGTCATGCGTGGGGATCCTTGAGGCGAAGCAAATCTCGCAGCCGCGCAGGCTTCTTCATAATCTTCTCGTGTGACCGCCTGGCGAAGCTGAGTGCGTAATCGTAGCCGCTCCATGGCCCCGTCGCGACGTCGTGCCACCTTACCGACGTGCCGGGTCGCTCCGTGAAAGCGCTGAAGGAGCGGAGTGAAGCCCCTGGCGAACACCCAGTAATCAAGCGGGCAACCCAGGCGGCCGCCCGCGCGAAACTCCATGTACTTGATCGAGCATTCGGGGCACGACATTTCGGCAAGCTCGCCGACCAGCTCGCCGACGTTGGCCACGATCAAATTTTGCACGACCGCGTCAAGTGCCAGGTCGGGCGGGTTGTCGGGCAGGGTCAGACCGGCCTTTCGGGCACAAGTCGCGGCAAAGATGGAGCTCGCGCTGCTGCCCGCTCCTGGGCTCGGTCAAGTGAACGGTCGCTTCGTTATGGCACCGTTGACAGATCATCGGCCCGACCGCCCGCGGAGGCGCGCTTCGGAGGTCTCGAGCGTTGTCTCCCACTGGCGCCATGAGCGTCAACGTCCCTGTTCGAGCTCGATGCCCTTGATCTTGTCCCGCAGCCGAGCGGCCGCCTCGTAGTCTTCCGCGGCCACCGCGCGCTTGAGCTCGTTTCGCAACTGGATCAAGGTGGTTTGCTGCTGTGTGTTCCGCGGTGCCCGCTTGGGCACCTTGCCCGAGTGCCGCGTCTCGCCGTGAATATTTTCCAGCAGCGGCATCAACTCGTCTCGAAAGACCTCGTAATCGTAAGGACAACCCAGGCGTCCCGAGTTGCGGAACTCGAGAAACGTGATCTGGCAGATCGGACAAACCTGCTTATCGGCCGGCGAGGGTTCGCGCATGGCGCACTGAAGTACTCACGATCAACTTCTTCGCGAGCTCGCTGATCGGCGGCTCGGATGACTCGTCAGGAGGAGCTAAATGCTGCCGGGCATGCTCGTCGCAGAAGTGGAACTCCCGGTGCTTCCCCTTCTCGACGATGTCCGTGATATGAAAAGTGGCCGGCTTGGCGCATTTCTGGCATTTCATGGGGCGACTCCGCCAGTCCGAAGACAGGTTCCAACTGCATCGGCTGACTTCAGTTCCGGTCCTTTCGCTTGATGACCACGGGTCGAGATATTCGCCGCACGCAACGGGTTCGCCGGTCTTCTCAAAGCGCGCTCGCTCGTGCTCTCATTGTAATTGACCGGTCGGGGGTGTCAAGCAACCGCGCAGGCCTCGCCCCGTGCTTTCACACGGTTGCTCATTGTCCCAAGCATAATCGCGACAAACGATTCCGGTCGTTTGATCGCGCCCATGGCTCGCCCTGACACCCGTCGTGTGCGCGTTCGTCGACCGGCTCCGGCATTTCCTCCGGATGAGACGGCGGCTGAATCGTTGTCGATTGTATCAAGAGGCAGGGTCAACCGATGCGCGGTCCGATCCGGCCGATCCTGGCACGAGCAATTTCATATCGTCGTGTTGTTGCACACGACGGAGCCCGTCATGCCCCGCGATGAACCTGGCGCGCGGGACAACGCCGCCCCGACCAGCGTGGCCCTTAGCCCCAGGACGATCGACGCCGTCTCGGGAACCGGCGCCGCCAGTATCGTGACCGTACCCGGATTGCTGGTATAAGGGACCTTCGCGATTCCGCGCGATCAGGATCGTTTGATCATGTGTGAACCCGAAGAGTTCCGACAACAACTCGTGCGTCAGCGATCAATCGTGGTTTCCAGCAACATGTCGACTTCGCGGTTGCCGACGGTGACAGTCAATCGACGCCTCGTGCGCCACGAAAGCGAGCCGTCTGCGCCGCCGCGATCCACTCCTCGGCACGACGCGGCGGCGGTCAGCGTGATCAGCGTACTTCTATCTATCATGGAGACCGCGCAGGGCGGGCCCTTGCGGACATCGGCGCGAGAGAAAAGTTTCCGACGATGACTCAGAATCAAGGCCGCGAGGCGCGGGCCGGCCAGACCGGGTGCGAGTGCGGCCGAGCCGGTTCGGTAAGGAATGAGTCGTTTCCGTCGTTTCAGAACTGATCGTGCTTACCCGGATTTGTCTAACCCTTTGGCCGGACTGGTGAACCGAACGGGCCTTCGCCGGCGGGATGGTAGGGCCAAGCGTTGAGCCGGCGCGAGCCCGAACCGCGAGATCATGTGCAACCTGGCAGCGGCGGGATCGGGCGTCTGGGGCTTTCCGGCAACCCTGTTGAGTGTTGGCCGGACATCAAGGAGAATCAAAATACTGGTGGTTACACTCAAAGACGTGTCCGGATTTGATGATGACGGACCCCGATTATTTCCGGGAGTTGATCCGCCTGGCCCGCGCGGGCGATGAGACGGCGTGTACACGGCTGGCTTGCGAGTTCGAGCCGTTCATGCGACGTGTCGTCCGGTTCCGGATGCGCTGTCGGACGGACCGTCCTCAGCTCCGGCACGAGGTCGATTCGCTGGACATCTGCCAGTCGGTCTTCAAGAGCCTGTTCCTGGGGTTGTGCGCCGGGAGATTCGACCTCGGCCGTCCCGAGCACCTCGAGAAATTGCTAGCGGCGATGGTGCGCTTCAAGGTTTCGACCCGGGCTCGGCGGCTGAGCGTGGTCCTCCGCGAGCTGATTGACCCGGCAGCGCTTTCGAGCGCCCCGACGGCGGCACGAGCCCCGAGGAAGCGGTCGATAACCGCGATCTGCTCGAGTCGATCATCGAGCGATTCGAGGCCGATGAGCTCGATTTGCTGGCCCGCCGACTGGACGATCAATCGTGGCCTGCGATCGCCGTCGCACTGGGCGGAACTCCCGAGGCCCTGCGCAAGAAGCTGGCGCGGGCGCTGCGCGGGTCCGGGAAGATGCCAAGCTCAACGGGCTGCTCGGGGCATGACGGCGGTCGCGGCCGTCAGGGAGAATCCGCGTGGAAATGCGCCGGGACGGATCATCGAAGTCTGATGATCGGATGGCCTTCGAGGCCATCCTTGAAGAGCAGTGGGGAGCCTGGGAGTCGGGCGAACGCGAACGCAACCGCGTCGAGGATCTCCTGGCGCGGCACCCTGCCCTCGCCGCGGACGCCGAGACCGTGCTCGACCTGATCTACCACGAATACGTGATCCGGCGACGGCTGGGCGAGACGCCTCGACCCGAGGAATACCTCGTCCGTTTCCCCGCGTGGTCCGATGCGCTCACGCGGCAGTTCGTGATCGACGATGCCATGCAGGCGGTCGAAGCGTCGACGGAGCGCCTCCCGGACGGTCCCTCGGCATCGGAGGATCCTCACCCCGACCCGCTCGCGCCCGTGCCTGCGTCGCCCCTCTCGATCGACGGCCATGACATCATTGAGGTGCTGGGCCGAGGGGGAATGGGGATCGTTTACAAGGCCCGTGACCGCAGGCTCAACCGGGTGGTGGCGATCAAGACGCTCGCCGAGTCGGCGCTCGACTCTCCGTCACTGGTGCGGCGGTTCCGGTCGGAGGCCGAGGTTGTCGCGAAGGTCCGCCATCCGAACATCATCTCGATCCATGCCGTTGGCGAGGAGCGGGGCCGGCCGTATTTCTCGATGGAGCACGCCGAGGGGGGAAACCTCGCCTATAGGCTCTCGGACGCCCCGATGGAGGTACGGCAGGCCGCCGAGCTGGTCATGGCGCTGGCGCGGGGCACCGACGCGGCGCATCGGGCGGGGATCATCCATCGCGATCTCAAGCCAAGCAACGTCCTGCTCGCCGCCGATGGCACACCGAAGATCGGCGACTTTGGCCTGGCCCGGCTTCTGGCTGAAGGGTCGGCCCGCACGCTCTCCGGCGAGGTGCTGGGAACGCCCAGTTACATGGCTCCCGAACAGGCCGCCGGGCGCTCGCGTGAGGTCGGGCCGGCCGCCGATATCTATTCGCTGGGCGCGATCCTCTACCATTCGCTTACCGGCCGGCCGCCGTTTCTTGGGGCCTCTCCGGTAGAAACCTTGCGGCTGTTAATCGCGACCGAAGTGGTTCCACCGCGCCGCCAGCGGCCCGACGTCCCTCGAGACCTGGAGACCATCGCCCTGAAGTGCCTCGAGAAGGAGCCAGGGCGGCGCTATCACGAGGCCGCGGCCCTGGCCGACGACCTCGGGAGGTTCCTCGATGGCCGACCGATCGCGGCTCGGCCGATCGGTGCGGCAGGCCGCTTGTTGCGATGGGGCCGGCGCAACAGGGTGCTCGCCGCGACCGCGACCGCGCTCATCCTGACGGTCGTCCTGGCGCGCGCCACGCTCTTGACCCTCTGGTTGCGAGCGCGGCACCGAACTGCGCGGCCGCGGTGGTCGAGCGCGACCGCGCCGAGCGTTCACGCGATCGGGCCATCCACGCCGTTCGCACACTGCTCAACAGCGAGGATGAGGACATGCTGGCGGAGGAGTTGATACCCTACCGCAAGTTCCTGATCAACGCCGGCTTGCGCGAGTCGCAGGCCCTGGTCCGGGAAATGGAAGGCGACCCGCGGGCCGAGCTCCAGCGGGTGCATGCTTATGCGGCGATGGCGCGCCTTCAGAAAGACGCCGGCGACGTCGCCGAGGCCGCGGCGACGGCGCGCCGGGCGATCGGTGCCGCGGAGGCAATGGTCGCCCGCGATCCCGCCGACCTCCGCGGCGAGCGGCTGGCCTGGATTCTCCATCGCGCCGTCGCGGTGCTAGAGGATCCGCGCGAGCGCGAGGCGGTCGCCGAGCGAGCCAATGCCATCGTCGCGTCGCTGCCCCCCGCGAGCGTTACCGACGCCGACGAGGAAATGGGAGACCCGCGGATGCTCCGGGCCATGAACTTGCATAACGCCTCCGTGCGTCATCTCCACGGCGGGCGTTCGCGCGAGGCGATCGCGTGCCTGCTCCCCGCCCTGGCCGACTGTCGCGACGTCATCGGCCGCGGCGATCGCGGGCGCGGAGTTCGCGGGCTCGAGGGGCGAATTCTCCTGTCGCTATGCCGGGCCTACCGTGACGGCCAGCTCGACAAGGCCGTGTCCACGGGCGAGGAGGCCGAGGCGATCTTCCAGTCTCTCGTTGGCGAGCACCCGGATTCCTTCGATCTCTGCGAACAGCTCTTCCTCGCGCGGGAAGAGCTCGCGATGACGCTCGGCGACGCCGATCGGCGGGACGAAGCGATCCGTGCTTACCAGAAGGCCCGCGCGACCCTCAAGGACATGGCGGCTCGTCACGGCAAGCTGGCCTCGCGGATGATCAAGATCCAGGGGCTCACCGCCGAGATCGACTTCAACCTGATCATGATCTACGACGAGGATGCCGCGAAATATGCCGCGGCGCGGCGTGCGGCCGCCATCGAGGCCTATGAAATCGGCGACAAGCTGAGCCTCGTCGTGCCACTGACCTGGAACATGGAGGTGATCCATGCGGTCACGGCGTACGCCCTGGCCGATTATCAGGCGCAGGATGGTCTCCGCCCCGACATCGAGCTACTCTTCAAGGCGGAGCGGATCTGGAACGAGCGGCTCCGCCGGGACCCGCGGGATTCCTGGGCCCGCACCTACCAGGTCATGGTCCGGCGCCGGCTCGCCGAGGAGCTGGAATTCCGGGGGCGGCTCGCCGAGGCTCTGGATCGGTCCCGCCGGTGGCTCGACACGGCCCGCGGCGACCCCGAAGCGCTTTATTCGCTCGCGAGGACGTATGCGATGGATGCCGGGAGTGTTGCTCGCACGGTGAACGATGATCGTCAACGGGAGCGTCGCCGCCGATCCGTCGCCGATTCCATCGCGTTGCTCCGCCAGGCCGTCGCCGACGGCTTCCAGGACGTCGACCGCGTTCGCGGCGACTCGGTCCTCGAACCGCTTCGAGCCGATCCCGCTTACGTGGCGATCCTCGCTGACCTGGAGTTTCCCGCTAATCCGCTTGCGCCCGAAGGATCCGGATGGGCTGAAGTGCCACGTCGAGAAGCCCGGTAACATCAGCACTTCATGCGGCGCTTCCGCCTTACGGTCTTCGGAAGCCGGGATTCAGGGACGCGCTTCCCTTCCCTCACTCTGGCGCTCCCGATATGATACCAGACAAGTGTCATATGCAGTCCGTCCGGCGGCTCGAATCGGGCTACGTTCTGGTATCGAGGAGTATCGTCGGTGCGGATGATGCTCGACCCGCTGGAAGCCTGGACACGCACATTGCCGCGGTCACGATATGGGCCGCTCTACCTGGCGGCGCTGGCTGTCATGCTCTCGCTTCCGGCGCTCAAGACAGGCTGGATTCTCGATGACTATTATCATCGCACGGTGATGAGACAGGTGTCACCCTACCGCGAGCTCCTCGGGCCGCCAACCGAGATGTTCCGGTTCTTTCGGGGCGACCCGGTACGAACGATGCTCGTGATGGACGCCGGCATCTTCCCCTGGTGGACCGACCCGACCTTGAAAGCCGAGTTCCTCCAGGCCCTCGCGGTGATCACTCACCGGCTTGATTACGCTCTATGGCCTGAATCGCCCGCGCTCATGCACGCTCAGAACCTGTTCTGGCTGGCGACCGCGGTCGCCGCGGTGTCGTTGCTCTATCGGCAAGTTCTTGGTTTCACCTGGATCGCCTTCGTGGCGGGCCTCGTTTATGCGATTGACGATTGTCACGGCCCGGTCGTTGGTTTCATCGCCAACCGCAACGTCTTGATCGCGGCGACGTTTGGCGCCCTCGCGATCGTTTGCCATGTCCGATCTCGCCGGACGGGATCACGGCTGGCCGCCATCGGAGCGCCGTGCATGCTCGTGGCGGCCCTGTTCGCCAAGGAAGAAGGAATTGGCACTTGCGCAGTATCTAGGCGCATACGGCCTCTTCGCCGACCGGGCCGGGCGCCGCCGCGGAATTCTTGCCTTATGGCCTTATGCCGCGGCGGTCGTCGCCTGGCGGGCGCTCCGCGATTACTGGGGTTATGGAGTTCAAAACGTCGGCCTTTATATCGATCCATTAACCGACCCTGGGCCGTTCGCTCGTGCCCTGGTTCAACGGCTACCACTCTTGTTACTCGGCCAGTGGAGTCCGGTTCCGGCGGAAACGGCGGTCGTGCTTCATCCGCCGTATTCAACCGCATTTTTCTGCGCGGCCGTCGGATTCGGTGTCTTACTGGTGGTCGCTCTGTTTCCGCTCCTGGCGGGCGATCGGCTGGCCCGTTTCTGGGCGGCGGGCATGATTTTTGCCCTGGTTCCCGTGAGCGCCACGTTGCCCATGGACCGGTTGTTGACATTCGCGGGTATCGGCGGTTCGGCGTTACTTGCGCAATTCTGGGCAATGCTGCTTGATCCGCGGCGGCGCGTGGCGACCGTGCGCTGGTGGCGTATCCTGGCGACGCCGCTCGCGTGGTTCTTCGTGGCCGTGCACCTCGTCTGGGCGCCGCTGGTCCTGCCGTTTCGCGCCCTCAATCCTGTCGGTGCCCGCTGGATCGACGAGCGGTTTTATCCACAGACTCCCCTGAGCGCCGATATAGGCGACAGAACGCTGGTGATCGTCAACGCGCCCAGCCCGGTGCATGGTGGTTATGTCATCTTCAGGCAGTTCCTGGATGGCCACGTCGTTCCCGCTCATGTGCGTGTCCTGGCGCCTGCGGTGCCGGCTGTGACGATTCGCCGTCTTGACGCCCGCACGCTGGAAATCCAGCCCGAGCGCGGCTACATCGACTGGGTCCTGGACCGGGTTTTCCGTTGCGAGCGGCGGCCGATGTCGGTCGGTCAGGAAGTGAAGCTCACGGAAATGACGGCGCGAGTCACGGCGCTCACCAGCGACAACCGCCCGGCGGTCGCGACGTTCCGATTCGACGTTCCACTCGAATCAGACTCACTCGCGTGGCTCTGTTTCCGGGGTCGCGGGTTCGAAACCGTTCGTGCCGCCGGAGATCGGCCGGAGTGTGACGATCCGATTCGACTGGCTGGCCATGTTGCCGCCATGATTCTCGGCGGCCTTGGGCCCTCGTCAGACCCGATTTGTTCTCGACTGACAACCGAAAATGGGAAAGCGAGACTCTGTCGAGCTGGCAAAGGCTCTCGGCTCGCAGGGACGCTCGCCCTGGAGCTGTGAAACATTGCTATTGACTTGCCGAGATGACCGGCCGTCTTCATGCCCATTTGTTGCGCCCAGCAGAAACGCACTGGCGCTGGCGGTTCCCCCCCACCCGCCCTATCGGGCGACCTCTCCCCGGGGGAGAGGTGAATGAATGCTCACGCGTCGGCACATAGCGGCGAGCGCGCGGCTTTTTTACCTCGCCCCGCGGGAGAGGTCGCCCGATAGGGCGGGTGAGGGGCGGCAAAAGCCAGGTCAAACAGATTCGCCCGCGTCTCCAAGTTAGCTTGGTGCATATCCACTCGCTCGTTCAATTAATCTTCACTGTGCGGAACGCCCCAAGGGGCGTTGTTCCCCGCGGCAGACGAGAATGAAATCCGCGCAATCGAACCGGGACCAAGCCTCCGCAGTGTCAAGATCGAGTTTTCAACGCTTCACGCTCGCCCTCCCGGGCAATCTGTGCTTCCGGGAGGGCGAGACTCTGTCGAGCCTCTTCAGTTGCCCAGCTAATGGCTCGGCTCGACGGAGTCTCGCCCCTCCCGGGCGGCATGAAATAGCCCGGGCCCTCCCTCTCGACGATGGCGAGAATCAGACTGAACATGCTAAATTGCGGATCGCGTGCACCTGACGCCACACGCCCAGCGTCGAAGCCCGAATCCCCCCCCTTTCCGTGGAAATCTCGATGAAACTGACGAGCCTGGCGAGTCTCGCGTTTTCGGTCCTGCTGGTCTGCGGCGCCTCAACTCTTCACGCAATGGACCGGCCGCCGAATATCGTCCTCCTGTTCACCGACGATCAGGGGTATGCCGACCTTGGATGCTTCGGGGCGACGCGGTTCAACACGCCGAACCTCGATCGCCTCGCGCGGGAAGGACGGCGATTCACCAATTTCCATGTCGCCCAGGCCGTCTGCTCGGCGTCGCGCGCGGCCTTGCTGTCCGGGTGTTATCCCAACCGTATCGGCATCCACGGCGCTCTCGGGCCCAAGGCCAAGACCGGACTCGCCAGCGGCGAAACGACCATCGCCGAAATCCTCAAAACGCGCGGGTATGCCACCGGGATGGCCGGCAAATGGCACCTCGGGCACCTCGAGCGCTATCTGCCGATCCATCACGGCTTCGATGAGTATCTGGGGCTCCCCTACTCCAACGACATGTGGCCGCACCATCCGGCGCAGCGCGCGGATCATACCCCGCGCTGCCGCTGATCGAAGGGACTCGCGTCGTCGATTCCGACGTCACGGCCGACGATCAGGCGCGGCTCACGGGCAAGTACACGGAGCGCGCGGTCGCATTCATCGACCGCTATAAAGACCGGCCTTTCTTTTTCTATCTGGCGTATGCGATGCCTCATGTTCCGCTGCATGTCAGCGACGCGTTCCGCGGCAAGTCGGCGCAGGGGCTGTACGGCGACGTGATTGAAGAGATTGATGGCTCTGTCGGCAAGATTCTCGATGCCCTGGCGAAGAGCGGCGTCGAGCGCGACACTCTGGTCATTTTCACTTCAGACAATGGCCCGTGGCTCAGTTACGGCGACCACGCCGGCTCAGCGGGCCCGCTGCGCGAAGGGAAAGGAACGTCTTGGGAGGGAGGCGTACGCGTCCCGTGCATTATGCGATGGCCGGGCCACATTCCGGCTGGAACGACCTCCAACGCCATGCTCATGACGATCGACCTGCTCCCCACGATCGCCCGCCTGGCCGGCGCGGCTTTGCCCGGACTCAAGATTGACGGCCTCGATGTCTGGCCGATCTTGTCATCCTTGACCGAAGTTACGAATCCTCACGACGCCTATCTCTACTATTACGAGACTGGCCAGCTTCAGGCGGTCGTCAGCGGCGACGGCCGCTGGAAGCTTCAGTTGCCTCACAAGTATTCGTCACTCGATGGCCAGCCGGCGGGGCATGGCGGTAAACCGGGCAAATACCGCCAGATCGAGCTCAAGGAGCCGGCGCTTTTCGATTTGACAAACGACATTGGCGAGACGACCGACGTCAAGGCGCGATTCCCCGGGATCCTGAATCGGCTGCTCGACGTTGCGGAGACGGCTCGGTCCGAGCTCGGCGATTCGCTCACCAAGAGGCAGGGCGCCGGAGTACGGCCGGCGGGTTGAGGCCAAGATGATTGCAATTGGGCGCAGGCCCCCGAGCCGTCGAAGGTTTTGGCCTGCCGAGCGAATGTCATGAAAGGGAACAATCGCATGCGTCGGGTTAGAATAATAAAGTTCAACACGCGTAGACGCGTGTTCCTGCCGCCCGGGGCAGTGCCAGGGCGTCCTCGATCAAGCCTGGGAGGATCTTCCCATGAAAAATTGTGTTTGCGAGAAGTGTGGTGCGGCGACCGTCTTGCCTGGCTACCTCAGGACGCACGGTGATTTCGATGGGCAGGCTTATTTTCTTCCCGCCGGCGCAACCCGGGGAGCCGGGGTGCAGGTTGTTTTTCGGGCCTGCTGGTCGTGCGGCCACGTCTGGACTTCGCTCGGGCCCGAGGCGCTACGCGATTCGGTTTGCGCACACGGGAACGAGCTGACAAGGCAGCACCTGATCCGCTGCGAAGAGGGCCCGTATCATGACTTGCCCGATATTTCAGAAGCCCGCCGCGCCGGCGACGGCGTTGCGGAAATCGACCAGTTGATGCTCGAAGGAAACAGCGTGGAAGCCGCGCGCCGCTATCGTCACTTGACGGGCCAGATCTGGGATGACGTTCACGCGGCGATGCGGCAATGGATCGACTTGCCCCGCGACCGCAAGCTGGCCCTCTTCGGCTGGTCTCCAAAGAAACGGCCCGAAGACGCGCCCGCGAGCCTGCGCGACCATCCGATGCGCGATCGTGCGCTCGACGGCTAAATTCCCTTGCGCAATGCTGGCAAAGCGAGTCTCGAGACGAGCCGAGTGCCACGGCCAGCTCCGGGAGGGCGAGTCTCCAGACGAGCCGAGTGCCATTGCAATCTCGGGCACAGCTACCGGCGCGGCCACCTGAAAAGGGGCATCAGCGTGTGCTCATAGTTCTTCCAGCGACCCACCGAACGCCCGTGTAGCGGCCGCCGTACCTGGTCGACGCTCGCGGTTCGCACAGCGCGCCCATTCGTATGAAAGTCGAGGCACCGCGAATCCCACTCGAGGCCGCACCATGCGACCATCGCGCGTGCTGACGCTTCGAGATCGGCGACGACATCCTCGTAGCGGACTTCGAGCATTCGACACGGCAACACTTTTCGCCAGTGCTGCATCAAGATGGTATCAATCTGAACCCTCAGCGCAATGTGATTCGGCTCACATGCCCAGGCAACGTGCATGAAGTCGGTCATCCAGCACGAGACGGCCACGTCGCGGGCGTTGCGAGTGCAATGGATGAGCTTCGCATGCGGAAACAGGGTGGCAATGAGACCCAGGTAGATCGTGTTGTCCAGCATCTTGTCGACGATCCGGTCGGCCGAGTCATCGATGGCCGCGAGCTCCGCCAGATAGCGATCCGCGAGCTGCCCAATGACCGGCGCCGTCAGCGATTTCAACGCGTCGAAGGGGAGACCTCCCTGCTCGATCGCCCCCGGGATCATTTCAAAAACCTGGCGCACGAGTTTCAATTCGCCCGCCCCGAATACGCGCGGGTGGCTGGCCAGAATCTGTTCGGCCAGCGATGTCCCCGACCGCGGCAGCCCGACAATGAAAACCGGCCGTTGCGACGACGAGCCGAAGCCTCGCACCCGTTCAAAAAACTCGTGGGTGAACGAATCCATCAACCGCTCAATTGTTCTCAAGTGGCTGGCGGCATGGTACTGGATCCCGTTTTTCACCAGTTGGGCGTGCCGGAGCCGGTTCGCCTCTGTCGCCATCTCGGCGGCGCGTGCGAACTCTTCGCGGTCGTCATAGACCTGGGCCAGGCCGAAACGGAGCTGGATCCGCGCTTCGACAGGCGTGCCGGGGTCAGCCAGAATCTCTTCGATCGCCCGCTCGTTACACGGGGCGAGCTCGCCGCGCTGACGCGTGGCCAGCCGCGCCAGCGCTCCGGCGTGCCGCGGTTCGATGTTCAGCGCAAGCCGGAGTGCTCGATTGGCCGTCTCGAAGTCGCCAAGCTGCTCGTGAATATGCGCGAAAGCCGCGTGAGAATCGGCATGACGCGGCTCGATTTGCAGGACAGCGGCAAAAGAACCGCGCGCCTCGTCGAGCTGACCGAGCAACTGACATACTTTCCCCAGGCCATGGTGCGCCCGCGCCATCCGCGGCTCGAGCTCGATCGCGCGGCGATAATGTTCGGCGGCCGCCGCCAGATCGTTGAGACCCTCAAGGGCCAGCGCGAGATTGCAATGCACATCGGCGCTCGTGGGTTCGAGCTCGAGTGACTTGTGGCAGCATTCGACGACGCGACGGCCGTAGCCGAGGGCGCGGTAAGCCTCGGCGAGATTGGCATGAATGGTCGCGTCATCCGGACGCAGCTCGGCCGCGCGACCGATGAATGCGACACCGTCCGCGGCATTGCCGCGCTGGATGGCCACGACGCCCAGGAGGTAAAGCGCGTCGACGTCATCAGGGTTTTCGGCCAGAACAGACTCGTAGATCGAGGCCGCCGCCCCGAGATTTCCTCGCCTGTGCTCGTCAAGCCCGTCGCGAAAACTTTGTGGTGGCGCCATCGCTCAACGCTCCGAGGAGACATTGAACACAAAAAAAGAAACTCAGATGTTCTTAATAACAAGACAAGTTATGTGGAGCGCGGTGTAGTCGAGGCGATCTCGGTTCCATCGTCTTGTCATCCTTGACATGAAGGGTTGTTCGCCGGTGCTGGCGCGACCAGTTTGATTGTTTTCGCCGCGGCGCGCCTGCCGACACGTCAATTCGTCGGGAACGGATTTCGTTCGGCGAATCCACGCTGGTGCCAGTAAGGATACGGCGGCGCCACGGCGCTCGCCGCGTCGAGCTGGGCGACCTGTTCGGCGGTCAGATTCCAGCCGACGGCTCCGAGGTTCTGGCGAAGCTGCTCTTCATTGCGTGCGCCAATGATCACGTTGGCGACGCTCGGCCGCTGCAACAGCCAGTTGAGTGCGATCTGCGGCACCGTCTTGCCCGTTTCCATGGCGACCGAGTCGAGCGCGTCGACAACCTTGTAGACGTATTCGTCGGCGACCTGGGGTCCCATGTCGGTAACCGGCTTGCTTTGAAGGCGGCTGATCTGGGGGATGGGTTGACCGCGGCGGATCTTGCCGGTCAAGCGTCCCCAGCCGAGCGGACTCCAGACGACGGCGCTGACCTTCTGATCGAGCGCCAAGGGCATCAGCTCCCACTCGTAATCGCGGCCGATCAGCGAGTAGTAAGCCTGATGCGCCACATAGCGGGAGAGCCCATATTTCTCCGACACCGCCAGCGACTTCATCAGGTGCCAGCCGGAAAAATTGGAACAGCCGATGTAGCGGATCTTGCCGGCACGAACCAGGTCGTCGAGCGTGCCGAGGGCTTCCTCGACCGGAGTCATCGCGTCGAACGCGTGCAACTGAAAGAGATCGATGTAGTCCGTGCCGAGCCTCTTGAGACTCGCTTCCACGGTGCGGGTCAGGTGGTAGCGCGATGAGCCGACGTCGTTCGGGCCGGGACCGAACCGGAACGTCGCCTTCGTGGAAATGATCGCCTGATCGCGCCGGCCCTTGATCGCCTGGCCGAGGATCTCCTCGGCCGCGCCCGTTGAATAAACGTCGGCCGAGTCGAACATGGTCAGCCCCGCGTCGAGGCAAATATCGACGAGCCGCGTGGCTTCGGCGACGTCGGTGGCTCCCCACGCCCTGAAGAACTCGTTGCCGCCGCCAAAGGTGCCGGTCCCCAGGCTCAGAACGGGGACTTTGAAGCCGGAACCGCCGAGCTGACGGAATTCCATGCTGGATGCTCCTGTGTGTGAGTCGTGTCGGTTCGTGGATTCCGCGTCCGGTCAGACCGATCGCGCGGTTGTTTCCATGAACGGGTAGTCAACGTAGCCTTTGGGACCCTCGGCGTAGAACGTCGTCGGGTCGGGCGCATTGAGCGGCGCGCCGAGCGCGAACCGCCGCGGCAGGTCTGGATTGGCGATGAAGAGCACGCCGAATGCGACCGCGTCGGCCTCGCCTTCGGCCACAACTCGCTCCGCCGCCTCCTTGGTGAACTTCTCGTTGGCAATGTACACGCCTCCAAAAGCCTGCTTGAGCCGCGGGCCGAGCCGCCCTTCACCCAGCGATTCACGCGCCAGGAGAAACGCGATCTTTCGCCGGCCCGCTTCGGCCGCGACATATCCAAACGTCGCGGCGAGGTTGGAATCGCCCATCGAATGAATGTCGCCCCGAGGCGCAAGATGCAATCCCACGCGTCCCGGCCCCCAGACGGAGGTGACCGCATCGACGACCTCGAGCATCAGTCGGGCGCGATTCTCGATGGGCCCGCCGTACTCGTCGGTTCGCTGGTTGGCGCTATCCTGGAGAAACTGGTCGAGCAAGTAGCCATTGGCGCCATGAATTTCGACGCCGTCGAAGCCGGCGGCCTGGGCATTCTCAGCACCCTTGCGAAACGCCTCGATGACACCCGGAATTTCAGCAAGCTCGAGCGCACGGGGTGTCGGAAACGGCCGCTTGGGGCGAAGCAAGCTGACGTGCCCTTCGGCCGCGATCGCACTCGGCGCCACTGGCGGCTTCCCGTCCAGAAACGATGGATCGGAGATGCGGCCGACATGCCAGAGCTGCAGCAACATCCGTCCGCCGGCCGCGTGCACGGCCGTCGTGATCATCTTCCAGCCTTCGACCTGTTCGCGCGACCAGATCCCCGGAGTACCAGCGTAGCCGACGCCCATCGGCGTGACCGACGTTGCCTCCGAGATGATCAGTCCGGCGGTCGCCCGTTGCACGTAATATTCGGCCATCATGGCGTTGGGCACCCGCTCGGCGCCAGCCCGAGAACGCGTCAGCGGCGCCATCACTATGCGGTTTGGCAGGGTCAATTCGCCGGCCACGAGCGGGTCGAACAGTCCGGGCATCGCTTTCCCTCTCCACTTGAGGTCGTATCCAGGTTCCATGCTCTGATCGCTGACTATACTTAGTTCGCAATTTCCGAACAAGGGAACTTGCCCGTTGGCTGCCAGCGACGCCCGCGGTAGGATGGAGCGATGTCGAGCTCGGTGGCCAACGGGGGCCAATCCGGGCTCAGGCCGGGTGGTTGCCGGCGTCAACCTGTTCGATCGTCGTTCCTGGCTACGCGGTGGTCCATGGCAAGCAGGCCGCTCCGGCATCCCGATATCGAAGACGTCACGGTGGCCGACATCTTGCACGCGCTCGCGGATCCCGTGCGTCTGGCGATCATCAGCGAGCTGCGCGACGCGGCGTCGGAGATGAACTGCGTCGAAACCATGACGCGGGGCCGGCTGGTGCTTGCGAAGTCGACGTGCTCACAGCATTTTCAGATACTCAGGGAGGCAGGGCTAATCTACTGCGAACGCAAGGGGGTCGAGCTGTCGAGCCGGCTTCGGCTGCGCGAGCTGGAGGACAGATTCCCGGGAGTGCTATCGTCAATCCTGAAAGCATACAAGCGAGACCGGCACGTGGCTCTTCGATCTCGCGACGAGTGAGACCCCCGGTCGCGTTGATTGAACCCCAAAGCCGCCGGATCCGTACGCGGGCCGCGTCCGCGGTTCTATCCACTTTCATTTCGATTTGGTTCCCGGTTTGCATGCGAGTTTGGGGAAGCTGCCACGCGTATTTACCAATCAAGCTATTGACAACCCATCTCGCCCATCTTTACACTTGGTGTACGGTTACGTAAAGTTGGGGGCGTCAGACGCCAAGCGCGAGCGGATTTTTCGTGGGAGACGCTGTCGATGTCAGATCAAGTCGTTGCGGGAGCGTCGGTCGACCCGTTGAAGAGCGTTGCAGACGCGTTGGAGACGGCCGTGCAGGCCGCCAGAGATGGCGCTGCCGATGCGAGGTCCGCGGTGGACAAGGCGATACCCGCCGCGAGCCGTTTCCTGGCGCGTTTCATTTATACGACGAGTTACACATTCTCGTATGGTGTGGTCTTTCCAGCGGTCCTCGTCGCGAAGTCGATTCCGGCGGACAATGCGCTTCGTTCACGGATTTGTCGATGGGGCGCGCGCGGCGACCGACACGGTCGACCAGTGGATCAGCAGCCGGACCGCCACGACCAGCACTGACCCGATCGGCGCACTGCCGCCTGCATGAGCGACGGGGTGGCCGGGTGTGGCCGGTGCACACGGCCGGCCGGCCGCGGATCGGATTGGGCACCTTGGCTTCAATGCGGGATTCCCAGTCGGCTGCCGGTTGTGAGATAATTGAGAGATGTCAGCGCCACCGGATGGCTCATCGATCCGAGTTTTCGGCGCCTCGATGGCGGTTTGTTGAAGACATACACGGAACGGGAGGCCGTCCGCGATGCCAGTGACGAAGTCGGAAATGATGTTTTTTACCGCGGGAGCCGCGCTCGGCGCGGCGGCCGGTGCGAACTGGCCGCTGCTGAAGGAAAAGATCGCGCCGGTGATCGCCGCGGCGCTCGCGGGGGCGAGCTCGGCGTTCGGCGACTCGTATGCCGATCTGGCGAGAAACGTCGCCGAACGGGTTGAAGCCGTTCAAGATGCCGTTGCCGAAATGAAAGACGCAGCCGCTCAAAAACAGTCAGAGGCTCCGGCTGCCTGAACGACCCAGTGAATCGTGTCGTGCCGTCCCGGCAGCCGCGATGAATCGGTTCACCCCGGGTGAGTGGCGTTACCGACCGATCTGGAATCGAAGGTGCCTTGACCCGCGGCGACTTTGACGACCGACGCTTCAAGGCCAGCCCGTGACCGCCGCGCTTTCGCCACGACGCGACCGGGCCCGGCAGGGCGGTTGTTCTCGATTCACGCTGCTTACCGGGAAAAACCCGCGATGGCTAACAAATCAGTTCGGGAAAAGTCGGAACCCGCAGTCCGAGAAAAGTCGGAGCCCTCGCCGTTGAATCTGCGTTTCAACGTGGGCCAGCCGGCTCCCGACCCCGATGCCAAGCGCTTTGATTTCTTCCTGATCGACACGGGCTGGCATGAGGCCATCTCGAAAGTGGTGCTCACCCATCTACGGCCGCTCGCGCAGCTCTCGTCGAAGGACGACGTCTATCTCCTCTCGAAAGAACAGTCTTTCGAGATCATCAGAAAATCGCCCCACCTGATCGGCCACGATCCGATCATCCTTGTGTATGACCAGTACGCGCCCCCGGACCATAAAACCACCGGCTACCGGGGCTTTCGTCTCAACCTCGGCCTGATCAGGCACCCGAACCAGGCCCTGGCGCGGTTGCAAGAATTTCTTCGCTTCGTGGCGCTCAACCGCAACGCGGTTCATCTTCAGAACGAAGTTCGCCGCGAACTCTATCGCGAGGGACTCGACGGCGTCGTCAAGATCCTTCGGGAGACCTCGACCGAGCTGCTCTGACGAACTTGCGCCCGGGCCCGGCTCCCCCGATCGAGCCGTGGCGCGCACTGGTCCGACCTACTTACTCCGCGCTTCCCCTGCCTGTACAATTCGTGAAACGTCGATTCGCCGACCCGACCCGCCCCGCGGACCAGGCTCCGCCCGATCACAGGCTTGTGCAAACCGCAAGAAGGATACGAATACCCATGAACTTGCGCGCTCTTCTGGCGATCTCGCCGCTCGTCATCGTCCTTCAGATCGCCACGCCTGACGCCGTCAGCGCTGAAAAGCTGACTGTCAAGGTCCTGGGCGAGCGGCTCGCGGCAAAGCCCACCGGACCGGAAGCCGAAGCTCTCGCTACCGATGTACGTGCCTGGTTCGGCATGGATCGAGGCGGCCGGAGCAACCTGATCGACGGTGCGCCGCCGAAGGTCGAAGGCCTCGAGACCGCCTGGGCCATCGAGGCCGAAAACATCAAGGCGAGCGCCGTCATCACGAGCGACGGAAAAACGCTCCCTCTCATCCGTATCGCCGGCACTCCGGTGTTCGCCGCGAGTGTACCGCTCGCGGATGGGTCGGCATTCCGCTTCACTTATGTCAATGACGGCGACAAGAAAGCGCGGACCGGTCAGGTCGAGGTCTACACCGACGCTCCCGAGCTAAAACCTGTCTCCGGCGTGCCCAAGGGCACGTTGACCAAACGGCGCCGTGGCAGAGCAAGATCTTCGCGGGGACCAGGCGCGACTGGTGGGTGTACGTTCCGGCTCAGTACAAAGACAGCCAGCCGGCCTGTGTCATGGTCTTTCAAGATGGCGGCGGCTACATCGGCTTCGTTCCAACCGTGTTCGATAACTTGATCGCCGCGGGCGAGATGCCGGTCACGGTCGGGGTGTTCATCAACCCCGGGGCAGGGCCCGGCGAGCTGGGCCGCAACCAGCGGAGCGTCGAATACGACACACTGTCTGATCGCTACTCACGGTTCCTGCTCGAGGAGATTTTGCCCGAGGTCGAAAAAACGGTCAAGCTCCGGCACGATCCCGACAGCCGGGCGATCGCCGGCATCAGTAGCGGCGGGATCTGCGCATGGACCGTCGCCTGGGAGCACCCGGACGAATTTCGCAAGGTCCTCTCGTGGGTCGGCAGCTTCACCAATATCGCCAGCGGCATCACGCGGCGCGAAGGAGGCCATAATTACGAAGCTTTGATTCGCAAGACGCCCAGGAAACAGATCCGCGTCTTCCTGCAAGACGGCTCGAACGACCTCGACAACGCCAACGGCAACTGGCCCCTGGCAAACCAGCAAATGGCCAAGGCGCTCGGGTTCGCCAATTACGATTACAAGTTTGTCTTCGGTCAGGGATTCCATAGTAGCCGCCACGGCCGGGCGATCTTGCCCGATTCGTTACGCTGGCTCTGGCGAGATTATGACGCGGCCGATGACTCGAACCCCGCCAAGTAACGGGCGAATCGCCAGCAGTCGGCCTCAAGCATTTTCATGAAATGCCAGGATCGGCGGGTGGATCGACCCGCGGCGTTTCGCCGCGACCGCACGATCATTGCAACGCGGGCGGAGGTGGAAGCCTGATCAGCGCCCGCGGCGTCGCGTCGGCCCTGGTTCGGGCGGCGATCGGCGTACCAGCGGCGGTCGCTTCGGGAGGAATGCGCGGGCAAGGGCGGCAAGTCCTGGTCGGAGGCCATCGTCGCTTTGCGCACGCCCGTGTCGACGACTGCAAGAGGCGGTGCGCGCGTCGTCCGGACCGTGAGTTCTGGGCTTCGCGGCGCGTCTGTCGCTTCGATCGCGTTGCGGTCCATTCGCGCGAGGGCGCGCTGCGCGACCGCCAGGTCGGGCCGCAGGGCCAGGGCCGTTTCGTACTGCCGGTGCGCAGATCGACCTGTCCGGTCGCCGCGAGCAGATAGCCCAGGTTGCGCGCGGCCAATGGCGTCGCCACTCGTCTGGCTCAAGAGCGGCAGGGCCTCGTCGGGCCGGCCAGCCGCGGCGATCGCGAGACCCAGATTGGTGCGAATTCGCTCGTCGTCGGGCGCCAGGCGCGCCGCGGTCTTCGAGCGCCCGCTCGGCGTCGACCCACAGACCTCGAAGGTAATAGCTGTAACCGGCGTCGTTCCAGACCTTCGAGTCTTTCGGCGTCAGTTGCAGCGCCTTCTTGTAATGAGTTTCGGCCTGCGCGAACCGGCCCTGCCGATCGAAAGCGGCCCCCAGCCGGCGGTGTCGCCGAGCGCCTCGTCGGCCGGCCGGAACGGACCTCTTCGCTTGCTCTCGATCACGGTGAGTGCGTCTTGATACTCGCGGATCGCTCCGTCGAGATTGCCTTGCGACTCGAACGCACGCCCGAAGTCGATATGAACCTGAAAGCTCTGGCGGTCGGTGGCCTTCTCGTGAAATTCCGTGCGTGGGTCGGCAATCCGCGTCGGATTCGAGGTGGCGGCCTTGCCATCGTCGTTGGGAACAGAGCTGGCCTCGGCGGCGGTCGGCTCGGCGTGATGGGGCACCGAGGCGCAGCCGCTGACGGCCAGTGCGATCGAGACCGCGAGGATGCCAATCGCGAGCATCCATGCCCCGGCCGGTTCGATCGCGTCGGTTTGCGGCCACAGCGCACTGACCGGTTCTGAGCGCATGTTATCGAACCCCCATTGAAGCTGACTCGGCCGGCGGCAGGATGAAGCTCTGCGCCGCCGTCTGGCTGCGGATGACCGTGTTCGTATAGTTATTCGCGGCCTCGATGCCCACGGCACCCGGGTACGGCGAAGGCCCGATCACGACGCGATCGGCCAGCGCGGGCTGACCCGCTTTGAGCATGGTCTCGACGACGACCAGACGGCGGGCCTCGGCGATCGCCGGATGCTCGGGCGTCCATTCGACCGTGATGGGCCCCGGCCAGCCGGCCATTTTTCTCGCCATGATGTTGTATCGCGATGCCCCGATCGGCGAGAACGTGCTGGTCCCCGGCAGGAAATCAGTCCGGTATAGGGTGAACCGATGGGGGTCGGCCTTGGCAACCTGAACCCCGAACTGCTCGTAGACGTAGGCTCCGAGGGGCGGCTCGACGAAGTTTTCGGGATAGCCGATCCATTTGTCTTGAAGAGTGTGCGCCGCATGGTGAAACGTCCGGTGCAGCCGCCCGGTGCGAGTGCATGCGGGCTGGGAGGCCGGAAGTTCAACGGGCGTTTGGTGCGCGCGTCGCCGGGAGGATCGCCGTGATCGTAAGCACGCAGGATCGCACCACAAAACGAATGATTTTCTGGTCCATCCGCAACCTCCCCTATCGGCGTCGCTGTCTATGAATCGCCGGCCACGACGTCGTATCAGTCGGCGTAGCCGTGTGGGCCGATCACCCATTGCTGTTCACTTTGAAAATGTTTCATGAGATTGAGCGGATCCTGCTGTCCGACCGTGGCGCGAAACTCGCGCCCGAGCTTGCCTTCGATGCGGCCGAGCAAGTAGAACTCGGGATCATTGGGCTGAAAGACGCGATCCCCGGGAGCCGGGGTGACCTCATTCTTCTCGAGCGGTGACACCAGCTCGGGCGTGACGAGCACGATGGTTTCGGTCTCGACAGTCTCGATGCTATTCGAGCTGAACCAGGGGCCGACGATGGGCAGATCGCCCAGGCCGGGCACGCGTACCGTCGATGCGTTCGTCACCGTCTGGAGCAGCCCCGCAATGGCCAGGCTCTGGCCCTTGCGCAGCTCGACCACGGTCCGCGCGCTTCGCTCGGTGATCGACGGAACGGTTCCGGTGCCGACCTGCGTCGTCTGGGCATAATTGAGCTGGCTGATCACGGGCTCGACATCGAGGCGAATCACGTCGTTGGGAAGGATCTCGGGAAGAAAGGTCAAGATCGTTCCGAACCGTTGAAACTGGACTGTCACGACGGCCGTGCCGCCGGGTATCGACGAGCTTTGCGGAACCGGAAACGGGAACATCCCGCCCACCAGGAACCGCGCGGGCTGACCATCAAGCGCGACCAGGTTCGGCTCGGCAAGAATCTTCGCCAGGTTGTTGGTGCGAAGGGCGTCGATGAACAGGGAGAAATGGCCGGCGTCGAACACACCGAAAAAAGGCGAATTTGGCCCGGGCGTCGCCGTCCCGGTGGCGCTGAACGTGCCCTGCGCCGGGTTCACGAAGCCGAGCCTGTTCGAGGCTTGATTATACGCCGCATTGGCCGTCGTGCTGATCGTGGCATTGTTGCCGGCAACCGACCCGAAAATCGACTGGCCCCGGGCATAGAGCCAGCTCACGCCGATGCTGCGCGTTGCGCTCCGGTTAATCTCGGCGATCTTGACGTGGAGCAAGACCTGCCGCGGACCGGGCACGGTCACGCGATTGATGAGCACCAACCCGCGGCCGCCGCCGCCGGCTCCGCCACCGCCCGCCGCCATGGTGAGGCTGGCGCCACCCGCGGCCCGGAACGACTGGCTGGTCATCAGGTTGAAGGTGACGAGCTGCACAACATCAGCCATCGTCTTGGAGTCGGGCACCTGACCGTCGAGAATGATCTGCGGACCAACCTGCCGGACCTTCACGTCGGCGCCGGGGAATGCCTGGCGAATCCGCGCATCCAGATCCTTGGTATCGAGCGAAACGCGAACCAGGAACGAGACCGGCCGGTTGGTCTGGTCCCACATCGTGAGGGTCGTCGTGCCGAACGTCTTTCCATAGAGATTCAGCAGCCGCGAACCCGGCTGGTCCGCGAGCAGCTCGACGTCGGCGACGGCCGGATTGGAGATCACGACCCGCGTCAGCTCGCGGCGCGCCTCGATGACCTTGGACTGGCCTTCTGCCACGCTGATCTCGGCCTCGGGAGCCTTGACCGACTCGATGAGCCCCGACACGTCTTTGTTGACGTCTTCGATCGTCCGTGGCACCGCGGGAACCGTCGGGTGCTCGGGCAAGAGGCCCGTCACGTCCGTTGGGAACCGGATCACCCGCGGCACCGGCGTCGGGGCCGGCGCGTCACCCGGGGCGGGAAGCGGCTCGAGCGGAATGACCCGCGGCACCGCCGGCGCTGCCGTCATTGGCGTGGGTAGAGCGCCCAGCGCCGCCTGACCCCCGGGCGGATTCGGCGCCGGCGGCGGCGTCACCCCCGGTTGTTGATTTGCGCGAACTCGACGGTCGGTCCAGACAGCAGCATTCCACTTTCCATGGGCGTCGCGCCGGCCTGCGCGGCGCCGGCCGCGCGGTTGTCGCCGCGGGTGCCGCAACCCCTGCTGGCCGCCCCGGCGGCGGCTGCGCCGAGACATCGGCCGCGAGCGCCGCCCACGCGGCGCACCACGCCAGATTGGCGGCGGTCCGCGCGAACTTGCCCCGGCGAGGCTCGCGTCGGTGATCGGCGGTTAAAATGGCGCTGGTACACGGGCGACCTTCCTCGGTCGAGTCATTGTCGAATTCTGGGCAATACGACCCAGCGCTGCAAGCTTAATTGGGCTCAAGACTTAGGAACTCATGCGAAGACCTTTCCGCCTCAAACCGGCTCGCGACTGGCTGGGTGAGTATCCGGTCGTACGGTCTCACCGGTCGTATCGATTCTATGGCTTAATCGGCACACCAGCGTCGTCATCTTCAGGTTGGGTCACGAAACCGTGACGATTGGATCTTGTGGCCTTCGGAGCAGCCAAACGACAATGAGGCTCTGCGCAGCCACAAACCGAGCGGGCTTGCCCGCGTTGCGAGTATTGGACGAATGAGCATTCATAGACAGGCTTTCGGCATCGAGCGGCTTGACGCCAACCTTGGCGGAGGGCTGCTCCCCGGCACCCTCACCGTGATCGCTGGCGCGACGGGCGCCGGCAAGACCCAGCTCGGTCTGGGGTGGGCAAACGCCGGCTTGACCGCGGAAGGGCGGCGCGGAGTCTTGTGCGACCTGACGAGCCGCGGCGATTCTCAGAATCATCGCGACTACGCGTCTCGGCTCTTTGGCTGGGAGCCAGGCGAGTACCCCGTATCGGCGACTCCAGATTTTGAGCGTGCGTGGGATTTCTCGCGGGCGATCGGAGATTACTTTCATCCCTTTGACCGAACCGGCCGGCGCGTGACGCAGGCGGATCTCGAAGCTGAAGAGTGGCACGCCTGGAAATCCGACCTGTCACGCGTCCTCCGCTGCGCGGCCGGTTATTTTTACCAGCACTTTGCGCGAGGCGTCCGCCGCGTGGTGGTCGACGGCGTCGAACCGACCGAGCGATTCAGTCAATCGATCCAGTTCGAGTTTTTCGAGTACATCTACCACCAGTTGCTGCGCAAGGACGACGACTGGGCGGCTCGCGAATGGCTGCGTGAACGATACCGGGCCAACGAACAAGTCGTGCTCGGCCACCGGTACGATCAGCGCGCGGTCGGCTGCCTCTATCTCTACACGACGCCACATGTGCTGCTCGACGATCTCATGGCCGCCCCGATCTCCGAGGGCGATATCTTCTCAAACGCAAACACGATCATCCTCATGGGACGAACCCGGGACGAGGGCCGCTACGGTCGCGCGCTGGCCATTCCCAAACATCGCGGCAGCGCATGCAGTGATGAAATCGTTCCTTATCGAATCACCGATCGCGGCCTCGTTTTCGATTGATCGCGGCATGAGCCGGGCTTGATCGTCATTGCTGCCCACGATACAACGGCGCCACGACATCGAACGAAGGAGGAAAACGCCAGCCATGAGCACCGGCATCGATCTATCGGGCTCGAGCGCCCTGGTCACGGGCGCCTCGCAGGGGATCGGCGCGGAGATCGCGCGGACACTTCACCGAGCGGGTGCGCGTGTCGTGATCAACCATCCCGACGCGGCCAACGGCAAGACTCGTGACGACGCGGATCGCCTGGTCGAATCGCTCAATCAGATTCGTGCCGCCAGCGCAAAGGCAAACGTCGCCGACGTGAGCGACGCGGCGGCCGTGCAGGCCATGATGTCGGCCATCCAGAAGGAATGGGGCGGCATCGATTTGCTGGTCAATAACGCGGGCATTCTCCGCGATCGCTCGGTCGCCAAGATCACCCTGGATGAGTGGCGATCGGTGATCGACGTCAACCTGAGCGGAGTCTTTCACGCGTGCAAGTTTGGACTTGAGATCATGCCGGGTAGCGGCTCGATCGTCTGCGTCGGAAGTCTGGCTGCAAAAATGGGCTTTCACGGCCAGGCGAACTATGCCGCCGCGAAGGCCGGAGTGCATGCCCTCGTACGCGTGCTGGCCCGCGAGTGCGCGAGTCGTTCGATTCGCGTGAACGCCGTTGCTCCGGGCGTGATCGACACACCGATGGTTGCGCAGGTCTCGGCGACGGCCCGCGAGCAACTGATGAAGCCGATCGCACTCAAGCGATTCGGCACGCCAGAGGAGGTCGCCAATGCGGTGCTTTTTCTTTGTTCACCACTGGCCAGCTACGTGACTGGCCACGTGCTCGAGGTGGACGGCGGCTTTCTCGGCTGATGACTGCGATCATCACACCCAGGCCCGATCATGCGACCCACGGCGCGACCGTCCGGCGCTGGCCGCGCGCATCGCGAGCGTCGGTTTCCGCCCGCGTGACGGCGCTCATGACGTCAGGAACGACGAGAGTTCGGTTAGCCGCCCGGCAATCGCATGTTACATTCGCGGCCGCTACAATGAGTGTCTGGCAGGGGGAACTTCACATCGACCGGACTGGATGGGACAGGACAGGACACGAGGATGGCCATGCCCGAGGATAAATCGAGCGGAGGTTCCGAGCGCAAGCCCGACCTGGAAATCGCCGCGGCCGACTGGCTCTTCGACGACGGTCCCGGACCGAAGCCGGCCGATCAGGCCGGTAAACACGTGGGTCCCGTCGCCGCGGGCTCAGGCGAGACTTTCGCACTCGAGGGCGACTTCGGCTCGGCCGAGATGCCCGTCGTCAGCCCCGTGCCGGCCGCCGTCGAAGCACCTCCGCGGGTTTCGACGCGATCGCGGCGCGAGGGCAAGTCAGACCGTAGCGCCAGTCAACCGATGCTCGAACCGTCGGCCATGGTCGAAGAGACGTGGTCGCGCTGGGCCGAATGGGGACCAACGCTCTTTTTCATCGGCTGCTGGCTGGGCGCGGCGGCGTTCGCCGTTTATTTGCTATTCGGTATGGAGGCCTACGGGCTTGCATTTCTGACACTCCTCGGCGGCGGGATCGGCGCGATCCTCCTGTCCTATCCAATTCTGATCACACTCGAACGGCCCGTGCGGATCACGCCCGAGCAAGCCGTTCGCGACTACTACGGGGCGCTTTCTCACCACTTCCCGCACTTCAGGCGGATGTGGCTCTTGCTGAGCACGGCCGGCCGAACATCGACGGCGTATGGCTCGCTCGAGGGGCTCAAAGCTTACTGGAAAGCTCAGTTGCGCAGTCTGCGGGCCGGGCACGCCGGGTCGCTGACGCCGCTGGTTTTCGAAGTCGCCGATTTCAAGGCCGACAAGAGCGCCGGCAAGGTGCGAATCGACGCCGAGTACACGCTCAAGATCTGGGTCCGCGGCAAACGCAAAGCGGGCGCGATTCACGCAGTCCCGATGCACGTCACGCTCGCGCGCGGCCCGGACAAGATGTGGTATCTCGACCAGGGAACGATCGGCGCGACCCCCATTGATCGTCGTATCAACAACACCCGGCCAGGTGCCGGCGCCAATCTAAACGGTCTTGCAAGCTCCTGGGAGGGCGAGTCGCCGCACGAGCCGATTGCCAGTGCCGACACGGCAAGCCCCGGCGTCCCGGAATCACGCTCCTGGCAGGGCGAGTCGCCGCACGAGCCGATTGCCAGTGCCAACACGGCAAGCCTTGGCGTCCCGGAATCACGCTCCTGGCAGGGGCGAGTCTGGCTCGGTGAGAAATTGAGCTTGCACCGCTTTCGCGTTGATCGCGTTTTCATTGACGAACCACGCGGCACCCAGATGCCAGGCCTTTGTTGGAGTTCCGCCTTCTGGCGGCTTTTTACGATGTCAACCAGAGCAGACCGGCTAAAGCCGGAACTCCAGCGGCTGCCTGCTGAAGATCCGCCTTCAGGCGGCTTTTTACGATATCAGCCAGAGCAGACCGGCTAAAGCCGGAACTCCAGCGGCTGCCTGCTGAAGATCCGCCTTCAGGCGGCTCCTTGCGATATCAGCCAGAGCAGACCGGCTAAAGCCGGAACTCCAACGGCTGCCTGCTGGAGATCCGCCTTCAGGCGGCTTTTTACGATGTCAACCCGAGCAGACCGGCTAAAGCCGGAACTCCAACTTTGGCCTGCTGGAGGTCCGCCTTCAGACGGCTTTCACGAACCCAAAGATTGCGCCTGAGCGCGAGATTTCAACAGATCGCTGCGCAATGAAAACGGGCTGACTCCAGCGCCTCGAAAGACTCAGTCAAGGTCTACTTTTCATCACTCAGGGCGAGTCTCCGCACGAGCCGAGTGTCAGTGCCGACACGGGAACCCTCGGTGGCCCGGAATCACGCTCCTGGGAGGGCGAGTCTCCGCACGAGCCGAGTGCCAGTGCCGACACGAGAACCCGCGGCATCTCGGAACCACGCTCCTGGGAGGGCGAGTCTCCGCACGAGCCGAGTGCCAGTGCCGACATGGCAAACCTCGGCGTCCCGGAATCACGCAGGGCCGTTTAACCAAGCCCTCCGGCGCGCCACCACCGCCAGCGAAACGCCAGGTAAGACACGGCGAAGAAGAACAGCCCCAGCGGCTGGTAAATGACCAGAAAAATCGCCCATACGGGCATGCGAATGCCCGCGATGATCGGCACCAGGACCTGCTCGCTGACCGCCTGAGGCTGGTTGATCCAGGCGTCGCCGCGCGACGTGTGCATCGGCACGCTCAGGGCCGCCGAGAACGGGCTGGTCACCGTCAAGGCGGCCAGTTGTTCTTCGGTCACCGTGGGTATGTTTCGTAAGTACCACTCGATACCCATCGGCAGTACGAATAACAGCAACAGCGTCAAATAGGTCATCACCATCGCCGATGCCGTGCGGCGCGCCAGCGATGAGCACATGAGACCGATCGTCGACGTGGCCATGCACGTGGTGGCGATGATCAAGAAGTAAACGATCAGCGTCCAGTAGCGATTGCGCAGCTCGGGAAGCAGGATATACGCGAGCAGGATCTGTTCCGTGAGCAGAAATGTGAGTACGGTCGAGACGCGCAAGGCGGCCATCAGCTTGGCCGCGACGATCTTGCCGGGACCCAGCAGCGTCGTGAGCAAGAGGCTCAGCGTCTGGCGTTCGCGCTCCTGGGTGATGCTCCCTGATGAGAACACGGGGCCCACGAGCATGTTGAACGTGAGAACATAAGCAACGTAATAGCCAGCTTTGTCCGACCGCAGGAACAAGAGCCCCGCCATGAGCGGGATCGACAGCAGCATGCTGACCTGGATCACGACCCTCAGCATGAGCGTGCCCTGGCTGAAGATCTCGCTCCTGAGCTCCTTGTCGAGAACCGGGTTTGTGCCATCGGGCATCAAGTCGGTGCGTTTCGCCGGGGCGAAAAGCTTGTCGGGAAACAGGTCACGGTCGATCACGACGCCGATCGCGTACTTCATCTCCTCTTCTTCATCGATCACGTCCTTGCCTTCGCTGCCGACGTCCGGCGGGTGGAGCAAGCGCCGGATCACAAGAATGCCCAGGACGGTCCACGCTGCCAGACACCACGGCGGCAGCACGGCGATCGAAACGAAATCACGCGCGACCACGTTATCCGTGCGTGTCATCAGCACGCACATGACGGCCAGGGGCAAGATCACAAGATAGCTCACGACGAGGGCCGAGCTGGTGCGCCGGAAATAGCTCGAACATGCGACCGAGACCAGTCCGAACGTCCCGGCCGCCAGGATCAACACGAGGTAGCTGCGTGTGATCTCCGAGAGCAAGAGCCCGCCGAGCAAATAACAGAGGATCATCAGCGGCAGGCTCGAAACGATCAAGATGACCAGATAAGAAAGCGAGCTCATCAGCTTGCCGACCAGAATCGTCGACGGCCGCAGCGGGCTCGCGAGCAAGAGCTCGTAGGTTTTTCGCTCCTTCTCGCCCGTGATACTACCGGAGGCAAACGTGGGGGCCATCAGCGCGACGAGGAAGAATTGTCCGAGAAAGAAGATGTCGAACAACGCCCTGGCCACACCCGGGCTCACCTGCCGCGCGCCGGCTTCGCCCGCCGGCCAGTAAAAGTAAACGAGCGCCCCGAGCGCACAGACGTAGAGCATTTGCAGCACGAACGAGCGCGGCGAGCGCAGAGTCACCAGCAACTCGCGAGACAGCACGGGATTGTCGCGGAACAGCATACGGTTTTCCGGGGTCTGTCATGAGGTGCGTGGTCGAGAAAACGATCGTCGGATCACATCATTACACAAACGCGCCTGGGGCCGGTGCCAGTCAGATTGAGCTTGCCCCTCGATGGCCAGCGACCGCGCATCCGCCGCTGCCGCGGCGAACGGCGACCAAACGACCATCGTGAACTCATTGAAAATCATGCCTGCGCCCCCTTTCACTTCGGTCGCTGGCACTGGCTCGGCCCTCGATACTCGTCAGCTCACGATCCCCTTGGTGATCATCATGAAGACTTCCTCCAGAGAGAGCGGCTCCTCGGCGAACGACTGGACCGTGACGCCCGCTCCGATCAGGCGGCCGAGCAGGCGCGCCATGTCCTGATCTTGGCCTTCGAATTCGGCTGTGATCGTATGATCATAAGTTTCAACCATGCGGATCGATTCATCGACGCGCAAGAGCTCGGCGGCCCGTTCAGTCGTCTCGTCAAGGACGCGCACCTTGAGCACCCGATGCGACCGAATCTGAGCCTGGATGTGCTGAATGTTGCCCGCCGCGAGCATCTTGCCTCGTTCGATGATCCCGATCGACGTGCAAAAATCGGCGAGCTCGGAAAGAATATGGCTGGAGATCAAGATGGTCTTGCCCATCTGTTTCAGCTCGGTCAGAAGCGCCTTCATTTCGAGCCGGGCACGCGGGTCGAGCCCCGAGGCGGGCTCGTCAAGAATCAAGACCGGCGGATCGTGCACGAGTGTCTTGGCCAGGCAAAGCCGTTGCTTCATGCCTTTGGATAAGCCGTTAACGTAATCCTCGCGTTTATGGGTCAAGTCGAGCAGATCGAGAACCTCGCCAATGATCTTCTTGCGATAGGCGCGGAATCTCGTAAGCGACGGCGAAGAAGTCGAGGAACTCCCAGACTTTCATTCCGTCGTAAACGCCAAAGTCGTCTGGCATGAACCCGATCACGCGGCGCACCGCCATGGGCTCGGCCGTGACCGAGAAGCCGGCGACCCGCCCTTCGCCGGCCGTCGGCCGCAAGAGCGTGGCGAGGAACCGGATCGTCGTGCTCTTGCCGGCGCCGTTGGGCCCGATGAATCCGAAGATTTCACCTTTGCCAATGGTGAAGCTCAGATTGTCGACCGCGACGAAGTCACCATAGCGTTTGGTGAAGTTGATCACCTCGATCATGAAACGTCGTGCTCCGTCGTTGGCCGCCGCGCGGTGTTGTTTGTCGTTTTGAAGACACGCGACATCGTCATGGATTGACTTTCGGCTGGCGGCCCGTCGGGCCCCACTGGCGGCCGCGATTGGTAGAAGTCGCCTGGTTGCGGACGGCTCTCTGGGCGCTTCGCTTCAGTTCTTCCATGTATCGAGCCTCGAGCTGCGGGTCGGTGATGGCCAGTCGGTTGTATCGCCGGCCGTCGGGGCTCGGAGGCGTGCCGCCGCTCAGGTGGACCACGACGGCCGTGAATCCACGGTGCCGGTCGACCGCGGGCTCGACCACTTGGCCTTGTGTCGGATCGGCCGTCCACGCCACGAGCCGCAGCTCGCCGCGGTTCTCGTCGGTCGGCTCCCAGGTTGCTCGCAGTTCGGCAAGGTAGGAGCCAACGTCGGGACCCGGGCTCGATTGCATGCGGCCGGCAGCGCCGGCTTGCGCCGGCCCGTCGATCGCGACCGACCCGCCCGGCGCGATCGTTCCCAACCAGCGCTCGTTGGGCTCGTCCGATTCCGACAGGTCAACCAGGACCGCGTCACGCAGCTCGATGTCGGCACCATTGACGACGCGCCGCTCTCCGGCCTTGCCTTCGATCTTGATCGGACCGCTCAGCGAGAGCATCTGCTCGGCGCGAAACATGGCCAGGCTCCGCGGTTGCACCGTGAAGTCGACCAGGGCCGGCACCGGCGAAGACTGCCAGGTCGAGCTCGAGATATCTTCCCCGCGAATCGAGCGGCCATTATCAAACGGCAGCGCCAGCGCGGTGGGGTCGTTGGGATAAGAGATCGCAAACCGCGATCGACCCGTCGTATAAAGCGAGACCATGCGGGTCAAATGGGCGCGGCGCATAATCTCCATGAATCTCGAGCAGGTCAATCTCATCGATGGCCGTGTCGTAACCGATATCGCGTGCCGCCACCCGCTCGACGCCGACGGCAAACCCGAGCGCCACCAGCGGCACCACGGCCCACGTCCATTCACGGCGGTTCAAGACGAAGCGGCAGATCAGCCAGTTGAGCGGAATCACGATGACGAGATAAGCGAGGATGACCCGCATCACGAAGTTCGAGCTCGGAATCGTGATGCCTGAGGCATCTTCGAGCAAGTCGCGCGCAAGCCGCGGGATCCTGGCTCCGTCGCGCCAGTCGGCCACGCCCGGCAGTTTGTTCAGCTCGGTCTCGACCAGGTCTTGATTCACGGCAGGGACGATTTTCGGGGGGGCGGGCGGGATCCCCGGGCCGGAGGGAAACTCCGGTCTCGCTTGCGGCGCGGTCGCGGCCACGCCGGCGTCGCGACTCGTGATGCGATACCAGCTCAGCTCCTGGCCGATCAGGCGCCCGTGCGTATCAGGCTGGTCGGCCGAACCTTCACGCTCGGCCGAACGACCCCGCGGCTCCTCGGGACGCCTGAGGATCACCCGACGAACCAGGGTATCCAAACCCGGCCACGAGACGAGCGCTTCTTCGTTTGGGTTGATCGTGAGCATGGTGATCCGCCCGCGCCCGACGCGATGCTCGACCGCCAGCAAATGCGGGCTGGCTTCGCCGAGCGGGATTGTCGCCGCACCGGCTTTCGGTTTGAGAACCGTCACGTAGACGGGCCGTTTCGGAGCAGGCGTGATCGGAACGGCCGCGCGGTACTGGTAAGCGTACTCGGAAACCGCGTCTTCGACCGTCATTCGGAACCGGCTCGCCATTCTCGTCGAGCCGCGACAGGTTGCTGGGGGGACGGTACGATTGCGAGAGCGGCTGCAACTGCTCCATGCCGAGCGGGATGCTCTCGCCGGTGGCATCGGCAGGCAGATAGGTCCCAGAAAACTCTCGCGCAGCAAATTGAACGATTGTCCGGCTCCGCCGGTGATGACGAGTTGTCCGCCCCAGTGGATCCAGTCCAGAAGCGCTTGTTGTTGTGCAAATGAGAGATAATCGGCCGGGTATCCGTCCCAGAGCGCGTGGCTGATAGTCGACCAGGTGAGCGGATGCGACGAAAGGCCCGGCTTGTCGGGCTCGATGGGGAGGACCAGCCGGTAGTATCGGTGTTTCTCGATGTCGGCCGCGTCGCGTTCGGCCGTCGAGGGAATCATGGCCGACATCCGATTCCACGTGGCGAACTTGGTGGTCGCGTCCTTGCTGAGGATCAGGACGAGCATCTGATGGGGTGGCAGCGTGGAGATCGTGGCCTGCCAGGCGGCATCAGGGCGCAACGCATTGGGACCGGATCATCTCGACGTTGCATTCCTTGGGGAGAGTGCCGGTCGCCGAGGGGAGCATGACCTGGAGCGCGAGATTAGCGCGATTCTCCTTGAGCAGCCGCGCCTCGCGCCGATAGCTCACTTCCTGCGAGCGCCCCATCATCAACACGGGTTCGCTCTTCAGGTAGCCGTCGTAATCGTCATCGTTGGCTCGCATCTCGAAGAGAAGCGTCGTCCAGTGATTCGCCTTGACATACGGTAGCACGTCAAAAGGAGCGACGCGCGACCGGAAGAACTCGAAGGGTGCGCGGTGCTTCTCTTTCTCGAACTTCTTCTTGATGGCGTCGGGCTCGGTGAGGATTTGCAGCCGCTCTTCCTCGCTCGCGGGGATCTGCGCGCCGGCCGGGCTGGCGAGCGAAAATCCCAGCGCGATTGTGGCAAACGCGAGGCGCAGCCAGCAAACTCCCGCGTCATTTGGCCTCATGGACACACGCTCCCTCGCTGCCGCCACGGCTCGCCTGGCTCACAAATCACGCACCCTGATCGACTCGATTCGGCGCCGCCCGCGTCGTCTCCCACGAGTGTAACAGGTTCGAAACGGGACCGAAAGGGCCGCCGCCGAGCAAGGCAGGGCTGTATCATTCTCGACTTACGACCGAATTTGAGCGGGCGAAAGTGAAACAACCCTGTCGAGCGAGGCGGCTCGTGGTTAAGCTAGCGGCGTGTCGAGCCGCAGCAGAATTTGTATTTCCGTCCGCTGTTACAGGGACAGGGGTCATAGCGGCCCGTCCCGGGATAAGCTTCGGTCCGCCTGCTCGTCATCGTCGGAGGCACGCCAGGCGACGGTGGTGACGCTTTTTCACGGTTCAATGTGAGTCCACCGTGTATCATCGGAAACATTTCACGGTGCCGGTCGATCATCGGTCGTATGACGACGCGCTTGAACGCAGCGAAATCCGCGTCATTCAACTTGAGAGTTGCCTGGCTTTCTTCGATACTTTTTTCCCGCTCGTCTTCCGGTAGTAGCGCCAGGTTAAAGCATATCTGGGCGAACATGAGAGCTCGCTCTAGCTGTTCAGGCGATCCGTCGGTCTGGTCGATTAGCGGCTGCGCGTACTCAGCCAACGCCTTTGCCAAGGTGCCCAATGAACTTCCTCCGCCAAGTCGTAATGACGTTAGCAAAATCGAGTGCGCCGACGCACCAACAGCGTAGGGGTCGGCGTTTCCTTTGATATCGGACCGAGTCGACGATACCTCGCGTCAACAGTGCGCCGTTGGGCGTCAGCCGCTAATATTGATGACGAAGAACCGGGATCAAGCAAATAGACGCTGGCGCGTCCAGCAAAACCGATCCCGTTCACGAACGGCGCTTGAGGCTTTGGCGACCGAGCAAGCAGGGCGAGGCGGCACACCGCAGGCCGTAAGCGACTCATAACCAAAGTTTATCCCACAAGGTCGCCTTTCGGGAAGGCGCGCGTCTCCCCGAGCCCAGGCCGCGAGGTCGACTGAGCCTCGCCTTGTGCTTTCGGGACAGACTCTCGGTGATTGCCGTTCAGCACGGTCTACCGGAACCGGTCTCGAAATTCGCGCGGCTTGGATCGCATCCATACGCGATACCGGCCAACGCGTTTCAGCTCCGAAAATCCCAGATCGCCAAGACTTCGGTTCACGCCGCTGATCTTGTCTCCCGTCGAAGTGGTCGCGACCGCGCTGATCGAGCCATCCAGGACTCGTTGTTCGAGCCAGGCCGACCGCGGCTCGGCCAGGCCCATCGACTCGAACACGGGGAATAGCCAGGCATCGTATACGATGTCGCATCGGCCGTTCACGCGATTGACACCGGGAAGGTCGACGAAGAATATCGTCGACGCCGCACAGCCGGTTTTTTCGACCACGGCCGCCACCTCATCCGTATCGCTGTTTCGCTTGAGGAGAACCTGCTTTATATCGGTAAACGCGAACGCCGGCACGGCAAGCGCCGCGATCGCCAGCGGCAGCCGAACCGTGCGCGGCAGGGGACGCTCACACGCTCTCGTCATGGCTCTTGCGGTCACAACCGCGGCGATGACGACAGCCTCGAGCGCATAATTGAACCAGCCGCCCGTACTGAGAGACCACATCCAGATGGCGAACACAACTTCGCTGACTCCGAACGCGCACAGCATACGATCGGGCACGCTTTTGATCAGGTCGTGTCCGACCACGCCGCTCGCCGGGACGACGATCGCCATCACCACGACAAGTCCCGCGGCGATCAGTCCACCGACCCAGGGTCTGGCGGTAAAAATCTGGACGATCGTGAGCGCCGTGATGAATGCGAACAACAGCGTGCTTACCGTCGCAAACGCTTTGCGTGCGAATCCGGGCTGACGCGCCGTCATGGTCACCCCGGATGCCGCCAGTAGGAGAATCAAGCCAACGCCTTTCCAGATCAGGGCGAGAGACAGGTTGACCGCGAAGAAACGGTCTGGCGGATGCACGCTGGCGACGTGGCGCACCGCCGACAACACGGATTGCGACATTCGGCCCGAAGTCGCCCATTGCTCCGCGCCGTAATAGCCGATCACAATCGCCAGCGCGATCGTCAGGCAGCCGGCAATCGCGGAGAACGCGATTTGCCCGCGGGCCCAGGCCGCGACGAGAAAGGCCGCACTCACGGCGGGAGCAACCAGATATTGTTGCTTGACACACACCGCCAGCGGCGAACGCGACGAACGCAGCCGCGAGAAGCCCGCTGTTGACGCGCGACCTCGCGAGCGCCGATACGACGAGCAAGATTCCCGTCGTCTGGAAGGCCAGTCCGAGCATGTCTGGCCGGACCTCGAAGGGGAGCCCACTCCACACCGGCGTTCCGGCCGCGAGCAGTATGGCCCAGACCCCGGCGCGGTGAGATCCGGCGCCGATCGCCGCCAGGTGATAGGCCGCTCGGAGAATGACGAGGAAGCTGAACGCCGAGAGCAACCGGCCCGCAACCAGCGTCGCCAGGACCGGGTCGCGCACGATCGGCAGCATCAACCGCGCTGCCAGTGCCGTCAGGCGGTAGTACAGCGGCGCATGGATCAATACATAAGGATTACGCTCGCGATAGGGGCCGTAAAGACGTCCCGGTCCGAGAGTGATCTGCGAGGCGGCCGCCATCAAGAGAGGCGATTCACTGGCCTCGATGTCTTCGATTCGAAGCGAAAGGAAAACCCACGGAATGAGCCCGCATGCCCCGAGACAGAGACATCCGGTGAACCACGATGAAAACCTGGCCCGTGACTTTCGAATTGTTGCGGAGTGCGAAGCCGTCATGTCGGCGCCATCGATCTGTCCTTGGGGGTCGGCACGATCACGGCGAATTCGCCATCGGCGGCGCCTGTTATCACGGAACAAATACCTGGTAAAGGGCGACGAGGACGACCGTTCCAACAACAGCGACCACGACTCCCGACACCCGTCTGAGCTTGAGATAAAAGAGCAACACGATACCCGTCAGCGAGATGACAGTCATCAGCGACGGCGGACATATCGATGACCAGCGACCAGATCGGCCCCGTATCGCGGCCTTTGTGCAGGTCGTTGATCAAGGCGACCAGGCCGTGATCGAGCTCGGTCAAGCGTGTAGTGGCCCGCTTTCGCGGTCGATGAACGCGTCGGCCGAATAGGCGGGTCCCTTGAACGAGACGGTGCATTCGGTGTCATCCACGCGGAATTCGGCAAGCGCGCCGCGGACGGCGTGCGTCTTGCGCAAGTGTTCGACGATTTCGAGCTTCGCGACGTCGCCCGACGGCGACGGCGCGCTTGGGTCTCGCCCGGCTGCCGCTATCCATTTCTTCTCCAGTTGCCCCTCGGCCTCGCGCCGCCGCTCGACCTGGCCGAACGCCCAGTCGGGATGGTTGAGCGTGATGCCGGTCACGCTGAAGAAGAGCACGGCGGCCAGACCGAACATGGAAAGGTAAATGTGCAGCCACCGCATGAGCTTCGCGAAACGAATGTTCAGCTTGCGTCGGAATGAAGGGACGTGGGGGGCGTGCTGGGCGACGGCGACGGGCTATTTTGGCGCAGTCTTGCGACGATATTCGATCGAGGCGGCTCGGATCTCGACATTGCCCTTCAAGTCCTCGGTGAATGGCTTGTTGGTCAGTGAAACGTCGCTGCCGGATGCTTTGATAGGTCCCGTGCTCGTGCGCCGCTTCGATGGTGATCGTATAGTCGCCGCCGGGGAGCTGGTTGCCTTGATTGTCCTTGCCGTCCCAGATCACGCGATACTTGCCGGGCGGGCGTGTCGGCCGCGATACGGTGAAGAAGATATCCTTGCGCTCCAGAAGCTTGCGATCTTCCTCGCTCTTGTACCAGCGCTTGAGGTCGGGGAGCCACTGAAACGGGCCGGAGCCTCCCATCGAGACCCAGAGCGCGATCGTACGCAGTTGTTTCCCGGTTTCATCCTCGACCCAAACGGCGACGTACGGCCGGCGATAACGGCCCTTCTCGGCGTCGGGATGATTGATCTCCAGGTTGACGACGAATTCAAAGTCCTTGTTCCACGCGGGTCGCGACGCGGGCTTGGCGTCGGCTTTCGCCGCGGCGCTGCTTTTCGCCGTGTTCGCCGGCTTCGGTTCTTGCTGCGCGGCCGCGGCGAGTGCCACATGCACCGGCTCTTCATGTTTCGCCCAGCCGGGGCTCCTTGTCGCTCGGCCGTCGGCCGACAGGATCAGGCAGTCGACCCCATCGAGGCGGTTCACCAGTCGAACGCTTTCTTCCGGCTCGAGAACGCTGCAAACCTTGGCCAGGGCATCCGCGTCGATACCACGATCGGCGATGACCGTGGCGCTTCGCACGCGCTCGACCGGGCAGCCCGATCGCGGATCGAACACGTGCGAATACCATTTTCCGTTGATCTGAAACCCGCGCTGAGATTGACCGCTGGTGGCGACCGACTGATCCTTGACCCAGATCCGGGCGTACGGTTCGGACGATTCCGAATCGGCCCAGGGGGATACGACGGCGATCGTACCGGGCAGATCGCCACGTACGCGGAGGTCTCCGCCAATATTGAGGAGAACACCATTTATTCCCGCGCACTCGTTCATCACGACTTCACAGGCGCGCTCGACGATATAACCCTTCGCGATGCCGTTCAGGCTGATCGGCGCGTCGGACCGTCTTTCAGCCGTGAGCGCGCCCGGCCCGAGACTCCACGCAGGGGACTTCAAGATCGCAATCGCATCGGTCGATTCGTCCGCGGACGGCAGGCGATTATGGCGTGCGCACTCGGTCCAGAGACGCGAAAGCACTTCCACCCGCACGTCAAAAGCCCCCGCGCTCTTGAGCCGCCAGTCCTCGGCGGCGGCGAGCACGTCGTGCAGTTCCCGGGAGATCCGGCGGGGCGCACGCGGGCCGTTGCTCCAGCGCGAGAATTCGCTGGTCGCATCGTATCCGCTGAAGATTTTTTCGAGTCGATCGATTTCCGCCAACGCCCGGGTTTCGGCGCGTCGTGCCGCGGTTTCACTCGTTGCACGGACGCGTAGCTCGAGCGACGTGCCCAGGACGTTTTCGTGATAGTAAGAATAGACCGAGGCATCGGCGCACTTGCCGCGCACCGCATGGCCGATCAGAACGCTCACGCAAAACAGGCTGATGCGTGCACTTCGACGCATGGCTGGCTCGAATTCTCCCAGGGGGCGGGAACCTGACGGTTTGTGTTGCGGGATTTGACAACTATAGGCCGATCGACGGCGCAGGGCAATATTCGGCGATCTCGATCGTGTCGGCCGTACGGTGATTCTCAACCTTCGGGAAAGAAGTGTCAGCCGTTGTACAGGCATGGAACTTTCGATACCGACCGCAACGACGCCCGACTTGCGCCGTCGGGCGTGGCCGTGTTGCGTCACGCGAGCCTCGGAGCATCCGTCGATGTTCGTCTCGCTCGCACCATTGCCCGCCGGCCCGTGATCGGATTATCCTAGCGAGGGCTTTTATCGAGGGCTCACACGACATTCACCCCGCGAGGAAAATCGCCGATGGACGATCTGGCTTGCCTCAATGGCGAGATCATGCCGGTCAAGGAAGCGCGCGTACCGGTATGGGATCGTGGCTTCACGTTCGGCGATTCGGTCTATGAAGTCTGGCGAACCTACGCCGGCCGGCTCTGGCTGGAGGCTGACCATCTCGCCAGACTCCGACGCAGCCTGCGGGAGCTGGAGTTTCCGCCGGTGGACCTCGAAGTCTTGATGGAGCGCGCCCACCGAACACTGGCGGCCAGCGGCATCAGGGAGGGGATGGTTTACGTCCAGATCAGTCGCGGCGTCGCGCCTCGATCTCATGCGTTTCCCGATCCGCCGGTCCCGCCGACCGAGCTGATCGTGGCCCGCCCCTATGACGACACGGCCACGGCACGCCTGCGTGAGACAGGCGCGAGCGTGATCAGCCAGCCCGACCAGCGCTGGAAGCGCTGTGATATCAAAACCACCAACCTGCTGGGCAACGTACTGGCCATGGAAGCCGCAAAGCGTGCCGGGTGCCTGGAAGCGGTGCTTTTCGATAGCGATGGAATGGTTACCGAGGCCACGCATTCATCGCTGATCTGGGCACGCGGTGATCGGCTCGAGGGAACCCCCGAGGGGCACGAGATCTTGCCCGGCATGACTCGCCAGCACATCTTGAGGCTGGCCGCGAAAACCGGTATCCCGTTTGAGCCGACGCGCATCACACTGGCCGAGCTGATCGCGGCTGACGAGGTGATCATGTTCGGAACCTCGATCGAGGTCATGCCGGTTGTGCGGATCGACGATCAAAAGGTGGGGTCGGGCCGGCCCGGCCCCGTCACGCGGCGACTCGCGAACGCGCTGAAAACCGAGCTCGATCAGTGGCTGGCGACGCCGCGCTGATGGCGGCCGCCGCCGCCGCGTCCACGGTGCCGGCGTCAATTCCTGGGAGTTTGCATGTCGATCGAAGAGGCCGGCGATGACCCGTTCATGCAACACCTGCACCGCGACCCGTTGCCCAATGCCGGCATCCACGTCCTGGCGCTTGTCGACCATGTCGACGAACGCGCCCAGGAGCCTTTCAAAGCACTCTGCCAACTGATCGCCGAGGAGGGACGCGCCGTCGAGGGTGCCATCGCCAGCGTGATGGAAGCCGGCGCCGGGCTTGCGATCGAGCAGGCGCTGGCGAGGTCGACGCTCCCGCTCGTGCTCGTGACGACGGCGTGCGAGTCCTGGACGCCCGCTCATCTTCGTCCGCTGCTCGAAGCGGTCGCCAGATGCGACCACGTGTATGGCTGCCGTCCCCGCGCGAATCGGGGGCAGGAAGTGGCGCAATCAGCCGATTCGTTCGCCGGCTCTTGTTCGCGGTCCCATTGCGTGACGTTCATTCGCCCTGCCAGATGCACCGGATCGAGAAACTCCGGCGATTCCGCTCCAGTCGAGGTCGAACTTCGTGGACGTCGAAATTCTCGCCAAGGCGACATTTCTCGGACACTTGATCGATGAAGTCGCGGTGCCAGCGTTAACCGGCGGCATCGCGGCCGACGGCTGGTGGTCAGACTGGAACGCCGTGGTCGGCCGTCCGCGATTCGCACGCGAACCATCAGGTCCAGCGGAAGAAGCGCAAGGCGAGGGCGAATGTGACAGCGGCCCAGGCCGCCAGGATCAGGATCGCGGGCGCCACGGCGACGACCCCGACACCTTCGAGCAACACCCTGCGCAGCGCACCGACGAGCTGGGTGAGAGGCAAGATCTGGATAAACGGCTGCGCGGCGGCGGGGAACCGCTCGGAGGAGAAGAAGACGCCGGAAAAGAGCCACATCGGGAGCATGACGAGGTTCATCAGGCCGCTGACGGCCTCGGTGGTGTGCGCCCGGCACGCGACCAGGAGCCCGATCCCGGCGAACGCGAGCGCGCCGAGCATGTCGATACCGATCACCAGGGCCAGGCTGCCGCGGATAGGCATGTGAAACATCAGGGTGCCGAGCAGCAGAAGGACCGCGAGATCCGGGATGACGAAGGTGAGCCGAGCGCCCAGGAGCGCGAGCAAGAAGTCGGCCCGCGGCATGGGGGTAGCGACGAAACGCTTGAGAAGCTTGGCGATCCGGAAATTCACGAGCAGAAACCCGATGCCCCATAGGCCGCCCCCCATCGCGTTGAGCCCGATGAGACCCGGAATGAGAAAATCAATGTAGCGGGAACCGGGCTCGCTCACGTAGACGTCGCTCGTTGGCCGCGGGTTGGAACGGCCCGCCGCGCTCTGCAGGAGATCGTCGATCGTTTGGTGCGCCGCGCTCGCGTCGGGCCGCGTCGGATCGTAACGGTACGTCCAGGAGTGGGCGTCCACGGGTTCAATCACCAGCGGCGTCTTGCCCGTATTCAGTCGCCGGAGCGCCTCCGCGGCGGTCGCCTCATGAATCTCCACCGCCGGAGCCACCAGCCGCGTCTTGCCTGCACTCCCCTCGCGAGCGAGGGCCGCGTTGTGTGCGTCGAGATGGGTCTTGATTTCCGAGGCGTCTGGCCCGGACACGAGATCGACCAGCACGGGCGCGGGCGGGCGGCTCTGGAACGCGAATCCCAGGGCGATCGCGAGCAATGTGGGGAACCCGTAAACCCAGAAAATGCGCGCCGGCTGGCGGTAGAAGTCGCGCAAGCGAACCAGGTAAAGCTGAAACAAAGGCGAAGATCGCAGCATGTCGGGTCTGCCGTTGGTCGGTTGGTGAGGAAGAACGAAGCGGCCGGCCGGAATCTTTGTCTTTTTCGCTAACCGCGCCGGCGGCGTCCTTTCCGCCCTTCCGGTTTCGCGGGAGCGGATGCTCCGTTGGATTCGTCATCGCGCAGGTGGCGTCCGGTCAGCGACACGAACACGTCTTCAAGGCTAACGTGCCGCGTCGTCAATCGCACGATCGGCCGTTTGCGGCGCTCGAGCTCATCGAGCAAAGCGGGAATCGCGCGGTGAGGCTCGGCGACCGTCAGGGCGTAGCCATCCGCCTCGGCTCTCGTGGCCAGCACCGAGTCGACGCTCGCGAAGGAGTCGGCGTGGTCGTCGGGCGTGGCCTCCGCCGCTTCGAGGGCGAACTCGACGATGTGGTGCCCGCCGATCCGCGCGATCAGTTCGGCCGGCGAGCCCAGGGCGATGATCTCGCCGTTGTCGATGATCGCGACGCGATCGCAGAGTCGCTCGGCTTCATCCATGTAATGCGTGGTCAAGACGACCGTTCGCCCGCGATCGCGGAGGCCGCGGATCACGTCCCAGAGCTGGCGCCTCGACTGGGGATCGAGGCCGGTCGTCGGTTCATCGAGGAACAGGATCTCCGGGTCGCCGACAAGCGCGATCGCGACTGCCAGACGTTGTTGCTGGCCGCCGGAAAGCTGCTCGATGAAGGCATTCGACTTGGTTTCGAGCGAGACCTGGGCGATGACGTCGGCAGGCTCCATCCCGTTCTTGTAAAAACTGCGGAAGAGCGAGACGATTTCCCTGACCGTCTCCTTGTCGGGAAAGCGCGTCTCCTGGAGTGTGACTCCGATCCTCTCACGGATTGCGACCGCATCGGTCGACCACGAGCGGCCCAGCACCTCAACGTGCCCCGAGGTCGGCTTCGTCAGACCTTCGAGGATCTCGACGGTGGTCGTCTTGCCGGCACCGTTAGGACCCAGCAAGCCAAAGCACTCGCCGGCCCTGATTTCGAGGTTGATGCCCTTGACCGCATGGACTGGCTCGCCACGCCCTGGGTATTCCTTTCGCAGGTCGCTCACGCGGATTGCCCATTCGCCCATGCTCGGTTGACCTCCACGGCCGGTGGTTGATTCGCCACTCGACCCGGTCGGGCGCGCGGCTTGCTGAATGCTCGAGAACTCCAGGCGCCCCGCAGCCGGGCGCTCAATGGCCGTTCCAGGATACCGGGAACGTCCCCGGTCGACAAACAAGAGCCCCTGTTCGGCATGCGGCCCGCGGTGGCAGGCGTGAGGATGGCCGCACCGGCACGCTAGATCGATGTACCGTCCGTGACGGTGGCCAATTTGGGGATCACGACGACACCGTCGCGGATCACGTGGGTGCTGAATTCTTCGGTATCGACCGACCCGCGCTCGTTGGTCACGCGCACGTTGCGGCCGATCCGCGCGTTCTTGTCGATGATCGCGTGCTCGATCACCGAGTGGGCACCGATCCCGAAATTCGGCCGCCCCATGCGCTGATTCTCGGCGAACTGGTGCGAATGCTCGAGATAATCGATCCCCATCACATAGGTGTTGCGGATCGTGACATGATCGGCGATGCGGGCGCGAACGCCGATCACCGAGTTCTCGATGACGGACCCGCGGCCGATCACGCTGCCATCGCAGATCACGCTATTCTTGACGGTTGCCCCCGCGATCCGCGAGCAGGCCAGGAATCGCGGGCGCGTGAAGATCGGACCGGCTTCCGATGCGAAGTCGAACGCCGGCTCGTCGAGCGTCAGGTCGATGTTCGCCTGATGGAACGCCTTGACGGTGCCGATGTCTTCCCAGTATCCGTCGAACAGGTGGGCCTGAACGCGATGGCCGGCGATCGTCTGGGGCAAAAGCTCATGGCCGAAATCGGTGGCGGAGCTCGTTTTCAGCAGATCGACCAGAAGCGAACGGTTGAAGAGATAGATCCCCATGCTCGCGAGATAAGGCCGGCCCGTGGCGGCCAGGCCGAGGCGTTCGAGCCAGCCCGGCTCGGTTCGCACGCGGCTGAGCTTTTCGGTCGTCTTGGGCTTCTCCTCGAAATCGACGACGCGGCCGTCGGCCTGAATTCGCATGATGCCACACGCCATCGCTTCTTGCTCGGCCACAGGCAGCGCCGCGATCGTGACGGCCGCCTTGTTTTCGAGATGCGTGCGGATCATGTCCTGAAAATCCATCCGGTAGAGCTGGTCGCCGGAAAGGATCAGCACGAGGTCGTAGTTGCTCTCCGTGAAATAGGGGATATTCCGGCGCACCGCGTCGGCCGTCCCCTGATACCACGACTCATGTTCCATTGTCTGCTGAGCCGCCAGTATCTCGACAAAACCGCCGCTGAACGGGTCGAACTTGTACGTGTTGTAGATATGCCGGTGCAGGCTCACCGAGTTGAACTGGGTCAACACGAAGATTCGGGTCAAACCGGCGTGGATGCAGTTCGACACCGGAATGTCGATCAACCGGTACTTGCCGGCGATCGGCACAGCCGGCTTGCTCCGGGATTTCGTCAGGGGGAACAGCCGCGTGCCGCGTCCGCCGCCCAGGATCAGCGAGATGACCCGCGGCATGCCGGTCCTCCACATAAGGTCTCAAAGATGTACAATCGACGGCTGCCCTCGGCGGGCATCGGATAAAAGGTTCTTGCTCCGCTTTTTCTCAACTCCCCCACGCGACTATCGTATTCCAGGCTTGAATGGTCGACGAGATTCGGCTTCTTGAAGATTTCGCAGCGAAGATCCTGAACAGCCGGCCGGACCCGGCAAGATAAGGGAAATCGAGTCCAGCAAATCGCGCGACCGTGGTCGCGTTTTGCTCCTGCAAATGGGTTGCCAAGCCCGGCCATGAAGCGCCGCTCTCGCGGCTCTAGCAACATCGCGCACCACGCTCACCAGCCCATCACCATATTCGATTCGATCACCTTACGCGCCCCCTCAAGGTCGGCTCCAGTCGAATGCATATACAGACGAACAGCATGCACCTTGTCGCCCTGCGCCTTCGAGAGGCACTCGCGGGCCACGGAGCACGGATCGCCGGCCGTCTTGATCCCCAGCGACGACTTCGAGATCACCCAGGCATCGCGGGGACGATGGCTCACGCGAATGATATCCTCCATGGGGTAATGTTGTTTCGCGAACCCACGCGCGCCTTTTTCATCATCAGCCCAGGCAATCATAATATGTGATGTCGTTTCGACCTCGTAAAGCGGCATTGGAGATACCCCTTTCCGGTAATGACGTGATTCGACGAGAAGGGTCGAGTGCGAAAACGCCGAGAAATCGCAAAACGAATCCTATCTCGGATCGTACTGCGCCGGAGCGGCCCGGTCAAAGGGGAGCTTTTGCCATTGCCGCGGTTCGACACGTGTCTCACGATGGGATATCGAGGCTTTCCGGTTCCATCGAGCGTTCTGTTTCCGTAATGAGGCGATATCCGCCATGCGTTGCGCATCGAAAAAAGCGATGAGGACTGCGTTTCTGGCCTGCCTGACCTTCGCTTGTTTGATGTCTTCCCTCGGCCAGTCTGGTGAAACGGTCTCTCCCTTACCGAGTTGTGAGAAGACGCTGTTGCCGGGAATACCGTTCATTGTCGAAGTCCCCGCCGCGCCGGGGTGCGGCTACGCTCGATATTGATCGCCATCAACCCGGCCGAGCGCTGCGCGGTGGACGTCGCGATCGAGGAATTTGGCGATGCGGGCAACGCTCAAATCGGCATGCCCTCGCCCCTCAAAAAGACGCTCGACCGCGCCGATCCCGACGGGCTATGGACGGTCCGCCAACCGGCCGGTTCGCTGCTCAAGATCAGCGTCACGCGCGTCGTTGCCAAAGATCACGCCGCGGACACGCACGCGCCAGTGTCGGTCGCGATACGCGTGGCCGATCTGGGTCGCGCCGGGACGGCCGACGATGCCGTCGCGTTCGAGAGCGAGCCAAACGACAACCCGGATCTCGCCAATCCACTGGCGCTCGGAACGACTGTTTACGCGCTGGCCGACGATCGCCCCTATTTCGCGGCCATTGACGACGCTGCGCCCCAGGCTCACACGGTGGGTGTCGACTGGTTCACATTCTCCTTTGACTCCGAGGTGCCGAAGCTCGGTTTCTTCGGGCTCGATTTCGTCGATCGCGACATTCCGCCCGACGTGCGAATTTATCGCCGCGAGGGTGGGCGGATGGTCGAGTATACCCAGGGCATTGATCCCCAGAGCCTTCAGCGCGAGCGCCCGCCGCGCATGGGAGCCAACAAGTTCACCACGCGCGTGCTCACGAAGGGAACCTATTTCGTTCGCGTCGATGCCTGCCAGCCTGAGTATCAGCTTCGTACCAAGCTGTTTGACGTGCCCCCCTATTTAAAGCCGGATGCCCGCAAGACGGCCGACGATGCGGCTGTCGCCGTGGCAGCCCGGAAGGCCATCCGCACGGCCATGGATTTTCAGCTCCTGGCTGGTGATAGCTGGCATGCCAACACGCCGCGCAAGGGACATCCGCTCGACCGTGTCGCCAATGTGCACCATGAGACGTCGACGTGCGTCGCCTGCCATCCGACTCATTTCACGACGCAATCAGCGCTCGCGGCCGTCAAGGCCGGTTACGACGTCGAGCAGCCGCTGGCGCTCCAGTTTCTCACCGAGCGACTGGCGAATAACCCGGTGCCGCTCCACGGTTATCCCGACGCCGTCTGGGCCCGGATGATCCCCGCGCCGGCAAACGTGCTGGGGCGTTTGTCGACGATCGTCATGGATTACGAAAACCTCTTCGCGATGCGCCCGCGCAACAATCTCCACCGGGGCATCGCCCGGTTCTTGACACTTTATTACCAGGGAAGAACGTCGCTCCCCGCCGACGAGTCCAACGGCAACAACCCGGTCAGCCGCTACAAGGTCGCCGCCGATAGCTGGCGTCAGCTCGATGAACAATTCCGTCGCTTGGGCCGGGTGGAAGATCAGAAAACGCGCGACCTGATCGCCGGGCTCGTGCCGACGGGCAAGCCGTCGAACACGCGCGACCTCGCGGCCCAGACGATCGGCCTGTGTCTGATCGATCCGCACCAGGAAAAGCACCGGGAGCTGATCGCCGCGAACGTGCGAGAGATCATCAAGCTGCAACGCGACAACGGCCACTGGTCGGTCAAATTCGACCCGGCTTATCCCCACACGGAGATGCAAACAGGGGAATGTCTTTATGCACTCGCGCAAGCCGGATTCAAGCCCGAAAACCCGGCGGTGCGCCGCGGCGTGCTGGCCCTTCTCGAACGCCAGCAAGCATTCGGCGGCTGGTTTGACGTGAACCCCTACGAACAATTTCGGACGCCGTTTCGCGAAACGCAGTGGGCGTTGATGGCACTTTCCACACTCTATCCGAACGTAAAGCCGCGTCCCCGGGGCTGGAATGGACCGTTTGGCACTCAGCCGCTTGCTCTACGTGTTGACGACCCGGGCCGTTTGATTGATGACCTCGACCGTGTCTGGGACGGTCCGGCGCCGGGCTGCGGGCTCAGATCATGGCGCAATCACGCCATCCAGCGCCGCTGGTGCGGCTGGCCGCCTGCCGGACTCTGGGCCGCATCGGCGAAGACGACGCGATCGCCGCCCTGGCGGCCTGCCTGGGCGATGAATCGAAGGTCGTTCGCCGCGCCGCGGCCGAGGCTATGCGCAGCGTCGGCAATCGCCTGAACGGGTCGCAAACGCCCGGCTCGACGGCCGGACAGCGCCAGTTCCTCGCCGCCGTGTCAGGCGCGCTGCGGTCGCCCGACCCGCGCGTCCGGCGCGGGGCGACCCGGCTATTCGCGGCCCATTTTCGCGAGCTCGCTCAGGAGACCGCGCTGGCCGACGACTTGCTCGACCTGTGCGACGATCCCGACCCGGTTGTCGCCATGCAGGCGATCAAGGGGCTGTGGCGCTACTGGTACTGGCGTGCCGACCTCGAATTGCGGGGTCGCATTGAAGATCGGCTGATCGCGGGCCTGGCCAAACCCGGTGATCCCTGGGTGCGCCGCAATCTGGTTGAGGCGCTCTACATCATCGGCGATGACAACATTCGCTACCTCTACCAGAGCTGGGTCCCAGCCCTCGCCACGGCCGAGAGCCGCGCCCGCGTCACGGCTGCTCAGCACGAGACCGTTAACCGCCTGGGCACGAAATACGCGGTTGTTTTGAAAAGCGGCGATCGGCTGCAGCGCGAGGGCGTGCTCCGCGCGATGTCCGAATTCTTCGAACGGCCCGTGCTCGGCGGGCGAATCGGCAATGATCTCGAGCCGATGCTCTTTCATGGAGAAACCATCCGCGAGGTCGCGTCGGCGCTCATCAAGCAGCTCGACGATGCCGACCCGCTGATTCGCCGGCTCGCCTTGCAGGCGCTTGTGACCGTGCGCGGGGGCGGAACGCCCCCCCTGGCGCTTGCTGTCGCCCGTCGGCTCGGTGACGATGATGCCGACGTTCGACGCTGGGCCCTCACCATGACGAAGGAGTTTCCCCTCAAGCTCAATCCGGGCGATCGCGACCCGGCGAATCTCGCATTGATCGAACATCTGCTCGGCCGCCCGGGCACCGAAGCACGGGCCGCCGCGCTCCAGTACGCGGGCCGGCTCGGCCCGGCCGCCGGGCCTGAGCTCGCGGCCAAGGTTCGTTCGGCACTGAACGACCCCGCGGCCGCGGTCCGCGTGGCGGCCCTCGCGGCACTGGCTTCGTTCAATACGCTCTGGAGCGAGCCTGGCGTGCGCGACACGATCAGGCGGAGCATGCTTGATGATGACCCCCTGGTCCGGGCCGCCGCGATCCGCCTGGCGCTCGAACCGAGAGCCCAGATCGCTGAGCCGGATTTGCGCCTGGCGCTCGATCAGCTGCCGCCCGCGGCGCAGATCGCCCTGCTCGGCCAGTTCATGACCGAGCCCGCTCTCTTGAACGACCTGAGAGTCGTGAGCTTGATCAGCAGCGCCCTGGTGCACGAGCACGGCGGGACTCGCGAAAAAGCACTCCAGTTGGTTCAGAGTCGGACCGCGCTGGCCACCAACGGTGCCGTTGAGAACGCGCTCCGTGAGGCTCAATGGATCGCCCGGCAGCACGGTTCGCCAGAAGGAGATCGCGAAGACGCTCCTCGCGACGCGCGGCCGATCGAGTGGCGGGACGGCTCACTCCGGCGAGCGGCTCGACGTCGAATACTTCCGATCGCGAATCCTGCCGATTTTCAGTCGGGTTGGCGACGACGGCCAGAATTGCGTCGGATGCCATCGCTCGCACACGATTCTCAAGATGACGCCCCCGGCCAGGTCGGGGGAGTATACGTCAGAGGCGGTTCGCGACAATTACCGCGCGGCGCTTCGGGTCGTGAATCTATCGAGGCCGACCGATAGCCTCCTCCTGGGTAAGCCCACGTGGGAAGCGGCCGAGGAGGCCGAAGCACAAACCGATCCAACCAAGAAGGCACACGCGGGCGGAGTCCGTTTCGACAAGTCGTCGCGCGAGTACCAGACCCTGCTCGACTGGATCAACGGCGCCCGGCTCGACGACGTCAAGACCAGCCACAAGAACTGATCCGCCGGCACGGATCGATCGATGCAAACCGAATTCCAGCCGGAACGCCGGCGCGTCGGCCCTCCTTGCGGCACGCCCATCGAAACATTCCCCGTTGCTCGCTGGCGATGACGCGCGGTGTCGGGCCGGCCGATCCGTCGAACTCGAATTCGAAGTCTACGAGTTGCCGACGGCTCCAGCGGCGTACTCGCCGGACCTGACCAACTGCCCGGCCTTCACCAGACCGCCTTGCATCACGGCCAGGAACCGTGAGCGATCTTCAAGGATCGCGATATCGGCGACGACGTCGCCGTCGACGATGAGAATATCAGCAAGTTTTCCAGCCTCGACCGTGCCGAATTCCTTGACGCGGCCCATGATCTCGGCGCCCGTCTTCGTGGCACACGTGATCGTCTCGAGGGGCGTGAGCCCGACGTGCTTGACGAAGAAAGTCAGCTCCTTCGCGTAATCTCCATGCGGGTTCCAGGCGAAGCCGTAGTCGCCCCCCATCCCGAGCCGGCCGCCGGCCCTGAGGATCATCCGGGCGCTTTTCGGCCCCGCCCTCCAGGGTTTCTTTATGGCCGTCGACCACGGATTGCGGCATTCCGTACCCCGGGCCCTTCTCGATGCTCGCCAGCTCGAATTGCAGGGCCGGCACAACGGGCACGTCACGGTCGAGCAGCAGGTCGAGCGCCTCTTGATCCATGAAGGTGCCGTGCTCGAGAGTGTCGAAGCCGGCGCGAAGCGCGTTCTTGATCCCCTGGTTGGCCCTGCAATGCCCGGTCACCTTGCGATGATAGTTATGAGCCTCGGCGACGACGGCGGCCATTTCCTCGAACGTCATGCACAAGGTGTGATGGTCGGCCGTATCGGGGGCCGCGGCGTCACCGGTGGGATAGGTCTTGATCCACTCGACGCCGTCCTTCACGAGTTTCCGCACGGCGCGTCGACCTTCGTCGGGCCCGTTGATCAGGAGGATGAGGCCTTCCATGCCGAGTTTGAGATGCTCGGCGTTCCAGTCCATGAGGCCCCCCGCGCCGCAGATTTCGCGCCCGCTCGCCGCGAACCGCGGACCGGGAACCAGGTCCGACTCGATCGCCTTCTTGAGCCACACGTCAATATTGTGGAGGCTGCCGCCGCTACGCGCCGCCGTGTAGCCGCACTCGAGTGCCAGCCGTGCATTACACGTCGCCAGGATCGTCACATACTCCACAGGATACTTGATGTCGAGATCGGCGAGCTCGGCGACGTCGAAGTAAGTCGGATGAAAATGAGCTTCCACGAGGCCCGGCATGATGGTGCCGCCGCGGGCATCGATGCGCTGGGTGGCGGACGACACGGCGGGCGCTCCGGCCACCGGTCCAGCGTAGGTGATTTTGCCCTGCTCGATGACGACCGCTGCGTCCCTGATCGGTGCCGCGCCCGTGCCGTCGACCAGGGTGCCGTTGGAAACAAGCGTTGTCCCCGCCCCGATTTTCATGCGTTGCACCTCCCGACCGGGCACACTTGACGGCACCACAACGGCCCCATACGCTGCATATAGCCTGCAAAATACATCCGCACGGGGCCGACCCGCAAGCAGCAAGACCACGATTCCTCATCGAGCTGCCTTGTCAACCGGGGTCGTTCACGACATCCACAGGACGACGTCATGACACTCGACAGGAGCTCCGCTCGCTCTATCCTCGGCCGATCGGCGGCGCTGTTTCTTGTTTGGGCACTGCTGGCGGTCGTCTGTGCCCGGTCTGGCGTCACACAAACGCAGAAGGCACGCCAGAGCCCCGCCGCGAAGCCCGACCCTCAAGTGGTCAAGCAGCTTTTCTCGCGAAATAACCTGATCGCCTGGTGCATCGTCCCGTTCGACAGCAAGAAACGGACGCCCGAAGACCGGGCCGCCATGCTTCAGAAGCTCGGGTTCAAGCATTTCGCCTACGACTGGCGAGCCGAGCACATCCCCACGTTCGACGCCGAGATCGAGGCACTCAAGCGCGCGGGGTCTCGCTCGACGCTTTCTGGGTCGCCCCCGGCGAGCTCAACCGCGAATCGCGGATCATTCTCGACGTCCTCAAACGCCACGGCGTCAAGGCCCAGCTCTGGGTCTTGCTCGATTTCGGACCTGACAAAGACCAGGGGCCCGAGCAAGAGCGTCGCGTCAAGGCGGCCGTGGCGAAGCTGCGTCCGCTCGCCGAGGACGCCGGCAAGATCGGCTGTTCGCTCGCGCTTTATAACCACGGCGGGTGGTTCGGCGAGCCCGAGAATCAGATCGCCATCATCGAGCGGCTCAAGGCGCAGGGAATCACTAACGTCGGCATGGTCTATAACCTGCACCATGGACACGACCATCTCGACCGCCTGCCGGCACTGCTCGCCAGGATGATGCCCTATCTCGTGGCGCTCGAACCTGAACGGCATGGATCCGGGAGGGCGACCGCGTCGGACGCAAAATTCTGCCGCTGGGCCAGGGGACCGAGGACCTCGAACTCTTGCGGCTGATCGCGGCGAGTGGATATCGCGGGCCGATCGGCATTCTCGGCCACACCATGGACGACGCCGAGGAACGGCTCCAAGACAATCTCGACGGCCTCGACTGGCTGGTGCCGCAGCTTGACGGGCATCCGGCGGGCCCGCGCCCGCGCCGTCGCACGCCCGTGCCGCCGCGCCCCGCCGAGAAACCCAAGCGGCCGCCGCGCCGACCACGATCGGCGCCAGGCAACACGCCAAGCGCTCCCTATGACCCGGCTCTCGTCGCGGCACTGATCGACGACGCTCGCACGCACGGAGATCGCGGCCCGAGGCGCGGCGGTCTTCGCGTCGGACAGGCTCGCGTGTTTGTCGTGCCATCGCGTCGGCGAGCCAGGGAGCCATGATCGGGCCGGATCTATCAACGCTCGGGTACGTGCATGAAGCCCGAGGAACTCGTCGAGTCGATTCTCTGGCCCAAGCGAAAAGTCGATGACGCTTATGCGGCTTACACGGTGGCCACGACCGACGGAACCATGCGCCAGGGCTACAAGCTCGTCGGAGACCCCGGTCGCCATCGAGTTTCGGCTGACCCACTGTCGACCGAGCGATTTCTGGTTTCGAAGCGCGACATCGACGAATTGCGGCAGCGACGGCACGCTCATGCCCGAGGGCCTCATTGCGGCCGTCTCGGCGGCCGATCGTCGCGACTTGATCCGGTTTCTCCTCGACCTGGGCCGCAATGGTAGCCACGCGGCGGACGCCTTGCGGCGGCACACGCACACGATGGCCGAATTCACGTTCGACCGTGCACCGATCCACCCCGAGCACTGGCCAAACTGGCAACAACCCGTCAATCGTGACCGTATTTACGAGTTCTACTCGAAGGAAGCCGCGCACTTCGTCGAACCAGTCTTCCGCCCCCTCCCTGCTCCCCCCCTACCCCGGGCTCGATGGCGGAAAAATGGGGCACTGGGGCAATCAAAATGAAGACACATGGGCCGATGACCGCTGGAACAAGACCGAGCTGGGGACCGTCTTGTGCGGCGTCTTTCGCGGCGCGGGTGTGACAGTGCCAAAAGCGGTTTGTGTACGGCTCGGCGAAAAAGGCGAGATGGCTGCTTGCTTCAATCCGGAGACGCTCAATTATGAGGCCGTCTGGAGCGGCGGTTTCGTCAAGTTTTCGGCCACGCGCCACGGCTTGATGGACGGGCTGATCATGGACGGCACGCCGCAGCCGAAGCCCGCGGGCGCATCGCCTGACAAAGCCGTTTGTCTATCACGGCTTTTATCGGCATGGCAAGCGGGTGGTCTTCGCATACAAGATCGGCGATGTCGAGATGCTCGACGCACCCTGGGTCGAACAGGGTCGATTCACGCACAGTCGTCGGCCCCGCGGCCAGCCATCCGCTCGCCAAACGTGGACGCGCGGTGGTCCCGCCCAGTGGCCGCAAGTTCTCACCACAAAGGGCTCGGTCGGCCAATCCGCGACGTGGCCGTACGTCGTCGACACGATCGAGCCTCCGTTTCAGAACCCCTGGAACGCCCTGCTCTTTTTTGGGGATCACGACTTCCTGCCTGACGGCACGGCCATGCTCTGCACAATTCAAGGGGACGTGTGGCGTGTTCAGGGGCTCGACGAGAGCCTGAAAAACGTCCGGTGGAAGCGCTTTGCTTCTGGCCTGCATCAGGCGCTTGGCCTGGTGGTCGCCGATGGCATGGTTTATGTTCTCGGCCGCGACCAGATCACCCGCCTGCACGACCAAAACGGCGACGGCGAGGCCGATTTTTACGAGTGCTTCTCGAACGCCTATCCGACCTCGACCGGCGGGCACGACTTCATCAGTGGTCTCCAGCGCGATTCGGCCGGCCGTTTCTACACCGCATCGAGCAAGTCAGGACTGTTGCGAATCGCGGCCGACGGCCGCTCTTCCGAGGTGATCGCGACCGGTTTTCGGAATCCCGATGGACTCGGACTGTCCCCCGATGGGACGATCACCGTGCCCAACTCCGAGGGTGAATGGGTTCCGACATCAATGATCTGCGAGGTGCGCCCCGGTGGTCACTACGGTTATCCAGGTCCGAAGAACAGACAGCCGCCCGACCTCCCGCTCGTATATCTGCCGCGCGGGCTGGATAACTCGAGCGGTGCGCAGGTGACGGTACCCGATGATCGGTTCGGTCCCCTCAAAGGTCAGCTGCTTCATTTCTCATTTGGAACGGGCACGCATTTCTTGATCCTCCGCGAAAAGGTCGACGGCCAGCCGCAAGGCGCGGCGATTCCCCTGCCCGGCGACTTCCAATCAGGAGTGCACCGCGGCCGGTTCAATCCTGAAGACGGTCAACTCTATGTTTCCGGCATGACTGGCTGGGGCACTTACACGCCGGCTGACGGCTGCTTTCCAGCGAGTGCGGTACACCGGCGGACCCGTCCAGTTGCCGCTCGCGTTTCACGCCCATGAGAATGGAATCTTGCTGAGCTTTTCGGAGCCGCTATCTCGTGAAATCGCCGGCCAGCCCAAACGGCATTTCGCCCAGGCGTGGAACTACCACTACAGCGCCGGCCTACGGCTCGGCCGAACTATCGGCCCGGCACCCGGGCCAGCCCGGTCACGACAATCTGGCGATCCGCTCGGCCCATGCTCTGGCCGATGGCAAATCGCTCTTTCTCGAGATCCCCGAACTGCAACCTGTCAACCAATTACATCTTCATGTAAGCACAGGAACAGGCGAGCCCGTTGACGTGTTCGCGACAATTCATAAGCTGGCCGCGCCGTTCACGGGATTTGCCGGCTACCAGCCGAACACCAAGACGATCGCGGCCCATCCGATTCTGGCCGACATGCTGGCCCTCGATCATCGCCCGATCCCCAACCCCTGGAGTCGCAAGATCGCGGGCGCACGGGCGATCAATATTGAGGCCGGCAAGAACCTCAGTATTCAGTGCGGTCGTTCAAGGTTCGTGCAGGCGAGCCGATCAAGCTGACGTTCACCAATCCCGATTCGGTGCCCCACAACTGGGCCCTGATCAAGCCCGGTACACTGCCGCGCGTCGGCGACCTGGTCAACAAGATCATCGCCGAGCCCGATGCGGCCCTGCGCAACTACATTCCGCGCAGCGACGATGTGCTGGCCTACACGGACATCGTCATGCCGCAGGATCTGTTCACGATTTCGTTTCGAGCGCCAGCAACGCCGGGGCGTTATCCGTTTCTCTGCACGTTCCCGGGGCACTGGATGGTGATGAACGGGGAGATGATTGTCGACAAATAGCCGAGCCGACCAAATCCACCGGCGACCGGTGCGAAAGTCACAAGATAGTCGCATTCGTATACCAGTCATCGGGTAGCTGTGGAAAATACGACGCTTCATCCGCGTCGATGGTGCGTTTACCTTTGATGGAGAAGTGAATCCAGCCATTGCACCGGGGACACCGCCCGACAAATCCCGAATCGTTCCACCAGGACCGCACCAGCCGATCATGCACATCGCGTCCATGATCCTCCAGGCGGAAATCAATCGCTTGCATCGGCTCTTCGCATCCGGGATAAGGACAAGTGGGCTCGGGATAGACGATGTGCGGAGCTATCTGTCGTGCGTGTCCTCCTCGCCGGTAGACTTCGTGCATTTCGATCAATTCCGTTGCGGTCGGCGATAACGTGCCGCCTGGTGGCTTCGCCATTTCAACGTCTCCTTGACGTCATCGACAGGGGCGTCTGATGAGTGTCCGCATTTTCTGGATTGTAGCTCAGTCGCCATTCCATGTCTCGCAGACCCGCGATGACATTAATCGCGCTGGTCAGGAGTGGCGGACGCATAACTGATCTCACGGTGCATCACGGATTGAGTCAGTCAAGAGAAGACGGAGCAAATGTCCAGCCAGAGCCCGGGCGACATATCCGATCTCCCTGCGGCCGCTGCCATTCTTAAACCGTCTTCAAGATGCAACCCGCGAAGCAAAGCGACCGCCGCGCCCGCGATGCATGGCGAGCGACTCATGCCGGCACTGCAGCAGACGAGCGTCGACGCACCAGCCCGCACAGGCAGGCGACTGTCTCGACGGCGGCCCGCAACATCCAGGGTTGATTGCCAGGACCGTCAAGAAGTGGAAAACGGCAGTATGTCAGATCACGGGGTAACACGAGGGGCGATTCATTCAGCGCGAGATCGACAACGGCCTGAATTCCGTGCGCCTCGATCGCGCTCAAATTGGCGGCATCGCCGATGTGGCCGAACCACAGCGAGCAGCCTTCAATTTGACGCACGGCGTGCTCCTCGGTCCGCTATTGTGAGTCGGCGCGTCATGGGGAAACTTCGAGGCGAATGACCGTATTTGTTTGGTTCGATCGCCCTTTCACGCGACCGAGTCGCCGTGGTCCCTCGATGACGCCGGTGAGGCTATATTCGCCCGGCGCGAGTGGACCGATCCGAAACGTGCCGTCGTCAGCGGAGAAGGTCATCCGGCCCAGCTCGAGCTTCGAGACCGCGTAGCCTCGCTCGTCGACGGGCTCGACCCAGCCGATAGCGGCGTCCGCCAGTGGCTTACCTTCGGGATCGACCACTTTGCCACCGATGTATGCCGCGGGGCCAACGACGTACTGATTATCGACCGGGCGCTTTTGAGCCGCCACGATTGCTCCGAACAGCGGCGCCTGTTGTTTCGGTTGGATAATCACAATCCAGCGGCCGGGGCGTGCGGCGCCGATATGAAATCGCCCGTCGGCCGCGGTTTCCGTGCTCAGCTCGGTATCGTGATCTTCGGGCTTACGGATCAAAACCAGCGCGTTTCCAACCGGGCGTCCCTGTTCGTCGACGACGAAGCCCGACACGTTGCATCCGGGCTCCAATTTGACTACCGGCAACAGACGACCCTCCAAAAGTGATTTCGCGACTTCGTGCGTTTGATATGACGGATGCGCGACGATGCAGCGCTTCACGACAGGGCCGGGAGGCAGTCCGTCAACCGCGAAAACGCCCTCGTCGTTGCTGCGCACTTCGAGCGGGAACGCGAAGTGGTCGTTCTTAGCGATCGAGGTCGGCCGGGGCACTCGGAAATCGTGGTGATCGACCCAAATTTGTATTTTCGCCCCTGCGACAGGCTTGTAGCTGGAACCGACGACACGACCAACAAACGGTTGTTCTCGAACGAGCTCAACGCGAACGTCCTGTGGGGCGGGCGCGCCGTCAAGCGCGGGATACTCGGCCGTCGCGTAGCCGCGGGCTTCGATCCAGATCATTCCCTCTCGCTGGGGCACCGATGTTTTCAAGCCGAAGACGCCCGCGCCGTCGGTGCGAGAGACCGCGTCGGACGAAAAGACGCGCGCGTCCGCGATCGGCTGTCCTGTGGTCGCTTCGACGACCTTGCCGTGTAATTCTCGGCGTGGCTTATTCCTCTCCGAGATTTGCGCGTGAATCTGGTGTTTCATCACTTCGACATCGTAACCGATATGGAACACCAGCGCCAGTCGAAACAGCGTCAGGGCGTCGGCCTGGCGCCCCAGCACAGCGCGAGCGGCGTCGTCCGCGAGGCGAACGAAATCGGCATCGCCCATGCGTCGTTTGATCGATGCCAGATCGACTGACCATCTAAACTGAGGTCGGGTCGCCAGCCATGCACGATCGACAATGTTCGCATCGACCGCTCCGCGGTCCATCGCTCTCAGAAAATTTTCGACCTCGTCCCGTGAAGTGCCACGGGCCGTGATGTCGGTGGAACGCCATCAACGTCGAAATCGGCATGAGCGGCTTTCGGCGGCGGTATCTCCTTCACATCGATCGCCGGCACCACGAATCTCGGCACTTCGATCGCGTCGGGACTATGAACGACAACCTCCGCGACCTCGGCGCCGCTCGCGCGACCAGGATCGTGTCGATCGCTGTGCCAGGCGGTGACCTCGGCGTTGGCGCCGGTGACCACTCCCGTAAATTCGTAACGACCGTCGTCGCCGGTCACCGCGTGAACGAAAAAGTGGCCCGACTCGCGATAATCCGGGGCGTTATCGAGCCGAAGCTGCACTCGCCTGTGGCGCTGTGGCTGTGCCTTTGAGTCAACGACCTGACCGCGAATTCGCGACGCCGGCCCGGCCAGCGCCCGCACGCTGGATTCGCCCGGTTTGACGCTTGTGAAACCGGCGTTCAAGCCCTGGTGGTCGCGCACATACACCACGAAAAGCGCACCAGGTTTGAGTGAGAGCTGAAAGCGTCCCGCGCCGTCGGCAATCGTGCGGTACCCAAAGCCTTGACCGCCAGGCGGCGACGCCTCCACAATGGCCCGCGCCATCGGACGTTCACCGGCCGGCATTTGCTCGATTGCATATCCATCAATTTTATGAGGTTGCCCGGTTCCGGCGATCCGGAAGTCGCGGACGATCCGCGGCTCTCTTACCACGGTCAGCTCTTCCTTTCCAGCGAAGCTCGGCGCGAAGAGCTCGTATCGACCGGGCCCGACTCGCATATCAAATTGACCGGACGCGTCGGCCTTGGCCCACCGAACCAGTGATTCCGTGGTCTCGTTGGGCGGCATCGACGTGCGTCCCGCTGGTCCCGGCGAGCCCTTTTCTGTCAGTGTCACGACCTCGCCGACGGCGGGCGTTGTGCCAGGCTCTTTTGTGATCAGTCCGCGGATGAGCGTCCCGTCCCCGAGCGTAAAGTCGAGCCCGTTCAGCGGTTCTCCCTCGTGAGCGAATTTCCCGGTGAGGCTCGCCGCGGCCGACCGAGCGTCAATGACGGCGAAAATGTACGACTGATCAGGTTCGACACTGACGGCGTAAGACCCATCCGGCGCCGACCGCGTCTGCATCCGACAATAATGGGTGGTCGCGCCGCGCCCTTCCGCACGCACGAGGATGCCCCCAGCAGCCTGTCCGTCGGCGTATCGCACCGTGCCTTGAGCCAGCGTGTTGTGCAATACGTGGGCTTTCAGGTCGACCAAGCCTGCGTCCGGTTGATATTCAAGCGAGTCGGCGCAGGAGTATACGTTAGAAAAAACAATGAATGAAATTGGCCGGTCCAGCGTTTTGGGCAACCAATCGAATGCCGCGACCCCGCGGTCGTTCGTCTTGGATCTGACGATCTCCGCTCCGGAGATGTTCGCGCTGTCGATCTTGCCTGGTTTTTGAATCACGGCCGGCAAGAATTCGACATTTTCAACCAACTGACTGGACGAGTTTGACGCAATGATACGCGCCTTCTGTGCGCCATCAAGCGTGAGCGTGACTTTCGCCGGCAGCGGTCCAATTTCGAACGCGGGACGTGAAGAATAATTTTCGTGATAATCGAAGCCGACACCCGACTTAAGACCAATGACCCATCTGACCGCGGCATCCGACGGAACGAGAAGGTGTGCATTGCCGCGGTCGTCGGTTGCTGTCGAATCCTGGAACTCAAAGCCGACCGCTTCGATGGCCGCTCCGGAAACCGGCTTTCCTGCCGCGTCGCGAGCGTGGATCGCGATGGCGCGGCTGGGATTGAGCGTGATTCGCACAGGCGCCGCCGGTCCGGAATTCTCTGGCTCGATGTACTTGCCAGTGCCGAGCCTCGCCCCGCCGTCGGCCGAGGCGACGAGGAATTCTTCCATTAGCATGCGCCCCGATAGGCGAAATTGGAACCGACCATCCACACCCGTGCTGACCGGGGAGCGTAATTTCTCACGGCGGACCGGGCGCACTCCGCCCCGGCGACTGGCCGACCCTGGGTGTCGACAACGAGTCCCTGCACAATGCGCTCAAGCGATCTGGGAGCAGACGCCGCTCCGCCCGATGAAGGTAGCGCCTGCGCCTCGACCGGTTTCACCGGTTGAAAACCGGCAGTCGCTGCCACGGCTAGCACCAGGACAAGGGCCGTAAGTATTCTCGCGCGTAAATCTGAGCGAATCATCGTGTCCCTTCTTGGATCCAGTAAGCCAGTAATTCGGTCTTTGAGTGTCCAGCGCGTGTTCATGAGGCCAATCCCGCCACAGCCGACCTTGACAGGCCGACATCGCTCGGTCAGTTGGAGGAGCGTGCGGGCATACTCACATGAGTTCACGTGATTGATGACGTAGTTGTCGCAAACCTCTTCACGCGATCGGGAGAGTTGAGCATTCAGGTAATGCACCAGCGGATGCGGCCAGTAAAATAGCGCCGCAAGCCGTTGCATTACGCTAATCACCGCGTCCCGTCGGACGACATGAGCGCACTCGTGAATAAGCACATCGCGCAGCTCGCTCGGACGTAGATCGGCGGCCAGCCCCTGCGGAAGAATCACGACCGGTGCACGAATTCCGATCGTGATCGGGCTTGAGACAAGCGGCGACACCGCGATCACCGGCGGATCGCCGCCCCCGATCGCCGCGACAACCTCGCGGAGTACACTGTTTTGGCTGCGCATGTCCATCGACCGAAGTGAACGCCGTAAGCGTCGAAGCTGCCCCCAACCAGTTCCAAGGCGCGCGATTCCAATGACAACACCTCCAGCCCACAGTAGCATCAAAATCGTGACAAACCGGTTTGCCAGGTCAGCGTATGACATCTGCCCCCAAAAAGGCGGCCGTATTTGGTTGCGGAAAGAGGTCTGCTGGGACACAGCGAACACACTGATCGAGTCTTGCGGTGAGGCCGTACGTGGAGTGCGCAGGTCGATCGGAAATCCCGTCCGCCTCTGGGCTGAGCTCCAACGGCTTGGCGTCTGATAGCCGCACCGCGGGGTTGCCCGGCGCCCCTCCTGGTGTGGGATCGTCAGCACCGGGCGTGAGGAGTACGCCAGGGTTTCTATCAACCGGGTCATCCCAGGCATGTGTGTGACCCGTCGCAGCGCCGATCCACGGGATCGTGGCCGTTTTGAAACCGATGTAGCCGAACGCGACGTTCGCGGCCGGCCCGAGGAGCGAACTGCACAGGGCGAATAACCAAACTGTGTGGCACAATGCCGCTCGCCGTGGCCGAATCGCAGCCGTGACGATCGCCGCGACAATCACAACGACGGCCATCTCCACGGCCGCAATCGCGAGTAGCCAGGCTAGTCGCTGTCCGGGATCGATGCGGATGAGAAAACTCACGACCGCCGCCTCCTTTTCCGCTCGGCCTCGTCGATCATTGCGCGAATGGTCACGGCTTCTTCCTTCGTCACTCCGCGGCCTTGAAGAAGCGCCAGCACAAGACCCTCGGCCGATCCGCCAAATGCACTCTCCACCAGATTGCTGATCAGCAAACCCATGGTCGCCCCCCGCGGCGTAGCGGCCTGATACCGGTGGGCATGGCCCTCAACATCGCGTTTTAGCCAGCCTTTTTCTTCGAGACGCGTCAGCATCGTCAGCACCGTGTTTCGTGCCACCTTTCGCTGCACAGAAAGGATCTTCCAGACCTCGGCGACCGTCGCATCGCCACGATCCCAGATGATGTTCATAATCTCAAGCTGCGCTTGCGACAGCGGCGGCAATCGGTGCGGCTCATTCATGACAAACATTCCTCCAGCGGCGAATTGCCTACTGATGTCGGCAATATTACCGACGGATGTAGGCAACGGCCAGTGAAATTAATCGCGAATTCAAATTTTTTCCGGGAACGCCCCTCGGCGCTGGGCGCGCGCGGACACTCGGCCGTCGAACGCCGCGGCCAGAAGACGTCGCGGCCGAGGGACTGACTTGGTCGGCTTCTCGATCGGCGCCGCGAATATTGTCTACTCGGCCGCCAGGTACGCATCGACGGGCGGCTGATGCCGATGCTCACCTGTCGCCTGCTGAAACGCGTGCGCGACGGCGAGCAGGGTCGACTCGTCGTACAAACGCCCGGTCAATGTGACCGACCCGGGCATCACCCGTCCATCGTGGTCGCGGAAGCCCATCGGGAAAACGGCCGTTGGATGACCGGTCAAGTTGGTGATCGACAGATCTTGACCCGAGCCGACATACACATCGACCTTCGCCATCCGTTCGGCCATCGCGCGCATCAATTTTGTGCGCACTCGCGCCGCTCGCAAATATTCCACGGCCGGAACGAACTGGCCGTTGCGAAACGTGTTGGGCCACGCATTGAGCCCCTCGGTGATATGATTCCGCGTGACTTCGTCGAAGGCCGCGGCCGCTTCGGTGCCGAGCATCAGCGTGATCGCGCCGACCGGCAGCTCTTCCGGAAGCGTGATCGCCTCCAGCTCGAAGCCAATCTTGCGAAGGATCCTCAGCTCTTCACGACTGTCGGTCGGCCGTTCAGGGTCTTCGACGTAGCCGACCTTGATCGTTTCAAGTGCTCGTTTTGGCGGCCACGCGAAGGGCTGATCGACGGCCGACCAGTCAAGGCCGTCTGCGCCGTGGATCGCATCGAAGATCAGCGCGCAGTCATCGATCGAGCGGGCGATCGGACCGAGCTTGTCCATCGACCACGAGAGCGTCATGCAACCGAGGCGGCTCACGCGGCCGAACGTGGGCCGCAAGCCCGACGCGCCACAGGCGCGGCAGGGCGAGACGATGCTGCCGAGCGTCTCGCTGCCGATCGCGAAACCGACCAGCCCGGCGGCGACCGCCGAGGCCGAGCCGGCCGACGAGCCACTTGAGCCCGCACGCGGGTCCCACGGGCTACGCGTCCGGCCGCCAAACCAGAGGTCGCCCATCGCGAGAGCGCCAAGCGACAGCTTGGCGACCATCACGGCGCCGGCTTCCTCCAGCCGCGCTGCCACCGTGGCTTTCACATCAAGCACCCGGTTCTTGAACTGAGGGGCACCCCAGGTCGTCGGGTAGCCGGGATACGCGATCAGATCCTTGGCGCCCCAGGGAATCCCATGAAGTGGGCCGCGATAATGGCCGGCCGCAATCTCTTGATCGGCCTTCGCGGCTTGCTTCAGGGCAAGGTCTTCCGTCAGATTCACGACACACTTGAGGAGCGGGTCGAATCGCTTGAGACGGCCGAGGTAAAGCCTGGTTAACTCGGTCGAGCTCAGCTCCCGGCGCCGGATGAGCGACGCCAGACCGCCGACTGGCATGAAGGCGAGCTCTTCGGCGGAGCCCGGACGCCGGAACGTCGCTTGCTCGGCGGATTGCGCGCGGTTTCGCTCGACCGGAGTCGGCGCCGGCGGCACCGTCGGAAGAAAGCTCAAGGCGGGCGGGATATCGTAGCCGACCTCGACCTTTCGCAGCTCGGCGAATGACCGAAGGCTGCGCGTGAGCGTTCGCACGGTCCTCGCACGTTCGTCGTCGGTGAGCTCGAGCCCGGCGATCCATTCGGCCTGCTTGATCATCTCGGGCGTCACCTCGCCCGGGTTTTGCACGGCCTGGGCGGCTAGGGCGCGCCGAAACGTGACGGTTCCGATACCCAGGGCGCCCAGCCCCTTCAAGACCAGCCGCCGGCTCACGTGTTCGTGATTGTCGTCCGCAAGAGTTGTCACGGAAATTTCCCTGGAGATATCGTCAGTTGGTTTTTGTCTCGGGCCACCACCATAACCGAGGCAATGGCGATTTCACCGGCCACGTCTTGTCGAGCGTATCGCCTTCATACAGCTCGCCATTTTTCATCACATAACGGATCGAGCTGGTGTTATGAATGTCCTTGAGCGGATCGGCCGAGAGCACGACGAGATCGGCGAGCTTGCCCGGTTCAAGACTCCCGAGATCCTGGGCGTAGCCGATCGCCTCGGCACCATGGAGCGTGGCCGCGCAAGACCTCGAGCGGCTTCCAGCCGCCGCTCGCAAGGGCCCACATCTCCCAGTGGTAGCCAATTCCCTGCATCTCGCCATGGCTGCCGATGCACACCCGGCCCCCCGCCCGCGCGATCTTCGCGGCCGACGCCGCGATCAAGGGATACACATGCTCGCTCTTGTGGAACCACTCGGATCGCCGCACCTTCGAGTCGAGCACTTCATGCGGGATGAAACGGCGGATCTTGGGATCGTCGTGAATCGATGTCGTCGTGAAAAAATCGGTCTCGCCGAACGGGCCGCCGTAAGCCACGAGGAGCGTCGGCGTGTACGAAATTCCCGTCCGCGCGTAGAGCTGCACGACGTCGTCAAAGAGCGGAACGACCGGCAGGCTATGCTCGTTGCCGCTGAAGCCGTCGATCGCGTGCGTCAGGTTGAGCTTGGCGTCGAGCCCCCCCTCGGTTGTCGGCATCACCTCGTTCTTGCGGCAGGCCGCGATCATCCACTCGCGCTGGCGGCGGTTGCCGATCATGTATGACTTGAGCGTATTGGTACGATAATACTTCTTGTAACGTGCGACGACGGCCTCCACATCGTCGGCCGATTGGAAATCGGTGTCCGAAAACACGCCCGGGCCCGTGGAGAATGCGCGCGGTCCCACAAGCTCGCCGGTCTCGACAAGGTCTTGATAGGCGAACATGTCGTTCGTACCGGTTTGCGGGTCGCGGCCCGTGGTCACGCCGTACGCCAGGTTGGCGAAAAAGCTCCAGTTCTGCATGTCGAGCACCCCCCGGCGAACCTCCGTCCAGTGGGCGTGCGTATCGACATAGCCCGGCACGATCGTGAGCCCCGCGAGGTCGAACACCTTGGCCCCGTCGGGGATCTTGACCGATCCTTTTGGCCCGACCGCCGCGATTCGGTGGTCGACAACGACAATCTCACCGCCGGCGATCACCTCGTCGCCGCGCATCGTGATGATCGTGGCGCCGCTGAGCACGGCCGTGCCCGTCGGCCGATACCTGGCATGCTCGACGACGATGGGCACTTCCTCCGGCTTTGGCTTCAAGGCTTTGGCCTCGGCTTCCGCCTTTTCCTTGTCTTTCTCGTCGTCTTCGGCCTTGAGGGGCGAGAAGACGACCGAGTCGAACGGCAGCCGGAAAAAGCTCGCGCCGATCGCCCAGGTGATCGTCTTGCCGCCGTCGGCCCAGGCGGCGTAGTCGGCGCCAATGTCCGTGAGTTTCTTGAGAGCAACCGAGGCATCGTTGACCGAGATCCTGGGTGCTTCGCCGCCGAATTGCGGAAGCGCCAGCAGGTAAACCTGATCCGTCACGCGTGCCAGCAGCCAGCGGCCGTCGGGAGACAGCACGATCTGTTCTGCAGGCTGGGGCTCGCGGGGCGAATAGCCCGTCTTGCCGGTCACCGCGACGTGCGTGCGCCGATCCGTGCCGTCGAAGCGCAAGGAGACCAGGCCCGTGGGTGTCGTCAAGTAAATGCGATCCGCTTCGCGCGAGAAATGGGGACCGCTGGCGCCGCGCCGGACTGATGACCGTGGCATCGCCCCCATCCGCGGGCAGCCATACGAGGTCGAGCACGGCGCCAAGCCCCATCGGCCGTTCGACACGCGTTTGCCGCGGCGCGCGAAGGGCGACGATTCGCTTGCCGTCCGGGGTCCAGACGGGATTCTGGTAGAAAGCGCTGGCCCGGCTCACGCGCGTCGGCGGTGCCTGGCCGTCGGCGGGTCGTTTCCAGATGTGTCCCCCTTCGGACGACCAGCTCACGTAGGTGAGCATCTTGCCGTCGGGCGACCACGCCGGTTGAAACTCGCGGGCGTCGGCCGCCGACAGCGGCTTTGGCTTGCCGCCGGGCAAGTCGGCGATGTAGAGCTTGGTCAAGGCTGAAAACGCCAGTCGCTTGCCGTCGGGCGATGGTTTTGGATCCTGAATCAAGCGGGCCTTGACGGGTCCGTCATCGACGCGCACCGGAAAGTTCAAGCGCGATCCAACCGGCTGAGACACTTTCACCGTGAACGGAATTACCCGATCGGCGCCCGAGGCGATGTCGATCCGGTGAATCTGGCCCCCGTACGCCGCCAGCACCGATTTGCTATCTGGCATGAAAGCGTAACCAGGCATCAGGTCGCGCGTGTAACGCGATTCTTGCTCGTCGCGCTGGACCGGCAGCTTCAGCCAGTGCTCTTCGCCAGACACCAGGTCGCGAACGCGCAGGCCGGTCTCATTATCGACGCGAGTTCCATAGACGAGCTTCGTACCATCGGGCGAGATGGCGGGGCGAAAGCCGCTGCCCAGCGCGTCGGTGACGGTGTCTTCGTCGCCCGTCTGGCGATCGCGCCGCGTGACCTGCGAGAGCGGAAAATCAAGGTTGTTGTAGGCGTTAAAGAGCTTCTGCCGCTTGGTGTAATAAAGATATTTGCCGTCCCGGGAAGCAGCGGCCCCGATGGCGTGCGTGTAATCGTCACGATCGAAGCCGGGTTTCGTTTTCCCCTTCGTGACCTGAACGCCCGAGCCGCCGCGAACGTGATACATCCACAGCTCGAACGCACCCCAGGGAAGCTGCGTCTGGCGTGAGACCAGCACGAAAGCACCATCGGGCGTCCACGCCGGCGAGGCGAAGAGAGCTTGCTTGTCCTTCGTGAGCGGTCGCGGCGCCGAGCCGTCGACGTTGATCAACCACAGGTTGTCGGCGCCGTCTCGATCGCTCACGAATGCCACGCTCTTGCCGTCGGGCGAATAGCTCGGCTGACTGTCGAACGACACGCCCGTCGAGAGGGCCTTCGCTTCGCCCCCCTCGATCGGCAACGTGTAGAGGTCGCCAATCAGGTCGAAAAGAATCGTCTTGCCGTCAGGCGAGACATCGACCGAGACCCAGGTTCCCTGGTCGGTCGTGAACTCGATCGTCCGGTCCGGCTCGAGCGGCAGACCATGGGGCTTCTTCCTGGCGGGCTCTTTCTTATCCTTTTCGCTGGCCTCTTGTTTGTCTTTTCCCTTCTCTTCCACCGCGGCCGCCACGCGTCCAGTGCCGAAAAGGCCGCAGCCTGATGCCGCGATGATCGTCACAAGAATCACCGCAATCCAAAAAGTACGCTGGCGAGGGACTGGCGAAGGCGTCATCACAATGCAGTTCCTTGGGGGAGCGAGAATGACCGTGGCATCTTCATCTTTGTTAGAGTCAGTCACAGAAGTCGGACGGCGAGCCTGTCGTGGTGAAAGGTTGGGCTTGCACCGGTTTCGCGTTCATCGCGTTTTCATTGACGAACCACGCGGCACCCAGCGCGCCACGCCTTTGTTGGAGTTCCGCCTTTCAGGCGGCTTCTGACGATATCAACCCGAGCAGACCGGCTAAAGCCCGACATCCAACGGTGGCCTGCTGGAGTTCCGGCTTTAGCCGGCTTTTTACGATATCAGCCAGAGCAGACCGGCTAAAGCCAGAACTCCAACTGTTACCTGCTGGAAGTCCGCCTTCAGGCGGCTTCTGACGAACCCAAAATTGCGCCTGAGTGCGAGATTTCAACGGACCGCCGCGCAACGAAAACGGGCGGACTCCAGCGCTCCGAAAGACTCAGTCAAGCTCTACTTTTCACCACGGCACGGCGAGCCTGCTTGAGCTTTGACCGAGGCGGCTGGCGCGTGGACCAAATTTGCCCCGAAGGGGTCCAACAAGTCAGCCCAGGTCAACGCCCTGGAGGCCGTCGGAGCATGATGAATCTCAAGAACTGAATGGGCCACGCAAATGCAACGATGGTCGGCTCTTTCAGGGCTCGCCAGCCGTCTCTTCGTCTGAATCGCCTCCTCCGCGGGGCGATGCCCTGGGCTGTCTTGTTTAGCTTTTTCGGCGCTATCTTTCCGAGCGTCTTGAGACAGACAGACTCCTAGTCGTCGCTTCCTTCTTGAACGCGCCGGCCTTCTTTCACGGCGCCCGGCGCTTCTTGGCGGCGATCCGCCGCTGCTGAGATCCGGCCGTCGGTTTGGTTGCCCGTCTCGGCGTCGGCCGTTCGCACGCCCGCGCGATCAGCTCGATCAAACGCTCGATGGCCTCGCGACGGTTCGATTCCTGGGTCCGGCCGGCTCGCGCGTGAAGCATCAAGAAACCGTCGTCGGACAGCCGCCGCCCCGCCAGGCGAGTCAATCGCTCGCGCACGTCCGGCGGCAACGACGGCGATCGTTCCACGTCGAACCGCAAGCGCACGGCCGTCGAGACCTTGTTGACGTTCTGGCCGCCAGGTCCCGAGGCTCTTATGTATTCGAGCTCGATCTCGTTTTCGTGGATCGAGACACGCGGACTGATTCGGATCATCGGAGGTCGACACTCGCGGATGGCGAAAGACGGCGGCTCTATTGGTTAGACTTCATGATACTGACGTTCCGCGGCGGTTAACAGTTCACCGAACCTTGTCCGCTCGCCACACCGGGCGTTTATCCAGAAACGGCCGGCTCCGGACCGAACCCGCGGCAACGACTCCGTGTCTGACCGCGCCAGGCGGAAGCCAAGAACAGACCAGATGGCCGCGAGCGTACCGTTGACGATTCGACCACGCGCGCGTCGCCGCCGATCAACGATCGGCAGGGTCCCCGGCTTGTCCGTGCCGGCGCCGGCTGTTAATGTTCATTCATTGCTGGAAGACGCTCGTTTTCGACGGACACGACGGCCGATGAACCGCTATCGCCCCCTGTATGACGAGTTCGCGCGGCACCTTGGTTCCGCGTCGTGCATTCCGGTCTACCGCCAGTTGACCGGCGATGGGCTCACGCCGGTCTCGGCGTTCGCGCGGATCGAACGATCCGCGCCGTCGTTCCTTTTCGAGAGTGTGATCGGCGGCGAAAAGGTCGGGCGGTTCAGCTTCCTGGGCACCGAGCCGTTCCTGAGCTTCGAGGCGCGCGGCACGGCGGTCACCGTCACCGAGGCCGGCCGGCCCGAGCGGACGCGGCACTTCGAATCGGCCGATCCTTTCAGAGACCTCCAGGAGCTGGTCGAGCGTTATCGAGCGGTGCCCATCAAGGGCTTGCCGCGGTTCGCCGGCGGGGCTGTCGGATACGCGTCGTATGACGCCGTGCGCTACACGGAGAAATTGCCGAACGCGCCGCCCGACGATCGCTCGTTGCCCGATCTCTCGTTCGCCTTTTACGACGCGATGGTTCTCTTCGATCATATTCGCAAGACCATCCTCGTGGTCGGCCAGGCACACGTTGGCGCCGGCCTCGATCCCAGGATCGCCTATGACAACGCGTGCCGGCGGATCGACGACCTGGTCGAGCGCATGGCGGCGCCGGGGCCCGATCTGGGTCTTCGCGATATTGATACCGACTCGCCCGTGAAGCTCACGCCCGAGTCGAATTTCACCCGTGCCGAGTACGAATCGGTGGTCCGCCACTGCCAGGAATACATCAAGGCCGGCGATATTTTTCAGGTCGTGCCCAGCCAGCGGTTCGCGGTCGAGACCAGGGCGCGGCCGTTCGATATCTATCGCGTGTTGCGCGTGGTCAACCCCAGCCCGTTCCTCTTCTATCTTCCTCACGGTGATTTTGCCCTGATCGGCAGCTCACCCGAGATCCTCGTGCGGGTCGAGGACGGCGAGGTCACGATCCGCCCGCTGGCCGGCACGCGGCGCCGGGGCGTCGATGAGGCCGAGGACCGCGCGCTGGCCGAGGAGCTCCTGGCTGATCCCAAGGAGCGCGCCGAGCACATCATGCTCGTCGACCTCGGGCGCAACGACGTCGGCCGGGTCGCCGAATATCATTCGGTGCGCCTGACCGACGTCATGAAGGTGGAACGTTATTCGCACGTAATGCACATCACGTCGAACGTCACGGGCAAGCTCAGACCCGGCCAGACGGCGTTCGACGCGCTCGCGCGGGGCTCCCCGCCGGGACCGTTTCGGGCGCGCCAAGGTCCGGGCCATGCAAATCATCGACGAGGTCGAGAAGCAAAAGCGCGGACCGTACGCCGGCGCGGTCGGCTATATCGACTTCACCGGCAACATGGATACCTGTATCGCCCTGCGCACGCTCGTCGTTCAGGGGACCACGGCCTATGTTCAGGCGGGGGGGGGCGTGGTTTATGATAGCGATCCGGCAGCCGAATATGAAGAAACCATCAACAAGGCGCGTGGCGTTCTCAAAGCGATCCAGATCGCCGAGGCGCAGCTCTCGGATTAGGCGTTCGTTTGTTCATCCGGCCATCGCATGAATTATGATCACACGTTAATCGTCATCCGCGAGCGCTCGTTTCTGGAGCTGCTCGACCTCGGCATGGTCGTCGTGCGCGATCGGCCGGCGGCACTCGGTCTTGCGGCGCTCGCGGGCATCGCGCCATTTGCAGCGCTCAATTTCTGGCTGCTCTCGGACGTGAACTTCTCGCGCGCGCTCTGGCCGCTGCTCTTGATCATGGAAGCCCCCTGGGCAACGGCCCCGCTGACGATCGTGCTCGGCGATCTGATGTTCGGCGTGCCCTTTCGCGCGGTCGAGTTTTCAAGCGCCTTCTTGCATCGCTCCCTGCCTTGATCATCTGTCAGGTGGTCGTGCGTGGCGCACTGTTCGCAAGCTTTCTGGGCTATGTGCTCGTGCCGGCCCGGTTCAGCTTCTTGAACGAGGTCATCTTGCTCGAGCGCCGCTCAACCTGGCGGTCGCTCAGGCGGTCGGTCCAGGTTTCCCGCGGGATGGAGGGCGAGCTGTTGATCCGGTGCGTGCTGGCTGTCTGTTTCGGCGCGATGTTCGCGCTTTGCTTCGAGATGGGCACGCGCACGCTGACGGCCGTCATGGCTGGCGGCGATGTCACGTGGGACGAGCCGGGGCTCGCCGATCTTTCCGGCGTGTTGTTTCAAATCGGTGTCTGGCTGGCCATCGCCTATTTCGGCGTGGTGGGCTTTCTCTCCTACATCGACCGGCGCATCCGCCTCGAAGGCTGGGAGATTGAGCTGCGATTGAAGAGCGCTGGCCGCGCGCTCGAGGAGAGACCCGCGTGAGATTTCTCATGTCGCTGGGGCTCTTCGTTGCCGCGGCCGCCGTCGAGCTCGCCCCGCCCCCGGCCGACGCGGTTCCATCGCTACGAGCCGGCGCGGCGGCGAGCCCGCGCCCGAAGCGCGACGGCCGATGGTTCGGCCCCCGTCAAAGAGGCGCTGCGTGACGGAGCGTTTCCGTGGTACGACGCCGACACCGATCAGGCGCAACCGGTATGGGGGCCGAATTTATCGTGGCTCAAGGCGATCGGCACGTACATCAAGTCCTTTTTTGACTCGATTGGCAAATATCTCGACTCATTATCCATGGGTCCCTTGCCGACGATCTCGGGCGATTGGATCGGGACCGCGCTACTCTTGACGGTATTGTCGGCGTTTCTGGTGGGGATTTTTGTCCTGTGGTTGCGCCGTAAGGGGGGATGGCTGGCGCCTGGGCCTGCTCAGGAATGGGTATCGACGGCCGCGCGAGTCGGTGCGTTGCCGGAAGGGCTGCGGGCGGCGGATGGCGACCCGTGGGCCGAAGCCCAGCGCCGCCGGGCCGCCGGCGACCTCGCGGGCGCGGTGATCTGCTTGTTCGCTCACCAGTTGCTCACGCTCGATCAAATCGGTTTGATCCGCCTCGCCCCCGGACGGACCGGACGGCACTATGTCAAAGGCATCCACGACGCCGGCCTTCTCGATTCACTCACGTCGACGCTTCGGCTCTTCGAGGATGTCTATTACGGCCGGCGCGTTCCCTCACGGGACGCGTTTGAAGCCGTCTGGAAGCGGGCTGAAGCATTCAACGAACAACGCCGGCGGCTGCCGCCGGGAGCGCCACGATGAGCCGCGGGAAAATGACCTGGCTCGTCATGGCCAGCGCGAGCGCGTTCATCTCGGGGATGGCGGGATGCGGGGGCGTCCTTGACGACACCTACGGCGCGAGCCGCGGGCAGAGCGTCAACGGCACCGCCGTTCTGGCTTCTCTTCTCAAGAAGCACGGCCACGACATCCGTGTTGGAATTCGACTCAATGAGGAGCTGGGAAACTGGTCGGACGGGATCATCCGGTTTGCAACCTATCCAGGGCCGCCGAGCCGCGACGAGGCGACGTGGTTTCGCACCTGGCTCCAGCAGAAGCCCGGCCGGTGGTTGATCTACGTTCCGCTCGACTTCGACACGACCCCCGAATACTGGACGACCGTGCGTGACGACCCCAAAACGGCCGCCGATCCGGTACGGAAGGCCGAGGCCGAGAAAAATCGCGAGCAAGCCGCCGATTGGTCCCGCCAGCTCCCCGCCAGGCCCAAGTCGCTTGCGAGCGGCAGCGAGTGGTTCGACGTCGACACGGCCTGGAACCCGCCTCGCGTCTGCCAGAAGCTGAACGGGCCGTGGGCCGAGGGTGTAAACGCCGCGAGTGCCGCGTTGACCGTTCACGAACCGCTCAGGAAGGGGACCAGCACGGTTTTGCTTGAAGCTGATGACAAACCGATCGTGCTTGAAAAGGAGTGGGGAGATTCGGCCGCGCTGTTCATCGCGAACGGCTCGTTTCTCTTGAACGAGGCGCTCGTCAACCCCGCGCGACGGCCGCTGGCCGACCGGGTCGTCCACTGGGTTGATGAACGTGGCCGCGGGCGAATTGCCATGGTCGAAGGCTCATTTCTGCTCGGCAAGGACGAACCGCCGTCATTGTGGAATCTACTCGTTCGTCTGCCCTTCTTGCGGTGGATCGCGGCCCAGGTCTGTGTGGCCGCCCTGATGGCAACCCTCGCCCGCGCGCCCCGGCTGGGGCGCCCGCGTCCGGCACCGCGGTCGGAAGCGGATCGGCCGGCCGCCCATGCCCTGGCCCTGGGCGCATTGTTATCGAAAACAACCGCGGAGCACGAAGCCGCGGCGATCCTCGAACGGTATCGGCGCTGGCGCCACCCGCGTGACGGAAACGCGCTTCATACCAGCAACAAGACCTGATCGCCGGCCATTGTTCATGCCAGCGTCAAACCAAGAACGCCGGTGACGCGTGGCCTTGATATCGCCAGACTATCACCTGGCGAACCGCTTCCGGATCGCGTAAGACGTTTTGAAGCCGCGGCCCGTGTTTCTGTGAGCCGCTTCGAATCACTCTGAGAAGGCAGTCTTCGGAATGGATGAGAACGAGTTCGGGCCGGAATCGCACGATCAAAGGGCCGTGGCGCCAGCACCAGGGCCCGAGCTGTCGCCCGAGCCCGCGGCAGCGCCGGCCAACCCGGGCGACCCGGCCGATTCGTCGGTCGTGAGCTGGTCGAATCGTGTGCTCGGCGAGGCTGGCAAGATCTTCGTCGGCCAGAACAAACTGATTCGCGGCGTCCTGGCGGCGCTTCTGGCCGAAGGCCACGTGCTGATTGAAAGCGTGCCGGGCCTGGGCAAGACGCTGCTCGTGCGCGTGCTCGGCCGGGTGCTCGGTTGTTCGTTCAATCGCATTCAATTCACGCCCGACCTGATGCCATCCGACGTCACGGGCTCACCGATCTACGATGATCGCATCAACGACTTTCGATTCCGGCCAGGCCCCGTCTTCACGCAGTTGCTGCTCGCTGATGAGATCAATCGGGCCCCCGCGAAAACTCACTCGGCGCTCCTGGAAATCATGCAGGAAAACCGCGTGACGATCGACGGCGTGAGCTACCCGATCGAGCTGCCGTTCCTCGTCATGGCGACGCAAAACCCGATCGAATCAGAGGGCACGTACAACCTCCCCGAAGCACAGCTCGATCGGTTCCTGTTCAAATTACTCGTGAATTACCCCGAAGCCGCCGAGGAGACCGACATCTTGCGCCTCCACACGCGCGCGAGCGGGCTCGACCGCGCCGTGGCCGACAAGCTCGACGTGGTCACGAGCGCCGCGGAAGTTCGCGAGATGCAGAAGCGTGCCGAGTCGGTTCTGGTCGAGGATCGCTTGCTTGAATACATCGCGGCGCTGGTGCGCAAAACGCGGCGCTGGCCGACCTTCGCACTGGGTGCGAGCCCGCGCGCCGGGGTGGCCATCTTGCGCGGCGCGCGTGCGACGGCGGCCATGGAAGGGCGCTCCTACGTCGTTCCCGACGACGTGCAAGAGGTGCTCCTCCCCGCGCTCCGGCACCGAGTCGCGCTCACGCCCGAGGCCGAGATCGAGGGCCAGTCGGCCGATACGCTCCTGACCGAGCTGATCCGCTCCGTCGAGGTTCCTCTGCGATGAAAATGCTCTGGCCAGGCCGATTGCTGGGCGTCGTGCTTCTGTTTCCGGCACTCTTGTCGCTCTTGCTGCTGGTCGACGAAGACCTCTGGCCGGTGCTGGCGGTCATCGATCTGGTCATCGCGGTCGTTGCGTTCGCTGATTTGCTCTCGCTCTCGGGAAGCCGCCGACTGCGACTCGAGCGCCGAGTCGGACCCGTCTGTTCGATCAACGAGCCTCAAGACGTCGAGCTGGTCGTCGACAATCCCGGCCGGCTCACGCGGGTCTTGCGCGTGCGTGATGATGTTCCGGACGAGTTTTCGGCGAACCCAGCGGCGTTCGACGTGGCCGTACCCGGCCGCCGCCAGGCGATCCTCGCCTACCGATTCGTGCCCAAGAAGCGCGGCACCTACGAATTTCAGGAGGCGGACGCCCTGATTTCGAGCCGGTTGGGGCTCTGGCGCGGGCAATACGCGTGGCCGCTGCGCACCCAGGTTCGGGTTTATCCCGATATCCACCAGCTTTCGCGGTTCACGATGCTCGCGCGGCGAGATCGGTTGTCGACGATCGGCGTGCGCCGCTCGCGGCGCCTCGGGACCGACAACGAGTTCGAGCGCCTGCGCGACTATATCGAAGGAGACGATCCGCGGCACATCGACTGGCGTGCCTCGGCGCGGCGGACGAAGCTGACGTCGCGGGCGTTTCAGCTCAATCAAAGCCAGCGGATCATGTTCATGATCGATTGCGGCCGCATGATGGCCGGAGACACCGGCGACGGGCTCTCGCCGCTCGATCACGCATTCAACGCGATGCTGCTTCTGGCCCATGTGGCGCTGATCCGGGGCGACCAGGTGGGATTACTCGCCTTTTCAGACCGAGTGCGCGCTTATGTCGCGCCGGGCGGCGGTGCGCGCCGCATCAATCGCCTGGTTCACAGCGTGCACAACATCTTTCCCGAGATGGTCGAGCCGCGCTATGACCACGCTTTTCTCGAACTGGAGCAGCGCTGCCGTAAACGGTCGCTCGTTGTCGTGATGACAAACCTGTTCGACGAGCTTTCGGCACAGATTGCGACCGAGTATCTTCGAAACTTGACGGGGCGCCACCTGCCGCTGGGTGTATTCTTGCGCGATCATGACTTGTTCGCCGTGGCGGATCGAGCGCCGGCGAGCGGCCTTCCGCTCTATCAGGGTGCGGCGGCGGCGGCGCTCCTGAACTGGCGAGAACGGGTGCTGGCCCGGCTGCGCCTTCGCGGCGTCTTGACCCTTGATGTTTTTCCCGAGGAATTGACGGCCGTGCTCGTCAATCGTTACCTCGACATCAAGGCCCGGCACTTGCTCTGAGCAACTTTGTTCGCGTGCGACCGCTGAATGTGATATACGATTCACGCTTGACCACCGATTTCCGTGTGCGAGCCGGGCTCGCCGGCTCGCCCTGTCTCCGGAGCTGATTTCCATGGATCCCTACGGGCACCCCGACTTTGAAGACGGCGACAATCCCTATGCGGCGCCCCAGTCGGCGTTCGTGCCAGAAGTTCACAGCGAGCGCATTGCCGCAGCTCCCGTATCCGGGCCCGAGATATTCAGCCAGACGTGGGCGATCTACAAGGATCGATGGCCAACGGCGCTCAAGGCCGTCTGGGGCGTCTTCGGGCTCAACATGGGCATCAGCTTCGTGCTGCAGCTCCTGGTCGGCACGCTGACCGCGGTGGTGCGCGACCAGATGGTCTTCAGCATTGCCTACGTGGTTCTCTTCACCGTGTCAACGCTCGCCCAGATCTGGGTCGCCTGGGTGGGGCAGATCATCGTCTTGCTCAAACTCTGCCGCCGCGAGCCGGTGGCGATCGACGATGTGTTTTCGGGCGGGCGCGTACGTGCTCACGAGCATCCTGGCGTTCATCATCTACATGGTCGTGGTCGCCGGTCCGATCGCGATCGCCGTGGGCGCGATTATCGGCGGCAGCGTGCTCTTCGAGAACCAGCCGGGAGTCGTGGCCGTGGTCTTGTTCCTGGTGGTTGGCTCGATCGCAGCCGTCGTGTTCATCATCGTATCGACACGCCTCAGCATGTTTTTCTATATCATCATCGATCAGAACGCGGGTGTCATCGAATCCCTGACGCGGTCGTGGCGGCTCACTTCGGGCCAGATCGGCACCATTATTTTCATTTACTGCGTTCAGCTAGTGATCGGGCTGGCTGGGTTACTGGCCCTCTGCGTCGGCCTCATCTTCGCGGCGCCCCTGGCCAACATGCTCTTGCCGGCGACCTACCTCGCGCTCACCGGCACGCTCCATCGCCCTCGTGAAAAACCGGAATTTGTGTGGGAAGACGATGTTTAACGCGCTGATCAATGGGCTTGCGCGACCATTGGAGGGCGGGTCTGGCCCGGTGCAAGGTTGGGCTTGCACCGCTTTCTCGTTCATCGCGTTTTCATTGACGAACCACGTCGAGGGTAAAGAGTGATGGGTGGAGGGTGGAGGGTGATCGGCGGTTAGAGCTCGACAGAGTCTCGCTCTGGCGTGGTGGAAGGTTGGGCTTGCAGCGCGTTCGCGTTCAGCCCGTTTTCATTGACGAACCACGCGGCACCCAGAGCGTCAGGCCTTTGTTGGAGTTCCGCCTTCAGACGGCTTTTTCGATATCAACCAGAGCGGACCGGCTAAAGCCAGAACTCCAACGGTCGCCTGCTGGAAGTCCGGCTTTAGCCGGCTTTTTACGACATCAACCCGAGCGGACCGGCTAAAGCCAGAACTCCAACGGTCGCCTGCTGGAAGTCCGCCTTTAGCCGGCTTTTTACGATATCAGCCCGAGCGGACCGGCTAAAGCCAGAACTCCAACGGTCGCCTGCTGGAAGTCCGGCTTTAGCCGGCTTTTTACGACATCAACCCGAGCGGACCGGCTAAAGCCAGAACTCCAACGGTCGCCTGCTGGAAGTCCGGCTTTAGCCGGCTTCTTACGATATCAGCCCGAGCAGACCGGCTAAAGCCAGAACTCCAACGCTTGCCTGCTAGAGTTCCGGCTTTAGCCGGCTTTTTACGATGTCAGCCAGAGCGGACCGGCTAAAGCCAGAACTCCAACGCTTGCCTGCTGGAGTTCCGGCTTTAGCCGGCTTTTTACGATGTCAGCCAGAGCGGACCGGCTAAAGCCAGAACTCCAACGGTCGCCTGCTGGAAGTCCGCCTTCAGGCGGTGCGCGAGCCGAAGATTCCGCCTCAAGGCGGGACTCCAACAAGAAGCCACCCAACAGAATCGGCCTGCGCTCAATGCGGTCGGAAGTCGGTTCAAGACCGACTTCTCGTAGGGCCAGCGCCAGCCTCCGCACGAGCCAAGTGCCAGTGCCAACTCGGGGCGCTTCCGCGTCTCAAAATCACGCCCGGCCGTTTAGCCGGCCGAAATGCGCACGGCTGGCGAGCACGTCATGGCGCGGGCTCTGCGCTCGTCGGCAATCCTGATAAGCAGCGCGACGATTTCCGGGTCGTTCCAGTCGGACGCGCCGACGGTCGTCGCCGCGATCCGGCCGTCGGGCGCGATCACGAACGTCGCCGGCACGCCGTCGGAATAAAACGCAAGAGGGACTTTCCGGGTGTGCAGCACGGTCATCGGCCAGCTCTTGCCGTCGACGTATTCACGAACCACTTCCATCGAGTCATCGATCGCGACGCAGACAAACGCGATATCCTTTCCGGCGAACCGCGAATTCTTCGCCAGCCGTGCGATCGACGGCATCTCGCGTACACAAGGTGCGCACCAAGTGGCCCAGATGTTGAGAAAAACCGCCTTGCCCTTGTATTTCGCGAACGATACGGGCTTGCCATCAAGGGCCGTCAGCGTCCAGTTAAAATCGGCTGTCTCGCCGAGCCCCGGATTGAGCACCACCGGTTGAAGTCGGGGCACGACGATCACCAGGCACAAGATCCAGAACGCCGTGAAACCGGCGGCGATGTACCACCAGGTTCGCGGCGTCGTTCGGTTGCTCGTGGTCATCAAATGTCGTGCCCAAGGGACGTCAAAAGGCCGGAAAAGACACCGCGCAACGGCCGCGCCAGTTCGAGCGTGCCCTCGGTCGAGCGTGCCGTCAATCGTCGTCTCCGCGTGTTTCAGCCACCGGGCCGAGCAGGTTGTCCACGGGCGCGTAATCATCGGTGAGGATGATGTTTCGCGAGCGAACCGTCACGGCCTGCTCGTCGTCGGGTCCGTACGGCTTCGGTTCGGTGCGCGTCTTCTTGGTGAAAAACTTGGGGTCGTCGAGACGGGTCCCCAGCTCATCGAGATCGAGCGGCTTCATCGAGGCGACGACCACGAACGTCTCGCGCAGGCCCATGCCCGGCTTGCTGTCGGTTCCGAAGATATAAATATGCGGAAACGTCAGCTTCGCGGTCTCGGTCCACGCTCCGAGAAAGCCCCCGTAATTTCGCGCCTTCGCCAGCGCCCTCGCACGAATGCGGTCCTGCTGCCTGGGCTCGGTGACGTGGTCTTCCTCGATCTTGTTCTGCGCGGCCGTTTCGGCGTGCGCATCAGATTCATAAACGTCGATAATATTGATCATATACACGCCATTAGGTGTGAGCATTTTCTTGATCTTATCGTTGAACTCGTGCGTCGTGAGGTGCCAGGGGACCGAGAAGTCGTTGAAGGCATCGCCGAAGATCAGGTCGTACTGCTTGTTATTCTGGTTGAGCTCGACAAACTGCCGGGCGTCGCCCCAGGAGGTGTGGATGGGCGTATCCCGCGGCAGGCCGGTGGCGCGGAAATTGGCCTCGGTCACGGCCGGATCGATTTCGGCCACGTCGACGCCGGTGCCCGGATAGGCAAATTGCATGTGGCGCTGGAAGCAGTAGGCACCGCCTCCGAGGAAGAGCGTCTTCATTGTTGAGTTCTTGACATTGGGAACCGACTGCGGCGACTCGGCGTCGGGCATCGAGCCGGCGGCTTTGGGCGCATCGGCAATCGGATTGGCCGGCAGAACGTCGGGCGCTTTCTTCTTCTTGGCGTCGTCGCCGTTGACCTGCACGTTCTTGAGACCGGCCGGCGATTTGGGAGCCGCCGTGTCAGGAGACGTTTTTCCGGCCGGCTGCGAATCGGCGGGTGGACTGCTCTTGGTCTCACCCGGCTCGATGTCCTTCGTTTTCCCAGACGCGGGGGCCGCGGTTTTTTCCGCACCATCGGCCTTCTTCGGCTGGTCATCACCCGGCTCGGGTGCCGCTTTGGGCAGGTCGAGTGGCGATTTCACCGGCTCTTTCGGAGCCGGGGCCGGCGCCGCTGCTGCCGGAGGCTTGAGCGTCACGTTACCGCTGGCCTTCGCGGCCCGGTAGGCGACGAGGGCATAAATATGCTCGTAGTCGTAATCAAGCCGCTCCGGATGGTCGAGGATGAAGTAGCCGTGAATCAAATTGTCGAGCACGAGCGTCCGTTTCTGAAGGTCGCCCTGGTTCTCGAACTGATTCTCGACCTTGATGTAGTAATACTTGCTTTCGTCGATCCAGGCAAAGTCGCTCGTGGGCATATTGGCATCGCCCATGTTTTCTCGAATTCCCCATCGCTTGCCGATATCCTCGAACGCCGATCCTTTTACCCAGGGCACGACCTTACCGATCGAATCGACAAACCACGGCGGGGTAAAGGCGAGCACGCAAAGCCCGAGGGGGATGCCCGCCCACACCGCGTGCCACACCGAGCCCAGCAGCGTGGCCCCGAAGGCCATCATCGTACCGATCAGGAGGATCACACCCTTGGTGCCGAAGAAGTCGATCAGGAAGAAGCCGGTCAAGAACGTGCCGATCAGGCTGCCCACCATCCCCCACGCATAGACCTGCCCGATCGCCGTTCCGGTTTTCTTGTACTTCTTGAGCCGGTCGATGGCCAGCTTGGCGACCACGGGGCTCACCGTGCCCAGCGAGAGCGCCGGCAGCAAGAAAACAGCCGTGACGACCAGGAGAATGCGATAGGGCCAGCTCAGCGTGATCGTGACCGACCCGAATTCGAGCTTCGACAAGGTGATCGCCTGGCTGAGGAGCGACTTCCCGTCTCCTTCACCGCCGACGAACGCCGTCGTGAACCAGGCCGGCATCGTTTCCGTGAGGAGCACACAGAGCGTGAGTATCGAAGCGACCAGGAAGAGCCAGCTCGCCTGCTTCTCGTTCTTGATATAGTCGGCGATCTTACCGCCCAGGAAGTTGCCGAACGACAGACCGGCCAGGAGCACGGCAATCACGCTCGTCCATCCGTAGATGCTCGACCCCAGGTGGCGCTGAACGAGTCGTCCGGCCACCATCTCGAGCGCCATGAACGCCAGGCTCGCCACGAACGCGAGCATCGCCAGGTCGGTCAGGCTGGGCCGCGGCTGGTCGAGGTCGAGGCCCGCTTCGGCGGAGTTCGCCGATTCGACGAGGAATGCGTCATCGGCGCGGCGGGCTCGTACGAGCTCGATCAGCCCCATCGACCCGAGTACAATGACCGCCGCGTTCCCCGCGAGCACGATATAGTTGAGCTGGTACGAACCCAGATCGACGCTGCCCAGGTTGATCGCCTGGGCGACGGGCCCGATCGATCCGACGCCCAGGCAAAGCGCGGCCACCGCGCCGATGATCGACTCGGCCGGCCGCGCGATCAGGGCGGCCGCCAGCAGCGCCAGCGCCGCCGCGATCAAGAGGACGATCGTGGAAGTCGGCGCGTAATACATCAAGATGTAGCCGCAAAACAGGGTGCCGACGATCGAGCCGATCGCGCCCCAGAAATAGACGTCGCCGATCGCGCTTCCCGCGTTCCTTGCCTGTTCGACGGCCATCTTCGCGACGACCGGCCCGACCATGCCGAGAACGGTTGCCGGGACCAGGAAGTCGAGCACGACGACCAGCACGGTGCGCAGCTCCCAGTTGATCTGGTCGGGACTGGGCACAAGGTGGCCGACCTCGGCGTTGACCCACAGCGAGCAGAGCGTCAGCAGCGACCCGAGCGCGAACAGGGGGCCGACGGCCCGCCGCGGCTCGACCCGGTCGGCAAGCCGGCCGCCCAGGACATTTCCCAGGCAGATGCCGGCCAGAATGATGCCGATCACACTCGTCCAGACCGTGAGCGATTGCCCCACGTGCCGGGCCACGAGCCGGCTCGAAACGAGCTCGAGTATCATGATGCAGAGGCTACTGGTAAACGCCAACGCATAAGGTAATAACCGCACGGCAAAACCAGGCATATCGTTGAACACTCCCCAAATCGGCGGTTTTAGTGCGCCAGGACCCGGCGTGAATTCGCGCAAAAATGACTCAAGCGAAACTGGGTCCACCATATCCGACGACAGATCGCCCTACAACCGGGAACTGAAGGCATGAGCCGCGGTGTGTGACACGCGATTGCTCGCGATCCGTCCCTCGGCCGCGGCCTTTGCGGGCTCAGAGAGAGGGGCATCCACATCGGCCCACGGTTGCGAGTGCCAGCGGAACAGTCACAATAGAGCAAACCGCAAGCGCGTGCAGGTCGAGGAAGGTCAAAACGGCGATCATTCCGGGCAGTTCTCCATGATTTTATGCGTCACACTGAACCCGTGCCTTGATAAAACCCTGGTCGTTCCCCCGTGGGAACAAGGGGCCATGGTGCGAGGACGTGCTGTACGCAACGTCGTCGGCGGCAAGGGAAACAACGTGGCGCGGGCGCTGGCCCGGCTGGGACGGCCGTCTCGTCCCGTGACGTTCCTGGGTGGCATCGTGGGCGAGTTTTGCGAGTCGCTCTTCCGTTCTGAAGACCGCTTCGATGCCGTCGTGATCAAGTCCGAGGCGTCGACACGCGAGATCCTCACCGTGCGCACCGAGGGGACCGACGAGCAGAGGCTCGTTTTTTGACCCCGACCCCGCGATCACCGAGGCCGAGGCCGCTCAGCTCTTGCGCGAGGTGCAGACGCTGCTTGCGACCGGGGGGATCTCGGCGCTGACGTTGTCAGGATCGAGTCCGGCGGCCGCGACGCACCGTCTTTACAGCGACTTGATTGCCGAAGCACACGCACGCCGTGTCCCGGCGTTTCTTGATACGTACGGACCGGCGCTCGACGCCATTGGCGAGCACTGGCCGACGTACATCCAGCTCAATCGCCGCGAGGCGGCCATGCGGCTTCGCAAACCGAGCGTCTCCGACGACGACGTCGCCTTTCTGCTGGGTGAGTGGGATCGGCACGGCGTCGTCTGCGCGATTATCACCGACGGGCCGAATCCGGCCTCAATCCTTTATCGCGGCAGACGTTTTCTCGCCCACTCGCCCCGGATCGAGGCGGTGAACCCAGTCGGCTCGGGCGATTCCATGCTGGCCGGCCTGGTCGATGGCTGGCTGTCAAATGTAGACCCGGAGCGGCTTTTTCAACACGCGATTGGCTGCGCGGTGGCCAATGCCCTGGTGTGGGATGCCGGTGCGATCGACCGCAATGAGGTAGCGCACTGGGGGGCTCATGTCATTGTCGAGCCGATCGCGTCTGAGTGAGCGGGGCAAAGGTGTCTTTATTGCAGGCCCGCCCTGGCACGGCCAGCCTCGCCGCGGCCAGCCTTCAAGACTTCATCGCGCTTTTTCAAGAATTTGAGCAGTTCTTCCATCTCGGCGTACGTGAGCTCGCCTCGCTCGGCTTTCTCGATACGCATCGTGACCGGCGAGGGCTCGGCCGACGGCCTTCCCAGACTCGGTTCGGAGCCTTCGGACGTGACGTACATCATGCCGTCGTCTATGAAGTAGATAAGGCCGAGCTGCTTGAGCACCAGTTGCAAGGTGCGACGCAGGGGTACGCCTTCGAGTTCGAGCGTCACCGTGCTGCTCAGTGATTTTTCAGCTTCCTGTAAGCCGATCGGGTCGACGTAGACCGGAATCCCTGCTGGAAAGTCAGACGACTTGGTGACATTCTTGATGTGCTTGATGACGTCTTCGAGAGTCGTTTCTTTTCCGAAGTTAAGACTGATTCGATCGTCAAGCTTGGTCTGGATGAGCTGCGATCGCGGATCGCGGCCGCGACCGCTGTCGGCATTTCCCGCGACGGTGGGAGCGCCGGGCGGCGGTGCGGCTCGATCTTTCGCCTTCGTCTCGGCGCCGGATTCATCCGCCTCCGCCTGGGCCAGCCAGTGCCGTGCCTCGGCGACGTAGGCCAGGAGCTGCGCGTGCTCTCGCTCCATCCCGGCCGAGTCGCGCGGCCGATGTTCGCCGCGGGCCAGCTCGCGCAACCGGTTGGAGTGCTCTTTCAGGGCCTCGGCGTTTCTCGGCGGCCGACGTTGCGAGTTCTCGCTGCGTTTCCATCACGCGCCTTGATGCCCAGTACGCGTTGGCGACGCCCAGGTTGGTGTATTCAAAGTCTCTGAGACTCCACTCCCATTCGCTCCTGGCGGCTCTCAAAAGGTCGCGTAGACCCTGCTGAACGTCATTTTCGCCGCCCTGACTGACCACCGAAACGCCAGACGGCGATTCTGCCCCCGACGTCGACGTCGACGTCGGCGCCGGCACCGCGACTTTTTTGAGCTGATTCGCAGCCTCGGCATGCTCAGGGCCGCGACGATCGGCGGGTTTCTTTTCCGGCCCGGGATACTGGCGGGCGACACCAATGCCCGTGAACGCGAGTCCGCAGACGAGTGCGGCCATGCCGCTCCACTTGAGGCTGTTTGAAAGCATGGACGTCAACACTCCTTCAACGAGGGTCGTCACCGAGGATGAGGCCGCCTGAGCGACGGTCGCTCCGGCCAGGAGTTTTTGTGCCGAGCGAATCGTTCGCTCGAGCAGCGCGCGATCGATATCGGCCGATGCGTGTGATGCGAGCGCGCCCGATAGCACGGCGAGCGACGGCACGACGCCGCGCCGCAGAAGCCGTGCTCGCAAGAGCTCCCTGGCTCGCGCCAGACGCCCCTTGACCGAGCCAACCGGCCATCCAAGCTGGCGGGCGGCGGCCTCGTGGGTCTGCCCTCCGAGACAGCAAAGAACAATCGGTGCCCGATACTTGGCCGGCAGCCGGCTGATCTCGCTATCGATGATGTCAGTGATCTCCCGGCTGGCGAGGTCGAAAGCGTCGGAAACGATGGCATCGTCAAGCGCGATGACTCGGTTCGACCGCCGGCGGGCGGCCTCGGATCGAGCGCGTCAGCGCCACACGCGTGGCAACCCCATAAAGCCAGGGGCCGAGAGCATCATTCGGCCCGAGCTGCCGCGCCCGGCGCACGAGCACGAGAAACGTGGCCTGAAATGCGTCGTCAACATCGGTGGAGTCGTCGAGGATTCGCCGGCAAACGCCCCAAACCATCGGCGCGTGCCGCGCCAGGATGACCTCGAAGGCGGTCTCGTCGCGTGCGTCGAGATAGCGCTCCAGCAGTTGCCACTCCGACATGCCAGCAACTGTTTCGCCGCGAAAAACCCGGCCCAGATCGGAAATGGCGACTCGCGGAAAGTGCATCGCAGGCCTCCGTCGAACGATTGCTCCTCGTACTCATTTATCATGCGAGCAAACGGCCGTTTGGATACAACTTTTTTTGAAACTCCTCGCTGAGCTGCACCTGGAGTGATCCGGTAGTAAGCCGTTTTGAGCCCGAGCGTGAAAGCTTGCGTCCCCGTAACTATTATCAAACTCGAGAACCAGAACTTTCGAACAGAAGGGGGAGGAAGGAAACGAAGGGAATTCAAAACGGGCAGAAACACGCTGGCGAGCCCCCGCGACCACCAACCGCCAACGATCAACTTTCATATAAATAAATTATAGTGGTTCGCGGCGCACACTGTTCCGCCAGCGCTAGCGCCTGCGAGTTTCGATCCGTGTGTGTTCGTATTCTTCGTTTCCTTCGTATTCCTTTTGTTCAAAAAAATTAATTTCTCGCTCATCAAGTGGAACCACCAAGACCGTCACCGCCGTACGTGGCTTTCCGCTCCCTACGATTTCTTCTGTTCCAGGATGAGAACGGTGTGACACCTGGTTGAGGTCAGGCAGGACTCTTGTATTCGCCAGATCCGATCCAGGCACTTCGCGCGGTCAGGATCAGTTAGTTATTCACGATCGCGCCGATCGGCCGAGACCCGTCTACCGAAACAACCAAAACAATCGCGCATCCAGGACGCCTCTCTCGATCCCGCCATGCGTCTTCATGGTCACACTCCGCCATGCATCACGTCATGCAAGTCACTCAACCCCGTTCGTATATCGTGTGAAACGTCAACATACATTAAGTCAGCAAACTGTGCCGGTTATTCAGGCGCCCAAACGGAACCTAATGATACTTCAAGAGTTGCGACAAGCGTTCTGGTCATGCCGGTTACTCAGGCGCCCAAACGGAACATGATGATACTTCGAGAGTTGCGGAAAGATGTTAAATCTTGCCGGTTACTCAGGCGCCCAAACGGAACATGATGATACTTCGAGAGTTGCGGAAAGATGTTAAATCTTGTCGGTTACTCAGGCGCCGAAGTGGAAGTCGATGATCCACACAGAGTTAGAGCGACATTTTGAACTTCCGATTCGGCATCGTCCCAAAAACTGCCGAAATGGGCCATTTTCAAGGTGACACTTGGCAAGATTTTGCCACTTACTCCTTGATGTTTGAGGGGATGGGCCTCATGTGTGTGGTTGTCAACCAGATCCATACACAAAAGGACCCACCCCATGCGCAAGATACCCTTCCGCGTTTGGATCGCCAATGCAGCCGCGCGCTTCCATGGAGCCCGCGGCTCGGTCACGACCCAAGCCCAGCAGGTCGACTGCAGTCGGCAGACCGTCTACGAACATGCTCAAAAGGTGGAAGCGGCCGTCGGAGTCGAACACGGCGGCGGGCCGACACACGAGGAGCTGACCAGGGAGAACTTGGCTTTCCGCCAGGAAATTGCCCAACTGTGGGACTGGTTATCTCAGACCATCGAGCTTCCTGCGGCCAAGCAACAGATGTTCGCCGCCAAGGGCATGGGCATGGGGCTCAGCCACAGCCAAATCCACGACTTATTGGCATTTCTCCTGGGGGCCACGGCGTGTCCCAGTCGCTCGACGATTCATCGCTGGGCCCAAGCCGCTGGAAAAGCCGCCGGTGCGGTCCTCAAGGGACTGGATCGCGGTTGCCGGGTGTTGGTACTGGTCGGCTGTCTCGATGAAATCTTTTTCCACCGCCGACCGGTCCTGGTAGGGATTGATCCCCAAAGCATGGTGTGGTTTCTGGGAAAAAAGGCGGCCAATTACAAAGGTTCGACTTGGTTTGGAGAATTGCAGCCTTGGACCTCGTTGCGTTACGTGACGTGCGACGCGGGCACGGGACTGCAGTCGGGAATCGCCCAGATGCAACAGCACCAACGCGAGATCGACCAAGCTGCTCTGGTGAAGGGGTTGGACGTCTTCCACACCAAGAAGGAAGCCCACCGGGTCTTGAGCGTCCTCTGGAGCCGAGTGGAGCGGCTCTGGGAACGGGCTGAGAAAGCGAGCCGAGCCCTCAAGCGAGCCCAATGGCTGGGCCGTAGTGCGTGCGGGTTGACGCACCCGGTCAACAAAGCGTGGAAGAAGGCGACGCTGGCTTTCCAACTGTATGAAAAGAGGGAAGCGGCTTGGAAGCGGGTCGAGCCAGCTCTGGATGTCTTTCGTGCCGACGGTCAACTCAACGATCGGGCCTGGGCGCAGCGCAAGTCGCGTGGGCTTTGCCCCGGCTGCCAGGCTCGGAATGGTCCAAGGTCCGTGGGCTCCTTCAGAGCGCGGAGTCGTTCACGTTCTTGGATCGGCTGCACGATCAGTTGGGTCAGCTATCGGTGCCCGCGGCTACGCGTGACGCCTTGGTACTGTTATGGTGGCTACGTCGGCAGCGGCCGAGGAAATCGGGTAAGACGGATATTACTAGTCGTGAACACATATTATATTTGATTCAAATGCTTCTCTGCCGGGGACTCGACTCGAACTGGCGTGAGTCGTACCGGCTGGTCGCGACGGTGTTGAGTCAAACGCTGCGAGCCAGCAGCGCGGTCGAGTGCATGAATAGCGTCCTGCGCATGCATCAATCGCGACATCGTACAGTAACTCAGGGGATGCTTGATCTCAAGCGGCTGTACTGGAACTCTCGGGTGTTCCGCGGTGGCAAGCGGAAAGGCCTTTGTCCCTATGAGCACCTCGGCTTGAAACTGCCTAGCTACGACTTCTGCACTCTGCTGGAAGCTGAGATGAGCACGGCCGTTACCGAAGCCAAAGCCGTGGCTAAAGCAAAAATCGCGGCCATCGCGGCTTGACGTAAAAAGTGTCAAGCTGACATCTTGCGATTTGGGACGATGCCTCCGATTAGTCAGGCGCCCAGGCGGAACTCGAAGCGGCAACAAGAGATGGGGAAAACTTCTGTCTTCCCGAGGCCTATTTTGGGACGGGCCGTGTGCGCGCCACGCGTCACTGCGCGTTTGACGCGCGCACGCGCCATCCGAACGATGGGGCAGTCGCTGCCAGTCTACTCTCGGGTCGTTCCTCGTGGAGATCGCTGAACCGGCTTCGATTTTTTCCCGCTTGAACAATCTCGCAATCGGCGCGAGCCGAGGATGTGTCGACGGGGTCGCCCCGCGCGTATTTCAGTGCATTTCCCGGCGAGGCCGTCAACGTTCATCGCATCGCTGAGCGAGGTTTTTGCGCGCGTTTGCTCTCGCGTCGAACTAACGCTCGACCGGGACTACGAGACGTCGCGTGCCACCGAGCAGCCCTCTTGCCATGCTGGTCTGCATTGATCTGATTTCTCACCTTTGCTAATTTACCTCCTCGCGGAGCGTCTTCGTGTCTTCGCTCAACGGCAGGGAGGCCAGCGACGGTCATGGGGTCGGTGGCGGAAAACGTCTGGTTTCTCGGCGATCTCAGTGACGCGTGGGTGGTGTCGATCGCCGAAACGGTCGCACGGTGCGCCCTGTTGTGCAGGTCCATGCGCCGGGGTATTTGCCCGAGAACCCGTTTGAGCGAGGTTTCCCGCCTCGTCTGATCATCGTTCACCGGCACCATCTCACGGCCATCGATACCCAGCGGCTGCGCGACTACCGCGGGCTGACACCGGCCAGGGGCGTTCCGCCATCTCTGATTCTGTGCACCAGTCCACTGGTTCGGTATGAAGAAACTGAGCGAATCGCCGCACTCGTGGATTTTCTGGTCTCCGAAGCCGAGGCGCCCGACGTGCTCCCGCGGCATGTGGCAACCCTGGTTGCCGGGCGCGAGAAACGGCAGTTTCCGCCTGGGGTTGAGAAGATCAGCATCGAAGTCGCCGGTACGAACCGAGACCTCTGCCAGTCGGTGGTTGCCGCGTGCGAGGCGGCCGGCTATCGAACGGTCGAGGTCGGCGACCTGGAAACGGCCGCGGTCGCCGACGCCGCGATTCAACCTGCTGTTCCGCCGCGTCATGGCGTGCTCACCGTGTGGGATGTGCCCGTGCTCGAGCCAAACTGGCCCGAACGACTCCGACAGCGAGCGAAACCGGGCGCACCCGTGCTCGCCCTGATTGGATTCGCCGACCGCGAATCAGTGACTCTCGCCAAGGCCAGCGGGGCCTGTGCGTGCCTCGATCTTCCCTACCAGGTTGACGATCTGATCGACGTGATTGACCGCACCGCCAGCGTCCTGAGCGTTCAACCCGAAGCGCCGCCGTCGCGGGCCGAGCCGCCGCACCGGATCCCGCCGCCACCAAAGCATCGACGGAATGTCGCCGCCGAGCCAGCCGCGCATGCCCAGACGTGGTCAGATCGCACCCGGGAGTCTAAAGTGAAGTGAGCTGAACTGAAGCGAAGCGAAGCCAGGTGAGTCGGCCGTGGCGACGGAACCTCGTTTGCACACGATCAAGATCAGGCGACCGCCCGATTTTCCGGCGATGCGCATAAGGTCGCCAGTTGAATCGACTCTGACCGCTTCGCGGCGCGACGATTGTTGAACGCATAGTCATATAAAATAGAATTGCCATGCCCAGGGGTATCAGTCGATCGCCGAAGGCCGGCGCAATCCGGGAGCTCAAGGATCTGACGCGTGAGATCCAGCGCGCGCCGGGCTTTGGCGAGGTCATCGCCGCCCTCAAGAATGGCCGCAGCGCCACGATCGATGGCGGCTGGGGCTCGGCCTCGGCGCTGACCGCGGCGGCACTCGGACTGCACGCGCCGGCGACCATGGTGATCCTGCTCGCGCACATTGGCGACGTCGACGACTTTCGCGATGATGTCGCGACGTTCGCCGGCATCGTTCCCGAAGTCTTCCCCGCATGGGAAAAATTGCCGCGCGAGCTCAAGGCGGCCGACGAGGTTTTCGGCCGGCGGATGCGCGTTCTCAAGAAGCTCGCCAGCCCGAATGCCCCCAAGCTGGTCGTCGCTCCTTTCCAGGCGACCCTTCAGCCGGTGCCCAAACCCGAGGCGCTGGCGCGGATGTCGCGGACGGTCGTCGTCGGTGACGCCGTGCCCGTCGAGACGTTGATCGCGTGGCTTCTCGATCGCGGCATGGCGCGGGCCGAAGTTGTCGAAGTGCCCGGTGAGTTCAGCGTGCGCGGCGGCATTCTCGACGTGTTTCCGACCGACTCGACCGACCCGGTCCGCATCGAGTTTTTCGGTGATGAAGTCGAGTCGATCCGGCCGTTCGACGTGGAATCTCAACGTTCGCTCGACCGCTGGAATTCGGTTGTGCTCACGGCCGCCCTCGGCCTCGAAGAGGCGGATATTGCTGACTTCGGCCACACGGTCGACTATTTTCCGGAAGGGACCTGGGTGACACTGCTCGAGCCGGCCGACCTGCGCGACGAAGGGCGCCAGTATCTCGGGCGGCTTGAAGACATGCGCGGGCTCTTCACGGTCGAGCGGAGCTTTGAGCGGCTGATTCGCTTTCCCACGATCGCTCTGTCCACGCTCTCGGCCGATTCGATGGAGACGACGTGCCACTTGCGGATCGAGAGCATCGAGCGCTTCTCGGGCGAACTGACGAAGGTCAAGGCCGAGCTCGACAGTGCGGCGGCCGGCGAAAACGTCTTGATCGCGTGCCATAACGCGGCCGAGGTCGAGCGCCTGGGCGAGGTTTTTTCCGATACCGATCTCGCCCAGTCGAAACGGCTGCATCTGACGGTCGGGCGAATCCGCGCGGGCTTTCACCTGATCGATGCCCAGACGCTCGTCATCGGCGATCATGAGCTATTCGCGCGGGCCGAAGTCCGCCGGCCCGTGACCCGGCGACGCTATGAGAGCCGGGCCATCGATAGTTTTCTCGACCTCAACGAAGGTGACCTCGTCGTCCATGTCAACCACGGGATCGCGCGCTATCGCGGACTCCATTTCGTCGACAAATCGGCCGAGCACGCCGAGGAAACATTGTTGCTCGAGTTCGCTGAAGGGACGAAGCTTTACGTCCCCATCGCCAAGATCGACCTCGTGCAAAAGTACGTCGGCGGCGGCAAGGCCGAGCCGACGCTCTCGAAGATCGGCACGTCGACGTGGGAAAAGCGGAAGAAGCGCGTGGCGGAGGCGGTCGTCGATCTTGCGCAAGAGCTGATTGAAATCCAGGCGCAGCGAGCGAGCCGGCCGGGTTTTGCCTATCCGGCCGAGGATAGCCACTGGATGGCCGAATTCGAGGCGGCCTTTCCGTATGAAGAAACGCCCGACCAGCTTTCGGCGATCGAGGCGGTGAAGCACGACATGGCGCAGGGCAAGCCGATGGACCGCCTGATCTGCGGCGATGTCGGCTACGGCAAGACCGAGGTGGCGATCAGGGCCGCGTTCAAGGCGGTTGACGCGGGCAAACAGGTCGCGGTGCTCGTTCCGACGACGATACTGGCCGAGCAGCATCATCGGAGCTTCTCGGCTCGAATGGCCGAGTTCCCGTTCACGATTGAAACCGTGAACCGCTTCCGCCCCAAGGCCGAGATCCGCGAGGTCTTGAAACGCTCGGCCGCGGGGGGCGTCGACGTCTTGATTGGCACGCATCGGATTCTCCAAAAGGACGTCGCGTTCAAGGACCTGGGCCTCGTCATCATCGACGAGGAGCAGCGGTTCGGCGTCGAAGACAAGGAATGGCTCAAGACCCTTCGGACCACGGTCGATGTCTTGACTCTTTCGGCGACGCCGATCCCCCGCACGTTGCACATGAGCCTGCTGGGAATCCGCGACATCTCGAATCTCGAAACGCCCCCGCCCGATCGCAAGGCGATCGAGACGCGAGTCACGCGGTTCGACCGTGAAGTCGTCAAGCGCGCGATCCTCCGCGAGCTCAATCGCGAGGGCCAGATTTACTTCGTGCACAACCGCGTTTACGACATCACCACGGTCGCCGACCGGATCCAGTCAATCGTGCCCGAGGCACGCATTGGAATCGCGCACGGCCAGATGCACGGAGAAGAGCTCGAAAAGGCGATGCTCGCGTTCATCAAGCGCAAGTTCGACATCCTCGTGGCCACGACGATCATCGAGAGCGGCCTCGACATCCCCAACGTCAACACGATTTTCATCAACGAGGCCGACAAGTACGGCCTCGCCGACCTGCACCAGCTTCGCGGCCGCGTCGGCCGCTACAAGCATCGAGCCTATGCGTATTTGCTCCTTGAATCAGACAAGTCGGTCACGCCCAACGCGGTGAAACGGCTCAAGGCGATCGAGGAATTCACGTCGCTGGGCGCGGGCTTCAAGATCGCGCTCCGCGACCTGGAGATTCGAGGCGCCGGTAATATCCTGGGTGCCGAGCAATCTGGCCACATCGAGAGCGTCGGCTATGAGCTGTATTGCTCGCTGCTGGAGTCGGCGGCGCGAGCGCTTACCAACCAGCCCGAGAAGCCGACGTTCGACTGTTCGGTCGAGCTGGGCTGGCGCGCCTACTTGCCGCGCGATTACGTGCCGGCCACGCGCATCAAGCTCGAGCTCTATCGCCGGCTGGGCCGGCTGCGCACGCTCAATCATCTCGGCGATTTCAGGCAGGAGATGATCGATCGTTTCGGCGCCTTGCCGCGGCCGGCTGAGAACCTGCTCACGGAAACGGAGATCCGCATCCTGGCCGGCGCCTGGAAGCTCGAGCGCATCCACGTCGAGCAGGGCCAGTACGTGGTTCTCACCTATCGCGATCCGACCCGGATCGAGGCCCTGGCGCGGCGGCATCCGGGACTCGTTCGGGTGGTCGATGGTAAGAAAGCGTATGTGCCTTTAGGCGACGATCCCGTGAAGACACCCGAGATCGCCGAGCGGGTTCGCGGGCTGCTGAGAACGTAAGCGGCGATCAGCAAGAGCATCGACGGTCGTGTACTCGGTGTCATCCGACACCTATCGCCCCTGGCCACCACGCCGTACCATGGCGCAACCAGCTCGTTCGCTGACGCATAAAACGCGTCGCGATGTCCCAGATTCATTGCTCGACACTTGAACGGGTGGAGCGAGATGATGGAAAGCAACGAAAGAACGCCTCAGGAAGCATCCGATCTAACATCCGCGCAGCGCAAACCCGACGAAGCTGTCGCGGATTCGTCTGGTGGCAAACCTTCCGTTGAAGTGGGCAGGCGTCCGGGCAGAGCCGGCTTCCGCCGATGGCTGTTCCCGCTCATGTGGCTCGCGACGGCCGTTCCACTTGCAATCATGGTTCTGCGCCTCTATCCGCCGCTTTACACCGCGTCGAGTTTGATCAGGATTGAAAGGTCCGACGCCCGGTCATTCGGTCCGTCGGCGCGGCCCGATACATTGACCGACGATCCAACCTACGTGCAAACCCAGGTGTCATTGATCAAAAGCGCTCGCGTCTTGAACAACGCGCTCGCCCGTCCGGCCGTCGCGGCACTGCCGTTGATTACCGCCTCGCACGACCGAGCGGACGACCTGAGCGAACGCCTCGACGTCCATGCTCTCCACGGTACCAACCTGATCAGGGTTTCGTTGCGGTCGCCCGACCGTACGCAGGCGGTCGCGATCGTCGATGCGGTCGTCTCCTCGTATATGGAGAAAATGCACGTCGCCGACATTCGCGCGAGTCGCGAATTGATTGATGCGCTGGAGCATCAGCTTGTCATGGTGCGAGAGGAAAGCGATAACGCCCGCCAATCATTGAAAAAGCATCTGGCGCATGGGATGGCGGCCGGAAGCCGACCGGGAGACGGGCTCGACCCGAAATCGGAGACTGATCCGACCCGGCCCACGTTCAGCCGGGTGTCGCGCGAACAGTTGGCGAAGATGAAAGACACGCAAAGTCGACTCGACCTGGAATATCTCGAAGCCGTCGCACGGCTCGAGGCCTTTCGGACCGTGCGTGAACGGAATTTCGACAGGATCAACACCGAGATCGAGGCCCTGGTTTCCGATGAGCTGAGAACTGATCCGGCGCTCGCGGCCCTCGCCGCGGAAATGGACAAGATCCGTCGCCAATCACGTCCGGCGACCGAGCCGCCAGCGGGCGACGCGCAGGCGGCGAAAGACCTGGAGAAGCTCTCGAAACAATATGACGCACTCCAATCCGAACGTCGCCCGGCGATTCGAAAGCGGTTGACTGCTCAAAATCAAGGATTATTGTCGGAGGCGAAGAGCCAGGAGCTCGAGCTGGCCGCCGAGTCGGCTCGACGAAAAAAGGAGATGTTTGCCCAGCAGTTCGACAAGATCGGGGTCGACGACAATGCTTCAGAGAAACTCGACCGGGGAGACGCCGCCATCGCCGAGCGGCGCATCAACGATCTGCTGAAGAAGGAAGAACTGCTCAAACGAAATATTGAACAGCTACGATTCGAATCGTCTCAAACACCGTGGCGTGCGACGCTCGTGGACCCGGCGGCCGCGCCGAAGGTGCCGTCAAACCGCGTCGACCGGCTCGGAGTCATGGTCATCGCACAGCTATCGAACTTTTTGCTGCTTGTCGCCGCGATGTTCTTGCTGGGCGTGCGGTCGAAACGCGGGCACGCAGGGCACGTCAGCACCACGTAGATGCTAACCGTGGACGGCGCTCAACAAGAGCCGCTTGGCGAATGCAATTATTTTCGCGAAATCCAGCGTGAGGTTTCGCGGTTCGGTGCACAGTATGGGTGGAGGAGACAGAGACAGATCGCAAGAACGCCCGGTGAATGAGGACCGCGGATGCGAGCGCGTCGCAATCCACTTGAGCCCCTGGAAGTCCTTTTCGACAGCGGCGTCATGTCGGCGGTCACCGATGATGAACTTCTCAAATGCTTCAGTGAGCAAAATGGGGTCGTCGCCCAGGAATCCTTCCGCGTTCTGGTCGATCGGCACGGCCCCATGGTTCTTGGTCTTTGCCGCGGCATCACACGAGACATCAACGACGCTGACGACGCATTTCAGGCCACGTTTCTTTTGCTTGTACGAAAAGCCGGTTCGATCACGCGGCGCGACACCATTGGACCGTGGCTTCGCGGCGTGGCTCGCCTGGTCGCCAAACGCGCGAGACAGCGTGCGATCCGTCAGCGCCGGCGCGAGGTCGGGTCAGACGAAGCACTCAGATTGGCGCTTCAGCCCGTCTCCCCGGTCTCGACTGGCGTTGAAGACATCCTTGCGGAGATCGATGGGCTTCCGGAGCGTCTGCGTGCTCCGATCGTTCATTGCTGCCTGGAAGGGCTGAGCTACCAGGAAGCAGCGCAGTCGCTTAAATATCAGCGAGCCGGCACTGCGCGGGCGGCTCCATCGGGCTCGCAAGCGTATTGCGCGAGGGTTGACCCGCCGCGCGTCCGCGGGTGGGGTGTTCGCCGTGCCGCGTGGACGTTCGTTCGTCAGCACGGTTCGCGTACCTTCCGATCTGGTCAGGCGGACTGTAGAGAGCGTGGGAATGTGCCGCTCGGCCGCGGTCACAGGTCCTTTCACCCCTGTTGTTGTCCCGGATGTTGTTCTCGAACTGACTCGCGGAGCTTGCCAGACCATGTCGATACAGGCGCTGAAAACTTCCGTTGTACTCGTCCTTGCGACTGTCGCGGGGTTCGGAGTGCTCACACTATCCCGGCACGGAAAGGCGTCCGCCGGCGTGGATGGGTCGACGCAAATCGCGAGCTCGGCTGAAACGTCGCAGAAAAAGTCCGAACAGCGAAGCGAGCCCGCGCAAGTCGCTGTTCCAAACGTTGGGCGAAACGACCTCCTCCAGACCTCACGCGAAAAAAATCAACGGATTGAGAAGCTGCTCGAATTGCGGATCGACGCCGAGTTTCCGGGCGGCATCGCGCTGGATAAGTTACTCAAACATATCAAGGGAGAGACGACCAAGGCCGACCCGCCGGGCATTCCGATCTATGTCAGCCCGGTCGGACTTCAGGAAACTCGTCACAGTATCGGTGAGATTGTTCGAATTAACCGCAAGAGGCTTCGCATACGCGAGATTCTTGAAGTCGCACTCGATAGTATGAATCCCGAAGCTCTCGGGCTTCGCTTTGCTGTCATTGACGAATTTCTCATGATCGACTCGCGCCGGGATCCTCGAGCGTCGCATTGAGGAGATGGATCGCAAGCTCGATCGGCTGCTTCAAGGATTATCGCTCCTGGAAGGCAAGTAGCGTTTCTTCATCGGCTTGCGCCGTTGCGATCCCTCAACTTCCCGTTTCGCCTTGCTTTCCCCGGCGATGCGAGTAAGATTCTCCGCGCGGCGATCTCTCGCCGTTTTGGTCCGTTCGTTCTCTCGACCGAGCCTGGTTCGCGTTTCCTGGGCCGTCGCCCTTCACCTCCGACGTTCCGGGCTCGAGCGGGGTCAAATCTTTTCGATGTGATGATGATGATGGCCACGATGGTCTTCGGCCGCGCCCTTTCGCCCGTCTTTCTCCGCGGGGGCGGCCGGCAATCTCCAAGGATGGAGGCCAATCCGATCATGAAACGTTTGTTTGTATTGAGCGTTCTCAGCCTGGCACTGGCCGGCTGCGCTCAGTCGAAAGGCGCGATTTCGCGGGGGGCGTCTTACCCGCCCAGCCCGGTAGCGGTCACGCCCGTGCCGTCGATTTACGACACGATCAACCCCGGGGCGGGGGGTAAGGCTGTCGCCCAGACAGCGATGAAAGACCCGGATAACCCGCAATGGTCGGGCCGGGCCCCGGCACCCTCGGTCGCTCAGATGGCCGCGCCGCTGCCTCCTGGCGCACCGCCGAAGCCCCTGACCATCCCCACCCCGCCGCAAGGAGCGACCGGTCTGGTCGCCCAGGCGCCGGACAGCCCGCCGCATCGCCCGCGCAACCCGCGGGCGAGGCCGCGGCGGCGCCGGCCCCCTTCACGCCCGTTGCCGGTTCAATGGCCGCGACCGCTGTGCCGCCGATGGCGAGTCCTTCGGCCGCACAGGTGCCGGCCTCGGCCGCCGGCGACCTGCCCGAGCTGCCAGCGACCGTGACGGCATCGCCGTCGTTCACGCCAGTGGCGAGCTCACCGATGGCGCCGTCGGGGCCAGGCCGTGGTGATCCCGCGGCGGTGCCCCTGGGAGCGTCGTCGCCACTGGGCTCGTCGCCGGCTCAATCGCCGCGGGCCGACGTCGCGATCACGCCGTCGGGTACATCGGTGCCGGCGCCGGCCGCGTTGCCATCGACCTCGCCCGCCACCGGGACCAGACGCGCGGCCGATCCCCTGCTCGGGCCCGACCCTGACCTGTTGCCGGCGATGCCCGATCAGCCCCCTGTCGCCGCTCCGACAAAAACGGAAACGAAGGGCGCCACCGCACCGGCGGCCCAGAACACGCCGACAGCCGCGCCGACGCCCGCACCGGCGGCCAGCGTCTTACCAAGCCCGGTCGAACCGGCACCCTCGATGCCGGGCGCAGCGGTAGCCCCCCTGCCCCTCGATCCGCCCATTCAGCTCGAACCATCGACGTCGTCCGACGCCAGCAAGCCGGCGAGTGCCGGCTTGGTGGCGACGACAGCCGCGCCTGAGATGCCGGCTGTCGCGAGGTCGCCGGGCTCGGCGGGCCAGCCGGCCTCCTTGCCGCCGGTTGCCCGCGACCGCGTCGATAGCAACGTTGTTCTAACGGGGGGCCGCGACGATAAGTCCAGCCGCCCGCGGCGGAGCTATCCCGCGAACGAGCAGGGCGGCCCGGCGGCGCGGGTGGCCAATGACGTGATCACGTTTCACGAGTTCCAGACCGCCTACACCGAAAACCTTCAAAGGTTTCCGGAGCTAGCGGCCGCGATCAAGAAGGCTCTCGAAGGCGAATTGCCGCCGGCGGACCGGCAAAATATCCTCGCCCAGAACGAGGCGATGAAACGGCAAACGCTGGGGGGCCTGATCGACCGCAGTCTGATCGTGCAGGAAGCCAAGAGGCAGATCAAGGATAAGAAAATGATCGACCTCCTGCACGAACATGCCGACAGGCTCTTCGAGGAGGAGGAAGTCGCCCCGCTCCTGCGCAAGTACAGCGTCGATTCGGAAGCCAAGCTCAGGGAAAGGCTCGCCGACGAAGGCCGCTCCCTCGACGCGATGAAAAAGACGTTTCGTGAGCAGTACATGGCCCAGGGCTTTGTCCATGAAAAGGTCAAGGACAAGCTCAAGGTCGAGCTGCCCGATTTGCTGAAATATTACAATGACGGCTTACGTGATCATGCGTTTGATCGGCCGGCCCAGACGACGTGGCGTGAGATCGTGGTCGAGGTGCACAAGCAAAAGAGCCGCGAGGCCGCGAAGGCCAAGGCCGAAGCCTTGCTGGCCCGCGTGCGAGCCGGCGAGGATTTCGCCCGGATCGCGCGAACCGAGAGCGACGGCCTGACCAGCTCCCGCAAGGAAGGCGGCCTGATGGTCGGCACGCCCGGAAGCTTCGCCGATCGAGTCATCAACGATGCCCTCGCCCAGTTGCCCGTCGGCAAGGTCAGCGACGTTCTCGAGGGCGACAACAGCTTTTATGTCGTTCGCGTCGAAAAACGACGGCCAGCCGGCCCCGCCTCGTTCGCGGAAGTCCAGGACAAGATCAAGCCGCTTCTCGAAAAGCAAAAGTTCCAGAACGAACACGAAATTTTCATCAACAAACTCAAACGCGATGCGATCATTAAACTTTACTTGAATGACTGAAAACGCTTTGGATCTATTGTATTTGGCGCATACATACAAGTTTGCTTTCTGCCTCTCAAATCGCCAGCGGCTTCGGATTCCTCTCGATAAACCGGCACCGAGGATCTAGATCGCGGCGCATTATTAACCCTGGCGAGGATTACTCCACTGACTGACCGGCCGATGGCGGGCGCTCAGCCTTGATTCGCGCCACTCCGTGAGCGACCCGATTGCGGCAGCCGGAACGCCACCGTTGCGAACCGTGTTTCGGCTCGGCTAGTATCGCGGAGTGTGGTCCCGCGGGGATCGGCGTACTCCGCGTGGGCTCCGAACTGATTCTTATCCCGCCCACTCGTTGGATCAAGCCCGACGTGAATGCGACGCGGTCGAAAATCGGAACCGACGAGATGCGTGAGGCGCTCGACTGCACGGTTCGCCTGGTCACACCCGAGCGAATCGTATTCGCCCATCCCCTCGCCGGACCATCGCGGCGGTTTGCCGCTTACCTGGTCGACCAGGTTATTGTGCTGGCGTGCGCCCTGGCCATCTTGATGGTCTCGATGTTGATTTCGCTCGGCTCCGCCGCGGGGCTCGGCCCATTTTTTGTGGCCTATTTTGTCTTGACCTGGGGCTACGGCGCCTTCTGCGAAGGGATATTCAACGGCCAGACACTGGGCAAGAGCGCCATGGGGATCAGGGTGATTTCCGAACGGGGCGTGCCGATCACGGGGGCCCAGGCGGTGATCCGCAACTTGATTGGCACCGTCGACGGCTTGATCCCGTTCTTCTTTCTGATGGCCGTGGCGAGCATGTTCGTCTCGCGGAAGTTCCAGCGACTGGGCGACCTGGCCGCCGGGACGATTGTCATTGTCGAGCAACGCCGCTGGCAGCGTGCGCTGACGAAGGTCGACGATCCTGAAGTCGTGAACCTGCTCGACTGGCTGCCGAGCCGGATCAGCGCCCGCCCGGAAGTCACACGCGTCTTGTCCGACTATGTCGAAGTGCGCGACCGGTTCGGACCCCTCCGCCGCGGCGAGATGGCCAGACCGCTCGCGGCGCCACTCCGAAGGCAGTATGGTTTGCCCGAAAAGTATAGCGATGATGCCGTTCTCTGCGCTGTCTATCACCGGTTGTTCGTCAGCCAGTGACGCGCGGTAGAATAAGCCGGGTGTCAACCAGTGTCGCGCCGGCAAGCCACGCCAACCGGCATCATAACCTGGATGACGACCCGGGCGTTCGAGAAGGTGCCCGATCAGACGAGCAACCGCGTTGGAAGTGAACCCTCATGAGAATCGCCGACCGGCTACGCCAGCGCGAGTCTGCCTGGCGTGAGCTTGACCATCTGATCTCGACCGCCAGCCATCTCCGACGAAAGGGCCCGACGGCGAAGGACGTGTTGCGGCTAGGCGCTCTTTATCGCGCCGCGTGTACCGACCTCATGCTCGCCGAGGATCACGACTTGCCGCGCGATACGGTCGCCTACCTCCACGCGCTCATTGGCAGAGGTCACAACCTGATTTATAGCGCATCGGGCTTCCGGTTCCGCGACTGGGGACGCGCCTTTTTCAAACGGCGCCGCGACGTCTGCGATCCGACCCGGCGCTCCGCGTCGCGACGCTCGTGTTCTGGGGGTCATTTTTGTTTGCCGCGCTGCTCGGTGCCGGCCGCGAGGGTTTCGCCGCGAAGGTCGTCGGGCCCGGCTTCGTCGAGCAGATGAACCAGATGTATTCCGAGCCGATGGGTACCGTGCGCAAGGATGGCTTGCAGCGCACCGACACGATGATGGCGGGATTCTACATCATGCACAACGCCGGGATCGGCCTGCGGTGTTATGCCTGGGGCATCGTCTTTGGTCTCGGCAGCCTCAAGGAGATGCTGACGGAGGGCATCTTCCTTGGGTCGTTATTCGGATACATGGCGACGAGTCCCTTCGCGACCAATTTTTACACATTCGTCACGGCTCATTCGTCGTTCGAGCTCACGGCCATCGTGTTTTCTGGCGCCGCGCGGCCTGCGCCTCGGCTGGGGCTTGGTCGACACGCAGGGTGAATCGCGTATCGCGTCGTTGCGTCGCGAGGCGGCCAATTCCTTACCGGCGGTCGGCGCGGCGGTCGTGCTGTTTGTGCTCGCGGCGCTTGTCGAGGGGTATGTTTCGGCCTCGGCGGCGCCATACTGGGCCAAGGCGAGTGTCGCGGTCTTGAGCGTCGGGGCGATCCTTGCTTATCTGACGCTCGGCGGTCGCGGCGACGATCCGGATCAGGGCCTTTACCATTCGAATTTTCAGCCGGTGCACGAGACCGTGCCGACCAGCACTCTCACAGGCGCCGTCGACGTCAGGCCAATTGCCAATGGATGATTCAAAGCCATTTCGCTATCGTGCCGAATGCTCCGCGCCGGGGTGTGGACAACCCGCCCTGTACAAGGTGGCGGCGGCCTGGAGCGACGGGACGAGCCGCGAGCTCAAGAATTACGGCCTCGCCTGTGAATCGCACCGCGCGATCCAGCTTTCGGCCGCGCAACATCGGCACCGCGGGCTCAAGCTCTCTGAAGGCGAATCGGTCGGGCCGGTCGAGCTGTTCGTTCTGGAAACCGGCCGCCGCGACACCGAGCTCCCGCGTCTGGCCGCCTTGCCGGGCGGCTCGCATGAGTGACCGGTTGATTCTGCATTTCTCGCCGCCAGCGCTCTTGACTTGTGCGCTGACGGATTACTTTAAAGAATGTTGGTTGCGACGCTCTATCACGAGCCCACCCCTCCAACCGAGGTGTCCACCTCGTTCATAACCGGTCTCTTCTATGTTCCGGCCCCGTCGATCCGTGGAAACGCGGGTCAGCGGGGTCGATTTTTTTTCGAGCCAAGATGTCGCCGCCGCCACCCGACCAGTGGGATGCAACGAACGGGCATTTCGCCCTCGAGTGGGATGGGCGCCCCTGGGTTCTCGAGCTTGACCACGGTCTTCCCGGGTTGCACCTGGAGATCGAATCCTGGAGCTTTCGCCTGCTCTGCCTGAACGGCCTGGCGTCGGTTGGACGGTGCGAGCATGGAATTTTCGGACCGGGTGCGCTCGTAGACGTCGAGCGGCGACGCTCGAGCGTGCTTGCGACGTTTCGCCCGCCGGGATGGCACGATCTCACTGTTCGGGCCGCGTGGAGCCCGGCCTGTGAGGGCATTGGCGTCGACCTCGAAGTTCAGGCCACGGCGTTTTCCGTCGGCTGGCTGCGCCGATGTCGAGGTTCTTGTGAATAGCTCGTGGCAGCGTGTGCACGGACTCGAGCCGTCGCTCAGCCGCAACCAACGAGTGCTGCCGCTCGACGCGCGCTCGGCCGCGCTCAGCTACGACGGCCGTGAACCGGACGGCGTGCTCTCTTGCCTGACCACGCTCCCGATCGACAGTCAGACCCGACCGAACATCTTCAGCCCACCCGGCGTCGCGACGGGAACCACTTATATCGAAATGGTTCGGCCCAACGATGCGGCGCGACAGATCCACCTCGAACCGAGCGATCCGGACCTGCCGGTCCTCGAAAGAATCGCGTGCACGTACGGGCTCTTTGGCCACGACATGGAAAAAGGCGTCGTCTTCCGCGCCCGCTTGCGAGCTTGCTGGCTGGATGCGGGAAACGACGGCACACGCATTGAATCGCTCTACACGAGTTTCCTGGATGAGCCACTCGCGCTCGGGCCGTGAAAGAGCCGAGATAAAGTTGTCGCAAAGAGCATCATGCTGTGAATCGCCGTATCAAATCAAGGATACGGTTTATTTTGGTGAAACGGCGCCGCTCAGCCCCACGTCCAGCTCCATTCGCTGGCGCTTGAGGGCAGTGTGAAACGCCATGAGATTCGACCCGTGCGCGGGTCGAGCGTCGGAGCGGGCGTGGGCGCGGAAGATTGCCAAGGACCCAGCTCGACGAGATCGGGGCACGTCAGCTCGGCTTCGAGAGTCACGGGGTGCCGCAACTGGGCCTTGAGCTGCAGATGATGAACCTTGCCGCCGATGGGGCGTTCGAAACGATACGAAACGTCGCCACAGGGGAACGTTTGCTTGATGCCGGTTTGCGCCATGAGCCCGGCAGAACGGGCCGCGAGGCGCAGGACGTGGTCGACCGCGTCGTAGTCGACGCCCGCCAGGTCGAGGATCGTGTCGATCAGCATCGCGTGTAGCCGCCAGGCCGTGCCGCCCGGATTCGAGACCAAACGGGCTGACTCGGTGCTCCGCCCGGCTGACCGTAACGATAGACCAAGCTGCGAGAGCCGGCCGAGAATACTTTCGAGCATGGCCAGGGCACGCGACCAGTGCCTCGCCTGGCCCGTCTCACGGCCAAGCTGGATCAGAAAACGGGCCATGGTCAGAGTGGCCGCGCTCGAAACCTCGTACTGGTCGCTGGTCGAGCTTATGCGACTGGCGCTTGGCGGCTCGTAGGCCGTGCGGGCCAGCACGCTCGACTCGCCCTTGAGAGCGTCGTTGGCGCGGAGAATGCTTTCGGCCGTTCGCATCAAACGCGGATCAGAGGCCGCGAGCAGCCCGAACGGGACCGCGGCGGCGAGCATATCGATTTCGAGCATCGTCGAGTAATCGACGAGGTGGTCGGGATCATCGGTCCAGAGGCCCTTGATCGTCGACAGGCGCCGCGCCTGGAGGAACCGGCCCGTATCCGGGTCGACCATGCCCGGGCCTCCGGGGCGGCTCGTGGCGACGATCTTCAAGATGCCCTCGTTCCAGATGCGGTCGGCGCGGGCCAGCCAGCGCTCGGCTTCGGTCGTTCTGCCAAGCTGAGTGGCAAGCCGGGCGGCGGCACGCAGACCAGCGACCACACACGTATTGGAATAGAAAAACGCGCCAAAGAGCTGATCGCCGTTGGCCGCCGAGCTGATCAGATTGAGATCGTCGAGCATCCTCAGGCCAGGATGACCGCCCGACTCGCCGCCGCACACTCGGGCCGCCTGCTCGATCATCGGCCAGACGCCCGCGACGATGTCGAGATCGCCGGTGCGGCGGTAATGTCGCTCCAGACCCCACGGTATCAGCGCGGTCTGGTCGACAGCGGGGGTCTCCCACTCGGGGACGCCGTCGATCGAATACTTTTGAAACCAGTAGAGAAACGGCCGGTGGCGTTGCCGCACCTTGTTGAGCCACTGATAAACGCCCGCGCCGACCGCCGGGTGACCAAGCCTCTCGATGGCGCCGCTGACCCATATGGCGTCGCGCGGCCAGCAATAGGCGCTCAGGCCACGGTCAAAGCCCGACGCGATGGCGCCGCGCTCGAGGTCGGCATGGAGCGCGGCGGCCAGCGCCGATCGCCGCAGTGCGACGGCATACGTCGGTTTCGGAAAGTAGAGATCCGGTATCGGCTCGATGAAGTCGTCCCAGCCCTTGGCGGAAGTGTGTTCCACGGCGTCGAGATCGGCTGACCGGAACCAGTTGAGCGCCGGCCGCAGCCAGTGCTCGAACGTGCCACGATCGCCGCTCCAACCGGTGAATGCGCCGCTGACCAGCATGTCGACAGTCGCCGCCCCGCCGGCGGGCAGCTCGATCGTACGAAAAAGAATAGCCTCATTGGGCCCCGTCGGCTCGCATTCGACGTCGCCGCGCGTGTCGAGCGCCAGCGCGAATTCGATCGTGGAATCGCGCGCCAGTTTGCGGTTGGCGTGGACGTGACCCCGGTTGATGGCCAGCAACGATTTATCGATATCGTGCCAGCTCAGACCGACGTCGCCGACGCCGCCGTTAATTTCGGCCTGGATGTATACGGCGAAGATCGCCCGCTTCGACTCGGCGCCATCGTTGCTGATCGTGAATCGTTTGATGTACTGTCCGGCCGATTTCTCTTTTCCCGCATTGAGAGGCAAACAATCGCCGAACGCCGCGAAATCGGTGATCCGCACGTGGATCGGCCCGTGCCGCCAGGTCAGTTTCGTGGTCAGCAGGTTGGTCGCCCCTTGATACTGCTGATAGGGCTCCCACGCACCACGCTCCGTGAACCAGTCGAGCCGGCGTCCGACGGCGAGGCCGCCGATAATCGCGCGGAAATGACAGCGGCTTTGCGGCAGATCGCCCTCCTTGGGCCGGACATAGGAATGCAGTCCGACGGTCGGAAAATAGATGTCATAGGTCGAGCCGCGCCCATCGATACGAACGGTCATCTGACGATTGCCGACGAGCCCTTCAGCGCCGGATTGCAGGGCGTCGACCGATTCCGTGCGATCGGGCAAGTTCGGACGAACAATCGTGTCCTGGTAGGCGCTCTGCGCTCGATCCGCCATCTTCCTGGGTCACGACGGCGCGGTAGTGCAGCCGGACCCCAACGCCCTGGGGCGGTATGGGGGCATGCCAGAAGCTGTTGCCCCCTTTGTTTTCGATCCAGTAGGCGGGCAGTGATCCCAGCGCGAGGTCATTGGCATAGAGTTCCAGCGACACGCGCTGGTTATCCTGCACGGGATGCGTTCCAATCACCGCGGCCGACCACATCCCCGCTCGGACGGGCCCGCCGAGACGGCCCTTGGCCGCCGTTTCGATCCAAGTCGCCAATGTCACGCGAGACCCTCGTACGCCTGGCAGCGTCGCTCGTGCAAGAGAATTCGACCGGAATCGCTTGCGCCATCACGATCTGGCCAAGGGAGTCTCGATTCTGGTGTTTCCCTATCGCTGCGCCAAGGGGGCTAGCGTACCGCCACCAAAAACGCCGCCCCATCCATTCGAGGCGGCTCATTTCAGGCGGGCTTCAAGGGGTGCCGATCAGAGGAGCGCGATGGGCTCGCGACGCGGAAAATGCTTCCGCCAATCAACGGGGTGGGACGAGGCTAGAACTCTCTTGCGAGTTCCGCGAACGATGCTCGAACAAAAACGTTCGAGCAACCTCGCATTGCGTTGATTCGACGAGTCGGGAAGCGACGCCGTCTGACCCTTGCGTTGACAAACTGGTCCAATCGCGTCGCTCGCCAAACGATCAAAGAAAGGCGCCGGCCGGACGTCAGTGGCTCATTGCGACCGAGGCCATCCGCTCGTGCTTGGCGGACGCCTTCTGCGGTGCGATTTCTTCGCGATACACCGAAATCTCGCTGGGCGCTTCGATTCCAATGCGGATCTGATTGCGGTCGATCTTCACCACCGTGATGACGATGTTGTCACCGATCACAATCTTTTCTCCCAGCTTCCTGCTCAGAACCAGCATGGCGATCTCCCAGATGATCTTAAGATGACTTGAATAAACCGTGATGCAATTGCGTTTAACTTACGCGACTTACTATATATCGCATCTTCCATGCCGCAATCCACTCAAATCATTACGTATCAAGTAATCTGTTGCTGCACAAAGACTTGTGGCCGATACCCGGCTCGCGGTGCAATTGTCACTGAACAAAAGATGGCACCTTTTTCGCTCTTTCGGTCGATTCCTTGTAAAAACGAGAAGAGAGGTTGGCGCTTTTCGTGGGATGCCGGAACGAAGAGCGGGTGGAGTAAGCCTTAAAGATACGAAAGCGATCAGGTGCGATGGAGCGGCGATCTCAGCCGAGTCGAGGCTGCGACGGCCGGAGCATCGCTGAGATTTCCCGATGGAGCGAAGCAAGCGTTGATGTCCTCAGTTTCGCACGCTACTCCCCAATTCTTGGCGTTATCCTGGCCCACGCGCGTTGCGGCCTCCTCGCAATCGACCATCAATGCGCGGCATTGGGAGGCACTCCGAATGTCACGGAACCGGCCGCACCCGTCCAAAAATTTCTATGAGCGACCGGGAGTCGCCGATGATATTGCGATCATGATCGAAACGCGTCAGAACCCTGATTTTCGACCAGTTTGTTAACAATCGGATACTTCTCTTCCCAACGCGTCGCTGGGTTCGCCAGGCGCGCCAAGAAGCTGATCGGGGCGGTGCTCGCCCTCAAGAATCGGGACGACCGGCGGCGGCGTTACCGCCGGGAAGCGCGGCGATCCTTATCGGCCGGAAACCGATCGCGTCAGCCGCGACGCAGAGATACCGAACGCCGCCCACGGTCCCCGCCATGGCGATCGCCCAGTGACTCTGGTTGTGCAGATGGCCGTAAACGCAGGCTGTGACGCCGGCCCGCTCGAACCGCTCGACGCAGGAGCCGGGCCGACCGTGAGCGTCGAAGGGCGGGAAGTGCCACAGAACGTAAAGCGGAACATGCGAACCTCCGCGGATCTGGCTGGCAAGCTCGAGCGACCGGTCGAGTTGTTCAAGTTCGCGCGCCTCCGTGGCGAGTTGAGCGGGATCGAGCCGATCGCCCATCACCGACACGCCCCGAGCCCCACAGACGACGACTCCGTGCGTGGCCAGGGCGTCTCCCTCGACGGCGAGCATGGTCCGTCGTAAGAGCGGGCGGATTGCCGCGGTGCCGTTCCACCAGCGGTCGTGGTTGCCGGGAGACAGGATCTTGGTTCCCGGCAACCGGTCGAGCCACGCGAAGTCGGGCTGGAGGTCGCGATGATTTCGCGCCATCGAAATGTCGCCCGGCAACAATACGAGGTCGCCGGGTTGCACGACTTCTCGCCACGAACGCTCGATGCGGATCGCATGATCGCGCCAGCGCGCAGCGTATTGCTCGCGACGGATCGGGTTCGCGAACGAGAGATGGAGGTCGGAGATGGCCCAGGCGTTCATTCCGGCTGCGTGCCACCGAGGTTAAGTGCTGACACGCCGACAAACGGGTTCGAACGACGTTCGGCCCCGACAGTCGTGGCTGGCCCGTGCCCGGGATAAATGATGGTCGAATCCGGCAGCGAGAAAAGCTTGGCTTTGATGCCGCCGAGCAGCAGGGACATGCCCCCGCCGCCGAGATCGGTCCGGCCGATCGAACCCGAGAAGAGCACATCGCCGCCGAAGACAAAGTGCGGGTCGAATTGCGAGCACACGAGGACGACCGAGCCAGGACTATGTCCTGGAATTTCGCGCACCTCGAACTGAAAGCCAGCAAACTCGATGACTTCGTTCTCGTCGACCAGGCGGTCGGCTTCGGGGCTGGCGATCGGCAACCCGAACGGGGCACTCAGATTCGCGTCGACATCGCGGAGCAGATGCGCCTCGTTGCGGCCGATGATCAGCGGTGCCTCGGGAAACGCCCGCTTGAGCGCCTCGTTGCCCGCGATGTGATCCGCGTGACCATGAGTATCGATAATCGCGGCCACGCGAAGATCTCGAGATTTCAAGTAATGAAGAATCGATTCGGTATCGAAGCCGGGATCGATCACCACCGCATCAGTTCGCGCGTCCCGCGAGGCGATGTAGGAAATCTGTGCGAATGGCTGCGATTCGACTGATTTGATCGTGTAATCCGCCACAGGCGGTAAGCTCCCTTGAATTCGCGTATGGGAAAATACCGGTAACGCAAACGGCCCTTGTGCCGAAACTTGCAAAGCTGTTTGCAAGGACGACAACCGCGGTTCCGGCGATCAGGCCGGCATGAACTCGTTATATCAGTTGCGCGGCCGTTCCGGCCAGCGATCGGGAAATGGCGATCGCCGATTTGCCATTGGCGTATGAATTGCGTGTTATAGTCGTTCGTACACAGCGCGATGTTTTCACAAACTCGCATCCGGAATTCTCGCCGGTACGCCGACATCGTCGAACGCCGTTGGACGGTTCAGCTCGCTGCGGTGGCGGTGCGCGCCGAGGAATTCGCGTTTTGTGAGAGACCGCGGCCGAAGGCTCCAATCCCCGACCAGGCAAATTCCACGACTGACGCGTCCGGCGGCGAACGGGAAGCGAGAAAGCCATGAATGCGAGAATAGAGCAGGACTCCACGACTCCGTACCATCCTGGTGGCGGACTGCCACGGCGGCCGGCCGTACTCTTGCTGGTCTTCCTCGTGACACCCGTTTTTGCGAACGAGCCGTCGCCGCTGACCGCGGCGGCCGCGGGACGTAGTAAAGGCGCCGCCAGCCATGTCGGTGCGCCCGATCGAAATTCGACGAACACACTGGCGTTCAAGACCCCGGCCATTCGAGCCAGGGCGTCGAAGGACGAGATGTCGCCGACCGAGCGAGCCATCCGGATCATCGCTGACTGCCAGGCACGCTACAACGAAGTCAACGACTACACATGCACATTTTATAAGCGTGAGCGAATCGATGGCAGGTTGACGCCGCTTCACATCATGTCGATGAAAGTGCGATCGAAGCCGCAGAGCATCTACTTCAAGTTTCAGCAACCGGCGCAAGGCCGAGAGGCCATTTACATCGCCGGCCGCAATGGCGGCAAGGTCCTCGCTCACGACGTCGGATTCAACAAGCTGCTCGCAGGCACGCTGGCCCTCGAACCGACAAGCTCCCGCGCCATGGAGGATTGCCGGCACCCGATCACCGAGGCCGGCATTGGCCCCCTGCTCGATACGCTCTCCAAGCGGTGGGCCGCCGAGCTGAGCGCCGCGCATTCTCAGATGGCGTTCGACGACCATACGATGGTCGGCCCCGTACGTTGCACGATGATCGAGTCGATTCATCCCGTGCGTCGACCCGAGTTCCTTCATCACAAGGTGCGGGTTTACATCGATCAAGACCTCGGCCTGCCGATCCGGTTCGAAGCCTACGACTGGCCCAGATCTCCCGGGAGCGAGCCCGAGCTCGTCGAGGAGTATTCTTACGCGCACCTCAAGCTCAACGTCGGCTTGCAGGCGATCGACTTTGATGTCTCGAACGCCGATTACGCGTTCGGCCGCCTTTGAAACGAGTGCATGCCGGGCTGTCCTGTCACTTGTGTACCCGTGAGCGTCCGCGTTCGATCTCGGAGATTGCCCCGTCGCGAGCGATCGATCGCCGTTAAAAATGAGCACCGGATCGAATTTATCGCCTATCTAGGCTTAAGCGTAAGTCGATTCTCGGCCATCGTTTGACATTCCTGCCAGGATAACGTTCGGCCATGACTCGTTTCGCCGACCGGCACAATCCTCACGAACGAGCCGGCGCGTTCCGATACTAGGGGAGAGTCAACGGGCGGTTGTGAGGCATCGCGGGCCTGCGTGCGGGCCTTCGCTCCTCACAGAGGTCGGGGTTTCACGGTTGAGAAGAACGGACCTTGGCAGCGAGTGGCCGGTACGCTAGAATCCGCCGCACCTCGACTGCGGAGAGGCCATTCCCATCGCATCGCACGATCCGCGAGATGCTTCTCGTCCGGGGCGAATCCTTTTCCGTCGCCGCCGTTTCGCCAAGTCGCTTCGTTTAATTTTGCACTTTCGGACCGTACCAGGGCGGGTCACGGTCAACGTGCGTCTGGCCTGATCCATGGAAGGAGGCGCGATGAGCATGGTACCAACCGCCGCGACACAAACCCGCGTGCACATCCGGTGGATGATTCGGCGCGATATGCCGGAGGTTCTTTCCATCGAGCACGCGAGCTTTGAATATCCGTGGTGCGAGGAAGAGTTCTTGCGCGTCTTGCGCCAGCGTAACTGCATCGGCATGGTTGCCGAGCACGGCGAGCGGATCGTCGGCTTCATGATCTACGAATTGCACCGCAACAAGATTCATGTCCTCGACTTCGCGACCCACCCCGATTTCCGGCGCCGTGGGATCGGCCGGCAAATGATCGCCAAGCTCGTTGGCAAGCTTTCGAGCCAGCGACGCAATCGCATCGGGCTGCATGTTCGTGAAACGAACCTCCAGGCGCAGCTCTTCTATCGCGTGCTGGGGTTCCGGGCGATGGAAGTCGTTCGAGAGCACTACCAGGACACCGGCGAAGACGCGTACTCGATGCAATATTATCTCGATGAGTCGCTCATCGAGGAGGAACGTCCGACGAACCGGATCGCGAAGCAGTTCGGGGCGTAAAAGCTCCCCTGTTCCGCCGCACACGAGCTTGATTTGATCCCGAGGGCCGAACGAACGTCCGCCCTCCCACCGCGACCACCTGGCCGCCCCGCGCGAGATCCTTCGCGTGGCGCGGCCTTTATTTTTTCGAACAGCGGGAGCAAAACCACGATGGTCTGGCCGGAGTCGATCCGGCATAATCAGGAGTGGCGACATGCCAGATCGCCTTCGACATTTCAGCCAGCCAGTGAGATGCCAACCGCGATGTCTGAAACTCATTCGCAATCGGGCAGATCGATCGACGCACAACAGGTAACGCCCGGCCACGGCGATGGCTCGGTATCCGAAGTCGTGCCCAGTGCCGCTGGCCCGGCCGCATCGATGAACGCTGATGCGGTCAGCCAGGGACTCCGCTCGTTCGGAAACGGGATGGGGATGGCCCTGACAATGCTCGGCGCCGCGACCGGAGCGGCCCGGATGCTCGACATCGCCGGGCAAGGCGCGGGAGACCGCTGGGCCTGGGCCGGCGCCGTGTTTCACTTCGTGTCTCAGTTCCTGGGTTTCGCGATCGCTGGTAGTGCGGTCGCGGCGGTCTGTCACTTCGCGGCCGCCCTCCTTCCTGAATTTGTTGCGGAACGCGCCGGGCGGCCGGGCTCGAGGCTCGGAACCGGCAGGATCTGTTTGCCGCCCTGGAGCGGATTGCCCTGGCCGCCGAAGACAAGCGCGGCAGCGGCGGCGACGCGTTGCCCGACCGTGAGCTTCTTTTCGAGCATGCCCGGCATGTATCCGACATCGAACGCGCAATCGAGGCGTCGGACTGGGCGGACGCCGAACGCCTCTTGACCGACTTCGAGGCTCGATTTCGCCGATCATCCCGATCTGGAGCGCATCAAGAGCAAACTGACAGCGGCCCGCAGCGGCTCGATCAGCGAGCGCCTCGCTCAGCTCGATGCGGCGCCGCGGGTGAATGACACGGCCAGCGCGTTCGAGATCTACGAATCTCTTTCCCCGGTGATTGACGCTGACCAGAAAGCCGCGCTCGATCAGGACCTTGCGAGATGGTTCCTCGGTGTGATTCAGCGGCGGATGCGCACGGGCAAGATCCAGCCCGACGTGGTGCAACTGGCGGCCCGATTCGCGGAAAGCTTCTCGACCACGACCGAAGGAGCCAGCGTTCGCGCCGCGCTGCCCACCTTGCGGCGAAGCGTCGGACTCTGTCCCCGCTGCGCAGCCTTATACGGGGGTCGCCGACGCTTGTCCGCAGTGTCTCAAGTCGGCGCCTCGAACTCTTCACGGCGCCCGACGGCGGAGACCTCGGCGTCGCCGCGGAATGATCGATGCCGCGTCAAAAGCGTCCCGACGCACCGTTTGGATCGTGATGATCCGATATTACCTGGAACATACCAGAACCCGCAGCTTGACGAAAAGGCAGGCGTCGGCTAGGGATGAATGGTGGTCATTTTTTGCGTGAGAGTTTGATCTGCTCTTCGGCCTGCGAAAGGGCGAGCCCATGTTCCGCCGACTTGTTCTGCTTTGGGTCTTCGTGAGCACGCTTCTGGCGGGAGGGTCGGCGCGGGCGCAGATGCCCTTCCCGGTCGATCTCGTTCCGAACCGGACGGCGCTCGAACGCCTGGGCCTCGAGCGCCAGTGGTTCGGTGTCATTCCGCTCAACGCGACCGAACGGCTGATGAAGATCACGCTGACGGGCGATCTGATCTTCGCACAGACCGATTACGCGTTTCTGCACGCGTTCGACGCCGAGTCGGGCCGCTTTCTCTGGTCGGCATCAACCTGGGAGAGCGAACCGGGTTCGCCCGCGGCGTCGCGTCCAATTCCTACGCCGTTTTCGCGACCAACGCCAACATCATGTACGCGCTCGACAAGAAGACGGGCCGGCCGATCTGGCAGCACAACCTGGACACGATCCCCACCAGTTCACCGGCGTGCGATGAAAACCTCGCCATGGTCGGCATGACTTCGGGCCGGGTTTTCACGTTTCGGTCTGAAACGGAAAGACGAGAAGGGCAACGAATCGATTCTGCTGATCCCGGACCAACTGTGGAACTGGCACACGGCCGGCCCCGTATTGCACCAGGCCGCTGCCGGCCGAACAGTTCGCCGTCTTCGGATCGTCCGACGGCAAGGTTGCGGTGGTGGAGTCGAAAGACGGTAATTCGCTGTTCCGCCTGCCGACGGGCGGACCCATTGGCGAGGGATTCGGGACGTTCGGAACGCGAATGCTGCTGGTTCCGTCCGGCGACAACAATCTCTATGGCGTCGACTTGCTGAGCGCCGTCGTGAAGTGGTCGTTTCGCCTCGGGGGCGCCGATTGCCCAGGAGCCGCTCGTCGCCGACCAGGACGTGTACACCGTCAACACGGCCGGAACCATGTCCGCACTCGACCCCAACACGGGTGACGTCCGCTGGACACGACCCACGCAGGGGGGCCGGCTCGCCGCGATCAGTGCCAGCCAAGCTCTACCTTCGCAGCTACAACCTTGACCTGTTCGTCATGGATCGCAAAACCGGCCGAATGCTCATCGACCCGAGCGAAACGTTCATCCGCGCCGGGTTGAAACTCCGCGAGTACGACCTGGATATTGTCAATCGGTTCCATGATCGGATCTACTTCGCGACCTCCTCAGGGATGATCGTTTGCCTTCGGGAAGCGGGCCTGCCGACGCTTCGTTTGTTGAAAGATCCCAAGGCCCGGCATTTCGGCTATGTGCCGCCCGAAGGGCTCAAGGAGACTCCGCCGACCCCGCCCGCCGCCGACCCCGCGTCCGTTCTCAAGGATGACGCGGTTCCCGAGCAGACGCGCCGAGGGCGACAGGCCCAAGGCGCCGGTCGTCGAACCCCAGTAACGGTCTCACTTTCGTTCGTTCCTTTGTTCGCTCGCGTCGATTCTGTCACTCGCAGCCGCGATCGCGTTCAGCGACCGCGGCCTTCGCCGCTGCAAGAGCGTTTTTCCCCGAATCGTAGGCTTCCTTGGATTGCAGCAATGAGCGAACCGACCATTATCGCCGTGAAGCGCGCACTCCTTTCGGTCTTCGACAAGCGGGGCCTCGTCGAGCTGGCGCGCGCCCTGGCCGCGTCGGGCACGCAACTGCTCGCGAGCGGCGGCACGCGCACGGCGCTCGTCGCCGCGGGCCTCGACGTGATCGAGGTCTCGGATTACACGGGGCAGCCCGAGGTGTTCGGCGGACGCGTCAAAACGCTCCATCCCAAGATTCACGGCGGCATCCTCGCACGCCGCGATGACGACGAAGATATGGCGACGCTCGATCGTCTGGGTTTCGCACCTATCGACCTCGTCGTCGTCAACCTCTACCCCTTTGCCGAAACCGTCGCCCGTAGCGATGTCACCGAGGCCGAAGCGATCGAGAATATCGATATCGGCGGACCCGCCTTGATCCGCGCGGCCGCCAAGAATCATGCGCACGTCGCCGTCCTGACAAATCCTGACCAGTACGGTGAGCTAGTCACCGCCCTTCGAGACCACGGCGGCAGCCGGCTCGAAGACCGTCGCCGGCTTGCCCTGGCGGCTTTCGAGACGACCAGCGCGTACGACGCGGCGATCCGAGACTATTTTCAGACCGAGTCGCGACCCCGCCCGTTGACGAAAAACGATCGGTTCCCACGCGTCGCGATTTCAAACTCGTGTTGCGCGTACCCGTTGCGGTACGGCGAAAACCCGCACCAGGAGGCCGCGTTTTACGTCGAGCCGGACGCGCACCGGAATCAACCTGGCCTCGGCCGAGCTGCGGCACGGCAAGGAGCTATCGTTCAACAATTTGCTCGATCTCGATAGCGCACTGCGGCTCGTGCGTCAGTTCGCGGAGCCGGCGGCCTGCATTCTCAAGCACAATAATCCCTGCGGCGCCGCGGCCGCGGCCGATGTCGCCTCGGCGTTCGTCCGCGCGTATGAAGGCGATCCTCTGAGCGCGTTTGGCGGGATCGTCGGGTTGAACCGGCCACTCGATCTGGCCACGGCCGAGCAGATGTGCCAGCCGGGCCGCTTTCTCGAAGCGGTTCTCGCGCCGGGATTCGACGATGACGCACTTGACTGGATACGCACCAAGCCAACCTGGCGAAACAGCGTTCGCCTGGTCGACCTCGGCGGCACCCATCGGGCCGGCCGGCCCGGGCCCCTCTGGCGTGGATTTCCGGCGGATCGAAGGGGGCGTCCTCGTCCAGAGCTGGGACCAGCTCGAACACGATCCCTCGTCTGGAACGATCGCAACCCGGCGCGTACCGACCGACTCCGAAAAGCGTGACCTCGCGTTTGCCTGGGTCGTCTGTGCGCAAGTCAAGTCGAATGCGATCGTACTCGCAAGGGACGGTCAAGTGTCGGCGTCGGAGCCGGCCAGATGAGCCGGCTCGACTCGGTGCGCATCGCCGTCGAAAAGGCCGGCCCGCGAGCGCAGAACTCGGTGATGGCATCCGATGCCTTCTTCCCGTTTCGAGACGGGCCCGAGGTCGCAGCCGCGGCCGGCGTGACCGCGATCATCCAGCCCGGCGGCTCAAAAAGAGATGATGATACGATCCGGGCGTGTGACGAACACGACATCGCGATGATTCTGACGGGACGTCGCCATTTCCGTCACTGACGTCATTCGTCGCACGCGTGGCCGAGCGTCAGTCACGGTGCACACGCATGACGCTCGACCCGATGCCGTCGCGCCTCACGCTCAACAACGCCATACACGCGGCCGAGCGTCATGGTGCAAACGCATGACGCTCAGCATATTCACCCCTGCGCATGCGCGCTCAGCGATGGCCGCCCCCTCCATGGCCGCCGGCATGACCGCCGCCCATCCCGCCATGAAAGCCGCCGCCCATCCCGCCGCGGAACCCGGTACCCAGCCCCGCGCCCCCGCCCATGGGCATTCCGCCGCCACCCCGATAGCCGCCGCCCATGGCTCCTCCGTAGCCCCCGCCAGCACCCGGATGCCCTGCCATTCCGCCTCCGAGCATCGAACCGCCCGCGGCGCCCCCGCGGGCTCCCATGCCGGCTCCCGCGCCCGTCATGGCCGAGCCCATACGCCCACCCGCGGCACCCGCCCCGAGCCGGTCATTCCGCCGCGGGTCATGGCACTGCCCGACCCCATTTGCTGCCCATGCCGCCGCGCCCCATTCCGGTATTTGTGCCCGCCTGGCTGAACGAACGGCCGCCGCCCGCGCCAAACGTCTGGCCTCCGCCTTGCCGGCCCGCCGCGCCGGCATTACGACCACCTCCCGTCGTTGATGCCGTCTGACTTCCGCCTCGCGACGAGACACCGTTGTAAGACGCCTGCCGAGACTGGCCCCCCGATGTGAGCGTCGATGCCCGGCTGACCTGGCCGCCCCGGCTCCCGGAGGTCGAGCGGTTTGCCGTCGAATGCGAGCCCGACATCGGATTGGCATAAGGATGCGACGATGCCGGAGATCGGACCCCGCGAGACGCACTCGTCGAGCGATTGATGCTGGAATTGCGGGAAACGGTCGTGCTCCGCGTGACGGTCTTGCCGTTACGCGTCACGCTGGTGGTCCGAGTGACGCTCGAACTCCGATTGATGGAGACATTGCGGTTCGAAAACGCGTGACGATTCCCCCAGCCGCCGCGGCCCCAGGGCCCTCGGCCCCAACCGCCGCCGCCGTAGAAACCACCATACCCGAAGCCGCCGAACCCGAAGCCGCCGAACCCGAAGAACGGATAGCCAAACCCGAATCCGAAACCAAAACCCGGAAATCCAAAACCGAACCCGCCGTAGCCAAGACCGCCGTAGCCAAATCCACCGTAGCCAAGACCGCCGTAGCCAAAGCCGCCGTAGCCGAGACCGCCGTAACCAAAGCCGCCGTAATAGGGATACCCAAAGCCAAACCCACCATAGTACGGATATCCGTATCCAAAGCCGCCGTATCCGCCGTAGCCCCCGATCCCCAGCCCGAAACCGCCGCCGAGGACGCCGCCGTACAGGCCGAGCCCGCCACCGTATCCGAGCCCGCCACCATATCCAAAGCCACCGTACCCGTTCTGGACGGGCGTCGCATAATACGGATAGCCATCGCCGCCGTAATAAGGGTAATCGAGATATCCGTAGTAGCCATTCAAGTACCCGTATGAGCCGTAGCCGTAGTAACGGCCATTCTCGTCGTAATAGCAACCTGGGTAGCCATCGTAGTTGGCGTTCGGACGGCCAAACGCGCCGTTCAACTGCCCGTACATATCGGGAGAAACTTGAGTATAAGGCTGATAGGTCAGGTCCTGGGCGCCGCGGGCCGTCTTGTCGACCTCGGCGGGTGCGAAGAGGGTCCCGCGGTCTTCGAGTGTTCGATCCCAGTAGCCGTCCTGGAACACCCACCCGTCGGGTTGACGGTTCCATTGTGCGGGCACCCACGACCAACCCGGCTGTGCCTTCGTCCAGTAGCCCTTCTTCCAGACGACGCCGTCGCCGTCGGGATAATATTGCCCGGGAATAAAGAAGCAGTCGGCGCTGGGGGCTCGCCCGGTTCATCATCGGGCCGGTCTTCGGGCGGTCCGTTCTTACGGTAGTCGACACGGTCGGTCTTTCGCTCGCTCCAGAACCCGTGCGCGCGATACCAGCCCCGGTCGTCCCGCTTCCAGTAGCCGTTGACCCAGAACCGCCCGGGGGGCGGAACGCGCCAGGTGCCGGTGACCCAGACAAAGTCATTGCGGCCTGGGTCCCAGTCCCAGTAGCCGTCGATCCACTCCGCGCTCGTGCTCGGACGGTCGACGCCCGGGCGCTCCATCACGGCGGGCGGCGGGGCTTTATCAACGCGCGCGGGATCGAGATCCTTGCGCGGCGAGAGAAACGCCTCGTGAAGCGGCCCTTCGGTTAGCGGCCTGACTCGTTGATCGCCGCGCGGCCTCGCCGGACTCGCCAGCGGCGCCCGGGCCGCCCGTGTCAGGCAAGGGTGCCAGATCGGTGGGAGCACCATTCGCACCGCCTTGTCCGAAGCAACAGACTGGCGCGGTCAACCCCACCGAGAAAACCAACCCGAGGACACGACCCTTCACGCCGTTCATGAGAAGCACTCCGCCTGAACGCAACTCCAACGAATGGCAGCACAGCCTGGCAAGATTAGTTACGGCCGAAACGGCCGAGAAGCACGACCGCAACGCGCCGGATCTCGACATTTTGTTCATCATAACCGAAATCGCAGGCGCATCCGATCCGGCAACCGAAACCGGTCGCCGCGATCCGTGCCCTCCGGTCAATTCGCTCGGCCACCAACGTCGGCACAACAATCGCCGCCCCCTACGGATGACGCAACGAATTCTATCAGAGTTAATCGCATGAATCCACGCGATGCGCGGTCTGAATCGGCCACAAGAAGCCGAAATCGCGAAGGCGAGTGTCGTCAAACTTCACACCGGGTGTCGACGAATGAAAAACCCGCGCTTTTTACTGGACAAGCGTTCCGAGACGGCTATACTCGCCCCAACGTAGACGGAGGTTCAGTCAAAAGGGCGGAGTCGCTACGATGAGTCCTCTCGAACAGCTCTTCGCGTACGAAATCGAGTTTTTCCGGCGGTTACGGATCTCGGCGCCCGCCGGGACCCACATCGCGTCGCCGCACACAAGCTATGCCTTGCAACACAACTACGAATCGTTAATCCACGCAATACGATCGGCGACGGACGAAGAACTCTCGGCGGTCGAGAAAAAGTCGAGAGCGAATTGTGACGCCCGCGACATTTGTAGCGCGTGCGCATCATTGCGGAAGATGCTCGACTTGAAGGGCTGAATCGATCGCACGCGTCGTCAGCCACTTGAGCGCGGCGGGGTTCGATATTACCCTGGTGACCGCACTCCGGGTAACAACGAGCGAGGGATCGATTCCATGTCTCTTGATCTGGTCGTCGTTTACGGATCGGTGCGGACAGCCCGGCAGGGCCTCCGCGCCGCGCGATTCATCACCGCGGCGTGTGCCGAGCGGGGCCACCGCGCGACCCTGATCGATCCCGAGGTCGACCGGTTGCCGTTGCTCGATCGTATGTACAAGGAATATGCTCCCGATCAAGCGCCCGAGGTCCTGAAGCGGCTAGCAGCCACGTTCAAGGCCGCTGATGGTTTTATCATTGTTTCCGGCGAGTACAACCATAGCATCCCGCCGGCCCTTTCGAACCTCCTCGACCACTTCCTCGAGGAGTACTTCTGGCGGCCATCCGCCATTGTGTGTTATTCGGCGGGTCCGTACGGCGGCGTTCGGGCCGCGATGCAGTTGCGGGCCATGCTTGGCGAGCTGGGAACGCCGAGCATTCCGTCGCTATTGCCGATTCCCCAGGTTCACGACGCTTTCGACGAAGACGGCCGGCCACGCGACGAAGCCTATACCCGCCGCGCCGCGCCGTTTCCTGTCCGAGCTCGAGTGGTATGCCAGTGCGCTCAAGACGGCACGCCAGGCGGGCGTTCCCTACTCAGCTCCGGCGGCACGCGCTGGCTCGATTGCTCGCTTCAGTCGAAACCGATTGCCCGACCCGGGCGTCTGGCCCTCAGCCGAGGCCAATTGACTGCAAGTACAACCGCGACCGGTGCGCAATTGGCAGAGGCTTTTCGTGAGGCGCGGGATACATATCTTGCTCGACGGTGGCTAGCCCCTGGTAGTCGAACTCAAGCAGAGCGTCGCGAAACGCGACGAAGTCGACCGCGCCCGCTGATGGCTCGCAGAACATGTCGCTGGCCACCGCGATCGCAAATGGAATGCGCTCGCGCTCGACCCAGGCTTGCTTCTCGCGATCGACACTCTTCAGGTGCAGGTAGGGAATCCGCGCATGGTGGCGTCGATAGAACGCGACGGGGTCGCCCCCGCGATATGCGTGGTGCCCCGTGTCGAGGCAGATGGCCACGCGAAGCGGATCGGTCTGTTCGAGGAATGCTTCAATTTGATCTTCATATTCAACATGCGTCTCCGCGTGCGGATGGAACGCGAGCTGGAGGCCGAATCGGCTCGCGATGAACTCGGCGGCGCGGTGCGTGGTGTCGATGAGCTGGTGCCAGGCCGAGTCATCGAGCCGGAATGGCCGGGTCTGTGCCCCGGTGAAGAGGTCGGAATAGGTATCGTCCATGATCACCATGATCGGCGCCGAGCGCCGCGAGCAGCTCGCCGCTGCCGGCCATCTGGCGTTCGAGGTCGGGCCAGGCCGCTGCATCCTCGAGATGGGAGATTACGCAAGCGGCGGAGACCTTCAATTCACGGCTCTCGAGGGCCGAACGAAGCGTCGCCAGTTCCGACGGCAAGTATCCGTAGGGACCCAGCTCAGTCCACCGGTAGCCGGCATCGGCAATCTCATCGAGGAAACGCCGCCACGGCACCTGTTTCGGATCGTCGGCGAACCAGACGCCCCATGAGTCGGGTGCGCTTCCAATTTGAATGTTCATGAAGGCCCTTCTTCCCGAACCGATCGATGGCCGGCCGGTGCGTCAGCGGCCGCCTGATGCACTACCGTTATACCGCGGGCCCGCGCCCGGGAACATGATGTCGACGCCGCGGCCGTGACAAGCGAATCGCCGAATCCGGCGTGATGTTTTGCCACGCGTCACGTCGGACTGACGGCCGACGCTCCTGTCGCGCGACGTGTTTCATACTGGTTCACCAATTCTTGAAAACTCGCGAGCCCATTGAATCAGACGGATTGCGGCATATGAGTTGCACTCAAGTGTCCCGTCGGAGTCGGAGACTTCCTCAACTTTGACCGGGAGAACATCATGGGACAGGCAGATACCAAAATGCGAGAGACGACCCGTGGAAACGATGCCAACCGCGATCCGATAACCGGTGAGCCAGGCGCGCATCCTGTAGGCGCCGGACTTGGCGCGGCGGCAGGCGGTGCGGCGGCCGGCGCCGCTGGCGGCGCGGTGGCTGGTCCTATCGGAGCGGCTGTCGGCGCGGTTGTCGGTGGCGTTGCGGGCGGGCTCGCTGGCAAAGGCGTTGCGGAATCAATTGATCCGACCGCCGAAGATGCGTACTGGCGCGAAAACTATTCGAGCCGGCCGTATTACGACTCGTCGACGTCGTACGACGTTTATCGTCCTGCGTATCAACATGGCTGGGAATCGCGAGCGAAACACCCGGGCCGATCCTTCGATGAGGTCGAGGGGAATTTGCGGCAAGACTGGGAAGCCACCAAGCATTCCGCCAAACTGAACTGGGACAAGGCCAAGTTCGCCACCCGCGACGCATGGCAGCGACTCGATAGCCGAGGTTCGACATCGAGCAAGAACTGTCATTCTTGACCGCTGACGTTTGCGCAGCGCGCAAGGATCTGCCAATCGGCGTCGGCACGGGTCAGTCCGTGCGACGCCGATTTTTTTACGAAATCGCCAAAAAGGTCTGCCGGGCGGTACGTTTTCGAGGTCACCCAGACGCGCAATCCTTCGCAGCGGCATCGTCGGATGCGTGTTCAAATGCGAACCATAGTGCAAGCATGCACCGCTTGTCCTGAGGACGTTCGTGATGTAAAGTCTTATTCTCCGGCACGGCCTCATGTTCCGATCCTGGTCGTGCCTTGTGACCGGCTTATTTTTCAAGAAGGATGCGAAACGCGATGAAAGCGGAGCTGGTCCCCGAAAATGGCGATCCTCCGATCCCAATCTTGAGAGATTTGACGCTACTCGGCCGTCATCCCGATTGCGACGTCATCGTTGATCATCCCAGCCTGTCGAAGCGTCATTGTATGCTGGTCAAGACCGACGGCCTGCTGGTGATCCGCGACCTGGCGACGACCAACGGCACGAAAGTCAAAGGGCAACGCGTGCGCTGGGCGGCCCTGCTCCCCGAAGATAAGGTGAGTTTCGGCGCCTACAAGGTGCGAATTTATCTCGGCTCCGACGAGATGCCCTCTCCGTCCGAGCAGCAGCGCGTTCGCAATGGTGGAAACGCCGTGCGCAAGAATCGAAGCCAGGTCGATCCTCTCAACAAGACCGAGGTGAGTCCCGCGACCGTGAGCCCTCGCGCAGTCGTTCCAGCTGGCTTTGCAGCCCCGTCGGCCGACGAGTTGCCTTCAGGCAGTTGGGACGATGACGGTCACACTCAGCGATTCGATCAGATCACTGGCCCCGATTCGAGGTCGCCGCACGGGGGCTTCGAGCTGGTCGATGACGACGACGCGCCGGGCGCGGCCGCTAGTCGGTGCGCCCGAGGGAGGCTTTGAGCTGGTGGACGACGATGACGAAGAGATGATTTCACTCGATTGATGCGCCGGGCGAACGGTCTTTCTTCGACCGAAGAATGCGCGCCCGTTGAGAAAATGGCTTCAGACGCGCTGACCCGCGCTCCAATCACGCGCAACCGAGCCGCGAAAACGAAAACGGGCCGGACCACGCTGCCTCGGAGCGAACCGAGATCGCGAAGTCCGGCCTGTTGCCCCATTCTTGCGCACTTGAACTAATGCCGCTTGATGGTCAACGAATCAGCTTCATCAACAACCCTGCCAGGATGGTCGACGTTTTTGAGACCGCGCGTCGCTTAGACGTCATCGGTGCGGCCGCGGCGCGGATCGCGCCGGGGTGGCTGATTGAGGCGATCAACCTGGCGCGCATCGTGCGGCTCCAGGCGGCTCGCCTGGCGATTCTCGCGTTGAATAGCGTCGTACACCTCTTGACGGTGCACCGAGATTTCAATTGGGGCCGCGATCCCCAATCGAACCTTATCGCCGCGGATGTCCACCACGGTGATGACGATGTCATCGCCGATGATGATACTTTCATCGCGGTGACGAGACAGGACCAGCATTGGATACGGCTCCTTCCTCCTGCCAGCGAGGCCCGCGACCGTCCCTGATCACGTAACCCGGGCACTTGGTGACCACGACGGAGCTGGGAGATATTACGATGTCAGCGAACTCATGCTGTTGAGCTAGAGCGGGTTACGCCGTCGCTCGCAGCGGTGACGGCCCGGGCAGCAAGGTTGGTGCCGGGGCAGATGCACTCGAATCAAGAGGATAGCGCACTGGGTATCGGCTCGAGGTCAAGACCAGTTGCCGGCCCAGGCGGCGAATCGGGTTGAGCACCACGGGCCCTTGCAGGTTGACCGTGAGCCCTCCCCCTTCGCCGCGATTGAGGATCACATAAATCATGGCCAAGCGTTCGTCGTCCAGCTCGAGTGCCGCCCGGTCGCCCTGGCGAAGCTCGATCCGGTATTCGTTGACCGCCACGGGGGCGCGACCAATCCAAATGCCAGTTCCGGCGCAGTGGCGCTCTGCAACCAGGAGAGACCGCTGACCACCGGGTCGGGCAAGTGGATGTAATGGGTGAACGCACGGAACCCCAGCAATCCTTCGGGAATCAGAATCAAGTCCGTTTCGCATGCCTGGATCAGGCCGAAGCGCGTCGTGAGGATGTTCACTTCCTGGTTACCTCCTTGAACGTCGGGCGGGCGGAGCCTGGGTGACCAGTGCATTCGCCGGCACGACTTGGGCGTCCTGTGCGAGCCCTCTCGTTCACGATTGTCGAGACTCGCCCCATCCACGGTCGTCTCAGCCACGGCAGTAGCCGTCGTCTGAGCCGTGGTTCGAGTCGTCCCCGGGCCGCTCCTCGGCGCGATTCGGCCAGCCGGTCTGATCCCGGCCGATCTGATCTGATCTGTTCTGATCCGGTCCGCGAGATCGCGGACCATCGTGTCGTGCTTCTCCGAGCACATCGCTCTCCGAGGCAGCAGCTTTAACGACCTTTATATCGTCCCGGTCTCGCGCCGATGCTCAGTCGCTGTCGACGGAAATCCAGGCGCAGTACGCCTCGCGATGGCTGCACCAATCGCTCCGTTCGTAGCGGCCATGCGACACAACCGCCGGCGCGGCCATTCTGATTTTCTTGACAGCGCGGCCAACGTGCTCAGCCCCCGGGCCCGCCGGCAAGGAGTCAAGATCGGTAGTTGTCTTCCAATCCCCACAACCGTTGCAGAAAGCGATCGCGCCGGCCGGCCTCATACTTGTAAATCGCCAGCTCCTCGATCGATTCGCCGGGTGACGGCACGTGGTCGACGCGCCTTTGCTCCGATTCGCGAAAGACGCTCCCGATATGATCGGAGCACGCGAATCCGTAAGTCTTGAGCTCGGCCAGATGGCCATCGCTCCAGCGCGCGGCGATCTTGTATGCGGCCGGCGCCCGGCAGTCAGGGTAGGAGCAGGGAATCTCATGGCTCTTGGACATGGTCCGGGCCTCTTGGTCGACAGCGGCTGGATGCTCTTCCCCATAAGCGGGATAGCGGTCGCGCATCCGGTTTGCTTCACTCGAATTCTAGCGACAGCGTCTCTCCGGTTCAAACGACTGATGCACACGACGTATGTCTTTCGGCGGCGGACCCTTGCCGCGTCGCAATCAGTTCGCCGCGGCTACGCCGCCACCTTACCGACCGCGTGCGAAATTGTTATACCAGGTAGAGACGCACGACGTCGCCGACGTCGGGCCAAGCGCGCCTTGCTTGACGACATGATCAGCCGCGGATCCGCGGCTTCTCAGAGGCTTGAGACATGACGCAGATCGAGATAGCTCGTGAGGGGACGATTTCGAAGGAGATGGACCACGTCGCGCGGCGCGAGGGCCTCGAGCCCGAGCTGGTCCGATCCGAAGTCGCGCGCGGCCGCATGATCATTCCCGCCAATACCGTGCATCTGAAGCTCGGGCTTGAGCCGATGGGGATCGGCATCAAGGCCAGATGCAAGATCAACGCCAATATCGGCAACTCGGCCGTGACGTCCGACGTCGACAATGAGCTGTCCAAGCTCCGGATGGCTGTCGACCTCGGGTCGGATACCGTCATGGATCTGTCAACGGGCGGCAACATCGACGCCATTCGCGCCGAGATCATCGCCGCGAGCAAAGTGCCGGTCGGAACAGTCCCCATGTATCAGGCCATCCAGGCCGTGAAGAAGGTTGAAGAGCTTTCCGCGACCGACCTGCTCGACATGGTCGAGCATCAGGCGAAGCAAGGCGTCGATTACATGACGATCCACGCCGGCATCCTCCGCGACTATATCCCCTTGACCGCTCATCGGGTCACGGGGATCGTCTCGCGAGGCGGCTCGCTGATGGCCCAGTGGATGTTCGCGCGCAACAAGGAAAACCCGTTCTACACCCATTTTGACGATTTGTGCGACATCATGCGGGCTTATGACGTCTCGTTCAGCCTGGGTGACAGCCTGCGTCCCGGCAGCATTGCCGACGCGTCGGACGCGGCCCAGTTCGCCGAGCTCAAAACGCTCGGCGAATTAACCCGCGCGCCCAGGCGCGGGGTTGCCAGGTGATGGTTGAAGGGCCCGGCCACGTGCCGATGGACCAGATCGCCATGAACATGGAAAAGCAAGCGATCGAGTGCAATGAGGCCCCCTTCTACGTTTTGGGGCCCGCTCGTGACCGACATTGCCCCTGGCTACGATCACATCACCTCGGCGATCGGCGCCGCACTGGCCGGCTGGCATGGTGCCAGCATGCTCTGCTATGTCACTCCCAAGGAGCACCTCGGCCTTGCCCGAAGTCGAAGACGTTCGTCAGGGCGTGATCGCCTACAAGATCGCCGCCCACGCGGCGGACCTGGCGCGGCATCGCCCGGGCGCCCGCGATCGTGACGACGCGCTGTCTCGTGCTCGTTACCAGTTCAACTGGGAAGAGCAATTTCGGTTGTCGCTCGACCCGGAGACCGCCCGCAGAATGCACGACGAGACATTGCCTCAAGACGCATTCAAGACGGCCGCGTTCTGCAGCATGTGCGGGCCCAAATTTTGCTCGATGCGGATCACGGAGGATATTCGCAAGCAAGCCGCGGCGATGGCGTCGCTCGTGAGCCTGGAGCCGGTTGCCGTCGCCGCGAGCGCGTGAGTCTCGCCGGCGGTCAGAGCGGCGTTGGTCACGTTCTGACGGGGCCTCGCCACTTTCTTTGACCTTTTTTTCCGATGGCCGTGGCCCGGGCTGGCGTTTCCTGGAACGGCGGGAGCCTGTCGAGCTGGCAAAGGCACTCGGCTCGCAGGGACGCTCGCCCTGGCGCGGTGAAACTTTGGGCTTGACTCGAAGTATCGTTCATCCCGGTTTTGTTGCGCCGGCCAGGCGACCATAAGCCAGTTGCCTCTGCGATTGTACCGACCGGCCCAACGTTTGGCGGCACCAGTCCAGGACATCGCGCACCCGGCATTGCTCCAGCGCCTCACCAATGGTCTCGGCCGTCCAATCCGAGACCATTGCGCCGAGGCTCAACACTAACCCGGTGAACCCCCCCTTCGATTGACCGTCCTCCAACGCCTTGAGCTTGCCGAAGCATGACTCCACCACCTCCGTCGTCCCCGGCAGCCTCTCCCCCGGCCGTGCCTTCAATCCCTCCGCCTTGACGAACTCCAGCAGATCCTCGCGCAATTCTCCGGCCGGGCCCAACCGCGGGGGAACCGTCGCCGCCAAGTCGATCTCGGCCCCCGCGTACAGCCCCCGCTGCCGCACGAAGCCCAGGGTCTCATCGATCACCGCCTGGTAACCCGACCACTCCTCCAGCGCCCCGCGATACGCCTGCAGCCAACCCAGCTTCTCCCGCACCCGTTCCTCTTCGATTGCCAGCGGCCCCAGCCTCGCCGGCTCATCGATCAACGCCAGCGTCTTGACCCCCCAGGCCACCAGCTTGCCCACGTTCATGAACCGAGCCTTGGACCGCTGGCTCGGCGGCACCAACCCTGCCAGCTCGGTCTGCTGCACCCGAAACTTGGCCTGCCCCAGCTCGGTGCTATAGGACTTCCACCGTTCATCCCTCTCCAGGCGCGCCTTCAACAGGCACGCCGCCTTGTGCGTGATGTCATACACCTCGACCGTCCCGGGATACGCCGCGCGGAAGATCTCGACCCCGCCGTGCAGGTCGGCCCCATGATCGTCGAGTATCACCCGCGGCGCCCCGGTCCGCCCCGCCGCCTCCCCAAGGCAGGCCGCGACCGCCGACTTGGTCGAGCTCATCATCGGGACCAAGGCGATCGGCTCCAAGTCGCGGTGGCACATCGCCCGACCCTCGGGGAACTGGCTCAACCGGACGCCGAGAATGACCAGGCACTTGCACGTCCCGATCTGGATCGAGTGATCGATCATCCAGACCCAATCGTCGGCGATGACCTTGGGCCTCAGCAGGGCCGCTAACCCCAACCGCAGCAGCCAGAGTCGACCGGTGGACCGATCGGGGGTCAAGTCGTCGCAGCCGGCCGCCGCGCCGATCGACTCCAGCACTGCGGCGGCGCACCGAAATGAGGCCCCGCAGTCGAGGACCAGCATCGTGAACCACTGCACTACGCCCACGGCATACTGCTGGCCCCGGGCCACCTCGAGCTGCTCGGCGGTGAAGTTCAGCGGACCGGCTCCGGGGCTCGTTTTTTTTTATCCTCCGCCGCAGCGATCCGAGCCCGCAGCTCGGCGTTCTCGGCCTCCAGAGCGCCCAGTCGTTGGTTCGCCTGCTCGGCCTTGTCCCGCCATTGCTCCCGGCTCTTCGTGAGGTCGGCGATGCGATTCTTGAAGCCCTTGACGGTGACCTTAAGATCACGGTATTTACGCTTCCAGCCGTCGCGGCTCTTGCGGAAGAACCAGGCCAAGGCCCCGGGCCTGCTCTTGTAATCCTTCGGGTTCAGGTCCGGGTCCGGTGTCGAATCAGTGCGACCGTCCATAGAGGGGTCCTTCGCCTTGTATCCTGGAGTATCCTCCCATCGCCGAGCGCAACAGAAACCGTAAAATCCCCTGTGCGAATTCGCCCTGTCAAGACCAACTTTTCACCGCGCCACGCTCGCCCTCCCGGGCTGTCTTTGGGAGGGCGAGACTCTGTCGAGCCGCCGGGGAACCCGGCGAGCATGTTCATCGCCCCGCTTTCACGCGTGGCAATGAACATGCGTTTGACAGTCTGCTTCAATTTCATCAAAATGCTTTGAACAGAGCAACCTTTTATTCACGGGCTCGGTCCTCCCTCATCGGGCGTTCATCGTCCAGTACGGTCCAGGCCCGTACGCGATGCCGAACCGGGTGGCCGAGGGTTCGAGCATGTTCGCTCGGTGCCCCGGCGAGTTCATCCACTCCTCGGCGGTGCTGGCCGCATCCGGCGTGTTCCACGCACAGTTTTGAAAACAGTTGATCGTGACGTGGTGTCCAAGCCCGCGTCCCGATTGCGCCACGTTATTTTGCGCGGCCCACCCCGCCAGGTCGTGGTCGTAGGCCAGTGGAGCAAGCCCGGCGGCGGCGCGGTATTGATTGAGGATGGCCGCGAATCCGTACGGATCGGCCGTCGGAACAATCTCTTCAGGACTTCGCTTCGAGTCGGGGTCGATCCGCCAGAGACCCTGGTGCGGACCGTCTTCAATTTGGTATCCGTAGCCCCACACACCCTGTTTCGTGAGCCAGACCCACGTTTTCTTCGGGGGGTCTTGCGCCCAGATGTTAGCGCCGAGCAACGAAACAATCAGCGTAAGACCGGTGATCAATGTTCTCGCGTTCATCGGTTTCCCCTCCCGTCGTTGAGAGCCAGCGTGAGATATTGGAAACCCTGGCAGCCCGTCAGGCGCGATGCGAGCCGTTCCGTGGTGATTCCGCGCGGCCGGCGATCGGGGCGCGCCGAACCAATGTCGGCGAACCGCGGTACCGTGCCCCGTCCATGGTCCTGGGGAAGCACAGGGGGAGTTACTTCAAACGACCACTGAGCCAAGCGAGCGATGCTGAACAGGAGACCCGTCGAGAAACAGTCAGAGACTTCGGCTTTTTCGCGGGTCAGGAGTCGGCGGAGCCGCCGATGCGATGGGTAAGAGCAAGTCGCGCGCCAAACCCGAATTTTGCTGTGACATCGCGATTTCAAGCGTCCGGCGCGACAGTGCTAGCGGTTATACGCGTCGTGCGGCCTCCGCGACCCATTTTCCACCGTGACTTGAGCCGTTTTTTACAATGTGGCCCTGTGTAATTCCGTCCGAACGAACAACGCCTCGGGCCGAGCGGTCGAGTGCATCGGGCTCTTCCGCGGTGCGTTCGCACCCGGCCGGCCGCCAGACGGCGCGACGAAAAAGGAAAACGGCGGTCGAGCCCCGATCCATGGGGCACGCCCGCCGTCGGCAAGGAGTGTCGTTACGCTCGCGAGGCCAGGGCCATGGTCACTGCCAAGGCAAAAGCCGGGTTCGAGTTCAACCGACCTTCGCGAGAGCCGGGCCGCAATGCGCTGCGGCCGACGCTTCGACGAATGCTTCGATCAATTGCATGTCGAGCGAGATATTACCTTCATTCTCGGGGTGCCACTGCACGCCGGTGACCCACCAGGAGTGATCTTTACCCTCGAATGCCTCGATCAGGCCATCGGGCGCCAGCGCCGCGGTCCGGAAAATCGGGGCGAGCTTGCGAATGCCCTGGTGGTGATACGAATTGACGCGGATCTCGCCGGGTCCATAAATGTGTTCGAGACGCGTGCCAGGCTGCATCACGACGGTGTGACGGTGCGCTCCCCCGTGCGGATCGTGGTGGGGGATCGATTTCGGCATATCCTCGGGGAGGTGAAGGAAGAGGCCGCCGCCAGCGACGACGTTCAATTCCTGCATGCCCACGCCGATGCCCAGAACGGGCATCTTGCGCTGCTGTAGCTGCTTGCAGAGCAAGCGATCCGCCAGCTCGCGGCGCTCGCTCATCACGGTGACGGACGGATGAGGCGACAGCCCCATTTTCTTGGGGTCGAGGTCGTCGCCCCCGGTCAGCATCACGCCGTCCAGGCGATCGAGGATCGGAGTCAGCTCGGAATCGCGGATCAGCGGGGGAATGAAAACGGGAAAGGCGTTCGCGGCCAGCAAACAATCAAAGTAGCCGCTGTGCACCAAACAGTGGGGCGTGCGGCTCTTGGCCGTCGCGCGAAAGTCGGTGTTGATTCCGATCAAAGGTCGGTACTTCATCACTGCCATCCCTTCCTTGAAATGGACTTGAGCAATTTCTTCGGTGACACATCTGCGTACCCGCTTGCGGTGTCGGTGCGTTCCTTCTCGACCCGCGAGCTTACCGAGCGTGGGAACTTCCCCACATCAAAGCATACCCAGGATTATTGAAGTCATTCATATAATCCTGTACCAAGGCTGCGGTTCCACCCTCTATCGGTGAGGATGGCATCCTCAATTCTGACCTCCTTGTGTTTTTTTTGGTTGTTTTTTACGTTGCGGGAAGACGCTGCTGACTGACTTCTTGAGCGGCCGGTATGAATCGGCCAGGTGAGGGGAGTCTAACGATTGCCTTCCGCGCTTTTCAAGAAAAATCTCATGAAAAATCGGGGATTTTCTCAAGTTCCTGGCCACTGGCCGCGATTGGGAAGGGAGGTTACAGCTATCGCTCCGCAGCGACGCTCTGGTACTGGACGTACGTTCCCAATTCACCGTCGCGCGAGCCGATTGGCGTCGCCGAAGAGAACACGGATGCGCACTTCTCACGCGCGACGAACAAAACCATCGCGTGAAACAGCCGCGAGCGCGTCGCAACGACACGAGATGGCGCCGAGATCTTCCCCACGTCAGTGGGAAGAAGGCACCGCGGCCGGCTTGACGTAATCATCCTTCAGGTAGCGGACCAGTACGTCGAGGTCGGCCGCGATGATCTGGTCGGGGCCAAAAGCCGGCATCTGGTTCTCTTGCTTGGCGTCGACATATCCATATTTGTCGGAAGAGCGCGGCTTGCGAATCATCCTGGCGATCCACCAGGGAGATCCCCAGCCGAAAAGTTTCGGCGAGTCGCGCAGCCCGCCGTCGCTGAATCCGTCGATCACGTGGCACTTGCCGCACTCTTTTTGAAACGGCGCGGAGCCAGGATGGTCGGCAACGCCCGGCGCGTTGATCCAGTCGTCGGGCGTCAAATCGTCGGGAATTGCCGCGAAAGTCGCCACGAAGTCGGCCACGTCGTCGAGCTCCCTGGCCGTTAACTTCGAGCTCCGTTTCCACTCGGCCATGCCATCGAACTTGGCCACCTTGCCGAAATAAGTCGGCGAACTTGGTTTTTCAAGCAGGCCGCGCACCCATTCTCGCGAGCCAAAGTGGGCCAGATCAGACGCCGATTGAGCACCAGTGCCCTTGCCGTCGAAGACGTGGCAGCCCAGGCATCGCCGTTCGAGCACGCTTTGCCCCTGCGTCAGCGGGTCGCGGCGCAAGATGTACGCCGAGCCGTCGGGCGGGATGCCGGCCTCCGGAGCACCCGCCAGTTGAATCGCGCGCTGGCGTGATTCGTCGGCATGTTTGCGCGATTCTTGAAACGATCGGTCGGCGCCGTCGGCCTGCATGGCCTGCACCGTCAGGTAGCCGGCCGCCCCCACGATCGCGAAAACAAATCCGCAACACAGGAAATGCGCAAGCTTGCGCGGCAAGATCCACTCGACGAACGGCAGAAGCATCATGATGACGACGAGCGCCGTCGGAATCACGATCGTGCCGATCATTTCGCGCTCGCCGGGGAACAGCTTGAGCATCTGGAAAAGTGAGAGGAAATACCATTCCGGCCGCGCGGGGTAATCAGAGCTCGACGGGTCGGCCGGAGCGTCGAGGTTGGCGCCCCCTTCGGCCAGCACCAGGTAGACCACGACGCCGATCACGCCCAGGCTGAAGAGCGTGTCCATGAAAAGCTGTTCGGGCCAGAATGTGGCCGTCGGTTTCTTCTCGAAGCTGGGCGGCGGCGTGATTCCGTGGCGGCGGAATAGGGCGACGTGCGCCGCCAGGCAAAGCACGAGCAAGGTCGGCAGCACGCCCACGTGCAGGCCGTAGAAGCGCGTGACGGTTTGATTGCCGTAGTCGGAGCCGCCAACCAGAATTTTCTGCAAGTACGGGCCGGCGACAGGTGCGCCCCCCATGATGTTGGTCGCGACCTTGGTCGCCCAGTATCCCTTTTGATCCCACGGCAGCAAATAGCCGGTCAGGCTGAATCCGAGCGTCAGGAACAGGAGCACCATCCCGAACCACCAGTTGAACTCGCGCGGCCGGCGATAGGCGCCAGCCCACAAGACCTGAAGCAAGTGCAACACCAGCAAGATGACCATCGCCTGAGCGGCGAAATGGTGAACACCCCGGATGAACCAGCCCATCCACATCGCGTGGCTGATGTAATAGACGCTGGCCCATGCCATTGACGAAGACGGGCTATAACTCGTCATCAAGAGGATGCCGGTGAAAACCTGAACCATGAAGACAACAGTGAGCGCCGACCCGAAGACGTAGCGCCAGCGGCACCGCCGGGTATCGGCTCGTCGAGTGCTTCGGTCATCAGGTCGCGGAATCCGGTGCGGTGATCGATCCAGTCGGCCAGGTGCTTAAACAAGGGGAATCTGCTCCTCACTCTGGGTCCGGAACCGCTGAAACTTCACGCGAACCTCGGGATCCGCGCGATCGTCGCCAGTGAGTTCGACCTGAAGGCGGTCCATGTTGCGCGGTGGCACCGAATTCTGTTTCTTGCCGTCGAGGCCAAATGCGCTTGTATGACACGGGCAAACAAAGCTCTTGCCGTCGGCCGCGAGATTGACGGCACAGCCCAGGTGCGGGCACTCCGAGGAGAGCGCGATCACCCGGTCGCCCCCGGTATCGTCGGGTTGACGGATCAGCCAGACCGATCCCACCGGCTCGCGTGGATACTTGACCCACGCGTCGTTCCGCTCTTCGACGATGGCGAACGCCGGGGAACCCCCGCTTTTAGCTGGCTGAGCCGCGTGAGCGTCTCAAACGACTCTTCACGCCCCTTCTTGCGGAGCGGCGAAGCAATATAGGCGACGCCCGGCACGGCCAGGATTAACCCTATGAAAGAGCCGAGACCGACCGTGGCGAGGCTATAAAAGTCGCGGCGCGTCATGTGCGAGCCTTTCTCAAAGCGAAGCCGAGCAGATCAGAGCAGAGCCAAATCGGCAGGGCGATGATGCCGAGGTCGCATACACGCGGACGCTCGGCGGCGGGGGTCTCACTTCTTTCATTCGCTGCCGGTCGGAATGCGTTCGGACGGAACGCGAATCTATCTGAGATTTACTATAGTCTGTCGCGCGAGAAATTTCACGTGTCGCCGGCCGGGCCGCGCAGCGTTACGGGGCTTCCCGGCCCGATGACACATCGATCGCCCGTCGCGCCTGGCTTCGAGTCGCTCAGCGCACGCCATGCGCTTCGATCGCCGAGCCCGCACTTCCGATAGCACCCGCTCGACGGCCGAACTGAGCGGCCCGGGAATCGTGGCGCCGGCCGCTTCGCGGTGCCCGCCGCCGCCGAATCGGGCCGCCAGTTGCGAACAGTCGAGGCCGTTTCGCGCCCGGAACGACACCTTGACCCCGCCCCGTGCTTGCTCGATGAAGAGCATGCCGACGTCGACCCCGCGCATGCTCACTGTGTAATCGACCAGATCTTCTGAATCCGGGGGGATCGCGCCGGTGCGCGCCAGGTCGTCGAGCGAGATGACCGCATACGCGACCCGGCCGTTCAGGTCTGTCTTGAGACCCACCAGGGTTTCGCCCATCAATCGGAGCCGGCCTGGCGTGTTGCGATCGAAAAGCTGGCGATAAATTTGATCGGCCCTGGTGCCGGCGTCGATCAGCTCGGCGGCAGCGCGAAACGTGCCGGCCCGGGTATTCGAGTGGCGAAACCAGCCGGTGTCCATCGCGATGGCCGTCAATAATCCCGTCGCGACTTCCGGCGTGAGGTGCCCTCCCACCGACGCGATCGCCTGCATGATGAGGATGCCGGTCGCCTCGGCGTGCGAGTCCTTGAAGACGTGGCGCTCCGAGATCGTCCTGACTCACGTGGTGGTCGATCACGATACGCGGCCCCGCGAAGCCGCGAATGAAGCCGGCCATGTCGCCCAGTTGGTTCCACGACGATAAGTCGACGATCACCGCGACCTCGCGGTCGGAAAGCGCGGCCGGCTCAACCTTGTGGGCGAAGTGTTCGAAGATGTTGCCGTCGCGGTCGAGAAAGTCGTAGCGCGGGGGCGTCGGGCTCGAATTGACGACGCGCACGTCCTTCCCCTTTTGCCGCAAGAGTCCGGCCATGCCGACCTCGGAGCCGAGGGCGTCGCCGTCAGGGCGAACGTGGGTCGTGACAAGAAAACGGTCGTGCGTTTCGATCAGATCGGCGAGCGGCGTCCAGTCGATGGTCATGGCTTCGTGCGTTCCACGCGAGGGATCGTTGAGCTTCTGCTTCTGCTTCAGTCCGAACCGTTCAGCGTAGCGATCCGCCGCCCTCGTTGGCAACGCGTGCCGTCATCAGGTCGTGTACGCCTCGACGCGAAAGCGGTCGAGGTGGTCGCGGATCCAGGCGATCGTTTCATCGAGTCCGCGTGCGAGCGAATAATGCGGCGCCCAGCCCCAGAGCCGCTGCGCCATCGCCGTGCCGGCCAGGAGCCGCTCGACCTCGCTGGCCGCCGGCCGGTAGCGATCGGCGTCGGCGTCGACCACGAGCGTGCGGCCCGAGCCGCTCGCCGATCAATTCGACCAGGTCTCCAATCGAAATATCCGAGCCGCGGCCGATATTCACGACTTTTCCGAGAGCCACATCGCAGGCGGCGATGGCGACGAAGCCCGACACGGTATCCTTGACATAGGTCAAGTCACGGCGCGGGTCAAGCCGGCCAAGCCGGACCTTCGGAAGCCAGAGAGCCTGACTGATGATGGTCGGAATGATGGCCCGCGCTGACTGGCGCGGTCCGAATGTGTTGAACGGCCGGAGGATCGTGACCGGAAGCTCAAACGCGCGATGGTAACTCTCACCGAGCGCATCGGCCCCGATCTTGGTGGCCGCGTAGGGCGACTGCCCGCGCAGCGGGTGAGACTCGTCGATGGGGACCGTCTGGGCCGTGCCGTAAACCTCCGACGTCGACGTCAAGACGACGCGCGCACCAGTGCCGAGCTCGAGCGGCACGCATCGAGAACGTGCGCGGTGCCCAGCACGTTGGTCTGCACGACGTCATACGGATTCTGATACGAATACGGAATCGCGATCAACGCGCCGAGGTGGAAGACCCACTCGCGGCCGTCGACGGCGCGGCGCACGGCTCCGGGATCTTTCAAATCGCCGCGCTCGACCTCGAGCTCGGCCTGAATGTCAGCAGGCAGGTCGCCCAGGCTGCCGCGATCATCGCGGCCGTTATAGCGAATCAGCACCCTGACCTGGTGGCCGTCACGTACCAACCGCTCGGTCAGGTGACTTCCGATGAAGCCCCCTGCCCCCGTCACCAGAACCGTCTTGCCCATTGACGCGCCACTCCTTTGCCACGTCGAGAACGCCCAGCGCTTCCACCGCGCATCGATCGAGACCGCATCGTATGCTATTTTTCCGAAAACCACCACATCGATCGCCGCGGCGAGAGCGCGGCCGCGGCGTCGCTCGCGCGGCCGTTGCATCGGTTCGCTCGATCGGTCGATGGATGAAAGCCTTTATCCGCGCTGAACATCGGCGCAACATGGTGGAACCGATCGCGTGACTGGAGTATACAGGTTGTCGGCACTAAATTTGCTAAAGAGATGGTCTCGCAACCGGCCTCTGTTCGGTCGAAAGCGGCGCCTCGTCGAACCTCACACCCGGCGCATTCCTTTTTGAACGGGCAATTGGCAAAGTCATGAGCAGAACGAGCGGAGCGTTGACGGCGCGCGGACCGGCGCCATCGAACGCGGCGACGGGACCGTTCTCTTTCGGGTCTGGGCGCCACTGGCCCGCGAGGTCACGCTGGTTGTCCATGATGGCAACCGCAAGAGCGAAGTCGCCATGACGCCCGAGGAGGGTGGTTTTCACTCGCACGTCGCGGCCGAGGCGCGTGAGGGCCAGCGCTATGCCTACCGGCTTGACGGCGGACCAGAACGGCCCGACCCCTGTTCGTTGTGGCAGCCGGACACGGTCGACGGGCCGTCCGCGGTCGTTTTGCCGAGCCGCTTTCCGTGGTCCGACAAGGGCTGGAACGGGATCGCCCAGCAAGACCTTGTTTTTTACGAGCTTCATGTCGGCACGTTCACGCGTGAGGGCACTTTCGAGGCCGTCATCGGCCGGCTGAACGACCTCAAGGAACTGGGAATCACGGCGATCGAGATCATGCCGATAGGCCAGTTTCCGGGCACGCGCAACTGGGGATACGACGGCGTGCTCCTCTATGCCGCGCAGAACTCGTACGGCGGCCCGCACGGCTTTCAAAAACTTGTCGACGCCTGCCATGCACACGGTCTGGCGATCTTTCTCGACGCCATTTACAACCACGTCGGCCATGAAGCGAATTTCCTCGGCGAGTTCGGCCCTTATTTCACCGATCGTTACAAGACGCCATGGGGCCCGGCCGTCAATTACGATTGCGCCGGGAGTGACGCGGTCCGCGATGTCACGCTCGACAACGTGCGGATGTGGCTCGAGGAGTTTCACGTCGACGGCCTGCGGCTCGACGCGGCCGATTGTATCTTCGATCTGGGAGCGCGGCACATTCTGCGAGCCATCAAGGAAACGGCCGACGCGGCCGGCGAGCACCGGGGCTGGCCAGCGATCATCACGGCCGAGACCGATTTGAACGACCCTCGGCTGCTTTATCCAACGGAGCGCGGCGGCCACGGTCTCAATGCCCAGTGGATGGACGATTATCATCACGCGGCCCACGCTTTTTTCACCGGGCAGCGACACAGCTATTACAGCGACTTCGGCGAAGCGAGCCAGCTTCGCCGGGTTCTCGAAGCGCCGTACGTCTACGCCGGCGAGTACAGCGCGTTCCGCGATCGCAAGCACGGAGCACGCGCCGAGGGTCTCTCGGGCGATCGCTTCGTTGTCTTCCTGCAAAACCACGACCAGATCGGCAACAGTGCGACCGGCGCACGCCTTGGCACGCTCATCAAATCGCCCGCCAAGCAACGGCTGGCCGCGAGTTATCTGCTGCTCTCGCCCTATCTGCCCCTGTTGTTCATGGGCGAGGAATACGGCGAGGAAGCCCCGTTCCCCTTCTTCTGTTCGTACCAGAACGAGGAGCTCGTGAGACTCGTGCGCGAAGGTCGCCGCGCCGAATACAATGACGGGCAAAGCGTCGTGCCGGACCCGGAACTCGACGAAACGTTCGCCTCGGCGCGGTTGAGCTGGTCGTGGCCTGAGTTTACTCCCCGCGCCGGTTTGCGCCGGCTTCATCGCGACCTGATCGCGGCGCGACGGACCTGGCCGGCGCTTGGCGATTTTGTCAATCGGTCGGCGCGTCTGGCGGCGGGCGACGAAGGCGGCAGCGATGTGCTCGAGCTGACCCGAGGCGGCGATCCGGCCAGCAGTCTGCGCGTGTATTATAATCTCAGCGGCGAACCGCGGCCGCTCGGCAGCGATCGGGTGCCCGGCTCGCGCGTGCTCTTCAGTTCCGAGAGCCTGACGTACGGCGGGGCTCGCGACCAGCTCGATCAGATCAGCAAGCTTCTGCCATATGAATGCGTCGCGTTTGGACCCTCGTCGTGGCGGGGTTTCTATTGAGCCTTTTGCCTGGCCGAAAAGCCGCTGTTCGCGCGCCTGAACTTCATGCGTTCGCTCGATCTCTTCACTTGTTCACTCGACGTTTCATCGACTGGTTTTCAAGAATCAGGGTCAACCCCAATGAGAATGTGGCCGGGACATCCATACCCACTTGGTGCGACGTGGGATGGCGCAGGTGTCAATTTCGCGATTTACGCCGAGAATGCGACCAAGGTCGAGCTTTGCCTGTTTGATTCGCCCGATTCCGAAAAAGAATCGCATCGACTCACACTCAAGGAATATACGGACAAGGTCTGGCACGCCTACCTGCCCGACGTGCTCGCGGGACAGCTTTACGGATACCGGTTTCACGGGCCGTTCGACCCGGCGAAGGGCCATCGATATAACCCCAACAAAGTCGTGCTCGATCCCTACGCGAAGTTGATCGGGCGCGATGTTCGCTGGTCGGACGAGTTATTTGGCTACAAGTTTGACGATGCCCAGGCCGACCTTTCGTTCGACGACCGCGACAGCGCCCCGTATGCGCCCCTGGCCGTCGTGATCGATCCGGCGTTCACCTGGGGCGACGACCGCCCGCCGCGCACCCCCTGGCACAAGACCGTGATCTATGAGCTGCACGTCAAGGGATTCACGCAACGGAACCCCGAGGTCCCCGAAAAACTCCGCGGCAGCTACGCGGGAATGGCCTCCGAATCGGCGATCAAGCACCTGACCGATCTGGGTGTGACGGCCGTCGAGCTCCTGCCCGTTCATTATCATCTCGACGATCGCCACCTGATTGAGAAAGGGCTCAAAAACTACTGGGGCTACAACACGCTCGGCTTCCTGGCTCCCGAGCCCGACTATTGCTGCACGAGTATTCCGCAAGACAATGTGCAGCAATTCAAGATGATGGTGCGCGCCATCCACGCCGCGGGCCTCGAAGTGATTCTGGACGTGGTCTATAACCACACGGCCGAGGGCAACCAGATGGGGCCGACGCTCTCGATGCGCGGGGTCGACAATGCCGGCTATTACCGGCTGGCTCCCGACCCGCGGTACTACATGGATTTCACGGGTACTGGCAACACGCTCAACATGACCAACCCGCACGTGTTGCAGCTCATCATGGATAGCCTGCGCTACTGGGTGACCGAGATGCACGTCGACGGGTTTCGCTTCGATCTGGCCAGCACGCTGGCTCGCGAGCTCTTCGACGTCAACCGCCTGGGTGCGTTTTTCGACATCATTCACCAGGATCCGGTGCTGTCGCAGGTCAAGCTCATCGCCGAGCCCTGGGATGTCGGCCCGGGGGGCTACCAGGTTGGCAATTTTCCCGTGCTCTGGACCGAGTGGAACGGCAAGTATCGCGATTGCGTTCGCCGGTTCTGGAAGGGCGACGGCGGAGCGACATCCGAGCTCGCCACACGCCTCTCCGGCAGCAGCGACCTTTATCAAGACGACGGCCGCAAACCCTATGCAAGTATCAATTTCATCACGTGCCACGACGGCTTCACACTGGAGGACCTGGTCAGCTACAACGAAAAGCACAATGAGGCCAACGGCGAGGACAATCGCGACGGAGCCAGCGACAACGGGAGCTGGAACTGCGGCGCGGAAGGACCGACCGACGACCCCAAGATTATCACCCTGCGCGAGCGGCAAAAACGTAACCTGTTGTCGAGCCTGCTCTTCTCGGTCGGTGTTCCGATGCTTCTAGGGGGCGATGAGCTGAGCCACGGTCAAAAAGGCAACAATAATACGTACTGCCAGGACAACGAGCTGACCTGGCTCGACTGGGATCTCGACGACCGCAAGCAGGCCTTTCTCGAATTTGCGAAGAAGCTGTTGTTCATCCGAGCGACACAGCCGGTGTTTCAGCGCCGCAAGTTTTTTATTGGCCGGGCGATTCGAGGCTCGTCGGTCAAGGACATTTCGTTCTTCAATCCGTCGGGAGACGAGATGTCGGACGCCGACTGGAGTGCCGGGTTCGCCAAGTGCATGGGCGTCCGCCTGGCCGGTGACCTGATCAACGACGAGACCGAGCGCGGCGAGCCGATCGTCGGCGATACCCTGCTGATCCTCCTGAACGGCCACTGGGAGCCGATCTCCTTCACATTGCCGCCGACGCTTCATGGCCACTCATGGGAACGCCTGATCGACACGGCCGACGGTTCATCCGACCACACGACCTTCGAGGGCAAGAGCGAGTATCCCCTCCAGGATCGTTCGACCGTCGTGCTGGTGACGCGCAGGCCCGAAGAAACCGGCCATCACGTCACTCTGGCGGAGGCCAAAAACGCCGTCATGGAAGCGAAAACATCATCCACCAAGACGCCCGGTCCCTCGCCGGTTTAAGCAAGGCAAGCCGCCCCGAGCTCGACTTCCGTTTTGTGAGTCAGTCCATCATGAATCCGACCGAGATCGCCGAAAGGCTTCTGTCGCAAATTCCAGAGAAAGCGGCCGCGCGCCGGCCGCTTCCCGAATCGACGTATCGGCTCCAGTTTCATGCCGGGTTCACCTTTCGTGACGCCGCGGCGATCGTGCCCTACTTGCACGAGTTGGGCATCACGCACTGCTATGCATCACCCTACCTGAAGGCGCGCAAGGGGAGCACGCACGGCTACGATATCATCGATCACAGCGTCCTCAATCCCGAGATCGGCACGCAAGAGGACTACGAAGCCTTCATCGAGGTCCTGCACGAACGCGGCATGGGCCAGATTGTCGATACCGTACCCAATCACATGGGAGTCGGCACCAACAACAATCCCTGGTGGACCGACGTTCTCGAGAACGGACCCGCGTCGCGCTACGCCCCTTATTTCGATATCGCGTGGCGGTCGTCACTGCGCCCCGAGCTGCGCGACAAGGTCTTGCTCCCCGTCCTGGCCGACCTCTATGGAGACGTGCTCGAAAGCGGCCAGTTTGTCCTCAAGTTCAACGACGGAGCGTTTTCCGTTCACTATGGCGAGCGGTGGTTTCCGGTCGCACCGCGGAGCTACGGCCGCATCCTCGGGCTGCGGCTCGAGGAACTGGAAAAAAACCTCGCGGCCAACGATCCGGCGCTGATCGAGTTTCAAAGCATCTTGACGGCCGTGCGCAATGTTCCCGGAAGCTCGGAAACCGAGCCAGAGAAGGTCACCGAGCGGACGCGCGAAAAGGAGGTCATCAAGTGCCGGCTGGCGACACTCGCCGCGGATAGCCAGGTGATCCGCGAGTTTATTGAGGCCAATGTGAAGACGTTCACAGGCACAGCCGGCGACCCGAGCAGCTTCGAGCTCATGGACGACCTTCTCGAAAGACAGTGCTACCGCCTCTCGTACTGGCGGGTCGGCTCCGACGAGATCAACTACCGCCGATTTTTTGATGTCAATGATCTCGCGGCGCTCGCCATGGAGCGCGAAGACGTTTTCGAGGCCGCGCACACGCTGCTCTTTCAGTTGATCGCCGACGAGAAGATCGACGGTCTCCGGATCGACCATCCGGACGGACTGTACGACCCGGCCGTCTATTTCCAGCGGCTCCAGACGCATTATGTCGTCACCCTGCGCGTAAGATGTTCGAGGCCGCCCCCGAGTACCGCGAGACGGACTGGAAAGAGGTCGAGCACGCGCTCTGCGAACGCCTGGCCACGCCCTCGGAAGACCCGGCCGCCCATCGGGCTCCCCCCTTACTTTACGTATTGATCGAAAAGATTCTCGGCTCGCGTGAGATTCTCGTCGAGGCATGGCCCGTCCATGGCACGAGCGGCTACGAATTCATCAATCAGATCAATGGACTCTTCGTCGACGGCAGTCATGCGACGGCCATCACGCGCATCTACCACGACTTCGTCCAGGACAGGCCGCGCTTCTTCGAGGTGATGTATCAGAAGAAGCTCCTGATCATGCAGGTGTCGCTCTCGAGTGAGCTGCACATGCTGACTCATCAGCTCGACCGGCTTGCGCAGAAGTCGCGGCGGTCGCGTGACTTCACCTTCAACACGCTACGCGACGCGTTGCGCGAGGTCATCGCGTGCTTCCCGGTCTACCGGTCGTATATCGACGACAACGGGGCCAGCGCCACGGACCGGCGCAACGTCGAGCTGGCCGTTCGGCTGGCGCGAATGCGTAATCCGCTTCTGAGCGATCGGGTCTTTCGATTCATTCGCGACATGCTCCTCGGCGAATTCAACCAGAATTTCAATGACGAGGAACGCGCCGCTCAGCGGCGTTTTTCCGGAAAATTTCAGCAGGTGACGTCGCCCGTCATGGCGAAGGGCGTCGAGGATACGGCCTTCTATATTTACAACCGTCTGCTGTCATTAAACGAAGTGGGGGGCGACCCGGACCGCGTTGGCATTCGCCCCGAGATGCTGCACGCGTTCAACGCCGAGCGCCAGGCCCGCCTGCCGTATTCCCTGTCGCCGCTTTCGACGCACGACACCAAGCGCAGCGAGGATATTCGGGCCCGCATCAACGTCCTGTCCGAGCTGTCCGACATGTGGGGCAAGTCGGTCGAACGCTGGCACAGCTTGAACGCTCAACACTGCCAACAGGTCGAAGACCGCGCCGCGCCCCAGGCCAACGAGGAATATTTCATCTATCAAACGCTGGTCGGCGTCTGGCCACTCGAAGAGATCACACCGGAATTGTTTGCAAGCCTTCTCAAGCGTATCGAAGACTACATGCTCAAGGCCCTGCGCGAAGCCAAGGTGCATTCGAGCTGGGTCAATCCGGATCCCGACTATGACCACGCGATTCACGAATTCGTGCGGCTGATCCTCGATCCGAACGCGAGCGGGACGTTCCTCGACGAGTTCCGGAGCTTTCAGAAGCTGATCAGCCACATTGGCCTGTTCAACTCGCTGTCGCAAACGTTGCTCAAGCTGTCATCGCCGGGCGTGCCCGACACGTACCAGGGAACCGAGCTCTGGGATTTCAGTCTGGTCGACCCCGACAACCGGCGGCCCGTCGATTATGCCACGCGCACCGAGCTGTTGCGTGCTCTCAAGTCGTCGGCAGCCGAGTTGAAGGGCGACACCCGGGCCCTGTGTCGCGAGCTTGTCGCCGCGAAAAACGACGGCCGCATCAAGCTTTATACCCACTATCGAATGCTGGAACTGCGCCGCGAACGGCCGGGGCTCTTGAGCGCGGGCCAATACGAAGCGATTAGCCCCGAGGGCGCTCACGCCGAGCAGGTCTTCGCATTCGTGCGGCGGGCCGGCAGCGCGGCCGCGATCGTGGCTGTTCCCCGACTCATCTCGCAACTGATCTCCGACACGTCGCAGTTGCCTCTCGGCGAGCCGGTCTGGGGCGACACCCGGCTCCAGATCCCGGCCGACCTGGCTGGCCGCAAATGGCGAAACATTTTCACGGGTGAGGCGATTGAGACGACCGGGGCCGACAGCGCCAGCACGCTGGCCGCGTCGCGCTTATTCGCGGATTTTCCGGTCGCCCTGCTGCTGAGCGAGTGTTAGGACCTGCCTGCCGAGAAGGCCGCCGTTCGAAATGGCGGGCGTTTGCGCGGGCCGATTGCCGGGCACAACGTCATCGCGAGGGCGAGACTGGCCCCGTGAAAAGTTGGCCTTGGATCGACTTCCGAACGCACTGAGCGCAGGCCGAATCTGTCGCGCGGCTTAGTGTTGGAGTCCCGCCTTCAGGCGGCGAGTGTTTGAGGGTGATTGATTGGACTGTTTTCTCTACGAACGCCATAAGCGACAGTGAGTGTTCAAACGGGCTGTAAAAGTAATTGTGGCGGTTTTGGTTTTTTTGGGATTTATCCCCGTGAGAGAGACAATTCGAGAAGAGTCTAGCTTTTCAGTATCATCCACAGTTACAATAATAATAATATTGAGACGTGTGGAATTGTAAACCGCCACAATTAATTTGACACTCCGCCGCACAGGAGACTGAGCTGGTAGAAAAAGGCCGCCTGAAAAGCAAAAAAACTAGGCCGAAAAAATCGCTGCCTTCAAGCGGAATCTTCGGCTCGCCCGCCGCCTTAAGGCGGAACTCCAGCAGGCAACCGTTGGAGTTCCGGCTTCAGCCGGTCTGCTCTGGTTGATATCGCAAAAGCCGCCTGAAGGCGGAACTCCGACGAAGGCCGCTCTCTCTGGGTGCCGCGTGGTTCTTCAATGAAAACGGGATAAACGCTGCAGCGGTGCAAGCCTACCCCTTCACCATGACAGGGCCAGTCTCCGCACGAGCCAAATACCCGTGCCGGTTCGACGGACTCTCGCCGCCGCGCGAGCACATCATCATCGCGTCATTCGGAAATGCCGCCGCGTGCGTCTAGTCGCAAAGCCCGTTGTGCGCGGCGTCGGCCCCCCACATGAGCCAGCCGTCATCCGCGGGCTCGCCCGTGGCAAAACTGATCAGACTGCCCGAGTCCGTCCCGACATACACCCGGCCGCCGGCCACCGCTGGCTGGAAAACGATCGGCTCGCCCACGGGCACGGTCCACAATGTCTCGCCGCTTTCGGCGCTCAGACAATGAATGTCGCCACTCGTCGAGCCGATAAAGAGTTTGCCATTCACGATCACCGGGGGCGCGAACGGGCTGTCGAGAATCGCGGCATCGGCATCGGCATCGCCATCCGCGGCGGCGGCTCCAGCCCCGAATTTGAGATTCTTTTTCCAGAAGATCTGCTCCGATTGGGTGTCGGCCGCGGTAACGGTCGCTCCGTGCGCCGCGTACAATCGCGACTTGGACACGAATGGTTTTGAGCCCTGGTAGGCCCAGATCGAGTGAACGTGGCTATGCCCCAGGTTGTGTGTGGCCTGATCCATCTTGGAATCGCCCTTGAAATTGGCGAATCCGACCGTCGTGTCGTGAAGGGCGCTGGCCGTGTACCTCGGTGAGCCGGTCACACGTTTGGCATGGTCGAGATAATCGGCTTTCTGAGTTGTTTCCGAGTAATGCCGCGCCGTGCCGCGAGCGTCGCGAAAGCCACGCGTGGCGAAGTGCTCGGTCTGCTGGCTGCCTGAAACGGTGCCCGCCGAGCCGTGGACGCGTATTTCTTCACGCTGGCTGAAATAGCATTCGCCCTCCCACACGGCCGGCGACGAGGTGGCGTTGCGCTCCTCCTCGCAATCGATGCGGCCGTCGCTCTGGCGAAGCCGGTAGAGCGTCCCCCCCAGGGTGGCGAAATGAACGTGTCCCTCGGCCAGCACGGGCGCCGTGATGACCTCGCCGGCGATCGGCTGCTTCCAGTACTCGGTTCCATTCCGGAGGTCGAAGCACGCGAGAAAATGGCGGCGGTCGCCGGTCGAGTCGGGATAGGCCATGTAAATGCGCCCGTCAGCCGCGGCCGGCATGCTCATGAGCGGGTCGCCGAGCCATTTCTTCCACACCGGTTTCCCGTCGATCGTCAGCACTTCGAGCTCGCAGCTCTCGGTGTTGAAGACCACGTGATCGTCGGCGACCACGGCGGCTGTCGGGCCGTCGTCCGACGTCTGGTAATGCCACTCGAGCGCTCCGTCGACGGCGTTGAAGGCGTAAAAGTCGTAGCTGCCAAAGCCGCCTCCCAGAAACACCCTGTTGTTGACGACCGCCGGACTCGCCAGGGAGTGCCGTCCGGGGATTTGCACTTTCCAGCCGTGGAATCGTCCGTCGGCACTCGTGAATGGAGCCGGCTGGCTGACACATGGTCGCTTGCCTCGTAAAGCCGGATCAATTTTCATCAGCCTGCTCCCTCTTCTTTAGAAAGTTCGAAACGACGTGCCGGTCGTGACGCACGCACCGCCGGCACCGCCTCGCAGGCGGCCAGCCATCTCGGTTCCCGCGACATCTACGATCATCTAATGGGAACCGGGCGTGATTGCCCGAAACAATATGCGGATTTTTCAAGAAACCCAATTCTGGCAATGGGTTTTCGGTCTGACTGGTCTTTTTCCCATTCTTAATGGCAGGGTGCCGAGACAACAAACACTCGACGCGCGTTCAATGCCTCACTTGCGAGAAACGGGGCACGGATCATGAGCTCGGAACGATCGCTGACGCGGTTTGCTCTTCAACTTCATTCCGCCGAGGCCGCGGAACGCGACGAAGCCGCGCGGCAAATCTGGTTGTACTTCTCCGACCGGTTGCTCGCTCTGGTTCGTCGCCGCCTCGATCCCGCGCTGCGGGTGCGAGCCGCTGAAGACGACGTGCTGCAAAGCGTGTTCGCAAGTTTCTTCAATGCCCGGCCCGCCGCTGACCGACCCGTGCGAGACCGGGCCGAAATATGGCGTCTCCTCGTCTGCCTGACCATGCGCAGAATCGCCAACACGGCCGATCATCATCGCGCTCAGCGTCGCGACGTCCGGCGTGAACGACGTCTCGAGCCACACGGCGGCGCATCCGCCGTTTTCAACGGGCCGCCGTGTGATCCAGGGGCTGGCAGGTCGTTCGATCCTCAAGACGAAGTCATCGCCCGGGAACAGTTCGAACGACTCCTGGCAACGCTTCCAGACGACCTCAAACAAATCTTCGCCATGCGCCTCGAAGGCTACACCAACGCCGAGATTGCCTCCCAGGTTAACCGGGTCGAACGCACGATCGAATTGAAAATGAACGCACTGCGCGGCCGGCTGCGGTCGCTGCTACAGGCCGACTCCGACCTCTCGTGATCGGCCGAACGAGCTGACCTTGGATGCTCTCGCCACTGGTCGTGCGCCGTGAATCATGCGCTGGCGGCTGCGCGCCGGCTTCCCGCACTCGGCCAAGAGCCCCGGGATGACCCAGTCGCCTTATCGGTTGTCTTCGTTCCAAAAGGCTCAGAGCTAACGGTTTAAATCACGGGATCGGTTCAGTTTCCCATGACTTGGGGGGATCGTTCGACACGAAACACCTCAAGTACCTAAAGTGTCCAAACAACGCAGTCGATAATAGTTTCCAAGACGTGCCAATTCACCGCACCCTGGGATCCGCATCCTGACGAACTACACGGTCACGACAAACCATGACGAAGACACGTGCCGGAGATCGTTCGATGATGTTACGACTTGCTCTCGTCGGATTGGTGGCTGCGCTGGGCATCACGGTGCCAAACGAGGCGGAACGTGCTCACTGGCAAGCCGCGATCGAGAAATGGGGAACGTCGGCCCTGTCGCGCTGGGACGGCTGGCGAGACCAAACTAGTATCGTCGATCTCAAACGGCCGATGACCCCGCCAGGCGAGTGCGAGCAATGCCGGTTGGCACGCATGCGTCTATTGATCACCCGGCGAGCCGGTGACGCCTCGACTGCGACCCGCAGCACGCTCTCGCCAGATGACGCGCACCGATCGCCGGTCGCGGCACAGCAAACGACCGCGCGTGTTTCGACGATTACCACGCACCTGGTCATTGCCGACTGGACGCAGACGGTCCGGAGCATTCCGGCGGTGACTGATCGGGACACCACGGCGGTTGTCGAGCCAAACCGAGACGCGGTCAAGCCAGTGGCCGCCCGCGCGACGAGCGAGCGACCGTCGGCCACCGCCGCGAGCGGGAATCTCCGGCTTGAACTGACGAACGCACTCGGATCGCACGAAACTTTCGATCTGAACCAGACGTTTGCCTCCGCCGACATCGCGGGGCTTCTGGCCAATAAGCCTGAGTCGCGACAAATTCCGACTGCCCCGGCCGGGCCCGCGACGGTGCTGGCGGCATCGGCTTTGCCGGTCGCGACTGAAACGACGGAACGCTTCGAGATTGCATTGTCCGACCTCGATCCGCCGTCGGCCTATGGCGAGGGCTTGTTTGACGCGATTGGCGAGCGAGCTCGGCGAATGGGAGCAGACCGGAGTTCCAGCGGGTCCGCGAGCCGCGCTCATTCCTGTGAGCGTGGTTAAAACCGACGAGCCGCCCGCAGAGAGTCGGTCCGCCGAGAGCCGGTCGGCCGTGCGAGGCCCGGTTGGCCCCCTGGCGGTCGCCGACCCGTGCGTTGGAAAAGCTTCGCCGGTCGACCTCGCGGCGTTGCCGTGGCCTGTTTTTGCACCCGTTCAAGGAGAAGTGCCGGTGGTCGCCCAGTCTGAACACGAGGCAACGCTCCCCTGGCCGGTCTTCGCGCCGGCTGATCGGGCCGTCGCGGTTGCCGACGATTCGCGTGAGCCAGGCGCGAAGCCGCAAGACGCCCGAGTCCTCGTCGAGCCGTCTCGAAATCAGCCCGTGGCCCAAACGGCCCTGACGGCCACTGACCAGGCCGCAGGGCGCAGCGGCCGACAATACGTCGGCGAAAGACGACGTCATCCGTACGAGAGGCACGGGTTTGCGGCATGCGATTCAACTAACGCACGAGGCAATGCACGCATGGGCCGCACTTCTCGGGGAGGACTCCCATGTTCAAGTCACCGCATGTGCTCAGCCGGCTGCCGGAGAGCTGAAAGCGCCGCACAGCCTTTGATTGCCGCCCTTTCAGAGGTGCGATCCGAGGTTGAGCAGCAAGAGACAAGTCGTCGATTCGACGGGAGTTGCGCGAAACACCGCAGCACCCGTCGAGCGGCGTTTCGAACCGCGACTGGCTGCGCGGCCGAGTTTCTCGCACGCGTTTCGCGGTGATCGTCTCAAGGCAGCCGAGGCACCCTCGCGTGGTGCAAGGTAGGGCTTGCACCGCTTTCGGTTTATCCCGTTTTCATTGACGAACCGTGCGGCACCCAGACCACCAGGCCTTTGTTGGAGTTCCGCCTTCAGGCGGCGGGTGAGCCGAAGATTCCGTCAAGGCGGGTAAAGCTTCGCCGATCCCGTTTGTTCAGTTCTTTTTCTCGCTCAGGAAACGCCCGGCCGATCACTTCCGGGATTAGTGGTCGAATTGCCACTTCTATACTATTGGACTCAATTCGGGTACATCCAGTTGGCTATGAATGGTCAACTGGCTCAAGTCTGTTGCCCCGAGCGCCCTTCCACCGAGTGGATGACGCTGCTGGAAGATTTGCGCCGGGACGTTACTGCTTTGCGCGACAGGGTCGATCATCTGGAGCGAGAGAACCTCGAGTTGCGTCAGCAGGCTGGCTATTGGAAGAGTCGCCATCGCGATGCCGTGCGTCGCATCGGCGAGCTGGAACAACAAGTCACACAACTCCAGGGTGAGAAACGGAAGCTCCAGGCCGACCTCTTCGGTCGACGCTCCGAGACCATATCACTGAAGGATCGTTCCAATCACCTGGACGACCCCCGAGACAGCGCGGATACCCAGGCTCAAGCGGGGCCAGCAACCGGGAAATCCCGGACCGAAACGGCGGGATTATTCCGCACTCGAGGTTCGTGAGAAATTCGTCGAGCTCCCCCCGAGCAATGTGTCTGCCCGACTGCGGAGAACCGTTTCGTCTCCGGAGTGATACGGAAGACTCCGAACAAATCGAGATCGACGTCTATGCCTATCGCCGCGTGATTCATCGGCGGCGGTATGAGCGACGCTGCACTTGCCAGGGCAAGCGTACCCTCACCGCCCCACCGGTTCCCAAGCTGATTCCCAAGAGCCTCTACGGCACTTCGATCTGGGTCGAGATCGTCTTGACAAGTATTCCAGCTATCGGCCTACGGAACGCTTCCTGGCTTTCTGGCGGCTGGGAGACCTCGACTTGGCCGCGGGCACCGTGACCATGGCTTGCAGCGGCTGGAGGTTCTGCTGCGGCCGATTCACGAGGCGATCAAGGAGCGGAATCCTCAGGGGGATTTGCATCTGGCCGATGAAACGCGATGGCGGGTGTTCGTCGTCCAGCAAGGCAAGCAAGGATACGGTTGGTGGTTGTGGGTCTTGTCGGGGCCCGACACGGTAGCCTATGTGTTGGATGCCAGTCGCAGCCACGTCGTCCCCGAGGGCCACTATCAGGCCGAGTCGCTTGGGGTGCTGGTGGTCGATCGCTATGCCGCCTACAAGGCGATGAGCTGGGTCAAGGATGGTGTGATCGTCCTGGCGTTTTGCTGGTCTCATGTGAAGCGCGACTTCATCCGGGTGGGCAAGGGTTGGCCCGAGTTGAAGATATGGGCCTTGGAATGGCTACGGCGGATTCGGTCCTCTACCAACTGAACCACCGCCGGCTGGCGGCTGAGAAGGGCTCGAGGCCTTCGCAGAGGCGGAATGCTGCCTGCGCCAGCCGTGGCAGTGAAAACGCAGAGGGAGACGGAGCTGGCCGAACGGATCTCGCGACACCATGCCGGAAGGTCCTGGAGAGCCTGGCAGTGCATCGGGAGGGGCTCACGCTGTTCGTGGACGACCCGCGGATCCCGATGGACAACAATACTTCGGAACGCCGTGCACGCGGCGCCGCAGTGGCACGGAAGAACTTCTACGGCTCGGGTCTCTGGAATGGCCAATTGACGGCGGCGGCGTTCTCGATCTTCGCCACACTGGCGCTATGGGACTCAACCCCGCAAGTGGCTGACATGGATTTCGAGCACTGCGCGGCGGCCGGGGCAAGGTCCCCGGCGACATCAGCATGTTCTTGCCCTGGAACCTGAGCCCCGAAAAGAAGGTGGAACTGGGTGGCTGCGCTCCGACTGAAGCGAATGACACTTCGTAGATCGATCTCGCATCGCACACCGACGCCGACACCTCAACAACAAGTGGCAAGTCAGCCAACTCCCTTCTCCTTCTCGCCGGAAGCTGGACTGGGCCGGACTATGCGCCGTATGAACAAACGGGACCGGCGAAGCTTTACGAAGATCTGGTCATGCCGGTTACTCAGACGCGCTCGCCGCGGAACATGATGGCGTTTCAAGAGATGCGGCAAAAGGTCTCATCATGCCGGATAGTCGGGGACCTAACCGCAACACGATGATGTTTCGAGAGTTGCGGCAAAAGATTTGGTTATGCGGATTCTTCAGGCGCTCAGGTGGAAGTCGATGTTTCGCAGAGAGTTAGAGCGATATCTAGAACTTCCGATTAGGCATGGTCCCAAAAACTGCCGAAATGGGCCATTTTCAAGGTGACACTTGGCCAGGTTGCTCCCCAGCTTTCTACCTTTGATGTTTGAGGGGATGGGCCTCATGTGTGTGGTTGTCAACCAGATCCATACACAAAAGGACCCACCCCATCACAAGATACCCTTCCCGCATTTGAGATCACCAATGCAGCCGCACACTCCATGGAGCCCGCAGCTCAGGTCACGACCCCAAGCCCAGCAGGTCGACTGCGAATCGGCAGACCGTCTACGAACATGCTCAAAAGGTGGAAGCGGCCGTTGGAGTCGAACACGGCGGCGGGCCGACCACACGAGGAGCTGACCAGGGAGAACTTGGCTTTCCGCCAGGAAATTGCCCAACTGTGGGACTGGTTATCTCAGACCATCGAGCTTCCTGCGGCCAAGCGACGGATGCTTAGCCGCCAAGGGCATGGGCATGGGGCTCAGCCACAGCCAAATCCACGACTTATTGGCATTTCTCCTGGGGGCCACGGCGTGTCCCAGTCGCTCGACGATTCATCGCTGGGCCCAAGCCGCTGGAAAAGCCGCCGGTGCGGTCCTCAAGGGACTGGATCGCGGTTGCCGGGTGTTGGTACTGGTCGGCTGTCTCGATGAAATCTTTTTCCACCGCCGACCGGTCCTGGTAGGGATTGATCCCCAAAGCATGGTGTGGTTTCTGGGAAAAAAGGCGGCCAATTACAAAGGTTCGACTTGGTTTGGAGAATTGCAGCCTTGGACCTCGTTGCGTTACGTGACGTGCGACGCGGGCACGGGACTGCAGTCGGGAATCGCCCAGATGCAACAGCACCAACGCGAGATCGACCAAGCTGCTCTGGTGAAGGGGTTGGACGTCTTCCACACCAAGAAGGAAGCCCACCGGGTCTTGAGCGTCCTCTGGAGCCGAGTGGAGCGGCTCTGGGAACGGGCTGAGAAAGCGAGCCGAGCCCTCAAGCGAGCCCAATGGCTGGGCCGTAGTGCGTGCGGGTTGACGCACCCGGTCAACAAAGCGTGGAAGAAGGCGACGCTGGCTTTCCAACTGTATGAAAAGAGGGAAGCGGCTTGGAAGCGGGTCGAGCCAGCTCTGGATGTCTTTCGTGCCGACGGTCAACTCAACGATCGGGCCTGGGCGCAAGCGCAAGTCGCGTGGGCTTTGCCCCGGCTGCCAGGCTCGGAATGGTCCAAGGTCCGTGGGCTCCTTCAGAGCGCGGAGTCGTTCACGTTCTTGGATCGGCTGCACGATCAGTTGGGTCAGCTATCGGTGCCCGCGGCTACGCGTGACGCCTTGGTACTGTTATGGTGGCTACGTCGGCAGCGGCCGAGGAAATCGGGTAAGACGGATATTACTAGTCGTGAACACATATTATATTTGATTCAAATGCTTCTCTGCCGGGGACTCGACTCGAACTGGCGTGAGTCGTACCGGCTGGTCGCGACGGTGTTGAGTCAAACGCTGCGAGCCAGCAGCGCGGTCGAGTGCATGAATAGCGTCCTGCGCATGCATCAATCGCGACATCGTACAGTAACTCAGGGGATGCTTGATCTCAAGCGGCTGTACTGGAACTCTCGGGTGTTCCGCGGTGGCAAGCGGAAAGGCCTTTGTCCCTATGAGCACCTCGGCTTGAAACTGCCTAGCTACGACTTCTGCACTCTGCTGGAAGCTGAGATGAGCACGGCCTTTACCGAAGCCAAAGCCGTGGCTAAAGCAAAAATCGCGGCCATCGCGGCTTGACGTAAAAAGTGTCAAGCTGACATCTTGCGATTTGGGACGA
>CAWFRS010000012.1:0-474500 GCA_963818265.1 uncultured Planctomycetota bacterium | reverse complement strand
ATGTACCAAACCTCGCGCGAGTGGAGATGTGCCAGGTTCCTGATGCTGGGTGGCCTACTGCTGTCTGGCGTTTCGGCGTTTGTGCGCCGACGTACCTCCGTTGGCCAATCAATTGACAGAACTCGGTCGCCAGGCCCTTGACCAAGGGGCCAACGGGGCGGCCGAAACTTTTTCAAGAAAGCCCTGGCTCGATCCGGCAAACGCCGATGCGGCGATCGCCTTGAAGAAGCTCGACGGCCCGGGCGACCAGGTCGTGCGGGTCGCCCTTCAAGATCCGGCGCCCCCGCCGACCCCCGAAGAGCCCGGCACGCCAGCGGCCCTGAGCCCGCCGGTGCCGGCCGTGCCGGCGTCGCCGCGGGCGACCCTGGAAGAATCCCTGGCCGCTGAAAACATCGCTCGCCAGCAGTTGACCAATGACGTCGAGCAGCGCATTCAGAACGCGCGAGCTCTGCTCAACCAGGGCCTGCCCGAAGCCGCGCTCAACGCCCTGCGCCTCACCCAGAACGTCGTGCGCTCGGCGACCAACGTCGGCGAGCCCGACCGCGCCAAGCTTGATCGCCGGATCCAGGCCCAGATGATGGCGACCGTGCAGGCCGAAGAGCGAATCGTGCAGCGAGCGAGCGGAGACGGCAGCGGCTCGACGCCGCCGCCGAACAGCGAACCCGCGACGATCGACATGCTTCAGCGCGACAAGCAGACCATCGAAGCCATGATGATCCAGTTCGACACCTGATCGCGGAAGGTGTTTACAACGTGCTCTACACCGGCGGCATGGGCAACATCGCGTCACCACGGCCCCGTTCACCGAAGCCAGGCTGCTGGCACAGCAGGCGTACGCGCTTGCAGCGCGGCGGCCCGCTCCCCTACAGCGACAACGACCCTTCGCCGGGTGCCGGCCAGTTTGTCGCTTACACGATGGGCTTCTACTGCTCAGGCCATCGCATTCCGGACCCTCCAACGGTATCGCTTCCTGCTCACGTTGCAAGACGTCTCCCGCGCGGCCGTTCCGTTCCCCGACACGCAGACGATCGAGTACCCCGACGCCGAATGGTGGCGGGCGATTTCCGAGAAGCGGATCCGCAGCTAGGGCAAGGCCGTCGACCTGTTCGAGCGCGACGCCAAGACGAAGATGATCATCGAGAAGCTCGAAGAGCCGATCTCGATGTCATTCAACGAGGATACGCCGCTCGAAGACGTGCTCAAATACGTCAAGCAGGCCACGACGACGGCGACCTACCAGGGCATTCCGATCTACGTCGATCCCGATCGGCCTTCAGGAAGCCGAGAAGTCGATGACCTCGACCGTGCGGAACATGGAGCTCGAAGGCGTGCCCCTGAAGATCACGCTCAAGCTCTTGCTCAAGCAGCTCGACCTGACCTACACGGTCAAGGACGGATTCCTGATGATCACCTCGCAAGAGTCGGAAGACCAGCAGACCGAGATCCGCGTCTACCCGGTCGCCGACCTGGCGATCATTCCGATCTCCCTCATGGGCGGCGGCGGTGGTATGGGCGGCGGCATGGGTGGCGGTATGGGCGGTGGCATGGGCGGTGGCATGGGCGGTGGCATGGGCGGTGGCATGGGCGGCGGCATGGGCGGCGGCATGGGCGGTATGGGCGGCATGATGTCCGTCCCGCCGGTCGACCCCGCAGGATGCCGGCCCGCCACCGGCGCCTTCGATCAAAAAAAAAGCAACTGACTGACGCCTCTCGGCACGAGCTCACGAAGTCCGATCGAGTTCCCAGGGCCAGCCCGGTTTCACGACCGGCTGGCCCTTCGTCGTTCCGCCTGCCTCAGCCGCCGGCGACACGACGAGCCTGTCGTCAAATCGAAAATGCCAAAGGCTCCCGCCGCCGGCGACGCGAAGCCCGCCGCGGCGCGCCGGTCCAGCGACTCGACGATCTGATCCCGATCGAGTCGGCCCCGGGACGGCCCGCCCGGCCCAGCGGCAAGGTCGATCCGTATCAGTTTTATCTTGAACTATTATCGCAGCGACGACAAGGACCGGACCGACCCCGACAAGCTGCGCAAGCTCGTCCGCGATCTCGAACCGGCTCGGCCGCTCGCGCGAGGTTCACGCGGCGCTCCTGGGTTACCTGAAAAACCACGGCAGGAAGCACGCCGAGCCCTGGATGTACGAAGCCCTCGCGGCGGCCATCGACCTCAACCATGGCTCGGCGACCGACGTCAAGACGTCGCTCGAATATGCGGCGAACCTCGCTCAGAAGACGCACAACCCCAACCATCTCGTGAGCGTCGCCGACAGGATGATGTTGAAGGGGCTTTATCGATCGCGTCGGACCGCTGCTCGACGAGGCGATGCCGCTCGTCCCTCACCGATTCGAGCCCATGGTGATGTCGATCAATCTCGCCCAGAAGACCAAAGACCCCGTTCGGATGGCCGCGGCCGTTGACCAGCTACTTTCACTCGGCTGGCCGGGCAACGACGATTATTTCCGGCTCGAATCGGCCAACCAGGTCGAAACGCTCGCCAAGACTCTCCGCGAAGACGGCAAGGCGCAAGAAGCCGAAGCCCTTCTGGCGAAGCTCACCGCCTCTCAGGCTCGCGACGTGTTCGTGCGCCTGAGCTGGGACGGCAATGCCGATTATGATCTGAGCGTCGAAGAGCCGCTGGGTGCGATCGCTTCGTTCAACTTGCCGCGCACCGTGTTTGGCGGGTCGATCATCAAGAACGGCTTTGGATCCCATCCCGAGGAAGTGTACGTCTGTCCGCGCGGGTTTGATGGCGACTACACGATTCGCGTGTCGACCATCTATGCCGATCCGAGCAAACCCGTGACTCGTTTGACACTCGAGACGTTCACACACGAGGGAATGTCGGATGAGAAGAAGCAGACAGTCGACCTCAATCCCGACGCCGTCAACAAGCCCGTGATACTCCACTTGAGCGGCGGTCGCCGCAAGAAAGTGCTGCCGTTCGTCGATCCGACCGCCGAGTTGATGAAAGCCGCCACGGATGCGATCAAGAAAGTGCATCCGCGTGTCGAGCTGAAGGGCAAGAAGCCGGCGAATCCTGGAAAGGCCGACCAAAATCGCCGTCCGGCGGCCGGCACCCAGGCCACGCTAAAATCACAACCGGGAGCGGCCGCCGGTCCATGAGGCACACCAGATGTGTTTGCACGTCGCACGCAAGTTTCGCGCCTCACACTGGCTTGCGACGCTTGACGTCAAATGGGTATGATCAGGGGCAGACTGGCGCGAGCGAGAGACTGCCGCTTGGCCGTGCAGCGAATCGTTGGTCGGCCCGCACAAAAGCCGGCGTGATTCGCACGAAACGATCAACCTCGTTGAAGGAGCAACGGCGATGAAAATTCGTTTCCTGTCCTGTTCCGGCGTCGCGGGCGTTTGCCTTGTGGCGCTCGGCGTGGCGTCGAGTCCCGCCCCGGCGATGGCCCAGAGCCAGGCCGAAACGCTTTCGGCCAGTTTCCGAAAGGCGGCCGACCGTGCTTTGGCGTCGGTGGTGACCGTGCGGCCGCTCGACCCGGCATTCGCGCCGGGCTCGGTCCGAACGGGCCGTTCGACATGGGGCCGAGGCTCTCGCCACGGTTCAACGAGAGCGACCGCGATCCGACCGGTTCGGGGATCGTTATCGATGTCGAGAAAGGGCAGGTCGTAACGGCCGAGCACGTCCTGCGCGGATCGTCACGTGTCGCGGTGATTACCGCCGACGGTCAAGAGCGGCTCGCCACACAGGTACGCCGCGACCCCGGGTTCGACCTGGCCGTCCTCGTGGTCGACCTGAGCGGCCTCAATCTGACGCCAGCCAAGTGGGGCGATCCGGCGCGCTCCGTACTGGCGATTGGGTGCTAACGATCGGGCTTCCGAGCGGCGGTCCGCCCGCGCTGTCGGCGGGGATCTTCAGCGCCCGGCGGCGCGGTTCGGGTGGCTGGCTGGCCGTGGACGATTGGCTCGAGACCAGCGCGGCCGTGCACGCACTGAACTCAGGGGGGCCGCTCATCAACCTCGACGGCGAGGTCGTCGGGATCAGTTCCGCCGCGGCGGTCCGCCGTGGCGAAGCGGCCGGAATGGGCTATGCACTCACGTCGATCAAGGCGCGCCGGGTCGCCGCCGATCTCGCGGCTCTCGGCCGCGTGCGCCGGGCCTACCTGGGAGTTCAGCTCGAGCCCGTCGGGCGAATCATCTCCGACCGGGGCACCCAGGGCTCCGCGACCATCATCGCCACGGTGGCGCCGGAACCCCCGCCGCGACGGCCGGACTGAAGCCGGGCGACGCGATCGTGTCGGCCGCCGGCCGGCCGGTTGCGAGTGCCGCGGCGCTTCACGAGCTTGGTCGAGTCGTCGCCGATCGGCGAGGACCTCGCGATGACAATCGAGCGAGGCGGCCGGCGCCAGGATGTCAAGGTTCGCCTGGGTGCGCGACCCGAGACGCCCTCGATCGTGTCTGGGCCCCGGTCCTTGCCCGAAGTTCGCCGCGATGTCTTGCGAAGCCGGCCCCGCGGGGCGACTCCGGTGATGCCGCGTCAGGGTGCGCCGGGGCGCAGCAGCCCCCCGCCGAGCAGGCGCCCCCCGCTCCCGCCAGGGAACAGGCGCCGCCGCTGCCCCAACCGTCGATCGGTGAACAACAGCCGCCGCCGCTCCAGCGCCCCGCGGCCGGTGAAGAAACGCCCGCGTTGCTCGAGCCCGTATCCGAAGCTGGCAAAGCCGGGCGATCGCCAGCATCGCCTTGAACTTTCGAAAACGTCGTCTCGAAAAATTCCGCATGATTTCGCTGGAGATATCGATCCCAACCCGCGTCCCGAATGGTTCGTTGCTCGTGCGATTACTCCGAATTGACCCACCGATTCTTCACAAGGATGGAAGAACCCGATGAGCCGTATCCTCGTCGTCGACGACATGGAGTTCAACCGAAACCATCTTCGCAAGATCCTCGAAACCGATGGCTTTGAGGTCGACACCGTCGGTGACGGCGTCACCGCCTGGCATCAGCTCGAAGCCCAGCATTACGACCTGGTCATCACCGACCTGCGCATGCCCGAGCTGAGCGGGCTCGAATTGCTCGCCAAGGTTCGCGGCGAAAAACTCCCTGTCGGCGTCATCTTGTTAACCGCGTTCGGCGATACGACCGAGGCGCTGCGCGCGATGAAGGCGGGCGCCGATGATTTCGTCACCAAGCCCTGTGATCCCGATCATCTGCGATTCCTCATCAAGCGCATCCTCGATCGCCGCCAGCTTATCGATGAGCTCGACCAGCTTCGCAACCAGATGCGCGGCCATTATCATTTCCACACGATGGTGTCAAAGAGTGCCAGGATCCGCCGGCTGTTCGATCTGATTGAACAGGTGGGCCCCATGGGGTCGACCGTGCTGATCCAGGGCGAGACCGGCACTGGCAAAGAGCTGGTGGCCCATGCGCTGCACGCCGCCGACACCCGGCGCCGGGGCCGTTTGTCGCACTCAACTGCGCGGTCTCTCAACGATTCATTGCTGGAAAGCGAGCTCTTCGGCCACGAACAGAGGCGCCTTCACCGGCGCCGAACGTCGTAAAATCGGCCGCTTCGAGATGGCGCACGGGGGAACGCTCTTGCTCGACGAGGCCGGCGATATTCCCCCCAGCCTTCAGGCGAAGTTGCTGCGCGTGTTACAGAGCGGAACATTCGAACGCGTCGGCGGCACCGAGAGCGTTCACGTCGACGTGCGTATCGTGGCCGCCACGCACAAGATTCTCGACGACGAGGTCAAGAAAGGTCGGTTTCGCGCCGACTTGTTTTATCGGCTCAACGTGATTCGCATCGATCTGCCGCCACTGCGTGAGCGTACCGAGGATATCCCACTGCTCGCCGTGCACTTTCTCGAAAAGCACCGGCCCGAAAAGGGAACGCCGGTCAGCGAGATCTCATCCGAGGCGATGCAAGCTCTGTTGCGGCATCAATGGCCCGGAAACGTTCGCGAGCTCGAGAACGCGATCAAGGCCGGAATCGCCCTGGCTGATGGCTCGGTCTTGAAGCGCGACGATCTACCCGAGTCGGTCGCCCCGCGCGTCTCGCAAGCGGAGCGATCGAACTCGACACTCGACATCGAACGATCTCTGCCCGACCTGACGTGCGATCTGATCGGCCAGGTCGAGCGCGAATACTTTGTACGGCTGCTCTCGCAATACAAGGGAAACGTGGCGCGCTGCTCGCGACATAGTGGACTCTCGCGGCGCAGCGTCACTCAGAAACTTCAGAAATACGGCCTCGAGCCGCATGGAATTCAAGCGGCCGATCGGCCAGAACGCGATCGAGCACTCGAGCTGATACACGGCGGTCACGAACTCCCCCGCGGCCGCCGCCGACCCGCGCCCCTTCAGGCGTTTGGGTGGGAAGGGTCAGGACGAAGCGGCTAGCGCCGGCCTGGCGTTGTGAAACGTTGCTATTGATTTGCCGAAATCGCCGGCCGTCCTCATGCCCGTTTGTGCGCCCTGCGGAAACGCCCTGGCCCAGGCGATGACCCCTCACCCGCCCTACCGGGCGACCTCTCCCCGGGGGAGAGGTGAATGAATGCTTACGCGTCGGCACAGAGCGGCGAGCTCGCGTCTTTTAACCTCGCCCCGCGGGAGAGGTCGCCCGACAGGGCGGGTGAGGGGCGTAAAGGCCAAGTCAAACACATTCGCCCGCGTCTCCAACCAGCTTGGTGCATCAGCATTCGATTGATCGACTAATCTTCATTCCGCGGATCACCACCACCAGCCCTTCGGGCATTCTTCCCGCGCCAGACGAGAATGAAATCTGCGCAACAGAACCGGGACCGGGCCTCCGCAGTGTCAAGATCGAGTTTCCACCGCGTCACCGCTGGCACGCCCAACGAGCCCGCCAGCCGCGGCGTCGAACGAAATACGCACGACGCATTTTCACGGCAGCAGGATGTCCTTGAATTCGAATTCGAGCGGAATCGTGACCACCTTGCTCGGCGTTTCGTAGACAAACTGGTAGTCGGCCGGCTTTCCGGCGCATCGACGAAGATGTATTCGAAGCCGAGCTTGCCGCCATCGGAACCTGTCGAGGAGAATCCGCCGTTGTGCTCGAACCGCGACCCGTCGGCGCGCTGGAGCCAGAGGCGGTTATTGAAGAGACCCTGGCGATAGCTCTCGAACGCGGGCCCCTCGTCGGGATAGGTCAGGGTCACGTTGACTTTCCAGACCTGCTCGTCGACCTCGAGGTCTTCGAGCGTGAGGCTGACGTCGCCTTGCTTGACCGTCACGTCTTTCTCGGCCAGGCTGCGAAACTTAAACGTTCGCATCCCGCCGGGGATCGTCACGTCGGCCTTGACGCGCAGCGAAGCGATCTTCCTGGCTTCGCGTTCGGGCGCATTCAGATTGAGGTTGATCTCGGCCATGGGGTTTTCCGGCCGGATCACGACCTCGTCGGACTCCATGGCCACCTGTGGCTTGATTTCCTTGTTACGATCATCGAGAACCTTGAGTCTCTTCCGACTTGAGCTTGAGCAGCATTGGCCGTAATCGAGGCTCCCAGGCCGTCTCGAGACGAACGTTGGCCGTCGTGCTGCCAGCCTGGAAATCCCGGATCAGGCTGATCTGCTGGAGCTCGATGCGAAAAGGGCCGCTGTATTGAACGATCGGCTTGCCCTTAGCTGGCATACCGGCGCGGGGTTCTCCGGCGTCCCGCCCATGATGCCAATCGAGCCGTCGCCACTCGCGAAATTGGTCGAAACATCCGCTTTTCGCACGATTTCATCGAGCGCTTCGAAGAACGGTTTGTCTTTCAGATCGATGTCGAATCCAGGATTGGTCACCTCGACGCCAAGCTGCTCGCGGAGGTCGCTGATCGGGTTACCCGACTGCTTCTGGAGCTGTTGCAGGGCCTCGCTCAGGCGAATCCCCTTGCCCTGAACGGTCACCTTGGTGGCGCCCAGATTGACGGCGTCTTGTTTCTCAGCGAGCGCCGCGCGGACACGTGTCAACCGGTCCTTACGCTCAGTTGTCTTGACGGTCGCCGGGTCGGGCAAAAGCGGCAGGATCCGGGGTCCCAGCTTGATCAAGCTCGCCATTGCGGTCTCGCGCGCCTCGACCTTCTCGCCGTCGAGCCGATCGACAAGCTGCAACACGCGGTCCTTGAGCGCGGCATCCTCGGCCGATTGGCCACGCGCCGCGGTTCCGGCCGCGAGAAAAAACAGCAAAACGACCTGACAGGAAGCGATTACCCTACGCGGCTCAAGGAAAAGACATGTTGTCATCCGCGGATCTCCAAGCTGAGGTGTGGCGAGGCGCCTTGTTCGGTTCAACCCACGAGCCAGTTGCCGTTTTCCATGACCAGGCGCCCATCGGCGGTGATCCGGCCCTGGTTTCTTGTGTCGACGATCAGGTCCCAGTGCAATGCCGATTGGTTGACGCCCCCGGTTTCGGGATAGGTCTGGCCGAGCGCGAGATGCACGGTGCCGCCAATTTTTTCATCGTAGAGGATGCTCCCCGTGAATCGATCGATTCCGCCATTGAGTCCGATCCCCAACTCGCCAAGGCGACGAGCGCCGGCGTCGAGCTCGAGCATGGCGCGGAGATAGTCCTGGCCGTCGGTGGCGCGTGCGTCGACAACGATCCCTCGGTTGAACTCGAGCTCGATTCCCGTGAGCTCCCGGCCGTCGCGGCAAACGGGGAACCCGCAGCGCAACCGCCCCTTAGCCGAATCTTCGAGTGGACCCGTGAAGATTTCACCCGACGGCATATTCCGCTTGCCATCGGAGTTGATCCAGGTCCGCCCGGCAACGGATAAAGTGAGGTCCGTGCCGTCAGCCTCGATCCGCAGCGTTCGTACGCCCGTCATGAATGTCACGAGGCCGGCCTGGCGTGCGCCGAGCTCGCGCCATGCGGCACGCGCATCGGGGCGGTCGAGAAAGAGAGCCCTGGTGACGAATGCCTCGTACTCGGAAAGGTCCATCTTCGCGTCGGCCGCATAGGCGGGAGTGGGATACTGAGTCAGCACCCAGCGAGTGCGCCGCGCGGCCTGGCGAACCGGATCGCGTGCCCGCTCGAGGATGGCCTGCCGGCGGGGGTCGACGCGACTCATCGAACGTGTATCGCTCTCGGCGGCGATGCGAATCCGCGCACTGGCATTCTGTGCCTCAAAAAGAGCGATCGCCGGTACGTGAGCCAGTTGCGTTTCGGACGCCTCTGTCAGGAAAAACTCATGCAACCCAGGAAGCTCGACACGCACAAGGGGAAAAGCCCCACGCCTCACAATGGCTTTGTAGCAGGCCTCGACGAGCGGCCGCGCCGGCAGCTCACCGCCGATCGCGATCGTCTCTCCCGGCTCGACCGCGAGGCAGTAATCGGCAAGTAAATCGGCCCAGCGATTGACGACTTCGACTTGCAACGGTGCGGCGTCCGTTCAAAGGGCGACAAGTGTCGGAGGATCTGACTTAAACTTATCGGATCGCGGGATCGCTTGCAACGGTCAATAGGACCACGTCTTGCCGCGATGGTGCGCCAGTCGTCACGCTGTCGAGGATATGTCGTCAATCGGCTGCTGTTGTTCATCGAAAAAATTCGCCGGCCGTGACGTGAACGGGGGCGCTCGCGATTTTTCGTCGCTTGATCTCGAGATCACACGCGTCCTACAATGAGCTTTGCGCCGGAGATTCAGACAATCGGGCGCCTTGCTAATACCGATGTAAAGGATCGTGCCGCATGCGTCGGCATAAGAAAGTCGGGGCGAATCAAGTGCCGATTGAAACGCCGAAGGTGACGAAAGCGCGTGCGGCCCCCCCCGCGACGGCGGAGCCAAGCCGCGTTGGCAAACGCGGAACAGTCGTCATTCCGGCCGCCCTTCGACGTCATTACGGGATCGAGGAGGGAACATTTGTCGTAGCCGAGCCGCGTGACGGCGGAGTGCTCATCCGGCCCGCTGTCGTGCTACCCGTCGAGGTTTATACGCCGGAGCGGAAGGCCCAGTTTCTTTTGTCCAATGCTGTTGATTCGGCGGATTACGCCCGCGCGGTCGCCACCGTCCGAACGATGGGACTCGATCCTGAAGTTATCCCGCACTACAAGCCCACTGGGAACTAGAGCGTGGACCGGGTGTTCCTCGATGCGAATGTTCTTTTCGCCGCTGCATGGCGGCGTGATGGCGGATTGCAACGGCTCTGGAGGCTTGAAGACGTTGAACTGCTCTCATCCGATTATGCCATCGACGAGGCTCGGCGGAACCTGGACTTGCCGCACAACGGAAGCGGCTGACCCATCTCACGCGACAGCTCAAGCTCGTCGAGCCTGCTCATTTTACGTTACCGCGAAAGATCTCGTTGCCAGAGAAAGACATGCCGATTCTCCTGGCAGCGATTGACGGCCGGGCAACTCACCTGTTGACAGGTGATCGGGAGCACTTTGGCTCGTTTTATCGCCGCGAGATTGGCGGAGTCTTGATTCTGCCCCCCGCGGAATACCCGCCGCTGACACGGACTGAATAGCCACCGGTTTCAACGCCAATTGCCGGACATGGGGCTCAGCTGGATCGAGCCTCGCGAGTGAGACGCATAGCCTGCGGTAGAGATGCCGGTAGGTTGCGACGCATTTTCGTGGCTCGGCCTCATCCTGAATCCCTGCGCAGGCCTGGTTCTTTGCGGACGCGGATTTTTGCTTTAACTAAGTTTGCGGTCGAGATAAGATGCGCTTTGCGATCGCGCCAGGCAGTTCGATTAGATGAATCATCTTGCCGCTCGCCACCCCCAGGCGAATGAATGCCAATGGAACGCGAAGTCCGATGGAGCCCTGACCATGTCCGCCGCAGCACCCGCGCAACCAGCGGTCTTACCGGCTTCTGGCGACTGGGTCCCCACGCCGCTCTACCGTTGGACGCTGGTCCAGTACGAGTCAACGGTCGACTCCGGGGCATTCTCTCCACGTGATCGATTCCATCTGATTAATGGGTATGTGGTCTCCAAGATGACTCAAGGCGACCGTCATTACACGGCCGACGATTTGTGCGGCGAGGCTCTGGCGCGGCCCCTGCCTCCCGGCTGGTACGTTCGAGTTGCGAAGCCGATTCGGCTTCCGCCGAATAGCAAGCCCGAACCCGACCGATGCGTGGTACGAGGAACCATTCGGGACTATACCCGATGGTCGCCCGCACCGAGTGACGTCGGTCTGGTCGTCGAAATTGCGGACAGCAGCCTGAGTGAAGACCGCGCCATGGCGCGGGTCTACGCTGTCAGCGGAATCGCCGTCTACTGGATCGTCAACCTGACGGACGGCATCGTGGAAGTGTACACCGAGCCAACGGCCACCGGCTATGCGTCGCGCGTCGATTATGTCGTCGGTCGAACGGTTCCAATGGTTATCGAAGGCGTCGAAGTCGGGCAAATCGCCGTGGCGGATATCATGCCGTGAAGGTGGGCTCGTCGACGCTGCAACAGATCTGGACATAAACCGATGCGTTGTCATCGTTGTTGCGTTCGTAGCCGCTCGTGATGACGACCTGCTCGAAAGGGTCTGCCGCGCACGTGGCATGGCGATCGAAATCGAGCTGCGCACTCCGGCGACCTTATGGACGAAGCACCGGGGAACCAGATGGCGAGCCGCTCGGTACTGTTACCAAGTGGCGCCTCGTGTTTGGTCAAATCCAGGCGTCGCAGTCTGATCAAAGAGGTCAACACGTTGATCGACGACTTGCGAACGATTGTGAACATAAGTTCACTATCGCATCGTGTCGCTCCTACAGCGTGCGCGGAGAGTCGTGTAACATGGCCACTTGATAGAGGCTTCGTCGGTGAAAGGCATTCAGCACGAAATTGCGGAGAACACGCGATGCATTTGTTTAAACACCGGGCATTGATGGCTCTGACGCTCCTGTTGGCTCTCGGGTGGGGATCACGCGAGCTGGCACGGGCGTTTGACGGTCCGAAAGCCGTATCGTCCGGGACGATCAGCGTCGACGAGGTCCGCATGGAGCCGTTCAGCGACAACGGCGCGCCCGTCGGCAAGAACGGGCTCTATCTCCTCGGCGATACGCCCGCGTCGACCAGGTTCGCAACGGGGCGATTCGTGCTCGATGCCGGGAAGTCACCCCATCCACCGCACACGCACACCGAAGAAGAAGTCATGATCATCGAGAGCGGACACGGCGAGATCCTGTGCGATGGCGTGACCAAGAAGGTCGGACCCGGCTCGGTCATGTACACGACGCCCAACACGCCGCACGGAATCACCAACACGGGAAGCGAGCCGATCGTTTTTTACTACGTGAAGTGGGAAAGCAAGAAATGAGTTCAGGACGCGGGCAAAAAACAGCCCTGCCCTCGGCCGTGATCACGGCCTCAGGCCGGCTGTCGAGCCGCCGTTTTGCCGGCGCGGCCGCGTTCGGCCGCGATTAGCGTAAACCGCGTGTGCCCGAAGCGAGGGCCTCGGACCAGCCGGGAAGCGCGCAAGCCGCCGGGAAAGACAGAGGGTCCGCGGGCGCGGCGGCGCGAGGGCGAAGTGGCAATTCATACCACGCGACATCGTGCCACGCGTCACATTTGAACCCGATCCCGCGGTAAACGCCAATCGGCTCAAACCCCATCGCCTCGTGCAACCCGACACTTCCCGCGTTGGGCAACGTGATTCCCGCGAGCGCCGTGTAGAAGCCCTGCAAGCGTAGGAGACTGAAGAGCGAGGTGTAGATGCCCGCCCCACCCCGGTCCTGCGCACGCCTGGTCTCACATACGCGGAAACGTCGACCGACCACCGATACGCCGTGCGCACACGATGGACACTGGCATAGGCATACCCCAGCACGCCGTCGCTGCCTCGCTCGAACACGAGCCATGGAAAGGCTGCCAAGGTGCTCGAGATTCGTTGCCGCATTTCGGCAACATCGGGCGCGACCGTCTCGAATGAAATCGGTGTCGACTCGCAGAACGGCGCATAGATATCGCGAATCTCGCGGGCGTCTGATTCGCTCGCCAGGCGGATGATCGAATGGCCTGCCACTTGCGTCGACATGGTCGCGTGACCCGGTTCGGGGCCGATCAAACTTTTCGACCGAGCAAATTGCGGAACTCGTCAAACAGGTAATGACTATCATGCGGGCCGGCGGAGGCCTCGGGGTGATACTGCACGCTGAAAACCGGCAGGCTCCTGTGTCGCAGGCCTTCGAGCGTCTGATCGTTGAGATTCACGTGGCTTGGCTCGACGTCGGCCGGCAAGGTGCTCGGGTCAACAGCGAAGCCGTGGTTCTGGGTGGTGATCTCGACCTTGCCGGTCGCCTCATTCCGAACCGGGTGGTTGGCCCCGCGGTGTCCAAACTTGAGCTTGAATGTCTCGGCCCCGAATGCCTGGCCCAGGAGTCTGATGGCCCAGGCAAATGCCGAAGATCGGGATCCCGCGATCCTCGGCGGCCGTCTGGATGAGCGTTTTCAAGGTCGCCGTCGCCGCGGTGAGAGCTCTCGGGTCGCCAGGACCGTTCGAGATAAAAATACCGTCAGGATTCGCCTCGAGAATCGTCGCGGCCGTGGCCGAGCCCGGCATGATCGTCACCTTGCATCCGACATCAACCAGATGGCGCGGGATATTCCACTTCATCCCGAAATCGAGTGCGACAACATGAGGCCGATCGGCGTCGTCTGAAAGAGTCCCGTGGCTCGTGCGACCGCCTCCGGTTTCATCCCCCTGCTGCGAACGTCGGCCTGATGGATTGACATCGAGACCGGGAGCCCACGACGTGGCCTGGCTGGGCATCACCTCGCGCGCCAGGTCGCGCCCGACCAACCCGGGACTCGCCTTCGCCTTGGCGATCAAGCTCCCGTCGTCAAGATCGATCGTTGAAAGCAGCCCCTTCATCGCACCGCGCTGCCGGATATGACGGACCAGGGGTGCGTGTCGACCCCTTCAATGCCAATCACGCCGTGTTCGCGAAGATAACCGTCGAGCGAACCCTCCTGCGCGATGGTTACTCGTCCGGCCGCTTAACGCGCGGACGACGAAGCCGCGCACCCAGGGCCGGCCGCTCTCGGCGTCGGCGGCGCTCACGCCGTAGTTGCCGATCTGTGTGTACGTCATCGTGACAATCTGGCCGTGATATGACGGGTCGGTGAGCACTTCCTGGTATCCCGTCATGCTCGTGTTGAAGACGACCTCGCCGTCGCTTTCGCCGTGCGCTCCAAACCCCTTGCCCGTGTAAACCATACCGTCTTCGAGTGCCAATTTTGCGATGTGCATTGTCGCGCGAACGTCTCGCTGAATAAAGTCGTTCACCGGGCGTCCCACAGGCAAATTTCCACTCAGTTTACACGAAAGCATCTTTGGGTGTCGAGGCGGCGAAAGGTAACTCGCACGGGTTGATTCACTCTGAATCTGCAACCGGATTTGACACGGCCTATCGTGCGAACAACAGCGGGCTGATGCGTGCGGCCGTCAATGATTCAATCGAGCTCGCACGTCCGCGGCAGGGCGCGGGCGGCCCATGCGATGACGATCGCGACGAAATTGATCGCGATGACCCCCAGCGCGAGCAATGCCGCCCTACCGGTCGTGCCGGCGGACTGGGTGGCCAGCATCACGATCGCCGGTCCCAGCGTTCGGCCGTCGGACCATTGCTCAAAGAGGATCGCCGGCGAGAGGTTCGTCGCCGCGAACGTGCCAGCGAGCAAACCGGCGGCCAGCCACTGACCCGTGCGGCGCGGTCGCCCGAGCCGGCGTGCGGCGCCCGGTGACGCACCCGCGAGAATCGCCGCGGCGGCCGCCGCCGCCATTTCATCCTTATGGCTGACAGACCGTCCCTGATCGTTCGCCCAGATCCGCGACAGCCGCGGCGCCAGCGAAAGCGCAACGGCATACGGCAACAGTATCCATGGTGTCCGGACCGGCTCGAGCGCAGCGCTCGCCTCGAAGAAGAGTTGAGCCAGGGCTTTCCAGCGTGCTGAGTTCAGACAGAGATGACCTGCCAACTCCGCAATCCACGGGATCGCGAGAAGGCCCACCCCTTGAACGAGGGGCGGAACAGATCGCAAAGCCGACCCGATGCGCGTGGCGCAGCCCACCCACGCCGCCGGTCGGTGCGGCGGCGTTGTCGTCGAGCCAGCGAAGCACAAGCATCGCGAGCATCACCCCGAGGCCCATCAAAATCGAATTGGTTAGCAAATCGATCACCGACGGATCGACGAGGGGCGCGGCGTATTGGCCGAGCTCGGACAGGCCGTTCATCTCGACACCGGCTCCGGCACGGCGAAGACCGTTGACCGCGCGAATCAGGCCGAGACACGGTAACGCGATGAACACGAACCAGCCGGTCGTCGCGATCGTCAATCCGACCAGGCCGGCCGCCGAAAACCTGTGTATGCGCGGCCGGAACTCGGGCCTGGCGCGGTGGTCCTGACCCGGCGCCAGAATTTGCCGCCCGCCCGCCCATCGCCATGAGAGCCGTCCGGCAAGCGCGACGATCCCCGACACGATGGCCCACGCCGCGAGAGTCGGAAAGGGGTCGGGGCGTCTCGAAATCTCAACGATCTGAAACGCCAGCGTGCGGCGCAGTCCCAGCATCAGCGGAGCGCCCGGCTCGACGAGGGCGACAGCAAACACGACAGCCGCGGCGCGGGCCGCGGACGGACGGACGAGCGGCCAGATCAGCCGGCGCCACGCACGCAGCGCGGCGACGCCCGTCATCCGCGCGGCGTCTTCCCACGTTCGGTCAACGCGCTCCATGGCGGCTGCCGTCGCGAGCGCCACCGCGCTGACGCCCCAGGGTAAGCTCGACCAGATCCATGCAAGCCAGAGCGGAACGCCACGCCACGATTCCAGGCTCGCGCCGGCTGATCCCGCGGAACGATCGGTCGATGGCCAGAGCCAAGCGTCGGGCGGGCCAAACAGGCCCGCGATGCCCAGCGCGACGATTGCCGGCGACGACGACGCCGAAAAGACGAGCAAACCACGCGGAATCGCCCGCCCCCAGCGGTTGCTCAGAGCGATCGAGCGGCCGAGAAATCCGCCCAGCACAAACGACAACAGCGATAGCACGAGCGCGAAGCCCGCGCTATGGCGAACGCACGTCCATGCAAAATCGTCATAGAGCCAGACGACCAGGGCAAACAGGTGCGGCGAAAGTCGCGTGTCGGCCGACGGTCCGCGGTCGAACAACACGGCCAGCGGCAGTGCGACGATCGGCACAGCCAGGAGCAGACTGACAGCCAGCTTTCCGGTTGTGCGCACCCAGCGAGCCACGGCCATGCAACCTCACGCCCTCGTCCGTCAATTCAGCCGACTCCAACGTCCACACCGTTCGCCGGCCGACATCGTAACAGAACCGGCGGGAATTCGAGCGGTGTCAAGCGCGGCGGAAAAGCGTCCCCGCGCTTCACGCGTGCGTCAGACGTCGAGGCTCGGATATTCACCCGGCACGACGAAGCGCTCGAGGCGGCGTCCCTCGCGCAAGAGGACGATTTCGGAAGGGATCCCGACCGGGATTTCCGCGAGCCTCCCTTGCAGACTGTCGATCGATTCGATCGGCTTCTCTCCGAGCATGATGATCGTATCCTCGAGGGCGATCCCGGCCTGATTCGCCGGTCCGTCGGGCTCGAGGGCGACCACCTCGACGGCCGTTTCGTGGGTCAGTCCATACTGCCGCGCGAGATGTCGCGCGATCGGTACGTCGCGACCGTGCAACCCGAGATAACCTCGCACGACGCGACCGTGCTGCATCAGTTGCGGCACGATTCGCTTGGCCATGTTGATGGGGATCGCGAAGCAAATCCCCTGCGCCGAATGAATGATCGCCGTGTTGATGCCGATCACGCGGCCCCGGCCATCGAGCAACGGGCCGCCGCTATTGCCAGGGTTCAGGGCGGCGTCCGTTTGAATCACGTTGTCGACGAGATGCCCCGTGATGCTGCGAAGCGTGCGGCCAAGGGCGCTGATCACGCCGGCCGTGACCGTGGAATCGAAGCCGAACGGGCTGCCGATGGCGACGACGAGCTGGCCGACGCGCAAGTTGGCTGATTCGCCGAGTTGCGCGTGCGGTAAACCCGTTGCATCGGCCTGGACGATCGCGACGTCGGTCCACGGGTCGGCTCCGACGACGCGGCCGGAAACTTCGCGGCCGTCGTTGAGCCGCACGCGAACGCGGCTGCGCGCCCCGGACCACGTGATGATTCGTGATCAAGAAACCGTCGGGCGTGAAGAGGAAACCCGAGCCGGACCCGCCGGCGCGACGTCCACCGTCGCCCGAGCCGGCTCGCAAGTTGACGACCGCCGGGCCGAGCGACTCCGCCACTGTCACGATCACCCGTGAATAGGCGTCGAGCGCTTCGTGGTCGGTCAGTTCGCTTGCCGTGCGGTCTGAACCCCCGGGAGACCGAGGGGAGTCATCGCCGATTGTTTGAAACGTGAACGGCTTCATCGTAGTGCACCTTCTGGCCATGGGCCGACAAACACCCGGCATTCTATAGGGAGGTCGTCAAGGAGCCCTCGAAAATCGCGACGCGTGTCGGCCCGCGCCCTTGTCGACCCGGTCACAATGAACGACAACGGCAAGAGTGCGCCGTGGTGCAACCAAATCGGGTGAGGCGGTTGTGCACGATACGAGGCGCAGGAGGACGATGCGATGAAGGCGTTTCAGCTTCATGACTTCAGCGGTGCCGATGGCCTGAAACGGGCCGACCTTCCTGACCCGGTGCCGGGCGCGGGCCAGGTGCTCATGCGAATTCGCGCGGTGTCGCTCAACTACCGCGACCTGTTGATCGCCAAGGGGCTTTACAACCCCAAATTGAAGATGCCCATGACACCCGTTTCAGACGGAGCCGGCGAGATCGCGGCGGTCGGACCGGGCGTCACCAGGTTCAAGCCGGGCGACCGCGTGGCCGCGGCCTTCATGCCCGATTGGGTTGAAGGGCCGCCCGATGATGAGAAAGCGCGATCGGCGCTGGGGGGAGGCGGCGTCGGCATGCTCGCGGAGCTGGCGGTACTCCCGGCGCATGGGGTCGTCTCGATACCCCCGCACCTGAGCTTTGACGAGGCGGCCACGTTGCCCTGCGCGGCCGTCACGGCGTGGAATGGACTCGTGACGGGTGGCGACGGCCTGCCAGCGGGTTCGTCCGTTCTGGTCCAGGGGACTGGCGGAGTCTCCGTGTTTGCGCTTCAATTTGCGAGGATCAGCGGCGCGAGGGTGATCGCCACATCGAGCAGCGATCAGAAGCTGGCGCGTGCCATCGAGCTGGGCGCCTCGGACGGCATCAACTATCGCACGACGCCCGACTGGGACAAGAAAGTCCGAGAGCTGACGGAGGGAAAAGGAGTCGACCATATCGTCGAGGTGGGCGGCGCGGGAACGCTGAGCCGTTCGATGCGCGCCGTGCGCGTGGGAGGTCATATCGCCGTGATCGGCGTGCTCAGCGGCGTGGAAGCCGAGGTCAATCCGATGCCCATCTTGATGAAATCAATCCGCGTGCAAGGAATTTATGTTGGCTCGCGAACGATGTTCGAAGCCATGAACCGCGCGATCACGTTGCATCAGATCCGCCCGGTCATCGATCGCGTGTTCGACTTTGAGCACGCGCCCGAAGCTTTCAAGTATCTCGAAAGCGGCGGCGCACTTCGGGAAAATCGTCGTGCGGGTGTAAACCGTTTCTTTCACAAACCGCGATCGACGCGGGGAATCCGAATACCCTCATCGAGGCCAATTTTGCCGAGGAGGGCGAGCATTTGGCTGGCGCCAGGTGGCTCGGCCGGCGCGGCAGTATCGCCCTCACGGGTTGGCTCCGCGGGGACGCGCTGAATGCGCGACATTGCGTGACAACGCCAATGTCGTTGGGTTCTCAACCTGACCCGTGTTCCAGAAATGGCACAGCGCACGCATACCAGTAACCAGACCGCCGGGTCCAGCCCGGCGCCTCGGTCAAGCCGGCCGCGCAACTGCGAACTTCCCCGGCAAGACGACCACATGCTCGGGCGCGACCGAGAGCGTCAGGCTCTGACCTTCCCGGAAGCTCTGGGATTGGCTCTGGATGGCCGACACCGTGATCGGCCAGTCGCCCGGTCCGCGGGCCTGAATATGCCGCAGTTCGCCGCGAAACATGATGCGCTCGATCGTGGCGGGAAAACGATTCCAGCCGGGCGGTATGGTCGGGCCGAATACCAGCGTTTCGGGCCGAATCGAAATTGTGACGGGCGTTCCCTGTGTGACGTGGCCTGCATTGATCTGGCCGATCAAGCGCCCGACAGGCGTGCGTACCACGACCTCGCCTTTTTGGTCGGCGCCCTGGCTTTCAACCTGCCCCTGAAGCAGATTCGTCGCACCTAGCAGCCTGGCGACGAAAACGTCGATCGGCCGGTTGTACAGCTCCTGCGGCGTGCCGACCTGGACGATCCGCCCGAGATCCATCACCGCGAGGCGATCGGCCAGGGCCAGTGCCTGGGCCGGGTCGTCCGTCGTCACCATTGTCGTCACGCCCGACTCCATCTGCATGCGCCTCAATTCGTCCCAGAATTCCTCGCGAGTCCGCGGCTCGAACTGGCCGAGTGGCTCGTCGAGCACAAGCAGCGACGGCTGCGCGATCAGGGCGCGCGCCAGCGCGGTGCGCAACTGCTGCGGTGGCGTCAATTGATCGGGGCGGCGGCCCGCCAGGCTGTCGATCCGCAGCGCCGTCAACGCCTCCGCCAGCCGCCGGCGCCGTTCTGGCCGCGGCAGTCGCTGGGCCTTCAACGGAAACGCGACGTTCTCGATGACCGACAGCCCCGGCCATAATCCCAGACCTTCGAGAACCATCGCGGCCTTACGCTCGTGCGGGCGCAGCGATTGAACCATCTGATCGTCGAAATAGATTTCACCGTCGTCGGGCAGGTCGAGCCCGGTCGCCAGCCGGGCCAGCGTCGTCTTGCCCGCACCCACCGGCCCGAGCACGTATGTGGCCTCGCCGGGCCGCAGCTCGAGCGACGCTCCATCGACGGCCGCGACGTTACCGAAGCGCTTGATAATCCCTTCGAGGATGACGCGAAGCATCGGTTTGACTCGCAATTCCCTGGGTTTAATTGATGCGCGTGGCGGACATATCGATCAGCCGCGTGACTCGCCGATAGCGTTGCCGCGCCGATGCGGTCCACTCCGCGCGCAACCAGGCGCGAAACCGCGGCTCGTCGATCAACTTGCCCTGTGCGGCCCGCGCCATTTCCGCGAGCAACGCCGCGTCGACAACGCGTGCCGGCGCGAGCCAGCTCCGGATCAGCCAGGCGCGTACATCAGGGTCGGGCGAGAGCTCGGCGGCGAGCGTCTCGATGAGCGCCATCGCACGCTCGCCTTCATGTTTGAGATATTTCTCGATCGACGGCGGCGGCCACTCTGGCGGTTCGACGAGCCACTTCCGCGCGATTTCTCTCGATCCATGCCCCTGAAGCGCGTGCCACGCGATCGCCAGCTCATCGTGTGCGTCAACCAGGGTTGCGCCAAGGAGGTCGGCCACCAGCGACCGCTCCGCGGCGCCGGGCCCGTCGCGCACTCGCGGGTCGGATCGGCAACCTCGGCCCGGCCGGTTTGCCTCAAAAACTCGAGAAAGATCGAGGCCTCTTGCTCGCGGCGCGACCCTTTCAGGATGGCGACTCCCTCCCGGACGGCGCCGCGGCCCCGCGGCAAGGTTTCCGGCCGCGCGATGGTTCGACCACTGGCGGCCAGGTAGCCGGGCGCCGACTCGCAGCGTCTGCCCGGCCGCTTCGACCAGTCGCGCATAGCCCACGCGCCAGGGCCCCGGCCAGAGCTCGTCGATCATCGCTTCGAGCGTCATCAAATCGGCGCGCGGATCGTCCTCTGCGATGTCGGCAGTGGCCGACTCGGGGGGCCGCACCTCGTAAAAGTGAAGTGCGTCCTGACCGTCTCGTTCGGCCGCCAGATGATTTTCCTGGGCCAGGCGCTGGAATTCCGAGATCGATCCCCCGAGCACGATGTCGGGCGGATCGCGACGTCGCAGACAGCGGTCGAGGCTATCGCCGGGTGCCAGGGCCAGCCAACGGATCGCGATCGCGACCGGCTCGAGAGTTCGCGAGGGCAGCCATTTCTCAAACGCGGCGGTTAGCCGCACGCGCTCGGCGTGCGGCCAGTATGTCGCGACCACAATTTCGCCGGGCGCCCGATCGCCACAGCCTGAGGTTGCCGCTACCAGCATGATGGCGGCCACGAGACCGATCGTCGTGCGAGACCGCGGGCGCGACGATGACCAATCCCGCCGGCCCCTTTCATCGGCACGCTTTCCCCGGCGATCCGGGCGTCTGGTCAATCGCACTGGTACTCACTCGCGCGGCCGGCTCCCCAGGGTGACCGACATCTTGACCTCCTTGCCGTCGCGCTTCACGACCACATCCACCGTGTCGCCTGGCTTGTATCGATCCATCACTTCCATGTAATCATAAATCGTGCTGATCGATTGCTTGCCCATCTTGATGATCAAATCGCCCTCCTTCAGGCCGGCCTTCTCGGCGCCGCCGTCGGGCCGAACGCCCGAAAGGCTCAGGCCGTCTTTCGCTTCATGCGCATAATCGGGCATGATACCGAGCGAGGCCATCGGTTTGCCCGAGGATGAGCCCGATCCCGCCATGGGCCGACGCGGCTTGTCGTCGACTCGCACATACGCGGTGCGCTCGGGGCGCCGCACGATGTCAAGTGCGATCAGCTCGAGGTAATCGGCGATGCTCGCCATGCCCGAAAAGTTGATCTTACCCGAGTCATCACTGGGCCGGTGATAGTCGGAATGAATGCCGGTGAAGGCGAAAAGGACGGGAATATCCTTGGCGTAAAATGATTGGTGGTCGCTGCCGCCGAATCCGTCCGTCATGCCCGCGACCTTCTTGATCTTGAGGCCGGCCGACTTGCCGAGGACGTCGACCAGAACGTCGATACCCGGCGTCGTTCCGGTGCCGATCATCGTCAGCTCGTTCCGGGCATTCATGCGGCCGACCATATCGCAGTTGATCATCATGACCGTGCTTGCCAGCGGAAACAGCGGGTGAGCGACGTAATACTGCGAGCCGATCAGCCCGCGTTCCTCGCCCGAAAAGGCGATGAAGACAATCCGCCGCGGCGGCGGGTCGCGCCGCGCACCCAGCCGGCGGGCCAGTTCGAGGACCATCGCCGTGCCCGATGCATTGTCATCCGCGCCATTGTGAATATCACGCGATAACATCGACAGTGATCCCGAGGTCAGCCCGCCGCGGCCGAGATGGTCGTAATGACCGCCGATCACGAGAGTCTCGCCGGCATGCGCGCCGGCCCCCTCGATGACGCCGATGACATTCTTGGTGTCGATGCCGTGCCGGTCGATCTTCACATCCTCGGTCAACTTCCATCCCTTGAGCTCGCGCGAGCGCGGCTTCAGGTCTTGATCGATCTCGTTTTCGAGGGTCGTGAGCGAGGGCTGGCCGGCCGCGGCCAGGACCTTGTCGGCGAAAGCGCGGCTGAGCATCACGAAGGGAATGCGCGAGTAGGCGTCGATTCCGCCGCCGTTGAATGCGAGTAGTCTGTCTTCGTCGCCGCGAAGGCTGGCGGCGTCGTTCACGAAGAGGACCGCCGCCGCCTCGTGCTGGAACGCATTGGTGGCCTTGTGCTGAAACGTCGCGTATTTCGACGCATCGGTGCCGTCAAACGGGCTGGCGGCATCTTTCTGGCGCGGCTCTTTGCGGATCAGGAGGACGGCCTTGCCTTTCACGTCGATACCCGCGTAGTCGTCGTATTCGAGCTTTCGAGACGGGTCGTTGGCCGTGATGCCGTAACCAACAAACACCACCGGAACATCGTGCAGATCCGCGCTCACGCCGATCGCCATCGGCCCGAAATCCGTCCGCAGCTTGCCCGCGAATTCCTTTCCGTCGGGGCCGCGCAGCTCGAGCGACGGATCGCCCTTGAGCGCCGGGCTGCCGCTGATCGGGAAGTGCTGGAAGTACCCGTTAGCACCGGGCGCCGGTTTGAGGCCCGCGCCACGGAAGGCATCGGCGATGTAGTCGGCCGCGGCCTCGATCCCCTTCGACCCGGGCGACCGACCTTCGCGCGCATCATCCGCCAGGTAAGTCACGTCGGCCTTCAGTCGTTCCTCGGCCGGCGTGAGACGTGTCGCCGAGGCCCGCTCGGGGCTCGCGAGAGTGTCTTCCGCCAGCGCCCCATCTCGGGCGGCCAGGAAGGGCAGTGCCGCGACAGTCAGCAAGCGCACGAGCCGGCCCACCTTCGTCCGTCCGGGCGTCACCGTTCGCATCGTGGAACCCAAGTACATGCAGATGTCCTTTGATCGGTACCAGAAACCGACTGCGCCGCCCGCGCATCCGCCCTGATCGATCGCCGGGCGGGACAGGCCACGCGGCCGACGGCCGCTCTTCAATGATTCGATTCTCAGGTGTAGCCCGGCAAGCGTCAAGCAGTCGCGTCGACGAACTCGCCAACGTCATCCTGCCCGGGCGGTGCGTCCGGGGCGGCGGCGGGTTGTTTGCCACGCCGCGATCGCGGATGATCCGAGGAGCGGATCTTGAAACACCAACAGTCCGGAAACGCGCGGCGGGTCACGGCCATGAGAACGTCTTTCATTCTGTCACTGGTGGTTTGTGCGGGATCACTGGCACGCGCGGCCGCACCCTTGCCGCGGAGCGTCCCCGAGGCCGAGGGCATCGCCTCGCCGGCGATTCAAGACTTCATCGAATCGGCCGACAAGAAGTTCGACTCGCTGCACAGTTTCATGCTCGTGCGCCACGGCAAGGTTGTCGCCGAATGCTGGTGGGCTCCTTACACGGCCGATGCGCCGCATTCGCTGTTTTCGCTCAGCAAGAGCTTCACGTCGACGGCCGTCGGTCTCGCCGTGGCCGAAGGAAAACTCAGCGTCGACGACCTGGTGCTCAAATACTTCCCGGACGAGGCGCCAGCACGCCCGGCCCGCACATGAAGGCCATGCGTGTCAGCGACCTTCTGCGCATGTCGACCGGCCATCAGACCGAGCCCGGCCGCCCGGCCGACAAGCCGTGGACCACGAACTTCTTGGCTCAGCCGGTTCCGAACAAGCCGGGCACCCATTTCCTTTACAACACAACGGCGACCTACATGCTCTCGGCCATCGTCCAGAAGGCGACCGGCACGAGCGTGCTCGACTATCTGAAACCCCGGTTGTTCGACCCGCTCGGCATCGAGAACCCCACCTGGGAAAAAAGCCCGCAGGGCATCAGCATGGGGGCTTCGGTCTCAGCGTGCGAACCGAGGATATCGCGCGGTTTGGCCTGCTCTATTTGAATCACGGAAGCTGGAACGGCCAGCAACTCGTCCCCAAGTCGTGGGTGGAAGCGGCAACCCGCCTTCAAACCTCCAACGGCAGCAATCCCGATAGCGACTGGGAGCGGGGCTACGGTTACCAGTTCTGGCGGTGCCGCCACGGCGCTTATCGCGGCGACGGCGCCTTCGGCCAGTTTTGCATCGTCATGCCCGACCAGGATGCCGTGATCGCGATCACCAGCGGTCTCAAGGATATGCAGGGCGTGCTCAACCTCGTCTGGGACAAGCTCCTGCCGTCGATGACCGCGACCCCCTTGCCTGCCAACGAAGCCGCCGCCACCAAGCTAAAGAGCGTGCTCGCTTCGCAAACGATCCCGGCCGTGGCCGGCTCGCACACCCCGCCGAAATCCGCGGAAAAGACGTTCTCCTTCGCGGCTAATCCACGGAAGCTCGAGACAATCAAGCTCCTGCACGACGAGGCCGGCGACCAGTACATCACGATACGCATCTCCATGGCCGGCAAGGTTCAGGAAATTCGCTGCGGCAACGGCCGCTGGATAAAAGACCAGATCGCGTTTGGCTCTCTTCGCGAACAACCGGCCGCCGCCAGCGGCGCCTGGTCGGGCGATGACACGTTCACGGCAAAAATCTGCTTTTATGAGACGCCGTTTATCGTCACACTGGCGCTCAAATACGGCGATGACAAGGTCGTCTTCACGTCACAGGCCAATGTCGGCATGGGGCCAGCCAGGGCCGAATCGCTTACTGGCGTGCCGTCCGCTCAGTAGACCTGCCCGGCGTTTCCCGGGCCACGCTCGACTCGCGGCGCAACCGGCCGGCCCGCTCGACCATGCCGGCGGCGCCGTTGACGTTGTCACACCCGGGCGTTACCTTGTTACTTTACAGCACCAAGTGACCACCCGGTCAGCTTGATAAACTGGAAAGGTTTTGATGTGGGTTCGACGTGTGTAGTGGGTTTGCAGTGGGGTGACGAGGCCAAAGGCAAGATTGTCGACTTACTTTGTGATCAGCACGACGTTGTCGTACGTTACCAGGGGGGGGCCAACGCAGGGCATACGGTTGTCGTCGATGGCGTCACGTACAAGTTATCGCTGGTGCCGACGGGCGTGCTGCGCAAGGGCGTCGATGCGGTGATCGGCAACGGCGTGGTGATTCACCCGCCCGCGCTGCTCAAGGAGATCGACACGCTCGCAGCGCAGGGCGTCGATATCGGCGGCCGGCTGCACGTCAGCGACCGTGCCCATGTGATCCTTCCCTATCACCTCGAAGAAGAGCGCTTGACCGAGGAATCGGCGTCGCAGGCCGACCATATCGGCACGACGCGGCGGGGAATCGGCCCCTGTTATAAAGATAAGGTGGGCCGCGCACACGGGATTCGCGTCGCCGATCTTTATCACGCCGGCGCAGTTTCGCGATCGGCTGGCGCGAATCATCGACTTCAAGAACCGGCTCTTAGGCGCGATGCTCCCCGGTTACACGCCGTTCGACGCCGCCGCGGTCGCCGATGAGTATCTCGGGTACGCCGAGCGCCTGCGGCCCTTCGTGCGCGACACGACCGGCTGGCTCCACGGCGCGCTCGATCAGGGGCGCCGCTTGCTCTTCGAGGGCGCGCAGGGCTCGTTACTCGACGTCGACCACGGCAGTTATCCTTACGTGACCAGCTCGAACAGCAGCGCCGCGGGCATCGCCGCCGGCTCGGGCGTGCCGACCCGGCATATCGACCGCTGGATCGGCGTCGTCAAGGGATATACCACACGTGTCGGTGGCGGGCCGTTTCCGACCGAGCAAAACAACGAGATCGGCGAACGCATCCGCCGCGTCGGCCGTGAATACGGCACGGTCACCGGCCGCCCCCGGCGCTGCGGCTGGTTCGACGCCGTGGCCGCGCGCTACGCGGCACGCGTGAGCGGATCGACCGAGCTGGCCGTGATGCTCCTCGACGTTCTGAGCGGGCTCGAAACGCTCAATGTCGCGGTCGCGTACAACGATCGAAACCGGCCGACTCACGAACTGCCCAGCTCACTCCTCGATTTTGAACATTGCCGCCCGGTGTACGAGACGCTCCCAGGCTGGCATGACGATATCACCCGGATCAAGAAATGGTCGGACTTACCGGCTCAAGCGCGCGACTATATTGAATTTATCGGCAAACAGGTGGGCGTGCCCGTCTCGATCGTTTCGGTCGGTCCTGAGCGCACCCAGACGATTCTCAAACGCTGAAAAGACGGCACCGCCGCGCCGGCGCCCCGCTCGAGGTACGGTCCATGACGTTCCTTCCTGGTTGATTGATCGATCGATCCACGCACGGCTTAACTCGTTCGAGGTCATTCTTTGAGACGCGACATGGCGATCACTGAAGCAGGGCTGGCTCGAATCGAGGCGGCCGGCATGAGACCCGACCAGCTTCCGCGGCACATTGCCATCATCATGGACGGCAATGGCCGATGGGCCCAGCGCCGGGGCTTGCCGCGAATCGTCGGCCACCGCCGCGGGATCCAAAGCGTGCGCACGGTCGTCGAAGAAGGGTGCCGGCTCGGGTTGGAGCAGTTGACGCTCTACTGTCTCTCGGTCGAAAACTGGAAACGGCCGCCCCGCGAGCTGACATTCCTCATGCGGCTCTTGCGGCATTTTCTCGTCGTCGAGCGCCATGAGCTACTCGAACAAAACGTCCAGCTCAAAATGATCGGCCGGCGTGACGGATTGCCCGGCGATGTGCTACGCGAATTCGAGCGCACGGCCGAGCAGACTCGCGCGAATCGCGGCATGGTCCTTTGCCTGGCCGTGAACTACGGCGGCCGGTCCGAGATCAGCGACGCCGCGCGCCGGCTTGCTGAAGACGTTCGTGAAGGCCACGTCGATCCGGCGCGGGTCGACGAGGCGCTCTTTGCCTCTTACCTCTATACCGACGGCATGAGCGATCCCGATCTGTTGATCCGCACGGCCGGCGAGATGCGAATCAGCAACTTCTTGCTCTGGCAGATCTCGTACGCCGAGCTCTGGGTCACGCCTACGCTCTGGCCCGACTTTCGCGGCGACGACCTGCTCGAAGGCTGTCGTGCGTTCGCCGGCCGCGAACGAAAATTCGGCGGGCTCCCCGCGGCCGTCACGGCACTCGCGCCGGCCCTTTCCGAGACCCCGGAACCCCTGAGGCGGGCGTAGCGCTGTTGCTTTCCGCCGCTTTTTCAGAGATCTTGGTCCCGACTCGAGGCGTCAGCTCGCTCGGCGCGACAGCCCGCCTGGCGGCCAGCATGGTCGGCGGCCGACAACGACAGACCGCTGGCCGGATGGATGGCGCGCCCGCCCGCGCTCGCTGACTCACTTGCCGACAGCTTGATCGACGTTGTTTATTTCGCCGAACCTCAGTCTCCAACCCCGGTCGTGCCCGCAACCATGCTTTCGACTCGCGTTCTTATCGGCCTGTCGATGGTCGCCGGGCTCCTGGCGATCTTGATCCTCGACGAGTGGCTGGAGCCCTGGTATCCATGCTGGTTCCTGCTGTCGGCCTTCGGGTTCCTCGCGGCCGGGTCCGAGTTGATCGGGCTCATGGGCGCGACGAGCGTGCGCCCACGGGCGCTGTCGTGATCGGCGGCCTGCTGGCGATCCTCGCCGCGAACTGGGCCCCGCACCTGGGAGCCCCCGATGAGACGCTGCAAACCATCTCGGCGCTCAACTACGACCCGGCCCGTCCGCTTTACGTCCTGGCATGGCCCCTCCTCTGCTTCGTCGCGTTCGTGATGATCGCGTTCGTCGCCGAAAGCGTGCGATTTGACGGCCACGGCCAGTCGCTCGCCACGATCGGGGGCACCGTGCTCGCCGTTGCTTATATCGGCCTGCTTGGCACTTTCACGATCCAGTTGCGCTGGTTCGACGGCCCCCACCAGGGCTTGATCGCCCTTGTCTATTTGATCGCCGTCGTCAAGGGGTCCGACACGGGCGCCTACACGCTCGGCCGGCTCGCCGGTCGTCACAAGCTCTGGCCGGCCCTCAGCCCCAAGAAAACCATCGAAGGGGCGATCGGCGGCGTCATCCTGAGCATCGTCTTTGCCCTGATCGTGGCCGCGATCGCCCGCCACATCCTGAAGATTCCGACTCTCGAATGGCCCGCGGCGATCGCATTCGGTCTGATCGTCGGTGTCGTCGGCCAGCTTGGAGACCTGATGGAATCCATGATCAAACGCGATTGCGACCGCAAGGACGCCTCGGCACGAGTGCCGGGCTTCGGCGGCGTTCTCGACGTGATCGATTCACTGCTCTTCGCCGGCCCGGTCGCATACGGCTTCTGGCTCTGGTTCGGGCCGTAGCGGTTCTTTTCACACGGGGCGCGGGCTTGTGAATCGCCGTATCAAGATCTAAATACCTTTGCACGATCCTGGGAGGGCGAGACTCTGTCGAGCCAAGTGCCAGTGCCGGCTCGGGGAGCCTCGGCGTCCCGGAATCACGCAGGGCCGTTGAGGCACGATACGCCGGGAAGGCGAGCGTTTCCGCAAGCTGAACGCCGTTGCCGGCGCGACAGAGTCGCGCACTCCCGAGGAGAATCAAAGAGCACCGTCAGGTTCCCCCGCCGGCCGGTGACGGGCGCATTCTCTGGGGCCAGGGTCGAAGCACGCGGCGACGCGGGTCTCGCCCTCCGGACGGCCAGTGGCAATGGCCCTGACAGGCTGCGTTTTCGCCCCGCCGCGCGTCTTCATTTTCGAGCTCACGATTTTTTGGCATACTCTCCTTCGAGCCGCTCCTTGACGTGCTCGACATCCTTGCCATCCAGCTCATCGAGCGTCGCCTTGTCGCCGTCGACTTTCCACTTGAACTTGAATTCCAGGCCCACCGGCGCTGACCCTTTCACTTTCTCGATCACATCATCAGGCCCGCCGAGGCGTGTGATTTTTGCCTTCACGAACCCATCCGCCGTCACGCTGTACGAACACTCGATCAAAATGTCTCGGCCGCCGCCGTGGGGGTAGATCGTCATCTTGTCGTTGTCTGTGAACTCAAGCTTCGGCTCGGCATCTTTTTTCTCCCACGTTCCGGCCGGCGCGGGCTTTCCTTTCTCGCCCTTGCCGTCATCGGCCGGCGCCAGCCCGCACAACGAAACAATCACAGCGCTAACCAGGAACCCACACCGTCCCACCGCTCGATTCCGCATGACTCAGGTCTCCTTGAATTTCAGCCCCCGTCCGCGGCCATGAGCGCACTGTCTGCCCGTCTCGACCATGGCCGGATGTCGACGCGAGTCGTATATTAGCGAGTGCTCGCTTATTTGTCTAGCACCCCTTGCCGAGCGGGCTTTTCCTTCTGTGTGCGTTTCGGCGCTGAGCGTGCCTGGCACAGGGCCGGCTGTCGCTCTACACTGGTGCACATGAGCCGGCCCAAAACGATTTCCGACGAAGAAGTGCTTCGCATTGCGTGCGACGTTTTCCGGGGACACGGGCATACCGTCTCGACGAGGGAAATCGCCCAGGCCGCCGGAATCTCCGAGGCGATTCTCTATCAGCGATTCGGGAGCAAGGACGCCCTCTTTTTCGCGGCGATGCACGCGCGCGGGCCCGATGTCGAGCAGTTGCTGGGCGCTGAAGATCCTGACGCTGAAGATCCCCGCGCTTATCTTCGCGGGGTGCTTCGCCGGCTTGGCGATTACTTCTCCGAGGTGATCCCCCTGGCCCTCCGGGTGATGATGCACCCCTCGTTTGACCCGGCTTCGCTCTCGCGCACGACGCCCGGCGGCCCATCCGAACTGCGCGAGGCCCTGGTCAAACGGCTCAAATCCCTGGTGCGCCGCAAGCGGATCGCCGCCACCGACGAAGCGGTGCTCGCGCGGCTACTCCTGAGCCTGGCACACGACTCGGCGCTTCAATCGGCGGTCGCCCACGGATCCGCGCCTCGCAACGATCGCGCATTGGACGACTATGTCGACGTTCTGTGGAAGGGCCTGCGGCTTCACGATCAATGATCGCCCGCGGCGCGTGGAACGTGTCGTCCGGCGGATCGTGAGTCTGTGTGTGAATAATCGCCTAAATGACCTCACCGCCGCACCGGCTGCCGAGCGCCGACCGGGTGGCCAGGGCGGTCGGCACTCAGCACCAGCAGCGATACAGCCTGCCGCGGCAACGTAAAACGGAGAGTCAGCTTGCGATCGTGGGGGCGGACCCATTCCGGCGAGCCCAGCATGGCGAGGTTCGAGGCCTGCTGCAGATCGACGAGCTGCGCGGCCGTCGGGTTTGCGGGGGAGCCCATCTTCCGCCATGCGGCAAACGCGTTGGAATGGGTCTGGTCGACGCGGAAGTGCTCGACCAGCAGAGGAGCGCTTCCGCTAGCGAGCCCGGCGAGCTCGATCGCCACGGCGGCCGACGGCCCCGGCACGTCGTCATCGTGGTGGTGCCACACGAGCACGCAAACCTTGCCCCCGCGCTGGCTCGCGATCGCCGATACATCAGGCTTCCCGCGCACTCCGTTGGCCTTGATCGCCTCGAGGCCGATCGCGGCATCGCTGGCGACGCTCAGGCGCCGCCCGCCCATCAGCCCGAACATGCGAAAGACGTTGAGCACCGGGAGCGGCAGACCATTGCTCGAAAGCACCCGGAACCCCGCGAAATACGGCTGATCCTCGAATTCGAAGGCCCAGGTCACGGCCCCCTCGAACGCGATCCCGTGTTTCTCGGCAAGCTCATACTTACGAGCAAACGCCGCGGCCGTGTAGCTGGCGTAAAGCGTACCGTTGCGATAGCCGTTCTGCGGATACACGGTCGAAGGGCAGGCTGCACAGCCATCAGGGTCCGACTCGCCGATGATGACCGGGCGGTCTTTCAATTCCGGGTAACTCGCAACGGTCGCGAAACCACGGTCGATGTCCCTGAGCTGGGCACCGATGCCCGTCTGAACGTGGCCATCGACGAACCGGGGCGAGCCCTTGGCGTGGAACGCGATAAAATCGAGCGGCGAGCCGATTTTCCCCGTCGCGTGGTTCGTGCCGTGCAGGCAGTGATCCAGGAAGTCTTTGAGAAAGCGCGTCGATCTCTCGGTGGCCGTGCCGGCGACGTGCGGTCCGCCGACACGCGCTGTGGGCAAAGCACGTTTCACCGCGTCGACGGCGAAGTCGTAAAGCTTGTGATATTCTTCGGGAGTTCCCTGCCAGTACTGAATGTTTGGCTCGTTCCAGACCTCCCAGTACCAGGTTTCGACGGCGGCTCTGGCCATACCGCTCGATGTCGTGGCGCACCCAATGATAGACGAGCTCGGCCCATTTCTTGTAATCCCTGGGCGGATAGGCCCATCCCGTCGCGATCGACGCCTTGCCCCCGGGTGTCCACCTGTGTTGATACGGTACGGGGTGGGTCGAAAGCGCCTCGGGCATGAAGCCGATCTGCACAAGGGGCCGAACGCCCTTCTCCTTGAACGTGTCGAAAATCCGGTCGAGTATCGTCCAGTCGTAACGGGGTCGGCCCGCGGCGTCCTCCGAATAAACCCCGGTCGAGCCCCACTTGAGAGCCGGCGTGCCGTCGCCCGAGGTGAGCAAGTTGTGGGTGCGGATATAGACGGGTTCAGGGCTCAGCGAGGCGAGCTCTCCCAGCAGTTTGCGGCCGTCTTTCATCGTGGTGTAGTTCGGCTCGTCGTAGCCAAAGAACCGCCAGACAGGCCGGATCTCGCCGCGTGGCGCCGATGTGTCGACATTGATGACCACCGGGAACGAATCCGCCGTCTCCGGCCCGGCGATCTGACTCGTTCGACCGAGCGTCGCAACGATTGATCCGAGTACGGCGACAAGCGCCAGCGCGGCGGCCCGTGCTTTCGAGGTCCGGAGGATCAACATCTTGTCACTCCGATTTCTTGAGCCCAGCTCATCGCGGCCCCGAGCCGGTATTTTCCCCGAAGGGGGTCAACCCGCGGGCCGGTCGCACAGGCCGCTGACCAGTCGATTGATCTGATTTCATTCCTGGTAATGTAGCGGGCGCCGCCCGGCTCCGACCAGCAGGGGCCGGGATCGGGCGCCGGAAGCCTGGTGAGTCGTCACGCCGGCGAGAAACCTGAGTACCCAGGAATATTTAAAATCAATGCGTGTCGGGCGTCTGAATACCTGGCCGATATCCGCCATGCCCGTTGACCGCGCCGCGACGCCGGACTAGAAAAGGGCGTGGCTATCATTCCGACCCGCGACGTATGACGGTGAGAGTCTGTTCCGTCAAGGCGAGCGGGGGGCGTCAGCCCCCTGTCCTCTCAAGCACAGGACAGGGGGCTGACGCCCCCCGCTCGCCCCGATCCGGACTTCCTTCCGGAACACACTCTTGATTCGGTGCACCGTCGAACTTCAGGCCGGCAGGAGCGAGCAGTCGATGAATCCGCGTACGATCATGACGCTAGCCCTTCGTTTGATCGGATTCTGGATCCTCTTCCATTCGATTGGTGCCATGGTGAACCTGGTCGCGTTCATCAACTGGTCAAGTGCGCCCGGCATCCAGGGCGACTCGAATTCCGTGATTGCCGCCGGGTTCGGCGTGCTACTGCACGCGTCCGCGGCCGCCGTCCTGCTGCTCTTCGCAGCGCCGATCGCTTCGCTGTTTCCAGACGTGCCAAACTCGGCTGGGGTCAGCGAACTGATCACGATTCGCGATATCTACCTGGTCGCCGTGCGAATCCTGGGGATTTATGCGCTTCTCTCGGCCGCGCCGGCCGCCCAGCAGCTTGTCAAGTCCATGCTCGACTACAAGCGGCCGCATGGTTTGGCCGCCGAGATCGCGTGGGCGAGCCTGCTCGAAGTGTGCCTCTACGCGGGCGGCGGCGCTCTTCTCATCTCGGGGGCATCCGCTATCGCGAACGTGTTTTCAAAGGCCCATGGATCCGCTGACCGGCGACACGGCGGCCTTCCGACCTGACAATCGGGCGAGCCGCCGAACGACTGTCCTATCCAATCTCCCCCCTTGAAACTGCCCCACGCCGCCCCGGTGGGCCGCGCGATCCGATTGCCAGATTCGCCGCCGCGACGCATCAGATCCGGACGCGGTCGCCGGCGCTGGAGTTATCACTGTTTCTCATAGGTTGTTCGCTGGCGATAGCTCGCGTAAGAGACTCTCCGGAAAAACAGTCGTTTTGAAAATCGTACTCTTGCACGCGATCTTGGGCATGCTAGGATAATTGGGTCAAGTCAGACGGCTTCGGTAGACGGCACGGGTTCTGGTTTCTGCAAAGATTACACGTTCTGGCCCGTCGCGACGGTATACCGAGTGCTTACTGCCCCTATTGATTAACGACCTGAGAGATTGCTGCAAAGGGTTTACGAGGGAGATGGTGGGTCCGGCACGGCCGGTGCTTCACTTCGTTCCTCGGACATGCCTGCGTTGACCACAGGAGGGTCTGGTATCGCGAAAGAGCGACCGAGATGGGTCGTCCGGAGCGTGAATTCGACTCCCCATTTTCAGGAGACGTGCTGCCATGAAACGACGACGAAAGGCATGGGTCATCGGCGGATTGACGGCGTTCCTGCTGGTCTTCTCGATCCTGGGTGTCACGCGGCGATCGGCGCCGGCCGACGTCGTGATTGATCCCGATGATCCGGTCGGAGCATGGCGTCTCAAGTGTATTCCGCCCGACGGCAAACCACGCGAGTGCGTGATCACGGTGATTCGCGAGGGCGACACGCTGCGGGCCACCTACAAGGCCGACGGCGAAACGCGGCCGGCCAAACGGGCCGTTTTCGAGGATGGCTATGTGATTCTCGAAGTTGACGGCAAGTTCGCCGGTCAAGCTTACGGGCTCGTTTACAAGGGGGCTCCCAAAAGCCACGCACTTTCGGGCACGGTTCGCTGGTCGTTCGGCTGGGCCTCGGGAACGTTTCCATTCAGCGGCGAACGCGTCGCCGAAGCGGTCGCCTCCGCCGGGTAATCTGCTTGTCGGCTTGCGGCCGTTCATGGCGCGGTGGTCATGCACCACCGGACCACGACTCTGGCGCGGTCGCTGGTTTTCGCGCGTGCCGCGGCCGGCCGGCCGCGCCGAGGCTTCCTCAGCTCCCTCAGCCGGCATGACCGCGGGCGATGACCAGCTCGGTCCCGGTCAGATGCGACGATTCGTCCGATGCGAGATACAAAATCGTGCGCGCGATATCCTCGGCCGTGGAGTATTGCCTCGACGGCGCTTTGCCGGCCATCGCGGCGAACGCCTCCTCGGTGCTGCCGAGTTTCTCGACGAGGCTCTGGAAGAAATCGGCCGAATCCCAGATCGGCGTCTTCACGCCGCCTGGCGACACCACGTTGACGCGAATACCTGTTCGGGCGTCGGCGCATTCGACCGCGGCGACCTTTGAAAATTGCCGTACGGCCGCCTTGCTGGCGCTGTAGGCGCTCGTGTCGCGGTATGCTTTCAAACCCGTCACCGAGGCGACATTGATGATGCTGCCGCTACCGTGCTCCCGCATCGCTTTGATGGCGTGCTTGGTGCCCAGGAACACGCCTTCGAGATTGACGCGCATGATCGCGCCGCCATTCGTCGATCGTGGTTTCCGTGATAGGCTTGAGCAATGGCACGCCCGCGTTGTTGACGAGCACGTCGAGCTTTTGATGGGCTCTGAGAATGGTCTCGATGATGGCTTCCCACCCCGGTTCGTCGGTCACGTCGAGGCGGGTCGCCATCGCGCGGCCCCCTGTCGACCGGATTGCCGCGGCGACGGCCTCGGCCGGCTGCGCGTCAACGTCGGAAACGATCACCGTGGCGTCCTCCTCGGCCAGGAGGCAGGCCGTGGCCTTGCCGATCCCCGAGCCCGCGCCTGTCACCAGGCAGATTTTCGTGTGCACTCGACCCCGGCTCATCGTGGCCTTTCCTCCCCTTCGTTGGTGGTTTCGACGTTGCCGCCGCGTGATCGCCACGAAACAGCCGGTCAGCCCGCGGCAGCTCGGCCGTGTGGCGCGACGGCCGTCTCCGAGTCTGTTCCGTAACAGCCCGAGAAGACAGGTGGCTGACGCCCCCCGCTCGCCCGGATCTGGACTACCGGAGCAGACTCTCAGGGCCGCGGCTCCTTGACAATGGCGCCGGCTTTCATGACGAAGAGCACCCGCTTTGTCGCGGTAATATCGCCGAGCGGGTCGCCGTTCAGGGCAATGATGTCGGCCGTCATTCCCGGTTCAAGCGTGCCGGTTGATCGGGAGATACCCAGGAGCTCGGCGTCGACCGACGTGGCCGCCTTGAGCGCGGCGATCGGAGTCATCCCGTTCTTGACCATCAGCTCGAACTCGCGGGCATTGTCGCCATGCTTCGACACGCCCGAGTCGGTTCCAAACCCGATCTTGACGCCAAGCTGCACGGCGTTTGCGAATGTCTTGACGATCGATTCGTTGGCCGCGACCGCCTTGGCCGCGATCTCGGGCGGAAACTTGGCGAGATTCGGCATCAACGAGTCGGGGGCCATCAGTGTCGGAATCAAAAAAGTGCCGCGCTCCTTCATCAGCGCCAGCGTGCTGGACGACAGAAACGACCCGTGCTCGATCGAGTCGACGCCCGCCAGTATCGCGTCGTGCGCGGCCCTGTCGCCGTGGCAATGACAGGCGACGCGTTCTGCGCAAGCGGTGGGCCTCGTCGCAGAGGGCCGTCATCTCCTCGATGGTGAGCTGTGGCGTATCGACTTCATCGGCCAGCGATAACACGCCGCCCGAGGCGCAGAACTTGATGACGTCGGCGCCATACTTGACCTGAAAGCGAACGGCCTCGCGCAGGTGGTCGGGTCCGCTGGCGATCCCGTCGGTCTCCTTGCTCGGCGGAAACAGGTCGTGGCGCAGGCCGTTGCGGTCGGCATGGCCGCCGACGGCTCCGATCGCGTGAACTGCGACCAGCATCCGTGGCCCGGCCACGAGCCCGCGCGCGATGGCGTTGCGCAGGCCGACATCGAGCATGTCGTCCGACCCGACGTCGCGCACCGTCGTGAAACCGGCCTCGACGGTGCGCCTGGCGTACACGGTCGACTGGATCGCCTGCTCGGCCACCTCGCGGCGCATGGCGTCGACAAATCCCTGGTTGTAATCGGCCGTGCGCTCGTGCGTCAGATGCGTATGGGCGTCGATAAAGCCGGGCGAAAGCGTGGCATCACCCAGATCGATGACGCGCGCCCCGTGGGGCAGACTGAGATCGGGCCCGACCGCGCGGATCGTCTTGCCCGCGACGATCACCATGCCGCCGCTCACGAGCTTTTCCGAGTTGCCGTCGAACAGCCGTGCCGCCTTGAGCACGATCGGACTGCCGGAATTCTCCTTTTCCATACCGGCAGCCTGGACCAGAAGCAGGGTGCAAAGACTCATCGATAGCGTCACGTCAATACTCCGGGTCGTGAAATCGTATTACTTCAAGAATGGCGAATAAAAGCACACCATGATATTCAAACGGCCAGTAGCCGCGTCCCGCGCGTTAAATCTGACGCTGAGACCGTCACGCACGCATCGCTCGAATCGCGCCGGTCGCGGCCAGGCCCGGCCGGGCGAACAGCGGGTGGGCGCGGGCTTGCATTACCCCCGAGCGATTGGTCATGATGCATGGACAATATCGCGGTACAGGCCCGCTTCCTTTCGTCAGTACACGTTGTCGCGATGGGCTTGGTCAGTTCGTCGCGACATTCTAGCAGGTGTATCGCTCCAATGTGAGGCGCGCCATGTCGGCCACGCATGAATGCCAGGAGATCGACGACGCGTCTGTGCCGGGCTACGAGATTATCCGAACGCTCGGCGCCGGCGGGATGGGCCGGGTGCTCCTCGCCCGGCAGAAGGTGCTCAACCGCCTCGTTTGCATGAAGGTGATGGCGATCCCCGATGGGGTCGACGCAAATGCTTGCCGCGAGAGGTTTTACCGAGAAGCCGAATTGCTCGCGAGCGTCTCGCATCCGCACATTCTGTCGATTTTCGATTTCGGAACGACGCCCGAGCGGCATTCGCCTTTTCTGGTGACCGAGTTCATCGAGGGGGGCGACCTGCGTGCACGAATGAAACCGGGCGAGGCCATGCCCCTCGCGCGTGTGCGTTCCATTCTGCATCAGGTGGGCGATGCGCTAGCATACCTGCATGGCAAGGCGATCCTGCATCGCGACCTCAAGCCCGAGAATATTCTCACGCCGACCGACACTCTCGTGAAAGTGGGTGACTTCGGAATCGCCGTGGCGCACGACCAGGTTGGCACGCTCACGCACTCAGGCGTGGGGATCGGCACGGTCGGCTATGTCTCACCCGAACAGCAATATGGCCTCCCGCTCGACGAACGGACCGACGAATACTCGCTGGCCGCGCTCTGTTATGAATTGTTAACGGGCCGCTTACCGCTGGGCGCGTTCGCCGACCCGTCGCAGTGGAATCGGCGGCTAACGCCCGAGGTCGATGCCGTGATCCGCCGCGGGCTGGCCGAGGAGCGCAACGATCGGTACGCGACGATCAATGATTTTGTGCTGGCACTCGATATCGCCCTCGTCCAGGCTGGCCGGCGCCGCCGCTGGCGAGGCCCGCTGCGCATCGCGGCGGCTCTGGCGGCGACTGTGTTTGGCCTGGCCTGGCTGTTTTCATCGCGCGGTGAAAACGCCAGCGCGTTGCACCGGCCGATGTTGCCGGCGGGCGCGCACGAACGCGGCGAGTCGGCAGCCTTCGCCCGCGTCCGCAAAGACGGTCCGGAACGACCTGCCGCCGCGGCGGGCGTTGCCGGCCCCCTCCCCGGCAAGCGCGAGGTGGTCGGCTCGGAGCTCGACTCCCGACCGCCACCGATTGGTCTCGCGCCGCGCTTATTCCATCTGGGTCGCCCGCGGGCGGCCGACCGGCCCGGCGGGCGAGGTCATGGAAAAGGAAAACTGGGCCGAGGCCGAAATCCAGATCGATCGGGAAATCAAGGCACGTGCTTATGAGTTCTGGGTGCGCCAGGGGCGGCCCGAAGGGGCGGCGGGCACGGCCGTCGCCGAAAAAAACATGAAGGCCGCCGAAGCCGAGCTGCTCCGGGAAATGGAGGTCGATATGGATCGGCACCCACTTGACTAGGTAACAACTGATCGGTTCCATTCGGACGTCGCTCTTCGACCACTCACGCAGCGCGAGGGGTGCACGCGGCCCATGACTCCGCCAGATCGTCAATTTGAAATTGGACGCAGCCTGTTTCGCGAAGCCAACGATGCGTTCTTCATTTTCGATGTGCGCTCGCGAAGAATCCTCGACCTCAACCCGGCCGCCATGCGCCTGACCGGCCTGGAGAAAGACAAAGCACGCTCGCTGCGCCTTGAAGACATTTTTGCGGCGCAAACCGGCAACGGACTCGACGGCATGATCGAGGCCCTGACCCGCAGCGGCTTCTTTAACTCGCGCGAGGGCTACTCGCTTCGCCGGCCGCCCCAAGACGACCTGTCGGTCAACGTGAGCGTGAGCCGGATCCATATCGAGCCCGACCCGGTGGGCCTGGTCGTCGTGCGCGACATCAGCGAACGCAAGCGCAGCGAAGAGGCGCTCAAGCAAGTGGAGACCCGGTACAAGAGTCTCGTGGCATCGACCGGTGTGATCGTATGGGAGACCACGGCTCCCGGCCTGATCGCCTCGATCAGCCCGGCCTTTGAGGCGATCACGGGTTGGCCGACTGGCGAGTGGATCGGACGCCACCTCGACCTTTTGCTCCATCCCGGCGATCGCGAGTCGGCCGCCCGGGTGCGCGATCGCGCCTGGGCTGGCGAGACCGTACCACGCCATTCAGTACGAATCGTGAAGCAAAGCGGCGGCTTCATTGAATGCGAGTGCCTGCTGGTCACCAGGATTCGAGACAACGGTATCGAGCGCATCCTGGCGGTCGTGCGCGATATCACAGCCCAGAAAAGGATCGATGACGTGGTCGCCCAGGGCGAGCAACTTCGCCGCGCCAAGGAAGAGGCCGAGCGCGCAGCCGGGCCAAATCCGAATTTCTCTCGACCGTGAGCCACGAGCTGAGGACGCCCCTGTCGGCCGTCCTCGGCTTCAACGATCTCTTGAGCGAGCATCCGTATATTCAGGCCGCCCCCGCCGAGGTGCAGGCCCACCTCGGAATCGTCCGCCAGAATCGCGCAATTCCTGCTGGCACTCATTGACGATTTGCTCGATATCTCGCGCATCGAGTCGCACGATCTATCTTTCGAGTTCGAGCCGTTTGCCCTCCGGCAGATCATTTCGGATGCGGTCGAGTCGCTCCGTGCCCAGGCCGAGGCGAGGCGAACCCGTCTCGAGGTCGCCTGGGAAGAGACGCTCCCCGCGATGATCGTCACCGATCGCTGGCGTGTGCAGCAGGTGCTCGTCAACTTGCTGGATAACGCGATCAAGTATTCGGCGGGGGGGACCGTCACGCTTTCGGCGCGCCAGAGTGTGGGATCCGATGGCGCGACGGTTCTCGAGTTCGCGGTCGTGGATCCGGGTATCGGGATGACGGAGGCGCAGATGCGCGAGCTCTTCGAGCCGTTTTTCCGCGCCCAGTTCGACACGCGGGTCAGACCGGTGGGCACCGGGCTCGGCCTGGCGATCAGCAAGCGGATCGCGCGGAAGCTTGGCGGCGACATCACGGTGCGAAGCGAACCGGGCGCCGGATCGACATTCGCATTCTGGTTTCCCCTGCGGCCAGATAACACGGGCGCGGAATCGGAGGGACCCCCGCGACGCGGCGCCGGCGCGCCGGCTGACAAATCGAAGCCGGCGGCGTCCTCCCCCAGAAATCGGCTTCAAAATGCGCGGATTCTCGTCGCCGACGATAACGAGGCCAACCGGCAGCTCATGAGTTTGCGGCTCCGCAAGCAAGGGGCGGAGGTCGTGCTTGCCGCCGATGGGAAAGAGGCACTCGATCACGTGCGCCAATCGCTCGAGGAAAACCTCAAGATCGATGCCGTCGTGATGGATATGCAGATGCCCGTGCTCGACGGGTACGACGCTGTTCGCGAATTGCGCGGCGGCGGTTTCACGCAGCCGATCATCGCCGTGACGGCTTACGCGATGAGCGAGGACCGTGAAGAATGCCTGGCGATCGGCTGTGATGAATTCGTCAGCAAGCCGATTGAGTGGGATCGATTTCTGAACAAGTTGACAAAGCTCGTGGCGGCGAAATAAGGGGTTGTTGCCCGGCCGCTGTGAATCCGCGAGTGCCGCGAGAGTCAGAGTCTGTTCCGGAAGTCCGGATCGGGGCGAGCGGGGGGCGTCAGCCACCTGTCTTCTCGCGAGCGAAGGGGCGTTTTCCGGGCTCCCAGGCGAGCGGGGGGCGTCAGCCACCTGTCTTCTCGCGAGCGAAGGGCGTCAGCCTGGCGTGGTGCAAGGTTGGACTTGCACCGCTTTCGCGTTCATCCCGTTTTACTTGACGCACCACGCGGCACCCGGAGGGCCGCGCCTTTGTTGGAGTTCCGCCTTCAGGCGGCTTCTGACGACATCAGCCAGAAGAGACCGGCTAAAGCCAGAACTCCAACGGTCGCCTGCTGGAAGTCCACCTTCAGGCGGCTTTTTACGATATCCGCCAAAGCAGACTGGCTAAAGCCAGAACTCCAACGGTGGCCTGCTGGAGTTCCGCCTTGAGGCGACGCGCGAGCCGAAGATTCCGCCTGAAGGCGGAGCGGGACTCCAACGAGCAGCCCGCGCAACAGAATTGGCCTACTCTCAATGCGTTCGGCAGTCGATTCAAGACCATCGTTTCACCGCGCCAACCGCCGGCTCCAGACGTCGCAGCCACCTGGCTTTCCATCGCGCTCGAGTGCCGTTGCGGTGAGATCTTGCAAACCGTCCGCGAAAAATCCGATGCTCAGTCTCTAAGAAACGCGCGAGTCGCCCGTCTTTGGTTGTGGAATGGCGACCGGTCCCCTTCCGAGTGCGCAAATGCTAAGAACGCGGAACCCCGAGCGCGAGTCATGGGTGCGAGAAGCCGTGTGCCGTTATGAGGGTCCACTCACCCTTTATGCGACCCGGTTGCTCGGCGACGCCGAGGCTGCGCGTGACGTGGTTCAGGAGACATTCTTGAAGCTTTGCGCTTCCAATGTGGAAACGGTCGACGGCCATCTGGCCGAGTGGCTCTTCACGGTTTGCCGCAACCGAGCCTGGGACGTTCTGCGGAAGGAGAATCGGATGACACAGTTGCACGACGAGCAAGTGTGCCGTTGCCTCAGTCAGGACCCGAGCCCGCCCGAGCTGGCCGAACGCCACGAGCTGGGCGCGCGGGTGCTCGAGCTGCTCGAGCTCTTGCCCCCCAATCAGCGCGAGGTGATCCGCCTCAAGTTCCAGAACGGCTTCTCCTACCAGGAGATCAGCCGGATCAGCGGTCATAGCGTGACCAACGTGGGTTATCTGATTCACGCGGGAATCAAGGCGCTCCGCGGTCATCTGTTCGCCGGCCAATCCGCCGGGTTCCAACTCGATCGGAAGGAGAGCCTGTCATGACCTGCGAACCCAACGATCCCCGACTGACCGCGTTCGTCCTGGGTGAGCTCGAGCCGGCCGATCGCGCCTCGATCGATGCCTTTCTCGTCGACTCGGCGGAATGCCGGCAGGCCGTCGAGGAGATCCGGCTGACCGTGGGCTGGCTCACAAGCCGACTTCGTGAGGAAAGTCGAGCCCATCTCGAAAGTGCAACGCCCGGACGGGCGCCCGCGCCCTCGGCGGCCAGCTTGGCGTATCAAACCGGCGTGGTCGTGGCTGAACCGGTGTTTCGATTGACCTTGAGAGGCGTCGTGCGCGTTTCCCTGTGGGCGGCAGCGTCATTTCTCGGGCTATTGCTGGTTGGATTAATCCTGATTGAACGTGGGGCTCCGGTCAGGGAGCAAATCGCATCGACGGTAGCAAGTCCCGTCGCCAAGAAGGCGGCCCCGCTTCGCGGCAAGGTCAACCTAGGCATCGTCGCACGAGACGGGTCGGCGGAGGCGTACCTGGCGCCGTCATCGTTGAGCCCAAATGAGCCGCGGGTTGCGGCCGCTGACGTTCAGCCAGGCGAACCGGCGTCAGCGAGCGATCATCGCGACGACTCGAAAACGTCGCTGCTCTTTGCATCGACACGGTCAGGACCTGCGACCGTTGACGTCAGCGGCCAAGCCAAGGACGGAACAGGCCGCGAAATGGCTGGCAGGCCCGTCAATCTTGCCACCGCGCCGCCCGGCGATCCCGGCCAGAAACGGGTGCGCAGCCTCGGCGAAGGACAGCTCAGGTACCAGTTCCGCCCAGGCCGCGGGCGGGCCGCCCCTGAATGATCAGATCGCTCCCTTTCAGGTGGCGCTGGCGCCCGCCGCGAAGCGCGGCGGCCCGCACGTGAATCAAGCGGCTGAAAACAATGCCTACACGTCGAACGCCCCGCTCCAGCGTCAGGCCGGGCAGGCAGGGCGCTCACAAGGTCAGGTACAAGAGTCGGAGGAGCAGCTCGCACGGCGGCGTGACATCTTTCGACGGATGGGACGAGAATCGAGGGACCAGCTCGAACAGCCGAGCAAGCAGGACCTCGCGGAAAGTAATGCGGACATGCCGGTCAGTGCCGCCAAGAAGCCCGGCGTCGTCGATCGGGCCACCCCGACCGGATCTCGCGCCATGGCGCTGGCCGAAGTCGACAAGGAAAAGGCTCCCGCCCCGGCACGCTTCGAAGCCGCCGACCACTTCTCCGTGGAACCCGCCGAGCCCCGGCGCAAGCACCGGCCGCGTTCGTGCCGATTGTCGAGAACCCATTCGTGGAAACGACACGGGAAGCGCAATCGACCTTTTCGATCGACGTTGATACCGCGAGTTATACAACGGTCCGGCGGTTCCTCAATCAAAACACGCTCCCTCCAAGCGACGCGGTTCGCATCGAGGAGATGCTCAACTATTTTCCCTACCATGATGCGCCGCCGCCGGCCGCGAGCAGCGAGCCATTCGCGATCCACACGGAAATCGCCGCGTGCCCGTGGAACGCCGATCATCGCCTGGCTCGAATCGGGATCGCCGCCCGGCCCATCGATCAGACGCGGCGGCCGCCGAGCAACCTGGTGTTCTTGATCGATGTCTCGGGCTCGATGGACGAACCGAACAAGCTGCCGCTCGTCAAGTGGGGCTTTCAGCGGCTCGTCGAACAGCTTGGCGAGAACGATCGGGTGGCGATCGTCGTTTATGCAGGTGCCTCGGGGCTCGTGTTGCCCTCGACGTCGTGTCTCAACAAGGCACAGGTCCTCTCGGCCATCGACCAGTTACAGGCCGGCGGCTCGACCAACGGCGGCGCCGGAATTCAACTGGCCTATGACACGGCGGCCGCGCATTTCTTAAGAACGGCACCAACCGGGTCATCCTGGCCACCGATGGTGACTTCAACGTCGGCATCCAGGATCGCGGCCAGCTCATCGAGCTGATCACGGCCAAGGCGAAAAGTGGCGTATTCCTGAGCGTGCTCGGCTTCGGCGGCGAGAATGTCAAGGACGCGACGATGGAAGGCCTCGCCGATAAAGGCAATGGCCATTACGCCTTCATCGATTCGCCGCGCGAGGCCTATCGGGTTCTCGTCGAGGAAATGGGCTCGACCCTGGTCACCGTCGCCAAGGACGTGAAGATTCAGGTCGATTTCAACGCCGCGCAGGTCGCGAGCGTCTCGGCTGATCGGCTATGAAAACCGCGTGCTCGCCCACGAGGATTTCAACAACGACGCCAAGGACGCCGGCGAGATCGGCGCCGGGCATCACGTGACGGCACTCTATGAGCTGGTGCCGCGCACGACCCAGCCGATCGTGCTGGGTGGCCGCGCCAACCTCAACGATCGAGACCTTGCGAAGGACGCTCCCAAGAGCGACTATTCCCTGCTCGTCAAATTGCGCTACAAGAAGCCCAACGAACAGACGAGCGTGCCGCTGCAACAGGAGGTAATCGACCGCAATATCGACTTCGGGCACGCCTCGGAGGATCTCAAGTTTGCCTCGGCGGTCGCGGGCTTTGGGATGCTTCTGCGCCATTCGCCGTCAAAGGGAAGTTTGACATATGACGGCGTGCTTGAAATCACGCAGCCGATCCTGGCGAACGATCCCTCGGGCTTCAGGCACGAGTTTCTGGGGCTCGTGCAGAAGGCTAAAGCGCTGAGCGTGCCTGGAGCGCGGTGACGAGAAGAATGGTGTTCAAGTCTTGGAGTCTGTCCCATAAAGCCGCCTTTCGGGAGGGCGGGGCTGAACCGGTGAAAACTTGGTCTTGAATCGACTTCCGAACGCTTTGAGAGGAGGCCGACTCTGTAGCGCGGCATCTTGTTGGAGTGCCGCCTTGAGGCGGAATCTTCGGCTCGCGCGCCGCCTGAAGGCGGAACTCCAGCAGGCAACCGTTGGAGTTCTGGCTTTAGCCGGTCTGCTCTGGTTGATACCGAAAAAGCCGCCTGAAGGCGGAACTCCAACAAAGGCCGCTCTCTCTCGATGCCGCGTGGTTCGTCAAGGAAAACTCGATGAACGCGAATGCGGTGCAAGCCCAACCTTTCACCACGCCAGGACGAGCCGCCGAGGCACTCGGCTCACAGGAATGCTTGCCCTCCCCTTCCGGAACAGACTCCTGGATTTTTGACCGGAATATGGGACGTCAGCCGATCGGTCCACATCAAGATCGGCTGGCGCCGCACGGTCATTCACGTGCGGATCTGGCCTTCGCCGACAACGATCCACTTGGTGCTCGTGAGCTCACGAAGTCCGCAGGGGCCGCGCACGTGGATCTTGTCGGTGCTGATGCCGATCTCGGCCCCCAGGCCGAGCTGGGCACCATCATTGAAACGCGTGCTGGCGTTGACCATCACGGCCGCACTGTCGACCTCGTTGACAAATCGTTGTGACGCGGCCAGATCGCTCGTGACAATGGCGTCGGTGTGGCCCGAGCCGTGCGCGGCGATATGATGGATCGCCTCATCGATCGTCTCGACAACGGCCACCGCCAGGATCTTGTCGAGGTACTCGGTGTCCCAGTCGGCCGGCTCGGCCGCGATCATGCTCGGCACGATCTTGCACGCGACCGGATCGCCCCGGAGCTCGACGCCTTCGCGCTCAGCGCCTCGGCGGCCCGTGGCAGAAAGATCGGGGCGATCGCGTGATGCACAAGCAGCGTCTCGGCCGCGTTGCACACGCCCGGACGTTGAGCCTTCGAGTTGAGGATGATCGAGATTCCCATATCCACATCACAGTGCGCATCGATATAGACGTGGCAATTGCCCTGGTAATGCTTGAGCACCGGCATCCGCGCTTCGGAGACGACCCGGCGGATCAGGGCCTCGCCGCCGCGCGGGATGGTCAAATCGATGAATTCCGGAAGACGCAGAAGCTCGCCGACCGCGGCGCGATCGGTCGTGGCGACGAGCTGAACGCCCTCTTCGGGCAGACCGAACCGCGGCAGCTCGTCGGCCAAAATGCGATGGAGAGCGCACGATTCGTGTGGATCGCCTCCTTGCCGCCCCGCAGGATCGCGGCGTTGCCGCTTTTGATGCAAAGAGCCGCGGCGTCGACGGTGACATTCGGGCGGCTTTCATAAATCATGAAGATCACGCCGAGCGGAACGCGCACCTGGCGAACTTCGAGACCATTCGGGCGGCGGCTGGCGGTGATCAGCTCGCCGATCGGATCGGAGAGCGCGGCGATGTCTCTCAGAGTTTGCGCCATGTCGTCGATGCGCTGGGGATTGAGTGTCAACCGATCGATGGCGGCCGCGTTGAGCCCTTGCTGTGGAGCAGCGTGAACGTCACGCGCGTTGGCCCCGAGAATCTCGTCGCGGCGGGCGAGCAGGGCCTTGGCCGACCCGACGAGCCAGGCGTTCTTGGCGGCCCCACGTGCCACCGCAAGGCGCCGCGACGCGGCCTTGGCATCGTGCGCCAGGGTGCGACACAGGCTCAGCGTGATCATGCTGCTGACTTCGTCGCATTCGTCGATCTCAAGCGTGGTGCTCATGGCGAATCAATCTCCCCAACCCCGCTGGGCGTTCCAGACCTTGATCGCATCGACGGTCGCCGCGACGTCGTGAACGCGCACCACCCGCGCGCCCGTCCACACAGGCCGCCAGCGCCGATGCGACCGATGCCGTGACGCGGCTGTCGACGGGGCGCCCCGTGACCGTGCCGAGAAATCCCTTGCGCGACGTACCAATCAGGATCGCACATCCCAAGGTCTCAAATCGGCGCAGGCCGTGCAAGATCTTGAGGTTGTGCTCCAGCGTCTTGCCGAAGCCGATCCCCGGATCGACGGCGATTTGCTGAAGCGCGATTCCGCCCTTGACCGCGGCGTCAATTCGCGCGGCCAGGAAATCGTGGATCTCCGCGAGTACGTCGTCATAGTGAGGTTCGATCTGCATGGTGGCCGGCGTGCCCTGCATGTGCATGAGAACGACCCCCGCCTCGGAGCTGGCAATAACATCCAACATCGCCGGGTCGCCGCGAAGCGCGGTGATGTCGTTGATGATGCTCGCGCCGGCGTCGATCGCCGCGCGGGCGACTTCGGCCTTCGTCGTATCGACCGAAAGGGGAATCGCCGGATTCATCTGTTTTGCTAGCGCCAGCGCCTCGACGACCGGGATCACCCGCCGCAGCTCTTCGTCGAGCGACACGGCCGCCGCGCCGGGACGGCTCGACTCGCCCCCGATATCGAGCAAGTCGGCCCCGTCGGCGATCATCTGACGCGCCTCGGCGACCGCGCTTTCGCGCGTGCGGCGTGCGCAGTCCGTCCGAAAAACTGTCGGGCGTGAGATTGATGATGCCCATCACCTGGGGCGCTCGATCGCCCGTCGGCAGGATCTCTCGTCCACGTGCAACCCACGGTGGAAATGTGCGTGCGATCACGTTGATAGTCCGCCAGGAACTCCGGTCGCGGTTATGGGACACGAGAGACACGTCAGCCTGGCTGATGGCGAGTCGCGTTTAGCTGTCATCGAAGGCAGGGCTGTATCAATTTGCCCGGGAGAGCGAGGATGGGGTGATGAAAACTCAGCCTTGCACTCGTAAATCGTTCGTCTCGCTTCTTTCTATTGACTCGGTGTCAAGCCCGTCATTGAAGGGCGCGTTGTTGGGCTCCGACATCAGGCGGATGCCTCTAGAGTTCTGGCGGGTCCCAGCTTTTTCCGTAATCCAATAGCGGATACGCACACCAGCGGCGCTCGGCTGCTTCGCGGCCGACCTCATTCACATATTGCTCAGCGTTCGAGTATGGCCAATCTTGCCACCGATTGACGTAACCATGACGGACGGCATTGTGCATGACGTAATTGAAAGTCGCCCAGAAGTGACCTTCGGACTTCATCTCCGTTTCCGCCGCACAGTGCCAGACCTTACGCTGTCGGACCCCCTCTTCGCCGTTCCACCGAAATGAAGTCCGGCCATGCAAGGGCCTGATCGCCTTCATTAGTGCCTTGATGTTCGGTGTTTCGACAAGGACATGGTAGTGATTGGGCAGCAGGTTCCAGGCAAAAATTTTAGCAGTCAGGGGGCCGAGACTCTCCAGCAACTCGGACTCGAAGTCGGCCATTCGTTCGGGAGTGAAACCGACAATCGGCTTGTGTTCATAACAAGCGGCCGTCAGCAGATAGAGAGACGCGTCACCGACGCGATGCGGCGGGCCATGCGATGGCACGCGCTGACTCTTGCGGCTCTCGAGTGCCTGCTTTCGAAGTTCGGGCGTCATCTGCCGCCAGCGGTACATCACTCGTTCCGCGGCCACGAATGAGCAACTCCTCTGAGTCAAGCACCGTTTGAGTGGGAAAAAACTGAAGAGACCGGCTAAAGCCAGAACTCCAACGGTTGTTTGCTGGAGTTCCGCCTTGAGGCGGCTTATTACAATATCAGCCAGAGCAGACCGGCTAAAGCCGGAACTCCAACGCTGGCCTGCTGGAGTTCCGGCTTTAGCCGGCTTCTTAAGATACCAGCCAGAGCAGACCGGCTAAAGCCACAACTCCAACGCTTGCCTGCTGGAAGTCCGCCTTCAGGCGGATTTGTGGGATATCAGCCAGAGCAGACCGGCTAAAGCCAGAACTCCAACGCTGGCCTGCCGGAGTTCCGGCTTTAGCCGGCTTCTTAAGATACCAGCCAGAGCAGACCGGCTAAAGCCAGAACTCCAACGCTGGCCTGCCGGAGTTCCGGCTTTAGCCGGCTTCTTACGATACCAGCCAGAGCATGCCGGCTAAAGCCAGAACTCCAACGCTTGCCTGCTGCAGTTCCGGCTTTAGCCGGCTTCTTACGATACCAGCCAGAGCAGACCGGCTAAAGCCGCAACTCCAACGGTCGCCTGCTGGAGTTCCGGCTTTAGCCGGCTACTTACGATACCAGCCAGAGCCGACCGGCTAAAGCCGGAACTCCAACGGTCGCCTGCTGGAGTTCCGGCTTTAGCCGGCTTTTTACGATATCAGCCAGAGCGGACCGGCTAAAGCCAGAACTCCAACGCTGGCCTGCTGGAGTGCCGGCTTTAGCCGGCTTCTTACGATATCAGCCAGAGCGGACCGGCTAAAGCCAGAACTCCAACGCTGGCCTGCTGGAGTGCCGGCTTTAGCCGGCTTCTTACGATATCAGCCAGAGCGGACCGGCTAAAGCCAGAACTCCAACGCTGGCTTGCTGGAGTTCCGGCTTTAGCCGGCTTCTTACGATACCAGCCAGAGCAGACCGGCTAAAGCCAGAACTCCAACGCTGGCCTGCTGGAGTGCCGGCTTTAGCCGGCTTTTTACGACACCAGCCAGAGCAGACCGGCTAAAGCCAGAACTCCAACGCTGGCCTGCCGGAGTTCCGGCTTTAGCCGGCTTCTTACGATATCAGCCAGAGCGGACCGGCTAAAGCCAGAACTCCAACGGTCGCCTGCTGGAGTTCCGGCTTTAGCCGGCTTTCACGAACCCAAGATTGCGCCTGAGTGCGAGATTTCAGCAGACCGCCGCGCAACGAAAACGGGCTGACGCCAGCGCCTCGAAAGACTCGGTCAAGGTCTACTATTCACCCCCCGAGCAAAACTCCGTCGAGCTGACCAGGCACTCGGCTCGCGAGGCGCTCCCCCCCAAACCCGACCCGCTTGCAACTTCAGAATGAAACAGCCCGATCATCGAACCCAACCTGATTGATCACTGGATGTCGTTATCGTTGAACCAGGGCTGCTCCATCATATCGACAATTTGCTTCGCCAGACTCTGAATCACGTGATTCTCGGCGCTCAACGTCGTTTCGCCGAGCTCGGGGACGAAGTTGATCGTTTCAATAACGATCGTCGGCGTGCGCTTATCCTCGATCTCCGTCGGCGGGTTATGCGTCCAGTTGACGCCGACGTTGATCGTCATGTTCAATTCGCGCGCAAAGTTCGTGGGCGCCTCGACGACAAGGTTCTTGTCGGCAAAGGTCACGACACCGGTCAGCAACGAGTCGGCCTTTTCGTGCTGGCCGACCACGCGGTATGGCGTCCTCAGGTTGATTTCCTTGGTCACCATCTCGGTGAGCTGTTTTTCAATGTCCCTGCGAAAAGTGTTCGACTTGAAGAAGACCGCGACCGTCTTCACCTCCGACGTGTCAAACGGCGCATAAATATGCCAGCCGAAAAACCCGCCTTCCTTCTGGGCCCCAGGCGACGGCGGCTGCCCGAGCGACCCGCAACCAGCCGCGCCCATCACAATCGCCAAGGCCAGCACGAAAAACGCCGCGGCCCAGCGGCCGTCGATACGCCAGCCCCGACACCCCCGCCGCCTCGACATGGCGCTCACAACGTTTCGCATCGCCGTCGCTCCTCACTGAAATTCAACTCCGCCACGCGTCGAACGAACGAGCCACGTCCGCGGCCGTTACAGCGTCACCGTCGACCTTACATCATCCCACCCATGCCGCCCATGCCACCCATCCCACCCATGCCGCCGCCCATTCCACCCATGCCGCCCATGCCACCCATGCCGCCGCCGCCGCCGCTTCCGAACGCGTCGGTGCTGCCGGGCGGGATCATGATCTTGCTCGGTTTGGACGGAGTGCGTGGCATCTTGGCGAGCTGGGCGAGCTCGGTCTTGGCCTTGACGGCCCAGGGGCTGCCCGGCCAGCGCTGGGGAATCTTGCCGAAGTAGAATTCGGCGGCCGGGATCTTGCCCACCCGCTTGTAATAAGCGCCGGTCTGGTACGTCTTCTCGGCTTCGGCGTTATTGATCACGTCAAGCGTGTGATAGAGCCCCTCATAGCTGGCCTGTTGCTCGGGAAAGGTCTTGAGGGTCTTTTGCACGAGCTCGCGTGCCTTGGCCAGGCCGGCTGCGTCATACTCGGGGCCGAGGTAGCCTTTCAGGCGGGCGTCGATCGCGGCGTGCTGAACGCGCTGGAGATAGGGGCTCTTGGTATATTCGGCCGTGAATTGATCGTAATACATGCAGGCCGATTCATAATCATTATGGTGCATGTAATAATCGGCGATCTTGAGGGTCGCGTCGTCAGCCAGGGGGCCTGTCGGGTCGTGCTGGCGCACGTGTTCAAACGCCTTGAGCGCAAAGCCCTGGGTGTCGATCATGGGTAAGCGGCCGTCAAGATGGCCAGACCAGGGGATGACTTTCTCCCTGGGCGCTTTCGGGTCGTCTTGCAGCGTCCAGACCTCGGCGATCGCGTATTCGCGAGTGACCGCTTTCTCGAGGTAGTCGGTGACCGGATAGGTCTTGATCAGGATCTCGAAACTATCATGGGCGTCGACGTATTTGCCGCGCTGAAACTGCGACTCGGCCACGTAATACTGGGCCGTTTCGCCCCAGGGCGTGCCCTTGCGGGCCTTGGCGATCTTGGTGAAGGCCTTCTCGGCCTCGGGCAGGTTGCCCTGTTCAAATAGCTTCTTGGCTTCCTCGATCTCGGCGTCGGCCTTGGGATCCTTGGCCGGTTTTGTCACGGGCCGCCAGCCGTCTGACCCGAGAATGAGGGTCGAGCTCGTCGAGTCGCTCGACTTGCCGTCGCCGGGCGCCTGGGCGTGACCCAGCGATCGAAGAGGTTTTGCGAATCGGCGGGACCGCTGATGTCGGCGAGCTCTTCCTTGTCGACACCCTTGAACAGGCTCGAGTCATACGCGTGCCGCCACTGGGTGAGCGGCCCGCTGAAACCCTGGCAGCCCGCCGCCGCCACGAGTGGCACGACTAAAAGCGCGAGGGCGAGACGACGCACACGACGCCAGGAGGTCGCGCCCTGGTCGCGAATCGATGACGAACGCACGGGGGCATCGCGTCCCGAAGAGACGAGATCGTCGCCGCGCTCGAAGCTGGGATTCACCCGATCCATCGGGCCACACTCCCTTTAAGGCCGGAGCCGGGGACGATGTCCCAGGACATGACTGATGACCGCCCCGACCGTTTCTCCAGCCGGCCCGAGACTTTCTCGTCCCGGATCGAGCTCGCGCCAGGCGTTGCCCGGGCTGGAAAGGGTCCGAATCACGTCAAGATCGCGCGGCTTGATCGTTGCGACAAACGGCAGGCCGGCGCGGCACACCTCGCACACGACGCCGCCGATCGCGTGGCCGAACCAGACCTTGTCGTCAACCGGCTCGATCTGCGCCACCGCACTGCGCACAGCGATCGAGCGCCGGCGCCAGACCGAGTTCCTGAAGGCAAGCCAGCTCGAACCGCATGATTCTCCTTGACCGCAAGCCGGCATCGTCGAGATGCCGCAGAGTGATCCTCGCCGCGTCGAACAACCGAGGGTGCGGGTCGTGGGTGTCGGTCAGGTCGAGCAAGAGGCTCGGCAATGTAAAAGCCGGCGTACAGGGCCGCGAGATCGCGGCGAAGACATGGAAAGCGTTCGATGGGAGCCGCCTCGGCCAGGAGGTCGAGCGACTCGGACGCTTTCGGAAAGAGCACGATATCGGAAACACCCAGGAGGTCAAGTCCACCCTGGAGCGGAGACTTGAGCCGGCGCGCGCCTTTGGCCAGAACCGAGACCTTGCCAAGATCGCGCGTGAAAAGAGTCGCGACGAGGCTTGTCTCGAAGACGTCGATCGTCCGCAAGACCAGAGCGGTGGTTCGGTTTGCCGGCACGTTCGATCGCGGTCCCTGGTATGAGCTTTGCAAGCCATTACTGATACAGCGCGAAGAGCGACAGTGGGCCATCCCTTTGCGAACGATTTGTCGAGAAGATGGCCTACTCCCATATTATCCGTTTTCGTGGTGTGACGGCACACACCACTCGAACGCCCTGAGAAAACGCCAGGCTCGAGGACCAGACGCGGTCTCGAAATGGATCTCCTGGTGGGCGAGAATCGTGCCACGAGCACGGTCGGGGTCGTGATCTATGTCCAGGGACCAAAACGTCATTCGGATCGTACGCGTGCCGTTGCATCATTGACAACACGCATCATTACGAATAACTTAAGAAACGTTGAATCCGAGCAATACGTGATGTGAATGTGTTAGTCGTGCCAATGAGAGGCAATTTCGCTTGCGAACGCGCAGGTCGACTTGCCCCGAAGGTTATCGTTCGCGCTGTCAGTACCTTTGACTATCGACGCAATAGAAAATGGTCGTGCGTGGCGACATGGTTGAACCCGTTTACCGCGAGCACCCTTTAAAAACGCGGCAATCAATGTAATTTAAGGACGGGGCGAACTCGGACGACGCCTTGATTTGCATGCAAGGGAAGGCGCATCTTCGCCGACGGTCGGCCGGAAGAGCGAGACGAGCGCGGCCCGCTCGCGATTCGCGGGCCTTTTTTTCGTACCACACAAAGTTCAGGAACTTGAGGGATTTTTCATGCGATTTGCGTGCAAAGTCCACGGGCACCGGCGGATGCTGGCCTGTGGCATGCTCGGATTGATGTTCGCGAGTGCAGGTTGTGGCGGCGGCACTGATAGCGTGTCGACTGTCGCTCCAGCGACTCCCCCGCCCGGACGGTCTGCGCAGGAACTTCAGGAAGGGTACAAGAAGGAGTTCGGGAAAACTGGTCAGCCAAAGGTGACCAAGAATGCGATGAAGCCGCACGGATAGCAGGTTAGAGGCCGTTTGAAGTTCATGCGTTCGCTCGCGAATCTGTTTAAGCCGATCGCGGAAATGGGGCGCCTGAGCGAAGCACGGTTCGAAGTGGTATGGATGTTGCTGTTAATTCCATCGGAGTCACCTGCATCATTCAGTCAACCGGTTTATCTCGCCCGTCTTGTTGCCGCCGATACTTCTGTTTCCAAACGTTCTCGGTAATTGGCGGGTGTGTGACTCAGAGCGTGCCATCGAGGTCCCCCGTTGGTCGTTTCGGGTCTGGGAACAACCGCTTGATGCAGATCTCATTTGGGGCCACCTGTTCATTTTTCGAAATTTCATTCGTTCGGGAGAGCACGATGATTTCCAGAGGTCGAAAAGCTTTTACACTGATTGAGCTTCTTGTGGTGATCGCCATCATCGCCGTTTTGATCGCCTTGCTCTTGCCCGCAGTGCAGGCGGCCCGCGAGGCTGCACGGCGAGCCCAGTGCACGAACAACCTCAAGCAAATTGGGTTGTCGATGCATAATTATCATCAGACGAACGACAAGTTCCCACAGGGCAAATCGGAATCGGCATCGCAGATCGGTTATGGCGGTGGCTATGCCAACTGGGGCGAATGGAGTGCCCAGGCAATGTTGCTGCCGTACATGGAACAATCGCCCACCTATAACGCGATCAATTTCGCCTTCAACGCGCAATACGGGTTCGGTGGCGCGACTAACTTGACGGCGTCAACGCGGGTGATTAACGCATTCCTCTGTCCGTCCGACACCAATGCGGCGTTCGGCGGTGCACCGCCCTCAGGCACAGCAATGTACAACACTTGGGGCCAGAGCGGCTGGGCTCCGAGCATCAACAGCTACCGCGGGAGTGTCGGGACCACCACGTCAATCTGGGGATGGCAGACCGGATTGTTTACATGTCAGCCCGATCCACTCAACTTGATCGGCGGTTCACAATGCACGCCGAATACCACGGGTGTTTTCGCCTACTGGAATTGTTACGGTATCCGCGACATTACCGACGGAACGTCGAACACGATCGCATTCGCGGAGTCGCTCTGTGGCGACCCATCTAATGTCGTGGGAACACACCGCAATAACTACGTCGCGGGTGTGACGACCTCTGTTCCCGCGGCGGAGGCCTTCGATGCCAGCACGCTCAACTATCAGACCGTCATCGTACCGGCTCTGAACGCCTGCACGCAAGCCTACAAGGCGGGGGCGAACATCTACGGTGAAAGCGGTCTGCGCTGGTCCATCGGTGGCGTTGGCTTCACGCTGTTTCAAACGGTCGTCACGCCGAATTCCACGCTGGCGCCTTGGAACTCGTGCTCCGACCAATGTGCTCAGTGTCAGGCCGACAACTCAAACTTCTCGAACGCGCAGAGTGCCCACCCCGGTGGCTGCAACATCATGTTCGGCGACGGTAGCGTTCGCTTCGTCAAAGACTCGATCAACCCCCAGACCTATATGGCCCTGGGAACCCGAGCCAATGGCGAAGTGATTTCTTCCGACTCCTATTGAGCGAACTCTCCGCGCCGTCATAACCGACGCGGTCCGATTCTCGGGGCCCGGCGAAGTTTCGACTTCGTCCGGGCTTTTTCCATTTCCGATGACACCACCCATGCGGCACGCTGCTCTTGCTCATCGTCACTCTGGCCGGGCTCGGCGCGATCGCGTGGTTTGTGGTTGCCGTGTCTGGCGATCGTCAGCTCGACACCGAGATCCGAGCCGCCAAGCAGGAAATCGCCGCGAGGAAGATCGATCAAGCCGCACGGCGGCTCGCGGCTGGCGGAACAAAGGCCCGGACGCGCTCGACATCACTTACCTCCGCGGCGTGGCTGCCAAATTTGCCGCTCGAAGTGAAGACGCTCTGAACTACTGGGCCAAGGTCCCGCTGCTTCACCCCGACGGTCCGATCGCGGCGCTTTCACGAGGGCGCCTGGCGGTCGAGCTTTTCCGCTACCGCCTGGCTGAGACGTCGCTCGTGGCGGCCCGTACGGCTCCTGGTCAGATTGGCGACGAGGCGAGACGCCTGCTCGGGCGGGTCTACTGGATCACGGGACGTCGTGACAAATATCGCGCAATGTTAAAGGCGGACGCCGAGCGCACAAACAAGCCAACCGAGATGCTCCGGACAATTTGGAGTCTCGACAGCGACCCGTATCAAATCGAGAGTATGACCCGCGCTCTGACACAGGCCAAACAGGTCGCGCCCGACGATGACCGCGTCTGGCTGGCACTCGCCGACCTGGCCATCCGAGCGGGTCGTCTCGACGAGGCCGACGCATGGCTCACCCGCTGCGAACGCGCCGCGCCCGATGACACCGATGTCTGGAAAGCTCGCCTCGGCTGGGCACGCGCCGCGGATCGGCCCGTTGAGGCCCTGCGCGCCGCCTCGCACCTGCCTGCCTCGAGTCTCAACCGGAATGAGTTGCTCGCGCTCAAGGGCCTGGCTGGCGTCGCACGCGGGCAACCAGGCGGCCGAGCGAGCCGCGCTCGACGAGCTCGTCCGATTTGAGCCGGGCGACCTGAAATCGATCGAGCGGCTCGCGGATCTGGCAGCGCAAGCAGGCGACAAGACGCGCTCGCCGAGGCTCAGACGTCGGAAGCTCGAGATTGAGATCGCCCTCGATCGCTACAAACAGTTGATGACGCACCCTGACTTGCCATCGCGCACGCCGAGCCTCGCCCGCGCGGCCGAGGCCCTGGGGCGGAGATTTGATGCGTTCACATGGTGGCGCATGGCCGCCAGCCGCGATCCGGGCGTCGAGCGCGAGGCGGCCGAGGCCCGCACCCGGCTGACGACGGCGGAGCCGCCCGCTCTGGCTGACTCGAAGACCCTTGCGGACCGTCTGCGGGCTGATGGAACAATCGCGAACGCCACCGGGCCGGCGGCACGCGACGTTGATGTCCCGACGTTTGTCGACGAGGCCGAACGACGCGGCCTTCACTTCACATTTGATAACGGCGCCACGGCCGAGCGGCAGATTCCCGAGACGATGAGCGGCGGCGTCGGGCTGCTTGATTTCGATGGTGATGGTTGGCTCGATGTTTATGCGATCCAGGGCGGCAACTTCCCGCCTCCGAGTGGCAAAGCAGCGTTCGGCGACCGACTTTTTCGGAATCGCGGCGACGGCCATTTCGAGGATATCACGCGGGCGTCTGGAATGGCCGAGACCGCCGGCGGCTACGGCCACGGCGTGGCGGTCGGCGATTATGATAACGACGGCCGCCCTGATCTCTTCATCACGCGATGGCGGTCATACGCGCTTTATCACAACCTCGGCGGCGGCCGTTTCGAGGACGTGACGACGACCGCACAGCTCGGCGGCGACCGCGACTGGCCGACGTCGGCGGCCTGGGCTGACCTCGATAACGACGGCGATCTCGACCTGTACGTCTGTCATTACCTGAAGTGGGACGAGACTCATCCGCGGTTGTGCGACTACGAGGGCAAGGTGAAGTCGGGCCACGACTATTGCGACCCGCGCGGCTTTACGCCGCTCCCCGACCATGTTTTCCGCAATGACGGCGGGAAATTCGTCGATATGACGGCGGAAACCGGGTTCATCGACAACGAGGGGCGGGGCCTCGGCGTGGTCGCGGCTGATCTCGATGACGATGGCAAGATCGACCTGTTCGTGGCCAACGACACGTCGGCCAACTTCTTCCTGCGCAATCGCGGAGGGTTCAAATTCTCGGAAGACGGCCTCCTTGCCGGGCTCGCGGCCAGCGCCAGCGGCGGCTACCTGGCCGGCATGGGCGTGGCCTGCGCCGACTTCGACGGCGATGGCCGGGTCGATCTGGGCGTCACGAACTTCATCAACCAGTCGACGACCCTTTATCACAATCAAGGGGGCGGAGTCTTCAGCGACCGCTCGAACGAGACGGGTCTGGCCCTTGCCACGCGGCTGGTCCTCGGCTTCGGTCTGGCCGCGTTCGACGCCAATTCCGACGGCTGGCCCGACCTGGCCCAGGCCAATGGCCATGTCTCCGACGTTCGCCCCGCGCTGCCTTATCAGATGCCCGCGCAACTTTTCCTCAATCAAGGCAAGGGCTCGTTCAAGGACGTTTCCGCCCGGGCGGGACCGCCCTGGCAAGCCGCGCGTCTCGGCCGCGGGCTGGCCGTGGGCGACGTCGACAACGATGGTCGTGTCGATGTGATCATTGTTTCGGAGAACGCCCCGCTGGCCTTGTTCTGCAATCGTTCGACGTCGCAAAATCATTTTCTCATGTTCGAGCTCGAAGGAACGGTGTCGGCACGCGACGCCGTGGGAGCCAGGGTCGCCGTCACGGCGGGCGGGATGACACACGTGGCCGTGCGCATCGGCGGCGGCAGCTATCTTTCGGCCAGTGATTCGCGCCTTCATTTCGGCCTGGGCGCCGCCCGGCGTGCCGATCGCGTGGTGGTGACATGGCCCTCGGGCCGCCAGGACGTTTACACCAATCTTGCCGCGGACACCGGGTCCCGGCTCCGCGAAGGCGGCGCCGCTCCGACCGCACTCAAGGGTTTCCACGCCCGGCCCGGCACGCCCGGTCAGTAGGATCGAGACTTCTCGCTGATCGCTGCCATGACGATTGCCAAATTCGGGGAACGGAAATTTTGAACAGAAGGAGGAGAAGGAAACGAAGGGAATTCAAATTGGGAAGAATTTCGTGGCGATTTCGACGCACCACACAGGAAAGGAGGATGCCCCGGTGGCCTCACCCTGACGCGGTGAAACATTGCTATTGATTCGCCGAAATCGCCGGCCGTCTTCGTTGCCATTTGTTGCGCGAGCAGCAACGCCCTGGCCCCGGCGATGACCCCTCACCCGCCCTATCGGGCGACCTCTCTCACAGGGAGAGGTGAATGAATGCTTGCGCGTCGGCACATAACGACGAGCTCGCGTCTTTTTAACCTCGCCCCACGGGAGAGGTCGTCCGACAGGGCGGGTGAGGGGCGGTCAAAGCCCAGTCAAACAGATTCGCCCGCGTCTGCAACCAGCTTGGTGCATCCGCACTTGCTCGCTCAATCAACCAATCCTCACTCTGCGGAACGCCCCAACGGGCGTTGTTCCCCGCGGCTGACGGGAATGAAATCCGCGACCGAACCGGGACCACAACTCCGCGTTGTGAGGTCAGGGTCGAGTGTCCACCGCGTCAGCCTCACCCTGGCCCGGTGAAAAGTTGGTCTTGGATCAACTTCCGAGCGCATCGAGCGCACGCCGATCCTGTTGCGCAGCATCTTGTTGGAGTCCCGCCGTCAGGCGGAATCTTCGGCTCGCGCCGGCTGAAGGCGGACTTCCAGCAGGCCACCGTTGGAGTTCTGGCTTTAGCCGGTCTGCTCTGGCCGGTATCGCAAGACGCCGGCTGAAGCCGGAACTCCAGCAGGTGACCGTTGGAGTTCTGGCTTTAGCCGGTCCGCCCTGGCCGGTATCGCAAGACGCCGGCTAAAGCCGGAACTCCAGCAGGCGACCGTTGGAGTTCTGGCCTTAGACGGTCTGCTCTGACTGGTATCGCAAGAAGCCGGCTAAAGCCGGAACTCCAGCAGGTGACCGTTGGAGTTCTGGCTTTAGCCGGTCTGCTCTGGCTGGTATCTTAAGAAGCCGGCTAAAGCCGGAACTCCAGCAGGCAAGCGTTGGAGTTCTGGCTTTAGCCGGTCTGCTCTGGCTGGTATCGCAAGACGCCGGTTGAAGCCGGAACTCCAGCAGGTGACCGTTGGAGTTCTGGCTTTAGCCGGTCTGCTCTGGCTGGTATCTTAAGAAGCCGGCTAAAGCCGGAACTCCAGCAGGTGACCGATGGAGTTCTGGCTTTAGCCGGTCTGCTCTGGCTGGTATCTTAAGAAGCCGGCTAAAGCCGGAACTCCAGCAGGCGACCGTTGGAGTTCTGGCTTTAGCCGGTCTGCTCTGACTGGTATCGCAAGACGCCGGCTAAGGCCAGAACTCCAGCAGGCAAGCGTTGGAGCTCTGGCTATAGCGCCGATCCGCTCTGGCCGGTATCGCAAGAAGCCGGCTAAAGCCGGAACTCCAGCAGGCGACCGTTGGAGTTCTGGCTTTAGCCGGTCCGCTCTGGCCGGTATCGCAAGAAGCCGGCTAAAGCCAGAACTCCAGCAGGCGACCGTTGGAGTTCTGGCTTTAGCCGGTCTGCTCTGGCTGGTATCTTAAGAAGCCGGCTAAAGCCGGAACTCCAGCAGGCAAGCGTTGGAGCTCTGGCTTTAGCGCCGATCCGCTCTGGCTGGTATCGCAAGAAGCCGGCTAAAGCCGGAACTCCAGCAGGCGACCGTTGGAGTTCTGGCTTTAGCCGGTCTGCTCTGGCCGGTATCGCAAGACGCCGGTTGAAGCCGGAACTCCAGCAGGTGACCGTTGGAGTTCTGGCTTTAGCCGGTCTGCTCTGGCTGGTATCGCAAGACGCCGGCTGAAGCCGGACTTCCAGCAGGTGACCGTTGGAGTTCCGGCTTTAGCCGGTCTGCTCTGGCTGGTATCGTCAGAAGCCGTCTGAAGCCGGACTTCCAGCAGGCCACCGTTGGAGTTCCGGCTTTAGCCGATCTGCTCTGGTTAATATCTTAAGCAGCCGCCTGAAGGCGGAACTCCAACACAGGCCGGCGCTCTGGCTGCCGCGTGGTTCGTCAATGAAAACGCGATGAACGCAAAAGCCGCGCAAGCCCAACCGTTCACCACGTCAGCCTCACCCGTCTTTGAAGTTGGGCAACCGAGACCATCTACGCCAAACATGGCGAAGCGGAGAAATCCTTGGTGAGCGCCGCGATCACCAACTACCAACGTCCAGTATTTCATTAGTGAAATGAAATGATCGTCAGTCGCGGCACACACTGCCTCGCCGGTCCTGCGCCTGCGTGTGTCGATCCTTGCGTGTTCGTATTCTTCGTTCCCTTGGTTTTCCTTCTGGTGTATCAGTGAAGTCGTTGATCTTGTTAGTTGAAAGGTACTAACCATGGTAATTGCTCGTTCACCATGAAGCCGATCCAGCGGCGATGGGGGTGACCCCACAACCGAAGCCTGGAGACGCGAAGACGTCAGCCGTAGCGCAAGCGATCCTGATTCGGCCTCGTTAAAACTAATTGGGAGTGGCCAACCTTCCAGAAGAGGCGAAGCCCGAAACCGACCGTGAAGCAACGAGCATTTGCAGCGGCCGGACTCCCCGGGGTGATTGAGGGCAGCGGGCGTCGATAGATCAACGAGGAACCTGAGAGACCCGTCCGGGTGGCCCAAGCTCAGGGCCTGAGTCTGGACCAACGGTGAGTGGGAATTAATAACCGCTGACCGGCCCGGTCGGGAGTCGGAGGGGGACATAGTAGCGATGATCCGGGGTAATGCCCGAGGAGCAAAGGTCCCCTGCCGAATTCATGTTTTCGTCAAACGTGAGGAGATCCGCTTGGATAAGTATCCCACTACGGAAGAAAGCGGTCAGCCATCGAAGAAGGGCCAATCCCCGATTCCGTCGGAGAAGAAGTCCGGCATCGATCTGCCGCCGAAAGTCTCCGAACTGAGATGGAAGCTGGGTCAAAAGGCCAAGCAGGAACCGAAGTTCCGGTTTTACACTCTGTATGACCGGATCTATCGGGACGACGTGCTGATGACCGCGTGGTGGCTGGTGATGGAGCATAATGGCGCTCCCGGAGTGGATGGCATGACCGTCGGAGACATCATTGATGGACCCGGCGCGGAGGTCTTCCTCGCCGAGCTGCGTGAAGAGCTGCGCACCAACCGCTACCGGCCGCAGCCGGTTAAACGTGTGTACATACCGAAACCGGACGGCCGGCTCAGACCGCTGGGGATACCCACTGTCAAAGACCGGATCGTTCAAACGGCAGCTATGCTGGTACTCGAGCCGATCTTTGAAGCCGACTTCCTGGACAGTTCCTATGGGTTCCGTCCAGGGAGGAACGCTCATCAGGCGATCGACGCGATCCGCCAACATCTCGCCGCTGGGTTTCAGGAGGTCTACGATGCGGACCTGAAATCGTACTTCGACACAATCCCTCATGATGCCTTGATCAAATGTCTGGAGCGACGGATCGCCGACCGCTCGGTCATCAAGCTGATCCGCATGTGGCTGGAAAGCCCCATCGTCGAAACCGACGAGCATGGTCGAACACAGACAACTCGACCCAAGCAAGGCACGCCGCAGGGAGGAGTCATCTCCCCCCTGCTGGCGAACCTGTACTTGCACTGGTTCGAGAAGTCGTTCTACCGCTCGGACGGTCCCGGTCGCTGGGCAAACGCCAAGCTGGTGCGGTACGCCGATGACTTCGTGGTTTTGGCGCGCTATCAATCTGGGCAGTTGGTCCGGTGGATCGAAGGATTGCTGGAAGGGCGATTTCAGCTCACCGTTAACCGCGAGAAAACGCGCATCGTCAAGTTGCATCAACCGGGTCAGAGCCTGAACTTCCTGGGTTTTACGCTCCGATACGACCGCGACCGATTCGGTCGTGACCGTCGTTATCTCAGCATAACTCCCACAACCAAGGCGCTGATCCGGGCTCGCGAGCGAGTTCGTGAGCTCACGGACCGGAAGCGGAATTTCGTACCGATCGATCAACTGATCGGCGATATGAATCGCTTCTTGAAAGGATGGGGTGCCTATTTTGGTCACGGCCATCCCCGCCGGAGCTACAACAAGCTTAACTGGCATGTGACTGAACGACTGCGTCATCATCTACGACGTCGAAGTCAGCGCCGTTACCGTGTCCCCAAAGACCGGACGTTCTATGCCCACCTTGTGCATGACCTTGGTCTGCGCTTGTTGTGAACGCTTGGCTGCTGATCCTGCGCATGCCCCGACCGAGAGAATTCGGGCAAGCCGGATGCGGGAAATCCGCTCGTCCGGTTTGATGAGGGCGGAGGCGGCCGGGAAACCGGCCCCTCCGCTACTCGACTTCAAAAATTGATTTCTCTCTCATATGAAGTCAATCCACCAGGACCGTCACCGCCGTACGCGGCCTCCCGATCCCTACGATTTCTTCTGTTCCGGGATGAGAACGGGTTGATACCTGGTCGAGTTCGGCAAGGAGCCTCGTCTTCTCAGGTCGCTTCACATGATGGCTGTAATGTTTGAACTCACGCCCTCATTGTCACACTCCGCCATGCATCATATTGCGTGCACCAGTCAGGCGCGTTCGTAAATCGTCCGAAGCGTTAACATACGTTAAATCGATAAACTGTGCCGGTTATTCAGGCGCCTCAACGCAACATGATGATTCTTCGAGAGATACGTCATATGGCCCGGTCATGCCGGTTACTCAGGCGCCTAACCGTAACACGATGATGCGTCGAGAGTTGCGCCAACACGTCTGGTCATGCTGATTACTCAGGCGCCTAACCGCAACATGATGAAGCGTCAAGAGTTGCGGCAAGAAGTTAAATTATGCCGATTACTCAGGCGCCTAAGTGGAAGTCGTTGACCCCTATCGAGTTCGAGCGGTTTTTCGAACGTCCGATTATTCAGGCGCCTAAACGCAACTCGACGCCGAATAAGGAGATAGGAATAGCGTCTGGATTCCCGAGGCCTATTTGGGCGCCGGGCCGTGTGCGCGCCATGCGCCACGTCACGTCACGACGCTGTGACTAGCGCGAGCGTGTTTGCTTGATGGGCAATCGGAGGATATCCAACATCGAGATACGCCTCACGGCGCCGCCCCTGTCCGGCTCTTGATCTCGGGATGAATGCGAATGAAATGATCGGCAAAGGTCGTGTGCGCTGTCATCGACGCGCGCCTGGGCATGTGACAATCAATACAGCCTCGCGACGGTGAAACCGGACATGACATCGCGTGGACGGCGTCGGGCCGATCGGCATGACGGCCTCCTGTACCGGCCGAGGAATGACACGCGATACATCGCGATTCATACCATTTCGGCGACGTCTCGGCGCCCTGATGAGGGTCGTGGCAGGTCACGCAGTCAAGCTTCTGGCCGCTCTGCGTATAGCAGCGGCTCTTGACCAGCGTGCTCGCCTGGAACCGGACCGACGCGGCGGCATCCGGGCGCGGTCCACACTCTCGGTTCGAGAGGCATGGCATTGCGCAGAGCCCGACAACCGCCGCGCCCTGGGCCGCCGCGGGCCGCGCGATCGCCAGATCGACGCCGCCGGCGTAATCTTCTCCGACGCTCTTCCCGCTGACCGCAAGCACATGATTGCCCCCGGGGCCGTGGCATCGTTCGCAACCGATGGCATGGTCAAACGACTCGGGCCCCGTCTTCGTCAGCACGGCATGGGCATTCGTATTGTGGCAATTCAAGCACGTGCGCACCTCGTCGACGGCCATCGGCCGCCCCGCATAGCGCTCGGCCGGCAGGTCGCCTTCGGTGGCCTGGCCCGTCGTCACGTCCCAGCCGACGCGGTCGGGGTAAAACGACAGCCGGTATTCGAGAGCCCGGCCCGACGGATCGTGACCGACCAGTGTCAGGCCGCGGTCGCCCGAGCCCAACGCGTAATCAATGATCGTCCGGTACACCCGCCCGCTTGACTGCGTTTTCACCTCAACTTGACTGCCTGTTTTATCGAACGAATGAGTCACCCGGCGATTGGCGGGATCGGCGATTGGCTCTTTCGGATAGGGGAGCGGCGCCAGTTGAGCGTCGTGATAGAACGTGCGCGCGTGCGGGCTCTGCCTCTGCTTGCGCAATCTCGGCGTGACAGCCGGCGCACCGCGCCGCACCCACATAGGGGGCCGGCTCACTTTCCATCAGATGACCAGCTCGATACGCTCGCGATCGCCCGAGAATCGTCGACTCGGTCGGAACCGACTGCTGCAAGTCGCAGCGCGCGATCAACCAGCAGGTTTCGCTGTCAGCCGCGGGATCTCCGAGGCTCAGCAATCGCTCGCGAGCCCGTTGTCCCTGTCCTGTTTCAAGCAAGCAGCGGGCCAGTTGCTTGACGACGACGACAGGGTCAACGAGAGTCGACCATTGTTCGGAGGCTTTGAGTGCACCTTCAAACGGCATTATGGCGCCGGCCTTGTCGGCCTGTTGAACGCGAATCTGGCCGAGCATCAAGTCGGCAAGGCCCTCCCGGCCGGGTAGAGCGCGCATGCGCTTGACCTCGGATTCCGCGTCCGCGAGCCGGCCGAGCCGATAAAGCGTCTGTTCGAGCGCCAGGAGCGTCTCGAAATGGCCCGGCTCGATCTGGACGGCGCGCTGCCACACCTTGATCGCCACGTCAAGTTTCTGCGAGCGCACGCAGGCTTGCCCGAGCAAGAAATAGTCTTCGGCCGTCATCGTGCTGGCCGGCAATTTCTCGGAGATCGCCGTGGCCGGCTGGTCGCGCCCTTGCCGGAACAACGCCCTCGCGAGCAGCCGCAGGGCGTCTCGGTCGTCGCGCTTTTTCTTGAGCCGGTCGCGGGCTTTTTTCTCGGTGCCCGACCAGTCGCCCTTCTGGTATGCGGCGCTCGCCTCGGCAACCAGGGCCGCCGGCTGCCGGCCCTTGATCGTCGCGGCCAGGGCGATCGCGGCCGCCGCGGCCGCGGACACGGCCACGAGCACGACACACGCAACGACGAGCCGACGCTTTTTCAAGAAGGAGACTCCGAGATATCGCGGCCGGCCGACCCCCGCCGATCAGCCGCGCCTGATCTGCGCGACGGGCGACGGGTGCCCGCTGGCCGAGTCGGAATCGGGTGTGCGCCATTCGCACGACCGGGCGCGATGTCGATCTCCAGCCGGCCAATCGAGTGATCGCGAACCTCGAGCACGGTGAACACCATTCCAAACGCCGAGACCCGGTCGCCCTTGCTGGGGAGCCGTCCGAGCTCCTGGAAAACGAGCCCGCCGATCGTTTGAAACTCGCCGTCGGTCGGCAAATTGAGACCCAGCTCGTCGTTGAGATCCTCGACCGAAAGCGTCGCGTCGACCTCGAAACGGTCATTGCCGATCTTGTGGATCGAATTCGTGGGCGCCGGCACGTCGTGCTCGTCGTCGATCGGACCGACGAGCTCCTCCAGCAGGTCTTCGAGCGAGACCAGGCCGGCGACGCTGCCATATTCGTCGAGAACGATCGCGAGATGAACGCGCTGCGTTCTGAGCTCTTCGCAATAACTCGTAGGCGTTCTTGGTCTCCGGCACGAACAGGACCGGGCGCACCATCTCGCGGGGCGACACGGCCGAGATCGAGCGCGCCTCGGTCATCCTCGCGAAGAGATCCTTGGCGTAGAGAACGCCGACGATGTCGTCGCGGCTCTCCTGGAAAATGGGCACGCGTGAGAGACCCGTGCGCCGGAACGTCGCGGCCGCTTCGATTGATGAGACCGTCGACGGTAGCGAGACGATCAGCGATCGCGGCGTCATCAGGCCGCTGATGTCGGTGCGCGTCAGGGCGACTGTCTGCTGAAGGAGCGTTCGCGCGGATTCGGGAAGATCGGGTTCCTCGTCTTCGCTGAGCTCGTCGTCGTCTTCGACCGGAATCTCCACCTGCAAGTGCGCCGGGCGATGGCGTGCCGATGACGATTGGCCGGCGCTCCATTCGAGCACCTGCTCGATCACCCGCAAAGCGGCCGTGAGGGGCAGCGCAATGAATCGCACGACCGGCGTGATCGGCCACAAGGTGTCGACGATCGCCTCGGCGAAGACCTTGCCGGCGACCCCGACAAAGAGGTCCGCCAGCAAGACCAGGGCCACGAGCGGCACCAGCACGAAGGCGACATGAGGGGGCGTGATCGCCAGCGTCACGCCGGCGCCGCTCAAGAGCGCCCAGCAACAGGCCGGATAACACGGCGATGGCCTCGGCTGCCCGCTCGGTCTTGTGGTCGGCATGCTCGACCTCCTCGGCTCGCTGCGCACGGCCCCGGGCCTCGCAACGCTCCTCCAGAAGGCTTCGCGAATACGATTGGATCGACTTGATCAGAGCGATCGAAACGACGTGCAAACCGAGGAGAAGCACGCCCACGATGATCAGTGTTATCAAACTCATGTTATCCATGCCCGTACTCCCACTCCCACTCCCGCTTCCGAGCCGCCATTCAAACGGCTTTCCGCGCTCGCGGCGTGGCTTCATGCGAAACGGGCGACGTCGCCGTTTGCAGACCAGGGTCAACCGCACCGCACCGCGGCGGGATCACGATCCCCGCCTGCGCAAGGAGCTCGTCTTCACGCTGGCGCATCCGGACGATGTCGGCTCCGTCGTGATCGTCGTAGCCGCAGAGGTGCAACAGACCGTGCACCACGTACAAACTGAGCTCATGCCGCGGCTCGACGCCCGCGTCGCGCGCCGCGGCGATCGCCATCTCGACCGAGACCACGAGCTCGCCACTGAACTCCGGATCGCCGGCGTTCGACAGTGGAAAGCTGATCACGTCGGTTGGAAAATCGTGTTTCAGGTGGGCCCAGTTCACGGCGTGGATCGTGGCGTTATCGACGAGCGCCAGCGAGATCGAGGCGCCCGGCCGATTCTCGGCAACGAGCACCCGGCGAACCAGGGCAGTTAGCTCGCCATGGTCGACGCGCAGCAGACCCTGGGTGTCGCTGATTTCAACCGCAATTGCCAGATCCATCGTCAGAATTCCGCCTGGGGGAAGGCCCGTGACAGGGAGCACTCGGGGCGAAAACGCGAACGATTCGCCCAGTCTCCACGATCGACAAAGGCAAGTCTCATGCCGTCCGGTGCTCGGGGTATTTGACACGTCCATGGTAAATTCCGATCAGCGACTTGATGAGGCTTTCGCGAATCTCGGCGATCTCGCGCAGCGTCAGGCCGCATTCGTCGAACTGGCCGTCGCGCAGCCGCTTGTCGCTCAGGTCGCGCACCAGCCCCTCGAGCCGCGCGGGGGTCGGTTCCGACAGGGTCCGGCTGGCACTCTCGACCGCGTCGGCAATCATCAGGATCGCGGCCTCCTTGCTTTGCGGCCGCGGTCCCGGGTAGCGATAGGCGCTCTCGGAGACCGGCGACGCGTCGGGGTTACTACCGTTGCGGCGGCTCGCTTCGTGATAGAAAAACTCGACCAGGGTTGTGCCGTGATGCTGCTCGATCAGATCGATGATCGGCTCGGGCAGATGGTGCTGCCGCCCCAGGTCGACGCCATCCTTCACATGGCCGATGATGATCAAGGTGCTCATCGCGGGTGCCAGCTTGGCGTGCCGGCTCGTCGGACCGACCTGGTTTTCCACGAAGTAATGCGGCTTGAGCATCTTGCCGATGTCGTGAAAATAAGCTCCAATGCGAACCAACAGGGCATCGGCGCCGATCCGCTCGGCCGCCGATTCGGCGATCGCGCCGACGGTGATCGAGTGGTTGTGCGTCCCCGGCGCGCGCCGGACGAGTTCTTGCAAGAGCGGATGCGTATTGTCACCCAGCTCGAGCAGGCTGATGCCCGTCACGATCCCCAGCGCATTCTCGATGAAGGGCAAGCTGCCCCCCAGGAAGAAGCCCGCCATCAAGCCCCATCCGGCGCGCCAGAAGGCGTCGCTGCGCACCAGCTCGATGGGCTGATCTTGCCATAGCCCGGTCGCCCACGTCATCAAGAAGTAGGTCACGGCGGCCGTCGCACCCACCTTGATGAGCTTCGTGCGCGTCCGCACTTCATTGAGCGTCAGCACGCCGGCGGCCGTCCCGCCCATGACGACGAGAAAGTGCGGCATCTCGGTGCCAAGTGCGATCGACGTCAAGATCGACAGGCCAAACGTCACCATCATGGCGAAGCTCTGGTTGTAGGCGATCGCCACGATCATGCCCGCGATGGCCACCGGCACAACCTCGGCGTTCCACGTCTGGGCGGCCAGGATGCGGACGACCGCCAGCGCCAGAATCACCAGCCCGCAGATCATTGTCACGCGGCCGGGATCGCCGGCAAACCGTTTCTCGTGACGATAGACGTAAGAGCCCGTCAACAGGTACAGGGCGGCGACCAGCGCGAAGATGCCAAGCACGCGGCGGGCGCGATCGCCAAAGCCGAGCGCGGCGACCGACGCATCGTGCTCGACGCGAAGCAAGATGAGCTGCTCCTCGCCGATCGTCTGGCCTTCCTCGACGAGAACCTCGCCCCGGGTATACGTGTCAAAATGGTCGGGCAGGCGGTTGCGCGCTTCCTCCCGCAAGTGGGCGGTCGCTTCGGCCTCGAACGAAAGCGACTGGCACACATCCAGTTGATTGGCGATCAATCCAAACAAGATCTGGCCCAGTCGCGGCGTGGTGAATGCCGAGCAAAACTCCTGGTAAACGGGGCTCTCGGGCTTGATCATCCGCTCGGGGACCACCCGCTCGCGCGGCACGATTCGCGCGGCCGAGATTGGCTCGCCCGCCTTGCGAATCGAGAGCAGCCGGCTCGACTCTTCGGTGGGGGGCAGCGTATCGGCGCCAAGCACGCCGTCGCGCATGAGCGGTGCGAAGGCGGCCGTGATCTTCACGTGCAAATTATCCCGGCGCTCGGGGGTGTCGGTGGCCGCCTTGAGGTCGAGATAGCTCTCGGGCGTCAGCTTCCAGACGGCCCGCACATTCTCGTGCAGATCCTCGAACCGGGCCGACTTGGCGACGGCCGTCGCCAGGTCGTCGAGCCGTTCGGCGAGCTCGCGAATGGGAGTCGGGTCGTTGACGAGCGACGGCGCCACCTGGTCCGCGGCCGCCTGGCGCTCGTTGCTGGATTTTGTCTGGTTGCGGATCCGGAAATCCTTGACGTTGACGCGGAGCTCGCGATCCGGGCGCTGACCGATGCGGTACGTGAATGGGGGGCCCGAGCCGTGGACGATGGCCACACACATCACGAGCGACACGGCGACCAGTCCAAACAGGGTCGCTCGCGTGCGCTGCTTGGCGATTCGGCCTTCCCTGATCAGACCCGAGTCGGCGGGTCGCAAGTGGGCCCGTGAAAGTTTCGGACGCCGTCGGCCGGTACTCATGGATTCTTCTCAAAACGGCGCGGTCGAGCAAGGGCCTCGTCACGCGCGGAAGCACGCCTCAACCACGCGGCTGAGGCTTGGCAATCCGTCGGGCTCGCTCTCTCGGTCTCTGGCCAGGAATTTCAACACCTGGTGACTGCCTGCTAGCCCGGCGGCCTTGCCACGCCCTGACTTCGGGGCGGTCTTCAAACGGGAGTGATTCAAAGCAACGATCATGCCGGCGCAGCCTCGGAACGCCCGTCGCGTTGTTCCGCGCCTTGCTCGGTCTTTTCATAAGCGTCGACAATCGCCTGAACGAGTGGATGCCGCACGATATCCGAACGATCGAGCAAGGTCACGCCCAGTCCGGCGACATCGCGCAGGCGCTCGACCGCGTCAGCCAGGCCGCTCTTAGTCCCCGGCGGCAGATCGACCTGGGTGATGTCGCCTGTCACCACGATCCGCGCATTTTGACCCATGCGCGTGAGGAACATCTTCATTTGCGGGACTGTTGCGTTTTGCCCCTCGTCGAGGATGATCACGGCATCATTGAGTGTGCGGCCGCGCATGTAGGCGAGCGGCGCGATCTCGATCAGGTCGTTATCCATGTAGCGGCGAATCTGGTCGTAGTCCATCAGGTCGTGAAGCGCATCGAGCAACGGCCGCAGATACGGGTTGATCTTGGCCTCGAGGTCGCCGGGCAAGAATCCCAGGTGCTCGCCCGCCTCGACGGCCGGTCGTACGAGCACGATCTTCTTGATGCGCCCCTTGCGCAGCAGCGAAACCGCCAGTGCCACGGCGATATACGTCTTGCCGGTGCCGGCCGGCCCGATGCAAAAGACGAGCTCGTGATCGAAGAGGGCTTTCATGTACCGGGCCTGCCCCGGCGAACGCGGGCGGACCGCTCGGCCCCCCTCGCGGATCTCGAGCGAGTCAGGCAAATCGGACGAGCCAACCTGAAGCGTCGCCTCGATCAGCTCGGCCACATCGCTCGATGCGATGGTCTTGCGCGCCGAAACAGCGAGCGCAACCCCTCGAAAATCCGTTTCGCCTGATCGATGCGGGCCGGTTCGCCCTCGATTCGCACCTCGCCATGCCGGGCGAGGACCTTCACTCCAACCGCGTCGCGAACCTGCCTGAGAAATTGATCCCGGCTGCCGAAGACGGCAAGCTCCTCCGCATGACCGTCGAGACTGATGGTGACTTCAGACATGCCTCCCCTTTCGCCAACCCGGGTGGAGGAGATGGTCACACGACCCTTTCGCAAGCATTGCACGAGACCTCACACGCCGAATTCGGGTGGCTCCGCTCGCAACTATTATGGATCGGAAACCCAGAAAAATGCAACAAGACGTTGTCGCACCCTGGCCGTCGCGGCCCGTCACGACGGCGCGATCAGGGTCTGGGACGCAACTTTTCGAACGCCCGGCGACACTGATGCTGGGCACTCACAGCCGCGTCAGCGACGATTCACGCGTAACACACCGGCGCAAGGTCGCTCTTCGGCCCCGCGAGATCGCTCGTGAAAGGATGAGTTTTTCACGCCGCAAATCAAATCATGGTTGAGGCTTACGCCTACGCTTGAGAATTTGAAACAGTGCAACGTTCTGATTCACCGCGACCCGACCGCGATGGCGGACTGAATCAAGCATTCGTGGCCTTATGGCGGCTTTGATGTTGAGTTTACGAAACGCTCGCTGCCCGCGGCGATGGGCCTATCCTCTAGGTTAAGCCTGCTTGGCCGGCAGGCGGCGGCCGGGGCTTTACTTGCGTGCTTGACGCATTTTGATCGTTTGATTTTGCCCATCGAAGCGGAAGCACTCTGGCAGGGCTTGCCACGTGAACGCCGAGCATGCCGGCTCCGGCGAGGCGTGTCCCTGCCGCCGCGCATCAAAGAGGCGAGACGTCAATTCCGAAATGCACACCGTTGGCCGTGAGCGGTATCTTGAAGTTATTAAAATCCGACGTGACCAGTGTCAGGCCTGATCCGTTGTTGCCGTTGAGCACGAAGAATCCGCCGCTGACAACGGCGTTCTCCTGGATGAAGAGATCCGTCTTACCAGGCTCGAGTGGATCGGCCTTGAGCTTGAATAGCGGTCCGAATGTCTTCACATGATTGATGCGGGCATTATCTTGAGTGAAATAGATATAGATTCCGTTTATCTTGACTTTTTGCAGGACCGGAATGTTCGTCGGCAAGCCGAGCGGCCCGAAGGTGAATTTACCGTTTTGCAATAGCGGGGTCGTGCTTTGAAAATTGAAATCCAGAAGCTCGGGCCGACGGCCCTCTTTCGGGGGCAGGTCGAACGGCCGGGCGGTCAGGGTGAATCCCGAAAACTGCTGCGAGCCTAGCTGGAGCTGTGCATTCTGCGTCGTCGATGAGTTGATGGCCCGAAACTGAAAAGGGGCGTTCTCCTTGAAGAGTCTCGATTGCCAGGTGTTCCGGTTCAGTGGCAATGCGCCTGATTTCTCGGCCAGGAGCGCGTGGCCTGCCGTTCCGTGGACCGACAAAGTTCCGGGGCCGTCGCTGGCCGACGCCACGTGATATGGTGTCTCTCGCGTCAGGGTGAGAGCGCCCTCGTGGCCTGGAACCGGGTTCCACGAACCATGGGGTGCGCCTGCCAGGCCAGACGGTAGATCCCTCGACTCCATCGACTCGATTAGCAATCTCGCTCGGCGGCACGGTTTGCTCATGATGCGGGGCCCCGGTTGATGGCTTGGCGGTTTGAACTTCTGCGTTCTGGTAAGCTGGTTCTACCAATCAATGCGACGAAATCGACATTCTGTCTCACAAAATCAAGATTTGTCTCACAGAGACTGCCAGTCTCTTGCTTCGCACGAGATTGACCGACGAGCGTGCGCTCGGAAGGATCCGTGCCTTGATATCGAGCGGGAACGTTGCCTTTACTGGATTCGTGGAGTTCAGGCTGCCACCAAGCCGGTCAGCGGCAACGACTCGAATCGGACCGGGCGCTGGCTGAAGCCGTACCGTGACATGCATTGAGCGCGGGCCAGAGGTTGCAATTTGAGGAGCCTATTTTGAGCTTGCAGATCTCTTGTCGGATCTTCTCGGTGACTTCGCTCTTCGCCACGTAAACTCCCGCGACTTTCATGGAAAGCTCTGCGGCGGTGCGCTTGCGAGTTCGAAAAGGTGTTGTGGAACCCAAGAGCCCCTGATCTACGAGAGGACGACATGGGAGGATCCGCGCGCGACACGCGGTTCCCGCGGAAATCATTGCGCAGCTCTCGACCAGTGCCGCTCGCGTTGATGCATGATCAGCAGTTTCCGATTGACCACCCTGGCCCATCCGGCGGTTACCACACCCCTGGGACCAAACGATAGCGAGTGCGTTGAACGTAGCTCGTGTAGCCCGGTAATTCATTTCGCAGCGTTCGATCTTCCCAGATCGTCCGCACGACCAGCAGCAGGCAAACCAAGGTTGCCGGAATCAATGCCCACAAGGAACCCAGGCAAAGCGGGATGCCCATGAAAACAAGGAAGCCGGACACGTATCCTGGATGTCGGACGATGGCGTAAGGACCAGTGTCAACGACCCGATGGCCACGCTCGGTCTGGATGCGCACGGTCGGCTCGAAGAACTTATTCACCGCCTGCGCCCATGTCACGCCCGCCATGCCCGCAAGCAGAAGTGCATATCCGAGCACGGATGCCCACCACGGCAGGTTCGACCAGTGATAGCGACCGTCATCAAGGGCCGCCGAGATCAAGATCGCCAGCATGGCCGGCAGAATCAAAAACAATCCGAGGAGCAGATCCCATCGCCGCGTTCCCTCGCGGCGGTTGACCCGAGCGGCGATGATGTCGGGATTGACCCTCCGGAGGTACTCGGTGATCCCAATCGAAGCCGAAATCACCACCAGGATAAAAAGCCAGCCCCTCGTCCACGCCCACGTCTCCGCAGGCACAAACAGGCAGAGCAAGAGCACGAGCAACGACCACACGACGCTGACCATCAGGCGACGGCGGTCGACCGTCTCCGCTGGAGTTTGCTGAACGTTTTCGGTGGTCATGATTAAAATCGCAGGTTCACGTCGGACCCAGGGTTCATGAAGCACGGCGTGTCGATTCAGTTCGCCGGCGAAGTGTTTTCGCCTGGCCCTTCGCTCGGGCACCTGGCCGGATTCAATCCGGCCGCGGCCATGCGGCGCTCGAGAATGGCTTGCAGGCGGGTCATCGTGCGGAGCAAGTCGGCCCTGTCGTCGGCGCTCAACTCGTCGAACAGGCTGGCCATCGTTTTGCAATGTTGACCCCAGACCTGTTCGCCAATCTTGCTCCCTTCCGGCGTGGTTTCGATCACCGTGGCGCGGCGGTCCGTGCAGTGAGCCACTCGCCGTACCAGCCCCTCCTGCTCGAGTCCGTCGACCAGCTTTGTGATATTCCGAGCCGAGACGTCGAGCATCACCCCCAGCTCGCTCATGATCATCGGTCCTTTTTTGTGCAGCATCCCGATGAGCTTGAGCCGGGCGTAACTCATCGATTCCTTGTCGTACCGCAGCTCGAGCCAGCGCTTGAACGTCGGCATGAACCGACTGAAGGCGGCCACCAGAAACTCAGAGTCCGACGTCACGCCTGATGCCGACCTTGACATCTCGAAATTAACCCCGATAATATTGAACCGGTACAATATCTACTCGGTAAGGAGTTCGACCGATATTGTATTCAGACGGAAGGCTTGGAAACAGTAATACCCCGTACCCTCAGCTCGATCACTCTATCTTAACGGGTTCAGGGACGGTTGGCCGCAAGCTGGCGTCGTGATCACTCCGCGGCTGGCGGTCTTTTGCCAGGGTTGCGCTCGACCGTCCAGAGTGGCAAAACGCGGCTAACGCTTGGACCGTGACACCCGAGATGGCCGTGAGTTCTCCTGAGACCTGAGGATAAAGACATGGATGTCTTGGATCGAAGGCAGAGCGAATCGCACGGCCGGGACGTCGACCAGAGTCATTGGGCGCGTCCCGTTCGAGCCAACGAGCGGTCGAGCCTTTGCGCGACGTTACGAGACGTGCAATTGCGCGAGGTGCTCGGTCATTTACGGGTTCTGGCCGTTGAACTGGCGATCATCATCGGCGCAATGGCGTCGCAGGGCTTCGCGGCGCTTTCGGGGCAGATCTCGGAAGCGAGGTATGTGGCGCCCACGCGGCCGTGGAGGACAGGCCGGCCTCGTCTGATGTCGCGAACAAGTACTGGAAGCGTGAGCGGTCAAGAGAGATCAAGGTTGGACCGACGGGGATCGTCTCGGCGATCGCGCGCGATGGACCGCCCGACGAGGGCCTGAGCCGGGGCTGCCGGGTCGCTATCACGGAGTTCAGCGTCGAATTTGTCGACACGCGGGTTCCGAACCCATTCGCGGGGCCCGTGACGATCCGATCGCTGTCCGCGAGGGTTTTCGAGCCGGCTCGGCCAGTCGCGCCCGGCACCGCGCCAGGCGACGTCGGCGCAATACCGACGGCGATCGCGGCGTCGAATGAAATCGAGACGGCGCGAGCGCTCTGCGAGGGCTTCGAGAAATGTCTGCGTGACAACAGTTTGATTGTCATTCCCCACGAGACCGTGACCGCCTGTGCCAGCTATGCGAGATTGCATCCGGCTCCGTCGGTCAAGTCGTCGTGGGCAACTCCTTTTTTGAGAACCGTGGCGACCGACACGGGCATCGTGTTTCGGACGCACACCGTCGCCGCCCCGGGCCTTGGCGTGGCGACTTGCAGCGCGACTGCGCTGGCGTCGGCCGAGGCCCAGATCAGGCGCGACACGAATGCGGATATTGTGATGCAAGTGAATCTTCGCGTCGGCACTTATCATGGATCGGCCGCCATGGAACAAAACAGCACGATTCGATGGACGTCGACGAACGGCCAGATCGTATTGACGGCTCAGAAATCGCTCGTGTCGAACGCGGACGCAGCGCCCCCGTCACCTCTGATCACGGAGTACGACGAGCCCGAGCCGATGGAACATTCCCAGTTTGTCGGCCAGCTCGAGGCGATCCTGCCGACGTTCATCGGGCTGGCGTTTCCATCAATGCCGAAATGGGCCGGCGATGGCGACCCGTTCGCGCGTGCGGGTGTCTCCTCGGGACTTTGAATCTCCAGATGGCTCTCAAGATCCCGTTTTCGTGGCCGCTACCGCATTCGAAAGACGATTGACGCGTCGGAAGGACTGAACTTGCTCATGCTGGCTGGCGGCCTTGCGGTTCGGTTCGAGTCGGTCGTTATTGACTTCGCGGTGATCGCGTCGCTTGCGCCTCGATGAGTTTACAGGAGCTTGGCCAATGATCGACCTCGTTTTCTGGAGCTGTGTTCTGGGTTTCTCGCCGATCGTCGGTTCCATCGGCTGGCGAATCGTTGCCGTGGCGGTCGGGCCAGATGTGTGCATGACGGCCGATCGCCACGTCATGCGCCGAGTCGATTAGCTAATCCCAACGGCACCACCTTGGCCGCGCTGCACAGAGTACGGCGGCTCATCCGTGAATCTTCAAACCATTCAAGACGTAGAAATGCTCGAAGCGAGCACGGGATGGCGTGACGGTTCACATGCACGCCCAGACAAATGCGAGCTCGTCGAGATGGTCGGGGCACTGTGTGATGTGGCCACCGCCGTTGTCGCCGAACATATATTGAATCCCGCAATCGGAGTCGAGCTGAGAGACGAGTCTCATCGTCTGGTGACAACGCCGGCAGTGCGGATAGTGGATATGCTGGACCCAGGCGGGCCGTCCCGCCAGCTTGTCGGACTGGCGGGGATAAAGGTTATCGAGGGCGTCCATCGCTCCGTCAGCGGGCGGGAAACCGCGTTCTTCGCACTCGTAGGGATGCGGACAGTCGTCGGTTTCGGTCCAGCCCGTGATCGACCTGGCCGGGATCGGCTTGCTGAAATGAGGCGAGAAGAACGAACCGGCGTGAGAGTCGGGTTGAACCAGCCGGAGCACCTGGTAGGGCGAGAAAGGCTCGAAGCAGTCCGCCCCCTGCGTCGTGCACCCGGACCGGCTCACGCAGAAAAACATCTGTAACAAACCCTTGCCGAACATACCCTCGAGCTCCGGCGGCAAGTTGGCGAGATCGAGTTGCAGAAAGTGGGCGAGGGGCTCCGCGCACCGCGGACAGGTCGGCCACGATTCGTCAGCGCCGAGCCAGGGAATTCCGGAGAACTTCGACGATCTGAGCCCGCAATCGCCATCGGCAATCAACGGGAGCCACGCGCTCCGCCTGAGCGGTGCGAGCATTTCGAGTAAAATTTCAGCCTCGTCAGGTTCCATCGCGCGTCTCCTGGGGACAGGCTCGCAACATGTGTCGGCCGGCGGCCGGACCGATTGCCGCTGACAAATTCGTGATGACGGTGTCCACGCTGCCTCGATTTCGAGACCGTCATGCGCCGAGCATCATCACACCGCCCGATCATGACATTCATAACAAAACGTGTGCACACACGATTTGTGATTATCAACGACCAAAAAATCGGGCGCACCGGGCCCGCGGGTTCGGACGCCTGGTTCGTTGTTTGGTTGAAAGTCTCGCTTTTGCAATCGTTTTGGCTTTCGGTACGGCTTTTCGATCTCTTGCCTGGGCCTGGCGTTCGTTCGTAAGATGGATGGTACGAAGGCATTTCTTGACGGGTCGCCGATCAGCCGCGTGGGAGACTCTCGATCATGGCGCTGCCACCCGCCCTTTTGCAGTTCGTCGAGCAGCACGGATGTTTCAGCGGCTGCTATGGCTCGAACTCGAATCACCATGCGTTCACAGCGCTGGCGCAACCGTCGCAGCCGATGGTGACGGTGACGTGCGAGGACTGCCTGATGCACCTTGGCGTCTTGTCGTCGTTGCTGCCGCCGGGCATGGCGTCTTACAAGCTGGCCGATCAACTATCGCAGCATGTTCGAGCCCGGCGCGGATATTCGGTCTCGGTATCGGGATATCATGCCCGAGGGCCGGGGTTCTGGTTCTCGGCGGTTTACTGGTCGAGCTGCAACGTCTTCTTGCTCGACGGCGAACGCTCGCGAAAGCTGGGGCGCGATATCGACCTGTTGATCCTGGCGTTTCAGCACGGCGTGATGAGCCCGGCCGACCCGGCGATGCGCGACCCGCTCGCATTCGCGGTGGAGGCGGTGTATCTCGATCCGGGCCAGCCGCTGACTCCGTTCGCCGCGAAGGCCGACCTTCTGAGCGCGCCCGGCGTGAGTTTGCAACCGGTCGCCGGATGGAAGAAGGTCACCCTGGCCGAGTTTGTCGGGACGCCGGCCATCGCCAGTGCCCACCCCGCCGCTTCCGCCAAGCCAGCGACCTCCGCAAGCCCCGTCGTGGGCCAGCACTGCCCAAACTGCGGCGCCGAGATACGCGTGCGCACGCTCCTGAATCAGACATTTGTTGGGTGTCTGTGCTAAACGGTTTTGCGTGATTCCAAGACTCCAAAAAGGCGAGAACGGCGTGGTACAAGTTTGGATTGCACTACTTTCTGTTTATGCCGTTTTCATCGACGAACCACGCGGCACCCAGAGCGCCGGGCCTTTGTTGGAGTTTCGCCTTCAGGCGGCGGGTGAGCTGAAGATTCCGCCGGAAGGCGGGATTCCAACAAGAAGCCGCGCAACAGATTCGGAGTGCGCTCAATGCGTTCGGAAGCCGATTCAAGACCAACTTTTCACCGGGCCAGGGCTAAACTCTGTCGAGCCCGCAGTGGCCGTCAACTCGCGATGGCGCCTGCCATCCCGAGTGGACTTCGAGCGGGCGAGACTCTGTCGAGCCAAGCCATGAGCTGGCGATTGGAAGAGGCTCGACTGAGTCTCGCCCTCCCAAAGACGGCATGCGACGGCGAGGTCCCCGCCCGCCGGGTGCACCGGCGGAGGATCCCAACCGGCATGACCCAGATTCGGGATGCCAGAGTTCGTGCTTGTTCTCATCGCCCCGCGTGAAAGGCGTGTTTGCAACGCTCCGCGATGGCTCAATGGTGGGTGATCCCGACGGCCACGTGCTTCGCTTCGGCTCCGACTCAAAGAGCGGAGAACCCTTCGTTCCCTTCACGGCTTGATGGCTCGGACAGAACGAGACCCGACCCTCGGCGTCAAGATTGTGGCTGCCGGCGACGATCGTGCCGATGCGATGCGACGCGATCGCCGGCGACGATCGGTTGGCGCCCGTGCTGGCCCATTTCGTTCTACGGGTTGCTCCATTACTGTGTAGCCATCGGTAAACGGCCTACCGCCACGTTTGGACGTCGTCCAGGCGAGCCGCGCGGGGGCGCGACGCGATCAATAGGGCGACGGAGACGAGTTCGATAATGTCATGCCACGCTGTTCCTGCACGAGCCAGACGATCCTCGACAAATCTCTGGCTCGCTGGCTCGCTGCTCGTCTGGTGGTCGGCCGCGGCAAGTTCTCCGGCGGGGCTCGCCGCCGCCACGCAAGTCGATCGCGTTGCCGAGATCGTCAACGTCATCGAGCCCTGGATCGTCGCCGAAATGGAAATGAAGGGTCTGCCGGCCCTCTCCATTGCCCTGGTCGACGATCAGCGGGTCATCTGGTCGCGCGCCTTTGGTTTCGCGGACCCCGCGCGAAGGTCCCGGCGACGGCCGATACGCTTTATCGCGTCGGTTCAGTTTCCAAGCTATTCACGGCGCTCGCGGTCATGCAGCTTGTGGAACAAGGGCACCTTGACCTCGACGAGCCGGTGTCGCGTGAACTGCCCGAGTTCACTCCGATGAACCCGTTCAAGACGCCCGTGACGTTGCGACACTTGCTCTCGCATCGAGCGGGTATGGTGCGCGAGCCGCCCGTTGGCCATTACTTCGACCCCACGCCCCACACGATCCTCGACGTCGTCAAGAGCGTCTCCGACACGACCCTCCTTTACGAGCCTGGCACGCGCACCAAGTATTCCAACGCGGGGGTCACGGTCGCTGGCGCCGTCGTCGAGCGAATTCGCGATGAGCCGTTTGCGAAAACCGTGGCAAACAGCGTCCTGAAGCCGCTCGGCATGGCCCGCTCGACATTCGAGCCCGGTCCCGAGGCGGCCCGTCAAATGGCGCACGGCGTCATGTGGAGCTACGACGGGCAGACCATACAGACGCCGACCTTTTTGCTGGGCGAGGCGCCCGCGGGGAACCTGGTTTCGTCGGCTGTCGACCTGGCGCGATTGTCGAGCGCGATCTTCGCCGACGGCCGCGCTCAAGGCGGCGCGATTGTACGCCCGGAGACGCTGCGGAAGATGCTCGAACCACCCGCCGGCAACACGTCCGACGCGGGCACGATCGGTCTCGGTTTTGCCCTCTCATCGCTCGATGGCCTGCGCTTGATCGGCCATGGCGGCGCCGTTTACGGTTTCGCGGCCCAGGTCATGGCGCTTCCTCAAGCCAAGCTTGGCGTCGTCGCGATCACGAACATGGACTGTGCGGCCGGGGCGACGCAGCTCGTCGCGGAGACCGCGCTGCGGCTGATGCTGGCGGCGCGAAGCGGTCGGCCGCTGGAACCACCCGCGCGATCAAGGCCAGTGCCGCGAGACCGCGCAGGCAGCTCGCGGGACGCTATCAGGGCCCCCGATCGATCATCGACATCGTCGATCGCGGTGGCAAGATCTTGCTCAGCCGGGACTCGGGCCTGACGTTGGAAGTTCGCGCCAAAGCCAGCGGCGACAGCGACCTCGTGATCGACGACCGCCTGTTGAGCGGGCCGGCCGTTCAGGCTAAGGACGCGTCGATCAGGCTGGGGCAGGAGACTTTCAAGAAGATCGATGTGGCGAAACCAGCACCGATCCCGGCGCTGGGAAGGCCTGATCGGCGAATATGGCTGGGATCATGATGTGCTTTATATTCTTGAAAAACACGGCCAGCTTCATGCGCTCATCGAGTGGTTCTTTGATTATCCGTTGAAGGAGGTCGGGAATGACCGGTTTCTCTTCCCGGAGGATGGACTCTACGGCGGGGAATCGTTGACCTTCACGCGAGACGAACATCGCGCCGGGACCGCCGCGGATGTCACGGGCGTGGTCTTCAAGCGGCGATGGCTCGATGGCGAGGGGGGCAAGACCTTCCAGATCAAGCCCCGGCGGCCGATGGCGGAGGTGCACGCGATCGCCGATCAGGCGAAGCCGCCGAGCGAGCGAGGCACATTCCGCGAGCCCGACCTGGTCGAGCTCATCAAGCTTGACCCGACGATCAAGCTCGACATCCGGTACGCGACGACGAATAATTTCGTGGGGGTGCCCTTTTATACGTCCGCCCGCGCGTTCCTCGAGCGGCCGGCGGCCGAGGCTTTGCTGCACGCTCATCAGAAGCTCAAAAAGCTCGGCTATGGCCTGCTCATTCACGACGGATACCGGCCCTGGCAGGTGACCAAGCTGTTCTGGGAGGCCACGCCCGATTCGGGCCGCGGATTCGTCGCCGACCCGACGAAAGGGTCGAAGCACAACCGCGGCGCCGCGGTTGACCTCACCCTGTACGACCTGGCTTCGGGCCGGCCCGTGAAGATGGTCGGCGGCTATGACGAATTTTCGCCGCGGTCGTTTCCCGATTACCAGGGGGGCACGGCGCTCGAGCGCTGGCATCGCGAGCTGCTACGCAGCGCGATGGAGGCCGAAGGCTTCACCGTCAACGAATCGGAGTGGTGGCACTTCGACCATCGAGACTGGCGTGAGTATCCGATCATCAACGTCCGGTTCGAGGACCTTGCCGGGATCGAGTGACTGGCCAACCTGAGAAGTCTCGTCGACCACGGCGGAGACCCTGGCCGATCCGACCCTCAAAAACCGACCAGCCAGAGCGGGCAATCGCGGCGCATGGCTTCGTTCGCGGCGAGCGCCAGACGTGCGAACGTCGAGATCCCGGCCGAGGCGCCGCCGGCCGTTTCGTTGAGATCATCGGCGTCTCGCAAGACGGCCTGAAGGCCAGCGTCATCGAGGGGTAGCTCCCAGCGCTCGGCCAGCTCGGCCAGCTCATGACGCAGGCCCAGAAGGCTCGCACACTGGAGTTGACCACCGGCCGCGAGCGGAAATGAGATCGAGCGAAACTGCGCCGGCAGGTAGACACCGCGGCCATCGGCACCAAGCGCGGCCAGGTTGGGAATCGCATCAATGCCGAGCTCGGCGATCGCGCGGCTCTGCAAGTCTGACCAGCCGGAATTGCTCAGCTCGCCGTAGTTCAACGAGGGGGACCCGCCCCACTCTCCCTCGGCGCCAAAAGCGTTGTCGAGCACTTCCGCCACTTCCTCGGCGTAGTTCGTCTCGAACGTCCCTCGAGCGCCTCCGACCGTGAACGACAAAGCCATGGCATGGTCCCTCGCAGCTCGTTTTTCTTGATTTCGGCTCCGTGACACACTGCACTGATTGGCGTGACCAGCAAGAATGGAAGATTCGCGCCTGGCCGCGAGTATGACTCGCAAGTTCGCTCATCTTCGCCAGAGTTTCCGGATGCCGATCTCCGAGCTCGGGCAGATCGACATCCCTCTATCAACGGCCGCTCAACCGACGTATCTTCGATGCACCTCGAAATTGACCTGCCTGGCGGTCTCTTGCGGCGGCAATGACATGCACCTGCCGAGGCCCTGCCGGCTCCTTTTGGTTTTGCTGCGCCTGAGTGTGCTCCGCCGGGATGCGCCATGTCAAGCATTTGGATTTCGCTGAAAGGTGTATGCCTCGATGATACGTATGGGCAAAGTGTCCGGTCAATGCCTGGCGGCCGTGGCGGCCGGTGCGGTACTACTTGGCGCGACACGGCTCGCGGCCGAACCGTTCTCGGCCCTACCGCTCGAAGATCATGCGAGTCAGGAGCCGGCGACCGCGCTCCTGGGTTTCGCGCCGGCGTCGCGATCGGGCGAGATCAAGGCCGAGGCCGTGGCGCTGGCCGTCCCGACAACCGAGAACGCGCGGCGCTGGCTGCGGACACTGACGGCCGAGCCGCACGTCGCCGGTACGCCGGCCGACTACAAGACGGCCGTTTTTGTACGCGACAAACTCCGCGAATTCGGGTGGAAAGCGGAGATCGAGGAGCTCGAGGTCCTGATCAATTATCCCAAGCAAAACACGCCCCCGTCGCTCTCGATCGCCGCACCCTTTACCAAGCATCTGAACCTTGACGAGGCGCCGGTCGCCACCGACAAGGACTCGGCCAGCAGCGCGGCCTTCGGCGCGTTCAACGGATACGGTGTCTCGGGAGAGGCCGCCGGCCAGGTCGTCTATGTGAACTACGGTCGTCCCGAGGACTTCACGGCACTCGAAAAACTCGGCATCGACGTCAAGGATAAGATCGTGCTGGTGCGCTATGGCGGCCTCTTCCGCGGCCTGAAGGTGCGCAACGCCCAGAAGCGCGGAGCGCGCGGTATCTTGATCTTCTCCGACCCGGCCGACGACGGATTCGCCAAGGGCGACGTCTACCCGAACGGGCGGTTTCGCCCGGGCTCCGCCATCCAGCGCGGTAGCGTGCAATTCCTCTCGCTGGGACCAGGCGACCCGTCCACTCCATCCGGCCCGTCGGTCAAGGGGGCCAAGCGATTGCCGATCGACCGCGAGAACGGGTTCCCGCACACTTCAGACTGGGAAAAAACGACCGGATTAAAACGTGAAGATTACTTCGCGACGATCCCCTGTTTACCCATCAGCTATGACACGGCGCTCGAAATTTTCAAGGTGATCGCGGGGGCCAACGTGCCGGCCGGCTGGCAGGGCGGATTGCCCCTGGCTTATCACGTCGGCCCGGGGCCGGGCGAGCTGAAGTTTTCGGTGTCGATGGATTATCAAATTCGCACGATCTGGAATGTCATCGCAACGATCCCCGGCACGGTCGAGCCCGATCGCCTGGTGATGATCGGCAACCATCGCGACGCCTGGGTTTATGGCGCGGTCGATCCGGGCAGCGGTACGGCGGCGACGCTCGAAACGTGCCGGGCCCTCGGCGCGGCCGTCAAGAACGGCTGGAAGCCGCGCCGGACGCTTTTATACGCAAGCTGGGACGGCGAGGAGTATGGCCTCGTCGGCTCGACCGAGTGGGCCGAGCAAAATGCGTCGATGGTCAGTGAAAAGGCCGTGCTCCTGCTCAACGTCGATTCAGCCGTGAGCGGCCCCGACTTCGACGCCAGCGGCGTGCCGTCGCTCCGCGACTTGATGCTTGGCGCCGCCGAAGCGGTCGTCGAGCCGCGGTCGGGAAAGTCGCTTCGCGCTGTCTGGACCGACGCCCATCGCGCCACGTGGGCGGCGAGCGCTCCGCTCGTTCTGTACGACCCGCTCTGGGACGGCGAGGCTGGCGACGACGGGCAAGCCGCCCGCCGTGCCCGGAAGACGCTCGGCTTCGTTCCGCAGCTCGGCACGCTGGGATCGGGCTCGGACTTCACGGCATTTCTCGACCATCTCGGCGTGCCGGCCATCGATGCCGGCTTCCACGGCGGCTACGGCGTTTATCATTCGATGTATGACAACTTCAACTGGATGGAGAAATTCGGCGATCCCGAGTTCCTCTCGCACGCGACGGCGGCGCGGCTGTATACGATCTTCGCGATGCGCGCTGCCGCGGCCGACGTCGTGCCCTTGACGTTCGCACCTTATGGCGTGGCGCTTCGCACTTACGTCGATCAGCTTCGGCTCATCGAAGCGCAGCGCTTGCGAAAAAAGGACGCGAATGCCGAGTCGCTCGATCCGCGGTTTGCCGGCCTGGTAGGCCTTGTCGACGCCGTGCGTGGCTTTCAAGAGCAAGCGGAAAGCCTCGATCGAAGCACGGCCGAAGTCGCCTCGCTCGACCACGTCGAAAAGGCGGACCTTGCCCAATTGAACCACGCGCTGGCGCAGGTTGAGCGAGCCTTTTTGCTCGAAAAGGGTCTGCCCGACCGCCCCTGGTTTAAGCATGCCGTTTTCGCCCCCGGATTGACCACCGGATACGCCGCGTGGCCCTTGCCCGCGATTCGTCAGGCCATCGAAGAAAACAGCCCCGCGCGGCTCGCCACCGACGTGGCGCCAACCGTCGACCGGATCAAGCAAGCCACGAAGGCGCTTGAGTCGGCGCGAAAACATGCGCAGACGATCCTTGCGAAGCACTGAACGAAGCCGCGACAACCTCGGCGGGGCCGACGCACGGAGCGGCCCTGGCCCAGCCGGCCGAGGGGCTCTCGATGATCAGGTGATCGCGTGTGCGTGTGTCCGACGTGTTCGTCTCCGTATCATTACCGAATCACCAATTGTTGACTCTTGAGAGGATGCGTGCTGATGACTGACGCCGAGATCTCCGACCCTCGAACGAATGAATTACCGCGCGTGCTTGGGCCGGTCGCGGCGTTTTGCGTCGTTGTTGGCTCTGTCATAGGGTCAGGGATCTTCCTGGTCCCGGCCAAGGTCGCCAACGACGTTCCGTTCCTGAGCGGCATTTTGCTGGTGTGGGTGATCGGCGGGCTGTTCAGCGGCGCCGGTGCGCTGACCCTGGCCGAGCTCGGGGCGATGTTACCTCGCGCCGGCGGGTTGTACGTTTATCTTCGCGTGGCTTACGGGGCCTTGCCGGCGTTTCTCTTCGGCTGGGTCGAGTTCCTGGTCGTTCGATCGGGCTCGATGGCGACGCTCGCGGCGGCCTTCGCGCGGTACTTCGTGCAGATCGTACCCCTGCCGGCGGTCATCTCCGACGAGATCTGGCAGGCCGGAATCGCCACCTTCGCGATAGGCGCGGTGACCACGGTCAACGTCGTGGGCACGCGCAGCGGCGGGACGCTTCAGGTGCTCGGCACGTTCTTGAAGGTCGGCGGCGTGCTCGTGCTCATGGCCCTGCCCTTTATTCTGGGCGCGGGGAGTGTATCGAACCTTACGCCCATGTGGCCGAGTGCATTCAGCGGCTCGCTCTTCACAGGCATGATGGCCGCGATGGTGAGCGTTTTGTGGGCCTACGACGGCTGGACGAATGTGACGCCGCTCGCCGAGGAAATTCGCGATCCGGGCCGTAACGTGCCGCGGTCGTTGATCTGGGGCATGGCCGTATTGATCGCGGTCTACGTCGGAATGACCCTGGCCTATCACTACGTCTTGCCGATCGAAGAAGTGAAAATGGCCAGTCGCGAGTCGGGTCAGGTCGCGCGGGCGACAGCGGCCGTTTATTGCAAGAGCCTGCTCGGCGGTCCGGGCGTGTTCGCCATCTCGATTCTCGTGATGTGCTCGACGTTCATTTCGCTCAATGGCAACGCCCTGACCGGTCCCCGCGCCTACTTCGCGATGGCTCGCGATGGACTTTTTCCGGCCGGCCTGTGCCGCATTCACCCCAGGTTCGAGACACCCGCCAATGCCATTATGGCGCAGGGAATCTGGGCGATCGCACTGACCCTGGCCGGCACGTTCTTGATCATTGTTTCGCCGGACAGCGCGCCCAACCTCCCGGCCTGGATCCTCGATGCCTGGACGAAGCTCAACGAGACGCCGCTCTACGACCTGCTCTACACCTATGTCATCTTCGGCGCGAACCTATTTTACATGCTCGCCATTTCGAGTGTCTTCGTCTTGCGCATCCGCCGCCCCGACCTGCCGAGACCGTACCGGACGTGGGGTTATCCGCTGACGCCGATCCTGTACGTCGCGGCGGCCGTGCTCTTGCTCGGAAACATGCTCGCCGATCGCCAGAGCCGTTTTCAGTCGCTGGCCGGGCTCGGCATCATCATGCTAGGCTTGCCGGCGTTCTGGTTCTTCCGCCGCGTTCCCGCCAGTCCGACGGCGGGCCCCGGTGACAGCGTCTAAATGACTTTGCGTGATGTTGGGACGAGCCCGGCTCGTGCCGTGGGACGGAATGGCATTCCGTCCTACGAAATACCCCGACCCGGTTGATGCCCTCGTCCCAGGATCATGCAAGGCTATTTAGGCGGCGACTCCGAAGACCCGCCAGCGGCGGGTTAAACAAGCATATCAAGATGTCATCGCATTGAGATGGACGCGTCAGACCGATGAATCATGCCGGCGCATCAGGTAAAGCACGCGGCCGCTCTGTGAGACGGGCTCGGAGACGATCAGGGTGAAATACTTGCCGAAACATTCCTCGAAATGATCGCGGTCGTACCGATGGTGCTGGCCGCGCCGCCGCGCCAGGAGCAACCGCGATTGCGGGTCGGTCTCGGGCACAAACTCGATGATTAACCAGGGAGACAGGCCCGAAAAAAACGTCGCGAGATTCTCGAGCGGCTGATGACCCGTGAAGGCCAGATGGTGAACAAGCGCCAGCGCCATCACGAGGTCACGCGACCCCCGGTCGAACACGGACGATCGTTCTTGATTGAACCAGCCCGACGGCGGACTCGGGTTGAACAGGTCGAGAACCAGCGGCAGCAGCCGGGTTTCCTGTTTCTCGCGGACGCCCAGGTAAGTACGCTCGATGCAAGCCGGGTCGTAGTCAAACGAGACGGTCGACAGGCCGAGCCCGGCGGCAATCCGGCTGAAATGGCCCGTGTTGGCGCCAAGGTCCCAGGCGGAGGCCGCGCCTGCGCGTTTGAGAAACTCGGTCACGAGGCGCGATTTCTGGTCAAATTCTTCGGGCGTGTACGAAAGATCGTTGTAGTAGCCGTCCCAGCCCCTGCCCGCCGGAGTCCAGCGGAGCTTCTTCACGGTCGATTCCAGATTGTCGACGAGAGCAAGCAGAGCCTGACGGTTAAGCCGCCGCGCTTGCGACGACGGACCCGCTTCGCCGGCATGAGAGCGCTGCATCGCCGCGTGCAAATGGATGTGCACGCCCAGACCGAAGCGCAGCCGGGACCGCCAGGGGAGCAGCCGCGCAGCCAGGTCGAGCGGCACGCCGTCGATATTCGTGCGACAGAGCTGGCCCAGGCGGTAGTCGGTCAGGCTTTCGAGCGCCAGCGGAGCGAGAAAATGCTCGCAAAACTGGCGATACCCCGTCCAGGGCTCGCCGTCGCGATTGACCTCGAATGAAAGCGTATCAATCAAGACCGGACGGCCGCGGTGAAACTGCAGATTGTAGCGCATACAATCCTTCAGCGTCATGCCGTGCGCGAGCGACCGCCGCTGGATCTCGAGCGCGGCGAGCGCGGCATCTTTCAGTTGCGTGAAGCTCCACTCGTAGGGGTACGAGATGAAGTCGATCGTTTCCGGTCGGATGACCTTGTACGCGACGGACGGTTGCCGTGGCGAGCAGTCAATCTCCTCGTGCGGGAGCAGGAGCCCTGCGGCCACCAAATCCTGGTAAAGACCACCGACCATGAGCTGGTCGTAGTGCTCTTTGTAAACGAGGTTCACCTGCCGGAGGAGATCGCCGCGGTCGCGATAGACGAAGCCGGCGGGATCGCGGAAGGAGACCGTGGCCAGGGATTGGCTCGTGGTCATACCTTCTTGTTGCGGATGAGCAAGCTCTCGCGGACCTGACGAATCCACGTCTTCATGAAGAATGCCGAGCTCAGCACGCTCGCGAGCAGGAGCTGCAACATCATGCTCCCCGCGCCCGGATCGAGATAAGCCCAGACGGCGGGTAAATTGGCGATGCTGGCTGACATCGAAGTCGCCAAATCAATCGTCACCATGTCGCTATGCTCCCTTGTTCGGTTAATCTCCGCGACGCATGTTTCGCGTCTACATTTAATCTAGGCGTCAGGCAAGCTCCGCTGGTCCCGGCCGAGATTAGTTTTCAAGGTAATCTCGATGCCTGCCCGTATATCGCGGCAACAAGCCGGTCTTCGCACGGGGCTTTTGTCGCGTGCTGTTTACCGTCAATACCAATGTAGGTCGCGGGAACGCGAATCATCTCATTTTTCGAGCTCAACCGGCGTTCGCGCTGACTCAGCGATCTTTACGCGCGGGTGCGGCCTCCTGTGACACATCGTGTCACAAGTCAAATCGCCGCCGCGAGCCGTCATGCGACGGCTTCGCGCCGCGAATTCCGCAACGGAAATCTAGCGCCTGCGCAAAGCGCGTCGGGCGACTGCACGATGTTTGTAACATCAATGAAGTTATAGGGTTCGCCCCACGTCGAAAAGAAGCTGCGGTCGGGCAGGATGGGCAGTTCGGCTCCGAAATAGTCGTCAAGGACGACGCGGAACGAGTTCACCGGGCTGATTCCCGGATAAATGTGCTCGTAATCATGTCGCGGGAAATAGTAGGCATTCAGAATGCTCATCCGCTCCTTCAAGTCGGTGTTACTGACATTCGACATGTCGAGCCGCAGCTCCGAGCCATGGTCGGACTGCAGAATGATGATCGGCGGCTCGGGAGATTTCCTGAGAATCTGCGTGATTGTCTGGGCAATCCGTTTGGTGATGAACTCCGCCTGCCCACGATAACCCTTGATAAAGCGGTCGTGGGCGCGGAACCGCCCGGCGACCTTGCCATTATCGGCTGCGAAGTAGAAGGCGTAATCCGCCCGGACGTCCTCGCCGTTCGGACCGTAAATCAGTGGCGGGTGAGGACAGAATACGTGCGCGAACGTGAATGTCGGCGCGGGGTCACGGGCGATGTCGGCGATGTGATCGAGCAGGTAAACCGTTCGCTCCCGCGACATATCGGTCGGCTCGAGATTGCGAGGGTTGGGCCAGAGGAAACGGAGCGGCGTCATGTCGACGACCATGCGCTCAAAGCCGTTTGAAAACGGGTGCGGAGACAGGTAAACGTCGGCCTCGGGGTGCTCGGTCGGATCAAAGCCGGTCGCGAACGTGCAGAACCGGTATCCCCGGGATTTCAGCGTCGCGACGACGTTGTTCTTGCCGATCAGGTCGCCCAATTCGGTCTGGTCGGTGCCCAGCCCCTTCACGAGCTCGTCGAGGTAGACCGCGTTCAGCGATCCCGACAGGGACAGGGGCGTCTGGCAGTAGTTCGCGATGCTCTGGCGAGCGACATAGAACCCCTGCTTCTCGAGATCGGCCAGGAAGGGCGAGTTATCGAAGCCGAAGACCGACTTCATGACGTCGCTACGCGCGTAGCCATCGAGAATGATGTAGTAGATATCGGGCTGATGCACTCCAGGCACCGGCGCCGCGACCTGGAAAGGCACGGGAACGCGAGGGACGCGTCCGATGTTGGGAGTCTTCGCCATCGCGATCTGGCCAAGCGGCAAGACGACGAGCACCGCCGTGAAGAAATTCAAGAAGGTCGTCGCCGTTCGCACATCCTTGAGCCTGGTCGTGAGCAGATACCCAACCACTCCGAGCAACAGGAAGAGCGGCACGGCCACCGCGGCGACTGGCAACTTCACGATCGTGTGCACCCAGTATTCACTCAATGACGTCAACAGCGAGTTTATCCAGTTGTTGAGCGTATCGAGCGAGTAAAACGAAATCGCCGCAAGTGACGCGATCACGGCGCCTTTCCTGAAATCTCTCATCAAGAGTCCCGTGGCGAGGATCACGATCCCCACGCCGAGCAACATCACGCCCAGCAGTCTGATTAGACCCGCCATCTTGACTTCGTGCGCATTCTGGGCGAACAGCGCCAGAACCGGAAAGACCGCCAGCAGGAACGGGTGAAGCACCCAGCTCCGCGGCGTGACATCGCGGAACCTCCGAAAAGCAAAAACGAGAGGTTCGCGCGTAACAGAGCCGGGAGCAGGGTCACCGGCGTATGGATTGAGCATTTGCATGGATGCGGGAATATCCGATTGATTAGCTGAATTCACGATGTCTCGGCGACGGGACGCTCAGCGCCCGCGCACACGCCCACAGCCTTTCCATTCAGTTTAGGTCACCGTGTCAACCCTGGGTCGACTCGGGTCGAACGGCCTGGCATTTTTTTCGCCAAACTGCGCCCGACCCTGGTCGTCGGAGCACTCTTTTTTCAGCGATTTTTTCAGGACTTCAGGCCATGGATCGCGTTCTTTTTGTTCAATCTTTCCGCGGACCATAAGGTCTCTCCGTTTACGGACCTTTACGCTGAACCACAAATTAATCCGAGGTCAGGGCTTACGGAAAGCTAGCGATTCCGGCGAGCGAAGGTTGGCAAGCGAAATTATCGGCCGGATACGGCCGAGAATGCGTCTGCCCGTCACTCAGCGGCTGGCGGCGACGTCTTCAATCGAAGGAACAGCGAGATCGGGAAACAGTCTGGCCAGAGACGTCGTGTCGAGCGATACGTCGGCCGGTCGGGGCTCGGCCAGCGACGCGTCTCGAAGATAACCCGGCAGCACCAGGGTCGGCGCGATCCCCAGGGCCACGGCGATACGCCGCATCAGCTCAAACCGCGTCAGCCGCGTGGGTCCTCCGGCATGGATCAGTCCTACATGGTCGGATTCGGCCAGCCGGGCGAGGAGCGTCGCCGCCGTCCGGTAGTCGAGCGGCGTTCGATATTCGTCCGCGAAGAACGACTGCGGTTGACCCGACTGGAGCGCCGCCACGGCCTGATCGTAGAACCCCCGGCGCTGGCCGAGCGCTGGCCCGTAAAGGAGGCTCAACCGCGCCACCACGCCGCCGGCCCCAAACTCGAGCACGGCTTGTTCGGCCGCGCAGCTTGGTCTGGCCGTAAACCATGACCGGGTGGGCCGGGTCGCTCTCCTTGTACCACGATTTCGTGCCGTCAAAGACCAGGTCGGTTGACGTGAACACCAGTTTACAACGCCGGGCCGCGGCCCATTCGGCGATCGTGTGCGTGCTCTCGACATTCACCTGGTTCGCGCCGCGGGATCGGCATGGGCCGCCGCCGCCGCACTCACCGCGCCGGCGTGAATAATCGCGCCCGGGCCGGCCTCTTCAAGAGCCCGTGTCAGTGCGTGCGCGTCGGTCAATTCGACGGGCCGGATCGTGACACCACCCATGCGGCCGACCGTCGTGCGACTCCAACCAATGACGTCGTGCCGCCGCGCGACAAGCGTCTCCAGCAGGTAGTTACCGAGCTGACCGCTCGCGCCCGTCACCACAATCCGCATTACCGCTTCCTCCGCTTCGCCGCGCTGCCCAATCCAAAAAGTTGTCGCAAGCTTCCGCGCTTTGCTGCCGATTCTAGGCCGACAGAGTTGCACTGGAATCCCTTCGAAAGATGCCGCACGCGCGCTGACAACAAAGGAATCGCCGCCGTGAAAATTCGCGAAATCCCTCTCGATGACCTGGTCCTCGACCCGAACCTGAACCTGCGCGATCGCCTCGACGATTTCACGGTCGAGCGGTACGCCGATTCCTGGGACCGTTTGCCGCCGATCACGGTCTACGAAATCGACGGTCGCCTGGTCATCGCTGACGGATTTCATCGCCACGCCGCGGCGATCATGCTGGGCAAACGCACGATCAATGCCGAGATCATCGTCGGCACGTTCACCGAGGCCCTCGACTTCGTGTCGAGCGTCAATCTGTTTCACGGGCTTCCCCTGAGCCGGGCCGAGCGCCGGCGGGCCGTCGAGATCAAGCTCAAGCTGCACCACGACTGGTCGGACCGACGCATGGCCGAGGAGCTGGCCGTCAGCCGCGAGCTCGTGGCCAAGATTCGTCGCCAGTTGATCGAGTCGCGACAGATTCCCAACCTGCCCGGCCGGGTGGGTGCCGACGGCAAGCTTTACACCTCCGCGGGGCTCCCCAAGGACGCCAACGAGCGCCTGCCGAAAGAAAAGGCCCCTGCTCCGGACGACGATGAATCGTCGGAAAAAGGCCGGCGCGGCATGAGCACGGCGACCGCGCCGTGGGTCGATCACCAGGCTGAAGCCCCCGCCGGACGCATGCATGGCCGAGTTGCCGACAGTGGCCAGCCGGTCGCACAGGCCCAGGATTCGAGAGCTGCGGCACTGTCGGCCGACGTCGGCAGCGCCACGATCGACGAGATGCTCGACCTGATGGCCAAACAGGTCATGCAGGTCATCACGTGGACCCAGGCCGAAGGCTTTCTGGAAGCTTATCGCAATGCCAGCCCCAATGCCCGCGGCGTGTTTCACACGGCCGCCATCAAGCTGGCCGCCCGCGCCGATCAACTTCGCCGCGGCTGAGATCCGCTGGACCACGATCAGAGGAACTCGCATAACACGCGGTCGGCCAGGAAGAGGCCTTCACGAGTCAGCCGGACGCGCCGGCCGTCGTCGCTCGAGAAGGCCCTCCGCGCGAAAGCGCTGGATCGCTCCGGCCGGCCAGGGCGTCCAGCTCGAAGCCGGTCCGTCTGGCAAAAGCGTCGCGCTCGATGCCTTCGCGGGTCCGGCGGAACATCAAGATCGCGGTCTCGCGCGCCCGCGGCTCGGCCGCCAACGACTCGCTCGGCCCCGTTGCGGGCTGCCCGGATTCGATCCGCTTCAGGTACGCGCTCAGGTCCCGCGTGTTGACCGAGCGAACGCCGCCCACGTAACGCGCCGCACCGACGCCGAACCCGAAGTAGGGGTCGTTCGCCCAGTAGACGAGGTTATGGCGGCACTCGTGGCCCGGCCGCGCGAAGTTCGAGATCTCGTACATCTCGAGGCCCGCGGCCCCGAGCCGCTCGATGGTCTCTTCATACATCGAACGCTCGACTTCCTCGTCAATGGCGCTCGACGTGCCCGCTTTGTTGCTGGTTCCAGAGAGCCGTCCCCTTTTCAAAAACGAGGCCGTAGCACGAGAGGTGGGCCGGACCGAACGCCAGGGCCGTCGTCGAGATCGTGGTTCCAGGTGTCGAGGTTCGAGCCGGGGACCCCGAAGATCAGGTCGAGCGACCAGCGGGCGAAGCGCGGCGCGACGATCGCGACGGCCTGGCTTACCTCCGCAAGACCGTGCTGGCGCTCGAGCACGCGAAGCAGGTCCGGCGTGGAACGTCTGGGCGCCCAGGCTGATCCGGTTCACGCCGGCCGCGGCCAAGACGTCGGCCTTGGTCGCGTCGAGCGTGCCGGGATTCGCCTCGACCGTCCATTCGCCGCCGTGGGCAAGCGCAAACCATCGCGTGACGATAGCCATCAGGCTGCGCGAGCTGCGCCGCGTCGAGCGCGTGGGCGTGCCGCCGCCGATGAAGATCGTCTCGACGGCTTGCGGCTCGTCGGATCGCAGCCTCGATCTCCTGCTCCAGGGCGTTCAAGTACCGGTCAGCCAGGTGATCGACACCGGCGAGCGACGCGAAATCGCAATAGCCGCACTTGTGCGCACAGAAGGGAATGTGCAGATAAACCGCCCGCGGCGGTCCGTGTGCGTCGGAGATTACGGCGGGCGTGGCCGATATGTCGACCGCGGCGATCACAATACGGCCTCGACGAAGCGAATTTCCGGAATCTCGGCCTTGAGGATCGACTCGACGCGCATGCTCAGGGTCACCACCGACGCCGAACACCCCTGGCAGGCCCCCGTCAGTCGAACCTGGACGATCCGGTCGGAATCGATACCCACGAGCTCGATGTCGCCGCCATCAGTGCTCAGGTCAGGACGCACCTTCTCGGCGAGAACATGCTCGATGCGGCCGAGGATCGCGGCGCGGTCGAAGTCGGTTGATTCAGCAGCCCGGGTTGAGCTCATGAGATTCATCATCACTCTGGCCAGCGACCCCGCCCCGGGCGTTTACCACGATCTGGCAACGCACCTTTGGGCGAAGACGTCGTTCGAGAAAGCGACAGCCTTTCCAGCTTAACGATTTTGCTCGGAGCCGGGCAACTGGCTCGCTGGCGTCGCTGACGATACAATCAGTTCGCGCTCGGGCCGCGGCCTGGCTCCGGTCGGTCCCTCGGGGAACATCGCGGCGCTCGCCGGTCGTCGCCAGGGTGAGCGATTAGAGACCATCTCGCCGCGGCTTGCTGAAACGATCATCCGAGGAGGAATTGTGATGCTGAATTTCAATCGCCGGCAGCCTGCCTGGCTGTTTCTCGGATGCCTCGTGGCGGCCGCGGTTCCATCCGCGCGGGCCGAGAGCTGGCGGGTTCGCGTCAGCGGCGGCGAGATCGAACTTGGCGAAACGCCAATCGTGGTGAAGCTGACGCAACCGCTAACTACGGGCCTCTATCAGATGGAGACACAGACACACGCCGGACCAGTCGCATGCGACGCACAGGTCTTCAGGCATGGAGACACGACTTTTCTGGGTTTTGTGCTTCCGGGATTGCCCGGTGGCGCTTCGGCTGATTTCACACTGGAACCCAGGTCTCAAACCATCGGCCAGACTTCGGCCGGACTCAGTTTCGCCGGTTCGGAAACGAACCTGACGATCAAGCTCAACGACAAATTGCTCACGAATTATCGCGTTGGCGATGGAAATAAGCCATTTTTCTATCCGCTCGTCGGTCCGACAGACGCGTCATACACGCGTGGCTTTCCCATGACAGACGTACCGGGCGACGATCACGATCATCCCCATCAGCGGTCATGCTGGTTCACGTATGGAAATCTTGACGGCGTCGATTTCTGGTCCGAAGGGAAGAAGTTCGGGACGATCGCCGAAACGAGCAGAAAACTCGTCGTAGCCGGCCCGCATATCGGCCGCATGGCCACGACTGACATCTGGCGCGCGGCCGACGGCCGCAAGATTTGCGACGACGAGCGCACCGTGACCTTCTACCAGACAAAGGGGGCCAGGCTGATCGACTTCGACTTCCGCCTGATCGCAAGCGAAGGGCCCGTGACGTTTCGCGACACCAAGGAAGGCATGTTCGGAATTCGGGTCGCGTCGTCGATGGACGTGAACAAGAAAAAAGGGGGCAAGATCACCAATGCCGAGGGCCTGACCGACGAAAAAGCCTGGGGCAAGGCGTCAACCTGGGTCGACTATGTCGGTCCCGTAGACGACAAGACCGTCGGTATCGCCATCATCAATCGCCCCGATAGCTTTCGGTTTCCCACGACCTGGCATGTGCGAACCTATGGCCTCTTCGCGGCCAATCCGTTCGGTTGGCATGATTTCGGCAAAGCCGAAAAAGGCGATTTCACACTGGCCGCCGGCCAGTCAATCTCCTTTTCGTACCGTGTCATCTTGCACGAAGGTGATACGAGGGCCGCCCATGTGGCGGAACTCGCGTCGGCCTATCTCAAGCCCCCCTCGGTTCACATTGAACCCAGATGACGGCCGCGACACCCCGGAATGGTGCGTGTGACGGTCGCAATTCCGTTGAGCGGCGCATCGTGCCAGTCGATCGGGAGCTCCGGAACGACCTGACACTCGAGCGCCATGGCCCAGCAGGCACAGTCGGCTCGCATGAGCGGTATCAGGCGATCGTAATAGCCGCCTCCGCGGCCGAGCCGATATCCCCGTTCGTCAAAGGCCAGGCCGGGTATCAAGGCCCAGTCGATGGCCTCGGGCGCGACTTCGGGCAATCCGGGGCGCGGCTCGGGGATGCCGAGCACTCCGGTTTCGAGGTCGCGAGAAGGATCAACAACGCGGTGCAGACGGAGCTGGCGGCCCGCTCGGTCGACGCGCGGGCAGCAGACCGCCTGGCCCCGCTCGAGCGCGCCAGCGATCAGCTCGTTCGTCGGGATCTCGTCCGCCAGCGCCGATACGTAGAGCAACACGGTGCGAGCATCCGCGTAACCAGGGAGCCCGGGAAACCGATCGATCAGCCGCGTTTCCTCGGCGCGTCGCTGGCTCGGGTCAACAGCGGTGACGGTCGCTTTGATCGTGCGCTCGAGCTCGCGCTTGGTTGACCGCGCGAAAGGGGATCGGCCGATCGCGGCCCATTCATCCGGTAAACCTGTCTCTGGACCAGATAAACGAGAATGCCCGTGTCTCTCCTCGCGATCGAGGGGAAGGCACGGGCAAAGTTGGGAAAAACCTCCACCGTAATGCCGGTGAGGTGCTTTTGAGAACCCGCAGTTTAGGTGGGATCCTGAGGCACTCGAGGAAACAAGTTCCTAGGAGCCGATATCGGACCCCGACGGGTTTTACGTTGGTTCGCCAAAAGGATCACCCCGTATCGAACATGGCAGAGGCTGTGTCTGGATGAACCAGACACGACCAATGTAGCCGCCAATCAAGCCGAATTCAAGGGTAGAAGCTTCGGAATGTGTCCATGCCAGGCGTGCCCGCCGATACCACGCGTTATTCTCCCCTGACCCGACGGGTCGCCCGCCGCTGAGAGGGAATGCGCGACGATCAAGGCCGCTTGTCACTGGCGGCGAGCCGGCGGATCTGGTCGCGAATCCGCGCGGCTTCTTCATAGTCTTCAAGTTCGACCGAGAGCTCGAGCTGCTGCTCGAGTTTCTCGAGCGGACCGAGCGGACGCTCGCGCTCGACCTCTTTGCGCCAGCGAATCAGGGATCGCAGTTCCGAGCATTCGTTCTTCGCTTTCCTCCTGCTGGTAGTCGACCAGGAAGCGGCGGATGGCCTTGATGCCCTCGTCGATGCGTTTGAGGGCCGCGCGATGTTCGCCCTTCCTGAGCGATTGTGAGGCTCGCGCCCGCGTGTGCATCATCTGCACATAGGGACGATACTGATCGAACTCGATCTTGTCGCGCTGACGGGCCGCGTGGCGGCCGACGAACGCGAAGAGTCGAAGGTTGCGTTCGGTATCACGCTCGACCAGGTCGTAGCGTTCCAGATGAAACGCCGACAGGTAGCGGTGATAGTACTGCAATCCCTCACGCATCAAGAGCGAGCAGTCTTCCGAGCTCAGCGCAAATGCCGCCTCGGACGCCTTGGCGTCTTTCGCCTTCGCTTCGTAGTGGTCGAGCAACGACGGATACCCTTCGGGTCGCTGCCCGTCCGGGCGGCCGTCCATCTCCATCTGGATCAAACCGAGGTCGATCCGCATCTGAATCTTTTCCTGGCCATCCCGGCCTGTGATCACCCGAACCTGAAGTCCGTCCGGCTCGTACTCCCAGCCCTTGAGAATGCCTTCGATATCTTGGCTCAAGCGAACGATCTCCCGTTTCAATGAAGCTTTTGAAGGACGGGCAATCGCTTCGGACCTGCGCTAGGAACGCCACTGATGGGTCGATACAGGCATTATAACCGACTACCCGAGCAATCTTCAAAACAAAGACGCCGCGCGTCGATGGTCTCGCAAGAACAACGACGCGCGGCGCTCGGTATCATCGATGCAGGACGACGGCCAGGCCACTTCACGCAAGGCCGCAAGATCCACGGCTGGCACGAGTGCCTGCGATCAAGTCATCAGATTTCGTTGTTGTCATGAATCATGGGTTCGAGTTCCTTGGTATTACGTTCGACGGCCAGGACGATCGTGCGCTCCTCGCTGCCATCGGCACTCGAAGCGACGGCCGGGATGATTTGCCGCGAGTCGGGCAGGCTGAACCGCACCGTGAACGTGCCGTCGTTACGAAGCTGAACGGGCTCGCCTTGAAGGGTGACCTTGGCGTTGGGCTCGGTCGTACCGTAAACGATCAGCTCGGCGTCAATTTGAAAATGGAAGTCACGCCCGAGGTGCGGCAGACCCGAGGTCGTCAGATCCTGGAGCGACGCACTATTCATCGGCCGGCGCAGGCGCTCCTCGAAGAGGTCGCGGAGATCGATCTGGGTGTTGTGATGCGTGGTACCAGAGCCGTTTGACGCAGGGTTTTGAACGCGCTCGAACTGGCGCTGGACGTTCGCCCAGTTCTCGTCGAGGGCATCGGTCACGCCGGCCTTGGGTGTGGTGACGACGTTCGATCGAGCCAGCACGTAAAATCGGCCGCGGCGTGAGAGGTAGCCGATATCGATACGGTACGAGCGGGGCGGCTCGAGCACGTCGATGTACCAGTTATTGACACCGCCGTGAATGGCGATATCGCGAATGTGGCGTTCGGCGGCCGATGTCGTGTCTTCGCTCGAGACGTCCATGACCCGCAAGATCGGCCGCGCGGCGTGCCAGTCCTGACCGAGGGCGGCCCGTGCCCGACCCAGGGTCGTGCGGGAGAGCTCCCAGTAGGCGTGGAGCCAGTAGGAATCGCGTGTCAGCACGATGATCCGATCCTTCTGGCAGGCGTGGTCGAGTGTCTGGGTCGGCACCGATGCCACCGCCGGCGTCTTCGCGCGGGCCGCCGCGCCCGCTTTCCGGGATCGAGAGGGCGTGGCGGCCGCCGCGGCGGGCGTGGCCTTGGGCTTGGCGTCTTCTGCGGGTTGCGGACAGCGGCTGGCCGCGCACTCGACAAGGCCCGGATCAGTTGATCCTTCCTCATGGCATGCCAGCCGGCGATTCCCTTTTCCTTGGCCAACTGGGCCAGATGTCTTTTATTGCAGTCATTGAGGGCTTCGGCAGTCATACGGTACCACTCCGACACCCCTCGCTCGGCCCCGGCGGCATGCGCGAGGAATGAATGTAATTTTATATGACATTCATCCGTGAGTGGACCGATCCAGAACACTCCATGTATTCCGGACTGGGCAGGCGAGGCGTGAATGCCTCGCGGCATTCCAACCCGGCGATCGCAACAGTAGAGGACATTCACCTCCGAGGACACGATTCATCGTCATGCCGCAAAACAAAAATAGCGGCCACCAACCCGGTATTCACCCGGTCGATGCCGCCTCTTGAGTCTTTCCGTTAGCCAGACTCGGTGCCCAGATCATGCATGACGAATCCCCGGATTGATGGAACCGGAAGGATCGAGGAGTGTCGTTTTCACTGGTTTTGCCCCGTTGGTTGAAAGCGCCGAATATCAAATACCATAACGACGCAAAGCATGTCAATCGCCGTTTCTCGGCAACTGTACGATAATGGACAGTCGGCTTCGCCCGCTCCGTGATCAGAGGGCCGGTGACACTCATTTAAAGCAATTCAAGCACGCATGAGCCCTCGCAGGATCTGACTCATCATCAATTCCGGTTATGACACCGTTGTCCGTCCCCATTTTTCGCGTGCGACCAGCGCACGGTCTTCGATCGCCGCGCGCCTGGCTCAATGGCCTTGCATGATTCCGAGACCCGGAGGCTCCCCCGGGTCCGCACCGGCGGCTTCCGGGCTCGTTCGGAGACCGGCTAAAGCCCGACATCCAACGGTGGCCTGCTGGAAGTCCGCCTTCAGGCGGCTTCTGACGGTATCAGCCAGAGCAGACCGGCTAAAGCCCGACATCCAACGGTGGCCTGCTGGAAGTCCGCCTTCAGGCGGCTTCTGACGATATCAGCCAGAGCAGACCGGCTAAAGCCGGACATCCAACGGTGGCCTGCTGGAGTTCCGGCTTTAGCCGGCTTCTTGCGCTATCAGCCAGAGCAGACCGGCCGAAGCCGGACATCCAACGGTTGCCTGTTGGAGTTCCGCCTTCAGGCGGCGGGCGAGCCGAAGCTTCAGTGAAGGCGGGATTCCAACACGAAGCCGCGTGACAGAGTCGCCCTGCGCTCAATGCATTCGGAAGTCGATTCAAGACCAACGTTTCATTGGGCCAGACTCGCCGTCCCAGGATCGCGCCGGGCATCGAGTGGTTGCCGTTGTAATTCGACAGCCCGCCGCCGCCATCGCGGCCCCGGCGCACGCTCTAACGCCGCGCCGCCGCGCGGCGGCGCCAGACCCTGATTGTTCGATTGTCGTATGATTATGGGAGACTTTGTGAAAAATTTCTCGAACTTCCGGAGTGGGGCGTTGACAGGGGTCACTTGGCCGGTAAAACTGTTGCCTAAAGGCAATGCGCGTCCCGGTGCCGAAACCTGGAGGTCTGAGCGATCCCGGATCACGCGATATGACTGACGCGATCGGGGTCGGCACGAATGGCGGCGGTGGTTTCGGACGGGGTAGTTGGAGTCGTGCGTGGTCGATCAGCGAGAGTCGAGGTCATTGCTCTCGGTTGGCATTGCGTGGGCCTCACGGATTACGACGCTCGCTCTCGACGTTCGCGGTGCCGGTCGTCGTGGGCTTTGGCCTGGATCGGTGGTGGCGGACAAATCCGCTCTTCACGTCGTCGGGGCGGTTCTGGGTTTCGTGCTGTTCATGGTCCGAACGCTCCGCATGGCGAAGGAACTTGCGACCGAAGATGACCGCAAGGCAGCTGCGGCCGCCAGCGCAACGTGAAAAGAGGGTGGTCAAGGCTGACCAGCGACGATATTCCTCAGTTGACCGGCCAGGGATAGTCGCGGAGTTCCGTTGCCGCCGGCCGACTCAGAGTGCTTCGACTCGGGCCAACTTGATCTCGCTACATGGACTCGATAAACTCAACATGGCTGAACACTCGGAAAATCCCCTGGCTCACGTTATCGACCACGACACGCTCGAGTTGCCGTGGTGGAATCCCGCCGATCCTTTGATCGGGATATCCATCTGCCCAAGATCATGGGCCTCCAGATCACCCGCTTCATGGTGATGGAGCTGATCGCGTCGGCCCTGGTCATGCTCGATCCTGGTGCCGGTCGTTCGGCACATCGCACGCACGCCGTAAGCCGCGGCTGGTTCATGAACATGTTCGAGGCGATGATCCTCTTCATTCGCGACGACGTGGCCCGGCCGGCCATTGGCGGGCATGGGGCCGATCGGTTCCTGCCGTACCTCTGGACGGTCTTCTTCTTCGTGCTCGTTTAATAATTTGCTCGGGATGGTTCCCGGGCTTGCGTCGGCCACCGGCAATGTCAACGTCACGGCCGCCCTCGCCCTGATGACGCTCGGAGTCGTGGTCTGGCGCCGGGATGCGCGAGATGGGCGTGAAGGGCTACTGGCTGGGTATCGTGCCCCATATGGACGTTCCCTGGTGGCTCAAGCCCCTGCTCTGGGGCCTGATGTTCGTCATCGAGATCGCTGGGCCTTTTGATCCGGCACATCGTGCTGGCTGTTCGGTTGTTCGCGAACATGTTCGCCGGCCACGTGGTCCTCGCCGTCATCCTCGGCTTCATCCTGATGACCGAGCTTCTGGACCGGCCTCGTTTTTCCTGGTCGACGCCGGCGAGCGTGATCGGCGTGGTCTTGCTGAGCCTGCTCGAGTTCTTCGTGGCCTTTTTGCAGGCATACATTTTCACATTTTTGTCGGCGCTATTTATCGGAGCCGCCGTTCATCCTCATTAGAGATCAAGTGTCCGGCGGGCATGTCGCCCGGGGGCGACACGGGCTCTCGTCGACCCGGTCAAGCGACGGCGCCGCCGGCCCCTGAGCCAGGCCAGTCGTGATCGTTCAGGAGTCGAAGCCAGCGTGGTTTCGTGCTCGGCCGGCGGGTCGATCGATGAACCCGCGATCATGACCGAAGTGTGTCTCCCAGTAGTGTTAAGGAGTCGAGAGTCAGATGAAGTTGATCAAGCTCACCGTTTTGGCCTGCGGCCTCTTCCTATTGGCCGGCAACACCGTGGACGCACAAGAGGCAGTCAAGCCGGCTGCCGCGCCGTTTTCGGATCTTGAAGGCCATCGGCGCCGGGTTGGTGATCGTCGGCGCGGCCATGGGTATCGGCATGATCGCCAAGGCCTCGGTCGAGAGCATGGCCCGCCAGCCCGAAATCGCCGGCAATATCCAGACCGCGATGATCATCGCCGCGGCCCTTATTGAAGGTGTGACGTTCTTCGCTCTGATCATCATCCTCTTGCAGGGCTTGTTCGGCTGAGCACCATTTCGCCGACCGGCCAGACGCCGTGTGGCCTCCCGGCCAGGGCCCACCACCGAGCTCGCCTCGGGCGTTGGCCTGGTCGGGAATGGCACGGCTCAGACGGCCTGATCGCCCTCGGTACTCATCGGCTTTTGCCCCATTCGACTCGTTCGCCCGGCGCGAGATTGTTGCCATGTCACGACTGCTTCGTTCGAGATTGACCCTGGCCTTCCTTGGATTTTGCCTCGCCGGTCTCGCGGCGGGAAGCCGGGCCGTCGCACGGGAATTTCAAGAGCATGGTGCGCACCCCGCGGCCAAGGCGCGACTCGACCAGCGAAGAGGCTCGAATGGCCGCCGCCGAGGGCGTGCCCGCCGAGCCAAGAATCAACCCCGTCGAGCCCAAGCCGAGCCTGGCGCTCTGGACCCTGGTTGTTTTCATCTTGCTGCTGACAGTTCTCAGCCGCTTCGCCTGGAAGCCGCTGCTGGAAGCACTTCATAATCGCGAGCAGCACCTGGAGCACGTGCTTCTGGAGACCGAGCGAGCGCGGAATGAAAGCGAGACGAACCTGGCCGAACACCGCCGCCTGATGGCCAAGGCGTCCGACGACGTGCGGGCCCTTCTTGAAAAGGCCCGGCAGGAAGCTCAGGCGACCGCCGATTCGATCGTGAAACAGGCCCAGGCCGAGGCCGACGTCGCCAAGCAACGCGCCCAGCGCGATATCGGTTCGGCCCGCGACCAGGCCCTGGCCGAAATCTGGGAGAAGACCGCCGACATGGCGGTGAGCGTCGCCGGCAAGGTGCTGTCGCAGCGAGCTTGACCACGCCGAGCATCGCCGTCTTGCTCGACGCCGCGATCAAGTCGCTCCCCGCGACCGCCAACGGCCAGGGGGGAACGCGGTCATGACCGATCCGGGCACGGTGGGAACATCCGAGCCGTCGGACGCTCGCGGAACACGCCAGCCGAATGAATCCGGCGAGACGACCGAGCTGGCCCGGCGCTACGCCGATGCCCTGATCGGCGCGGCCGAGAAGGCGGGCGGCGTCGAGGCGGTCCTCGACGAGCTAGCCGAGATCGAACACGATGTGCTCGACTGCCTTTCCCCAAGTTTGCCCAGCTTCTGGCTTCGCCACGCGTTTCGACGGCCCACAAGGATCGAATTCTGACCGAACGTCTTCGACAACCGGGCGTCGCAGCTGGTATTCCGGTTCCTCCGGGTCTTGAACCGGCACGAGCGGCTCGGACTGCTTTCGGTCGTCACGCGTGAAGCACGCGCCGATCTGGGACCGCCGCAACGAGCGGATTCCGGTGCAGGTGCGGTCGGCCGTGGCCCTTGACGAAAATCAACTGCAAACACTCCGTGACCGGCTCGCCGCCATGACCGGCGCCACGCCTGTCCTCTTGGTCTCGACTGACCCGGATCTGATCGGGGGACTGGTCGTCCAGGTCGGTGACCACCGTTATGACGCGTCGGTGAAAAACCGACTCGCACAGCTTCGCCAACGACTGATCGAAGGAAAGATGCATGAAATTCAAAGCCGACGAGATCAGTTCAGTCATTCAACGTGAGATCGAACAGTTCTCTCCCGAAGTCACGACGAGCGAAGTCGGGCAGGTTCTCGAGGTCGGAGACGGCATCGCGCGCGTTTACGGCCTCTCCGGCTTGATGTCGGGCGAGATGGTGACGTTTGAAAATGGCGTCAAGGGGATCGCGCTGAACCTCGAAGAATCGTCGGTGGGCGTGATGGTCCTCGGCGAATACACGGGGATCGAAGAAGGCGAGACGGTCACCGCGACCGGGGCCCTGCTCCGCGTGCCGGTCGGCGAGGCCATCATCGGCCGCGTCGTCAACCCGCTCGGCGAGCCGATCGACGAGCAAGGGCCGATCGCCACCGACAAGACCTGGGCGCTCGAAGCCATGGCTCCCGGCATCGCCGCACGGCAGCCCGTCGACGAGCCGCTCCAGACCGGCATCAAGTCGATCGACGCCATGATTCCGATCGGCCGCGGTCAGCGCGAGCTCGATCATCGGCGACCGCAAGACGGGCAAGACGGCCATCGCGATCGACACGATCCTCAATCAAAAAGGGACCGGCGTCATCTGCGTGTACGTCGCGATCGCCCAGAAGGAATCGACGACGGCCGGCATCGTCGACATCTTGCGGCGTCATGGCGCGCTCGATTACACGATTGTCGTCGCCGCCGGCGCCAGCGACCCGGCCCCGCTCCAGTACATCGCGCCCTACGCCGGCTGTGCGATGGCCGAGTACTTCATGTACGAGAAGGGCAAGCCGACCCTGGTGATTTATGACGACCTTTCCAAGCAGGCCGTCGCCTATCGCGAGGTTTCGTTGCTCTTGCGTCGCCCCCCCGGTCGCGAGGCTTTTCCGGGCGATATTTTCTACGCGCACTCGCGGTTGCTCGAGCGATCGGCGAAGCTCGCGAACCACTACGTCATCTTGCCCGAGAACGCATCGACAGACCACGTCACCGATGACATGGGCGTCGACAAGCAGACGTACGTCGGCGTCCCGGGCCTCGAAGAGGCTAACCACGCCTTGAAGGAACATTTCGCGACCGGGCACAAGGTCGTCAAGACCACGATGTCGGGCGGCTCGCTGACGGCCCTGCCGATCATCGAAACTCTCGAAGGCGAAGTGTCGGCCTACATCCCAACGAACGTCATCTCGATCACCGATGGCCAGATTTACCTTCAGCCGGATCTCTTCTTCGCGGGCGTGCGGCCCGCCATCGACGTGGGGATCAGCGTGTCGCGGGTCGGCGGCAAGGCCCAGATCCCGGTCATGAAGAAAGTGGCCGGCGGCTTGCGGCTCGACCTGGCGGCGTTTCGCGAGCTCGAAGCGTTTGCCCAGCTTGGAACCGAGCTTGATAAAGCCACCCAGAAACAGCTCGACCGCGGCTATCGCATGGTCGAATTGCTCAAGCAGCCGCAGTACCGGCCGATGGATGTCATCGACCAGGTGCTGAGCATTTTCGCCGGCACACAGGGCCACCTTGACGACGTGCCGCGGACCGACGTCTCACGCTGGGAGGCGGCGTTCCTCACGTTCATCAAGGAGCGTAAATCGGGTCTGCGTGCCGAGCTGGCCCGCGAGCAGAAGATGACGCCCAAGATCGAGTCGGAGCTGGATACGCGCGATCGCCGAGTTCAAGGCGAACGTGTTTCGTTGAGCGAAAACGCGGCCCGAGATGCCAGTGACAACCGGCAAATTGCGGAAACAAGACGGATAAGGGACAAATGGCCAAGGCTCGCGCGATCATCAAGCGCCGCAAGGCGGTTCAGAACATCCGCAAGATCACTCGCACGATGGAGCTGATCGCGACCAATCGGTTTCGCAAGGCGCTGAACCGTGCGACCGAAGCGGAAGCGTACACACGGAAGATCGTCGAGCTCGTGGCCGATTTGCGCGCGAATTCGAGCGATATCAGCCACCCGTTGCTCACGCCGCACGACCCAGTCAAGCGCAGCCTGCTCCTGGTGATCACGAGCAACCGCGGCCTGGCCGGCGGCTACAATGGCAACGTGTTGCGCGCCGCGATCATCCGCAACCAGGAAAACCAGACCGACGGCGCCGAGACCTTGCTTGAAGTGGCCGGCAAGCGCGGGATCGGTTTTTTCCGGTTCCGCAGGATGGTGACCGAGGCGACGTATACCCAGTTTGAAGACCGTCCGCAGTTTCAGGAAGTGGAAGTTCTCGCCGATCGCTACATCAAGCTCTATGTTCAAGGCTCGATCGACCGGCTCGACGTCGTCTACACCCAGTTCGTTTCATCGTCGCGCCAGGTCGCGACGGTTCAGACCTTGTTGCCGATCACGGCCGCCGAGATGGGTGCACCCGCCTCCGCCCTGTCGCGCAGTGCCGCGCTATCGAAGACCGAGGTCACTGCGTCCGCGAAAAAGGGCGAGCCGGTGCCGTACGAGTTCCTGCCCGATGCGCGGAGCATTCTCGAAGAGATCGTGCCCGTGTCGTTCAAGGTTCGGCTCTTCAAGTGCTTTCTCGACGCGGCCGTCAGCGAGCAGATCGCCCGCATGGTCGCGATGGGCGGAGCCACCAAGAACGCCGACGATCTCGTCAAATCGCTGACACGCCAGTACAACCGAGCCCGTCAAAATCAGATCACGAGCGAGCTCGCTGACATCGTCGGTGCTGCCGGCGCGCTTGAGTGAGAATTGACGGCATTGGCCACGTCTGAAGCGGGCACGCGATCCATTCGCAGATTCGCGCGTGGCCAGTTGAATGCTCGAATTCGACATATCAGAGCCCGATAAGGGCGCAAGCGATCTGTGAATGCACGACGCGTCGCGCCCATAGCGGCAGCGGCCGCGAAGCAACTTGCGCATTCATTTGCCGATCTGTCGAGGCACCTCGCCAATTGCGTTTATACAAAATTTGCGGTCCAGGCCACTTTGCCTCTTGTCAGCGCACCACCACGCGTGGTATGAATAAGCCCAGTTGGATCACGTGATGATAAGATTCTCATTTGCTGCGTCGACGAATGAATTCGGTGTTGAATGCGCAGCCCGGTTCCGTCTCCCCCGCGGAATTGATCACGTCATCCATTTTGCTCCGCTGGGTGCCGCGGCGGCACCGGGCCAGCGTGCTGGCCGGAACGCCCGCGGTCGCGCTTGCCTTTGCCAGGACGAAGCCGGTCTGACGCATGATCGAGGTCCCGACGTCCGGGACGCAACGGCTTCCGCCGCGTTTTCCTGTTTCTTCGTTGATGAAGGAAATCTGATGTTTCGATGCAAACCGTACGTGCGCTCGTCGGCTCGTCTGGGCTTCACCTTGATCGAGCTTTTGGTTGTGATCGCGATTATTGCCGTCTTGATCGCCCTCTTGCTGCCGGCCGTTCAAGCGGCCCGCGAGGCGGCCCGGCGGATTCAGTGCACCAACAACTTGAAGCAAATCTCTCTCTCGGCGGCCAACTTCGAGTCGACGAACCTCACCTATCCGCCGGGCTATGGAATCTTTCCGTCCACCGACATCACGTCGTGCACGGGCGGACCGTTCGGCGGCTGCCGGATCGACGTCCTGGGACAGCTCCTGGCCTACATGGAACAGTCGCAGCTTTATGCCGCGTTCAATATTCAGATCGACATGTGTCTTTACGGGGCCGGAACGATCAACAACACGGCCCAGAACACGTTGATCAACGGCTATGTGTGTCCGTCGGACGCCGCAACCCAGCGAATTGGCGACAACGTGGCCTACTGCAACTATTTCGCATCCCTCGGCGCAACGGCCGCCCAGGAGGCCGGGTCGACTTACACCAACATGGAACCGAATAGCAACCGCTGGGGCATCTATATCGCCCAGATTGATTATTCCCGGCCCGCGTGCATCGGCACCACGCCCAACGTCGATTACAACAAGGTCCCCGGCGTGAGCGTTGCCGCCATCACCGACGGCACGAGCAACACGGCCGCGTTCGGCGAGGCGTGGCGCGGTCACGAAATCGGGTCGACGCTTCCCCCCATCGGCGACCCCACGATCGTGCTGGTTTATAGCCAGAATCTCGACAACCTTCAGCCTCCCAACTGTAACCCGGCGGCCCGTTACTCGACGTACCGCTACCGTGGTCAGGAATACTATCGCGCGTTCGGTCCGACCGCCTTTTACACCCACACGCTACCGCCGAATTCGCCGCTCTACGACTGCGGAACGTCCGCCGACACGACGGCGCTCAACAACTTCTCACGAACCCACCTGGCGGCACGTAGCTACCACCCCGGCGGCGTGAATATTTCGTTCGCCGATGGCTCGGTGCGATTCATCAAGAACTCGGTGAACCTCTTGACGTGGAACGCCCTGGGGACGCGCAGCGGCGGCGAAGTGATCAGCGCTGACCAGTATTGATTGAATCGAGACGGTACAGAGGATCTTGACTGCGTGGCAAAGCCGAGGCCGGTGCGTCGCGCCGGCCTTTCTACATAAGGAAAGGGACATGAAAAAGTCATTTGTCGTATGCTGGGCCCTGGCGCTCGCGGCCGCCGGTTGTGATGGCGCGAGTGGCGCGCGAACCAGCGATCAGGTGAGCCAGGATAACATCGCCGAGGTCGGGGAACTCTATCGTCATTACCAGTTCATGAAGAAAAAGCCGCCGCAGAAGCTGGCCGATTTCAATACCGTGCGTCAGCTCGCCGGCAACGGCTTTGATGCGATTAGCTCGGGCAAGGTCGTGGTTCTTTTCGGTGCGACCCTTCCCGACACGGGCGAAGAGGCCAGCGATGCGGGGGCCGACGAGGTGCTCGCGTATCAAAAAGATGTGCCGGAGAACGGCGGTTACGTGCTCATGCTCAACCGGTCGGTCAAGAAGATGTCGGCCGACGAGTTCAAGGCAGCGCCCAGGCCCGCCGGCGTCGTACCCGTCGCGAAGCAGAAGAACTAAAGACTCTGATCCAAGATCGTGAATCGTTTGAAATGGTCGCACGTTTCACACCTGGGTGATCCGCATCGACGCCGATCGCGGGTCTCCGGCGTGCGGCGAGCTCCCAGGGGCTGTGAGCCAGCGCTCGCCGCCACGTCGCGGTCGTCAAATCGCCGCCCCGTGGGAAAGACGGTTCGTCGTGTCGCCGCCGGGTCGCACGGCGCCTTCGCGCCGGGTGCACGGCAGGCGCTCTACGCTCACCACGCACTCGCGTGACACACACCGGCGTTGGCGATCGGCATCATTGGTCTCGTCTCGGTCTTGAATTTCTGTTCCAAGAAATTTCGATCGCATTTGACGCCGACATCCGGCCGCCACGAGCGCGCCTCTGGCGGTGTCACTCGGCGGCCCGTTTGCGAGCCGACTCGAGGCGGAAATAAAAGTGGCGCATGGCGTTGGGACGTGACATGATTTTGCGTCAAGTCTTTAAAACTTAGGTTTAAACACATAGGTTTAATTCGCTCGTGCATCAGGACTTAAGGCGTACTCCTCCAAGAAATTAGTATTGACAAAAACAGGCACCGGCTCGATAATCGCGTCGACTCGGAAAGCGCATTCATGCCCGCTTGCTCAAGTGAGACTGCCACGTTGCGGAATTGTGCATCGGGCATGGCGCGTGTTCGCGATCGATAGACCGCCAGGCATCATTGCGTGAATATAGGTCGTAACTTCTGAGCCGCTGCCACTTCCGGTGCGCCCTCGATGGTTTGAGAGGGAAGTTCCGGGTGCCCATTTTCATTCCGTTTGGGTCCTCGAACTCTCTCCTTCGGGGCCGACCGTCAGTTTCTTTTTTCCGACATCCACAGAAAGAGGTTTTCCATCATGAGTAGCCTCATCTCGCGGCGGCGCGAATGCGCGTTGGGGCCGAAACCCCGCGCCTTTACACTCATCGAGCTCCTCGTTGTGATCGCGATCATCGCGGTGTTGATCGCCCTGTTGCTTCCGGCCGTTCAGGCGGCGCGCGAGGCGGCTCGGCGTATTCAGTGTACGAACAATATCAAGCAACTGGCTCTTGGGTGCATGAACTACGAGAGTTCGAACACTTGCTTCCCGATGCAGGCGCAGAACCAGTCCACTGGCGGCAACCTGGGCACGGCGAGCTGGATCCCGGGTACGTTCCAGTTCACGGAGCAGACGCCGCTCTTCAACGCCATCAACTTCAGCGTCGACATGCTCTCGTCGAATACACCCGGCGGGTGGATGAACTCGACGGTGGCGCTCCTGAACGTCGCCGTCCTCCAGTGCCCGTCGGAGAACCGCAACCAGGGGCAGTATCCCTTCCTGGCGCTCCCCGGGGTGTATTACGGGATGGGCAACTATTGCGGCAACTACGGCGGTCCCGGGCCGATCCAGCTTTTGAGTGGGACGATCATCCCCGCCAACAATAACGTTTTCGGGTCGGTGACCGTGCCTGGCGGCACCACCGCCGGGCCCAACACCTACGGGAACGTGACGTGGGCGCCGGTGCGGATTGCCTCGATCACCGATGGTACGTCGAATACCGGGTTGGTTAGCGAGCGGCTGCTGGGCATACCCGGCGCGTATCCGTCGCCCATCAGCGCAGTCGGAATTAACAACTGGAATCGGTGCGTGATCCACAGCAAGACCTCAGCAGCAACGTCGGGGCTGAACACGGGACCGGCCGGCGCGTTGACGATGTATCAGACTTGTTCTAGCGCACCGGGAACGCAGGGCGTCCGTTTTTGCGGCAGTGCCGAGCAGTGGATCGGGGCCGTACCGAGTTGGTTGGTGTGGCAGTCGTACAACCACTTCGGCACGCCCAACCAGTTCGGCTGTTCGAATGACGGCGACACGGGTGGATTGTCCGCTAGCTACTACGTCACCCCGATGGGCAGCGCCCCGCCCGGCAGCAACCACCCCGGCGGTGTGAATGTCGCCTTCGCCGACGGCTCCGTCCACTTCATCAAGAACTCGATTTCCCCGCCCACGTGGTGGGCCCTCGGCAGCCGCGGCCTCGGCGAGGTCGTTAGCTCCGACAGTTATTGATGTGATAGGACGGGAGAGGCGAACGAGCCCAGACTGCTCGTCCGCCTTCCCGTCTAGCATTCCACAACCCCATGAAAGTACGACCCGAGGAGTTGAGATGAAGCGATTCGCTGTGCTGTTTGCCGCTGGCGTTTTCCTGATCCCCGCGGCAGGTTGCGAGGATAACGGCGGCGGTGGCGGGCCGACCACCCCGTCTCCCGCGGCAACGACGACTGCACCCACACCCGCCCCGACCGGCAAAGCGGCGAAGGACTCGGAGCGGCGGACGAAGGCGGCCGAGGCGACTGCCAATCCCAACGGCCCAAAGAACGACGATTGAGGCCGAGTCTTTCCGTCCGCCCTCAGGCCGGTTCCGATACGGGTGCCGGCCGTTCGCCGTCTCTGTAGATCCTGAGCATGTCAAACAGGCTCCGGATCGCATCGTCCGACACGTGCGCTGTTTCCTGGACGCGATGGAGATGTTCGCACAGGTTGGCGTGGTCCGGCTCGTCGGACGCGTGATCGAAGCCGATTCGTGCTACTGTTTCGACCCAGCAATGGTGGGGTTATGCCGGGCGGCTGATGTCCGCGGCGCTAACGACGGCGCCGCTTATCCCATCCCCGACATCGCGCTGGAGATCGACATCTCACTGCCGCGGATCGATCGGCCTGGGATATACGTGGCGCTGGTCGAGGTAGGATGTCGTCAACAGCGATCTGGCCAACGATCATCCCGTTCACGACGACGGGAACGTCATCGCCAGACCGGTAACCGTTGTGCGTCGCGTAGCCTTTGGGCTCCGGGCTTGGGTCGACGTCAACCTGCCGATCGACCGGGTCGAGCAAGTGGAGGCTCTCGATCACGATCACCGGTCGCTGGACCGGGCAGTCACTTCGGCGAGCAGGCGCTGGCGTCGTCCGGATGCAGGCTCTTTGCGGCGGCGACCGTGAGAAAGACCTTCGCCACGAAGGTGTGGCCCAGCCGTCTCGCAAGCTGGCCCATTTCGACCGAGTCGCGAATCGGCTGGTTGCGATCGTATAGCTTGTGAAAGCACTCGTTCAACCGCGCGATCTCCGCCGAACGACGCTCGATTTCAGTAACGCTTTCAGGCCGGCGGTCCTGGCTTGCGAGCTCGGCGAGCCGTTTCCAGGCGGCGAGATCGCCGGGATCGGCCGAGACCACACGGTTGAGCGATTGCTGCTCGGCGGCTCGGTCTCCCTCGCTCGCGGCCAGCCAGGCGTCTACCCGATCCGTTTGTAGAGGCGTCAGCGTGCCGGCGGGCAGATGCGACTGCGCTTGCCTGACGACTTCCACGCTATCGGCGGCCACGGCCCAGTTAAGACGAGCCGTGCAGACTGAGACATCATCGGGACGGATCTTGAGACACGCGTCGAGCAGGCGCTCGGCCGTGTCAAACGCCTTGGTCTGGATCGCCAGGTTCGCCTGGCCGAGCCAGACGCGGTCGTCGTCGGGTGCAAGCTTGGCCGCGCGGTCGAGATCGGCACGCAGCAGGTCGATGGGCGGGCGATTCCACTGCATGTCGAGCGAAAGGCGCCCCAGGTTGATGGCCAGCTCCGAGGCTTGCTCGCCGGTCTCGTGGAGGCCCTGCCAGCGGTCTTCAATCAGGCGCTCGACATCCTCGAGCCGGCCCTCCTGATTGAATAGCGGGAGGAGCAAGATCCGCAACGCGGCCCGGTCTTTGGGCCAGGCCTCCGCGGCCGCGTCGACGATTTCTTCAGCCTTGGCGAAGCGGCCGATATCGACCATCAGCTCCATTCGTCCTGAAACCGCGCGAGAGAAGAAGGAAGATCTTGGCGTCACGCGGGCCCACGCTTGATCCGCCTCTTGTGTCCGGCCGCGTGCTCGTTCGCAGACGCCAAGCTGGTAGGCTGCTTCGTCGCAACCTGGGTTGGCTATCAACATTTCATTCAGACGGCGCCGGCGAGCGGATACCGTCCGGCGGCCATGATCGACTCGATTTCCGCGATGGCGTGGCGGAACTGCCGCGCCTGCCACCACCGGACGCCGATCGCGATCGTGATTCCCGCCAGCACAACGGCCAGCATCCACCGCCAGTGTCGCCAACCCATGATCTGTCTGCTCTGATTCCTGGCTCGTTGGCGGACGGCGACACCGCTCGCAATCGGAATTCCGCGCACGACGAATGGCGGGCTTTCCAACATACGCTTGGCTTCGGAGTGCGACCCCGCCGAATCGGTCGCTCGTCCCCTAATATATCCGTTTTCATGCCGCACGGACAACCGTTCGATGGACCACGAACGGTCGTCGTGCAGGTCGGACGTCGCGGCCACGCTGCCTGGAAGAATTCAGTGTCGTCGCGATAGAGTGAAACGCAGTCGAGGATCACGGCCGGCTTCGAGTCACGAGTGGCACGGGTCGCGCCGGTGCCGGTCCGGTTTGAGAACGATGGCCACCTAGCGGAGGAAGAACGTGGACGATCGCGAGACGGCGCTGGGGCAGAACCTGAACCATGCTCCCGGCCGGCCGGGGTTCCTGTCGACACTGCTTCTTGCGAGCTGGTGCGGCCTCGTGGCCGGCTTGCTCGAGGTGACTGCGAAGATCGTCCGCAAGTCGTTCGATCCCAACAGGTTTTATTTGATCAGCCGCGACTTCATGTGGCTGATCCCACTCACGAACGTGCTCATTTTCATTGGTCTCGGCATTGTCGGCTGGCTCCTGATCTGGACGTGGCCGCGGCGCGGGCGATGGCTGCTGGCGAGAGGGCTGCTGGCACTGACGGTCTGGCCGATGCTCTTGGCGGGGCGCCCCAGATCTTTGCCCTGGCCTGGCTGGCCGTCGTCGTCGGTTTGAGCGTCCGCGTCGTGCCGGTCATCGAGCGTGATTCCGCCCGCTTGTTCCGACTGGTTCGTCTCAGTCTGCCGCTCATCATCGGCACGGTTCTGAGCTTGGCGGCATGGCCGCGCGTTGGCGACTGGAAACAGCAAGCCAGTGAAAATGCTCGACCGCTGCCGCCGGGCGGGTCGCCGAATGTTCTGCTGGTCGTGATGGACACGGTTGCCGCCGAACACCTCAGCCTCAATGGCTATGCGCGGCCGACGAGTAACACGCTCGTCGAGCTGGCCGGCCGCGGTATCCGGTTCGACTCGGCCCGCTCGACGTGCTCATGGACGCTCCCCTCGCATGCGAGCATGTTTACCGGGAAATGGTATCATGAGGTCTCGACAGGCTGGCTCACGCCGCTCGACAGCACGTACCCCACGCTGGCGGAGTTTCTGGGGCGTCGCGGCTATGCGACGTCGGCCTTTACCGCCAACTATACCTATTGCGCGCACGACTCGGGCCTGGCGCGTGGGTTCACGCATTTCGAGGACCATTATTTTCCCGACTCACGTGTTTCAAGCTGTCGGCTCTGGTTAATCGCGCCTCGAAGCGATCCAGGCGATCGAAGATTTCCTGGAGGGACCACTCGAGTTCGATGAGTTTCGCCCGTACTTGAAATATCTCTGGAAACTCATGGATACCGACCGCAAGGACGCGTCGGAGGTCAATCGTGAAGTCTTGCACTGGCTGTCGACCCGGCCGCAGCCCGAGCGGCCGTTTTTCACGTTCCTGAACTACTATGACGCACATTCGCCCTATCAGCTCCTGCCCGGGCGGATGCACCGATTCGGCGCCGTAGCGATCGACAACGCGACGCGCGACATGATCCAGCAATGGCCGCTCCTTGATAAGACGGCACTTTCCCCCAAGCAGATCGCGTTCGGGATCGATGCGTACGACGAGTGTGTGGCCGACCTGGACGAGCAGCTCGGCGTCTTGTTTGACGAGTTGAGACGGCGCGGCATCCTTGATCACACCTGGTTGATCGTCGTGGCGGATCATGGCGAGAGTTTTGGCGAGCACGAGGGCATTTTTTGCCATGGGATGAGTTTGTATCAAACCGAGGTCCACGTGCCGCTGTTGATTGTCCCGCCCGGGGGGGCAGCGGCAGCGCGGGTGGTCAAGGAAACGGTGAGCTTGCGCGACCTGGCGGCGACGGTCGTCGACGTTCTGGGCATGACGGCCGGCTCGCCGTTTCCGGGTGATTCGCTGGCGCGGTTGTGGCAGCAAAGCCGCCCGCTGGAAAAGAAGGTTGGGGACGGTGTCGCGAATGCGGAGGCACTCGCGGAAGTGGTGCCGCTCGCGGCGTCCAACGGCGATCCGGCGGCTCTCCCCGAGACGACATGGCCGCTGGGCGGTCTCGCGGGCGGCGGGTGGTCATACGTTCGTCGGGAAACTCCGGTCCGCGAAGAGCTATACGATTTGAGCGTCGATCAAAAGGAGCAAAACAACCTGGCGGCCAATCCGGCCGCCCGGGCCACGCTCGAGCGGATGCGGACGCAGCTCAAGAACGTGACCGGAGGTCCGCTGACGCCGTCGCGATTCAACCGGTGAGGGACATACTCCGCTCTGCCGCCCAGGGGTGCCCGGCTCGCCGGCTCGCGGTGACGGCCGCGCTCCCCTTGCAATGGGGATATCGACCGTGCTATGAATTATGGCACGCTGAGCAATGCCGACGATCAAGGTTCGCTCGTGATTTTTCTCTGAGGGTTGTGCAACAATATGGCTGTCGCGACGATGACGGGACGCGTCTCCCAGGTGATCGGATCCACGTTTGACGCCGAATTCGACGAAGGGCATCTTCCGAATATCTACAATGCGTTGAACATTGAAGCAGATGTCAAGGGCATCAAAATTCGTTTGACGGGCGAGGTTCAGCAGCATCTCGGCGGCAATCGGGTCCGCTGCGTGGCACTCGGGTCGACGGACGGCCTCGTGCGCGGGATGCCGGTGGTCGACACGGGCGATCCCGTGAGCGTGCCGGTCGGGAAAGAGGCGCTTGGGCGGCGTATTCAACCTGCTCGGCAACCCGATCGATGGCCGCGGCCCCGTGGGATCGACCGAGCGATGGCCCATTCACCGCGACCCGCCCGCGTTTGACACGCTCTCGCCCAAGACCGAGCAATTTGAAACGGGTATCAAGGTCGTCGACCTGTTGACCCCGTTCGTCCGTGGCGGAAAGATTGGTCTCTTCGGCGGCGCGGGGCTCGGCAAGACGGTCATCTTGACCGAGCTGATCGCGCGTATCGCGACCGTGCACAGCGGATTCTCGGTCTTCGCGGGCGTCGGCGAACGAACCCGCGAAGGTAACGACCTCTGGCTCGAAATGCAGGAAGCCAAGATCGGCAGCACGGGCAAGTCGGTCATCGACAGCACCGTGATGTATTTCGGGCAGATGAACGAGCCGCCCGGCGCACGGCTGCGGGTCGCCCTCTCGGCTCTGACGTCGGCCGAATGGTTCCGTGATTCAACGGGTGCCGATACCCTGCTCTTCATTGACAATATCTTCCGGTTCAGCCAGGCGGGCTCGGAAGTTTCGGCCCTTTTGGGTCGCATGCCGTCGAACGTCGGCTATCAGCCGACGCTGGCGACCGAGATGGGTGCCCTTCAAGAGCGAATCACGTCGACAAACAAGGGTGCGATCACGTCGGTGCAGGCCGTCTACGTGCCGGCCGACGACATGACCGACCCGGCCCCCGCGACGACCTTCGGCTTTCTTGACGCGTTCATCGTGCTCTCGCGGTCGATCTCCGAGAAAGGAATTTATCCGGCCGTCGATCCGCTCGGCTCGAATTCGCGTATTCTCGACCCGCAGTACGTCGGTGAGGAACACTACGAAGTCGCGCGGCGGGTTCAGCAGAGCCTTCAGCGCTATAAAGAACTCCGCGATATCATCGCGATTCTCGGCGTCGACGAACTGTCCGAAGAAGACAAGCTGATTGTCCATCGTGCCCGCCGGATCGAGCGCTTCATGTCACAGCCGTTCTTCGTCGCCGAGGTGTTCACGGGCAAGGCCGGTCAGTACACGAAGCTCCCCGACACCATTCGCAGTTTCAAGGAAATTTGCGATGGCAAGTGGGATCACCTGCCCGAAGGTGCGTTCATGTACGTGGGATCGATCGAGCAGGCCGAAGAACAAGCCAAGAAGATGAGTGCCTGAGCCCCGGAAAGTGATACGACCAATGGCGAGTGACCTTGACCTGGTGGGCGAAGAAAAAAGGCCCCGCGGCCACGGCGAGAAGAAGATCCAGTGCGTGGTGGTGACGCCCGAGAAGACCCTTTTTGACGACTGGGTCGACTTTGTCGCGTTACCACTGTACGACGGCGAGATCGGCGTTCTGCCAGGGCGCACGCCGATCATCGGCCGCCTCGGCTACGGTGAGCTTCGTACCAAATCGGCCGACGTCGCGCGGCGATACTTCGTCGACGGCGGCTTCGTTCAGGTGCGAAATGATGTCGTCACGGTCCTGACGAACCGGGCGATCCCCTCGAACCAGCTCGACGCCGTGGCCGCCACGCGCAAGCTCGAAGCGCTCGAGGCGCGCCGAACCACCTCCGACGACGATCACGCCGAGCACGAAAAAGCAGTCGCACGCGTTCGCGGGATGATCCGGATCGCCCGGCACAAGACGGCCTGAAAAAACGATCTTCTGCCGCCCGCGTTTGTCGAGTTGGCGTCGTCCCCGAAGGACAGGCGTGCATCAAGCCGTCAGATCCCGGAAGCCCGGGAAGAACGCCGCATCCTGGTAGAGCTCGATCACCTGCCAGCCATCCGCCGTCCAGGCATGATGGCGGACGTCGACCGCTCGACCGTCGAGCGCGATCTCGAGAAAGCCGGGATGGCGCGTCTTCGGTGTGGTCGCGCATGAGAGCCGCGCCCGCGTTGCAGCATAGCTGGTCGGAAATCGTTTCCGGACGAAAGGCCCACGCTGCATGCACGTGGCCGCAGCAAAACACGTGCGGCCCGATCGTGCGGAGCCAGTCTTCAAGCGCGTTGCGATTGACGAGATCCTTTCTGCCGTATTCGCGGGCGTATCGCGGCGGTACGGCCAGAGGATAGTGGCAGGCGATGATCGGTCGCGCGATCGGTCCCGCGGCGGTCAATAGCTCCCTGGCCGCCTGAAGCTGTTTGGCAGGGAGCTTGCCGTGGGCCGTGATTGCCGACCGCGTGGGGTCGAGACCGACGATGGCGGTCTGTGCGTCGAGCGGCCTCGCCCAGGGATAGCGCGGTGCCGGCGCAAAAGCGCCAAAATACCACTCGAAGCGTCTCGAGCGATGGGCGTAGAGCGTGTAGCGGTCGTGGTTGCCAGGGATGATCGTGACACGCGCGGGGTCGGCCAGCAGCGGAGCGAGGGCCCTGCTTGCCGCACGAAACTCGGCGGGGAGCGATGTCGTGGTGAGGTCGCCCGTGATCAGGATGTGGTCGGGAGCCACGGACTGCACTCGCGCGATCAAGTCGGCGGCCCGCTCGAGCCGAAAACGCCGCGCGCGGCCCATGGCCAGCTCGGTCATTCCGATCAAGCGCTTGCCGATCAAGCGCAGCGGGTTGAACTCGTACTGCCAGAAATGGATGTCAGAAAGGTGGGCGATGCGCATGAGAGACTCTCGTAGGACGGCCTGGCCGGTCGCACGTTGGAAATATCAGAGCCGCCAGGCGATCCAGCCGACGAGGATGTCGTACATGGTATGAGTTCCCACGGCAATTCCAAAACCTCGGAGAACAAAGATCCAGGCGAAGAACACGCCTGCCATCCACCGGAAGATGAACGCGAACCAGGTAAATGCCTCGCCCGGCGTGCCGGCGTGGTGCGCCAGCGCGAAGAGAAGCGCCGAGCCCGTGACGGCCAGCGCGCTCGCCAGTACCTGTGGCGTTTGGAGCAGCGCGCAGCGCGGCGAAGAAGACGGGGACGAGGATTAAACGAAACAGGGCTTCTTCATAGATCCCCGCGCCCAGGTAACCGATGAAAGAGGTCAAGGAAGGGAGCGTTCCGCCTGGTGGAATGGCCAGAAGCGGCATGCCGGGGCTGCTCCATGTAAGAGAACCCGAAATCGATCAGCCGGCTGATACCCAGGAGCACCACGGCCCACACCGCGCTTTCGCCAATCATTCCCGCGAGGATAGCGGGCGAGAATCGCCAGTTGTAATAGCTGATGACCTGCCAGGTCAGAAGGATCAAGAAAAGGAGCAACGGCAAGAGCCAGTGGTCGGCGAGGCCGCACGAGGCGAGGGCCTGGCGCATCCACGTGTCGGCGCCGGTGCGCACAGCCCCGGGCGCACTTTTCTCGAGCCAGAGGACGCCCCCCTCATAGGCCAGAACAAGCGGCGCAACCAGCAAGAGCGACGGAAACGGCCGGCGTGTACAGGCCCAGTACGACGATGGCCGGCGTTCGCTGAGCCATTCGTCGACCCCCTTGAGCTCCGGGGGTACGGCCGCCCCGGCCCGCGGGCGGATTTTCTTGCGAACCAGTCCCATGGGAGTTCTCACGTGAACCAATCAGTCGGCCAAGCGAACCGCCATTTTGAGGCGATACCGGGCCGTCGAGCGCTCTTCATCGCAATGCTTTCATTATTGTTATCGTTTTTGTTTTGGCCGAAAAATACGAAATCAATCGCTGCCTTGTAGGTGTGGCATGAGACGGCTACGATAACCTTAACTGATGGCTCCGCACACTTGACGTGCATCGAGCCGGCTCTCAGAATGGCGACGCAACTGGGCGTTTTGGACGTTCGTTCGCCCCGCCGAGACTGCAGTGTATTGTGGGTCGTAATTGTGCGCGACCGAGGCGTCCCATTGACGCGGGCTCTTTCCATGGCGGCCGGCGCGGCGGCGTGGTGAGTGGCCTCAAACTGTTATATCGGCCTTCCGGTCGCGGAGCACTACAGGATGTTGAGGGAAAGGCGCGTCATGTCGCGGTCTGGTATCGCATCGACAGTCTTGTCGGCAAGCTTGGCGTTGACCCTGGCCGGGTGTTCGGATGCGTGGAACGCCGGTCCGCTGCAGTACGTCGAAAATGAAGCGCTTGCCGCCAAGGTGAAGGATCCCGGCCTTCAAGACAAGGTTCGCAAGGCGCTCGTGAGCCTCTACGGCGAGTCGCCGCAACATATTCGCGTGCCCGCCGGCTCCGGCCTTCCCGCCGACGGCCTTTACCTGGGCGAGATCGTGCAAGATTCCGAAGGTGCCGACGCCAAGTTTTATACCATCTACGAAGACCCAGCGCGCACGGACCGGCCAAGGTCGACGTTTCGACAATCAGTGGTGCCCAGCGTCAGAAGGGCGGCTACGCGGTTTACCGCAAGAACTGCCTGCACTGCCATGGCGTCTCCGGGGCCGGCGATGGTCCCACGGCCCCGTTCCTCTACCCGATTCCACGCGACTATCGTAAAGGCATCTTCAAGTTCACCTCGACGATCAGCGGCGCCAAACCCGATCGCGACGATCTGCGACGAACGATCAAGAACGGGCTCCACGGAACGTCGATGCCCGCGTTTGATGCGCTCTTGAGCCGGTCGGAGATCGAGCAGGTCATCGACTACGTGATCTTCCTGAGCATGCGTGGTGAAACCGAGCTGGCCCTGATCGAGGAGGCGTCGATCTCCGACGAGAAAGACCCCAATGCCCTGTCCGACGAGATCGCCAGGGAAGCGGCCAACGGCATCTTCAACAAGTGGAAGCTGGCGCCAACCCAGGTGCTGAACCCGCCAACCCCCCGCACGCCATCGAGTCGCGATAGCATCCTCCGGGGCCGTGATATGTTCCTGGGACGAACGGCCGAGAAACTGGAGTGCTCGGGCTGTCATGGGCCACTCGCCCTGGGCAATGGGCCTAGCTTCGTCAGCCAGGACGTTTTCAACGATGTGGTCTTTGGCGGCAACCCCAGTGAGCGGCCCCAGCGGATTGAAGAGCTCGACGAGAAGACGAAAGCCCTCTGGAAGCAAAAGCCCGACGACTGGGGTAACCCGCTGCGTCCGGCCAACCTGAACCGCGGCGTTTACAAGGGGGGCCGGCGGCCGATCGACATCTTCTGGCGGATCGCCAAGGGGATCAACGGCGCGCAGATGCCGGCCCACTATCCGTCGCCGCTCAACGAAGCGAAGGTCTGGGACCTGGTCAACTTCGTGCTGGCACTGCCGTATGACCCGGATCTGTTGCGGGACGCGCCGCCGGGGGTCACGCCCCCCAAGGTGGCGTCGGCCGCGGCCGTCCATTGATCGCTGCCTGGCCCCCGGGGGGGGCGAGGATGCAGCCGGCGACATCGCCCATCAGAACGACCGATCGAATCAATGAAAACTTTCGCACGCTCGAGCCGACTCGAATGCCATGCGGTGATCTTGGGATAGCTTGAAAGGGAGCGTTTCCGTGCGTTACTGGAGTGTCCTTTTTGGCCTGGCCGCCTTCTTGACCGTCGTGGCGTTCGTTTACGCCCCGTTTTCGCCGGACTGGTGGGTACCCGAGGCCGGTACGCCCGCTCACGTGATTTCGACGTTCGGCCGCGAGATTGACAGCCTCTTCGTGATCATTCTCTGGATCACCGGGATCGTCTTCATCGGCACGCAAGTCGTGCTCGTCTGGGCGCAGTACCGGTTTGCCGACCAGCTCGATGGGCAGGGGAAGCCGGTGCGCCCGGCTCAGTATTTCCATGGCAGTCAGCGTCTCGAGGTCATCTGGACGATCATTCCGGCCGCCATCCTGGTCTTCATCGCGCTTTACCAGATGGGAACCTGGGCCAGTATCAAGTTCCGCAGCGCGGCGCCACGTGTGCCGGCCCTCGCCGAGATCACGGCGCGGCAGTTTCAGTGGGTCATGCGCTATCCCGGGGCCGATGGCAAGCTCAACACGAGTGATGATCTGTTTGCCGTCAACGACCTGCATTTCGTCAAGAACAAGCAGGCCTTGATTTATTTGAAATCCTCCGACGTTCTGCATTCGTTCTACTTGCCGATCCTGCGCATCAAGCAAGACGCCGTACCTGGTCTCACGATCCCGGTCTGGTTTGACTCCGACACGGCCGGCGAATTCGACCTGGTGTGCGCCGAGCTCTGCGGCTGGGGTCATTACAAGATGCGCGGCAAGGTGACGATCCACGAGACCGAAGCGGAATTTCAGAAGTGGACCGACGACCAACTGGCCGAGCAAAACCGGAGTCAGCTCAGCATGACGACCGGTTCAGAGGGGAGATAACGGGCACATGAACGCGGACCAGTCTCATCCATCGCCTGGGCACGCTCCGGCCGCCGAGCACGGGGCCCCGCACGGGCACGACCACGGCGGCCACGGCGACGATCACATTCACCCGGCGCCGTCGAACTTCCTGACCAAATACATCTTCTCGACCGACCACAAAGTGATCGGCATCCAGTTCCTGTTCTCCGGACTGATCTTTTTCGTGCTCGGCGGCCTCCTGGCGATGGCCGTGCGGTGGCAGCTCGCCTGGCCGTGGAAACCGATCCCCATCCTGAGCCGGCTCCTCTGGTCAGACCCATCGATGGGCTATCAGATGCCGCCGGAGTTTTATAACAAGCTGTTCACGATGCACGCGACGATCATGATCTTTTTCGTGGTCATCCCCCTCCTGACGGGCGCGTTCGGCAACTTCTTGATTCCGCTCATGATCGGCGCGCGGGACATGGCGTTTCCCAAGCTGAACATGTTCTCGTACTGGTTCATGCCACCGGCGATGATCTTGATCACCTATTCGTTCTTCGTCGAAGGCGGGTCGGCCGAAGCGGGCTGGACGAGTTATCCGCCGCTTTCGATCGCGCGGTGGGCGACACCCGGCTCGCTCAACGGCCAGACATTCTGGCTCATGGCACTTCTCTTTGCCGGCATCTCATCGCTGATGGGCTCGATCAATTACATCACGACGATCGTGATGCTGCGGGCCCCCGGGATGAAGATGTTCCGGATGCCGATGACGGTCTGGGCCATGTTCATCACGGCGCTCTTGCAGGCGTTTGCCCTGCCGGTCCTGACGTCGGCTCTGATCATGCAGACGCTCGATCGCGTGGCCGGTACGAATTTCTTCAGCCCGGTGGGCTGGACGGTCGCCAATGCTCCGCCGGTCGTTGGAGGCGGCGGCCCGCTCTTGTTCCAGCACCTGTTCTGGTTTTACTCGCACCCGGCCGTGTACGTCATGATCTTGCCGGGCATGGGTATGGTCTCGGACATCATCGCGACCTTCTCGCGCAAGCCGCTCTTCGGCTACAAGCCGATGGTCTTCGCGATCGCCGGGATCGCGGGACTCGGTTTCATCGTCTGGGGGCACCACATGTTCCAGTCGGGCATGAACCCCGCGCTGGGCGCCACGTTCATGCTCTCGACGATGATGATCGCGCTGCCGTCGGCCATCAAGGTCTTCAACTGGCTGGGGACGATGTGGGGCGGCCGGATCCAGTATACGACGGCCATGCTCAATGCGATGTCGTTCGTCGCGATGTTCGTGATCGGCGGGCTATCGGGCATCTTCATGGCTGCGACCCCCGTCGACATGCACATCCATGACACTTATTTCATCGTGGGCCATATTCACTATGTCTTGTTCGGCGGCAGCATGTTCGCCCTCTTCGGGGCGATCACGTACTGGTTCCCCAAGATGTTCGGCAAGATGATGAATGAGCGCCTCGGAATGATCCACTTCTTCCTGACGTTCATCTTCTTCAACGGCACATTCCTCCTGATGCACATCATCGGTCTGCACGGGCACCCGCGGCGGATCGCCGACCCGACCGGTTACCTTTACCTGCAAGGGGCCGGCATCACGGGAATGAACCAGTTCATGACCATCAACGCCTTCCTGCTGGGCCTGGCGCAGCTCATTTTCGCCTACAACTTCATTTACAGCCTGATCGCGGGGCCGAAAGCCCCGGCGAACCCATGGCATGCCAACACGCTCGAGTGGGCGACGACGTCGCCCCCGGCACACTACAACTTCGAGCGGATTCCGGTCGTCTACCATGCCCCGTACGAATACAGCGTACCGGGCGTGGAAGAGGATTACTTGCCGCAAACCCAGCCCAGGCCGGCGATTGCCGGACCGCTCGACCCCGTGATGGCCTGACCGCGATTCGTGTGCCGGTGGTGGTCGAACGTCTGTTGGTCCGTGCTCACGCTGAAGAAACCAGATGACATCCGACGTCACGTCAAACGATCCGACGCCCTCCCCTGCGGCCGCGACGACACGCTATCGTCGCGGGCCGCACTGGATCGCGCTTTTCGCGGCGGTGTTCACGCTCCCCCTGCTCTACGTGGGGGGCTCGGTGACGACGTATCGCGTCGGACTCGCGGTGCCTGACTGGCCGCAGACGTTCGGGATCAACATGTTTTTGTATGACTTCTGGAATGCCCCCTTCGGTGTGCGGGTCGAGCACATGCACCGGCTTTACGGAGCCGCGGTCGGGCTGGCGACCCTGTTGCTGGCGGGGTGGTTTCTGATCTTCGAGCCACGGCGCTTCTTGAAGGCGTTGAGTTTGCTGGCGGTTGTCCTCGTCATCACCCAGGGCGTGCTCGGCGGGACGCGGGTGACCCAGGTATCGACGCCGCTGGCGGCCGTTCACGGAGTCGTTGGCCAGTTGTTTTTCGGCCTGATGGTCGTGCTCTGCGTCTTGACCGGTCGCGTCTGGCGGAATCAGAGGCGGCTTGCCAGCGATGGCGGCCATCTTCGTGCGCGGACAGCGGGTTTGCTCGGACTCGTCGTCGTGCAGATTGCCATCGGGAGCTGGCTACGCCATTTCGGGGAGCGGCCTGCCCTGGCGATTCACGCCGCGCTGGCGCTGGCGATCTGGGGGCATGCCCTGTTCGTCTTGATTTTGATCTGGCGCGATCGGGGGCGGCTACGAGCCCTGCTGGCGTCGTCAACGGCCGCCGCAGCGGCGGCCACGCTCCAGATTGCTCTGGGCGTGGCGGCGATGATTTACTTGTGGCCGTTTGACGGGCTGCCGCGGCGCGGTGACTTTCTACCAGGCTGTCGTGCGAACCGGGCATCAAACGAATGGTGCGCTGTTGTTGGCCGCGGCGGTTGTGCTTACATTGAGAACGTTCCGCCAGTTCGCGGGGGTGTCGGAGGGCGACATGTCCGCGGAAAACACGGGCACGAAACAACAGGCGGCGGCGGCTGTCCTGGATTGGGAGGCGGTTGCTTGAAGTCCATGGCATCGATTGATCAACCGTTGCTCGTGACATCGCCGTCTGAAGACATGTTGTCCGCAATCGGTGCGCGGCTCTCGGCCTACATCTCCCTGACGAAGCCCCGCCTCGTGTTGCTCGTGCTCGTCACGGTGGCCGTCGGGTTCGTGCTCGGATCGCGGGCCGTCACGTCGCCGGCGTCGATTATTTCACTCGGCTTCACCCTGGTGGGGACAGCACTTGTGGCTGGCGGAGCCGGCGCGATCAACCAGTGGCTTGAGCGCGACCACGACGCGCTCATGCGGCGAACGGCCAATCGGGCCCTCCCGAGCGGTCGACTCGCCCCGTCCGAGGCGGCCGTGTTCGGAGTCTTGCTGACCCTTATGGGAGCGGGCCTCCTGGTGCTCGGGGCAAACATGCTGGCGGCCGCCATCGCGGTCGTCACGTTCATCCTCTACGCGTTTGTCTATACGCCGCTCAAGCCGCTGACCACGCTCAACACGGTTGTCGGCGCCGTTCCGGGCGCACTGCCCCCCATGATTGGCTGGGTGCGCAGCGACCGGGCGAATGGGCGTGGAGGCGTGGACCCTGTTTCTGATCGTGTTTCTCTGGCAATTTCCTCACTTTCTGGCCATTGCCTGGATCTATCGCGAGGATTACGAGCGCGGCGGGTTTCGCATGTTACCCTCCGGTGACGTGCGCGGCACGATGACGGGTTTCCAGGCCGTTTCGTACGCGCTGGCCCTGGTGCCCGCGAGCCTGATGCCGGCCACGGTGGGCCTGGCCGGGCCGATCTACTTTGGCGGAGCGCTGTTCTGGGAGTCTTTTACCTGGTCCAGGCGGCGCGCTTTTGCCTCGATGCGACCGACATGCGGGCACGCCGGCTCCTCTGCGCGTCGTTTGTGTATCTGCCCACGGTCCTGCTCTTATTGCTCTTGAACCCAGTATCCTAGGTGACGAGCCGCGCCGGCGGCTCATCGATCCAATTGTCTTGCTCCGAGGGTTGTTATCACGATGGCAGTCGCCACCACCATACCTCACCCGCCCGCGTCTGGCCCCGTTCACGCCGCCAGTCATGCCCCGACGCACGTCCGCGAGGCGCCGATCCGACCGGGCAAAGTTGCCATGTGGTTGTTCCTGGCGACCGAAGTCATGTTCTTCACGGGCTTGATCGGCTCGTACATCGTCTTGCGGTCGGGAAGCACGCACACGGCCTACAGCAACCTTTACCCGCCGGCGACGCCCCTCAAGGGGCTGGGCGACATCAACGGTGTTTTGCTGAAATCGGCCGGCGGCGACCCGGCGGCCGTCGAGCACATCCTCGAGAGCGACGCCGGGCTGACCCCGGAACAGGCCGACGGCGTGATCCACGCGCTCCCGCACGGCCTGGTCAGCGGGCTCACTAAAGAGAAGGCCGAGGCCCTGGTCGCGCGCCTTAAAGCGTCCGGCGTCGATGCCGAGGTAGAGCCCTTGAAGACGTATAACTGGCCGCTCCCCTACGATGAGCTCACCAATCCCCTGGCCATCAACCTGACGGCTGCCAACACGTTCATCCTCATTTGCTCGTCGGTGACGATGGTTCTGGCACTCTCGGCGTTTCAAGACGGCAAGAAGGGGCGAGGCTCGGCGTTCTTGCTGGCGACCACCTTGATCGGCAGTTGTTTCCTTGGCGTTCAGGTTTACGAATACTACCAGTTGATGGTCGGCCACCATTATCCCGCGGGGATCAGCGCGACCGGCCACTTCCGGCCGAGCGTCAGCCTGTTCGCCTCGTGTTTCTTCACGATGACCGGTTTTCACGGTGCCCACGTGACCGGCGGCGTGGTGATGCTTCTGGTGATCTGGCTGCGCTCACTGCTCGGCGTCTACGGCCGTGATTCTTATGCTCCCGTCGAGCTTGTCGGGCTTTACTGGCACTTCGTCGACCTCGTCTGGATCATTTTATTCACGATTGTTTACTTGATCTGAGGCGACCTCGTGTCGTCTAAACGATCTCGGGCCGCTCGTCCGGAAGGGTTTCGCGAATGACCAAGCTTTCAAAGATGTCGGCTTCGGAAGTCGCCGCCGAACACGCCACCGAGGCACATGCGCCCTACATGAAGGTGTTCGCGGGCCTCGCGGTGTTGACCGCGGTCGAGTATTTCTATGCGTCATGGTTCAAGGACTACTTCGGGATCTTGATCCTGGGACTGCTGCTCCTGGCGATGGTCAAGGCGGGGATGGTCGGCTGGTATTTCATGCATCTCAAGTTCGAGGGCAACTGGGTGTACATCATGATCGTGCCGGCGATGGTCCTGGCAACGATTCTGACCCTGGCGCTCTGCCCCGACGTGGTGCTCAAGCCGATCCCTGACGAGAACCCGGGTGAAGATACGGAGGCGTCCTACGTGATCCCGGCCGCTGATCGCGCTGCGACGCCGCTCGCGGCACATTCAATCCGGACGCGGCTACTGGACGGTTTTCATGGCCCCGCGGACGGCTTGCGAGGCTGATTCATTCCAGCGGCGAACGTCGGACTGCCACCGAGGGCCGCGTGGTCCGCACGCCTCCTCATCCGAACGGAACCCCGGCACGTACCGACGGGCCAATTCCGCCGGATGCGGCGTCCGCCTTGCCGGATCCCGGTTGTGCAAGAAGCCTGAACGGCGGTCGTGCGCCTCGATCGGTGAATCCTGAAGCTGACAACAAGATTTCCCGGCCACGGCCGTCGGACCTCGGCCGTTCCCTGAACACGAAAATCTCACAACTTTGAGTAAATCTTACCGGCTTGGCCTCCAGATCGTCGTGGGCACGATTGTGCTCTCCGGAATCGTATGCGGCATCGGCGTGCTTCGCGCCCCCTGCCTGCCCCACGGGCCGCTCAGGACGTTGGTTCAAGCGCACTACAGGTCGGCGACTTCGCCTTCACCGAACGTTCTGGCCGGCCGGTGACCAGCGCCGATCTCAAGGACCGCGTCTGGATCGCCGGTTTCATTTTCACACGCTGTCCGCTGTCGTGTCCTCGTATCTCCAGCGTGATGAAAAACTTACAGCAGAAACTCCGCAAGACGAGCGTCCGGCTCGTGAGCATCACCGTTGATCCCGACCATGACACGCCGGAGATCTTGAAGACCTATGCCGACCGATTCGGAGCAGACGCGGATCGCTGGTGGTTCCTGAGAGGTCCGAAAAACGCCACCTATGACCTGATTCAGCAGGGATTCAAACTGCCGGTCGCGGAGAGTGCGCCGTCAGACCGTGGCGAGGGGACCGAAGCCTTTTCCCATAGCGACCGGCTTGCCCTGGTCGACCGCGGGCGAATCGTCGGATTCTTCGATTCGAGCGATCCGGCATCGCTCGACGAGCTCGTCTCGCGATCCGCAAGGCTCGCGCAACCCGCCTGGGTCCGAACTTTGCCGACCGTCAACGCGTCATTGAACGCCCTGTGCGCTTTTCTTGCTGCTTGCCGGCTGGTTTTTTATCCGCCAAAGACACTTCGAGGTCGCCAGCGGATCCCCTACCCGGCATCCGGGATTTCACCTATTGGTGCCGATCCTGCAACGTCCCGCCGTCCGGGCCCATCTGGCGAGCATGCTGCTGGCCGTGGCCGCATCGGCCGTCTTTCTGACTTTCTATCTGATCTATCATTACCACGCAGGCAGCATGCCGTTTCAGCATGGAGGCGGCCTCAGGTGGGCCTATCTGACCATCCTCTTGTCGCATACCGTGCTCGCGACGTTCGGCGTTGTGCCGCTCGTGGTCATGACGCTCTATCGCGCGGCGCGGCGTGACTATGTGCGCCACCTGCATATCGCTCAAATCACTTTCCCGATCTGGGTTTATGTCTCGGTTACCGGCGTGGTCATCTACTTGATGCTCTACCACCTACCCGCGTCATACGCGGGCTAGATCGCGGCCCCAGCCCTGGCCCTCGATCTCCGCTCATGGTTGCGTATTATGAAGAATTGCGCAATCATGCAGCCGGGCACGCATTTCTGCTTGACGCAGGTCGCGCTGCATGATGAGATTGATGAAGCTCTATTGCCGCGGGGGCCACTACCCTAATAAATTGGTCGGACAAGCGTCTTACTCGATGTGCATCCAGGCGCATTAACGAGGGCTAGACACGCCACGACGCGGCGGTCCGTCTCGGGAAACCGCGAGTCGGATTCGAACTCACCTTGATTGCGCCCGTATAATTATAGCCGGCGCCACAGCCCCGGCGAGCCGTCTGCCTGGCGGTTGACTTTGACGTGGGTGAATTCGCGAGGTTCTATCGAAACGAGTTCTCCGTGACACAGGGTCGAGAGCGGACATTGACATGATTCGCAACGGAGTTACCCGCCGACGCTTCGTCAGGAGGGTCAGGCGCGCGTCGTTTCAGCTTGCCTGCGAGCTGATGGAGCGCCGCGAGCTCCTGAGCACGTTCGTGGTCTCGAACACGACCGACAGCGCCACTCCGGCCTCCAACTCCCTGAGATGGGCGATTTCCCAGGTCAACAAGGATTCGACGCCCGATATCATCGATTTCGCGATTCCGGCCAGCGGCGTGCAGTCGATTCAGTTGACAGCCGCGCTCCCGGCGATCACCAACGCGGTCACGCTTGACGGCACGACGCAGGGATCGAACCGGGGCGTTCCCTTGATCGAGCTCAATGGTTCATCGCTCGGCGCCGGCAGTAACGGCCTGGTGATCTCGGGTGGCCCGAGCACCGTTCTCGGGTTTTCGATTGTCGGGTTCCGCGGGGCGGGGATCGTGTTGAACTCGCCTGGAAGCAATGTTGTCAGTGAAAATTACATTGGCGTCACGCCCGGCGGTGCGGCGCTGCCCAACGGAGTGGGGATTTCGATCCTGGGTTCGTCGCACAACACCGTGGGGGGCAATGCCTCGTCGTCGGGCAATCTTATCTCGGGCAATACCGGCGACGGGATCTTGATCAACAGTAGCAATGGCGCGGCGGCGGCCAATTCCATTGAGGGGAACCTGATCGGGGTGACGGCCGGCGGCCTGAGCGCACTTGCCAATGGTGGCGCGGGTGTCGAGATCGACGGCGCGACGGCCACCCAGGTCGGTTTTGCGGCTGGCGGATTCGGCAATGTGATCAGCGGCAATCTCGGTCCCGGGGTCAAGATCGCCGCCGGCGCCACCGGCACGCTGGTTCAGAACAATCTGATTGGCGTGGGCGTCAATGGCGTGTCGGCCGTCGGCAATATCGGCGACGGAATTCTGGTTGACGGCGCCCAATCGACGACAGTTGGCGGGTCCGATCTCGCGCAGGGCAATGTGATCGGCTCCAACCACGCCAATGGCCTCGAAACCGCCAACGGCGCGGTCGTCCGCGTCGACGGAAATGAGATTGGAACCGACGTAACCGCCACGCTCACCCTCGGCAATCGATTGAACGGCATCTTGCTGGGGTCTTCGGGCAACCAGATTGGCGGCAATGCGGCCGGTGACGCGAATATCATCGAGAACAATGGCAGCGGTCAGGTTGGATCGGGCGTGCAAATCAACGGCAACTTCGACCAGAACTCGATTCTCTCAAACTCGATCTACGGCAACGCGGGCCTGGGGATCAACTTCGGTGACGGCCCGACTCCCAACCACGCCCCGGGCTCTTCCGGCCCCAACGACTATCAGAATCATCCGACGCTGTCGCTGGCGCCGAGCGACGACTCGACGAACGAAGTGCAGGGATCGCTCTATTCGACGGCCAACGCGAGCTTCGTGATCCAGTTTTTCGCGAGCCCGACTTCATCCTGGAGCGGTTACGGGCAAGGCAAGACACTGGTCGGCGTGAGCAATGTGACGACCGATCAGAACGGTAATGCCACGTTTACCGAATCGATCCCCGTGGGTCTCGCGCCGGGGCAGTACCTCTCGGCGACCGCCACCGATCCGAACGGCAACACCTCGGAGTTCGCGGCCGACGTGCCGCTCAAGGGTCTTGCCCTTATCTTGACGGGGAGCGCGTCGCCCAACCCGGTGCCCGCCGGGGGCCAGGTCACTTACGTTATTAACGTTGCCAACCCGGGCACCGTTGCCGCGTCGAACGTCACGCTGAGCGACCAGCTCCCCGGCGCCAGCTTGGCTTCTTTCGTGTCGGCCTCGGTGTCGCAAGGTACGATCATGCCGGGCCTGGGCAGCGCCACGGTATCCGCGTTCATTGGAACGATCAACCCGGGTGGATCGGCGACTTTGACCATCGTGGTCAATACGTCTTTGACTTCGCTCGGCACGCTCCCCGACACGGCGACCGTGTCAAGCAACGGCAACAATCCCCCGCCCCTGCTGATTAACACGACCGTACTGTCTTCCGCCAATGTGTCGATCAATCTGAACGCCAGCCCGAGTCCGGTCTTTGTCGGCGGCCAGCTCACCGATACGGTAACCGTCACCAACCTCGGACCGAGCACGGCCACCAGTGTCGTTGTGACGCTTCCCCTGGCGCCGGGGCTGGTCTATTTGCCGGCAAGCGGCGGATCGCCAGCCGTCACGGATTCAAACGGCGTCCTCACGGTCCCCCTCGGCGATCTTGCCGCGAATGCCGTGACGACATTCAGCGTGCTGGTCGAGCCGACGGTCACCGGGCCGCTCACACAGTCGGCGACGGTCTCGACGACAAGCATCGAACCCAGCTCCGCAAACAACATCTCGATGGCCATCACGCAGGTCGATCCCGCGGCCGATCTCGCGGTCACCCTGGCCGGCTCGGCGGCAAAGGCCGACACGCTCGATGATTTCACCTATACGGTCACGGTCACCAACAACGGCCCGAACGACGCGACGGGAGTTGTCTTGACCGACACGCTCCCGCCCGGGCTCAGTGTCCTTTCCACGTCATCAACGTCGAGCGTGGCGGCCGTCCAGAGCGGCAGTGCGCAAACCGGGACCGTGGTCTCGCTGCCGGTTCGCGCCCTGGCGAACGGCGCCTCGGTTTCCATGACGATCGTCACCGCCCCGCCGGCTGCGCCCGGTGTCGACCTTGTGGATACCGCCGGCGCCAGTGGCGATCAGGGCGACCCCAATTTCGCGAACAACCACAAGGCGCTCGACACTCCGGTTCAAGGCATCGCTGACCTTGGCATCTCGGCGACCGTTTCGCCCGGGCCGATCTATGTTGGACAGAGTCTGACAGTCACGTTGACGCTCACCAATCAAGGGCCGAATGACGAGCCCGATGCGGTGGTTACCTGGCCGCCGGTGCCGGCCCTCCTGTTCGTGCCGCCGGCCGGCTCGTCCGCGGCGGCGCCCGCAATCGATAATGGCGTACTCACCGACGACCTCGGGGCGCTCGCCGCCGGCGCGACAACGACGGTCACGCTCATCTTCATCCCGCAGGCCTCGGCCGCGGGCAGCCTGAATAACGTGGCCTTCTCGATCCAGGGGCAGGACGAGGATAGCAATCAGACCAACAATATCACGTTTCTTCCGATCACGGCGACACCCGCGGCCGACCTGGCGATCGCACTTACCACGCCAGCCGTGGCACCGGCCGTGCAGGTCGGCTGGACGTATCAGTACACGGTCTCGAACCTGGGACTTTCCGACGCCACGGGCGTGACGGTCAGTTCGATGCTGCCGGCCAATGCCCAGATCTCCTCGATCACGTGTAGCCAGGGGTCTGACCAGGTCGGCACCGGCGGCACACTCACGGCCGCGCTGGGGACGATCGATGCCGGCCAGTCAGCGACGATTTCGATCGTGGCGGTTCCGACAAGTCCGGGCTTTCTTCCGATGTCGGCGACGGTCGCGGGCGACCAGTTCGATCCCGAGCTCGCCAACAATCAGACAAGCAACTCGGCAAGCGTGAACCCATCCGTTGCGCTGAGTGTGGCACTGGCACCGACCGAGGGATCGGTGCTCGCAGGGGCGTCGTTGACATTCGTTGCGACGGTCACCAACTCGGGCCCCAATGTGGCGACGAACGTGGTGTTGAATTTGCCGTTCGAGTCGGGTGTTTCGTTCGAATGGGCGACGCCGAGCTCCGGCGCGGCGGCCATGGTCGGCAGCCAGCTCGTGACCCAGCTCGGCTCGATCGATCCCGGGGCCAGCGCTCAGGTCACGGTGGCCGTGACGCCCGCGGACCCCGGGGTGATCACGCAAACGGCCAGCGTCGCAGCCTCGGAAAACGAGCTCGCGTCGGCAAATCTCACGGCGATAACAACGGCGACCGTGCTCCAGACACCGGGCACGTTCCAGTTCCAGAGCGCGATGTTCTCGGTACCGGAGAAGGCTGGCCTGGCCAATATCATGGTCATGCGTTCGGGGGGCGCGCTCGGAGCCGCGACGGTCAATTTCCAGGCGACAGCCGCGAGTGCCACGCCCGGCGTCGATTTCACGCCGGCGGCTGGCACCCTGAGCTTCGCACCGGGCCAGACGACCGCGACGTTCCAGGTGCCCGTGATCGCCGATCCCTGGGACAACCACGACGAATTCGTGAATCTTCAACTCTCGAGTCCAGGAAATGGTGCCCGGATCGGCGCGCTCAGCACGGCTCAGCTCGACATCGTTGATACCGATCCGGATAATACGCCGCCCCAGGTGTCGCAGTTCAACTGGTCTGGCTCGGCCACATCGATCACACGCCTCAACCTGGTTTTCAGCGCGCCTCTCAATCCGACGTATGCGACTATGGCGGGGAACTTTATCCTGACAAATCCCGCCGCCGGGGGCGCGGGGATCTCGTTTGCGTCGATTTCGTATAACCCGTCGAACGACACCGTCACGCTGGTGCCGTCGTCGGGCGCGATTTCTTCAGGACAGTTTTACGAGCTGGCGGTCGTGGGAACGGGCGGATCGGCGGTCCGCGACCTGGCGGGCAACTTGCTCGATGGCGCGTCCGTCGGCCTTGCTGGTACAAACTACGTCACCTTCTTCGGCCAGGGCAAGAAGCTCAACTACGTTGATAACTCGGGAAACAAGGTCGCACTGAAGATCAGCGGCCCCGGCTACATCGAAGACATTCTCGATGCGCAACACATCGGCCAGGTGCTCACGTTGATGGGAACGGTTCCCAGGCGCTCCACGCTCTCGGGAACATTGAAGGCGAGGAAGCACGGCAACGGCAGCACGAGTCTGGGCATCATTCAGGGCGTTGGCGCGTTTGGCAGCGTAAAAATCTCTCTCAAGTCGCCCCCGTTCCTTGTGAAGCAATACCCGTTTCAGCAACGATCGCGGGGCAAGAGCTGATCCCAGCGGCGCGGCGCACGACTGCGGCCCTTGAAGACATAACGCGTCCCGGATGACGACGCTCACGGTTGATTGACGATCGAAGGCTTTCGCGCCTACAATCCAATCAGTCGAACCTGACAGGCGCGCTTACTTCGCGAGCCTGCGCCAGCCAGCCGGCCGTGCAAACGGCCATCGAGGTCTTGAATGTCTTCACGTCGCTGCCGGAATCTCATGTTGGCGTTTCTGCTCGGAATTGGCCTGCTCGGTCAGTGCCCGCTTGAATCTCGGGCGTGCCCGAATTGCAAGGAGGCCGTTTCTCTCGATACCAGCGAGATGGCCAATACGTCGAGCGGCTATAACTGGAGCGTGCTGTTCATGCTGGTGGTCCCGGCTTCGCTCTTCGGCACGGGCGCTTTCATGGTGCACCGCGCGTGTGCGTCAGGGCACTTTGCCCGAAATGTGAGATCATAACTCTCCCGAGCAGGCCGGTCCCTTTGGGCGGACGTACCGCGTCTCCCTTTTTCGCCGCTAGCGATGGACGGCGGCGTCATCTGGCGAGCGCTTCCGGCGCGGCCTGAAGGCGCGAGGCGCGTGTATTGGCCGCGAGGTCGCCGATCATGTCGCGAAGGGCGTGCTCGACCGCGAGCTGCCAGTCCGATCCAAACTGGGCACGGTAGGCCGCACGGGTATAGGCGAACGTGATTCCTCGCGAATTGTTGATGAGCGCGCCGAGTCCGTCGTCGTCGAAGGCGCCTGCGACGTCAAGAGCGGTACCTCCCTGCGACCCGAATCCCGGGACGAGGAAGAAGACGCCCGGAAGAAGTGCGCGTAGCTCGGTGAGCTGCTCTGGATACGTCGCGCCGACGACCGCGCCGACGAGACTATAGCCCGCGGACCCTCGGTGGGGCGCGGCCCAATGGTTGAGCCGCTCGGCGACGTGGTGATAAAGCGGTTTGCCTCCGACCGACAGGTCCTGAAAATCGCCGGCCGACGCGTTGCTCGTGCGAACCAGCACGAAGATGCCTTTGTGCTCGCGGCTGGCCACCTTCACAAATGGGGCGACGCCGTCGCCTCCCAGGTACGGATTCACGGTCAGGGCGTCGGCCTGCCATGACGGCTCGAAAGATCCCCCGACCGGAACTTTGCCAAGATAGCCGCGTGCGTATGCCTCGGCCGTCGATCCGATATCGTTACGCTTGCCGTCAATGATGACGATCAAGCCTTTTTCGGTGGCGAGGGCCGCACTCGCGTGCATTGCGGCGACGCCTGATGGCCCATACGCTTCATAAAATGCTGACTGAAACTTCACAGCCGCGACCAGTGGCGCGACGACGTCGAGAACGTCGCTGCCGAACGATCGCAGCGCCGCCGCGACACCCTCTCGGTCGTCGGGGAACCGCTCCAGGAAGCCCGCCGGCAGTTCCTCGGGACGCGGATCGATGCCGACAACCACCGGGTTTCCGACTCGACGCATTGCGGTGATAAGCCGATCAACGAAGTGCATGAGTCGGTTCTCCGTGGGGGGTTGGGTTGACAGATCCACGCTGGATTCTACAATCAGGATGCTTGATGGGGATAGACCGTACGTTCGCGTGCGGTTGACCTGACAAGTTATCGGGGCGTAGCGCAGCTTGGATTAGCGCGCTTGCTTGGGGTGCAAGAGGTCGCCGGTTCAAATCCGGCCGTCCCGATTTTTCGGCCTTGGGCCGAAAAATAGAGAGGAGAGCGGAGAAAGTAGAGAGGAGACCCGGAGAGGGCGTTGACCGCTCGCCTTGGTCTACTTTGTACTTTCTCCTCTCTGAGCCCGAGGGTGGCGCGTTGACGGCGCTCCTCGCTCTTTTTCTACTTTCTCCGCTTAAATTGCTGGAGTGGAGTGTTAATCACTCCTCTCTCTGCTTTTCAATCCGTACAAAAGATGGCATTCGCCTTCGAGAAACTTCTCGTTTATCAGAAAGCTGTCGACTTCGCCGATGCCGTTTGCGGTCACACCGAACACTTTCCTCGGGGCTACCGGTTCCTTGTCGACCAGTTGAACCGCGCTGCACTGTCCGTTGCTGCCAACATCGCTGAAGGAAACGGGCGGTTCACAATACCAGACCGACGGAACTTCTTTGGAATCGCTCGCGGCTCCGTGCAGGAATGCGTGCCGCTCCTGGAATTGGCGCTTAGACGTAAACTCTTGAACGACAACGACCACGTCCAACTGAAAGCTCGCCTGGAAGAGATCGCCCGCATGCTCTCGGGGTTGATCAAAGGGCTCGAAAACCGCGAACCTTAGGACGCAAGAACGCCCGGGCTGTCCCGGTGATTCACAAACTGCTGATCTCGCGGCTCGCGCTAGCGACGTACGGGGCTCGCGGCCGCGCGGACTCGTCGATGCACGGGCTCACTGTTGCGAGTCCACGGTGAACACTACAACGTTAGCTCAGGTTTGGCCACTTCTGGCACAGATAGATGTCTCGCTGATCCAACGAGCGGACGCTCGCCGTCACCGATGCCTGGCAGATGCGACTCATCCCTTGGCATGTTGCGCTCGTTCCTGTACGAGCATACGTCTCATCGTGGCGAAGACATGATCCCAGTCGCCGAGTGCAGGCTGGCGGAACAGTCGTGCGCTCGGATACCACGGGCATGAATCACCCGAGATCATCCAGCGCCAGTCGCCGACGTGCGACAGGGCGACCCACATCCGCACGCCCAGGCTGCCGGCAAGGTGCGCCACGGCTGTCTCGGGTGTGATCACCAGATCGAGCAGGGCCATGATCGCGGCCGTATCGAGGAAATCGCGCTTATCGTCGCCGTCAGGATGGTACGGATCGAGGACCGTGACCGGGAAAGGGTCCGCCAACCGATCAATTTGTTCCGTGCCCGGGCCTTTCTGAAGGCTAATGAGCCGCACGCCCCGCAGTTGGCCGAGGTCGCGGAAATGTGAGAGCGGAAACGACCGCCAGCGGTCGATGTGGTTTTTCGGGCTTCCTTGCCAGGCAATGCCGATCTTGAACACCGAGCCGAGGTCCGAGACCTCGAGAGCACGCTGCATGATCTCACGCCACTGGGCGATCGAGCCGCTGTCCGCGGCAAGGTAAGGGTCGCGCGGCAGTGTGGCCAGTGAGGTGCGCAAGACCGTCGGCACGCTCATCAGCGGTAAATGCACGTCAAATGGCGGCACGCCGTCGGGATTCGAGCTGACCTCATCCGCGCTCGGGCAGAGGGCCAGCAGACGCTCGACGGAGGGCTGACAGTAGATCGAGACGCGGCCCCCGCGTTCCTTGACTGGCGCCGCGAAGCGCATGAATTGCAAGGTGTCGCCCAGGCCCTGCTCGTAATGAAGAAGGACCGTTTTTCCCTGAAGCGGCGCCCCACTCCATCGCGGCCGCGGGATGCGGAATCCCGGCGGCCGACGGCACATGAGCCGCCATTCCGCTTCGGGGAACCCGCGCTCGAAATCGCCCTGGGCGAGCCAGCCAAGCGCGCGGTTGCGTCGGGCTTCGCCAAAGTCGGGCCGGAGCCGGACGGCCTCGTCATAGTGCCGCATGGCCTCGTCCCAGAGACCCTGACGGGCGAGCGTCATGCCGACATTGTCCCAGGCGTCGGCGGAAGTGGGCTTCTGATGGAGCGAACCGCGCAACCAGACGAGCGCCTCGTCGAACCGTCCGAGGTCCGACAGCGCGACGCCCAGATTCATCTTCGTGTCGAAGGAATCAGGCTTGATCTTGAGGGCCCGGCGGTAGAAATCGACGGCGCGGTCGGGCCGGTTTTGCTCCCAGAGAATAATGCCGAGATTATTGAGCACCCCGTAATCTTCGGGCTTGTACTGGTGCGCGCGTAGAAAATACGCGAGTGCCTCGGATGACCGGCCTTGCTGCCAGACCGCATTGCCCAGATTGTTCAGCACATCGGCGTTATCCGGATTGAATGAAAGCGCCTGCCGGAACATCGACTCGGCCTCGGGGAAGCGGCCCTGCTTCAACAGCTCGTTTGCAGAGTCATAGTATTCTCTGGCGGGTGAGCGCTTGCCGCGGCCTGAGCGCGACTGCGCGTCTGCGCGACGTCTTCAACCAGAGCTTGGGGAAGCGCGGGCATGGAAAACTCCGTCAAGCAAGAGTTACGGGCGCGGCCCGAAGAGAAGTGAATAAAAGAGAGCGGCCGGCGCGCGTTCCATCGGATTTGAGTTTGTGCCAGAGTAGAGCGATATTGGCCGCGTCTTCCAAGCCCAATTTTCAGATCTCGGTCGTCCGCGCGGGCATTGGCCCCTTGTCGACGGCGGCCGGGCGTGAATAACCTGGTTTTATAGAATTCGTCGGCGCAGCGGCGCCGACGGATGGGGCAGCGAACCTGTCACCGTGGTTCCCTGGGATTTCCAACGAGGTCTGCCGAGGGGTTGGCATTGATGAAAGTCCTTCGACTCACTCTATTTGCGCCTCTGGTATTGGCAGCAGGTTTGAACATGTCGATCTCGGTCCACGCTGACGAGGGAATGTGGGTCTTCAATAGCCTGCCGCTCGAGCATCTGAAGCGGGCGTATGGATTCGCGCCGCCTCCCGGTTGGACCGATCATCTGCGGCTGGCGGCCGTTCGATTCAACAACGGCGGCTCCGGTTCGTTCGTCTCGGCCGACGGTCTGATCATGACCAATCACCATGTCGGCTCCGACACGCTGGCGAAGCTCGGCACCAAGGACCGCGATTATTACCGCGATGGCTTCCTGGCCCAGCGGCCGGCCGACGAACCGAAGGCCCCCGACCTGGAACTCAATGTGCTCGTCGCCATCAACGACGTGACCGAGCAGGTCAATGCCGGTATCGGCAACGAAACCGACGACGCCAGGGCCGCGCTGTCGCGGCGCAAGGCAATGGCCGAAATCGAGAAGCAGGCGACCGACAAGAATGGCCTTCGCAATGACGTCGTCACACTGTACCAGGGGGGCCAATACCACCTCTATACTTATAAAAAATACACCGACGTGCGGCTCGTGTTCGCGCCTGAGTTCGACATTGCCTTCTTCGGCGGTGATCCCGACAACTTTGAATATCCGCGGTACGACCTCGACGTTTGCTTTTTCAGGGCCTATGAAAACGGCAAACCCGCCGCATCGACCACTTCCTCAAGTGGAGCCCCAATGGCTCCCGGGAGAACGACCTGGTGTTCGTCGCCGGTCATCCTGGCCGCACCGACCGGATCAACACGCTGGCCAGTCTGACATTTCAGCGCGACCTCGAATTGCCGCTCCGCCTCGAATATCTGCGAAACAAGGAAAAGATGCTCCTCGACTATGGACGCCGCGGCGCGGAACAGCTTCGCCAGTCGAAGGAAGAACTTTTCTCCACCCAGAACAGTCTCAAAGCCCGCATCGGCGCACTTGACGGCCTGCGCGACGAGTCGTTCCTGGCACGCAAGGTTCGTAACGAGTCCGACGTGCGCACCCGGTTTCAAAACGGCTCGGCCAAACCGTCGGCGCCGGCCGTCAATCCGTGGGACAAGATCGCGGCCGCGCAAAAGGTCGCCGCCGGCATCATGAAGCCGTACTTTTACCTCGAGCGTGCCTACGCATTCGACTCCGAGCTATTTTCAATCGCCCGCGACATCGTTCGACTCGCCGAGGAAAAAACGCGCCCGAATTCGGAACGGCTCGAAGAGTACCGCGAATCGGGGTTGAAGTCGCTCGAGCTCAAAATCTTCTCCGACGCGCCCATCTACCCGGAGTTTGAAACGGTCAAGCTGGCGCACTCCCTGGCGGAATGGAGGCACAACATGCCCGACGATTTGCTTTGCGGGCGTGTCTTACATGGTCTTACACCGACCGAGGGAGCCAGAGTGCTCGTCAACGGATCGAAGCTCGCCGACGTTGCGTTCCGCCGCCGGCTGGTCGAGGGGGGCGTGGCGGCCGTGCAAAAGTCCACTGATACGATGATCAATTTCGCGCTGACCGTCGACACCGACGCGCGTTGGGTACGCAAGATCTACGAAGAGCAGGTCAAGAGCGTCGAGCGAACGAACTACGCGGTCATCGCCAGGACGCTATTCGAGGAACACGGCTCGGCCGTCTATCCCGACGCCACGTTCACTCTGCGGCTGGCGTTCGGCGTCGTCAAAGGTTACGTGCTCGACGGCAAGGCCGTGCCGGCCTACACGACGATCGGCGGATCCTTCGCCCATGCCAAGGCACACGGCAACATGCCCCCCTACGAGCTCCCCAGGAGCTGGTTTCAGGCACGCGACATGGGCCGGCTCAATCTGGCGACTCCTCTGAATTTCGTCTGCACGGCCGACATCATCGGCGGCAACTCGGGAAGCCCCGTCGTCAATGGCGATAACGAGGTGGTCGGGTTGATCTTCGACGGCAATATCCAGTCACTTCTGCTCGACTATGGATACGACGACAAGTTCGCCCGCGCCGTCTCGGTCGACTCGCGAGCGATCATCGAAGCGTTGCGATCCATTTATCACGCCGATCGCGTCGCGAACGAGCTGGCGGCCCCATGAGTGCCGCCAGCTCTTTGATCTGGCACGACGATCGAATCGCGGTCGCGACTATGGCGTGATTCGGACCGTTGTCGACCCCGTGAAGCCGCCTTCGGTGTATGTCACAACATACGTGCCGGGGCCGAGCCGTTTGACCCCATGCTGATTCGGGCGACCGTTCCACACCGCCGTGGTCGACACCGATTGGCCAGGCGCAACGGCGACCTCGCTCATTGGCGTGACCGCGCTCGACGGCGAGCGATAGACCACGGTCGACCCGCGCATCACCGTGACGCCGCTGACACCCGACGCGGCTCCAAACGACATCGGTGTGCTCGCCATGTTTTGCAGAGTCAGCGTGAGACGGACCGCGTGCCCCAGGCGATAACGCGCATGGTCCGTCGCCAGTGATGTGCTGACCGAGGTCGCCGGGGCTGTCGCCGCGGGCGACGGTGACGGCGTTGGAGTTTGAGTGGGCGTTGGCGTCGCGGTTGCGGTCGGCGAGGGCGTGGGACTGGGCGTCGGCGACGGCGTGGTTGTCGGTGTCGTAGACGGCGATGGTGACGGCGTCGGTGTTGGGCTTGGGCTGGGGCTCGGGGTGGGCGTGGGTGTTGGCGAAGGTGAAGGTGTCGGCGACGGCGACGGCGAAGGAGTCGGTGTCGGTGCCACGACCGGGTTGATCGTGAAGCTCGAAGTGGGGCCGTTGGGGGCCGCTGTGTTCATCAGAACAAAGTTGCCCGAGATCGCGCTTCCGGTTGAACTATTTGATGGCACCCCATTCCAGGTCGCGGTCTGGGTTTGCGACTGGTCGGGCTGAAGCGTCACGGCCGTGGTCGCGCCCGAGCTCGGGCTGGCGTAAACGGCGTTACCGTTCTGCTTGACGATGAAGTTGGATGGGCTGGAAACAAACGTCACCGGTTGACTGATGGCATTGGTAAACTGATAAGTCATCGTCACGGGCTGGCCTACGTTATAGGCGGAGCGATCGGTCGTTACACTCGTGGTGAACGGCGACGCAATCTGAAAGGTCGCCGTCGTCCCCTGATAAGCGTTGGGGTTCGAAACGATGAACGTGCCCCAGTGATCGATTGTTTGACCCACCCAGCCGCTGGTGCCGTCCCAGGTGGCGGTTTGACTCACCGATTGGCCGGGTAACAACGTCTGCGTCGCTGTCGACGTCGATGCGCCCGACGCGTTTGAAGACCAGACGACGTTGCCACCTTGTGTGACGGTGAAATCGGGGCTGGACACATTGACCGTCAGCGCTTGTGACGACGGATTCTGCTCGGTGAACGTGAACTGGATCGGCTCGCCGACAACGTAGTATGACTTGTCAGTTGTGAGCGTATAAGTCACGGGCGAAGCGACCTGAAACGACGCACTCGCGTCGGACGGGGCGAGCTGATTCGTCACGGTGAAGTTGCCCGTGGCCGTTGATGCACCATTATTCACAGTACCATTCCAGGTCGCCGTCTCCGTGAAGGCCTGCCCGGGCGCCAGTGTGTCTTGCTGGAGTGCCTGCGACGACATCGCGGCGTTCGACTGCCAGACTGTCTGGCCATTCTGGCTGACGTTGAAACCGTCGTTGCTTGGACCGACGCCAAGCGCGACCGGCTGGTCGGATACGTTCTTGACCGTGAACGACAGCGTCACCGGCTGACCGGCGTGATACGACGATTGATCGGTGGTCAACGTGTAGGCCAGGCTCGACAGCATTTCGCGAACTTCGAGCCGCTCGACGCGCAAGGCAAATCTTCGAGCCATCGGCGAGTCCTTTCGTTGGGGATTCGCTGGCGTTTCGGGAGGTAAGTCCTCCGAAAACCGAAATATAGACGTGACTTATATCGAGATGTCAGAGCCGCCAGACGGCTTGGCGAGAGATGTAGAGCGCGGGATCTTACCCGAACGGGCGAAACGACGCTACCACGGAACTGAAAATTTCGCTGGTGCAGCGCGATCGTGACGCTCGGCGACCCGCTCGCGCACGACTTAACGACAGCGTCATCGTCGGCATGTCATCGGGCCCAGAGCGAAACCGCGTCGAACATGCCGGTGTCGTCAAACGAGCCGACACCGACGCGCCCATGCAGAAAATGGCGGTCCTGTGCGATCATCGCCGCCTGGTTCATGTCGTCGAAATAGACTTTGATCGCCCCGTCATTCACCGTGCGGATGATCCGCGCACGATGCCAGCCGTCGGTCCACGGCGTTCCCTTCGTGCGTTCCCTGGCGATCGACCGCCGCGCCGCCCCGTCGACGAGAAAAATGCTGTTCGCCGCCTCGTCCGCTTTCTTTCCGAGATGGGCGTAATAAAAATGGCTCGCATCCTGATATCCGAAAATCAAGCACATGTCGCGGTGGTCGTAGTCACGGGTCGTCGATCGCAGCGTGACGTCGAGCACGAAGTCAGCAACATCATGTCCCTTTACGAGGGCCATGTTCACGGGCGAGCGAACGATCGGCGTGTAGCGGCTCTGACGGAACAGCTCGAGCACACGCCTATGATCGCCGTCGGTCCCGACGATCCTCCAGGCGCCCCGTTCGGTGAAATCCCAGCGTGAAAGATTATCACGCTCGAAATCGTCGTTGAAAACCAGCTCGAGGCCTGCCGCCGCGGCCGGTTTCGATTGTCCGAGCGCGCTTCGCGACCCCGGTACGCACAGGAGCGCCACGACGAGCCCCGGAAGACATCGCCTCGTCCATGTCTGACCTGATTTATCATCGGACCGCATGCGCATGCCTCTAGATTCTTGACGACGGTCAGACGCGCCGGGTGGGCCAGCATGCTCGTCAGACGGTCTGAATGTGCAAATCGAAAATCTTACCGGTCCACGCTTTTACCGCTTGGCACGTCCATGCGCCATTCAAACGGGCGAGATCTCTAGAAATTGCCCGAGCAACTGTCGATTCCCTGCTTTCCGTAATATTGCTGATGATATTCCTCGGCCCGGTAGAAGGGTGCTGCCGGCGCGATCTGGGTCGCGATCGGGCGGCGAAAACGCCCGAGCGACTCGAAGATGCACTTTGATTCCTCGGCCTCGCGACGCTGCTCGTCGTCATGAAAAAAGATCACGGAGCGGTACTGGCTTCCCACGTCGGGCCCTTGACGGTCGACCTGGGTCGGATCATGCGAATTCCAGAAAACCTCGAGCAGATCTTCATAAGTGACCTTCTCCGGGTCGTAGGTCACTTGCACGACCTCGGCATGTCCGGTGCGGTCGGTGCAAACTTCGTCGTATGTGGGGTTAACCACGTCTCCGCCGGAGTAGCCCACCGAGGTCGATACGACGCCATTGACCCGCCGGAATTCGGCCTCGATACCCCAGAAACAACCTGCGCCGAATGTGGCTTGCTTCATGGGACGACCCCCCGCCGAGCTAGTGATGGCGACCCGGCCGAAACCCGCGTATCTCCGCGACCGCACGACTCTTCTGAGTATTGTGGATTCAGGCTCACTGAGCAAGGGCCGGGTGCGGGCGTGCTGAGAACGGCCGCGGACGCGGCCAGTGCCGACATGGCGACATGGCCAGCCGGCGGTGTCGCTGGCCGCGCTTTCTCATGTCGTGATCGTCGGGATGAGGAGTTTCGCCGCTCGACGTGGGCTCGTCGCGGGTCAGTCGCCGCCAATGTGTGGCCAGAACGATACGCGCTATTCGAAACCGAGCGTCACACATCGGCAATCAGGATATCCACCCCTTCGGATTGACGCTCGAGCCGATCAGGAATCGAGGCGTGACTCAGCCTTTGATACCAGGGGCGGCGGCTCTTACCGATCACGATCATCTTGATCGCGTATTCGCGGGCGAATGCCATGATCGTGGTGGCAACATCTTGACCCCGAAATGTCATCGGAACGCCGCCAAGCTGCTGGGCCAGTTCCAGGTGTTTGGCAATCATCCGCTGGGTGGTCGCATCGATCCGTGAAACGTCCTCGGAGGGAAGCTGAATGTAAACCGCGTACCACGGGGCATTGAGCCGATCAGCAATCCGGGCCGTCTTGCGAGGAGTGCCGGAGCGCTTGGACTGCGGCTCGAGATGCCGACCATGACTCGATCGGTCGCCGACAGCGGCAGGTCGTCGGCCGCGGCGCGGCGGTTGCGGCGGTCGATCAGGTGTGCGATCTCGGTCAGGGCAAGCTCGCGCAAACGCGTCAGGTTCGATGGGGTAAAAAAGTGCGCGAGTGCCGTGTCCACGCGGTCGCGCGGATACACCTTGCCGGCGTGTAGACGTTCGATCAAGTCTTCGACCGAGACGTCGACATTCACAAGCTGGTCGGCCTCGGCCAGAACTCGGTCGGGTATGCGCTCCTTCACCTTGACGTTGGTGACCCGTTCAACCTCGTCGTAAAGGCTTTCGAGATGCTGGATATTCATGGTTCCGATGACGTGGATGCCGGCGTGAAGCAGGTCCTCAACGTCCTGGTAGCGCTTGGCGTGCCGCGATCCGGGCGCGTTGGTATGGGCGAGCTCATCGACCAGACAGATCGTCGGGCGACGCGCGAGGATCGCGTCGAGGTCCGTCTCGCGGAGCGTCACTCCGCGATATTCGACGACCCGCGGCGGCACGATCTCGAGGTCGCGAACTTGCTCTTCGGTCTCGGGGCGGCCGTGGGTTTCGAGCAAGCCGATGACGACATCGACGCCTTGCGCCTTCAGGCGGTTTCCCTCGCGGAGCATCGCGTAGGTCTTGCCCACGCCGGCGGCGGACCCGAGGTAGACCTTGAGCCGGCCCCGCGTCTGACGGCGAATCAGGTCGAGAAACTGTTCGGGGCGCGGTCGATCAAGCTCGGCTGATGCCATGATGCTCGGCCCTCCTCGGTTCGAATGGCTCCTGTCGGCGCCCGGTCAATGTTGGCCCACTTTTTCACCGTCGAGCGCGAGATTCAACATGAGCACATTGACGCGCGGCGGCGCACCGATGAACGCTCCCGAGCGGTCGATCTGGCGAGCTATCATTTTGCGAAGGTCATCCGCGGGCACTCGACGCGCGGCCGCCACCCGGGCGACCTGAAACTCGGCCGCTTGCGGGCTCACGTCGGGGTCGAGCCCCGAGCCCGACGCCATGACCAGGTCGACGGGTACCGGAGCATCCGGCGTCGCATGCTCGGCTTTCACGCGCAGGGCGATCGTCTTCTGTAGATCGGGATTGCGCGTGCCAAGATTCGAGCCGCCGGCCGCCTGGGCATTGTAGTCGACGGCCGAGGGCGCGGGTGAAAGTAGCCCGGCGTTTCGAATTTCTGTGCGATCAGCTCCGAGCCCAAAACCACCGCGCCATCGGCGCTGTGGATGAGGCTCCCCTCCGCCTGAGCCGGAAAGAAAAGCTGGGCAAGCCCCCATACGGCCGCCGGATACGCGACCGCGCAAACGACAAACGTGATCGCACACACTCTGACTGCCAGAAACAGGTCGCGAAGCATTCAAGTATTCCTCCGGCCACTCTGCAAATTCGATGATTGACGCCATTGCCGAGCCGTCACAATGGCCCTGCCCGGCTCGCAATCGTCACGATTTGTGCCATATCGCCATCTCGACTCGACCGGCGCGGGTCACGCGGTACCGACCAGGGCCAGGAGCGGATCGATCAAGATGTCGATCAGTTTGATTCCGATAAAGGGTGCGATCACCCCGCCGAGGCCGTAGAATAGCAGGTTGCGCCTGAGCAGAGCACTCGCACCGACAGGACGATACGTCACTCCTTTGAGCGCGATCGGGATCAAGAGCGGGATGATGATCGCGTTGAAAATAACAGCCGACAAGATGGCCGATTGCGGGCCGCCGTTTGTCGCGAGCCCCATCAGATCGATCGCGCGCAGCGGGGCCAGCGCGGCAAACCCGACGAACATCGCGGGAATGACAGCGAAGTATTTCGCCAGGTCGTTGGCGATCGAAAACGTGGTCAGGGCGCCCCGGGTCATGAGAAGCTGTTTGCCGATTTCGACGACCTCGATCAGCTTTGTGGGATCGCTGTCGAGATCGACCATGTTGCCGGCCTCCTTGGCGGCCTGCGTTCCGGAATTCATGGCGACGCCGATGTCGGCCTGCGCCAATGCGGGAGCGTCATTGGTGCCGTCGCCCATCATCGCCACGAGCTTGCCACCGGTTTGCTCGCTGCGGATGTACGCCAGCTTCGCCTCGGGCGTCGCCTGGGCGATGAAGTCGTCAACGCCCGCCTCGTCGGCGATCGCTTTGGCCGTCAACGGATTGTCGCCCGTGACCATCACGACGCGCAAGCCCATCTGGCGGAGCCGGGCGAACCGCTCGCGGATGCCGGGCTTCAAGATATCCTCGAGTTTGATCAAACCCACGAGCACGCTATTCGCGGTTACGGCCAGGGGCGTTGCCCCCTGTGAGGCGATCGTGTCGACCATCGGCTGATAGTTGGCCGGCACGTTGCCCCCCGCGGCCTTGACGGCGTCGGCAATCGTGTTCGGCGCGCCTTTGCGAATCTTGACCCCGTCGGGAAGATCGATACCGCTCATGCGTGTTTGCGCCGTGAACTCGACGAAGCGGCTGCCGGCCGGCGCCTCCGGGATGAGCGCAAACGCGCCGCGGGCGAGCTCGACGATGCTCTTACCTTCGGGCGTGGTGTCCGCGAGCGACGCCAGGGCCGCCAGTCGTGCGACGTCGTGGTCGGAACTCCCTTCCATGGGAACGAACAACGTCGCTTTACGGTTGCCCAGGGTGATCGTGCCCGTCTTGTCCAGGAGGAGTGTGTCGATGTCGCCTGCGACCTCCACCGCCTTACCGCTCTTCGCGATCAGGTTCGCGGCCAGCGCGCGATCCATGCCGGCGATGCCGATGGCGGCGAGAAGCGCGCCGATCGTCGTTGGTATCAAGCAGACCAGCAGCGCGATCAACGTCGGGATGTCGAGCGTGATGTCGAAATAGCGCACCATGGGATAGAGCGTGGCCGTCACGATCACGAAAATGATCGAGAACGCGGCCAGGATGATCGTGAGTGCGATCTCGTTGGGCGTCTTCTGGCGCGAGGCACCTTCGACCAAGGCGATCATTCTGTCGAGGAAGCTCTCGCCGGCTCCCGCGGTGACCGCGATGACGATCCGATCAGAGAGGACCCGGGTTCCGCCGGTCACGCCCGATCGATCGCCCCCCGCCTCACGGATCACGGGCGCACTCTCCCCCGTGATGGCCGATTCGTCGACCGACGCAACCCCTTCGATCACCTCGCCGTCGGCCGGAATCACTTCCCCCACCTCGACGACAACCTGGTCGCCCGACTTGAGCTCGGTCGACGAGACGCGGTTCGTCTCGCCCGTCTTTTCGATGCGAGTCGCAATCGTATCCTGCCGCGTCGCACGCAAGCTTTGCGCCTGCGCCTTGCCTCGGGCCTCGGCAAGCGCTTCGGCGAAATTTGCGAAAAGCACAGTCAAGAGCAGCAAGATCGCGAGCGCAGCCTGATAGACGATGACTCCCGGCGCGGCGTGTGCAAATATCGACTCGATCGTCACCAGCGTCGTCAGGATCCACCCGACCTCGACCAGAAGCATGACGGGGTTGCGCACCATGTTGCGCGGATCGAGCATCACGACCGACTGCGCGGCGGCCATGCGCACGAGTGCCGGGTCAAAGACATTGAGCCGCCGCGTCTGACGGCGCTGGAGCTTCATCATCTGACTATCAGGCTCGGATCGTTCCGTGACCTGAGCGGGCGTCAAGAGCGTCATCAGTTATGACTTCCTGCTAATCGTCTCTTTGAATGAAATGATTGGATTTTCACAATTGGCTCTGTTTACTGGTTCGAGTCACGGTCCGCCGGTGGCGGCCGCGAGATGGTCGGCGATCGGCCCCAGGACGACGGCCGGCATGAACGACAGCGCGCCGACCAGGAGCACCGTTCCCAGGAGCATCGCGGCGAACGTGAGATCATTGGTCAACAGCGTGCCCGATGTTTGAGGCGTTCGCTTCTTCCTGGCGAGATAGCCCGCAATGGCGATCGGGAGCAAGAGAGCAGGGAATCGACCAAGCAAGAGCACAACGCCTGTTGCGATGTTCCATAGGGGATTGTTATCGGCCAGGCCTTCGAAGCCAGACCCGTTATTGGCCGCGGCCGACGTGAATTCGTAGAGCATTTCGCTGAACCCGTGCGCGCCGGGTTGGCCACCGTCGCCTTGCCCCACCCGCCGGCCGCGGCCAGTGCCGTGCCGCCCGTAATCAAGAGGGGGTGGATCAAGATCACGATCATGGCCAGCTTCACCTCGCGAGCCTCGATCTTCTTGCCGAGATATTCGGGCGTGCGTCCAACCATGAGCCCGGCGAGAAACACGGCGACGATGATGTACATGAGCATGTTCAGGAAGCCTGCGCCGACGCCGCTGAAATCGACGTTGAGCATCATCAGGGCCATGGGGACCATGCCGCCGAGAGGTTGAAAGCTGTCGTGCATCGCATTGACCGAGCCATTCGACGTTGCGGTCGTGGCGGCGGCCCACGTGGCGGACGCGACGACCCCGTGGCGAACCTCCTTGCCCTCGAGATTGCCGCCAGCGGCGACGGGCAGGCCGGCCGTCGCGGCGCTCGGATGTCCCTCCGCCCAGACGGCCCAGGCGACCCCGGTCACGAGCATCGCCAGCATCACGCCGAAGATCACCGCGGCGTGAGCCCGGTCCTTGATCATCAGGCCGAACATCACGATTGACGCCATCGGGATGATCGTGATCGCGATGATCTCGGCAAGGTTGCTCCAGGGGTTCGGATTCTCGAACGGATGCGCCGAGTTGGGTCCGAAGAAGCCGCCGCCATTGGTCCCGAGCTGCTTGATCGCAACCTCCGCTGCCACCGGGCCGACGGCGATCTGCTGCGTCCCCTGCTCCAGTGTATGAGCGGTCACCGAGCCGCCGAAGGTCATGGGAACCCCCGCGGCAACGAGCAAGATCGACAGAACGGCGGAGAGCGGCAGAAGGACGAGCGCGACCGACCGGATCAGGTCGACGTAAAAATTGCCGATCTCCGACTGGCCCCTGAGGCCGCGGATCACGGCGAGCATCACGGCGAGGCCGCAGGCCGGCGTCACGAACTGAAGCCAGACGATCCCGCCAAGCTGGCTGAAATACGACAGGTGCTGCTCGCCCGAGTAGTGCTGAAGGTTAGTGTTTGTCACGAACGAGCAGACCGTGTTAAAAATCACCGCCGTGTCAGCACCGGGATGCTCGACGCCCGCCGAGTCCTTGTAACCAAGCGCGGTGAGCGAACCTTTGAGATCAGGGTTCAAAAAGGCCAGATGGCCTTGCATCAGCAATAGACCGAACGAGATCACGAAAAGTGCCGTGTTGAAAGCGAGCACGGCCAGTGCATATTGCTTCCAGTCCATCGCGCGCGGCTCGCGCAGGCCAACCATTCTGAGCAGGCCCGACGTGACCGCGTCAGCCCCCCAGCCAGCGCGGCCGGGGGCAGGATCAAGCATCCGGGCCATCCAGAAGCCCAGCGGAATCGATCCGACGACCGGCAGCCCGATCGCCCAGACTGGATGAATCAAGGTCAGGTCCAATTGAACGCTCCCAGGCAAGATGGTTTATTTTGAACGAGTTTTCAAAACCGCTCCGGCCGGATCATGACATAGGCCAGGTAAAACAACGCCGCAACGGTGAGCACGCCCGTCATGTACAGCACAGGACCTTCCTTCTGTTTCATTTCAAATGTGGTCGCAGCCAACCACGCACAGGAAAAACATTCCGAAGAAACAAAGACCGAGCACCAGCGTCGCCAGTGACAACATGGAATCATCTCGCTTCAGGGTCTTCTTTGATGAACACGTCCGCTGGGGAACCAGTCGCGCAAAATCCGAAACGAGCCCGCCGGCTCTTCGACAGTCATGGCTTTCAGCAAGTTGCAGAGTTCGTTCGCTTCGGCCGAGATCGGGGCGGAGCTCTGCATTTCCGCCAGGATGCTCCTGGCTTCCGGAAACTGGCCGCGATTGATCGCGCGCTTCGCCCGCACCAGATCGAAGGCGACCCGCGCGGAATCGTCGGCAATTGCGGGCTCGCGCCGGACGGTGAGCCGGCCGCTTCATGGGGAAAGCGATGGCGCTCGATCACCTCGGCGACCGTCCGGCGCAGCGCTTCAGGCGTGATCGGCTTGGTCAGGAAATCGATGGCACCGAGCTTCATGGCCGCGACCGCGTCGGTCACGCTCCCGTGAGCCGTGAGGATCACGACCGGCACGAGACGGCCGGCGGCGCGCATCCGGCGCAGCAATTCCATGCCATCCATCCTCGGCATGAGCAAGTCGAGCAGCACCAGATCGAACGTCTCACGACCGCCTTCGAGGCGATCGAGGGCGGCCTGTCCGTCGGCGGCTTCCGAGACGGCATAGCCGACGGACGTGAGGGCTGTCGTGAGCACCAGTCGCACGTTGGTTTCGTCATCGACGATCAAGACGCGTTTTTTTGCGTCCACTTCGCTCCGCCTTCCCGATTCGCTCTCATATCGGCCGCATCGGCGGCCGGCAGTGTCAAGGTGAATCGCGTTCCGCGCCCGGGCTTGCTCTCGACCGTGATGTCGCCGCCATGGGCACTGATGATTTCGCGCACGATCGCCAGCCCCAGGCCGGCTCCGCCCGAATGCCGGGCCGTCGCCACGCGGTAAAATTTCTCAAAGAGCCGCGGCAGATGCTCGGGCGCGATCCCCTCGCCATCGTCAATAACCTCGAACCGCGTCTTCTGGCCATCGGCGTGGGCCTTGAGAACGACGGTCCCGCCCCGATTGGTGTGCTGGATCGCGTTGCCGATCAAATTGTTGAACACGTGCTCGATGCGATCGCGATCGGCCAGGACCGCCAGTGGCGACCCGTCGACGTGAGCCGTCAGTATCACCCCGCGAGCCTGGGCTTCTGGCTGGCATCGCTCGATCGATTCCTTGACGAGATCGACGGCCGAGCATGTCTCGAGCGCCAGGCTCACGCGTCCCTGCTCGATCCGCGTGAGGTCGAGAAGATCATTGATCATCGTCAAGATCCGTTCCGCGTCCTGGCGGGCGGCCAGGAGGAGCTCGATCTGCTTGGCTGTCAGCGGCCCGATCACCTCCTCGAGCAAAAGGTGAATGGCCATCTGCACACTCGTAAGTGGTGTCTTCAGCTCGTGGCTCACGGTGGCGACCATGTCGCTCTTCAAGCGGTCCAGCAGATGAAACTTCGTGACGTCTGTTAATGCCACGGCCGCGCCGATGAGCTCGTCAAGCTCGGTCCGGATCGCCACCACGCGCGGCAGGTAGTACCGCTCTTGCCCCGAGTCGTAGAGCGGGATTGCCTGTTCGAGAGACAGCGGCAGATGATCGCCATGGCCGCAAAGCACATCGTGCACAAACCCGTGGAGGGGATGGCCGGGCGGCCACGGCTCCGCCGATTCGCGGTCGGACTTCATCTCGAGCAATCGCTGGGCGCCGCGGTTGACGCGTTCGACCGAGCCGAACGTATCGACGACGACCACGGGATCGGGAAACGAATCGATCGTCGCCTGCGCGGTCTGCTGGGCTCTCAGAAGCCTGGCCGTGCCAGCCTGCCGGTAGTCGCGCAGCGTGCGTGCCATGTCGTTAAAGGCATTGGCCAGCTCGCCGATCTCGTCACGCGACTCGGCCGGAACCAGTTGGTCGAGCTCGCCGCGAGCGAGTGCACGAGCGCCCACGGTCACGGCTTGGATCGGTTTCAAGATCGAGCGGCTCAGTTGCACGGCGACGCCCACCGCCAGCGCGACCGCCCCGACCAAGGCACCCACCATCAGGCGGACCGAACGCGACGCGTTGGCCCGCGCCAGACGGTCCATGGCCGTCATGTTTTCCTGGTTGATCGTGAGAACGCGGTCGGCGCTCGTGCGAATCTTCTCGAACAGGGGCAAGAGCTCGCCGAAGTACGCCTTCGCCTGCTCGGGCGGGCTCAGCGCGAAGAAGCGCTGCGCGTGGGCCTGATATTCGCGAAACATAGACTCGAGTGAATCGGCGAGCTCGCGTTCACCGGGCAACGTGATGTTGCCTTTTTCGGTCGCCAGATGGGCCTCGAAAGTCGGCCGATGCGTGTCGAACTGTTTGCGCCGAGCTCACCCCGGCCACCGACCGCGAACAGGAGCCCCGAATCCATCCGCTCGACGGCCTCTTTCATCCCTTCCGCCGCGAGAATGCTCTTGTAATTCTCGCGCAAGATCACGTCGATATTTCCGCCAAGGCGATGGAACATGACGATCGCCCACAGGCCAAGCCCGACGAGGATCGCCAGGGTGGGCAAGAATCCAATCAGTAACTTTGTCTGAAGAGTTTTCAATTTAACGAATCCTGATCGCTTTGAAGCGATTCGCATGCCGAAGAAAAAGCGATCGATATAACTTTAGACCCTGCTTGACGTAGTGCCAACTCATCGTGGTCCGCACGAAAAAACAAGCCGTAGCCGTCGTGCAGATTGCACGATTTCGGTCGTCGCACCGTGCAAATTGCCCGGCGCGTAAGCCGCGGGGACATGCGTGAAAAGGCGACCGCTCAGAGCCCGAGCTGCTTGCGCTTGCGGTAAAGCGTGCTGGGGTCGATTCCCAGCACGCGCGCGGCGTCTTCGCGGCTCGGAAAACGCTCGAGCAACAGTCGGATATGTTCCGATTCGAGTTCGTCAAGCGTGACAGGAAGCCCGACCTCGATAGGGCGGGCCGACGCTGCTTGACCGGGTGGCGACGCGGTGGCGACGCGGCCGGGCAGGTCGATCAGCTCGATGGTCGAGCCGGCCGCGAAGATCACGGCACGCTCGACCGCGTTCCGCAGCTCGCGAAGGTTACCGGGCCAGGCATACGTATTGATCGCGTGTTCGGCCTCGACCGAGAATCGCTCGGGCGTTTTGCCGAGCCGCCGCCCGAAATAGGCGAGAAAGTGTTTCGCCACATCGAGCCGGTCGATGCGCGACCGGAGCGCCGGAAGGGTGAACTCGATGACGTTCAAACGAAAAAGCAGATCGTCGCGAAACTTGCCGGCCGCGGCCGCCGCGTCGAGGTCGCGATTGGTGGCCGCGATCAGACGTACATTAGCGTCATGGGTGCGGTTCTCGCCGACACGCTCGTAGCGCCATTCTTGGAGAAAACGCAGCAATTTCGGTTGCAGGGCGAGCGGCATGTCGCCGATTTCATCGAGAAACAAGGTTCCGCCCTCGGCTGCGGCGACTTTGCCCTCGGTGTCGGCGATGGCGCCGGTGAACGCACCCCGCGCGTGGCCGAAGAGCTCACTTTCGAGAAGGTCGGCGCTCAGGCTGGGGCAGCTCACCGTCACGAAAGGAGCCGTCGCCCGCTGGCTCCAGGCGTGGATCGCGCGTGCGAAGACCCCCTTGCCCGTGCCGCTCTCGCCGCGAATCAAGATCACGGCATCGGTCGCCGCGACTTGTTTTCCTTGTTCCAGAACGGCGCGAGCGACCGGATCGCGGCTCTCCAGCGATAGCTCGGGGACTCCGGCGCCGAGCTGTGCGTGCATGTCGGCGATCTGGCCCCGCAAGGAACGCACACGCTCGAACCGCTCGAGCACAGCGCGGATCTGACCCGGAGTGAATGGCTTGGGCAAATAGTCAAACGCGCCGCGGCGCATGGCATCGACGGCGCTATCGATACTTGCGTACGCCGTGATAATGACGACCGCGAGATGCGGGGCGTTTCGCGCCAGGCTCTCGAGCAAGTCCAGGCCCGATTCGTTTCGCAACCGAACATCGACAAACGCCAGCTCGAACGGTGTGCGGCCGACCTTGCGCGACGCTTCCGACGGATTCACGGCCTCTTCGACCGTGCGATTCATCGATTCCAGCGCGATTCGCAGGCTCTTCCGGATGTTCGTTTCGTCGTCGACGATGAGAATGTGCATTGTTCAACCGGAGGTGCGTGAGACGGATCATGGTTCCCATTGTTCTCGATCGGGCCGATTGATCAAGTAAAATCGACCGCGCGGGCGTTCGGTTTCACGGCGGCGAGACCGCAAAGGTCGTGCCAGGCCGCGGCGCCAGACGCGCGGCCGGCGCGTCGCGCCACAACGCGAAATGTCTTCCCATGCGCGGCCGATTTCCCCATACTTTTCTTTGGACGTTTACGAGTCAGCGCGGGCCTATTCTCTCGGCCATCCCCGGCGATTTTTTTACGGAAGCGCGATGGAAACCACGCAGCTCGACACCCACCACAAAGCGGTCCAGATCAATCTGGACACCACGAAATACGGAACATTCGCCGAAATCGGGGCGGGCCAGGAAGTTGCCCGCTGGTTCTTTCGCGTCGGAGGCGCGGCCGGCACGATCGCCAAGAGCATCTCGGCCTACGACATGACAGTCTCCGACGCGATCTACGGCGCCTCGGGCCGCTATGTGAGCCGCCAGCGCGTCGAGACGATGCTCAGCTATGAATACCAACTGATGCACGAACGGCTCGCCGCGACCCGCGGACCGAGCACGAAATTCTTCGTCTTCGCCGACACGGTCGCGACGAAGAGCTATACACGCAAGGAAAACTGGCACGGCTGGATGGGTATCCGCTATCAGAACGCCCCTGGCGCCGAGCCGTCTCAAATCATCTTGCACGTCAGCTTGCTCGACCGCGAAACCGTCTTGCAACAAGAGGCGATCGGCATTCTGGGCGTCAACCTGATCCACGCGGCTCTCTACGGGGCCGGGGCGACCGCACTCGTCAAACATCTGCTCGACGACCTTTCCAGCGAGCGGATCGAAGTCGACCTGATCGACTTCTCGGGCCCGGCCTATGCCGATGTCGACAACCGCGTCATGATCCTCGAGCTCGTGCACTGCGGCCTCTGCGACGCGGCCATGTTCACGGCCGAAGGCAAGGTCGTGCAACCGGCCGAGGCGTTTTACAAGCGGCCGATCCTCGTCCTGCGCGGGCGGTTCCGGCCCGTCACCAACGTCGTCGTCGACATGCTCCACTGCGCACTCGACCAGTTCCTGCAAGAGCCGGGCAACGAGGGCGAAGACGTGCTGGTCGTCACCGAGATGACGCTCCGCCACCTGCTCGAAGGCGAAGCCATCAATCACCGCGATTTCCTCGATCGCGTCGACTTGCTGCGCACCCTGGGCAAGCCCGTCTTGATCTCGAACTTCGGCGAATATTACCGCCTGGCCGCCTACCTGCACCGGCACACCACCAAGCACACGGCGCTCGTCATGGGCGTGCCCACCTTGAGCGAGATCTTCGACGAGAAATATTACACGAATCTGGCCGGCGGCATCCTCGAATCGTTCGGTAGAATGTTCAAGAACGACCTGAAACTTTACGTCTACCCGTTTGTCGATTCGGCCACGAAAAAAATCGTCACCGCCGAAGACCTCAACGTCTCCCCCAAGCTTCACCATCTCTACAAGTATTTACTCGAAAATCAACACATCCAGCCGATCCGCGCTTACAAGCCGGAATATCTCAGCATGTTCAATCTCTCGCGCGATGTCTTCCGCCGTCTTCAGGAGGGCGACCCGACGTGGGTCGACGACGTTCCGCCGAACGTGGCGCTCTTGATCTGCCAGCGGCACCTGCTCGGTTATGAGCCGAGGAATTTCGATTAGCCGGCACGCGAGCGGCCGCGCGGCGAAGTTCAGGCAAGGATCTCGCGGATCACATCGCCATCGACGTCGGTCAGGCGAAAGTCGCGGCCCGCGTAGCGATACACGAGCCGCGTATGATCGATGCCCATCAGGTGCAAGATCGTCGCGTGGTAATCGTGAACGTGCACGGGGTTGGAAACGATGTTGATTCCAAACTCGTCGGTCTCTCCATGAGTCGTGCCGCCGGCAACGCCCGCGCCGGCGAGGAGGCACGTGAATGCCTTGGCGTAATGGTTGCGGCCCTTCGATGTCGGCGTATCCGTCCACGGCGTACGGCCGAACTCGGTGCAGATGGCGACAAGAGTCTGGTCGAGCAGGCCCCGCTGTTTGAGATCCTCGAGCAAGGCCGTAATCGCTCGATCGACACGCAAAGCTTTGGGGCGGTGGTCGCCCATGTCGCCGTGGGCGTCCCAGTTGTTACTGGAACCCGAATCGATCAACTCGACCACACGCACGCCGCGCTCGATCAAGCGCCGTGCGATCAAGCACTGGTAGCCGAACGAGGTCGTATCGCCGGCGACCGCGCCATAGGCCGCCAGGGTTCTGGCCGTTTCATGCCGGGTTTCGAGAGCCTCGGGTGCCTCGCGCATCATACCTCTGGCCACGTCGAACGTCGCGATCCGCCCGCGTAACTCGCGATCGCCGGGGCGTGCCAGGGCGTGCCGCTCGTTGATGTCGCGGAGCATGATCTGTTCGAGCTCCCGCAGCGCGACCGGCCGCTCGGGGGGCCGCAGGTCGGGAATCGGCTGGGAGCCCGGCACGATCCGAACACCCTGATGGATCGGAGGCAAGAAGCTGCTATCCCAGACCTGCGTCCCGGCGTAGGGCATGTGCTCGCACAGGACGATATAAGATGGCAACGCCGGGTTGAACGTACCCAGGCCGTGGCTGATCCAGGCGCCGATGCCGGGCATCGGCACCGTCGCCGATCCGGTATGCATCGCCAGCACCGCTTGAAAATGCTCGACAATATCGGTGTGCATCGAGCGGATCACGCAAAGTGAATCGGCAACCGTCGCCAGGTTTGGAAAGAGCTCGCTGATCAAGAGTCCCGACTGGCCGCACGGCCGGAACTTGAACGGCGAGCCCATGAGCGGCCGATCGTGCGTCTCGTCGCTGCGCAGGCCAAAAGATGGAACCGACTTGCCGTGATACCGGGCCAGCGCGGGCTTGTAGTCAAACGTATCAACATGCGAAAAACCGCCCGTCAAGAAAATCATGAGCAGGTTCTTCGCCCTGGGCGCGTGATCGGTGGGTCGAGGGGCCAGCAAGCCGCCCCCTTCGAGGGCCACCGCCCGCGCGAGCTCAGGATAGAGCATCGAACCGAATGCGGCACTCGCGGCTGATTTCAACAACAAGCGGCGCTTGCCATCCATCGGGGTGTCCTCGCACTCGAGCTGATCGAGATCAGTCGATATAGAGAAATTCGTTGGCCGTCAGCATGATCTTCGCCAGAGCCGTCCAGGCTTCGACTTCACGGCGATCGGCGGGCACTTGAGCGGCTGCCAGGGCGCACCGGGCCGAGTCCAGGAACTCGCGATTGCGCGCCAGCTCCAGGTCGTCCGCGGGTCGCGACCAGGCGAGACGATAGGCGGCGGTGATGCGGCCGTCGTCGCCGGCTTTCATGGCCATCAGCCGCCTCGCGAACGCTTGGGCCTGCGTCTCGACGAACGGATTGTTAAGCAGGTAAAGCGCCTGTAACGGCACGGTCGATCGCGGACGCGCTTCGGTCGAGACGTTCGTGTCGGGTCCATCGAAGATGGCAAGATAAGGGTGCTTGATCAAGCGCTGAGTCATCAGGTAAACCGACCGCTGACTCGTGGGATAAACCGTTTTGAACGCGTCGTGCTGGGTCCAGTGCCAGTTTTCGATCGGAGGAAACGGGTGCGGCTTCGGCGCCGTTTCGTCAAGATTGCCGGAAACCGCGAGCATGGCGTCGCGGATGGCCTCGGCGTCGAGCCGCAACCGCGGGAAGCGCCAGAGCAAGCGATTGTCGGGATCGAGCTCGGCGTCACGAGCGTCAAACGTGCTGGCAAGCTGGTAGGTTCGCGAGAGGAGAATCTCGCGGTGAATCGTCTTGATCGACCAACCCGACTCGACGAGCCGCTTCGCCAGCCAATCGAGCAATTCCGGGTGCGAAGGGGGTTCGCCGCGCACACCGAAATTCGACGCGGTGGCGACAATCCCTCGTCCGAAATGGTTTTGCCAGATCCGGTTCACGAGCACCCGCGCCGTGAGCGGATTGTCGGGTCGCGTCAGCCAGTGCGCGAGCTCCAGTCGGCCACTCCCCTGCCCGACTTTCTCCGGCATTCCCTCGCGCGACAAAAATGCAAATCGCGGCGTGCCGCGAGGCACCACCTCGCCGGGGCTCGCCGGATCGCCGCGCCGTTGCAAGGGGGCGTCCCCAGGACTGCCATCGGTGACGGCGTAGGCCGCCGCCAGGTCGAGCGGCAGCGCAGTTGCGCTTGAGGGCCGTGAGCGTTTTCTCAAGTTGTTTCCTGCGGTCGGGCGCTTCGGGGGGTTTCCGCGTGCTCCACGTCTTGATTGCGGCTTCGATTTCCTTGACCTGCTTCTGATGCGCTTTGAGCCGGGGCTCGACCTGTGCCGGCCTGACCAGCGGCACGAAATTCATTCGCGGAAAATCCTTCGATTGAAATTCCTCCGAGCCGCCATAGGGAAACGTCGTGCTGGCGAAGATTCCATAAAGGGCGTAATAGTCGCGCTGGCTGACCGGGTCGAACTTGTGATCGTGGCAACGGGCGCAGCGCAGCGTGAGACCCATGAAAGCCCGCCCGGTGGTTTCGATGGCGTCTTCGAGCGTGAGATGCCAGAGCTCGAAGGGGCCCGTCCCATATCGTCGCGACAGGGCGAGAAATCCGGTTGCGATGATCGATTCGCCATAGTTGCGCGCATCGCCGCGGCGCGCCAGGATATCCCCGGCGAGCTGCTCGGTCACGAAGACGTCGAAGGGCTTGTCACGATTGAACGCATCAATGATATAATCACGATAATGGGCTGCTTCGGGAACAGGATAATCGGCGTTGTCGCCAGCCGTATCGGCGTAGCGAACGACGTCCATCCAGCGCCGGCCCCACCGCTCGCCGTGATGGGGCGAAGCGAGCAACCGGTCGACCACTCGCGCCACGGCTGCTGGCGACCGGTCATGCTCGAATTCGGCGACCTCGTCGGGCGTCGGAGGAAGCCCAATCAAGTTGAACGTCAGGCGGCGGATCAGGGTTCGTCTGTCGGCTGCGGCCACAGGTTTGAGTGCGGCCGCCCGCCGCCGGGCCGCGATGAACCCGTCGATCGGCCGGGCCGACTCACCGGCGAGCAACGCGGGCGGCGTCACCGCCGCGACCGGTTGAAAAGCCCAGTGTTTGTTGCGGGTGGTGCCTCGGGCCGATGCCGTCTTCGCGACGTCACTGGGCCAGCTCGCGCCGCTGGCGACCCACTGGGCAATATCACGCGTGGCCTGGGCCGAAAGAGCGCGTTTCGGCGGCATCTTGAGCGATCGATCGTCGCGGCGAATCGCCCGCACGAGCAAACTCTCCTCGGCCTTGCCCGGCTCGATCGCCGGTCCGCGGTCGCCGCCACGCAACAGGGCATCGCGCGAGTCGACCCTGAGCCCCCCCTCCGTCTTCTGGCCGCCATGACAGGGCAGACATTCCGCGATCAGAACCGGACGGACTTTGTTCTCAAAATGTTCGTCGGGCGCGCCATTCGCGAAAGCCGCCGACGTGCTCACGGAAATGACAAGGCCAACCAGGCAGGCTGTCAGTCGATCCATCGCGTCGACTCCGAGGCGAGCGGGCGGGCGCGGCGTGGGTCGGGACCGCGACAGGCGAACACGGTGCCGGTCATCGATTCATGACGCTTTGTTGAAAGGAATTTACACAAAGCTTGATCAAATCGCAACCGGCGCGCCGTGCAACGAGTGCTGTCCAACCGCGAATGCGGCCGAACCGCGTCGCCTTGCTCTGCGCCCCGGCCTGATTTGACAGCCCCGAAACGTGGCCTAGAGTACCAGCAGAGATGCTTCCCTCGGGAGGGCGAGGCGGCGCGATCGGCGTGGTCTCGCCGCCCGACTGCTGCCTTCGGCCCGAAGGAAAACGCGTTTTTTGCCCCAGTTTCGAACTGATCGAGGTCGACCCAAGAAGGACTTTCGTCTTCCCGTTCACGTCGCCTGTTGAGACCCATCATGGACGCTAAAGCTAACACGCATCTCTGTCCATCCCCGGTCGCCAAGCAGGTCGCCGGCCAGGATGTCTTTGGAGCCCGATCAGCCTATGTTATCGTCATTTCCGGCGGTATACCGGGTAAGATGATCCGTCTGAGCGAAGCTGGCACCAGTTTGGGCCGCTCGGCCGACAGTTCGTTTCAGGTCAGCGATATCACGGTCTCCCGCCGCCACGCCTCGATCGCGGTCGACGAAGCGGGCGCTGTCCGGATTCAGGACGAGGGAAGTACCAACGGAACGCGGCTCAATGGCAAGCGGCTCGACGCTCACCGGCCTGTTCTCATGGCCGACGGCGACCGGATTCTACTGGGGACAACCTTCGAGCTCAAGCTTGTGCAGCTCGACCAGGACGATGAGCGTTTCCAGCTTGAAATGTTCGAGCGAACCGTCCGGGACAGCCTGACGGGCCTCTATAACCGGGCGTATCTGCTCGACCAGATCGGCATCCTGGCGCGCGGAGCGCGCGGCAGGGCGTGGGGCTGGCGGTGCTGATGCTCGACATCGATCACTTCAAGCACATTAATGACCGCCATGGGCACCTTGCCGGCGACGCCGTGCTCCGAGAAATTGCGGCCGTTGTGCGCGAATCGACCCGATCTGAAGACCTCGTCTGCCGCTTTGGCGGCGAGGAATTTGTCGTGGTTTTGCCATTCTCGGATCCTGACCTCGCCGGTGAACGCGCCGAACAGATCCGCTCCAGCATCGCGAGCCGCACGACGCATCATGACGGCGCCGCGATTCGTGTCACCGCCAGCATCGGGCTGGCCTATGCCCCCGCGGAGCTCAGAAAGGAGACGGCCCTCATCATGTTGGCCGATCAGGCCCTCTATCGTGCGAAGGCCGAAGGCCGTAACCGGGTGGTCCTGGCGTTTCATCCTTCAATCGTATCGGCCTCGAAGACCGAATCGGCCGAATTCGCGCCCCTCATGTCGCCGTGATGGTCGCTTTTCGGTCGTGCGAAGTCTCGGCCGTACGGCCCGTCTTCCGGCACTTCCTCGAAAATCAAGAGCGCCCGGGATATGATCGACGCAGACCGGCCACAAGCACGGGGGGCCGAAGCGTGATTGATTTCATGAGCGAAAGGGCCGAACGAACGTGTCACAATCTTTCCCCGAAGCCCATCATGACGTGTTGCCGCCGCTCTCTCCTGGCGTGTGTAGCTGGAGCTTGCAGGTCAAGAGCATCGACGAATTGAAGCAGTATCTTGACCGGCTGGGAACCAATGTCGTGCAAATCGCCTGTGGCGATCCCCATCATGCCAGTTGGGACGAAGGCGAGGACATGCCGGCCGTGGCGCTTCAAGCCGGGATTGTCATCACGGGGACCATGCTTGGTTTTCCCGGCGAGGATTACACCACGCCGGCGACGATCAAGCGGACGGGCGGCTTTGGCGATCCGGCATTGCGTGCCGAGCGAATCGAGCGTTTGAAATGGGCTATCCACCGTACCGTGGCACTCGGTTCGAGCGACCTGATGTTACATGCCGGGTTTCTGCCCGAACCGGGCGACCCGGGCCGGCCCGCGATCCTCGAAACATTGGCCGAGGCCGGCCGTCTGGCCGCGGCGAGGGGGCTCACACTCGCCTTCGAGACCGGCCAGGAGACCGCCGAACTTTTGCGACTGACCCTCGACGAGCTGGCCATGCCCAATCTCAAGGTCAATTTCGACCCCGCGAACATGTTGCTATACGACATGGGCGATCCCATTCGCGCCGTCGAGATCCTCGGTCCCGATATCCGTTCGGTGCACATGAAAGACGCACGGCGTCCGAAATCACGGGGCACATGGGGCGAAGAAGTGCCGCTCGGCCAAGGTGAGGTCAACATCCCCGAATTCGTGAATGCGCTCAAGCAAAACGGCTATCAAGGTCCGCTCATCATCGAGCGCGAGGTCGGCGATCAAGCGGCCCGGCTGCGCGACGTCGCACATGGACTCGCCTTTTTCGCGCGATTGCCTGAAATAAGGGAATAAAAGTACGCGTCCGTTTTGAAGTAAGCGGCCGCGCCTCGTGTTGATTCGGGGGGAACCGCGATGGCGCTCGCGACCGCCGCCGGCTGTCAGGAAGCCGGCGTGCGAGCCTTTCCAGACGATGCGGACGGCACGCGGCCGCAATGATCACCGGATGGGGACACCGCGGTTGGGAACCGAGGTGAGCTGAACCCGCGAGCCCAGCCCAGCCCCCATTCCTGGTCGCCTTGGGCGCCAGAGCGGCGGCAAGGCGCATGATGATCAATGCACAACGGAGTTAACAACGTGCGCCAGTTGCCGCCCGGCCTCGGTCAGCGCGTAAAAGTTGTGCTTGCCGGCGCGACGCGGCTCGATCAAACGACCATGGCGCAACAGCGCCAGGTGGTGGCTCACGGCCGGCTGGCTCTGCGTACCGAGATCGGTACACAGCTCGGTGACATTCCGCTCTTTTTCGTTCAAAAGAATCAAGACTTGCAACCGTGTCGGATCCGACACCTGCTTGAGCAGCTCGGCAACGCGCCGTATCTCGGCTGTCGGCCGCGCCGGTGCCGCGGCGGCGGCCTTCGAGCTGCGAGACGAATTGGACGATTTCGACGTCGTGGGAGGCATGATGGTCCTCAAACTTTGGTCCGGATTCAGATTTGTCAAGCTGCCCCAGTGCGCCCGCCTCAACCATTCGTAGTTAAGGATCGCTACAGCTTATGATAGATTCATCCCTAGATCTCGTCAAGGCCGCTTAAAGCGTACATGCGATTGAATTCTAAGGTCAATGACCGTCCTTGATGTTATATCAGATTGTGCGTCGACGCGTTCAAGCACGCACGACGCGATTGATCCTAAGTCTCGGGCCCTGCGGACCTAACGAGCGGCCGTCCCGGAGTGGCCGCTTGCCGGTCGGGCCGGTGAGGGGGTAGAGTGAATGAGCTTCGCGCCGGGCCGGTAGCGGGCGCGTCGGGCGTGTGGCCCACGCCCAGGCGCCGCAGATTCGACCTCAGTCGCCCCTTTTACAACGCCCCCGGCCGCACGAGGTAAGATTTTCACAAATGTCGCTGAATACGACCTCATCGTCCCCGGTGGCCGTTTCGTCTGGTAGCGCCTATCAGCGATGCTTGAATCCCGCTTGCGCGAAAACCTTCGGCCTCGACGAAACTCACTTCTCCTGCCCGTTCTGCGGCGACCTGATCGATCTCGTCTACGAATGGGATCGTTTGCCCGTCCCTCGCCGCCTCAGCGAGTTCGAGTCAAAATGGTCGCTCCGCAACGACCCGCTCAACTTCTCGGGCGTCTGGCGGTTCCGCGAGCTCTTGCCGTTTGCCAATCGTGAACAAATTGTCACAATCGGCGAGGGCCAGACCCAGCTCCAGCGCGCTGACAAGGTCGCATCTTATGTCGGCTTGAACGACGGCGGCTTGTGGCTCCAGTATGAAGGCATGAACCCCTCTGGTAGCTTCAAGGATAACGGGATGACCGCCGCGTTCACGCATGCGCGAATGGTCTCGGCCCGCCGCGTCGCTTGCGCGAGCACTGGCAACACGTCGGCCGCGCTGGCCGTTTATTGCTCGGCCACGTCCTTCGGTTTCCGCGCGATCATCTTCATCGGTTCGGGCAAGATCGCCTACGGCAAGCTCGCTCAGGCCCTCGATCATGGCGCTCTCACAATCCAGATCCTGGGCGACTTCGACGACGCCATGCAGCGCGTTCGCGAGGTGTCCGACCGTCTGGGCATCTACTTGATGAACTCGGTCAACCCGTTTCGTCTCGAAGGTCAAAAAACGATCATCTATCGCGTTCTCGAAGGTCTTAACTGGGAACCCCCCGACTGGATCGTCGTGCCCGGAGGCAACCTGGGAAATTCAAGCGCATTCGGCAAGGCCCTGATCGAGCTCCACTATCTGGGGCTCATCTCGCGAGTGCCGAGGTTGGCCGTGATCAACGCGGCCGGCGCGCGGCACCTTGCAAGAGCTCGTCGGCAACCGCAAGCTACAATGGCTCGACGGCTTGCCCGAGATGGATAGCGTCAAGACCTATTACGGCGAGCTCGACACCGGGAACGTCAAGGCCTCGACGATCGCCTCGGCCATCGAGATCAACCGGCCTGTCAACCTCAAGAAATGCCTCCGTGCGCTCGCATTTTGCGACGGCGTCGTCACGACCGTGAGCGATCAGGAAATCATGGACGCGAAGGCCAGGGTCGGGGCCGGCGGCATCGGCTGCGAACCGGCCAGCGCCGCCAGCGTGGCGGGCGCCAAACGGTTGCGCGACGAGGGCGTGATCGCCCCCTCCGATCGTGTCGTTTGCATCCTCACCGGCCACCAGCTCAAGGACCCGACGGCCACCGTCGCTTACCATGGCGCCGATCAGGACCAGTTTGACAAGGTCCTCGGCAGCCGGGGCGTCAAGCGCGCCGGGTTCGCCAATCGCCCGGTTCTTGTCGCCAACGACCTCGACGACATCATTCGCACGATCGCCCTTTATTCGGCCGAAACCGATCCGCACGCCGAGCCCTGACACGAAAAGGAACCGCGACGTTGCCGTCTCCAGAACCGCTCCACGTCGGAATTCATGGCGCGACCGGACGCATGGGCACACGCCTGATCCAGCTCGTGTGCGACGACCCTGGTCTGTCGCTGGCCGCGGCGCTCGTCCGCGCCGATCATCCCCGCGCCGGTCAAGACGCGGCCGCGGCGGCCGGGCGTGACGCGCGGGGTATTTTTTTCTCGCCCTCTTTGTCAGACGCGGCCCACGTCGATGTCATGATCGATTTTTCGCTGCCGCCAGCGGTGCCTGGAATCGTGCAACTTTGCCGGTCCAAACACATCCCACTCGTTGTCGGGACAACGGGTCTCGACACGGCCCAGCGCGACTCGGCCGACGCCGCGGCCGTCGAGATCCCGATCCTCATCGCGCCCAACATGAGCCGTGCCGTCAACCTGCTCATGCGCCTCGTCGCTTCGGCGGCTCAAACGCTTGGACCGGCGGCCGACGTCGCGATCATCGAGCGGCACCACAAGACGAAAAAGGACGCCCCGAGCGGCACGGCGCTGCGGCTCGCCGAGATGGTCGGCCGCTCCCCGGGCGGTCCTCCTCGACCCTCGTCAGCGCCAGGGCCGGCGCCACGCGAGATCGCCATTCACGCGCTGCGAATGGCCGATTGTCCGGGTGAACATACAGTCATATTCAGCGTGCCTGGCGAAACGCTCGAGCTGAGCCATCGCGCCATCAATCGCGACGGATTCGCCCGTGGCGCGCTCGATGCCTCGCGTTTTCTGGCAGGGAAGCCCCCCGGCCTTTATACAATGGAACATGTCCTGGGCTGCTAAACCGTAGGAGCCGCGGTATAGTGTAAACATCTCGAACGGGCCCGGCCGCCAAGTGTACGCACGACCGGCGAGGTGCGAGACGAGTGAACGCGACGCTCGATTTTCGCGGCGACGGATTGTTTCCTGATCAAACGAGGATCGTCATGGCTCGCTGCGAGCAAGGTTACCTCTGTGCGGTCTGCGGCGAGGACGTCGAAGAAATAACAGACTCGGCGCTTTATCTTCGCTACGTGATGGGTGACGTCGACTGGAACGAGCTCAACCGCGCGCCCGAAACACACATTCGTTGCGACACAGTTCTGGCGCAGTTTATTGTCGACGCATCGTTTCCGGCAGTCGTCAGCGGCGGTGCCTTCGCCAAGGAGTGTCTTGACCGGGATTTTGTCGAAACCGAGGAACAGCGTGTTACTGAAGCTTACCTCAGGCTGCGGCAAGTCGCGAGAACGAGTCTGCCACTGGCCGATTATCCCTTGCCGCACGTCATTGCCAAACGTGAAATCCCGGGCCGCGGACGGGCGACAGAATTCACCGAAGTGGACTCGCCATTGAGCTAGATTGTCAGCTCTCATGATTGACCCGACTTCGACCCAACTGGCCGATCACGAGCACGCAAGCCCTTCCGCGCCCTCGGGTTTGATCGACGACCCGGCGCAATCGCGTTCGTCCGAGCCCGCGCTCCCACCTGTTTGTCGCATCTTGTTTCTCGACGACGATCCCGAGCGCGCTGCCGCTTTCCTGGGCCGGCACCCGCAGGCCGTCTGGGTGCAAACGGTCGAAGAGTGCGTGAGCCGGCTGGTGGAACGCTGGGACGAAGTGCACCTCGACCATGACCTCGGGGGCAAGATGTTCGTCGACAGCCGCGAGCAAGACTGCGGCATGGAAGTGATTCGCTGGCTCTGCAAGGATGTCCACGAGCATCTGCGCGTAACTCGTTTCCTCGTGCACACTCACAACTCGCTGGCCGGCCTGCTCATGGTTTTGCAAATGCGGGCGAGCGGATACCAGGCCGAGTTCTGTCCGTTTGGCTTTGATCCGGCCGAGCTCCTTCGCCGAGATGATGACGACGATGCGCTCGAACCGGATTGCGCGGCCGCCGTGCGGCGCCCGACACTCGGCGTTGTGCACGACCGCATGGCGGGCTGGGTTGCGCGAATCAAGGGCTATTTCCAAAGACGACCGTAGACACTCTGCCAAACAGCAGGGCGCGCTCGTCACGCCGGCGATCGGACGCGTGCGCCTCGCGTGGGCAGGTAACGGACGCACGCGTTCTCCGTGGCCGTTGCACACGCGTATTTTTCTTCTGTATACTGAACTGGCTCTTAGTATCAGGAACGGCGCGTCAAAACCGCCGCAAGAACGCAGGAGGACGACCGTGCGGACAGTCATTACAGGAGGTGCCGGATTCATCGGTTCGCATCTCTGCGAACGTTTCCTCACCGACGGCGACGAGGTGATCTGCGTCGACAGTCTCCTGACAGGGACGCGGCGCAACATCGAAAACCTCACCAGGAATCCCTCTTTCCAGTTCATCCAGCACAATATTTCCGAACCTCTGGAAATCGACGGACCAGTCGACAACATCTTGCATTTCGCCAGCCCGGCCAGCCCCGTCGATTACCTGACGCACCCGATCCCCACACTCAAGGTCGGCTCGCTCGGGACCCACAATGCCCTCGGGCTCGCCAAGGCGAAGGACGCACGTTTCTTGCTGGCCAGCACGTCGGAAGTTTACGGCGACCCCGAAGTGCACCCCCAGCGCGAAGACTACTGGGGACACGTCAATCCGATCGGACCACGCGGCTGTTACGACGAGGCCAAGCGGTTTTCGGAAGCGATCACGATGGCCTATCACCGCTATCACGGCGTGAAATCGCGCATCGTTCGCATCTTCAACACCTACGGTCCGCGAATGCGGCTCAACGACGGCCGCGTGTTGCCCAATTTCATGAAGCAGGTCCTCCGCGGCGATCCGATCACCATGTATGGCAAAGGGGAACAAACACGGAGTTTCTGCTACGTCTCCGACCTGGTCGAAGGCATCGTGCCGCCTGCTCAAGACCGACTTCGCCGAGCCGGTGAATCTCGGCAATCCCAACGAAATCACGGTCATGCAGCTCGCTGAAGAAATTATCGCCCTGGTTCCCGGCACCAAGAGCAAGATCATCTACGTCGACCTGCCCGAAGACGATCCCAAGCGCCGTAAGCCCGATATCACCCGCGCGAAAAACTTGCTCGGCTGGGAGCCCGTGGTCGACCGCGCGGAAGGCCTGAAACGTGCCCTGGCTTACTTCCGTGAGGAAGTTTAGACCGGGTGTGGTGAGCCGGCGCACGGTCGACTTCGGGCACGCCTCGCACGCATGCCTGCCGCGCAGGGCCGTTCAGTCAGAGTTGTGTTCCGGCTCATCCTGCTCGCCGGGATGCCGGTCGCGAACCGCGAACGATTGAACGGCGTCCTTGACGGTGGGATAAACGTCCCAGAAATCGTCCATCTGCATGGTCACCAGAAACTCTTCGGTCTGGCGGCTCACGTGCGCGAGCACGGCCTCGCCGCCGTTGCGTTGAATACGCCGCGTGATTGTCATCAAAAGGCCCAGGAAGCTTGAGCCCGTCTCGCGCAGGCCGCCCATGTCGAGAACGAACTTCTCACGTCCGTCGTCGATCAAGGCCTGAATATCCTTGCTGGCATCGATATACCGAGGATCGTTCATGAGGCGGCTGAAGTTGCCGAGCACCACGACGTCACGATCGATTTGAATATTGAGCGGCATGATGGAACCTCGCATTGTCCCGAGGTGAACGATCCAGCCATGACAGTCTCGCAAGCGAGGGGGTCGGCGCTCGCGACTTCGTGGCGACGGACTGCCGAGCAACTTTCAAGCCGGCACGGCCGCGACAGCACGTTCCCAGCGCCAGATGCGCCCATCTTCGGGATCGACGACTTCGCCCACGAAGTCAAAACCGCATTTCTTGAGAACGTGAGCGGACGCATTATTTTCAGGCAGTGTGTGCGCGAACGACGCGAACCTGCCCGTGTTCCATCGCGAATTCGACCAGTCCCGCCGCGGCCTCGGACGCATATCCCTGGCCCCGATAAGTCGGCACGATGCCATAAGCAATCTCGACAACGCCAGCTTCGTCGGGGGGCCCCTTGAAGCCCGCGCTGCCGATAATTTCTTCATTTTCGGCGTGCAGCACGGCAAACCCGTGCACCCACGGGTCGGCAACAGTGACGGATTGAAGCATTTCGAGCCATTTCGGCTGAACTTTGCCGGCCACGAAAAAATCGCGGAGCCCGGCGCCAGAGCGACGCCACAGCGCTCTTTAAACACCTCTTCGCCCTCGATCAATGCGAGTAAGTGGGCCGGCGAAAAAGGCGATAAACGCAATCGCATCGTATCGATTGTCATCCTGGTAACCTCTCACGTTGAGCCTTGCCGTGGGCCCGCGCTCTGAAATTCGCGGTTCAATGGAAAACGTTCGGGCTCGACGTTCTTCGCGTTTGCTGGTAAGCGCGATTCGCATCGACTCCGAACGAATCACCCGCAAGGCGCCATCATAAAGGGGCCAGGATGACCAGGAAAGCGGTCGCTGAAACGACGTTGATGCCGCTGTCGGACACGAGGCGACCGGCTAGTGACCAGCGAGGCTGTCCTCATCAACGGTATCGATCGCATGGCTGCCTTCAGTGGGATTTCCAAGCTCGTCGGTCGGAACGGTCTGCTGCGTAAATGCCGTGAAGTAGGCAGCCCATTTTCCGGACCCGAGATCGACGATCACCGCCGCGTCCTGCCAGACGTCGTTGTGGTCGTTATGATCGTTGCCGTTATTGCGGAAATGCTTCCCACTCGACCCCTGATTCATGTGGACGTCGTGAATGCCTTTTCCACCGTGCGTGTACGTCCGGCCGAAGATGTACACGTCGAGTTCACCGGCGTGAGCCTTGCGCAGGAGACGCAGCAGCGACTTCACGGGCTCGACCTCCTCGGAACCGTCGAGAACGTCGCTATCGCGCCACGGTCCCGTGTCGGCGAGAATGTCGCCGCGAAGGAAATCAAGCGCTGGCGGCTCGCCGACGCCCGTGAGGTCGCTGAACCCCCCGGCAGCCGCCGCGAGCTTTGTACGGATCGGATGATGGAAGTCGTAGACCAGCTTGTAGCGAAGCAGGTCGTCGGCGTCGTCGGTCCCCACGTTGATCGCCGTGTCCCAGTTCGTCGCTCCGCCGTCGTCGTTCGCAACGGCGAGCGTCGCGTGAACGTGATACTGGGTTTCGCTCGATGAGGGTTTCGATTTCTGACTCGGCGCGGTGGCCAGCTTGCATTTGACGAAGCCGTAATTAAGAGCCATGGTGTCCCTTTGCGAAAGAGGAGAATCGGTTCCAGGTTATTTGACTAGCTTACATATATCGGTCACAACGACACCTGCATCAGCCCGAAAGATTGCGGGAAACTCCGGGCTTGCGCCACGCCACGACAGGGAAACGATCATTCGGGCATCCATGCGGGCGGCCCCGATACGAGCGAAGCTCGGCGGCCGAAACCCGGCGATCCGATCCCGGATTAAATGGTTCGCACGATCACGAAGTACCGGCGAACAAACGGCGGTCCCTCTCCTCCTGGCTGCCTTTGACGTAGTACTTCTTCGACCAACTGTCATCGACCGCCAGGCCGAGCGGTTTGTCGTCCTTCGCCGCCGCGACCGACGCGCGGAAGTGGTAATGCTCAAACATCCGCATGAATTCCGTCGCATAAATGTCGGCGATCGCGGTGTTGCCGCGAACCACCAGGCTGTTGGAGTCGTTGACCTCGGTTGAGTTGCGCAAAAATTCGCGGAACCTGTCACGATGATCGGGTCCGAGCCGAACGGATCGACGGCGATAATTTTCGAGTGGATGTGAATGCCGGCGTGATGAAACGATTCCTTGCCTTCCAGCAATTCTCCCTGAAAGTCATGCAGTGGCGACTTGAGCGTGGTTGCCGCGGCGATGGAGTTTGACGGGTCGCCCTCGATGACGTGAACTTCCTGGCCCTTGCCGAGGCTCGCGTCCTTGTCGAGCAGCATGTAGCGCAAGACATCGGCCTCTTTCTTACGCAACGCCGCCAGGATGATCGGCGAGAGCGCGAACGGCGCCGAGACGAGCAGACATTTTGCCCCCTCGCAGAGGTTGGCATAGAGATGGAGCATGCTGTCTTCCGACTGAGGCGAGAAGATCGGCGTGACTTTATGCCCCGGCGGGAGCAGCAGCGAGACGGGCGTCAATGCGGCGAGCCCGTGCTTCATCGTGGGAGCGTCCGAGTCGCTCTTGAGAAGTTGAAAGTATTGCTCGTACTGCGCCGCAACATCGGGATCGTAAACCGCGTGTCCGACGTTCAACTGTCCGTAGATGCCGCCAGCCGTCCAGTTGGTTGAGCCGGTCCAGACAGCTTGGGGTACAAGACTGTGACCCTTCTTCGCCAGCAATACGACAAATTTATTGTGCATGATGGCGTCTTGCGGTGCCGCTTTGCGAAGCGTCACGATTTTTTTAATACCGGCAGCCTCAATGGCGGCGTCGTTCTTACTCGCGGTCGTGTCTTTGCTATTCTTCTGCCGGTGGTGAACGACGACTTGGACGTCAACTCCGCGGTCCACGGCCGCTTTGAGTGCCTGAAGCAACTCGGGCTTTTGAAACTCATAGACCGCGGCGTGCAGCGCGAAGGTGTTCCCGGTGGCTTTCTGCAGGTAAGCGAGGAGCGCCTCTTCAAGGCCATTCGAGAGCCACGCCCGGGCCGCTACGGCATCAGGGCTATTGCCCTTCAGGTCGTCGACTTCCTGGACGTTCGGAAACTTCAGCTCGAATGCCTCGCTCGCGGCAGCCCCTCGATTGAAAAACACGGCCGTCTCGGGAGAGGCGGGATCTTCCGTCGTCACCTCGACCTCCACTCCGTCTTCGAGATCTGCGCGAGTCGTCAGGTGGCCGGGTTTTCCATACTTTGGAATCACGCGGTAGCGGTAACGACTCCCCGGTGTCAAGGTATAATCGCCCCATCGGAACTTCTGCAAAGGAGCCGCGTCGGTCGTCGCCACGGGGTGATTCGGGTCAGCCTTCGCTCCGGGAAACGTCAGCATATTCGGCAGCCAACGCGTCGGCTGAGCCGACGCCGCAAGAGGCTTGGCCGCGGGCCCGACGTCGGTTCTCTCGATCGAGAAACCGAGGCATCCAGTTCTCTTATTTTCCTGGAGGTCGATACCCAGGATCGCGTTGTGCGTCCCTGCGATGACCCGCAACGTTAAACCGGCCTTCGTGATACTCGTTTTCATCGGTTGCTCTTCGTGACAGTGGTGTAACTCCCGTGATGCGCGACCGAAATGTTCGGCCGGCGATGACGGGACGGTGGCACGGCCTTCAGGGACGAATGTGATCGTTGAGCTTCGACGTGCAGCGATTGTGTCGGCCTTCGACTGTTGCATGTTGACATATTGCTGTGACCCTTTATGGAAATAATCGGAGAATTGGCCCGAGAACGGAACGAAACAGATCTGTGACCTGAAAGGACAGAGCGGCCAGAACGCCCGCCAGGGGTACGACGTAGGTTGCGAGATTGCCAAAAAAGCTGGCGTTCCAGTTGATCTTGCCGGGGTCGTGGTCGCCGAGAAGATTGAGCGCTTCGTCGCGATTCGCTCCGATCGCGACGCGAAGGATCAAGACGATGAGCGCGGCGATGACCAGGCCCATCAAGCTCATGCCGCGGAGCTGTTCCGGAAACGGGTAAGACGTGAGGGCAAGGAGTAGGGCCAGCGAGGCGAGCACCAGCGCGCCAACGAGCGTCCAGATCCTGGCGAGGGCTCCGCCGATCCAGCGGGCCGCTTCGAGGGCGAGCAGATCTTCCACCGCCGAGACGACGGCACCGTCGCCCGCGCTCTTCCCGTCCTTGGGCGCCAGGTCGTAAGCCGGGCGAGCGTTCCAGTACGGGCTCAAGAACGCGATCAGCCTGTTGATCGCGTCCAGCTCGCGGACATCGCGCTCGAGCCGGTCTGGCTCGCTTGATTCGGCGCACTGCCCGATCGCGTCGACGTTCGGCCGCAGCTCCGCCGGATAGGCTATGGCTCGATCCGCCACCTCGCCAGCCGCCCCGGCGTCCATCAGTATCCCTGCATGTCTGACCTGTCGAAGGATCAAGGTCTCGTAGTCGCTACGTGCGCTCTCCGGGTTCACGTACCAGCGAGACACGCGGCTGGGTACCCGCGAAAACGCCGCACTCAGCACGCGGCTGTATTCGTCGAGCACTTTCTTCAATTCCTTCCAGGCCCGGGCGAGCCGCACGGCATCCAGGCCGATCCAGAGGAGCATTCCCATGAATGTCACGAGAAAAATGGAATCGAAGATCCACCCCTCCCCGGATCTTGTGAGAGTTCGGAGGAACAACGAGTCGATCACGACGCCGAGCCAGACGATGCCCAGGCAAACTCTCGATCGATGCCGGTCCCACACGGTAAGCAGCCAGCTCCTCGACGCGCCAGTTAATCGCGCGATCCTGTCTTGAGAATGCTGTCTTGCCGGGATGTCGCGGTCCGACTGCGGCTCGACATTGAGCGGCTGAAAAAGGCGATCGAAGTCGGTGCGGTGTTCCTGGATTCGCCTGGAAATGCCGATGCCGCTCGACGGCCCTTCCCAGCCCGCCGGCAACAGCCGGCCAATCTTTTCGAGACGATGCGAAGCCCAGCCCCAAGCCGCCACTCCGACGAAGAGAAACCACAACGGGATCAGGACGCTCAGGCCGCTCGTCAGCGAGGTTGAACGAACCGCCTGGAGCTGAAGCCCGATGTCGTGCCGCCTGAACACGACCGTCCCTGTGATCACGATGACAATCGTCGCGATGGCGAGCGTCTCGAACGACGCCTGGACCCGCGGCCACCTTACTCCCCTGGGTTTGAGGCTTTGTAACGAGCGGCGATTCTCGACAGCGAAGCCTAGAACAATGATGAATAGTGCAATGACCATCGCGACGAGGGCGATCTGCATCAAATGGTGACGGGCAATCGCCACGAAGATGAGTGGCTCGGCCGCGAACGCGAAAAGGGTCATGAGCGCCACGTTGACCACGCCGGAATGACGACCGTGCTGAAATGCGAGCTCGGCCGCCTTCTGGTTCAGCGATAAGGCCTTCGCCCTGAGCGCCGTCGCCTGCTCCTGGAGCGGCCCGGCCTCCGCGCGGTGCGGCCTCTTCTTCGCCTCGGCCTGCGTGGTGAGGTCGGCCGCCTTCTCGTTGAGAACACGCGCGGCCTCGCGGTCCGGCTCGGCGGCCGCTTTGCGGTGCAGGCGATGGATCTGATAAAAGATGACCACCGACGAGAGTATTCCGAGCGCGACCAGCCAGCCGACGACGCGGTCAATCTGAAGACATCGCGTCGTCCCGGGCGAATCGTCCCTGGCCGCCACGGGGCAAAGGTAATCTTCACGTACGTCGGCAATGATGCAGTCGACCGGATAGAGCAGCCGCTCCCCCACCTTGCTGATCCAGACGGGGGGCAACAGACGATCGCTTCGGCCGGCGGTCAGAGCGCGGGGCGTCGAGTATTCGATAAGTCCGTTACTCTTCACGACGCTGTCCTCGTCTCGTACTCGTTTTGCCGCCCGATTCAAATGAATGACGGCCGCGTTGTACGTCCCCTGCGCATGCTGGCTGGTGAAGACCGAGCCACGGCTCGATAGCTCCGACGCGGTCCACGCATGGTTCAGCGGGAACAATGGATACGTTGCCCCGACGACCACGCCACGCATGTCGGCAATGGATTCGGGATCGAGAAGCATCAGGTCGGAACCGATGATGAAAATCGTTGCATCGGGGCAGTAACGGTTAATCAGTCGCGCAAGAAAGACGGCGTCGTGCGGGTCGGTCGCGATGATCCCGACAGTGCGGAAACGGCCATCCTGCAAATACTGCATCGCCTGCATGAGCGTGCGATTCTCGGATACAGCGGTCTGACCGGGTGTCTGGTCAGGCACGATGTCGCGCACCGTCGCGGAGTCTTCGGCTTGCTGCCGAATCTCGAGCGAGCCGCGAATGGCCTCGGCAGCGCCATCGCTCAGAAGGCCCTGAGACTCGTAAACGCGCCGGACCTCGCCAATGTGCAACGGATATCTCAGACTGATCGTTCTCGACGATCGCGATTTAATGATCATTTGACGACGTGTAATCTGAGCGGCCCCGGTGTTCAGCTCACTGAGAATGACGACCTCGTCGTTCTTGATGGAATCATCGCCGTCCTCGTAGCCGAGATACTTGAGAACGGCCGCGCACACCGTCTCCGCCCGGTGAACGGTCGCCGCGAAGTCGACCCGGACTGACGGCAAGCTCAAGGCATCGAGGAACGCCTTCTTATCGAAAGCCCATGCCGCGCCCGACACGACGTCGAGCCGCCGGGGCCTGGAATGCTCGCACGGCTTGAGCCATTCCAGCAGGCCGTCGCGCATCGACGGCATCGACCCCGAGTACGACGGTCCGAGAATTCGAAGAGTTTTCGGTTCCGGTGCAACGTTGCTGCTGAACGTCTCGTCCATCGCCTCGACAAGCTCGAGCGCCTGGACGAGCGTCGGCCGGTCCACTCCGTGGGTCGGCGTTTCGGGCACCAGGATGACCGCGAGAAATTCGTCATCCCTGGGCCTGGCGGCGGGGTCGTCGTCGGGCTTGCCTGTTTGACCGTCCTTGACGTCGCTGGCGGAGCTGACGACCTTGCGGAAGACCAGCATCCCGGGATCGCCGCTCGTCGGCCGGCGCGGGTTTGAGCCCGACTTCTCCGCGGGCGTCCGTTCCGTGCCCCAGCGGATTCCCAGCTCGACAAAATTCTTTGGCGCCGCGTGTTTCTCGTCCCACGGAAACCGCCACCGCTCGAGCACGAAATTCTGGACAATCGCCGCCAGCTCGATGGATTCGACCGTTTCGTCGAACCGGAAACTGACCGAGGAATCCACCGGATCGGGAACCAAGGCGACCAGGCACTCGATCCTGGGTGCCGCTCGGTTCGAAAATTTCTTCTCCCACTCGGACTTCAGATCGGCGACTCGTCGACTGGCGGCCTTGTCATCCCGATCGAGGCGTTTCCCCAGAAGGGCCTCTTCGAGCGGGGCAAGCATTGATCCTTCGCTACCCCCATCGCGGCCGGCCTTCGCGGTCGTAGCGACTGGCTTGGCCTTGGTTTCATCGTTTCCCCCGCCACCACGAGTGGCGACGGCTCCCAGCAACAACGTCCCGATGATGGCCAGGAGCGGTGTCTGCGAGGTCTTCTCGCTACTGCCAGCCATCCGAAGTGCCTCGCGGTTAGAGCCCCGGTTATCAGATCATCGAAATCAACTCTCGAAAACGATCCCGCCGACAACTATCCCCCGTCATGACCTCGGCGATGCCCCTCGGTCGCCGCCGCGCCCTGCTAAACCACGGAGGCGATCACATTAACAAATGCAAACGCGACCTCATGGCCCTTGATGTCGCTATGGTCTTTGACAAAAGTGTCGGCCAGGAGGTTGTAAACTTTTCCGGGCGCAAACGTGTAAGGGATACCGACGTCGGTGAGCGTCGTTGTGCTGGTATCGACTTCCCCCGTATGTTGCGCACCGTTGCGACCCATCCCGCCATAAGGGTCGTTCTCGTCGCCGAGGGCGGAAGCTTGCTGGTGAGCCAGACGTGATGCCAGCGGATAGGCAATTCCGACAGCCTCATCATTCTTCGTATGCGTGATCGCGATCGGCCCGGAAATGCGGCTTTCCGAGAGGATCTCGCGAAAAGCGCCCCGATGCTCGCCGTCGAAGTTGGGCGAGAGACCGTTGTGAGAAAATGCAGCCTGAAGCAGCGTCAGCGAAGCCGACGCGGTATTCGCGGCCAGCCCGTGGGCGGCGACCGTGACGAGGCGCCCTCCGAAGCTGTGACCGACCAGATGAAGGCGGATCGCTGGATTTGCCGCGCGTGCCGCATTCAAGAGATCAAGCACACCGAGCCGCCCGACGGTGCCCGCTCGGTCCTTCATCTGGTAATAGGTCGCGTAGTTGGCGATCCGTCTCGCCGACGAGACAGCCCCAGAGAAGAGGTCGCCCAGATCGGCGGAGTTTTTTCGGTCGTCCAGCCCGACGCCGCCGCCACTCGATGGGCCCACGGGAGCAATTACGGGGTCTTTCATCGCGTCGAACATCTGTTCCGGCTCGTTCTCGAAGAATTCGTCCGAGGCGTCGTCGCGATCGACTTGTGAACGATCGAGGATCGACCGCAGCAGCATGACGAATTTCTTTCGCGCTGCTGGATCGCCCTCCAGCCTGGGTACCAGCGCCTTGGCCTCGTCGAGAGCGATGACGCGGGCCGGGTCAGGCTCATTCCCGCCCAGACGTTGGGGATCAACTTTGAGTCTTTCGAGCAGGTTGAGAAGAATGGCCGCGTCCCCTTGTGTCGGCAGATCGGCCGACGCCGCTCCCCCGGCGGGGATCAGTTCTGACGATTCGAATTTCTTGCTCGGCCAGAACACCCGCGCGACGCCGAATTCCCGGCCAGCCAGGGCTGCGATGGGCGCCGCGGTCATCACCGCCGTGACACTCTCGAAAAACTGATCGTAGAGGTTGCGAGCGTCGTCGATATTGTTATTCCACCCATGAGAGATCAGGATCAGGTCGGTAAACCCGAAAGCCGACCGCACAATGGCGTCGCCCTGCGCGGCGTTGAAGGCGAGGCCGTCCTTGGTGAATTCGACGTCAAAGTGGGTGATTGGCATGGCCGGCCTCGGGGTCCTGGTTCTGAGGTTAGGGATTTCAAAAGCCAACCAGCGCATCTAGACCGACTGGATGGCGCGCATCAGGTCGAGAAGGCCGCGCCCCTCGAAATAGCGTTCGCGGCCGAGCGGCGTCGCGCTCTCAAGAAAGATCCGTTTCACGTCGGCGGCCTTGCCGATGTATTCGCGACGGATCGAAAGAAAGGCGGCGATCGCACCCGAGACGTGCGGCGCGGCCATGCTCGTGCCGCTATCGTCGAGATAATCGGCCGAACGGGCCCCACCGGCCGGGGCCGTTGCTCCAGAGCCGGTCACTGCCGCGGCGAGCCTCGTGCCGGTCGCGCACGAAGTAATCCGTTCGCCGGGCGCCACCAGGTCGGGCTTGAGCCGGCCGTCGCCGGTCGGTCCCTTGGACGAAAAAAAGGAAACTCCATAGGTGTGCGGGGCATCGCGATGGGTCGAGCCCACCGTGATCGCCATCTCGGCGTTGCCCGGATCGTTGATCGTATTGGAGAAAGCGGCCTTCGTACCGCCGACGCGAGCGGACAGCGACCCATATCCCGTGTTGCCGGCGGCCGCTACAACCACCACGCCCGTTTGAACAAGACGATCGACCACCGCGCACAGAGGACTCTGTCCGCACGCGAACATCTCGGCGTCAAAGTCATATCCCAGACTCATGTTCACACCATGCACGGCCATCTTCCGCGGGTTGTCGTTGAGCGTCTCCCGGATGTACTCGAGTGCGGTGATCACATCACTGACGCGCCCTTCGCCCTTCTTGTCCAGCACCTTGAGGCTCACAAGCTTGCACAGCGGCGCGACGCCGGCGAGCCGCGCTCGCTCGGCCTGGCGGGCACCGTAGCCGCGGGAGATACTGTTCCCATTCGCGTCGGCCCTGGCCTGTCGCTCAAAAACTCGAAGCACGATTGCACTGTCAGACGGCGCCGATCCAGCGATGATCCCGGCGACGTGAGTTCCGTGGCCGCTCTCGTCCGAAAGCGCGGCTGCGCGGTGGCGGTCAACGAGCGCCTTCGCGCCTCGGGATTGATCGATGGATCAACGTCGGGGCTGGGAATCGGCCCCTGGTCGACGAGCACGCCGCTCACGGAGGTGAAGACGTGAACGAACGAGCGGTGGAGATCGACCGCGTCTCTTGATCGTAGCGTATGGCTCGCGTCTTCCGTTCCGAAGTGGGGATGGTCGGCCGAGATGCCCGAGTCAAGAACCGCCCATGTGATCCCGTCGCCGGTCGCCTCAAACGTCCTGCGCACGGCATCGGCCTTGATCGTCGCGATCGATCGGTCCATCAGCGCCCGCACCTTGAAGTCGGGCCAGAGCTTATAGATGCACCGCTGGTCGTCGGGGTGCCCACCAGGCTGCCGCGCGGCCATAGCGGCCCGCCGGCCGTCCTCGGCAACCAGCTTTTGCCACTCATCAACACTCATCCGGCACCGATAGTACGACTTGGCGATCCGCACCGGGTCCGGCCACCTGACGTTAGCTCGGGCATTTCCGCCGACGATCTCGGCGTAGAGCACTTCGAATGCGACCGCCGCGCCGGGCAAGCCGCCGATGTGCGTCACATTGAGCTCCACGATGTACGAGCCGTGTTCGGCCTCGTCCGCGGGGAGGCCCGCTTGCCGCCTGGTCGCCCCGTCATAGAGCCCACGCGGCACGGTCGATCGCTCGAAACGATGGCCGAGGCCCGGGTCGGGCACATCGACCCAGGTTACAAACGACCGACCACCGCGCGGCCAAATCTTCTCGGGCAAGTCGAAGTCAGCTTCGCTCCTCGGCGGGTCGTAAAGTTCAACCTCATTGAGCGCGCAAACAGTGGCCGTGATTTCAGCGCCTCGCGCTGTGGCCGAGACTTTGGCCTGGCTGATTTTTCCGCTGATCTTTGCCTGTCCGAAGATCAGCCAACGCCCGCGATCGCGCATTCCGAAGAGAATTTCCTGACCCGCCTGCGCGTCGGCAAACTGCGGCCCAGCACTCGCCGGCAACACAAGTCGCACGGGTTTGCCCTGAGCATTCGCTTCGCGCATCGCGGCCATCCGAGCCGCCGGCGTAGGCAATCCCTTCGCGGTCGATAGAAGGCAGACCCACATGACGACCCTCCCACCGGGTGCGGCCACACGAGCGGCGGACTTTTCGTCCCTTGAGGACTCGACCCTTCTGCACGAGATGTCTGGCCGCCAACGATTGCCAGCGGAATTCCGCTCTCCAACGATCGACGCGTGTCCAATAGAGATAAACCTGGCGGTTTCCCCCGCTGGCTCCGCCGCGACATTCTAACATCAGGGATCTTGATTCATAGCAGAAATTTGCATTTCATCAAATTTTGAATCGAGATTCATAAAACCAGGCGCACAAGATCATCACGACCCCTGCCCGCCGGCGGCGGCCTGCGACTCGTACTCTCCGAGTTTGCCGTCGCGAGCCATGCCCGCTCCGGGGTTCGCCCGCACAAGTCAATCAAGAAAGATTGTCATCAACCGAAACGACGTCGGGCGAGCCAGGCAAACACCCTCTGCCGGATGGACCCGAGGGGTCGCCGTCAACTCGGTGATTCGAGAAACGGCCGGGCAGGCCGCGGCCGTATCAGCGCGCGGTTAAATGACGTCAGGCGTCACGGCAGCGCTCGAAACCTGATATACGCATCGACAGATCCGTGCTCGCCGTGTGTCAAACGGATCGTCTACCGTGCGTGAGGTTTTCGGCCACCTTACAGGGACAGCTCCCGTACGGCTGCCACTCCATACCTCGCTGTCAACTCGATCTGCGCCGTCACGAGGTCGTGATATTTGCTGCCCACGCCCTTGTACTGGATTCGCACGCGGCTCGTATTCAAGGCCCTGGCGTGCTCAAGTGCACCCAACGAGCGGTTGAATCCGTCGCTGATGATGCCAACGAGCCGCGCCGCGATCTCCTCATCCGTGGGGTTGGGCATGACGATCTCCGAAGTGGAGGCCAAAGCTCTTGGGACAATCTCGCCGAGAACGATCTCGTTCTTACCAATGGGCGCCCCAGCCGGCCGCGGCCGCTCCAGCGCGTCATCAGGCGGTCGCCCGCTCGTCGTAAAGGCACCGCACGAGGACTTCTGATCCGCTCCGACGGTAAAAGCCCGGCCCCATGGCCGCGATCCGCTTCCCGGACGAGACTAAATAGCCTGGCGTAATTTTGGGGCGCGCGTTGAAATTCTCGTGCCCATGGTCCCCGTGGGCATGATCCTGGCGACGCTCCCGCGTTGGACCGCCAAGTCTGTGTCGTCTCGCCGCGGCAGCGGCCATTCGTGTTGTAGCCGGCCGCTATGAGGCCGGGAACGCCGCGGCAAAGACGCTGATCCCAGGCACGCGAAATAGCCGGTTGTCCGCCGAATCGAAGGTTCGGCGTGAGGACACGGCTCTCCCGGCCTCGCAGAGGCCAGCTACAAGAACCGAGCTGGTTTCTCGCGCGCGATGGATTGTGGGTCATGCGCCCTTGTCGTCCCCCTGGAAATGCTCCCATGTCCGTTCGCCATGACCGAGACTGGCTTTTCGGGCGGAAGCGAATTGCTGGCCGGCTGGCGGCTGACACTTCTGAAGTCCTCGCCAGTTCTGTCTCAATCGAACGTCCCAACGTCGAGCAAGGCTATCAGGCCCGCCGTCGCTCCCTGGCGAGAGTCAGCACGTCCAGTTTCCCTGACGTCAAATCCAGAACAGCAACGGAGAACTCGGCGGCCCGGTGAAGAGCCCCGGGGTTGATTCGCCGCACTGATCCCACGAGCGTGTCGCTCGCGACGTGCGAATGGCCCGACAACAAGAACTCGGGCTCCGCAGCGAGCACCCGCCGTATTTCCTTGGCCTTGTGACCGTGTACCACCCCCACTCGCCGGCCGCCCAGTTCGACCAAGCCGCCCCAGCCAAGACACACCGGCCCAAACTCGACCGCTGCTCGTTCGAGAGCCGGCAGCGAATCAGCGTCATTGTTGCCGAACACGAACCAGCAGGGCAGAACGGCAAGCGCCTCCACGATCGGCGCGCTCGCCAGGTCGCCACAGTGGACCAACGCATCAGCCCCGGCATCACGCAGCATTCGGATCGCGAGGCGTGTGCGGGCGAGCTTGTCATGCGTGTCCGAGAGAATGCCGAGTCGCATAGACCGCCCTGGCGCCTCCACGTCCGAACGACACAACCCGACCGACCCAAGTCCCCAAACTCCAGACACGAGAGCACCCACTCTCAGTCGGCGTCGACGCGAACTACAGTGCCATGGCTCCCGACCAGATGGCTCGCACTTCTGTTGCCGATGACTACCGATTTCACCGACGACGGCGCCGCCACGAAGCGAACGAGGTCGGCGAAGGCAAGACTCCCCGGTTCAAAACCTGGCCAACTCGAATTCCGCCCGTTTGACATCCAATCTCAATGAAAGGGTCTTGCCCAACTAAGCAGTTGAGCCAGCCCTTCTATCCCGTATACATAGGGCTTCTCCCGCTTCTGAGACAAACAGGATTTCCCTCCCACCGGTTTGTGACGCACAAATTGATGTCGGCCACGCTTGGACACGCTTGCCTCTACTGGACCAGCCAACGAGGCGTTCGGCGCGACGATGACCCTCTCGAATTTTTCGCCGGATTGCGAATGAAATGAGAGAGCGACGCTGCGCGAGAGCCGGAACAGGCAGACGGCGCCTCCGGAACGCCTGCCGTCATGGTGGAGAACACGAGTCTGACTCGATCTGGCGATTAAACGCGGACGGTGCAGTCGGTGATCGGACTGTCCTCAGCCGAGTGAGATCGCTGGCCGGCTCACGCGTCGTCGGCCAAAATTTCCATCGCCGCGTTGCGTCCGTTTATCGCGATCACGCTGCCGCCGGGGTGCGTGCAGGCGCCGCAGAGAAACACGCCGGGCATCGGAGTGCGCGGGGTCAGCCGCTGGTCCCACATGTAGGGAGGCAGACATTCGCCCTGGAAGATGTGGCCGCCGGTCAGGCCGACTTCACGCTCGATGTCGGGCGGTCCGAGCACCTGGGCGTCGATGACGGCCCCCGGCATGTTCTCGCAATAACGCGCGATCGAGCGGATGGCGACGTCTTTCACCTCGTCACGCCGCGAATTCCAGTCGCCCCTGGCGAACGTGTTTGGCACGTACTGCGCGAAAACGCTCATCGTATGCACGCCGTGGGGAGCGATGCTCGGATCGTGCGCGGTATGGAAATAAAGCTCGGTCCAGAGCCGATCGGGGAGCTCGCCTGCGCGGGCCTTCTGATGATTCGTTTGCCATTCGTCCTTGGTGAGCGGCGTATTGACCTGGCCGAGGTGGTGCGGCCGGTTCGTGCCGGGCCGCGCCGCGAAGCTGGGGAGTTCCTTGAGAACAAGGTTGAGCTTCACCGTGCAGCCGAGTTGCGGAATGGCCTCGACCCGTGCTTGCCAACCCGGATCGGCGCCCTGACCCAGAAGCCGCAATGTCACCTTCGGGTCGGCGTTTGACACGACGCACGGCGATTCGATGCGTTCGCCCCCTTCCAGCTCGACCCCTTCACCGGGCACAATGCGGGCGACCGGCACCCCGGCGACAACGACGGCCCCGCGTCGCGCGCGATGTCGCAGAGGATGAACGACACCATCCCCATGCCGCCGACGACATAGCCCCACATGCCGGGTGTGCCGCCGAGACGGCCCGACTGATGATGAAAGTGGATCGAGGCCGTGCCGGGATCGTGCGGGCTGGCGAACGTGCCGATCACCCCCTGCCCCATGTAGGCAGACTGCAAACGCTCGTCGTCGATGAAATGCTCGAGGCACTCGACCATCGACCATTCGAACAGCATTTTCCTCGCTTCGTCATCACCGGCGAGCCGCCGCTCGAGCTCGTCGCGCGAGGGAGCGCGGCCCATCCAGAGGTCGCCATCGCCCTCGGGTCGAAGGGCGTCGCGCAAACGTTGCTTGACGCCGCAGAATGCCTGCCAGCCCTTGACGTCGGCCGGCGCGAGGCTGCGCACTTCTTGCTCGCAGAGGTCATCGTCGTCCCAGAGCTGGATGCTCGAGCCGTCGTCAAAAGGGACGAACAGACCGGCACGCGCGGGGAGCCACTCAAATCCGTAGGCCGCCATCTCCAGTTCTTCGATCACCCGGGGATGCAGCAAACCAACCAGATACGCGCAGGGGGAAATGCGATAGCCCGGCCAGACTTCCTCGAGCGTGCAGGCGCCGCCGATACGCTGGCGGGCTTCGAGAACGAGCACGCGCTTGCCCGCCCGCGCAAGATACGCAGCGCAGGTCAAACCATTGTGGCCGGCGCCAACGACGATCGCATCCCAGCGGCCGGCAACCACGTCGCGTAACTTCTCGGGGGGCGCAGCTTTCCCAATGTATCGGCTGCGCGGATCAGGCCGGTTCGTGTTCGCGTCGTCATTTCTTCTTCGTGAGCTCTTATGGAGAATCCTGCTTTGGATGTTGTAAACTGAGCATATTGAATCATGCAACGGCGGCGGCGGGGAAGCCGGCGGCGGCGGAAAGGGTGGCGAGCGATGGCGGGAAACGGTCCGGTTGTGATCAGGTTGTCAGACGTCGTGGACGGTCAAGAGGCCGTTTGCTTCGCGGCCCTGGTCAAAAAAACGCGCGGCGTCACCAAGGCGAACAACCCTTACTTCAAGTGCGTTTTCCGCGATCGCCGGGTCACGCGTGAGGCCGCGCTCTGGCACGACCACCCGTTCTTTGAAGACGCCGGCACCTGGGCCGACGGCCAGCCCTATCGTTTGCAAGTGCGTGGGCAGCACCACCTTCGCTACGGGCTGCAAATTGAAGTCCTGGGAATCCGGCCTGCCACCGAGGCCGATGCGCAGTGACGGCTATGACTTTCTCGACCTGGTGCCCAACAGCCAGATCGGCGCCGATGAGCTCAAGAGAAAGCTTCGCGACCTGATCGACCGGTTCGTCGAGGATCCTCCGCTCAAGACCCTGGTCGAAAACCTGCTCCGCGAGAATGATGCCCTCTTCACGCGGATGCCGGCCGCCCAGAATTTTCATCATTCATACACCTCGGGCCTGCTCGAACACGTCTGGAGCATGGCCCGGATCGCGGGTTTCCTCGTTGATCACTACGGCAAGTATTACGACCGGCTCGACCCGCCCTTGAATCGCGGTGTCGTCGTCGCGGCCGCCATCCTCCACGACATCGGCAAGCTTCGCGAGCTCGAGTATCATCCGGTCGAGGCCAAGTACACGACGGTCGGTAAGTTGATAGGGCATATTTTGATGGGCCGAGACATGGTGCGAGAAGCCGCCAGCCGGATCGACGGCTTCCCCCAGGAACTGCTCTTGAACCTCGAACATGCGATTCTCGCCCATCACGGCAAGCGAGAATACGGATCGCCGGTGTTACCTCAAACGCTCGAAGCACTTTTGGTCTCATACGTCGACGATCTCGACGCCAAGATGAATATCGCGGCGCTCGAGCGCATCGGCTGCCAGACCAGCGACGATTTCACCGACCGCATTTACGCCCTCGACAACCGCCAGATCTACAAGGGCGTTCCGGCCGATCATGGCGACGACGATCTCGATTGAGTGCGGCCTCGTTCTTCGATTGGATGCCGTCACATCGTCCAACGCCGAAAGCCTCCGCTGGCGGGCGCTGCCTTGGCGAGGCACGGCTCGTGCGGTTAGAATTCGATATGAATGGCCCGGCGCGGCCGTGATTGTCATGGCGCAGCCCTTGTCGACTTCAAGATCTATCGAGAGAACTCATCAATGAACGCAAATTGCCGATCAACCTTGACAGTGATGACAATGATGCTGCTCGGCATGGCCGTCGGCTGCGCCGAAGAGGGTGACAACGCGGCGCCCGCGCCGACCGTGTCGCACTCGACGCCTCCAGCCCCGAACCAGGGCATTCCGCCGGCTCCGGCTCCCACGCCGTCTCCGACCAAGACCGAGGATATGAAGAAACCGGCCGACGGTCCGAAGAAATCGGATGACGCTCCCAAGGTTGAGGGGCCGAAATCAGAGGCACCCAAGGCCGACGCGAGCACGAAGCTCGGCTCCGAGGAAATGGCCGAAATCAAGAAGCTGCCGGAAGCCGAACAGGCCGCCGCGATCAAGCAGGCGGTTTGCCCTGTCAGTGCCCACGAGCTGGGATCGATGGGCGAGCCGATCAAGGTGAGCGCCGAAGGCCGAACGTTCTACCTTTGTTGCAAGAGCTGCCAGGACGCCGTCAAGAAGGATCCGAAAGCCGTCATTGCCAAGCTCGACAAGAAATCATAAGTGATCGCGCAATGTGTTGCACCAATGCAACGGTCCGCCAGTGAGCGACGCAGTTATCGCGCCAGCGGCCGCGGCGAACGCGACCCGACTGTGAAGTGATCCGAAACAAGAAGCAGTGGACTGGTGCCGGGAGTGAGGCCGCGAGACACGCGGCTCGTCGCGCCCTCGCCAGTCCTTTTTTTTTCGCCACCCTTTGGACCGCACGAGCCGGGTGTGAGGGCCGACACGGGAAGTCTCGGCGTCACGAAATCACGCAAGGCCGTTTTCGACCCCGGTTCGTGGCTGAGCTCAGGGGCCGTGTCGACTTCTGAAAGAACGACACACCTCTGAGCGCGACTTGAACGGGACTGGCAACGTGATCCTCGCCCGGATATACTTTTGTCCCGAGCGGGCTGAGTTTGGGCGGCCTATCTGTCGCGTCGACGTGGCGAAGTGCGACGGAGCCCATCTGGAAATTCCGCTGCTTGCGGAAACGGCCGCGCCGGCCCTCCTTTGCTTGATGCCACGACCGAGTGATCGAATCGAAGAATTCATTGGAGTAGTGAGATGCAACCCACCCGTGCCGCGATTTTGCCATACAAGCGATCACTTCCTGGCCGACGACTGGCAGGCGCGCTCCGCGCTGCGTATCGCCAATCCGCACTCATTTCGGGGCCAACGTATTTTCAGACGAAGTCATGAAAGCGCGGCTGCCGGAGAGCGTGTACAAGGCGCTGCGGAACACGATCAGGCGAGGTGCTCCGCTCGACCCGTCGATTGCCGACGTCGTGGCCGCGACGATGAAGGAATGGGCCATGGAACAGGGGGCGACGCACTTCACGCACTGGTTCCAGCCGATGACCGGACTGACGGCCGAAAAGCACGACTCGTTCCTGGTGCCGACCGAATCGGGCCAGGCGGTGACGGAATTTAGCGGTAAGGAACTCGTGCGTGGCGAGCCGGATGCCTCGAGCTTTCCATCCGGCGGCATCCGTACGACATTCGAGGCCCGCGGCTACACGGCGTGGGATCCCACGAGCCCGGCATTCATTGTCGACAACCCCAACGGCACGACGCTCTGTATCCCCACGGCGTTTTGCTCGTGGACGGGTGAAGCGCTCGACAAGAAGACCCCCTTGCTCCGCTCGATGGAGGCGCTCTCGACTCATGCGATCCGGATCCTCCGGCTGTTCGGCTCGAACGCCTCGCGCGTGCACGCGACGGCCGGACCCGAACAGGAATACTTCTTGATCGATAAGTACTTCTACTTCTCGCGGCCCGACCTGATCAACGCCGGCCGCACCCTCTTCGGGGCCAAGCCGCCGAAGGGCCAGGAAATGGAAGACCATTACTTCGGCGCGATTCCCGAACGCGTTCTCGCCTGCATGCTCGAAACCGAGACCGAGCTCTACAAGCTGGGGGTGCCCGTCAAGACCCGGCACAACGAGGTCTCGCCGGCCCAGTACGAGCTGGCCGTGACGTTCGAGAACGCCAATGTCGCGACCGACCATAACATGCTCGTCATGGAGACGATGAAACGGGTCGCCGACCGCTACGGACTGCAACTTCTTTTGCATGAGAAGCCGTTCGCCGGCGTCAACGGGTCGGGCAAGCACCTCAACTGGTCGCTGGCCGACGATTCGGGCAACAACCTCCTGCGGCCCGGCGAGACGCCGCACGAAAACGCGCAATTCTTGCTGTTCCTGGTCGCGGTCATCCGGGCCGTGGCACGGCACGGCGATCTCTTGCGTGTCTCGGTCGCCAACGCTCACAATGACCATCGCCTGGGGGCCAACAAAGCGCCTCCCGCGATCATTTCGATCTTTTTGGGCGATATGCTTCAAGACATCGTCGAACAGATCGAAAAAGGGGGCGCCAGGTCGGCCAAGGCGGGGGGCGAGCTGAAGATCGGAGTCTCCGTTCTGCCCACGCTGCCGCGTGATCCGGGAGACCGCAACCGCACCAGTCCATTCGCGTTCACGGGCAACAAGTTTGAGTTCCGGGCCGTCGGGTCGAGCCAGTCGGTCTCGGGGCCGATCGTCGTCCTCAACACGATAGTTGCCGAGAGCCTCGACGAGCTGGCGTCTGACCTGGAAGCCGCCAAGGCCGCTGGCAAGGACTTGAACGCCGAGATCCAGCAGGCGATTCAAAACGTGATCAAGGAAAGCAAGCACGTCATTTTTAACGGCGACAATTACAGCGAGGCCTGGCACAAGGAAGCCGAGCAGCGCAGAGTTGCCGAATCGCCGGACCTCGGTCGATAGTTTTCCTGACCTGGTCTCACCCAAGGCCAGCAAGCTGTTCGCGAAATACGGCGTGTTCAACGAACGCGAGCTCCATTCGCGCTATCGAGATCTTCGTTGAAAGTTACCGCAAGACGATCAATATCGAGTCGCAACTGACGATCCACATCGCCAAGCGGATGATCTTGCCCGCCGCGCTGCGGTATCAATCGGACGTGGGCCAGTCAATCGCCAATCTCAAGGCGAGCGGCATCACGGTTCCCAGGGGTCAATCGGCCCACCTGAGCGAACTGGTCTCCGCCATCGACGAACTTCAAACGGCGGCCGACGCACTTGACAGTATTCTCGACGAACATCCGAACGGCGACTCGCTCGAGCACGCCAGACATTCGCGGGATGTCATCATCCCCGCCATGGAGGCCGTGCGGGCCGCCGGTGACAAGCTCGAAGGCCTGGTGGCCGATGATCTCTGGCCGTTGCCCACGTATCAGGAAATGCTGTTCTTGAAGTGACAGACATGTGAAGCGCTTCGAGAACGAGGGGGCGAGGGAACGCCCCCGCGTCTCGAGGCGACGGCCGCACGACAAGCGCAGGCGGCGGCGCGCATGGCCAGTTTCGCTCTGTCGCATGCCCGGTCTTTAAAGCCATCATGCGTGTCAAGACGCATCGATCGAGGTGGTCTCTTTCATGGGCCAGCCGGATAACCGGTTCCTGACGCTCCTGCGGTCGTCGCGGTCGCGTCCGCTGGTGATCGCCCATCGTGGCGACTCGTTTTTTGCGCCTGAAAACACGCGTGAAGCGGCCCGGCGCGCCTTCGAGGCGGGTGCCGACGCATGGGAGTTCGACGTCCAGCTCAGTCGCGACGGCGTGCCGATCGTGTTCCACGATGAATGGCTCTGCCGCACCACCGACGTGGCCGAGCGGTTCAAGGGCGACGCCCGAGCGACAAGCGGGTTCCGGGTTTCCGACTTCGATTTTGACGAGCTGCGAACCCTCGACGCCGGCTCGTGGTTTATCAAGACCGATGGACGTCCGCGGGCGGCCGACTGGTTTGGAACCCGCGATCGCATCGATCCGCGCCGTCGAACACTACCAGACCGGCCGGGTTGTGGTCCCGACCCTGATCGAGGCACTCGAGCTGCACGAAGGAGCTCAACTGGCTGGCGAACGTCGAGATCAAGTCATTTCCGGAAAACCCGCTGGGCCTGGTCGACCGAGTCGTCGAATCGATTCTGGAAATGCGCATGTGTGACGATGTCCTGATCTCTAGCTTCGATCACGGCGATATCGTCGCGGCGAAACGTCTCCGCAAGGACATCGCGGCCGGAATCCTGATCGCGACACCCCTCTACCGTACGGCCGACTACGCGGTCGACATGGTGGCGCCGATACGGTGCACGTCTCGTGGGAGGTCATGGGGGGCGACACGGTGGGGTTTCGCCGGGATCGGTCCGCGAGCGCACTCCGGGGCGAGCTCGTCGCCGACACCAAGAAGCGAGAGATTCCCATTTTGGTTTACACGGTCAACGACCACGGCCCCGAAAGCGTTGCCGATCATCTTGCGACGCTCGATGTCGACGGTGTCTTTACCGACGACCCGAACGCCCTGATCCGCTTCTATGATTCCGGGCCGCGCACCTCGGGCGGCGCACCGCGATAAATTCGAGGGAGTGGCACGCGGCGGAGCTGACCGTTCATCTCCGGTTTCCGGGCCGTTTGATCGCGCGGCTCATCGTCGCTTCGCCGCGCCAGGTCGATCACACGCGGCAAGCCCAGCTCGCCCGAAATGACGTTGAGCTGTTGACGAACCCCGCGCCACTGCCGCTCGAAGTCGGGCGGCCAGCCGAGCCGAGCCACCTTGGCCTCGGTTTGCCATAGCCGTCGCCGAATCTGGTGGAGCGACTGCGCCACGGTGCGATTGCCGGGCTCGGTCGCGAGGAGCTGATCAAACTGCACGACATCAGACGACAGAGCCGTCAGATCCTGCGCAACCGCGGTCCAGCCCGAGTTCTCGTGTTTTGATACCTTGATGTTATTGCTCAAGGCGACGACGCCGGCGGCGAATTGTCGGATTTGGGTTCGCAACACATCGACGTCGGCCTGCCGCCGGGGACCGGCCGGCGCCCCGGCCAGGAGGTCGGCTTCAATGGCGCCCATCATCGAGCCGGCGGCATAGGTGAGTCTCGTGAGATCGGCCACACGTGCCGCCGCACGGTTTGGCAAGCTCGCCGTCGTGCCGAGCGATGCTTCGACTTGTTGATAGGCTAGCCGCCAATCGTCATACACCGGCTCGATCCGCGTGAAGGTTCCGGGTGTCATCGGCACGGCGCTGACACCTTCCTCAAATGCCGCCGCCGCGTCCCACAGGCGCCTTATTTGTGCCTCGAGTCGAAAGCCGAGCACCGTGTTCGCGAGATCGATATTGATATCCGCCAGCATCGCAATCGATTCGAGCACCGTGAGATGGGCCAGCGTCGCAAGATCACCCGTGTTATATTCTGCGCCGAGGGCGAGCCGGTCGAGGACGACCGTTTCGAGCGACGGAAAATCCGTCGACTGGAAGCTCGGCGGGCCGACGGCGATATTCTGAGCCCGAGCGTCATGGACGCCCGCTGTGATCAAGGCCGCCGCGAACAAGAGCGCGGCGACCGACCGAGCGACCTGGACGCATCCGTACCGCTGAGTATTGGTCATGAACATGGCCTGGCGGTGGCTGGCGTTTCCTACTGTTCTTGAACGACGACGCTATGCGAACGGACGGCCATGGTTGCCGTGGTCGAGCGGTTTGGGGAGGTCTGACGATCCCATGAGGAACTCATCGATCGAGTGCGCGGCGTGGCGGCCCTCGGCGATGGCCCACACGATCAGGCTCTGACCGCGCGTCATGTCACCGGCCGTGAATACCTTGGGCACACTGGTCTGTTTGCGGCTGTCGGACTTGACGTTGCCCATCTGGTCGAGCTCGAGCCTGAACTGTTCGAGCATGCCGGATCGCTCTGGACCGGCGAAGCCCATCGCCAGGAGCACCAGGTCGGCCGGATACGTCTTCTCGGTGCCGGGAATGGCGACGAACTGCATGCGACCATTTTCCGACTTCATCTCCACCTGTATCGTTTCGAGCGCCGCGACGCGGCCGTTCTTGCCGACGAACCGCTTGGTCATGATCGAGTAGGCGCGCTCGCCCCCCTCCTCGTGCGCGGCCGAGACGCGAAACACGTTCGACCACTGGGGCCAGGGATTGTGCACTTGCCTCTGGTCGGGCGGACGCGGCACGATCTCAAATTGATAAACACTCTTGCATCGATGTCGGTGAACGGTCCCCAGACAGTCGGCCCCGGTGTCGCCGCCACCGATGATCACGACATCTTTGTCGCGGGCGGAGATGAATTGGTCTTCGTCTGGCTCATCGCCGGCGCCTCGGCGATTCTGGCCCGTCAAATAATTCATGGCGAAGTAAATGCCGTCGAGATCGCGCCCTTCGATGGGCAGATCGCGCGGCTGTGTTGCCCCGCCGCAGAGACAGACCGCGTCGAATTTCGCGAGAAGCTCCTGCGCCGAGACATCAACGCCGATGTTCGTCGATGGGCGGAAGATGACACCCTCGGCTTTCATCTGGTCGAGCCGCCGGTCGAGGAAGCGTTTCTCCATCTTGAAGTCGGGAATCCCATAGCGGAGGAGGCCCCCGATGCGATCGGCCCGTTCGAAAACGGTGACCGAATGGCCCGCGCGGGCGAGCTGCTGGGCAGCGGCGAGACCGGCCGGGCCCGAGCCAACGACGGCCACGGTTTTCCCGGTCAAGACGTGAGGCGGCTGGGGCGTGACCCAGCCCTCATTCCAGGCCCTGTCGATGATGCTGGCTTCGATCTGCTTGATCGTGACCGGATCATCGTTGATTCCCAGCACGCAAGACGCCTCGCAGGGTGCCGGACAGAGCTTGCCGGTGAATTCGGGAAAGTTATTCGTGATGTGCAGGCGGTCAATGGCCGTGCGCCACTGGTCGCGGTAAACCAGGTCGTTCCAGTCGGGTATCAAGTTGCCCAGCGGGCAGCCCTGATGACAGAAGGGGATCCCGCAATCCATGCAACGCGCGCCCTGGCGCGCAGCTTTTCGTCGTCGAACGGGTTGTACACTTCGAGAAAGTCGTTGATGCGCTCGGGCACGGGCCGGCGCGTCGGCAGCTCACGGCGAAATTCGATGAATCCGGTCGGCTTACCCATGGCTCACCTCCATCGTTTGCAACATCTCGGAGGCTGAATCGGCCAGCGCCGCGGCCTTCTGTTCAATCAGCACACGGCGGTAATCAAGCGGCATCACCTTCACGAATTTACCGACCCAGCGCGGCCAGCTCTTGAGAAGGCGAGTGGCAACCGCACTCCCGGTGTACCCGGCGTGCTCGATCAAGAGATCTTTCAGGAGTTCAATGTCCTCGGGCTCTTGCAACGGCTCGAGGTCGACCATATCGAGATTACAGCGCCGGCGAAAATCGCCGCGGTGGTCGACCACGAAGGCCGTGCCGCCGCTCATTCCGGCGGCGAAGTTGCGGCCGGTCGGCCCAATCACGACCACCGTGCCGCCGGTCATATACTCGCATCCGTGGTCGCCGGTCCCTTCAACGACCGCCAGAGCGCCGCTGTTGCGGACGCAGAATCGTTCGCCGGCGCGGCCGCGGAAGAATGCCCGGCCGCTGGTGGCGCCATAGAGAGCAACGTTGCCGATCAGGATGTTATCCTCGGCGACGAACCGGGCCGCTCTCGGCGGATAGATGATGATCTTGCCGCCGGATAGACCCTTGCCGACATAGTCATTCGAGTCGCCCTCCAGTGTGAGCGTGATTCCCCGCGGGATAAAGGCTCCGAAGCTCTGGCCGGCCGTTCCTTTGAAATGAAGCTGGATCGTGTCGTCGGGCAGCCCGCCGCCACCGTAGCGCCGGGTGACCTCGCTTCCGAGGATCGTGCCGACCGTTCGGTTGATGTTACGCAGGGCAAACTCGGCGACGACCGGCTCGCCACGTTCGAGGGCCGGCGGCAACAGGGAACCAGGTCGGTGACGTCGAGCGACGTCTCGAGCCCGTGCTCCTGGTCGCGCATCTTGCGGACGTGGACTCCCTCTTCGGTGGCCGGGCGATGGAAGATCTTGGTGAAGTCGAGCCCCCGGGCCTTGTAATGGTCGATCGCCCGGTTCATGTCGAGCAGCTCGCTGTGTCCAATCATTTCGTCAATCGTGCGAAAGCCGAGCTCGGCCATCAGCTCGCGCACTTCCTCGGCGACAAACCTGAAGAAGTTGATCACGTGCTCGGCCTGGCCGCGGAATCGCTTGCGCAAGAGCGGGTTCTGGGTGGCGATCCCGACCGGGCAGGTGTCGAGATGACAGACACGCATCATGATGCAACCCATGACGACCAGAGGCGCCGTCGCAAAGCCATATTCTTCCGCGCCGAGCAAGGCCGCGATCACGACGTCGCGGCCTGTCTTCAACTGGCCATCGGTCTGAACGACGATCCGGTCGCGAAGTTTGTTCATCACCAGGGTCTGCTGGGTCTCGGCCAGCCCGAGCTCCCATGGAATCCCGGCATGCTTGAGCGACGTGAGCGGACTTGCACCGGTGCCGCCGTCATGACCGCTGATCAACACGACATCGCTGTGAGCCTTGGCAACGCCCGCGGCGACGGTCCCCACGCCCATCTCGGCGACCAGCTTGACGCTGATGTGCGCCCGGGGATTACTGTTTTTCAGGTCGTAGATCAACTGGGCAAGATCTTCGATTGAATAAATATCGTGGTGCGGCGGTGGGCTGATCAGGCCGACGCCGGGCGTCGAGTAGCGCACCTTGGCGATCCACGGCCAGACCTTGTGTCCGGGAAGCTGACCTCCTTCGCCGGGCTTGGCCCCCTGTGCCATCTTGATCTGGAGCTCCTGGGCATTGACCAGGTATTCACTCGTCACGCCGAAGCGCCCCGATGCGACCTGCTTGATCGCACTTTTCTTGCTGTCGCCATCCGGAAGGGGCTTGAAGCGCTCGGCGTCTTCACCCCCCTCGCCCGTGTTGGACTTGGCTCCCAGCCGGTTCATCGCAATCGCCAGCGTCTCGTGGGCTTCGGCGGAGATCGAGCCGTAACTCATCGCACCCGTCGCAAAACGGCGAACGATCGATTCGACGGGCTCGACCTCGTCAAGCGGCACCGCCTGGCATTTCTCCTTGCGCAGCGTGAAAAGCCCGCGCAGGGTGCAGAGGCGCTCGTTCTGCTCGTCAACCGACCGTGTATACGATTTGAAGATGTCGTAGCGGCCGGCCTGGGTCGAATGCTGGAGCCGATAGACGGTCTCGGGGTTGAACAGATGATGTTCGCCATCGCGGCGCCACTGGTACTGGCCCCCGTCGACGAGCCAGCCGGCGATCGAGTCCTGACTGACAAACGCACGGCGGTGATGATAGAGAATGTCGCGTGCGATCTCCGCCAGGCCGATGCCGCCAACCCGCGACGCCGTCTTGTCGAAATACTTGCGAACGAAGTCTTCGTGCAGGCCGATCGCCTCGAAAATCTGGGCCCCGCGGTAACTTTGAATCGTGCTGATGCCCATCTTCGACATCACCTTGACGACGCCCTTCTTGACGGCCTTGCCGAACTTGTAAACAGCGTCGTCATAGTCGATCCCCGTGATCGTTCCCTGGCGGATCATGTCGTCGAGCGTTTCATACGCGACGTACGGGTTGACCGTTCCGGCCCCGTATCCCAGCAGAAGCGCGAAGTGATGGACCTCACGCGCGTCGCCGCATTCGATGACGAGCCCGGCACGCGAGCGCAGGCCCCTGCGCACCATTTCATGGTGCAGCCCCGAGCACGCCAGGAGCGACGGTATGGGAGCCATCTCCGCCGTGACGCCCCGGTCGGACAGGACGATCAGGTTCGCACCCTGGTCGATCGCCGCGCACGCCTGGTCGAAAAGAGTTTCGAGCGCCTCGCCCAGGCCCACTGCGCCAGCGGCGACCGGGAAGAGCATCGGCAATGTCACGGCCGTGAAGCCACGCCAGTGATCAAGCTGCTTGATACGCGCGAGCTCGTCGTTGTCGACGATGGGTGACTCGAGCGCGATCTGCCGGCAGGCCTCGGGCTGCGGGTCGAGCAAGTTCCCTTCCCCCCCGCGCCGGTGAAGACCGAAGTCACGAGCACCTCGCGAATCGCGTCGAGGGGCGGATTGGTCACCTGGGCGAAAAGTTGCTTGAAGTAGTTGAAGAGGGGCTGAGCGCGGTCGGAGAGAACGGCCAGGGGCGTGTCGGTTCCCATCGATCCGATGGCCTCTTCGCCGTTCGACCCCATGGGAGCGAGTATGAACTTGACGTCTTCAACGGAGTATCCGAACGCCATCTGGCGATGGAGTAACGTGTCGTGGTCGGGCCCCGGAACCTCGGGCGCGGCCGGTAAATCGGTCAGCGGCACCATGTACTGGTCGAGCCATTTCCCGTACGGCCGCGCTTTGGCCAGCGTCGATTTCAACTCCTCGTCGTCGATGATCTTGCCGAGTTTCAAATCGACCAGGAACATCTTCCCCGGCTCGAGACGACCCTTCCTGACGATCCGCTCGGGCGCGATCTCGAGAGCACCCACTTCCGAGGCCATGATCACGCGGCCGTCATCGGTTTCGACATACCGGCTCGGCCGCAGGCCGTTACGGTCGAGCACCGCGCCAATTGACTTGCCGTCGGTGAAAGCGACCGACGCCGGCCCGTCCCAGGGTTCCATCAAACAACTGTGATAGCGATAAAAGTCTTTCTTGAGCTGCGACATCGTCTCATGATTTTCCCAGGCTTCGGGAATCAAGATCATCATCGCATGCGCCAGACTGTAGCCCGAGCGAACCAACAGCTCGACAGCGTTGTCGAGGCATGCGGTATCGCTCAGCCCTTCGCGAATGATCGGCTTGATCTTTTCGACGTCGCCCGGCTCGTAGAGATCCGACGCGAAGAGGGCCTCACGCGCTTTCATCCAGTTGATATTGCCGCGCAAGGTGTTGATCTCGCCGTTATGCGAAATCATGCGGTACGGGTGCGCAAGCTGCCAGCTTGGAAACGTGTTGGTGCTGAACCGCGAATGAAACATGCACAGGGCGCTCGTGCAGAGCGGGTCGCCCAGGTCATCGGCGAAGTAATGGCCCAGTTGCTCGGTCGTGAGCATTCCCTTGTACACGAGGGTCTGGCACGACAGACTGGAAAAGTAAAAATACTTGTGATCGTCGAGCCCCGACTCCTCGATCTCTTTTTCAAACCGCTTGCGAATCGCGTAAAGCTTGCGTTCGAAGCGATCGGCGTCATCCATCGCGGGCGAGCGGCCGATGAGCGCGATGCCACATCACGGGCTCGACCATCCGGGCCATTTCGCCGAGTGAGCGGCTATCGGTGATCAACTGCCGCCAGCCGAGAAACGTCTGGCCCTCGTCGATCACGATTCGCTCGAATAGCTCTTTACCGAAGTCCTGCTGCGATTTCTCGGGCGCGGTGAATACGCGCCGATGCCATAGTGCTCGGGGGCGGGCAAATCGATCCCCAGCGGCCGGCAACGCGACACGAGCAGGTCGTGTGGAATCTGGATCAACAGGCCGGCGCCATCCCCGGTGTTATTCTCGCAGCCGCAGGCACCACGATGGTTGAGATTATTGAGTGCCGTCACGCCGTCGCGGACGATCTCGTGCGTTCTTCGCCCCTTCAAATCGACAATGAAGCCGACGCCGCAGCTATCGTGTTCGTTCCGGGGGTCGTAGAGGCCTTGGGCGGGGGGTGGGCCGATATTCATCGAGGATTGTCCTTCACGAATCCGATTCTCTGTCATTGCTTTTTACTGTCGCCCGGCAGGCTCGCCGCTTCGGCTCGGGGCACGGTCCCCGGGGCGGCCGGGCTTGTGCTGGCGGACGGCGGGCGCGACCCTGGCTACGTCGGAATCGCGAGTGTCTCCGGCAGCACCATCATGAGTTCACGATGATGTGCCGGCACGCTCGCGACTGTTCACGGCAGCCGCCCTCGGACGAGCCACGCCTTCGCCGATCAGCAGCTCCAGGAATTTGGCGGCCGCGGGCTCAAGAGTGGCTTGCCTTCGGTGAATGATTGCAAGCGGGCGCACAAGCCGATCCTCGGAATCGTCACTTCCGATGGGGATCGCGGCCAACGTTCCCGCCTTGATTTCTTGAGCCAAGGAAGGTTCAGGCAAGATCGAGATTCCGGACGAGATTTCGACGGTGCGCTTGATGTTCTCGACGTTGTCAAACTCCATGACAACGTCGACCTGAACATCATGACGCCGCAAGAACCGATCAATGGCGCGGCGAATCGACAGGTCGGAATCGAACGCGATAAACGGCTCGCCCGCGAGCGAGCGAAGCGACGCGACCGCTTGCTGGGCGATCGGATGCGACGGATGCGTGACGACCATCATTTGCTCTTCGCGCCAGGTGAGCACATTGAGCTCGGGCCATTTCCGTGGGAATGACAGAAGCCCGAGCTCGGCGTCGCCGTTGGTGACCCGCTCCAGGACGCGGCTGGGATGCAAGTACTCGAGCCGGACATTCGCGCCGGGGTGCTGCTGCTCGAAGGTCTTGACGTACCGGCTCATATGGCTCAGACCAACCGAATAAATGGCTGCGACTCCCACGGTTCCGACGATCGTATCGCCCTCATCCAGCCCCCTCACCCGATTTTCCAGTTCGAGGTATCGCTCCACGAGATCGCGACACCCCTCGTAGTACACTCGGCCCTGCGGCGTGAGCACGAGCGGCCGCTTCGACCGGTCAATGAGCTTCACCCCGAGGCGCACCTCGAGCTGATGCACCGCCTGGCTGGCCGACGATTGCGATATGCCGTTCTCCGCAGCCCCACGCGAAAAGCTGGCCGATCGCACCACGTCACAGAAGATTTTTAACGACTCAAGTTGCATTCGTATCGTGCATATCGGCGTTTAGTCGATACTGCGCTCAAACTGATATTGGAAACTTTAATAGTAACGATATTCTATTGGGGTAGTCAAGTACTCGCGGCCATAATCGCTGACGTTCGCCACCCGATGCCTCGGTCAAACCCGGCTGTTTGGCCGAACAGAACCGAAACGTTTGAACGCCAAATTGAAATGGGCCGGAACTAGAGTCTGTTCCATAAAAGCGGTCGCGGGGCGTCAGTCCCGTCTCTGGTGTCCGAGAAGACACGGGGCTGACGCCCCCGCTCGCCCGGATCCGGAGTTCCGGAACAGATTATTCGCGGTCGCCCGGAATGTGCGCCAGGCGGCGGTGCGTATTCCTCTGGAAGACGCCTTCTGGTAACGACAGGAAGGAAACCGATCCATGACAGGCAAGCCGACCACCGTGGCCGAGTATCTCGAGCAACTGCCCGATGACCGGCGCGGCGATCGAAAGCGTCCGGCGCGTGCTGCTCGAGAATCTCGACAGGGATTACGAAGAGGGCATCCAGTACGGAATGATCGGTTATTACGTCCCGCACCGCGTGTATCCAGCCGGGTATCACTGCGATCCGAAGCAGCCGCTCCCGTTCGCCGCGCTCGCCTCGCAAAAGGCTTACATGTCACTCTATCTCATGTGTGTGTATAACGATGTCGCGAACGCGAACTGGTTCAGGGATGCCTGGGCCAAGACCGGAAAGAAGCTCGATATGGGCAAGTCGTGCGTGCGGTTCAAGAGAGTCGACGACCTGGCGCTTGACGTCATTGGCGAAGCCATCAGACGGATGCCGGCGAAAACGTTCATCAAGAACTGCGAGACGGCGCTGGCGGCCAGCGGCACCAGAGCCGGGAAAAAAGCCGCCAGGTCAAAAGAGCCCACGGCTTCGCAAGAGACCGCCGAGCCGCAAGGTTCGGCACGAAAACGTGGCGGCAGGCCACCAAAATAACCGGCGGGCTCTACCGAAAAACCGAAAACCACCCAGCTTGCATCGATGAGCGTGTCGCGAGGGCATATCACGACGGCGCACCGCCCCGGCTCTGCATTCGTGCCGGTCGTCAGCCTGAGCTCGAGATCAAGGTCGGGCATCGCCAGCCGCGACCGCACGACTTCAGCGATCGCGGTGACTTCGGCCATGGCGCCCTGGCCGGTGTCGCCGCACGCGAGGCGCTTCGCTTGCGGCGGCACCAGGGTGATCCTGGGGACGTGCGATGCGAAAGCCGCGGCCGCCTCGTTGAGTGTCCAGTTCGACGGGCTCGACGCCGATCCGCGATCGGCCGCGAGCTGTTTGAGATGCCGCAACGTCACGGGGCTTTCCCACATGAGCGTGTTCATCGCGGGTGCCAGGATGACAGGCTTGTTGAAGTCCCAGGCGCGGAACAAGCACGTCAAGAAGTTGTCAGAGAGCCCCAGCGCGAACTTGGCGAGCGTATTGGCATCGAGTGGGGCCACGATCAGCAGGTCGGCCCATTTGCGAAACGCAATATGCAAGACCTCGTCATCGCGGGCATAGCGCGATCGCGGCCATTCATCCTGGTCGCGAAAAAGAAAACGATTGGCCTCGTGCCCCGCCGATCGAGTTATTTCAGCCAGGTCGGCCGGGTCGAAGAAGTAGAGAGCTGGCTCGGTCGCAACGACGCGAATCTCGTGTCCAAGCTCGAGTAAAGCGTTCAAGAGTGCCGGCGTGCGAATCGCGGCAACCGAGCCGGTGACGCCGAGGATGAGCCGAGCCATGGGAATTGACCAGCCGCAATCATGCGGAATTCGAGCGGCGCGAGCTCAGTGACGATCGACCGTCAGCGATTCCATCGTCTCGTTGAGCGCCTGGGTGAGGCTTTTCCAGATCTTTCGCTTGAGGTGCTGGCACTGCCGCGGTGTGAGCAAGAGCCGGTCGCCCGCGCGGTCGGCCAGCGCCGTCGCGATCACCTTGAGATCGGAACTGATCAGACCGGTCAGGTCTTCAAACGGATCAGGAAGATTCACAGTTGGCAACGCGTTATCGCGAGTACGAGTGGACATTGAATTACCCTCCTTGGCCAAGGGATCGACGGGAAGTTAGGCACCATCCATGACACGATCGAAAAACTAACCCGCGTCTATTCCCTCAGTCAAGTCATTGGCGTCGAATTCTATCTTTCGCGCGGTTCATCTCGAGCGTGTCTGTAAGCATTGTCATGACGGTGCCGCGTTGTTCTGATCGGATTCAATCGCAAGCGGCGTGCCGATTCCGTCGCACAATATTACGTGCGGGGTCAACCGAGCGTTGGACGAATTTTTTGACGCTCCCTCACGACACGATCAAAACCAGGCCGGTTCGGCCTCGCGGCGCGGCCTGGGCCCCAGTGCGCTCGACACGAGCTCCACGAGCTTCGGTCCGTCGACGAGCTCGATCGGATGCTCCGCCGCAAACTTCTCGGCCGCAAGCGTGAACGTACTCGTCGTGACGAAGAAACCCTTGTGGCTGCGGGTGTGATGAATGGTTCCCAGAAATTTTTGAAGGGCCGGTGAGCCGACGACCGTTTGCTTATGATACTTGCACTGAACGACGGCAATGAGCCCATCTTTGCGGCGGAGACGGAGGTCGGCCCCTTCGTCGCCCGAGCCGCCGACCTGCTCGACCTCGTAGCCGAGCATCTCGAACATCTCGGCGACGAATTCCTCGAATGACTCGCCGTTCAACGACGCGAGCTGGGCGAGTTTGAGATCGGCGCGCGGGCCATGTGCACCTGCCGCTCGAGACGCTCGCGGCCATCACGCACCGATTGGCGCAGTGCATGCACGTCATCCTCGAAGCGTGCGACATCCGCGGGTTGCGCCTGCGCCAGGAAACGATCGATCTTGAATGACGCGTTATCGATCGAGTTGTCGAGTCGCGACCGCTCGGCACGCGTGAGCGAGTTGGAGTATCGGCGGAATACGGCATAGTGCAAGTGTTCGATCGCGCCGGCGAGCTCGCGTGTCGACGTGATCGCCGGCGCGTCTTCCACATAGGGGGCCACCGTCCACAAGACACCCTGCACGGCGGCCGCGGCCGCGGCGTTCGTGGGGGTGTCGGAACGGTTTGCCGCATGCTCCCTCAGCCATTCGAGGATCATGGCCGCACAGTGAGGACCAAGGCACTCCATCATGGGCAGACTCCTTGAAACGTCCGTCAATCGAGATTTGTCTCAGCATGCGCTGGCGAATCCAAACACACAAACCCTTTATGTGCTCGCTCGTCCTGACGACGCCAGTTGACACCGCGCGTCGCGCGAACCAAAATCGGGGCGATGAGCGAGTTTCATCGCTTCAGAAAGGAGCCGGAATCATGGGCCAGGGTCGTTTCGCCGTCATTCTTCCGGCGGCCGGAAAATCATCTCGATTCGGTGATCCCAGGCAGAAAAAAATCTACGCCGAGCTGGGCGGCCGTGCTGTCTGGCTGCGCTCGGTCGAGCCATTCGTCAATCGCGACGATGTTGCACAGATCATCCTGGCGATCGCGCGCCGAGGATCGCGAGATGTTCGACCGCCGCTACAATGCCAGCGTGGCGTTCATGAATATCACCGTGATCGAGGGGGGCGCCGAGCGAACCGACACGGTCGCGCGGGCGCTCGAGCGCGTCGATCCAACCTGCGAGTACGTGGCGGTCCACGACGCGGCGCGGCCATGCCTGAGCGTCGACCTGGTCGATCAGGTTTTTGACGCCACGCGCACCACGGTGCCGCGCTTCTGGCCGTGCGCGTCGCCGATACGATCAAGAGCGCGGCGCCGATAAATTGACGACCGGAACCATACCCCGCGACCATCTTTACCTTGCACAGACACCCCAGGTCTTCAAACGCGATATTCTGATCAAAGCCTACGCCGAGCGCGGCCAGGTCGCCGGCCCGATCACCGACGACTGCCAGATTGTCGAGGCGGCCGGACAGAAATGCGCGATCGTCGACGGGTCGCCGCTGAATATCAAGATCACGACGCATCTGGATCTCAGGCTGGCGTCGGTCATCTTGCCGTTGCTTGAGAAACCGAAGGGGGGCCGGCCCGCGCATCCGTTTTCCGACGAAGGCGAGCGGTGGGCCGATCTGCCCAAATTGAAGCCTTCGGATCTGTTCGGATCGTGAGCTCGGCACGCCGGATGCCGCGGGGGCGATTCGCTCATCTGGGCTCGTCGAGCATCGACCAGAGGGTTGGTTCCATGGCGTCGGCCCAGATGCGGTATCCCGGGACGCTCAGGTGCAGGAAATCGGGCATCACGGCCGCCGAGATCGTGCCGTCAGGACTGAGAAAGGCCTTGGCGATATCGAGGTAACGGACGTGCTGGCCGTCGGCGAGCGGGGCGATTTTCTGGTTGATCGCTTCGATCCGGTCGCGCTCCGGACACGGCTTTTGGCCTCGTGGGAACACGCCCAGAAGCAAGATCTGAGTCCGGGGCAATCGGCCGCGTAACTCGGCGACGATGGCCTTGATCCCCTGGGCGATCTCGTCCGGCGTATCATCTCCGAGATTGTTGGTGCCGATCATGAGTACGATCACCTTGGGGCTGATTCCGTCGAGCTCGCCGTTCTTGATCCGCCACAAGACGTGCTGGGTGCGGTCGCCGCCGATACCGAAATTTGCGGCGTGGCGCGGCCCGTAGAAGCGCTTCCAGACGGCGTTGCCGTTCCAGCCCTGGGTGATCGAATCGCCAAGGAAGAGGAGATCGATGTTGCCCTTCTTCGCTTGCGCCAGGAAGTTGTTGTGCATTTCCATCCAGGCGCCGTCGCGAGGCGCCGCAACGACCGTGGCGGGCCCCTGGGCACAGGCCGGTAGGCCCGTCGCCGCCAGGAACGCGACGGTCACAACACACAGTTTTGCGAGCAAGACCTTGAGACGCCGGACGCGCATGGTGAATCTCTCGAAAGCCGTTAACACTTCGCCGGAGCGGGCCGAACGGCACCGCTCCCTGAAGGGATCCAATCTACTCGTGTCGAGCTCCCCGATCCAGAAATGAATGACCAATCGATTGAAAGATCGTCGTCACAAACATCTAGCGACTGCTCGCGTGTTGGCGTAAACTCGCTGCCGCGGCGATTGTCGGCCGACCGATGAGCCAGGTGCGGGCCACGAGCCGCCTGGTCATTCAGGCGGCATGGGCAGGCTCGTTGTTTCGAGCCGAGCCGCGCTTGACGTGATGAGTTTGATGATGAGTCAAGGCGTATCCTGGCCGGGTTCAGCGGCCGGGCTCGAGGGTTTTCCTTCCATGAATCGACTGGGAAAGTTCGTGCTCCTGGCCACGCTCCTCTTCGTGCCTTCGGGGGCCTGTGTGTCATCGGCCAGCCAGGATGAAGGCTGGGTTTCGCTCTTCGACGGCACGACGCTCTCGGGCTGGACAAAGGGCGGAGGCAATGAAGAGAGCAAGTGGGACGTCGTCGACGGCGCCATCGTCGGCTCGGGGAAGGCGTCGATGCTCTATAGTCCCAAAGGCGACTACAAGAACTTCCGCTTCCGGGCCGAGCTCAAGATCAACGACAAGGGAAATTCGGGCATGTATTTCCGCTCGCCCACGAACGGCGGCAGCTTCTCTGACGGTTACGAGGCCCAGATAGACAGTACCCACCGCGACCCGATCCGGACGGGTTCCATCTATGGGTTCCTCCATATTTACAAGCAGATCGTTCCTCCCGATACATGGTTCACATATGAAGTTGAGTGTATCGACAAGGATTGGCGTGGTCAGACCGTGCCGCACATCTCGGTGTGGATCAACGGCGAGCAGTTATTCACGTTCATCGAACGAACCAAGGCATGGGAGAAGGGCTATTTCGCATTTCAGCAGCACGACCCGGGGAGCAAGATCGATGATTCGCAAGATCGAAGTCAAGGAGCTCGGCTCTACCGGCAAATGACCTTTTATCCTTCGTGCTCGATGCGCTCGGAGGTCGCGTGCGGCCTCCGGCCTGGTTTTCCAGTTCGTTCGTTTTTTGATCGATAGCGACCTGACAACGCTCCCTTCGCCGGGCGGAGAACGGCCCTCTCCGCCGTCGCCTGAGTTCGGGAGTTCGTGAGAGAGAAAGAGCGATGAGGCCGGGGATTCCCGGCGCCTTTGGTTCGTAGCCAGCCAGTAGCCTTCAAGTGAACTCCCGAAACCGCAACGACCGCGTGGAGATACAGGAATGCCGAGTCAGCTTTTCGCCAAGAAATCGCTGGAGACCCTGCTCGATGAGATGAAAAGTGAGAACCGCTTGAAGCGGGTTCTCGGTCCCGTGGGGCTCACGAGCCTCGGCGTGGGCGCGATCATCGGCACGGGCATCTTCGTTTTGACCGGGGTCGCCGCAGCCGACAAGGCCGGGCCAGCCATGTCGCTGTCGATGGTCGCAGCCGGTATCACGTGCATCTTCGCCGCGCTTTGCTATGCCGAATTCGCCGCGATGGTTCCTGTCGCCGGGTCGGCTTACACATATGCTTACGCAACGCTCGGCGAGCTTTTCGCGTGGATCATCGGCTGGGACCTCGTGCTCGAATACGCTGTCGGTGCGTCGACCGTCGCGCACGGCTGGTCGCACTACTTTCAAGACTTGCTCAAGTTCTTCAACGCCGGCAAGGCCCTCTGGCCGGCCGCGCTGGCTCAGGCGCCGTTCGATTACAAGAACGCCGAGTTCGTCTGGACCGGGTCTTATATCGACCTGCCGGCGATTATCATCACGGGCATCATCACGGTGATTCTGGTGATCGGAATCAAGGAAAGCGCCAATTTCAACTCGGCGATGGTCCTCGTGAAGCTCGCCGTGGTCTTTTTCGTGATCGTGGTCGGCGCCTTTTACGTGAAAACGGAGAACTGGTTTCCGTACGCACCGTACGGCTACGGGGGCATCAGCTTCTTCGGGTTTCCCGTCTGGGGGGAGATACACAATAAGCAAGTCGCCGGTGTGCTCGCCGGGGCCGCAACCATCTTCTTTGCATACATCGGATTCGATTCCGTGTCGGCCCACTCCGAGGAAGCGAAGAATCCTCAACGAGACGTGCCGATCGGTATCATCTGCTCGTTGATTCTTTGCACGATTCTCTACATTCTCGTGGCCGGCGTTTTGACCGGGATGGTCCGCTACGACAAGATCAACATCGATGCGCCGGTCTCAGACGCCTTCGCCCAGGTCGGCCTTCCCTGGGCTCAGTTATTAATCGCGGTCGGCGCTATCACGGGCATCACATCAGTCTTGCTCGTGATGATGCTCAGCCAGCCGCGCGTCTTGCTCGCCATGGCCCGAGACGGTCTTGTTCCGTCCGGCTTCTTCGGCGCGATACACGAGAAATTCAAAACGCCCTGGAAGTCGACGATTCTCACAGGATTCTTCGTCGCCCTGCTCGCGGGCTTGCTACCGCTCAACATCCTGGCCGAGCTGGTCAACATCGGAACCCTGCTCGCGTTTGTCATCGTCTGCGCGGCCGTCTTGATCATGCGTAAAACGCACCCGGACGCGCACCGGCCTTTTCGCGTGCCGCTCGTGCCGGTGGTTCCCATTCTCGGAATCGTCACGTGCTTGATTCTCATGTTCTCGCTTCCGTGGGAGAACTGGATGCGGCTGATCATCTGGCTCGGGATCGGCTTCGCGATTTACTTCTTTTACGGCATCCACCACAGTGTGCTGCGTAACGGCGGTCATCCGGCAAGAGAGAGCGTGGCGGCCGGACTTCCCGCTGACTAGATTCGACAACCTTCTGCGACTATGCCGCGGCGCCCGATCGGCTGTCCGCGGTCCCGCCAAAGCCGGCGCGTGCATCGTGGACCAGACGGAACGCTGCACGCGCGATGGATGGGCGGCGGCCGGATGGCATCCGACAGATCATGCCGCCGCTGACGGCCGCTCAGCAGACGCTGATGCACGGCGACCCGTTGTAAACGACGGCGCGGTCGACCATGGCTCGGAAACCAAACTTGCCGGGCGGTGGTCGGCGTGAACATGGGCCGGGTGTGGGGGTCGACCTCGTCGTGAGATAGCGTGGCGAGTCGCGGGTCGCATTCGCCGTGCACGAGCATGTCCGACGCAGCATTGCGCTGACGTCGCGGCCCTTCGCGCTTCGTTCCACGTCACACTATGAAGTGTTGGGCCACTGTGCCCCCGAGCCGACGAGGAGCCGCTTGATGAGCGCCCCATCTTCCGACCGGAACTTGCTCCTTGGAATTGTCGCTCTGCAGATGGATTTCATCACGCGCGACGCGTTGATCGCGGCGATGAATCAGTGGACGCTTGAAAAAACGCATACGCTGAGCGAAATCCTGGTCGCCCGGGGCGACCTCGATGCGGCCGATCGCTTGATGCTCGATCAGATGGTCGACCGGCATATCGCGCGTCATGGGGGCGACCCCCGTCAGAGTCTTTCCGCGATGGATGTGGCGACGGCCGCACGCTCGATCTTCGAGCCGATTGACGACCGCGACGTCCAGGAAAGCCTCTCCAGCCTGACGGGCGGCCCTGCAACCGATGCCCCCACGGAGGGGGCCGAAGAGGCGACAGCCGCCCTGGTACCAAGGGGCGGGGACCGCCGGTCGCTTTCAGATTCTGAGGCTCATTGACGAGGGTGGGCTCGGCAGCGTGTACCTGGCTCGCGACACCGAGCTCAATCGCGACGTGGCGCTCAAGCAAATCCAGGAAGAGTTCGCAGGCGATTCGCAATCCCGAGCTCGCTTCGTCCTCGAAGCGGAAATCACGGGCAGCCTCGAGCACCCGGGCGTTGTGCCCGTCTATGGCAACGGGACCTACGACGACGGCCGCCCTTACTATGCGATGCAGTTCGTTCGCGGCGACAACCTCAAGGTTGCCGCCGATCGATTTCATCAAGACGAGACGCTTTCGGCCAACCCGGTCGCACGAAGTGCCGAGTTCCAAAAACTCCTGCGCCGCTTCGTCGTGGTCTGCGAGACGATGGCTTATGCACATACACGTGGCGTGATCCACCGCGATCTGAAACCGAAAAATATCTTGCTCGGACCTTTCGGAGAGACGCTGGTCGTTGACTGGGGTCTGGCAAAGGTGATTGGACACAGCGACGTCGAGCCGCCGTCGGATTTGACTCTCCGTCCTCCTTCGAATAGCGAAATCGAGCCGACAACCGCCGGAATGCGGATGGGAACAGCAGCCTTCATGAGCCCGGAACAGGCGCGTGGAGACGTCCAGCAAATTGGTGTCGCGACCGACATTTATGGCCTTGGAGCGACGCTGTATTACGTGTTGACGGGCCGGGCGCCGTTCGCCGACCGAGACCTTGCCGTCCTCTTCGGCAAGGTCGAACGAGGCGAGTTTCCGCCGCCCCGCGCAGTGAACAGGGGGATCAGCCGCGCGCTCGATGCCATCTGTCGTAAAGCCATGGCACTCGAGGCTCACGATCGCTACGGATCAGCACGCGAACTCGCCGACGATCTTGATTGCTGGATGACCGACCAGCCAGTCTCGGCATACAAGGAGCCGATTTTGGGGGTCGCGTGGCGCGCTATACTCCGCAGGAGGCAGTTGGTTGGCTTTGCGGCCGCTCTCCTGATCCTGAGCGTTGTGGGGTTGTCGTGGCATGCCTGGCGAATCAGCGGCGAGAATGCCAAGACCGAAGCCGCGCTTCAAAAATCCTCTGAGCTTCTTAGCCTCACCCGGGTTGCCGTGGGTGAACAATCTGACCAGGCCGGTCGAACACTGGCATCCATTGAAAAGACCGAGCAACTTCGGCTGAAGCTCGCAAGGAACGTCGTTGAGGTTTACCGCCGTCTTCTTGCCACTTATCCGGACGATCCGGATATTCGCTTTGAGGCTGGAGAACGTTTTCGGATTCTGGCCTCGCTTCTTCGCCTGACCGGCCAGCTCGAAGCAGCCGTCGAGAATTATCAGCGGTCAATTGATTTGTTCCAAAGTCTGTTCGGCGGACCGCGCCGGAACGCTGATGCCCGGCGGGCGATCATCGAGGCGCTGACCGAGCGTGGCGAGCTTCACCGGATGAACTCCAAGACCGCACCGGCGCTCAAAGACTACGACGCCGCTCAGAGGCACGCCCAATACCTCGAAGGCGACCGCGACTCGGTATCATACAAACGGCTCGTCGCATCGATATCGATCAATCTTTCGAGCGTCATGATCGTGAGCGACAAGCAGGCCGATGCGGCGCGGCACGCCGATGACGCGATCTCCTTGCTCGACAGCGTACCGCTGGAGAAGCTCCGACCCGACGAAGCGAACTTCATCCGTTACCTGCTCGCCCTGGCGTGCGTGACCCGTGCCATTTCGGCACACGAGGCGGGCGATCGAGGTAGTACCAGAGCAAGCTGTGAGCGCACAATCACCGAAGCTAAAGGCGTTCCCGCCGATTCGGCCACGTATTCGATCGCACAGTGCATGCTGGCATTTGCGTTAATGTACCGCGCGGAAGCGATCTCAACTGAGCCGGCGCTCGGTGTCGAGGCCGCAGCTTGCATCGACGAGGCGCTACTCTCTCGAGATCGCTCGCCGACAGGCATGCGGATATGCCGTATTTTCGAGAGGTGCTCGCCGAAGTTCTTGGCCGTCGGAGCGGCCTCCTCCTCCGCTCCGGAAGGATCGCGGAAGCCGACAAGGATTACCGAACTGCTCTGGAAACGCTCGAAAAGCTCCAAGCCCCAGCTCCGGAAAACCCAGGTATTGCGAGTCTGCTCGGCGACACGCAAAGTACCGGGGCAAGAATTCAGCGCGTGAAACGAAATGAGGAACTTGCTCGCCACCTTTTCAAAAAAGCTTGTGAATACTTCGAAAAAGTGATCGCCATCGATCCCGAGCGTCAGATCGAACGGCGCAAGCTCAAACAGTCAGGTTGGAGGCGAATTGACTCCGCTGCCATCCGGCGGTGTCAACCGTTAACACCACCGACCCAGTGACCGGCAGTGACAAAAAAATGACGTGCGTGAAACCGAGGGCATCAAGTCTTGACGGCATCCGGTGGTTTTTCTGGCGTAGGAGGACGCTTCGCGACAAATATCGTATGACAATCATGAAACGTGTCGCGACCCTCATCCGCGTCCAAATTCTTGTCTTTTTCTAGTTTGCGCTGCGAGCCCGCTGGCGCCGGCGACGTCGATACGACTTGAGGATTAGCCCCGGTGCCGGGCGGGTTCGCTCGACTTCTGCCCTCAGCCTTTTCAATGAGCTCGAGGTACGGCGCTGGCATGGCGAGTTTCCAGTACCAGAAAAATCGCAATGTCAGATACCACGGCAGAGGACTTCGCGGCTTCATGTAGATCGTGATCGGAGAGCCTTCACATAATTCGAAAGGAATCTCACAACGAAGCATCGTCCAGGTGCATCGGTAAACGCGACTGAGTTTTGCGTCCCCAATCGCATCGACGGAATAGACAATCGCGTAATCATGCATACTGTTCCAGAGGAGGCTGTAATTTTTAGCATCTCCAATACATGTGATCATGATCCGAAACGCTTTGAATGGAGTCCATGACGCGTCCATCTCCAAAAATTCGAAACCTCTATGCAGTGCCATCGTGGTGTCCTCGGACCGGGAATCGGGAACAATCACGTCATTGAAGGGCGGCTGCAAGGCTCGGTGATTCGCAGTGCTCGACAATCGTCAGGGAGTTGATCGGTTGTGCTGCGATCAGTCGGGGAAAACAAGCAAGGCGCGCCAGGATGCTGGCCCGATCGCTCCAGAAGATTTGCAACGCCCTCTGTCCGCGAGCGGCCAGGGGCTTTCAGGTCGGTCGAAGTTTTCGGAATCGCCGTTGATAATTTGTGATCATATCGAATAGAAAGATGGGATGCAACAAAGCTAACGCAGGATTGTACAATCAAGACCGTATCCGTCGCCCAGAAGATTCAACGGGTTCGCAACTCTCGATGGCTCTTGACGTCGTTTTCCTGGACAACCAACGATATGGATGGCGAAAGCGCGGCTTCGGTAGGGTACGATGCCATGGCGCGATGACGCTTGCGCATTGACGTACCAACTGGTCGGTGCGATTTGAGGTCGGGATTAACGATTTCAAGAAACTGCATAGCATATCAATTGCGGCCGCAAGACAAGGGCCGGTCGGAATGTGAGCGGGAGGTTGGTGTTCATTCGCTTGGATTGGTCGCGCCGTCTTCGTGTAACCGATTGGGTAGCTCTCGTCGAGAATCACACTGGGGCCACCGCTCCATGCCCGTCCAACCAATGCGTAGTAACGACTCCGTATCGTATTGAGCTCAGTGTCGCCTCGGCCAGGATCAATCCAGTGACGAATGAGTCAATCTTCCGAGCGGCGGCCATCACCAACCTCGCCTTGTGCGTGCCAGTTGGCCTCTACTTTCGCATCCAGTCGCAGGCGACCGGAGAACGGCTTGCCCGCCGGGAAGAAGGGCCAATCATCATGATCGGCCTCAGGATGTGCGGCGCACTCGCGGGACTGTCATTGATGGCCTACCTGATCAACCCCACGTGGATGGCGTGGGCGACTTTTCCGATTCCAGACGCGCTTCGCTGGCTCGGTGCGGCGCTTCGGGGTCTTCGTGGTGCCCCCGCTCTTGTTCTGGACTTTCCATAGCCTGGGCAAGAATCTCACCGACACCGTCGTCACCCGTCGGGAACACACGCTGATTACTCGTGGGCCTTATCGTTGGGTGCGCCACCCGTTTTATCTCGTTGTCTTTCTGTGGGGCCTTGCGCTGAGCATGATGGCCGCCAGCGGGCTTCTTGTGATTTTTGGTATTGCCTGCGCGATCATGCTCGCCATCCGTACGCGCACCGAAGAGGCTAAACTCGCCGAGCGGTTCGGCGACGCATATCGCGACTATGCGAAACAGACTGGCGCGTTCTTCCCCCGCTTGGGCGCCGTGACAAAGCGTGCCGCTAACGAGCAACTGCCTGCACGCTGACTGTCGTCTGATTCTTAAACCGCTCGATAAGTGCGCAATGCGTCGAGTGTGCGGGCCATGTCGTCGCACAGCGGAGCCGCCAGATCGAGCTCTCGCTCGGTGATCGGGTGGCGAAATCGAAGTCGGTGGGCGTGAAGCGCCTGCCGATCGATGAGCGTGCTGTCGGCATCCTCGTGGATGGGTCGCCCGTGCTCGCTTGCGCAGTTCGTTGAGCGTCACGCGATCGCGCCCCGAATACATCTTATCGGCCAGGATGGGATGACCAATATGCGTCAGATGGACGCGAATCTGATGCGTGCGTCCGCTCTGTGGCTTGCAGCGCACCAGGGCGAAACCGCGGAAACGTTCCTCGACCTCGTAAAAGGTCACGGCATCACGCGGCGCCGTCGGAAATCGCCCGGATCGCCATCTTTTCACGCGAAGTCGGGTGAAATCCAATCGGCTGCTCGATGTAATCGCTATGCCGCTCGGGAACGCCGTAAACGAGGGCCAGATACTCCTTGTGAACCTCGCGATTCTCGAATTGCGTCGCCAGGCGGCGGTGGGCGAGCTCGCTCTTGACCACGACGAGGAGACCCGTCGTATCGCGGTCGAGACGGTGAACGATCCCCGGCCGATGTTCACCGGCGAGCGTTGAGAGGTTGTCGTAATGAAACTGGAGTGCGTTAACCAGCGTCCCCCGCCAGTTGCCGCGGCGGGATGGGTGACCATGTTCGCCGGCTTGTTCACAACCGTCAGGAACTCGTCCTCGTAAATGACCGCGATCGGAATGTCTTCGGGCTTGGGGGTCGTATCGGGAAGCTCGGGCAGCCGGATGCAAAGCTTATCCCCCTGCCGCACACGATACGACGCCTTGGCGATCCGCCCGTTGACCAGAACACCCTCGGCATCGATAATTTTTTGGATCACCACGCGCGAATAATCGGTGAAGCGGCTGGCGAGATAAGCGTCGAGCCGCTTGCCTTCGGTGCGAGGTTTGACCTCGAATTCCAGGGGTGTTTCCGAAAGCGGCGGCGGCCACATAAACGCCTGGCGCTGACTAGCGAGGGGTCTTTTCCTTGGGTTTGCCGTCGGTCGGTGCGACCAGTTCGACGGGTTGCTTTTCCACCTTGGATGCATCCGTTTTCGCGGTCGATTCGGCCTTCGGTGCTGGTGCTGGCGCCGGCGTCACCGCGGCCTTGGCTGGTTTGACTTCTTCGACCTTGGCCCGCTCGATGGCCGTTGGAGGCGACACGTCCAAGGGCATCTCCACGAGTGGCGTGGGCAGCGGAGGGACCGTCGACATCGACCCGGGTGGATTGACGCCCGTGGAGGGCAGATTCAGAATATCGGTGCCCAGTGGGGGGAGCGTCACCTTGGTCGGTGCGTACGTATACAGCTCCCGATAAAAGTTCATCGCCTCGGGCTGTTTGAGCGATTCAGCAAGCTCTTTGGCCTGCGCGGCCTCGGGCGTGTCGGGCCAGGTCTTGGCGATTCGCTCGTACTCTTCGATGGCCTTCGGCAAGTCGCTTTTCGCCTCGAACGATCGCGCTTTGCCCCATGCCGCGGCACGCGCCTGGAATGAATCCTTGGGGGCTTCTTTTTCGACCTGATTGAAGAGGTCGAGCGCCTTTTTGAAGTACCCGAGCGCGACGTCGTGGTTGTTGGGGAGATCGGCGAGGGCCAGGTTGTGATATTCGGTCGCAGCCTGAAGGAGTGCCCAGGTGGAAACCGGCGACCTGGGATATTCCTTTGCAACTTCGACGCGATCCTCGGCCTTCTTGGCGGCTTCGAGCTTTGTCCAGGCTTCGGCGTCGCGCGAGCTTCGTCCTGACGAAAAATTCGACACGACAACGATGGCCAGAATTCCCAGGAGCCCCGCAAGCGCCCAGGTCGAGTACTTGCGAGGGTCTTGCATCACGTGAAATGCCACGCGACCGAGCGCCGTCATCTGTTCTTCGGGATGGTGAATGACGGTCGGAATCTCGTGTTCGAGCTGATGGCGCAGGGGAATGGGAGGCGTCACTTGAGAACGTGTCGTCGGCATCTGCTTCTTCATCCTGCGGACCTCAATACCGTTGCCGCGCGGCGCGCGGAATGGTGTAACCGTGCCTCGCTCGCTCACTGAACCCGTAGCTGATCCTAAGCTTTCGGCAGGGAAACGGTCAAGGGAAGCCCATGCGCCGGCAAGGCAGGCTGCTCCCGGCGCACGAGCCGCGAAAAGGCGCCTATCAGGCGGCGATCGGTTTGAACAGGGTCTCTTCGGCCGCGCGGAAAAGGAGCCAGTCGCGATCGTCGTTGGTGAGAAAATCGAGACGCTTCCGGATCAAGTCAAGGCTATCAGTGTACTTGTCTTTCACAACTTGAAATGGGCAGTCACTTTCCCACATGCACCGGCGCGCGCCAAAAGCACGCACGACCTTCTCGATTAACGGTGCGAGATCGGTGTAAGGAGGCTGCTTTCTGCCGAGCTGCATAAAACGCTCCGACCTTGACATGGATCTTCGGGTACTGGGCCAGCGCGCAGAGAGCCGCGACCCCCGCGTCGTCGATCGTGCCCGCCTCGTTTGCCCCGATCCGAGCGAGGTGGTCGATAATGACGGGCGTGTCGGGAAAGCGCCGGCACATCCGTTCGACCTCGGGGAAGCTGTCGGGATCAATCAGGCACGACAGGGCCTGGCCGGTTTGCGCGGCCGTCGCAAACATCTCGGCGTAACCCGGCGGCTCGAGCCAGTGCGCGGGAGCAAGCTTGCTGTAATGCGGCTGGATCCGAAACGCATGAACGCCGCGTTTCGCAAGGTCGCGCATCGTGGCCCCGGGTCCTGGGACCAATGGGTCGATGATTGCCGTGCCCACGAACCGGTCGGGGTAGAGTTTGATCATGTCGAGCATGTATCGGTTATCAAACTCGTAGTAGCTCATCTGGATCAAATTGACGCGTCCGACACCCGCGGGCCTGCATATTGCCAGGAGCTGCTCGGCCGTGAACGACGGAGGCTGCATGTCGGCGGGGCGAAAGCCTGCCGCCAACGGATAGTGGGCCACGTCAGGTGTCCAGATGTGCGAGTGCGCATCAATATACGGTTCGATCACGGGGCTGATCCACGAGTCATTAATCCGTCTTGGATGCGCTTGCCATCGTCGCACGGTGTGTCACGCGGGTCAACCGCCGCAGCGGCCACGCGCGACTTCTGGACCTTCTCCAACGACCGCACGCGGCGGGCCTCAGTAGTCGTTCGGGTTCATTTTCTCGCCGCCGCTCGGCGTGCTGAGTGCGTGCAGAACGCGAGGGGCCACGGTGTTATGGATGAAACGGACCGAGCCGTCAACAAAGAGGAAGTTCGCGCCGCCGGGGAACGGGCTGCCGAACCCGCGTGGCGATTGATTGATGCCCAGCTCGAGACTGCGCCAGTTGGTTGGGTCGCCCCAGGGTTTGAAGTCGGCGCGGGCCTCGCCGGCGGAGATCGTATTGGCCGCACCGTCGCGGACATCGCGTTGAGCCTTCGGAATCGTTCCGCCGAGTACCAAGGCATTGCCGGCGTAATGGCTCAGTGCGTAGCCGGAGGCGTTTTTTTCGCGAAGCGCCTGGTGTCGTGGCAACTGGTAAAACGAAACACGAGTCTGATAGGCGGCGGCATTCTGGCGGGCGGTCCAGGGAACGCGGAAATCGATTTGATCGTAAAGCTCCTGGCAGTCATTGAATGGCAGGATCGACGCTTGCCATCCGTGCATCGGAATGCCATCGGCCGACATCGTGCATGCGGGCGGAAAGGATTTATGCTGGCTCTCGTAATGATCGAGGCCCAGTCCAATCTCTTTGAGGTTGTTCATCGATTGGACTCGCGCCACAGCCACGCGTCCCGTGTTGATGATGGCTCGATCCGAACTGAACAGCCAGATCGTCTGATGGGCAATCCCGATCGTCGCCAGCCCGGCGACGAACATCAGCATGACCCCGGCGACGACCCCGGCCGACCAGCGCCAGCGCCATTTTCGGGACTCGGAGCCGGCCGTGGTCCCAAACGTTTCGGCGTAAAGCCAGCGTGCGAATCGATGCGTCGCCGCGAGGAGGAACACGGTGCATGTCGCGGCCGTGAAGAGCGCGGACCGGTCAACGCGCACCTGGGGCAAAACGCGGGAAAGATAAATCATCCAGCCGGCACTGAGATAAAATATCAGCTCGATCGGCAATGAGAAGCCCAGGGGCGCGATCAGAAAAAGGGCTACGATGAGGCTCGAACCGATGACAAGAGTTCGCTTCATTTCGAGCTTCTCTCGGCGAGTTCCGCGCGAAGCACCTCGTCCGACATCCGGGTAATTTCGCCACTGGTCAACACGACGAATCGCTCATCCCCGAAGACGCCGGGCTCGTAGACGAGAGGCGATCTGCCTCGATCGGCCGTCAGGCCGGGCTGGTACAAATAACGCATGGCGGCCGGATCGGGGACGATCCAGGTTTCATCGGGAATCTCCACGGGCGTGCTGGTCGCGGGGAACCGGCCGTCGTGGTGGCGGGCATACGTCCAGAGGGCCAATCGAAGGCGGTCAATTGCGTGGCGACGCTCGGCATCGCGCGCGGCAGCCGCCGCTTTTTCGACCTCGGTGGTGTCGCCGGCAAGTTGATACGTGAGCCCCTGTTTCTTCCACGCGCCTGGAGTCATCAGTTCACGGGCGCCTGAAATCATTGTCAGGACAAGCAGAAACGCCAGTCCCCAGATCGTCACCAGTCCAATCGCCGCTCGGAAGCGCAGATGCGGAAGACGCGGAAAGTCCTTCCGCAAGGAATTCCAGATCCTCCAGACTGCGCTCGCACTCAGTAGAAACACGAGTGCGAAGAACGAGATCGCCTCGAGCCGCATCGCCGCGATGTCGGAGAATGAGGCCATGGGCATGCCGGCCCGGGCCTCACCTGGCCCAAAAACAGTGAGCCCGAGCGAGAGCATAGTCGCCCTGACCATCGAACAACGAATCGGAATCGCCATCAGGCCAGGATCTCGGGAATCACTTCGGCTTCCGGCGCCAGCGCCAGCGGACGCCCCTGCTGATCGTTGAGCGTTGTCGCCGGGTCGATCCCCAGCAAGTGGTACATTGTCGCGAGTATGTCCTTGGGTGAGACCCGGCGCTCGAGGGGATCGCTGGCGATCTTGTCGGACTTGCCCAGCACGAAGCCGCGCTTGATGCCGGCTCCCGCCATGACAACCGAGTAACACCGCGCCCAGTGGTCGCGACCGCCCCCCTGGGCTGACGATAGCTTGGGCGTCCGGCCGTGCTCGCTCAGAAGGACGACCAGCGTATCTTCCAGTTGGCCCCGCCGATCGAGGTCAACCAGCAAGCCCGAAAACGTGGTGTCGAGTCCGGGCAAGAGCTCATCTTTCATGCGGGGGAAGTGATCCCAGTGCGTGTCCCAACCGGTGCCGGCCAGCCCGAATTCGTCCCAGAAAACCGTGATGAAGCGGCCGCCCGCTTCAACCAGGGCGGCGCCGTCAGCGCGGCCTGGCCGAAGAGCGTCATTCCATAAAGGTTTCGCGTTGCGTCGGCCTCCTCCCCAAGGTCGAACGCCCTGCGGAGTTGCTCCGAGCCGAGCAGGTCATACGCCATCGAGCGATGACGTTCGATTCCCGACCCGTTCTGCGCCGCGGTGGAATCGGAAGATCGCCGGAATTGCTCGAGCTGTTCCAGGAGTGTGCGGCGGCCATCGAGTCGATCGAGGGTCAAATCGGGACCGAGCTGACTGACCGCCCCGAGCTGAAAGCGGCTTTCGGGAGTGATTCCCCGGTAAGGCTCCATATCGTCCCACACATATTCCGCCAGCGTCTTGCGCGCCTTCCTGGTCCCCTGGCCGACGAACTCGGTCGAGATCGGGTCAAAAGCCTGCCCGAGAAAGCCGCCATATGGCCCGGCCCGCGCGACCTCGCCAATTCGCTGGCTGCTGAACGACCAGGGAAGCACCAGATTGCGAGGTACTGGCGACGGTCGTTCCGTGGAATGAGCCCGGCGTCGGCCGTCGACGTGGTCGACCACCGAGCCAATGAACGGCCAGTGCTTGACGTCCCGCGGACTGATCTCCATCGCGAGATCGATCGTCGGATTGCTCGTCGTCGCAAAGGCCACGCCATGGATCGGATAAGCGTGTGAGACCGATCGAATCAGGGAAACCTTATCCATCACCTGCGAGAGCCGGGGCAAGCGGTCGCAGATGTTCAAGCCCGGCACGCTCGACGGGATGCATCCGAACTCGCCACGGATCTCCACAGGAGCATCAGGTTTCGGGTCGAACGTCTCAAGCTGGCTGGGCGAGCCATACATGAAGAGCAAGACGCACGATTTGGCTTTACCGAAGCCCGGCAGGCCCGATGATGGCACACTGGCTACCGCCGCTGAACCCGATGAGCCCAGCCCGGCAAGACCGAGCGCGCTCACTTGAAGCAGCTCGCGCCGCGTTAGACCGTCGCAGAAGCGCTTTGGTCCGCCAAGAACGCGCAGCATCGACGGCCCCCCCCAAGACGGTGCTCAACCTTGTAAAAGATACAGCATGAATTTACCGAGAATTTGAGAATGATTCAATCATTCACATTCGACCGATGATCGCGGCGAGTGCAGCCACGAATTCTCGCGTTCACCGCGTGGAGTTCGCCGAAAGGGACGCCGGCACGCCGTGAGACGTCTGAGGGTCGGGCGTCAAGACCGGCGCTCTGTGGCCGATGCCGGCGGCACGCGGCGGGCGCTGGCGTCAGGTGCAAGCGCTGGCAATCAAACGCCCCTTTTTCTCTCTGTCATCACGCTGCCGGCGGAACACGGCGTTCCAGCAGTTCATCCCACGTGGAGACGTCAAGAATCCGGTCGAGCAAGGCTTTCAGCCGGTTGAGATCTGTCAGCGCGGTAATCGTCGCTTCAACCGTCTCGCTGGGCGGACCAAACCTCCTGCGCCCCTGGCGCAGCACGGTCTCCCGCGCTTCTTCGATACGCCCCTCGTCACGCCCCTCATCACGCCCCTTGGCCTCGCCTTTGCCGAAGATGTCCTGGTAGACAGACGACTCCTCGATTCCCCGAATTCCCAGGATCATGTCTGAAATCCCCCGTGTGAGCTCTTCCACACGCTCTCTTGAATAGCGCAAACCCATCAATATCTTCGTGGCCACCCACAAGATCGCTTGTTCGTCGTTTCGGTATTCAACCGCTCCGATATCGCCTCCAGGACGCTACGGACCTGATCCGGCTCAACGTTCGCCACAGGCGCCAGGGGCAAGACCGGCAGGCCAGCCGCCAGGATGTCCTCCACCGGCTGCCCCCAGATCCTCAGTACATCATACCGAAACATCGTGTAAACGTCGCCATTACGGTAGCGCCGCTCGTATTTTCCCGACAGCTCGAGCCCGTCGGCGGCTGGCCGCAGCAAGATGATTGTCGAGCGCACCGGCACGTCGTGCGCATGGCCCAGACTGGTGTTGTAATGATGCACCCGATTCGGCAGACGCAGGTCGCGCCCGGCCTGGAATTCGACGTGCTCGATCCACGGTTCGACCTCGTCGATCCGCAAGACCTTGTCGGCCTCGGCCGTTACCGTCGAGATGTTCGAGTCAATCACCGACACCCGAGTTTGATCGGTGAATTCCACGCGCAAGAACCGCGCCCATTCGGCCGGTCCCATCTCGAATAGCTTGCGTGTCGTCGCGTCAAACGGCTTGGCCATTGTGTTCACGCGACCTTTCTCGCCGGCTCGTGCCCGATGGGCAGATGGAACAGACGGCACGGAACGGACCGGTTATCAGTCTCGACCGGACACGCTCCCCGGTGGCGAGATCTTCTGGATCACAGCCCGCGTTGCGGATGACATTCAACGGGACGGACCGTCTGGGCCTGAGGTGCCGGGTGCGTCGTGGTAGTAGTCGATGAAGCCGATCATCATCTCGTCCCAGGTTTGCTCGCCCCAGAGGACAGTCTGGGCCGGATCGGGGTTGGCCGGATTGGCCGAGGAGTTGTCGAAATGCGCTTCGCACGTGATTCTCGTGCCGGCGGCTAATGCCTTGGAATCGGTCAGACGGTAGACGCTCTGCCAGTTGAAGTCGTAGTTCGGAACGAACAGGAGGATCTCCTCGCGACCGCCGGGGTAATGCGCCACGAAGTCGATGCTCTTGCCGCGGAGATGCATATGCGGAGTCATGCTCAGCAAATGCACATCGCTCGGAACAAGCCATTCAGCGCGATGCACATGGTCGGCGGCGTGGGGCGGAATTTTTAATCCCGAGCCCGCGATCCCGCGCGTCACCGCCACGTGGCGGGGTGGCTCCTTGGCAAGAATCACTCCGACCGACGTGCGATCGAACCGCGGCTGCCCGATCGGCGTGTAATGCACCTCGAAGACCAGGTCGGTTCCTGGCGGAATCCGCTTGGCGATCCCGGGCGAATACACCGAAGGCATGTCCCCCGGTGTGTAGGCGACCAGGAGGTTCTTGTCGCGGACCTTCTCCGGTTTTTTCTTGCCGCGCTGTTCGATATAGATGCAGATATGATGAACGACAGCCCGGTCGCCAGGCCGCGCTTCGGCGGCCTGAATGTACAGGTCTTCGGTGTGTGTGGTGGCCAGGCGGAAATGCTGGATGGGAACGGTCCCCTCGGCCTTGACCGGGAACGTCTCGGGCATCTCATAGACCAGGTCGGGCGTTCCGATCGACCACCCTTGCGGATACCTGGGCGGCTCAGGCGCTTTCGAGCTCCACCGCGCGGCGATCCCTGGTCGACCCACGCGAGCAGAAGCGCACGCTCCGCGGCCGTCAGGCTGCGATCATTCGCAAAATGGCCATAGCGTGAGTCGGCGTGCCACGGCGGCATCCGGCCGTCCGTGATCACCTCGCTGATCGAGGCCTTCCAGCGATGCGCTTGCTCATATGTCAGAAGCGAGAAAGGAGCGACCTGGCCCTGGCGATGGCACGATGCGCATCGCGTGTGCAATATCGGCGCGATCTCGGTCGCCCATGTTATGGGCGCGGCGGTGCGAGGTGCGCCGTGTGCGAGCTCATTAGTGACGGCGGCTGCTGCGGCGCCTCGGCGCGATAGCGACCGTTTGGCCTTGGGTGGCGCTTTGCGCTCGATGGGACAGCCCACCACCTGCGACATCTCGAGCGGAACCCGCTTGCCGGCGATCACGGCATCGATCGCGTCGGTCAGATAATGGTGCACCGCCTGATCGCGGCGCGAGCCCAGGCCGTACTGGTCATCGATCGCGCCGCGGTAACGCAAATGGCCGGTCGCGTCGATCACGAGAACTTCGCACGTTCGCTCCACCAGGAGGCTGTCCGCTGCGCAATTATCAGGATCCTTCAGCATCGGAAAGAAAATCTGCAACCGGCGTGCGTAATCGGCGACATCGGCAACGGTGTCGCTCTCGTTCGAATTGACCGCCAGGAAATCGACGTTACGCCGTTCGTATTGCCGCGACAGGGCCTGAAGACGCGGTACGTAGAGGTCGCCGACCGGACAGCTCGTGCCGGTGAACACCAATACCGTAACGCGCCCCTGATGCTCGGAAAGCCGATGGATCAAACCCGTGCGGACGTCGATGAATTCGCAATCAGCAATCATGCGCCCCGGTTTGCGGTCGAGGACCGGCTGCCGGTGCGATACGGCCCACCCAAGAGCGACCAGGCCGAAAACGGCAAGGAAAAGAGCCCAGCGCACGGGTCGCGGGGGGATACGCCGGCCCCGGTTCGCTGCGACTGGCCCTGATTGTGAACCGAAAAAAATCGGGCGACGCCGACCTTCGTGCGGGAGGCACGGGTCGGTTTGATTCGGTGCCATCAACGGTGTCGACAGCCGTTCCAACGATCGCCCCTCTATGAAAACATCATCGACCAGCCCGGTGTCGACATTGTTTGCTCTGGCACTCTTCGCCTCGCCCGCAAGCTCGGAATCATTGAGCCGCATCGAGATTGATGGATGACGAAAACGCAATCGCGGATCAAATTTCCTTCGAGGTCATCTTCTTGCATCGTCCGAAGATCGCCGAAACGTGAGCCAAGATCCGGATTTGCATGCGAGACTCTACGCTCCGGCCGTATGAATCAAGACGGTCGCGACATTCGCGGTGATCATGCCAGCGCGGCCGTCGAGCGACAAGACGGGTTTGTGCTCGACGGCCGGCCAATGGCCGACATGGTTCCGTCGTTCTGAAGGTCGACCTCGGGGACCCTCTGCGTCTCGGAATCATGTACAGCCGTTTAGCGTACGATGGCCTGAAAGGAAACATAGCCCGTGGCACCCGGAGCAAGGATGCCCGGTAGCTGCCAGTGCAGCTCGGTGGCGCCGACGCGGTTGAGTGCCGTCGAAAAGGCCGTGCCCTCCGGCCCGCCGGAGTCCCCTTTGACATACTCGAGCCGTGGCAGGAGACTGTCGACGATCGTGACCGAGCGAATGGGCGTATTACCCATGTTGCGGTAGACGATCGCGTAGGTCAGCGTGTCGCCCGGCTCGGCTTCCGCTGGTGTGACTCGTTTGATCACGGCCAGACCGGGCCGGTCCGGCGGCGTCTCGACGCCCGTCATCGCCTGCGGACCCCAGACGCGCACGGTTTCGCCGGCCCCCTGGATGATTCCCGTCAGGACCGGGCCCTCCGCCGATTTGATGCCGTCAAGCCGGATCCGTTCCTTCATGAGGCCCGGCTTCTGCCGCAGCCGCGCCAGCTCGGCTGTTTGCCGAGCCTGGTTGAGAACCGCAAGAGTATTGCCCGAGTACGACGCAAGCATCTTGCTCTCGGATCCCTCCGTCGGGATCTGACGTCCCTTGAGCCCCGCTGCGCGGCCGCGCACTCGTGCCAGCTCGGCCCCCTGGTTCTGCGTCAGCGGCTTGGCCTCGACGAGTGAGTCCGACTCGTTGAACTTGGCCAGCGTCTTGTCCGTGCGCGTGGTCTGGATATCGATATTCTGGTTCGTGCCGGTGCTCACGCGGACCTCGGCGAACCGAGGCGCGTAGACGCAGACCACGTTGGTCGGCAGGACCTTCGCGGTGTAGACGCCGTTGGCACCGAAGTCAAAGCGTACGACCGCGTCGCGCGGGTCGATGCCGCTGATGTTGCCTGACCGGGTCGGCGCGGCGGCGGTCCCGCGGTCGCCGCCGTCGCAGAGGTATTCGTCACGCGGCAACGATGGACGCGCCGGACGGGGCGCGGCCGAGCAAACGGGTCCGCACGGCAAACCGCAGGGAGCACCGTTTTGACACAGGTACGGGCAGCGTTGCGCGCCGATGCGCTCGACCCAGTCGAGCCCGATATCGCCCGCGACTCCCCCTTGAATTTCCTCGGGTGTCGGCCGCCGTCCACCGATGCGCACGATCGCCATCGGGCGGCCCAGGGCCGCTCGCCACCCGTAGCGGCGGCTCCGCGGGGCTCAGCGTGACAACCGAGACCTGGTCCTTGGCCATTCGCAGAGGGATCGCCTGATCAGGATCTTCAAGGTAGACAATCTTTGTGACCAGGCGGGCACGATCGACGGCATCATCGAGATCATCCTGATTGAAAACGACGCGAATCGGATACTTGCCGGGCTCGATCGCGTCCGGGCGATGAAGGTGGCCGACGACCTCGATCACCGGAAACAACTCGGCGAGCGGCCGTTCGACGATTCCCGTGATGTGCAGACGGTATCCCACGCCGCGCTTGAGTCCGACGGTGATGATGCCGCCGCCATCACCGACCGGAACAGGCACCGGCGCCGGGCCGAGAACTTCGACCACAAGCCCCGGTGGCCCCTGAAAACGAACGATCTGAACATCAGGTTCGATGAGCACGGCACCCGGTTTCAGCGGTGTCGAGTCGATGACTGTCGCGCCGGCCACGCCGCCGAGAATCTCGACGCCCGGAGTGATTTGCACCCGGTCCGCTGCCGCAACGGGCATGGTCGCGACCACGCCCGGAGCAGGCTCCGAAGCGCTGGCCGCCGGGGCGGCCGCCGAAGCGCTCGTGGCCGGGGCGGGCGCCGAAGTGCTGCCGACAGCGGCCGGCTGCGCGACGGCCGGCTCGACCTGGGCCTGCGCAAGGCTCGGCCCATGAAGCCACAACGCCGCGCCGAGCAAGAGGCCTGCGACACGATGGGCCTCTTGGGTCGGCCCACTCCCCCGGCCGTTCCTTCCTGGGTGGCTCATCATCTGATTTCCTACTGATGAAAGTGGTGGTGTCAAAATGAGGGCAGGCGATCGAAAAAACCCCGACGGAACGTGTTCCGTACACGCCTCCGCCGGGGTGCGGTTTGTCACCAGGAACCTAACTCGTCGAGATCGACGTCACCACGCCCGTGGCAGATCCAGGCTCACGTGATCCATGGTGGCTCAGTGCGCCAGTCGCGTCTCGGATCGGGTCAGAACTGTCGCAGAGCACGAGCTCACTGCGGTGCGCCCGGCGGGGGCGGCGGCGGAACCTGGGCCGGCGGCTTGGCCGCGGGGGGCTCGACCGCGGGGGCCGGCGGCGTCGCGGTCACCGGTGGCGGCGCGGGGGGCGTCGTGCCGGTCGCCGGGGCCGGGCGCACCGGCGCGGGGGCCACTTGCACGGGCGTCGCGCCGGACGTGGCCGGATCGAGGATCACGTTCGGAGTCGAAACCGCGGTCGGCGCCGTGACGCCAGGCGGCAACGAGCCCGGGGCCACGTCGGCCGGAGCTGTACTCAGCGGCGTGCTCACAACGGCGCCGCCGTTGACGATCGGCACTCCCGAGACCGGCGCCGAGCTGATGATCGGGCCGGGTACGCCCGCCATGACGGGCGATTCGAGGTCGATCGCACCGAGTCGAACAATCAACAGGATGGTGCCCCGTCGATCGGCTTCGAGGATCGGGTCGATGCCCGGCTCGAGCCGCGTGGAAACCAGGGTCTCGACACCGGCGATCGCCAGCTCCTGGTAACGCGGGTCGGGCAGATAGATGACCTTGGTCACAAAGTTTCCGCCGTCGACGACCTGATCGAAGTCTTCCGCCGTGAATTGAACAGGAATCGCGTTGTGCGCGAGGTAGGCGTCGGTCACCGGGGTGGTCGGTGCCACTTCGATCGTGGGATAGAGCGAGACGGTCGGACGGCCGACGATGTTGCTGATCTTCAACCGGTAAATATAGCCCTGATTGAAGTTATAGCGGGCCGGGACGGTCAGTGGGGCCGGCACGTAGGTCCGCTCGCCATTGGGACCCGCGCCATTTTGCCAGCCGATGGTCATCCCCATGGGATCGAGGAAATAGACCTGGCTCTTGGTCACGACGAAGCGGCGGCCATTATTGGCGGCGGCCGCCCCGGGGCCAGCGAGTGTGGCTGCGTTATAGGGAGGCGGAGCCGTGGCCGGCGTTGTCGAAACCAGGTGATGGCGGAGCCACTTCTTGTGGCCGACGTCCGCGTCGGCGTATCCAAAGCCGTCGCCAGCGGTCGCCGCCGCCAGCAGCAGCATTCCGAATGCGTGCATATCATCCTCCAACTCCCGTCGGGTTGCCGGCTAGCCCGCGTGGCCTTCACCGTTCCGCCGAAATCGGGAGATCGTTCTGCATCCTGCTCTTCACGGCGACCGACTCGGACACGGACGAGTCGCGTCGATTCTGAAATTTGCCGCCGCCGGAGTTACGTATCTGATCCTTGTCGACCGATCCCAACAGGTGGTCGAGATCGTTTTGGGCTTGAAAGAACGGATAACAGCCGGTAACGTCCCCAGCTCCGTCGCGATCAGCTTGGCCCGCGACGTTTTTGTCGATTTCAGACCGTCGTCTGCCGGCCTTGCGTCTCCTGACGCCTAGCGATTATGATCGGGCTTTCCTTACCAAACCCTTGAGTAATTGCCCTACATCCCAACCATGCTTAATAATCGGACTTCGGTCGGCTCAAGCCAGACGATTGGCTGTTTGGCCGCCTTGATCGCCGCGGCGTCTTTCTGTTTGCACGCCACGGCGGCGGAGCCGCAGCCTCAAGCGGGAGCGGCCGGCCAGCCCCCGGCCGGGCAGCCGGGTGGTCCGCAAGCACCGGCCGAAAAGCCCGAAGAGCCTCCGACCCAGGCCGAGATCACGATCGATCTGGCCATCGCGAAACTCGCGAAGCTGGAGTGGGTCGCCGCCGAGCTTGTTGAGGAAATCAACATGCTCAGCCAGAAATACTCGATCAAGGGGAGCTACCGCAAAGGACCGAGCTCGCGCGTGTATTTGCGGCTGACCGTCACCGGCCTCGCCGACTCGGCCGCGACGAGTCTCCAGGTTTGCGACGGCGAGACACTCTGGGATTATCAGGTCGTCCTCGATTCGCCCACGTATCGCAGGCTCAGCGTCAAGCCGATTCTCGAGCGGCTTCACTCGCCCGAGCTCAATGCCAAGCTCCGCGAGCAGGCCATCGCCCAGATGGGGCTGGCCGGGCCCGAGACATTACTTGTCGGGCTCCGCAAGTCGCTCAAGTTCGAGGTCCGCGAGGAGGACGAATTCGAAGGTAAGAAGGTCTGGAAACTGCGCGGAACCTGGCGCACACGCCAGGGATTGATGGGGGCCGATGGCCGCCCCGTCAACGCCGCCGGCTTCCTGCCCCCCTACATCCCCATGGACGGCACTCTCTATTTAGGTAAGGAAGACGGCTGGCCGTACAAACTGACCATGGAGGGGCGCGACACCTTCCGTTCTTTTCGATACGCGACGCATCGGTCCCGACGGCCGGCCGATCGGGTCGAAAAGCTCGCGCGAAAAAATCACGCCGAGTTCGATCACCTTGCAATACATGGATGTCAAGCTCAACTCCAAGCTACGACTCGAGGAGTTTGCGTTCACGGCGCCGCCATCGGCCAACGTCGACGATAGCACCGAGGCCATAGTCAAAGGTCTCGACCAGGCGATCCAGGTCGAGACCCAGCGTAAGAAAAGCGAAGCGGCGAAGAAGGAAGGCGCGGTCCTCGACCAGCCGATCGAGATTCCGACGCCCCCCGATCCCACGGCCCCGCGGCCGTGACCGGCGCAACGCCCGACGGCCGCGTGCCGCGACCGGCCTTCGAGTCCTTCCTGTCGTGCCGATATCGCGCTCCGCCGTCGTGGGCCTGCCGTGCTTCGAGCCGGATCATACATTGCCGACGGCGGACGCTTGACTATGATTGAACGTCGGACGCGAGAGGCTCTGCTATTCCTGGCACAGACGACGCTTCGTCCACGCGGTGCTCGATCTGTTCGCAATTATAAAGGCGGCTCCATACGATGCACCCGAGCAAACCGGCGGGCGCCGAGAAACTCAGCAAGGTCGAGTCAGTCAAGCTGGCAAGCGAGTATCTCAAGACTTACATCGAAAATGAGATCGGCGTTGACTCCTCGCACTTCAGCGAGGAAGCGGCGACCGTTCTCAAATTTCACGGGTCTTACCAGCAAGACGACCGCGACCTGCGCAAGCGATTGAAGAAGGAAGGCAAGGAGGCGGCCCACCAGTTCATGGTGCGCGTGCGAATGGTCGGCGGCCGGGCGACCGCCGCCCAGTACCTGGCTTGCGATCAACTCGCGCGAACGTTTGGCAATGGCACGTTGCGGATCACGACGCGCCAGGAATTCCAGCTCTATGGCGTGCTCAAGGGGAATCTGAAACAGACGATCCGCACGATCAACGAAACGTTGCTTTCAACCCTGGCGGCGTGCGGCGACGTCGAGCGCAACGTGCTCTGCTGCCCGGCCCCACTCACCGATTCGGTACGCAACGACCTCAACACCGATGCACTGCGGTGGGCATCTCATTGTGCGCCGCGGGCCGCGTCGTACTGGGAAATCTGGCTCGACGGCGAAAAGATCGAGACCCTGCCGCCGGCCGGCGGAATCGAGGTCCCGACGCCCCAGGACGACCCGATCGAGCCAATCTACGGCAAGACCTATCTGCCGCGCAAGTTCAAGACGGCTTTCTCGCTCCCCGAAGATAACTGCACCGACATCCACGCCAACGACCTGGGCTATCTCGGTGTTGTCGAAAACGGCCGGCTCGTCGGCTATAACGTGCTGGTGGGCGGCGGTTTAGGAACGACCCCCAGCGCCCAGAAAACGTTCCCCTTCCTGAGCCAGCCGCTTTGCTACGTCGATCGCGACGACGTGCTCAAGATCGGCGAGGCGGTGCTCAAGGTCTTTCGCGATTTCGGCAATCGGTCAGACCGAAAACGCGCGCGGCTCAAATACATCATTCACGACTGGGGCATGCCGGCCTTTCACGCCAAGATCGAAGAGTACCTGGGTCACGCACTCGTCGATCCAAAAGCGATCACGGTCACCGACGTCGACGACCACCTCGGCTGGCACGAGCAGGGCGACGGCAAACTGTTCCTGGGAATCCCCGTCGAAAATGGCCGGATCAAGGACGATCAGACCCTTCGCCTGGCGAGCGGTCTACGCGCGTTTTTCGAGACGTATCAGACGCCGGCGCGCCTGACGTGCCAGCAGAAGATCTTGCTCGCCGATCTGGATCCCGCGTGGCGTTCCGATATCGAAAAGTGGCTGACCGAGTACGGCATCGCCCGGGTCGAACAGGTCTCGACGGTTCGCCGCTGGTCGATGGCCTGCCCGGCCCTTCCTACCTGTGGACTGGCCGTCACCGAGGCCGAGCGCGCCCTACCGGGAATCCTCGACGAGCTGGAGACAGAGATCGCCCGCCTGGGTCTGGAAAACGAGCGCCTGACCGTTCGCATGACCGGCTGCCCTAACGGTTGTGCGCGGCCGTACAACTCCGATATCGGCCTCGTTGGACGATCGGCGCACGTCAACAAGGATGGAACACCAGGACCCGGAACGTACACGATCTTCCTCGGCGGCCGCGCGATCGGCGATCGATTGAACATCCAGTTTCGCGATTATGTTCCCTACGACCAGGTTGTGGCTGAGTTGGTCCCTGTGCTGGCCCGGTTCAAGGCCGAGCGCGAAGGGGCCGAGACTTTCGGAGAATTCTGCGACCGGGTGGGCGTCGACGAGCTGGCCAGAACGGTCGCGTCTGAATTCAGCACCGTCGGTTCGTAGCGCTTCAAGATGATGATGCGTGGGAGGCGGCCTCATGGACATTTCTGGACCGGTCATGCGGCAGTTGATTGACGCGGCCCGTACCGCGGCGGCCCACGCGTATTGTCCCTACAGCCGTTTTCGTGTCGGCGCCGCCGTGCTCACGTCCGACGGAGCGATTTTCTCCGGCTGCAACGTCGAGAATGCCTCGTACGGATTGACAATCTGCGCTGAACGGAATGCGATTTTCCAGGCCGTCGCTCAGACCGACGGACCCGTCGCAATCTGCGTGGTCGTGGTCTTCACGCCAACTCAGCGCCGACAGCCCCCTGCGGCGCGTGCCGGCAGGTCATCAATGAATTCGGTCCCGAGGCGCGTGTGGTCGCCGTCTGTGACGGCCCGGAATTTATCTCCCGATTGCTCTCCGAGTTGTTGCCAGGCGCATTTGGACCGGCCAATCTTCAGGCGGCCGGCGCGGATAACGCGGGTCGGCTTCCCTTACGAAATCCCGTTTATCGTGGCGAGTCACAAGTTCAAACCAGTCAACTGGTCCGTGGCATGCCGTGCGAATTGGCTCGATTTTGACGATAACTCGCAAAATTCCAAATTTTCCTTGGCGTGACTGGCCCATCATGGAGACGCGCGCGCGTGTGGATGCGCCGTGGCGCGTAGCGCGCACGCGGCCCGGCGCCCAAAAAATGTCGAGGGAAGACAGAAGTTTTCCACATCTCCATATGGCGCCTTGAGTTCCGCCTAGGCGCCTGCATAATCGGAAGGCATCGTCCCAAATCGCAAGATGTCAGCTTGACACTTTTTACGTCAAGCCGCGATGGCCGCGATTTTTGCTTTAGCCACGGCTTTGGCTTCGGTAAAGGCCGTGCTCATCTCAGCTTCCAGCAGAGTGCAGAAGTCGTAGCTAGGCAGTTTCAAGCCGAGGTGCTCATAGGGACAAAGGCCTTTCCGCTTGCCACCGCGGAACACCCGAGAGTTCCAGTACAGCCGCTTGAGATCAAGCATCCCCTGAGTTACTGTACGATGTCGCGATTGATGCATGCGCAGGACGCTATTCATGCACTCGACCGCGCTGCTGGCTCGCAGCGTTTGACTCAACACCGTCGCGACCAGCCGGTACGACTCACGCCAGTTCGAGTCGAGTCCCCGGCAGAGAAGCATTTGAATCAAATATAATATGTGTTCACGACTAGTAATATCCGTCTTACCCGATTTCCTCGGCCGCTGCCGACGTAGCCACCATAACAGTACCAAGGCGTCACGCGTAGCCGCGGGCACCGATAGCTGACCCAACTGATCGTGCAGCCGATCCAAGAACGTGAACGACTCCGCGCTCTGAAGGAGCCCACGGACCTTGGACCATTCCGAGCCTGGCAGCCGGGGCAAAGCCCACGCGACTTGCGCTGCGCCCAGGCCCGATCGTTGAGTTGACCGTCGGCACGAAAGACATCCAGAGCTGGCTCGACCCGCTTCCAAGCCGCTTCCCTCTTTTCATACAGTTGGAAAGCCAGCGTCGCCTTCTTCCACGCTTTGTTGACCGGGTGCGTCAACCCGCACGCACTACGGCCCAGCCATTGGGCTCGCTTGAGGGCTCGGCTCGCTTTCTCAGCCCGTTCCCAGAGCCGCTCCACTCGGCTCCAGAGGACGCTCAAGACCCGGTGGGCTTCCTTCTTGGTGTGGAAGACGTCCAACCCCTTCACCAGAGCAGCTTGGTCGATCTCGCGTTGGTGCTGTTGCATCTGGGCGATTCCCGACTGCAGTCCCGTGCCCGCGTCGCACGTCACGTAACGCAACGAGGTCCAAGGCTGCAATTCTCCAAACCAAGTCGAACCTTTGTAATTGGCCGCCTTTTTTCCCAGAAACCACACCATGCTTTGGGGATCAATCCCTACCAGGACCGGTCGGCGGTGGAAAAAGATTTCATCGAGACAGCCGACCAGTACCAACACCCGGCAACCGCGATCCAGTCCCTTGAGGACCGCACCGGCGGCTTTTCCAGCGGCTTGGGCCCAGCGATGAATCGTCGAGCGACTGGGACACGCCGTGGCCCCCAGGAGAAATGCCAATAAGTCGTGGATTTGGCTGTGGCTGAGCCCCATGCCCATGCCCTTGGCGGCGAACATCTGTTGCTTGGCCGCAGGAAGCTCGATGGTCTGAGATAACCAGTCCCACAGTTGGGCAATTTCCTGGCGGAAAGCCAAGTTCTCCCTGGTCAGCTCCTCGTGTGTCGGCCCGCCGCCGTGTTCGACTCCGACGGCCGCTTCCACCTTTTGAGCATGTTCGTAGACGGTCTGCCGACTGCAGTCGACCTGCTGGGCTTGGGTCGTGACCGAGCCGCGGGCTCCATGGAAGCGCGCGGCTGCATTGGCGATCCAAACGCGGAAGGGTATCTTGCGCATGGGGTGGGTCCTTTTGTGTATGGATCTGGTTGACAACCACACACATGAGGCCCATCCCCTCAAACATCAAGGAGTAAGTGGCAAAATCTTGCCAAGTGTCACCTTGAAAATGGCCCATTTCGGCAGTTTTTGGGACGATGCCTAATCGGAAGTTCAAGATATCGCTCTAACTCTCTGCGAAACATCGACTTCCACCTAGGCGCCTGAGTAATCCGCATAACCAAATCTTTTGCCGCAACTCTCGAAACATCATCGTGTTGCGGTTAGGCGCCTGACTATCCGGCATGATCAGACCTTTTGCCGCATCTCTTGAAACGCCATCATGTTCCGGCTAGGCGCCTGAGTAACCGGCATGACCAGATCTTCGTAAAGCTTCGCCGGTCCCGTTTGTTCAGTACGGCGCATAGTCCGGCCCAGTCCAGCTTCCGGCGAGAAGGAGAAGGGAGTTGGCTGACTTGCCACTTGTTGTTGAGGTGTCGGCGTCGGTGTGCGATGCGCGATCGATCTACGAAGTGTCATTCGCTTCAGTCGGAGCGCAGCCACCCAGTTCCACCTTCTTTTCGGGGCTCAGGTTCCAGGGCAAGAACATGCTGATGTCGCCGGGGACCTTGCCCCCGGCCGCCGCGCAGTGCTCGAAATACCATGTCAGCCACTTGCGGGGGTTGAGTCCCCATAGCGCCAGTGTGGCGAAGATCGAGAACGCCGCCGCCGTCAATTGGCCACTCCAGAGAGACCCCGAGCCGTAGAAGTTCTTCCGTGCCACTGCGGCGCCGCGTGCACGGCGTTCCGAAGTATTGTTGTCCATCGGGATCCGCGGGTCGTCCACGAACAGCGTGAGCCCCTCCCAATGCACTGCCAGGCTCTCCAGGACCTTCCGGCATGGTGTCGCGAGATCCGTTCGGGCCAGCTCCGTCTCCCTCTGCGTTTTCAGCTCGGCCACGGTCTGGCGCAGGCAGCATTCCGCCTCTGCGAAGGCCTCCGAGCCCTTCTCAGCCGCCAGCCGGCGGTGGTTGAGTTGGTAGAGGACGCGAATCCGCCGTAGCCATTCCAAGGCCCATATCTTCAACTCGGGCCAACCCTTGCCCACCCGGATGAAGTCGCGCCTCACATGAGACCAGCAAAACGCCAGGACGATCACACCATCCTTGACCCAGCTCATCGCCTTGTAGGCGGCATAGCGATCGACCACCAGCACCCCAAGCGACTCGGCCTGATAGTGGCCCTCGGGGACGACGTGGCTGCGACTGGCATCCAACACATAGGCTACCGTGTCGGGCCCCGACAAGACCCACAACCACCAACCGTATCCTTGCTTGCCTTGCTGGACGACGAACACCCGCCATCGCGTTTCATCGGCCAGATGCAAATCCCCCTGAGGATTCCGCTCCTTGATCGCCTCGTAAATCGGCCGCAGCAGAACCTCCAGCCGCTGCAAGCCATGGGTCACGGTGCCCGCGGCCAAGTCGAGGTCTCCCAGCCGCCAGAAAGCCAGGAAGCGTTCCGTAGGCCGATAGCTGGAATACTTGTCCAAGACGATCTCGACCCAGATCGAAGTGCCGTAGAGGCTCTTGGGAATCAGCTTGGGAACCGGTGGGGCGGTGAGGGTACGCTTGCCCTGGCAAGTGCAGCGTCGCTCATACCGCCGCCGATGAATCACGCGGCGATAGGCATAGACGTCGATCTCGATTTGTTCGGAGTCTTCCGTATCACTCCGGAGACGAAACGGTTCTCCGCAGTCGGGGCAGACACATTGCTCGGGGGGAGCTCGACGAATTTCTCACGAACCTCGAGTGCGGAATAATCCCGCCGTTTCGGTCCGGGATTTCCCGGTTGCTGGCCCCGCTTGAGCCTGGGTATCCGCGCGTTGTCTCGGGGGTCGTCCAGGTGATTGGAACGATCCTTCAGTGATATGGTCTCGGAGCGTCGACCGAAGAGGTCGGCCTGGAGCTTCCGTTTCTCACCCTGGAGTTGTGTGACTTGTTGTTCCAGCTCGCCGATGCGACGCACGGCATCGCGATGGCGACTCTTCCAATAGCCAGCCTGCTGACGCAACTCGAGGTTCTCTCGCTCCAGATGATCGACCCTGTCGCGCAAAGCAGTAACGTCCCGGCGCAAATCTTCCAGCAGCGTCATCCACTCGGTGGAAGAGCGCTCGGGGCAACAGACTTGAGCCAGTTGACCATTCATAGCCAACTGGATGTACCCGAATTGAGTCCAATAGTATAGAAGTGGCAATTCGACCACTAATCCCGGAAGTGATCGGCCGGGCGTTTCCTGAGCGAGAAAAAGAACTGAACAAACGGGATCGGCGAAGCTTTACAGATCTTCTGCCGTATCTTTCGACGCATCATCATGTTCCGGTTAGGCGCCTGAGTAACCGGCACAGTTTAACAATTTAACTCATGTTAACACTGAAAACGATTTACGAGCGTGCCTGAATCATCTGCACGAGGTGATGCATGGCGGAGTGTGACCATGAAGACACTTGCAGCATCAAGAGCGGCTTCGGGGGATGCAGGACGCCTCCTGTCTTGACCGTTCGGAGCAATATGATGCCATCCCTCGACGGGGCGAGACTGGTGCGGTGCAAAGCTGGGCTTGTACCGCCCTCGCGTTCTTCCCGTTTTCATTGACAAAACACCCGGAGCGCGAGGCCTTTGTTAGAGTTCCGCCTTCAGGCGGCGCGAGCCGAAGATTCCGCCCGAAGGCGGAACCCCAACGAGATGCCGCTTCACCGAATCGGCCTGCGCTCAGTGCGTTCGGAAGTCGATTCAAGACCGACTTTTCACCGGGCCAGGGCGCCCCGGTCCAGACCTCTTCGATGGAACCGGTCGGACAGTTGTGCTATGATCGATCGGCGACTCGGGGAGCGAGCTTGGCGTATTGAGGGGCCGGCGATGGGCAATACAAGTTTGGTCGTGATCATGACGGCGCTTGCCCTGCTCGGGGCGGGCGAGCCGGCGACACCGGCAATCAGTTTTCGACTCCAGGACCACCGGGGAGCCTGGCACACGCTCGACGAGGCCCGCGACCGAAAGGTCGTCGTTCTCGCCTTTCTCGGAACCGAGTGTCCCCTCGCCGAGGCCTACGCCCCGAGGTTAGCAGAGCTTGCCCGCGATTACGAAAAACGAGGCGTCGCCTTCTTCGGCGTCGACGCTAACCAGCAGGATGGACCGGTGGCCATTGGCCGGTTCGCCGATAAGCATGGCCTGCCATTTCCGGTGCTCAAGGACGTCGGCAACGGCCTGGCCGACCGCCTGGGCGCCGAGCGAACGCCCGAGGTTTTCGTGCTCGACCCGTCGCGAGCCATCGTCTACCGCGGCCGGATCGACGACCAGTATGCCATCGGGATCCATCGGCCCTCGTCAACCCGGCGCGACCTGTTCGACGCCCTCGATGCGGTCCTCGCCGGACGGCCGGTCGCTACGCCAAGGACGGAGGCGGTCGGATGCAGGATCGGGCGGGTCGCGAAATCGACCGCGGGGGGCGCGGTCACGTACGCGAAAGACGTGGCTCGCATCCTTCAATCGCACTGCGTGGCCTGCCACAGGCCCGGGGAGATTGGCCCCTTCTCGCTCACCGACTATCACCAGGCGGCTGGCTGGTCGAGTATGATCGCCGAGGTCGTTGATGACGGTCGAATGCCGCCGTGGCACGCGTCGCCTGAATACGGCAAGTTTGCCAACGACACCCGGCTCTCAGGTGCCGAGAAGCAAGCGATTCGCGACTGGGTCGCCGCCGGCTCGCCCGAAGGAGACCCGGCCGACCTGCCCCCGCCGCCGCGGTTCGTCGAGGGATGGCAGATCCCCCGGCCCGACGTCGTCCTGGAGATGCCTCGCGCGATCGAGATCCCCGCCGAGGGATCGATGCCATACGAGCTCGTCGAGATCGACCCGAAGATCACGCACGACGTCTGGGTTCGGGCTTCGCAAGTCCGGCCGGGCAACCCGGCGGTCGTCCACCACGTCGTCGTCTTTGTCTTACCGCCCGGTGTCGACAAGATCGACGAGGCCGGCGGCGACTTTCTCGCTGCGTACGCGCCGGGCATGCCCCCGCGCGTCCTGCCCGACGGCGTCGCCAAGCGCGTTCCGGCCGGATCGAAGATCGTGCTCCAGCTCCACTACACCCCCCGGGGCACGAAGCAAGTCGACCGGAGCCGGATCGGCCTTCTCTTCGCCGACCCGGCGACAGTCCACAAAGAGCTGATGTCGGGCATGGCGCTCAACTTTCGCCTCCAGATCCCGCCCGGAGCGAGCGACTACATTTCACGGGCCGACTTCCGGTTCGCGCAGCCCTCTTTGCTGCTATCGCTACTGCCGCACATGCACTTGCGCGGCAAATCAATGAGGTTCGTCGCCGAATACCCCGACGGCCGCCACGAGGTCATTCTCGACGTCCCTCGATACGAGTTTGACTGGCAGAATCTCTACGTTCTGAGCCAGCCCAAGCCGATGCCCGAAGGGACGATCCTCCACACCGAGGCCCACTTCGACAACTCGGCCGAGAATCCGAACAACCCCGATCCACGACGCGCCGTCACCTTCGGCGAGCAAACACGCGACGAAATGCACGTCGGATATCTCAACTTCGCACTCGCCGATCAGGACATCACCCTGGGCAAGCCGACGGCGAAGCGACTCGCGAACGGCCAGTACGAGGTGACTTTTCACCACCACCCAGAAGCGCCGGCAAAGTCGGTCGCCCTGGTCGGCACATTCACCGCCTGGAAGGAACGGCCGCTCGCCATGACCGGTCCAGACGCTCTGGGGAATTACTTGACGACGATCACGCTCGACTCCGGGTCGCACGAGTACAAGTTCTTGATCGATGGCGAGACCTTCCGCCATGACCCGGGAAACCCCGAATCAGCCGGCTTTTTCCACAACAGCGTGATCCGTCTGCCCTGACTATACGAGGTCAAGTTGATCGGCGGGAAATCCACCATTTCTGGGCAACTTCGCTGAGGCAGTTCATCACGTACCCATCCCGTCGATTATTCTAAACCACGGTGCGCCAATCGTTCTGAACACTTTCACATCGACCAGGCCGACCGCGGTGGGCTGGCCCGGTTTGATCCCGTAGCAACCCTGTGCGTGACCAAATTAAGCGACGCGAAATCGACGTTGCACGAGCAACCTGGTCGAGAGTGTCGAGCAAGCCCCTGTCCCATCGATTATCGCAAGTCACAGTGCGTCAAAAGCTCGATCGCTCTTACGTGGTCGACCGTACGCCGATCGGCCGCTTAACGGTGGCACTCCCAGGAATGAGCCAAAATGGCGCAAAAAACGGGCCATTGGGGGTATATTAAGACCCAGGGTGTTTCCGCTGTGCGGCTCGGCCTGGTCATCGCCGGCGGTCCGATTCAGGAGACGCGATCATGCCCACGCTCACCATCCCGCCGCAACCCGTCGAGGCGCCGGCCGACTTTCCCTGGCCGCTTCACCGGATGTCGCTCGAGCAATATGACGCGCTGGTCGAGTCGGGTATATTTACCGAGCGCGACCGTCTGCAACTCATCAACGGAATCCTGGTGGCCAAGGTGACTCAGGGCGATGATCATTGCGTTGCCGACGAGGACTGCAGGACGGCACTCGAGCGCGCGTTGCCGCCCGGTTGGTTCATCCGGTCGAACAAGCCGGTCGACATTCCGCCCGACGGCGCGCCGAGCCTGACCAGGCCGTGGTGCGCGGCTCGAACCGCGATTACTCCCGCAAGAAGCGGGGGAGACCTGGCGCGAAAGATGTCGCCCTGATCGTGGAGATAGCCCAGTCCAGTCTGACTGAGGACCGGGCGATGGTCAAAATCTACGGCCCTGGAGGCATCCCGGTCTACTGGATCGTCAACCTGGTCGATCGCCAGGTCGAGGTCTACGCGGGGCCGCACTCGGGCGGTTACGCGACGCGCGCTGACTATCGCTCAGGTCAGCAAGTCCCTGTCGTGCTTGACGGCGTGATCGTCGACCAGATCGCCGTCGATGACCTCCTGCCGTGATGAGAACCGGGCCGGAGCCGGGTCACCTCAGACCAATCAATCGTGCCGCAGCGCCGAGACAGGGTCAAGCTTCGCCGCGCGCCGTGAGGGATAAAGTGCTGCCACGATCGTCACGCCGACGGTAAACGCGATCACCGTCACGCCGATCCACCTCGGGAAGGCGAAGATCGAGCCCGTCAGGTCGATCTTCATGTCGCGGCGGATCATCGAGCGGACCCACGCGTCGCCGGGGAACGAGATCAACCAGGCCAGGGCCAGCCCGAGCAAGCCGCCGATCAGGCCAATCAGGCCCCCCTCGATGACATACAGGGTCTGGAGCTGCCAGTTCGCCGCGCCGACGGCCTTCATGATGCCAATTTCCCGGCGCCGTTCGAGCACGCTCATCAGCATCGTATTGGCAATCCCGAGCGACGACACGAGCAAGGCCACTCCCGCCACGCAGGTCATCCCGCCGAAGATGAGCAGGTAAGTCAGCCGCTCTCGCTCGATGAAATCGATGATCGACCGGCCGTGCAAGCCGAACGCTTCGACGCTCTTGACGACGTCCTTGACGTTCCTCATGTCGTCGACAAAAAGAACGGCCTGGTCGACACCCCCCTCGCGACGCGCCGGGTCGCGTGATTCGAACTCGACCGCCGTGCGCCGGGGCAGCACGAGGTCGGTGCTGGCGGGAAACTGGCTCCAGGCTTCCTTCCGCTCGTCCTCCGTCAACTCGCGGAAGATGCCGACGACCCGGAAGTCGTCGACGATGCCGACCGGGTCAACCTTCGACGATCGCTGCTGGATCGCTTTCTGCAAGGCTGCGCTTCCTCGGCCGTCAGGCTCAGCTTGTCGAGCACACCCGGGATCTGCCACGCGAGCTGGCGGAGCGCTGAAACCTCATCCCGGCTGCCGCTCGATTTCGATCGATCAGAGAGCGAAACATTGAAGTTCGGGCCATCTTCCTGGCTTCGAATTTCTATACGGAGAGGCTTGCCGATCACCTGGTCGAGGTCGGCGTCGTCGGTCAGCCCGATCCGGTACGCGAACATCTCCGAGAGCAAGACCGATTTCTCGTCGTCTGAGTCAAACGCCCGGCCGGCGACGACGCGCTTGCGGAACTCCGGATCCTCACCCGCGCCGGAGGAGACGCTCGCCTCCTCGGGCCGGTTGCCCAACGTCGCGACGACCATGCCCACGACGATCGGGATCACCCGTCTGACATGAGCGATGCACGCGAGCTCTTTGAGCCGGTCGTCGGTCAGGTTGATGCGCTTCTGGTCGGAACGACCCGGCCCGGCACGCTCGACGAGGACCTTGCGGATTCGCTCGTGGCGATCGGGCGACATCCGCCCTTTGACTTTCACGTCGGCGGCGGGCGTGGTCTCGGCGGCCCGCCAGCCGGGTGAGACCGTCACCTTGCGCGACGCGTCGCCCTTGCTCGACTCGCGCTCGATCGTTCGCTGCACTCCCTCGTCGATCGACAGGCTCGCGGCCAGCACGAATGCGCCGAAAACGACCCCCAGCGTTGTCAGGGTCGTGCGCAGCTTCTGCTGGACGAGCGAGGATAGGGGCAACCGAAGCAAATCGATCCAGCGCACGAAGCGATCCTCCATCCACGCCCAATCAGATGTCTTCCGCCGCGATCCGCCCGTCGATCAACCGGATGACCCGGTCCGTGCTGCTCGCAGCCAGCTCTTCATCATGCGTGACGAGCACGAGGGTCGCCGCGTGCTCGCGAACATGGTCAAGGATCAGCCCCATGACCTGGCGCGCCGTCTGGCTGTCAAGATTCCCCGTCGGCTCATCGGCGAGAATCACCCGGGGCCGGTTGACGAGCGCCCGCGCAATCGCGACCCGCTGGCTCTCGCCCCCGCTCATCTGCGCCGGCCGATGATTCAATCTCGCCGCCAGCCCGACCGCTTCGAGCGCCGCCCGGGCCGCGGCCAGCCGTTCGCGCGGCGCACGGCCCGCGAAGACCATCGGCAGCTCGACGTTCTCGACAGCCGACCTCGAGCCGATCAGGTTGAACGACTGGAAAATCATGCCGACGGTCGTCGACCGGAACCGCGCCATCTCACGCCCCGAAAGCTGGTCGAGGTCCCGGTCGCCAACTCGTAGTCCCCCGAGCTGGGCCGATCGAGACCGCCCAGCAAGTTGAGCAACGTCGACTTCCCCGACCCCGATTTGCCCAGCAGCGCAACCCGCTCTCCGTCGGCGATTTCGATCGAGATCCCTCGCAGCGCCTCGACCGGGGCATCCTTCGTCCCGTAGACCTTCCGCACGTCGACCGCGTGGATCGCGATTCCATCGTCGGTGTCAACATCCAATCCCATCGCGGACCTACCCTGGATCGATCCAATCGGCGCATCTGACAGGTGTCAACGACCCATCATCCTACCAGATTTCCCTGCCCCTGCCAGAGCCGATCCGCGACGAGCAAGCACCGGACCAGTTTCAGTGGTCACGCGATGATCCACCTGCGATCGGCCCGTTTCGCCTTTGCGCGGAATGCCCGAGCGAGTACACTTCCGCCGAAACTCGCTCGGTGACGATGCGGACCATGTGCGATTTGAGTGGCTCTCCTGGCTCCTGCAATCGCTGGGGGGCCGTCGGATCTGGCCAGTTCACCTCGAGCGAGTCCGCCAGGCAAGACCGTCGGCGGGTCGACCACGATCGAAACAGGGAGGGATCCCGGATGCGTCGGATCGCCGTTTTGAATCAAAAAGGTGGCGTCGGCAAGACCACCACCGCCGTCAACTTGTCGGCAGCACTCGCGATGGCCGGGCACAAGACGATGGTCCTCGACCTCGACCCCCAGGCCCACGCGACGTTGCACCTGGGTTTACTCCCCGGGCGGTCGGGGCCGTCACTTTACGAGGTTCTGACAGACGGTCTGCCACTGGCCAGCGTGCGCCGCGAGGTCGGGCCCAATCTGGCCATCTGCGGGAGCCATATCGATCTGGCCGGGGCCGAGCTCGAGTTGCTGGGTACGGTCGGCCGTGAGGTCATCCTTCGCGACCAGCTCGCCGCGGATAATGAATCCTACGACTTTGTCCTCATGGATTGTCCGCCGTCGCTCAGCGTGTTGACCCTCAATGCGCTCTGCGCGGCAACCGAGGTTTTGATCCCGCTTCAAGCCCATTTCCTGGCGCTGCACGGGCTATCAAAGCTTCTGGAAACGGTCAACCTGGTGTCGAAGCGCGTCAATCGCGAGCTCAAGGTGGGGGGGATCGTGCTGTGTCTTTACGATGCGGGTACCCGGCACGGCGGCGAGGTTATTGAAGATCTCGAAACATTTTTTGAGGGCCGGCGACACGCTGATGCGCCCTGGGCAGACGCACGCGTGTTCAAGACGCGAATCCGCCGCAACATCCGCCTGGCCGAGTGCCCGAGTTTTGGCCAGTCGATCTTTCAATATGCGCCGACCAGCCGGGGCGCCGAGGATTATGCATCGCTGGCCTCGGAGATCTACGGAGCCGCTCCCGCCGAGACGTGGCTGGACGGTGGCGGCTCGGAAAAAAATGAGGCCGAAAAGAAAGCGCAGGACGACGCCGCGTCAGCGGCTTGATCGCGTCGACGAGATTGGTAAGCTCGGAAGCGAGACCCTGGGGAGAGGAACAGCAGACCTTGACCGAGTCTTTCGGGGCGCTGGAGTCCGCCCGTTTTCGTTGCGCGGCGGTCCGTTGAAATCTCGCACTCAGGGCGCAATCTTGGTTCGTGAGAAGCCGCCTGAAGGCGGACTTCCAGCAGGCCACCGTTGGAGTTCTGGCTTTAGCCGGTCTGCTCTGGCTGATATCGTCAGAAACCGCCTGAAGGCGGACTTCCAGCAGGCCACCGTTGGAGTTCTGGCTCTAGCCGGTCTGCTCTGGCTGATATCGAAAAAAGCCGCCTGAAGGCGGACTTCCAGCAGGCCACCGTCGGATGTCTGGCTTTAGCCGGTCCGCTCTGGTTGATATCGTCAGAAGCCGCCTGAAGGCGGAACTCCAACAAAGGCCTGACGCTCTGGGTGCCGCGTGGTTCGTCAATGAAAACGGGATGAACGCGAAAGCCGTGCAAGCCCAACCTTTCACCACGCCAGCGCAACCCTTGGTCGTTTCGCCGGTAACGTCGTCCCCTGGCCCTCTCGTTTGTTAATGTAGGGCGGCCCGCGACTGGCTCAATACGCACGACCATTGCCACGTTCGGCCAACCCGACGAGTGCCTCGTCGTCAAATGCCGGCGGCTTCGAACGATCGGCAAGCGGGCGAGAGCCTTCCGAGAAGGCCAGCAACGTGCCGCAGATGACGGCGGTCACGCCGATGGCGCCTACCGACGCCGCAACGGCATAGGCCACACCAGCGCTACCTGAAGTTTGACCAATGCCGGCAGCCGATCCGAAGCCCCAGAAAGCGATCCAGAACGCCGTCGAAAACAATTTTCGGGCCAGCGACTGACCATCATCCGGTCCCTCGGCGGTTGGTTGACCGAAAGCGGCCCGGATACGTGCGGTCGCGACGTCGTCGGGCCAGCCCGCGCCAAGCTCGAGGGCCTTCATGCGCTCGGTATGCGTCAGCAGCCGCTCGCGGCGGACCTGCATGAACCCGCCGACGATCGGAACAATTGCCAGGACGAAGACCGCCATGACGCCCAGAAACGCCAGCATGGCCTCATTCTCATTCATGATTTTGCACTGCGCCTCAGATTCAAGGGGAAACCGGGGGCCAAAGCACGACCGTCGTGTTCGAGCCCGCGTCCCATCTGTTCTGTAATCCGGTTCGCACGCGAGCACGGAATATTTCGGTCGACGCGCTCGTTTGGCGCTGACCGAGCATCGATCGCTTTTCATTCGCGCGTCTCGTGCCGCGGCTTTCTCGCGGTGATTCGGCGTGGCAAGTCTCGACCATCACGGCTCATACCATCAGAGCCCATGCGCCCTGAACGCACCTCGGCGTGCGCGATTCGCATCGACGTGTCCCGGTCGACGCCAGGTGAACCCGGGGAGCCGTCCCCTAACAAGGGCTTCTTGAAGAAGCAGAGCCTGGCCCGGTGAAAGGATTGGTCTTGAATCGACTTCCGAACGCATTGAGCGCAAGCCGATCCTGTTGCGCGGCTTCTTGTTGGAGTACCACCTTCAGTCGGAGTCTTCGGATCACCCGCTGCCTGAAGGGCGAACTCCAACCTTTGCGCTCACGCATTGATCGGGATCTCCACGAAGTGTTCCTTCACTCCGACAATTGGGAAATGGTATTCTCATGCGAAATCACGGGTCCGCGCTCGTGGTCTGCCTCGACGTGAAGGTTTCGAGCCTGATAGTTCACGCTGTGGTGGCAATTCTTGAGGAGTGGGCAACGTGCGCTGGGTCGGAATTGACGAAGCCGGATACGGTCCCAACCTGGGGCCCATGGTGATGACGGCCGTCGTGGCCGAGTCAACGGTGACACGCCGTGCTGGCTCGTCCAGATCCGGGACGTCGCGTGCCGTGCTTGACTTCTGGACGGATTTAGCGGCGACTGTCGACCGCGCGGGCGGTCATCCGGAGCGGATCTGGGTCGACGATTCCAAAGCGATCCTCCACGCCGGCAAAGGGCGCGACCGCCTCGAGACCGCGTGCCTGGCGGCACTTCATGCGGCTCGATTCCGACTTACCCGCAGGCCTGGGCGACCTGGCCGCGCGCCTGGGGGCCGGGTCGCTCGTTGATATCGAGCTCAGCCAGTGGGCCGGGGTCGCGGAAACCGCCGAGTGCCTGGTATGGCCCAGATTGGCCGACCGAACGTCACTCCTGGAGCGGCTCGCGTGCCAGCCGTTGGTTCCCAGGTCGGCACGATGGCGAATCGTGGCCATCGTGTCGGTGGTCGTGGGACCGTGCCGGTTCAACGGTGGTCTCGATCGTCACGGCAACAAGGCGAGCGTCCACTTCGACGCGTTTCGCCACCTGCTCAGGCTGATCTGGGATCGCGCGGCCGACGGCCGGGCGACGTATGTCAATGGCGACAAGCACGGCGGCCGGCATTTCTACTTCCAGCCCCTGTCGCAATCGTTTCCCGACGCGTGGATCGATCGCGGGCCCGAGGGACCGGAGCTGAGCTTTTACACGATCCGCGAAGGCGGCCGCCGTCTCGAATTAAGCCTGACGCCGTGCGCCGATCAGGCCGACGGCCTGGTCGCGCTGGCATCGATCGTGAGCAAGACGGTGCGTGAGCTCTGGATGGATGTGTTCAATGAATACTGGCGCCAGCGGATACCCGGGTTGCGACCGACGGCCGGCTATCCGGGTGATTCCCGGCGGTTCCGCGAGGAAATTGAGCCGATCGCACTGGCTGAAGGACACGACCCGGCACGATGGTGGCGAACTAAATGAGCCGGCGGGCGACCGACCAGCGTGATGCGGTGCAATGCAAGGCAGAGCAGGCAGGAGATGCACGGCACGCAACCGAGCGGCGGAAAACTCGACCGCTCAGGCTGATCTGTGAGCTGGCCGAGCTAGCTCGCTATCGTTCGCGATAGACGATACGGCCTTTGCTAAGGTCGTAGGGTGTGATCTCGACGGTCACACGGTCTCCGGGCACGATCCGGATAAAATTCTTCCGCATCTTGCCCGCGATATGGGCCAGGATGCGGTGACCGTTCTCCAGTTCAACCATGAACTGCGTGTTGGGCAGAGCCTCAACAATGCGTCCCTCCGTACGAATCGGTTCCTCTTTGGCCACACAGATCTCCCCAAAGTGACCAGCGCCGGCCTCGTCGTGGTCTTGAACTTGGACAAATAGACGGCTTTGCGGCTCAACAGATCGGCGACAGGCCGCGACTTCCCTGCCGAGCCAGGAAATCCGCGCCTGGTTGTTTTGCTGATGGTCCGGCGCGACTCGATATCGAATCGCTTCAGCAAACCGCTCCAGGATAATCCATTACGATGAACTTGAACAGCATTCTTCCTGTCTTCTGACAGAGAATATTAAGCTTCGCCGTGCGGAAACACGGTCGTTCACGCCAGGGCAACGGGCAAGCCGAGGCGTCGCGGGCGGCGCAACCCTATGTCGTCGCCGGCATCAAGGGAGGCATGATCCCCTCGACCTTCATGCGTACATGGTACACCGCGTCGACGGCCGTGATGAACAGGCCGCGGCCGTCGGCGTCGCACCAGGCCAGGTTCGCGGGGCGGGCCGGTACGCTCAGTATCCCCAGAAGGCGGCCATCCGGCTCGAAGACCCAGACTCCCATGGCAACGGCCAGATAGAGGCGGCCGTCCTTGTCGACTTTCAACCCGTCGGGCCCCCCCTGTTCTTGGGGATCGACGCGGGCGACGACGCGACTCGATCCCACACGCAGCGAGCCGTCGAGTTCGATGTCAAAGGCCCGGACATGGTAGCGGCTGGTATCGCAAACGTAGAGGATGCGCTCGTCGGGCGAGAAAGCCAGTCCATTGGGCTTTTCAAAATCGTCGGCGAGCAGCCGCAGGGCGCCGGCGCCCGACTGACGGCGCCGGTCGAGCAGAAACACGCCCTGGAAATGGAGCTCGCGGTCGCCCGGTTTGACGCCGTAGGTCGGGTCGGTGAAGTACGCCAGGGCATCGGACCGGCAAACGATGTCATTGGGGCTGTTGAGCCGAGCGCCAGACCAGGTTTCGACGATCGTCTCGACGTGCTGTCCATCAGGCGTCATCCGCGAGACCCGACGGCCGTTCTGCTCGCAAAAGAGAATCGATCCGTCCGGGCCGAATGTCTGGCCATTCGCCGCTCCGGTCTGGTCGCGCAAGACGTGCACGGAACGGTCCGGGTCAAGCCGGTAAGTTCGCTCGGCCTTGTTATCTTGAAAGAGGATCGACCCGTCGGGGAGCCAGAGGGGTCCCTCGGTGAATTGAAAACCGCCGGCGACCTTGGTGAGGTCTTCACTCTCGATGAGGTCGGAAAGTCCCGCGTTCCGGAGCACGCTGACCATGAGCGGAAACTCCTTGCTGTTTATTCCGGACGAGTTGTCTCGGATCGCATTCCGCCAGGGGGAATCATCAGTCTTCGGTGGTGATTGGCAACACGATGGATTAGAATGAACGACGCGCGAAGAATGGCATGCCATGTTCCCATCGGCCGCTTTTTTTCGCGAGCGAAAGGGTAGCCTGGCGTCCCTCTCTCTCTCGGCCATCGTATCAGAATCATCATCGAGCCGCGTGGGACTCGAACCGGTCCAAGCCTTGTTCCCAATGTAGGAGCGCCGTCGATGTCTTCGGATTCGGACAATCCCGATCTCCAGAAGGCGCAAACCTTCTTTCAATATGGTAATGACGCCGCACTCAAGTCGAATTTCGACTATGCCATCGAAATGTACAAGAGAGCCTGCAAGATCGTGCCTGATAACCTGGTGTTCCGCCAGGCCCTTCGCGGGGTGGAACGGCGCAAGTTCAACGGCGATCCGAGCAAGGTCGGGATGCTCGTCGGTGCCAAGAACCAGCCGCTCTTGATGCGCGCCAAGTCGGCCAAGTCGAAGGGCAATCATATCCACGCGATCGAATTGTGCGAAGACGCTTTTGTCAATAATCCCTGGGACGTCGGCGCCGCGCGCGTGGCGGCCGAGGCGGCCGAGGCGGCCGGCCTCCTGGTACTGGCGCAATGGCTCGTCGAGACCGTGCAGGGCAACACCAAGGACGTCGACTTCTTCAAGTTCTCGGCGCACATTCACGAGATCAACGAGAGCTGGCAGAAGGCGATCAACTGCTGGGAACAGGTCAAGAAGCTCAATCCCAACGACCAGGACTCCAGCCGGGCCATAAATGCCCTCTCGGCGGCGGGAACCATCAAGCGGGCTGGCCTGGAAGACACGCTCGACAAGCGGGCCGCGACGGCGGCCGCCAACGATCCGGGCGAATCACTCGACGCCAAGCTCGAGAAACTCAAGCAAGAGCAGCTCACGCCTGAAGCAGCGGCATGATCAAGGAAATCAAGGCGCATCCCGACGCCGTGCACGACTATGTCGAGCTGGCCGATTTTTACAAGTCACGTGGCGAGCTCGACAAGGCCGAGAAGGTCCTGGCGATGGGCCGGAAAGCCGTTCCGGGCGATCATGGGCTTGCGTCGATCTATGAAGACACCCAGATTGCGCCGCCTGAGAAAGGCCCGCGACAGCCAGCAGCAGCGCGTGCGCCAGTATCCCGAAGACACCGGCGCCAAGGCGAAGCTCGACCAGTTGACCCAGATGCTCGACAAGTACGAAATCGAAGCGTTCCGCCGCCGCGTGAACCTTCACCCCGAAGATTCCAAGCTCCACTTCGAGCTCGGCGTGATTCTGGCGCGCATCGGCGATCATGATGGTGCGATCGCCGAGTTCCAGGCGGCGCGAGCGAGTACGAGCGTCACGCAGAAGGTCCAGGCGCTTTATCACCTGGGACTGAGCTTCGAGGCTAACGGGGCCGCGAAATTGGCCGAACGGAACTACAAGGAAGCCGTCAAGCTGCTCGAACCTGAAGACAAGGAAAATTTCCTGGCGCTTCATTACCAGTTGGGCCGCGTCGCCGAGACGCTGGGCAACAACGAAGCCGCCGAGGAATCGTATAACGAGGTCGCCGCGCTCGACTACGGTTATCGCGACGTCGCGCAGCGCCTCAAGCGCTTGATCTGACCGCCACGACAATGTTATGCTACTGCGAACTCCGCGGGGGCCATTGGACCCCAGCGGATGTTGGCATTTGACGCGGCCGCGTGGCCGCTCCGCCAATTGATGGGATCGCGTGATTTCGCTCTTCTTAACGAACGCAGGGCTATGCCAAATTCACCGTCGGCTGAAAAACGCATGCGGCAGACCGCAAAGCGCCGCTTGAAGAACCGTATGACCAAGAAGGTGATCAAGACACTGACCAAGCGAGCGTCCGCCTCGCTGGCCGCCAAGGATCTTGACAAGGCCGCCGAGGATCTCAAGGCCGCCGCCTCGAAGATCGACAAGGCCGGCGTCCGCCGTGTGCTGCACCCCAATACGGCCGCCCGCCGCAAGAGCAAGCTGGCTCGGGCGTATAACGCGGCCGTCGCCAAGGCGAACCAGGCATGACGGCCGCCTGAGCCTGCGCCGTGTTTTTCAAGCCGTCGGGCGGGTTCGGCGACGCGGGGGCGGGCGCGGCTCTGTTTCGTCTCGTCGCGTTCGTCATGACGGCCGGTCGACGCCACGCGAAAGCAAGTGCGGCCATGCCGAATCTCGACGAAGCTCTCGAAGCGGTTGGCGCCGCCTCTGGTCAGCACGATGGCGGCGGTAGCGGCGCACCCCGATTCGACGATCTGCGGCCCCTCGAACGGGCCATTGCCTACGTCATTTTCCGAACGCTTGGCAGCCGGCGCTGCGAAGCGGCACTCGCCGCCCTGCGCGAAGCCGATTTGCTCGACGCTCGGCGTCTGGCCGCCGCCGACCTTCCCGAGATTGTCGACGCCCTGCGCTCGAAGCGAATCGACGCCTCGGTCGCGTCGCTGGCTCCCCTTCGCCACCTCGCGCAATGGGCCGTCGATCAGGATGAAGCGGGTAACCTCGCGGCCGACGAGCCGGGTGGCGGCGCGACCGCCTGTTCTGTCGACTCGCTTCGCGAATCGTTGCGAGATGTCAAGGGAATTGGTCCCGCGGCCGCCGACGGGATCGTGCTGTTCGCCCTTGATCGGCCGAGTTACCCGCTCGATCGTGCGACATATCGCGTTTTCGTCCGCCACGGCTGGCTCGATCCGGGCGCGTCTTATGACGAGGCGCGCGATCTGGTCGTGGAACGTGCCCGCGGCGCACGCCCCGATGATCAAGACGCCACGCGGCTCTTGCAGGACGTGTCGCGCGCGATGGACGATGTAGGACGCCAGTTCTGCCGCGCCGCGGCTCCGCGTTGCCAGGGCTGTCCTCTCGAGCCCTTCTTGCCTGAAGGGGGACCGTACGAGCACGATGGCTAAGCGGGAGAAGAAACATCGCCGGACCCGGGTCGGTCCGCCCGCGCATTATCAGCTCGTCGGGCCCATGCCGGCGCGGATTTACGAAGTCATCTTGCCGAAAAAACTGGGCTATTTCGGCAAAGTGCAAGAGGTGCTGGAAGACCTGTTCGACGAACAGGCGATCCGGTCCGTGCCGTTCGTTCAGCAGTCGATCGAGTTACGCCGGAGCCAGCTGCGCAGTTTGATGAAGCAGCCTGGGTCAATACGCTCTGCGAAGCATCGGCGGGATATTCCATCTACGAGATGGATGGCCGGTACATGTCGCCGCACGGCCCCGTCGACGAACGCGTGCTCGTCATCAGGTTCATCTTTCACAACCGCCACGACCCCTCCGATTCGCAAACCGATTTCCTCGAAGCGTCGCTCGAAGTTGTGAACTACCTGGTGGCTCAGCGCTTTGCGCATGAGCTTGGCGTGGAAGAAGAGATCTGGTTTCTGGAGTATCATCAGCCCCGTCTTGCGATCTGGCGCAAGGGGGCGCGATCGTTCGGGCGATCGCGACAAATCGCGCGGTGATTCCCAGGTTTGAGTATCGAACGAACGAGCAGGCGCGGCGCCGGGGAGGTCGGTCGGCAATGACAGTCATGCACGCGATGCCGTTGATGTTGGGCGTTCTGGCGATTCTGGCGGTAGCGTACCGGTTCTATAGCGCGTTCCTCGCCGCCAGGGTCGCGGCGCTTGATGACACGCGGGTGACGCCGGCCCATCGCCTGTGCGACGACCAGAATTTCGTGCCGACCAATCGCTGGGTCCTCTTCGGACACCACTTCGCCGCAATCTCGGGGGCCGGGCCGCTGATCGGTCCGGTGCTGGCGATCCAGTTTGGCTACTTGCCGGGGCTTGTATGGCTCGTGGTCGGCGTCTGCCTGGCCGGTGCCGTGCAAGACATGATGGTGCTCGCGGCCTCGACGCGGCGCGACGGTATGAGCCTGGCCAGCCTGGCGCGAACCGAGATGGGCCGACCCGCCGGCCTGGCGGCGGCCATCGCGATCCTTTACATCGTCATCATCGCGCTGGCCGGTCTGGGAATCGTCGTCGTGAAGGCCCTCGGAGGTGAGGATGTTCCGATGAAGGCCGGAACGACTCTCGAGTATCCTGAAGGCTCGGCCGTGGAGAGAAGATTCTTTCCAGATCGTCCGACGATCCACGCGGTCCCCTCCGGCTCGATGTATAAGTTCGGCGATGCGCCGGGGCAATCGATGGTGATTCATGAAGCGTTCGACCTGAGCGTTCCCCGCGAAGCGCGGCTCAAGCTTGACGCCGCGAACAAAGCCTGGGTCTTGCCCGCGGGGGCCAAGCGGATCATCAAGGGGAGCTCGTGGGGCACGTTCACGATCGCCTGCACGATCCCGATCGCGATTTTCATCGGCTGGTACATGAATCATTTTCGCAAGGGGAAGATTCTCGAAGCGTCGCTGATCGGTGCGGTCGCCGTGCTCGCCGCGACGTTCGGGGGGGCGTTTATCCCGGGCTCGAAGCTGGAGCCCTATTTGTCACTGTCTCGCGACATGACGGTCTATGCCCTGGCGGCCTACGGGTTCTGGGCAGCGGTCTTGCCGGTCTGGCTGCTCCTGACGCCGCGTGATTATCTCTCGACGTTTCTCAAGATCGGCACGATTTTGCTCCTCGTCGTGGGCGTGATCATCGCCAATCCGGTCTTGCACGCACCGCCGGTCAGTCCATTCTTCGCACAGGGCGGAGGCCCCTACTTCGACGGTCCTATCTTCCCTTATGTCTTCATTTGTATCATGTGCGGTGCCATTTCGGGGTTCCATGCGCTGGTCTCATCGGGCACGACGCCGAAGATGATCGACCGTGAAAGCGACGTGCGAATGATTGGCTATGGCGCGATGCTCATGGAAGGCCTGGTCGGCGTCGTCGCCCTGATCGCGGCCGCCGCCTTGCCCAACGCGATGTACTACGACATCAACATCGACCTGGGGCGCAGGCCCGACTTTCTGGCCAAGCACCGCGACTTCGCGCAGTTCATTCAAGTTGGCGAAGTCGACGCCCATGGCGGTCATGCCGGTGCCGCGGCCGCCCCCGAAAATGGGAGCGAGCTGGTCGCGATGGAAAAAGACGTCCAAGAGTCGTTGCACGGTCGAACTGGCGGAGCCGTGACGCTCGCCGTGGGCATGGCGCGGATCTTTTCCGAAGCCATCCCCGGGATGAACTGGCTGATCAAGTACTGGTATCATTTCGCGATCATGTTCGAGGCGCTCTTTATCCTGACGACGATCGACGCCGGGACGCGGATTGCGCGGTTCCTCGTGCAAGAGTTTCTGGGCAAGATCTGGAAGCCGCTGGGCGATCTCAACTGGCTTCCCGCGTCATTTCTGGCGACTGGCCTTGTCGTTTTCGGCTGGGCCTATTTCATCGCGACGGGCAGCGTCGAGACAATCTGGCCGATGTTTGGCATGGCGAACCAGTTGCTCGCTGTCATCGCCCTGGCCGTGGTAACAACAATTCTCGTCAACACGGGGCGAGCCCGGTTCGCGGCCGTCACGCTCATACCGATGCTCTTTGTGGCCACGACAACGACGACAACGGCCTATTACGAAATCTCGGGCAAATTCCAGAACATGATCAAGGCCGGAGACGTGGTGCGCGGCTGGCTCAACATTGGCCTCACGGCCATGCTTCTAGCGTGCGTGGGCGTGATCCTGGTGTCGGGTATCGTGCGCGTGCCTGTCGCCCGATCGAGCGAAAGAGGCGGACGCATAAGCGCCGAGCCTCTTCGAGCCTGTCTGTTCCAAGAGGCGCGGATAAGATAGCCCCGAAGGGGCTCAACAGGACAGCCCGGGACATCGCCGTGGGGAGGAGGCGACGCCGACAGGAGAAGGCCGGCGAGCCCCTGAAAGGGCCGAACAAGCGTGGCGTTTGTCTGGCTCTTTCAGGACGTGAGATTCATGAGGTTCATTCGACCACTGATTTGTTAGACCCCTTTGGGGTCAAACGGTCCTCGTGTCGGACCTCGGTCTGAGTTCGTTCGGCCACCGAACCGTTGCCCTGGACTGATTTGTTGGGCCCCTTTCGGGTCAAGCGGTCCACGTGCCCGGGCGGCTCGGTCTGGTCCGGTTAAAACCTGGTCTTGAGTCGACTTTAGAACGCGCTGAGCGGCTTCTTGGTGGAGTCCCGCCTTCAGAAATCGTCCCGCTTTTAGGCCGCGATGGCCGCGGGGTTTACGGCGCTGTGGCGCAGGCGATGAAGCGTTAGGGCGTTTTGAACGAGAACGACCAGTCCGACTTCGGCCTTCGCATGCCGCAGCCCGTTGCCATAGGAGCCTACGCACTCACGATCCCGGTGAGACTCTGGGCCAATTTGTCAGGCTAAGTCCTTCTGCCCCTACCGCTAAAAAGCTGGACAATCTCTGAAGGCGGGACTCCAGCAAGAAGTCGCGCAACAGAATCGCGTTCTAAAATCGATTCAAGACCAACGTTTCACAGCGCCAAGGCGAGACTCTGTCGAGCTGAGCCACAAGCTGGGTGACCTGAAAAGGCTCAACTGAGTCTCGCCATCCCAAATTCCGTTGTAAGTCCAGAATAAAAGGGCCCTGGGCTCTGAACTTATTGCTGCGACGTATCCTTTGTGAGACCAGCCACGCTGGTCGGCGGCTCGTCGACCGGAGCCGGCAGACCGCGGGGCGACGCAACCACCCGGTCGCCGACCTCGATGCCGCCGGTTACCTCGGCGAACTCGGAGTCGCTCAAGCCGAGATCGACCAAGCGCCATCGCCAGGCACGCGAATCGGGGTCATTTGACTTACGATCGTAGACGGCTACATAAGGCTTTTCGCCGATCCATCGTACGGCGTTGAGCGGCACTCGTGTGACGCCGGGACGCGACTGGATATTGAAGATCACTTCGGCACTCAGACCCGGGCGAAGATCGTCAAATCCCTGGTCAATCTCGACGTTCGCGTAGTAGACCCGCACGTCGGATGCGTTGAGCGGCGTGCTGATCTGGGTCACTTCGCGAACCGTGCCGTGGAGCTGACGGTCGGGAAACGCATCGACCGACACCATCACACGCTGGCCGGTATGGATCATTGTGACTTTCGACTCGTTGATGCGGGCCTTGACACGCATGTGTTTCGGGTCGGGCAAGCTGAAGATCGGTTGATCCTGACGTAGAGTCACGCCCTCGTCGATGGGCGCGGTGACCTGCCCCCAGCGGTCGGTCTGGTTGACGTAAACGACGATCCCGTCGCCAGGCGCACGCACAACACAATGTTCAATATTCTTGACGATTCGCTTCAACCGTTGATCCTCGAGGCTGAAGGACGCGTCTTGAGTGAGCTTGTCGGATTGAATGGCGCGGACATTGGCTTCGAGTGCCTTGATAATCTTCGGCCCCGTTTGCTTGACCAGCCGATCGAGCATTCCCTTCGCTTCGCTCAGGGCGATGTTGACCTGTTCGAGATTCAGCTTGTCGCCCGCGACCTGGAAGCTCGTGCGAAATCCTTTTTTTTGCATTTCCTGCGACCAAGTCAACGTCCGCTCGGCGCGAGCCGCCTCGAGCTCACAGGTTTGGATGTACTGGCGAACAAGTTGCAGGTCTTGCGGATAAATGCCTTCGCGATATTCCCGGAGAGCCAGTTGATTGACTTCCAGAATCGAGTTGGCCTGCTCGACGTACGACTTCGCCTGAAGGTGGCGAATCCTCTGAGCCTGCAACTCGTCTTCGTACGGAGCCGCGTCGAGCTGGGCCACGATTTGGCCATTCTTGACGCGAGTTCCTTCAGGAACCAGTTTCAGGATGCGCGTTGAACCCGGTTTCTCGTCCGTTCCCCCCATTCCACCGCCGCCGCGACCGCCGCGACCGCCGCGGCCACCACGACCACCGCCACCACCGCCTTGTCCCTGAGTGGATTTCTTCTGAGTCGACGCATCGGCCGCCTTCGGGGTGACGGGCCGTAATGGCGTGTGGGCTACGACGGCGTAAGTAAAGCTGCGAATGACCGGCTTGGACGAGACCGTTGACGTCCCTGATGAACCACTCGAGCCCGATCCGGAAGACCCGCCGCCGCCACCGCCGCCCCCTCCCGAGCCCGAACCGCCACTCATCGAGCTCGATGATGACGACGCCGTCGATGACGAACTCGAACTCGAGCTCGAGCTCGACGACGAGCCCGTCTTGGAGGTAGAGCTTCCCGATTTCGACGACGATTTCCCCGCCTTCTTGCTCGTCTTGCTCTTGCTGCTGGCGCTCGAGTCGCTCCCTTGACCGCTGCCCCCCGATCCGCTGCCGCCGGCGCCCCCCTGGCCGCTGCCGCCCGCCGATCCCGATCCCTGACCGCCACTTCCTCCCGACGTGCCGGCTCCCTTGGACGTGCCGCCGTCAGCCCCGCCGACGGTTCCGATCAGCGCCTCCACCTGGCATCGCACGGTCGTGTTGCTGGCACTCTCGAGCGTGCCCTGTTCGACGACCACGATCTCAATATCGCCGCGATCGATCTCCACGAAATCGACGGGCTGTTTCGCCGCTTGAGCGAAGATGGGGGGCCGGTAGCCGGACTGCCATGCCCAGCACGTTCCCCCGACCGCAATCAGGGCGGCTGCCATCTTCACGTAGGCCAGCGGGCTGCGGCGCACCACCGGCACTTCAATGGGCTTGAACGATATCTGCTCGGCTTCAGGGGGCATGTCGGGGCCTCTCGCGATTGGCGGCACGATCGTTTGACGGGGTTTTCCGCTCAACGGTCGGGTATCGAAGCTTTGTCTTGTGCGGGAAGAGCTTACGCAAACTTTCCAGGCTCAACCGGGCACCCTGGATCGCTGGCGAAAGTATGACGGAGGCGCGAACGGAACGAGCGACGAGTCATATTGGCCGGTCTGAATACTCTATTATCGGCACCAGCGGCAGCCGGTCAATTGCGGCAGAATGAGTAAAATCGTGTGGGTCTCTCGCGCACCACGCTCGTGAAGCCGACCTCTCTTCAAGAAATCAGCGACAAATCCTGTTCATGCGTGCCGAAAATGACACTCCTGGTTCTTCACATTTCCGCGTCGACCAACGAGATTCATCGTTTCAACAAAAACGCCCAGGTGTCGGCGGGCCGGACCAGACCGAGCCGATCGTGGGCGTGGACGAGGTCGTAGACCGACCGGCATGCGGTGAACGCGTCACGGGTGCGTTCGTCTGTCGACGCATCTCCTTCCGGATTGACGGCTTCGGTATAGAGCAGGGGCCGCGGCGCCACCAGTGCCGCGAGTTGGCTGATATCGGCCATATCGAGAATTCCGGGAGCGATCAGGCCCATCGCGACGCCCGACCAGCGGCGGCTCGTCTCGCCGACAAAACTCACCAGGCCCCCCTGGCACCAGACACCGGCGACCCGCGCGTCCAGGCCGGCCGCTATCAATGCGGGCAGGCTCATCGTGCCCCGACCGACCAGGAAATAGGGCCGACCCACGCCGGAACGCTCGGACTGGGCGGGGGCCTTCGCACGTGCCAGGTCATCAAGCAGGTCGAGCGTTCGAATAATGTCCCAGACCCACTGGCCGAGCAGGGGCCGGCCGATCCAGATGCCCCACTCGGCGACATTGTGGTCGCCCACGCCGGCTACACTGCCTTCCTCGGGAAGGGTGCGGCAACTTGTCGCGAGCGTGGAAATTCCAGCCTGGAGGCAAGACCGCTGAACGGCCTCAAAATCGGCTGACGGCTGAGGGACGGCGGCCGGTGCACCCGGCTTTGACCGTGCGCCTGAGGATGACCGCGGTCGCCCTGAGCGGTCCCTCCCCGCGCCTGAGCTGGGCGGCGACGCGAATGTGGGGCTCACTCGTGAACGTGAAGTCGCGCGAGGCGTCGCCGTTGGTTTCGGACACCTCGAGCGGAACGCGCGGCGGGAAGCCGCCCAGAATCCGATCGCGCACGGTGGTGCGCATTCGCTCGGCGTCGGCTCGCCATTCCTCGGGATGGTCGGGTGTTCGCGACAGTGCTTTGAGGCGCAGGAGGCCCTCGCGATGAGCCCATTCGGGAATGGTCACAACCGAGGCGGGCCGCGGTGTGCCACGCGGGAAACAACGCAGGGTTTCGGTCTCCTCGACCTTGATTTCGGGCTCAGGGAGCGGGCCGCCGTCGCCGCGCTGGCGCAGCCATTTTTCGAGCCAGCCGTACATGGCCTCGCGCATCGGCCGGTTATACGCGTGGCCCGATTCGATCGAGGTGTGATGGATCCTGGCTTCCTGGCCGAGCAACCGGTATCGTTCGCGTGCGTAGGCCACGCTCCTGGCGGCCTCGCCGACGCTGAACTGGAACGCGTCGCGTGTCGCGCTGATGACCAGCAGCGCGCGGGGTGCCATGAGCGCCAGCAAGTCGCCCGTCGTGGCGTAAGCGGCACCGCCGGGGTTGACCTCGCACACACAGCAACCCGTCGTGAGATAAGCATCATAAGTGCCGATCCCGCACACGGGGACCACGGCGGCGAGGCGTTCGTCGGTCGCGCCGCTGTACAGGGTTTGATTGCCTCCCCCCGACGCTCCCGTGATGGCCAGCCGCGCCGGGTCGACTTCGGGGCGCGAGATCAAATAATCGACGGCGCGGCGGTTGTCGTAGACTTGCATGCCGATCAAGGGGGTTCCCAGCGGCCAGAGCGAGGCTCCGACGAGGCCGCCATGATAGGTTCCGGGCGCCGGCTCGATGGCTCGCTCGCCCGCGCCGAAGGCATCCACGCAGAGCACGACGTAGCCCAATTTCGCCAGACCGATACAGCGCGGCTGCACATTGGGGTCGATCCGCGCCCATGACCAGTGCCCGTGCACCGAAAGGACAGCAGGCAGACGTTCGGGAACGCGGTCGGGGCGATAAAGGTTGGCGGTGACGCGCAACCCCGGCCGGCTCTGAAAGGTCAAGCGTTCGATCACATAGCCATCGCGGGCGATCGTGCCGAGGATTTCGGGCTCGAGGGCGCAAGCCGAATCGGGCATGCGGCCCAGGGATGTTTTCAGGCTGGCACGCACGTGGGATAGCCGTTCGTCCCATTTCGCGAGCGTGGCCGGCGCGCGCCGCGGTGCCGGCCGTCTTGTTCGTGTGTGCTTTCAAGAATGCCGCGTATGACTCGGGCGTGGCCTCGCGGCCGCGAAACGATCTCATTCCCAAACCTCGGCGTGGGGTCGTGGCAAGGACGAAAAGCCGACGCCGCGCATGGAGTCGGCGGCCGTGGTCCAGACTATAGGGCCAAGCCTCTGGCGACAAGCGGCGGCCGCCGGCTGGCGCGATGCCTTGTAGCTGGAAGCCGCGGCCTCGCGTGTGGTAGCTTGAGCGACGAGGCTTCGGTTTGAAGCCACCCGGGCGGCACTCGATTTGCCGCCAGATAGCGAGGCGCTCTCGCGAGCCAGGCCGCGTGGCGTGGCGACCGAGACTCGACCCAGGCACTTTTGAGGACGACACCATGGCCGAATACACGCTGCCGCCACTCCCTTACGACTACGCGGCCCTCGAACCGCACATCGACGCCAAGACGATGGAGATTCATTACACGAAACACCACCAGACCTACGTCAACAACCTCAACAACGCACTCAAAGACCACCCGGATCTCCAGGGAAAGACGATTGAGGATCTGATCTCGCACCTGGACGCCGTGCCCGAATCGATCAGGACGGTCGTTCGCAACAATGGCGGGGGCCACGCGAATCACTCATTTTTCTGGCAGATCATGAAGCCGGCCGGCGGCGGCGAGCCGACCGGGGCGCTCGGCCAGGCGATCACCAGCGACCTTGGTGGATTCGCCTCCTTCAAGGAAGCTTTCGCGAAGGCGGCCGCCGGCCGTTTCGGATCGGGGTGGGCCTGGCTCGTCGTCGGCAAGGACGGCAAGCTCGCCGTGACCTCGACGCCCAACCAGGATAGCCCGCTCATGGACGGCCAGACGCCCGTGCTGGGCGTTGATGTCTGGGAGCATGCGTACTACTTGAAGTATCAGAACAAGCGTCCTGATTACGTGACGGCCTGGTGGAACACACTCAACTGGGACGAGATTGGCCGGCGCTATTCGGCCGCGAAATGATCGCGCAATCGGGCGTGGCACGAAAAAAGGCCCGCCCGACCTGGCTTTGGATCTTGACCGCAAGCACCAGTTCGCTATGATGCCTGCGCCTTGGAAGGGGCTGACGTCCCTCCAAGGCTGCCATTCTCCCGTTTCCGCGCACCCCGCACATCTCGAAGCGGCAAAAAGCGTCCTGTCTGGAAATGGGTATCAAGGCGTCGCCAACACGCGCCGCCGGGTGGGATCGAACAGGAGCTGGTCGTGTTCGCCTCGATGCCCACCGGTGTCAGGCGCCAAGGAACGAGGAGGTCATATCGATGGATCGAAACAATCGTTTTACTACTGGCGGCACGATCGCCGTCTTTCTGGGCGTGGTGTTAAGCGGTGCCGGGTGCCACAGCATGCGAAATGAAGTGCCCCCGGGACGGCCGTACTCAACGACGGGCGGAACGCCGCCGCCACTCGGGTTTAACTCTGACCCGCATCCGAATACCTCGATCGGCGCAGGCGGTTATGGCAGCTCCACGGGTCCCGGCCTGAACTCGGCCGATGGTGCTGGCGCTGTCGGAGCCGGTTCGCCGACCCAGTTCGGCACGCCTTCGCCCACGGCGAGCCCCTATGGTGCACCGACCGCAAATCGTTACGCCGCGCCGGGCTCAGCGGCCGCCGGCCCCTGATTGCACGAGCGCCGGCTCGCCCTCACGGCGATCGATCGACTATCGCGCGGGCGACTCGATTTTCCGCCTGATCCGGGCAATAGCCGGCGGACGAACGAATCGGCGGCGGTGGTCCTTCCCATGTGACGCGCTGGATGTGACCACGACGTGAGCCACCCGCTGACCATCATTCATGAAGATGCGCACTGCCTGGCGGTGAACAAGCCGCCAGGCCAGTTCCCGATCGGGACCTGGGCCCCCGAGGGCGAAATGACCCTCGAAACCACCGTGCGCCGCCATCTCAACCACAGCGATCCCGGGGCCGTGTACCTCGGGATCGTCCACCGCCTCGATCGGCCGACATCCGGAGTGTTGATCTGGGCGAAAACGCCGAAGGCCGCGCGGCGACTCTCTTCGCAGTTCGAGCACCGCAAGGTGACGAAGGAGTACTGGGCCGTCATTGAATGCGCAGCCGAGGAGCAGGCGACCGCCGAGGAGACGTGGACTGACTGGCTCACCCGGCCGGATTCAGCAGGAATCGTCCATGTTGTTGACCCGGGCACTTCTGGCGCGCGTGAAGCGACCACCAGGATACGATACCAGCCTGCACCGAGCTTGCCTGGCGGTTTATCGTGGCTGCGGCTTTGGCCCTATACGGGGCGCACGCATCAGTTGCGCATTCAATCGTCGAGCCGCGGCCGGCCCATCGTTGGCGACAGGGAATACCATGCCGCCACTTGCCCACCTGGACTACGCGGTATCGCTCTTCATGCAAGGTTTCTCACCCTGAACCACCCCGTCACGGGTGCGCAGCTTCACGCTAAGCGCGGATCTACCTTCAGAGTGGCGTGACGCAGGGATCATCCTGCCCGACGAGCCTTCGCCCGCCGACGACTCAGAGGTCGCGCGGTTTTGAAGCCAGGCGATTGCAAGGACTCACGCGAGTGCAAGGTTTTGTGGAGTCGACGATGGCATTCGGCAGCTCGACGGAGTCTCGCGCTCCCAGGAGCCCCGGGAGGGCGAGCGTCTCGCGAGCGGACTGCCTCGTCAGCTCGACAGAGTTTCGCTCTCCCATGTGCCGTGTGGGGGTGAGCGTCTCGCGAGCCGACTGCCTCGTCAGCTCGACAGAGTCTCGCCATCCCCGATGCGATCATAAGCCGAGAAGGTTCCAACGCACGTTGAATAGACAACGCCCGGATACGAGATACGCGCATCCGCCAGGTTAACGTGCGAATATGAGATACGGAGCGTTTCGGTTCGGGATTTGCGATTCGCTCTTGAACCGACAACTCGTGCGTTCGCATGTAAGATCGTCAACGGAGGCAGCCGATGCCCGTTCCGCCGTCGTCAACATCGCCGTCAAACAGACAGCCCAGTGCGAAACCATCAACGGCGCCTCGCGCTGCTGAAACAAGAGGGTCGAATCGCTCGAACCCGCCGCAGCTTCAGCTAACATCATCGCCATTGCCCAGCTCGTCGGGCGATGTACCGGTGGGCATCGCCATGTCGGCCGGGGCGGGTCAGAGCGGCGGCGGCGTGGTGACCGCGCGGAAGGCCGGCGGCCTCCGCGATATGGCCCTGGAAGTGAGCCCGAGCAAGGTTGGACTGAAGGCCGCTCTCCAGCACCTGGCCAAAGCCGTGAATATCGCGTTTCAAACCGATTTCGGCGAAAACTATCTCGAGTCGGTGTATCAGGCGGCCATCGTCCGGCGCGACGAGGTCCACATTATTCATCGCGAATACTTTGGCTTCGGCGACAGTTGGTTTGGACAGTTCGGCCGGCTCTTACGGTCGCTCCAGCTCAGTCTGGAGGGTCCCGACCCTGTCTCGCCCGAAGGCCAGAAGCTGATCATCGAAAAGGGGCCGTCGACCATCCGTGGGATCTTCAGCTTGATCGGCCGCAAGCTCGACCTGGTCACCGAATATGAAGACCGTGTGCCCGCGTATGTCGAACAGATGTTCGACCGGCTCGAAGCCTCAGGCATCATTCTCGGGTGGGACCGCAACGACTGGGAAATCTGGACGACCCAGATCGGCCTCGATATTCGCATTGCGCTCCGAGCCACGTCGGAGTAAACGAGCCACGCGGCGTCAATGAACGCACGGATCTTTGATTTCGCCGCCCTTATGGTGGGTGGCAAAACACACGCCACTCGCACGGTTCACGGCCGGTCGAGGGCCTTGAGCCGTGCTTCGGCCGTTTTGGCGGAAGGCGTCCGGGCGAATTCTTTGACGATGCGCCGGTAGTATTCGGTCGCCGCGGTGGTCTTGCCCGCTTTTTCGAGATTCTGGCCAAGCTTTAGAAGTGATGCCGCGCGACTGGCTAGTTTGGCAGCCGACGAGCGGCTGTCGATGTCCCCGGCATTCGGCTTGTCCGACGGCGACGAAGTTTTTTTCTCGGACATCTCGTCGCGGGGCGGGTCGGCTGCTTTCTTCTTCTTCGCGCTCTTGGGAGCCGCGGCTGGCTTGTCGGCTCGATCGGTGGCCGGCTCGGCCACGTCGGCCGCGAAGGCGTCTTCAAAGCGGCTGACCGATTTGGGCGACGGTTGGCCGGCGGCCGACTTGCCGGCAGGCATCGCGCTCAACAGTGATGCCTTCTTGATGTATTTTTCCGGATTCTCATTGAATTCATCGCGGCAGCCCGTACAGCAGATGGGAAACGCACGGCCCTGATAGCTGAGCGTCATCGTGGCCGCACCCCCTGTCACAATGCACTTGGGCCGCTCGGCACTGGCGGACGAACCCGCGAGCGATTCACCTTCCTTCGTCAGTCCGACTTCGATCAGGCGGGAGAATTGGGCCGATCCCGGCTCCTTCAGCTCGTGCGCCATGATGTATCGAATGAAATTCGCGTTCGGCCAGATGGCGAGTCGCAGCACGCCCGCGGGCTTGCCGGCTTTGTTCGTCTCACCAAGGTATTCGAGCTCGAGGTGCTTGCTCGACTTGTCGAGGCGGCCCTCGTAAGCCACGCGAGTGTTCGAGGGCCTGGGCTCGACCCCTTCGAGCCGATAATCCCCGCGCGTCTCGTCATAGGTCAGTCTGGCCGAGGCCAGGATCTTGCCTCCCTCGATCGTCAGAGTCAGACCTGAAGGTTTCCCCTGGGTGAAAGACCACGCCCAGACATGTGTCTCGCTCCAGCCTTGAAATCGTTTGGCGGCGTTGTCTTTCGGAACACCGCGGCCTTTCCAGCGGCCGATGAGATACTCGAGCGGAGCAAGTGGCGCGGGGATGTCGGGCCGAGCCGTTTCATCCCCACGTACGTCCGGGAGTAACCCGAGCACCACGGAGATCGCCGCCGCCAATGACCAGACGAGATAGAGCTTGCCGGCGCGGCGTTTCATCGCGGGTCACTCCCACTCCGGTGCGGGTTGCCAGTCACTCAGTCACACAGGATCAGCGGCCGCGTGGGCCGCGCGGGCTCGAGACGCCAGCGCCTGGGCCCTGGTCGCCGCCAACCAGCTTACGGAGCGCCTGAAAGGTCGCCATCGCGGCCTTTTCGGTGGTCGGCTGGAAGTCGGGTCCGTGCAAGATGGGCTGGCCAACGGGCACGTCCATGTCGAGGTAACCGATCATCATTTCCTCGAACGTTTGCTCGCCCCAGCGAACCATCTTGTTCGGGTCGGGGTTATACGGATTGCTCTCCGAGTTATCGAAGTGAGCCAGGCAGTCGATCCTCGTTCCCTTGGGCAATTCCATGGGCTTGGACAGGATGAAGTACGACTGCCACCCGAAGTCATAAGCCGGCACCGACAGCACGACTTCCGGGGCCTCATTCGGCCTGGTGATCGTGAACTTGAAGTCCTTGCCACGCAGGTGCATGTGCGGGAAAAGGCTCAGGAGCCGGGCGTTGCTGCTCGAGACCATCGACGAGGCGATGGGAATATTGTCGGTTCGCGCGGGGAGCATCAAGTCCGGGTTGGCGATACCCAGCGTGAACGCCTCGCGTGTCGGCTTCGTCTTGGCGAAAACGAGACCGAGCTTCGACCGGTCGGTTCGCACCTGACCGATTGGGGTGTAATGAACCTGAAACAAAAGCTCGGCCCCGGCCGGAATTCGCTTGGCGGTTCCTTCGGGGAAGACCGAGGGCGCGTCGCCAGGCGCGTAACCGGTGAAGTGCATCGGGCGAGGCCGGCCGCCCGGCCCCCGCGGGGCTTTGGGGTCATTCACGTAAACAATGATATGGTGCACGACCGAGCGGTCGCCGGGCACGGCTTCGGCCGCCTGCACCCACATGTCTTCCTTGAAATTGGTTGGCACGCGGAAGTAAACGTAGGAAACCACGCCCTGGGCCGGTACGTAGTAGGTCTCGGGCAATTCGAGCACCAGGTCGGGCTTGCCGATCGACCAACCTTCCGAGAAGGTGCGAGGCGCCGGGAGCTGCTTGACGTCGCCGAGCGGCGTGCCCTGATCGAGCCAGGCCATGAACGTCGCGCGTTCCCTGGCCGAGAGACTGCGGTCGTTGGCAAAATGGCCAAACCGAGGGTCGGCGTGCCAGGGGGGCATCCGGCGGTCGTCAAGAACCTCGCGAATCATCGCGGCGTGCTTGTGCGCATCGTCGTAAGTCAAGAGCGAAAACGGCGCGACCTGGCCGGGTCGATGGCATGTCTGACACTTGTTTTGAATGATTTCGGCCACGCCAGCGGCGTACGTCACCTGACCAACGTCGACTGGTTTCTGCTTGTCCTGGGCACTCAGAATATTCACCACCTCGCGGGGCGCAGGACGGATTCGCGGCCCCTTGGCAACCTCGACCGGCTTGATCTCGTCGCGGTCGATCAAACAGCCCGCGACCTTCGTGGCGGCGACCGCCACGGGCTTGTTTTCCAGCAGGTTATTGAGTGCGTCGCGCAGGTAATTGTGGTCGGCCGCGTCTTTGCCCTTGCCCTGGACATACTGGTCGTCAATCGCGCCGCGATACCGAATGCGGGCGAAACCGTCGAGAACGATCGTCTCACATGTGCGTTCGACCAGGGCCGCGTCGGCGACCTTGTTGCCGGGATCTTTCAGCGCCGGGAATTCAATGCCGTGCTCGGCAACATACTTCGCGACGTCTTTCGGTGTCTCGTGAGCATTGGAGTTGATGCCGAGAAACACGACGCCTTTCTTGCGAAACTCGCGATCGAGCTCGTTCAGGCGCGGAACGTACAAATTACCCACGGGGCAATCCGTCCCCATGAACACGAGGACGATCGCCTTGCGTCCTTGATAACCATAAAGGGTGATCGAGCGGTCCGACCTGACGTCGTTGAGCGTGAAGTTGGAAAGCCGCTGCATGAGGCAGCGATCGATGGGCAAATCGGTTGGATTCTTGGGTGACTCAGCCCGCGTCGTCTCGCTGGCCGTCACCATCAACGACAAACCCAGCGCCATGGCCAGGATTGGCGGCGCCGTAAGGAGCGGAGAGCGGAGCATACGATGTCCTCAGCGAAGAAGTCACTCGTCGTTGCAACGGAAACCAGTACCGTCAGCGCCGAAAATCGGGCCTGGCCAAACAGCCAGTTTCATTATCGTCGAAAGGTCTTACCGGAGAAAACTAAACACTGTTAACCTGGATTGTACACGGGGGTCCTCGCCGGAGCAAGTCAACGCGCGGCGTGTCGTGTCCTCGCGCCATTCGATGGTCGTTCTCGGCCCAGCGATCCAGACCCAGCAGGCTGAGCCCGGATGGCGCCGCGCACGCGGCGAGAATAGCGTGGCGCAGTTTTCGTCTTTCCGGTAACGTCCGATTGATGCGTCAAGCGCGTCCAGGCGGTGGCATTGCCCTGACTGCGTCGGCGCATTGCGCTCAACGTCGATACAAGAATTGTTCGTTAAATGCGTTAAGAGCAGAGAAAGACGTAAAGGGTTTTCAAAATTCGCAGATTTTTGGAGTAAGAGAATAATAATACATAGACGGCCTGCGAGCCGGCGTGGATACTGTAATGCGTCGCGCCACTTGTCAATGAAGCGGTTGGAGGGACCGAAGACGCGGTTAGCGGCCAATCGAACACTTGAGGCCGTCGTTTCGCGTCATTCCAGACCATGGCCGAATCCGCGACGTCCAAAAGTCTGCTTGTCAAGGCCCGTGATCGCAACGATCACGCGGCGTGGCGCCGGCTGACGGAGCTTTATGAGCCGCTCATTCAGAAGTGGGTTCGGCCGCACGTGGCGCAGCGGGCCGATGCCGAGGATGTCGTTCAAGAGGTCTTGACCGCACTCGTTCGCGAACTTCCCCGATTTGATCACAATCAGCGGCCGGGTGCATTTCGGGCCTGGCTGCGAACAATGACCGTTCACCGCTTGCGGACGTACTGGGAAAAGCGCGACGCCCGGCCCGCCGGCGCCGTTGGCGGCGCGGCTCCCTACGCGACTCTGGCCCAGCTTGCTGATCCGGCCAGTACGCTCTGCGCGTTCTGGGATAACGAGCACGACCGTTACGTCACCCAGACACTGCTCAAGGCAATCTGCCTGGAGTTTCTGCCGGCGACGTGGCGCGCGTTTGAGCGGCAGGTTCAAGACGGGCAAACGGCTGCCGAGGTCGCCGAGGAGCTTGGCCTTTCCGTCAATGCCGTGTTGATCGCCAAGTCGCGTGTTCTCAAACGGTTAAGGGAAAGAGCCGCCGGGTTGGTCGACTTTTTTTGACGAAGTGTGAAAGGATTCGCGTCCGACGCTGCTTTCTCATCTGTCGGTGGCAGCGTATCGAGTCGACCCGTCAACCCGAGGTGGGAGCGATCGCCATGTCGACTCCGAACATCCTGATTCCGAGACTCTCACTCGATTCGTCCTGGGCCGGCTCGACCGCCGCGCGATGGTGAGAGTTGAGGGTCACCTTCGAGACTGTTCGCAGTGTGGGCAGTTCGCGATGCGCGTGCCGGACGACCGGCTCGTCGATTTACTCAGGCACTCGACCCTGTCTACGCCGGCCCCCGTGCTTCGCAACGATGCGGCGCAAATTCGACGAAAATGAATCTTCGAGGCTCAGCGATGAAATCGACCAAACGACCAGGCCGGCTCATGGCATCATTCTTTGCATTCGCATCGGCGGCGGGCATTGTGTGCCTGTCTATCGGCGGCTGTTCGGGACCGACAGCCCCGTCGCTTTCACCCGACGAACAGGCCCGGGCGAAGGAGTCGATCAAGAAACGGTTCGACGATTCCAGTGACAAACAACGCGGTAAGGTCCCGCGATGACGTTGCCAGTTTTCCAACAACCCTAATCACGCCGCAAACTTCAGGAGGGCGAGATGCACATGCTCACGCATTTCCGAGGCAGCCGTGGAGGTTTCAATCTGATTGAGTTGCTCGCCGTGATCGCTCTCATCGCCATCCTGATTGGGCTATTGTTGCCGGCCGTGCAACAAGAACTCGCGAGGCCGCTCGCCGCCTCCAGTGCGTCAACAATCTCAAGCAGATCGCCCTGGCGTCGAACTCGTACCACGACGTTTATGACTGCTACCCGCAGGGCATCCAGTTCACTTTCTCGTGGGCCACCTCCGGCCATCACGTCGCTCTGCTCCCCTTCCTTGAGCAGGTCTCGCTCTTCAACGCCATGAACTTCGACTGGATCGTCCCGACGTCCGCCGCCAACACGACTTTTGCCGGACCGCTACAACCGTCGGCCTACATTTGCCCCAGCGACACCAAGGCAACCTCGGTCGACGTCTTTGACGAGGCCCTTTACCTTCCTCCTGGCTACCCGTTTTTCAGCTACGGTAACGTCAACTTCGCATACACGAGTTACGCAGGCAGCGCCGGGACCTGGTTCCGTCATAGCCGCTTACAGGCCATTCTTGACCAGAGCAATGGCCTGTATTATCGCAACGAAGGTAGTCCCGGCACCGGGATTTCCGGGTCCACGCTCTGGACGGCCGCCCGGATCAGCGGAATCACCGATGGCACAAGCAACACAATCGCCCACGGCGAGCATGCCGTCGGTCTGCTAAGCGATCAAGACCGTCTTATCAACGGCCCGGTCTGGTCGAACGGCTGGTACGGAGAAACGACGTTCACTTCATTCTATCCGCTCAATCCCCAGCGGACCGTCCAGAATGCGTATGGAGACGGCCTTTCCGAAGCCTACGTCGGCGCCGCGTCGAGCTATCATCCCGGCGGCGCCAACTTCGCCATGGCCGACGGCTCGGTCCGCTTTATCCGAAACGAAATTGACTCGTGGGGCATGGACAGCGTGACGGCCACGCCTCTGGGCGTGATCCTCGACTCGAACGGCTTGTTTCAGTTTACAGACGGTACTCGTTTTCATGTTTATCAGGCGCTGACGACCCGCGCCGGTGGCGAGCTGTTCGTCGACGCGTATTGATCATTTTCGCGATGAGATTGCCAGTTCCCCATCATGCGGCGAATTACGCCGTCAACTTCCGGAGGACACGATGCACCCGCTTTCCCATTTCCGAGGCAGCCGTGGAGGTTTCAATCTGATTGAGTTGCTCGCCGTGATCGCTCTCATCGCCATCCTGATTGGGCTATTGTTGCCGGCCGTGCAACAAGCTCGCGAGGCCGCTCGCCGCCTCCAGTGCGTCAACAATCTCAAGCAGATCGTCCTGGCGTCGAACTCGTACCACGACGTCTATGGCTGCTACCCCCAGGGCGTCCAGTTCACGTTCAGCTGGAGCACCTCGGGCCATCACGTCGCCCTGCTCCCCTACCTCGAGCAGACCCCGCTCTTCAACTCGATGAACTTCAACTGGATCGTCCCGTGGTCCGCCGCCAACACGACCGCCGCCGGATCGCTTCGGCCCTCGGCCTACGTCTGCCCGAGCGACACCAAGGGCACCCAGGTCGATGACTTCGACGCGGCCCTCTACTTACCTGCCGGGCTTCCCGTTCTTCTGCTACGGTAACTATCAACGCAGGCGTACACGAGCTACGCGGGTAACGCCGGGACCTGGTTCCGGCACAGCCGCGATCAGGCCATCCTCGACCAGAGCAACGGCCTTCTTCCGCAACGAGGGCATCGCCCGGCGCCGGGATCTCCGGGATCCACGATCTGGACGGCCGCGCGGATCAGCGGACATCACCGACGGCACAAGCAACACGATCGCCCACGGCGAGCACGCTGTCGGCCTCTTGAGCGATCAAGACCGGACTGGTCAACGGGCCGGTCCTGGTCGTCTGGCTGGTACGGTGATACGATGTTCACTTCGTTTTACCCTCTCAATCCTCAGCGGAAGGTCCAGAACGTATACGGAGACGGCCTTACCGAAGCCTACGTCGGCGCTGCGTCGAGCTATCATCCCGGCGGCGCCAACTTCGCCATGGCCGACGGCTCGGTCCGCTTCATCAGCAACGAAATCGACTCGTGGCGATGGACCGCGCGACGGCCACGCCTCTGGGCGTGATCACGGACTCCAACGGCCTGTTCCAGCTGACAAACGGTGCTCATTTTCACGTCTATCAGGCGCTCACGACGCGGGCCGGTGCCGAGCTTCTCGGTGGCAACTACTGAGCCCGCGACGCTGCTTCGTTGCGCTCGACGCTGAGCGATGATATCGGCTCTCTTTATTGCCTTGAGAATCGCAACTTCACGTATGCAAATCACTCGGCGGACGCCGGCGTCGCGCCATCCCAGAGCTTGACGACGCCGTCCCGCCCGGCCGAGTACAGACGCATCTCGTGGGGGGCGAAGAGGACGGCCGAAACGCGATCAGTATGCCCGGTCAGCGACAGCGTTTCGTGTCCGCCGGTGGCATCCCATATCTGGACGACCGCATCCGAGCCGCACGTCGCGATCCGTCGGCCATCGGGACTGAAGCTGAGCGCATCCACCCCGCGTGGGCACTCGATCTCCGAAAAGAGGGAACCGCTCCATGCGTGCCAGATCCTGACGGTGCCCACTCGTTCTGCCGCACCCCCCGATCCGGCCAGAAACCGACCGTCCGGGCTGAACGCGAGGCCGGTGAGTTGGTGTGGGTGGGAAAGTGGTCCCATGCCGCCGGCGTCCGGAAACGGCCGACCAGACTTGGACGGCACTATCCATCCCGCCCGACGCGAGGACAGTGCTGCCAGGGTCGTACGCCAGGGCTGAAACGGATGCGCCATGTTCGATCGGAGAGAGATCGAACTGCCACGTCGCCGTATTCCATGTGTAGACAATACCAGCCTGACCGCCCGCGGCGATCTGACGACCGTCAGGCCGGACGACGACCGAATAGATGGGCCCGCCGCTATCATGGAGCGTGCGCAGGGGCCCGCCGCCCACTTTGGGGTTCCATATCTTGACTGCGCCGTCGCCGCCGACGGAAACGAGCAATAGGCTGTTGCTCAAAGGTAAGAAAGCGAGATCGAAGACCATCAGCCGATGTCCGCTCAACGGCTGAAGCGGCTGGGCCGTCGCGACGTCCCAGATGACAATCGAACCGTCCTCGAGCGCCAACGCGAGTAGCCGCTCGTCGGGGCTAACCGCGAGCCGGCGAATCGGTCCGAGCCGCGCCGCGAGCGTTGTCCCCTCGTGGTCCCGGACCGCGTGAACAACACGAATCTCATCACCGAGAGCCATCGCCAGCATGCGTCCATCGGGGCCGAACGCGAGGGAGAACGGCGAATTGTTAGCATGGTTGAACACGTCGAGGATCTGGCCATTCTGTGCATTGAGCAAGCCGACAACTCCATAGCCCGCCGTTGCCAGTGTTCGACCGCCAGGGCTAAAGCTCACGACGGTGGCGCGGTTGCTCAGCGAGCGCAAGCTTCGGCGCGGTTCATGGGGCTTTTCCAGATCGAGAATCTCGATCCCGGGCAATTGCTCCGCAAGGGCGAGCTCGCGGGCCCGACCCAGGCTAATCGACAACCCGTAAATGTTGGTGCCAATCGGGACCTGATCGAGTAAACGGCCCGTCACGGCGTCCCAGATCATCACCCACTGATCCTGGCCTCCGGATACAATCACCTTACCGTCCAGTGCGTAGCACGCTTGCGTACCGCCGAAGGGCTCGGCGCCTCGGTTAACAGTGACAGCGGCCGTTGGCTCTTCAGCGCGGCGATGCAAAATCGGAGGCTTGCGTACTCCGGTGCTCGTATCCCAGCGCAGGATCACGCCGTCAGACTCGCACGAGAGCAGTTGGCTGCCTGATTGCTCGGGTCCGAAGGCGACGGAACGGAGACCGCTTTTGTGTCCGAGCAGGACCCGTTCGCGGTTTGTTTCGAGATCCCAGAGCCGGAGACCGCCTCCGGCATCTCCGGCGGCCAGCAAATGGCCGTCGGCGCTGACCGCGACGCAATGAACCGAACCTGCCGTGCCCGCGAAGACGCGCGACGGCAGACGGCCGGTCAGGTCCCAGACCCTTGCTTGACCGTCGGCCCCCCCCGATACAACGTGTCGGCCGTCAGGATGGAACGCCACGCAGATCACCGAATCTCTGGTGACCTTTCAGGCGGATCGGCGTTTGATCGCAGAGTTTCGCCAGGTAGTACCACTCGAATCCGCGGAGGTCGCCAGGAGCGTTGGCCGGTGCGGTAAGCCTTCAGCTGCTCGCGGACCTGGTAAATCAAGCCATCATCCAGCAGCGCGGCGGGCCAGATTCATCGTCGGCGGCATAGAGGCCGCGGTTCGCCATGTCGCGTTCTTTCCAGAGCTGGAGCGTGAACCAGATCCCGCCGCCGAGAAGGCCCAGGAGCGCAAGGTGCACCACAGCGACGAGGGCCGCCAGCTCGGGGCGTCGCCTGACCCACTTGACCGCCTTCTCCCCGATGGAGACGGGCCGGGCCATGATCGGCAAGCCCGCTAGCCAGCGGTCGAGGTCGTCGGCCAGCGCCTCGGCCGACCCGTATCGCCGGCCGGTTCTTTCTCCAGGCATTTGAGAGCGATGGTCTCCAGGTCGCGATCCACTTGGGGTTGATCGAGCGCGGACGCGCCGGCTCCTGATCCAGCACCAGACGCATGATCTCGGCAGACGAATCGGCCACGAACGGCGGTCGGCCCGTGAGCGATTCGAATAGCGTCGCGCCGAGGCTGTAAACGTCGGCCGCGGTGGTGACCGACTTGGTGCGGCCACGGGCCTGTTCCGGCGACATGTACGCGGGGGTCCCCATCACGGCACCGGTGATGCGTCCCCGCGGTCTCACTATCGAATCCGATACGCTTGGCAAGACCGAAGTCTGTCACATAGGGTTCGTCGTGTTCAGCCGACCAGGATGTTTGACGGCTTGATGTCTCGGTGCAAGATTGCCCTTTGATGCGCATAGTGAACGGCGCGGGCGACCTTGGCCATCAGCGCCGCCACGGCCGGCGGATCGTCCTTGAGTCGCTCGATGTGCGCGGTCAAGTTTCCTTGCTCGATGAGCTTCATGCTGAAATACGGTAGATCGTCTTCCTGGCCGATCTCATAGATCGGGATGATATTCGGATGGTCGAGCGTGGCCATTGCCTCGGCTTCATGCCGAAAACGCCGGACCTCGTCGATGCCTGCCAGCGAACCCGCTTTGATCAGCTTGACGGCGACCGGCCGATTGAGCTTTTCCTGACGCGCGCGGTACACGATTCCCATGCCGGCCCGCGCGATTTCCTCGAGAAGCTGGTATTCGCCCAGGTAGCGCGGCAGTCGAGCGGCAGGGCGCGGCGCGGCGCTTGTACGCGGACCCGCGCTCGTCTGCGCGACAGTCCCGAATTCGCCAGCAGCACGTGTCGAAGCATACTCGGGGGATCCAACCGAGGATGCGATCGACGACAGTGCCGTCAACGCAGAGTCGGCGGACGGACTCACTGTGAGATCGCGAGTGCCCGGTGATTCGAGGGGCACGGGCGTGTTCGACGATCCGGTCGGTGTCATCCCTTCGGTATTGGCCGGGTCGCTTGCCATGGCGGGCCGACTCCGTCAAGAAACGGGTTGGAGACGCGAAACCCCGATCTGGCCATCGCGACACCCATCGCCCGATACGGCGGTCGTCCCCGAGTTGGCCGCGCCGCACGCTGCCACCGTCAGATCAAGAAATCGCTAAAATGAAAGTATCATGAATGCCCTTGCGCCGAAAGGGTCGCAGAGGACGCCTCGCCCTCGATCGCGTGTCTGCGGCCGTAACCGCCTCAATCTGGTATTTCCCTCAAGGCAGACGGAACGGTTGGCCGACCAGGCCGGGCGCGAACCAACCGGTCGCCAGACGCTGCCCTGATCGGGCGCTTTCCCACGCCTGAACGTTTTCTCTCCATCGCGGGCCGCCGACTTTGTCCCCGCGCTTTGGGCCGTCCAATTGTTTGGTCGGACCACGCCCGTCGTCCACAACTGGTTCTGCATTCGTTGTTTAGGGGCGCACGATCGCTGGCCTGGCGGCGGTTGAACCGCCCGAATGTGACATCGATCTGGCGAAAAGGTGTCGGGCCAGATAAGCTGGAATTGAAGTGATCGGGGTAAAACGTTGCGACATCCTCAGATGCGCGTTACCCCGATCGTAGTCGACGGTGGAAAAGAAGACGAGGCGGGGTTCACCATGCGTTTGGCGGCAGTGGTCCTGCCCGACCTGGGAACCAGTCCGGACGTACCGATCGTAATTAGCCACTGGTACGCCGCGCGCGGCGATCAGGTGTGGGAAGGTGACCGGCTCGTGGAGGTGCTCGTTGGCCCCGCCACGTTCGATGTTTCCTCGCCCGCGTCGGGTCAACTGGCGGCCATTCATGGCTGGGAAGACGATCGGGTCGTCGCGGGCGCGGTTCTGGGTCTGGTCGCCACGGCCGACACCGACTCGCATCACGACGCGCCTGGCGCGTCGCGCGATCCCGGTGACGAACCGCCGCCGAGTCGCCCCACGACATGACCACGTTCCATGAGCGATCCGCCGGTGTCATTCCTTATCGCTTGAATGAGGATCAAGTCCCCTTGTACTTGATCCTCCACTCCGCGACCGTGCGCAATCCGCGCGCCAAGTGGGAGTTCCCCAAGGGGGGCGTGGAACCGGGCGAAACGACCCGTCAGGCCGCGGTGCGCGAATTTCACGAGGAGACTTCGCTGGTCGACTGGTCATTTCGCGATGGCTTCGAGCAGACCCTCTCCTACACCTACATCAGGCGCGGCGCAAGGTCGTCAAGACCGTCACTTATTATGTCGTACACGTGAAAGACGCGTCGCATCTGGCGTGTTCGCCCGAGCATGTCGAAGATCCTTTCGGACAATGGTTTCGCTGGGGATCGTTCGACGAGATCAGTCTTTTGCTCTACCACACGAAAATCCGCCAGGTGTTCGCCGAGGCCGACGCCTGGCTCAAGAAAACGGGCGACACCCAGGAAGGATGCTGATCGGATGGGCCAGGCCAGGCCGCACGCCAACGCCGGTCAGTTTTTCGTTCTCGACGGCCCGGACGGCGGCGGCAAGAGCACCCAGCTTGAGCGAGTCGCCGCGTGGCTCCGCGATCGGGGGCTCGACCCCGTCACGTGTCACGATCCCGGCGGCACGGCGCTCGGCGACCGGCTTCGCGCGATCCTTCTGGCACGCGACACGGTGCCCATTGATCTTCGCGCCGAAATGCTCCTGTACATGGCCAGCCGCGCCGAGCTCGTCGCCGAAATCATCGCCCCGGCACTCGCGGCCGGCCGGGTCGTCTTGTCCGACCGCTACCTGCTGGCGAATATTGTTTACCAGGGGAGTGCCGGCGGCCTGCTAGAAGAAGAGATCGCCCTCGTGGGAATGGTGGCGACCGGCGGGTTGTTGCCCGATCTGACGATCGTTCTCGACATCGCGCCCGACGCCGCCGCGCAGCGCGTCGGCGCAGCGCGTGACCGTATCGAAGACCGGCCCCTCTTTTATCACGAGCGTGTGTGCGCCGGCTATCTCGCCGCGGCGCGGGGCGAGCCCGCGAACGGGGAAACAGCAGGTTCCACCGACGAGGGTTGCCCGTATTATCCCGCGCCGATCGTATTGATTGACGCATCGGCCGACGCCGATACCGTTTTCGAGCACATCAAACGCGAGGTTGAGCGTGTCCTGGCACTCGATTCGCGGCCATGACCGCGTGATTGAAAAACTGAAAACCAGCCTCCAGCAGGGGCGTTTTCCGCACGCCTTGCTGTTTGTCGGGCCCGACGGGATCGGCAAGAAAGCCGTCGCGCGTAAGCTCGCCCAGGCCCTCCTTTGCGAGGTCAATCCGCCAGCCCACCTCAACCCTTGCGGGCAATGTCCCGGGTGCGTGCAGGTGGCTGGGTTCACCCACCCCGATTTCATCGAGACCGGCACGCCGCCCGACAAGCACGAGCTACCGATCAGCGTGATTCGTGAGCTGTGTGACCAGTTTGCCTTGAAGCCGTCGCGCGGCGGTTACAAGGTCGCGCTCCTCGACGATGCCGACGACTTGAACGCCGAATCGTCGAACGCGTTCTTGAAGACGCTCGAGGAACCCCCGCCCGGCTCGGTGCTGATCTTGCTCGGCACGGCCGCCGAGCTTCAGTTGGAGACGATCGTGTCACGCTGCCAGGTCGTTCGATTCGATCCGCTGGCCAGTTCCGAGATCGCCACGCTACTGATCGAGCAGGGCATCGCCACCGATCAAGACGACGCCGCGCGGCTGGCGGCGATGAGCGAAGGGAGCGTCAGCCGGGCGATCGGACTCGCCGACGCCGAGCTCGAGCGGCTGCGCCGATCTTTGATCGACGAAGTGGCCGGCGAACATGGTTTCAACCCGCCCGATCTCACTCACCGTCTCCAGGCCAATATCAAGCTCGCCGGCAAGGAGTCGGCCGATCAACGGCGGCGCGCCAGTCTGCTGATCGGCGAGCTGGCGCCTTCTTTCGAGGCGTCTTGTGGCAAACGTCTGGCCTCGCCGCTCCCTTTCCGGACGACGCCGACCGCCGCGCCGCGACGGCCCTGGCGAAACGCCTCGAGGCCGAGGTCGTTTTCGATCTGGCCGAACGTGCGATCGAAGCCGATTATCATGTGCGGCGCAGGGTTTACATGGCGCTGATCATCGAGTCGCTCATGCACGATCTGGGAAAGCTGATCAATACGTCGGCGTGAAGAAATCGCGGCGTTGAAAAGATGAGGATCGCGATATCGTGGCCGCATTTTCGCGACCAGGTTGACGGCCGGCTGGCGATACGACATCTTCCAATCAGAGCCGCTGAGCCGCATCGCAAGAATACGTCGGCATCGAGTCGGCGACCGGCTTCGCCGCGGGTGTGCCGAGCGGTGGTGATTCCTCGACTGGACGAAAGCCCATCGTGCTTACGGGGCTGAACCATGGGCAGGGAGAACCGTACCGGATTCACAATGATCGAGGTGCTCGTCGTGATTGCGATCATTGCGATTCTGATCGCGCTGCTCTTGCCTGCTGTTCAAGCGGCCCGCGAGGCGGCCCGGCGGATTCAGTGCGTCAACAACCTCAAGCAACTGGGCCTGGCTGTGCACCAGTATCACGACGCGCACAATTCATTCCCACCGGGTCAGCTCCTTTACGTGAACTGGCGAGACCTCTCATCGCTCGTTTTTTTATTGCCGTTCATCGAGCAACAGCCACTTTATTTCGCGTTCAACCTAGCAGACGTTTATCCAATTAACGGCATGGGTCCGGTTCTGCCAACCTACCCTCCCAACACGACGGTCGCACGAACTCAGGTGGCCGGATTTCTATGCCCCTCCGACTACAGTCGGCTGACCAACTCCGAGGGCCATTCCAACTATTGCGGCAACAGTGGATCAACACCCGAGTCGACGGTCGTGGTCAGTAATGCGAACGGCCCATTCATCGCACCAACGCCCGACGGGACGTATCAGGGTTGCCGCGTCTTCCGTTTCTCAAACGTCTTTGACGGTCTTAGCATGACAGCGTGCTTCAGCGAAAAGGTGCTCGGCGTCGGTGCGAGCAATCAGCTTGATCCCGGTGCGCCTACCTCAGCCGATTTTCAGGTTGGGATGCCAGCCGACGTCAAGAACACACCCGCATACTACGCAATGTGCGTGGCCATCGATCAGGCCGCCACACCGCTGGCTTTCGCCGACGGTCACGCGTCCGGCATGTACTGGACGTTCGGCTACGTAATCGACACCCGCTATACTCATATCATGCCTCCCAACTCGTGGAGTTGCGAAGTCGGAGGTCCTTGGTTCGGAGAGAGAGGAGCCATCACGGCGAGCAGTCGACATGCGGGCGTCGTGAACGTCACGATGTGCGACGGCTCGGTTCGTGCCATCAAGAATTCGATCGCCCCTCAAACATGGTGGGCTCGGCACAATGGCGGGGGGAGAGGTCATTTCGGCGGATAGCTATTAGATCCTCGGCGTTACATCGCCGCGCGGTGACGGCATGGCTGATATGAATCGTCTTGGCCATGAGAGCCCCTGGCGCGTGTTGACGTACGGCCCGCCGCGAATCGCGACGATGCGGCCACCCTGTCTTTCGCCGTTTGCAGAGTGGGACCACGTCGGTCGGGCCGACGCCTCTCGGCTTGCGTATTAGATAATGGGGGCGACCGCTCCCGAGCCGTCATCGCGTCTTAACGACGTCGGCGCTGAGACGATGGATCAGAGGCCGCATTGGCGCACTTCGTGCGAGACGGAAGAGGCTCTAATGACATCGTACCTTTTCGCTTACGGAACACTGATGCCCCGCGGCCAAGAGGCAGCCTTGGCGGAGGGCTGGCGGCCCGACGCCGTGCGGGGCAGACTCTACGATCTGGGACCGTATCCCGCTCTGGTCGATCTGGATGATCGGGCGGCCGGCTGGGTTGAAGGCTTTGTTCGGCCTGTCGAGCGAACTGACCTGGTGCAATTCGACCATTATGAGGATGTTGACGGCGGATTGTACCGTCGAGAGGAGACGACGACGCGCGACAACATGCGTGTCTGGGTTTACGTTTACGCCGGAGCTCTGCCGCCGGAGGCACGCGGACCCTTGCGCGTTGGCACCTGAAAGATTGAACCGGACGTGCGAGCCACGCACGGTCGATCGGGTTTCAGCAAGGCAAGGAGACCACCACCATGTCAGGCACTTCTCCACGGATGCCGGCAGGAGAAATCATGTCGAGCGATACGGGCAATCGCAACGGATGGACGAGCGCCGAGCCGATCACGATCGGCCAGTACCTCGTCGAGCGCCTGGGTGCACTCGGCGTCGAACACGTGTTCGGCATTCCGGGCGACTACATTTTACAACTGTACAAATTGATCGAGGAAAGTCCGATCCGACTGGTGGGTGTCACCCGCGAGGATAGCGCGGGCTTCGCCGCGGACGCCTATGCGCGGGTTCATGGGCTGGGCTGCATCTGCGTGACCTATTGCGTGGGGGGCCTGTCGGCGTGCAATAGCATCGCCGGCGCGTACGCGGAGAAGTCGCCGGTGATCGTGCTGGCGGGGTCGCCCGGGATGTCGGAGCGAGCGCGGAACCCGCTCTTGCACCACAAGGTCAAGGGATTCGAGACGCAGTACGAGGTCTTTCAAAAGATCACCGTCGCCTCGGCGGTGCTCGATCGCGCGGAAACGGCCTTCGGCGAGATCGACCGCGTGCTCGAGGCCGCCGTGCGCTACAAGCGACCCGTTTATCTCGAGCTGCCGAGAGACCGGGTCAACGTGCGCCAGGTCGGCCCGCACGAGCCGCCCGAGGGGCTGCCGCCGAGTGATCCCGATGCCCTGGGCGAAGCCATTGACGAGGCGGCCGCACTGCTCACGGCGGCCCGCAAGCCGGTGATCCTGGCCGATGTCGAGATCCATCGATTCAACCTTCAGCCCGATCTGCTGAAGCTGGCCGAGTCGACGGGAATGCCGATCACCACCACGCTCCTGGGCAAGAGCGTGATCTCCGAGCTGCACCCACTATTCGGTGGCATCTATGAAGGAGCCATGGGCCGGCCGGAAGTCACCGAGCTGGTCGAGTCGTCTGACTGCCTCTTGATGCTCGGCTGCTTCATGACCGACATCAACCTCGGCATCTTCACGGCGAAACTCGATCCGGCGCATTGCATTGACGCGACCAGTGAAGACCTGCGAATCAAACGCCATCATTATCAGGACGTCCGCCTCGACGATTTCATCCGTGGTCTGATCGATCGCAAGCTCAAAGTGGCGCGAACGCCGGTTCCCGTGCGCACCAGCCCGTTTGCCATGCTGGGCGACGCCGTGCCCAGCGAGCGCCCTGACGTCGGCGCGGCTGTTCTCGCGGCTCAACCAGCTACTCGAGGCCAACGGCGACATGACGGTGATCGCCGATATCGGCGATTCCCTCTTCGGCGCCGCCGATCTCGAGATGCAGCGGCACACCGAATTCCTGAGCCCGGCTTACTATACTCGATGGGATTCGGCGTGCCGGCGGCCGTCGGTGCGAGCATGGCCAACCCTGATTCGCGCGTGCTTGTCGTCGTCGGCGACGGGGCCTTCCAGATGACCGGAATGGAACTATCGACGATCGCGCGGCACGGGCTCAATCCGATCATCATTGTCCTCAACAACCATGGATACACCACGGAGCGGTTCTTGCTCGAGGGCCCGTTCAACGATATTCAAGACTGGGCCTATCACGCGATTCCCGCGGTGATCGGAGCCGGCCGGGGCTTCGAGGCTCGTACCGTCGGCGAGCTCGACGTGGCCCTCGCGTCAGCGCACGCCAATCTCGCCAGCTTCAGCTTGATCAACGTCCATCTCGACCCCTACGACCGCAGTCCCGCGCTCGAGCGGCTGGCTCATAAGCTCTCGAAGATCGTGCAGGCGCGCTGAACGACCTTGCGTAATTTTCAAAGCGGTGAGGCTCCCCGAGCCGGCACCGGCACCCGGCCCGTGCGGAGATTCATCCACCCGCCCGGGATCGTGCAGAGGGTCGCCAGGCGATTAACGAACGAGCGGAGCTTGCAACAAGATTGCAAGCTCCGCTGTTTGTTGGCGACGATCGCCTTGCGGCGGCGCGGCGGTTGAGTTGTCAGTGGATCAGGTTGTCGTTGAACCTCTGCTTCTTCAACTGGATCGGAACAACGCCGGTGACCGTGCCGACCTTCGCTGTGTGGTGCGTCCACGTATACGCCTGGCTCGCGTGGAACCGACCGCGGCTGAACACATGCGACCCCAAGGTATTGATGCCGCTGGCACGCCCGGTGTTTTGACCGTTGTTGGCCCGGATCTTCTTGTTCGGATGGTTGAAGGAATACAGCCGTGCCCGGAAGCCGGGTGCGGGCAAGTATTCGGCAATCGCCACGCTCAGCGGGATCGGCTGATAGTTGAGCTGAGAGAATTGCGAGATCGACGGCGAGTATTGATTCGCCCCGTACGGCGAAATGAAGGTCGTCTCGACGACCGGGCCCTGGGCCGGGCGCCGAACGGCGCTCGGGACTGGCGTGATCGAACCGCCGGTGACCGTCACGGTTGCCGTGCCGGTCCACGTGTAGTTAGGCAGCGGTGACGAGGCCAGCGTCTTGCCCATGGCCGTGATCGTCGTGACGCCATTGGGCAAGTTGAGCGCCGATCGCGGGGTGACCGTGATGATCGCGTCGGGAATGCCGTTGAGCCAGTCGGCCGTGTTGGGATCCTCGACGATCGTCGCGTTCGGATACGCGACGCCGTTGATCACGACCGTGGTTGGATCGATATCCGTGACTGGCATGAACGCTGGCGTCGTCGCCGTCGACCCGAACACATAAATCGAGAGGTTGGTCGGCGTCGTGGCGTTGATCGTGAACGGACCAAACGGCTTGTCGACGCCGATTTGCACGGTGACCGAGTTCGAGACCGGAACGTTGACCGTGATGTAACCGGTCTGGACGATCTGTGCACCACCCGCCAGCGCAAGACCGCCGGCTTGTGTCACATCATATCCGGGCGCACCGACGATGAAGTCGGCGCGGTTGTCGAGATCGGCAGTATTAGCCTGAGTTCCCTGAATACGGCTGGAGACCGACGCACCGAAGAAGGGGGGCGACGACGCAGTATCGCTGGGCGTCGTGTCAAAGAACTGGTTGCCGCTCAAGGGCGTCGACTCGGCCGTCGCCAGCGAATAGACGCCCGTCAGCCCGGAGCGGCCCGGGATCAGGTAGGCCGTGCCACTCGAAGAGCTGTAACCGGGCGCACCGATCAGAATCGACGTCGGTTGGCCCGTATTGATGAAACCGACCTGAGACTCGGAATAGCCCGCCAGGTTGCCGGCGCTGGCACCGTCGAACTCGACTCCCTGGATGGCCGTGGGTAGGCTCGCGAGTGGAATCACTCCCGTGAGATAGGCCGATGTCGAGCTCGACGCACCGTACAACATGAAAACCTGACCGACGTTGGTATTGGCGGTCGTGCTGAAGTTGGGCGCGCCAATCAAGATATCGCCGAAGCCGTCGCCGTTGAAATCGCCGCCGGCGGAGACCGAGAAACCGGTCATCGAGCCGGGCACGGCGCCGGGGTTGCCCTGGATGGTGGCGCCGGGAATGTTGCCCGACCCGGTGCCCGCGATGTTGCCGACGTTCAGGTAGGTCTGGCCGTTGTTGGTCGTCTGGAGCCCGGCGAGTCCCGAGCCACCATAAATCAGGTAGGCCGCTCCGGCCGTCGAGGCGGCTCCGGGGGAGCCGATCAGCAGGTCGTCGACGCTCCCGCTCGCCGCATTGACGTTGCCGGCGTCGGCGACCGAGTAGCCCGTCTTGTCGCCCGATGCCGCTCCCGAAACCGTGAGCGTGTTTGTCGAATTGAGCGTCGAGACGTCGACGGCCGTCTTGCCGGTGAGGTAGCCGTAAGACATCACGTAGACGACGCCCGTATTGGCCGGCACTCCCGTGTTCGGCGTGTTCGGGGCGACCGTCGCGCCGGCGCACCGATGATGACATCGCCGGCCCCGTCGCCCAGGATGTTCGAGCCGCCGGCGACCGAGAAGCCAAGCTGACCACCCGCCGAAAGCGTCGAATTGCCGTTGGTGATCGTGACGATCGTGAGGCCAGGATAAGTGCCGGCCGGCGAGGTCACGTCGATCGTCTTGCCGACATACGACGTGAAGCTGCCGTAGACCAGGTAGGCCGCACCCGCGCCGCTATTGGCATTGGGCGCACCAAGGATGATCCCATTAGTGCCGCTCGAGAGCGTGACTCCCGCCACGGACGCGCCGAGGGAGGCCACGCCGGTGAAGGTCAAGCCCGAGAACGGGTAGGTGAGCCCGGTTTTACTGATGGGGTTGGACTGCGTCGCCGCGCCGAGCGTTGCGAGGTCGCCGACGCGATCGTTCGCGCTGTAGTTCGGTCCCGAGGTCGTGTTGAGCCAGTTTTGAACGGCCGCGGCGTTGGCGGAGGTCACGGTCGCCGAGCCGAAGATCACGTAAACGTTTCCAATACCGCTCCCCAGTGTGGAGGGAGTGGACCCGACCGTCGGCGCGCCGATCACAAAGGAGTCATATCCGTTGCTGGTGAGGTCGCCCACGTCCGCGACGCTGTATCCCGCCCCTGGCCGGCCGCCGCGGTGGCGCCGAAGTCCATGCCATAGGGGGCCGTTGCGCTGAATGGCAACGCCGGGGGCGATGTTCCGCCCAGGTCGATCGCCATCAGGATCTTGACTTCCAAGTGCTCTGTGTTGGGCTGGAAGACTGGAATACCATGCAGTGCAAACGACCTTCGAGTTCGACGATTGCCGAAAAGCATCGGAGACTCCCTCCTCCCAAACCCATGGGTCGCGCGTCCACCGCGACGAAGCCCAATCCATCCCGAACGCGGCACGCTTTACCGGAAAGGTGCGATCGAGAGCGTTCCCTCCTCTCGAATCGCTCCGGAGCGGCATCAGACGGCACGAAAGTTCCGATTGGCACGTGTGCGATTCGGCGCGTTCGTTCTGGCCGTCTTGCGGCTTAAAGCGTCCAGTTACTCCTGGAATTTCGGCCTGTTGTCGTTCGTAACTCCACGCTAAGGCAACTTTCGGACGCCCGTGCCGGCCACACAACCCTTGCCTTGGGCTCAACTCCTAGAACCCCTATGCCCGATATATTTCGCGGAGAAGGAACTCCGGCGGCGCGGATAACGTGTTTCGGCGTGAACCGTCGCACGTATTTCGAGCCCCCTGGCGCGACCGGACTGACGACTGTCGCTGGCGGGCTTGCCGCCGAGCCCCTTGTTTTGGGGATCCGTCGGCACACGCCGGGCAAATTCGGGTCCGCGAGGTGAACGGGTTCCACGGACGTTTGAACAGCAAGCCGCGATGGCCTGGGATTGGGATCAGGTCATCGATGACTCGGAATCGGCTCGGCGAGGCAGCCTGCCTGGCCCGACATGCAAAGACAGGTGCGGCCGTTCGTCGGTCACCCAAAGTCAATACTGCCGTGCGACTTATCGTCGATCATGACCAAGTTGGTCGGCAAGACTTCCCGTTGTCGAGGCGAGACATGAATAAATCGAGGAATCCGAGATCCCGCATCAGTCCGCGACGGCTTGGGATCAGCGCGGTCCTCACCGCGGTGGTGATCGGCTCTCAAGCGGGATGCACCCGCGAGTTCTACCGCGACTGGGCCAACCAGGACGTCTCGGAAGTTGTCTTCGAGAAGACCCGAGACCCTCGTTGGCGCATGGACATCTTTTCGGTCGAGCCTCCGGCGCTTTCGCGGTTTGCCGATCCCTACGACCAGGAAGTGCCCCCCGCGCCGCCTGACGACCCGGCGGCTGAGGCCCTTTCGCCGGTTCCCCAGTGGCCCGACAACCGCTTGCTGATACCCGCGGAGGGGACGGGCTACCTTGACTTGCTCGAATACTGGAAGCGCGACCAGGACGCCAAGAAGCGCGCCGCCGGCGTGAAGGTGCCCGACGACGAGCCGGAATTCTGGCAGCGACCCAACAATGGCCGCCAGCCGATCACCGACCCGCGGCAGCCGGGAATGCCCGGTCAACCCGAGACGTCGCCGGCCGGCCCGCCGGTTCCCCCAGAAACCGGTTCGCCCTTTGCCGACCCGGCCAAACCTCCAGTGCCGCGCGCCCCGGGCCGGACGTTCCAACGGGCCCGGAGGTTTCGATACCGCGACCATCGGCGCGATTGCTGGCGAGCACGCCGGCGCCGACGGTTCGCCTTCAGAGTGACGACACGGCCCCCGCCGCGACCCCGCGAATGCCGCGAACGCCGGCCGCCAAAGTGGCCGCGACGCAAAATCTTGGGACAAACGCACAGGATTCGACGCCCATACAAATATCGAAGGTCGCCGCGAAGGCAGTGAAGCCGGCCATTCCCCCCCCTCGAAGCGTTTCTCGCTTTCAGACCACGAAATCGGGTGGACCTCCCGGCGTGAAAGATCAAGCGGTGGCAAGGGTCGCGTATCAAGAAGGCCAGCCGGCCGCCCGGCCGGCGCCTGGCACAGGACCAGCCATGCGGACGGAAACTCTTCAAATGGCGACGCCCGCACAGGACCAGCCGGCGACGGCGATCCCGGGCCAGGGACCGATTGCTCCGGCTTTGCCGGGCCAAACTCAGCCGGCCGAGGCGGCGTCGCCGGGCAATATTCTCGACAAGGAAATCGCCAATCAGCCGCCGCCGCTCGACCAGAAAATGGTGAATGATGCCGGCCACATGAGCCAGACGGAGGCCGCCGAGCTATCCGACGTCTTGGTGCCGCGGATCGACCTGATGACCGATACGGAAGCCTACGGGTACCCCAAGGGGAGCCGCGTTTACAAAATCAACATGCAGCAGGCGATGCTGCTCGCCATGATGAATGCCCGTTTCTATCAGTACAATCTCGAGCAGGTTTACATCGCGGCCCTGCCCGTCACCCAACAGCGATTCCTGTTCGGTCCGCAATTTTATGCGGGCATGAGTCCGCTCACCGGACCACTCCCGCTGAGTGGTGTCACCGGCAGCGTCGCGGCCGGGATTCCCTCGACTCCGGGTCTGTCGACCAGCAACGTGTTCAACTATGCGACGCGATTCTCTCCGACCGGCCAAATCTCGACATTGAACCTGGGCACCGTCGCGGGCGTCGGCAAGTTGTTCAGCTCGGGCGGCCAGCTCGTCATGGGGTTTGCCAACGAGCTGCTCTTCAACTTCATCGGCAAGAACCCCCAGCAGCCGACCGTGATCTCGGCGCTGCCGATCAGCTTTGTCCAGCCCCTCTTGAGAGGCGGCGGCCGAGCAGTGACCCTCGAACCTCTCACACAGGCCGAGCGTAATCTGCTCTACGCGGTCCGCTCGTTCGCGCTGTTCCGCCAGCAGTTCTTCGTCGTCACCCTCACCGGGGGAAGTATTCAGAACTTCGGCAACAATTTCACTCTTGCCGGATTTTCGGTGACGGGAAACAGCGATCCCACCGTGGGCTTCCTGCCTGTTGTCTTCAATCTCGTGGAAGTCGAGGTCGACCGGCGCAATCTGGTATTTTTGGAGCAAGTGGCTAAACTCTATCAAGAGCTGATTCAGGGTGAGGCGTCGGGTCTCTCACGCTTGCAGCTCGACCAGGTCATGCAGCGAGTGATCGCCGGTCGAGCAGCGCTCTTTCACAGACAAGGTGACGTACCGCACCTCCCTCGACCAGTTCCGCATGCAGATGAGCTTGCCGCCTGACACGCCGATCGTCATCGATATGAGTTTAGCCCAGCCATTCTACGACGTGTTCGACGCCGTCGACGAGTGGCAGCGTCGCTCCAACCGCAAACTCGATGATCTGCCTCAAATCATCGCCAAACTCCCCGAACTGGAAGACATCGACGTCGAGGGCCGCTCGGTGCTGGCCCCCTATCGTAACTACCGGAGCACCCTCAAGGAATTCGGTCCCGATAACGAAGAAATCCTCGAAGACACGCTGGAAGCCGCCGTCCGAATCGCACTCGAGTATCGCATGGATCTGATGAACACTCGGGCCGCTCTGTACGACTCGTGGCGGCAGATTCGCGTCACCGCGAATGCCTTGAAGGGCGTGCTCAACCTGGCGCTCAACAACAATGTGTACACAGCACCCAATCCGACAAACCCTTTCGAGTTCCTGAGTAACGCCAAGCAGTTCAGCCTGGCCATCAACGCCGAGCTGCCGCTCGTCCGGATCATCGAGCGAAACCAGTTCCGAATGGCCTTGATTAACTTTCAGCGGGCACGGCGATCGCTTCAGACGGCGGAAGACAATTTGAAAATCCAGTTACGCAACGACTTACGTAACGTACATCAGTCCTATATCATGTATGAGATCGCCAAGCGAAATTACGAGCTTAACGTGCGTCTCAAGGACCAGTCGTTCGAGCAGATCATTGCTCCCCCTGCCGCGGGGGGCGGCGGTCTGGCTCAGTCGGCCAATGCGGCGACGCAGACCACCAATCTTCTGAATTTTCAGCAGGCTACTTGATCGGCGCAATGCTCGCCCTGACAAATGGTTGGCAGACTTACCAGACCAACCGGCTCATTGTTTACCGTGACATCGGCATCTTGCCTTATGACGAATGGGAGGCGTTCAGTGAACTTTTCCCTGCACAATACCACGGCCCCATCATCGGCCACGCTCCCCCAGGGGCGCAGGATTTACCCCGCCTCCAGAAGCCCGCACGGCGACGCCTGAGTCCCGGTAAGGTAATGGCCATCGTGCTGGCGACCGTGCTCGGCGTCGGCGGGGTTGTTGTCTACAGCGTGCCCGGCATGAGCAAGCCCATCAAGGGCTTGCTCATCGGCACGAAGAATGACGTCATGACGACCGTCGTGCGCAAGGGCACGCTGCCGATCACGGTCGTCGAGAAGGGGAGCCTCGAAAGCTCCGAGAATAAAGACGCGTATTGCCTCGTCGAAGGCCAGACGACGATCATCATGATCTAGCCGGAAGGCACGCCGGTCAAAAAGGATCAGCTCGTCTGCCAGCTCGACTCGGCGTCCCTCAAGGACCAGCTCGTCAATCAGAAGATCACCACCAAGAGTGCCCAGGCGAATTTCGAGAACGCCAAGCTGACCCGCGAGGTCGCCGAGATCGCGGTCATCGAATACGCCGAGGGTATCTTCAAGCAAGACCACGCGACCGTTGAGGGCGAAATCAAGCTGGCCGAGTCGGACCTGTCACGCTCCGAGGACCGGCTCGACTGGGCGCGGCGGATGTTCGGCAAGGGCTACGTTTCGGCCGCGACGAAGGTTTCGGAAGAGCTCACACTCGCGAAGGCCCGGTTCTCGCTCGAGCAGGCGCATGAGCAAGAAAAAGGTTTTGATCGACTTCACGAAAGGCAAGACGATCAAGGAGCTCCAGAGCGAAGTCGAGAAGGCTCGTTCCGATGAGCTGGCCAAGAACGCCACATATGAACTCGAGATGACGAAAGAGAAGAAGCTCGAACGGCAAATCGCCAATTGCGAAATCAAGGCTCCGGCCGACGGCCTGGTGGTCTACGCCAACGATCCCAACCGCGCGTTCGGCAGCGGCCAGCCGCAGATTGAAGAAGGGGCGACCGTACGCGAGCGGCAGAAAATCTTCAGCCTGCCTGATATCAGCCGCATGCAGGTGAACACCAAGGTTCACGAGTCGCAGATCGACAAGCTCGCCCGCGAGATGAAGGCCAAGATCCGCGTCGACGCGTTTGCCAGTGAAACGCTCGATGGGACCGTGCTGGAAGTCGCTCCGCTGCCCGACTCGACCAACTTCTTCAGCTCGGACATCAAGGTCTATACGACCAAGGTGAAGATCGATCAGCCGCTGCCGGGGCTCAAGCCGGGTATGACGGCCGAAGTGACGATCCTGGTCGATCGCAAGACGAACGTGCTGACGATCCCTGTGCTGGCGATCCTCCAATATCACGGCAAGGACCACGTCAGCAAGCTCGTCGACGACCGCTTCGTCGAAACCGAAGTCGACCTTGGCGTCTCCAACGAGAAGTTTGTCGAGGTTCTCAAGGGCGTGAAGCGAGGGCGACATCATCGCGATGAGCCCGATGTCGCTGATGACCGACGAAGAAAAGCGCAAGGCGTTCGGCTCGGCCTCCAAGGGAGGCAAGCGTGATTGGGGCGAAGAAGGAGGCGCCGTTGGCGGTTCGGCCGTCAAGGGCTCGCCCGGCGCCGCCGCCAAGAAGGCCGGCGGGATCGCCGCGGTGGGTGCTCCTGGGAAGTCGGCTGCCGATCCCGCGAAAGCCAAGGGCAAGGGCAAGGGTGCCGGTGGATCCGCCAAGGGCAAGGGGGGCGGGGCAATCGACAGCGTTCATGGATAAGGCCCGTAAGAACCTCAGCCCGGAAGAGGCGACGCAACTTCGTAGCGGCGACCGACGAAGAACGAGCGGCGCTGCTGAAGAAGGCCGGCCTGACCGACGCCGAAATTGAGCAGATGTCGCAGATGCGCCGCAACTTCGGGGGCGGCGGCGGCGGCGGTGAAGGCGGTGGTGGCGGGCGGTGGCGGACGTCGCAGTGGCGGTGGCGGCGGTGGTGGCGACCGGTCCGGAGGATCAGACCAGTGAACCAGGACGACAGTCCCGCGAAGTCCGGTGGCAAGCCGATCGTCAAGCTTGTCGACGTGACCAAGACGTACGTGATGGGACACGCGGGGGGCGGCGGCCTGTTCGGCCGCCGCGGCCCCAGCACGACCGTGACGGTCCACGCGCTGCGTGGCGTCTCGGTCGATTTTTTCCCGGGCGAATACGTCGCCATCATGGGAGCTTCGGGCTCCGGCAAGAGCACGATGCTCAACCTCCTGGGATGCCTCGACCGGCCGTCAACCGGCGCAGTACCTTCTGGGCGATCGAGACGTCGCCGGGCTCGACGACGACGAATTATCCGAGATCCGCAGCCGCTACCTCGGATTTATTTTTCAGTCGTATAACTTGATCCAGCAATATACGGTGCTCGAGAACATCCAGCTTCCGCTGACCTATCAGGGCACCGGTGAGATCAGCGCCGAAGCCCACGAGAGGTCGGTTGAGGTGGCCCAGCTTGTCGGGCTAGGAGATCGGCTCGATCACCGGCCGTCGCAGCTCTCCGGCGGTCAGCAACAGCGTGTGGCCATCGCACGGTCGCTGATCAACGATCCGTACATCATCCTGGCCGACGAGGCGACGGGTAACCTCGACACGGCGACCAGCCATGAAATCATGATGATGCTCGAGAAGCTCAACGATTCGGGCAAGACGATCATCATGGTCACGCACGAAGATGACATCGCGGCCTGTGCCAAGCGGATCATCCGCATGCGAGACGGCCTGATCATCGACGACGGGCCGAGCCCCCGAATGCTCGCGCTACAACAGCAGGCCGCGGCGGCGTCGGCCGCCAATGGTGTCGACGGCCACTGGAGCCCGGAATTCTCGGCCCAGAATCAGAATATCAATCCGTCCAATGAAGAATTGACTCTCTGAAGAGGTATGTGATGGGACGCATCTGGCGCGGGCTTCGACTCGGCATGAAGAGCCTCTTGCTGCACAAGCTGCGGTCGGGGCTCACGGTTCTCGGCATTGTTTTCGGCGTCGCCGCGGTCATTTCGATGCTCTCGATCGCCGAAGGAACCGCCCGCGTTGCCCGTGACCAGATCCGCGCCCTGGGGGCGACCAACATCATCATTCGCTCGGTCAAGCCAAGCGACGAGCAGCAGGCCTCCGGCGGCAATCGACCCGCCATGATTCTCAACTACGGGCTCAAGTACAGCGATTTCGACCGCATTGTCGAAACCATTCCCACCATCCGCAAGGTTTTGCCGATCCGGGAAATCAAGAAGCAGATTCGCCGCGGCAGTTACAGTATCGAGGGGCGCGTCGTCGGCACCACCGAGGATTATGCCGACTTCAATCTGCTCAATATGGAAAAGGGCCGGTTCCTGACCGCGTCGGACAACGAGAAGTACGAAAACTTCGCGGTGCTCGCCGCCGAGACGGCCGAGAAACTTGTTCCCGTATGAAAACCCGCTCAGCCAGGCGATCAAACTGGGCAGCGATTACTACACGGTCGTGGGCGTCACCCGCAAGCGCGAGAGCTCGGCCGGCATTGGCGGCAGCCTGGCGGCCGTCGACTATAACCGCGACGTGTATATCCCGCTTAACACGTGCAAACTTCGGTTCGGCGAACGAATCATCGATCAGCGCTCGGGCTCGCGCCAGGCTGAGGAAACGCAGCTCACGCAGATCACGATTCAGGTCGGATCGATGGACGAAGTGCTCCCGACCGTGCCACTGATCGAAGCGGCCTATGAGCCGTTTCACCCCAAGAACGACGTCGAGAAGACAGTTCCTTACGACCTGTTGCTCCAGGCCGAGAAGCAGGCCCGGCAATTCACGATCATCCTGGGAACGATCGCGGCCATTTCGCTCCTGGTCGGCGGCATCGGCATCATGAACATCATGCTGGCGACCGTGACCGAGCGAACCCGCGAGATCGGCATTCGACGCGCCCTGGGAGCCAAGCGCCGCGATATCACCCAGCAGTTCTTGATTGAGACCGTCGTGCTCGCCGGCGTCGGCGGGTTGCTCGGGGTGCTGGTCGGGTTCACGATCCCGCAGGTGATCATCTATTTCATTCCCGACCAGAAAGCCGTGGTGACGGGCGCCTCGGTCATGCTGGCGTTCAGCATCTCGGTCGCCATCGGCATCCTGTTCGGAATTTATCCGGCGCGGCGGGCGGCCCTCATGGATCCGATCGAAGCGCTACGACACGAGTGAGATCGATATCCGCGCGACGGGCACGCCCTGTCTTGCAACAGACATGTCCGGGATCCCGAGCTTGCCGGTTCGAGGTCTCTGTCGACACCGGCTTGGTCGGCCGCGGCGATGTTCGGACGGCGTGGCAGCGCGGCCGGTCTCGATCGATCGCAAGCTAACTGACGGCCAGGAATTCCGACTGTCAAGAATCGTCAATTTCCCGGATGGTAACTGAAGATTGTAGTCATTGATATGTCACCCCGAGCGCTAGGTCGCACTTGGGCTTGCGTCGAGAGTCGACGCAAGCTAGGCTAACTTTTCCAAGAGAACGGATGACCGCGGCGCGGGGCCTCCCGGCGTCGCGGTTTTTCTCGTGAATGATTAACGTCTGGCCGGCGAAATTGATGCCCGGCACGCACTGTCCCGGCAACGGAGACTTCTCAACACCCGCGTTTCACAATTCAAGACGACCCTCGCAACGGTGGCGCCTTTCGCCCACCGGCCCGCGCAGACCGCGAACGATTCGGTCCGGGGGCCAGGGTGAACATCAGGCTTTCGCCACTTGCGCTCATTCGTGGCGCAGCCTGAGAGACCTGGATCGCGCCAGCCTCAAGTCGAGGAGGGTCTGATGTCAGAATGGGGGAGCAAACCCTGATGTCCACAGATCGCATCCCGATGTCGAAGGAAGGCTATGAAAAGAAGAAAGCCCAGCTCGACCACATGAAGAACGAGGACATGCCGCGCATCGCGGAGCAAATCGCCCAGGCGCGTGGGTTCGGCGACCTATCCGAGAACGCCGAATTCGATGCCGCAGTCGAAGCTCAGGGAATGCTCCAGGCGCGCATCAACGACCTTCAAAACATCCTTGGGCAAGCCTATATCGTCGAAAAATCGACGGTTCCGACTGACCGGGTCGTCTACGGCTCGAAAGTACGCGTCCTCGATCTTGACCTCAAAGAAGAGGAAGACTTCATCCTGGTCGGTCCGGGCGAGGAAGACTACGACCAGAACAAGATTCTCTTGACCAGCCCGATTGGCCAGGCTTTAGTCGGCAAGATGGTCGGAGCCAAGGTCGAGGTTCAGATACCCAAAGGCGTTCTCAAGCTGGAGATCCGCGAGATCGGCGTTTCGTGACTGGGGGCCGGCCTTCGACCAAGAAACGATCTCAAAACGGCCGGGGACCGTCCCGATTTTGCGCAGTTTACGGAGCAAAATGGGACTGTCCCCCTCGCGTTTGCCCCCCTCACTTTTGCCCATTTTTATTGATGAACCACGCGGCACCCAGATCGCGAGGCCGTTGTTGGAGTTCCGCCTTCAGGCGGCCGGTGAGCCGAACATTCCGCCTGAAGGCGGGACTTCAACAAGAAGCCGCGCAACAGAATCGGCCTGCGCTCAATACGTTCATTAGTTCCCACCGGCCCCGCTTCGCACGACCGACATGTTCCAGGCTGGCGGCAACCTGGTTTTCTCGTTCCCATGGTCCCCGTGGGAATGCCGTCCGCGACGCTCCGGCGTCGTACCGCCAACGTGGATTCCCGGCTTTTTGTGGCAGAGCAGAGTGTTGAAGGCCGTGTTCCAATGTCAACCGCGATGCCTGACCGATAAGGCAGGCGGACGGACCGAGTTCGTCCTCATCTCCAGGGAGTGCCTCAAACGGACGTTTTCGAACGCTCGGTGGTGGTACAATCAACCATCCCTGACGCTACGGCGGTACGACGCGGGAGCGTCGGGCAGCGCATTCCCACGGGGACCGCGGGAACGCGTTAGATAAAGTTTTGGTGCCAACTCGTGGGTAATGCGCAGTGATCCCCTGGCAATACGACGGCAAGGACGTATCAAAGCCACACTTTCATGCCGCGGCCCTCAGTGACTCATCAACTTCTTGCTTTTGTCGATCAGCCAGTCCCACTCAAACGCCGGTCCTGGATCGACTTTGTTCCTCTGCACATGATAATGCCCGAGAATCCCTTGATATTTCAGATATTCCGCATCGGGAATCTGGTCTTTCAGAAGCGCACCCGACGAGTTGCGCGGGTAGTCGCACCGGAGCTTGGGAAACACGGTACAAAGCGTCGCCGTGAGATGGGCCAGGGCTTCATACTGCTGCGGAGTGAAATCGTATTGCTCGAGTTTCTCGCCGTGGATCGCGCCAATGACCGGCTTGTCGCGGCTCGGGTGCAAGTGAGCGCCCCCTTCGGCGAATTCTGACTTTTCGGCGTCGGGAACAATGAGCTGTGTCTTGCCGTCCGGCCCGGTGCGATACCACTTCTTGAGTGCCGCCGTGGCGTTCAGCGGATAGGCACCCACGTTGGCAATCTCGATGCCGATCGAACGAGTATTCGCCTTCGTGGCGTGCCAGGCACGCTCCTTCAGGTCGAGGCTTTGATAAATCGTCCCGTCGAGGTCGAGCATGAAATGAACACTTAACCCGCGCTGATCCTGGAGAACCTCGAAACAACGGCGGCTCGTGCCGGCGACGTCGAAGTGGATCACGAACTGGTCGACGACGCGCTGCAGCATGGGGAGATCCCAGCCGCGACTCCGCACGCGCTGTTGCTCTTCGGGCGAGAGGCCCCGATCGCGCAATTATAATGCTCGCGCCAGACGTCGCCGCTCTTGGCCTTCTCCTCGTCGGTCACCTTGCGATCACGCGGGGCGAAACGCGGCTCAGTGCGATAGGCATCGAAACCGCCCGGATCGCTCCAGAGCAGAACCTTCGTCCCTGTGTGGAAACGTTGCCCGCAAACCACGATCTCGTCGCCTTTATGCTCGAGCTTGGCGCCGCCCGCCGGTTTCGGGTCGTCCGCGTACGCAGTGAGGTTGAGTAATATGACCAATGGTAGCCAGCGTATCATGTCTGATTCCTTCTCTCGGATCTCGACCACGTAGGTGGGTGGATAGGTAGCGATCGCACAGGCCGGCTTCATTCACTCGGGAAGCGAACGGGCGGCTTCGCACGAGCATGCGCACGACACACGAAGATCTCTTTTACCAGACGTCGGAACGATTTGGAATCAACCGCGTCGCCGAGCAGGCGACTTCACGAGGACAATCCATCCCATCAAGAAATCGCTTGGTCGCCGGTCACCGCCATGCGATAATCGTGCATCCGCGAACCAAGCTTGATCAGATTATCAACTCGTGTTCAGAGGCTTATTTAAATATGGCTGTGTTTTCGATCGGGCGTTTGATGAAAACGCCTGCCCCGCGTGCGCTTGCCTGCGCAATTTTCCCGTTGATGAGAACGTTCGCCTGTTTATCATTGATCGCCGCGGCGTACTCAACCCTGGCCGTAGCGGCCGAGCCCGAGCCGAAAAAAATGGTTCCGACGCTTGAGGCGTGCCTGAAGCCGCTGATTGATGCTCACAAGGGGAAGGTGGCGGTCGCGGTGAAGCATCTTGGCACGGGCGAGGCATTCGAGTATCACGCCACCGAGGTGATGCCGACGGCCAGTCTGATCAAGTTTCCGGTCATGGTCGAAACCTTTCGCCAGTCGGCCGCCAAGCAGGTCGACCTTGATTCCGCCGTGTTGCTCAAGAAATCCGACAAGGTGCCCGGGTCGGGCGTGCTCACGTATCACTTTTCCGACGGTGCGACATTCAAGCTGCGCGACGCGGTTCGCCTCATGATCGCGTTTTCAGACAACACCGCCACGAACCTGGTCCTCGATGCGATCGGCATTGGCGCGACGGCGGCGACGATGGAAAAGCTCGGCTATCCCGACACCAAGCTGCACGCGAAGGTCTTCCGCCGCGATACGTCGGTCTTTCCCGAGCGGAGCAAGAAGTGGGGCCTGGGGAGCACGACGCCCGCCGAGATGATCCGACTTTGCGAGGCTCTTCACCGCAAGGAGCTGGTGAACGCCCAGGCGTGTACCGAAATGCTCGAGATCCTCCGTTCCTGCGAGGATAAGGACAAGCTTCCCCGTTCCCTTCCGCAAGGGGTGAAGGTCGCGTTCAAGACCGGCAGCCTCGACGACACGCGCACGGCCGCCGGCATCATCGAATGGCCGAAGGGGCCGGTGGCCTACTGCGTCATGTCGTGCGAAAACGAGGATAAGCGCTGGGTGCCAGACAACGCGGGCAACCGGCTGTGCGGCGACATCGTGCGCGCAGCCTACGACCACTTTGATCATGCGTCCGTCAAGGTGGCCGGGCCGGCGAGCAAACCTGAACCGAATGCCCGCTGATCAATGAGCCCGAGTGCCCGGTCAGGCCTGGCCTACCGCAGGATTTCAGGGAGTGCCTGGGGCTTGCCTTCGCGGTCGACGCACGCGACAGTCGAGTGCCCTTCGGCCAGGAGCAGTCCGTCGCGCAAGACTTCATACTGGTGAATGATTTTCACGTGCGTGACTCGTGTGACCGTGGTCCGCACAGTGAGAACGTCGTCGTAATGTGCGGGCCGTTTGAATTTGCAGCCGATGTCGATGATCACGAGAAAATGGCCAGCGTCCTCGATCTCGCGGTACGAGATTCCGCGCTGGCGCAAGAGCTCGGTCCTCGCCATCTCGAAGTAGATGAAATAATTCGCGTGATGGAGCAAACCCATGCGATCCGTCTCGGGGTACCGTACGCGAACAGTGATTTCGTGGCTGATATCCATGAGAACGAGTCCTGATTCCTGTTTCCCTCGGACATTCGCGGTTCGCCCGGCTTCATTCACGCACATTGCCGTTTTCAGGATGCGCTGCGATCGGCTGGCGAGACGTTCCCCTCGGCCCGACAACGACAGACAGAGGGTAAGGATCATACGGCCAGTCTTCGCGACTGGGGTGCCGCGGCTCGAAGCCGACCTCAACCCACTGGCGAAAGTGGTCCGGCGTATGGACAAGACGGCTCTCCCTCAACCACGTCTCGTACTGGTCGAGATGCTCGGCCATCACCTTGCCGTCGTTCACGCGAACAAACAAATGGCGAATCGAGAACTGCCTGCGTGCGTCTTCGAGCGTGCTCCCTGGCCGAAGCAATTCCGCGAACGCCGAGACCAGACCGGTTCGCTCCGAGCCCCATGCACAGTGAATCAACAGCGGATACTCGGCCCCTTCGAGCGAACGAATCAAGACCTGAAGCTGGTCGCGTGACATCCAGAGGCACGACGACATCGCGATATCGATGTGTGTCGCGCCCCCAGCCAGAGTGGCGGCCAGCTCGTCGCGATACCACGTCTCTGACGGATTCTCGCCCCTCAAGTTCAGGACCGTGCGGATACCATGCTCGCGAATCGTCTGCGCCAGGGCCGAAGCCGGCATCTGCCCCGATCGGAAGACACGCTCGGCCGAGACGGTTCCAAAATTGTGGTTCGCCTGGTTCCACGCCAGGAATCCGGCCGCCGCGACCAACAGCGATCCGGCAACGCCCGTCACCCCTCGAGCGATCCTGCGCAAGCGTGACCCGGTCGTCATGATGGACCTCGGCTAAAACACAGTGGCCCGCCGGCTTGACGTGCCGTTGGACCCTGGCGAATTCGTAAATCAGCGCCTTGTCATCCTGATCGGCATCGGCGCCAGGCCGAGCCCAGGGAAGACTCGCGACTTCTTGCCAGGCCGCTTCCGGCGCCAGTCCTCCATGGCGAATCAAATAGGCCGCGTGCGCCAGGCTCGTACGATGATGGCCGGCCACGCAGTGAAAGAAGACCGGCTGCCGGGCCGGGTCGGCGAGCAAGTCGGCGGCTTCGCACATCTGCTCGACAGTCGCCGTGGATCCACGCATCGGAACAATCAGCCAGCGTACGCCCGTTTCCTCGACGACCTTGGCCTGTGCCACAAACTTGGCATCGTCGCGATTGATGGCGGTGAGCGTGATAACGGTTTTGATCCGTTCACGGGCAATAATCGCCTGCAACGCGGGCGCCCGTTGCCAGGCCCCGCGGATGAGACGCCCCGGAATCACGACCCGCACGTGCTTTTCCAGGTCGCGACACCAGACGACCGCAAACAAGGCGGCGCACGCAAGCACCACGGCCGCCGCGACCCTGTATCGGAACTTACTGGCAATCAAACACCACACAACACCCCCGAGATCCTGACTTCGCATTCCGGGCGAGAGAACCCCCCGGCATCGCGAATTCTAGCGGCGGGCCACGCGGTGGCAATCCCAAGATCGCCACCGACGTCGCGCTGCTGATCTCAGCTCGCCGTTCGAGCCGCAATTGGCAGCCGCGCGTCGCACGTCGGCAAGTCTGAGGCCGTACGTCAGGGAAGCCCTTTGACGAAGTCAGTGAAACGTTGGGTGTCTCGGAGGGGCGGTCCGTGGCCGAAGCATATTAATTTCGGTTGCAGCTCGACGAGCCGCCGCGCCGAATCGCGATTTCGCGCGGGTCGATGCTGAAGAATCGCTCGGGTTCGCGGAGCATCGGGAGGCCGGTGTAGATATTGAAATTCGCACAGACGTCTCCCAGCACGAGCACGCCGTCATCGGCGCGCCAGAACGAGATATGTCCGGCCGTGTGACCGGGCGTTTCGATGACGGCGAACGACCCGACGCGGTCGCCTTCGCGGAGACGCCGGCTGACCGGATGGGGTAGTCCGACCCAGAGGGGCGCAATCGTGTCGGTCAGCCAGTGCCGCGGAATTCGCCGCATGATCTCGCCCTCGGTTTCCATCGCGTCGGCGTCGGCGTCGCCGCACCAGAGTGGAATTTTTAGCTCGGTGCAAATCGCGTGGCTGGCTCCCTGATGGTCGGGGTGAGCATGAGTGACGCGCGTGCGCTGAAACGCGACGTCCACGGAGCCGGCGCAACAAACGTCGAGCCGCGAGCCGCGTGGCGGCATCAATTAAGACGTCGCCCAGCAGGTAGACGTTGATCGCGTACGGCGGGAAGCCTTCGAAGACAGTGATATCGTCGGCAAGCTGCTTCACCCTGCGTCGTCCTTCGTCATGGTCTTATTTTCATGCCCGGTGACCAGTCTAACTGATTCAGGGCAGCTTCATTGTCCCTTGGAGGGGCGAGACTGGGGTGATGAAAAGTAGACCTTGACTGAGTCTTTCGGGTGCTGGGGTCAGCCCGTTTTCGTTGCGCGGCGGTCCGTTGAAATCTCGCACTCAGGCGCAATCTTGGGTTTGTAAGAAGCCGCCTGAAGGCGGACTTCCAGCAGGCCACCGTTGGAGTTCTGGCTTTAGCCGGTCCGCTCTGGTTGATATCGCAAGAGGCCGCCTGAATGCGAAACTCCAACGAAGGCCCTCGCGCTATGGATGCCGCGTGGTTCGGCAATGAACTAACCGCCCATCACCCTCCACCCTCCACCCTCTGGGCCGCGTGGTTCGGCAATGAAAACGGCATGAACGCGAAAGCCGCGCAAGCCCATCCTTTCATCACGCGAGGGCGAGCCTCTGTCGAGCTGAGCCATAAGCTGGGCGAATTGTAGAGGCTCGATAGAGTCTCGCCCCTCGCAGATCCGCTTGTAAGTCGAGAGCGAAACCGCCCAGGCCGCTGATTCACGTTGCCTTGACCAAAGGCCGGCTTCCGACCAGAATCCGGTCCCATCAAGGCGATGGCGGCGGAGCGCGCTCAAAGGCATTGATGTCAATGGACGGACGGAACAAGCTGTGAGACTCATGAAACGACATGCGGTCGACTCGCTGATCATCGCGCTCGCGATCGTCGCCCGCATCGCGGCCGTCTGGGTTTTGCAGAGCCCGTTCATCCCTCGGAGCACCTATGAGCATGGCGAGATTGCCGCCAATCTCGTTGCGGGACGCGGCTTTTCAATCCGATTTCTTGCGCGGAAGGCCCGACGTCGCAGCAGGCGCCGATTTATCCCGCACTGGTCGCGCTCGCCTATTCGATCGGCGGCGTCGAGAAACCAGAGGCCCTTTTCCTGGTGGAGCTCGGTCAGTCCATCCTTGGCGGAGTGCTGGTGCTGGGTGTCCTGCGGCTCGGCCGGCTGGTCGCTCCGGCCGACCCGCGCGTGCCGCGGATCGCGGCGCTTATTGTCGCGATCCATCCCACGCTCGTTTACGCGGCGACCCACGTCCAGGTCGCGACCCTTGCGCGACACTCTGCTGCTGGACAATGGCGGTGGCCTACCAGTGTCGCGAAACACGCCGTACGCGCGATGCGGTCTACACCGGGGGGTTGCTCGCGCTGCTCACATTGACTGACCCGATCCTGGCTCTCTGCCTTTTTCGGGGTTGCGGCTCTGCTTTTTTTCAACGAGTCGAGCCCCCTTCGCCGCCGCGCGGGGCTGCTCGCCATCGTAGCCGCGGTCGCGCTCGTTGGAACCTCACCCTGGCTTGCACGCAATTTTCTCGTTCATGGCGAGTTCGTGGCCATCAAGAGCACCTTTGGCTATGCGTTCTGGCAGGGCAACTGTGCGCTCAGCGAAGGGACCGACAAGGTCGTCAGAGACTCGGTCGAGCGAATCCTGGCCCGTACCGAGGAGGGGTCGTTCAATCTCGAAGGGATAAACCGCACGTTGTGGATTGCGCGACACGAGGCGGGCTACCTCGACGACATTGCCTTGACCCAGGCCGATTATCGCGCGCTCGGCCGGGTCTCCGAGCCAGAGCGATCGCGAATTCTTTTCCGTCGCGCACTGGCCGATCTCGCGGCCGACCCGGCCCGGTATGGGAAACTCTGCTTGCGGCGGGCGCGTTATTTCTTTTTCTTCGATGAAACCAACCCGAAATTGCGCGTGCTGGCCTACCGCGTGCCCCACCTGGGGCTAACACTGATCGCGGCGGTCGGCCTGTTGACGGCCGCTCCACCCGTTCGAAAGCGGCTGTGGCCGACTGTGATCACCACGGCGCTGATCGCGAGTTTTCATACCCTGACGATCGTGTCGTCGCGATTTCACATCCCGATCGAGCCATTCCTGGCCGTGTGGGGCGCCGCGGGCATCAGTCGTTGTTGGGCTTTCACCTTCACGCGATCAACCGCGGCTGGAGACGACGTCAAACGCGTCGGGATCGTAGACGACCTTGCCGTTGGTGATCGCGCTGGCCGCCTCGCTGTCGCGAAGAAAACGATAGTGCATGCTCGCCATCTTCAGGCTGGTCAGCATCGCACCGATGCTGACGAGCACGGCGACATCCCCACGCGATCCCCGGCACTTCGGTCGGGTTGCCGACTAAACCCGGGTCCCACTCCAGCGTCGTGATCAACGCGGCCACCACCGATGCGCAGGGCACGCCCGCTCCAATCGCGGCGACACCCCCTGCCCGACCACCAGCGCGCCGGGTCGCGATCGGCGTGTGGAAATCGATCGATTTGAGCCGTTCGAGATGTTCCCATTCACGTCGCTGCTGGCGATACTTCATGACGAGGATCGTCGGGACCAGGATGAGGGGCATGACGATCGCCACAACCGGGATGATCAAGGGATCCATGAGGGTCTTACCTCTTGTGTCGGTGCGAGAAAAACAGGGAGAGCCAGCTAATGACGCGCGATCACATCCTGGTCATCGACCAGGGCACCACCAGCACGCGGGCCGTCGTCTACAATGCGCGGCTGGCGCCGGTCGGTCAGAGTCAACTCGAGGTTCTTCCGACGTATCCAAAGTCGGGTTGGGTTGAACATGATCCAGAAGCGATTATCGCATCGGTCGGCTCCCAGATCAGCGGCGCCCTGCGCGATGCGGGGATCGGCGCGGAACGAATCGCGGGCATCGGCTTGACCAACCAGCGTGAGACCACCGTGGTATGGGACCGCGCGACAGGTCGAGCCCTCGGACCAGCCCTCGTCTGGCAAGATCGGCGCACGGCAAACACATGTGAACGACTCAAGACTCATCAGGCCGACGTCTCCCGACAAACCGGTCTGGTCATCGACCCCTACTTCTCCGCGACCAAGATCGCCTGGATCCTCGATAATGTGCCGGGCGCTCGCGAGCGGGCTCAAGAAGGCGAGCTCGCCGCGGGCACGATCGACACATTCGTCATCTGGCATCTGACCCGCGGTAAGGAATTCGTGACCGACGCGACCAACGCCTCGCGCACCATGCTCATGGACTTGCGCACGATGACATGGTCGCCCGGCCTCTGCGAATTATTCGATGTTCCGACGCAATTATTGGCTGACATTCGACCAAGTTCGGGAGATTTCGGCACGACGGCCGGCCTCGAATACCTGCCCGACGGCTTGCCGATCCGCGGCGTTGCGGGCGACCAGCAGGCGTCGCTTGTTGGCCAGGGCTGCTTCGAACCCGGCCAGGCCAAGTGCACCTATGGCACAGGCGCGTTCCTCCTCGCTCATACCGGTGACAAGATCGTTCCGTCACGCCACGGCCTCATCACCACACTCGCCGCGACCCTCGCCGACGGCCCCCCGCAATATGCGATCGAGGGGAGCGTCTTCGTGGCGGGGGCAGCCGTCCAGTGGTTTCGTGACGGACTCAAAGCCATTGGCTCGTCACCCGAGATCGGCCCGCTCGCCGTCACGTCGGACGTGGAAAACCCGGTCGTTTTCGTTCCGGCCCTGACCGGGTTAGGCGCTCCACACTGGGAGCCCGCGGCGCGTGGCGCCATCTTCGGTTTAACCCGCGCGACGACGATCGCCGACCTGGCCCGCGCCACGCTCGAAGGCGTCGCCTTTCAGGTGGCCGACCTGATCGATGCCATGAACGCCGACCTCGGCTCTCCGCTCAAAGAGATCCGCGTCGACGGCGGCATGGCGCGGTCGGATCCGTTCCTCCAGTTTCAAGCGGAACTTCTTGACTTGCCGATTCAGCGGAGCCCACAGACCGAGTCGACAGCGCTGGGGGCCGCGTTGCTCGCCGGCCTGGGTGCCGGACTCTGGCCGACGCCCGCCTGCGCCCGCGAGCTGCTTCAGGCCGGTACCGAGACGTTCAAACCGACTCGCGATCAAGCGTGGCGCCACCACGTTCAAGCGCGCTGGCGGAAGGCCGTCCAGAGCGTGATCCGGGTGAGTCGGGACGATTGACGGAACCACCATTCCAAGAGACGCACCACAATGACGAGCCGATTTTTCAGGGCAGCGACGCTCATTTATAGCATTTCCGCCGCCGCCGCCGCCGCGGCCGCGGCAGCCGAGCGGCCAAACGTGATTTTCGTCATCGGCGATGATCAAGGCTGGTCTGATTACTCGTTCATGGGTCATCGCCATATCCAGACGCCCCACCTCGACCGGCTGGCACGCGAAGGCCTCACCTTTTCGCGCGGCTATGTGCCGTCGAGCTTGTGCTCGCCGAGCCTGGCGTCGATTCTCACCGGCCTTTACCCCCATCAGCACCGCATCACGAGCAACGACCCGACGACCGGAGGGAGCCGGCGGACCAAGGCCGATGTCGCGGCGCTCACTCGCGAGCTTGGTCGCCAACTTCGAGCGCGTTGAAACCCTGCCGCGGATCCTGGGAAAGCAAGGCTACTCGAGTTTCCAGACCGGCAAATGGTGGGGCGGCGATTTCCGGCACGGCGGATTTTCAGCCGGCATGACCCACGGCGACCCGCAGCGCGGCGGCCGACATGGGGACGACGGCCTCAAGATTGGCCGCGAAACGATGCAGCCGATTTTCGATTTCATCGACGGTGCGCGGCAGCGCGGTAAACCGTTCTTTGTTTGGTATGCGCCGATGCTGCCCCATCAACCGCACAATCCGCCCGCACGCTTGCTCGAAAAGTATCGCCCGGTCGCGCCCACGCTCGAAATTGCCAGATACTGGGCGATGTGCGAGTGGTTTGACGAAACGTGTGGGCGTCTTTTCGACTTTCTCGATCAACGTCAGCTTCGCGAAAACACGATCGTCATTTACCTGGCGGACAACGGATGGATTCAAAACCCCGGCGCCGACGCCTATGCTCCCCGATCAAAACAGTCTCCCTATGACGGCGGCCTGCGGACGCCGATCGTCATTCGATGGCCCGAAAGAGTGAAGCCGCGACAATCCGACCGGCTCGCGTCATCGATCGACCTGGTACCGACCGTTCTCGCCGCCGTTGGAGTGTCGCCGACCGCCGCGATGCCGGGGATTAACTTGCTGGATGACGCGGCCGTCGCCTCTCGGCGGGTGATCTTTGGTGAGATCTTTACCCACGACGCCGTCGATATTCACCGTCCCGCGTCGAGCTTGCGTTACCGCTGGTGCATCGAGGGCGACTGGAAACTCATTGCGCCGGACCCTCGCAACGAGCCCGAAGCCACGGTCGAGCTCTACAATCTCAAAGCCGACCCGTCGGAAACGCGAAATCTGGCCTCGCTCGACTCTTCGCGAGTCGTGCAACTCGGTCGCCTCATCGACGCCTGGTGGAAGGGCGAAGAGTAAGGCCGAGCGCTCGACGCTGACCATCCGCTTTGATTGACTGGTCGACGGTCTCCCTTGAGCATAGAACGTTCATCGCCGAGCTGGCGCTACAGGGAGTCGGAAAAGGCTTCTCCAATTTGTCGGTCGCGGCCGGACGCGTCAATCAAGGCTTTTCTGCTCGGAGGTCGGCCGCAAGCCCATGATCCTCGGCGTCCGGTTCGAGCTGAAACGGCTCGATGGGGAAGGTCTGGTCCATGATCAATAGTCGCATTGAGGGCGGATGGCCGATGAGCTGGCTGAGTACGGTCATGGACACGGGATCGCGAAACCCAAGGCGATCTGCCTCCACGGCGTCGGCGATCGCGCCGTCGAAGCGCTTTCGCAGTCCCGGCAATTCGGCAGGGCGGTCGGCGGCGCCCGGTCTGCCGACTGCGAAGAATAGCGCCTCGATCACACCGCGAAAGAAATGCTCCTGGCCAGTGAGCGGGGGCGTCAAAACGCGAAACCCGTCTGCGGCACGGTCGGCGGCCTGCGCCGCTTCATTTGCGTGGCCGCCTCCGATATATACGTACGCTTCGATCAACAGGCTCACGACCTTCCAATTCCAGGCGTACCGTAGATCCGGGTGCTCGCGGAGGACAGGTTCTACGAGCTCGCGGATCCGCCGCGCGGTCCGCAAGGCCCCTTGCACGTCGCCGAGCCTCAACTCGGTCATGGCGAGCCCCACCAGGGCGCTTCCCACTTCCTCCTGATAGCTCACGAAGTCAGGGTGTGCCCGAGCCGCCTCCTCCATGGCCGAAACGGCTCGCCTCATGTGAGCCAGCGCAGCATCATTGCGGCCGCCCGCGAGGTCGTATGAACCAAGAATTCGCTCGCAAAACGTTTCGATGTATTCGGTCTCATCGACTTTCAGATCCTGAGGCAAAGAACGCAGCAGTGCCATCGCCGCCAGGGCATACTGCCTCGCCTTCGCGACATCGTACTTCATGTAGATGAAACCGATTTGCTTGAGGCAACTGGCCTTTGCAATCTTGTATGCCGTGACCGTCGGGTTGGCGTCGGCGAGTTGGCGAAATATGGCCAATCCTGCGCTCAGTGGCCTGAATCGCCTCGATGCCCGGTCGGAAGAAATTCCGAGCCCAGCCTGTCGTTTTGTAGCTGTAAGCGAGCGTCTGACGGTCGGTGTCGTCGGCGAACCGACCGGCGACCAGCTCTGTCGATACCGTTTGTAGCTCCTCCATGATTTTAAGGACCTGGTCATGGCGTGATTCCACATGATATGTGCGCCCGATGTAATCAAGCGCAGTTGTGAGGCCACGGCGATATTCGGTCGGACCGTCGGCGGCTGTCGGCAAGGTGTACGGCGGATTGTCGCGAATCAGGCGCTCGTATAGCGTCCGCGCCTGCTCGAGCACCGATCGTCCAGGGGCGGGCTGGCCTGCGTCAAAGAGAAGCTTCCCGTCCAGAGAACGACAATCGGCATCCAGCCGCCGGGCGCCTCCATCTCCAGGCCGCTCTCGAGCGAGCGGCACGAGCACGTGCTGGGCTCGCGTTAATTCCGCACGCGCCTCGTCGACCCTGGACAGCGAGGCGAGCAAGTCGGCCAGCGTCAGATGACTGCGCCCCAGTTCACGCTGCGCGACCGGCTCGTTGGGCTGCTGAGCCGCCAGCGCGTTGCGTAATGCCAGCGCCTCGCGGTGCGCCCCGATTGCCTTCTGCGGCGCGTCGACCCTGGAGTAAAGTGTTCCCGCGTCGAACAGCGCCTCTGCCAGGGCCGATCGCGATGCCCGATCTGTCTCACCTTCCAGCGAGGCTCGCAGCTTCTCGTAAAATTCTCGAGATTGACCCAGGAGCTTCGTCCGCAGGCTCTCCAGTGCTTTCTCCTTGAGGATCACATCCTCGCTCGCGCCCGTGGTAAACGCCCTGACCGCTTCCATCGCCAGGTCGAATCGGCTTTGGGCCTTGCGATTGGCCGCCTCCGCCACTCTCAAATTGGCAGTAGCCTTACGCCACTGCCAAGATACTCCCGCGAGGCCGCCGAGAAGCGCGAGTAGCAACCCTCCGGCCAGCACCGCGACCGCCGGGTTACGGCGCGCCCACCGCCATGTCTGCTCGGCAAGCGTCACGCGACGTGCCTTGATCGGCTTGTCGTCGAGAAATCGCTGCAAGTCTTCAGCCAGCGCAGCCGCGGTGGTGTATCGCCGCGCAGGATCGCGGTCGATCGCTTTCGCAACAATCGTCTCGAGGTCTCGCGGCAGATGCGGGACCAAACCACGGAGTCGCTCAGGTCGATCGCTCATCACACGACGCATGAGCTCGTGACGATCGGATGCCTCGAACGCCGGGGCAAGGCAAGAAGCTCGTAAAGAGTCAGACCCAACGCGTAAACATCCGATCGCGCATCACACTTTCCCGCGAACCGCTCCGGGGCCATATAACGCAAAGTCCCGATGATGTCGCCCGAATGCGTCAGGTCTTCAGTATCGCTGGCCTTGGCCAACCCGAAGTCAGCCACCCAGACATTGCCCTTGGGGTCGAGGAGCAGGTTCGACGGCTTGATGTCGCGGTGCAAGATGCCCTGGCGGTTGGCGTATTCTAGCGCCTCGGCGACCTGGAGCGCGATCCGCGCCACACTACGGAAAAACGTCCGGTCGGGGTCGGAACGGGCCAGGGAATCCGCCGTGCCTCCGGGAAGACTCACTGACGCAGGCGTGACGTTTGACTCCGCGCCGCGGCGATCGAAACCAGGCGATGCGACCGTCTCTGCCGAACCTGAATCAACCGGCGCGTCAGCCACGGGATCCGTGAGTGTGAACCGCCCCGTCAGAATTGCGTCGGCGACCGCTGCGGCCTTCGCCGATTTTTCGGACCGCCCTCGATCGTTCGATGCATTCACACTCCCGCCCGCTCGCCGTAACCGCCGCAGCTCTTCAAGTACGGCATCGAGCCCCATGCCAGGGATGAACTGCATCACGTAGTAGTGATGATCATCGGCCTGGCCCACGCCGAAGACGGGAACGATATTCGTGTGGTGCAGCCGCGCGGCGGCCCGCGCCTCGCGCTGGAAGCGCAGCACCTGCTGAGGGTCGGACAGGGACTGGGCAGGCAAGACCTTGAGGGCTACCCGCCGGCCCAGGGATTCTTGCTCGGCCTCATAGACGACCCCCATGCCGCCACGGCCAACCTCGCGGAGGATCCGGTAGTCGCCCAGTCGCGTGAGCCGCGTCGTCGTTTGGACGGCCAGGCCGCCGGTTGTACTATCGGCCCCGTCGGACCGGAGACCTTCCATCTGGATCAGCATCGGAAAAACGTCACGAATCTCCTCGGCCAGCTCGGGATGGCGTTGGCAATATTCCTCGAGCGTGGGACGCTCGCCGCCGCGCTGGCGCTTTAAGAACTCGTCGGCCAAGACCTCGACCGGGTTGCGGTCGCTGCTTGATGCGTCGGTCATGGTCGGGGCCCTCGAATTTCGGCCGCTGACTCGTCGATCGTCGAACCTGATTCAGCCCCGAACGGGTTCGCGGGAAAAAGCTGATCCATCAACAGAAGTTGGATTGAGGGCGGGTTTCCTAGCACTTGGCCCACCATCGCAGTGAGACTGGCGACGCGATACCCGAGCCGGTCCGCCTCCAGGATCATTGCGATCGCAATCCTGGAGTGCTCGTGATGCCCCGGCGATTGGGCAGGACGCCCTGAAGCCGCCGGACGCCCGGTCGCGTAGAGCAGAGCGTGCGCTGCCGAGAGGTAGAACAGTGTCGACCCAGAACTCGGCGATTTGATGTCTTGCAGCAGCGAGACGGCCTCGTCGGCGGCCTTCGCGGCCTCGGATATGCGGCCGTCGCGGAGATCTAAGAATGAGCAGATCTCGAGTCCGATTACGAGGCTAGTCCTCACAAGCAACATATCAGGGTGTTCTTTCACCAGCCTTTCCGCAGATTTCCGCAGCCGCCATGCCGTCCGGCGGCCCTGTTCGAAGTCGCCGGCGCCGAGCTGAATTACGCTTTGGTTACTGAGCGCGACGCACAAATCCACGGCGTAAAGCAGAACTTCGGGGTAAGCACGTACCAATTTCTCAATCCGTTCGACGCACATCAGCACACAGGGCAACCCAAGATCGGATCGGCCTTGGGCCATGTGACAAACGGCCAGGGCTTCCTCGCTTATAGCGTCAGCAAGTAAGGCGAACCGGTTCGCCCGCTGATCGGGCGTGAGCGTATCTAGAAGTGACAGAGCCCGCAGAGCGTGCCGTCTTGAACTTGAATGGAGGCCGCATAGGGACTCAGTTAACGCAACATCGCTCTCGAAGGCCGCCAAGTCAATGTTATAGGAGACAACGGCAGGGTTCGCTGCAGCGAGCGATTGAAGGATCGCCAGGCCCAATTTACTGATCCGCACCGACTCATCGGAGGATCCAAGAAGACGAAGGGCGCCGGAGATCTCTCGATAGGTGCAGCCTAGCCTTTGTCGGTCCGTGTCGTCAGCCAAAGGCCCCGAGACCAAGTCTTCACTCGTTTGCAGTTGGGCCTCGAGTACTTTGAGCTGGTCCTTTGTCCGGCCCTCGTTGCCATAACTACGGGCGACATGCTCGAGGACCAACACGAGCCCCCGGCGATATTCTGTCGGCCCGCTCGCGGTCGTCGGCAGATCGCAGGGCGGATTCTCGCGAACGAGATTCTCAAACAGGACCCGGGCACGGCTGAGCATCACCCTGGCTTCGGCCGGACGTCCGCTGGAGCGGGCCTGAGCTCCTTCGAGCGAGATCGCAATTGCCTGAAGATATCGGGCCCCGCCGTCGCCGGGCCGATCGCGTACAAGCGGATCAAGGCTCGCGCGTGCCTGAGAGAGTTCGGCCATAGCGTCTGCGACCTGTACGTCGGAATACAAAACCTCCGCGAGCGCCAGTCGGCACCGCGCGACATCGCGATGAACGATCGGATCCAATGGTCTCTCGCGCAGTATCCCAGATCGCAAGTCCAGCGATCGGCGATACGCCGCGAGCGCCTCGCGCAGCTTCGAAACCTTGAAATACAACGTGCCCGCGTCGAACAGCGCCTCCGCCAGGGCTATCCTCGATGCGCGGTCCGTTTCGCTCTCGAGCGCGACTTGCAGCTTCTCATAGAACGTCTGCGATTGGCCCAAGAGTTTCGTCCGTAGCGATTCGAGTGCTTTCTCCTTGAGAATCACGTCCTCGCTCGCCCCGGTAGTAAACGCCCGGACCGCCTCCATCGCCAGGTCAAAGCGTGCCTGCGCTTTGCGATTGGCCGTCTCGGCAAGTCTCAGACTGGATTCGGCCTTGCGCCACTGCCATGACACGCCGCCGAGCCCGGCTGCCAGCGCCACCAACAGGCCGATGGCCAGCGACGCGACCGCGGGGTTACGCCGCGCCCACCGCCGCGTTTGCTCGATCGCGCTGACCCGTCGAGCCTTGATCGGCTTGTCGTCGAGGAAACACTGCAAGTCATCCGCCAGCGCCGCGGCCGTCAAGTATCGCCGCGCGGGGTCTCGGTCAATGGCCTTTGCGACGATTGTGTCCAGGTCGCGCGGCAGGTGAGGAACCTGGCCACGCAACCGCGCGGGCCTCGCTTATCACCCGCCGCATCAGCTCGTGGCGGTCGGACGCTTCAAAGGCGGGCCGCAGAGCGAGAAGCTCGTAAAGTGTAAGGCCCAGCGCATACACGTCGCTCCGCGCATCGCACTTTCCCTCGAAGCGTTCGGGGGCCATGTAGCGCAGAGTGCCGATGATGTCGCCCGATTGGGTCAGGTCTTCCGTGTCGCTGGCCTTGGCCAGTCCGAAGTCGGCCACCCAGACATTGCCCCTCGGATCCAGCAGCAAGTTCGACGGCTTGACGTCGCGGTGCAAGATTCCCTGACGATTGGCATACTCCAACGCCTCGCCGACCTGGAGGCCGATGCGGGCGACACTCAGGAAAAACGTCCGATCCCGATCGGAAAGGGCGAGCGAAGTGCCCGACGTCCCAGACAGACTGCGCGACAAGGCGCGACCTCAGACGTGGACACGGCGAGATGATCGCTACCGACGGTGATCGTCTCCGCGGCAGCGTCCGGCGCTTTGCTTAAAGGAGTCGACAGCGAGAACTTGCCGGTCAGGATTGCCTCGGCCACGGCGACCGCGTCGGAGGGTCCGCGGTTCTTCGGTTCGATCGCACTCCCTCCGCCTCGACGAAGGCGCCTTAACTCTTCGAGCACCGCATCCAGCCCCATGCCGGGGATGAACTGCATCACGTAGTAATGATGCCCGTCGTCGTGTCCCACTCCAAACACCGGCACGATGTTCGTATGGTGCAGCCGCGCCGCCGCCCGCGCCTCTCGCTGGAACCGCAATACTCGTTGCGGGTCGGAAAGGGCCGCCGCGGGCAAGACCTTCAGGGCGACCCGCCGGCCCAGGGATTCTTGCTCGGCCTCATAGACGACCCCCATGCCGCCGCGGCCGACCTCGCGGAGGATCCGGTAGTCGCCTAGCCGCGCCAGTCGAGAGATCATGGCAACGGCAAGGCCGCCCGTCGTCTCATCGGCGCTGTCAGGGCGCATGCCTTCCATCTGAATCAGCATGGGGAAGACGTCGCGGATTTCGTCGGCGAGCTCGGGGTGCAACACGCAGTATTCTTCTACTTTGGGGCGCTCCCCTGCACGCTGACGCTTCATGAACTCGTCGGCCAGCGCTTCTACGGGATTACGATCATGGTCGGTTCCGGACGAGATGGTCATGGTCGGTTCCCTTCTCGAGATCCCGCGGGCGCCGCGTAGCCGTACTCACCAACCGTTGTGCATGCCGGGAATTGAGCTGAGGATTTCTTTGAGCCGCTTGAGCGCGCGGATGTACCGGTTGCTGGCGGCCTTTTTCGTCAGATTGAGCACCACGGCGGTGTCTTCATTACTCAGAAGCTCGAAGTGGCGGAGGGTCAACACTTCGCGGTCGATCACGTCCATGCCGTTCAAGGCTTCCTGGAGAATCAGCTTATGCTCGGCACGAATCGCAGCGCGGCTGGCGCTCGTCATCTTGCCCAGAAGCTGCGCGGCCAGGGAGACCGAGCTAGCCTGCGGATAGGCTCCGCGATGGAGCGAAACCTCCATGCCGGCGTCGCGTGCCTGAGTGCCCAGGTGGAACCGATGCAGGTCCGTCAGCTTCTGCGCGGTGACCAGCCGCAGCCAGAGGTGAAATGGCAGCGTTTTCGGATCGCGCACGTAGTCAGCCAGCCGCTTGCGTGCTTCGAGAAAGGCATCCTGGAGCACGTCGTCCGAGTCGACGCGGCCACTCAGCCGGCGATCCAACCGTAGTCGAATCATCCTCCGTAGACGGTCGCGCTCGGCCTCGAAAAGAGCAAAAAACGCATCTTCGTCACCAGCCAGGGCGCGGATCAACTCAGCTTCAGGATCGTGAGCGCTTTGCTTGGACATGACCACGGTCGATGGATCACGCATTTGAGATCGTCGGTTGAAGTGCGAAGGTCATGTTATCAGAAAGACACACGTGTGCAGACGCGCCAGGCCAACGAACGTGCGCCTGCGCCTGAGAATCCCTCCGTCGACGTCACTCCTTTGTCGATGCGGTCGCCTCGTCGCCTGAATTGATATCCGGGATGGCGGGCAAGTTTTCCACAGGGGCCTGACATTTTTCGCGCGCTGGCGCGGTGGTACGCCTTACTGCGATCGACTGGCACTCGTTCGACGTCGCCGTCTTGTCCGGACCGTGAGCCAGAAATAACAGTGGCCGTGATCGAAGGGTCACCCGGTTGCGGCGAGCAGGCCGAGATGCGGAAGCACAGCCCGAAATGCGAAACCGGCTCTTTCAACCACACGATGCGTGGTCGAAAGGCCGGTTCTTGTTGATCGTGCTTGATGGGTCGATGGCAAGCAGACGGCGACAAGCGTCTTTACTTATTTATCACGAGTGATCGCCTTGCCATCGGCCATGGCCGCCTGCGCCGCCGCCAGGCGAGCAATTGGCACCCGGAACGGTGAACACGAAACGTAATCCATGCCGGCCGTGTGGCAAAACATGACGCTGTCAGGATCGCCGCCGTGCTCGCCGCAAATGCCGACCTTCAAGTGCTCGTTATGCTTGTCTTTGCGCGCTTTTCGGCCCTTCGCGATCCCTATCTCGATGAGCTGGCCGACGCCCTTGAAATCGATCGTCTGGAATGGATCGATCGGAAGGATCTTCTCCTTCAAATAGGTGGGCATGAACCCCTTGATATCGTCACGGCTAAATCCGAAGGTCATCTGCGTGAGATCGTTGGTGCCGAACGAGAAGAATTCGGCCTCCTCGGCGATCTGGTCGGCCGTGAGCGCCGCACGGGGAACCTCGATCATCGTGCCGATCTGATATTCAACCTTGATGCCCGCCTTCTTGAGCTCGGCCTCGATGACCTCGATGGCTCGCTTCTTGAGCATGGTCAACTCTTCGATGACGCCGACCAGGGGGATCATGATCTCGGGCAGAACCTTCTTGCCACTCTTCTGAACCTCGATGGCGGCCTGAATGATGGCCCGGATCTGCATATCGCCAATTTCGGGGAAAACGATCGGCAAGCGGCAACCGCGGAAGCCAAGCATTGGGTTGAACTCGTGGAGCTGCTCGACGCGGTGAGCCACCTTCTTGGGGTCGACCCCGAGCTGTTCGGCGACTTCCGCCTGGCCCGCTTCATCGTGCGGCAAGAACTCGTGCAAGGGAGGGTCGAGCAGTCGAATCGTGACCGGCAGCCCCTCCATGGCCTCGAAGATGCCGATGAAGTCTTGCTTCTGGAAGGGTTCCAGCTCGGCGAGCGCGGCCTTGCGGCCGGCCTGGTCGTCGGCCAGAATCATCTTGCGCATCGCCGGGATGCGGTCCTTGTGAAAGAACATGTGCTCGGTGCGACAGAGTCCGATCCCTTCCGCTCCGAATTCGCGGGCCTTGGCGGCATCGGCGGGGGCATCGGCGTTCGTGCGGACCTTGAGGGTTCGCGCCTTGTCGGCCCATTTCATCAGCGTGTAGTATTCGTCGGGGATCACCGGCGGAACGGTTGGCATCCGGGACGCCCAGACCTCGCCGGTCGCGCCGTCGATGCTGATGTAATCACCCCGCTTGATCGTCTCGCCCTTGACCGTGATCGTGCCGGCCGCTTCGTCGATCTTGATCGCCTCGCAACCGACGACACACGGCTTTCCCCAGCCGCGTGCGACCACCGCCGCATGGCTCGCTTTGCCCCCGGTCGACGTGAGAATGCCCTGCGCCAGGTGCATCCCGGCGACATCCTCGGGACTGGTCTCCTTGCGCACCAGCATGAGCTGAGCTTTTTGATCCTTCGCGGCCTCTTCGATCGCCTCGGCGGCCGAGAGCACCACGCGGCCGACAGCCGCGCCCGGACTCGCCGAGATCCCCTCGGCCACCGGCTTGACGGTCTGCCTGTGCTTCGGATCGATCTGGGGCATGAGCAAGTGATTGAGACTCTCGGCATTCACCCGTTTGACGGCGGTCTGCTCGTCGATCTTGCCCTCCTTGACCATCTCGACCGCGATGCGCACCGCGGCCGTCCCCGTCCGCTTGCCGGTGCGGGTCTGAAGCATGTAGAGCTCGCCATCCTGCACGGTGAACTCGATATCCTGCATTTCCTTGTAGTGCGACTCGAGCTTCTTGCGAATGTCGAGCAACTGCTGATAGACCTTGGGCATCTCTTGATCGAGCTGGCTGATCGGCTCGGGCGTGCGAATGCCGGCGACCACGTCTTCGCCCTGGGCATTGATCAGGTAGTCGCCGTAAAACTCGTCGGCCCCGGTGTTCGGGTCGCGGGTGAAGGCGACCCCCGTCCCCGAATTGTTGCCCGTGTTGCCGAAGACCATCGCCTGCACGTTGACCGCGGTCCCCTTGAGGCCGGAGATGCGTTCGATCCGCCGGTATTCGACGGCCTTGTTCCCCATCCAGCTATTGAACACGGCCATGATGGCCTTCCAGAGCTGCTCCTTCGGGTCCTGCGGGAACGGCTCCTTGACGTGTTTCTGGTAGACGGCCTTGTAGCGGCGCACCAGCTCCTTCAAATCATCGGCATTCAGATCGGTGTCGAGCTTGACCCCGCGCTCCGCTTTGAGACCGGCGAGCTCATGCTCGAACGCCTCGTGCTCCACGCCCATCGCGGTCGATCCGAACATGTCGATCAATCGGCGATAGCCGTCATAGGCGAACCGCGGGTTGCCCGTTTTCTTGGCGAGCCCTTCGACCGAGGCGTCCGTCAAACCAAGGTTGAGAATCGTGTTCATCATTCCGGGCATCGAAAGCGCGGCACCCGAGCGCACGCTGACCAGCAACGGGTCAGACGGGTTGCCGAACTTCTTCCCCACGGCCTCTTCCATTCGCGAAAGGGCCGACTCAACTTGCGGCCTGACGGCCTCGGGGAGCTGGCGGTTGCTCTCGTAGTAATCGGCGCAAACCTCGGTCGTCAGTGTGAAGCCCGGCGGAACGGGAATGCCGATGACGCTCATTTCGGCAAGATTGGCCCCCTTGCCGCCCAGGAGCTCTTTCATGTCGGCGCGACCCTCGGCCGAGCCGCCGCCAAATGAATACACGTACTTTTCAGGATTCGCCATCGTCGTCGGTCACTCCTGGTTCGAAAAAAACGCCACGGTGCGCGATTCTCTCGTTATCAATTTCAATTTCGGCAGGCGCGCACGGTGGCAAGCGAACGCCGTCGCTTGCAAGATAAGGGATTAACGAACGTTATCGTTTTGACCGCGGATCGTCAAGCATCCGCTCGCGTTGCCAGCCTGACTCGTGCTGCTTCGATCCGGCCGTTCTGCGACCGGCGTGGCCGCCGGCCGAGCCGCGCCGTGGCCGTCAACTTTATTCGGCCGGAACACCGCGTGAGCGATCCGCCCCGATCACGAGCCTTGATCGGTCGTTTTGCGCAAGCCATGTTTTCCAGGCGATCGGACTGGGATGAGCGACCCGCGCAAGCCCAACTCCCCGCCGCTTGCCGGCGACTGCCCTGAGACTTTCGCCGTCCTCGCACCAGAGACTTGCGGTGCCACGGTCGCACAGGAGCGGCCGCCCGTCTTGAAAGTAGCCCGTTGATGCCATCGTGACGCGGCGCCCGGCGAGCTGGGCGTCGTAGATCGAAATCGATTCGTCTTGCGGACTGAACGGGCTGATGACGACCAGGAACGGATGCTCATTCACGAGATCGTTGACAATCTGGGTCTTGAGGAGAACCGTGATCGGATACACGCATGACTGGCCGTTGAGCGTCGAGCCCGCCACCCAGTCATCGCCGGAAATGCGCTGCCAGATCTCGCCGCCAGCCTGCTCGGTCACCGGGTAATCGATGGCCCGCGCCGTGTAGATGGTGTTCGGGCGATGAAGGCGCGATTGTTCGAGATCACCCGTCTGAAAGACAAACCAGCGATGACCGCCGCGGTCCTCCCAGCGGGCCCAGAGCTTTGACTGATCACCCTCGGTGATGAACCACTGCGAGGGCCTCTGGGCCAAACTGGCCTCGGGCGCGATGCCCCGGTAGCCGACGTTCTGGTTGGCCCGAAGTTCGCCGCGGTCGGCATTCAATCGTCCCCATTCGCTCCAGAGGGCCTGCGTCTCATAGACCAGAAAGCCCAGCAACGAGACGATGGCCGCGAGCGTGAGCGCGCGGCCCGCAACGCTTTTCAAAAACATGCGGTTCGCCGGCCCAGGGGGCGAGGGAAGGGTGTCTGACGAGTGCGAGTGCAAGTGCTCGGCGCTGGACGGGAGCTCTGTCATGGGCTGGACCCTCCGCACGCGAGAGAACCGGTGGAGCGAGCGTCGAAACGTGGGATCAGCGCGTTGGTTATGACGCGCTGGCGCAGCCTCCGGTCAACTCCCTCGCGGGCCGCGCAAAAAAAAACGCCCAGTCTTTCGGCGAAGACGGGGCGTTCTTGTTGTCGCACGGTGCCGTCGTTCTTGACGTTAGGCCTTGGCAAGCTGTGCTTTCTTGACGATCTCTTCCTGGAAGCGCGACGGAACCTTCTGGTACTTGAGGAACTCCATGCTGAAGCTCCCCTTACCCTGCGTCATGCTGCGGAGATCGTTGGAATAGCCAAACATTTCAGCCAAAGGCACTTCGGATGCGATGACCGTGTAGCCCGAGCGTGATTCCGTGCCCAGGATGACACCGCGCTTCGACGAAAGAGCACCCGTGACGGGCCCCTGAAATTCAGTCGGTATCTCGACCTCGACCTTCATGATCGGCTCGAGAAGGACGGGATCGGCCTTCTTGAACGTTTCACGGAAGCAGTCGCGTGCGCAAATTTCAAAGGCCATTGTCGACGAGTCAACGTCATGGTACGAGCCATCCTCGAGCCGCATATGAACGCCCATCACCTCGTAGCCGGCGACCGGGCCCTTATGCAAGGATTCGCGGAATCCCTTCTCGACAGACGGAATGTATTCCGACGGAATGCGGCCGCCCGTCACCTTGTTTTCGAAGACGAACTGCTCCGGGGCCTGAGCCTCGAGCGGAATGAGCTTGCCCACAATATGAGCATACTGGCCGGAGCCACCGGTCTGCTTCTTGTGTTTGTAGTTGAACGGCGTCTCACGCGTCGGAGCCTCGCGGTAGCTCACCTTGGGGGCACCGACCGTGCAGTCGACCTTGTATTCGCGGCGGATTCGCTCGACGTAGATTTCGAGGTGAAGCTCGCCCATCCCCGAAATGATCGTCTCGCTGGTCTCATGGTCGACATGAACGCGGAACGTTGGGTCTTCGCGCATGAAGCGGTTCAGCGCCTTGGCGAGCTTGTCGTAATCGGCCCGTTTGAGCGGCTGGATCGACAGGTCGATGACCGGCTCGGCCGCGTAAATGCTTTCGAGCGACAGGTCGGTGCCTTCCGAGCAATAGGTGTCGCCCGTCGCGCACTCGATGCCCATGACGGCGACGATATCGCCAGCCGACGCCGAGTCGATGTCTTCCTTCTGGTCGGCATGGACGCGAAGAATGCGGCTGATCCGGGTGCGCTTGCGCTGACGGGTGTTGTAATAGAAACTCCCCTTGGCCAGCGTTCCCTGGTAGATCCGCATGAACGTAACCTGGCCGAACGGCTCTTCCACGAGCTTGAACGCCATGGCCACGAGCGGAGCGTCGGGATCAGGCGCGAGCGGAACCTCGGCGCCGCCGTTGGCGTGATCCTTGGCGAAGATTTCGCGATCAAGGGGGCTCGGAAGGTAGCGGCAAACCGCGTCGAGGAGCGACTGGACGCCCTTGTTGCGATAAGCCGAGCCGACCATGACGGGGCAAAGCTGCTGGGCGATCGTGCCCTCGCGGATCGTCTTGTGGATCAGGTCGATCGGGACCTCGCTCTCCTCGAGCAACAGCTCCATGATCTGGTCGGAGATCATCGAGAGCGCTTCGAGCATCCCCTGGCGGGCGCGCTCGGTGGCCTCGACCATGTCAGCCGGAATCGGCTCACGGCGAATGTCTTCGCCCTTCTCGCCGTCGAAGTAGATGGCCTCGCGATCGATGAGATCGATGACGCCTTGAAAATTCGATTCCGCCCCGATCGGAAGCTGAAGCGGAATGGTCGTGAGCCCCAGCTTAGATTCCAGTTGCTGGATCACGTTGGCGGGGTTCGCCCCAGTGCGATCCATCTTGTTGATGAACGCGATCCGCGGAACGGCATACCGCTTCATCTGGCGATCGACGGTGATCGACTGCGACTGCACGCCGGCGACCGCGCAGAAGCACGAGCACCGCGCCGTCGAGAACCCGCAGCGACCGCTCGACCTCGACCGTGAAGTCGACGTGGCCGGGCGTGTCGATGATGTTGATCTTCGAGTCGTGCCATTGGACGGTCGTCGCGGCCGAGGTGATCGTGATCCCTCGCTCGCGCTCCAGCTCCATATGATCCATGACCGCGCCTTCACCCTTGACTTCCTTGATGCTATGCGTGCGGCCGGAGTAAAACAGCACTCGCTCGGTCAACGTGGTCTTGCCCGAATCGATGTGTGCGGAGATCCCGATATTTCGTACGTTCTTGAGATTTTCCATTATCCAATTAAACCCTGAAGCCGTCCAAAGGGTGGAACGCCCCATGTTCGAGCCAGGAACCACACGCTGACAACAGGCCGGCAAGTGAAGCACAGTCCGTCGTTCCAGAGACGGGCTGGCGGGGTATGCCGGAACAGGTTGCGGAAGGCACACCAAAACCGAACTGAAGTCTGTTCTCAACTTGTTTTGGTGCGGTACACGGGAAGAGTCCAGTAGAGAGTCTGATGAATGCGAGCACGATATTTTATCATCAGCACAGATTCGGTCAAGGCCGATGACGTTATCTTCGCTACAATCGCACACCTGTACTACGCACGCCGGGCCGAAAGGATCGACGGGTATCGCCTCAGGTCACCTGCTGGGCCGACCGATGCTGGCCGCCGCCGCGAGTCGAGCCCGATTTTGCGGAAACGAGCTGGAGAAATCGCGTCCGACTCGCGTAAACTCAAGTGAATCGTCGCGAGAACGGTCCACCAAGGAACCCGTGACGGTCCATTCTCAATTGTTCTGACGCTATTAACAAATAGATAGAAATCGGGCCCGCTCCGGTGCCCGTTCATCGGCCGTTTCGGTCGAGATGTGGGCCGCTTGAGCCGGTGATTTTCCTTTGGGCTGACTGGCAGAGGCTAGTTCTGAGTTTCGGGATCGAGGAGACCGCGATGTCCGTCGCCCCGCCTGGTGGCCAGGCCCATTCGCCCCTGCCAGCATCCGACCGGCGGCCGTTTGAAATGCCCGTTGGATTGAGGTTGATCGTCCCCGGCTGGCCGCACGTCTCGTGGGGGCAGCATCAGCGGGGATGGGTTCTCGTCGGATCGTTCGGCGTTGCGCTCGCCGTTGGACTGTGGACCTGGGGCACCTGGATGGGATGGGGCTTTCTCGCGTTTGCCTTTTTCACGCAAGTCACCTCCGTCGCTGACGTGCTCCGGCAAGGGTCTTTTCCCATGTATCCGAGCCGGTCAGTGGTTGTCTTCGTATCGAGCGCGCTGGGCTTACTTTTATACATTCCGACGTTGTTTTTCCTTTCCGTGGTGGCACGGCCGGGCTTTGAGCTCGATGGCCACGGCAGTGGGTTTCTCGTCAACTGCTGGGCCTATCACGGCCGCGAGCGGCCGCGTGAGGGCCAGTGGGTCTGGATGGAGCTGCCGCAGCTTGGAGCAGAGACGGCTGGCCGCGTTGTCGCCGTCTCGGGCCAGGAGGTCGAATGGACCGGTGCCATCTGGCGCATCGACGGCCACGACTGTCAGCTCCACTGCCAGTTCCCCAGGTCGGCGACACGTCCGCAAGTTTGCCGGTTCCGGGTCCCGTCGGAGCACGTCCTCGTCGAGCCCGACGAAGATGGGGCCGCCGCGCCGATCTCTGGCCCGCTGGTCCTGGTCCCCCCTGATCGGATCATCGGCCGAGCCTGGGCGCATTTTTATCCTGTCTGGAGCCGTCATCTGCTTTGAGAATTTGCATCGAATCGCGCGCGAAGGCGCGACTCACTGAGATCGGGTGATCGGCCACGATCTCACATCGCGACCATCCGATTTTTCACAGCCGTGCTTTTCAGTGCTGGCCCGTGACCGGAAGTCGTTTGATTTGCACGGATCATTGATAAAATCGCGTTGCGGTCGCGACAAAGCGTGCGCTCGATGATATCATCGAAGAGGCTAAGCCCGATGGCGCCATCAACGTGTGCTCAAGCGCATCGTGGCAACGCGTGTGATCGAGCGTCGCCCCTTTTCGTTTCCCGCTAAACCGGGCTGGACCTGGGAGTGAACGCTGGTGCTGGATCGGATTTGGGCTCCCTGGCGCGCTCACTATATCAGTACGTCGCGTCCTGGTCCGGATCAGGAATGCTTCTTGTGTCACGGCGTTGCGAGCGGTGCCGACCGCGATAATCTGGTGGTCATGCGCAGCGAACACACGATCGTGGTCTTGAATCGCTTCCCTTACAATAATGGCCATCTTCTCGTCGCACCACGACTGCACCGCGGAACGCTTGGCGAGCTGAACGACCGAGACTTGCTCGAGCCCATTGAGATACTGCAAAGAATGACGGCCGTACTCGATCGAATGTTACGGCCGCAAGGTTACAATATTGGCCTGAATCAGGGTAAGGCCGCGGGCGCCGGACTTCCCGGCCACTTGCACTGGCATGTTGTCCCCCGTTGGGACGGCGACTCCAATTTCATGCCCGTCCTCGGCAATACCAAGGTTATCGTTGAAAGTTTATACGCATTTTATGACCGATTGTCAGAGGAACTTGGCCGCGACCAGACGTGACCTGCTCTGCAATGTGCAACTAGCCTGTCGGCTCACGCCGGAACGCGCGCACTGACCCGCGTTACCGCCATGCTCGTCCGCTCCGCCGGCAAAGCCGTAAGAGGTAATTCGCCATGCTTCTGGTTCTCATACGCGCAGTATTCATACTCGTCGTCGCGGGACTCGGCGTCCGGACGGCGAAAATCGTCGGCGAGCATCAGCTTGCCAACCCCTACATCCTGTTCATCGGCGTCATCGTCACGGCCGTCGTCGTTCTCATCTGCGATGTGCTGACCCCGCGAAAACGAATCCAGACGCTTTCGGCCGTCTACATTGGCCTGATCGTCGGCATTTTCCTGATGGACCTGTTGCGCAATGCGCTTCAGCCCACGATGCAGCTCTATCTCGACCCTCGAGTTCACATGATGGTCATGAGCTTCATCATGATCTTCATCTGCTATGTGTGTATCTCCACCCTTCTTCAGACGAAGGACGATTTCCGGTTCATCATTCCGTACGTCGAGTTCTCCAAGGAAGTCAAAGGGGCACGCCCGCTGGTGCTCGATACCTCGGTCGTGATCGACGGACGGATCGCCGACGTCGCCGAGACGCGGGTCATCGATCAGCCGATGATCATCCCGCGCTTCGTCTTGCAGGAGCTGCAAAGTATCGCCGACAGCTCCGACAAGCTCCGGCGCAACCGGGGCCGCCGCGGTCTCGATATTCTCAATCGCCTTCAGAAGTCGCCGGGCATCGAGGTTCGTATCCACGACGCCGAGATCCCCGAGCTCGCGGGCATCCGCGAGGTCGATCAGCGGCTCGTCGTCCTGGCGAAACATCTTGGTGGCAAGGTCGTGACGAACGATTACAACCTCAACAAGATCGCCCGCCTCCAGGGTGTCGAGGTCATCAATCTGAACGATCTGGCCAACGCCATGAAGCCGATCGTCTTGCCCGGCGAAAGCCTCACCGTGAAGCTCCTCAAACGAGGCGAGGAACAGGGACAAGGAATCGGCTACCTCGACGACGGCACGATGGTCGTCGCTGAACAAGGGGCCTATCACCTCGGCGAGACGCTCCGCTTGTCGGTCACGAGCGTGTTGCAAACCAGCGCCGGCCGGATGATCTTCGGCCGCATTGATCCCGTTCAGCCGACCAAGACGCCCGTCAGTGCCGGCGCACCCGTTCACCAGGATAGCCCAGGATCAGGGCCGGGCCGTCATCACGGCTGAGTATCGGCCAGGCGATGGTGTCGCGCTTTCGAAATCAGGGCAGCTCACCCGGCGGGATTCTCACCGCGCAGGCAACGTCCGATCTGGCGGACCGCCTGCCTGAGACGCTGTTCGTTTTCGACCAGGGCGAGCCGGAGATAGCCTTCGCCGCTCTCTCCGAATCCACGGCCCGGGCTGACCGCGACGTTGGCCTCTTCGAGAAGCTTCATCGCGAAATCGATCGAGCCGGTCTGCGATCGCCAGGGCTCGGGCATCGCCGTCCACACGAACATCCCGGCGGGAGGCTCGGTGACATCCCAGCCCATCCGTTTGAGGCCCCGGACGAACGTGTCGCGACGCGTCTGATATTCGGCAACCTGCGCCAACCGGGCTTGCTCGCCGTCTCGAAGGGCGACGATCGCCGCGACCTGCACGGCCTGGAAGATTCCGTAATCGTAGTACCCCTTGATCGCCTTGAGAGCACCCAGCATGTCGCGATTGCCGGCGGCGAAGCCGACCCGCCAGCCCGCCATGTTGTAACCCTTCGACATCGTCGTGAACTCGCAGCCGACTGACTTGGCCCCCTTGACCGACAGAAAGCTCGGCGGCTGATAGCCGTCGAAGCCGATATCTCCATAAGCAAAGTCGTGAATGACGAAGAATCGATATTTCTTCGCAAGCGACGACGATTTCCTCGAAGAATGCCGCGTCGACGACGGTCGACGTCGGATTATGCGGATAATTGATGATGAGAATCTTGGGACGCGGATAGAGGCTCTCGCAGGTGCGGGCGATATTCGCGAGAAACGCTCGATCCGTCACGCACGTCGAGCGAGATGACGTTGGCCGACGCCAGTGCCACCGCGTGAATGTGGATCGGAAAGCTCGGCGCCGGCACGAGCGCCGTATCGCCCGGTCCGAGCAGTGCCAGGCACATGTGGCTGAACCCTTCCTTCGATCCGATCGTGGCGACGACCTCTTGTTCGGGGTCGAGGCTGACGCCGAACCGCGACTTCGTAACGCATTGCGCCACTTCCCGGCGCAGGTTAAAAATCCCGGTCGCCGCGCTATAGCGATGATTGCGCGAATCGCGGGCGGCCTCGCAGAGCTTATCGACGACCCACTCCTCGGGCGGATCGGTGGGATTGCCCATGCCCAGGTCGATCACATCGATCCCGTCACGCCTTTTGCGATACTTGAGCTCATTGATGCGGCCGAAAAGATACGGCGGCAGGTTGCGAACCCGCGGTGCCACCTCGAGGTCGTATCGCTCGACGGTTTCGTGTTGTTCCGTGCCCGAATCCGATTTGGGATCGACCATGCTAACGCTCAATTCCGCCTGGCGGACGCTTCCAGTTTCAGCACGGCGCCCGCTCAACGCGCCGCACACGATGGCTCGCGGCTTTCCCAACCGTGAGAAAGTCCGGCGAATTCGTTCGTCGATTTTGACTCACGTTTACTCTAACATCCGCCGCACGAGCACTGCATCGGCACTGACGCAGGAGAACTCTGGCGATTGTGACGGCCAACGATTCGACGCTCGATCGTTTTCATGAAATTTCGGCGACCGTGTCGCGTCGATACTCGAAGTACCACCAGGAAGACCCATCGACTTCGATGGAATCCACCTCGATCGGCCCCGCGGACTCGGGTCAATCTGGATTATCATAAATGAAAAAGGGGGCGGTCCGGCTTGTCCGGCCCGCCCCCGATTTCCTTTAACCACATTGCCCGGAACGATCACGTCCCACGCAAGATGCTGACGGATGACGTCGAGCCCCGTGGCTCGGATCAGGTCACTTCGCGTCTTTCTTCAAGGTGACGAACCTTCCTAGCTTGCCCTTCTGAACGTAGATCGCCAGCTCGTCTGACTTGGAGGCAACGTCCTGGAAGTCCTTCACGCTTGTGAGCGATTGCAGCTTGCGGTTACGAATGATCTTGGTGATCACGTCCCCTTGTTCGATGCCGGCCGCCTCGGCCGGACCGCCCTCCTTGATGCTATGAACGAGCAGTCCCTTGGTGTCGTCGGGCAGGCCCAGCGGCTTGGCGATCTCGGCCGTCAGTGGCTGGACTTCAAGGCCGAAGTCACCGATTGACGTCGTGGCGGGATCGCTCTTCGCTCTCGTCACGGCTGCTTGACTGGCCATCTTTCTCGACGTCGAACACGATCTTTTCCATCGGCGCGGGGACGATGGACGTTGATTGCGTCTTGCCGTCACGCACGTAGACTCAGCTCCGACGGTTTGGAGACTTCGCTCGTGGCGACCTTGAGGCGGAACGACGGAACGCTCAGGACCTTCTCGCCGGCAAAACCCGTGATGACGTCGCCTTGCTTGAGGCCCGCTTTCTCCGCCGGGCTTCCAGGAACGACCTCGCTGACCAGAACGCCCTTGGTATTTTCGTCGAGCCCGAGCTGACGAGCCATGGCGGGGCTCAAGCGGTGCGAGCACGATTCCAACCCGAGCGTAATGAACCTTGCCGTCCTTGATCAACATGTTGGCGACGCTCGCCGCCATGTTGATCGGAATCGTGAAGCCGATTCCGTCGTTGCCCGAGCTGCCCGAGACGATCGCGGAGTTAATGCCAATGGCCTCGCCGTCCATGTTGACAAGCGGCCCACCGGAGTTACCGCGATTGATCGGGGCGTCGGTCTGAATGAACGACTCGTACTCGTTGATACCGACGGCGTTGCGCTCGAGAGCCGACACGATGCCGGTCGTGACGCTCTGGCTCAACTCGAAAGGCGATCCGACCGCCATGACGAGCTCGCCAACCTTGAGCTTGCTGCTATCGCCCTTGGGGAGCGGCGGATAGCTCGTGTTGTCAACCTTGATGACCGCCACATCGCTGCGCTTGTCGGTGCCGACGAAGGTCGCCTTGGCCTCGACTCCGTCCCAGAACGTGACGGTGATTTTTTCCGAGTCTTCCACGACGTGATTGTTGGTCAGGATGTGACCGTGGTTGTCGTAGACGAAGCCCGAGCCGATGCCGTGCACCCGGTTACCGAACTGTTCACGTTGCGGGCCGGATTCAGGGTTGAAGAATCTGCGGAGCATCTCCTCGAGGTCCTGTCCGGGATCGCCGGGTTGGCCCGGGCGATTGGGCGTCGGAAGACGACGCATGCCCCGCGGCAACGTCATTCCCCCACCCCCTTTTTTCTGAACGCTGATCTGGACGACGGACGGCCGAGCGAACTCGGCGACGGCCCCGAACGCCTGCGACAGGGCCTTCGCGGCCCGCTGTCCCTCTTCTGTCACCTTCGGCGCAGCGGGCATCGGGCGGAGAAACCCGGCCGAGCTGAATAATGCCGCCGAAGCGACGATCAAGGCAGCCCACGCGACTGGATTGCGTCTCATGCTTGTTCAATCTCCTTTGACTTACCTGAAAAAAACGTTCAAGCGGTGAAGGACCGAGGCATGCGGTATGACGCCGGTTTCGCACTGGAAATTGAGATTCCGGATGATCCGGTCGCGAATTTCCCTACCAAGACTGCGGTCCGTCCCCGCAATCCCTCGACCCTGTTCATCTTCAGATGTTATTGATCGAGCCGCCGCCGATGACAAGATGTTACACACCGACCGGGTCCCAGCGGCGAACGCCTGGAAAGAGAGGGAGCCCGTGTTCACGCCCTGGGCGGCCCACACGAGCTCGTCGCTTCGACCAGCCCGAACATCCGCGCGAGATATCAACCTGTCTGGCAGCGGCCGTCACAATAGAGTACTTCAGTACTACGACGGGTATATTCAGAAGGTTGGGTCATAATCTTCAAGCATTCAGCCGGCAGTGCCGCCGCATGTGGCCATGCCGCCCACCGGTTCTCAATTTTGACCATTTTGCGGCGCGAACGGAGTCCATCACGTGACTTTCGCTCGGGCTGCTACGTCCATCTTTGACTGTGCTGAGTGACGTCGGGCTGTTACTTTAGAATTCGCTCCATCGAAATTCGGCTTCAAATACTCGCTCCGCCTCACGAGTTTGGTTACGAACAAGAGAAAAGGTCCGAACGTGCTCGACCCGCGAGATCTCGCGCCCGAAACATTTGCAGTGCACGCGCGTTTACTGGGTGCGAGCGAACTGGCGATACGGCGGCTCACGGCGGCGGCCGTCGGGCGCGGCATCAACGACCCGGCGATCTGGGGGCGTGATTTCCAGGTCCCGCGCCGGCTGACTGACGCGATCGTACACCCACTTCCCCGGCTCGAGCTCGAGCGATCCGAGACGTCACCGGTCGACGGATTTCAGAAAGTGCTTTTCCGCACGGTGGATCGGCTGCTCGTGGAGACGGTGCTCATTCCGCTTCATAAACCGGGCGCGGTGAGTCTTTGCCTTTCGTCTCAGGTGGGATGTCCGATGGGCTGTGTTTTCTGCGCGACCGCACGCATGAGCGGACGAAGAAACCTCGAGACGTGGGAGATCATCGACCAGTTCGTGCAGGCCCGAGCGATCGTTCGCGGGGGGCCGGCGGGTCACGGGGGCCGTGTTCATGGGGATGGGCGAGCCGTTTCTGAATTATGACCGCGTGCTCGCCGCGGCCGATTTGCTGCGCTGCTCTTACGGCGGCGCGGTCGCGGCGCAAGCCATCACGATCAGCACCGTCGGCCTCGTGCCCGAGATCGACCGATTCACTCGCGAGAGGGCGACGATTCCGGCTGGCGATCAGTCTGGGAGCCGCCACCGATGCGAAGCGCTCGATGCTCGTCCCCCTGGCCGCCCGGACGCCCGTCGCCGAGGTCATGGCGGCGGCTCGCCGTCATGCGCAAGCCCGGCGGGACCGCGTCATGCTGGCTTACGTCTGTATTAGCGGCGTCAATGTCGAGGAGTCGGACGCTCTGGCTCTCGCCGAGTTGATCGGCGACACCCCGGTGCGCCTCAACTTGATCGACGTCACGGATCCCCAGGGCCGCTGGCGTCCGCCCGAGCCCGCGGAATACAAACGCTTTCGAGACGCACTCTCGCGCCACCTCGCTCAACCGGTCGTCCGCCGTTATTCAGGCGGCGCGGATATTCAGGCGGCGTGCGGAACGCTCGCCGGTGCAAGCTCGAACATGTAAACGCCACCGGGCGGGAAGAACGGCGGGGCCCAATACGGTCGCGCGGCCGTCGGATCGACGGCTCGATCAATTCGACTTCGAGTGGGCGCGCCTCGAGGAGCTCTCGCCTTAGCGCCGCCAGTAACTCGAGCGTTGGTTTCAAATAGGGATGCAACGTGGGCTGACTCTCGACCCACGCCTCGGCATGCGCGAGCGGCTCGAAAACACGGCGCCCCCGCCGTGTTGCCCGGCTGACAAGGCCGCGGTCCACGAGAAAAAGCAAGACGATCGCTCGTTGATAAAGCGGCACGCTCGACCAGTACGCCGAGTCGCTCAAATCGGCTTCCAGGTGAAAGCCTGTATAGCGAATAGCCTCGTCAAATAACGCGGCGCAGTGCTCGTCATTGCGGTGAAGCCCGTAGTGAGCGAGTTTGCCTTTCCAGAACCGGGGGATCTGACTGACAAGTGGTGCAGACACTGACGTTTTAATCCTCTCGGGCCATCGAATCTGGCGTATCACAAATGCTTACGCTACTTAATTGGTAGGTTATCGAGGTGGTCGAGACAAGTCCCCGACGGCGCTTTTGACGGAATCTCGATGCACCCCGGACAGCCAGGGGTTTCATTGAACTCACATGCACGTCTCGTGGCGCAGAGTTTCACTTTGACAGCCAAGGATACCATCGACTATGTTCGGACGGGTAAAAAGGTTGGAACACACAAGATCGCCGCAACAAACCGAGCGGGATTCGGTGTGCCTGCCTTCGGGTTAACCGGCACCGTTCGGAAATCGAACTGCTCATGTTCTCTACTCTGGCACGCTTCGTGATCGACCGCCACTGGGTCGTGATTCTCGGATGGTTAGCCATCGCTGTCGGTATTCACGTCGTGGCACCACGCTGGGATCAGGTGACCCGGGACGACGATGTCCGGTTCTTTCCACCGGGAAGCTTGAGTGTGGTCGGGCACGAGCTGTTGTCGCGAGGCTTCCCCGCCGACGCGTCGAGCTCACAGCTTGTGATCGTATACGAACGCAAGCATGGACGTGTGACTCCCGATGACCTCGCTGCCATCGAGAACGTGGCGAAGAACCTCTACGAGCTTTCGACCAAACGGCCCGAGCTGGGCGTTCGAAAAATTGACACGCACCGAACTCCCGTGATCGGTCCGCGCCTGATTGGCTCCAGCACCGATGGCCAGGGTCAGGCCGTCTTGACGATCGCGCGACTCGACGGAACGCATCTTTCCAAGCGCACGAGAGTCGCCGTCGACAGCATTACCGATTGGCTCAAGATCTCGCGGCCGCGGTTGCCGGCAGGTCTTGATATGGCGCTGACGGGCTCCGCCGTCGTTGGACACGACACCAACCGAGCGGCCGGCGAGAGCATCCGTAACACGACGAATAGCACGGTCATTCTCGTGATCGCCATCTTGCTGATTGTCTATCGGTCGCCCCTGCTCGCCATGGTGCCGCTCGTGACCATCGCGCTTTCCGTCTTTGTCTCGTTGCGTTTGATTGCACTCTTGACGGCCGTTCCCGGCCTGGGTTTTCAGGTCATCAACATTACACAGGTTTTCATCATTGTCGTGCTCTTCGGAGCCGGCACCGATTACTGCCTCTTCTTACTTGCCCGCTATTGCGAGGAGTTGGAGCGTGGCGGAACGCGGCCTGATGCCCTGCGGGAGGCCATCACGGCGGTTGGGGGCGCGTTGGTCGCCAGCGCCGGCACGGTCATTGTCGGCCTGGGAATGCTCTATTTCTCAAGTTTCGCCAAGGTCCGCTATACGGGGCCGACGATCGCGATCAGTCTGACCATCGCCTTGCTCGCGGCGTTGACGCTCGCCCCGGCCCTCTTGATTACCTTTCGCGGGGCAATTTTCTGGCCCTTCGATGCGCCGCGACGCCGCCGCACCGCCGCACCCGACGGCGACGACGAAATCCCGGGGACCATGTCGGGCTTCTGGCACCGTATGGCCGATCTCGTGGTCGCGTACCCAGGGACAATCCTGGCGGCCTGCGTCGTGGTGCTCGCGCCGCTCGCGATCGTGGGAGCCCGCGCAATCAAACCATAACCAGCTCAGCGATCTCGATGCGGATCGGCCGAGCGTGATTGGTGCCAACATGGTCAGGCGCTCTTTCGCCGTGGGGGAGCTCAGCCCGGCTGTGGTGCTCGTGAACGTGCCCCGCCTTGATTTCACGAGCGCCCAGGGACGCCAGGCGATCGACGAGATCAGTCGCCGCATACAGGCCGTCAATCACATCGCCGACGTGCGGTCACTCACCAAGCCGCTCGGCACGGCCGCCGCGGCCACCGCCCCGGCGGCGAGCGACGGCTTTTTCAATCGCATGGCCGGCCAGGCCCTCATCACGGCGGCCGAGTCGCGCTATGTCAGCACGAGACCCGCACAGGCCGCGGATCGCGGCCATATCACGCGCTTCGACGTCCTGTTCGACACCGATCCTTTCTCGGCGGCGAGCCTCGTCGCGCTCGAACGCGTTTACGAGATGTTGCAACAGGCCGGCGCCCCCGGCGAGCCGCTCGCGGGGGCCGCTTCCGTCGGGATCTCCGGTTCCTCGGCGATGGTCTACGACCTGAAGAAAGTCACAATCAGCGACCAGAAACGCATGTACGTTCTCGTCACTCTTGGCGTATTCGCGATCCTCGTGGTCTTGCTCAGGCGACCGGGAATCTGTCTTTACTTGATTGCGACCGTCGTACTGGGATACCTGGCCTCGCTCGGCCTCACCGACCTCGTGTTTCGCGTGGCGTTTTCCGGCCGTGGCCCATGGGGCGGGCTCGACTGGACCGTGGCGTTCTTCCTTTTCGTGATCCTGGTCGCCGTGGGCGAAGACTATAACATCTTTCTGATGGCGCGCGTGATCGAGGAAGAAAAAGTTCATGGCACCGTCGAAGGAACGCGCCGGGCCGTCGCTCGCACGGGGGGTATCATCAGCTCGTGCGGCCTGATCATGGCGGGCACCTTCGGGTCGATGCTCACCGGCAGCCTGACCTCGCTTCGCGAGCTGGGCTTTGCCCTCGGCATCGGCGTCTTGCTCGACACGTTTCTGGTGCGGCCGGTACTGGTTCCCGCCTTTGTCATCCTGCTCGATCGAATGAAGTCGCACAAACGATCGTCGTCGCCGCAGTCGGCCGAAGATCAGAACCTCATTTCGCCCGCAAGGCTGTCGTGACAGCGTGTCTTGTACGCCGCATCCGGCGTCCCACCGGCGTCGACGTGCCCTCCCACCGAGACACATTTTCAGATCACCGAGCCAACGGCTTTCGAAACGTCCCGGTGTGATTCTCCAGACCTAACAGCGCAACAAAAAGCGGGCGAGCATTCTCACAATGCCCGCCCGCTCACTTTTTCGATGGCTCTCGATCAGTTGCGTACAGCCAGGAAGCTCAGTTGTTTTTCGGCTCGGAGCCCGATGTCTCGTTGCCGCTTGCGGCGGCACCGACCAGAGCCTCCTCGGCGGCCTTATCCTTCTTGCTGGACGCCACGAACTTGAGCTTGTGAGGCTCGCTGGATGAGTCAACCGTGACGTTGACCAGATCCTTGCCCTTGAATGCGTTGCGAAGAATCTCCTCGCTGAGCGGATTCTCGATGAGGTTTTCAATCGCGCGACGCAGAGGTCGTGCCCCGTAGTCGGGGTTGTACCCCTTCAAGATCAAGAAATCCTTGGCTTCGTCGGACAGAACAAGCTCCATGCCGCGATCGCTCATGCGGTTGCGAATCTTCGAGAGCTCGATGTCGACGATCTTCTTGAGGTCTTCCTTGTGAAGAGCGTGGAAGACGATCACGTCGTCGAGACGGTTGAGGAACTCAGGGCGGAAGTATTTCTCGATGGCGACCTTGAGCCGTTCTTTCATTTGCTCGTAGCTGCCAACCTCGTCGCGTCCCCGGTCGAAACCGAAGATGTTCGAGTAAGAGGTGACTTCAGCACCCGCGTTCGTCGTCATGATGATGATCGTGTTCTTGAAGTCGACATTGCGGCCAAAGCTATCGGTCAGCCGGCCCTCTTCCATGATCTGGAGGAGCGTGTTGTAGACGTCGGGATGGGCCTTCTCGATCTCGTCGAGCAGAACGACCGCGTACGGACGGCGGCGGATCTTCTCGGTGAGTTGGCCCCCCTCTTCGTAGCCGACATATCCCGGCGGCGCACCGATCAGCCGCGATACGTTGTGCTTCTCCATGTATTCCGACATATCGATCTGAATCAAGGCGTCGGAATCGCCGAACATGAATTCCGCGAGTGCCTTGGCGAGCAGCGTCTTGCCAACGCCCGTGGGGCCGGCGAAGACGAAGCTCCCGATCGGCCGCTTCGGATCCTTGAGTCCGGCACGGCTGCGCCGAACCGCCTCGCTGATCCGCTTGATCGCCTCGCTCTGCGAGATGACCTTCTTCTGAATGTCCTCTTCCATCCGCAAGAGCCGGGTCGTTTCCTCGGTTTCGAGCCGGGTGAGCGGAATACCCGTCATCTTGCTGACGACTTCCGCGACGACTTCCTCGTCAACGGTGCCGTCGATTTCCTTCGATCGCTCGCGCCATTCGCGCGTGATGGTCTCTTTTTTCTTTTTGAGCTTATCGGCCGAGTCGCGAAGCGACGCCGCGCGTTCGAAGTCTTGATTGGCGACGGCCTCTTCCTTGTCTTGATTGAGACGCTCGATCTGCTCGTCGAGCTCTTTCAAGTCGGGCGGACGCGTCATCGCCTTGAGCCGGACGCGAGCGCCCGCTTCGTCGACGACGTCGATGGCCTTGTCAGGAAGGCAGCGGCCCGTGATGTACCGATCCGACAGCTCGACCGACGCTTCGAGAGCCTCGTCGGTGATCTGAACGCGGTGGTGAGCCTCGTAGCGATCACGCAGCCCGCGAAGGATTTCGAGGGCCTCGTTGCGGCTCGGCGGCTCGACGACGATGGTCTGGAACCGCCGCTCGAGAGCTCCGTCTTTCTCGATGTACTTGCGGTACTCATCGAGAGTGGTCGCACCGATGCACTGAACCTCGCCGCGTGCGAGAGCCGGTTTCAGGACGTTGGAGGCGTCGATCGCGCCCTCGGCCCCGCCGGCGCCGACCAGCGTGTGCAGCTCGTCGATGAACAGGATCGTATTCTTGGCGCGCCGTGACCTCGTTCATGACGGCCTTGATCCGTTCCTCGAACTGGCCGCGGTACTTGGTGCCCGCGACCATCATCGCCAGGTCGAGAACCACGATCCGGCGGTCGCGCAGCAGTTCCGGCACGTTGCCATCGACGATCATCTGGGCCAGGCCCTCGACGATGGCCGTCTTGCCGACGCCTGCTTCGCCAAGCAGAACCGGGTTGTTCTTTGTTCGCCGCGAGAGAACCTGGATCACGCGTTCGATTTCGTTTTGGCGGCCGATGACCGGATCGAGCTTACTTTGCCGTGCCAGATCGGTCAGGTCGCGCCCGAATGAGTCCAAGGCGGGCGTCTTGGACTTGTTGCCTTTTGACGTGGCACCACGTTCGCTTTCGCCGCCAGCGTCCATCCCATGACCGAGCAAGTTCAGCACCTCCTCGCGCACTTCTTCAAGCTTGAGATTCAGGTTCATCAGGACCTGGGCGGCCACACCCTCCTGCTCACGCAACAAGCCAAGCAGGAGATGTTCCGTTCCGACGTAATTGTGGTTCAGATTGCGGGCTTCTTCGATGGCATATTCAATCACTTTCTTCGCCCGAGGCGTCTGGGGCAACTTGCCCATCGTGACCATTTCCGGGCCGGCCTGAACAATCTTCTCAACCTCATTGCGAATCTTGCGTAGATCAACGTCGAGATTTCGTAAGACGTTGGCGGCGACTCCGCTCCCTTCCTTGATCAGGCCGAGCAGTACATGCTCAGTTCCGACATACTCGTGGTTAAACCGCTGCGCCTCTTGGTTGGCGAGCTGCATCACCTTGCGAGCACGATCGGTGAAGCGTTCAAACATCAGGGTCTACTCCGATCCGACGATTGTCCCCACCCGCTGCCATTCGCTCCTCGCTGTCACTTCAGTTTGACGATAGCGCTCGCCTGTTGCTCCAGAGAGCGGCAAGTCAGTCGGGAAAAGCTCTTTCATCACTAAAAAGTAAGACTACGCAAATTTTAGCTACATGCCAGTGAAGCAGTCGCCCTTTACCAGTATTTAGACCAACCCGCTCGTTATCAATGCCCCCCCTCTCCCATTGCATCCGCCCGGCCGTCTTTTTCGCCACTCGTCCGACTCCAGGAAATCCGAGCAGGCCGCTCTTTTACGCCAGTCCGGCGGTCACGCTGAGGCCGGCTATTTTTCGCCCAGCCGGCCAAGCGCCTTCTCGATTTCCCAGCGCCATTTCGCGCCGTCCCTTGATTCGAGGCATTGCAAGAATGTGTGCCGCGCTAGCGAAGGCTCACGCGTTCTCAGGTAGAGCGATCCCAGTTGCATGAGCGCGTCAGTATCCGAATCGTCACGCGTGAGAATGTGCTTCGAGCCGGTGTTTGGCGTCAACCCAGCGTCCTTGAAGATAGGCCTCCTGAGCCTCCCGAAAAAGCCGCTCGATTTCGGGACGATGTCGCTCAGGATGACAAAGTGCAACCCACCAGCACGTGTAGCCCAAGCTCAACAACCACGACGTAAAAGCCAGGACCGCCAGGAAATCGGACGACCCCGCGGCAAACGCTTCCGTCCAAACCCATCGAGAAACAATAAACAGGTTGAGCGACGTCGCGAACAGGAGAGCGAGCAGGAGACCGAGAACCTCCTGGCCCGACCAGATCTGTGCAAGTCCCGGCCAGATCGAGAGTAAGACTATTCGAAACCGCTTCGGCATGGTCACTTCCTCGGGGAATTCGCGGATCCATCGCCCATGCACAATAGTGGATTGTAGTTGAGCGCGATCGCCGAATCAAGCGCCGCTTGCAGCCGCCATTGCTCTGGACCCTCGGTTCGACCCACGTTTTAACTCGACGTCACGCGATGGCTGCCTGCTCGAATACGGCGCTCCGCTTCCGATTGTTCATCACCGCGTGAGCTGTTCGAGAATTTGCCGGCCCATGACTCGCAGCTTGGCGCGGTCTTCACGCGTGAACGTCGAATCACGCAGGCGGCGACGATCGAGCGGCACACCGTTCACCTGCACGATCATCTGGTTGACGTTCCCGCGGAGTGTCACCGCGGCAAGCGTGTCAAGCTCCACGTTCAGTTCGGCAAGAACCCGGCGCGCCTTGTCCGGCACACGGTCAACCAGCGATTTCAGGTTGATTCGATAATCAATGCCACCGTCAAAACCGGTCGAGCCCGACAGCGTCATGGGAACGCGGCCGATGTTCAGCAGGAAATGATCGGTCGTGATCCGCTGGTCCTTGATCGCGAAATCGGACCGCACCGAGGCAAGCTGGCCCTTGCGATTGACGTCGGCGATTTTTGAGAGCTCGGCCACGATCCGAGCGCCGTCAAGGCTGATCGGATTGATTCCGATGATACCTCGACCTTCGAGCGAGCTCATCGCCGCGGCCCAGGTCGCTCCTTTTCCTTGAATGTATACATTTGTATAGAACTTGCCCTTGAGATTCACCGGAGCACCCGCGAGCACCGGCACGAGATAGCGCACGATGGCCATCCCGTCGTCGAGCACCACGTCGTCGGCTCGAAAGCGTCCTTCGAAGTGAGGCGTCGCTTTCGTGCGATCGAGCTCGCCGACGAACTCGAACGGACCGCCGTTGAGTGCGCCTCGAAGGTTCTGGATCACGAACTTCTGGTCTTCGCGCACGCCGTCACCGTCGACATTTTCCATGCGCACCCGCGTGCCCGACGGCTCGTCGATGAGCGTGACCGTGGCGCCTCGAATCGTGAACTCGACCGGGCTCGATTCACTTCTCGCGCCCGTCGATTGCACTTGTTTGGATCTGGGCAGGATCAGGTCGGCCAGCTCGAAGGTGCCATCGGCACGTCTGAGGACGCGTATCTGCGCTCCGGCGATTTCCACCAGTCGCGGACGAAGCTGGCCGCGAACAAGCTGCGACAATCGTACGTCGATCGTCATGTCGGCAGACCTGAGCCACGGATCGTCGGTCGACTGTGGCGACCCGATTTCCAGGTTCGTCAACCGGATTCCGCCCAGCCATTGCACCGATAGCCGCTCCAGGCGGACAGCGCGGCCGGTCCGTCTCTCGATCGCGGCAATGACGTGCTTTCTGGCCCAGTTTGTCGGTGCCATGAATACAATCGAGATCCACAAGAGTGGTGGTATCAGGAGCGCTGCGGACAGCACGATCGTATAGCGCCGAAGTCGGTGGCTCGTCATGGGAATCCCTTCCCTCCGTTGCCAGCATGGGAATCGAGTTTGGATGAGTGGGTGCGACAGGGTCGAATCGGGCCCGAGGTGTGGCGGATGCGGACGTTACTCCAATGTCACAGAGCCGGCAAGCGCAATCTGCACAATCCGCCAATCCCCGCGGCGACACCGAGTCCGGCGCGGCCCGGGCCCAACCAGCGTTTTCGGCGGCGTAGTGAATTCCGGCGCACGTTCCTCTATGATGGGAAACTTCAACCAATCGGCTCGGGCATTCACGACGATGAACCTCGGCTTGCTCCGGTGCCGGCCCATTGCGAGGAATCGACCATGCGAACGACGTTTTCCTTGGATCACCTTCGGGGCCTGTTCACACTGGTCGCCCTGGCGATTGCGGCACCCGCGGTGGGCCGCGCTGATACCCTGCCGATCGTCGAGAATGTGGAATTTCAGCCCCTGTCGGCCCAGGTAAGACGAGTGATGGACGCGCTCGTCGTGCTCGGGCACCCGCTCGAGCCCGATCTGAAGGCTCGCATCGATAAGGCGCTCGATACGCCGGGGGGCGAGCAAGCGGTGCGTGCGATCCAGGATGTTCTCGATACGCGTTGTCTCATCGGGGTTGAGATCAATCCCGAGAGCCGGGTCAAAGCCGTGCAAGGACCGGCGCCGCCGCGGCTGGTGCAGAACGGCTGGTCGATTTTCCTCGTGAAGGTCAACAATCAGGCTGGCGTCACGGCGGACCTCGGCGTCGACTGCCCCAATGCGGCGCCGGTCTACACGCGGTCGACCAATCGGGCTGAGCCAAAGGTCTCGATCCGCCCTGCCGACGTCGTGCAGCGCTGGGCTGATGTGGCCTTTTTTCGCGACCGGCCTCTGCGCCGCGCACTGTCAGGATTGAACCTGGAATATCGTATTATCCAGATCCACAGCCGCGACGCCGGCAAGCGCGAGGCCCGGATCGCCTTCAACGTCGGCCAGGGCACGCAGGACCTTGGCTTTCGCAGCGACGTCGACATCCTCTTCGACTGCCGGCTGGCCGTGAACGTCGTGCTCGAGATTCGAGACGATGACGGACGCCCCACGATGGCCTCGTTCATCTTCCGCGACAGACAAGGGCGCGTTTATCCCGCGACGAGCCGCCGGCTCGCACCCGATTTTTTCTTCCACCCTCAGGTGTATCGTCAGAGTGGCGAGTCGGTGATATTGCCGCCGGGTACGTACCGCGTCGAATTCACGCGCGGCCCCGAGTATGTCGTTCAAACAAGGACGATCTCGGTGCCGAATGTCCATAGCCATCGCGAAGCGTTCCGGCTCAAGCGCTGGATCCAGCTCTCCGAAGATGAACTGGTTTTCCGGCGATCATCATGTGCACGCCGCGGGCTGCGGGCACTATGAGAGCCCCACCGAGGGTGTCAAGCCGCAGGACATGTGGCGGCACATTCTGGGCGAAGACCTCGATGTGGGCTGCGTGCTCTCGTGGGGTCCCTGCTGGTATGCCCAGAAGCAATTCTTCGACGGCAAGATTCATCCGCTTTCGACGTCGGAATACCTGATGCGTTATGACATCGAGGTTTCGGGCTTCCCCTCGTCGCACGCCGGGCATCTCTGCTTGTTGCGCCTGAAGGAAGACGATTACCCCGGCACGACCCGCATCGAGGAATGGCCGAGCTGGGACTTACCCATCCTCAAGTGGGGGAAGTCGCAAGGGGGCGTGGTGGGCTTTTCGCATTCCGGCTGGGGTCTCAAGCAGTCCGACGAAAAGCTGCCGTCGTATGAAGTGCCCCCGTTCGACGGCATTGGCGCCAATGAGTATATCGTCGACGTCGTCCACGACGCGGTCGACTTCATCTCGGCAGTCGACACGCCGGCCCCCTGGGAGCTCAACATCTGGTATCACACGCTCAACTGCGGCTACCGGGCGAAAATCTCGGGCGAGACCGACTTTCCCTGCATTTATGGCGAGCGTGTCGGTCTCGGGCGCGTCTATGTCAAGCTGCCCGACGGTCAGCTCGACTTCGACAAGTGGTGCGAGGGGATCAAGCAGGGCCGGTCCTACGTGGGCGACGGCCGCAGCCATCTTGTCGACTTCCAGGTCAATGACGTGGCTGTCGGCGAGTCCGGCGGCGAGCTCAAGCTCGATGTTCCGGCAACGGTCCGCGTGACGGCCCAGGTCGCGGCCTACCTCGAACCGACCGTCACATCGGAAGCGCGTCTGATTCGCGCCCGGCCGCTCGCCGAGAAGCCCTACTGGGACCTGGAACGCGCCCGCATGGGCGATACGCGCAAGGTTCCACTCGAGGTCATCGTCAACGGACAGCCCGTGGCCAGTACGGAGATATCGGCCGACGGTAACATGCAGGGCATCTTGTTCGACGTGCCCATCAAGCAATCGAGCTGGGTTGCCTTGCGGATCTACCCTTCATCTCACACCAATCCTGTCTTTGTCTCGGTGGCGGGAAAGCCAGATTCGCGCATCCAGGAAGTCGGCTGAATGGTGTTTGAAGGGTGTCGATCGATGCTGGTCAAAAAAGGAGCCTGCCATCCGGTCGAGCGAGAAGGAAGCGGCGAAAAAGGCCTACGACGAGGCACGTGCGGCCTACCGCAAGATCGCCGCCGAAAGCCCGGCGGATTGAAAAGGTGCGTGCCATAGCAATGCAACGGCCGTGAGAGCCCAACGACTTGTTGATATTTACCCGCCTTTGCTGTCGAAAAATGGCTGATTGACCCATGCACGACCACGACCAGCGCCTGGCTCAAGCGTTCGACGGCCAGGCTCCGAGATTCGAGGTCGCGCCCGTCCAGAGCGACCCTGAAGCGCTCAAGCGGCTGGTGCAAGCCGCAGATTTGCCGGGCGATGCCCTCGTTCTCGACGCGGGCTGCGGGCCGGGGCTCGTGAGCGCGGCCCTGCTCGCGGCTGGCTGCCGGGTGATTGGCGCTGACCTGTCCTCCGAAATGATCGAACGTGCGCGCAAGCGATGCGCCGACTTCGGCGACAGAGGACGTTTTTTTCAGGCATCAGTCTACGACGACGGGCTCGATGCCTTCGCGCCGTTTGACGCGGCCGTGTCGCGGTATGTTGTCCACCATGTGCAAGACCCGGCCAGGTTCTTGCGGCGGCAGGTTGAATTATTGCGCTCTGGAGGAATTCTGGTTGTCAACGATCACGTCACCGACCCCGACCCAGCGATTGCCGCGCACCACGCGGCCCTCGAAGTCGCGCGCGATCAGACCCACACCCGAAACTTGACCGGCGGCGAGTTTGTTGACGCGTTCGCGGCCGCCGGCCTGTGCGACGTCACGTATCGCGAGGAACCCTTCGTTCTCGACTTCGACGAGTGGTTCGACCGGGGAACTCCTTCCGACACGAAGGCATCCGTTCGCTCCCGTCTCCTTGCAGGACCGATCATCCGAAGCTTCCGGCCCGTTCCACTGGAAACGGGCTCGATCTCGATCGACGCCGTTCGGGCGATCGTCCGGGGCCGCCGGCCCGGCGATTGAATCAAACCATTCCACCACGGGTCTTTCATTCTTCGTGTCGTTTCGCACTCGTACGCAAGAATTGACACGCCGCTGGCGAAATGTCGGTTTCTTGGCGTTCTTCCGTGCCGATAACTCCATCTTGACGGTGCGGGCAATACCGTCTATATGGATGACCCGAGGCGAATACGTTTCGGAAAGGCACGTCTGAAAACCACGCGGCCCCCTGGCCCATAATAACGCTAATTTCACGTCAACCGGCTCGTGAAAACGATTTGATGAGCGCGGTCAAATGAAAGACCGTGCTCGTGGCAAGGATCAATCGTGTGCGACGCGAATCGTGGGTGTCGCTAAATATCTTTAAAGCTTTAAGGAATTAGTCGACGATGCCTTCACCCAAGGACTGGGAATCGCGGCGCGACATGGACTCGTCTCGTGGCCCGAGCTACTTCGCAAGCACTTCTCGCGCACTCTCGCGGCTCATCAGGAAAGTGCGCCACAGCCGTTGGCTGGCACCGGGCCGCCCGCCACAGCCGGCGCCTGCCTCGGTATTGCAACTCGATCGGCCGCCGACCGGCACGGGAGCTCGGATCGCCCGCGGCCTTGCGCGATTTCGATCGATCGCGAACGAAAAGGGACTGGCGACGGCGTCCGTGCGCACCGCACGCAAGATTCGCAGGAAGCTCGACCCGCACGGGAAGGTTCCGATCCGCTGGGTCACGGGCCCGCTGAAGCGCGTTTATCCGCCATTCCGTGCGTGGAGTGCCACCGAAGACGCCCGTCTCGACGGCGACGATTGCCGCTACTTCAAGCCACTGCCGCAGTGCGACCCTTACGATGCCTGGCTGGCCGTCAACCACGAGAATCCCCGACGCCGCCAACGCATCAACGACGCCCTCACAATGGCTCACTCGAACCATCGACCCAACCATCTGCCTCGGTTCTCGATCCTCGTCCCTACTTACGATCCCCCCGTTGAATTCTTCCAGGCCATGATCCAGAGCGTCGTCGACCAGTCGTTCACCGACTGGGAGCTCATCCTGGTCGATAATGGCTCGAAGAACCCCGCCATCCCCCAGATCATCAACGACTGGACGCGCCGCGACTCGCGTATCAAGCACCTGCACCGCGCCATCAACGCCAACATCTCCGCCGCCACCAACCAGGCCGCCGAAGCCGCGCACGCCGATTTCCTCGTCCTGGCCGATTCCGACGACCTTCTCGACCCCGACGCGCTGGCCCATCTCGCCATCTTTCTCGACCGATCGCCCGCCACCGACCTGATCTACAGCGACGAAGACATCGTCGACGCCCAAAACCACCGCTCCTCGCCGCGCTTCAAGCCCGACTGGTCGCCCGAATTGCTCCTCTCCTTCTGTTATCCGGGCCACCTGACGACCATCCGCCGCAGCCTCTATCAGGCCGTCGGCGGCATGCGCTCGGCCTTCGATGGCTCACAGGACCACGACTTCTGGCTCCGTGCCAGCGAACACACCGACCGCGTCGGACACATTCCCCAGATCCTTTACCACTGGCGAATCTTGCCCGGCGCCACCGCCACCCACTACAAGCCGGCCACCCTCGAAGCCGGCCGCCACGCCGTCGAGGAGGCCTTTCGACGCCGCGGCCTCGATTGCCCCGTCAGGCAGACCTCATGGGCGGCCGCCGACGGCTGTGCCATCTTCGAGCCCGTCATGCCCGACCACGGTCCCTCCGTTGCCATCCTCATCCCCAGCCGCAATCATGGCCGAAGGCTCAAGACGGCCATCGATTCCCTGGCCAAAACCACCTATCAAAACTTCCGCATCTATGTCATCGACAACGCCAGCGACGACCCCGCGACCCTCCAGTACCTCGCTTCGTTGACTCATCGCGTCTTGTGGATCCCCAACCAGAACGACCAGTTCAGCTACGCCGCCATCAACAACGCGGCCGTCTCCATGATCGACGACGACTTGATCGTCTTCTTGAACGACGATATCGAGGTCATCAACCCCCGCTGGCTCAGCCAGATGGTCGGCTGGTCGCAGCTCAGCGGCGTCGGTGCCGTCGGCGCGCGCCTCTTGTTCCCCGACGGCCGCATCCAGCACGCCGGCATCGTCCACGGCTTCAACGAGGGCCTCGGCGGCCACGCCTTCCGGTTCCTCCCCTGGTGGCATGGCGGCACCTTCAACCTGGCTCGCGTCTCACGCAACTGCCTGGGGGTCACCGCCGCCTGCATGCTCACACCACGGAAACTCTTCCTCGAGCTCGGCGGCTTCGACGAAAGCCGCTTTGCCGTCGCCTACAACGACGCCGATTACGGCATGCGGGTCGTCGACGCCGGCTATCGCTGCGTCTACTGCGCCGAGGCCGAGCTCTATCACCATGAGGGATTATCCCGCGGCCACGCCAGCAACCCGCGTGAGCTTGCCGCCTACCGCCAGACGCACGGCCATCGCACCGACCCGTTCTTCAACCCCCACCTCGATCCCGAGGACGAAACTTTCCAGACGATGCCCACGGTCGTCCCCCTGGCCACGCCACGCGGGCCCGTCTCGATGCTGGCGGTCACCCACAACCTCAACTGGGAAGGCGCCCCACGCTTCGAGCTCGAGCTCCTCTGCCGGCTCAAGGCCGCCGGCATCGTCGACCCGGTCGTCTTGAGCCCCTGCGACGGACCCATCCGCGGCCAGTTCGAGCAGGCCGGCATCGAGGTCCGCGTCGATCCCTCGTTGATCGGCCTGGCCTCACGCAGTGCGCTCTACCACGACACGATCGCACGCCTGGCCGGCTCGATCGAGGATGGCCCCTACGAGGTCGTCCACGCCAATACCATGCAGACGTTCTGGGCCGTCGAGGCGGCGCGTGCCGCCCGGGTTCCCTCGGTCTGGAGCGTCCACGAAAGCGAGCCCTGGACGACCTATTTCGACGACCTTCCCGCCGACGTCGCCGCTTCGGCCCTGACCTGCCTGACCTATCCGTACCGCGTCGTCTTCACCGCTCATAGCTCGGCACGCGTCTGGGCGGCGCTCAACTCGGCGTGCAACTTTGGCCTCATTCGGTTTGCCTTCGACACCCGGCAATTCGCCCAGCAGCTCCAGGAGATCGACCGCGGCGAGGCCCGCCGGCAGCTCGATATCGCCGATGATGAACTCGCCGTCTTGCTCCTGGGCACCGTCTGCCAGCGCAAGGGTCAGCAAGACCTCGTCCGCGCCTTCGCCACACTGCCGGCGAAGGTCGCCACCACCATCAAGTGCATCGTCGTCGGCGGCCGCGACAGCGTCCCGTACAGCCGCGACCTCCAGGCCATGGCCCAGACCCTGCCGAAGGACCGCCGCGATCGCTTCGTCATCATCCCCGAAACCGGTGACACCGCCGCCTTCTGGCGTGCCGCCGATCTTTTCTGTTGCACGTCACGGGTCGAGAGCTATCCCCGCGTCATCCTCGAAGCCATGGCGGCCGAGCTGCCGATCATCACGACCCCCGTCTTCGGCATCGCCGAACAGGTCCGCGACAACGTCAATGCCCTGATCTACGCCCCCGGCGACATCGCCACCCTGCGGTCCCACCTGCTCTTGGTCGCCAGCGACCAGCGCAAACGCGTCTCGCTGGCCGCCGCCTCGCCGTTGGTTCTCAACAGCCTGCCAGGACACCACGGGCTCGACGCCCAGTACGCGCGCACGTTCCGCGCCGCCGCCGAAAGTGCCTCGCCGGGCGGCATCGGCCGGCGTGACCATTCGCAAGAGCGGCCGGAGACCATTCCATCGTCACGCACCTGGTTTATCGACAAGGCAAGAGCGGCCATCGTCTCGCAACAGTCTCGTCACAGCGCGTCGGCCCGAAATCGTTCGATCGTCCACTACGACCGCCCGTGAGCGGCGACAGTCGACGAACAGGAGAGCCGGAGTGACGATCGGCGGAAGGCGGCGACACCCCCCACGGGAGGTGTCTCGCGACGGCCCGCCGCCACGAGGGCTGTTTCATTCTCGACCTGCCGCGAAATTTGGGAGGGAGAGACTCTGTCGAGCCTCTTCAATCCGCCCAGTTTACGGCTCGGGTAGACAGAGGCTTGCCCTCCCAGGATGGTTTTGGGAGAGCGAGACTGTCGAGCTGACGTGGCTCTCGGCTCGCAGGGACGCGCGACCTCCCGGGGCTCTCGGGGAGCGAGACCCCGTCGAGCTCAGGAGGCTCTCGGCTCTTCGGAGCGCGAGACTCTGTCGAGCTGACGAGCCTCTTGGCTCCCGCGATGTTCGGCCCCGGGGCTCTTGGGAGGTGAGGCTCCGACGGGCCTTGGCTTGCCGCCGCTGATCAGCTCGGCAGAATCTCGCCTCACAGGGAGATTGAACCAGCGCTTCGCCGCGCTACGCCACCGCCGCGTCGGATTGACCGTTCGGGGCGTTTTGAGTACGATATCCATAAGGAAATCGGCGCAAGTGGAACGCGCGCAAACGGTTGATCTCGGCACACAGGGACTTCAGAGCAATGGCGTATTCGACGACGGTCGAGCGGCACAAGACACGCGAAGTGGGCGTGGGCGATCATGTTGTGGGTGGGAACAACCCCATCTGGGTTCAGTCGATGACGACGACCAACACATTTGACGTCGAGGACACGCTTGCCCAGATCCATCGCCTGGAAGAAGCCGGCTGCGAGATCGTTCGCGTGACGATCCCCAAGAAAGAAGACGTTGAAGCGGCCAAGCTGATCCGCGACCGGATCAAGATTCCGCTAATCGCCGATATCCATTACGACTACCGCATGGCCCTGGCGTGTCTCGACGCCGTCACGCCCAGCGGGCGGCCGGCGATCGACAAGATCCGCATCAATCCCGGTAACATCGGGAGCGAAGAGCGATTCAAGGAGATCGTGCGGAAGGCGCGCGATAAAGGCATCCCGATGCGAATCGGTGTCAATTCGGGGAGCCTCGAAAAAGACCTGATCGACAAATATGGCTTTCCCTGTCCCGAGGCGATGGTCGAAAGCGCCTTGCGGTACATCACGATGGCCGAGGGGCTTGGCTACAAGCTCATGATCATCAGCCTCAAGGCCAGCCACGTGCCCACGGCCCTCGAATGCTACACCCAGTATGCGGCCCAGTGTGATTATCCCACCCATGTCGGCATCACCGAGGCCGGCTCGCGTGAATACGGCACCCTCAAGAGTGCGGCCGGGATTGGTGCGATCGTGTTGCGCGGGATTGGCGACACGATTCGCGTCTCGCTGCTGGGCGATCCTGTGCCTGAAATCGCCGCCGGCTTTGACATCTTGCGTGCCTGCGACCGCCGGGTGACGAAGCCCGAAGTCGTGGCGTGCCCGACCTGCGGCCGGCTCGACATCGATCTCGAGCGCATCGTCGCCGAAGTCGAAGACAAGATGAAGCACCTGAAGAATCCGCTGCGCATGAGCATTCTCGGGTGCCTCGTGAATGGATTCGGCGAAGCCAAGGAAGCCGACCTGGGAATCGCCGCCGGCGCAGGCAAAGGGATCATCTTCAAGCGCGGCGTGCCGATCCGCCACGTTCAGGAAGCCGACATGGTCCAGGCTCTGCTTGAAGAAGTCGAGCGGTTTGATGAAGAGACCGTGCCGCTCGATTCATATGTTGAAAAAGAGAAGCAGAAGAAACAGAAGCTGGCGCTGCCGGTCTTGAATTGAGCCAACAAGCATCTCAGCGCCTACGTTGCTTTCATTCGAACACGCGGGCAACGGGCGTCCAAAAACCCGGCAGATAATCGTCGCCGGAAAGCTCGTGCCGCGTCGTCAGGATCGTCACATCACCATTCGGTTGGTAGACGGTGACCGTACGCAGGTCGGGATCGATCATCCAGACGACGGCTCCGACTGCAAGATAAGATGAGACCTATTCGGCCGTGTCAGCGTGGGTGTCGCTGGGCGACAGGATTTCGATGGCCAGAAGGGGAGCGCCCTGAAAAAAGGTCTGGCCGGCGTCGGTGCTGGCGACGAGCTGGGCCCATACAAGAGCGACGTCAATCCCGACCAGGGATTCACGCGTGCCGTCGAGAAGGAAGCCTGCTTCGCCGCCGACAACTTCGCCGCGCGGCTCGGGTTGAAGATCGAGCCAGTTGGTCAGCAAATGGCCCACGCGCATCACGATGCGGCCGTGTATCCGAGTTCGTACGGTCACTGTTGAAGCCGTTTTGCCCTCATCGCAGCCTTCGCGCTCTTCGATTACCTTTCCCCGCACGAGCTCGCGATGGACGCCGTCGTCCGGAAGAGCCAGAAATTGCTCGGCGGTCATCTTCACGCCGTGCCAGCTCGTCCGGGTCGGTTCCGCGGCCGTCGCCATGAATTGCTCCAAACTGACGGGTGCAGAGAATCAATGATCACGAGGGCCTCAGCCCGACCGAGACATACTTGGTCTCGAAATACGCGTCGAGCCCTTCCATGCCAAGCTCCCGGCCCATGCCGGATTCCTTCATGCCGCCGAATGGGCACTGGGGCGTGGCGGGGACCGGGTCGTTGATGCCGATGATCCCCGCTTCGAGCCCTTCGGCCATGCGGGTCGCGATCGTGAGATCATTGGTGAAGACGTAGGCCGCCAGCCCATAGGGCGTCGCGTTCGCGGCGGCAATGACCTCTTCCAGCTTGCTGAAATCGAGCAGCGGCATCACGGGGGCGAAGGGCTCGTCAGTCATCAGCTTCATGGTGCCGTTCACGTTGCGAAGAACGGTCGGCTCGAACCAGTAGCCCTTGTCAAACTGGCTGGCGCGGCCGCCCCCCGTGAGGATTTTGCCCCCCTTGCTTCTGGCGTCGTCGACGAGTGCGAGCGTCTTGTCGATGGCCCGGCCCTCGAACATCGGGCCGACCTGCACGCCCGGCTCGAGTCCGTTGCCCATCTTGAGATTTTTGGTCAGTTCGACGGCGGCCTCGGTGAACTCGCCCGCGATCTTTTCGTGAACGTAAAACCGCGAGGGCGCGATGCAAACCTGACCATTGTTCCGAAATTTGCCGATGACGGCCGCCTGGGCCACTTGTTGCACGTCGGCGTCGGGAAAGACAATCAGGGGCGCGTGCCCGCCCAGCTCGAGACTCAATCGTTTGACCTGGTCGGCCGACCGCTTGATCAGTTCCTTGCCGACGGCCGTGGAACCCGTGAAGCTGATCTTTCGCACGGCGTGCTGCTCAAAAAAAGCGTCCGCGACGGCGAGAGGCTCGCCGATCACGAGGTTGGCGACTCCGGCGGGCAGCCCGGCTTCCGCCAGGCACTCGAACATCAGGATCAGCGTGATGGGCGTCTGATCGGCGGGCCTGCTCACCACGGTGCAACCCGCCGCGAGCGCGGGGGCGATCTTGCGACTGGGTAGTGCGGCCGGGAAGTTCCACGGTGTGATCGTGCCGACCACCCCGACGGGGTGCTTGATCGCGTAATAGCGCTTGGCGATGTTGGTCGGCGGGATGATCCGGCCGTAGGCACGCTTGCCTTCCTCGGCAAACCATTCGAAGGTATCGGCGGCGTGCAAGACCTCCATGCGCGCCTCGGCGAGCGGCTTGCCCTGTTCGAGAGTCAGGGCACGGGCGATCCTGTCGGCCCGGTCGCGCATGAGCTCGGCGGTCTTCTTCAAGACCTTGGCACGATCGTAGACCGATGCCGCGCGCCACTCGGGAAAGGCTTTCGTGGCCGCGACGATCGCGCGTTCGGCGTCTCCCTTTCCGCCGTAAGCGACCTCGGCGACGACCGTTTCGTCGGCCGGGTTGATCACCTTCAGGGTGGTGCCGCCCTCGGCGTCGCACCATGCGCCGTCGATCAACATCCGGGTAGGAAACTCGTTCGCGGCGACGACCGTAGCCATGGACCAGCACTCCTGCAAGAATCAACGTGCTTCGCTGGGTCGGACGATTCTCGACCCCGGGGGTAACGGTGCCAAATCTTTGGCGATTTGCATCCGCGTCAGGATACCGGGCAGCGCCGCCACATTCAACCAATGCAACGAACGGCCGATCGGCCATTGCCCGCAATCGCGGGCGAATTTCGGAGCGCCGCGACTCCCTCTCGCGGCACATTGGTAAAACTTTGTGCAAATTGCCTCGTTTGCGCCAGGCTTGATATAGACAAAATCCGCGTCCTGAGCATAATCCCGTCAAGGAATCGGGGGCGAACGTCCGATAGATATGTACCAGTGAGCGCTACACCTGCCGCCTCGATTTCTTTAGCAGAAGCGCGTGTAACGCTCCATTGCTGATAGGTGACGCATGAATGGACTCACGCGAACGCCACGGTTGACTCGGGCACGTGACCTGTTGCTGGGCCTCGGTCTCATGCTGTTTGTCTCCGGCCTCTGGCAACCGAACCGCGCGGATGCGGCCTCACTTCACCACGACCACGCGACTGCACTGGCGCACCCGGCTGCCTATCATTCGTGGTCGGGCTACGTCACGGGTGGCCCGAGCGTCTGGTCATCCATCGCACACCCGGCCCTCAATCCCGAGATTGAGGCCGCGATGTGGAAGAACATTCGATCCGACCCGCCGCCACACATCACTCCGCTGGTCACGTTCTTCATGTGGAAGCAACACCTCGACGCCAAGCGATTCGACCATTATCATCCGAAAGTCGCCAAGGCGTTGCATCATATCAAAGCCGAAATGGCCAGCTCGACTCCGACCTCGAACACCACCACGCCCACGACCCTGACGCAGCCGCAGATGATCACGCCGTCAATTCCGACGGATCAAGCGCAAGAACTGACGACGCCCGAGCCCGGCACGATTTTCATCGCGGCCGGCATGGCCGTTTACGCGATCTGGTGGCGGCGCCGGCACTCTTGAACCCGGGCGTCGCGGTTGACGCCGATCGCTCTGGACTTCACGTGGGCGGCCCGTTTGATCGCGGTCCGCTCGCTGCGTTTTCACGCCTCGCGTGATTGATCCAGACACCAGGCTTGGTCGATCGATGCGAGCCGGGGCGTTACTCGTCTCTCGCGTTCCTGTTATGGTAAATTGAATCGCACCCAGACGGGAAACGAACCGCGCCGCCGCGCGGGATGTCTGGTGCTCTGTTCCCGCTTCGATCCGTGGAAAAAGCGCACAGCCGAGCCGCTGCCCCGATCGACCGCACGCACCGCGACCAAGGAACGTGATCAATCATGGACAATCGGTCGAGCTACTTCATCACGACAGCGATCGACTATCCCAATAGCCGACCTCACATTGGCACCGCGTTCGAGAAGATCGGGGCCGACGTGCAGGCGCGGTTTCGCGCCATGGAAGGCGATCGCGTTCATTTCTTGATGGGCAACGACGAAAACACGGTCAAGGTGCCCCAGCGCGCCCGCGAGGTCGGGCTCGAGCCCAAGCAATACGTCGACTCGATGGCCGGCCAGTTCCAGGAAGTCTGGCGGGCGCTTGATATCGGCTACAACGACTTCATCCAGACGAGCGAAGAGCGTCACCATCGCGGCTGCCAGAAATTCATCCAGGCGGTCTACGACGCGGGCGACATTTACAAGGGCGTGTACAGCGGCCACTACTGCACCGGATGCGAGACGTTCAAGACCGAGAAGGAAGTCGAGGAAGGGGGCGGCCGATGTCCCAACCATCCCAACACGCCCCTCACGTTCGTCGAGGAAGAAAACTATTTCTTCCGGCTGTCGGCTTACCGCGACCGGTTGCTGGCGCACTATGCCTCGCACCCCGATTTCATCCAGCCGGCAAGCCGGCGCAATGAGATCGTCAAACTGGTGGAAAGCGAGACTCAAGGACGTCACGATCACGCGCCGGGGATTTAGCTGGGGTATCAAGGTTCCGTTCGACACCGAGCAAACGATTTACGTCTGGTTCGATGCGCTCTTGAATTACATCACGGCGATCGGCTACGGAACCGACGAAACGCGGTTTCAGAGCCTCTGGCCGGCGGACGTGCACGTCATCGGCAAGGACATCACGCGGTTTCACTGTGCGCTCTGGCCGGCCATGCTGATGTCGGCCGGGCTTCCGCTGCCGCGGCGCGTGTTCGGCCATGGATTCGTTTATCGCAAGAACGAAGCGACCGGCGAGGTCGAGAAGCTCAGCAAGAGCCTGGGAAACGTCGTCGAGCCGATGGAGCTCATTCAAAAATTCTCGGCGGAGGCGTTCCGTTACTACTTCATGAGCCAGTGCCCGTTCGGCGGTGACGGCGAATTCTCGTTCGAGCGCTTCACCGATGCTTACAACAGCGGGCTGGCCAATGGCCTCGGCAATCTCTACAGCCGGATCTTGACGATGTGCTTGAAATACTTCGACGGCCGTCTCGAAGCGGCGGCCGCCGTCGATACGACCCGGTGGCGCACGGGACTCGACCTCGACGCGACGGTGGCCGAGTTACGCGACCAGATCGGCGCATTCGACTACAGCACGGCCCTGCAACGGATCTGGCGCGACATCGTCGATCGGGCAAACCAGTACATTCAGCAGACCGAACCGTTCAAGCTGGCCAAAACCGACCTCGCGGCCTGCCATGTGGTGCTCGTCAACCTCGTCGAGTGGATACGCGTCGCGGCGATCCTGATCAAGCCGTTTCTGCCCCGGACCGCCGAAACCTTCTATCAATCGTTCAACTTCGACGAATCCCGGCCGTGGAACGAGGTCGGTTATTCAGACGTCGCGCGGCCGCACCCCACTGGCGACCTCCGTGTGACCGCGCCAATCACCGCGGGCAAGCCGGCGCCTCTGTTTCCCAAGGTCGAGATACGCTGAAGCCCACGTGCAATCGCACCGAGCTTGTCTTCGCGCCAGGCGCAAAAGATCGCACTGTCCGGCCAACCCAAATTGACCGCCGCGCGCCAGACAGGCGCGGCGGGGTCAAATCGGCAATTCGAGTCGCCGTGCGACCTTCAAAGCCCGGCGCACGATCGCGACGATGCGCCGCGCGGCGTGACCGTCACCGTACGGGCCTCGAGACAGGGTCACCGGTCGTCGAGCCGCCGGTTCCTCGAGCAGCCGACACGTCTGCGCGACGATCGTCGCGACATCTTGACCGACAAGTCGAGCGTGCCCCGATTCGATCGCCTCGGGGCGCTCACTTTCACCGCGGAGCACGAGAACCGGCTTGCCAAAGGCCGGCGCTTCTTCTTGCACGCCTCCGGAATCCGTCAAGATGACCGTAGCCCGTTTCATTGCCGTGACGAATGGTCCGTAAGCCAGCGGATGCTCAGATGAACGCGGGCACATGATCTCATCGTCTCCTCGACGACGTTCCGTACGGACGGATTCGGATGAACCGGCCAGAGGAACTCGACATCGTCGAATCTCGCGTGCAGCGCCTGAATTGCCCGGCAGATCCGTCGCAGTGGCTCTCCAAACGAGTTACGCCGGTGGGCTGTGATCAACACGAGGCGTTTGTGCGGATCGAGCTCGACACCGACAGGTAAATCGCGCGCCGCGGCCCACCGGAGCGCATCGATGACCGTGTTGCCGGTCACGAAAATCGATCGCGGGTCGATCCCCTCTCGAGTGAGGTTGGCACGCGCCGATGGTGTTGGAGCGAAATGGATCCGGGCGAGGTGGGTCGCGATAACGCGATTGGCCTCTTCGGGAAATGGGTCGAAAAGATTCCCCGTGCGCAGACCGGCCTCGACATGCCCGAATGTAATATCGCTCCGCGCAGGCCATGGCCGTCGCCACGACGGTTGTTGTATCGCCTTGTGCGAGAACGAGGTCGGGCCGTTCTTCCACCAGTAAGTCTGAAATGGCACCGATGAGATGTGCGGCCAACCGGTCGAACGGCACATTCTTGCGCATGACATCCAGGTCGACATCCGGCGTGACGCCGAAAAATGCCAGAACCTGGTCGACCAGTTCGCGATGCTGCCCGGTCAAAAACACCAGGCATCGCGCCCAGGCCGTTTTTCTCAGCGCGAGGATGAGCGGGGCCATCTTGATGGCCTCGGGCCGGGTGCCAATAACGCATACGATCGTTTTTTTCTCGACGCGATCCATCGCGCTTGACTCCATGATCGATATGCGAGCAAACGACCCAGATGCCCCGTCCGGAAGGAAATGCCGATTCAAGGCAACCTTTTGATTGCGATGAGCCGACGGTCGGCGTCAGATTACCTCGTCGCGTCAAACCGTCAACCGGGATTGCGCCGACGCGTCGCCAGCAAGCTGGCCAGTTCGCCGGGCGAACCGGCGGGACCGAAGGCCGGACGACCAGCGGCCTGCCAGGATGGAAGGCACGAACGAGCCGCCAGGATATGCCGGCCGCACGCAATGACGGCTGAGGGGCGATCGCCGTCTGAACGACTGACAGTACCGTCAAGACTTCGATGTTGCAATAAACGGCGACAAACATAACATAGACGCAACCCTACAAACCCTTATAGCCGAAAAAAGTAACGAGAACCGAGTCATCGGTTCGATGGCGACGCGGCGAGTTTGACCCATCGGTTCCGGGGAAACGGGCGTGGTCTGGCGTGACGTTACGCTCACCGATCAATCCGACGACGGTCGCGTCGACCGGGCGTCTCATCATTTTTGTGCCCTCGGTGCAATGAGGAGTGATGATGGTCATCCTAATTACCGGCGGAGCCGGTTTCATCGGGTCGGCCGTCGTTCGCCAGTTGATCGCCGAAACAGACGCCACGGTCGTCAATGTCGACAAGTTAACTTACGCCGGCAATCTCAATTCCCTCGGACCGTGTGCGCCGCAGCCCGCGGCATCTCTTCGAGCGGGTTGATATCTGCGACGCGGAGGCCGTCGGCCGGCTGTTTGCAAAGTATCGGCCCGACGCCGTCATGCATCTCGCCGCCGAGTCGCACGTCGATCGATCGATCGATGGCCCCGCCGAGTTTATCCGCACCAATATCGAGGGCACGTTCGTCATGCTCCAGTGTGCCCGGGGGTACTGGCAGGGGCTCGAGGAACCTTACAAATCCCGCTTCCGGTTCCACCATGTCTCCACCGACGAGGTCTATGGGTCGCTCGGCGATCTGGGCTATTTCACCGAGACAACGCCGTACTCGCCGAATTCGCCCTACTCGTCGAGCAAGGCTGCGTCGGACCACCTTGTCAGGGCCTGGCATCACACTTACAAACTTCCCGTGCTGGTGACAAACTGTTCGAACAATTATGGCCCCTACCAGTTCCCCGAGAAGTTGATCCCGCTCATGATCCTCAACGCCTACGCTGGCAAGTCGTTGCCGGTGTACGGCAAGGGAGACAACGTTCGCGACTGGCTTTATGTCGACGATCATGCCGAGGCGTTGCGCCTGGTCCTCGAAAAAGGCGATGTCGGCGAGACATACAATATTGGCGGCCACAACGAACGTCAGAATCTCGACGTTGTGCACACCGTGTGCGCGCTTCTTGACGAGCTTCGGCCCGACTCGCCTCATGTGCCGCATGAGAAGCTGATCAAATATGTCGCGGACCGCCCGGGACACGACAAACGGTATGCGATCGATGCCTCGAAAATTGAACACACGCTCGGCTGGCGGCCGCGGGAGAGTTTCGAGACGGGCCTGCGCCGGACGGTCAAGTGGTACCTCGAAAATGAGACCTGGTGGCGCAATGTTCAGTCGGGGGGCTACCGGCAGGAGCGGTTAGGACTTTCAGCCGTGGAGATGAGGCGATGAAGGGAATCATCCTGGCCGGCGGCGCGGGTACCCGGCTTCATCCGGTCACGCGCGTTGTCAGCAAGCAACTGCTGCCGGTCTACGACAAGCCGATGATTTATTATCCGCTGAGCACACTGATGCTCGCGGGAATCCGCGATATCCTGCTCATCTCGACTCCCAGCGACTTGCCGAGGTTCAGCGACCTTCTCGGCGACGGCACCGACTGGGGCATCAATCTCTCGTACGCCGAACAGGCCGTACCCAATGGCCTGGCCCAGGCTTTTGTGATTGGTCGCGACTTCATCGCGAACGAGAGCGCGGCCCTTGTCCTGGGCGATAATATCTTTCATGGCCACGGCCTGAGCGAAATCCTTCAGCGCGTGGCGCGCGCCGCGGACGGGGCGACCATCTTCGGCTACCACGTGAACGACCCGGAACGATACGGCGTGGCCGAGTTCGATCGTCAAGGCAACGTGATCGACATCCAGGAAAAGCCACCGCAGCCGCGGTCGAATTATGCGGTCGTCGGACTCTACTTTTATGACAACCAGGTGCTCGACATCGCCCGCGAGCTCAAGCCCTCGAAGCGCGGCGAGTACGAGATTACCGATGTCAATCGTGAATATCTCCGCCGCGGCCAGCTCCGGTGCGAAGTTTTCAGCCGCGGCATGGCCTGGCTCGACACAGGCACGCACGATTCGCTCTTGCAAGCGGCCAACTTCATCGAGGTCGTCGAACGCCGGCAGGGCTTGAAGATCGCCTGCCTGGAAGAAGTCGCCTACCGCATGGGCTTCATCACGGCCGACCAGCTTGAGCGATTGGCACTTTCGTTCAAAAATGAATATGGACAGTATTTGCTGGCGGTCATGAAGGAAGGATCATTGAAATGAAGGTCATCGAGACCGAATTGCCGGGCGTCGTGATCCTCGAGCCCCGTCGCTTCAGCGATCACCGGGGCTTCTTTTGCGAGAGCTTCAACGAACAATCCTTCGCCGCGGCCGGCTTGCCGACCCGGTTCGTACAAGACAATGTCTCGTTCTCGGGGGCACGCGTGCTCCGCGGCCTGCACTATCAATTGCCCAACTCGCAAGGGAAACTCGTCAGCGTCCTGCGCGGCGAAGTTTTTGACGTGATGGTGGATATTCGTAAGGGCTCGCCCACCTTCGGGCGGTGGGCCGGTGTGTTTCTGTCCCTCGAAAATGGCCGCCAGGTTTATATCCCCGAGGGTTTTGCCCACGGTTTTCTGGTGACGTCCGAATGTGCGGTGTTTCAATACAAGTGCACCGCGCTTTATGATCCGAAATCGGAAGGCTCGATCGCCTGGAACGACCCATCGATCGGGATCGAATGGCCCGAGACTGACGTGTGTCTCTCCACCAAGGATGCCGCTGCCCCGCGGCTTTCCGAGGTCGCCGACGACCGCCTTTTCGTTTTTGACCGGTCGCCAGCAAGCCCGCCCTCACTCTCCACGAGTCGGCTAGCCTGGCCGGAAAGTCCCCCGGTGAAGTTTCCCCGCCTGGCTTGAGAACGAGCGTTTCACCCGTCTCCCACGAGATCGTATCCGAATCTTACCGGTTCGGGCACACACGCGACCTGAGCCTGGCTGCCGTTCAGGTCGTCGGGTTCTGGCGAAAACTTGGCTGCTGTGCTCGACGACCGGTGATGTTACGTGCGGTATCAGCGAGCCACCGCCGCTTTCCGGCCGGCCGGCTCTCCAAAGGTAGGGTCGCCCGAACTTCGCTGTGAACCGGCGAGGCACTTTCGGCGGCGGCGCGGAACGTGCGCGCGTACTGGGCGTCGAGGCTCGTGGTGTCCTGGCAGGCTGTTGAGAACCAACGGCGAGGCGGCGGCCAGCGAGATGCGTTTGCGCTGGTCGCTGGCGACCAAGAGCAGGTGGGACCGCAGGGTGGCGATGTCGCCGGGGGCGTAGATCAGGGCGTTGACGTTGTCGCGGACCTGTTCGGCGATGCCGAAGACGGGGGTCGTGATGATCGGGAGCTCGGCCGCCATGGCTTCGAGGATGACGCGGGGATAGCTCTCGACCCGTGACGTGCAACAGAAAAGATCGGCGGCACGCCAGAAGGCGGCGGTGTCGCCAGTTTCGGGGATGATGACGAAGCGATCGCGGCGGTCCTTCGGCAGGGTCTGGGCCATGGCCTGGAGGTCGCGGCTGTACGGGACGCTGTCGCGGCCGCCGACGACGATGCACTTGATGGTGGTGGCGACCTTCGCCGGCAGTGTGGCGAAGGCGCGGACGAGGTCTTGCTGACCCTTGCGCTGGCAGACGGTGCCCAGGAGCAAGACGGCGAGTTCATCATCGGCGATATCGAGCTGCCGGCGGGCCTCGCCGCGGTCGATCTCCTGGAGCTGCTGGGCGAATTGCCGGGTGTCGAAGGCAAACCGAATGAGGCCAAAGTTGCACGCCGAGTTGAGCGCCGCCCAGACGCGTGCCGAGCTATGAGCGGTGAAGACGACGCGGTACGGATAGGTCAGGCAGGTCAGGGCCGAAGCGGCGACGTCGGCGGGAAGGTCGTCGAAATAGGTCGTCCAGGGCTCGCTTTCGTGGACGCTCCAGACCGAGGGAACCCGGGCGGCACGCGCCGCCTCGACGGCCCAGAACGTCTGCATGGTATTGGCGTGGACGACCTCGTAGGGGCCATCCTCGATCGAGCCGGCCAGGCGTGCGATCGTGTCGTGGTAGAGTCGCACTGCGTGAGGCCAGGCCGATCAACGAGGGATCGACGCGGACCTCGATGCCGGCCTGCTCGAACTGGCCGCGGATGGGTCCGTCGCAGGGGCTCAAGACGACCGGGTCGACGATGCCGGCGGCCTTGAGCCGGCAGAGGAGCTCGAGCTCGAAGCGTGGGGCGCCTTCCCAGTTGAGGTTGTGGGTGACCGCCAGCATCGAGACGGGCCCGCGTGGCGTGGCCAGGGGGACGACCGTGGGCATCGTCTGGAAAGTTTCGTCCTCGGGATCGAGGTGGGGGTTGAAGAACGGGTCGGTGCGATGGCCGTGCGTCTGGCGGTAGGCGGCAAGCTCACGCGGGTTGCTGGCGTGGCCGCGGGATAATCCCTCATGGTGATAGAGCTCGGCCTCGGCGCAGTAGACGCAGCGATAGCCGGCGTCGACGACCCGCATGCCGTAATCGGCGTCGTTGTAGGCGACGGCAAAGCGGCTTTCGTCGAAGCCGCCGAGCTCGAGGAAGAGTTTCCGTGGTGTGAGCATGCAGGCGGCGGTGACCCCCAGGCAGTTGCGTGAGACGCGAGCCAGGTTGAAGGTGCCGCCATGCCACCAGGGGAGGAACCGGAAGGCGTGGCCGCCGAGGCCCTCGTTGAAGCCGTGGACGATGCCGGCGTGCTGGATGCGGCCGTCGGGGAACAAGAGGCGCGCGCCGACGGCACCGACGCCGCTGAGCTGCGACCAGCCGACCATCTGGCTGAGCCAGCGGGGGTTGATGACCTCGATATCGTCGTTCAAGAAGACGATCAAGTCGTCGTCGATCATGGAGACGGCCGCGTTGTTGATGGCGGCGTAGCTGAACTGGTCGTTCTGGTTGGGGATCCACAAGACGCGATGAGTCAACGAAGCGAGGTACTGGAGGGTCGCGGGGTCGTCGCTGGCGTTGTCGATGACATAGATGCGGAAGTTTTGATAGGTGGTTTTGGCCAGGGAATCGATGGCCGTCTTGAGCCTTCGGCCATGATTGCGGCTGGGGATGAGGATGGCAACGGAGGGACCGTGGTCGGGCATGACGGGCTCGAAGATGGCACAGCCGTCGGCGGCCGCCCATGAGGTCTGCCTGACGGGGCAATCGAGGCCGCGGCGTCGAAAGGCCTCCTCGACGGCGTGGCGGCCGGCTTCGAGGGTGGCCGGCTTGTAGTGGGTGGCGGTGGCGCCGGGCAAGATTCGCCAGTGGTAAAGGATCTGGGGAATGTGTCCGACGCGGTCGGTGTGTTCGCTGGCACGGAGCCAGAAGTCGTGGTCCTGTGAGCCATCGAAGGCCGAGCGCATGCCGCCGACGGCCTGATAGAGGCTGCGGCGGATGGTCGTCAGGTGGCCCGGATAACAGAAGGAGAGGAGCAATTCGGGCGACCAGTCGGGCTTGAAGCGGGGCGAGGAGCGGTGGTTTTGGGCGTCGACGATGTCTTCGTCGCTGTAGATCAGGTCGGTGGCGGGCGATCGGTCGAGAAAGATGGCGAGATGGGCGAGTGCGTCGGGGTCGAGAAGGTCGTCGGAATCGGCCAGGACGAGAAAATCGGCGTGCGCGGCTTCGGCGGCCTGGTTGGTGGCGGCGGAGATGTTGGCGTTGATGGCGCGGTGCAGGTGCTTGATACGCGAGTCGCGGCGCGTCCAGTCGTTGATGATCTGGGGGATGGCGGGGTTCTTCGAGCCATTATCGACCAGGATGAGCTCCCAGTCGGTGAACGACTGGTCGACGACGCTCTGGATCATGGCCTGGAAGAATTCAACGGGGGGATCGTAAGTAGGGACGAGGATCGAGAACCGAGGCAGATGGTTGGGTCGATGGTTCGAGTGAGCCATTGTGAGGGCGTCGTTGATGCGTTGGCGGCGTCGGGGATTCTCGTGGTTGACGGCCAGCCAGGCATCGTAAGGGTCGCACTGCGGCAGTGGCTTGAAGTAGCGGCAATAGTTGCCGCCGAACCACCGGTTCACGAGTGATGCACGCCCCGCGACTTTCCGGCCGATCTTGCCGGCGGCGCACTGCGACGCAGCCCAGAAGCCATCGCGGCGCACAAGGGCTTCAAACCGAGCGAAATACTGCCCAAGCCGACCCGAGAGCGCGACGGCACGCCGCGAAAACCCATCCTGGGACGTTGCCATCGTGAACTCCTCCCTGAGTCGGGCCGATCAACGTCGAGTGAGCCAGGCCAGCGGTTGAGCGGAGAAACGTGCCTGGCTCGACCGCTGGTTCGATAAATCCTGACAGCGACGCACTATCTGATACTTCGTGCCCCTCGGCAAGATCAATAAGACCCGGAAGACGCTCGTGGGCCGAGTAAACAGGATGCTCGCTCGTGGCGGCTGGCAACATTCAAACGACAGGAACCGGGCCGTCTGTCCGTCCGTGTTGAAATGTTAAAAAGACCTGGGCAATCGGCCTTGCATTTTCTCGCGATCCGACCAGAATGCCGCACGAGCAAGCCGTCCCTTCACACTCGCGGAAGCGTGCGCTCGGCATGCAAGGAGAACAAGAATGCTGCTGACATCGGCGAAGTCGTTCTGGGAGAAGAACCCCGAGATCGCTTCCAAGGACCAATGGACGGGAAATCCACTGATTGGTGAGGCTGTCCACCGGCGGATGTCTGGCGGAGCGTCAGGCGAGCACTGGCTCACCTGGCTGATTCGCGACTACTTCAAGGGACGGACCTTCGAGCACGTGCTCTCGCCCGGCTGCGGGGTCGGCGACCACGAAATCGTCATGATGTCGTCGGGCTCGGTCAGCCATCTGGAGGCGTTCGACTTTTCGGAGTCGAGCCTGCGGATCTGCCGCGAAAAGGCCGCCGCCAGGAATCTCAAGATCCGCTTCTACCAGGATGACATCAATACATTCGAGGTCCCGCGCGACCGCAAATACGACCTGATTTTCTGTTCGGGTTCGGTTCACCACGTTCGAGAGCTCGAACGATTCTTCGGAGTCGTGCGGGATGCCTTGAGCCCTGACGGGGTTTTCGTTTTCAACGAATACGTTGGCCCGTGCTATAACATCTATCCCCGAAAACAGATTGACATCGTCAATCGCTTGCTCAAGGCCATTGATCCCGAGCTCCGCCGCAACGAACTGCTTGGCCAGCATACCGTCGAGCACGCACTCGCGACCGACGCATCCGAGTCGGTTCGATCGTCGTTGATCATGCCGTTTGCATCAACCTATTTTGACTTCGAGCTCCGGCACCCGTTCGGTGGTGCGCTCTTGCACCCGCTTTATCCGTTCCTGAGACACGACGCGATGTCGGCGGCGACGCCCGAGATGCGGTCGATCGTGCGGCTACTCGTGGAGTTCGACGCCATCCTCATGGAAAAGGGCGTGCTATCCACCGACTTCGTTCTTTGCGTCTGCCGGAAGAAAGCCGCCTGAGCATGGCGGCGTCTGTCTTCGCGCGTGTGGCCAACTTGCCCGGCCGGCCCGACGGCCTGAACCTTCAGCCGGGCTCGACGTCGACGCGCGGATCTTTTCAAACAGACGCGATGCGGTCGTGGCGTCCATTGAACGGACTTGAGTGATTCCGAGACGCCGAGACGCCAAGTCCGCACTGGCACTTGGCTCGTGCGGAGACTCGCCCTCCCGGGATCGTTCAACGGCGTTCAAATGTAGCGTTCGTTGAATATTCGAGACGGACGCCGCAAACCTGGGCACTTCCCTCGGCTTCATGGCGATTCCGTCGGTGTTGCCGCCGACGGAATCGTGCCCCGGCGAGGCTCTATTGAAGGCGCGACCCTGATCGGGACAAGTGTGCACTGCTCCATCCACTCCCCGACCGAGGCCGCCATCAACGATCATGAGATCGGCTGAACAGCCTGGGAGGCTGTCAGTGTCACGCCGCCGCGCTCGTATGTGTTGGTCGAAATTGTCAGATTCGGGTAGCCGAGGTTTTGATTCTGGGCGCCGCCGGTGTTCGTTCGATAGATCGAGACATGGTCGGCGTACCCGTTGAACACGTTGCCGAGAGAGCCAGCTCCGCCCACCGTGCCAGATACGCCGGTGCCGAGGGCGAAGAGACCCACAAAACTGGTCGGCGCGGTCGAGGGAACCTCGAACGTGTTGGACTCGATGTTGACATTCACGGTCGTGCCGTTCGCAAAGAGGGCGACCCCCACGAAATTATTGTTGAACGTATTACCGGTGACCTGAATCGTGTTTGGCGCGCTGCCGATATACAGGCCGTCGCCCGTGTTGTTCAGGAACGTATTGCCCGAGACGACGCCGGTACCTGTGAAGTTGTCGTTGAACTCGAGTCCGTCGAGACCGGTGGTCGGTCCCACGACCTCGCCGTTGGACGCGAAGGTATTGTTCGTCAGGTTCGCGGTCGTCTGATTGAAGAAAAGAGCGCCATCGCCAAGCCGGTTCGAGCTGAAGGTACAGCCCTGGGCCGTGACCTTGGCGTTGGTCAGAGCGACCAGACCGCTGTACGTGTTGCCAATAAACTGTGAGTTCGTGATGTTGACAGTCGCGCTGCCGGTCGCGACCAGCCCATTACTCGACTGACCCGCCCCGGAAGCGGTTCCGACACCATTAAACGTGCATCCGTTGATTGTGGCGGTCGATCCGCCTTGCAGATCGAGGCCGTCTCCGGTTTGCACGGCGTCGAACTGGCTGGACGTGGCGTTCAACGTGGCTGTGTGCCCGAGGTAGTCGGTCGTGACGACGCCATCGCCGGCGGTCCCGTCGGTCTTGATATTCTGGACGTTCACCGAGGAGCCGAGGACAGCCAGTCCCCGTCCGGCGCTTCCAGCCGCATCGAACCAGACATTTTGAATGTTGACATTGCTCGACAGGAACGACTTGATCGCGTCACCGGAACCGGGGGCAAGCACGCTTGACTGGTTCGCGGCGCCGATGACCGAGATGTTCGACGAGTTGGTGATCACCATGCTTGCCGCATAAGTGCCCGGCTGCAGTTCAATCGTGAGGTTCGATTTGTTGCTGATCGTCAGGGGTGTCGCATAAGCTCCCGGCTCGAGGATGATCGTCCCGCCGGGCCCGACAAGGGCGAGTGCCTTGGCGAAATTTCTGAGCGGTTTGGCGGCCGTTTTGCCGGTAGTCGACTTGGCCTTGCCTGCCGGGCCGACGTAGATCGTTTGCTCGAGCGCCTTTTTCTTGAATGGCGTCGCGAGCTTCAATTCCCGATGGAGCTCAGCCTCGATCCGCTGCTGCGTGTGCGCATTCTGAACGGGCGCGACCATGGCGTGAGCCAGGTGTTCATCGGCCGCGGCCGGCATCGTCACTGAGAGGCACGTTCGCATTTCAAGCGGCTCGGCCGTCGGCGTGTGAAGCCGCCGCGACCGCTTCGTATCACGACTCGCCAACGCGCAGCGGCCGGGGCGGATTCTCGACGCGATCAACCTTCGCACGAACAACATTGCCATCCGGGTGTCCTTTCATCGCCGTTGCAGTCAGAAGATTTGGCGGCCGGTGCCAGTCGGCACGCGCCCGCATCCTGGTTATGTTCAGTTCAGTGACGAGCCACGTTCCGGCTGCTTGCTTCGCCTGGTCCATGCTGGAATGCGTTCAACTTGTTGTTTGTTCACCAAGCCGGCATCAATCGTGGCGACTCGCGCAAGAATAAGTACTGATATCGCCGTCGGCGACCGCCGCATTCGCGGCCGACCGGGGGGCCGGCACGAATCAGAGGCGATCAAAACACTCGCGGAGACTGTTGAGCGGAAAATGACGGAATCTCAAGCCTCGCCGACTCAGAGTATTCTACAGTACATTTCCCGCCGATGCGTCGCCGAGCCGATCGGCACGCACGAATCGGGCGATCGCTCCAGAATCGGATTGATCGAATGTGCGAAGCCTCAACTCGACAGTTTCCGACGAACGTCCAAAACCGCACGATCGACGATATCATGCGTGATGACAGGCAGCAAGAGGTCAATGAGGATATTATTGAAAAAGCGTTTTATCGCGATTGTGCCGGCGACGAGTTGTGAGACCGAATCGCTCCGAACCTGTGGCCACCGGAAGCCGCGAGCGGCCCGAACCTCGCTCGTTCGGCCGAAAGCGCTGTAGAAAATGACCCCGGACGCGATCAATCCCCCGGAGAGCGACGACCGCCCTATCATGGCCGAGATGGACACGAAAACCCGGGTCAAGCGGCTCGCGGTTTCCGTCTGGAACGCGTTGTACCATCGCGCCGCTCTGGTGTGGGGTTACCTGAACGCCGTGGTGCACGGCCGCTTCGAGCATTGCTCGGTCTGCGGCCGGTTCGGTCCGATGATTTACCGGCGCGGCGTCATCTGCGACCGTCTGACTGAGCTCTGGGGCCTTTCCCCACGGCTGGCGGAATCGTTCGCGCGGAAGGAGTCGTGCATCTGCACGCATTGCGGCGCCAGCCTCCGTGTGCGGCGGCTCGCCCAAGCTCTGCTGGCGACGTATCGCGTCGCGAGCGCAGCGCGAGCCATGCGTTCGCTGGCTCAGTGGGCCGCTCAACCCGAGATCCGGGCGCTGCGCATCGCTGAGATCAACATGATTCCGGGCCTCCATGAAACGCTCGCACCGCTCCCTGGATTCGCGCCTTCGGATTATCGCCCCGATATACCGGCTGGAACGGTCGTCGACGGCCTACGTTCCGAAGATCTTATGAACTTAACTTATGCCGACGGGAGTTTTGACTTGGTCGTTACATCCGAGACCCTTGAACACGTTCCCGATCTCGACCGCGCGCTCGGCGAAATTCATCGCGTGCTCGTACCCGGCGGACGCCACATCTTCACGATTCCCGTCTTACCGACGGTAACGACCTCATTCCGGCGTTCGACGATATCGCCCGACGGCTCGGTTCAGCATCACGCACCGCGAATTTGCCATCCTGGCGGAGACGTTGGTTATCCTGTGTTTACCGAATTCGGTGCGGACATCGGTGAACTGCTCGGCCGCGCAGGCTTTGATCTCGAAGTGCTGTACGGGCCCAATCGCGAGAACAACGTGGCGCAAGTGTATGACTCACGCAAGCGATTACAACAATGAGTCATTTTTGATCTTACGGCTGACTCGCGACTGTCCCATCCCACCAATCTATAAGGAAACTCCTCGGCTCTTTGAAGCTGTTTGCTGGCCCGGTCATCGCGGCGCCTACCGCCTTTGGAATTTAACCACGCGCGGTGGTGACTGAAATCGAGAAACAGTCAAGGCAGAGGGCAAGTGGATCTTCTGGGCGGCCAGGTCCGCACAGTTGAGCGCCTGCTTGTTGTACGTGTCCGAGTAGCGCTCCAGCGCGGTCACGTAGGTGATCGAGCCCCAGTTCATCGCTTCGCGATAACCCTTCGGCACGCTCTTTATGACGACGGCGCGGACCGCGGCGACGACGGCCCGGTGATCGTCAGGAAGCTCAGCCAGATACTCCTGGGCCGCGACCGCTTGACTCTTCACCGGGTGCTACTCCATCGTAGCATCGGTATGGTTGTCGGCGAACTCTCTCGGTGCGACTTCGCGATGATAGCGGATCGGCCGGGATCGCGGCAATCGTCCCGGGGTTCTTGACACGGAGACAGCCTCGACGCAAAGGCGTGATTCCGCGTTCCGCGGGATTCCGGGAAATCTGGGAACCGAAGGCTACGGTCGAGGCACTACTGGGCGAAGCACGAGCCTTCGGGGAGATCGCAGCGGTGGTCAATCATCGATACGGAGCGGGCCTTCAGGATTTCGCGGCACTCTTCCAGTCGGGCACGGTCAGCGACCTGACCGATGCCGAGCTCCTCGGCCGCTTCGCCGACCACATCAACGAGTCGGCCGAGCCGGCCTTCGCCGCGTTGCTCCAGCGGCACGGGCCGATGGTCCTGCGCGTCTGCCGCTCGGTCCTTCGCGACGAGCACGACGCCCAGGACGCGTTTCAGGCGACCTTCCTCATACTGGTCCGCAGGGCCGGCGCAATCCGCAACCGCGAGTCGATCGGAAGCTGGCTCTACGGCGTGGCACTACGCGTTTCTTCCCGAGCCCGCATCGCCATGGCCCGTCGGCGGAAGCACGAGACCCGCGTGGCGCTAACCGCCGACCAGCAATCGGACGACGAGCGATGCCTGCCCGAACTCGCCGCCGCCCTCCACGAGGAGTTGGGCCGGCTGCCGGAGGGTTATCGCGCGGCGGTCGTCCTCTGCTACCTGGAGGGCCAGACCTGCGAGGCGGCCGCGCGACAACTCGGCTGGCCCGTCGGGACAGTCAAGAGCCGGCTGGCGCGGGGGAAGGAACGCTTACTGGGCCGACTGATCCGCCGCGGTTTCGGGGCGGATCGATCATCGAAAACGTGGCCGGATCCCGCCGCCGCCCTACCCGCGGAGATGGTGAGTCGTACGGCCCGGATGATGCTCCGATTCGCCTGCCGGGAATCTACCGACGGTCTGGCGTCGTCAACGGCCTTCTCCTGGGCTGTCATCGCTTCGAGGACCATGCAGATGACTCGGCTCCTCATGATCGCGATCCTCGGGATCGTTGGCCTCGTCGCGACCGGCGCGGCCGTGCTCGCTCTTCAGAAGCCGCCAGCGGCCGAACCGGCCGCGTTGGCGAAAAGCCCGGCGCAGAAGCCAGGATCGGTCAAGCCCGCCGCGCCCGAGAAGAAGTTCGAGATGATCTCCGTGCGGGTAGTGGACACTCGGAACCGGGGCGTCTCGAACGTGGAGATCACGGCCGTCGATCGCGACTCCGCACCCGACGGCCGGCGGTATCGCACCGGGGCCGACGGCCGCGTGGTGGTTCCCGTCGATCATCTGATTGAAACGGTCGAATTCGAGTCACGACCGGACGACCGGACGCTGGGCTGGTCCCGTTGGAGGGGGACCGAATTGCGTCCGCATGGGACGGAAAATGACCCCGTCACGCTGATGCTCCTCCCACTGAATCACCGGGTTGAGGGGACCATTCGGAACAGCCGGGGCAAGCCGATCCCAGACGTCCTAGTTCGTGCGCATCAGCTCAGCCACGAGGCGAACAATGAGTTCGGGAACGGCACGTCGCTTCGCGCGGCTGTCACCGACGAAGCGGGCCGGTATGTCTTCGATCTGCCCGCAGACACGATCGTGCACCTCAGCGCGCGTCACGCCCGGTACGTCGGGCCATCATTCGCTGTACATTCTGAAGACCGAGCGGTCGAGCCGGTCACGCTCGAGGACGGCGGCGGCATCGCGGGCACGGTGACCGATTCGACCACGGGGAAGCCCGTGGGAGACGCCAGGGTTGCGGCCCAAACCATCGAGCTCGGCACGAAGGTCCCGCTCGGAGGAGGATGGGGCGAGGCGACTTCGGACTCAGACGGCCATTTCCAGGTCGGTGGGCTGGCACCGGGCGTCTACAATCTGTTGTTTGCGTCCTCACCGAAGGGCCGTCGGTTCACGGCGCGGGCCGTCGAGGGAGTTCGCGTCAAGGCCGGCGAGGATTCCCGGGCTGATCTGGTCTTGATCGAGGGCCGTCGGTTGTGCGGCACAGCGATTCATATCAACGACAACACCCCGATGGCCGGTGCCCCCGTCTTCTGCTACAGCACGGCCCGACCTCGATCGGGTGCCGCGTGCCAGGGGGCCTACACCGACGAACAAGGCCGCTTCGAGCACTTCGTTCCTCCCGGCCAGGCGCTGGTCTATATCGCCCTCCCGGGCCTCCTCGGCAAGAGCCACCGGAAAGTCCTGACGATCCCCACCGACCGGGATCCGGAGCCCGTCCGCCTCGAAAGGAACAGCGATCCGACCGCCGCAGGTTCACGGAAGGCCGTCAGGATCGTTGAGTGCCAGGCCCACGTCCGCGTGAACGCTGGCGACGCGAACGTGCCTTCGCAAGACAAGGCCCGGACCCTCTCGGGACGTGTCTTCGATGAGAATGGCTCGGCTCTTGCGGGCGTCCGCGTGTATTGCAACGGCAAGACGTTCGTCGCCAGTGCGACGGATCGCCTCGGCGTGTTTCGACTGAAGGCCCTGCCCGCAGGCCAGTTCCAACTTTCCCTCCACAAGGAGGGCTACGGATGGAGCTGGGCGCGGATCGCGCCCGACGCGTGGGAGGTGGATGTCACGCTTCCCCGTCGATCCGATCCGCAGGACTGAATCGGGGAGCCGGCCGTCGATCGTGCGGTACACATCGGGGGGCCGGCCTCCGACAGACCGAGGATGACGGTGCTGTTTTCGTTGTCATTCAGAGCCAACGCGGCTCGGAGATGTGATCGATGGCCGAGTCACTTTGGAGATCGTCCAAGTCGGTGTTTTGTTCGGCTCGACGCGGCAAGTAGCGTCAGGTAAAACGCTCCAGGAGCACGTTGTCGCGGGGACGCGGCAGCGAATCGAGATGCTTCCAATCTCTCCGCTGATGTGGGATCCAGGGAAGGGAATACGATGATGCCATGATCCGACCGTTTTGCTCGCCGAATCATGCTCATTGAATTCGTGGGGCTGGCGATCACCGGGATGGGGCGTCCGGCGCGAGCCGACGCTCTTTAGACGATCACCGATCTCGGGACTATGTTCGGGCAGTCGTCGAGCGTGGCAACCTCGATCAATAACCAGGGACAAGTGGTTGGCATCTCGTACAACAGCTCTGATGGTTACTTTGCCAGCAATGTATCCGGACCGGCCGCCCCGCCGCGGTTTGCCGTCACTGGCCCCGGCGCCCAATCGTTTCTTTGCAGCGATGGCCAGATGACACAGATCAACCCCGTCGGCGGCCTGGCCATGTCAATCAACAACAGCGGTCAAGTCGTGGGCGGTCCGTATTCTTCCATTAATGATAGCGGCCAGTACGTCGGCGGTAACTTCTCTGGTATTTACAATAGCTCAAACATCGATGGTCAACAAGAAGCGGCCAAACAACGACCGCGTTGCATCTCATGGCCCCTTACGCCATTAACAACGGCGGCGAAATCGCAGGATCGGTGTTAGTTCAGGCGATCGGCATAGACAACCACCCGGCGATTTATCAGAACGGTCAAACCACCGATCACTTTTCAAAGGCCAGGACAGGTATGTACTTCCAAAGCGAAGCTGTCGCGATCGATCAAAAAGGCGATTTGATAATCAACACTTGGCAAAAAGGTGGGACGGATCTATCTTGCCTCTATCATGCGGATACCGGCAACGCCAAAAACCTGACCAGTTTGCCCGGCGGAGCTAACTTCATCGCCGGCGCGCTGAATAACAACGGCCAAGCCGTCGGCAACGGCTTCCTTTAAAACAACGGAACGATCCAAACGCTGACAAGCCTTTTGTCCGCCGGCACTGGCTGGAGCGATCTCAATGCTACCGGGATTAATGACTCTGACCAGATCGCCGGCCAGGGGACTTACGACGGGCAGCAGGTCGCCTTTCTGATGACGCCTGCCGGGGTCGAAACGCCCGAGCTTCAAGCAACATGATGATCTGGGGATTGGTCATCGCCGTCGCGGGGACTCGGCTGGCCAAAAAAACAGTCGGCCTTGAATGTGGCTAATAGTCTATCCCAGAAGGCTAGAATTCGCCCTGTGTTCCGGCCTCGAACCCGCCTGCCGGGGTAGGTTTTAAATCGAATCCATAGCAGATGATCCCGAGCCGACCGACGAACTTGTCCCGTCGCGATTCATGGCGCCGGCCCGTCTCGAGCCAGGAATAAAGGAGCCGCCCCAGCCACGTCTTCCTCGCTGAGATGATAAACATAGATCGAGTGACCGATCCGTTTCACCGGCTCAAATTGACGGAAATACCAGAACGCATCGGCGTCTTCATTTGGTATGTTCCAAGACGGCCCCCACGTTCCTTGCGGCTCGATCAATGACGCCGGATCATAAAATCGCCACGGCAGCCCGTAGAGTATGGAGACACTCACGGCATAATAGCCCGGCACAAGCTTCTTTGCGGGTCCGATCAGCAGGGGATTGGGCGCTTGCGCCATGGGCGCGACCGTTCCGGGCTTGACCGGAGGGAGAAACCAGTTGAACGTGTCGCCCCTCAGCTTGAACAGGGACGGATTGATCTGACCGAAATAGCCGAGGCCGATTGGCTCGTTGGGAATCGTCGATTTCCACCACTCCTGAAGCGCGACCAGGTCTTGGCCCCAGTCGAGGTTGCTGTCGATCAATCGCGGCGGTACCCGGTCTGGCCCGCCCGAGGCCCAGTTGAAATACGCCAGGTAGTGAGGGTCGATACTGAGCGAAGCGACGGCCGTCGATCCCACCGATCCGATGATGACCGCTGACATCACCCATCTTCGCGCCCGTGGCAGCCCGAGCGTCCACGGCACCAGCTTGCCCACGCTGATGAACAGATAAGGCAAGATGGCCAGGACATAGCGCAAACCAAGATTGATGTCCGTGAAGAAGCTCATGCTCAGGAGAATGACCAGAGGAACCGTGAGCAGGGCGATCTCGTCGGCCCATTCGGCGGCCGACCGACGGACCAGCCGAAGTGAAGCGAGCGCCAGGACGATGAGAAACCAGGTCCCTTCCGGGATCTTATAAGCCAGGCACAGAAAGTAGTAATACCACCAGCCCGTACGGCGGATCTCGCCATCCAGGTAGACCGGATACCCCCCCTTCCGATCGGCGGCCGACTCCGAAACCTCACGTTCCCTCGCAATCTCTTGCTGCCGAACCGTCTCATCGGGGCTCCGCACAGCGTCAAAGTAGCGCTGGGGAATGCCCTCGGTCTCGATTTTTTGTTCGTCGAAACCGAGGACATAATGCTGCGGCAGCGGGCATGGCACCGCGCTCAGCCAGGTTTCACGAAACCAGTTCACGCGAAACTGCCACGTCGCGGTGAGGAGCAGATTCTTGCTGACCGGACGCCTCATTCCCGGAGGAACGGGGCGAGTCAGCGACTTCGATGCAAACTCGAACTTTCCCAGCGGAATACCCACACCCTCGAAGAAATAGCCGCAATCGATTGTGACGACGCTTGCCGCAAGGATGAGAACGGCGTGGCCGACGGCTTTGACGACATTCGATCGCCAGCGGGTCGTCGGGACCGCCAGGGCGAGATGGACAAGCCACAGGAAAGGCCAGACGGCGTACAGGACAATCATCGTGAACTTCGTCAACTGGGCGAGGCCCAGGAGCACGCCCGCGGCGCTGGCCTTGCGCCAGCTTGGCAGTTGCAGGTAGCGCCAGAACGCGTATGTCGCCGCCACGCCAAGCGCTGTCGATCCAAGATCGGACGTCACGAGCCGCGCGTGCGCCAGCACATTGGGACAAAACGTCCATAGCGTGAGGCTCAAGAGCCCGCCGAGAACTCCGTACTTCCGGCTCGACCAGGCGAAGACGGCGAGACCGCCGATCAACGAGAACAGGGGCATCATCAGGCGGGCCATTTTGAACAATTCGAAGTACCGCGCGGCGTTGAAATAGCAGAACGACTGCGAGAACGTCGATTGATCCGGATCGGGCGATTTCCAGCTTCCCAGCTCATAGAGGGGCGCCATCATCGGCTTCCCCCAGATCACCACCGGGAGCGCGGCGACCAGCTTGATGAGCGGCGGATTGTGGTGGTAAAGGCGAAAGGTCAACTTTTGCCAGTAGGTGATCCCGGCCGGCATGTGCACCACTTCGTCGACGGTCGGATTTTCTTGCAGCAAACTTCGTGCGGCCAGCGTGTAATGAAGGGTCAAGAGGGCGATGACCGCCAGCGTTGTGGCGAGCCGTCGACGAAAAGTCCTGCTGTCGCGGCCGGGGTCGTCAAAGGGCAAGGCGTCGGGCGCCGCTTGCGGGCCCGCCATCTTGTTCGACATTGCGGTCTCGTCGGGCGACACGGACGCAAGCGATTTGCGGACCCGTCGTTCCCCTCTCGATTTACGTGACAAAATGATGACTCCGCACCCGTCGGTAGCCAGAAACACCCTGCGCCCTATCCATCATGGTCGATCAGCCTTCGTGCTTCTGCGCGAGTCGATCGGTACGAAATGTTTATACATGACACGTCAAGAACCGTCAAAACTCGCTTGTCGCGCCCTCCTGAAGCGCTGCGCGCGACGGGAGAGAACGGTACATTGGAAAGACAATCAACAGGCGAGGCTGAATCCATTTTTTTGACAAGCCTGCAATATCGCGAACGTCGAGGCGTGCGCCCGAACGAACCATGCCACAAGCTCGAAACAGACCGCGGTCCGCGTGGATTCTGGCGTTTCTGGCATGTTCCGCGGCCGGCGCCGTGATCCTTGCTTACGTGTGTCTGAAGGCCGGCGAAACCGAGTTTCCCGCGGCGGCCCGGGTACGGACCGCCTGCACGGCGGGACGATACGCGGAAGCGCAGGACCTATTGCCAGAGTGGCAGCGCGCCGCCCACGACGCGCCAGAGCCTCTTGTCTGGAAAGGCCGTATTGCGGTTGGGCTCGGACGCCTGGGCGAGGCTGCCGATGCGCTGCGACGCGCGCAGGCCCAGCGTGCCCCACACGAGGATTTACGTCTCTTGCAGGCCCTGATTGCCGCCAAGGCCGGCCAGCATGGCGCGGCGGAGCCCGCGCTGCGGCGCGCCTTTGACGCGGGTACCGAGCCGGACCTTCAGTTTGACGAGGCACTGGCACGCGTGTATCTCGAAACCTACGACCTCGGCCGAGCGGCCGAGGTCCTCGACCGCTGGACGCACGACTTCCCCGAGGATGCGCGGCCGTTCCTCTGGCGCGCCGAGGTCGACGCTCGCACGTCCGCGGGCCCATCGGCCGTGGAGCGTGACTACCGCGAAGCGCTCAAGCGCGACCCGACGCTTGGCCGTGCGTGGCTCGGCCTGGCGGACGAGTTGCGCAAAGCCCATCGCAATGCCGACGCCATCGATGCGTATACGGCCTATCTCAAAGATCACCCCGACGACCCCGCAGCTCATCTCGGGATCGGCGAGAGTTTGATGGAAGACGGCAGGGAGCCCGTCGCCACCGATCATCTGCGGCGCGCCATCGTACTCGATCCCAAGAATGCCGAGCCCTTCAAAACGCTGGCCGACGCCGCTTTGCGCCGGAATGACGCTCCAGGCGCGTGGCTCTGCTCGACGAGGCGATTGCTCGCGACCCGAACGACGTCGCCACGCGACGGAGCCGCGGCGTCGCGCTCGCTGCTGTCGGACGCCACGAACAGGCCCGTGCGGAGCAGGCCGTCGCCGACCGCTTGCGAAAGGAGCTTGACGCTTTGCATGCGGCACGAGCTCGGCTCGTCGAAAACCCGCACGATCGCGACAGCCAGCTTGCGGTTGCCCGATGGATGTTCGACCATGCGCAAGAGGCCGAAGGGGCGCGTTGGGCCGAAAAGATCGTTGCGGAGAATCCTGGCGATCGCGACGCCAACCGATTGCTCGCGGATCATCATGACCGCCGCGGAAATCCGGGCCTTGCCAACTTTTACCGTCTGCGTGCGACGACCGTGGAAATGAAGTCGCCCTGACCTTTCGTCGAGATCCAACATGAAAGCCGCACCTGGCCAGGTCGCCAGCAGAGTGATACTCGTTTCGCTTGGCGTCGTCGCGATTGCGGCCGGCGTATGCGCCGCGTTGACCGATACCAGGCCATCGACTTTGATCCACCGCGTGAACCGCTGGATGGCCGCCCGCTCGCGGCCGACGCCGGGCGCAGCGAGTAAGGGCCCACAGCCCCTCGCGAAAGCACCCGAACGGCCGGCCTGGGACGAGAACTTTGACGATAGCGGCTATGCCACGGCGATTCGTTTTTCAACCCCGATCAGTGATCCGGGTTCGCTGAGCGCGATAAGGCAGTCCGTCGCGGGCCGTGGCGAGAGAGGGATCACCTATCTCCGGGAGAAACTTGCCGCCCTGGATCCGGAAGATCCAAAGTCGGCGTCGGCCGAGGCAGACCTTCACCTCCTGCTCGGTTCGCTGTTGATGTACGAAGGGAAATGGTCGGCAGCCGGCCATGAGTTCGCTGACGCACAACACGCCGACCCCGCACGACCGCCATTGTTCAGAGCGAAGCTCGATTTCTTGCGCGGTGCCGCCGCGATGCGGCGTGGTGAAGTTGAAAATTGCGTGGCCTGTTGTAATGAGTCGAGTTGTATTTTTCCGTTGTCGAGCGCAGCGACCCACCAGCTCACGAGGGGTTCACTCGAGGCCATCGACAACTTTACACGCTACCTCGAGCGGAACCCGGCCGACCTGGGTGCGCGCTGGCTTTTGAATGTCGCTTACATGACGCTCGGGCAATACCCTGATGACGTACCCGAGGACTTCCGGCTGCCCCTTGGTCGATTTGATTCCGCGCAAGACGATCCACGGCGGATGCCCAACGTCGCCAATCGTGTCGGCCTCAACGTGCGCGGAGCCTCGATGGCCGGGGGCTGCATTGTCGACGATTTCGACAACGACGGTCGTCTCGACGTGTTCATGCCAACGACCGATGTCGAGCGCGGAGCCCTCTTCTTGCACAACCGCGGCAACGCGACCTTCGAGGATCGATCGGAGAAAGCTGGTCTGATCGACCAGGTTGTGTCGCTCAACGCGTGTCACGCCGATTACGATAACGACGGAAATCTCGATATCCTCATGCTCCGAGGCGCATGGGAAGTTCCCCGGCGGATGTCATTGCTACGCAATCGCGGTGGTCGATTCGAGGATGTGACTCTTGCCGCGGGCCTTGGCGAGCCAATCGCAACCCAGGCGGCCGCCTGGGCCGACTACAATAACGATGGTCTGATCGACCTGTATGTCGCCGGCGAGTTCGTCACCCGCAGTCCGGATCGACGCAATCTGGGCCGGCTTTATCGCAACCGGGGCGACGGCACTTTTGAAAATGTCGCCGCGGCGGCCGGAGTGGAAAACGCCCGGTTCGGCAAAGGGGTCGCCTGGGGCGACTATGACGACGATGGCTTGCCGGACCTCTATGTATCGAATCTCGGTGAAGGAAACCGGCTCTATCATAATCGGGGCGACGGAACCTTCACTGACGTCGCAGGCGTGCTCCAGGTGACGCGGCCGACGTTTGGGTTTGCCTGCTGGTTCTGGGACTTTGATAACGACGGCCGGCTCGACCTCTGGGTCAACCCGAACCAGGCCACGCTCTCGGAAGTGATCGCCGACCAGCTCGGCCGTCCGGCGACCGGTGAGCGCCCGCGGCTCTATCGCAATGTCGGGCGAACCGAGCCTTTCCAGGATGTCACGGCCAACGTGGGTGTCGACCGTGTCGTCTTGCCCATGGGATCGAATTTCGGCGATATCGACAACGACGGCTATCTCGACATTTACCTGGGCACCGGACGCCCCTCCTACACCTATCTCATGCCGAACGTGCTGCTCAAGAACGAAGGTGGCAAACGCTTTGCGGACGTCACCGCGGCGACCGGCACGGGCCACCTCCAGAAAGGGCACGGCGTCGCTTTCGCCGACTGGGACCAGGATGGTGACGCCGACATTTTTGTCGAGGCCGGGGGCGCGGCGCCCGGCGATCGGGCGCACAACGTGCTCTTTCAAAATCCCGGCTACGGCCATCACTGGTTGACGATCAAGCTGATTGGCACAAAAACCAATCGCGCCGCGATCGGAACGAGAATCCGGGTCGATATCGAGGAGCCCGGCCGCGGGACCGCCTCGCGGTATCGCACGATCACGTCGGGGTCGAGTTTCGGGGGTAACCCGCTGGCGTGCACGGTCGGCACCGGACGCGGCACCGCGATTCGCACGATTGAGATTGAGTGGCCAGTCAGCCGCACGCGGCAGACCGTTCGCGACGTGCCGATTGACACATCAATCGAAATCGTCGAGGGACGCGACGGCTTTCGCCGTCTCGACATCGGAAACACGGCGAAAAACTGAAGAATCGCCGCGCAACATCAACCTGCCGCCCACTTCGTTGACGCGTCTTCCACTTGTCCGGCGTGATGCGCCTGGATAAGATTGCGCTTGACAGCGAACACTTTCAGTTTTTATCCGTTTTGTCGTGCAATTCCGAGGCATTCTCAATGAGACGTTGTACTCTGCTGCGCCGTCGCGGCTTCACACTGATCGAATTGCTCGTTGTGATTGCGATCATCGCGGTTCTGATCGCGCTACTGCTCCCGGCCGTTCAGGCCGCTCGAGAAGCGGCTCGCAGAGCTCAGTGCGTCAACAACCTGAAACAGTTAGGGCTAGCGGCGCACAATTACGTTTCGATCAATAACGTCTATCCGAGTCAGTCGATTACGAACACGATCAATCCCGGCTGGGCGTGGCAGCCGTCGTGGGCGGCTGCCCTCTTGCCGATGATGGAACAAACGCCGATCTATAACGCCATCAATTTCAGCTTGCCGATGCTCGAGATCGGTTTCGTATCGCCGGTCGCGACCGGAGGTACAGCCAATTCGACGGCCGGTCTGTCATCGATCGCGAGCCTTCTCTGTCCATCGGAGAGCCTCACGCATCCGATCAGCTTTGGCGGCGACTCGGCGCAGACGAGTTATGCCGGCAACTACGGTGGGCCGGGCATGATTACCTCGTGCAATGGACTCATCGTGCCGTCGCGAGGCGACACCTTTGTCAGCAGTCCGAATCTTGGGCCAGTCAGCCTCGCGTCGGCGACCGACGGAACGAGCAATACGGCCATGTTCAGCGAGCATCTGCTGGGCTATGGCAATGGGCTCGACGCTCTGTCGGGCAATTATGTTTCGCCAGCCGTCGCCGGCACGGCCTTTGCCAAACGCGCCTGTTCCAGGTCAGCTTCGGTCGCCCCCAAGCCCGATCAAGGGGCGGCCGGCGTGGCCGTCGCACTGCAGCTCGTCGGCGCGTGCAAGAGCATTCCCGGCGGCACCGCGCCGGCCGAAGACGCCGGCAACGGCTATGCCTGGCTCTACACCCAAGGCTATGACATTCAGAATATTTCCTATTCACACGTGATGACGCCTAACAGTTATTCATGTACCGGGGCCGAAAGCGGCTTCTTCGGGGCGCAAGGCAACTTCACGTCGGATGGATCGGGGGGCGGTTGGCTGGTGCGAGCACCGCATCGAGCAACCATCCCGGCGGTGTCAATGTCGGCTTCGGTGACGGGTCGGTGAAATTCATCAAGGACGCGGTCAGCATCCAGGCGTGGTGGGGACTGGGAACGCGCAACCAAGGCGAAGTCATCAGTTCCGACGCTTATTAACATACCACCTCGGCCGTAGCTGCCTCTTTTGATCGAAAAACGCGCTTACCTGCATGGCCGCACACCAGTCGCGGCCATGCGTTTCGTCGTACTACGAGGGATACCGTGTCACGTTTTCATCGAGCTTCGCTTGTGTTCAGCACTGTCCTGTTCCTCGGTGCCGGCTGCGGTGGGCCGGAGGGCCCGCCAGAGGCAACCAAGGGAAACACTGTCCAGGCCGGCGCTGACCGGCGGGTCAAGTTCAAAGACGAATACAAGAAAATGATCGGGCCTGATGGAAAAATGAAGTCGCTCAACTCGATGCCAAAGCCGCAATGACGGGCGGCGGGTACGTCTTCTTCTTCAAGCCGCTGCGGCGCTCCGCTGCTCGCCCTTTTCAGATGCGCATTGCCGCGGGAAGCGAAATAACCGGCGGAACCGGGTGGATGTCTCGAATGCCCGGCTGCTCTTGGCCTTGGATTCCGGTCGAGTCGCCTGCCCCAACGTTGTTCACCGGGCGCGACAATGGCCTGACGCCACTCATGTCGACCGCTCCTGGGCTCAAGGGACTGTCATCAGGGCGTGTCTATTGATCGCTCTGGCCGGCTGCGACTTCACGAGGGCTCCCCAGCAGCCGCGGGCGGCGCCATCCGGACTCAGTGTCCAAAGCGACGCGGAATCACCGAACGTCGCACCACCCGGGACGCCTGCCGGCAACCACGGCCGGTATGGTGTGTCTGCACAGGCGGCCTTTTTCGCGCTCGGCGACACGACCACGTCGATCTCGAAGGATCCCAGTCCGTTCCGGTTCCGCGACATCCGGCCCGAGAGCGGTGTTGATTTCGTCCATGTCTCGGGCAACGACAACCGGAAGCTTTACCCGACCGCGTTCGGGTCGGGCGTCGCTGTCTTCGATTACGACGGCGATGGCAAGATGGATCTCTATTTTGCGACGTGTAACCCGCTTCCTCTGTCGCGCGACACGTTTAAGATCAGTCATAACAGGCTATATCAGAATGTCGGCGCAGGCCGGTTTCAAGACGTCACCGCATCGAGCGGGCTGGGCTTCGCCGGCTTTTGCCACGGAATAATCGTGGGCGACGTCGAGAACGACGGCGACCAGGACGTCTTCCTCTGCAATTTCGGCTCGAACGTGCTGTATATCAACAACGGGGACGGAACATTTCGCGATGTCAGCCGCGCCGCGGGAATCGACAGGCCCAACTGGTCGTCGGGCGGCGCGATGCTCGATTACGACAACGACGGCGACCTCGACATTTACATCGCGAATTACGGCGATTGGATCTACCCCCGCGACGCCCATTGCTGCGGAACTGAGCGGGTGCCCCTCTTCTGCTCGCCGTGGGACGTTCGCGCGGCCAAGCACATTCTTTACCGCAACAATGGCGACGGCACGTTCACCGACGTGACCGACAAAGCGGGGATCGGGAAACAGCGTGGTCGCGGATTCGGCGTCGTCGCTGCTGACTTCAACGGCGACGGACGCACCGATCTCTATGTCGCCAACGATCTGAATCCCAACTTCCTGTTTCTTAACCGGGGCGACGGCACCTTTGAAGATGCGACGGAATCGTCGGGCGCCGCCTACGACGAGCGGGGGATCGCCCAGTCGAGCATGGGCGTCGACGCGGAAGACTGCGACGGCGATAGATTCCCCGAGCTTTTCGTGAGCAACTTCCAGAACGAGCACATCGGGTACTACGAGAACCTGAGTGCGTCGGCCGCGCCGCAAGCGGGCGGTTTGGCACCGGCCCTCTTCCGCGAGTCGTCGGCCGCGGCGGGCCTCTTTACCGATAGCAAGCCCTGGGTTGGTTGGGGCTGTGCCCTGGCCGATTTCGATAACGACGGCTGGCCCGATGGCTTCGTGGCAAACGGCCATGTCGACGCCAATCGCCACGACCTGGCCCCGATGATGACCTATGTCGAACCGCCCCTGCTCTATCGCAATGTTTCCATCACCCCGGCAGGTACGCATCAGGTCCTCCGCCACTTTCAGCTTTCGACACGCGACGTCGGCGCCTATTTCAACGCTCGCCACGCGGCTCGCGGCGCGGCTTTTGGCGACCTTGACGACGACGGCGATCTCGACATCGTCGTGAGCCATATGGATGGCCGCCGGCCATCCTGCGCAATGATTCGCCGAATCAAAACGCGTGGATTCGTCTCTCACTGGTCGGCACGCGGAGCAATCGTGACGCGATCGGTGCACGCGTCGAAGTCACCGCTGGCGGGCGCACCATCACACGCCAGCGCAAGGGCGGGTGTAGCATGCAGTCGGCCCACGATCCGCGACTCTTGATTGGTCTGGGCGCGGTCGTTGAAGTCGAGAAAGTCGTCGTACGCTGGCCCTCAGGCGGAACGAGTGAGCTCGGGCACCCGCAGCCGAACCGGACCCACGTAATCGTCGAAAACAAGGAGCGGCCGGCATCGGCCGCGGGCGATTTCAGGTCGTCCTCGAGCGACCCTCGGCTTGCGGCCCTGCGGCCGCCAGGGCCACTCCGACGGCGGCCAGAGTCGTCACCATGAGGCGAGCAAGCAGCCGGCTCGACGCGGTCGTCGACACGAACCGCGCGGTTTGTGCTTGCGGTAACGCTATCGCGCCGACGACTTCATAGACGATGGCTGCCAGGGCCCCCCCCGCAAGACCGCCCAGCGCGATCGCGACCAGCGCTCGTCGATTGCCCAGACCGATCCCGTGCGCAGCGCCGCCGGCCGCGCCGACGCTCGACCAGATGACGACGTGCACAAGCATCGGGTAAACCAGGTCCTGGAGGGCTTCGTCCGGATGAGCATGGCGATAGGCGTTATAGCGCGGCAAGGCCACGAACGATGTGCCCGCCGCGAGACCGCCGCCGAGTCGCGGTACCGACCATGGCCGCCAGCATGGCGCTCCGCGGCGAACGGATAGAGAGTCCGCCGGCCGCCCCGAGCGCGGCTCCGAAAGTGACGCCCAGGATGATGAACGCCAGACCCGCATTCCGAGCCTCGGTAACGGCTTCCTCACGCCGATCCGTCATGTTCAGCACGATTCCCTTCGAGTTCACGGCATGACGGGGCGGCCTGAAGGCGTTGAGGCCTATTTCACCGCCGAGCCAGGCAAGAAGGCCGGCCAGAGCGCCGGCTGAAAGCGTCAGAATCCAGCGACGGCGAGCCATCGCTCTGGAGGCATCGACCACGTCATCCGTCTCATACTCGATCGGGTCTGGCGAACGATCGGGTGCCGGGGTTTCGCCTTCGGCAACAGGCATTCGTTTGCTCCCTCGCTCGGTTCCCACGGTTTTATTTCAGACGCACGACAATTGTCGTCGCGCCCCGTCAATGGACAAGAGCGGCGATCGTCTTGAACGAACCTTTCAAATCATCGTAAAGCTGACGATAGACGGCGAATGCACGGTCGTAATAGGCTCTTGCCGCCGGTTCGACGCGGGTGGTTTCCACGGTGCGAATCGTGGCATCGCAGGCCTCGGGCACAGTGCGGTAAATACCCGTGCCGACGAGAGCCAGAAGGGCCACTCCAAAAGCCGGGCCCTCGGTCGAGTTGAGCGTGCGAACATCATTGCCATAAATATCGGCCTGGATCTGGCGCCAGAGGGCATTACGCGCGCCTCCACCTGAAATGCGAATTTGCTCGATACCGACACCCATCTCGCGGATCAATTCCAGGCTATCGCGCATGGCGAATGTCGCCCCTTCGAGAAGGCTGCGGATCATGTGAGCACGTCCGTGGCGAACGGTCAAGCCGACCCATGCCCCCTTGGCGTCGGGGTCGAAATGAGGAGTTCGCTCGCCCGTCAAGTAGGGCAAGAAGAACAAACCTTCGGCGCCGGGGCCGACGATGGCCGCCTCATCGGTGAGCATGAAATAAGGGTCTTCTCCGCGGGTTCGAGCTAGCTGGACTTCAGCCTTGCCGAGCTCGTTGCGAAACCACTGAAAACTGCCCCCCGCGGCCAGCACCACGCCCATCACGTGCCATGCGCCGGGGACAGCGTGGCAGCCACGCTGAAGCCGGCCCTGGGGGTCGAAGCCGAGCGTGTCGGCATGTGCGAAGACAACGCCCGACGTGCCCATCGTCGCCGAGACAACGCCCTGGCGAATGATACCATTGCCCACAGCGCCAGCCGGTTGATCGCCCCCGCCGCCGACCACGGGCGTGCCGACGGGCAGCCCGGTCGCCTTTGATCCGAGCTCGCTAACAGTGGCCGACACATCCGGGCTCTCATGGCAATCGGGTAAGAGTGCGGCGTCGATGTCGAGCTTGCCGAGCATCTCGCGGCTCCAGCGACGATTGGCGACGTCGAGCAATAGCGTGCCCGACGCGTCGCTCACCTCGGTCGCAAACGTGCCGGTGAGCCGGTAGCGGACATAATCCTTGGGCAGGAGAATCTGGCGAACGCGATCCCAGTGCTGCGGCTCGTGCTTGCGAACCCACAAGACCTTGGGCGCCGTGAATCCGGTCAGGGCCGGATTGGCCACGAGGCGGATGAGAGCCTCGCGTCCCCCGGCTTTCGTTTCGATCTCGGCACACTCAGCGGCCGTGCGCTGATCGTTCCAGAGCAAGGCGGGGCGGATCACTTCGCCGGCGGCATCGAGAAAGACCGAGCCGTGCATCTGGCCGCTCAAGCCCACTCCGACCACGTCGCTCCGCTGAAACTTGCTTGACGACATCACCTGCGAGACAGTCGTCTTCGTCGCCGCCCACCACAGGTCGGGACTTTGCTCCGACCACCCCGGCCGCGGATGATCGCACGGATACTCGGCCGTTGCCGAGGCCAGGATCACCCCTTTTTCATCGATCGCGATCGCCTTGGTGCCCGACGTTCCGATGTCAATTCCCAGCGTGACACTCACGGCATGATCTCCCAGCGCTCACCACGAGCAGAACGCGAGGCTCGACCCCGCTAGACAGCGCTTCGACTCGCCTCGATACCCACAATCAGCACCGTGTCGAAAAGCCAATATATCGTCACTATCGGGGATGACACACCGCGCGCAATGATCGGGTGCGTCGAAGATCGAGATCGCATCGCCAAGTTGTCTATTCACGCGTTCAACGAGGGCTGTTCTTCAATGCCGATCGAAACGGCGCGGCCGCGTCGTGATTCGCCCAAAGCCCAGGAGAGCTAGCGCTACTCGCGGCCCTGGTGACTTGTCAGCCCGACCGCATTGACTTCCGGTTGTTCGCCCCTGATAAGTGTTACTCACCGAGCTTCACGCGTCATGATCAGCCCATGAGAAACTCGTTGCAGGCCCGCGACGAGAACGGTCCGAACGAGTTCTTGGAGTGCCATTGCAATGGAAACCGAAGAGAATCCTTACGCCCCGCCGCGGGCGAACGACGTCGTCACCGGTGTGAGAAGCGGCCGGCGCGCCGATTTGAGATCGGTCGCGGTCGCTCAAAAAACGATCATCGTCTGCATTCTTTTGAATTTCGTCGCGATCGGCGCACAGTTCGTCATCCCACCTCAGTGGGCGCTTTTTATTGGACTCGGATATCTCGTGATCGCCATTGTGCAGCTCGTGGCGGTCTTCAGTCTGGCGATGAGGGTATCGGGGACAGGACCCGGAATCCTTTACGGAATCGGTTCGATGATCCCCTGCATCGGATTGTTGATCTTGCTCATGATCAATAGCCGGGCAACCAAGATCTTGACCGCCAACGGCCATCATGTCGGGCTATTCGGAACCGACCTCTCGAAGTTCTAAATGCCCGTGCACGATACAGGGAGGGCGAGTCTCCGGACGAGCCGAGTGCCAGTGCCAACTCGGGGAGCCTCGGCGTCTCGACCGACTGCTGAACTCAAGGCCCACGCGATGGAAACAAAGCACTCCCGGCCTCGCGGAGGCCAGCTACAGGCGAGGTTCGCTCAGACCTGTCGGATGGAACGAAGACTTCACTCGTCTCACGCGAGGATCTGCTTGACGACCTTGCCATGCACGTCGGTGAGCCGGAAGTCGCGCCCCTGGAATTTGTGGATCAACCGCGTGTGATCGATGCCCATCAAGTGGAGGATCGTGGCGTTCAGGTCGTAGACTTCAACCGGATCCTTGACGATGTTGTACGAGAAATCGTCGGTCTCGCCAAACGTCGTGCCGGCCTTGATTCCGCCGCCGGCCATCCAGATCGTGTAACACCGCGGGTGATGATCGCGACCGTAATTCGTGGCCGTGAGCTGTCCTTGCGAGTAAACCGTGCGCCCGAACTCGCCGCCCCAGATGATCAGGGTGTCTTCGAGCAGTCCGCGATTCTTGAGGTCCTTGACCAGGGCGGCCGAGGCTTGATCGGTGTCGCGGCACTGGCTGCGAATCTGGTTGGGTAGGTCGCCGTGCTGGTCCCAGCCCATGTGGTAGAGCTGGATGAACCGCACGCCACGCTCCGCCAGGCGCCGGGCCAGCAAGCAATTCGCCGCGTAGCTGCCGGGCTTTTGAACGTCTGATCCGTAAAGGTCGAGAACCGATTTCGGCTCGGAGGAAAGGTCGGTCAGCTCGGGCACCGACGCCTGCATGCGGTACCCAAGCTCGTACTGGGCGACCCGCGTCACGATCTCGGGGTCGCCGTTCTCGGCATGGTGCAATTCGTCGAGCGACGCGATGTCATCAAGCATCTGTCGCCGGGTCGGCCGCGCGCAGCCGGCGGGATTGGCGAGGTAAAGTACCGGCTCCTTTCCGCCGCGAAGCTTCACGCCCTGGTAGCGTGTCGGCAAGAATCCGCTCCCCCAGAGCCGATCGTAGAGCGGTTGGTCGGTGCGTCCGCGCGAGAGAAGCACCACAAACGCCGGCAGGTCGACATTCTCGCTGCCGAGCCCGTAGGCAACCCACGAGCCCATGCTCGGCCGGCCCGCGAGCTGCGAGCCTGTTTGCACGAACGTGATCGCCGGGTCGTGGTTGATCGCCTCGGTTTGCATCGAGCGAATCAGGCAGATGTCGTCGGCAATGGTGGCCGTGTGCGGCAGCAGCTCGCTCAGGTAGGCCCCGCTCTCGCCGTATTGCGCAAACTTGAAGATCGACGGCGCCACCGGAAAACTCTTCTGCCCCGACGTCATGGTCGTGATCCGCTGCCCCATGCGCCACCGAGTCGGGAAGCTCGATCCCTTTCTTGTCTCGGAGGTGCGGTTTCGAGTCGAAGAGATCAAGCTGCGAGGGCGCACCCGATTGAAACAGGTAGATCACCCGCTTGATCTTGGGCGGGTAATGCGGCAGTCCCGCGAGTGCCCCGGTCGCCGACCGAGTCGTGGTAGCCGCCTTGGACGACGTATCGGCCGCGAGGGCCTTGCCGTCTCGCTCGAGCAGCGTGCCAAGGGCCAGGGTTCCCAGGCTCACCCCGGACTGTTGCAAGAAGAGACGGCGATTGACTTGCTGGACTAGCTTGAGCGGATCCACGGTCCAACCTCCAACGCCTTCGAGGCGTCCAGTTCAGAGCGAGAATGTCCCTCGCTCATTCGAGTGTGATGGTTTCGTCAAGGTTGAGAATGACACTCGCCGTCGCGGTATAGGCGGCCAGCACGGTTGCGTCGATTTTGGGATCGACCGCACTTTCACCATGTTTGATCAGTTGGTGCGCAGCGTCCTTGTTGCCTTCGAAATCGCTCTGGTACCGGCTCAGGCCGCGGCGCAAGACTTCCAGCTCGCGCGGCGAGGGCGCCCGCGCAGGGCGCGGCGAAAAGCAAACGTGATTCGCTCCTCGGGGCTTGAGCCCCCCTGCTCCAGGATGAGCTGCGCCAGGGCTGCGCGGCTTCGACAAAGGTCACATCATTCAGAAGCTCGAGGGCCTGGAGCGGTGTGTTGGTTCGCGGCCGTTTCACCTGGCAGATTTCACGGCTCGGCGCATCGAACGTGGCCATCTCGGGGTGTGGCACGGTGCGTTTGCGGTAGACATAAAGGCTTCGACAGTAGAGTTTCGGACCCTTGTCCTGAACGTAGGGCCCCTCACCGGCCCCGCCGGCAAGCTCTTCCCACAGCCCGGCCGGCTGGTAAGGCTTGATTGACGGACCGCCGATCCGGTCGACGAGCAGGTCGGCGATCGCCAGCGCATTGTCTCGAACAACCTCGGCCTGCAAGCGGAAGCGCGGCCCCCGCGCCAGGAGTCGATTTTCAGGGTCGCGCGTCACCAGCGCCGGAGCCGCGTTTGATGCCTGGCGATAAGTCGCGCTCGTGACGATCAGCCGATGAAGCGCCTTGACATTCCAACCCGATCGAACGAACTCGTCGGCCAGCCAGTCGAGCAGCTCGGGATGGGACGGCGGCTCGGACTGGACGCCGAAATTCTCAGCCGTTTTCACGATCCCATTTCCGAAATGGTGCTGCCAGATCCGGTTGACCGAGACCCGTGCCGTGAGCGGATTATGCGGCGAGGCCAGCCATCGGGCGAGCCCCAGCCGGTTCCGCGCGCCACCGTCAGGAAGCGGGGGCAGACATGAAGGAACGCCGGGATTCAGTTTCTTGCTGGTATCGGGCATGTCATACCGGCCGCGCTTCAGAAGATAGATATCACGCGGCTGCGGTTTGTCTTCCATGACCATGACCGAAGTGATGCTCTGCTCGAAAGTCGCCTTGAGCTTGTTCACTCGATCGAGCCATGCCTTGTCGCCACTCACCTTGGCGGCGGCAATCACGATCTCGATGTCGCTCAACCGTTTCTGCTCGTCGGCGGTCGGTAACTTGATCAGAGGGGGCACATTCCCACGAGTTTCGGTGTATACGCCCTGCTCGTTCACACTGTTGAAAAAGCCGTAGAACTGGTAGAACTCCGACTGAGTCACCGGATCGAACTTGTGATCGTGGCAGCGTGCGCAACCGAGCGTCAGGCCCATGAACACCATCGACGTCGTCTCGACGCGATCAATGGCGTTTTCAACGCGATATTCCTCGTCGATCGAGCCGGCTTCGGTGACGGTGCGATTGTTGCGATTGAAACCCGTTGCAATCCGCTGTTCGAGCGTGGCGTTCGGGAAGAGATCGCCGGCCAGTTGTTCGACAAGGAACTGGTCGAACGGCAAGTTGCGATTGAAGGCCGCGATGACCCAGTCGCGCCAGGGCCACATCGTCCGCGCGAAATCGTTTTGAAAGCCATTCGTATCGGCGAACCGGGCACCGTCGAGCCAGTCCATGGCCATGCGTTCGCCGTAGCGGGGCGAGGCGAGCAAACGATCAACGGCCGTTTCATACGCATCGGGCGCAGGGTCGGCCACGAATGCGTCGACCTCCTCGGGTGTCGGCGGCAGGCCCACCAGTGCCAGCGAGACGCGACGGATCAGGGTCGATCGTTCCGCGGCCGCCGCGGGCGTCAGGCTTTCGGCCTCCAGCCGCGCCAGTATGAACCGGTCGATCGCGTTCCGCGTCCAGCGGGGATTGCGTACCGGGGGCACCGCGGGACGCCTGACAGGCTCGAAAGCCCAGTGTTTGCTCCACTTGGCGCCCTGGTCGATCCACTTCTTGAGTAATCCAATCTCGCGGGGTGTCAGGGTTTTGCCCGACTTCGGCGGCGGCATGATCTCGTCGGCATCCCTGGCGGTCACACGCGCGATCAGCTCGCTCTCGCCGCTCTTTCCCGGCACGATCACGGCATCCTTCGTGCGCAAGGCCGTCTCTTTGAGGTCGAGACGCAATTCGGCTTTACGTGCTCGCGCATCCGGGCCATGACACGTAAAACAGTTCTCCGACAAGATCGGCAAGATGTCGCGGCTGAAGTGGACCGTCTCCGTGTCGGCTCCGCGCCTGATAGCGCTCCGGGCCCGATACTGACGACGAAGGCGGCCGCCGCCAGCAATATCGGGATATTCCGTCCGCTCTTCGACCTGTCGAGCTGCCGGTGACCGCGAGAGTGTTTTGGTCGCATGCTTTCCTTCGGCTCGCACAAAATAGGCAGGTGAATCGTGGGTGGGACCGGCTCATTCAATTATCTCTCCCACAGCCTGGCTTTTTCAACCGAAATGTTGGCGCCGCGGTCGCGAATCGGCTGACGGGGATCCAAGCGAAGGCGCCAAAAAGCTTGCCTCGGCGCGGCGGGTCATTTAGGATCGAAACGTTCTCTGACACTCGTCAGAACCGCCCTTCGAGGAACGTCGCATGATTCTGGGTCTTGGTCCGGTGATCCGCTATGAGTTGATCACGACAGCTCGGCGCGGGCGATTCTACATCGCGCGTGTCGGTTACGGACTGGTGCTGCTCGTCATGCTCGCGAACCAGTTTCAATCGTTCAGTGCCATTCACCCATTCGGTGCCACGCCCGAGCAGCTTCAAACGTTCGCCGAGGAGGCCTTCGTCGAGTTCGCGCGTGCGCAGGGACTCGCCCTGATCTGCCTGATTCCCGCGGTTGTGGCCGGCGTGATCGCCGACGAACACCAGCGCAAGACACTGCATTACCTGCTGGCCAGCCAGTTATCGAGCCTCGAAATCGTGATCGGTAAGCTGGGAGCGAGGCTGGTGCATGTCGGCACGTTCGTCGCCCTGGGCGTGCCCGTTGTTTGCTTGCTGGCGCTTTACGGCGGCTTGAACCCGGAAAATGTCTATTACGTGTATCTCGGCACGTTGGCCCTCGTGCTTTTTTTGTCTGGCGTATCCATCCTGATTTCGATCGTGGCAAGGCGACCGCGTGACGCGATCCTGGCCGCTTACACGATGCTGGCGCTCTGGTTGATCGTGCCGTACTGGCTCGCGCCCATAGCCGGCTTCATGGGCGGGCCGCTCGAATGGGTCGGGCCCGTCAATCGTTGGGTCTTGCTCAGCAACCCACTTGCCATCTGGGGGCAGGCCACGCGCCAGTTTTATGTCATGACTTCGAGAGGGATCCGGCCCATCGCTTTCGCGGGAAACTTCGTGTCGGACTTTTACTGGATGATTTCTATCCAGTCGATTTTGGGACTTGGATTCATTTTACTGGCCGTTCTGGCTCTACGTCCCATGCGTGGCAGCTCGTGGCCGGGCGGCCAACCCAGCACCGGCTGGTATTCGCGGCTGGTCGCGCGCCTTGGAACGGCTGGTCGGCTGCGCGCGACGGCTGCTGTCACGCATAATCGACTGCTGGCGACGCCGCGCAACCTTCCTCCCTGCTCCGATAATCCCATGCGCTGGAAAGAGCAACACACGTCCCTGGGTGGCGGGTTGAGCTGGCTGGGGAGCCGGCCGATGGTTCTCTTTTTTGGTGTCCTTGTGGGCTGCTTTTTGATCGACGCTGCCTATCCGATTGTTTTGACAGCGCTGGGTTCTATGAGGCATCGGGGATCTGGCGCCGATATCAGTGCTGAGGTTCGCGGCGTGACCATGGTATTGACGACCCTGGGAATGTTAGCCGTGTCGGCCTCCGCGGCTGTCGGGCTTACCAGCGAGCGCGAGCAAGACACGTGGATCAGCCTGGCGACGACGTTGCTCGAACCCGACGAGATCATCCAGGCCAAACAGTTCGGAGCCGTCTGGAGCGCGCGACGGGTCGCGGTCGCGATCCTGATCGTCTGGGGGACCGGGCTTTTGCTTGGCGCCATTCACCCGCTAGGCGTGCTGGCATGTTCGCTGTTCATCGCCGCCGTCGCCTGGCTCGTCGCCGTGATCGGAGTGATGACGTCCGCTTTCGCCAAAAACTCGACCCGCTCGCTTGTCGCTACCTTCATCTTGTTCTTGATCTTCACGGCCGCCAGCGGCTGGCCGCAGGGTGTCGGGGCGTTGCTCTTTTCGTATCAAGACCTGGCGGGCACACGGTCGCGACCCTCTGTCTTGCCAGCGAGCATCGGCCAGGCAAGCACCTTTGCGCTCAACTTGATGCCGGTTCTGGTCGCCTACATCATCGTCATCCTGGTTTTGAGCGCCCTGTCAAGACGCCGGCTTCGCCTGACCTGGGGAAGGTGATGCGCGTTCAACACGTTTCAAACCAAGGGGCTTCAGTGCCTGCCACTGATCGAGTCATTCGCAATCGAGCCAGCACACTACAACTGCAGCGAACTCACCATCATCAGTCGGAATCGGCAAGCTGGGAAATGGTCGCGGCGGCGCCAGACCTGCGCCTCGCTCATTTGATCGATGGACCCTACCAGGGCTGGACCGAGCGGTCGGCCACCCCTGTCCTGAGGCGCGAAATCCCTTCAGGCATCGTGCCGGTCATCATCAACTTTGGTCCCGAAGCGCGCTTGATCGATCCGGAAAAAAAGGACGTTTTGCAAAGGCTCGACTCATTTGTTGCGGGTTTACATGAGACCTTCGTTCTGGTCGAATCCGCGCAGAGCACCGACTGTGTGCAATTCAACCTCAACCCGCTGGGCGCCTATCAGATTCTCGGCGTCCCGATGTATTCGATTGCGAACGCCGAGATCCCACTCGACGACCTCCTCGGTAGGCCGGCGCGACGACTGATTTCTCAGATCGGCGCTTGCCCGGATTGGGCTATCCGATTCGCTTTGCTTGATCACTTTCTCCTTGAACGGGCCGCGCACGGCCGCACCGGATCGCCGCGCATTATTTGGGCCTGGAATCAGCTCAAACAGTCGCACGGACAGATCGAAGTCGGCAAGCTGGCGGCCGATCTTGAATGCAGCAAGAAACATCTGATTACCCAATTTCGTAACGAGATCGGGCTCCCGCCCAAGACCCTGGCGCGGATCATTCGTTTCGGCCGCGTCGCCAGTCTGCTGAAACATGGCCAGAGCCCTCGCTGGGTCGAAATCGCACACCATTGCGGTTATTACGACCAGGCCCACTTGATCAGGGAGTTCCGCGAGTTCGCGGGTACAACTCCGGGCGATTACGCCGGGCATATCCGTCCAGACGGCGGTGGAGTCGCGGGCGCCTGATTAGCGTCGCCTCGGCAGGTAAATTCTGTACAATACCCGACACGACGGCGCGGCTAGAATCGTCGCGGGATGTCAACCCAGCACCTTACTTCGGAGGCCGCGACCCATGCCCGCCCAGCAAACATCGAGTGCTACGCTCAGGATCATTCCGACTATGCGCGCTATATCGACGCTCCGGCCGCCATCGACTGGCTCGTCAGCGCTCTCGGTGCGGAAAAGCAGCTCGTCGTTCCGGGTGACAACGGAACGATCGCCCATGCCCAGCTCAAGTTTGGTGAAGCCTTCATCATGCTCGGGTCGTCGAAAGACGACGTACTGAAGATGAAGAGTCCGCGCGAGCTTGGTGGTGTGACGCAGAGCCTTTATATTTATGCTGACGACCTCGACGCCCGCTTCGAGCGGGCCAAAGCCGCGGGCGCGGAAGTCGTCATCGCGCTGCGCGACACCGAATACGGCTCGCGGGAATTCAGTGTCCGCGATCCCGAAGGGCAGCTCTGGCATTTTGGTACGTACTGGCCCGAGTAATGACGACGAGACTCAGGCGGGTTGTCGCCTCTTCCAGCGCGCGGCGCTATGCTGCCGATCGCGAGAGCACCAAGCCCCCAGCACGGGTAGTCACCCAGGTGCTGGGTGTAACTGCTCTGATACTTCAGGAGTGGCACGTCGAGAGCGATCTTGCCCTCTTGAAATGCCGGAATGCGGGCAATTGTTTTACCGAGCGGGCTGACGACCGCGGTGTAGCCGGAATAAGTCGAACGCACCAGATATCTGCGGTTTTCGATCGCCCGGAACATGGCGATCAGATGATGCTGAAAAGGGGCCGCGGTCCGTCCGAACCAGGTGTCATAGGTCAGGTTGACCAGAAGCTCGGCGCCGCGAAGCGTCGCGCTCGCGCCGGGCTCGGAATCGTGTCTTCATAACAGATCACCGGGGCGACGCGAGCCGTGTAAAGATGCCCATCAGCCCGCTGCATCGGGTAGGCAAAAACCTGAATTTCGCGCCCCGCCGTGAACAAACCGGCATTCTCGTTCAGTCGATTCAACCAGGGTAACACGGAGGCAAACGGCATGTATTCGCCGAACGGGATCAAGACCTGCTTGAAATAAGGAGCCGGAACCGTCCCGTCGGGATAAACGGCGAAGGCCGCGTTGTAGCGATTCTTCGTATCATCCGTGGCGAACGCCCCGACCAGGAAGGCCGAGCCATTATGAAGCCAGGGAAGATCGGGCTCCTTTTGCACCGAGCCCAGGTCGGCGCGGATGTAAGCCGCGATCGTTCCCTCCGGCCAGACGATAAGCGCGGCCTTGTGCGCTGACTCGCGGCTCATCTCGTAAAGTCGCGCGAGGTTCAGCCAGATCGAATCAGCGTCACGTTTTTCGGATAGCTCGGGCGGCCCCTGTACCAGCACGATTTCCTGTGTTTCACCCCCCGGCGATCGGAGGACACTCATCATCAGCAAACCGTAGCCGATCGAGATCGCGAATGCAGCCACTGGCAGTAGAAACGTGCGACGCCATTCCCAGAAGACCAGCACGCGCACCGTGGCCTCGACCAGCCAGAACATCACGAATGAGACGAGCATCGCACCGCCGACGCCAGCAATCTGCACGAACGGCGTGAACGCCACCTGCGTGTGCCCGAAATGCCAGTAAAACAACCGCACCGTGATCAGCTCGGCGACAACGATCGCCACGGGAGAACGCAAGGCAAACGCGTCGAACCGAGCGCCAAGGTTGTGATGAACCCAGGCGAAGACCACAAAGAAAATGGCGCCGCTGAGCACATAGAGCGAGAAAATCGCAGCCGAGATGACTGGTCCGAAGCCTCCAAACGCCGCGATCGTCGTGTACATCCAGTAGAAGCTGACGCCGTAAACGACCAGGCCGCAAGCATAGGCCGGCCGGTAACCGCGGTGGGCGCGCACGCTATAAACGAGCAAGACCGCGCTCGCCCAGCCGAGCGCTGCGCTCGTGGCCGTCTCCGTCGCCAGCCATGCCAGCGAAAAGGCGATGCCGCCGGCGATCGCTGTCGCATAACTCAGCCAAACCGCCCGGGCGCCTGGGTTGGCTCGCGCACCGTCCCGCGGCGTCGGGCGATCCTGTGCCGGCATCCGCCGCGGCGACGTTTTCTTGGCGGGCGCGGTCGGAGGACGAACGACGGTCGACACAGCATTTCCACGGCTCATGATCGGCGCCCCTCAATCGAGCAATGACCCGCGCCCGAAACGTTGCCAGGCGGGTCGGCCGGGATCATAGGCGGAAGCGCCCGGCCGGTCAATTGCGCGTGGGGATCGTCGCGTTCTTCATTCGGCGAGCCCGATCCGCGAGGTACTTTTGAGAGTCGCCCGATGCGCGACACACCGCACCGCATTGCGCGGCCAGCCCCGCCAGGTCAAGATCTAACCCCGTAGCCGCTCACGTCCGCGGCCCATGCGGCCGAGTTGCTGATCCTCGAGAAACTCGAGCAAATCGCCAACCTCAGGGGTCAAGACGCCGCGGACGTCGAGGATCTCGGTCGCCTGTCCGAGCGTCACCCTGGCGACGTAGATAAGCTGATGGGCCGCGCGAAGCGAGGCTCGCGACCGGCCACTGATTCCGTCCTTCGCCAGCTTGCGGCCATTGATCCCGCACACACGCGACGGATTACCCGAGACGCGCATGTAACACGGAACGTCTTGCGTGATCTTCGATTGTTCGTCGATAAAACTGTTGCGGCCGACAGTTGCAAACTGATGAACGCCGACCTTCTCGGAGATGACGACGTCGGACTCGATGCGCGCGTGACCGCCGATCATCGCGAGAACGCCGACAACGATCCGGTCGGCGAGCTTGCAGTCGTGGGCGATGTGCGCGCCTTCGAGGATATGATTGTCGTTCCCGATCTGGGTGAGGCCATCGCCCTTTTCGGAGGCGCGGTGGATCGTCACCCTGTCGCCGATCGTGTTGCGGTCGCCGATCTCGACCCTGGTCGCCGTACCCCAGTACGAAATATCCTGCGGTTCGCCGCCGATCGAGCAGTAGGATCCAATCGTGTTGAAATCACCAATCCGAACAGCGCCGAGCAGGCACACATGCGCTCCGATTGCGCGCCTCGGCCGATCACGACGTCGGGCCCGATCACGCAGCCCGGTCCGATGATGATGTCTTCCGAGGCGCGCGCTCGGGTATCGACACGGGTTGACTCCGCGACCTGAAAGGTCATGGACCGACTCCCTCTTCAGCAGTAATTGGGGCGAGTTACGCGGCGAAGGTTGCCATGCTGATCGCAAGGAGCGGATTCTAAGCAAACCCTTCCGAACGTACCACCCGAACTTAAAAGAGCGCCACCGCTGCTTGCCACGCGATGTTGCGAGCGCTAAACGGCACGGTCGTCAGGGGCCCGGCCGGCTCTCGTGCACGCGAATCGTTCGGCCGCGCCACTCGACCGCGCCCTGGCGCAGGTGCAGAAATAACGCGCGGATCATGCAAAATCCCACTGGAATGGCGACCAGCGGAAATAAGAGTGCTTTTCCCGCGTGGAACCGAAAAAGCGTCCGGCCCACCAGGACTATACCATATTCCAGCATGTAGACCCCGATCCCGGCCGTCACCAGCAGCAAATTCGCTTCGAGAATGCCTGCAACCGCACAGTAAATCGGCGTCCAGAAAACGAACGGGGGTAAGAGGATGACAACGGTGCCAGCCAGAGGCGTCCATGCAGCCCGGCAAGGACATTTTTCGTCGTTCCCCAGAACGCGTGGCTGTTGCTTTTGAACAGGCGCACACGCAAAAGCGATGGCGCCATCCTGAGCCCGACACGCCGGCCGTGCTGCTTGAAATGCCTGGCCATGGCCACGTCGTCAAGCATTTCGTGCTTGATCGGATCGACGCCTCCCAGCGCGTGGAAGTCGCGCGACCGAACCATGATGAATGCGCCGGCCGCCAGTGCGTCGGGGGAGCCGGGATCTTCGATGTGCGGAGTCGCCAAGACGCGACGCCGCCAATGAGCGCCGGGAGAATGGCGTGCTCCCAGACGCTGACGAAGTCCATTGAGGGGAAAAGACTCAGCAAATCGAGGCGCCGCTCTTCCATTTCGCGAAGGGCCGTCGCGAACGCGCAGCCGGCTGATAATAAATGTCGGCGTCCGTGAAAAGGAGCATGTCGCCGCGGGCCTCGGCGGCCGCGTGCTGCATCGCGTTGCATTTTCCCAGCCACCCCGGCAAGAGTGGCGGGTCGTGAATGACCCGAATCCGCGCGTCCGCCCGAGACATCGCGTCGGCGATCGACCGCGTTGCATCGGTCGAGTGGTCATTGACGACGATCACCTCGATCTCCACGTCTTCCTGACGCAGGACCGTTTCGAGGGCCGCCGCGAGGTCTTCGGCTTCATTGCGTGCTGGAATGATCACCGACACGCGCTCGGCCCGGCGATGCGTTTCGATGGTCGGCCGCCAGAGATTGCGCTGCGCGGCACGCACGAATTGAACAATCACGACAAGCGCGATAAAAGCGGTCGCGAGGCAGAGGATCAGCCGGGCGTCGTTCAAGGGAAGAGCCTGCCAGACGTGGCAAAGGGTGCGCTAACAGCAATTCATTGCTGCCATTGAAATGGACGATCGGATCGGTTGCAATGTGTTGGTCAAGAGATCCGGTACACGCTACAAGCACATGGTAGAGCACAAAAACGAGCACTTGGGAGCATGATGAAAAGGACAGATGTCGCAATCGTCGGCGGGGGCATTGTGGGCCTCGCCACGGCCTTTCAGATTACCCGGCAATACCCGGGCACGAAGGTCACCGTCATCGAGAAGGAGGCGGAACTCGCCCATCATCAGACGGGCCATAATTCGGGCGTGCTGCACACGGGAATCTACTACAAGCCCGGCTCGCTCAAGGCGATCAACTGCCGCGCCGGCAAGAAGGCCATGGAGGAGTTTTGCGCCGCTGAAAATATCCCCTATGAAATTTGCGGCAAGGTGATCGTCGCGGTCGACGACAAGGAACTGCCCGCGCTCGAGCGGATCTACGAACGGGGCCAGGCCAATGGCGTGGTTTGCTCGATCATCGATAAGGAACGGCTCGCCGAGCTCGAGCCGCACGCCGCGGGCGTTCGGGCCATTCACGTGCCGGAGGCCGGTATCGTCGCGTATCGCGAAGTCTGCAAGCGGTTGGCCGAACGCGTCCGCGAACGTGACGGCGACGTCATGATGTCGACCCGTGTGAACGGCATGCACAAAAACGGCGTGGCGATGGTCGTGACGACGACGGCCGGCGATGTTGCCGCGCAGGTGCGTCGTCAACTGCGCGGGGCTTCATTGCGACCGCGTGACCAGAATGAGCGGCGAAACGCCGGGTGCCAAGATCGTGCCGTTCCGCGGCGAATATTTCGAGCTCAAGCACGATGTCCATCACTTTTGCAAGAACCTGATCTATCCGGTCCCTGATCCGAGCTTTCCGTTTCTGGGCGTCCACTTCACTCGCATGATCGACGGCAGTGTCGAATGCGGGCCGAACGCGGTTCTGGCGTTCGCGCGTGAAGGCTACAAGAAAACGGACGTCAATCTTGCCGACCTGGCCGAGTCGTTGACCTACCCCGGCTTCATCAAGATGGCGGCCAAGCACTGGCGGATGGGCATGGGAGAAATGTGGCGCTCGGTGAGCAAGGCGGCGTTCGTGAAGGCCCTCCAGCGGCTCTTGCCCGAGATCCGTGCCGAGCACCTCGAACCGGCGCCGGCCGGCGTGCGAGCCCAGGCCGTGACGCTCGAAGGAGGCCTCGTCGACGACTTCTTGATCCAGGAGTCAGAGCGTGTCATCAACGTTGGCAATGCGCCCTCGCCCGCGGCCACGGCGTCCCTCAATATTGGCAAGGTCATCGCCGAACGCATCGGTACGCGACTCTCATGAATTCTAGCGACGGCCGCGAGATCAATCGTCCAGAAACCTCGATCGAGCCCGCGCACTTTCCCATCGAGCGATTGCGCGAGTTCTCGACACGGGTCTTCATTCATTTCGGTGTACCCGAGGCCGATGCTCGGCTCGCCGCGGAAGTGCTTGCAACGAGTGACCTCCGCGGCATCGATTCGCACGGTGTGGCCCGGCTGCACTCTTACTACGATCTGCTGACGATCGGTCAGATCAACCCCCACCCTTCCATTCGCCTGGTTCGCGAGACACCCAGCACGGGCACCGTCGACGGCGACAACGGGCTCGGTCTGGTCGTTGGTCCCAGGGCCAACGAGATCGCCATGGACAAGGCCGCCGCTTGCGGCTCGGGCTGGGTGAGCGTGCGCAACACCAATCACTTCGGCATCGCCGGCTATTATCCCCTTCGAGGCGCTCGAGCGCGATCTGATCGGCTGGGCGATGACGAATTCGTCGAAACTCGTCGCGCCACTCTGGGGCGCCGAACGCATGCTCGGCACCAACCCGATCGCCATCGCCTTTCCCGGCCACGTTGAACCGCCCATCGTGATCGACATGGCCACGAGCGCCGTCGCCTACGGCAAGATCGAGATCGCCCTGCGCAAGGAACAACCCCTCGAAGCAGGCTGGGCCGCCGATGAAACCGGCGCCATGACGCTCGACCCTCGCTCCATGATCGACGGCGGATCGCTCCTCCCGCTCGGCGGCGACCGCTCGCACGGCGGCCACAAGGGCTATTGCCTCTCCGCCATGGTCGACCTCCTTTGCGGCGCGTTGAGCGGTGCCAACTGGGGCCCTTTTACTCCTCCATTTGCGCTTCGGCAACACATACCGACACAAACCGTCGGCCTGGGCATCGGTCATTTCTTCGGGGCCATGCGGATCGATGGATTCATCGATCCCGACGAGTTCAAGCGCCAGATCGACGAATGGATTCGCACCTTCCGAGCGACGGCCCCCGTGCCGGGTACGCCCGGGACCAAAATCCCCGGCGACCCCGAACGCGAGGCTGTCGCCGTCCGTTCGATCCATGGCGTACCCCTCGTCGCGGCCGTCGTGAATGACCTCTCTGATATCGCCGCCAGGACGGGGGTCCCGTTCCTGTAATTGCTTTCGCGGCGGTCGGTGGCGATTCCAGGACATGAATCGTCACGGTCATTCAAACGCCTACGAACCCGACACTTGACGCGCCGCGACCAGTCTGAGATGTCATCAACGAGCGCCGCGCGCCTCGACACATGACGTTTGCCAGGTCGCAAAAGGCGTGAAGCCCTGACCAGTACTGGCATCAGACTTGCTTTGCCCTATGGTCTGTCCGCTCCAGCCGAATTCCGCGATACATCCCTTGAACCCGGCGCGGAGCAACCAGATCAATCGGAACCAGCGCACCCGAATCGTCCGTGCTAAGTGTTGCCCATGTTTTCCAAATTACCTAAGATCCCTACATCAGCAGCATTCCTTGTCGAGGCGCGGTGGGATCTCAGGCAATCTGGCTCTTGGCGAGCCGCACACGGGACTATTTTGATGCGCTCCAAATCAAGTGGACGGACGCGGGTTCAGCTCGCCGTCGTGGCGCTGCTGGCCGCGACGTTGCCGGCTCATAATTGGACGCTCGGCCGTAGTATCGATCCCCCCACGCCCTTCGTGACGGCATCACACAGAGTCGTTCCAGTGCTGTCGGCGCCGGAGCCCCCGGCCGCAATGCTCGCCATCGCATTGGATGGACCTGGCGAAGCTCACTTTCGCCAGGTTTACGACAGCGACCGCTCCAATCAGAAAGTGCAGACGTGGCAGGAATACTGGGGCTGGGTGCAGACGTTCTATCAGGGCAACCTGCTCTCCGAAGGCTGGATTCGATTCGGTCAGGTGACCCGTGAAGGGGTGCGATCCGAGCAACAGCGATCCGCGGTCATCCAACGATTGAATGAGCTTGGCAAGTCGATCAGCCAGGAGTGGGCGAAGGCCGGCTCGATTCGCAAAATCAACACCGCCGACCTGCGCCAGTGGTACAACGCTATCGGTGAGGCACGACGGAAGGACGATGGCACCGGCGCGGGCATCCTCGATGCTCTCGAGAAGATTCGCGCAATCGTCGAAACGCGATCACGATGATCGAGATCGAATAAGCGTCTGTTCCGTAAAAACGAGCGGGGGGCGTCGGCGTCTTGCCCGGAGCCCGAGAAGACAGAGGGCCGACGCCCCCCGCTCGCCCGGATCCGCCAACGGACTGGTTTCGCCCTCGAGAATCGCGCATGACAATCATTCACGCTGCTGTCATTTGGCTCCGGCGAATAGCCGGTCCACGGAATCGGCGGTGATCGGATGATAGCCCCGCCGCGCCTTCGCGTAGATGGCCTCCGCGCGGGTGCGACCGGCCGGAGTGGCCAGCATGGCACGATAAAGAGGAAGCACGAGCTTGCGCCGCCCGATCTTGGTCAGGTACGATTCCAACCGCTGGTCGGCCGGTCGATAGTCGTTGCGAATGGCCATCAACAGCCACTGGTGGGCGATCTCGGCATTGCCACGCTGCGTCAGGTGCAATCCGGCGTCGAGCTCGGCCATCCTGGCGGCACTGAGATTCAAGGGGAGCGACTGCAAGAACCGCAGAGTTTCTTGCGTCGACCAGTGATCGGCATCGAGCGCCGACGTCTTCACCTGCCCGCTTGTCCAATCGGCGGCCAGCCGATCGAGCGTGGCGAGCCGCTCGGACCTCGGTTCGGCGAACACACCCGGAAGTCCTGGTTCTCGGAGCCAGGCATCCAGATCAATTGGCTCGTTCGCGTGTGCATCGTGGCGCAGCAGGCGATCGTTCAGGAAGGATTCGAACTCGGCCGTCGTGATGCTCTTGAAGACATGCTCGTCGAAATAAGCACGGAGAAAAGCGTCGAACCGGGCGCGGCCGAACATGTGCTCGAGTGTGCGCAGAAAGAGTGCCCCTTTTTCATAGGGAATCTTGGTCATTCCGTCATCCGGATCGCGTCCGGCGAGATCGATATGGAGAATTTGATCGCCCGGGGGCAGATGTTTGAGCTCGTCGCGGAGCTCGGCCATACCGAGGACGCTTTCCATATCGGCGCGGTCGGGGCCGTACACGTCTTCGATGATCCGTCGCTCGAGGTAGGTCGTGAACCCTTCGTTCAACCAGAAGTCGCGCCAGGTGGCGTTCGTCACCAGGTTGCCCGACCAGGAGTGTGCCAGCTCGTGAGCCACCAGTGAGACGAGCGATCGATCACCGGCCAGGATGGTTGGCGTCGCGAATGTGAGCCGGGGATTCTCCATGCCGCCGAACGGGAAACTGGGCGGCAGCACGAGAATGTCGTAGCGTCCCCAGCGGTAAGATCCGAACTGGCGCTCGGCCGACGCGACCATCTTCTCGATATCCGCGAACTCGCTGGTCGCCGCCGGCAAGACGGTCGGCTCGGCCCACACTCCGGTGCGGCGGCCCAGAGGCTGGAAAGCCAGGTCGCCAACCGCCAGGGCGATCAGGTACGGAGGAATCGGTTGGGGCATCACAAAATGATAAATTCCTTCTCCCGCATCGTGCGGCGTCGTGCGCGATTCGGCCGCCATGACGGCCTTGAGCCCCTTGGGCACGCGGATTCTCGCGACATAAGTCAGGCGCACGCCCGGCGAATCGGGAACCGGTAGCCAGGACCGCGCGTGAATCGCTTGCGATTGGGTGAAAAGGAACGGCTTCGACTTCCCGGCCGTCAGCGCCGGGTCGAGCCATTGCAGGGCTCCTGCCTTGGGGTCGGTTTCGTACGTTATCATGACCTGGTTCGACGTTGGATTCGGCCAGATCGCCAGCCGCGAGCCGACAAACGGCTTGGGCGGATCAAGCTGAAAGCGAACCGGCGTGAACTCGTTCGGCAGTGGTTCCAGCCGCGGCGCGCCCGACCGGACCGAGGCAATCGTCAGCCCGCGGGTATCGACGACGAGTGGCGCATCGTCCGGGCAGCCGGGCTGGCGCACGAAATCGAGCACGGCCGTTCCGCGGATGACGCGCCGGTCGAAATCGACGCTCAGATCGAGAATCACCTGATACACGCGAAACTGATCGGGATTTCCGAACGAGTGCGAATCGGCGGCCGGCTCGTGGGAGGGCGCCGCCGTCTTCGCACTCTGGGACGCGGCGGCTTCGTCGGGCAACGAGGCTGCACACAGGCCAAAGCCAAAGCTGACGAAACTCAAGAACGCAACCAGAACGGCGAGTGAATTCACCATGGCGCTTCCGTGGACAGTCGTTGGTTCGAACCGGGAGTGGAATGCATGCCTCGCGGCCAATCGATCCTATTCCAGGGCGCGGGCCTCGGTAAAGAGTCCAGCCCGGTGCCGCCGCGGCGGCTGCGGTGCGGTCTTCGTGGGTCGGCACGCGAAGCGAGCAACCGTCGTTTCAAGACTGACCTTCACATGCCGCGCGTGACTTCGCTCGAGCCGGCCGTGCCACCGCGCGGCAGGACTCTGTCGTTTCCGACGTCGAAACGGAGCAAGATCGGTAAGCCCGCCACAGGGTTGTCATCGTCGACGCCCGCGCGGTCGCACCCGTCACCGGCACCCGCGGCGCACGGCAGATGCGGTCACGCAGTTCGTGCGGGGCCCGATCCGGGCCCCGCCTGGCAGCGACTCCGCATCACCTGAGCTCAAAGCGTCGCAATTCGTAAAAGCCATGCGCCCGGGATGCCGCTCTGATCGATTCAAAATCGGGTCGGTATATAGTTGAGCATCATGAGAATCAGCAGAATCAACAGGATCGTGCCGATCGTTCCGCTTGGTGCATAGCCCCACTGGCGCGAGTGCGGCCAGGTGGGCAAGCCGCCGACCAGGAGCAGTACAAGGATAATTAAGAGTATCAGACCCATCGAAATATACCTTCTCGTTAGCGAAATGAGGTGGCTCTCAAGCCCGGGTGTGAACGTCTTTCACATACCAACCTACTTGCATCTACCGTGCCACGCCGGCATCGGGGTGCATCCGAAGCGAGCCATCCCTACACGATGTAACGATTGTGTCGCGCTTGCTTTTGAGCCTCGGGCCGCCGCCCCCGCCTCACGCTGCTTGATAGGCGTGTACAACAAAGAGCAACAACTTGGCGGCAACGAGATGAATCGATTTCAGTCGCATCCATGCTATTCAGGCCGCCAGTTCAACGCATCGGGCAATCCGGGTCGGACGATCATGGCCGGTCGGTATCGGACGTCGACATGATGCGCTAATCGACCTCGTTTGTCGGGAAACGATCCGCTTTCGGTTGAAGCACGGGATCGACTGCGACGGATCGGCCATTGGCCCTAGAATTGCTGTTAAAGAACCTACTTGCGAATAGACCCTGGCACCTGGTCGTTCAATCAGCTCTCGAAGCCGCGACAGGTGCAGCCCTCGATCGCGGGGCGGTTGCGACGATAGCTCACACGGAACCCGGTCATCATCGACAGAGGTAACGTATGGCTTCCGACGGAGCTCCCATGGGCGGTGCGCCTGGGCGGTGACCGGCATCGAAGGATTCGACGAAATCCTCGATGGCGGCTTTATTTTTCACCGTCTGTATCTGATTGAAGGAAATCCGGGCGCCGGCAAGACGACCCTGGCGCTGCAATTCTTGCTCGAGGGGGCTCGGCGCGGCGAAAAGAGTCTCTACCTGACCCTCTGCGAGACCCGCGACGAACTGAACGCCTGCGCGGCGTCGCATGGTTGGGCGCTCGAGAACATCGCCATCTCCGAGCTGATTCCGGGCGAAGACGAACTGCAGCCCCAGGCTGTCACCAGCATGTTTCACCCGGCGGAAATCGACTTGATCGAAACCAGCCGGCGGGTGATGGCCGAGGTCGAAAGAGTCAAGCCCGACCGGATCGTCATCGACTCGCTTTCCGAGCTTCGGCTTCAGGCCCAGGACTCGTTGCGTTATCGGCGCCAGCTTCTGGCCCTCAAGCAATTCTTCACGGGACGAAAGTCGACCGTGATCGTCCTGAACGATCGGGCCATGGACGAGACGGATACCCATGTCCGGAGCATTGCCGACGGTGTCGTCGTTCTCGAGCAGCTCTCGCCCGAATTCGGCGCCGAGCGGCGCCGCCTCCGCGTGGTGAAGCTGCGAGCCAAGTCGTTCCGCGGCGGTTACCATGATTACCGCATCCGCAAAGGCGGAATCGACGTGTTTCCGCGCCTGGTGGCGGCCGAGCGGGCGGCTGCGAAAATCGACCAGGAGGTCATCAGCAGCGGCATTGCCGAGCTCGATGCTCTTTCCGGCGGCGGCCTCGAGCGCGGGACCAGCACGATCCTGATGGGTCCGGCCGGCACTGGTAAGTCGTCGGTCGCCCTGCAATACGCCCTGACGGCGACCAGCCGTGGTCAGTCCGCGGCGATTTATTCGTTTGACGAATCGTTCGACGTGATGACTCGTCGAGCCCGTATGCTGGGTATGCCCATCGATCGCGCGCTTGGTGATGGGTCGCTGACGATCCAGCAGGTCGATCCGGCCGAGCTGTCGCCGGGCGAGTTCGCCACGCTCGTGCGGTCGGCCGCGACGGGCGACGGCAATGGCCGAAGCGCCGCGGCCGTGATCATCATCGATAGCTTGAACGGCTATTTGAACGCCATGCCCGAAGAGAAGTTCCTGATCCTTCAGTTACACGAATTGCTGACGTTTCTCGGGCAAAACAACGTCGCCACGATCCTGGTCACGGCCCAGCACGGGCTCCTTGGAACGTCGATGCATAGCCCCGTTGATACCAGCTATCTCGCCGATACGGTGGTCCTGTTCCGCTATTTCGAGAGCCGCGGCGAGATGCGCAAGTGCATCGCAGTCGTCAAGAAACGCAGCGGAGCCCACGAGAAATCGCTGCGTGAGCTCCGCCTGGTCCATGGAAAGGGCATCGAGGTCGGCGGGTCGCTCGAGCATTTGCAGGGCGTCCTCACGGGTGTTCCGACGCTCCTTTCTGAAACGCGACCCCTCCTGGAGGGGGGCGGCAATGTTTGAACAGTCTAGTTCCTGCGAATGGCGTATCCTCTTGCTCGCACCGAGCTCGAAGGATGGCGAGACCAGTTGCGTCATCCTCACGGGCGCCGGGATCGCGTGCGAGCCCTGTGCCGATTTGCACGAACTCTGCCGCGAGCCTCGATCGCGGAGCCGGGGCGCTCTTGATCGCCGAGGAATCGCTGCGCCCCGAGAGCATCGGGCAACTGCACCGGGCCCTGGTCGGCCAGCCGGTGTGGTCTGACCTGCCGCTCGTGATCCTGACACGCGTCGGATTGGCGTCGCGGCGTCTGGTTCGCGAGGCCGAGGCGCTCGGCAACGCCACATTCGTCGAGCGCCCTGTTCGGATCACCACGCTGATCAACGCCGCACAAGTCGCGCTGCGCACGAGCACGCCAGTATGAGCTCAGAGAGTATCTACGCCAGCGCGACCAGGCCGCCGCCGCGCTCAAGGAAAGTGAAGAACGTTTTCGCACCCTGGCCGATACGATACCGCAGCTCGCGTGGATGGGCCGTCCCGATGGTCATATCTTCTGGTATAATAACCGCTGGTATGAATATACAGGCAAAACGGCCGAGCAGATGGAAGGATGGGGCTGGCAATCGGTTCACGACCCGGCGGAGCTGCCGCGTGTGATGCACATGTGGCAAGCATCGATCGTCTCGGGCAAGCCCTTCGACATGACGTTTCCGCTCCGGGGCGCCGACGGGGTTTTCCGCGATTTCTTGACGCGCACGATTGCCGTGAAGGACGACCACGGACGGGTGCTTCGCTGGTTCGGAACGAGTACCGACGTCACCGAGACCAAGCAGGCCGAAGCCGCGGCTCGGAATGCCCGCATCGAAGCCGAGAGCGCCAATCGCATGAAGGACGAGTTTCTCGCCACGCTCTCGCACGAGCTGCGCACCCCGTTAAACGCGATTCTCGGCTGGGCCAGCCTGCTTCGCTCGGGCAAGCTCGACCGGAGCGAGACCCTCGAGGGCCTCGATACGATCGAGCGAAACTCCCGCGTGCAAGTCCAGTTGATCGAAGACCTGCTCGACGTCTCCCGGATCATTTCCGGACACCTGCGACTCGATGTTCAGCCCGTCAGCGTTTCGGACGTGATCGAGCTGGCCCTGGCGGCCGTTGTGCCGGCTGCCGAGGCCAAGGGTCTTCATATCCATAAACTTCTCGATACGGATTGCGGCGCCATCTCGGGCGATCCGGCCCGGCTTCAGCAAGTGTTCTGGAACCTGCTTTCCAACGCCGTCAAGTTCTCATCAAGGGGCTCGCCGATCCACGTCGTGCTCAGGCGTGCGGATTCGCACGTCGAGGTGAGGATCATCGACGCCGGCCAGGGAATCAAACCGGAATTCCTGCCGTATGTTTTCGATCGATTTCGCCAGGCGGACGGATCGACGACGCGGCGGCACGGCGGCCTCGGCCTCGGGCTCTCCATCGTGAAGCAGCTGGTCGAGATGCACGGGGGGACGATCGGCGCGAAAAGCCCCGGCGAGGGAAAAGGGGCCACATTCACCGTGACGTTGCCGGTTGCCGCCGTCACCCAGGTCGAGGGCAAGAACGACAACGTCGAGCCCGGCGAGGCGCACCGTGACGACCACGCCAGCCCCGCTGACTCGCTGGCCGGCGTGAAGGTTCTCGTGGTCGACGATGAACCCGACGCCCGCGACCTGGTGCGCCGGGTCTTGATTGGCAACGGTGCGGAGGTTCACGTGGCCGAATCGGTCAAGCATGCCCTCGGCGTGCTCGAGCGCTTTCGTCCCGATATTCTGGTCAGCGATGTTGGAATGCCGGTTCAAGACGGATATGATCTCATCAGGCAGGTGCGTGCGGGTGGATGGAGTTCCTGTCATCTGCCGGCTGTTGCCTTGACCGCGTTCGCCCGATCCGAGGATCGGCAGCGGGCGATCCTTGCCGGATTTCAGACCCATGTCGCGAAGCCCGTCGATCCAGCGGAGCTGATCGCGACCGTGGCGAGCCTTGCTGGAAAAACTGCAGTCGGTTAACCTCGCGGAGCGACCCATGGAAATGGACAGAGCCACAGTATGATCGAACTCAGGCGAGAAAGCTCATGCTGCGCGAGTTCTTGTCGTCGATGCCAATCGCGTAACGTGACCCTGGCCAGCTTGGAGCGGTGATGTCAGTCCACTCCGAGCGTGCCAGAATTTGACAACGAATCAAAAAAAAGGCCCCCCCCTCTACCACCCGACCGCAATCCACTGGTTTCGAGAAAATCGCGCCAGCGCGCGATGCGATCCTGCCGTATTATTTAACAAGTGCCGCACGAGGCTTCCCCGGCTACCCAGCCTCCCGGGCCGACAAAGCGATCTGCCTGCCGCACCGAACTTACCTAGACATGGCAACTTATGGCGACGACGGTGCACTTTCCTCGTAATCATCGAATTTCGTTCGCATGGGCGCTGCGGATTTCCGCGTCCTTCTTATTGCCGGTTCGCCGTCCGAGTCATGCACGGCGCTTTTGGTCGAGAATGCGAGCGACGTGCCGGCCGACGTGGGTTGTCTACCGTTTGACTTGTCCTTCAGCGTACATCGTTACTGTCCCGTGAGCGGGTACCCCTCGTATCGGGACCGCCCCCAAATCGTGGAAAAGAGGAGTCGTCTCGATGGCAAACGGCCGTTTCCCTCAATCGATGAACCGTCGCGGATTTCTCACGGTCGGCTCGATCGGCCTGGGAGGTCTCACGCTGGCCGACGCGCTACGGCTCCAGGCGCGGGCCGACCTCAAGAGCTACGCGGCGATCACCGCCAAGGCCGACTCCGTCATTCATATTTTTCTTCCCGGCGGCATCGCCCACCAGGAAACGTTTGATCCCAAGCCGTTCGCTCCGGTCGAGTATCGTGGCGACATGGGCTCGATTCCGACCAAGATCGAAGGCGAGCGCTTCAGCCAGACACTTCCCCAGACGGCACAGCTTGCGGACAAGCTGACCGTGATTCGCTCGATGACGCACGGCGAGGCGGCCCACGAGCGCGGTACGCACAACATGTTCACGGGCTACCGCCCGAGTCCCGCCTTGCTTTATCCGAGCATGGGAAGCGTCGTTTCGCATGAGTACGGACCAAAGAACAATTTGCCACCTTATGTATGTGTGCCGAATCAGCCCAACACATACGCGGGGACGGGTTACCTCAGCTCGTCGTTTTCGCCATTCAGCCTCGGCCGCGACCCGGCCGACGCGGGCTTCCAGGTGCAGGATTTGAATCTTCCCGGAGGTATCAACGACTCGCGGTTCACGACGCGACGAACGGTCCTCGACGCGGTCAATACGCACTTCGCCGAGCGCGAAAAGAGCGACAACATCGCCGCGATGGACACGTTTTACCAGCGAGCCTATAGCCTGATCAGCTCACAGAAGGCGCGCGAGGCTTTTAATATCGGGGCCGAGCCGGCCAAAATCCGCGATGAATACGGTCGTAACCCGGCCGGGCAGCGGCTGCTCATGGCGCGTCGTCTCGTTGCCGCGGGTGTTCGATTCGTCACGGTCGAGTACGGCAGTTGGGACATGCACGCTCAGATCGTCGGCGGGATGAACGGCCAGATGCCGGCCTTTGACCAGGGTTTCGCCGCCTTGATTCGTGACCTCGACCGGACAGGGCTGCTCAACCGAACGGTCGTCATGGTTTCGAGCGAGTTTGGCCGGACGCCCAAGATCAACAAAGACGCGGGCCGCGACCACTGGCCCAAGGTGTTCAGCGTTGTCTTGGCTGGCGGCGGCATCAAGAAGGGAACGATTTACGGCAGCTCGAACGCGACGGCCAGCGAGCCCGACCGCGACCCGATCGGACCAGAAGACCTCGCCACGACCGTGTACCACTTGCTCGGAATCGTCGCCGACAAAGAGCTGATGGCCCCCGGCAATCGCCCGATCGAAATCGTCGACGGCGGTAAGGTCGTCAAGGACCTGCTCGCTTGATCCAGTTGAGACGTCGGGCGCTGTTCGCGACAAGGCGAATAGCGCCCGAAGGCTTGCTGCAAAAGGGCGACACGGTTCGTGATCGCCAAGGCGCGGCGGACGGTTGACCCGACGCTCGTCAGAATGCCGTGACAGCCCCTCCGGGCAAGCGACCATGCCAGGGCTTGCCGCAAACGGAATCACCTTCCCCGGCGGCCCGCACACGATCGAAATCGAACAACGACCGGTCTGATACGTCCCCAAGACGTGAGAATTTTCCATGCGACTTCGGATTGCCATCGCCCTGGTCTTCATCGTCATGCCCGCCTACGCCCGCGCGGCCTCGCCGTCGCTCTCGGCGATTCGCCCGGTCGGAGGGCAGCGCGGCACCGAGCTGGAGATCACGCTCTCGGGCGCACGTCTGGGAGATGCCCTCGAGATCATCTATTATCAACCGGGCATCACCACCCAGAGCCTCAAGAAGCTCGACGACAATAACGTCCGCGCGAAGATCAAGATTGAACCGACCTGCGTGCTCGGCCTTCACGACCTGAGGCTGCGAACGGCCACGGGCGTCAGCGAGCTACGCACGTTCAGCGTCGGCGCGCTCAAGGAAGTGAGCGAGGTCGAGCCGAACAACGACTTCGCCAAGCCGCAGGCGATCCCCATGAATGTCACGGTCAACGGGATCGCCGATAACGAAGACGTCGATTACTTCGTCGTCGACGCCAAGAAGGGCGAACGTATCACGGCCGAAGTCGAAGGCCTGCGCGTCGGCATTACCGAGTTCGATCCGTGCGTCGCAATCATGGACGCAAAGCGGTTCGAGCTCGGCGTGAGCGACGATGCGGCGCTCGTCTGGCGTGATGGCGTGACGGCGATCATCGCCCCGCAGGACGGCAAGTACATCATTCAGGTGCGCGAAAGCGCGTATTCCGGCAATGCCGCGTGCCTCTATCGCCTGCACGTCGGTCATTTTCCGAGGGCGACGGCGGTCCTGCCCGCGGGGGGCAAGCCGGGCGAGAGCCTGGCCGTACGCTGGATCGGCGATGCCGCCGGCGAGACGACGGCCACCATCAAGGTGCCCGTGACATTCGAGCGTGAGTTCGGCCTCGAGCGCCGCGACGATAAAGGCGTCTCGCCTTATCCCAACGCGTTCCGGATCAATAATCTCGGAAACGTGATCGAAAAAGAGCCCAACGACGACCAGGCGCACGCGACCGCGTTCACAGCGCCCATGGCCCTCAACGGGATCATCGAAAAGGCCGGCGACGTCGATCAGTTCATATTCAAGGCCAGCCAGGGCCAGGTTTACGACATTCATTGCTATGCACGGCGAATTCGGTCGCCCCTTGATCCGGTCATGTATCTCGGCAAGAAAAACGGCGGCGCGATGCTTGGCGCCGACGACTCGGTCGGGCCGGATAGCTATTTCCGGTTCCAGGCGCCCGAGACGGCCGAGTACGTCATCTGGCTCGTCGATCAGCTCGGCAAAGGCGGGCCCGACTATGCCTACCGCATCGAGGTGACGCCAACCGCGCCCGGTCTGACAATGTCGACCAACGCCGAGCAGATTCCGCTCGGAACGGGAGTGATGGCCGTCGCCGTTCCCAAGGGAAACCGCCAGGCCGTGCTGGTTCTCGGCAGCCGGGCCGACTTTGGTGGCGAGGTGAACGTGGGCGTCAACAAACTACCCGCGGGTGTCAATGCCGAAGCGCCGACGCTGGCGGCCAGCCAGGTGATCGTTCCCGTGTTGTTCTCGGCCAAGCCTGATGCGCCGCTCGCCTCGGCTCTGGCCGAAGTGACGGGTAAGCCGGCCGATCCGAAAATCAATCTCACATCCCAGTTCAACCAGATGTCGGTTCTGGTCATCGGTGCAAACCAGGTGAATGTCTGGTCGCGAACGGTCGACCGCCTGGCGGTGGCCGTGACCGAGGAATGCCCTTACCAGATTGAAATCGTCGAGCCCAAGGTGCCCCTCGTGCGAAGCGGCTCGATGGGCCTCAAGGTTCGCGCGACCCGTAAGCCGGGCTTCAAATCGGCGATCTCCGTTTATCTTCCCTATAATCCGCCAGGCGTCGGATCGGGGGGCGGGATCACAATTCCCGAAGGTCAGAACGAAGCCGTGATCCCGATGAACGCCGACGGCGGCGCCGAGCTGCGGACCTGGAAGATCGTCGTGAACGGAGCCAGCGGCGTCGCGTCGGGGCCGATCATGGTTTCGTCGCAACTGGCGAATCTGACGGTCGCCAATCCGTATGTGGGCCTCGCGTTCCAGGCGGCGAGCGTCGACCAGGGCAAGGAAGTCGACATGGCCGTGAAGGTCGCCAAGGCCGTCGACTTCCCGGGCGAGGCGACCGTGACCTTGATTGGGCTGCCCAACAAGGTGACGACCGACGTCAAGAAGATCACCAAGGATTCGACCGACGTGCTCTTCCACATCAAGACCGACAAGATTTCGCCGGCCGGCAATCACGCGAGTCTGTTTTGCCAGGTTGTGATCACGCAGAACGGCGAGCCGATCGTGCACAATATCGGAACGGGCGCGCTGCGAATCGACGTCCCGCTGCCGCCCAAGGCCAATACGCCCGCGCCCGTCGTGGTGGCGGCTCCAAAACCAGCGGCACCGGCCGCCCCCGCCGCCAGACCGCTCACACGACTGGAAAAACTCCGACTCGAAAGCAAGCAGGCCAAAGCCGCCGGCAAGTGACCAGCGATACACCGGGCGGCGGCCTTCTGGGCCGTCGCGTTATTGACAGCGGGCCAGACATGAACAACAGCCCTCATGAGTTAACTTGGAGACGTCCTCTCGGCCAGTGGGCCGCGTGAACTCCCTCACTCAAGGATCCGGTCGCAATGATTCACGCTCCTTCCTCGATCCGCCCTTTCACTCGGGCCTTGTTGCTGCTGGCCGTTCTGACGGCGGCGCCGCATGCTGCCGCGGCGAAGCTTCCCGACCTGCCGGCGCACGTGTTTACTCCCGAGAAAATGGCCCCGCTCACGAAGATTGCCGTGTATCCCGCCGAGATCCAGTTGACCACGGCCCGCGATCGCCAGTCGATCGTCGTCCAGGCGACCTACGACGACGGAATCACGCGCGACGTCACCGCCGAAACCACGATCACCCCGGCGAATCCAAGCCTCCTGAAGCGGGTTGGATCGACGTTTTATCCGGCCGCGGACGGCGCGACGACACTGGCGGTCGCATTTGGCGGCAAAGCGGCGTCGGTGCCTTTCAAGGTTTCGCAGGCGACCCTTCATCAGCCGCTGAGCTTTCAGCTTGACGTCATGCCGGTGTTCATGCGGGCCGGCTGCAACACGGGAAGCTGCCACGGTGCGGCGCGCGGTAAGGACGGCTTCCGGATCTCACTGTTCGGCTTCGATCCCGCGGGCGACTATTTCCGTCTGACGCGCGAGATGGTCGGCCGCCGCATCAATCTGGCGGTTCCTTCGGATAGCACTTTGCTCACGAAGGCGACCGGTGCGGTCAACCACACCGGAGGCAAGCGGTTCGAGCCGACGAGCGAGCTCTACCAGACGGTTCACGCGTGGATCGAGGCCGGCGCGGTCAACGACGACGCCAGCAAGCTGCCCAAGGTCGTCGGCGTCGACCTCTATCCGCAGCGCGGCGTGCTCGACGGCAAGGGTGCGAAACAGCAGCTCACAGCGCGGGCGCGTTACTCCGACGGCACCGATCGCGACGTGACGGGCCTTGCGGTCTTCCTCACGAATAACGATGTCTCGGCACCCGTCAGCGTCGATGGACTGGTCACCGCCGGCGAACGCGGCGAGGCCTTCGTCATGGCCCGGTTCGAGACGCACACCGTCGGTTCCCAGTTCATCGTCTTGCCCAAGGGCCTTTCATTTACCTTTCCAAACGAGCCCGAGACCAACTACATCGACAAGCTCGTGAACGACAAGCTCAAGAAGCTGCGGATCGCACCGTCCGGGCAATGCGACGACGAGGCGTTCGTGCGCCGCGCATCGCTCGACATCGTGGGCCTGCCGCCGAGCCCCGAAGAATTTAACCGTTTCATGGCCTCGAAAGACCCCGCCAAACGCGCCAGGTGGATTGACGAACTGCTCGAGCGCAAGGAATTCTCGGAAATCTGGGTCTCGAAGTGGGCCGAGCTGCTTCAGGTGCGCACCGATCCCGTGCGCAACGTCAGCCAGAAGGCGATGTTTCTCTACTACAACTGGCTGGTCGACAAGCTCTCGAAGAACATGCCGATGGACGAAATGGTGCAAGAGCTGCTGGGCGCCAGCGGCGGCACGTTCAAGAACGCGGCGACGAACTTTTATCAGATCACCAATGAAACCTTGCCGTTAACAGAGAATGTCGCGCAGGTTTTCATGGGGATCCGGGTTCAGTGTGCCCAGTGCCACAACCACCCCTTCGACCGCTGGACGCAGAACGATTATTACAGCTTCGCGGCTTTCTTCGCTCAGATTGGCCGCAAGCAGGGTGAAGACTACCGCGAGACGATCGTTTTCAATTCGGGGGGCGGCGAAGTCAATCATCCCGTTGGCGGCCGTGTCATGCCTCCCAAATTCCTCGGGGGCGAGGTACCCGAAGTCGCCGGCAAGGATCGCCGCGCGGTGCTGGCGAAATGGCTGGCTTCGCCTAGAAACCCCTGGTTCGCCACGTCATTCGCCAACCGCGTCTGGGCGCATTTCATGGGCGTCGGGATCGTTGAGCAGGTCGATGACTTCCGCGTGAGCAACCCGCCCTCGAACCCCGAGCTCCTCGACGCCCTCGGCAAGCACTTCACGGACACAAAGTACAACCTCAAAGCCCTGGTGCGCGACATTTGCAACTCACGCACCTATCAGCGCACGACCCAGCGCAACGACAGCAATTCTGGCGACGAGCGTAATTTCGCCCACGCCCTGGTGCGGCGCATCAAGGCCGAGAACCTGCTCGACACGATCAGCGCCGTCACCGACACGAAAGACAAATTCGATGGCCTCCCGGTCGGTGCCCGGGCCGTGCAGATCGCCGATGGAACCCGGTCGACTTACTTCCTCAAAACGTTCGGCCGGGCCACGCGTGAGACCCCCTGCTCGTGCGAGGTCAAGATGGAGCCGACTCTGTCGCAGGCGCTCCACCTGCTCAACGGCGGTACCGTCAACGACAAGATCAAACAGGGCGGCCTGATCGGCAAGCTGATCGCCGCCAAGAAAACACCCGCCGAGCAGTTGACCGAGCTTTACATCCGCTCGCTGTCGCGTAAACCAACGAAGGAAGAGCTGACAAAAATCGTGCCGTTGCTCGCCCAGACGAAAGACCAGACGCAGGCCCTTGAAGACACGTTCTGGGCGTTGCTCAACAGCCGTGAGTTCCTGTTCAACCACTGATCGTTCACCGCGATGCGGCCGCCGACTTCGATGGCGGCCGCCGCGTCTCTTGCTGTTTATCGTTCATTCATTCCCGCGGCCGGGCTGTTCAATAAGAGACCTCCGACCATGCGATCGAAACTGGCGATCACGATTTTTTCCGCATTTCTCTTGCCCGGGCTCGGCGCGTTTTCAATCGGTTTCGCCGCTGACCCCGCGAAGGAGAAGATCACCTATCAAGATCATGTTGCCACGGTCTTTCGCAGCCGATGCGGGTCGTGCCACAACCCCGACAAGCAAAAGGGGGGGCTCAATCTCGATAACTACGGCTCGGCCATGCAAGGGGGCGGGTCGGGCAAGGTGATCGAGCCGGGCGATGCCGATAGCAGCACGCTTTTCCTCGTGATCTCGCACAAGGAAGAGCCGAAGATGCCGCCCAATTCACCGAAGATCGCCGATGCCGAAATTGAATTGATCCGCAAATGGATCGCGGGCGGAGCGCTCGAGACCTCGGGCAGCGTGTCAACCGCCAAGGCCAGGCCGAAATTCGAGTTCAAGCTCGACCCCGCCGCGATGGGCAAGCCCTCCGGCACGCCGGCGATGCCGGAGAACCTGACGACCGAGCCTTTTGTTCCGCACGCGAAGGCAAACGCCGTCGTCGCGATGGCCTCGAGCCCGTGGGCTCCGCTCGTCGCGGTCGCGGGCCACAAGCAGGTCTTGCTCTATCGCACGACGGATCGCCACCTGGTCGGCGTCTTGCCGTTTCCGGAGGGGGCGATCTACGTCCTCAAGTTCAGCCGGAATGGCGACCTCCTCCTGGCCGGCGGCGGCCGCGACGGCCAGAACGGAATCGCCGTGGCGTGGGACGTCAAGAAGGGAACGCGCGTATTTGAGGTCGGCAAGGAGTACGACGCCGTGCTCGCGGCCGACATCAGTCCTGACCACAGCCAGGTGGTACTCGGCGGGCCGGGCAAGGTCGTGCGGATCTACAACACGGCTGACGGATCGCTGGCGCAAGAGCTGCGCAAGCACACCGAGTGGATCACGGCCGCCGAGTTCAGCCCGGATGGCGTGTTGCTCGTGACGGGCGATCGAAATAACGGCCTCATCGCCTGGGAAGCGGCGACGGGGCGGGAATTCTTCGACCTGAGAGGCCATCAGGCCTCGATCACCGATGTGAGTTGGCGGCTCGATTCCAACGTGGTCGCGTCGTCGAGCGAAGACGGCACGGTCAAGCTCTGGGAGATGGAAAACGGCGGTGCGATCAAGTCGTTTGGCGCTCACGGCGGCGGGACCGCCTCGGTGCGGTTCGCGAAGGACGGACGTTTGCTTACCACGGGCGCGACCACGTCGTGCGCCTCTGGGACCAGAACGGCGGCAAGCAGCGCGATTTTGAACCGTTTGGCGACCTGGCGCTCGAAGCCATCTTCACGCACGACGAATCCCAGGTGATCGGTGCCGACTGGAATGGCGAGATTCGCGTGTGGGACGCCAAGGACGGGCGGCGTATCGGCAACTTGACCGTCAACCCTGCGCCCGTCGCGATGCGTCTCGAGAACATTAAGCGTCTGCTGGCCACCGCTCAAAGCGAGTCCGACTCGCTGGCGCAGCAGCTTGCGCCCCTTCAAACGGCCGTGACCGCGGCGACCAACGCCCTTGCCCAGGTGCAATCGAAGGTCACCGCCGCCGAACAGACCGCCGCCCAGCAAACGGCCCTCGTTCAGCAGACCGAGCAAGCCTTGAAGGCCAAACTGGCCGCCGCCGAAGCCGCTCGCACGATCGTGGTGGCCGCCGACAATCTGGCGAGCCAGACCGCACTCGCACAGGCAGGCGCCGAAAAGGCCATCGCGGAAACAATTGCCGCCGAAAAGGCCGCGACCGCCGCGATGGCCGTCGCCAAGATGGCCACCGAGAAGTCGCTGGCCGACAAGACCGCCCAGGATCCAGCGCTTGTCGCCGCGACAGCCGCCGTCAAAGCGGCGGCGACGCCCGACGCCCTCGCGGCCGCCGTGGCGGAACTCGGCAAGAAAGCCCAGCAAACCGTGCACCTGACGCAGGCGATCGCCGATGCCGCCACACGACAGGCCGCCGCCGCGCAGGCTCTTGCAAGGGCCACGGCCGCCAAGAGCGCCGCACCCGCGGCCGCGGTTGCTGCCCGATCGACGGCCACGGCCGCCACGCTGGCCGTTCACTCGGCGCGAGACACGTTCAACCACGCCGACCAGGACCGAGCGGCCATCGACAAGGCGCTCGCGAGTGCCCGCACCGCGCTTCAATCGGCAACGGCGAGCGTCGTCAGCCTCAAGAAAGAGCACGCCCAGGCCAGCGCCGCCAAGGCCGGTGTCGACAAGACGTTTGCCGAGCGAAAGGGGGCCGTCGACGCCGCACTCGCCAGGGTTCAAGCCATGAAGGCCGAAATCGAAGCGCTGGCCATCGAAAAGAAACGAGCCGACGGCACCAAAGGCGGCGGCCTGGCATCGACGGTGCGCCCCGCTCAATAGCCTTCCCTTGCAGGCAGGTTTCGGGCCCGCGTGACCGCCAGAACGAACGACTTCACTCGAAAAAAAGCTCAGGCGGTTTCAACGTGTGCGGCTTCGCTGAGCCCCAGTTCGGCGATCGCGAGATCGCGGAGAACGTGCTTGCGAATCTTGCCCGTGACGGTGCGTGGCAACGCCTCGACGATCATCACGTAATACGGAATCTTGAAACGCGCGATCTGGCCCTGGCAATACTGCCGCAGCTCGTCGGGTTGCACAGACGCGCCCGACTTGAGTACAAACCAGGCCGCGACGGCTTCTCCATACTTGGCGTCGGGCAAACCGGCCACGGCCACCTCGGCGACGGCCGGATGGCGGTGGAGAAATTCTTCCACCTCCGCCGGGTAGATATTTTCACCTCCGCGAATGATCAGGTCACGGCTGCGGCCCGCAATCCGGTAGTTGCCATCGTCGCGGCAGCGTGCCAGGTCGCCCGTATGAAGCCAGCCGTCGGCGTCGATGGCCTTTGCCGTGGCGTCAGCGTTGCCGTAATAACCCGCCATCACGCAGTGACCGCGAACACACAGCTCCCCGGCGTCACATTCAGCCGCTTCGCCGGTATTCGCCGGCGCAGCCAGTTTGACTTCGAGGCCCGGCAATGGATGGCCGACCGTCCCCACGCGCACCTCGATCGGATCGTTCACCGATGTCAGCGTGATCAAGGGCGACGCCTCGGTCTGTCCGTAACCGATGCAAATCTCGCGAATCCCCATGCGGTTCAAGACGAGCTCCATCAGGGGCAGCGGACACGGTGCGCCCGACATGATGCCGGTGCGCAAGCTCGACAGATCCACATGGTGAAAATCAGGGTGCTCGAGCTGCGCCACGAACATGGTCGGCACGCCATAAACGGCCGTGCACCGCTCGCCCGCGATGGCCGATAGTGTCGCGCCCGCATCGAATGACGGTGCAGGCACCACGATGGCCGACCCGTGAACCACGCACGCCATCGTCCCCAGGACGCAGCCGAAGCAATGATAAAACGGCACCGGCACACAGAGGCGATCATGCGGCGAGAAACCAAGCCGCTCGCCCGCATAGTAGGCATTCATCAAAATATTGCGGTGCGTGAGCATGGCCCCCTTGGGCAAACCGGTCGTTCCCGAGGTGAACTGAATATTGTGGATGTCGCCGGGTCGAACGGCCGCCGCACAGCGCTCCAGGTCGTCCTGGCTCACGCCTTCGCATTGTTCGAGGTCGCGCCACGTCCACCAGCCGGCGCCGGGCCTCTTGTCGAGTGCGATCAGTCGTTTCAGTTTGGGAAATTGCGATGAAGCCCAGTCTGGCGAAGATGCGCCGGCCGCTTCGGGACACAGGGATTCGACCATCGCCACGAAATTCGAGCCCTTGAACGGGCTGCCGACGACCAGGGTCGCCACGTCGGCCATCACGAGCGCATCGTTGAGCTCGCTGGTGCGGTAGGCCGGGTTGACATTGACCAGAACAGCCCCGATGCGGCCGGCGGCTAGCTGGGTGACGACCCACTCGGGCACATTCATCGACCAGATGCCGATATGTTCGCCGGCCGCGACGCCCAGGGCCAGGAGTGATCTTGCGATCTGATCGACGCGCCGATCGAGCTCGCGCCACGACCATCGAAGTTTCAGGCCGGGAAACACGAGCGCATCGTGATCCGGGAACCGTTCGGCCGTCCGGGCCAGGGTGCTTCCCACCGTCTCGGTACTCACCCAGGGCCAATCAAGAGCGCGATCATATGACATGGCTCTCACTCCTTCGGTTTCACCCATGCCCAGGCCGGCGGGCGCTTTTCGATGAAGGCGCGAATCCCTTCCCGGGCTTCCTCGGAACAGCGGACCGAGGCACTGACGGCCGCGGCGCCACGTAGGTCAGGGGGCCGCGCGTTCACCTCGTCGAGCATCTTCTTGGTCGTCGCCACGGCGGACGGGGCGCTGCTGGCGGCAAAACTCTCGGCGATTCGGCAAGCCTCGGCCAGACAACGGTCGACGGGCACCACGACATTCACCAGGCCCCACGCCTGCGCCGTCATTCCCGAGATGAGCCCGCCTCCCAGAAGCAATTCACGCGCGCGGCGATCGCCGATTTGCCTGCAAAGGTCGTGCATCACAACGGCGGCGACCAGTCCGCGAGTGATTTCAGGGTAACCGATCCGCGTGATGTCCGTCGCAATCACCGCGTCGCAGGCCGCCATCAAGCCCGCGCCGCCCGCGAGAGCATCACCAGCGACCGCGGCGATCGTTGGCTTGGGCAAGCCGTGCAGGCGCTGAAGGAGGTCTGCAAACTCCTGGAGCGCGGCGACGGTCTGTTCTTCGGCATCAGCGGCCGCGTCGATGGCAGCCGCCTCCTTGAGATCCAGGCCCGCACAGAAAGCCGGCCGCGCCCCGGTCAACACGACCGCGCGGATTTTCTCATCGACGCTCAGCTCGTCGATCGTGTCGCGCAACTGGGCCATCAGCGCACGCGAGAGTGCATTGCGCTGTTCGGGTCGATTCATCGTGATGACCGCGATCGGGCCGCGTTGTTCTCGTACCAAGAGTGGACGGCTCACGTTCGAACCTCCTCGTGCGCTTGTTCCGACGACTCGGGGGGTGCCACGATCTTCATCTCCGCCAGTATCACGCCAAGAGCTTTACCCTGCGTATCAATCCGCAACGAACGGCTCGCACCGCCGGCCAGCGCGTGGTCGATCACGAAATTGAATGCGTTGAGCCTGGGAAGCTCGTAACGCTCGACCTGGCCGATTCCCATCGGCCGCAGAAAACGAGCGACTGCCTCCGCGGTGAGTTGCGCGACCAGCCACGAAAAGGCTCGTTCGTCGTGGGCCACGACGCCGATATTCGAGCGATCCCCCTTGTCGCCGCTACGCGTGTGCGCCAGGTCGCCCAGTCGAACGGCACGCGGAATCTCAGGCACGTGAGGTCGCCTCCAGTCAACTATTGATGCCGGCCGGCTCATGGCCCGTTCTGTTTTCCCGATTCGACCGAACCCACTCCGCGGCGGTGCGCACCTCGACGCGCGTGAGGCTTTCGCCCAGTTCGCGCGGCAAAAGCGCCGGCCAGTAGCCAAACGCCGGCCGCGGTGTGGGCCGCGCGGCCGTGTAGCCTGCGAGCCCCGGCGGCCCCGCCGTGATGAGTGGGGCCAGCTCGCGACAGAATCGTTCCACGGCCGCTCGCTCCGGGTCGCGCACCGTCACGCGCAACACGACCTCAAACGGCGGCGTGGCGCGACCGATCACTCCAGGCGCCACGTCCCCCGCTCCGAGGCATTCCACCAGGGTTTCCGCCAGTGATACTCCCGCCCGGCGAACACGCTCGAGCACGATACGCCCGGCGGCGCGTGCCTTGGCCTCGGCGTCGCGGCCGACGACCGCCATCATCCCGCTCGCCGTCCAGCCGTCGCGATAGACCGCCACCAGCTTGAGCTGGTCTGACCGCGCACGGCCGGTCGTTCCCTCCAGAGCCACGCGGTCGTTCCCCTGCTCCGTCAGCGTCGCCGTCGTGAAATCGACATCGACGTCGGGCGTGCGATAGTGCGCCGGATCGTCGATCTCGTAGAGAAGCTGTTCCGTGACCGTTCCGACATTCACCATGCCCCCTGTTCCGGGCGGCTTCGTGATGACGCTCGATCCATCGGCGTGAAGCTCCGCGATCGGATAGCCGATCCCGGCGAGGTCGGGAACCGCGGCCCAATCGTGCCAGAGTGCTCCGGTCGCCTGGGCGCCGCACTCGATCAAGTGTCCGGCGGCCGAGGCGCCGGCCAGCTTGTCCCACTCGTCCCACCGCCAACCGAAATGGGCCGCGGCCGGCCCGACAGTCAACGAGGCGTCGGCCACGCGCCCCGTGATCACGAACCGAGCACCCTGGCGTAAACCCGCGCTGATCGGCTGGGCCCCCAGGTAAACATTCGCGGCCACCAGGCGTGACGCGACGTTTGCAAGTGGCTCGCCTGTTTCGAGATGTCCGAGACGTTCTCCGGCCGCGATCAGCCCGGGAATGGTCTGAAGGATATCGTCGCCCGTCACGATTCCAATCGGCAGCTCGCCGAGACTCGCCTTTTCGGCGATGATCGAGCAGGCCCGCGCGCACGCCGGCGGATTCAGGCCCCCCGCATTGGTGACGATGCGCAGGCCCGGCTGTTCGATCAAGATCGTCGCCAGTCGTTCGACCAGTGCGGGAAAGTCGGTCACGAAGCCCGCGCCGGGGTCCTTGGAACGAAGATGGCTGAGGATCGCCATCGTCAGCTCGGCGAGATATTCGAGCGTGAGAACGTCGATCCGGCCGTCCCGAGCGAGCAGGTACGGCGCATCGAGGTTATCTCCCCAGAAGCCCGCGCCGTTCCCCACGGCGAGCGTCGACGTTTCCTTGATGGGCTTTACCGGATCCATCACGGCCCTCGCCGGTCAGTTGCACGCGCAATCGAGACGGACGAACAAACGCACGAACGACGATGCGACTGAATGCCCTTACACGATCCTGGGAGTGACTGTCTTCGGACCAGCCGAGTGCCGGTGTCGACTCGGGAAGCCCTGGCGTCTTGGTTATCACGTAACGCCGTTCAGACCTGGAACACCCCCGAGCAAACCGGGGTCAACTCACGATTGCGCACGGCGACGTCGAGGGCGACGCTCAGGACCTCACGCGTTTGCGCGGGGTCGACGATGGCATCAACCCAGAGACGGGCCGCCGCGTAGCGAATGTCCGTCTCGCGATCGTACCGCAAGCGCAGCTCATCGGCCATGGCCGCGAGCTCGGCGTCGTCAATTTGCTTGCCCTGGCGCTTGAGCGTGCCCACGTTGACGTCGAGCATCGTGCGTGCCGCCTGGTTGCCCCCCATCACGGCGTAACGCGCCCCGGGCCACGCAAAGAGGAACCGCGGATCGAACGCCCGGCCACAGAGTGCGTAATGACCGGCGCCGAACGAGTGGCCCACGATCAGCGTGATCTTGGGAACCGTGCTGTTGCTGACGGCGCTCACCAGCTTGGCACCGCGGCGGATGATCCCGCTGCGCTCGGCGTCGCGGCCGACGTCGAAACCATTCACGTCTTGAATGAAAAGCAGGGGCAGCCGGCTCTGGTTGCATTCAAGGACGAACCGTGCCGCCTTGTCGGCACTGTCCGCGTAGATCACGCCGCCGAACTGAAACGGTCCGCCTCCCTCGGGCCGAAACCGCAGACGTTGCGTCGCCACGATGCCGAGCGGGATCGAGCCAAGCTCGCCAAACCCGCAGCAGATCGTCCGGCCGTATTCCGAACGGTATTCGTCGAAGCGGCCGCCATCGAGAATCGCCGCCAGCAGGTCGCGCACGTCGTACTGAACGGACGGATCAGAACTGACGGCCGCGTAGAGAGCCTCGGCGGGATACGGCGGCGGCTCGCACGGCGCTCGCGGCGGCTGCCTCCTTGGGGTCGGGAGGCAAGAGCGCGACCAGCCGGCGCAGCCGCGCCAGGCACGCATCGTCGTTCGGCTCGCGATAATCGACCGTGCCGCTGATCGCGGCGTGCACATGGGCTCCGCCCAAGGCATCGCTGGAGATTTCCTGCCCGATCGCGGCTTTCACGAGCGCCGGACCGGCCAGATACAGGCCCGAACCCTCGGTCATCAACACGGTGTCGCAAAGGACCGGCAGATAAGCGCCGCCCGCAACGCAGTTGCCCATGATGGCCGCGTATTGAGGAACGCCCGCGGCCGAGAGAACCGCGTTGTTGCGGAATATCCGGCCGAAATCATCCTCGTCTGGAAAGACCTCGTCTTGCATCGGCAAGAAGGCACCCGATGAATCAACGAGATAGATCACGGGCAGACGATTCTGCGCGGCGATCGTCTGGGCACGAAGAATCTTCTTGATCGTCATAGGGAAAGCACGCGCCCGCCTTGACCGTCGCGTCATTGGCAACGACCATCACCCGCCGGCCCGCGACCGAGCCCGATGGTCGTCACGACCCCCGCGCTCGACGGCGCCGCCCCACTCCTCATACATCTGATAGGCGGCCCACAATCCGATTTCGAGTGAGGGCGACCGCCGGTCAAGCAGCGCGCCGATACGCTCGCGCGCCGTCTTGCGGCCTTTGGAGTGCTGACGCTCGATGGCGTCGGCTCCGCCCCCCAGGCGCAGTTGAGCTTCCTGGACGCGATATTCCTCGGCGAGCGACCGAAGAGTCGGGCTCAGCGTCACCTCGAGAGCGTCCTGAAAGACTTGTCACGGAGAATGAGTTCCTTCCGGTGATTCGCTTGCCACGCCCGTTCGTCGTTCGATGCTGGTTCGCTAGTGAAGCCGCGGATCGGTGGCCGCGATGATCGCGCTGACGGCCTGCTGATTGAAGCCCTTGTAGCCCTCGCGGCGTTCCAGATTTTCAAGATGGCTGCCGATCGTGCCATCGCGAAGAAACTTCGCGTGCTCGTCAGCGCTGATCCAGCCAAGCTCGAGCGGCACGATCGGCGCGGTGGCTGGCGATCGGCCACCGCTCGCCGGCCGTGAACGCCTGGCGCAAGAACGGAAAGTTGGAAAACGGCGCCATCGTCTCGATCCCGGCCTCGCTCTTGAGCCCGTCGCGCAGCGCATCGAAATCAAACTGGGCTTCAAGATGGTGCATCCCGGCTTCAAGGATCGACTCGCCGTGAAGCGCCACCCACAATCCGACCGTCCCCGGCCGCGGCAAGTCGGGCAAGGCGACATGGGCGAAGTCTTCGCGTCGCCTCTTCGGGGGCCAGATCGAGGTCGGCGAAGATGACGATACCGGTCACCGGATGTTCGACGATCTGGGCTCCCCAGCCCGGCGTGCGCCCCGGCATGAAATCGCTCGCGAAGCTGAAATCCCAGCCGCGTGAACATGCCGATCACGCGCGGAAAGAACCGCCGTGAGCAGCGAAACGTATGATGATCGTGGTTCGCCCATCCCAGCCCAGCCGATCCTGGCGGGCCTTTCTGCACACTGCGCCGCGGCGTTGCGCGACTGCCAGTAGTCGCGCTCGACCTCGAAAACCAGATGGCACGCCAGGTCGGTCGACCCGGCCAGCTCGATCACCGCTCGAGACACGCTTCCGTCGCCGTCGATTCCCTCTTCATCGTCATCGAAACGCGACGCCGGCGCCTGCCAGAGGTCGCGTGCCGCCAGCGCATCGCGCGCCGCGTGCGGCGTCATCCGTCCCTGCGGCGCCAGATCACCGGGAAACGGCTCGAAACCCGCGATAGCCCCGCCGCTCGACGACCGCCAGCGTCGTCCGCGTCGCCCGCGCACCCGGCCCACCCGGTAGGGCCCATCGGGTAGCCCTCGATCTCGAGCCCCAGGTCGTGGGCCCGCGAAAAGTCGGCCACGCGCTCGACCTTGATGGCGATTTCGGATACAGCGACCGTTTCAGAGCCGTTCTGTCCCGGCGGGGCGGGCATGATCGCAACCCTCGGAAAGATACCTCCCGGATGTGCGAACACCGGGGCATTCACGGCGTAGTTCGCCGCTTGCCGCTCAAAGCCCAGCGAGGCCAGGCGATCGACCGTCGTGGCGCCGCCACGAATCACCAGGTGATCGACCCAGTCCTTGAAACGCGTCCCCGTTTCGCCCGGCATGCGAGCGGCCAGCTGGGCCGCGAAACGGTTGTTGAGAAGCGCTTTTCGATCAGGCCGTCGACATAAAGGTCGGCTTCGGGCCAACGCTTCCATTCGAATACGGCGGCGGGGCCGCTCGTCTCGGCAAGTACCGGCATAAAAACCTCCTCATGCCTCGACCGATCACCCGAACGCCGGCGGCCGAGGCGCGAATCGACCGAATCAATAGCTGGTTCCGGCCGCGAGCTCGTGCAGCCCATCGACCGATTGAGACAGGTGCGCGTTTTCCGTTCTGCTCCGCTCATCGGCCGCCGCGAACGTGGCGCCGAGGATTTCAAGTCCGATTTCAACCTGGCGCGCACTCAGGCAAAGCGGCGGACAGAATCGGATCGTGCTCGGCCCGCACGGAAGCAGTAAGAGCCCGCGATGAAAGGCCATGTCGATCAGGTCGTCGCGCAGGCCGGGCGCCGGGTCGCCGCCTGGCGTCTGGATCTCGACGCCGATCATGAGGCCGTGGCCGCGAACCTCGCGGATCATCGAAAAGCGGTCGGCCAGAAGGTTGAGCCCGGCGACAAGTTGCGCTCCACGGCGATTGGCATTGGCGATGTATCGTTTTTCCAGAAGCTTGATCGTCGCCAGCGAAGCCGCGCACGCGACCGGGTTGCCACCGAACGTCGACGCGTGGCTACCGCTCGGCCAGTCCATCACCGAGGTTCGGGCCACGATCGCACCCAGCGGCAGGCCGTTGGCAATCCCCTTGGCCATGCAGACGATGTCACCCGCGACACCCCAGTGCTCGGACGCGAACATCTTGCCCGTTCGCCCCATGCCGCTTTGAATTTCGTCGAATACCAGGAGCACGCCGTGCTCGTCGCAGAGCGTGCGCAGGCCCGGCAGGAAGTCGGCGGGAGGCACGATATAGCCCCCCTCGCCCTGAATCGGCTCGACAAAAATCGCGGCCAGCTCGTCGGGCGGGCAGATTGTCTTGAACAGGGCGCGCACACTTCCAATATCACCATACTGCGCGTGATGAATATCGGGAACCAATGGTGAAAAACCGCGACGCTGCATCGTCTTGGAGCCCGAGAGCGACATCGCGCCGTAGGTTCGGCCGTGAAACGCGTTCATGAACGCCATCACGCGGTTGCGCCCCGTGTGCCGCCGCGCCAGCTTGAGCGCGGCCTCGATCGCCTCGGCGCCGCTGTTGGTGAAGAATACCCGCTTTTCACCGGGCCCCGGCGCCAGCTCGGCCAGACGCTCGGCAAGACGCACCTGGGGAGCATAGTAGAAATCCGTGCCCGACATGTGAATCAAGCGTGCGGCCTGACGCCGGATCGCGCGAACGACCTTCGGGTGAGAATGACCCACGTTGGTCACCGCGATCCCGGCCGTGAAGTCGAGGAACCGGTTGCCGTCGGCATCCTCGATCATCGCGCCAAGCGCCCGGCGCACGACCAGCGGATAGGTGCGGGTGTACGATGGCGACATCACGCGATCGTCGCGTTTCAACCAGGCGGCGCTGCGCGGCCCCGGCAATGTCCCGTTGATCTTCGGTGTATCGCGATGAAGAGGAGTCATTCCTTCTCCCTTACGGCTTCGTTCCTGAGCCGCCCTGGTCATGAGCGTGATTGAAATCGACACGGCGAAGAACGCCGCATCGACACACCGGGTGCGAATCCAGCGCGGCCCAACGAACCGGGCGACATAGGTCGCGCGCTCATCGCCCGGCCTGTCGCGACAAAAACCGCGTCAGATCTCGCCCTCTATCTATTCCCGAACATTGCTTGGAGATGAATCCATTCTCGGGAACATTGATTTATTATCTGGGAATTGCGTGGTTTGGTCAAATTCATTCCGGCAGAGCGTGCCGGCGTTTATGATGAACGGTCGATTAGGATGGCGGGCGAGCGTCTCGGCTCGTCATGCTGTTTACGAAAAGACACCCTGGAAGCCGGTCATGATCAACGCCGTCATCGTCGGACATGGGCTAGCGGGGCGTGCCTTCCATGCGCCCTTGATCCGGCGTCAGCCGATGCTCAAGCTCTACGGAATCGTGGCGCGCGACGATCAGGTGAGGACGCAGGCGGTCGAACTCTGGGGACGTGGCGTCCGCGGATATGCCAGCCTCGACGACGCGCTCGCCGACCCGGGCTGTGACCTGATCGTGATCGCGACGCCCCACGATAGCCACGCCGACCTCGCCATCCGCGCCTCGAAGCGGGCAAACACTGCGTCGTCGACAAGGTGATGGCACTCACATCCGACGACGCCGACGCGATGATCGCCGAGCGCGACCGCGGCGGCCGCATGCTCTCGGTCTTTCACAACCGGCGCTGGGATTGGGACTTCGTGACGGTGAAACACCTGCTCGCGCAAGGCACGATCGGACGGCCCCTGCACATCGACAGTTCGGTTTGCCGCCATGCTCCGCCGCGCGGCTGGCGGCGGTCAGCGCCCGTGCCGCCGGCACCGTGCTCCACGACTGGGGAGCCCACCTCGTCGACCAGGCTCTGCAGCTCGGCTTCGGCCCGTGCCGGCGCGTATCGGCCTGGCTCATCCCGGCTCCCTGGCCGGGTGTCGACACGGGCGGACACGGGCGCGTCATGCTCGAATTTGACAACGAGCTGTTCGTTCACATCGAGTCGAGCCGCATCTGCTTGATCGACCGCCCGCGCTGGTGGATCCTCGGCAGCGCCGGCGGCTTCGTGAAGTATGGAATCGACCCCCAGGAGCAGGCTTTACGCGCCGGCGATATCGACCGCGCATCCGAGCCGCCCGACCATATCGGCCGAATTCGCACCGCGAAAGAAAGCGGTGAAACCGAAGAAGCGCTTTATCCGACAGTTCAGAGCCACTGGGACAGCTACTACGGCAATATCGCCGAGCACCTCACGGCCAACGTGCCCCTCGATGTCAGCGCCGAAGAGGGCCGGGAGGTCGTGCGACTGCTCGAGGCGGCCGAGCACTCGGCAGTGACCCACGCGCCGGTCGAGGGAAGCTGGGGTAATGCCTCCGGGTCGTTGAGCAAGTAGGCCGGGGCGAGCGAATTGTACAGAAGCGTCAGGGCCAGCCGGTGAGTTAGAGCGAGTCTTGAAGGGCCGCCCAGGTCCCGCGCGCTTTGCTGTAGCCGGCCGCTGCGAGGGCGGGAACGCCGCGGCTCAGACACGCCGCTCGGGCGATCAAGACAGCCGGTTGACCGCCGAATCGAAGGCTCAGCATAAAGCTGGAGGACTCCCGGCCTCACAAAAACCAGCTAAAAACGCGCGCTCACGATCTCGTCACGGCCGGCCGGATAAAGCCGGCACACCGCTGCCACGCTCGCTCGCGGCGCAATTGTGGCCCACGCGCCCGACTGGTACAATTGTCCGGGGATGTAACATCGTGACCCGGGGGATCATCCGATGCAAGCGAAAATCATTGAGAATGCCAGGTCCATCGTCATTGCGTTGTCGTCGCTTTGCGCTGTAGGGCGCTCGCTTCGCTCTTTATCGTTCTCGTCCGCGTTCCGGCGATGTCGACCACGAAGATCGAGGCGCTCATGGGCACGCTCGAGGGCACGGCCGTCGCCTTGCTCTTCGCCGTCGTGGCTCTGCTGGTCAATCTCACTTATCTCGTGCATCGATCGACCGCATCGAACAAGGCCACATGAACGGCCTTGCGTGATACCAAGGCGGCGAGGCCCGCCGAGTCGGCACTGGCACTCGGCTCGTGCGGAGACGCGCCCCAAGATCGAAGCACGCGCGCTCGTCACTGCGCCGTCGCGCACAGCGCGCACACGGCGCGGCGCCCAAAAACGCTTCGGGAAGACAGAAGCTGTCCACATCTCTTTACGCCACTTTGAGTTCCGCTTGGGCGCCTGCATAATCGGAAGTTCGAAAAATCGCTCTAACTCGGTACGGATCAGCAGCTTCCATCTGGGCGCCTGAGTAATCCGCATGACCCGACCTTTTGCCGCAACTCTCGAAGCATCACCATGTTCCGTTTGGGCACCTGAGTAACCGGCATGGCCAGACCTTTTGCCATATCTCTCCCGGCGTCATCATGTTCCGTCTGGGCGCCTGAATAACCGGCCTAACCAGATCTCTTGCCGCAACTCTGGAAGCATCATCATGTTCCGTTTGGCGCCTGAGTAACCGGCACAGTTTAACGATTTAACGCATGTTGGCGCTTGAAATGATTTACGAGGGAGTCTAGATGATCCACGCGAGGTGATGCATGACGGAGTGTGACCATGAAGACTCTTCGCTGGATCACGAGGGGCTTTGGTGATGCAGGATTGGTTCGGATTAAGCCGCCTGAAAATACGTCGGGGATTGGCGAGGAGTGTCGAAAAAAGGCAGTCGGGCGATCAGGTTGATCGCCCGACCATGTCATCGCGTGACACCGGGCGGCCACCGCCACTCGGTATCACGCTTTTGGTCACTGCGAGGCCAGATAGCCGACGAACGTGTTGCCGATCGGGCTGCCAATTCCGGTGGCAAGGTCGTACCCGACGGCCGCGTTGTAGCGGGTCGTCACTCTGTTCCGGGTACTGACGTTGTTATTCGTGCCCAGAACGATGTCGTGAAAATAGTTGAGATACGACGGCGAGTTATAGGCGGCGTACATGGCCGAATTGATCTGGACCGAGTTCAAAACCGACTTGGAGGCCGCGACGCGTTGCGATTGCGCAATACCGAGGACGCCGGCGAACATCGGTGCGGCAACGCTGGTTCCACCGTACGCGGTCCACGGACTGCCACCGTTAGCGGCCTGGTCCCACGAGTCATACACGGAGACCGGGACCGCCGGATCGGCTTCGAGCGAAACATCGGGCACCGCGCGTTTGCCGCTGAAATTGACTCCATTTGCAGTTTGATAGGTCGGCGCACTATAAATCGTGCTTGTTCCGCCGCCGCCCGCGCCGTCGCCCGCGAGCCCGCCCCAGGCCGTTTCATACTGATAGTGGCCGCGAGCCGAATTGACATACAGGCCCGTACCCCCCACCGCGATCACGTTGTTCGACACGGCAGGGAACGACACCGTGCCCGCGTCGCCCGTCGACACGGTCAGTGCCACCGTGCTCGCCGCTCCGGTGCCCAGAGTGTCGTCGGTCGAGTTGTTCTCGCCGGTAAACTCACCTGACCCATAGCTGGCGGAAACAGCGACAACCGGCGCACCATTAACGGGCGAAGCGGCCGCGACTTGCATCGCATGGTCGAGATACTGGGCGAACTGGCCATTGGTGGCGGCCGAGGGCCAGAAGACCATGACGATGTTCGCCATCGGTGCCATCGCATGAATCATGTCGACGTCAAGCGCAGCTTTCGCCCGACGTATCGCTCGCACCGGTCGTCGGCGAATTGGCGACCGAGGCGTAAGTCGCATCGCTTTTCACGACCATGCTCGGACCGCCGGTCGTGTTCATCTGCGGCAGCCCGTAATAGGCCGAGTAGGCGTTGAGGTCGGCAACGAGATTCGGGTCAACAAACTCGTCGACCACTCCGATCGTGACGCCCGCACCTTTATTAGCCAGTTGACTCAGGCCATAGGCCGTTTCAAGCTGCGTCGGGCCATACGCATACGGGATCGGCGCCATCGTCGCTTGAGCGGCCGGCGTCACCAGCGGCGAAAGCATCAGTTTCGTCAGCGATCCCGAGATCGGCGTCGATGCCGTGTCGTGTCGCACGAGCGACAGGTAGCGGGCGTATTCCGCCTTCGCATGGGCCATGTCGACCCTGGCGAGAGCCGAATGACCGTGGGCTCGTGCCACTTCAGACTGTGTGAAAGCGGCTTCGGCCTGGCCAAGCCGCATCGCCGCGATCTGGGCATGACGAACGACCGCCGGCTCGGCGATATGCCCGTGCCCGGCGGAAACCGTCGATAAGAGCGAGACGCGCTTCAAGAGATTCGAGACTCAGCCTGATCCGCGATTGCCGCCTCGCCCTGGTTCGATTTCCATGCAACTTTTCGTGCATATTGATGTTCGCTCCTTGAAGTAATCGTTCAGAAAAAGGATGTTTGGGACACGTTTCGATCATTTGATATGAGTAGTCGGACACCGGCACGCGCAAGCACGCGACCGCCGCGTCCCGGCCCACGGGAATGACACTCGATAGAACGTTCACGCACGCCGCGAGCGTCGCCGCATGACGAACACGCCGATCACGCTCGCAATACCCGCGAGCGACAGCGTCGACGGCTCCGGTACCACCTTGGTTCCGAGCACTCCCATCGCGAAATCGATTTTCGGACCGTCGCCATCGCCGTCCAGAGCGGTGGTCGTCGGCGTGAAATTCATGCCCCCTTCAGCCGCCGGCAACGTGTTCGTGACGTATGACATTCCATCATTGCCCTTCGGCATGCCAACGCTGTTGGCACCGCTGGTTGTCTCGATATAGGAACTGTCTTCGAGATAACCATTCGGATCGACTGGCGAAACGGCCAGCCAGTAGGTTCCCGCGGTCAACACAACCGAAGTGGCCAGGTTCGCCGTCACCTGATAGGGCGCATCCGCATAGTAATAGCCGGGTGTTTCGGCCAGCGCTGTCGCCGACGCCGCGCTCGTTCCGCTGGCGACCACCGTTCCGCCGTTGCCGACACTCACGCCCGACAGAATCGACCACGCCGCGCTGGTCGGCAAGGTCGTCGCCGTGCTGGTCAGGAACACGAACTGGTTGTCCGAATAGACATTGGTGATCGTCCACTTTTCGTATTGCGGCACGATGAATTCGTCGTACACCACCGATGTGTACGCCTTGATGTTCGTGCTCGCACCGCCCGCATAATACACTAGGTTGACGCCGTTCGTCAGCGAATCGCGATTGTCATAATCGCCGTTGGCCCAGAGCACCCCCGCGTGCGACTGCGACGCGAAACTCACAAGCAAGATCGCGCCAAGGCAAGCTGGCGCAAGGTTTCTTCGAACAAGGCAACGTCTCATCTGATCTCCTGTAGGTGATTATCAAGCTGCACATGACAGGGCTCAAAGATCATTGCGCACTCGAGCGTGCGCATGCTCATGATCTCGCATGAATTTGCACATGAAGTCTGCCGGCACAACGTGTCGCCAAATAGGACTGCTATCGAATCGACGCAGTTTTATTGCATCCACATGCGCGGAGAATCAAGATAGCCCTGTCAGGAAGAGACATTAGAGATGGGAATTCGTCACGTCAATCCCGCGCTCATCGAAATCCTTAAAATATTTAACCTTCATTCTTCACGTCATTTTTTGCAATAGCGTCAGATGGCACGCAACGGTCCCAAACTCAATGAAAAAAACGCAAGTTGGGGTCGGGGTACGATTCTCGCGTTGATGCTTTACAACAGTGACGTCGCATCGTTCGGGTACGGCAACGCTGGCGGGCGATGAAACCGGTTTCGAACGCCCCACGATGGACGGCGGGCCGTCCCGTATCGGAGCGACGTCTGCGCCGCCAACGCGCATCGCGTGTACGACGTTCTCAATGCCAAGGGCGTCAACCGTGACAAGGATCCACGCGGTGAGGCGATCGCAGGCCGTGAGCGAGCGGCTCGCAAAATACCCGAGTCGGCCGCCGTGCGAGCGTCGGATGGATTCGCCGAGGTCGGCCGCTGACACGAGCACCTCGCCGTGGCCGGCCCGTCGTTGGCTTCCGTCTCGAACGGGCGTCGAATATGATCGACGCTCCGACCGCCGCGTCGTTTCGTCCGACTCGAAATCATCCGGAGCCCGTTGATGACGTCCGCACACCAAACTCGCCATCGTCCCATCGTGGGATTGGCCCTGCTACTCGTCGGCTTCGCGGCCGGAGACTCTCGTTCAGAACCGGCCGTTTTCGGTCCTTGCCACGGTGCGCCACCGATGGCCACGCCAAGGCCGACCCGTCGGCAAAAGCCCCGATTGCCGAGGTGTTGCACTGCCCGCTCGCCTTCGAGGGAACACATTTGCTCAAGGAGCTGCCCGAGGTTGCCAAAATTGCGTACCACTATTGCAAGCCGATGGACGATCAGCTCATCGCGCAGTGCTTGCTCTATGACGGCACCGGCCCCGACGCTCGCTTGATTGGCGTCGAGTATCTCGTCACGGCCGACGTCTACATGAAAATGCCCGCCGAAGAAAAGTCGTTCTGGCACGACCACAAGCACGAGGTCGACGCAGGACTTCTCAAGAGCCTCACGCAGACCGGCGATGAAGAGAAGGCGACGCTGGCCACGGTGCGCCCGCTCTACGGCAAGGTCTTTCACACATGGACGGCCGGCAAGACCTATCCCCAGGGCCCCGCGAGGCTTTTCTGGGCCGTCACCGGCGAGGAACCCTTTACGCTGCCGGCCAGGCGAACTCCGTGAGAATCAGTCTGACCGATTCACCGTGCGAGACCCGGCCGTGAACCGCCTGAGGCCCTCTCGGAGCCGTTCCACGCGAGACAACATTTCGGGTCGCGCGGCCAGGTTAGTCAGCTCTCGCGGGTCCTCGCGATCGTTGTACAATTCCTCGGTTTTATCGCGATCGTTGAATATGTACACCCAATCGCCTTCGGCCAGCGAGACCAGCGGTCCCCGGTGAATCGGCGATCGGCCGTTGTTGGGATTGCTCCGGTTCGGGCTCGACGAGCTCCGACAAAACCTCGCGACCGCCGTCAGAATGACCCGGCTGAAAAAAACTAGCGTGAGGCGAGCGTCCAGGGAGCCGTCGCGCGTGCCGCGTCGAATCGAATACCGCGCTCGGCAAGCCGCGCAAGGGCCGGGGTCGTTGCGCGGTGGTATCCATAGAGGCTCAGGCGGTCGGCCCGCACCGTATCAAGCACAATCAAAAGCACATTGGGAACGTCTGGCCCCGGCAGGGTGCGGCCCTCTTCCGCACGCTGTTTCATCCAGTCGCGGATCATCACGGAGCTGGCCAGGATCAACACGCAAACCATGAGTCCAGGAAGGCTCCAGACGATCGTTCGCCAACGTGATGTCGGCCGGCTCGAGAGCCAGGGAACCAGCCGAAATCCCAGCCCGAGGGCCAGGAGCATCCAAGCCTCCGGGTAAACCCGAAGGTTCGCGACGAGCAATACTGGCAGGATCGTGAGTCCGCACAGCAACCGGGGGCTCAGCCACGCCCCCAGCCGTGGCCAGACCAGTGCAAGCACCGCCAGACTGAGGCCAACCCTCAAGGAAACGGTCAGATTCGCCAGCGGGTGAGCCAAGACAAAGTGCCGGCTCATGAGATGGAGACGGTCCGTCGGGCTGATCGCTCGGAACGAGACTCTGGCCGCGACCTCGAGCAAACCGGCGACGTGACCGCACCAGGTCGAGAGTACCACGACCTTCCAGGCAGGTAGCCGGTTGAGGCGCCGCGATGCCTGGACGATCGATGTCGCCGCTGGCATTCGATCCACGTCTCTGACTATGCTCATTTCAGATAAGTCTTATGGTTAAGTGGATCAACGCGCTGAAAAAATGGCCAGGACTGATTCGCTTTGACCTCACATTCTAGCGTGTCGGCAGGTCGTCGGTTAGAATCAACGTGACACGCGCCGCGCCTTGCAGCGTGAGCATGCTGGCGGCCCTCCTCTCCCGCGGGTGTGCGATCCGTGCAATCCTGCCGCGCTGTCGACATGGAACGAGCCGTGAAAACACGATGCGCCGCGGCCTGGCACGGCCTTTCAGAGGAGGTTTCCCGCGATGCCACAAACGGAGCGGTTTGCCGGGGCGGCACCATTCTCAGGGCAACCCGGCCCGGCCCCAGTCGCGGCGAAAGTAACAGTTCGTTCAGACGACCTCTCCGAGTGCGGCGACCTTGACCCCGCACTCTCGGAACTCTTCGAGCAAATCACCCGGTGGCTCGAAGCGGGCGAGTCGGTTGACGAAGAACAGCTTGCAGCCGAGCATCCCGAATGGGCCGAGGAGATCCGCGCGCCTCTTGCCAGCCCTGCGCGGCATGGCCCAGGCCGGGCAGACTCGACACGGGCGGCCTGGCGGCGACATCGGCCGATAACCGCGACAACCAGGGCCGGCGCATTGTCGGCGACTTCGAGGTCGTGCGCGAGATCGGCCGCGGCGGCATGGGCATCGTCTACGAAGCCAGGCAAATCTCCCTGGGGCGTCGCGTGGCCTTGAAGGTCCTTCCTTCGGCCGCGGCCCTCGATCCGCGGGCCATCCAGAGGTTCCAGCTCGAAGCGCAGGTCGCCGGCTGGTTGCAGCACCCGCGGATCGTGCCGGTCTACGGTGTCGGCCTTGTTGACGAAGTCCCCTACTTCGCCATGCAACTGATCGAAGGCGGCAGCCTGGGCACACTGATCGGCGAACTCCGCGCTGTCCGAGCACGCCCAGGAGAGCACCGCCCAGCGCACCGAAGGCGATACGCCAAGCGCCCTGGCACTCGGCCTGCTGACCGGCCGGTTCGCCCCCTTGTCGCGCGATGCCGAGATCCCTCGGCAGCCATCCGCGAATGTTCCGGATATCGATCTTACCGCCACCAAGGCGCCGGCGTCGATTCACGGCCGCGCGTATCTGCGAACGGTGGCTCACTTCGGCATCCAGGCCGCCGAGGCGCTCGGGTATGCTCACGACCAGGGGATCATTCACCGCGATATCAAGCCGGCGAATTTGCTCCTCGACCGCCGCGGCGACGTGTGGATCGCCGATTTTGGCATGGCCGACGTTCAGGGCGACGCCGGGCTGACGCTCTCGGGCGATTTGCCGGGCACACTGCGCTACATGAGTCCCGAACAGGCGACCGGCCAACGTGCCCTTGTCGACCGCCGTACCGATATCTATTCGCTGGGCGCGACGCTTTACGAGCTCTTGACGCTCGAGCCGGCCGTCTCGGGGCCAAGCAAGGCGGCCATTGTTAGCCGCATTGTCGAGGCCGAGCCGGTGCCAATCCGTCGGCTCAACAAGGCGGTACCGGTCGACCTGGCGACGATCGTGACCAAGGCGCTCGCCAAGGACCCTGCCCGCCGCTACGAGACCGCCCTGAAGCTGGCCGACGATCTCGACCGATTCCTGACCGGCCGGCCAATCGCGGCGCGCCCGGCTGGAGCGATCTCGCGCTCGTGGCGGTGGTGCCGGCGCAAGCCCGTGCAGGCCGGCCTCGCAGCCGCGCTCGTCCTCACAGTCGTCGCCGGCTTCTCGGGGATCACCTGGAACTGGCGCGAGGCGGTGATTCAAAGACAAGAAGCCCTTCGGCAGAAGAATGCGGCGCTCATTCAGGAAGGAGAGGCACTGCGCAAAAAGGGCTGCTCGTGATCTCGCAGGGCCGAGCCGAAACCTCGGAGAAAAAGGCGCTATTGCACGCCGCGAAGGCCGATGCGATCAACTCGTTCTTGATCGATAAGCTCTTGCGCCAGGCCGCTCCCGAGAATAATCCGGTCGCCAAGAAAGTGACACTTCAGGAGATACTCGACCGCGCTTCCGCGCAAGTCGGAGCATCGTTCCCCGGCCAGCCCGAGGTTGAGGCGGACATCCGTCTCACTCTCGGCAAGACGTATCATGACCTGGGTGACTACGCCAAGAGCGGGCGCATTTCCGCGCCGCTCATGACATCCACATACGACAAACCGATGAAACCCGGCAAAGCCGATTCAGAGCCATGTATGGGCTGGGTCACAGCCTGGCCCATATGGGGCAACTGGCGGAGGCAGAACGATTACTGCTCGATGCGGTCGAGCAGACGGGTGTCGCGCTCGGGCCAAACCACGAGTTATCATTGGCCGCGAAAGGTTACCTCGCAACGCTCAGGCAACAACAGGGACGAGACAACGACGCCGAAGCTCTGGCGCGCCAACTCGTCGACGATCATCGTCTCGTGCACGGTCCAAAAGATCCATCGACTCTCACGGCGCTCAATAACCTCGGAGCGATTCTGATCCGACAAAAAAAATTCGGCGAAGCCGAGCGGCTTTTCCGCGAGTGCCTGTTGCTGAGACGCCAGGTCAGCGGCTCCCGGCATCCCGACACAATCGCATGTCTACATGAGCCTCGGTGTGGTGCTCGACCAACTCGGACGCGTCGAGGAGGCTGAGAAGTTATTGCGCGAAAGTTTCGAGTCATCACGCCAGGTCCAGGGTCCTGAACATCCCTCGACACTTTTCATTATGAATGGGCTGGGGGCGCTTAATATCAAGCTGGGACGGCTGGACGATGCGGATGCTCTTCTCGCGCCCTGTATTGAGGCGCACCGCCGACTTGTCGGTCCGAATCATGCCGACACCCTTGAAACTCAGAAGCTGATCGACACCGTCGTCAGCCTGCGCGCTCGTGCCGTTGAGGCCAAGGCCGACGCGGCACGCGGTGAATCGAAGAAATGAACGTGGCCCGGCAGTCGATTCACGGAGCCGCCGACGTCGAGGCTCCGCTTGGCTTGCTCGCGTTCGAACAACCGTCTGCCGGTGTACATCTGGCGAAAAATATCGCTTGCACGCAAAATTTTCGATTTTTTTGCAACCGTTTTTGTTTGGCACGGAAGGTTAGTACTGAGGGGGAAGCCATCGTGACGACCGGTGCAACGATTACGACCAATGAATTGCTCGAGCGTGCTGTCCGCGGCGATGAATCGGCGCGAGTTGAACTTCTTGAGCTATATCGTGACCACCTCCGCCGAATGGTGGCGGCGAGGCTCGATGTGCGCCTACGATCCCGTGTGGACGCCTCGGACGTCGTGCAAGAAGCTCTAACCGACGCTGCGGGGCAGCTTGATTCGTATCTTCGTGATCGACCGCTTCCTTTTTTGCCTTGGCTCAGACAGCTCGTTGGCGAGTGGATCAGCAAGACGCATCGCCGCCATGTGGTCGCGCGAAGTCGCAGTGTGACCCGGGAGTGTCCAGCGCCCGTGATTTCGGATGAATCCGCAGTAGACCTTGGTCGTCATTTCGTCGCGCCTGACACGAGCCCCAGCAATCGCATGATGCGGCAGGAGCTGCGCGACGCCGTCATGTCGGCGATCGGCGAGCTCTCCGATCGTGACCGTGAAGTCTTATTGATGCGGCATATTGAGAAGCTCGGGACTGCCGAGATCGCGGAAATGCTCGGCATGGCCGAGGCGGGTGTGAAGGCTCGGCTCCACCGCGCATTGAATCGGCTGCGCGCAAGCTCGAGGAACGGCCACGTCATGATTGACGACGACGATGTCCCGCTGAGCAATGAAGACTTGACGCTCGCAGAGCCTCACCGAATCGCTTGCCCGCCGCCTCGAATCGGGCGAGCAGGTCACGAGCGCCGACCTAGGCGACGACGTCAAGAGCGCCGGCTCAATCCGCCGGCTTTTGCCGGCACTGCGCACCTTGGTTTCTCTTGGCGAGCGAGTCGCTCGCGAGGACGATTCGCGAACCAGGTTGCGAAAAACGAAAAAGCGAACGTTGTCAGCATTCCTGGATCCAAATTCCGACGTCGAGGACGTTAGCCGATGAAACAAACCAGAGCTTCATTTCGTCTCCGCACATTCGCTGCCTGGACGTTTCTACTGTCGGTCGTATTTCTTGCCGGTTGCTCGGAGGCGACCGACGAAAGCCGCAACGATGCGAATACAAAGTACGGACTCGAACCATCGGAATTCATGGCGCTGAAGAAGGCGGGCACCAGCCGGGGCGACTTCGAGAAGGAGCAAATCAAAAGGAAGATCGAGCAAATGAAAGAGCGTGGCGTCGCAGTGGAGACGACCACTTCGAGAAAAAAGTCCGGTCAACCGCGCTGAGCTGACCGTTCTGAACGCAGCCTCAGCCACTCCGGGCCGACACACCGGAGCAAGACCCAATCCGCCTCATCCTCTCCCCGCGATCGTTGCCCACGTTTCTTACCTGATTATCTGCCCAATCCCGAAAGAGGAGTCTTAATTCATGATTGAGATCCGCGTTCCCCTGGCTAAAAAACGCTCGAACGGCTTTACCTTGATCGAGCTCCTGGTCGTTATCGCGATCATCGCTGTTCTTATCGCACTGTTGTTGCCTGCCGTGCAATCGGCTCGTGAGGCGGCCCGCCGCGCGCAGTGCACCAACAACCTCAAACAAATAGCCTTGGGCGCCGCCAACTACGAGGGCTCAAACGGATGCTTGCCGCCCGCCCACTTGAACCTCGGGAACCAGTACGGTGACCTATCAATTTTCACTCGTCTGCTCCCCTTTATCGAACAGGGACCGCTGTTCAGCGCTTATAATACTAACATCGGTGATTCCTATAACATCGCGCAATTGACCGTTATGGGCACCGGTGTCACCACGCTCTGGTGCCCTAGCGATCCGAATGTGCACTCCTTCAGCCTGAGCGCGCCCTACCCAGGCGACCCTCAGTATACTTTGGGATGGGCCGAAGGTTTTACGCTCCCCCCCGGCAGTAACTGGTCGCTTTATACAGCGAACTACAAAGGCTGCGAGGGAATCTGGCCTGAGTCATGGAGCGAGTTCGGGGTCTATCCATCGGCGACGCCATTGCCGATTGTCACGCTCGCCGCAATCACCGACGGCACAAGCAACACGATGGCATTCTCGGAAAACTTCCTCCTCGCGAAGGAATTTCCTATTTCCTGGCACATCCAGTCTCCTGGCTTCGCAACTTACACTGCCCCTAATTTCGCGACGTGGCTTTTATGCCCCGGCCAGCTACCATCCAGGCGGTGTCAACGTGGCATTCGTTGATGGATCCGTGCATTTCATCAAGAACTCGGTCAACAGTTGGCCGACCGACCAGTACGGCGACTTGCCTACGGGCTGGGAGACTGTCACTTTCAATTCCACTACTTTTCAAGCGACTATTAATCTCACGTCCCTGGCAAGAGTCGGCACATGGCAGGCTCTCTCGACCAGAGCCGGTGGTGAAGTCGTGAGTTCCGACAGCTATTGAGCCGATGCGCGACGGGTCGGCGCGGCCAAGTCTGTCGCCTGTATTCCGCGTCGCTCTTGGCGTGCGAGTCTTAGAGATCGACCAGGCGTTGTCGCAGCGCATACCGCGACCCAGTCCTGACAGCGTCGGTCATCTCCGTGAGGGTGCGGAACAGCAGTCGGTTATGGATGTTTCGTGCTCTTGGAGATCCAACTTCGAGAGCACGACTCGTGTCGCTTTAGGTTCTCCATGGAACGATGCCGGATGAAACTCATGCGACCGTTGCTGACTTGGTTGTTAATACTTGCTCTTCGGCCATCGTATGCAACGGCCCGAATCGTGCCGGCCCCGTCGCCCGCCTGCGTCAGTGAGTCATTAGCGACGCTCAAGATGGCGTACCAGCGCGCCTGTGCAACGCTTCCGATGGAGATCGAGGCCGCGCACAATGAGGCGAAGAAAAATGGCCAGGAGAAGAACTTTCAGTACAACAAGCCATATCCGAATGTCCGTTTTTCGCCGCGTTTTCTGGCCGTCGCAGCCGGAGAGCCCCGTGGACCAGACGCCGCTGATGCACTGAGGATGACTTTACAGACGAGTGAAGACAGGTTCGGCGCAGCGCTCGGAACGCGCGCCGCCGCCGTCAAGATCCTCCGAGAACACTACGCTGACACGCCGGAGATCGCCGGCTTTCTCAAAATCCTCGCCGGGTTTAGCGACGAGGAGTCCAAGGCCTTGATGGCGGAGATCATTGCGCGCCATCCCGATCGCAAGGTTCAGTTGGCGGCGTACCGAGAACAAATTGCGTACCGCGAAAGTCTTGTCAGGTTTGCCGAATCGCTCCGGCACCATAAACAACGTGCAACGCTCGCGAAGGCTTTCGTTATCGAACACATTGGCAAGGCCGAGACCGCCGGAATCGAAGTTGAGAGGATCAAGAAAATCCTTCGCGAGAAGTACAGTGACCTGTACGTCGAGCTGCCGGTCGGTGCCCCGGCCCCGGAGGTCCAAGCGCAATACGTCACCGGAACTACCGGACCGCTCTCGGCACTCAAGGGAAAAGTCGTTGTGCTCGAGATCTGGGCCACGTGGTGCGGACCATGCCGGGCGATGATTCCACACGAGCGCGCCATGCTCGAACGCCTCAAGGACAAACCGTTCGAGCTCGTGGCCGTGAGTATTGACGACGACCTGAAGACGCTCGAAGATTTCCTGACGAAGGAGAATCTCCCGTGGACTCATTGGTGGGCCGGGCCCGGCGGCAAGGAGTCAGCGATCGCCGCGGCCTGGAATGTTCAACTGGTCCCCGCGGTTTTTGTGCTCGATACCAAAGGCGTGATTCGTTACAAAGACATCCGCGGCGAGGAGCTCGAAAAGGCTGTGAATGTTCTGCTCGCGACAATACCTGAATCCGTCGCCGCAAAGGCCTCGAAGTGATCGACGAATACGGGGTTCTGAGTGACTGTGGTTGCTTTTGAGCGAGAGCTCTTCCGGCGCTCTTGCCGCGGCGACAATCGACGAGTTTAGAGCCGCAAGATCCTAGCCGACTCAAAACCCGGGCTCGTCAGCATTTCGCCATCGCCCGAAGTTAGTACTGGCCCCACCGTCGCCCGGATGCTCCACTGTCAATAATCCTCCAATAAGCGCTGACGGCGTTGAACGAAAAACGGGGGCCCCTGTCTACCGTCAACCGGCGAGACAACCCGATGGTGCAAACGGCCGGCCCGCGCATCTCATCCGAACGACGATACCCCTGGCTGCCGTGGATCGTACTTGGTTTCCTTGTCCTCCTCGCAACAGCCGCGGCCGGGATGGTCGTCCTCCGCAAGAGGGCGTTTCAAGCAGAGTTGGCCCACGCACGCGAGGCCCTGAGTGCGAAACGTTTCGGCCTGGCGCGGCAACGTCTCTCGAAACTTGCCGAACAATGGACCAACGATGGCGAAGTGCTCTTCTTGCTGGGCCAGTCTGAGTTAGAGCTCGGCCGGCGCAAAAACGCCCTCGAAGCTTGGGCCCGCGTTCCGGAATCAAGCCCGTTTTTTGGCAAGGCCGCGATCGCCCGCGCCTCGCGAATGGTCGAGAACGGCCGTTACGCGCTGGCCGAGTCGCTGTTGCTCGAAGCCCTCGCTGACCCGGAGCCGTCGGGCCGCTATGGCCTTGAGCTCGCCCTGACACGGGTCTACCGATTCCAGGGGCGGTATCACGACGTCCGCCCATTACTGCGCGCCTCGTGGTGTCGGGCTCCGCAACCGGGACTCGTGCTCAAGGAACTCTGGGGCTTTGACATGGCTCCCAAACCGGTCGAGGTGTTGAAAGCTGGCCTCTTGAAGGGAGACAAGAACGACGACCGCGTGTGGCTCGGCTGGGCAAACCATTCGATCCTGACCGGCCAGTTTGATGAGGCAAGAACGTGGCTCAAGCGCTGCCTGACTGGGCGGCCCGACGATTCCGCAGTGTGGCAGGCCCAGCTTGATCTGGCACTGGCCACCGACGACGTCGACGGCTTCTGGACGGCTCTACCCCATCTGCCCGCCACTCACTTCGACGAGGCCGAAATCCAGTCGTTTCGGGTCTGGCTTGCCGTGCGCGATCATGACTCGAAGCGCGAAGGGTATGAGCTCGCGCGCCTGACCGCGTTCGACCCCGGCAATGCGAAAGCCCACGAGCGACTCGCGGTCCTCGCCGCCGAATCTGGTCTGCCGCGCGTGGCCGAAGCGCACCACCGCCAGCGTGAACGAATCAGTCAGGCCCGCGAACGTTGTCGCGAGATCCTCCAGGATGGTTTCGACGTGCCCAACCGTGCGCACGTCATGAGCGAGCTTTCGGCACAGTTGGGCCGCACGTTTGATGCCCAGGGCTGGGCCATCCTGGCCGAGGCGAAACTCGGCGCCCGCGGCGGCGACCAACTGGCCTCCGGTTCGGACGCGGGATCTCCCCTGCCCGTGTCTGTTCGCGTGCGTGCGGCCGCCCTCTCGGCGCCTTACGACATTCTGGGGAAGCATCAATCCGTGTCTCGCCAGATGCTTGATCGACGTCTCGCTGAACTTCGGCCCCGGCCGCGAACGCCGGACCGGGAGGGTGAAGCTCCTGGCAAGCCCGCATCGGCGATGGTCTCGCCGGGACGTTCACCCTCCCCGGGGAGCGGTGTCGCCGACGAAACCAAGAAGGCCAGGCCCCTTTTCGTCGACGACGCCCAGGCCGCCGGCCTCCGTTTCCAGCTCGAGAGCGGCCACACCACACAGCATTTGCTCCCCGAGACGATGTCTGGCGGAGTCGGCCTGCTCGACTTCGACGGCGACGGCTGGCTCGACGTTTACTGCGTTCAGGGCGGCAAGTTGAATGACGGCCCCGGTGGGCCGGCCAGCGGCCCACCGGCGGCCGGCGATCGACTCTTTCGGAACCTGAGGGACGGCACCTTTGCCGACGTCACGGAGAAGTCCGGAATCGCCCGGATCGCGTGGGGTCAGGGATACGGCCACGGCGTGGCCGTCGGCGATTTTGACAACGATGGCCGGCCCGACCTCTTCATCAGCCGGCTCATGACCTATTCGCTCTATCATAATCGGGGCGATGGCACGTTCGACGATGTCACTGCGAGCACGGGCCTCGCGGGACGACGCGACCACCCGACATCCGCGGCGTGGGCCGACCTTGATGGCGACGGCGACCTCGACCTCTATGTGTGCCACTACATGATCTGGGACCCCGCTCATCCCACGATCTGTCAGGATAAGGATAGCCGGATTTTTTACTGTCACCCGCTGCGGGTGTCGCCAGCGCCCGACCACGTTTTTCGTAACGATGGCGGCAAATTCGTCGACGTCACGGCCGAGTCGGGGTGCGCCGAGACGGGCGGCCGCGGCATGGGAGTCGTCGCGGCCGACCTCGATGGCGATAACGCCATCGACCTCTTTGTCGCCAATGACAGCACGATCAATTACCTGTTTCGCAACCAGGGCGGATTTCGCTTCGAGGAGGTCGGCGTCCAGGCCGGCGTGGGGGCCAGTGTTCAGGGGGCCTACCAGGCCGGCATGGGCGTCGCGTGCGGCGACCTCGACGGCGACGGCCGGCCTGACCTGATGGTGACAAACTTCTACGGGGAAGGAACAACGCTCTTCCGCAACCTGGGCGACGGCCTCTTCACCGACCAGAGCGCGGCTTCGGGGATCGGGTTGGCAACGCGCTTTCTCCTCGGCTTCGGCATCGCCACGGCCGACGTCACCAATCATGGTCGGCTCGACGTCATGATCACCAACGGTCATGTCGACGACAATCGTCCCTACTATCCCTACGGCATGCCCGCCCGCCTCTATGAAAACCGCTCGGACGGTCGCCTGGCCGACGTTTCCGACCAGGCCGGTGGATGCTGGAAACTCGAGCGTGTAGGACGCGGCCTCGCCGTTGGCGACCTTGATAACGACGGCCGCGTCGACGCCATCATTGTGGCCCAGAATGAACCCCTGGCCTATTTTCATAACCAATCCAAAGATGTCGGGCACTTCGTGACGTTCCAGCTCGAAGGGACAAAGTCGAACCGCGACGGCGTCGGGGCGTGTATCAGTGTCGTATCAGGAGGACGCCGCCAGGTCGCGCAGCGCACGGGCGGCGGCAGTTATCAGTCGGCCAACGATCCGCGGCTCCACTTTGGGCTCGCGGACAGCGATCGTGTCGACGCAGTTGAAGTCCGCTGGCCGTCAGGAAAAGTCGACCGCTGGACCGATCTCGCGCGCGATACCGGTTACTTGCTGCGAGAAAATGCGCCGACGGCCGTTTCGCTACGCGGTTCCCCGGATCGTCAATTCGGGTTGAAAGGCCGTTGACTTCCAGGCGACGCGGGCCCTGTCCATCAGCCGTTCCTCCAGCTTTCATCCTGGAGGTCTCAACGCCGGGTTCGCTGACGGCTCAGTACGCTTTATCAAGGATTCACTTAATACATGGCCCTTCCTGGTTAATTCTGACGGAAGTTATGGGCCGCCCGCGAATTATTACATTACACCTACACCTACACGGATTCAGGAGCGTTTGTCCATTGACCGCGTCGGCCAAGGTCGGCGTCTGGCAGGCAATTTCGACACGGGCCAACGGCGAAGTTGTGAGCTCGGATAGTTATTAGAACGGGACGATTCTGGTGACAATCAGCGAATCCACGGCCCGAACCCAGCAATTGCTCGATATCGCGCTCCAGGGCGACGCCCAGGCGCGGCGCGAGCTGCTGGAGCACCACCGCGGCCACCCGCGCCGAATGGTGGCGGCCAGGCTTGATCGCCGGCTCGCGCCGCGAGTCGACGCCTCGCACATTGTCCAGGAAGCGTTGGCCGACGCGGCGGTCAGCCTCGACGAATACTTGCGTCATCGCCCAATGCCGTTTTTCGGCTGGTTGCGGTTGCTCGCAACCGAACGTTTGATCAAGACCCACGAACGCCATCTCGTTGCGAGGTGCCGCAGCGTCAACCGTGAAAGCATACCCCGAGTCTTTCTTGACGATTCGGCGGACCGGCTGGTTAACTCACTCATCGCCGACGACACCAGCCCTAGCAACCGCTTAATCCGCAAGGAGCGACGCGAGCATGTCATGTTGGCGCTTCAAGATCTGTCAACGCGTGATCGCGATATTCGCCTCATGCGATATCTCGAACAACTCGCCACGCCGGCAATTGCCGAGGCCGTGGGCATGACCGACTGGGCCGTGAAGGCCCGACTTTTCAGGGCCTTGATCCGGATTCGTGAGCGACTACAACATGTGTCATGATCGAACCGCCATCAGCGGCCAGGGCCTCGAATGGTTTGGCCGCGCGGGTTATCGGTGCCGCTCCCGGCTTTTCGTTGCACTTTACGTGTTGATCGCCGCGGGTTGTTCAAGAGGGGGCAGCCGAGACGGCGATACACCCGGCAACGTCTTTCAAGCATCAGGGCTCGATGCGATCAAAGCGCGGCGAAAAACAAGCGGGAATTCAAGGCGTCCGTTGAGTACAAGCTTCGCGAGAAGACCGCTGTCGTCCATTCCCAAGGTGCCGCCAAAAGCGAGAGTGAAGGGCCCGGGCCGTCGCCCCTGATCGCCGACCACGGCGCCAACATCCGCTGAGTCATTGAGCGGTCCGACATTGGCTCCCGAGAATGTCCGCCACGGGGAGATTCGTGTCTGAATCCTTTCTTTTCGCGGCTAATCACGTTGTGCTCAATGCCCGTCAAGATGAAAAAAGGACGGTCCGGCGGGTATCACAACGATCACCGTGGCGACAATCAATCTCGCTGTTTTGAGTTCGGTTCGTTCGACGCCGGGCGATTTGTGTTTGCGTCTCACGTAGGCGCCAGATTCCAAGTTGCGAAAAAGTGAGCTTACGCTCGATCTCGCCACCGGAAGTCGAAGTGACGAGGATCCGTGCCCAGTCAGGACGTGCGGAATCTGAATTCATGGCACAGTGTTCAGAAATTGCGTGGGTCGATGCATTTACGGTGTTTGAAAATCACTTGAATTGAGGCCTGATCAAATGTTTCTAAAACGCGTTGCGACTTTCTTCACGGTGTCTCTTGCTCTTGGATTCACGCAGACGGCCAGGCCGACACATACTTCCCGACAGACATGACGATCAACTACGCCGTGGCCGGATTTGGATACATCGGTCAAGACGGCATGGGCGGCAACACGAGCCCCACCGTCAGCCTTGTGACAGGCGGAAGCATCCAGGACCCGCTATTCACATATAATGACAGTAATTTTTTAATGAGCGGCGGTAACATTGGTGTCGACCTTGAAGCGTCAGACGGCTCCTCAGTCAGCATCAGCGGAGGCACGGTCACGGGCACGATCGATTTTTTAGTAGCGGCACACTGACTCTCAGCGGCTCTGCGATTATCGACCTTGAGGCCAATGCCGGAGGTGGCATATTCGACATGACCGGCGGCAGCGTCGCGATTGTCGAGTTTTCAAACACGTTCAATCTTTACGGCGGGACCATTTCAGCATATATAAATGCCGACGGCGGCACTTTGAACCTCTACGGCTCCGGGCTTTACTATACGGTTGTCGCGGGTCGCACCCCGACCTATTATCTCTACGGCACGCTCCAGGATGGGACCGTGTTGAACGGCCTCGTAGTGAACACCACCGGCGGCGAGACGACGACGATCAATGTCTTCAACGCGGCGGTCCCCGAGCCTTCGACACTACTCATGTCCACGATCGTGCTGGCGCTCGCCGCTGGCTTGGCTTGCTGGCGCGACCGCGGGCAAAAGCTCCGCCTTTGATCGCCGTAGGCGACGATCGCCGCTCCACACTTAAAACGGTCGGCGTCCGTTCAAGCTGGTGTCTGGGTTCGTCTGCGCGAAGAGCGTGATGTCGCCTTTGCTGACCTGTTCGATCCGGGGCGACATCAAGACGTCACACAGCACCGTTGTTTGCGCTCGCCCAACGGCTCGTTTGGACGGTTGAAACGGTGACTGTCCTGACGCCGTTTTGATAGCGACTTCATACCTGGGCCAGACTTTTGGCGTCTTCGCCCCGATTACGATGAAGCGAAGGGTTGACCTCGTCGATCATCGCAGCGGTCGTCAGCGTCCCGCCGAGGAACGTGTTGATCGTAGTTGCCGCGGCTTCCGGGTCGAGAATCACGTTGGCGTGATTCAGCAAGAGGACCCGGGTCCGTGGCCGACGCGCCAGGAACTCCTTGATCTTGTGGACGCTCCGCGCGTACTGGTCTTTCAATCGGTCGCGGCGCCCGGGTGAGTCAGACACCGACTCGCCGCGACGCCCCAGCATCTGGCCCTGCGAGGCGAGAACCTCGTCGAGCTGGCGTTCGATGAAGATCACGTGGCACGGCAATCCCTCGGGTAAATGTGACAAGAGCGGCGCGACGATCTTGACCGCCTTCCCCTCCGCTTCCTTGAGCCATTCGGCGTCGCGATGCAATTGCTTGACGGGCTCGAACTCGAAGTATCCGCGCGGATTATCGGTGTCGGCCTCGCGCAGGCCGTCGGTTTGAACCGGCTGGCCGCCAGCCGCCAGCATCTGCATGATCATCGAGGTTCCCGACCGGGGCAGGCCCGAAACGACCACCACGCCCTCGCCGAACCCGGGCGGGTCGATGGGCCCCGCGGGTGTCGTCGCGGCGAAACTAGCCGGCTCTGAGGCCGTCCTTGTAAGTGGCGCCGGGGCGTTGTCGGCATCGGCCTTGCTTGGCGCCCTGGCGGCGTCGCGCAGTTCGTGATAGAGCCGCAGATGTTCGGCAGCGCCGGCGCGGTCGTTGAATCGACGACTCAGGATCGCCGACAGGTGCAGGTGAGCCTGTGGGAAGTTGGGGTTGAGCGCCAGGGCCGTGCGGAACGCGCCGACCGCACGGCGATGCTCTTTCATGCCCCGCAGTGCCACCCCGAGGAAGAAGTGCGCGAGTGGATAATGATATAATCGTTCGAGTGCCTCGAGCGCCGAGCTGGCCGCGGCGCCATGATCGCGGCGACGCAGGCTCATGCGGCACATGCCTAGATGGGCATGAGGGTTGTCGGGATCGAGCTCGAGCGCCCTGGCAAAGACCGCCTCGGCCTCGTCCCAGCGCTGGAGCTTGATATAGAGTCGGCGGTCTGAAGCAAGAGCCCGGGGCGAGCCAGGTCGGCCTCCTGCACGCGCTCGAGCGTTTCGAGCGCCTGGGCGTGGCTCCCCTCCATGGCCAGCACCTGGGCCATCAGGTAGTCGATGACCGGCGGCTGGAACCGCGACAGGTTCCGCCACTTCGCGAACTCTTCGCGTTCTTCGGCGGTCAAGAGCGGCTCGGGCTTCTTCGGCTCGGTGACCGCCGGTTCGCCCTCCCCGGCGCCGGCGACGACGGCTTCGGGCTCCGCCTCGGAGGGGCTGAGCTCGGCCTCGATCGCCTCGACGATATCCTGCTCCAGCTCGGAGGCAACGGCCTCTGGCTCGGCCGCCTCGGCTTTCGGCTTGCGCTCGGCCACCCGCTGCTTGATCAGGGTGGCGAACTCGTCAAGCCTGGCGCGGGCCTGCACGAAGAGCTCGCGGCGGCGGCCATCGAGGTCCGCCACGATCGATCGCATCTCTTCGACCAGCCCCAGCGCCTGGCACGAGACGAACCGGTGCACGGCATACCGCTGCTCGTCGGGGTCGCGCTGGTGCAGCTCGCGGAAGATTTCCAGGGCTTCGGCGTGGCGGTCGGCATCCTGGTACGACTCACCGAGGTTATACCGCAGCTCATCCACGGTGTCGGCCACGGCCTTCCCGTTGTTCGGGTCGGGCCTGGCGATGTAGCCAAGGGCGACAAGCTGTTCCAGCGCCTCACGCGCGGCGACCGGGTCGAGTCGCGTGTGCGGCGGATGGCGGCCGTCATTGCCGGCGACCTCGTCCCAGCTCGGGATCGTCGCGACCGCGGGCGGGTCTTCAAAGGCCCGCACCAGGACCTTGCCATCCATATCCTCGCCGACGGGCAAGCCAAAGAGCGACAGCAACGTCGGGGTAATATCCAGCACGCTGGCTCCGTGCAGCAGCTCGTCGCGCTTGATGCCAGGGCCCTTGATCGCCAGGATGCCGAAGTCGCGGTGTTCGATCGCCGGGCCGGCCGGGATGCTGGGGATCGCCTTCGGCCGCAGGTGGTCTGGGTGAAACCCGTGGTCTGACATCAGAATGACGGTCACGTCGTCGCCGACCTTCTCCAGCAGCACGCCCAGCATCTGGTCGTGGAACTGGTAGGCGACGGCGACCACGTTGTGGTAGAGGTCGAAATCCTCCTGCTTGATCTGGTCTTGTTTCGGCGGATGATAGCGCATGAATGCCGTGGCAGAAGTGGTCGATCGCGTCGTAATAAACGGCGAAGAAGTCCCACGGCTGGTTCTCGATCAGCCAGGTGGCGGCCGAGTGTATGCTCACGCACTCGGCCAGGGTCGAGGCCAGGCTCGAGAGCCGGGGGTCCTTGTTCTGATCGACTTCGCGGGCCCGGGGCACGAACGCGTCGATCATTTCGCCGGCGATTTCTTCCTTGTGCAGCCGGAGCTCGGCCAGCGTCTCGTTCAATTCCGGCGGATGGATCGTCCCGGGGAGCATCGGCCAGCCCTTCTCGAGGCTGCCGCGCGAGCGATGATAATGGTCCGACAGCATGACACCGTCAATCGGCTCGGCCGGGTGGCTCGGCCACCAGCCGATCACAATGCTCTTGAAATCGTTCTGGTTCAAGATGTTCCAGACGGCCTTGCAGGTGCGAGAGAGATTCGTCACCGGGTGCACGCCCATGCCGTCGGCCGTTGGCTCGGTGAAGCCGTGGATACCATGCTTGAACGGCCGCTTGCCGGTAGCGATCGAGGTCCAGAGCATCGGCGAGAGAGGTGGGTGGAGCGTGGCAATGTGCGCCATCGAGCCCTGGTCCACCAGCCGCTGGACGTTGGGCATCTTGCCGGCGTCCATCAGAGGATTGATCACCTTCCAGTCAGCCGCGTCCCAGCCGATCAGCAACACCTTCTTGCGAGCGTTCATCGGATGTATCGATTCTCGGGTGGAGGTCATGACCTGGCGGCTCGAGTGGTCAGTTGCGCGCCATGGTCGAATCGTCGGCGTTCAGGTCTCGGAACGGCCACAGCTCGCGCCAGGGCTTTTTCTGCTCGAGGGATTCGAGGATCTTGTCCAGGCGCTTCCGCACGGTCTGAGCGCCATCGACACCGCAATCGGCGATGGCCTTCCGCTGAATCTCGACGGCCTTGTCGTACTTTCCGGTCTCGGCCAGGGCCAGGGCCAGGGTCTCGGCGCGGACGACGGTGTATTCGCCGGCCATCAGTCGCTCGATCATTGGCAGCGCCTTGGCCCCATCGCGAACGCTCTTGTCCTGGCAGGTCACGAGCAGTCGCGCCAGGGTGATCCGAATCTCCGAGTCGTCGGGAAAGAGACTCCACGGCCGCCTCCAGCTTGCGCCGGGCCTCCGGTCCTTTGCCGAGCGCCGAGAGCATGCGTGCGTGGCTGATGCGCGGCCCCGGTTGATTCGGGTTGAGCTTTTCGAGTTCAGCGTAGGTCTCCAGTGCGTCCTGGTATCGGCCGAGGCGCGCCTCGACCTCGCCGAGCGTTTGAAGCGGGAGCACTTGCCCGGGCTGCGCCTTCCGCCAGGCCACGGCCTGGTCGAGCGCCCGTTTCCTGGTGGCGGGTAATTCGGCCAGGGACAGGTAGAACGTCGCCCGTATCGGGTCTGAGCCGGGATCGAGGCGGTGGGCCTCTTCGAGCGCTTTCTGGGCTTCTTCCCCCTGACCCACGGCGATGAGAGCATAGCCGTAGTTGGACCGAAGCCCGGCCGACTCGGGGTCGGCGCGAACCGCCCTGGCGAAATGATCGAGCGCCAGCCGGAATCGGCCGAGATCGAGGAGTCTCGTCCCCAACTGGTTTTGTCGCGCGCCGCTTTGATTCATTTCATTAACGGCCGCGACCAGCGGATCGGGGAACCCCACGACCGAGTCCGTGGCCATCGTGTCGTTCGGCGCCGCCAGCGCGGCCGCCTTGGCTCGATCGCCGCGGCGGCGATATTCGCTGGCCAGCAGCCGGCGAATCGAACTCAGTCCCGGCGCGGCGGCCATTGCCTTCTCGTAGTAAGAGATCGCTTGATCCATTTCGCCCGCTCGAGACGCAAGCTGGCCCAGCTTGACGAGGGCAAAGACCGATCTGGGCTGGACGCGCAGCGCCTGCTCCAGTGTCCGCCGGGCCTCGGCGGGCTTGTTAAGGCGGATTGCCAGGTCGCCCAGCGTGCACAGCGCGGCCAGCTCGTCGGCCGGCGTGACGGTCGCGTCGTGAGCCATCAGCTTGAGTGCGTCGGCCATGGGGGCCGTGGCCTCGGCGTTCCGCCCGTCCTTTTCCACGGCGTGGGCCAGGTAATACGGCCATCGGAACTGGTCGGGCTCGAGGGTCGCGGCGTTCCGGAAACACGCCGCGGCGGCTTCCGAAAAGTGATACGCCAGGTAGACCTTGCCAAGCTCGCCGTAGGCGGCGCCCCCGTTGTGCTGCCATGCTCGCCGGGCTGGCCACGATCTCGTCGAACCTCCGCTGAACGAGATCGAGGTGCTTGCGGACGATCGCCTCGGTCTTCTCGAGGTTTGGCCTGGGAATCTCGACGATGTTCGCGTCGCTTGCCGGGGCGCGCCGCACGAGCCAGTTCCGGGCCAGCGAAACGACGCTGAACGCGAGCGTCGCCACGAGGATGAACCCGATCACCCGCGACTGGACGATTCTCTGGAGCCGACCGATCATTGCCAATTCTCACTTATATGTTTGCGATCGCCGAGAGGCTGTTATTGCTGCGGTCTTCTTGCGTGTTGAACACAAATCCCGCCTTCCCACGCAGAGTGTAGAAACGAGTGTCGAGTGCCCCTTCCGCGAGCCCGACGGCCCTGGCCCGGTCATTTCAGGACCTTCGTGCCCGCCCCACGGCAGAGCTCCTGGTACCGGTCAAGGCTCAGACCGGTCCACTCCTCGACCAGCCCGTCTGGCCAGCGAACGGTCACGCGCGACACCGTGGTTCCGTTTCCCAGCCCGAAAAGAACGCGCGGGTCACTCGAGGAGAGATAGCTCCCGTCGGTCGCGCACCGCCGCGAGAGTGGCGGGCCGTCCGGCCGTTCAAGCCGCACCTCGGCACCGAGCACGTCGCGGCGGCGGCCGGGCGGCCCGTCTACCAGCCGCAGGCCCATCCAGTGCCGCGATTGCCCGACCTGGTTGATCAGCAAGCGGACGGGACCGTTGCAGTTGGTGACCACGATGTCGAGATCGCCATCATTGTCGAGGTCGCCGAACGCCGCGCCGCGGCCCACCTCCTCGACTTCGAGGAATTCGCCCTGCGTCTGCGGCTCGAAACGCAGGCTGGACCCGCCCAGGCTCCTGAGCAGCAGACAGCGTTGCCGGCATGGCAGGGCGATCCCGGCCTTCACCTGCTCGTCGATCGTCTTGACCTCGCCGTTGGCGGCGAAAATGTCGAGCCAGCCATCGTTGTCGTAGTCGATCGCCCCGGTACCGAAGCCCGTGAACGGCCGGCTCACGGCGTCGAGGCCGAGGCTCGCCGTCTCGTCGACGAATTGCCCGTCGCCGAGGTTGCGGTAGAACGTGCTGCGCTCGTTCTTGAGGTGGGTGATGAACAGGTCGTTCCAGCCGTGGTTGCGGAAATCGGCGGCGATCAGCCCCATGTTCGCCTCGGTCGCGCCGTCGCAGTTGACGGCACAGCCGCGCGACAACGCCTCCTCGGCAAACGTGCCGTCTTTCTGGTTGATCCAGAGATGATTGGCCATGCCGTCATTGGCCACGAACGCGTCGGGCCAGCCGTCGCCGTCGACATCCGCACAAACCACCCCCAGCGCCGCTCCCGCCCGTCCGGCCAGGTGCGATTTGAGCGAGACGTCCTCGAACGTGCCGTCGCCGCGGTTGCGATAGAGTTGCGAGCGGCTGGGCACGAACGATTGGGGCCCACAATAGTCATCGCGGCCGTCGCCGGAGCAGCGCTTGTGCACCGCGAACGACCATTCGAGATATCGGCAGACGATCAGGTCGAGTTTTCCATCGCGGTCGAAATCGACCCACGCCGCGCTCGTGCTCCAGCCGCCATTGCCCCCGACACCAGCCGACCCGGTCACGTCATCGAGGCGCCCGGTGCCGTCGCCCGCATTGTGCAACAACCGGTTCCGCCCGAAGCACGTGACGAAGAGATCGATCCAGCCGTCGCCGTCGTAATCGCCGGCGATGGCACCCATGCCGTAGTCGGCGAAATTCAGGCCGGCCTGGTCGGTGATGTCGATGAACCGCGGCAGCGGGGGGCCGGAAGGCCCCGCTGCGAGGTCATTGCGGAACAGCCGATGCCGCGGCCCACGCACGGGGTCTGGCTTCGCGCCGGGTCCCAGCGGGCCCCCCTGAACCAGGAAAACGTCGAGATCGCCGTCATTGTCGACGTCGAAGAGCGCGGATCCCGAACCGACCATCTCCACCATGTACCACTTCCCGGACATGCCATTGTCGTGGCGGAAGACCAGTCCGGTCTCGTCGGCGGCGTCGCGGAAGGGAGCCCGGGCGGCGTCGTGCCGAGGATGGACCGCCGTCCCCACTGCGCCAGCCGTAGCCGGCGATGACGACGGCGAGCAGTGCGAGAATGATCAACGGCCAAACCTGGCAGCTCTTGTGATGGAAAAACATCGAAGTTCCGAGATTCAGCGATGAATCAATCAGGTCGCCCGCCCCGGCGGCCAGCCAGGGGCCGCCGGCGGCGGACATCCGCGCCAATGCTCCTTCGCATCGTTCAGCTTCAGGCTACTTGACCTGCCTGGGAGTTCGCGGCGCCTTGCGGCTTCCGCCGGCGCCAGGCCAGCACGCCGGCGCAACCGGTACCCGAATAGCGCCAGCACCGCCGAGCCCGGCTCCGGCACGGCGGCGGCTCCTTCACCGGCGTTGATTGAAGCGCCGGCGACGTCATTGTACGCCCAGTCGATGGCCGTCACCGACTGCGGGTAGCCGTTGCTGTCACCCTGCCACGAGAGCCGGATCCAGCCAAAGTGCTCCTGGCCCCCTTGCGTAAACTCCACGCCGGCGAATCCCGTTTTCCCCTGCGGCCAGGTACCGTTCGTCGCACTAGCAAAAAAATGATGTTTCTTGTATTGAAGATTTCCCCTGGTTTGAAAGCTGCCCGCATGGCTGGAGATCTTCGCACCCGAGGCGAGACGCAGCAGTTGATTACTGCTATTTTTCATCACCATGCCTCCGCCACCAACGGCTCGCAAGCTTGCACCGTTGGTTCGATCGAAGCCATCAAATGTCCGTTTGGCATCAATCACAAAGGGATTGCCCCCCCCAATGTTGACTGCGACGGACTTCTCGGAATCCGAGCCAGGCGCGGCAGTGACATTCTGGATGCCGCTGTAGATGATCCCGGCCTCGGCCGCCGTGACCAGGGCCAAGCCCGATCCCGCCGCCGTGGCGTATAACGCCCAACTTCGCTGGCGAGCCTTGCCGGAGGTGCCATCATCGCTTGAGAGTGCCTTGTAGGCGTCGAGTTTGGTCTGCAGACTTTGCATTGGTCGCATCGAAAAACGTCCCTCCAAAAAATGGGGTGGTCAAACACCAGAGTGCTGGCGGCATGAGTCATCGTGGTTCACGCTCGGGGAGACGCCATCGCTGGCGATTCCCCGATCGAATGAAACTGACGCAAAGACCTCAGGACGTGGTTCCAGCGATACGGCGCGATTCAACACGAGTCTCGCACGCTGCCGCAAAGACGCTCGGACGACATTCGGACTGACCCTGACCGTCTTCCAGCGGGCGCGGGTCATCATCACCAGGATTCAAGGGAATCCTGTTCAGTTCGGGCGGCCCTCGCCCCATTTTTCAAGAAGGTCGACGGGCCTTGCATTGCCGGTCTCCTCAAAAGTCGTGCCCCTCGAAAGAGCGTTCGGAGGGCAGGCTTCGCCCGATGTCATACGGAGGCATCGTCGGTGGCTTGAACCACTATAGACCACCGAGTGCAATCATGGTAACCGGCACGATCCCACATCGCCACGATGTTGATTTTTTTTCACGAGCGCCGCGCGTCCGATGACGACTCAAAGTCTAGCCCGGAAGATGAGGCGAATCTCCTGGTGAGCGGAGTGCCTTACTCTGGTGAGCAAAGCTGGCGCTGACCCGAGTGCCTTCTTCTGGCGATCACGGCGCAACGGCTTGGGCTCGCCGCCGCCGATCGGATCGGGAGAACTTGCCCTCCCAGGATTGTGCAAAGCCGTTTAACACGATCAGGCGGCCAAACTGATCGATCCTGTGACGACCGCGGATTTGGAACGAAATGACAGATCCCAGACTCTGCGGCGAAAGAGGCGGGTTGCCCGCGCCGAGACCCAGAAAGGGGGACGGCGTGGGCACCTTCGCCGATGCTTCTTTGCTCTGTTCAGCTCTGGGCTGCCTGACCTGCCGGGGCCTTCGCCGAACCCGATCGCTTGCGCCGGCGCCAGGCCAGTGCCCCGGTGCACCCGGTGCCCAATAGCGCCAGCACCGCCGAGCTCGGCGTGCGCACGGCGATGGCTCCTTCACCGGCGTTAATCGAAGCGCCGGCGACATCATCGCACGCCCAGTCGATCGCCGTCACCGATTGCGGAAGCCCGCCGCGAGTACCGTTCCACGAGCGCCTGATCCAGCCGAAGTGATTCTGGCCCTCTTGAGTAAACGCGACGCCCGCGAAGCCCGTCTTCCTTTGCGGCCAGGGGCCGTTGTGCCCCGCTCTCCCAAAGAACGAGAATTCCAGCAAAGGCCTGGCGCTTTGGGTGCCGCGTGGTCCGTCAATGAAAACGGGATAAACGCGAAGGCGGTGAAGCCCAACCGTGCACCACGCCAGCGGATGGCTACCCGAGCGGCGGCATCGGCGGGTCGCGATCCGGACCTGGCTCGCGATAATCGCGGTTTATCGGTCAATTGCGTTGCGGTTCATGGCAAAAGGCGTTAGCCTGAACGACGTTCCACTTCGCCGCGCCGCGTTCTCGGCGCAAGTGTTCGGGGCACGGGGCCGCGCAAGGCGGCTTCATGGGCGGAAACCTCGGCGGAGCTTTTTCGATGGCGAGACACGGCAGGAACGCACAGGTCGAGGAGGATTTCTTTCCATGATAGACATGAAGTGCCCGAGCTGCAGCGCGGGGGGCCGCATTCCGCGCGAGAAGGTTAACACGCGCCTCGTCTGCAAGAAGTGCTTGCGGGTCTTTCATGTGACACCCAGTGGCACCACCGTGCTGGGCGAACCGACCGTGGCACGCGAGGCGGCCGCCGCGGCGCACCCGCACCAGCATCGCGAGGCTGCGAGCCACCGCCCCGGACGCCACCAGCCCGACGCCGTCGAACGGTTTGACGAGGTCACTTCGCGACTTTCCCAGATCCGCTTGCCGCAGATCTCACCTGTCTGGATCGGCGCGGTCCTCGGTATCGCGCTTCTCGGCGGTATCGGCTACTTCCTCTTCTCGAAACAGACCGTCGAAACCCGCGCACAGGTCGTCGCTCGATCGATCCAGAAGACCGACATGAAGCAGGTCATCGATTTTGCCTACCCTGGGACCGAGATGGACGTGATCCGTTGGTACAACGACGCGTACAAGCAATATAATGAGCTCAAAATGGCCCTCGCCGCCCAGGACCCGGGGATCACCGTCGAGCCCCCCGTCGACGCGGGGGATGAGACAAAAACCAACGTGGTCTTTTCGAAGAAAGGCTTGAGGTTTGACGGATCCATTTTCAACGACGCCCTCCAGCCAAACCCCAGTTTCGCCAAAGCCAAGCAGAGCCTGGAATTGCCCCTCTTCTGGATGAAGGATATGTGGGGAAACTGGTGCATCGACGGAACACGTACCTACGCCGGTCACTGAGCATCCGGCAAGGTAACGGGATTGTCGGCGATTGCGTTCTCCGACCGATCGAGCGTATCGTATCTCGCGATCGCCGAACCCGTCTTTCATTCTCGAAATGAACCGCGGTGTCGCGTGCGTGACGTCGCTTGACGACCGCGAAACTTGAGGCTAGGATTTTGGGACTTATAGATTTAGGTCAAGCTGCGCCGTCTCGTTTCGGGGCGTTTTTCGAGCCGGTCAACCCTTCCGGGAGGGACGTTTCCAATCCAGCTTGACGGCTTGATTGGGTGTGCGCGACGCGTGGCGTCAATTTTGGTGCGCGATGGAAGATGGCAGCAGACGAATGGACGGAACGACGGCCGCTCGGTGAAGTCGGCCCTGAGCGACGGTGGAGCGCGACCCGAGGCTCCGCGTTCGCGGTTACCATGATCTGGTCCGGCAGGTCGGCTGTCCAGGCAGCGAACGGCGTGGCCTTCATCAGGCGGGAAATCCGAGCCGATGCACTTATTCGATGACTTCCGCGGACTCGTGAAACTGGGTGAGCCACTCGCGCCTTTAACGTGGTTTCGGCTCGGTGGACCGGCGGCGTACTTCGCCAATCCGCATCAGCTCGAAGAGCTCGTGGCGCTGCTCAAGCGGTGCCGCCAGGAGGGGATCGCCTTCAAGATCCTCGCCGGCGGGTCGAACGTCCTGGTTCGCGATGAGGGCGTCGACGCACTCGTCATTCATCTGGAGAGTCCGTTTTTCGCCGATCTGAGTGTCACTGGCAATATCATCACGGCCGGGGCCGCGGTGCCTCTGACGTCGTTGATCTCGCACTCGGCGCGGTCGGGACTTGGCGGGCTCGAAGTCTTGACCGGCATTCCGGGCACGGTCGGCGGTGCGCTCCGCGGCAATGCCGGGAGCCGCCAGGCGGCGATCGGCCAGTTCGTGCGCCGCGCCACGGTCCTCGATCCGTCCGACGAGGTTCAGGTGCGCGAGCGCGAAGACCTGAGCTTCGCCGATCGCGCGTCGAACCTCGATGAGCCGCTCATCCTGTCGGCCGAGTTCGAGCTCAAGCAGGAAGATCCCGAGTCCGTTGTCCGGCGCATGCGGCGGATCTGGATCATCAAGAAGGAGAACCAGCCCTACGGCCACCAGTCATCCGCCTGCATCTTCAAGAATCCGACCTCGGACGTATCGGCCGGAGCCTTGATCGACCAGGCCGGCTTGAGAGGAACCCGCCTGGGGGGCGCCGAGGTCTCGGATCGCCATGGTAATTTCATCGTCGCACACCCAGGCGCGACGTCGGCCGACGTGCTCCAGCTCATTGATCGCATCCGCCAGAGGGTCTGGCAGCAATTCGGTTACGAATTGGAACTTCAACTCCAGGTCTGGTAAGCTGGGGTTGTTGAAAGACCCGCGTTGCAAGCGATCCACGCCACGGACGGCGGCCGGATGCAAACCGGGCGGAAACCACGCGAGACCTTCGCGGCGACGGAGGCATCCAGGTGCTGGAACACCGCGAACCTCCGCGAATCGGGCCCGATGACCCCGCTTTCGATACGGTCAGCGAGCTCGGAGGGAGTCGATTTCGCCTGCGGCGACTCGAAACGCCGGCCGGACTGCGGCGGATCGATTATCAACGCGCGGGGCTCTGGCTGGCCGGCGGCTTGATCCTCCTGGCCGGCCTGCTTTATCTCGGCGATCGAAGCCTGCGGAAGGCCATTGGCTGGCTCGCCCAGCAGCCGCAGTACCAGGTTCGCTTCGATGAAATTCAGTTGATCAATACCGGCGGGCTGACGACGGCACCACCCCTTTGGTATCGCGGCGGCCTTCACGGTTTCCTCGAGAATGCACGCATCGCGGCGCGCGAGCCCGAGACGATCTCGCTCCTCGAGGTCGGACCCGAGCGCCTGCGGTCGGTTTTCGAGAAATACCCGTGGGTCGAAGACGTCGCGCGCGTCCTTTATGGCCCTCATGACGTTCGGGTCGAGCTTCGTTTTCGAACACCGGTCGCTCTTGTCAAGGTGCGCGACGCCGAGCCGCTCGTCGTCGACGCCGACGCCACCGTGCTACCGGCCCGCGATGTCGAGCCGGCGAAACTCGACCAGCTCGTGAAGATCGCCGGCGACGTTTCGCTTGGCGGGCTGGCGCGTCCGTCCGACGGGCGATTCGGCGTCAAATGGAAGTCGCTGGCCAGTCGCAACGGCGAAGAAGAGGTGGATGCGCGCATCCTCGCCGCGGCGCGGCTGGCGGGGTTCGTCGCACGTGAGCCGCAGGCAGGCGACGCCGCTCGCTGGCCGGCGCTACGGTTCGAGGAAATCATCGTCACCGACTACGACAAGCCCGATAAAGAAAACGGCCGCCGCGGTTTATTCGTTGTCAACGGTGAGAGATCGGTCCTCTGGTGGGGTGACGCGCCCGGTTTTGAAGCACCCGGCCGGCTGACGGCCGATGAGAAATGGACGATCCTCAAACGCTGGGCCGAGACGACGGCCGCGCGCATCGTTGACCCGCGTGACTACTGGGCTTTCACGCGCGATGGGCTCAAGCACGTGTGCCCGCACCTCGACCCGTCCCATCGTGCACGCGCTGCGGCTCGCTAAATGAAACGTGCGACGCGGCAAGCGGGTACGCAAAAATGGCGGGTTCGGGATAATCGTCGCGAATCGTGTCCCGTTGAGGGTGAATAGCGCGACAGCGCGGTTTCCGCGCGCGGTCGGGCGTGATGAACGCCGGGCGCGGCAGGCGGTTCGTGCTCGAGCGTCAAGCTTCAATCAAGCCAGTCGCAGAGGAGAGAGAGTTATCATGGCCAGTCGCCTTGGCCCCGCGTGGTTCAATCGCGTTCAACTCCTGGCCGGGCCGACGCACGCCGGCCGCCTCGGCCGCTATGCCATGCTGGTGGAACGAGTCAACGGGCTCGAACCGCTCTACGAAGCGCTGAGCACTGATGAGCTGAAAGAGCGCGCACATGGGCTCAGGCTGCGGGCTCGCCAGGGCGATACGCTCAACTCGCTGCTCGTCGAAGCGTTTGCCCTCGTGCGCGAGGCCGCCAAGCGGACGATCGGCCAGCGACAGTTCGACGTGCAGATCGTCGGCGGCATTGCCATTCATAATCGCTGCATTGCCGAGCTCGAAACGGGCGAAGGCAAGACCCTCGTCGCGACCATGCCCGCGTTCTTGAATGCCCTTCCCGGCAAGGGCGTGCACGTCGTCACGGTCAACGATTACCTGGCCCGCCGCGACGCCGAATGGATGGCGCCCATTTACCAGATGCTCGGCATGACCGTGGGTTGCATCCAGACCGGGCAGACCGACGGCGAGCGCCGGGCGGCCTACGCGTGTGATATCACGTATGGCACATCGAAGGAGTTCGGATTCGATTTCCTGCGTGATGAGCTCGAAGAAGCTTCAGCTCGGCGGCGACGCCCATCGCAAGACATTTGAGGAAGTGTACCTGGGCCGGGGCGGCCAGAACGAAGGCCAGATGCCCGTGCAGCGCACGCATTATTTTGCGATTGTCGACGAGGCCGATAGCATCTTGATCGACGAGGCGCGAACCCCGCTGATCATCGGAGCCAACAACCAGCCGACGCAGGAAGAAGCCGCCGCGTATTACGGTGCCGACCAGCTTGCGGCGACCCTGGTTCGCGTCAAGGATTACAAGTACGACCCGCTCGAGCGCAAGGCCGAGCTCACGGCGGCCGGCCGCCGCAAGGTTCAAGCCGTCGCGGCCAATCCCGCGTTCGTAAGCCTGACTGTTGACGGTCTTTATGAATACGTTGAACGTTCGCTGCGTGCCCAGATCGCTTACTTGAAAGATCGCGATTACGTGGCCGTCGATGGCGAGATCGTGATTGTCGACGAGTTCACGGGCCGAATGATGCCGGGCCGGCAGTGGCAGGATGGTTTGCACCAGGCCATCCAGGCCAAGGAGCGGCTCGAAATCACGCTCGAGACGATCACGGCCGCGCGTGTCACCGTTCAAGACTTTTTCAAGCGATATCACAAGCTCGCGGGGATGACGGGTACAGCCTCGTCTGACGCGGCCGAGTTGAAGCGCATCTACAAGGTTGGCGTGTTCAAGGTGCCGACCAATCGACCGGGGCGCCGGGTGTGGTATTCCGACCGGGTCTTCTCGACGTCGGACGAGCGATTTCAGGCGGTTGCCGACCAGATTGTCGAGTGGAACAAGATCGGCGTGCCTGTCCTTGTCGGTACACGGTCGATCGAGAAGTCGGAAAAGTTAAGCGCCCTGCTCGAGGCCCAGGGGATCGAGCACCAGATCTTGAACGCGAAGAATCACGAGATCGAGGCCCAGATCGTGGCGCAGGCCGGTCAGAAAGGGCGCGTGACGGTCGCGACGAACATGGCCGGCCGCGGAACCGACATCAAGCTCGGTGAAGGCGTCGCCGAGCTCGGCGGCCTGCACGTCATCGGCACCGAGCGCCACGAGGCGCGGCGGATCGACCGCCAGCTCTCGGGCCGTTGTGCCCGCCAGGGCGACCCGGGTGTCACCCAGTTCTTCATCAGTCTTGACGATGAAATCGTCGAGGCGTTTGGCGAAAAGTCCGCCGCCCGCATTCGCAAGCGACTGAATGGCCGCGGCGAGCTCACGAGCACCCGGATGAGGCGGTTCTTCGTCGCCGCCCAGCGCAAGAAGGAACGCCAGCACTTCCGCGACCGCAAGTTACTGATGCACTATGAAAAACAGCGCGCCGAGATGCGCAAGAACATGGGCCTCAACCCCGTTTTGGGCTGAGTGGCGTGTCGAAATCGAGATTGCCGTGCGCCAGCTCTTCTTCCCAGGCGTCCATCAGGGGCCAATCGACGGCGCACGTTCCGAAGTCAGCCATGTGGGTATATGACTCGAGGCGGGCGATCGTCGAGCGGATGAGTGCGTCATCCTTGCGAAAAATCGGACCGTGCGACGGGAGCAAGTAATCGACATCGGACGCGAGGATGCGCTCCAGGCTGGCGATGAAGTCGGGCAAGTTCGACCCGTGATGGGCGTCGATGACTCCGACGCTGCCGTCGCGAAAGATGTTGTCGCCCGAGAATAGGAGCTTGCCCATCCGAAGGGCAAGCTGACCGGCGGTATGGCCGGGCGTGCTCCAGACCTCGAGCGTCTTGTCGCCAATCTTGAGCGTGTCGCCGTCGTTGATGGCAAGGTCGACTCGACAGCGCGGCATCGGGATGCGGATCCCTTGTGCGTCGATACGGGCATAGGTGAAGATCTCGTCGCCCTCCTCGATGGCGGTGACGCTCTTGGGGTGCGCGGCGACCTGGCATTTGAGGACGTCTCGTGCGCGCATCAAGCCCTGGGTGTGATCGACGTCGGCATGCGTGGCGACGATCAGCTTGCAAGCCGACAGGCTGAAGTCCATCTGGCGGATGAGCTCGAGAACATCGGGCAACTCGTCGAGGAACCCGACGTCGATGAGCGCGAATTCGGTGCCGCCATCGATCAGATAGATATTGACGCCCATCCGGCGTTGCGCCTGGTAGTTCATTTCGAGAACGCCAGGAAACACATAGCGGCGAGCGATCATACGGCAGCCACTCCGATCAAGGTTTCGGACACGTTCCAGCGGCGCCTGCCATTCGCGCCAAGCTCGGATGCGTACTGACGTAGCAGGCTCCGCCGCTCGAAGGAATCAACGTGACGTGCGACAGCCGGCCGCGAGCGTCGAGCGCCGGCGCGGATCGGTCTATTTGAACGAGCACCATTCTACGCCGGAATTGGCTCCGGCTCAACGAGCGGGCGCTGAATCCGCGAGAATGGGGAACAATCATGAAGGCTCGAGCGTCTAACCGTGATAGGGTCTCGTGTGACAGATTGATGACGGCGCGAGTCCGAGACGGCGCGGGCGCTCGGCGTGCCGACAGTTTTGGATTGCGGTCAGATCGGCGGCCGGCGGCCGGGCCGATCGCCCAAGCGCCGGGCCGATTCGTTCTGAACTTATAACGAGATCTGGGAGCGCGAGACTCCGTCGAGCCGTATTGGGAGCGCGAGCGTCACTGCGAGCCGAGTGCCTCGGCAGCTCGACGGAGTCTCGCTCTCCCAAAACCGTCGTGGGAGGGCGAGACTGTCGTGGTGAAAGGTTGGGCTTGCACCGGTTTCGCGTTCATCCCGTTTACGCTGAGGAACCACGTGGCACCCAGCGCCGGGCCTTTGTTGGAGTTCCGCCTTCAGGCGGCTTTTTACGATATCAACCAGAGCAGACCGGCTAAAGCCAGAACTCCAACGGTCGCCTGCTGGAGTTCCGCCTTCAGGCGGCGGGCGAGCCGAAGATTCCGCGTGAAGGCGGGACTTCAACGAGAAGCCGCGCAACAGAATCGGCGTGCGCTCAATGAGTTCTAAAGTCGATTCCAGACCAACGTTTCACCGGGCCAGGGCGAGACTCCGTCGAGCCGTATTGGGAGGGCGAGACTCCGTCGAGCCGTATTGGGAGGGCGAGACTCTGTCGAGCCTCTTCAGTTTGCCCAGCTTATCGCCTGGCTCAATAGACTCTAGCACTCTTTTGGAAGTGTAAAGTCTCGCGCTCCGGCGAGAATGAAAGAGCCCTGGCCTGAGCGCCGGCAAACTTGACAGGGCACAAGCGGCGTGTAAACTTGTACGGCAGCTTTCTCGCTGGAAGTATAAAGATCCTTTCAAGATGGGTTAATCTTCGACGAGCCGGTCGCCACGCCGATGATTCGACGCGCGAGCGTGAGCGACGGCGCCTCGGATGCGATCGATATTGCAGCGAGGCAGGAACAGCCCGAGGCCTGGCATCCGGGGCGATTCCGCAGCGATTCCTTCTCGAGACTCATGGCGAGGTTTGGCGATATGCTTAACGCGTTTCTCCCCGCGAGGAAATGGGGAAATGGGCGAGTTCGGGTTCTGGCGTGCGGATGTCTCGGTCTGGCCGTGCTCACGCCGCAGATCGTCGTCGCGCAGCAAAAGCAAGCGACGAAGACGGCCAAGACAACGGCCCCGGAAAGCCGACCCGAGAAGTCGTCGCCGCCAGCCGCACAGGCGAAAACCGATCGAGCCAAGGCCGACGCCGCGCCCGACGTCGTGCCGCCTGGCTCGCTGCCGGCTGACCCGATCCAGACCAAGAAGATCGCGCCTAACGACGTCTTCCGCGACCCGAAAGCGGAGGCCCTCGTCGATATGGCGAAGCTCAAATCGGTCGTGGCGCGGCCCGTGAGCCAGGCCGATCTGCTCGAATTCAAAGCGCAGGCCGGCGGAGTCAACGCCAACCTCGACAAGGATCTGATGAGCCGGGTCGTCGATGCCATGGTCGCCAAGTTGACCGAACGGGCCAACGTGCAGGCGCTCGTCGATCCGCCCGACTCGCTGCCGGCATCGTCACCCGTTTTCCGGGGCGTGCAGGAGGCCACGGCGACCCTGATCGAGCCGATTTTTCAAGCGAAGAGCATCAAGAACCAGCCCTTTCTGACGACCTACTACCGGCTCTTGAAAGACAAGCTGACTCCCCTGCTCAAGAACCATCTGATCCCGCGCGTGCAAGCAATGATCGTCCTCGGCCAGGCCGGTGCGACCGATTACTTGCCGATTTACGAAGCCCAGATCAAGGATCCGAACCAGACGCTCTGGGTCAAGCTCTGGGCCCTTGAAGGAATGGTGAATGTCGTTCAGGAAGGGGGCCGGCTCACCGCGCAAGATCAGATCGTGGCGGCCAAGACCGTCAGCGATTTCCTGAACACCAAGGACGACGTGATCCCCTGGCCCGTCCAGCTTCGCGCCATGGAGGCACTGACGGCCATGCGTCAGGGCTTTGAGCCGAACCGGCCGCAACGAGCTGTCATGGCCAACGCCGCCATGACTTACCTTGCCGATAACAATGCGAAGTTGGAGGTCCGCTCCGAGGCCGCGCGTGCGCTGGGTGTGATGCAAATCTCCTCGGCGGTCTCGAAGTACAACTTTCAGCTCGTGGCCTACACGATCGGCCAGCTTGCCGCCGACCTCGGCAATCGCATCGCCAACGACTACAGCGCCAACCAGGACAAGGCGAGATACTGGAGCGCACTCTTGATCGGGCCGGTCTACCAGGCCTTTGAAGGCTCGGCCGGCATGCGCGACTCGGGCCTTCTGCATGCGACGGGCGGGGCTTCCGGCACCTACGTGCAGCAGGTTTTTGACACCGTCAAGCCGGTCATGAAGGCCGCCATCGACCTGCTTTCGGCCGGTCAGCGACAGGCCAAGGATCGACAGAAAGAGCTGCTGACGCAAGTTGCGACTCTGAAAAGGTTTCTCGACAAGAACGCGCCCAACGACCGGCATCTCGTGCCCGACGGCGCCGAGTTCCCGATCGCTCTCTTGCCCGATAACGGGCTGAAGCCGACGAACGCCCCTGATAAAGAGTAGCCACCAGCCGATGCGGCTTGACCGCGACTGACCGAGGGCAAGTTCCTGTTTCCCAATCCTGGTTGGAACGCAACATCCAATGGTCGCTGAGTCAAAGATCATTGGCACGGCCGTCGCCGTCATCAGTGCTTTTTTCGTGGTCGGTCTGGCCGGCTGTTCCGAAGAACTGGGCCCCGAGAAGATGGTTGTCACCCGGGTAACCGGGTTCGTGGCGCGAGGGGTGCGCCCGGTCTCGAGCGGCTGGGTCGAGTTTTACCCGGTCGAAGGCACGGTCGGGAACCTTCGCTCAGCGCGTCTGCATGCCGATGGATCGTTCGTCGCCGAAAATGTCGCCGTCGGCACCAACCTCGTCCGTCTCGCGAATAGCTCGATCAGTGCGGAAGGGGCCAGAAATGTTTTTGGCGCTTACACGTCGCCGATCAGGCGGAAGATCGTGGCAAACTCGCATGAGCCGGTGATCATTGATATCGTCGAGGAAGCCATTCGCTTGAGGAGCGCACTGGGACCCGGCGCTCGTTCGGATTCGCCACCGGCGGGAGCCGCGCGATGACCAGCGAAGCGCCGCAAGTCGCGGAACCGCCGACTCCGCCGGCCAAGGGCGACGGGCCGGCCAGCGAGTCGACGATCCACGTGAGCTATCGCGACGGCTCGGGCACGTTTGATCCGAACTGGCCGATCGCGCGGATCGACGAGGCCATTGCCGATCCGTCGGGCATCTTGTGGGTCGACATCGTAGGGCCCGACGTCCACGTCAGCGATCATCTGGAGAAATGGCTCTGCAGCCACTTCCATTTTCATCCGCTCGCCGTCGAAGATGCCTTGCGCGAAAACCACGTGCCCAAGGTCGACGACTGGGACGATTACCTTTACCTGGTTTTTCAGGTTGCGAGCATTGTCCCCGAGACCCAGGCGCCTGGCGCTTCACGAGCTCGACATCTTCCTCGGCAAGAACTACGTCATCACCTACCACATCGATCCCTTGCCGATACTCGACCGCGACCGCGACAGTATCGAGCGCGATCCGCGCGACCGCATGCGGCACGGGGCCGATCATTTGCTCGTGCGTTTCCTCGAGCTGGCGATCGACCAGTCGCTGCGGGCCATCGAGCAGCTCGATGAACAGGTCGATGCGATTCAGAACGCCGTGATCGAGAATGCGACGCCCCGGAACTTGAAGGCGATCTTCCGGATCAAGCGGTCGGCGATCCAGCTTCACAAGATCTTGTCGCCCCAGCGCGAGGTCCTGAACCGGCTGGCCGCGATCCGTTCAAGCCGATTCAGCCCAAGCACCGGGTGTATTTTCGCGACCTGTACGACCATGTCGTGCGGATTCACGACATCTCGGAAAGCCTTCGCGACCTGATTTCGGGTACGCTCGAGACTTATCTGTCGGTGGTCTCCAATCGCACCAACGACATCATGAAGGCCCTGACGATCGTGACCTTGATGTTCATGCCGATGACCTTCGTGGTCGGCTTTTTCGGGATGAACTTTTTCGGCGAGACCCTGGCGTTCAAGACGCCCCTGCCGAAAACCTTGCTCTTCTGGGGCTCGAACGCGATCATGGCCATATCACCGGTTTTCATCTGGTGGTATGCCCGCCGAAACAAATGGTTCTGACGCGAGCCCGGGCCCAGGCCTCGGTCATCTCGAACCCATGACAGGATATCGCTTGCCATGAACGCGCGCTGGCGAATCAAACCCCACGACCCGGGCCGCATCCACAGCCTGAGCCGGGGCGCGGGATCTCGCCCCTGGTCGCCCAGCTCTTGCTCAATCGCGGAATTGACGAGCCGACGCGGGCCCGGGCGTTCCTCGAAGCACGCATGGGCAGCCTGATCGATCCCGAGCTGATACCCGGCGCGGCCGACGCGGCCGAGCGCATCGTCCGCGCGATTCGCGACGACCGCAAGATCGTCGTCTATGGCGATTACGACGTTGACGGCGTTTGCGGCACGAGCATCCTCTGGGCCTGTTTGCGCCTCGCCGGCGCGACACATGTTGAATACTATATACCACACCGGGTCGACGAGGGCTACGGGGTCAATGCCGATGCGCTGCGCAAGCTCTCCACCGAAAACCGCGCCGATTTGATTGTCACGGTCGATTGCGGGATCTCGGCGGTGCGCGAGGCCGAGCTGGCGCGCGAGCTCGGCGTCGAGCTGGTGATCACCGATCATCATACGATCGGGCTTTCCATTCCGCGTGCTCATGCGGTGGTTCACCCGCGGCTTCCCGGGGGCCATCCGCACAGCGCCGACCTTTGCGGCGCGGCTGTCGCGTTCAAGCTCGCGTGGCAGGTTTGCAAGAGCTTCGGCGATGGCAAACGCGCATCGCCTCAGCTTCGCGAATTCCTGATTCGCTCGCTCGGGCTGGTCGCCCTGGCGACGATCGCCGACATGGTGCCGCTTTCCGACGAGAATCGCGTGATGGTGCGGCACGGGCTCGCCGGCATCGTCACCGGACCGAGCGCCGGGCTGAGCGCGCTCCTGGCGGTCAGCGGATCGTTCAAGAACAAGAAATTGACGAGTGGAACCATTGGCTTCGGGCTGGCGCCGCGGATCAATGCCGCGGGCCGGCTGGAGCAAGCCATGGTGGCCGTCGAGCTGCTGACGACCGACGACCCGGCACGCGCTCAGGAAATCGCCGTGCTGCTCGACGCGTGCAACAAGCGCCGGCAAGACGTCGAGCGCCAGATCTTTGAAGAAGCGCAGGCGATACTCAAATCCGAAGGGGGCCTGGGCGATCGCCGCGCGATCGTGCTGGGCCGTCAGGGATGGCACGCGGGCGTCATCGGCATCGTCGCCGGCCGCCTGGCCGAAATGTTTCATCGGCCCACCGTGATCATCTCGTTCGACGGCGCCACGTCGCAAGGCTCGGCGCGATCGATCCCCGGCTTCGACCTGTACGACGCCCTCAAGGATTGCTCCGACGGCCTGATCGCCTTCGGCGGCCACTCGGCGGCGGCCGGTCTGAGGCTCAACCACGAGCATTTCAGCGTCTTCTCACAGCGCTTTGAAGACCGGTGCCGCAATTCGCTGTCAGCCGATCTGCTCGAGCGCGTGCTCTCGATCGACGCCGAGGTTCCGCTCGCGGTGTTGAACCTGGCCGTGGTCAGCGAGATCGAACAACTGGAGCCGCACGGAATCTCAAACCCGAGGCCGCTCCTGGTCGCCACCGGGCTCGACGTCATCGGCGAGCCCCGGCCGGTCGGCGAGAAGAAGAATCATCTCCAGCTCAGGCTCAGGCAGGGCAGTCAAACGTGTAAAGCGATCGGCTGGAACCTTGCCGAGAAGGGGCGCGTTCTCAAGCCGGGCTCGCGCTGCTCGGTCGTATTCAGCCCGTCGATCAATGAATGGAACGAGCGCCGCGAGGTGCAGCTCGAGATCAAGGATTTCGTTCTCGAGGATGCGGCCGTCGGAGCGGCCGTGGCCCGGACCTGAATCGACCGATGGCATTTCCGGTCGGCGAGGTGGATGGGCGCGGGGCCACTCGAAAATCGACGGCCGCCTTGATTCGTCACGACGGCCGATGAAATGCGAGCCGCGGCAACCGGCCGCGCCGATGAAGCCGGCATCGCCGCCGAGCTCGGCGTATTCGACGCGCGTCTTCTCGGCAGGGACAGGAAAGGCCATGGCGCGAATGTCGGAGCGGATATCTTCAAGAAAGGGCACGCCCGCGGCGATCATGCCGCCGCCGAAGAGAACGATGTCGGGGTCAATCGTGTGCATGAGCGATACCGCGCCGACGGCGAGATAGTGCGCTGTCTCACGCATCAGCCGGCGCGCGAGCGGATCGCCCGCGTGCCCGGCTTCCGCGATCGCCTTGCTCGTGATGTGGTCGCGATCGAACTCGCGAAGAGTGCTCGGCGCATCATCGCCGGCGAGCGCTTCGTGAGCGCGCTTCACCAGCGCGGTGGCCGAGGCATAGCCTTCGAGATGACCGTACTGGCCGCACGAGCAAAGCCGGCCGTTTTCCATCTGGACGATCATATGACCGCACTCGGCGCCGTGGCTGTGCTCGCCCTGAATGATATGACCGTCGACGACGATCCCGCAGCCGATTCCGGTTCCGAGCGTGAACATGACCTGGCTACGGTGCCCCTTGCCCGCGCCGACCCAGAATTCGCCGTACGATGCGGCATTGGCATCGTTTTGAAACGTGACCGGCTTCTTGAGCGCGTCGGACAGTGCCTGGCGGATCGGAAAATGTGCCCAGCCGGGCAAATTCGGCGGGTCGAGGAGCATACCGGCGTCCAGATCCATCGTTCCGGGCGAGCCGAGCCCGACCGCGGCGATCCGGTCCCAGTTCAGTCCGGCCTGGCTGACGGCCTTGTTCGCCGCTTCGGCAAGACGATGGAGACCCGCCCCGGCGCCCTCCTCGGCATGGGTTTCGATGCTCACCGACGACATGGGCCGGCCTTCGTTGTCGACCACCCCACTCTTGATGTTCGTCCCGCCGAGGTCGATTCCGACGTAAAACGGAGGAGAATTGCGGACTGAACTCATCGAAGCGTACCTGGCGACTGAAATTGCGTTCCGTTGCGGAGGGTCGACCGCGAATTGTTTCAGCGATCAATCTACGAAGTCGGTCTTGACCGGTCAATCGGCTCGCAGGCGAGACGGGCACGGCGCTACAGCCGCCGCTCGCTCGATCGAGGGCTGCATGTTAAATAACGAAGCTCGCGCGTTAGAATGAATTCGTTCGGGATCGAAGTTCCCGCTGGCGTCTTTTTGAGTGGTGATGGGAGCGAGACTCATGGCGCGTCGGCGTTCATCACAGAGCCGTCAATTCGAGAAGCATGGCGGCGGTCGCCTGTCGCGTCGCGAGTGGCTTTGCCGTACGTTTCTGGCCGCGGCCGGTGTCACCATTTCGGCGGCGCGCCTGGCCCGGTCAGCCGAGCCTGCCCCCAAAGCCAGCGAGGCCAAGGAAATCGCCGACGTCCAGGCGCTCGCCCGCAAGGCCGGACTGGGACCGTTTGCCGTCAGTCGCCGGACGCATTTCCTGGGAATGGGTGATGCCGACGATCGATTCCGCGAAAATGCGCTCGCCATCTGCGAATCGCTGTCGACGGCGTTTCTCGAGCATTTTGGCGATAAAGGATTCGAGCTCAAGTTGCCGGCGGACCGTCTCACGGTCATCACGTTGCGGGATGATATTTCATACCAGGCGTTCTCCGGCGAAGACCCCGGCACGACGGTCGCCGGCCACTACGACCTCGACACCAACCGGCTTGTGATGTTCGACTTCCGGCCCAAAAAGAATGAGCCAGGCGCCGTTCGCGATCCCGAGCGCGTGAACCTTCTGGCGCTCGTTCACGAAACGACTCACCAGCTTTGTTTCAATACGGGTCTCCTGTCGCGCCAGGCCAGTGTGCCCGACTGGGTCAGCGAGGGCCTGGCAACCTATGCCGAGCTGTGGCAACGGAAAAAGACCAAGATCGGGGCGACCAACGTCCCGTGGCTTTCCTATCTCAAGAACGCGAAAACAACCGACAAACCCTGGATCGACCTCACCACCCTGATGGTCGACGATTCATCGTTTCAGGATGAAACGACCATGCACCTCGCGTATGCCGAGAGCTGGCTCTTGGTGCACTCCCTCATGAAACCGCCTCGGCTCGCCGGCTTTCAGGCTTACCTGCGTGAGATTCCCGCCCAGGCGTCGCCGGCCGAGCGCGTCAAACTGGCCGAAAAACACCTGGGATCGCTCGCCGAGCTCGAGGGCAATCTGGCCCGCGAGCTCAAGCGGCTCTCGCGCTGATGATGTTCGACGGTCGATAAAGGGCGTGGAACCGGCGTCGAAGTCATCGGGGGCCGGTCAGCGCGTGGCTCCTCGGTTGATCAATTCCGCCGAGAGAGACCGCGAGCCAACGTCACGGAGACTCGCGCTTCGGGCCGGGCTGAGTCGGTGTACTCTTGAGAATCCCGCAGTAGAGACCGCCGCCAAGGCTCGCGCCCACCAGCGGCGCGACGATATAAACCGTCAGAAACCCCAGACCACGAGGCCCTGGCAGGGCGATCGAACCCCATCCCGCGCAAGAACGCGAAGAGCCTTGGTCCGAAGTCACGAGCCGGATTGAAGCACGCCTGCGTCAGCGGGGCGATGACCGAAATCAAAGCCGCGACGGTCAGCCCGATGAACACCGCGGCGAGCCCGTCTGGAGGCGCCTGGGCATTGTCACGATCCGTGACAGCGAATATCGCAGTCGCCAGGATCAAGGTGCCCAGCAGCTCGGCCAGAAATGCGGACGGCTCGGATACGAGCGAATTGAGACGCTCGTGCACGTCAATCGCATAGGGGCCCGGCGAATTCGACAGCGGCCCCGGGCTCGGAAAATACTCGCCATAGCACATGGCGGTGATTTCGCTTCCAGGCGCACCCCGGACGACTTGTTTCTCTTGCTCTCGGGCCGTCAGATACGGATTGAAAAGCACGAACAACGTTGCCGCGGCGACAAACGCACCGCCCAGCTGGCTGACCACGTAAGGAATCACCGACGCCCACGGGAAGCCTCGCCATACCGCGAACGCCACCGTGATCGCGGGATTGATATGGGCTCCGCTCAGTGCACCGACCGTGTAGATCGCCAGCATGATCGCGACCCCCCAGATGATCGCGACTTGCCAGAGGCCGCTCTGCGCCCGGTGAGCACCGACGCGTGCACCGCGCCGCAGCCGAGAAAAATCAGAAGATAAGTGCCCGCGAATTCGGCGATGCATTGCTTACCGAGAGACGCACTTGGTTGACTCACGGCGGTTCCTCGCTCGATACTGATCTTAAATGGGAAAGTCGCTCGGCCAGTCGTATCCGCTCGCTTGCCCTCCCGCAAGAGACGTCTCGACACGAGGCGACCCGTACCAAATTCGCTCCGGTCCACCGGGCAAATCGCGGAACGTCGCGCAATCGCGGTCGACTTCGCGCCTCTTTTCGCCTAAAATGAGAGTGCGTGCAAGCGCTATTTGAAGCGATCGTAGAGGTGACGATGGTAGCAAAGTGGAAACGCATGCGAATCGCCGCTCTGGTGGCGATCGCAAGTCTTGGGCTCGAGTGCTCGGCATTTGACCTGCCCGCGGTTCAGGTGAACCGCGCCGGTGCCGACCAGCGTGCCGCGGCCGCGGCGTTTCACACGGCGGTTGCGCCGTTTTTCGCCAAGCATTGCAACGCGTGTCACGGAGCCGTCAAACCCAAGGGGGGGCTCAACCTGACGTTGCTTCAGGATGGCACCGCGGCACGGGCGCAACGCAAGACCTGGGAGCGGGTGCGCGAATACGTCGAGGGGGGCGTGATGCCGCCCGACGATCGCCCGCAGCCCGATCGCGCCGAGGTCGGTGCCTTGATCGAATGGATCAAATCGGCCGTCAAGCCGGATGACTGCGGCCGCACGTTCGACCCGGGGCGCGTGACCATTCGCCGCCTCAACCGCGCGGAATACAACAACACGATCCGCGACCTGCTTGGCGTCGACTTTCATCCGGCCGATGATTTTCCATCCGACGACGTGGGTTACGGATTCGACAACATCGGCGATGTGCTTACGCTGCCGCCGATCTTGATGGAGAAATATCTGGCCGCCGGCGAGTCGGTCAGTGAAGAAGCGATTCTGGTCGAGCCCGCGGCGCGAGGCGTCGTCAAGAGCTATGACAGCGTGGTCCTCGGTTCCGGAGCGGGCGCCTGGATCCGGGGTGACGGCGCCGTCGGCGTCGGCTCGACCGGAGAGGTCGGCGTCCTCCACACGTTTCCTCGAAACGGACATTATATCCTTCGTGTGCCGCGCCTCGGGCGACCAGGCCGGGCCTGAGCCCGTGCGCATTGGGCTCGTGATCGATGGGAAGGAACTGAAACGTTTCGACGTCACGGCTTCGGCCGGCAAATACCAGGACATTCAGCTCAAGCAAAGCCTTCGCGCCGGACAGCGGCGCTTTGGTGTCGTCTTCCTCAACGATTACTACAAGCCCGACGACCCCGATCCGAAACAGCGTGATCGCAACTTGATCGTCGAGTCGATCGAGATTGAGGGACCTCTCTACTCTCCCGGCGATCCGCTCCCGGAATCGCATCGCAAGATCATCTTCAAATCTCCCAGAACGAAGGCCGATGCTCCCGCGACGGCTCGTCTGATTCTCGACAAGTTCGCGAGCCGCGCGTATCGCCGACCCGTCACACCGGGTGAAGTGGCGAAACTCGTCTCGCTCGTCGACCTTGCGATGCAAAACGGCGACCGTTTCGAGCGCGGAATCCAGCTCGCGATTCAGGCGGCTCTGATCTCGCCGGAGTTCCTGTTTCGCGTCGAACTCGATTCACGCGGCAAAAGTCGCCGCCAGCAGGCGACGGCGCGACCCGCCGGCGGTCACGCGATCGGCGACTTCGAGCTGGCCAGCCGCTTGTCTTACTTCCTGTGGAGCAGCATGCCCGACGACGAGCTCTGGCGCGTCGCTGTCAACGGTTCGCTGCGCTCACCCGACGTGCTCGAAAAGCAAGTTCGTCGCATGCTGCGCGATCCCGAGGCGCAGGCGCTCGTCGATAACTTTGCCGGCCAGTGGCTCCAGCTTCGCAATCTGCGAGCCGCGAGTCCCGACCGCGAGACTTACCCGAATTTTGACGAAGCCCTCCGCCAGGCGATGATCCGCGAGACCGAGCTGTTTTTCGCCGCCGTGATGCGTGGAGACCTCTCGATCCTCAGCTTTCTCGATGCCGAGTTCACTTACGTCAATGAGCGGCTGGCGCGCCACTATGGCATTCCCAATATCAAGGGCGAGCAATTCCGCCGCGTCGGCCTGAAAGACCGAGCACGCGGCGGCCTGATTACCCAGGCGAGCATCCTCACGGTGACGTCGAATCCAACGCGAACGTCGCCGGTCAAGCGTGGCAAGTGGGTCCTCGAGCAGCTTCTGGGCACCCCGCCCCCGCCCCCGCCGCCCAATGTTCCAACTTTGCGCGAGGAGCAAAAAGCCCTGAGCGCGACGACCGTGCGCAGCGCCTCGAGCAACACCGCGCCAATGTGAGCTGTGCCGTTTGCCACGCCAAGCTCGACCCGCTCGGCTTTGGCCTCGAAAATTTCGATGGAATTGGCGGCTTCCGGGAACAAGACGGCGGCTCGGTCGTCGATTCGTCGGGCAAACTTCCCTCGGGCGAATCGTTTCGCGGCCCGCGCGAGCTCAAGAGCGTTCTCAAGGCTCACTCACACGAGTTTACCCGCTGTCTCACGGAAAAACTGCTCACATACGCCCTCGGCCGCGGACTCGAAGAATACGACCGGTGCGCAGTCGACCAGATCGTCAAAACGACGGAAGCCGATCGGCACCGCTTCTCGACCCTGATCCTGGCCATCGTCAAGAGCGACCCGTTTCAAAAGCGGCGCGACCCGGAATAACCACGAGCCCGATGATACTCAGGAAAGGCGCCCTGCCATGACTCGAAAGATTGTGCTGCCGCGTCGAGCCGTTTTGCGCGGGATCGGCGCGGCGATCGCGCTGCCGTGGCTCGAAGCCATGGAGGCACCTCGCGTACTGGCGGGCGGCGCAGGCCAGACCGGCGCCCCGCCTTTGCGGATGGCGTTCTTCTACGTACCCAACGGTGTGCACCTGCCCGACTGGACGCCCCAGCAGACAGGTGCGGGATTCGCGATCCCGGCCACACTTCAACCGCTCGCCCCATTTCGAGACGAGCTGCTCGTCCTCTCGGGCCTGGCCCAGCGCAATGGCGAGGCGCTCGGCGACGGTCCCGGCGATCACGCACGCTCAATGGCGAGCTTCTTGACCGGCGTCCACCCCCTCAAGACTGACGGCGCCGGCATTCGTGTCGGCATCTCGGCCGACCAAGTGGCCGCTCAGAAAATCGGCGGCCAGACGCGTTTGCCCTCGCTCGAGCTGGGCATCGAGCGCGGCGCCGAATCGGGCAATTGCGACTCCGGCTATAGCTGCGCCTATTCGTCGAATATCTCATGGCGCTCGGCGAACATGCCGATGGCCAAGGAGATCAATCCCAAGCTCGTCTTCGACCGGCTTTTCGGATCAGGCGCGCGCGAAGAGACACCCGACCAGCGCGCCCGGCGCGAGAAGTACCGCAAGAGCATTCTCGACCTCGTGCTCGACGATGCGCGGCAGCTTCGCAATCGCGTCGGCGTCAACGATCGCCGCAAGGTCGACGAATACCTGACAGCCGTCCGCGAAGTCGAACATCGTGTCACGCACGTCGAAGGACCGGCTGACCGCCTGCCCGCCGCGGGCACGGTTCGCCCGCACGGTATTCCCGACGACCTTGGCGAGCACATCCGGCTCCTGTTCGACCTGATCGCGCTCGCATTTCAGTCTGACGTGACGCGCGTCTGCACATTCATGTATGCCAACGAGGCCAGTAATCGAAGCTATCCGTCGATCAACGTGCCGGACGGCCACCACGATCTCTCGCATCACGGCGGCGATCCCAAAAAACACGCGAAGCTCAAGATCATCAACCGGTTTCATGTCGAGCAATTCGCCTACCTGCTCGGCAAGCTGAAGGCGATCCGCGAAGGTGAGCGGACCGTGCTCGATCACTCCATGATCGTCTATGGCAGCGGCATCAGCGACGGCGACCGGCACAATCACGACGACCTACCCGTGTTGCTCTGCGGCAAAGGAGGCGGAGCCATCAAGCCGGGCCGGCACGTCAAGTTTAGCCCGCAGCCGCTCAATAACCTGTTTCTCTCGATGCTCGACCGGATCGGAGCGCCCATCGATCGCCTGGGCGATAGCACGGGACGGTTGAACAAGCTCGACGGCTGAGAAATAATCTGAGTCGCGTCTTGAACCTCACGCGACCCTTGGTTTTCCTCCGATGCCAGGGAAATCGGCGATGACAGCTCGATCCACCATTGGCTTCGGGGCTCGAACCGTCGCTGCGACATGGAAAGCCTGGTCACGCGCTTTCGGCGCCAGGCCGCGCTGAAACCGGCACCGCAGCGTAAGCGAAGCCTGGGAGCGACACCAATGTCGATGCTGATGACCTCGATTCTTGCCGCGGCACTGCTGGCGCAATCGCCGGATGCGATCGTCTTGTCAGGCGTCGTCGTTGACGCTGATGAAAAGCCGGTGTCGGGTGTCGACGTTGTGCTCCCGGCGCGAAGGTCGTCGGATGGATCGCTTCCCACGCTGGTTCAAACGACGACAAATGAAAAAGGAGAATTTCGTCTCGAGTTTGCGCGAAAACGGTTTCCCGAGGCCATGCGGCTGCCGTTCCTCTGGGCTTACCGCCACGGTGGCTCGATCGCCGTACAGCGGACGGTCATCAAGGAGAAAGGGGAAATGCCGCCGATCCAACTGATCCTCGAAAAGGCGTCGCCGCGAATCGTGAAGCTCGTCGGTTCCGATGAACGACCGCTCGCGGGTGTTCGAGTTGCGCCGGTCCTCTACGTGTACAACGGCGTCACCTTTTTCCAGACTCCCGATGATCGGCTCGACTCATTGGCGATGACGACCGGTGGCGACGGATTCGTCACGATGCCTTATTTCCCGCCGTTGCTCGATCCGCTGACGATCCGTGTAACCGCCCCGAGTATCGCCCCGCATGAGCTGTCGCTACCGGATCGTCATGGCGGCAATCAGAGCACGCTGAAAGTCGGGCCGCCGGCGAGTTTGACAGGTTCGGTTTACTACGATTCGGGCGAGCCGGCGAAAAACGTCGCGATCGAAGTGTGGGCGGTTGAGACCTCGTATGATTTACCGCTCGACAGAGGCAAGGCGATGCTCCGGCCCTATCTCATTCGCTTCAGCTCCGGGCCAGTTCGCACCCAGGCGGATGGCTCGTTCCGGACGCCGCCGCAGCTTCTGACAGGCTCGACGTACAAGATCATGATCCGCGTCGAGGGTAGCCCACTTGTCAGCTCCCAACCGCTCGTGGCGACGACCGCGCTGGCGACGGTTCCTCCGATTCGGCTTCAGCAAAGCCGCAAGTTGAGAGGGCTGGTCAAGGATCGCCAGGGACAACCTGTTGCCGGCGCAGTCGCGTGTTTCTTCCCTCCGGCGAGCCGTCAACGAAAACCGATGCCGGCGGCCGATTCCTGCTCGAGGGAGTGCTTCCTGCGAAGACATACGTGCTCGTCAAGGCCGAGGGTTTCCGGTTCCACGGCTGGCCGGGCGTCCCGGCCAGACAGCCCCGTGAGCCTGAACTCGTCCTCACGCGAACCACCGAGCCGGCCGACCACACCATGGCGCCCCAGGCAGCCCCGATCTCCGCCGAGGAATCGCACGCTTTGGCGGCTCGTCTGCTCGAGCCTTCATTGCAAGCCGCGCTGGCCAAAGGCGACTTTGGATTTAAATTCACTTGCCTCAAAGCCCTGACCTGGGTTGATCCCGCCCGGTGCTCAAACTGCTCGATCAGAATTTCCTCGGCGATCCCAGCGGGAATGCCGCGATCCGGACCAGGGTCGCCATTGAGCGGCTTGCGACCGATCCCGGGGAGGCCGAATTAATTGTTGATGCAATTGCGCAGCCAGCGCAGCGCTCCTGGGCATACGCGACCCTGGCTGCCGCCCTACCGACTGGGGACCGAGATCGCAAGCGCCGATACCTGGAAACGGCGTCGGTTCAACTCAAGGCTGCCGACGTCGGCGAAGCCAACTCTATTGACCGGCTTCACAAGCTCACGACGCTGGCCGAGGGTTGGCTCAATCTCGGCGAAGTCGACAAGGCCCGGCCGCTGATCCGAACCGGGCTGGAACTGGTCCCGAAGTTACGTATTCCTTGGCGCAGCGACACCCATTTCCTGGCCACCGCGGCGCGCACCGACGCCGAGCGGGTTTTGTCCCTCGTCAAGGACTTTAGCGATGTTGACCGCCGCGCCTTGTATGTCGCGATCGCCGAATCGCTGGCGATCGAGCATCCGGCCGAAGCGGAGCGTGGGTTCGGGCTCGTCGACGATTCCACCGAAGTTTTCCTGGGTGACGATCGCGACCACGTCGCGCTGCGGCTTTGCCGCCGTCTGGCGAAGAGCGACCCGGAACTCGCGAGACGAATGATCGCCGGGATGAAAACTCCCGGAAAACAGGCCTGCGGCTGGGCGCTACTATCGCTCGGTCTGGCCGAGCGGGACCGGCCAGCCGCGCAGTTGGCCCTGGCCGAGTCAATCCAGACGATCGATCGCATGCTCGACTCACCGCAAGTCGAAAAACCGGGAACCCGGCCGATCATGTCTGGGGCCAACCCCGCGGCGATGATTCTGCCAATCGTCGAGAAGGTGGTGCCGGAACGTCTGGAAGAGGTCTTCTGGCGGGCTGTCGCCCTCATTCCCAGAAGCGACCTGGCTCGACAACGAGGTGTCGCGGATCCGCGTGTCGCCGCGGCGGCGATCTTGCTCGCTCGTTACGATCGACAGGTGGCCGACGTCTTCGTCACGCAGGCACTTTCGGCTCAGTCACTCCGCCGTATCATGTACACGGGGCCGCTCATCCGGGCCAAGGCGGGAATCGACCCACAGGGCGCCGTCGCAATGATCGAAGCACTGCCTGTGGGCAATCCTGACTCGCAACTTCCGATCGATCAGATTAACAAACAGGCACGCGACGAGCTCGATCATGTACCTGATCGAGCCGGCCGAAAATCACTGGAAGAGTGTCTGGGCCGATCGGCGCGTCCCGCTGGATGACCGGCGCTTCCCCTGAGGTCCCACTTTACCCCGCGACATGGCGTTCCTTCGTGACGACAGGCCCAAATCTATACCTTCAATCCGATCGCGCGCATCAACGCCAGCGCGTTACTGTGCTGCACAATGCCTGGCCTCATCCGATAGTCAAAGTACATCTGATTATCTTCTAGCCGATCTTCAAAATGGACGTTCACAATCGGTGCGCCGGGCTGATCGGCGATCTGAGCGAGCGTCAGGTCGTGGGTTGTCACGAGGCCGATCGCTCCCAGATCGATCAGGCCGCGGACAACCCCCTCGGCGCCAACGCGGCGGTCGTTGGAATTGGTCCCGTTGAACAGCTCGTCGAACAGGAAGAGCAGCGGCACGGGCCCTCGCGCGAGCTCAACGATTTGACGCACGCGAACAATTTCCACATAAAACCGCGACTTGCCCGTCTGGAGCGAATCTTGAATTCGTAAGGTGGCGCCGATCGATAACGGCGTGAGCGATAGACGTGTCGCTCGCACCGGTGCGCCGGCCTGCGCCAGGACGGCATTGATTCCGACTGTGCGCAACAGGGTGCTTTTGCCCGACATGTTCGAGCCGCTGATCATCAAGACCCGCGTCTGCTGGCCGAGCGCGACGTCGTTGCGAACGCATGCCGAGGCCGGCAGCAACGGATGACCGATGGCTTCGGCGACAAAACACGCCGGCCCTTCGGCCAGTTGTGGAAACGGGTCGGCCGGGTTCTCCGCGGCATAGCATGCCAGGGCACACAACGCCTCGAACTCACCAATCGCCTTGATCCAGGTGCCAATCCGCGAACCCGTGCTGGCGCGCCAGGCGTCGATTTGTACGGCAAGCTGAATGGTCCACAGCCAGATAAACGCGATCGGCATGAACAACTGGTTCCGCTGCCAGTCGAGAATGTGCAAGAGTCGCGCCATCTGGCGGATCCGCGCTGAGGCCGCCACGCCTTCGGTCTTGAGGGACTTTGCGGTTCGGTCGAGTAACGCCGAGCCAAACGTCTCGCGTTCGAGCCGTTTGATCAGCTCGGAAAGAAGTAGCAAGTCGTGCGTGCGGCGATCGACGGCCGTCAACACCTCGCTGACTCGTTTCGACACCATCCGCACGAATGCCGCATCGATCAGGATGACAGCAAAAACCACCCAGAGCGGCACGCCGAACGCGATCCATCCGACCACGGCGAGCGTGCCCACAACGCCAAGGATCGTGGCGACGATGAAGATCACGTTGCTGGTGAAGACACGTGCGCCTGGCCCCAAACAAACAGCGCGGCGGGGTCGAGACCGCCCCTGACCTCGACTCCGAGCAGCTCGAGATCCTCGCGCAGATCCAACCGGGGGCGAAGCTCATCGACGGCGGCCTGTCGCTCGCGGATCATCTCCGGTTTCGCGGCGGTCAGCAGCCATGAGGCCAGCGCCTCTTCGCCGGCCCGGGTGCGGGCCGTGCACATCAGCTCGAAGAGCGAGCCCTCGCCGAAGAGGTCAAGATCGGCGGCGTACGGATGTTGAAGATCGAGATATTCGAGACCTTTGACCCCCTGCCCGCTCCAGCGCCCTTCGAGACGCGCCAATCCCTTTGAATAGAAGTCGACCGCGCGGTGCGCGATCGCCCGAGCGGCGGATTGGCTCGTGAATAAAAACGAGGGCCGCCAGCAAGAGTCCCGGCAAGACGAGCCACCAGGCGGTCCCGACGACACCGAGATAAACGAGGAACGCCAGCACCAACGCGACCACAAACACCGCCAGCCGCAGGTCGGCCACGCGGCGGTCGCGCCATTGCCAGATCTCGAAAGCCCGATTTCTTTCCGCGAGGCGCTGGCGATACACCTCATGCAGCGCATGGGGTTCGGCCGATTGATTTTCCTGGCGTTCTGCGCACGACGGCCCCATCCCTTCGGCTTGACGAAAAGCTCAACGCTAACGATCAAGCCGGAAATCCTCAAGCGTGATGTGAGCCGCCCGCAGCGCACCGTGTCGCCGACGACGCCCCGTTGTCGAAGTGTTTCTCCAACCGGGAACCTGTGAGAGAGGATCCTCGCCGTTCGATCGGTGCTCAGGCGAGGCTGCCGACAGGGCTTGCGGCTTGTGCACGGCCGAACTGCGCCAGCTTCGCCAGTGCCTCACGATCGCCGGGGCACTCGGCCAGCACATCGCGCCATAGCCGCTCGGCCGAGCCAAAATCGCCACGCTCGGCGGCCAGGGCCGCCAGATTGCGCCGGGTCAGATGCCCGTATATCCCCTGATCCACACTGCAAAACTGATCGGGCCGCCGCAGGCCCAAAATCCGCCGCCAGCAATCCTCGGCGGCCATCGACTCACCCCGATGACGGTGAACCACGCCTTTGCGAAACCACAACTCGGCATCCTCGGGGTCGAGGTGCAGGCCCGTGTCACAGGTCTCCAGAGCGGCCCGTGAGTCGCCGAGCATTTGATGGGCTCGCGCGATCAGGGCGAACAGCTTACGCACGATCGAGTCGCTCGGCGCCGACCCCGCCAGGCTCTTTTCGAGGTAGCCCAGCGCGTCTTGCCAGGCGCGCCGCTCAATGGCGATCGCGCCCAGGTTAAAGAGCACAAACGGATCATCGGGCCGGTCGACGAGCTCCTGCGTGAGGATCTTGGCATCGCGATCGAGCTTGCGGCGGCGTCAGCGCCACGTCAACATAGCCGGTGTGGCGCACGGTCAGGTCAGTCCAACGTGTGGGAATCCCCACGCGTCGTAGCGACGGCAAGATTTGCTCGTGCACCCGATACGTCCAGCGCACATCGTCGCGCCGCGGAAAGAGCCGGATATGGTCGACGACCGTCTCGCCGCCGGTGCCATCCGGGCTCGGGTCGCACGCGCAGCGCACGACGTATCCCGCCAGGTCATCCGTGCTGAGAGTGGCCAGCAGTGTCCGCAGCTTTTCCTGTTCCGCCGGTTCAACCACGTCATCGGCATCGAGCCAGAAGATAAAATCGCCGGAGGCATGCGCCAGGGCCTCGTTGCGGGCCGCGGCGAAATCATCGACCCACGCGAACTCGAACACCTTGGCCCCAAACGAACGGGCGATCTCGATGGTCCGATCCTGGCTCCCCGTGTCGACGATCACGATCTCGTCAAAAATGCCGCGCACCGATTCGAGGCAGTGCGGCAGATTGTTCTCCTCGTTCTTCACGATCATGGTGAGACTCACGGTCGCCGCCGGCCTGCGCCTGCGCGGAGCCGCGGAAATGGGGACTGGCTCCCGGCCCTCGCTGGCCTGCGGACCTATCATGCTCCCCGGCCGGCCGGGTGCCTGTCCCCTTTTTGCGCTGCCATCGCCAGCGGGAACGACTCCGGCCCGCACCACCGCGCCGCCGACAAACGGCCGCAACGTCATTTTGCGTCCATTGGTTTTCCCAAGCCCCCACTTCTCCGCGAACCGGGCGGCATTTTCATCGAGCAGCTTCCCCGCATCGACGCCATTACCTGCAAACGTGCGGCTGCCGAAGTGATGGACATAGCAATCATGGGCCACGGCCAGCTCAAACCTGGCCTGGCGCGCCCGTTCGGCCAGATCATCATCGTCAAAAAACCCGAGCCCAAACCGCTCGTCGAGCCCGCCGATCTTCTCGTAAACGGCTCGTTTCATGAGCAGACAGAATCCCGATAGCTTGGGGACGGTAAACCATTCCCCACGATGATCGTCGCGCCAGCGCCGAGCGAACTCAGGCATCTCGGCCAGGTCGCGATAGGAAACGGCCTCCACCAATTGCGGCGGCGCCGCATAGTTCGACATCGGGCCGACGAGTCCGACAACGGATCGTTGGTAACCGCCGCTCACCGCTTCATCTCGCTTTTCCCAGTCGATCATCGTGACATGGGATCGTTCTTGCGAATCTCGCTGCGTGAAATCGGCGGTCAGCAGCCCGAGTAACTGATCGAGCCAGCCGTCGGTGACGACGACGTCATTATTGAGCATGCACAGGTATTCGCCACGCGCAAGCTGCAAGCCCTGGTTGATGGCCGCGGGAAAACCGACGTTGCTGGCATTACTCACCAGGGTCACCGGCACGGCCGCCATGTCGCGTGCCCCGGCCAGATAATCGGCCGTGCCATCAGTCGAACCATTGTCGATCACGATCAATTCCCAGGCCGGCCGGGTGTGGCATCTCAGCGCGGCGATGCACTGCCGGGTAAACTCGAGCTGGTTCCAGCACGGGACGATGATCGAGGTCAGTCCGGCGACCGAGTTGCTCGTTTGCACGATGCGGCCTCATCCCGAATAAAGTTATCACCACAGAGGACACAGAGTACACAGAGGGAAAGACCGAGGTGCGGACATCGAACAGTCAAACGGACTCCAACCAAGAATTAATTTAATTCAATAGTCTAATACTTCTATCTCTCTATGTCTTTCCCATAACTTCAATGTCTAGGCACAATCTTCACTTCTGGTCTTTCTCGGTTTTCAACTCTGTGTTCTCTGTGTCCTCTGTGGTGCGAATCCGTCAAGATGCGCTCGCGGCATAAGCCATCGATCGCGGCCCAGGTTCGGCATTGCCCAGGACGTGCACCGCTCTCGCGCGGTCGACGATCACGCATGGCGTCGCCACGGGCAATTGATGCTCCCACTTGCGTGCAAAAACCGCGGCGCTTTGATAAAACTCCTGTGACAGCCCATAATTCCGCGAATTGTGATGGCAAAGGCGCTCCAACCGCCACGACAGCCAGCCCCCGCTCGCGCGCCTGAAGGCACAGATCGGCACCATAGAAATGAAACCCCAGCGCCGGATCGAACCGCAACCCGGCATCGCGCCACACAACGACCAGCAGCTCATCAAGCGTGGCCACCCGGGCCGGTAACTCGGGACCATCACGCAGCTCTCGCCCCCGATCGACGACCCAGCCGATGCGCTCGGCGCCGAGCGGCTGCGTCAACTCGTCCGGCACAACAACATCACCGACCCCATAAACCCCCGCAACCCCAATCGGCCCGAACCGCCGTTCGGTCTCGTCGAAGCTGAGCGGCCAGCAAGCCGTCCCAGCCCGCCGGCAAGACAACATCTTGGTGTACGCAAATCGCCCATTCATAGCGAGCGCGTTCGAGCCCGAGATTCATACCATCAGCGATGCTCGGGCAATGCCTGACCCCAATGACTTCATGCGCGCTGCCCGGAGCCAGGCAAGGCGATGCGAGGAGATTGGCGTCGAACACGTCGGGATTGGCGACGCATGCCAGGAACGAGAACGACATCGCGCGAGCACCGTGAGCCGCTTTACCCATGCCAATGCCTCTCCCTGATCGTCGCTTCGTTTCGACGGATGCGCGTTGAAATTGGCGCATAAACAACATCGAACATGGCACTCACTATCACCACGGCATCACAATATTTCATTCCAACGTGATCTTATCTGTGTTCATCCGGTGCGTCAGGCAAAGCTCGGTTGATCTTGTCAGTTGAAAGGAACTGATCATGGCATTTGCTCGTTCACCATGAAGCCGACTCAGCGGCGTCCGGGGGTAACCTGTCCGTCGAAGCCTGGGAAGGCGAAGACGTCAGCCGTAGCGCAAGCGAACCCTTTCGGCCTCATTACACTTATGGGGATGGCCATCCTTCCGGATTTGGTGAAGCCTGAGCCCCTTCTGCTTGTCGTGCGTGAACGCGAAAGAAGACATCGGCGGATCAACCTGATAGGTGTAGTACGTCGCGACAACGGTCCCATCGACTCTGGCCACCTCCCGCACTCCGACGTACCGCGTCCCATCGGCCTAGAACAAATCGGGAACAGGCCATGTGGTCAAGGATTCGGACTTCATGCGATCGATCTCCTGGTGGGAATGACAGATGATGGAAACAGACTGAACACGTCGACTGAGTCGAAACTCGATTGGCTTATGACGATTTCACAGTTCCTGACTTACGAAATGCGTCGTGATAAACAGGTCACGGACCCGTCCTCGCGAAGCCAACCGCGTGCCTCTAGAAACAACAAACACAGTCTGGCCCCGCGAAGCCGCCCAGTCCAACGGCATTATGGGCTGCAGAACCAAGTCTGACGCCGCGAAGCGACGCCCTGCGAAGTCTCCAGGCGAAGCCCCAACTCAGCGACTGCTACCCGTGTTCGCTGACTCGCTCCAGATAGTGTCGCCCGATTGCGGCGTGTAGTCCTCTGACAAAGTCGCATCCGCATCGCCCTTTCGGCTGCGCCAAACCCGATGGAAACACGCTTGGATGCCCAGCGCGTCAATTGGAACGTCGCTGCTCATGAGCTGCAGATGGATATGCGGAGCGCGACTATTGCCGCTGTTGCCGCATCGCCCAATCGTCTGCCCAGCAGCAACTCTGTCGCCGACCTTCACTGCGATCCGCCGGGGCCTCAGATGGAGGATCGCACTGTACTCGCCCGGAGCGTGCCGTATAACCACCGAGTTGCCGGCAGCCGCGAACGGATTTACCTTACCGGGGACATTTTCCGGAACACCATCGATTACTGTCGCAACCTCTCCATCGGCGGGTGCTAAGACGGGTTGATCGAAAGATAAGTAGTCTTCATTCCGAGTGCCCTGGCCGTGATAGCTTTTCATAGAACCGTCCCGCATCTGGAAATCTGCCGCTTGCGACTCGCACAAAAACTCGGATGCTGCATGTTCGTTTTGGGAGGCGTCATTGCCCCCGCTGGCCACAAACCATTTACCCTCAAATGGTAAGCTTAGGCGGAAGGAGTTACGACTCGGGAAAAGCCTAGAAGAAGGCGGCTCGTCAAATCTAAACCCCAGAATTCGTCCGCTCGAATCGAGTTTGAGTTTTACGGCCCATTCTCCCCGCTGTCCTTTGACACGTACGTGGGCTAGGTCACCGGTGAAGCGCAGAGAGCCCTGTTCGATGAGCAAGCCCCGCCTCTGAAGAATGGTGTCCGCGTGACGGCTTAATCTCTCAAACGGATACACTGAACGCAGCTCGTCACTGAAAAGGTCATATAACTTGGTTTTCTCCTCTCGATTTAGGCAGTCCATCAGTCTTTCGAGCGCGTTCCGATACACCTTCAGCCGCCTCCGGGGGTCGATTGATGGTTCATTCCGTAGCGTGCTGCGAGCCGACCCGGTATTTGTCAGGTTTCCGGAACTCTCGCCGATGGATTCGGCCTCGAAGATTGGTGCGCTGATCGGATCCCACGAATACTCACGAGTAGCTTGCGTCTTAGTTTGTACAACGCCTTCGCTGGATCCTGCGCCGCGTCCTCTGATGTACGACATCAATATCGGCCAGATAATGAAAAGAGCACCAATTATGATTACGACCGGTAACCGGAGACGCGGTCGCGCATTTTCGGCCATGGTGAACCTTTACAGCAAGCCTGAATGATCGTGGCTGATGTCTCTACCGAGTGTCCACATTTCTAGCATTCGTCGCAATGTGCCGCATGCGAAGAACCCCAAGAGCTGAGCAGCAGTTTTAGATCATGTCATAGGAAATGCTGGATAGCCGAGCCCCGCACGGAAATAAACCAACTCAGAAGACGAGTAGCAGTTCAGCCCTGTGCTCCAATTTTCCGGCAGCGTCATTGGAGCGTCTAAGAAAGCAACGTTAAAACCTCAGTAAACCCCGATCCAATTGGCCGCAGCTAGCTACCGACAGCAGTTTTATAGATACAGGCGACAGCATCGTCTCAAGGCCTGTCCCAGCACTGCCTTAAGACTAAGGGCTCGGGCAAGAATAAGGTCGTGAGCATTTTGGGAGTAGCCTGGCGTGGTGACGACCCAACGACACCAGAGTTGACGACTTTATTCTTGCCCAGCTCCTAATCGTCTGGAGCTTCGAGATAATTCCTTAAGTCACCCGGGCCGAATTAGTAGACACGAATTTGCCAAAGGGGTAGCGAGCGATCCACGAACTCTTCGTTGAGCCACCTTGGGACTCGCGGACGACCGGCATTGTTATTGTAGTCGTGATAGCATTCTCAGCGCCGCGCAATTGCCAGGGCGATTGGCCAATACAACGCTCGTCGAAAAACGCGTCGCTAATAGCCGCATAGATAATTTACGAGTCTTGGAATCCACCAAAAATAGTTGGGCTCAGTCACGACAATAGGAGCAGGTCCAGGGTCACTGCCACCACCGGCCCCGCCGCCGCCTGACCCGCCACCACCAGTCCCACCACCGCCAAACCCGCCAAGCCCACCGCCGTCGACTCCGCCAAGCAGCCCACCGCCGTCGACTCCGCCAAGCAGCCCACCGCCGTCGACTCCGCCAAGCAGCCCACCACCGCCTGACCCGCCACCACCAGTCCCACCGCCGCCAAACCCGCCCCCGTCGACTCCGCCAAGCAGCCCACCACCGCCGACTCCGCCAACCCCACCGCCGCCGGGTCCGCCAAGCCCACCACCGCCGACTCCGCCGCCGCCACCCACCCCCGTATCGAGCCCTCCGATAAGAAGCACCCTTGGACATGAAGAAGCACCCTTGGATGGAA
>CAWFRS010000011.1:0-331070 GCA_963818265.1 uncultured Planctomycetota bacterium | reverse complement strand
ACGCTCGCCCTCCCGGGGCTTTTGGGAGAGCGAGACTCTGTCGAGCTGCGGAGGCCCTCGGCTCGCGGGACGCTCGCCCTCCCGGGGCTTTTGGGAGAGCGAGACTCTGTCGAGCTGCCGGGGCCCTCGGCTCGCGGGACGCTCGCCCTCCCGGGGCTTTTGGGAGAGCGAGACTCCGTCGAGCTGCCGGGGTACCCGGCTCTCGGGGACGCTTGCCCTCGGCTCGCAGTACGCTCGCCCTCCCGGGGCTCCTGGGAGAGCGAAACTCAGTCGAGCTGCGGAGGCCCTCGGCTCGCGGGACGCTCGCCCTCCCGGGGCTTTTGGGCGGGCGAGACTCCGTCGAGCTGCCGGGGTACGCGGCTCGCGGGAAGCTCGCCCCTCCCGGGGAGAAGGAAACGGCCCCGAACATAACATAACCCGAAGCTGCTCGACCACGTGGGGTGTCTGGGTTACGATTGAGAATGCTTCCCCGGTTTCTCAAAGCATATGCCAAGAACCAAGGGGGTGATCGATGGCTTCATCCTCAGAGCGAAAAGGGATTTCGCCGCACATCGAAAATCGGCTCCGACTCGGTCAGCTCACTCAGAAGCAGATTGACGATTTTGACGAGTTCCTGGAGCGCGTCGATCGCGGCCTGCTACAGCACCGGACCATCTCTCAGAACCCTTACCTGCGCTGGTTTCGAGACGGCAAAGCGAACCGCGCCGAGCTGCTTCATTTCGCCGATCAGTTCGCGGTATTCATGCGCGAGTTCGCCAATCTCACATCGCTGCGCGTGCGCCAGGATATCGTGCGCGCGCTCGGCGAGATGTCAGGGCTTGATCGAAATGATCCTGGTGGCGACCGGCGTGCCGCGCGACCCTACGTCTTGCAATGCGGCGCCGCGCTGCGAGACCTTTTTCGCGACGACGACTCACAGATTTCCGGAGGCGCGCGTTTTGCTGCCGAGAACTGGCTGGCGTCCGGATTCTGGGACGATCTCGAGACCGGCTTGCTGCAAATCAGGGAGAGCCACTTTCCGTCGCTCGATGTCGTTTTCTTCGCCACCGAGAATCGTGCTGAAGAAACTCGACCATCGGGACTGGCGCGAAGAGCTCGAAGACGTCTATTTCGCCTCCGGTTTCGATGGCTCCCGTTTTTTTCAGGGAGCGTACAATGCGCTCGATGCCATCTCGAACTTCTGGGACGGGCTGGAGGCCGACCGGCTGCACGGCGTCGTCGATTAAGCGATTTCTCATGCAAGAACGGCAGGATCTCTGATAGGCTGATGCCGGGCGGACGCCGTTCACAATCGGTGAGGATCACAGCATGGCCAAAGACGCGATGGCACTCAAACGCATCGACCACGTGCGAATGTTTGTCGGCAACGCGCGCCAGTCGGCGTATTTTTACCGGAATGCGTTCGGATTCGACGTGATCGCGTACTCGGGGCTCGAGACCGGCGTGCGGCACGAGGCGTCGTACGTGTTGCGGCAGGGGGATATCACGTTTGTCCTGGCGTCGCCGCTCCACGCCGATCATCCCGACGCGGCTCGTCTGGCGCAGCACGGCGATGGCGTGCAATCGATCGCGCTCGAGGTCGACGACGTCACCGCGGCCTTCGAGACGGCGATCGCTCGCGGGGCGAAGCCGGCATCGCCGCCGAGCGTCGTGGAAGACGATTCGGGAATTTACGAGATGGCCGCGATTCACGCTTACGGCGATACGACGCACACGCTCGTGAATCGTTCGCGTTATCACGGCATCTTCGCGCCAGGGTTTCAGGCTCTCGAGCCCGACCGCTACACGTCGCGCGTCTTCCAGCCGGTCGGCCTGCGTGTGATCGATCACATCGTCGCCAACGTCGAGGAAGGCAAGATGGCCGAGTGGGTCGACTATTACAGCAAGATCATGGGCTTCTCGCTCCTGGCGAGCTTTGACGACAAGGACATCAGCACCGACTACTCGGCGCTCATGTCAAAAGTCGTCGCTGACGGCCGTGGCCGGATCAAGTTCCCGATCAATGAGCCGGCAAAAGGCCGCAGGCGCTCGCAGATCGAGGAGTTTCTCGACTTCCACGGCGGCCCTGGCGTTCAGCACATCGCGCTGGCGACGCCCAACATCATCGAAAGTGTCCGCGCCATGGCGGCCAATGACGTGTCATTCCTCAAGGTTCCTCACGAATATTACGAGCTCTTGCCCGAGCGCGTCGGTGCGATCAAGGAAGACATCGACGACCTGGCGAGCCTGGGCATCCTGGTCGATCGCGACGAGGAAGGATACCTGCTGCAGATCTTCACGAAACCCGTGGAGGATCGGCCCACGCTGTTTTTCGAGATCATCCAGCGCCGCGGCGCGCGCAGCTTCGGCAAAGGCAACTTCAAGGCGCTCTTCCAGGCTATCGAGCTCGAGCAGGGGCGTCGCGGCACACTTTAGGGGCCGCGAACGCTGACAGTCGGATCGGAACGGATCGGAACGGACGATCATGCGAAGCCCTCTTCCCCCAGTGGCCAGCATCCGCGATTTCTACGCGTTCGAGCAGCACGTAGCCACGTGCCGGCGGCACCGCGGGCTGGAGATGATTCCGCAGTGGTACGACGTCCCCGTCTTCTATTTCTCGAATCCAGCGGGCGTCATCAGCGACGGGGCGAACGTCTGGGCTCCCTGGGGATGCCAGGCGCTCGATTACGAGCTCGAGCTGGCCTGCGTGATCGGCGAGGAAGCGTGCAATCTACCCGCCGACGATCGGGCATTGAGCGCCGTGGCCGGCTTCACAATCATGAACGACTGGAGTGCCCGCGACGTGCAGCGCATCGAGATGGCCATTGGCCTGGGTCCCAGCAAAGGCAAGGACTTCGCGACGTCTCTTGGTCCGGAGCTCGGTGAGCTTCGACGAGCTAGCCGGGTGCTATCGCGACGGCCGTCTCCACCTCGAAATGACGGCCACCGTCAATGGCCGCTTGTTATCGCGGGGAAACTCGGGTTCGATGTACTGGACATGGCCGCAGTTGCTGGCGCACGCGAGTCGTGATACGAGCTTGAGGCCGGGCGACGTGCTCGGCTCGGGTACGGTCGGCACGGGGTGTATCCTCGAATTGACGCCCGAGGCCGTCGGCGGATGGCTCAAGCCGGGCGATCTCGTGGAACTGTCAATCGAGCGGATCGGCCGCTTGAAAAATCGGGTTGTTGCTCGACCGGAAAGCCCCGCAACCGGCTGATGTCGCCGTGCTACCATCCCTGAAGACCCGACGATCGCAGGGCAGGGCCCTTGATCTCACGCGGAGATGATCTGATGCCTCCTTATCTTCGTCTCGGCACGGTGCCGCCAAAGCGGCACACGATCCATCCGCACGAACCGGGCTTCAAGGGCGAGGGAATTTACTACGAGGAAGTGGTCGGTCTCGAAGGATTTTCGCGCGCGCACAGTATCGCTTACCACTTGCGGCCGCCGACGCGGGTCGTTCGCCTCGAGCCGGCCGGTACGCTACCGGCCGATTTCGGCGACGTTCCCTCGCTCAGGCATCATCACGTCAAGACGGGCGCATTGCCGCGCATGGGCGACCCGATTTCGGGTCGGGTGGCGCTTTTCGGGAATGACGACGTGACCCTGGCGCGCTGCCGCCCCGATCAGCCGCAGCGCGAGCTGTTTCGCAATGCTGACGCCGACGAAGCCATCTTCGTTCACGCGGGCCGAGGCGTCCTGCACACGATGTTCGGACGTCTGGAATTCCGCACGTTTGATTATATCGTCATTCCACGTTGCACAACCTATCGCCTCGAGTTTGATCCGGCGCATCCGCCCGACCTGTTGATCATTGAAGCCGCGGGCAACATCTCGATACCGAGAAAGTATCTCAACAAGGATGGGCAGCTCAAGCTGGGTGCCCCTTACAGCGAGCGCGATCTCCGTGGCCCGAGCGAGCTTGCTCCGATCGATCGGGACGAGGAGACGAGCGTGCTGATCAAGGATGGCCGGCGGCTCACGCACTATACCCTGGCGAGTCATCCTTTCGACGTCGTCGGCTGGGACGGGCTGGTGTACCCGTATACGTTCAATGCCGACGACTTCGAGCCGATCACGGGGCGGATTCACCAACCGCCGCCGGTGCAACAAACGTTCGAGGCGCCCGGGTTCGTCGTCTGTACGTTCGCTCCCCGGATGCTCGATACCGACCCGCGGGCGATCAAGGTTCCGTATGCGCATTCCAACGTGCAGTCGGATGAAGTGCTCTACTATGTGCGCGGCCGTTTCGGCAGCCGGCGCGGCGTCGAGCAAGCGTCATTCACGTTGCATCCGCGTGGGATACCTCATGGTCCGCATCCCGGCACGATCGTGGCGAGCCGCGACGTCAAGTCGACCGACGAACTGGCCGTGATGATCGATACCTTCAGGCCGCTCCAACTGACGCGTCAGGCTATCAAGCTCGACGACCCTGAATACCCTTTGAGCTGGATCGATTGAATGATCATCGATGTCGAATCGGCCGAGGTGGTCGCGGTTTATCGCGCCTTGATCGGAATCGTCACCCCGAGGCCGATCGCGTGGGTGACCACCCTCGACGCCCAAGGTACAGTGAACCTGGCTCCGTACAGTTTCTTCAACACGTTCGGTGCCAATCCGCCGGTCGTCGTCTTCTCGCCGCTCCTGCGGCGAGACAGGAGTCAGAAAGACACGCTCCACAATCTGAATTTCCTGGGCGAATTCGTGTTGAACGCCGCGGTTGAAGACCTGGCCGAGAAGGTGAACATGACGTCGCGCGAGCTCGCGCCGGGGAGAGCGAAGTGGCGTATGCGGGGCTCACATTGGAGCCATCGCTGAAGGTTCGGCCACCGCGCGTGGCCGAGTCGCCCGTTCACCTCGAGTGCAAGGTTCGCCAGATCGTGCCGGTGGGCGACGGGCCGCTGTCAGCGAACCTGGTGATCGGCGAGGTGTTATTGATGAACATCGACGACGCGGTGCTCGACGAGAAAGGGGTCGTCGACCCACGCAAGCTTCGCACCATCGCGCGGTTGGGCGGCGACTACTACTGCCGGAGCACCGATCTTTTTGAGATGGAACGCCCGTGACGAACGGCGATCCTTCTCGCCGGCCGCCGGCTATCGAGACAAGGTTGAGCAGAGCCAGGGGATCGCGTCGACGTCGTCGGTTTTCGGGTCATCGGTCCAGACGGCCCAGCAGATCCACATCGTGAGCAGGGTGACAAGGATGAGCGTCGTCATGCCAACGGCCGCGACCCAGGGCTTTCGCAATGTCGGCTCGACGTAGTGGGAATGCACGGCGAGGTGGTCGAACCAGGCCAGGTGTTGCGCGAGTCGCCGCTTGCGGTCCGACGCATGTCCGTGGCGAACTCTGCGCGGCGGTTGATCGAGCAGAACGAGGTCGGGCACCCAGTGTGGGTCACGCTTACCGTTGCGCCGAATCTCGTCGAGAAAGATGATGTCGGGGACTACGGGTGCCTGGGCAACGGCACCCGCATCGGAGTCGAGGACAGATCGCCGGCGCGTCGCCGGCTTTCAGGCATGGGAGGCGGCGGTTTTCTCTGGATCTCGAGCAAGACATGCTCGTATGACGTTCGCAACGTGATGAAATCGGCCGGATCGCCGCCGCGATCGGGATGGAGCGACCGCGCCTTGACGCGGAATGCGTTTTTAAGCTCATCGCGACTACATCCGTGTGAGACCCCGAGGAATTGGTATGGATCCACGGTTTTTACCAGTCGCTTTTTAGACGTACCAAGTCAGGACGTTGACAACCGCAATGCATTTCGTGTGCCGTATCACGGTGCGGCGGCGTAAACCACGCTTGGATCAACGCGTCGCCGGCGTTCTTGCCTGCTTCATGCGCGTAGAAAGGCGCTTTCATTATGACTTCGCGAATGGCTCTCGACAAGTTGAAATGATGGCTCGACAGCGCGTCGGCGAGGCAATGCTTGGAGCGGCCGTGCGTCGTCGTTTCGCGGATCATTCAGGCGCGCTCGTAAATCGTTTACAGCGTCGACATACGTTTGACTTATCAGGATGTGCCGGTTATTCAGTCGCCTGACCGTAATATGATGATACTTCGAGAGATGCGGCGATAGGTCTGGTCATGCGGGTTACTCAGGTGCCTAACCGGAACATCGTGATGGGCCGGGAGATACGGCAAAAGGTCTGGTCGTGCTGGTTACTCAGGCGCCTGACCGTAATATGATGATGCTTCGAGAGTTGCGGCAAAAGATCTGGTCATGCGGATTGCTCAGGCGCCTCAGTGGAAGTCGATGATCCGTATTGGGTTAGCTCGATATTTTGAACTTCCGGTTGTGCAGGCGCCTAGGCGGAACTCAAGGCGGCATATAGGGATGTGGAAAACTTCTGTCTTCCCAAGGCATTTTGGGCGCCGGGCCGTGTGCGCGCGACGTGCGCCATGCGACTGCGCCTTGGCGAGCGTGCGCGCATTTGCGTGATGGCGCGGTCATACCGGTGAAGGGAAGTTGGTGCCAAGGAGAATTCGGAATTTTGCGACTTCTCGTTGCTGGTCGTTCGATCGGTTCTAGCGCCAGGGCCGAGCAGGCCGTCTTCACAAGCGCTCGGTTGACCCGGCCCCCGCACGCCGATACAATTTCAATCAGCAATCATATATTAAATTTACGGTTTATGAGTGATAAAAATCTTTGGGTTGATTCTCGCGATGGATTCAACCGTCGAGCTGATGCCCGTGTGATCGCGCTGCGCCGATGTCGCGAATGCGGCGGAGCGTCACTTCCTTTCCTTCGATCTGTGCAAGCCGGCACGATAACCGGCTCAAAGCGTCCGGAAGGACAGCCAAAATGGAACGCAGCAGGCCGCTGGTCGACGATATCCAGAACTATGCTCAGAACATCGTCGACACGGTGCGCGAGCCCCTGTTGATACTTGATGCGACCCTGCGCGTTCGTTCGGCTAATCGCGCGTTTTACCATACATTTCATGTCACGTCGGCCGAGACCGAGGGCCGCCTGATCTACGAGCTGGGTAACGGCCAGTGGGATATTCCCGACCTGCGCACCCTGCTCGAGGACATCGTTCCCAAGAGCTCGGTCTTCGACGACTTCGAGCTCGACCACACCTTTCCGGCCATTGGCCGCAGGGTGATGCTGCTCAATGCCCGCAAGCTTCAGGCAGGCCACCATGGCGAGCTCCTGGTGCTGGCCATGGGCGATGTGACCGAGCGCAAGCAGGCCGAAGAGGCCTTGCTCAAGGCGGGCGCCTTGCAAAATGCCATCTTCAACAGTGCCAACTTCTCGAGCATCGCCACCGACGAAAAGGGCGTGATCCAGATTTTTAACGTCGGCGCCGAGCGCATGCTCGGCTATGCCGCGCTCGAGGTCATGAACAAGATCACGCCGGCCGACATCTCCGACCCGCAGGAAGTCATCACGCGCGCCAAGGCCCTGAGCGCCGAGCTTGGCACCACCATCACGCCGGGATTCGAGGCACTGGTTTTCAAGGCGTCACGCGGGATCGAGGATATCTACGAATTGACCTATATTCGCAAGGATGGCAGCCGCTTCCCGGCCATCGTGTCGGTCACGGCGCTGCGCGAGGCTCAGGGGAGTATCATCGGTTATCTCTTGATCGGCACCGATAACACCGCGAAAGCAGGTTGAAGCCGAGCGCATGCTGCTCGACCAGCGGGTTCGCGATCAGCAATTTTACACTCGATCATTGATCGAATCGAATATTGATGCGCTCATCACGACCGATCCACGGGGCATCATCACCGATGTCAACAAGCAGATGGAAGCCCTGACCGGCTGCACGCGGGACGAGCTGATCGGCGCGCCGTTCAAGGACTATTTCACCGACCCCGAGCGCGCCGAGGCCGGTATCAAGCTGGTCCTGGGCGAAAGCAAGGTGACCGACTACGAGCTCGACCGCGGGCCCGCGACGGCAAGCAGACCGTGGTCTCGTACAACGCGACGACTTTCCACGACCGCGACCGCAAGCTCCAGGGTGTCTTTGCAGCGGCGCGTGATGTCACCGAGCGCAAGCGTTACGAGCAATCGCTCCAGCAGGCGAATCGCGCCAAGAGCGTTTTCCTCGCGAATATGTCGCACGAAATCCGCACCCCGATGAACGCGATACTCGGGTTCTCGCAATTGATGCTTCGCGACCCCGACTTGACGGCCCGCCAGTGCCAGTACCTGGGCACGATCAACCGCAGCGGCGAGCATTTGCTCGCACTCATCAACGACATTCTCGAGATGTCCAAGATCGAAGCCGGCCGCACGACCTTGAACGGCTCGACTTTTGACCTGCCCGTGCTCCTCAAGGATCTGGAAATGATGTTCCGCGTGCGCACCGATGAGAAGCGGTTATCCTTCTCTGTGGAGACGATTGGCGACGTGCCGCAATTCATCGTGACGGATATCAACAAGCTGCGGCAGGTCTTCATCAATGTGCTGGGGAACGCCGTCAAATTCACGGAGGAGGGGGGTATCGGCCTGCGGGTGCGTGTCGACCGGCACGCCGTGCTCGCGCCGTCGCTGCGCGTCGAAATCGAAGACACGGGCCCGGGTATTTCATCCGACGACCAGGACAAGCTGTTCCGGCATTTCGAGCAGACGAAGACGGGTCAACAGGCGGGAACCGGGACGGGACTGGGCCTGGCCATCAGCCGGGAATTCGTGCGGCTCATGGGGGGCGATATCACCGTTAAAAGCCAGGTCGGCAAGGGGAGCGTCTTCGTGATCCAGTTGCCCCTCAAGGAAGGCGATGCCGACGCCGTCCTGGCCAAGGACAACCCCCGCCATGTGCTCAAGCTCCAGGCCGGACAGCCCCCGTGCCGGGTGCTGATCGCCGACGACATCGAGGATAACCGCCAGCTCCTGGCCCAGTTACTCACCCCGGTGGGTTTCGAGATCCGCCTGGCGAACAACGGTGCCGAAGCCGTGCAAGAATTCGAGCAGTGGCGGCCTCATCTGATTCTCATGGACTTCCGGATGCCCGTGATGGACGGCCATGAGGCGATCCGCCGGATCCGCGCCATGGCGGGAGGCGACAGCGTCAAGATCATCGCCGTCACGGCCAGTGCCATGGACGAAAACCGCCAGCAGTTGCTCGAGATCGGGGCCAACGAATTTATTGGCAAGCCCTTCCGCGAAACCGAGCTGTTTCAGAAAATTCGCGCCCAGGTCGGCATCGAATACAACTACGCCGAGGATCTCGTGGCGGCCACTTCCGTCCAGGCCGCCGCGCTCACATCCCGGTCTCTTGCGGGCTGGCCTCGAGAGCTTATCGACCCGATGCGCGACGCCGTGATCACGGCCGATCTCGACCAGTTGCTGGCGAGAATTCAGGAAAATGAGGCCCGCGATCCGGGCGTCGCCCAGGGACTACGCCGACTGGCCGAAGGCTTTCACTATCAGGCGCTGCTTGATCTGTTCAGCGCGGAGGTTCTTCGGTGATGGGCGATCCGATCAAAGGTGGCTCAAGCGAACGCGCCAGCATCCTGGTCGTCGATGATACTCCCGCCAATCTCCAGGTACTGGCCGGTATGCTCAAGGACCGCGGATACAAGGTGCGCCCGGTTCCCAGCGGCAAGCTCGCACTGTCGGCGGCGCGTCGCGATCCGCCCGACTTGATCTTGCTCGACATCAACATGCCCGAGATGAACGGTTACGAGGTGTGCGGACACTTGAAGGCCGATGACCATCTCAGGGGCGTGCCCGTCATCTTCATCAGCGCGCTCACCGAGCAGCTCGATAAGGTGAAGGCGTTTGCGATGGGCGGCGTGGATTACATCACGAAACCGTTTCAGATGGAAGAACTGTATGCCCGGGTCGAGACGCACTTGAATCTGCGGCGTCTCCAGGTCGAGCTAGGCGCGACCAACGCGCGGCTCACGCAGGCGAACGGCCGGATGTCGCGCGATCTCAGGGCGGCGGCCAGGATCCAGGAGACGTTCCTGCCCCGCGAGGCGCCCCGCATCCCGGGGACCGACTTTGCCTGGGCCTACCGCCCCTGCGACGAGCTGGCCGGCGACGGGCTGAATGTCGTGCCTCTGGGTCATGGCAAAGTCGCCTTGTATATCCTCGACGTGAGCGGCCACGGTGTCGCCGCAGCCCTGCTCTCGGTCACGCTGAGTCGTCTTTTATCACCGCCGTCCGAGCCATCATCGATACTGGTGTGCGATCGAGCCACGGGCGATCCTTGCGCGATCACGCCTCCCGCCGAGGTCGCGGCCCGGCTGAACCGGCTCTTCCCGTTCGACACTGCGACCGAGCAATTCGCCACGTTGGTCTACGGGCTCCTTGACGCCACGACCGGCGAGTTTCGCTACGTCTCGGCCGGGCACCCCGGTCCGGTTCACTTGCCCGCCAGTGGCGATCCGGTGATCCTGGAAAGCCAGGGCTCTCCCATCGGTCTGGCGGATGACACCTATCTCGAGCGCTCAGTCCGTCTGAACGCGGGCGACCGAATGTTTCTCTACTCCGACGGCGTGCCCGAGGCGATGGATCCGGCCGGTGCCCAATTTGGCGACGCCAGGCTCCTGGCCGCGGTCGAGCGAGGCCGATCAACGCCGCTACGGGATGGCGTGGCCAGCCTCCTGGAAGAGATTTCGCGGTGGCACGGATCGGCGCGTCCGCACGACGACATCTCGATCCTGGCGGCCGAGATTTCGCCGCGCTAAGCGTCCGAGGGGCGGTGCGAGGCGCTCGTCCGATGATTGCCCTTGAGGCATCTGCCTCCTTTTTTTTCGCCGACGCGGCGAGCACAACCAAGCGGTGGGCCAGGCTACGCTCGCGGGAAACCTTGGCGCGACGGTGTCACCCGTATCACGTCAACCGCGGATGATCGTCAGAACGCGTTGAACGTCTCCTCGCCATGTTTTGGCGGTGAAGAAGCCCGCGGCATCGAGCGCCAACCAGATGATCACCACGGCAACCAGCAGGATAACGATTTTGCCAGCCAGCGAGAGGCCCAACCGATCAAGCAATACGATCGCGAGGGCGACGATCGTCGGGAACAGGAGAAATGGCATCACGAATGCGAACGCCAGGAGCAGTATGGCCAGTGCCACCTCGCCGAGTTTCAAAGGGCGAACCCTTGATCGCAGCAACATAAGCCAGCCCTTATCGTTTGCAATCCCGCCGGCGTCGGTCGCGGTGCGAAACGGTCCACCGAGAAAAGAGTGGCTCCGCCCGTCACGCCTCCCCCACGCCCCGGGGCTCGGTTCGAGCCTCGGTTGCCGAATTCGGAGGTGACCTGACTCTGGAAAACGGCTCGCCGCGTCATTCATTATAGGGTCGCGGCCGCTGCGGCGGATTGCCGGGCTCTCTCTTCAAAAAAAAGAGTGAAAACCCTGATCAATCCGACCGAGCGTGTACCGGTCGTCCTGCACCGATGCGTCCACCACGCGTGATCCAGGCTGAATTTTCGATGGACGCCGCCTGTCGACGCGTGTCCAATGAGGGCGGGGATCGGGGTGGTGTGATGCTTGGGCAAGGTGAAGACTTCGAATCCGACGGTTCAGGAAGAGAGCGACCGATGTTGAAGTGTTGGGTGTCACTATTCTTGGCGCTGGCCTTGGGCTCACTCGTTCATGCCGACGGTCTCGCCGACAATGCGGCGAAAAATATCCGGCCCGTGCCTCCGAAAGGAATCGCCATCGCCGGCGACGATCGCTCGGCGCTTCAGAAAGGGGTCGACGAGCTGGCCCAACAGATTGACGCGCTGGAAAGCGGGCTCAAAGCAAAGGCCGAGCTGTCGGCACTGATCCCCGATGTGAAGATCTATGAGAAAGCCGTTCGCTGGGCGCTTCTGTACGATGAGTTTTACAACGTCAAGGAAGTCGCGGTCGCGCGAACATTGCTCGATCAGGGGCATGAGCGTGCCAGGCAGCTTCAAGACGGCAAGGCGCCCTGGAATGCGGCGACGGGGCTGCTCGTGCGTGGCTATGTTTCCAGGATCGACGGTTCGGTTCAGCCGTATGGGCTTGTCGTGCCGGCCGGATTTGACCCCAATGCTCCGCATCGTTACCGGCTCGACGTCTGGTGCCACGGCCGCGGTGAGAACCTGAGTGAGCTCAGCTTTATCAACGGCCGCCAAACCTCGCGCGGTGAATTCGCGCCGGCCGATGCGTTTGTCGTGCATCCTTACGGCCGCTATTGCAACGCCAACAAGTTCGCCGGCGAGATTGACCTGTTCGAGGCGATCGAAGATATCAAGCGCCATTATCGCATCGATGACGATCGCATCGTGATGCGCGGCTTCTCGATGGGGGGCGCGGCGTGCTGGCAGTTCGCCGTGCATTATCCCAGCTTCTGGGCGGCCGCGGCGCCAGGTGCCGGCTTTTCCGAGACGGCCGACTTTCTGAAAGTGTTTCAGAGTGAGACGCTCCAGCCCGCATGGTACGAAAAGAAGTTATGGCATCTCTATGATTGCACGGACTATGCCCTCAACCTGTTCAACTGTCCGACCGTGGCCTACAGCGGCGAAATCGACAAGCAGAAACAGGCCGCCGACATGATGGAGAAGGCGCTGGCTCGCGAGCACATCAAAATGGTGCATATCATCGGCGCCCGGGCTGGCCACAGGTACACACCGGCGGCCAAGGACGAGATCAACCGGCGGATCGACAGCATTGTCGAGGTGGGGCGTGACATCATACCTCCCAAAGTCCGTTTTACGACGTGGACACTCCGTTATAACCGCTCGTTTTGGGTTCAGATCGACGGACTCGAGCGGCACTGGGAGCAAGCCAGGGTCGACGCCGACCTGTTCGGCCGCGACGGTCGAGGTCCTGAGATTATCACGAGCAACGTGGCGGCCCTGACATTGGTCATGGACCCCGGCCGGTATCCGCCGGAGCTCGATGATACACCATCGATGACGATTGACGGTGAAAAGGTTGACGCCGCCAGTGCGCTTTCCGACCGGTCATGGGAGGCCCATTTCCGCAAGGTCGACGGCCACTGGAAACCGGTCGCGTCGGTCGACGACGGCCTGCGTAAGCGCCATGGATTGCAAGGTCCGATTGACGATGCGTTCATGGACAGCTTCGTGATGGTTCGGCCCACGGGCTCGCCACTCAACGAAAAGATCGGCCGGTGGGTGGACGCCGAGATGCGGCATGCGAGCGACCACTGGCGGCGGCAGTTTCGTGGCCACGCCCGCGTCAAGACCGATAAGGACATCAACGAGTCCGACATCGCGGCGCACAACCTGATCCTCTGGGGCGACCCGAGTAGCAACGCCGTGCTCGCCAGAATCGCCGACAGGCTCCCCCTACGCTGGGAGAAAGACGATCTGAAGCTCGGAGACAAGGTGTATAGTGGAGGTCATCATGTACCTGTGTTGATCTATCCGAATCCGCTCAATCCACGGCGTTATGTCGTGCTCAACAGCGGATTCACGTTTCGCGAGTACGACTATCTCAACAACGCCCGGCAGGTACCCAAGCTGCCGGATTTCGCCGTGCTCGATATCGCCGTGCCGCCATCGCCGCGGAGCCCGGGGGGCGTTGTCGCCGCCGATTTTTTCAACGAGGAGTGGAAATTGCCGGGTTCTCGATGAGCGGAAGGCCGACCGTCGGCAAATCGCACACTCAGTTCCAAACGCAGGAACTGATGCTTCGAGAAGTTAGTGGAAGGGGTCGAAACGATGCATGAATCGACAACGTATCGACGAATTATCAATGACGGAAGACGAGAACAGGCGCGACGCATGTTGATTCGTTTAGGAACCAAGTTGTTCCGCGAACCCGACGCTGGGACGGTGGCCGCCCTTGAAGCGATCAAAGACATCGAGCGTCTCGAAGCGCTCGGAGAGCGAATTCTCGACTCAGACATCCAAGACTGGGATGCGCTGTTGCGAACGTCCTGAGGTTGGTTTCAAGCCGAGACGGCAGAGGAACGCGGATTCGCGTCTTGGGAGCATTGCGGGCGAATGGCTTGAGTCTCTGTATTGCGAAGGCTTGGCCGATGCCTCCTTATGATGAAACGACTCTTGTATCGGCATTGCCTTCGTGCCGAGCGGTCCTGATGACGATATCAACATCCCGGCCCAAGGCATTCAGAAACCGAAAGAGCCGGTCGGTTGAAAACCCGTCGAGCTTGCCCCGGAGAAGCGCTGATACCTTGGGTTGGTCGATTCCCAGGACCCTTGCCGCCCGCGCTTGTGTGAGCTTCCGCTCCGCGATGATGTCGGCGATGCGTTGCACAAGCTGGGCCTTGGCAAGTAATTCCTCTGGGTTCTTGAGGCCGAGGTCTGCGAACACGTTTCCGCTCGATTCCTCAATGCTCACGCGGGATTCGTCTTTCTTCTTCTGCACGTCTTTCCTCATGGTGTTCCTCCGCCGCCTTGAGCCGCTGTCGGATGACATTCATCTCGGCCACTGTGTCTTGATGCCTTTCTGTGATTTCTTCTGGAATGCATGGAGCACGTAGACAGCCCCGGCTAGCTTCACCGTGTAGACAGCCCGGTACGTGTCTCCGCGATGGTCTACGACGACTTCCAGCACCCCGGCCCCGCCGAAGCCCTTCAAGACCTTCGCGTGCCGATGTTTTCGCCCTAACTGGGCCTGCCACAAGGCGAATCCAACCGCTTGGCTGACCCCTTCGGGGAACTCTCGCAAATCTTGCCGGCTGGAACCCATCCAGAATACTGGCTTTGCTTCCTCGGTTGGCCCGATGCTCATCATAGGCTAATTCTGGCATATTGGGGCCGTTTGGGGCAAGCGGATTCTCATCTTGCGACGAAATTCCGCACCAGATGTCTGACTCGTCTTTTTCCTGCAAGCGTTCGATGAGTGGTATGGCCGAACTTGCACGGTCCAAGCTGGCTGCATCAAAATCGATCGCGCGGTTGTTCTGCCCGAACGCGGTCGTTAGATTTCGAAGCATGAAACGTCTGGCCCGTGAAGTTGGCAACGTTCTTTTCATCGCTGCCGGAGTGCTCTCGGCCGGGATGGGCATCCATGGGTTTTTGCTATCAAGTCATTTTATCGACGGCGGCGTCACGGGCGTTTCGATGCTGTTGGCCGACGTGCTGCGCATCCCGCTGTCGATTCTCGTTCTGGCGATCAACCTGCCGTTCATCGCCCTGGGATACCGCCAGCTCGGGCGGGCCTTCGCGATTCGCAGCGCACTGGCCATCATGGGGCTCTCGGCGTGCCTGGCGACCCTCCATTATCCGGACGTCACCCCTGATAAATTGTTGACGGCCGTGTTTGGCGGTTTTTTCATCGGCGCCGGGATGGGGCTGGCCATGCGGGGCGGCGCGGTGCTCGACGGAACCGATATCGCGGCCCTCTTGATCAGCAAACGAAGTTACCTGTTTCGCGTCGGCGACGTGATCCTCGGCCTCAATATCGTGATCTTTCTCACGGCGGCTTTTTTTCTGGGCGTTGAGCCCGCACTTTATTCGATTTTGACTTATCTGTCGGCAACCAAGACGCTTGACTTCTTGCTGCACGGTCTCGAGGAATACACGGCCATCACGGTCGTTTCCGAGCAGAGCCCGGCGATTCGTGAAGCGCTCACGGGCGGCCTCGGGCGGGGCGTGACGGTCTACAAAGGACGCGGCGGCATGAGCGGCGCCGATCAGGAAATCTTGCTATGCGTGGTGACGCGTCTCGAGATTGGTAAAGTGTTGAGCATCGTTCGTGACCTTGACGCGAACGCGTTCATCACGATCCACCCCCTGGCCGAGGTCAAGGGGGGCGTACTGAGGAAAACATCGCACCATTAACTTACTTGACGTCTCGACTTAAAGGGACCAGAAGAGCCAGCACATGAAACACATGAAGATCCGAAACGCTGTCGCCACGCTGTTCAAAACGGCACTTGCGGCCTCGCTGCTGGGCGCCCCCGTCGCGGCGGCAGCCGAGCCGCCCGCCAAGGTCCCGGCGTTTCGGCCTCCCGCTGTGCCGCTCGTGACGAGTGATCCCTATCTCAGTGTGTGGTCGATGGCCGATCGATTGACCGACGACTCGACCCGGCACTGGACGCGGCGTCCCCATCCGCTCGTGAGCGTCATCGGCATCGACGGCGAATATTTCCGCTTGATGGGGGCCGAACCGAAGAACCTGCCTGCCATGAAACAGGTGGAAGTTCGCGTCTTGCCGACGCGAACGATCTACGACTTCGACGACGGCCGTGTCCATGTGACGCTCACGTTCATGACCCCCGCGCTTCCGGCCGAGCTCGATATTCTGGCGCGGCCGTTGACTTACCTCACCTGGGATGTTCGCACCGTCGATCAGCAGGCCCACGAGGTCTCGATCCTCGAAAGCACAAGTGCGCTTTTGACGGTCAACTCGCCCGAGCGGCAGGTCGAGTGGGCGCGCACGAAGACGGGCGGGCTGACCGTCCTTCGCGCGGGAGCCGCCGAGCCGACGCTCTTGCAGCCCACCGGCGACGACACGCGAATCAATTGGGGACATCTTTACGTCGCCGCGCCGTCGGCGACGTGCCGGGCGGCGATCGGTCCGGGTGCGGCGTTGATCGACCACTTCGTCACTCGGAAAACCCTGCCCGATCATATCGACCGCGGCATGCCCCGCGCCGCCGAAGACCGGCCGCCGACGTTGGCTTTCGAGTTCGATCTCGGCACGGTGCGATCGAATCGGGTTTCGCGCCACTTGATGATCGCTTATGACGAACTTTACGCGATCAAGTTTCTCGGCCAGAAGCTGCGGCCCTACTGGCGGCGTAACGGAGCCGGTCCAGACGATCTCTTGCGTGCGGCCGAGCACGATTACGAGGGGCTGGTCGGTCGCTGCGAGGCCTTCGATGCCGAGCTGATGGCCGACCTGACGAAGTCAGGCGGGCGCGCAATACGCAACTCTGTGCGCGCTGGCCTATCGTCAGGCGCTCGCCGGCTGCGGGCTTGTGGCCGACGCCAATAAACAGCCGCTGCTCTTTCCGAAGGAGAACAGCAGCAACGGCTGCGCCGCCACGGTCGATGTGATTTATCCGGCCGCGCCGCAATTTCTGCTGATGGGACCGACGTATGCCAAGGCGCTCGTCGCGCCGGCCCTGATTTATAGTGCCTCGCCGCGTTGGAAATTCCCGTTTGCTCCTCACGACGTGGGCACCTATCCCCAGGCCAACGGCCAGGTCTACGGCGGCGGCGAGAGACTCGACGAACGAGGCCGATATGATGCCCGTCGAGGAGAGCGCCAACATGATCTTGCTGTGTGCGGCCATCGCCAGGATGGAGGGGACCGCCGATTTCTCCGCGCCCTGGTGGCCGCAGCTCACGCAGTGGGAAACGTATCTCGAAAAGTTCGGCGAGGATCCGCAGAACCAGCTTTGCACCGACGACTTCATGGGTCACCTGGCCCACAATGCCAATCTCTCCGTCAAGGCGATTCTTGCCGTCGCCGCCTACGGCGAGCTCTGCCGCATGCGCGGCGACAACGCAGGCCGCGGCGAAGTTCAAGAAGATCGCACGCGACTACGCCCGGAACTGGATGACCGTGGCCGCTGACGGCGACCATTATCGCATCGCGTTCGACCGGCCGACACCTGGAGCCAGAAATACAATCTCGTCTGGGACAAGTTGCTTGGCCTCGACATTTTTCCCGCCGAAGTCGCGCGAAAAGAAGTGGCTTTTTACAAGAAAAACCTCCAGCGCTACGGTTTGCCGCTGGACTCGCGCACGCGGCTCACCAAGGCCGATTGGTGTCTCTGGACGGCGACACTTGCGGAGAAACCTGCTGACTTCAATGCGATCGTGTCGCCCGTCTATGACTATCTGACCGCGACGTCCGCACGATTGCCCTTTGTCGATTCGTATGTCACGGACGATCCGCGAAGCGACGGCATGCGAGCGCGGCCGGTGATCGGCGGCGTTTTCATCAAGATGCTCGAGGATCCGACCGTCTGGAAGAAGTGGGCGAGCCGTGACAGGGAGCAAGTCGGCCGGTGGGCGCTGGCCCCTGTGCCGCCGCGCGTGGTCGAAACGCTGCCGACACCCGGCCAGAAACCGGCCGAATGGCGTTTCACAACGAGCAAGCCGAGCGTTGCCTGGACTCGATCGGATTTCGATGATCGTGCCTGGAAACAAGGACCTGGCGGCTTTGGCTCGCCCGGAACCCCGGGGCTCGTGGTCGGCACCGAATGGCACACACCCGATATCTGGCTCCGCCGCCAGGCGACATTGCCGGCGGGTGCCGATCGCTGCCCGAATTCAGCTTCGCGTTTACCACGACGAAGACATCGAAGTGTACTTGAATGGCGTGCTGGCAACGCATCAGACCGGTTACGTGAACGCGTACGAGCTGATCGACATTCCGGCCGCCGCGCTCGAAACGCTGAAACCCAGTTCAGCCTTGACGATCGCGGTTCACTGCCATCAAACAGGGGGCGGGCAGGGGGTCGACGTCAGCCTGGTTGACGTGTTCGAGGTTGCGCCTTGATCCCCTCGCTTGATACCGCGGTTGCCGATCGATTGCCGGTTCATGAAGGAGCGTTCCCCGCCTTGCCGGCGGGGGTCTGGCGCATTCGCTCGATTTCGTCGGCGGTGAGAACAACAGTGCTGAGCGCCGAGATATCGCGCGCCGCCGGGGTTGGCGCACGCGGTTCGACCACCGCGTCGGATCCTTCCCCGGGTTCGGGCGACTGCCAGTCGACCGACATGCAGCTCGGCCCATCGGTTGAGCTCGGGGATGGTTTGAAACACGACCTTGAGACTGACGGTAATTGGCATCGCCAGCACCAGCCCCACAAGGCCCCACAAGTAGCCCCAGAAAAGGCAGGCGAGCAAGACGGTCGTGCCGTTCAAGTCGAGCGAGCGTCCCATGACCATCGGCGTGACCACGTAGCCTTCGACCCCTACAACGGCGAGATAAATCGCGGCGACGGCCACCGCCGATCCGATCGAGCCGGTCTGTCCGAGAACGATCAAGGTCGGTAGAGCCCCCCCGAGCAGTTGGCCCAGGTAGGGTACGAAGTTGGTGACTCCGGCGATGATCCCGAGTGTGAACGCGAACCGAACCTTCAGGACCCAGAGCGCCAGTCCGATCACGATTCCGAGCCCCGCGTTGATGAAAGTCCGCGCGACCAGGTAAGCCCTGATCTTGCTGGTGATCAGGCCCAGAACGGCTCCGGCGGACTCGGCTTCAGTGCCGTTACGCGCAAAGAACCGGATCAGCTTGTGCGAGAGCATCTCGCTCTCGATGAGCATGAAGATCACCAGCACGAGGATCACAAACCCCTGCGCGACCCAGGTCGAGAAGTCGGTGAGTCCGTAACTGAGCTTCTCGATCATGAGCGCACGGTTCGTGTCGCCCAGGCGGTCGATCGTGCCCGGTTCGGGCAGAAAGGCACGCAACCACGGCTGGTCGCGAATCAAGTCGGTGAGCCTGCCGCTGATTTGGCCGGCCAGCCGCTCGATGTCGGAGGGGAGCGTATAGGTGGCCGTCACGAGGCTCTCAGCCATCAGGCTTGACAGGTAAAGGCCGCCCGTCACCGAGAGCAGCAGCAGTGTGATCACGCCGAGCGGGCCGTACGGAAAATGCCGGCGCAGGTAGCTCGCAAGCGGAGCGAACATGCAGGAAACGACAAGCGCGAACGCGACCGGGATCAGGATGGTCTTGAGCAGGTAGAGCGCCGCGATGATGGCCAGGACGGCCAGGACCACCTGGGCTCGGGATGCTTCGCGGGGCAGCCGGTCCACTGCGTTCTCCCTATCGGGTTTTTACGAAAAACGATTGCATCATCTTCCTCCGGCGGCGCTCGCCATCGCAAGATGAGGCACCGTGGAACCGCGTCACCTCGGCGAGTTTCTCCGGCGTGGCGAAGCGGCGGAGCAGGCTTTGGAGCATCGCCTCGGCCTCGGCCGACGACGGAAGAGGCGCGGCGTCATTTGCTTGCGTGACGGCCATCAGGCCGAACCACGTCAGTCGCACGTTCCACCCGGCCAGCTCGGCGGTGCGGTTGAAACGCTCCTGGGTGCGCAACGCCCAGACGACGCCCCAGTGGTCGCGGAACCAGAGCCAGACGGCGTCGAAAGGAGTCAGAGTTCGCACATGCACTCGACTTTGTCGCGCCAGCCAGAGGCTTGCCACGACGGTCCAGACCACCCATTCCCAGGCCATCGCCTGGCGGGCCGGCGGCCAGTTAGTCGCGGTCAGGCCGAGATATTCGACAACCAGGCCGGCTCCCAGGCAGGCCGCCGCGGCGCTGTATCGAGTCGGTAGATAATTCGTCACGCCGACCGCCGCGAGGAGTCCATAAAAAATCGTCCAGGGCGATTCGAGATGAACGAGCGACGCACCCTGGGCCCGCCGCATGCGCCCCGACTCCTCGAGCCAGGGGATCAGGAACACGACAACCAGGAGAAACATCAAAATCGCCCACACACGCTCGCCCGGCGTGCGCGCGTTGAGGATCGAAATCAGGGCCGCCAGCACGGCCAGCACGGCGAGGTAAGTAAAACGTCCGGCCAGCGGCCGCCCGGCCGCGAGCGGTTCGACCAGGGCGAAAACCTGGGCGACCATCGCGGCTCCCAGCGCCAGCGCCATCCAGATCAAGGCCGGGCGCATCGCGGTCCCCCCGGCCTCGTGCCATGCGTGTCGCAATGGAATGATCGCGCCACCGGCGCCGATCAGCAACAACACGGGTGCCCGATCCGGCGTTACCACAATCGCCGCCGCCGCAATCACGAACAGCAACGCCGTAACAGAGCTCGATATCATCACTGGCACGTCCGGCCGTGAGCGCGGTGCAGTCCGTGTGAAAAGACGCTCATGGCCCTTCCTGGAGGCCGATGTCGACGGCCTTCTTGACACCTCCGACAGAGGGCGCATCGATGGGTGGCCGTTTGCCGAGCATCGCGACGGCGACCAGTGCGGCCACCATCGCGCCGAACGCCGCGATGACGGGAATGTAATAGGCTGGCTCGCCGCCGTTAACGCCGGGCGTCGAAAAATCGATCTGCTTGCCGAATTGCTCAAAGACCACCAGGAGAGCGATGATGATGCCGGCGAGCGAGCCGCCGGCGATCAAGCCGGTCGACATCAGGGTGCCGGGGCTGGTCTCGGCTTCCTCGGGAGTCAGGCCGCGCGCTCGATCGACGAGTCCTCGAAGCGCACCGCCGACGAAAATGGGCAACGTCGTCGCCAGCGGCAGATACACGCCAACGGCAAACGCGAGTGCCGAAACGCCCGCGAGCTGCATGACGACGGCAAGGACGGCTCCCAGAATCACTAGCCCCCACGGCAGGCGCTGGGCCATGATTCCCTCGATCAGGGTGGCGAACAGTCGAGGCTGGGGCGGGTTGAACTTCTGAATAGGCGTGCCCGAGGCCGTCTTCGTCAGGCGGCCGCCAATGCCCGAATCGATGAGATATTTCGCCTGGCCAGACTCGTCGACGAGATACTCGCCGGGGAGCACGCCCGGTTGTGGGGTGATCACCCACCAGGTGCCATAGGTCTTCCCGTCCGGGCCGATTTGGGACGCCTTGATTTCGGCCGCGGGTGCCTTCGTTTTCGGTAGCTCGGCCGGATCGTCGGTCACGGTCGTGTAGGCCCAGTTGAGGAGCAGGAGGGTTCCGCCCATGAACAGGGCCGATATGAGGGCTCCGACAAGGATCGAAACTTGCTGTTTCCAGGGTGTCGCGCCGACGAGGAAACCCGTCTTGAGGTCTTGTGACGTCGTGCCGCCGTTGGACGATGCGATGCACACGATGCCGGCGATCGAGAGCGCCGTCACGCGATATTCCGGACCGATCCAGCCGAGGACGACGAAAATCAAACACGTCAACAGGAGCGTGGCGATCGTCATTCCCGATATCGGGTTCGATGACGAGCCGATCACACCCGTGATTCGCGAGCTGACGGTCACGAAAATGAAACCGAAAAGGACGATCAGTGCGCTACCCGCAAGGCGCCCGGAAACGAGGTTGGTATGAGATGCGAGGCGGCCACCGCCAGGACCAGGCCGAGCACACCCAGGAGCACAAACGGCAGCGGCAGGTCGCGGTCCGTACGGCGAACTCCTTCGCGCCTGTCTGATTGCCCGAACGCAAGTCGCGGAGGCTCCCGGCCACTGATGAGATGATGAGAGGCAGGGCATTGAGCATGCTCAGCACGCCGCCCATGGCAACGGCGCCCGCACCGATGTAGCGGACATATTGCCCTGAGATCGCTCCCTCGCTCATCTCGCTGATTTTCTGCTGGCCGGGGGGCAGCACGTTCGGTAGCCCCTCACCGAAATAAGCGATCATCGGCACGAGCAGAAGGGCCGTGGTGATTCCGCCGGCGACCATCACCGAGGCGATCCGCGGACCGATGATATAGCCGACCCCGAGCAACGCGGGCGACGGATCGAGAGCGACCATGGCCTTGTTGTAACCGGTGATTCCCGTGATTCTTCGTTGCCATTCGCCCGACCAGAGCTTGAGCGCTTGCATCATGATCTGGAAGAAAAACCCGACGCCGAAGCCGATAAATACGGTCCGGGCGTTTGAACCTCCTTGTTCGCCGACAATCAAGACCTTGGCACAAGCCGTCCCTTCAGGGTACGGGAGCGCCCCGTGTTGTTTGACAATGAAGGCACGCCGTAGCGGGATCATCATCAGGATGCCGAGCAATCCTCCCAGGACGGCCACGAGCATGACGCGGGTCCATTCGAGCTCATAACCGAGGAGCATCAAGGCGGGCATCGTGGCGCCGACGCCGAAGGCGATCGACTCGCCGGCCGACCCGGCCGTCTGGACGATGTTGTTTTCAAGAATCGTGGCGCGGCGGATGTTGAAGGCCTGCGACAGCCCGCGAAAGATGGTGATCGCCAGCACGGCGACCGGAATCGAGGCCGAAACGGTCATCCCCACCTTGAGGAACAGATAAAGCGACGATGCGCCAAAAATGATGCCCAGGACCGAACCGAGCGCGACGGCCGACCATGTCAGCTCGGGAACCTCGATGTGATTCGCGATATAAGGTTGAAACGCGTCGTCGCCTGGGTCTGCCGCTTCACGGTGTGGCGTCGCGACGGTTTGAGCGGGGGCCGTCATATCCTCTGTTGCTCCATCGGTTCGAAGGTTTGTGCTCACCCAGACACAGGCTCGATCGCGACGCAATCGCGTCTCAGGGTCTCTTGATGAATGCAAGCCGGTTGACGATGTCGCACAAAACGTCAATCGCGCGACGGCTGGCGTCGACATCGAAGATGAGGTCGCTGGGAAAGAAGCTCAAGGTCTTGAACGTATCCTCATAATAGGTCTGAAGGCGACGGTGAATGACCTCGTCGCTCATGTCATCGAGGCGATTTTCGCGAAGGGCCCGCGTTCGGAGCCGCTCGGTCGCCTGGAGGGTATCAACGATCTTGAGGTGAAAAATCTGGATGACGTCGATGATTGAATCCAGGCGCTCGGCCTGGGCATAGCTCCGCGGCAGACCGTCGAGAATTAACGTATGTAGCTCGGGCAAAACGAGTTCCTGCATCTCAAGAATCATCAGGTGGCGTTCGAAAATCCGGACCGTGAGGTCGTCCGGGACCATGAGTCCGTGGGACGTGTATTTTTCGATCTCACGACCAAATTTGCCCGTTCGAGGTATTTTGCGGAAGATGTCGCCCATCGAGATGTGCACGAGCGAGGGGAGCTGTCCAAGCACGGCTCCCTGTGTGCCCTTGCCGCTTCCGGGCATCCCGAAAAGGAGAATACAGCGGTACTTATGCTGAGTATCCACAGCCGAATTCCTCGATCGAAGGAGAATCCTTGACATTCTCGGAGCCCGGGCCGAAGTCGCCCGCCGTGTCGCTCCCGCGTCCCCATGGGGTCAAGTCGTCGCCGCCGGCCACGTGTTCCGCCCCGAATCGTCGCCGCCTGACGTGTAGGAAAGCCACGTTAGTCCACCATCTTCGCTCAGTTGAGGCAAGGAGTAAGACTTTGAAAGGCACCCGTTTGATTCTGGTGCGTCATGCCGAGACGGCCGCCCCCGACCGATTCCACGGCGCCGAGTCCGACATCGGTTTGAGTGCGTGGGGAGCGCGGCAGGCCGAGATGCTCGGCCAGTCGCTCAAGGCCAGGAGCGCGGCCGCCGTCTATTCCTCCGGCATGCGACGGGCCATCGACACGGCGGCGGCCGTCGGCCGCGCCTGCGCGTGCGAGCCCATCGACATTGCCGAGCTGCATGAGCGCCGCATTGGTCCGCTCAGCGGCCAGTCGCGCGAGGAAGGCTGGAGCGTCTATGCCGAGTCGAAAGCGCGCTGGATTGCAGGCGACCTCGAGTATACCCACCCAGGGGGCGAATCATTCGCGGACATTCGTCGGCGCGTCGTCCCGATCGTCGAAACTCTGGCCGCCAGACATCCGGGCGACACGATCATCGTGATCGCACACGGCGTGGTCATCCGGGTGATTCTGACGTCACTCGTCGCAGGCTTTCAGCCCGCTGATTATGACAAAATCGCCATCGATTTCGCGTCTGTGAATGTGCTCGTGTTCGACGGCGAATCGTGGCAAGCGGAAACCCTCAATCAGGTCGTGGCGCCGTCGGCCGCCAGGCCGGTCGCTTGAATTTCCGGGCGTGCGAGAGTTTTGTGCGAAGCCGTCGATGAATGGGCCGTGTTGTGCGATCCGTTGCAAGAGACTCCAGAGCGGATCAGTGCGGCCGCGAATCATCTGAGCGCCGCGGGAAAGCTGATCGCGAGCGTAACGCGAAACGGGTTCAAGGCCCAGACGCGAGCTGCAACGACCGATTCGAGATGAACGGGCCGTTCTGGCCGATCGTTTGCGTCAAGCTGAGATCCACAGGGCCACCGTTGTTTCAAGCCTCACGCGAGTCGGTAGATTCGGCTCGCATTCTCGTGGAAGATTTTCGTCTGCTCGGATGCGGGTCTGTCAGCGACAATGGCGTGGAGTGCCTCGACCCACTGGCGGAGCGTCGCCGCCAGGGTGCACACGGGCCAGTCGCCGCCGAAGACGACCCGCTCGGGGCCAAACTCGTCCATCACATGATTCACGATCGGCGCGAGGTCGGCGACCGTCCAGGGATCGGGCGCGGCCGATGCCACGATTCCCGACACTTTGCAAACGACATTCTTCCGCGCCGCCAGCTTTGCGATATCGGCTCTCCAGCCCCCAAGATCCTTGGAACGCACGCTGGCGTTACCGCAGTGATCGACGATGAACAGCGTGTCAGGACACGCAGCGGTTAATTTGCAGGCATCACCTAGCTCGGCCGAACGCATGGTCAGATCGAAACTCAAACCAGCCTTGCCCAGCGCGGATGTCTTCGATAAAACGAGGTGCCAGACAATACCCCGGAGGCGTTTTGTCGCCGTGCAAGACATGTCGCACGCCCTTGACGGCGGCTCGATTCTTGTAGCGAGCGAGATAGTCGGCGAAACCGTCGGCTCCGGGCCGGCCGCCGATCACGGCCGCGACCAGCGGGCTGCCGCCATGCTCGATCAGGTTGAGAACATAATCGGCTTCCGCAACATGTTGCGCGGGGTCGACATTGACTTCCATGTAGATCGACTTCACGACGTTCAAGCCCTCGGCGGCTTGTCGGTAATCGGCGGGAAGGAACGACCGCTCAAGTTGCGGCGCGGCCTTGAGCCAGGGAAGCCTGAATCGCGAAAGATCCCACAAGTGCTCATGGGTATCGATGATCGGAATGGCCCGCTGATCGGCCGGTGCTTCGGAGGTTGAGCCTGTGCGGCGACCGTGAGAGCGGCTGCTTGTTGCAGGAATCGCCGACGCGGGTTGATTGCGGCCATGGTGTATCCTCTCGACTCAGACTCGGCTTCTGGTTGGGTCGCAATCCGGTCGGCTCGACGTGGATTGCGCCGGTCATCCTGGTGTAGTTTGGCGTCTGCGCGATCAGAACGCCACGGCGCCGCCGAGATAAAAGATGTTGTTCGGGGCGTCCGGACTGACACCCAGGTTGTAGCTACTCCACATGGCGAAGCGCTTGTGAAACTTCCATTCGACGCCGACTCCGAGCTCGACGCCATCGGCATAACGAGGCAGTGTGGGACCGTTATAGTAGCCTTGAAAGAACACCATGAGCCCGGCACCAAGCTCGCGTTCGAACGCCCAGGAAGCAGCCGGCTCGATCGAGGCGTACTTATTGTTTGGCGACGGATCACCGACGAGACCGACATTCCACTCGAGCTCGATATCAAACGGGAGCGAATGCTTGAACAGCAGGTTGATCGACGGCTGCGTCCCCTGGTTCAACTGTTTCGAGCCGCTCGCCGTCAAGATGAAGATCTCGACGCCGAAAGCCGGGATGTGATATTTTTTGTTTTCCTTCCAGAAACTGGCCTTCATGTCATACGCAATCGGCGCGAATCCATTCGCCGCGAAGTGGCCTCTCTCGGCGGTTGGACCGTTGCTGAAAAGGTGCAGCTCGACGTGGTCCGTGAGTCCGTAGCGCAGCAAGAACTCGGCATTATACGTTTTGGCCGAACCCTGGCTCGCCCCCGAGATGAAGACCGGTGAGGTCTCAACGTAAGCCCGACCCTGGGGGAGGGTAAAGGGACTGTTGGGAAAGTTCGACGTATCCGGTCCAGGGCTATCGATGTTGGGCTCGAGCTTGCGCTTCGCTTTCGCTTTCTTGTCGTCCTTCCCGGTCTTGTCGTTCTTTCCATCCTTGTCGTCCTTGTCGTCGTCGTCGTCGTCATCGTCATCGTCATCGTCGGGCGAGTCGTCGAGAAGCTCGCTGATCGGAGGTAAGCCAAATAATCCATGCGGTTTGGGCATGACTTCGTCGGTCGACGTATCGTCGTCATTCTGGGCATTACGCGTTTCAGGCGCGATTTCGTCGGCCGACTTTTTGTCGGCACCCTGGGCTCCGCCACTCGGTGTTCCGCGGCTATTGTCGATCGGCTTGACGTCAGCGGTGACAGGTCGACCGTCGGCCGTCTTGATCACGCCGGCGTCGTCAGCTCCGGCCGTCTGCGAATCAGGGTGAGCCACCTGCACCGGTGGATTGACGCCAGGTTGCGCGACGGGCAGCGCCTGGCATCCTGCGCAAGCGGCGGCAAGGAGCGTCAGGCGCAATGCTAGACGAGATGCCGCCCAGCGCGTGCCGTCGACGGATGCCGCGCCGCAGACGGATTTGTCCCGGCGCACGAGTGTCGATCCGGCCATGATGAACCTTCCGCGTGGCCACTCGGTGAGCCTGACAGGTGATATAACGTGTTGAAGAGATCGGTCGCCGGGCCGCCAAACTTCAACTAATCGGTATAACCGGCAAACTTGGAACTCTGAAGGTGCCGGCCGCCATGAACGGCACGTCGCGCACGCGTATCGGCCGCGGCTCGCAAGAACTCGAGCTCGTCTCGCCAGGCAGGCGGTTCAGGCCGACGCAATGCCCGCATCGAGCTGCATCTTCCTGGATGACCAGATCGTTGATCCGTAGAGGAGCAGCCAGGCAATAATGGCCGCCGCGGTGATGTTGATTCCCAGGCGGAACCCGGGCTCGTCGTACCGGAGCACGATCGTGTGGTGTCCGCCGCCTTCGAGCGGGACGACCTGATGCGACACATCGCCCCGATAAACAGGGGCAGGCCGGCCGTCGACCTCTGCCGTCCACCCTGGCATCCAGGTGTTACTGATCACGAGCAGCCCGGGCGCCACGGTATCAACTTCGATCACGGGATTGTCCGGTTGTGTCGAAGTCCATGTCGCGGTTTTGAACGGCTGGCGCTGCTCTTGGCGGCGCGAGGCCAGCGGGTCGAGCGGCATGAGCACCGCTTCACGCGGGTCGACCTCGCGGAACCGGGCGATCGTCATGGGAAAGTCAGCGGTTTCGAGGATTGCCCGCGGAACGACATAGGCGCGGGGCATCGCCGAGGGGTTGCGCTGGATAGACCAGGGGGCGAAACATGTCGAGCCTTCGAGCGCGAGCGGCCAGCCAGGATCGTTCTCGAATCGATCGGAGACGAGATACGTGACGCCCACTCGATCAAAGATCGCCTTCCTGATCTCGCGCCTGTGCTGGTCGACGGCGTCTTGCATCGCATCATTCAACCGGCGGCGTTGAAACGCGCCGACCGGATACAGAAGCTTATACAAGCATGCGGAGTGACTGATTTGAAAAATATCATTGATATTGGTTTTCTCGATACCACTGGCAATGGCTGGCAGGTCGCCATAAAACGCATCGCGGGCCTTGATTCGTAAAGGGCCCAGGCCGTTTTTTTCGAGAGCCAGTTGAGTGAGAGCCGTTTCCAGGCCGTTTTGAGCGAGAAACCGTTCTGGGGGGCACACCTGAATGAGCGCGTAGCCATACCAGCTCAATTCCCCCAGCGCCAGGAGCACGATCATTCGCACCGCCCAACGACGGCGCGCGGCGCGCGTTGACCGCTTCCGATCCAGGCCGTCACGGCGATGCCGCAAAGGCAAACCCAGAAGCAGCCGCTGCCCAGCACGTTGGTGATGGCCGCGGCCGTGCGCGACGGGCGATCCGAAAGATAAAAAACGCGGACCGTTAGCAGCGCGACGACCAGAACGACGGCCGTCCGGACAATGATCGATGCAAAACGTTGCCAGTCCCGCGGGCGGGTGCAACGCGTGCGAAGGACCTCGACACCGAGACCCGCCAGCACGGCGGCCGCCACGTTGGCGAGGAAAAGGGCGCGTGCCGGCACTCGAAACAAGGCGATTCCAGGCACGACGCGATAGGCCAGGGCAAACAAGACGAGGTGGCGGCCGCAGGCGAACCAGATCGCGATCACGGCCAGGAAGAGCCAGCCACGCACGAGCCGACGCTCGGGATGTTTGGCTGCGCCGACGATCGCGAGCACCAAAGGCACCAGCCCGATCGACAACACCGTTTCCCAGTAATTGTCAGCGCCGAAGTAGTGCGACGGATCGCCCAGGGCTGTCGGACTGAGCAATTGCCAGCCATTGAAGACTTCGACGTGATATCGCCGCGGAATCTCGGCGCCTCGCGGAGCGTCGGGATTGCTCGCGAGCCAGCGCCGCGTTGCCAGCTCGGGAATCAGTTGCACGGCCGCGATTCCCGCCGCCATGATGAGAACAGCCAGCCACCACGCCAGCCGAGCTGCACCACGCCGCGAGTCGCCACCACGCCACGCTTTCGAAACATCGTAAAGGGTCCAGGCTGTGAGCGCCAGGGCCAAGAGCAGCGCCTCCTGCGGATGGCCGGCGACGAGCGTGGCGGCCAGAATCGGCGGTAAGAAGAGCCCTCGACGCAGGTCTCCCATCCGGAGCTGGCGATATGACCAGAAAGCCCACGGATACCAGCACGCCGCCCAGACGTGGGGATAATGTCCCTCGAACGTATGAGCGAGCAAAAAGGGAGAGGCTTGATAGGTCGCCGCGGCGAGCGTCGCACCGAGCCTTCCCACCTTGAGGGAACGGACGAGCACATAAATACCGATCCCGCCCCAGATCAGGTGAGCGACCGTGATCCAGCCGAGCGCCGCGGGTGCGCCCGCGGCCCAGGCGAGCCATACCGGCGGATAGAAGACGCCCGCCTGAGGGTTGCTGTAGAGAGGCCGGCCGCCAAAACCGCGGCTATCCCAGGCCGGCACATGGCCGTATCGTTCTGTTGTCTTGGCGATCCAGAGATGGAGTGGCACAAAGGTATATGTCGCGTCGTTGCCGAGGCCGCGCGGCTCGCCCGGTTTGGCATGGTCGATGCTCGGCGCACGGCTATCGACAATCAGGAAAGACGGCTGTGCGATCAAGGGCGCGAAGCAGAGGCCGGCGATCGCGATCAGCGCCGCCATGGGAGCCGCACAATGGACCAGGTCACGACGAGGTGTCAAAGGATGTCAGTCTCAAATCATGCCATGGGGACGATTGGTCCGTGCCGTGTTGATATCGTCGCTGTCCGCGCTCGAGCGGCGTGTGCCCGCTCCGGGTGCGGCGGCCGGCTTGCGCCGTTCAAATGAGTGCGGGCGTGGAAATGGCTGACGGGCTCGCGCGGCCTCGGCGACCCCGATGAGCTTTTCATACTGCGCGAGGTGCTCTGATTCGGACCAAGGGCCCATGCGCATGGCATAGCCGCGAGCAGCCAGTTCGTCGTGAAGTTTACGGTCGTGAACCATCCTGCGTATCGCAGTCAGCATTTCACTGTCCGTCTGGTAGCTCAGGCCGCCTCCGCTCAGAAATCCGGTTTCGTAAAGCGCGCCTCCGCCTTCATGAACGACCACCGGGGTCCCCACCGAAAACGCCTCGAGTACGACGTAGCCAAACGTCTCGGGAAAGAGCGAGGGGACGACGACGGCCCGCGCATTACGAAACAGGCTGGCAAGCGCCTGGCCGCCGAGCAGCCCTTCAAAGTGGACGTTTGGCAGGTCCTTGGCCATGGCGCGAAGGGTCGTTTCGTAAGAGCCCGTTCCAGCGATGCGAAGATCGACCTCGGGGAGATAGGCCATCATCGGAATCAATCGCTGAAATCCTTTCATCTTCACGAGCCGCCCGGCCGCGGCGATGTAGGGGCGGGTCAAGAGATCGGGCAGGGCCGTCTCGATTCCGCCCGACCAGCCGTCAGGCAGGAAGTAGGGCAGATGCACGAGCGGGACATGATTTTCGATGCCGCGACGGCGATGCTCTTGCAGAGCGTGGCGGCTGGGAAAAACGAGCGCATCGAGGTTGCGCAAGCCGGCTTCGATCGCCGTTCCGGCCCGCCAGAGCTGAGGCGGCCTGCGGCCGACCAGGCAGCATGTCGTGCACGCGCTGCTCGTGCAGGCGGCGCGGTCGAACTTCCAGAGCAGGTGCATCGGACAGATGAGCCAGTGCTCATGAGCCGTCATGATGCGGACCGCTCTCCGGTTCGCACCCAGGCCAAGCACGCCCGGGCCGCCGACGAGTGAGATATTGTGAAAGTGAATGACGTCGGTGTCAGGATCGTCGAGGGCCTCGCGCAGGTCTTTTTCCTTGAAAAAGGGAAACCCGGTGGCCTGGGTCGCCAGCGGCGAGAGAATCCCCGCGCGGCTCTTGAGCGGATGCAGATGAATTCCAGCCGGCGGGGTATACGAGCGAAGCGGATGGTCGCCGCGAACGGCGTTGAACGCATCGACGCAATGGTAAACATGAACCTCGTGCCCTCGCCGGCACAAGGCCTGGCCGAGACGCTCGACGTAGGCGGCGTCGCCACCAAAGCTGTGGGCGCCGAAAAACGTCGTGATCATGCGGAATTTCATAGGGCGACCTCCGTGTCGCGTGCCATCTCTCAGGTCCCTGGTGCCTTTGCGCGGACGTCCGGTGAAACTGATGAATTTCCTGGCGTTTGAATTCTCAATGATCCTCGATTGCGCCGTGTGCAGTCATGTCATCCCGGCGGTCGCAAGACGCGGCCCCACAGTCGTGTATGCCGCATGCCCCCGAGTGCCAGCCACATTGCCACGTAGGTGATGCCGCCGCCCAGCACGGCCAAGAGCACGTGATAGTGATAATGTTTAAGCGCGAGGCAGACTGGAATCATCGCCAGCGAGGCCAGCAGCGGCCGGCCCAGATGGTGGTGCCATGCGGGCTGGCTGCCTTCCCTGGCAAGGCATCCATAGCCGGCCAAAACCAGCGCGATGCCGACAAGCAGCACTCCCAGGGTCGCGCCGGGAAGTCCGAAGGTCAGCCGCAGCACGGCGACCAGAGGCACGATCACGATCGCACCGGCCACCAGCGTACGCACGCCAAGCGTTTCGCGATTCAGCGCGATCAGCGTGATCTGATACAGATAGGCCAGAATGAGTAAGGGCGCTCGCCAGATTCCCAGCGCCAGCAAGAATCCGGCGCCCGCGTACCCCGAGGGCAAGAACAGGTGAACGAGCGGATCGGCAAGGATCGTGCAGCCGACGGCCACCGGTATCAGTCCGGTCATCAAGACTTCGACCAGCGAGTCGAGCGCTTCGCGACCGGCGCCGGCCTTCTGGCGCCACAGCCGCGAGAGCGTTGGAAACGCCGCCTGTTGCATGATGAGCCCGAAGGTCAGAAGCGCCGTGACCATCCGGTGCGGCGCCCCGTAACGACCGACGTCGCTCGACACGCTCAAGAACCCGACGACAAGGAGGTCGGCCGTGTTGATCACCGCCTGCGAAAGCTGGATCAAGCAAACCGTTCGCCCGCGCTGCACCAATACGAGCAAGAAACGCGGGCTCAACCGCGGCCGGGGAAGTCGATAGTGCTTGAGGTAACTCAGCCAGACCAGGGCAATGCCGCTAAGCTCGCCCACGGTCAACCACACCGGAACCCAGTGGATCCGGCTGGCGTCACGCACCAGTGCGAGAACGCCAAAGGAATAGATGCCGGTGCGCACGCAAAGCGACAAGGCCACCAGGCCCATCCGTTCAGTACCACGGAATACGTAGTCGAGGCCGATCGCCGTAGTGAACAGCATGGTGCCGTAAAGCGCCAGTATTCGTGAATCGGCCGGGGCTAGAGTGAGCGTTCCCACAAGCACCAGGCCAGAAAACAGAATCAGCGCGAAAAGCGTCTTGTACGCGAGCACCTGGTCGACCAGGGGACGAATCAATCGCGGGTGCCGTGAGAGCTCGCGTGCGACGATCACGTCGCTACTATCGCGCAGGAGCAACACAAGCAAGAACACCACGCTGAAGGCGAACTCGATCCGCCCGTATCCATCGACTCCCAGCCGTTTTGCGAGCGACAAGGTCACGACGACCGATGTCGTTCGACACACGAGCTCGGCGGCACTGAGCCGGACGAAATTGAAGGCGATGCGCCGACGCGCACGCTGATCGACGTGAGCCTGCGCACAAGGTCGCGGCTTCACATGAGGTGCAGCCGTGCCCAGGTCTCGGGCGTGACTGGGTCGAGCGTTGAGGGACGTGCTGGCCATTCGAGAAAGCACTTCCTTGTGCGGATTATCCAGATCTCCAGCACAGCGAGCTTTTACCAACTCGCTGGCAGTCTTCCCACGTTAATCGGACGTCCTGTCTTATAGACCTTAATGGGAAACGACTGACTCAGCCTGCTTGCTGGAGCTAATTTATCGTAACTAACTGACTGCGTGCCCTTTCGGCAAGAAAATCAATTGCAGACGATGGACTGTTTTTATCTAATTTTCGCCATCGGAAAGTGAGACCGGGCCAAATCCGCAGGGCACACCGCACTGTCTCGGCGGCGCATCGTAGTAGGGCTTTCCTGAGGTGTCAACCGGAGCTTTAACAAACACAAGGTGGTCAATGCGCGGTCTTTTCGCCGACGGAGCCACGCCCGGACGCGTCGCAGACGCGACGGATCGTAAAGATTCGTTCCGAGCGAACGCTCTCACGCTCGATTCCAGCTCGATTTGTCGGCACAAGGTCTTTAACCCTTCGACCGGCGCAACCGGTCGAGTGTGACGGCCGCCACGATGATGATTCCGATGATAATATCCTGGCTCGGGTTGGGGATGCCCGCGTGAACACAGCCGTTCTTGAGAACCTGCATGATCAGGCAGCCAATCAGCGTGCCCATCACGGTGCCCTCGCCACCGCTGAGGCTGCCGCCGCCGATGACGACCGCGGCGATCACCTGTAATTCCAGACCGCCCGCCGTGGTGGGATCGCCGATCGCGCCCAGGTAGGCAAACTGAAGAACTCCCGCGAGACCCATCGCGATGCCGCCAATCGCGTAAACGGTCATCTTGATCACCGGCACGTTGATCCCGCAGAGCCGTGCCGTGGCTTCGTTGGAACCGACTGCATAGACGTATCGCCCCAGAAGGCTGTAGCGAAGCGCCACCGCAACAAGAAGACTCAGACCGGCGAACACCCAGACTCCCGGCGCGACGAGAAGCCAGGCCGGTTCGGGATCGATTCGCATGATCTGATTGAACCACCAGGGTTTCACATCGCCCGAAATGTAAACGGTTGTGCTCGACGACAGCCATGTCGCGAAACCGCGGTAAATTGTGTATGTGCCGAGTGTGACGATAAAAGGCACGACGCGAAGGCCGGCAATCAATGCGCCGTTGATCAACCCGCAGAGGCCGCCGATCGCGATGCCCAGAAAGAGCGCGCAGGGGAGCACCAGCTTCATCTGCCTGAGCCAATCGGGCAAGGTCGGATCGACCGCTTTGACCAGCATGGCGATACACACCGTGACGAGCGCGACCGTCGATCCGGCCGACAGATCGATGCCGCCGGCGATCATGATCGTCGTCATCCCCAGCGCGGCGATACCCACGATGACGGTTTGAACGGCTATCGTGCCGCCAGTTCGCCAGCGTCAAGAAAGTTCCCGACTCGCGTGTGAGCGCGCCGAAAAGCAAGACGATCATGACGAGCCCGACGAACGGACCAAACACGGTCCACGCCCAGCCAAGACTGCCGCGTAGCCCCGGGCCCGGTGTTTCTGGACGAAGATCTTTCGCAAGAGGAGCGGCCACTACGAGATTCCTTCCGCCAGGGTTTCGGTTCAGGTGGATCGATCGACGGCGACCCGGTCTGGCGGCGACCAGTCGGTACGCGTTGCCACTTCCATCACTTCGTGTTCCGACCACTGCGAAACGGGGCGAGCCTCGCTCAGTGCGCCGCGCGTCATGACGGCGATCCGGTCGCAGATCCCGAAAAGCTCGGGCAGATACGAGCTCACGACAAGGATGGCCCTGCCCGCGGCGGCCTGCTCGCCAATCAAGCGGTAAATCTCGGCCTTCGAGCCGACGTCGATGCCGCGGGTCGGCTCATCGAGCAGAAAAACGTCGGCCTGCTGGTGCAGAAGTCGCGCGAGTGCCACCTTCTGTTGATTGCCGCCAGAGAGGTTGCCGGTCGGCTGCGCGGGTCCGGACGCGCGGATCTGGAGCCGCGCCATCCACCTCGCCACTTCGGCTCGCCGATGTTTGAGGTTGACCCAGCCGTGGAAAGCGTGACGCTTGAGCGCCGAGTAGGTCATGTTGTCTTCGATCGATCGTGCCAGTGCGAGCCCTTCGTTCTTCCGGTCCTCGCTCGCGAATCCGACACCCTGGGCGATCCGGACGCGCGGCGCGGCGTAGCCCCCGGTGCATTGTCCGATGCGAACGTGCCCCGCGGCCACCGGCGCGAGCCCGAAAATCGATCGCACGAGCCTCGTTCGCCCGGACCCGATCAGCCCGGCGATCCCCAGGATCTCGCCCCGGTGCAGCGTCAAGCTCGCGGGCTTCGCACTCTTCTTGACACAGAGGCTCTCGAGCGCGAGCACCGGCTCGCCGGGCGTGTGTGCGACGTGCGGGAAGAGATCGTCGAGATTGCGGCCGATCATATGTGCGATAATCGATCTCATGTCGGTCTCGCCGAGCCGGCCGGCCTTGACGGCTTTGCCGTCTCGGAGCACGGTATAGCTTTGCGCGACCCGCCGCGTTTCCTCGAGGAAATGGCTGATATACACGATGGCCAGACCCCGTTTGCGCAAACGCTCGACGATGGCGAAGAGCCGCTGCGCGTCGTGTTCGGACAGCGAGCTCGTCGGTTCGTCGAAGACGATGATCCGGGCGCTCGAGACCAGGGCGCGGGCAACTTCGACGAGTTGCTGGGCGCCGACGCCAAGGTCGCCGACCCGCGCCTCGGGTCGGATGTCGGGATGTTCGAGCAGGTCGAGTGCCTCGCGAACGACTTTGCGGTGTTCCGATCGGCGGATGAATCCGCCGCGCACCCGCTCTTGCCCGAGCATGATGTTGGCGTCGACGGTGAGTTCCGGGGCGAGCGCCAGTTCCTGGTAGATCATGGCGACACCGCGTGCCCTGGCGTCGCGCGGGCCGCGCGGGGCGTAGGGCTCGTCCGCGAGCAGCATCACGCCGCTATCGGGCCGGTGGGCGCCCGAGAGCACTTTCATCAGGGTGCTTTTGCCGGCTCCATTTTCGCCGATGAGCGCGCACACCTCGCCGGCTTCCACGCCCAGCGAGACGCCGTCGAGCGCCCGCGTTGCCCCGAAGGACTTGGTGACATCGCGCATTTCCAGTAGCACGGCAGCCTCGCTCCGGGCCCGCTCACGGACGGGTCAACAGCATGCCCGCCCCGTCGAGCGCACGCAACATTCCAAATGTGCTCGACTCGTTTGCGCAAAAAATGCCATCCGCCTGCCCTCGGTAGCGGGTCACCAGGCTCTGGGCCTTCTGCTGCGCCGAGTCGGAGGTGGGGCCGGCGTATTCGGTGTCTGAAAGGAGCGAAACGCCGGGGAACTCTTTCGACAGCGTGTCGGTGAAGCCCTTTTCACGTTGCTCGGTGCTCTCTGATCCGACCGCGTAACGCAGCAGGATGATCTTCCCCTGGCCCTTGAGCAGCTCGCCCATGCGGCGGCCTGCCAGAACGCCGCCGTTATAATTGTTGGTGGCGATGTAACTGATCATCTTCGTGGATTCGAGGGCCGAGTCGAAAATCACGACCGGAATACCCTTGGCCACCGCGGCCTCGACCGGGTCGACCAGAGCGCGGGCGTCGAGGGGAGCCAGCACGATGCCATCGACGCGTGCCGCGATCGCATTTTGCACGAGCTGAATCTGCTGAACCCGGTCGTCTTCTTTTTGCGGCCCTTGCCAGATCACCTCGACGTTTCCCAGCTCGTCGGCCGCTTTGAGTGTGCCGGCATGAAGCGTCTTCCAGAATTCGTGAGTCGTCCCCTTGGGAATCACGATGACCCGCCACTTCTTCGACTTGGCGCCGGACAGGCTGCCCAGACTGCTGTTCTCGACCTGGGGCGGATCGATCAATTTGGCGATTGACGGATCGTGCATATTCTCCGGCGTGACGAGTACCTCGCCCGTCGAGATCTTGGCCTCGATGGGCTGCTTCTCCAGATACTTGACCATCGTCTTGACCGAAAGCTCGCCCATCCGCAACGGATTTTGAACGACGAGGCCCTGGATCTTCCCCTGTCGCATCGCGTCAACCAGAGGCTCGCTGGCGTCGAAACCGACGAAGAAGACGCCTTTCCGTTCGGATGCCGCTCCAGTGCTCGGCGCAGTCACGGACCCATCGCCGGCAGGGCCGCCACATCCGCTGCTGAAGGCTCCTGTGAGCAAAAGACACACGCAGAGCCAGCCTCGCCGGGGCATGAATCTTCTCCTTCGACCATTTTGACTCGCGGATAGGTCGCCTCATCCTAAGAGCCGGCGATTCATGACGTCAAGCGGGTAGGGCAAGCGACGATTTGGGGACTGATGTTGCGCGCGCTGCGTTCAGTCGCGCTGAGAGAATCAGGCGCGTTGGGCGTGGCGATCGAACACGAATGAGCAAAGGGAAACGGTCCGAAGCGAGGTGATCGCTCGATCGTTAACCGCCCCGTCTCATATCGCACCGCGACGGCCGGTCAGGTCAATCGGGTTCGATTCCCAATTCACGCAGTTTCGCTGCGAGGCGTTCCGCTCGCTGCTTTTCCAGGTCGGCTCGCTGCTTCTCTATGGCGGCTCGCTGCGTTTCGACGTCGGCTCGCTGCTTTTCCAGGTCGGCTCGCTGCTTTTCTATGACGGCTCGCTGCGTTTCAAGTTCGACGCGCTGGCGCTCGAGTTCTCGGTCATCAAAAAGTTCGACGTAAGTGAGGAACCTTTTGCCGTCGGGCCCGAGGATGACCAGTTCGTCTGGTCCGTTGCCCGGCAGAAACGTGATCCCCAATCGCGGACTTTTGAAGCCGTTCATGTCGGCGATGCTCTCGAGGCCGGATGTGCCGCGCAGCCACCCATCGAACATCCCCTTTTCTGGCTCGTAGATATAGAATTCTTCAACACCGTGTTGATCGTAGAACTGAAACTTTTGAATCGCTGCGCTTGGCAAATTTCCCGGCGAGAGCATCTCAAACACGACCTGGGGTGCAATACCCGCTTCGTCCCACTGCTTGTAAGATCCCCGATAGCCCTTGGGACGGCCGAAAACGACCATGGTGTCGGGCGCGCCTGACCTTGGGCTTTCCGAACTGCGGATACCACAACAGGTCGCCCGCGACGAAGACTTCCGGATCGTTGCGGTACTGGGCTTCCAATCCTTCCTTGACCGTGACGATCCACTTGAACTGCAGCGTGTTATCCGACATGGGCAGTCCATCACTGTCAGGGTATTCCAGATCGACTGTGCGCCGGGTGGGAATTGTCAGGCTCATGACCGTCATACGCCTCCAGGATCCGTCTTCGTCTTCTGCGTGCGATCATTCTCGCAAAATCAGGCCAAGCACTCTAGATCAGGGACTATTTGACACCCTGCTTTCAGACAGTTTAGTGGGATCATCTTTGCCATGACGTGAGCGCCCTGTTATCGCACAGTTTGCCGACGATCAGCGGGTTCCACGTGCGAACCCCCGCGCCGCGCAGCGGTTGCGTTTCCCTCACGCAAAACGTATCCGCGGTCGGCCGTCAGGTCGGTCCACCGGTCGATGATGCCTGACGGCCAGCGCACTTCGACGCACTCAATGCGATCCTGATCGGCCAGCCCGAAATGGAGCCGGGGATCATTTGATGATTGATAACTGCCGCCGCCGGTTCGTTGCGCTGTTTGCTTCCGGCCGCCAGCCATGACCGTGACACGGGCGCCGATGCCGTCCCGATTGGATTTGGATCCCGCGAGTGTGAAGCTCACGAAGTGCCCCGCGCCGGCCGTCTGGTTATGGAAGAAGGCCGCGGGCTCATTTTGAGCGACGATCACCGCGTCGACGCGGCCATCATTATCAAGATCGCCGGCCGCCAGCCCGCGGCCGACACGCGGTACGGCCCAGGGCGCGCCGGCCTGGTCTGAAATGTCGACGAATCGGCCATCCGCTCGATTCTCGTAAAGGCGCGCGGGCATGGCGTACAAATAATAGGGCCGATTGTCGTTGACATGGCCATTGGTAATCATGACATCCCGGCGCCCGCTGTTCGACACATCGACCGTGGCGATGCCAAAGCCAAGCAAGTAGCGGGTGGCGAGCCCCAGCCCCGACGCCGCGCTGCGGTCGGCAAAGAGCCCCTGACCGAGATTCTGGTAATAGGTCACGCCTTCTCCGTAAAAATTGGTCACGATCAGATCAAGGCGGCCGTCGCGATCAAGGTCTCCGCATGCGACGCCCATGCCGGCGCGGTATCCCCCTTCGGCACTGCCGGCAACGCCCGCCTGCAGGCCAACCTCCTCGAAGTGAAAGCCCCCTTTGTTCTGATAGAAATAATTGGCGGTGCCGTCGTTGGCGACGTAGATGTCGATGCGACCATCATCGTCGAGGTCGGCCGCCACCACGCCCATCCCATGGCCTTCGGTTTCGGCGAAACCGGCCGGCTCGGTGACATCGACGAACCGGCCGCCGTCGTTGCGGAAGACGTGATCGGGAGCGGCCCGCACTTTCTGCGGCGAACAGTAGAAGTGCGCGCCTTTTTCGTTGAGACAGACGGGCGGGTCGGCCGAATTCCAGATCATGTAGTGACAGACATAAAGATCGAGGTCGCCATCGTTGTCGAGATCGGCGAACGCCGCCGAGCTCGGGATTATCACGCTTGCCGGCGAGCCCCGCTTGCTCGGTGACCTCTTCAAACGTCCCATCGCCACGATTGCGATAGAGGACGTATGTTTCGAGACGGGTGACGAACAGATCGGAGTCGCCGTCATTGTCGTAATCGCCGGCCGTCACACCCATTCCGTACCCATGCCCGCGCACGATCCTCGCCAGGCCCGACGCATCGGTCACGTCATCGAACGTCGCGTCACCCCGGTTCCGAAAGAGTCGATCACCGTCGGGAGGAGCGGTGTCATGGGAGTCGCTCAAAGGGATGACGACCCCCCCCTGAACGCAGTAAACATCAAGCCAGCCATCGCCGTCGAAGTCGAGCAGCGCCACACCGCCGGAATTGGTTTCCGGAAGCAGGAAACGGGGCGTATGGCCATTATCGAAAAGGAAGCGAAGGCCCGATTTTTCGGCGTCGTCGACGAACGCGGGGTTCTTGCGATCACGCCGTGGCTTGTCGACCCTGGCCACTGAACCCGTGACCGAGGCGTCGTTCGTTCGGCGTAGATCGTTCAGGCGCTCCGATAAGGGTGATGCGTGCGTCGAAAGTTCGGCGTTGGCGACCTGGTAGGGAGAACAAAGTTCCGCCGCGCGCCGGGCCAGTGGCTCGGGCAATGTCTCGGGCGGCTGGGTTTCCGTCCCGGCGTTTTTTCCAGGCGCTTCCAGACGATTCGCCTCGGCGAGAATCGTCCAGGCCGCGGTGTCAAACTTGCGGCCGAGTGTCTGGCAATATCGTGCGAGCTGTTCGGCCCTCGGCAGGAGTCGTTCGCCGTCGAGCATCATCTTGCGGATCTCGCCTTGCGCGTGGTCGGCGTCGGCCTTGCGCTGGCGCAGTCGCGCTGACGTTTCTTGCTCGCCGGCCTCGAAAGTCAGTACCGAGAGTCGCTCGAGGGCACGCGCGGTCCCGCCCGTTTCACCCACGACAGCGGCGAGCTCGTGTCGTTCGAGCGTCACGTCATGAGACCGGGCCGCGATCCATGCTCGCAGCGTGTGGACGGCTGGCGCATCGATCGTACTGGCGGGAAGATGATCGAGGGCCAGCCACAATCCCGCGAGGTCGTCGGTGGCCAGAGCGAGTTCGAGCCGGCCGCTCCACACGGCGGCATCATGTGGGCCTTGACTCAAGCACCGTTCGATCCAGGTGAGTGCGTCGTTGAATCGCCCCGTGAGGGTGGCGAGATTCGCACGGCCGAGCCAGACGCGGTCGTCGGTGCCATCGGCCTTATCCAGAGCGAGTTGGAGGGCCTCGACGGGGACTGGCGTGGTGTCAAGAAACCAGAGCTCCCGGAGGATGCCGGCCGGGTCGGGCGAGCGTCGCCAGGAGCCGCGCAAGACGCGCCGCACATCGTCCGTCCGGCCTTCGAACCGATAAAGACGGCAAAGGGCGCGTTCGAGATCATATTCGATCGATGCCGGAGCATGCTCGAGGGCCTTCCCCAAGACGTCCTCGGCGGGACGATAATGCCCCGTGTTGATATATTGCGTGGCCGCGAGAAGCGCTGCTCGCGAGAAGTGCGGGCTCGATGGCTTGACCCTGCCCCAGGCGGCCTGGGCCGCCTTGCGGTCGCCCCGGGCAAGCTCGCTCTCGCCGAGGAGGACAAACACCTCACCGTCGTTTGACCACACTTCGGCCAATCTCGCCAGTCGGTCGTGCGCCGCCGCATAGCGCTGGTCAGCCAATGCCTGGCGTGCATCTTCAAGCTCGGATTGGCGCATCCGGTACTGGATCATGAATCCGCCGAACACCAACAACGCCGCGCACAGCATCAAGCCGATGAGCCACCAAGATCGCAAGATTCCTGTGCGACCCACCATAATCTTCACGCTCCCCTGACCGCGTACCGTCGCGGATCGTCATGTGGGCTCTCAAGCATAACCGACGTTCAATGGCAATCCGATTGCGGGAGAGGGCTCGACGGAAAGGCGGTCCTTCCCACCCTACGAAAATTGTTACCCGAGGCGAAAAAGCAACGAAGTGCTCCCGAATCAACCGAACTAATGAGGAAGCCGCACCGTGCGAGCGCGGCGATCGACACTGTTAACTCCGGTCCGGAAGAGATCGATAAAATATAGAATCGATTAAACCGCGGGCCGTCGTGTGCCGCTTCGTGGCCATCGAGAATTCCGAAAAATTACGGAACAGCATCTTGATCGTCTACGCATATCGGTATTTAATGCAAACGGGTCGATCCAAATCTCTGCAATACTATTCTCAAATTCGTTGAGAGGGGGCACTCATGCCTGAGGCGCGTTCGCGTTTTCGAACTCGGGGTTTCACTCTGATCGAGCTTCTCGTTGTCATCGCGATCATTGCTGTCTTGATCGCCTTGCTCCTTCCGGCCGTGCAAGCGGCGCGTGAAGCGGCACGTCGTGCCCAGTGCACGAACAACCTGAAGCAGCTTGGCCTGGCTGTTCATAATTATCACTCGGCGACCAATGCGCTGCCGGCGAATAACATGTTCCTCGGGCCAACAAACGGGACATGGGGTTGGAATGCAAGCTGGACAGTCTATTTGTTGCCGCATATCGAGCAGTCGCCGCTTTATAATGCGTACAACTTCACGAACAGCCCGGACCAGCCGGCGAACTCGACGATTTCGTATCTCGGGTTGGCGACCCTGGTGTGTCCGTCTGACAACCAGAAGGCGCGTCCCAATAACCCGTGGGCGCCGACCAATTATCTTGGCAACTACGGCGGTCCCCCCGTCACGCGGCAGTGGAGCGGTACGATTGTGCCATTTTTCACATGTTCGACGACCAATGCGACGCCCGTCAACGGCTGGGGGCCAGGTACCTGCTGGTGGGGCTCTGACAGCAATCTCGGATTTTTCGGTCTGGAAGGCGTGACTGACGGAACGTCTAACACGGCCCTGTTCAGCGAGAAGCTCGTCGGCGCCGCCGCGGCCAATCCACCACCATATGTGGGCGATCAAAACGCGCGACGGGGGATCTTCTTTGTCGCGAATCTGCCGGACACACCCAACGCGCCCACCGCCACGAGCAACGCTCAGACGGGAATGCAACTTTGCCAATCGGTTCCGGGGAACACGCAAGCTAATGGCGCGTAGCTGGCTCATTGGCTTCGGGTGGACCATGGGCTATCAATGGCACTGGTTCACAAATTCATACAATCACTACAACACTCCTAACAAGCTCACGTGCCTTAACCCGAACGACCCCACCGTGTCGACCGGGTGGGGTGGCTATTCGGGACTGACTCCGCCGACGAGCAATCATCCGGGTGGTGTGAATATGTGCTTCACCGATGGCTCCGTACGGTTTGTCAAGGATAGTGTCAATGCCCAGACGTTCTGGGCCATTGGCACGCGAAATGGTGGCGAGACGGTCGGATCCGACCAGTACTGAGCCATCCATCCAGCACGGATCGTGACCTGACGGAAGTGAGGTCACGATCCTCGTTCCTTTGTGACAAACTTCGTTTAGAGGCGTACACAGGCGGCTTCCGCGGCGCCGATCGTTTCGATGCTCGTTCACAACTTGGTTGGCGGTTTCTGAAGCATGTGTAACCCTTACCAGGAACTGCTCGCGGTATTTCGTGTAAGTATCTTTTTCTCCAGCTTCGTACTTGCAACAGGGAACCTATCAATGAGAAGAATCGTGACGAAAGTGGCGTGCTTGGGTGCACTGTCGATGGCTGTATTACTGACAGGGTGCGGGGACAGCGGCGATGAGGGTGTGCCCAAAGATTTGACGCCGACCGTTCCGCTCAACTCGATCAAGGCAGACATGTCCACGTCAAAGAGAGAAGCACCCAAGACTTCGCCCGCAGCCGAACAGAAGAAATAAGTGACGCCAAGCGTCAGAGAGCACTCGCACTTGCGTTCTGAAGTGGCGCGATCGACTCGCCAATCGATCGCGAGCACATCTTTCCGTCGCCGATCACCGGTATGGCGTCTATTTGCCGGATAACTTAAAGGGCAAGCAAGCTGGCAAGGCGAGACTGGCCGCGGCGATACCAGACGCGGCCGCTAGCGATCATTGACGCGGTCATCCATGCCTGGAAATCTAAGGGGGAAGTCGGCGCCGTATCAAAAGCCGTGAGGAGGCGGTACGTCACCAAAAACATCGCATTGCACGGTTTTCGGCTTGTGCGCGAGTCAGTTATGATGTGCCTCGAGAATGCCAACGGTCACGAACGATCACGACACGCCGCCCCAAAGCCGCCAACATGAGATGAAGCGACCGAGCAAACGAGCCACTCGCTGGGCGATTGCCGCGTTGGTCGGCATCGGAGTGCTGGCGGCCGCGAAGCGGGCCCTGTTTCGCGACGCTGCTGCTGTCGACCATCTCGAGCAAGCGGCCCGGCGTGAGCTGGCGGTCGGGAAAACAGCGAAAGCACGAGCTCTGCTCGATCGTTGGATTTCAGCAAGCCCTCGTGCCGCAGACGCCCGGCTGTTGTCGGCAGAGGTTGCGCTCGCCGAAGGCGATCTGGCGAAAGTCACGCAAGATTTGAACGACGCGCGCTCGCTTGGATGCGCCAAGGACAAGCTCGATCGCGTCCACGCGCTCTCACTTTCGCGGATTGGCCGGTACGGCGAGGCCGAGCCGTTGCTATTGAATTTCTACCGGCCCGAGACAGAGCCCGACGCGGCCGTCGACGAGGCACTTGCGCGCATTGCGATGATGACCTATCGACTGCGCGACGCGAAGCAGTTCATTCACCAGTGGATCAAGGACGCGCCGAACGACGGCCGGCCGTTTTTGTGGCTCGTCGAGTATGATCGACGCATGGAGGTCGACAACTCCGAGGCGCTGGAAGAACACTATCGCGAGGCACTGAAACGCGATCCCGACCTTGATCAGGCCCGGCTTGGGCTGGCCGAAACGCTTCGAAAGATACACCGGCTTGCTGACGCTGCCACGGAATACGATCTTTACCTCGCTCGCCATCCCGGTGATGTCGACGCGCTCGCCGGTGCCGGGCGGGTCGCACTCGAACTGGCTGATCCTGCTAAGGCAGCCCTTCTCCTTGACAAAGCGGTGGCGCTGGCTCCGCGAAACGTCGAGGCGCTCAAGGGCAAGACGAACCTCGAACTCTTGCGTGGACAGCCCCAGAAGGCACTCGCTCACCTGAATACCGTGCTCGACATCGATCCTTATGATACGGAAGCCTACTACTTACGGAGCCGGGTGCGTATCCAGCTCGGGCAGAACGTCGCTGCCAGACAGGATCTCGAGGCGTTCAAACGCTATGAGGCCGATCAGACTGACTTACTCAAATTACGCGGTATCCTCATGGCCGAGCCGAATAACAACGACGTTCGATCGAAAGTCGCCGCGTGGATGTTTGCGCATGGGCGCGAAGAGGACGGGCTCGGCTGGGCCAGGGCCGTGCTTTCGAGTGATCCGCGCCATATCGCCACGAATTCGTTGTTGGCGGCCTATTACGATCGACGAGGTGGCAATGCCGGGCTCGCCAATTTCTACCGGCTTCAAGCGTCAGCCGGCGAACCTCGGTGAACGCCTTGAAATCTCGCAGTCTGACGCCACGATCGACGGGCGCGGCGGTCATCTTATCTGAAGACAAAATCACATGCGGTCTCGCTGGTTCGCGATCGGGCTGATCATCGCGGTTGCAGTCGTTGTCGCCGCCGGCCAAACCGTGCGGCTGATGGCGGCGCGACGCTTCGAGGCGGAGCTCGCCCGGGCGCGAGGCGAAATGAGCGCGGGGCTTTATGTCCTCGCCCGGACGCGATTGTTACAACTGGCCCGCGATCGGCCTGACGATCCCGAGGTCGTCTATCAGCTCGGTTGTTGCGAAGCGGCACGCGGAAAATCGGATGCGGCGCTGAGCCAGTGGGCACGGGTTCCATCAAGCTCACACTGGGCCGGCCCGGCCGCCCTTGATTTGCGCAGGCCGCCATTCCGGCCGGCCGGGTCACGGAATCAGAGAAACTGCTGCGCAAGGCCATGGAACAGTTCGGGCCCGAGGTCGCCGCCGTGCGCCGGATGGTGCTGATCATCATTGGCCAGCAAGGAAGGCTCGACGACGCGCGACGTCTGATCGAGTCTCAATGGCAGACAACGCCGCCCGGAGCTGACATCGCGGATCGACTGGCCATGCTGCACGAACACGTCGGGCTCGATTTCGAGCCTTTTCCGTTCGAGTGGAATTTGAGTTTGCTCGAGCGTGAGTCGACAGCCGTCAGCGAAGAAGACCAGCGCCTTGGCCCTGACTCGCGCCTACCTGGCCACCCGCGCCGGCCAGTTTGATCGGTCGCGGGCCGAATTGCGCCGGTGTCTGCGCGCTGGCCCGACGATCCTCAGGTGTGGAAGTCGTGGCTTGACCTGGCGGTCGCCGCCGAGACGCCCGACGCGGCGCGAGAGGCCCTGCCGCGTGTGCCGGCGCGAATTGTCGACTCGGCGCAGGTTTTCAACCTCCAGGCGTGGTTCGCCCGCACGAGGAACGACTTTGCAAGCGAGCGTCAATTCCTCGAACAACTGATCTCGATCGAGCCGGCGCGATCGTCGGCTCTTTCGCGTTTGATCGAGCTGGCGCGGCAGTCGAACGATGTCGAGACGGCGGCCGCCATGAGCCGGAAGAAGATGGAGACGGATGCCGCCTTCGATCGTTACGCCCGTCTCTACCGCGAGGATCGATTTGGCGACCATCTCGAGGAACTGGCGCGCCTGGCCGAAGTCCTGGGCCGACGCTTCGAATTGCGCGCGTTCTGGGAGCTCTTCAAAATTGGCCATCCCCAGGATCCGGCGATCAGCTCGGCCCTGGCCCGCCTTACGGCCGCGGTTCCTCCGCGCCTGGACTCAGTCGCGACGCTCGACCAGGTGCTGAAAATTGGGAACCAGCGGGACGCCCCGGCCGCGCGAGGAATCACGCCTGAGAACCGCCCCGACGGTTTTTCGACCCCCCGTTTCGAGGATTGCGCATCGTCAGCAAGACTGGCGGAGTTTATTCAGCGGAACGGCGAATCGCCCCGACACCAGCTTCCAGAGACCTTTTCTGGCGGGGTTGGACTCCTGGATTTCGATGGCGACGGCTTCATGGACGTTTACTGCGTTCAAGGGGGACCCTTTCCTCCCGGGCCGGCCCCGTCTGCCGGGAGCGACGTCCTGTTTCGAAACCTCGGCGATGGCACGTTTGAAGATATCACCGTCTCGTCGAAAATCGCGTCGTTTCCGCGCGGCTACGGCCACGGGATCGCCGTTGGCGACTACGACGGAGACGGGCGGCCTGACGTCTTCATCACGCGCTGGCGCTCCTACGCCTTGTACCGCAACCGCGGCGATGGAACATTCGAAGACGCGACGACGAAGTCCGGGCTCGCGGGCGACCGCGACTGGCCGACATCGGCGGCGTTTGCCGACCTCGACAACGACGGCGACCTTGACCTGTACGTCTGCCATTACGGCGTCTGGGATGCGACGAATCCACGCATCTGCAAGGATCCGTCGGGAGCCATGATCATCGCATGCGATCCGCGCTCGATCAGATCGCTGCCCGACCATCTGTTTCGTAACGACGGCGGGAAATTTGTTGATGTCACTGACGCGGCCGGGATCGTCGACCACGACGGTCGCGGATTGGGAGTCGTTGCCGCCGATCTCGACGCCGACGGCCTGGTCGATCTTTACGTGGCCAACGACTCGACGGCCAATTTTCTCTTTCGCAATCGGGGGGGACTTCGCTTTGAAGAGGTCGGTCACGCGGCCGGTGTGGCGGCGAACGCGCAAGGCGGCTACCAGGCGGGAATGGGCGTGGCGTGCGGCGACCTCGATGGCGATTCTTTGCCTGACCTCGCGGTCACGAATTTCTACGGCGAATCAACGACTTTTTTTCGCAACCTTGGCCAGGGGCTCTTCACCGATCAGACGACGACGATCGGCCTGGCCGCGCCGAGCCGCTTCGTCCTTGGCTTCGGTGTGGCTTTCTTCGACTCCAATAACGATGGCCGGCTCGACCTGCTCACAGCCAACGGCCACGTGAGCGACACGCGGCCCATTTTTCCTTACGCAATGCCGCCGCAACTTTACACAGGACAGGAAAACGGCCGGCTCGCCAATGTTTCGGCCCGCGCCGGGGCACCATTCGAGCAACGTTACGTCGGACGCGGCCTTGCTGTTGGCGACCTGGATAATGACGGACGACTTGATGCCGTGATGGTCGCTCAGAACGAGCCACTCGTTTACCTGCACAATGAAACGGCATCCGCGGTCGGACACTTTGTGTCGCTCGACCTTGCAGGCACCAAGACAAATCACGAAGGCGTCGGAGCGTCAGTCACGATCGTCGCGGGGGGCCGAAAGCAGCTTCGCCAGCGCGTCGGCGGCGGCAGTTATCAGTCCGCATCCGATCCGCGCCTCCACTTCGGACTTGGCCGCGCGAACCGCATTGATCGGCTTGAAATTCGATGGCCGTCGGGAACCAGAGACGTTTTTCGCAATCTCGAAGCCGACAAGTTTTACCGCGTGACCGAGGGTGCACCGATCCCGCAAACGGTCCAGGCGTCTAGAAAGAAATAAATGCCCGACGGCACGTCACGGCCGTCGGCACAATATCGGAATAGGCTCGCTCATGGCGTTTGCCTCGTGAGCGGGCGTTCCCGCGCAGGGGACGAGGCGGCCGTTTCGCGGATCACCAGATTGGTGCCGGCGGGAACCGCGAAACGACGATCGACTTGACCGGAAGGCCATTTGACGACGACCGACCGAGCCATCGGCGCCGAGCCAAGACCAACAAGCACTCGCGGGTCATGAGCCGAGGCGTAGCTTGAGCCCCCCTTGCGCTGACGGAACACCACGCGATCCCCAGTGTCGACCTCAATTCGGGCGCCGATGCCATCGCGGTTTGAGCGAGTCCCTTCAAGGCTGATGCGAATCCAACCGTTGTCGTTTTTGGTGTCGTTGCGGAGGATCGCGGGCGGGCTCCCTTTATGGTTAATGACGAGGTCGGCATCGCCATCGTTATCAATATCGCCGCCAGCCACGCCGCGGCCGACGTGGTCAGAGTCGAAGTAGGCCCCCGCCTTTCGCGTGGCCAGCTCTCGAACCGACCCTGGCCCAGGTTGCGATGCAGCAGGGCCGGTTGGGCATAGGGATTCGTGTGTCCGATCTGCTCGAGGTTGTCGTCGACATTGCCATTGGCGACGAAACAATCGGGCCAGCCGTCGTTGTCAAAGTCGGTGAGCGTGCAACCCCAACCGACCCAGAGAAGACTATCGTGCATCAGGCCGCTGCCACGCGATCGCTCCTCAAATCGACCCTCGCCCATGCCGACGAAAACCGAATTCGGCTCATTCCAGTAGTTGGTCACAAATAAGTCAGGCCGGCCGTCACCATTGATGTCCTCGGCGTCAACGCCCATTCCTGCGCGAGTCGCACCTTGAAGGTCATAACCCGCGCCCGAGATTTCCGTCGCGTCGTCAAACCGGCCGCCGCCCCGATTAATAAACACAAAATTGGGGCACATGTCGTTAACCACATATAAATCGGTGCGGCCATCATCATTGAGGTCGGCCGAGACAACGCCGAGTCCCCGACCGTCAATGCGGCGCACGCCAGCGGCCTCCGCCTTTTCCGAGAACGTGCCGTCACCGTTGTTGTGGTAGAGATAAGGAGGCGCCGGCTCGATCGATTTCGGGGAGCAGTAAATTCGCGCCTGGGGCGGGTTCTCGGCGAAAGGTCCTGGGGCACCCACGCAAACCAAGTCGTTTTCCGGTAGTCTCCACCGGCCGTAGTTGACGACGTAGAGGTCGAGTTTGCCGTCGCCGTCGTAATCGAGGAACGCTGCGCTTGTCGACCAACCCGTTTGATCGACATGAGCCCGCGTTGTGACATCCTCGAATTTTCCGTTCCCCTTGTTTCGGTAGAGAACATTCCCGCCATAATTACAAAGAAACACGTCCTGATCGCCGTCGTTATCGATATCGCCGACGGCGATCCCCTGGCAATAACCAGTAAACCCGAGACCCGACCACCCGGTCATATCGCGAAATTCGCCGTTGCCCGTGTTGCGGAAAAAGCGATTTGGCCCCGTCTTCACCGTACCCACGGGGAGGAACGTGGCGTTCGCGAAATAAAGGTCGAGGTTACCATCGCCGTCGGCGTCGAAAACAGCGACCCCGGAGCCATACGCCGTGGGAAAGTGTTTGGCTTCGGTCATTCCTGATTCGTGGACGAAATTGACGCCGGCTGTCACGGCGATGTCGACGAACCGAAAAGGGCTGGCCCCCACGGGAGCCGTGGGGTTGGCTCGCGCCATGCCGATGTCGGATTTTGAAAGACCCAGCGATTCGAGCGTAAACGTATCGGGCCGCGTCGATGGCGTGCGCTCGGTGAGCAATTGCCATCGAATGACATAACAGACAACGAGACCCGCAAGAACCGCGAAAAGGAGTCGACGAGAAAAATAGCCGAACGCCGCTTTTCTTGAGCGTCGCGGCCAAGATGTGGGAACTGCCCCCTGGCTACCCTGGGGGGAACTGAGATCGGACCAGGTCATGATGACAACTCCTCGCGATCATTCGACGTGCGGCGGTTCGAACGCCGCTACGTCGATGTCCAGGACCGGATCCTTGCCCAAGGAATGGCGGCCGCTCCCATTTTTCTTGAATCGGTTCCGGTTTACAATCGTGACGCGTGCGATCGAGTCCCTGACCCTGGTGCATCGATTGTATTCGGAATCAAACTGATGGGTGAAACAACGCTCCGGTGGGGGATTCTTGGTTGCGCTCGGATCACACGCCGAGGGCTGATTCCGGGCATTGCGCTGTCCAGGACGGGCGTGCTGGGCGCCGTCGCAAGTCGGTCAATCTCGACAGCGCACGCGTGGGCCGAGGAGTTCAATCTGCCGCGCGCGTATGGGTCCTATGAAGAGCTTATCGCTGATCCTGAACTCGACGCCGTCTACATTCCTCTGCCCAACGAGTTACACAAGGAATGGGTGTTCGCGGCCGCTGACGCCGGCAAGCACGTGCTTTGCGAGAAGCCGCTGGCCCTCGATTCGAGTGAAGCGCGCCTGATGGTCGAGCATTGCCGCAAGCGCCAGGTCGTGTTGATGGAAGCCTTCATGTGGCGGCACCAGCCGCGTACCCTGGAACTGTTGACGATCGTGCGTGATGGAAAGATTGGCCCGCTGCGCTTGATCCGGTCGTCGTTCTCCTTTCCCATCGACGCCGGCGACTGGCGCCTCGATCCGGCCCGCGGCGGCGGAGCGCTTTTCGACGTGGGTTGTTACGGCGTGAGCACGGCCCGGCTCTTTGCTGGCAGCGAGCCCTCGCGGGTTCAGGCGACAGCTCATTTCGGGCCAACTGGCGTCGACCTGACGCTGACGGCGCAGCTTGAATTTCCGGGCGACATCCTGGCGGCAATCGACTGTAGCTTCGAGCAGCCATTTCGCTGCTCCTATGAGCTCGTCGGAACCGAGGGATTCGTTGCGGTGCCCGACGCTTATCTACCGCCCAAGGATGGCCCGAAGGCGCGCCTCCGGATCAATAATTCGGCCCCAGACCGGGGCGCATCGACCGACAGCGATCAGATCCTCGAATTCGAGCGGGTCGATCAATATGCGGCCATGGTCGACGCCTTTGCCGCTTCTGTGCGTGCCGGCGCGCTCGTTCCTCCGGCTGAAGACGGGTTAGCCCAGATGATTGCGCTCACCCAGATCAAAGAGGCCGCGAGCGCTCGTTAAGCGGGAGTTGCAGACCCATGATTCGAGGCTCGATATCGTGACCGACTCTCATCGCGCTCGCCCGGCCAGCGGAATCGAAATGAAACTCTTCGTCGCACTGATTCTGATCGCGACGGCTCTGGTCGTTTTCATGACGTCGGGTAAGGCGCTTCGGTCCACGCAGAGTTCCAGAGCGCCGACCGATTCCAAAAACTCGATATCGGCCGGCGCCCTGAGCGGGCGCCGGAAGCGGCGTTATCGCGAACGCTCCATTACCAGCCGCGACATCCGATCGACATGAGCGGCTTCGGTGAGGTCAAGCTGCAACTTCGCTGGCCGATGGATGCCTCGCTCGAGCAGGTTGGCAGCGAGTGGCAACGCGTGAACAAGAAGGTACTCACGCTACTTGATCGGGCGGTGCCCCCAATCGGCAAGTGCGATTCCCAGCGTCTCCAGATCATTCTGTCGAAAGTCAATCTCTTCAATTTTGGCGGCGATGTCGAGCAGGCCAGGGCGTTACTTGCCAACACGCGCGTGTGGGTCGAACAGGGCGGCGCGCTGGCCGAGCTCGGGCTCTACACGGTGATCTTCTTCCAGGGCGTCAGTGCACTGCGCCAGGGCGAGACCGAGAATTGCATCATGTGCCGCGGCGAAAGCTCGTGCATCTTGCCGATCACGGGTTCAGCCGTACATAAAATTCCCGCTGGTTCGCGCGAGGCGATCCGACACTTCACCGAGTATCTCAACCAGTTCCCCGACGATCTCGCGGTACGTTGGCTGCTCAATCTCGCTCATATGACGCTGGGCGAGTATCCGCACGGCGTCGATCCGCGCTTTGTCGTCAAGATCGACCGCTATCTTGCCTCGGAATTTGACATCGGCAAGTTCCGCGATGTCGGTCATCGCGCCAGGGTCGATCGCTTGAGCATGGATGGCGCGGGGCTGCTCGAAGATTTCGATAACGACGGCCTGCTCGACCTTGTGACGACCTCGAGCGACCCGGCGGTGCCGCTGGCGTTCTATCATAATGCCGCGGACGGCACTTTTGAGGATCGAACGGAGGCCGTCGGATTAGCGACCCAGCTCGGGGGTATTCAACTTGCGCAGACCGATTTCAACAATGATGGCCGCATGGACCTGTTCGTCTCGCGCGGCGCCTGGTTTCTGCTGCCGATTCGTCAGTCACTATTGAGGAACGAGGCCGACGGCCGCTTTACCGATGTGACTGAAGAAGCCGGGCTGGGTTTGCCGTTGAACTCGATTTGCTCGCGGTGGGGAGACTTCGACAACGATGGCTGGATCGACGTCTTCGTCGTCTGCGAGAAGCAACCAAACGTCCTTTACCGGAACCGCGGTAACGGGACATTTGAAGACGTGACGATAAAGGCCGGGCTGTTACAAGACCCCGGTCTTTACTGCAAGGGCGCCGACTGGATTGATTACGACAACGACAATTATCCTGATATATTCATCAATAATCTGGCTGGCGACGCGCGCCTCTATCACAACGAAGGGGACGGAACATTCCGTGAATCGACACTCGCCATGGGCGTCGACGGTCCGCGTGACGGCTTCGGCTGCTGGGCCTGGGACTATGATAACGACGGCTGGCTGGACATTTTCGCGACCAGCTTCAACAGTACGGTGGGCGAAGTGGTGCAGGGCCTGATCGAGGGTCCGCACGATCGTCGATCAAACCGGCTCTTTCGCAATGCGGGCGGCCGGCACTTTGAAAACAAGACGCACGATGCCGGGCTCGACTCGGCATTTTCGACGATGGGGTGCAACTTCGCGGATTTTGATAATGATGGCTACCTCGACTTCTACCTGGGTACGGGTGCTCCCGACCTGGGCTTCCTGGTTCCCAACCGTATGTTCAAGAATGTAGCAGGGCGACGGTTCAGCGAGATCACCGCGTCATCCGGGACGGGGAACTTGCAAAAAGGTCATGGCGTGTCGTGCGGTGATTGGGACCGCGACGGCGATATCGACATTTTCATCCAGATGGGGGGCACGACGCCCGGCGATCGTTACCACAATTTACTGTTTCAAAACCCGGGTCAACAGAACGCCTGGCTCAACGTCAAACTCGTCGGTAAGAAGTCGAATCGCGCCGCCGTCGGTGCCCGGATCACGGTAGTGACGGCCGGACCAGATTCGCAAACAATACGACGCCACGTGTCCGCGGGGAGTAGCTGGGGGGCCAATCCTCTCGAACAACATATCGGGCTTGGCCGCGCCGACCGGGTCAGCGCCTCGAAATCCGATGGCCCACGAGCCGGACCACGCAAGTTTTTCGCGACGTCGCGGCGAATCAAGCGATCGAAGTGAGCGAGTTCGCGACAGGATATCGCAAGCTCGTTCGCAAGCCGATTGCCGTGCCCGCGAACGACCCCCCACCGCCAGACTCGTCCGCCGCCGGCGCCGCGCTGACGCGTTTGCCCGTCCAGTGACCGGGCGGACCACCTGCGCTGAGGCACTGTCGGCACCTGTTAGCGAAACATCTGGCCATGCCCCACGGCCTCGAACGCGTTGGGGAAGTGTTCGATGGAAGGCGATTTCCGATCGTCGGGCCAGACGATGGCGATGACGTCGAAGCGGCTCCGCACATCAAGAACGTCATAGCGCTTCTGGAACTGGATGGCCGCGATCGTGAGCCGCCGTTGTTTCTCAAGGTTAACGGCCTCGACCGGCGTGCCGTGCCGCCGCGCTTTTACCTCGACAAACACCAAGGTATCGCCATCGCGTGCGATCAGGTCGATTTCGCCAAGCGGAGTGCGATATCCGCGGACCAAGATGCGCAGGCCTTTACGCTTCAAGAATCGCGCTGCGGCCCGCTCGGCAGCGCTCCAAACACGCGGTTCATCATCGCGCGCATGATCGACGTTCTGGGTGTGCGACCGTCGCGCCCCGTCCCGCCGCTCGCAGGCGGTTCAGTAAACTCCGAGATTCTTTTCGATATCACGCGCTTCGGAACTCCACGCCCCGGATAGCCGGTTCCGCTTGAAGAACGGCTGCGGGTCTTTCTCGTCGGAATCGACGCTGTTGAGCTTCGAGACGTCAAGGTCGACCGACTTCGGCGAAGTCGGGTCGTCGAGCGATTTTCGCGTTTTCGATTCGTCTTCGTCGCTCGCTCGCTGGAACGAATGAAGAGTTTCGCATCCCGAGGACGCGAGCACAACGGCGCTCAACACGAGCACACGGCCGAGGAGTTGACGCATCATCGACATGTCACCTTGCGAAAGAAGATGGGTCGTCGACGTTTCGACCCGAAGAGAACCCGGTCCTGAGCAGATGTGTCATGCGTCAAAAGGCTGGAAGTCGTGAAGTGGAATGGCATGTTCCCAAATTGTCGCCGGCGCGTCTATATCGTTTGATCTCGAGCGATCTCACGATGTGGGGCTAACCGTTCACCATAATTGGCTGCATGTGTGTGCGTGTGATGGCACGCTCTGCGCGATGCACGGCTGGAACGGGGATGGAACGTGATCGCCGGCTGGTTTGAAGTGCGTGCGTGCGTCCGCCCGAGGTTCGCCCTCGCGCTGTCTGGATCGGCCCTCGCGATGAGGCGTTAACCGAATTCGCGGGACAGGGTGCGTTTCGAGCTTCCGCGGTTCGCCCGCAGGGAGCCTAGCGCATGACTTCGCATGGCAGCCGGATCATAGTCAAGAAGCCGTCAAGGCTATAAAAGAATTGCCGCCCGGTCACACGGACATGAGCATAAACTCCAGCGTGTTCGGAATGCGGGATATAGACCTGATCGTCAATATTGGGTATCGCGGCCGCTTCGCTTCCTTGCACATTGGCAAGTACGCTCTTGGTCGCTTCGTCAAAGAATTCAATCTGTGCCATGGCCCTATCCTCCTCCACCAGCAGCGAAATCGCTAAAAAATGAACGCCCAATTATCCAGCGTGTGACGCCATGATGGCACCGATCGCACACGGTTCACGGCTGACTTGCAGGCACTCGGGCGGACAACCATCTTACAAGACCATTGACGCAAAACGCGTCGTTACGATGAAGCAGGCGGACGACGCGGTCGCGATAACGGTTCGTCCGCCGCGTCTCGTTGTTTTTCAGGCATCAGCCAATTTGATTCAAGACTCCGGGCGGTTCGACCGGCTGGTCACGCCATCCCCACCAAAGCATGGCAAGCCCGATCAAGGGCGCAACCCCGATCAACAGGAAAACCAATGAGAAGCTCCCTGTGATGTCCTTCACCTTGCCGGCGAACGGTTGAAATCCAGCGACAAACAGGTTTCCAATTCCTCCCAAATATCCAACGACGAGCCCGGTATGAACAGAGCTTACTTCCTGGGCGAACGCAAAATAATTCACCATGAACGCCGCGGTGCCCGCCGCCATCAACGAAAGAAGCACGACCGCCGCCACGTTACTGGGGGCCACGCTGACGCCGACACCGGCCACGATCGGCACGATGCATACGCTCATCACCATCTGGCGGGATCGCTCGGCCGAGCGCCCGCTGGCGGACAAGCGGCGCGAGAACCACCCGCCCGCCAGGTTGCCGACATCGGCGAGCAGGAAAGGAATGGCGCTCACGAAGTTGCCAGTCATGTAGGTGAGTCCGCGTTCTTCCTTCAAGACCGTCGGTATCCAGTTGACGAGGAAGTGCCAGCAAATGTTGATCGACACCGAGACCACGACCATGACCCAGAAGCGCCTGAGCCGAACGATTTCGCCGAGACTGCTCGCCCACGGCGCGCCCTTGAGGTCATCACGATTCAAGACCAGGGCGACGGCGAGCGGTCCGATGATCGCCAGGGCGATGCCGAGCCAGATGAAAGAGAGCCCCATCCACAAAGCAGACAGCGCAAGGGCACCGGCCATACCGAGCACACCACTGAACGAAATCCACGCCGTCGCCGACAACGGCGGCGCAGGCGTCTCGGGTTCTTCACTCGCGGTCGAGAAAGGGCGCTCTTTTGCAGCAATCCGCGTGCCGGTCCTCCGACGACCGCCACCCAGACCATGACCCAGATCAGCCCCAGGCCGCCGATGAGCATGAACGCACTACGCCAGCCCCACATGACCGTCAAGGTTGTCACGGCAACCGGTGTCAATACGGCCCCGACGGCGGCGCCCGAATTGAAAATGCCGTTTCCGAGGCCGCGGTCCGCCGGTGATAAAACGCGAGCGGTCACGCGCAATGCGCACGGCCAGTTAAATGACTCGCCGGCTCCGAGGAGGGCCCGGCACAGCACCAGCATGCCCAGACTCGGCACAATCGCCGTCGCCATCGCGGCCAATGACCACCAGGCCACGGCCGCCGCGTAAGACCACCGCAAGTCCCAGCGATCGACGAGAAAACCCGCAGGGACCTGAAATAACGCGTAAGTCATACTGAAGCCCGCGAGAACCCAGCCGAAGTCGACGTCCGCCGTGATCGCAAACGCGGTCGCGATGTTTCCCTTGACGAGCGAGATCGTTTGCCGATCCATGTAGTTGAGCATCGTTGAAACGAACATGAGCCAGCAGAGCGTCCATGCCAGCCGCCCGCTGATTCCTTGATGGGAGCCGGCGTGCTCGATCCCGTCGCCGGAGCCCGGGCCGCTTGCAAACAACGTAAATCCCTCACGCACGGACGTGCGCTTTACCAATGTGGTGGCCTATGAAACTTTCAGGTTTAAATTAGAGGATTGCCTACGATGACAGATGCTTCGGGCCGATGCAACGCGTGTCCGTCATTTGTTGCTCTGTAAGAGCGATGTTCGCCGCCGAGCTTGACAGAATAATTGGTACGCATGACGCGCGCTCAGTAGAATGAATCCGGATCCAGACCTGCTGATTTGCTTTATCGCGAGTTTGGCGAATGCAAATCGCTAGTGAAGACGTCCGTTTTGTGACCGGCCGCGATCAGACGTGGCCGGCGATCGATGAGAGGCCCCCACCAACCGAGCGGGACCCGCACAACCGAGGGCGAAAGGCCAGGCTTTGATGACTTCGACGGTTCAAAAGCGCCGCCGCCGCTGGATGATCGCGACCGCCATGGTGTTTATCGGCTGCGCGGTTGTCGTGGCGGCTCTGCCCCAGATTCTCGGTTTGCCCGCCGCTCAGCGCCGCCTGGCCAGCGAGGCAAATAAAATTCTTGCTCCCGGTCGCGTCGAATTCAAGACGATTCGCCTTTCGTGGGTGCGCCCGACCGAAATCTCTTCCCTGGTTCTTCGCGACGCCGCCGGAACCAAGATCGTCACGGCGCCGCACGCCGTCTTTAGCTGGAATTTATGGGAGATTCTGGTCGCGCAGCCGAAGACGGGCACTCTCGCGCTTGAAGAGACCAGCCTCGACATCGAGCGCGATGTCACCGGAAAGGTCAACCTTTACGAAACCCTCAAGCCTGTCATTTCCGAGCATCCGCCGTTCCGGCTCAAGATCGAAGTTCGAGACGGGCGGCTGATTTATCGCGACCCCGCGTTTTCTCAGCCGGTCGTCGCCGACAGGGCGAACGTTTTCTTGAACCTCGGGATGCATTCCGAACCGATCGCATGGGATGTCGCCCTGGCTCAGAACCGCGCGGCGGGCCCGCCGGCGCGGCTGACCATTGTCGGCGAGTTGGCCCGTATCCACGTGGCCGCGCATGGGCAAAGCGACCTGACTCTCGCCTTTAAAGGCGAACGCTGGCCCTGGGCGATCCATCATTCGCTTGTTGAGGTCCGAGGCGAGCTCACCGGGCCGATCCGAGGTGAGAGCGCGGGGCGCACCCACATCACGAGCGACGCGACCCTCAATGACCTGGTCGCGGCCGGGAGCGTCCTGGGGTCCGACACGCTGCGCCTCGAGAAAGTGGGGGCGCGAATCGATGCGGCCGAAGATCAGGGAGCCTGGTCGATCAACGAGCTGGCGGTGACCAGCTCGGTGGGCTCCATCTCGGGCGAAGGCTCGATTCCGCCCGATGGCAAGCGCGCCACCTGGCTCGAAGCCTCGGTTGACCTGGCCGCGGCCGCTCGTTTACTTCCAACCGCGCTGCACCTCCGCGACGATATCCGGCTCGAAAGGGGAATTGCGCGGCTGCGAGCCGATATCCGGGCGAACCCTGATGGGAAAGGCGACAACTGGGAGATCGCCGGCAGCCTGTCGAATCTCACCGCGCACCGCGGCGAACGACAGCTCACGCTCGGCGAGCCGGCGAGACTGCTCGTCAGCCTCAGGCGTGAAGACACCACGACAACGCTCGAGAGGTTTGAGATTGGTTCGAAGTTCCTCACGGCGACCGGCAAGGGCGACTTCGAGCGTGGAGCAGCCGTTGCGATCACGATCGATCTCGCCGGCTTCCAGGAACATTTCAACGAATGGATCGATTTCAACGGGCTCGCGCTGGGCGGGCGTGGCAAGATCGATGTCTTTTACCAGAAACGTGGGACAGGATACGGAGCAACAGCCGATGCGGCGTTTCGTGACGTCCGCGTGAAGGGCCTGCCACTTCTCAAAAACTTCGAGCGCGATCAACTCGATATCAAGGGCAAGATCGGTGGCGAAGCGACGGCCGCGGGGTGGCCGGCGTCATGGAAAGACCTGGCCGTGCGCGGTTCGAGCGGCCCGTCATCACTCGAGATCGCGGCCCAGGAAGACGGGGGCCGCGGCGGACGCTCGGTGTCGGGGAAATTCTCGTCACCGCTCCCGGCTGGTCGTGATACCGACCGGCTGGACGCCCAGTGGCACGCGCAGTTTATCCCCGGCCGGCTGGGATGCCGACCGCATCGATCTGGCCATGACCTCGAATCCGAATAACGACCCCGCGGCGCCGCCGTCCGCAACGGACGTGACGCGGTGGGCGGGCCGCGGCCGCTACGATGGAAACCGCGATGAGCTGGTTATCGAGTCGCTCGGCGATTCGCCAAAGCCGGCCGCCGGCGAGCCATGGGTGGCCGGGCATCAGCAACTGCGCGCCATGGGATTGACGTCAGGCAGCAGCGGACGAGTCGAATTGATCGCAAAGGGTGATTTCGGCGCGCTCGGCGCGCGGCTTGCCACGAAGTCGCAATCGTGGTCGGGCCCTTACGATGCACTCGTTCAGGCGCGGCGCGACGAGGGGGTCTGGAAGATCGGCGCGAAGCTCGGGTTACCCAGCCCGGCGACGTCGGCCGCGCCCGCGGAAGACGGCGGCCGCGAAAATCGAATCGCGCTGACCATGAACGGCGATTACACGGAAAGAAATGATCGCATCGACATACACGAAATGACGCTGACGGCGCCCGACTTTCAGGTCGAGGGGAGTGGCCTCGTTCGCGACGTGACGACCCGTGCGGCGATCGACCTGAAGGGCGTTCTCGATTTCAACTGGAAGGCGATCAACGCCTGGCTGGCGCGCTCGGTCGAGCCTGGCGCACGGATCGCCGGGCGGCCGCGCGAGTGGCGGCTCGCCGGCACGCTCGACGGCTGGCCCGCGTTTGACCGCATGGGCTCGCTGGAAGGTGAGATGGGAGTGCAGATCGATGCCCTCGATGTCTTTGGCATGCGGCTCAGCGAGGCTCCCGTCGTTCTCCGAGCAGCCGGCGGCCGCGTGTCGATCGACCCGATTGATTCCACGCTCAACGGCGGCGACCTCCACCTCGAGCCCGAGCTGGTCAGAGGCAAGGATCGATCGACGTGGCTTCACCTCGGTGCCGACTCGCGACTCGACGGCGCGGTCGTCAATGACGAGGTTTCGCACCGGGTTTTATCGTTTGCCGCTCCGGTGCTCGACGGTGCGACTCGCGTCGAGGGCGAGGTGTCAGTCGCGCTGGCGGACGCCTATTTTCCGCTGATCGCACCCGAAAAGGCCGAGCTTCAGATCAAGGGTGACGTGCTTTTCAGGGATGTTCGATTCATGCCTGGCCCGCTCGTCGATCAACTGATCGGAGTCTTCCGGCGCGAGCGGCAGCCATTGGCCGTCTTGCGCGATCCGATTTCCGTGAATATCGCGGGCCGTAAAGTCTACCAGCGCGGTCTGACGATTCCCGTGGGAACGGTGGCCTCGATCGGGATGGACGGCTCGGTCGACTTCGATCAGAACCTCGACCTCGTCGCGCGTTTTTCGCTGACGCCGCCAGACTCGAACATTCCGGTGTTATCGTCGCTCATGTCCAACGCACGTTTCGAGCTACCGATTCGCGGCACACTCAAGAACCCCAAGATCGACGGCGACGCGCTCAAGGAATACTGGAAGGGCGTCGGCGCCAATTTGCTGGGCGGTTCGATGGAAGCGGGTGTGGACGAGCTTCAGAAACTCTTGCGCGATCTTCCCGCGAAGGGTCTTCGCGACCTTCTATCGCCCCGCCGGCGGCGAGGCGCCGACGCCCCGCCGGATCCTCAAGCCCCGGCCGACCAGGCCAACTCGGGGCGCCGGCCCCTTCTGGGCCCAATCATGAAGTGCTCAAGCCGCCAGTCACCAGTGACGAGCCGCCGGAACGGCCAACAGCCGAAGAACGCGCGCGCAGGCCAAAGCCGCCCGAAAACAGGAGCGGCTTCAAAAACGCGCTGAAAGACGGCTCAAGAAGAATGTCTCGCCGCGATGAGGAAACAGGGGAACCATGGCGAGTGCCGATTGCGATCGCAACCGGCCGCTTCGCCAGGCGCGCGCTTTCGTCGAGGTTTGCGGAAAGCCAGTCTGGCCAATGAATCGCTTGTCAGGCTTCACATTCGCAGGACTCATTTCGCGGTCGCCGAAGCCGTACTGACGACGGCGTGAAGCGATTGAAGGGCCCGCCCGCGTGTTACGGCAGCTCCGCCGAAACGCCGAAGCCGAGCTTGCCCGAAACGACGCGATCGCCGCGGGAATAGCCGGCGACACGCCCGCGGGCGAATCCAGAGGCAGCGCGAAATAGATGGGCTAGGATGACCGAGCGGTCACCGGCCACGTGACGTTCCACGTCGAAAATGGGCCCCCAATTCTTTCCGATCTGGAGGGGACTTGTGTTATCATGCGCGAGACGGCGAGCAGCCAGCGCCGACGAAACGGAATTCGACAGGGCATGAGATTCATGAAAACACCAGGACGATGGCGGCTGGCCGCGATGATGGCCTTGCTCTACGCCGTTCAAGGTTCGTTCTGGCCGCTCCTGGCCGTACACCTGGCGGACCTGGGTATCCAGGGCCCGGCACGTGGCTGGATCTTTGCCACCCTGGCGATCGGGTCGTTGGCAGTCCCCTTGGGCGCGGGGCAGCTTGTTGATCGCTTTCTGCCGACGCAGTGGTTCCTGGCGCTGACTTACGCCCTCGGGACCGGGCTGCTTGTTTTCATGGCACTGGGCTTTGCCGGGACCAGCGGGTTCGATTTTCGTGCTGTTTCTCGTCTACTGGTCGCTGATCGGCTCGTCGTACAGCTTGTCGAACTCGCTGGCGATGCGCAGACCTCGATAATCCGACCGGCGAATTTGGGTGGGTGCGTCTCTGGGGAACTGGCGGCTGGATGGTCGCGGGCTGGGCCGTATCGCTGGTGATGCTCCTCTCGGGATCAACGCGGGCCGGGCAGGGGGCCTATGAGGCCATCTGGGTCGGCGCGGCGGTGTCGCTGGTGGCCTCGGTTTATTGCTTGACGTTGCCAAACACGCCCGCCTCTGGCCGTCGGCACGCGCGGCCGCCGGGCGTTTCGCGACAGCCTGGAGCTGGCGCCGCCAGCCGGATATTCGCGTGTTTCTGATCACGTCATTTGGAATTTACTTATCAGCGCCCCTCGTTTATCAGGTGATGCCCGGATATCTCGAATGGCGGGGCTTGCCACGCGCGTGGATCTCGTCCACAATGACCCTGGGACAAGTGACCGAGATTATCATGCTGGCGGTCCTGCCCTGGCTCTTGCGGCGATGGGGCGCCAAAGCGACACTGCTTCTGGGGATATCGGCGTGGTTTTTCCGGTTTCTTAGCCTGGCGCTGTTTCCGCCGCTCTGGCTGGCTGTTGGCGGCACGCTCTTACATGGTGTGGGGTTCGCCTGTTTCACGGTAGGTGGGCAAGTCTACATCGATGGACGCAGTGAGCGACCATCTCCGCGCGAGTGCTCAGGCGTTGATCCTGGTGTGCATGTCGGGCTTCGGGGCGTTGCTCGGAAATGTGGTGGCGGGTCGAGATCGTCGGGCGGACAGCGCCCGGTGATGTTCTGGTGTTCCTTATCCCTTGCGTGATCGACGGTGCGTTGCTACTCTATTTTTTGCGAGGCTTTCGGGCGCCGGTCTCGTCCGGAGCCTGGGTCGTCGCGCGGGATGCCGAGTCTCCCTTGCCGGGCTTCAACGGTTCGAGGTTTGGTCGCTCGCGTAGGACATCTGGTGACGGAATCGGCCGATGGGTGATTACCTACGCCTGTTGACTGTCAATGACCGGGATATCCCTCTGGCCACGCTGCAGCGTGCTGTTCCCAACGTTGCAATCTGGTCGGTCGACCACCCGGGCGTTCTGGGCAACTACCTGGCGATTGGTGCCGAGCTGGGCATCCTTCAAAACGTCTGGGCGACCATCGAACGCAACCCGGTCGGGCCCAACACGCTTGGCGCCGAAGAAGTCGCCGAATTCATCGACAGCCTTGAAGCGGGCGGTCCCTCGTCGGCGGTTCGCTGGCTGAGTGAATATCTCGAGACCATTCGCGCGATTTACGCGATTCGCATCTATCCTGAGGCCATCGTCGGATCTCCAGAGGCCGAAGATGCAGTCTACGCCGTTCGCTCGGCGCTTCGTCAGGCTGTCGGGGGAATCGGCCAGTGGGATGGCCACGGTTTCACCAATGAAGACGATCGCTTGATCTGGTGCGATCCGCGGATGGACCTGCAAGGCGTGACCGAGGCGGCGATTCTTGACGATTCAACGGGCGAATGGTTCCCGTTCTCGCTCAAGCTTGACGACCCCGAAGAGCTCGCCGGGTTCCTGCGGGGCGAGATTCCCAAGCGCTATCGGTCGCGTATTCACCCGAAATAACGCGGTCCGGTCGCGTCGCCTTCTCGTTCACCTCAAGATGCAGCGGTGTCGAACGTTCCCCAATGATCGCCCAGCCATGCGGCCAGGCGCGCATCGAGCCACCGGCGATCGCCCTGCCAGCGACGTTGACTCAAATAGCCCAGGTGGCCACCGTGGGCCATGAGCTCGAGTGCGAGATGATCGGGTCGCCTGGCGTCGCGTAGTGGCTGAGACGCCACGAACGGGTCGTCGGCCGCGTGGACTATCAGGCCGGGGATCGGAATGGCCGCCAGCGCATCGCCGAGACTGCAGCGTCGATAATACTCGTCGGCGGAGCCGAATCCGTTGCGTGGCGCTGTGTACCGATCGTCGAAGTCGTAGAGGGTCTTGACGCCCTTCAAGGGGGGCGTGCCCAGCTCGGGAAAGCGTTGATGCAGGCGGCGAACCATCGCGCGGAGCCACGCACGAAATTCCAATCATAAAGCCGATTCTCGCGGGTGAGCATCAGTCGCGCACAGGCCGCCAGATCGATCGGCGGGTTCGCGGCCAGGACGCAATCGAGCGCGTCAAGCGGCTCGCTCGCCGACTCGGAAGCGAGCTTCAAGACCAGATTGGCTCCGAGCGAAAAGCCGACGAGGCCAATGGGTGACTCCGGATTCCGAGTGGCCAGCCAGGTTGCGACGACTCGCAGATCGTCGCTCCGGCCCGCGTGATAAATGCCGCGCGCGAGTCCGAAGCCATCGCCCGCGTTGCGCAGATTCATGCGAACGACGCGAATTCCCATTCGCATCAAACGCTCGCCCACTCGCACGATATACCCGGCATCGGCCGAGCCCGCCAGACCATGAACGAGCAGCGCGGTCGGATGCGAAGGTTGCCAGAAGCGCGGCACACTTTCGAGGATGAGTAACCGGTCGCCGTCGAGCAATTCGACGATGTGCGACGTCGCGTCGATCCGCCGGCGGTCGCCTCCCAGGTATCTTGCCACCACGGTTTGAGAATGACCCCCGCGGAGCCATGGGTGCGGCACGAATGGTGGGACGACAATCGGAGCAGCGCCGCGGTTTGACTCCTGTTGGCTCGTGGTGAGTCTCATTGGATTTCGCCAGGATCTCGAGAAGGTCATCGACAAGTGAGGTGTCGTCAGCGATTCGGTGTCACGCGTCTGATCCGGTGATTGCTCGTATCGGCGATCCAGCAGGAGCCGTCGGGTCCGATGGCGACGCCATGCGGTCGGTCGAGACGCGCCTTGCGTGCCGGTCCGCCATCACCATCGCCCCCGCGCGTACCAGTGCCCGCGGCGGTCCTGATTCGCTGCGACGCCGCGTCAATGACGCGGATCGCCTGGTTCTCGGTATCGACGATCCAGACATTGCCCGCGGCGTCGACATCGAGTTCTTTCGGCCCGTTGAATGTCGCTTCGGCGGCCAGGCCGCCGTCGGGAGAGAAGCCTTTGCGGCCCGTCCCCGCGATCGTCGCGATTTTGCCTGATCCCGCACTCGACCTTGCGCAAGGTGTTGCCTTCGCGCTCGAGGATATAGACCGACCCGTCAGGCCCGATGTCAACGGCACGAGCCCCCCAGATCGACGCCTCCCTGGCAGGCCCGCCGTCGCCCTCGTGGCGAGCTTTCCCGGTGCCGGCGAACGTGGAGATGACGTTGCGAGTCAGGTCAAGACAGCGAACGCGGTGGCCCGCGACGTCGGCGATATAGAGTGTTCGTCCGTCGACACTCAACGCGACGCCGTTGGGCTCGACCAGGCCGGCCTTGTCACCGGGGCCGCCGTCGCCCGAATAGCGGCCCGTTCCATTTCCCGCGACCGTGCTGATCAGGCCGGTCGTTCCGTCGATGCGCCGTACACGGCGGTTGAGCCGATCGGCGAAGAAGAGATTGCCCCGCGCGTCAACCACGATGCCGTAGGGCTCATCAAGCCGCGCTTGCGTAGCTGGCCCTCCGTCGCCCGAGAAACCGGGGTGTCCGTTGCCCCCGACGGTGGTCATCACGCCGCTCGCCTGGTCGATCCGGCGGAGGCGATGGTTGAACGTGTCGGTAAAGTAGAGGTTGCCCTGCGAATCAAACGCGACGTCGAAAGGCATGTTCAGCTTCGCGGCGGACGCGGGTCCGCCGTCACCGCTGTCGCCGGCCTGGCCGGTTCCGGCCGCCGTCGAAATCATCGGCTCTGAGCCGACCAGAAAGAGCGCGAGCGAAAACGAAACCCAGGACGTCAGCATGCCATTATTTCCGATGCCACGGCTCAACTGAGGTCCCGCCGCCGGCCGAGGCCGCGGTCGATCTCGGTTGCCGTGTGAATTTTGACAGAATTCAGCCGCGTGACCGGCTATGAGAACATCAAGTCCTAGGCTAACATTCTTTGTAAGTCGTCGTGATAGACCTCTGGTCGAAGATTGCCGGGCCCTCGAGTGGAGTTCGCGGATCCCATGGCCGATATCGTTCTGATCAATCCGCGGTTTGAAGTGTCTTACTGGGGAATGGAATACGCGCTGCCGTTCATCGGCAAACGAGGCAATCTGCCGGTTGCGTGCCTGCCGCTGCTGCGGCGCTGACTCCCGCCGAACATACGGTGACGATCTACGACGAAAACGTAGAGCCGATTGATTGGGAACACTGCCAGCGGGCCGACATCATCGGTATCACGGGAATGAGCGTGCAGCGTTTCCGGATGAAGGAAGTGCTCACCGAGCTCAAGCGGCGCGGCTGTTTTTGCGTCGTGGGCGGGCCCTGGATCACGGTGCAGGAAGACTATTTCGGCGAACTCGCCGACGTGATCTTCGTCGGAGAAGCCGAAGACACCTGGCCGCGCTTTCTCGCGAGTGGCAGCAGGGTCTGCACCAGTTGCGCTACGAGCAGGCGGAAAAGTCGGATATGACGAAGGTGCCGACACCGCGGTTCGACTTGCTCAAGATGAAGCACTATGCATTCGGAAGCTTGCAATTCTCGCGCGGGTGCCCGTTTCAATGCGAGTTTTGCGACATCATCGTCACCTTTGGCCGTCGCCCGCGCATCAAGACCAGCGCCCAGGTGATCGCCGAGCTCGACGCGATTCTCGCGGCGGGCGTCGACATCGCCTTCATCGTCGATGACAACCTGATCGGCAACAAGAAAGCCATCAAGGAAGTCCTCCGCGAGATCGTGGCCTGGCAGGATCGCAAGAACTATCCGATCACGCTTTTCACCGAAGCGTCGATCGACCTGGCCGATGATGCCGAGCTGATGGATCTCATGGTACGAGCGAATTTCGTCGCCACGTTCATCGGGATCGAGAGCCCCGATGAAGATTCGCTGCGCGAGGCCAAGAAATACCAGAATGTGCCGCACCGGCGGCACTCTGCTCGAGAAGGTGCATCGCATTCAGGAAGCCGGCATCGAGGTCTGGTGCGGCATGATCATGGGGTTCGACAACGACGACGCGGGGATTTTTGACCGTCAGATCCAGTTCGTGCGCGACTCGCGAATCTCGTTCTCGATGAGCGGCATGCTCTCGGCCATTCCGAAGACGCCGCTCCACAGCCGGCTCGCGGCCGAAGGCCGGCTCGATCGCGCTGATACCAACGAGTACGGCACCAACGTCGTGCCGCTCTTGTTTAGCCGCGGCGAGCTCCTCGAAGGTTATATTCGCGTCTTGAAGGAACTTTACGACTGTTCGGCTTTCTTTGATAGAACCGATTCCTTATGGCTCAAACCCTCTTTCGAGATCGGGATCAACAAGAAACATGACTGGCTCTCGAGTCCGCGCCGGTATGCTCAAGAGACCTTCTTCCTTGCCAGGGCCATCGGACTTTTCATCCGCTTGATGACGCGCGTTCCCGACCGGGCCTTGAAACAAGAATACCGACAGCGGCTCTGGCGCTTTTTGAAGGTACACCGCAGGCCCGGACTGATCTTGAATTACGTATTCCACATGACAATGCAATATCATGCTCAGTATCTGGCCAATCGCATGGCCAATCGCGAGATGCAGCTCGTCAACTCGTTCTAGAAAGGCCTTGCGTGATTCCGAGACGCGGAGGCTCCCCGAGTCGGCACTGGCACTCGGCTCGTGCGGAAACTCGCCCTCCCAGGATCGTGCAAGGACATTCAGAACGGTGAGCCAACCACGCCGCTGTCTTGTTCCGAGGATCGACCGATCATGGACCCGGGCGCGAATTCCAATGGCTTTCCGCGGCTGCCGATCCTGAGCCCATCCGAAATTCCCCCGCCGCGTCTGAGCCAGCGCGAGAAATATGGCGGCCTCTTTTATGTCGGCATCGCCGGGCTCGTCTTCCTCGTCGGACTGGTGGCGGTCTTCGCTTATGGCTTGTGGAGCCTTCGCGGTGCGGCGACCGATATTTACGTCCTGCACGATGCGAAACGGCCCGACGCGGAGCGCATCGCCGCGGCGTTCCGGCTGAGCAAGGATCCCAACCTGGAAGATTTGCAGCGGATGACCATGAGCCTGGAGCGCGAGCTCCCCGAGCTGGCACGTTATGTGCTCGCCGAATCGGTGTCGGTCGCGGCCGTCGCTCACGATCCGCGTGGATTTGCCCTGGCCGTGGCGCCGCAGCCCCGACTGGCCCGACTGGCTGCGACTCTTGCTCACGCGGCGCCTCGCCTACGGTGCGGGACGCAACTACGCGATTCCGGCCGAGGCGCTTGAAGAGCTCCTGGCGCACGCCGACCCGATGATTCAAGACTGGGCCGCGTACGCCCTGGCCGTGCGCAGCGTCGCCCGGCCGCAAGACCTGGAACTGCTCGAAAAAAAGGCCGAGGATCCGAGCGATTCGGGTAAACTCGCGACCTTCTTGCGCGGCGCACTCCACGCCGGGGAATACCGCGAGTCGCGACTCGACCGGGCCTCGGAATGGATGCGCAGCCACCATCCCCAGGCGGCCAGGATGTGGCAGGGCTGGGGCGAAACCGAGGGGCGGATCGTGCCGCTCAACGCGCACTGACTTCGGAACAGGCACGTCTCGAAACCGCAGACGTCGGCGGCAGTCAGCGCCCTTCCAGTAACACCAGACGAATCCAGTTCAGCGCCGCCTTCGACGCGCGGCGCTGAATGATTTCGCGCGGCTGGTCCGAGCCGATATCGAGCCGGCGCGTCTGCGTGCCTTTCGCGGTCGCGAGCCCGAGATAAACGAGTCCCACCGGTTTCTCGGCTGTTCCGCCCGACGGACCGGCCACCCCGGTTGTGGCCAGTCCGATATCGGCCCCCAGGCGGGTTCGCACCCCTTTGGCCATCGCGGCGGCGACCTCGGGGCTGACGGCGCCATGGGCTTCAATCAGTTCGGCGGGCACGCCCAGGAGTTCTGTCTTGGCATGATTGGAGTAGCTGACCGCGCCTCCGAGATAGCGGGAGCTCACGCCGGGAATCGCCGTCATCATCTGAGCGATGATCCCCCCCGTGCACGACTCGGCCGTCGCCAGCGTGGCCTGGTGAGATGCGAGCAAGGAGACGGTGGCCTGGGGGACGTCGTCGCGCTCTTCGCCCACGACGAGGCTGCCAAACCGCTCGTAAATCAGCCTGGCCGTCGGTTCGATGAGGAGACGGGCCTCGTCTTCCGTCTGGCCAATCGCGCTGATGCGGAAGCTGATCGTCGAGTCGTGAGCCGTGATGCCCACGTCGGGCACCCGTCCTCTGGCGGTTAAATCCATCGCCTGGGCTTCGATCTCCGACTCGCCTTTCCCGAACAGGTTGATCTTGCGATGCACTTGCACACGGCTCGCGTAACCAAGCTGGCGAAGCCGCGGCACGACCTGTTCCTGAAACATCAACTTCATCTCGTGCGGCACACCGGGCAAGCACGCGACATGGGCGCGGCCGACCTCGATCCAGATCCCCGGCGCGGTACCGACCGGGTTCGCGAGGACTTCGGCTCCCCGCGGAAAGAGTGCCTGCACACGGTTGCGAGCACTCATGACGCGATTGCGCCGCGCGAACATGGCCTCGATATGTGCGACAGCGCCTGGGTCTTCAACCAGGGGCACGCCAGCCACGGCCGCGAGCGCCTCACGCGTGAGATCGTCTTGAGTTGGTCCGATACCGCCGCTCATGACGACCAGGTCGGCCCGATCGCAGGCGATTTGAAACGCCGCGAGATGGTCTGGCAGCACGTCGCTGATCGTCGTGTGAAATCCGACGTCGATTCCGAGCGTCGCCAGTTGCTGGCTGAGCCACTGGCTATTGGTGTCAAGTGATTGGCCCGTGGTGAGTTCCGTGCCGATGGCGATGATTTCCGCGCGCATGGTCGTGGTCCATTCACGATGAAGAATGGGTGAACCTTGGAACGACTGGGGTGACAATGTTGCAGGCCATCGTCAGGATGGAAGTCGCTTCTCAATGTAGCAAGGGGAACCGGCCCTGGCATCATCCCTTTTGCCTGGGTTAAAATACTCGAAGTACGGGGGCTTCCAGAGGCTCTCCGGCCAGGGAGAGGAAGAAAAGAACGCTTCCGCTTCGTCCGAGAGGTCGCAACTCATGAGTAGCTGTGTGCTGCAACGACCGACTCTCGTGTTGAATCGCCACTGGCAGCCGGTGCACGTCGCGCCTGTCGCGCGTGCCCTGGTCATGCTGTGGAATCAGGCTGCCCACGTCATCGATCCCGATGACTTTCAACTTTACAGTTGGTCTGACTGGGCGAAACTCTCGCCCCGCGAAGGCGAGCCGTTCATCCGGACGGTGCGTTTTCAACTTCGCGTCCCCGAAGTCCTGGCGCTGACACGGCATGACCGGGCGCGCCACCAGACAGTGACATTCAGCCGCCGTAACCTTTTCAAGCGCGATCATTCGACGTGCCAGTACTGCGGTTGCCAGCCGGGCACCGAGGAGCTGACGATCGATCACGTCATTCCTCGCGCTCAGGGTGGCCAGACCACCTGGGAAAACTGCGCCCTGGCTTGCGTGCCGTGCAACGCGCGCAAAGCCAATCGCACGCCCGAACAGGCGGGCATGAAGCTCAGACGTGCGCCGGTTCGCCCGGCGTGGAAACCCCTGTACGACGCCAGCGGGGCACGCATCGCGAGCTGGTCGCGGTTCTTGAGCGACGCTTACTGGAATGTGCCACTCTTGAATTCCCCTTGATCTCTGATCGAAGAGGACGGGCGGTTTTTCTTCTTGCATCACAGGCGATTGGGCGCCGGGTTCGTCAGTGAGGTGCGGATAAACCCCGAATCGAGAGGCGGCGCGTAATCGATGCCGGCGAGGTCGGGCGTGGCGATTCGCGCATGATCACGCACGCGGCTCTCGAGCGCGACATCAAGCGTTCCGCCGGTCAAGAGAGTACGCTGCACCGGGTAGGGGGGCCGGCCCGTCTTGAAAAAGTCTTCGATGCGGAGCACCAGCGGATTGAAAAAGCTCGCACCCGGCGGCGCGGGCAGATACATGAGAGTCGACACGATGGTTTCGCCCCCGCTCGCGTCGCTGATGCGAGCGGCGATCGTCGTGTCGTCGACGTGACCGTTCAAGGTTAACACGGTCGCTCGCAGCCCGTCGGCATATTCCACGACGAACGCGATCGGATGACGGAGCCTCGTCAAGACGTCGCGACCGGGCGCGGCCGGCGGCAGGTAATCTCGGGTGTTCTGCTTGATATTTCCGGGATTCACCGTGTGGCTTCGCCCCAGGGCGTGCGCCAACAGCTCCCACGACCATACGCCCTGGTCGCCGGCCTGCCAGACCGCGTCACCTTCCAGGCATGTGACAGCGACAACGCCCTGCGGCCTTCCGGCAAGCTCGCGGCGCTCGGCCATGCACTGTAGCGTCTCCAGCGAGTGAAAGCCGTAGATTTCCAGATCGCCACGCGAGGCGACCAGGACGTCGCGAAACTTTCGACCGAGCGGAATCTCCAGCGCGGGATGACGCCACGTGACGGGCAGGCTCGATCCCGCCATCAGGGGCACGTTCAGGCTCTGGGCCTGCGCGACCATCTCGGCGGCTTCGGCGCGGCTGTAAGAAAGGTGCTTGTCGATAAAAACGGGGACCGAACGGCCTGATGCCTTGAAGACCTCGAGTACCTCGCGGAAGAACCGCCCGCGCGGGTAGAGCTTCTGAAGCTTCTCGTTAAACGGGTAATCGCCGTGCTCGGCGATCAAGAGCACCGCATCGACCGCGAGCTTTCCAGTGCCGAGCGTGAGAGCATCGGCGATCGTCGCACTTTGTCGAATGGCGTGCTCCTGCGCCTTGGCCCGGCCCAGGTCGGTCCGGGGCGAGACCTGTTCAATGAAGAGGCTCGCGATGTCGAACGGCGGCTTGTGCAAGCCATGGCCATCATAGAGGGGAAACCCGTCGATGAAACGGCCGACGATGTGATAAGCGTGCGAAAGATAGTGATAGACCGACGCGAGCGCGGCGACCCTGGGATGCCCGGTCGCCGCCGCTAGCTGCGCCTGCGCCGTTTTCCCCAATGGTCCCGTAGCGGGTCCGCTGGCGGAGCTCGCGGCGCCTATGGCCGCGCCGCTCGTCTGGAGAAATTGCCGGCGTGATCCTCGTGAGACCATTCGTGTCACTCCTGGCGACTGAACGGCGATCGTTCCGTCGCTGTCCCGCATGTGATAGATCGCACCAGATTAGTCGACGCCGACGCGCGAATAAAGAATCCGGTCCGGGCCTTTGGTCGCGCAATGACGAATCCGGCCGGGCTCGAACATGACCGCGACGCGTTAATGGGCGCGATTGGCTTTTTTCTGCTGGCTGCTGCCGTCGTCGTCCGGAAGGCTGAACGCGACAAAGGCATCGCCGGCCCTGGTTCTCAATTTGCCGGCGCCGCCGGCGGCGATCACGAGAAACTGGCGGCCGTTGACCTGATAAGTCGCGGGCGTCGCATAGCCGCCGGCGGGCAGCGGGTGCTCCCAGAGCAGCTCTCCGGTGTGCTTGTCGAAGGCGTGAATCCGCTCATCCTGCGTACCGGCGATGAAGACGAGACCGCCGGCCGTCACGATCGTGCCACCAAATGTTTCCGTCCCCGTTCGCGGTATGCCGCGCGCCGTGAGCTTGACGTGCTCTCCGAGTGGAACGCGCCAGGCGAATTCGCCCGTGTTCATGTTGATCGCGTTCAAGACGCCCCAGGGGGGCTTGATCGCCGGATATCCCTCGTTATCGAGAAACCGCTCATATCCCATGTGGCGATAAGGCCCGTGGCGTTTCTTGTCAGCCTCTTTCGAATCAGCCAGCGTGATGATGTTGGGCGTGTTGTTCGAATTCACGTAAAGGAGGCCCGAAGTCGGGTCGAACGAGGCGCCCGACCAGTTGGCGCCGCCGTGGAATCCTGGAACGACGACGGTACCCTGTGCGCTGGGCGGATTGAACGCCCCACCGCCGCGGATCTGGCGGAGGCGCTTGAGCACGGCCGCACGATTGGCGGGACCGATATCGGTGACATTCGTTTCATCGAGAAACTGGGCCGAAAAGGGGGGCGGCCTGGTCGGGATTGGCTGCGTCGGCGCGGCTTGCTCGCCCGGGACATCAGAGGCCGGCACCGGGTGCTCGCGCACGTCAAACAGCGGTTTTCCAGTCTCGCGATCGAACAAGAATACATAGCCCGTCTTGGTCACTTGCGCGACGGCATCAACCGTCTTGCCGTCGCGCGTCACCTCGATCAGGTTGGGATAAACCGGCAGGTCATGATCCCAAAGGTCGTGGTGCAAAGTCTGGAAATGCCAGAGCCGGCGGCCGGTCCTTGCATCGAGCGCGATCGTGCAATTGGCGAAGAGGTTGGCGCCGTGACGGTCGCCGCCGTAGAAGTCAAAGGCCGCCGACCCGATGCCGGCGAAGACGACACCGCGTTTCTCATCAACGCTCACCCCGCCCCAGGCGTTGACCGCGCCGCGATCTTTCCACGACTCGCCTTCCCACGTGTCGCTGCCGAACTCACCCGGAGCGGGTGCCGTGCGAAAACGCCAGACCTGCTTGCCGGAACGCACGTCGAACGCGCGAATATCGCCCGGAGCCGTGATCCCTGGTCCTTCGCCGCACGAGACGCCGACAAAAATGGTGTCGTTCCAGATCGAGGGGGCCGATGTCGGGCCGTAGTCGAGTGCCGCCAGATGAGGCGCCAGCTCGTCGCGCAAGTTGCGGATTCCCTTTTCACCAAACTGAGGGTCAAGTTTTCCCGTCAGTGCGTCGAGCGAGAAGAGTCGTCCGTCCGACGTCCCGTGAATGATCCGCCGCGCACCGCCCGCGCGGCCGTCTGACCAGTACGCGCACCCACGGTTCACCCCTCCCGAGGTCGGTCGATGCACAAACGGATGCGCGGTGAGCGGATCAAACTGCCAGCGTTCGCGACCGGTTTCGGCATCGACGGCGACGACACGCAAATAGGCGGTCGTTATGTACATAACGCCATCGATCACGATTGGCGTGCACTCGATGGTCTTGCCGGGCCGGCCGGTGAGCTCGCCGGTGTGGTAAGTCCAGCACGGCTTGAGCCGGGCGACGTTCTGGCGATTGATCTGGTCGAGCGTCGAAAAACGCCTGCAGCCAGGATCGTTCCCGACTCGTGGCCAGTCGACGTCAATCGCCGCGGCGCCGCCAGCCGAGGCACACGCGAGGCCGAGCCAGATGGAGAGCGTCATGCTTCTAACGTGCATCCCGGTGTCTCGCATTGAAAATCTTAAACCAACCATTGGACCGCGGTAACCCTGAGCTCGTCGGGCGACCTCACGAAGCCAGCGTATACGACGACCGAGTGCGCCTCCAGTGCCTCGTCTCGTAACATGTCGTGGCGCCGGGGACCCATGCGCCTTCCGGCGACCGCCCACAATGTCTTGGAGATGAATCAACATCATTGATGACTGTCTCTGAATCGGTACGGTATTTGCGACTACAGGATAATCGTTGACCTCGCGTGTATGTCGAGCAAGGTCTCAAGTCACCGCGGGGAATATCTGGTCTGGAATTCACATATTTTGAAAAGGACCTATCCATGGAAATGATCACCCAGATGCCGATCGTCGTGGCGGCTGCACAGTATTCCGTGATCTACATGCTTCTTGGCGGTGGTCTTGGCGGCGCGGTCGTGGTCTATATTGTCGCACGCTTGCTGGGCAAGTAATGACGCCCGCGGATGCTGGCACACAATCAAGCGAGCCATCGAGGCGAAATTCAAATTTGCCTCGGTGGCTGGTTTTTTTGCCGCGACGCGTGCTGAAATGTCGAAACAAAACAGGGACATATTAACGCGGAATCGTCACAACGCGTGCGGTTTTTCGTAAGCTCAATATCACGAGTCGCACTCGCGGCGCGAATCTTGCACATGCAGCCGCATTTTCTCCGCATGTCGATTTCAATTCATCTCAGTAGTCCTCTGTGAGCAAGCAGGGAGTGAAACAATGTCAAGCGCGACAACCGTTCAAGCCCATATTGCTTATGAAGTAATTGATGACAGGCATCCTGATATCGTGCTCGTCGAGTTTCTCAGTCATGAGATCGCGGGGCCACATCAGTCGGAAGAATTAGGCGAGCAGCTCGATAGTCTGATCCGCGCCGATCTGCCGAGCATCTTCGTCATCGACTTTGCGCAGGTCCGATCACTGGGAAGCACCGCGTTCGGCGAGATCATGTCATTTGCGCGGAAAGTCGATCGACTTTATATTTGCAACCTGCGCGATCACCTGCGGCTGGGCGCGGCACTGATCGGGCTGGATGAGTGCGCGGAAGTCGCCATGACACGGCAGGCGGCGATCAACCGCGACGCCGCGCGGCCTTGCGCCGCGATGACGACACAATCGACTATCCCGGCGGGTCCTCTCGGTAACTCGCGGCGAAAGAGGCTCGTCAACTCAACTCGAATGCCGCCGGTTTGACCGCGAATTGGGGAAACCATCACCCGTTCATGTTGGATACTCGCCCGAACCACCGGGTTCCGATTTCAACGCAGCGAAGGACGCGAGCTACCCGAATAACCGTAAAAGCGGTGTGCCATCGCTGATTCGCAGCGGACGATCAACGGCATCCTTCACGTAACTCTCGGGGTCGACGCCAAGCGCGTGGAGGATCGTGGCTCCGAGATCGTCGGGGCTGACCGGGTCGGTCGTCGGATGGGCCGCCCAGCGGTCCGAGGCTCCATGGACGACTCCACCGCGCACTCCGCCGCCAGCAAGCACGGCCGAATAACAGTGCGGCCAGTGCTCTCGCCCATTATTCGCCCTGGTGATCCTGGGAGTGCGGCCAAATTCGCCCACCCACACGACGAGCGTTTCATCGAGCAAACCACGCGAGCCGAGATCATCGAGCAATGCGGAGAAGCCCTGGTCGGCCGGTGGCATCAGGCGGTGTTGCAGATGGTGGAAATTCTCGCCGTGCGTGTCCCAAAAATTCTGGCCATCGTCGTGCCAGTTGACCGTGACCAGACCCACTCCACGTTCGACGAGACGGCGGGCGAGTAGAAGGCACTGGCCGTGGATGTTCCGGCCATAGCGGTCACGCAGTCGAGGGTCTTCACGCTCGATTTGAAATGCGCCATGCGCTTCGGCCGAATCGAGGCCGTCGAGTGCCCGATGCTGGTAAACGCTCCATGCATCCTGACGCGCATTATTGACATGCGTGGTTCCCGCTGTAGCAAGTCTGTCGAGCAGGGCGCGGCGATGCCCGAGTCGAGCCGGGGAAACACCCTCGGGTAAACCGAGGCCTTCGACATGGTAATCGGCCGCACTCGGGTCGCCGTTGATGCGGAACGGGTCGTACGCCTTGCCGAGCCAACCGGCATCCTGGCCGGGTGCCCGTCCGCCGGGTGCCGCCGGGTGCATCACGGTCCACGGCATGGTGACGGCACTGGGGATCGCGCCGGAGCTTGGCCGCAGTTTGGAAATCAACGCACCAAGATGGGGTGAGTCGCGTGGGGAAGGTCCGGCCGCATCGGAATTTGGCGTTGGTGCGAGATGGCCCGTCAGTAAACGATGTGCGGTCGAGAGGTGCGCCGGGTCGTCGTGACTCATCGACCGGACAATCGCCAGCCGGTTCGTTTGCTGTGCCAGGAGCGGGAAGTGCTCGCCGATGGAAATTCCTGGTACACACGTCGCGACCGGCCGGAACGGACCGCGAATCGCTTCGGGGGCCTGCGGCTTCGGATCCCACGTGTCAAGCTGGCTGGGCCCGCCCCACATGAATATCAAAATGCACGACCTGGCACGACCAAAACTCGTGCCCGCCACTCCCGGTCCCACTTGCCGGGCCCGCAGGAGTTCTGGCCACCCGAGCCCGCTCAAGGCCAGGGCTCCTGCTTGGAGGGTCGCCCTTCGCGAAATCGACCGCGGATGAAACAACGAGGATCCTCGCTTTGATCGCCGCGCGGAGTCTTGCATTGTCGTCGTCCGCCTCCACTTACTGGTTCGCCACGTCGCCGAATGAATGAATTATTCAACCATTCGCAAACATTTCGGGAGCGTAGCATATTTCGGCGGGGAAAGCGCGGTCGGTTAGATCTTGTCGTCGTCGTCTGCTAGGGCGCTTTGCGCACCGGGGCAAACGGAGCAACCGGCAAAGGAGCGCCAAAACGTTCGATTACCGGGGGATCGACGAGTCCGAACGGGTCGCGGTCGCGGGGATTAAGAAGCTCGTCGCGTGGATCGGGCTCTCCGGGGTTCTTCGGCTGCGCGGTCTGAGCGGCTCGCGCCGCGACATAGCGCGCCGATGCCTGCAGATCGCTGACCACGGGGGTCAAGACCGGACCCAGCGGAGTTTCTTCGACGAGCTGACGCTTGGGGTCTCCGCACGACAAGAGGTAGTCGAAGACGGCCTTGGCCGTCGACTCTTCGCCGTGCGCGGCCAGGATCTGGGCCCGCACGCCGAGAAGAGCGAGCCGTTCCCGAGGCGCCGTCAAGAGCGGCTCGATCAAGTCAAGCTCCGACCCGGCGGCCGCAAAGTCGCCACGCAGGAAAGCGAACAAGAGCCTGGCTTCGATGTCAAACGCCCGCGACTCAATGCGCTCGGCTGATGGCCCTTGTTCGTGCGTGGCAACCAGGAGTTCCGAAGCGAATCGCCCGATCCGATTGAGCCTTATGGCCGCGAGCTCGTTGGGTGAAAGCTCGCCAGGCAGCGGCAAGAGGAGCGGCCGGTTGATGGCCTGGCCATCAACCACGGCCGCCGGCAGAGACGCCACGAGAATCTGGCGGGCCGAGTCGACGAGCAGGAGCAACCAATCGCGGCGGGCGGACTCGTCGGGGACGATGAGCTTGGTCTTTTCCGAGTCGCAATCGTAAAGCAAGGGGGGCGTCACGCCGCGTGGCGATTTCAGCCTGACGGCAATGGAATGGCCATCGGGGGCGATCGTCACGTCGGTGATCCGTTGACTTTGATCAATCGGATGAAAGCGTTTATGGATGGTCGCACGCTCACGGGGCAACGACCAGACGAGGTCGGCGTCACGTCCGGCGAAGTCGACCGCGAAGAAACATTGCTCGGCATCACGGTCGAAATCAAGAGCGAGGCCGTGAATCGGCGTGCCTCTTTTCGCGAGTTCGGGGATCAAATTCAACAGTTTGAATTGCTCGCGTGGTTCCAGAAGGAAGCGCACGACCTCGAGATCGGCGGCGTGCGCCGCCGTGCGCTCGACAACCGCGAAAAGCGACCGGCTGTCGCTGTTCCAGCATGCGGGGGTCGGAAACTGGCCGACGATTGAAACGAACCGCGGCTCACCGAAGGTTTGCGCCCGTCGCTCAATATATTCGAGCCGATTCTGGGCGTTTTCATGACGGATGAAAGCGCACTTCCATCCATCCGGCGACCACACTGGCAGGCTTGCCGCGGTCAGGGTATGAACTCGCCGGCCGGAATCCGTTCGAACAATTTCGACCTTTTGATCGCTCCCCGGGCAGGGGATCGCCAGATAAAGGCCGTCTGAACTCCACCCGCAGCTCGATTGAAGAATGCCGGCCTTGGCCCGATCATCGAGCTCCACATTCGATTCGGACCAGACGATTCTCTTGCGTTTCAAGCCCTCTTGAATGACCACCTCGTACCGCCCACGCTGGATGTTTGCAGCCGTCGCGACCGATTCCGGTACAAAGCGGCCGAAAGCCACCGCTTTGCCGTGTTTGCTCCAGGCCGGCGCTGAGAGCGGCGCATGCGACTCCTCGATCAAGACGGATGGTTGCCGATCGCGATGAGTCGCCCAGATCCGGTAAGTGGGCGACGATGAATCGCCGGTCGGCGTGACGCTGATCGCTCAACTCGGCCGATGAGGTCGCGGCGGGGGCCCGGAAAAGCCAACCGGGCTCGGGCATCTCCTCGGCATCCGAGACGACCGTGTAGCTCAGCCATTCACCGTCGAGCGACCACGACGCGGGCGAATGCGTCCAGCCGGCCAGGATCATGGGAATGGCGAGCGTGCGCAAAAAGCCGAGCAGCCCAGGTGGAACGTGCAACACGGCGATGGGCCTCTCTCACGAAAAGAAACGATCAAACTCATCGCAAGGCCCGCGTCGAACGAGATGGCCAGCGAACGCCAGGCCGGTTCGCCAACCGGCGGAGGAGCGCCGCGCGGCGGAAGCGTCAAAAGGGTAGTATAAGCTGAGCCGCTCGGGTTGGGTAGCGTTTCATGACGCGATGCGCCATCACCCAAAGCCTCCATTTGCCATATCTTACGCAGTGTTAACAACGGTCTGTCAACTTTGCCTTTTGAAGTTAGTGAGTGAACCAGGTGCTTCTGGCGGATATGGGGCACAATGGCGTTTCTGACGAATAAGATGGCTGCGGGCAGCAGAATTGAGCGGATTGCGTTTGACGCGATTGACGTAGCCCTTGGGTTTCCGGCAAACTGTGGTTTTCCACGAGGACAGGCGTTAGGCTCGGATGAGAGGCACTTCGTGCCGATACTCACTAGATGCCGTCTCGCCTGACGTGTCACGATGCCTCGGGTCGTTCGGACCTGCGGTTGTGCCACAATTCACATAACCGCACAACGAACCGACTTCGGGTGTATTCATGCGTTTTGTGCTGATCGATCGGATCATCGATGTACAGCCCGGTCAGAGCCGGCTCGCCGGAAACAACACGTTCGCCAGCCCGGTTCCCGCGCTCCGAGCGGTCAAGAACCTATCGCTGGCCGAAGAGTATTTGAGCGATCATTTCCCTGGCTTCCCCGTGATGCCCGGGGTCTTGATGCTCGAGGCACTGACTCAGGCCGGTGCCTGGCTGATTCGCGAAATGGAAGATTTCGCACACAGTATTATTGTTCTGAAGCAGGCTCGGACCATCAAGTATGGCAGTTTTGTCGAGCCGGGCCGCCGCCTCGAGATTCTGGTCGAGCTCCTGTCGAACGAGGGCCGCGAGTGCACGTTCAAGGGGGCCGGAACGATTGACGGCCAGGAGATGGTTAAAGGCCGTTTCACGCTGACAAGGTACAACTTGCGCGAAAAAGATGCCGAGCTACACACAACCGACTCGGCGATCGTCGCGAACCTTCGCGACCAGTATACAACATTGCGGAAGGGCTCGGTGGGGGCCCGCGCGATCACGCGGCGTATCGTTCCCGAAGTCCGCTCTCAGGTTTGACTTGTGTGCGAGCACCTGGCCGGTTGCGGCCGTGCGGGGTGATCCCGGTGCATTTTTACGGCGCTGAGGCCGGCGGCCGACGATCGACGCCACCCGCGAAAAAAAAAGGCGTGGACTGGCAGACTCAGACCCGATGATGTTGCAAGGATTCGGGTTTTTGCACATGATATTTTTCGAATTCCGACTCCGAGCTCATGGAGTGAGTTCTCTCGGTGTCACGATACACGGCGGTTATCCCCTTGGCCGTCCGTCTGAAGTTTTGTAGGCGATATCGCCGACGATTAGGAAAGCGGCGTCGTCAGCGGCGCATCGTCCGCCCAATACTGGTCTGGGATTGAGGGGCAGTCCCATCTTGTTGCTGAGGATATTATGCCAACCTACGATGAGATCTACGAGAAGGTCCAAGCCACTCTGGTGGATGCATTGGGCGTGGACGAGGAAGAGGTCACGCGTGAAGCGACTCTTCAGGGTGATCTCGGTGCGGAATCGATTGACTTTCTCGACATCGTGTTTCGCCTCGAGCGGAATTTCGGAATCAAGATCCCGCGTGGCGAGCTTTTCCCCGAAAACCTCATGGCCGATCCCGAGTGGGTCGCCGACGGCAAACTGACACCCAAGGGCGTCGGCGAGCTCAAGGCCCGGCTGCCGTTCGCCGACCTCTCGAAGCTTGCCGACAATCCCTCGGTCGAACGCATCGGCGACCTTTACACGGTCGAGATGCTCGTTCAATATGTGCAGAGCAAGCTTGCCGCTTGAACCGTACTCAAGCTGTTGCTCGTGGGTCTCATGGCGCGGCGCTCGATAAAACGAGCGCATGGTCCGAGGCAAATGGAGCATGACGAAGGTTTCGGCATGATGCCGTGATGGCCTTCGTCGCATTCACGCCGGCTTGCGGGCGGCTCGTCAGAGACTTCTTTTCCTTTGTCGGGTGCTGCAGGCAATGCGATGGATCTGGATCGATAAATTCCTGGAATTTCGGAGCGGGGAATTCGCTCGGGCCATCAAGAATCTCACGCTGGCCGAAGAACATCTGCACGATCACTTTCCGGGCTATCCGGTCATGCCGGCATCCCTTATCATCGAGGGGCTGGCGCAGACCGGGGGTATTCTGGTGGGTGAAGCAGGCGGCTTCGCCGAGAAAGTCGTGCTGGCGAAAATTCCCCGCGCGGAGTTTTACGGAGTCGCCTGCGCAGGAGATCAATTGATCTATGAGGTGACGCTCACCGACCTGCGAAGTGAAGGGGCCGTCGTCTCGGCCAAGGTTTTTCTCGAAGGCGAGCTCCTCGCCGAAGCCGAAATCGTCTTTGCCCACCTTGATAATTCCCGCGCCAATCAAATCTTTGGCCCCAAGAATTTTGTCTTTACTCAGCAGTTGCTGGGCGTGCTCGATCTCGCCAAGGCTCAGCAAAGATCGCGTGAGGCCAGCGAGAACGTCGAGCCCGCTCCCGCTGACTCGAACGGACAGCCGCACGAGCCGGCTGCGGGACCATAGCGGCAGTTCGGTGCGCCTCAAGCGTGCGAGCAAGTCGTCGTTGGTGTGGCTGATTCTCGGGCCGGTGAACGAGAGGGTCGGCTGGAACGGATTTCCGGGATGGTTGCGAAAAATTTGCGCGTTAGGCTAAGTTTGTGGCGCCCAGCCACGCTTTTGAAGCAATAATACAGGGAACGTGGCTCAACCGGAGTGAGCGCTTCCGCAACTGGCGTCGATCGTGACCCGCTCCGCCGTATTTCGACGAGTGATTCATGCTTGGTTCCGAACGCCGTGTGGCCATTACTGGTCTGGGGCTGGTGACTCCGCTTGGTCAAAGCGCGGACACGGTCTGGCTGGCCCTTGCTCGAGGGCCGGGGGATCGGTGCGTCCGCTCGAGGCCTTTCGGACGTCGGGCCTGCCCAACGATGCCGGTGCGGAAATCCGCGATTTCGACCTTCAGCAAGTACTCGATCCCCAAGTACTGGAACGCGCTGCGCAAGACCAAGAAATATCTGGCGCGTGATATCCAGCTTGCCGTCGCCGCGGCACAGCTCGCCGTGGTCAGACGCCGGCCTCGACGGCAGCGGCATCGATCCGACCCGGATCGGCATCGACCTGGGCGCCGGGCTTGATCTCCAGCGAGCTCGACGAGCTGGCGCCGGCGATCGCCCAGGCCTATGGCAACGGGAAATCGTTCGATTTTCAGGTCTGGGGCCGCGAGTCGATCGAGATGATCGAGCCGATCTGGCTCTTGAAATACTTGCCCAACATGCTGGCTTGCCATATCTCGATCCTGATTGATTGCCAGGGGCCGAGCAACACGATCACCGAGGCCGATGCGTCGTCGAACCTCGCGATCGCCGAGGCGGCTCGCATCATCGCGCGTGGCCGCGCCGACGTGATGATCACCGGCGGCGCCGATTCGAAGATTCATCCACTGAGCCTGGTCCGGATGTCGCTGTTCGACAATATGTCAAAGTGGAAGGGCGAGCCGAGCGACGCGTGCCGCCCGTTCGACCGGCAACGTGACGGCTGGGTGCCCGGTGAAGGTGCGGGCATCGTGATGCTCGAGGAATGGTCGCACGCCGAGCGCCGAGGCGCGCAAATCTTCGGCGAGGTTCTGGGCGGCGGTTCCGGCTGCGATGCGATGCCCGGCGGCGGCCTTGATCCCGATGGCGGAGGCACCGAGGTCGCCATTCTCGCGGCGCTCGGCCGAGGCCGGTGTCGAGCCGGCGGCGATTGGCCACGTCAACGCCCATGGCTCGGCGACCCGGGTGTCAGACCTGGCCGAAGCGCGCGCATTCTCGACGCATTTTTGGCCCGTCGGGAGTTCCCGTCACGGCCCTCAAGGGCTACATGGGCAATCTCGCGGCCGGGTGCGGGGCCGTCGATCTGATGGCTAGCTTGATCGGAGTGAATCACGGGCAGATCCCGGCGATCCTCAATTGCGACGAGCCCGAGCCCGAGATGAATATCGATGCCGTGCTCAAGTCTCCGCGCCCGACGGATAACCCGGTTTTTGTCACCACGAACCTCACACCCAGCGGGCAAGCGGCGGCTCTGGTGATCCGCGGCTCATCTGGCCAGACCTGATTCAAGCTCAGCCATCCCATCGCCGCGGCCTTCATGCCTCGGCGAAGGCGAATTGCGAGGATTGTTTGAAATGCGTCGCGTCGTCGTAACCGGAATGGGAATGGTGACTCCACTCGGCCGCGACCTGGAGTCGACGTGGTCGGCGCTGCTCTCGGGCAAGAGTGGCGTCGGGCCGATCACGCTGTTTGACTCGCGGACGTTTCCCACTCGCATCGCGGCCGAGGTTCACGATTTTCGCCTCGACGACTACATCGACGACGCCGGGCGCTGGACCGAGCATTCGCGCAACAGCAGGTTCGCACTGGCGGCCGCGTCGATGGCGATGAAGGAGTCGGGAATCTTCGAGGCCACGCCCGCGCTCGATCGCCGTCGCTTTGGCGTGTACCTGGGGTCGGGTGAAGGTCAGCAAGACTTTCCGAGGTTCGTCAGCCTGGTCAACCGTTGCACGCACAACGGCCACGTCGACACCGCCGAATTCACGCGGATGGGCGTCAAGGAACTGCATCCGACCCGCGAGGCCGAGCAAGAGCCCGGAACGCCGTCGAGTCACCTGGCGAGCGTCTACGGTGCGCGGGGTTTCAATGCCAACTGCCTGACCGCCTGCGCGGCCAGTTCACAGGCGATCGGCGAAGCCTGCGAAGTGATCAGCCGCGGTGGGGCCGACGTCATGCTTTCAGGCGGCACGCACAGCATGATCCATCCGTTTGGCGTGACGGGTTTTATCCGCCTGACCGCCCTCTCGACGCGCAATGACGAGCCGCAACGCGCCAGCCGGCCGTTCGACCGCGAGCGCGACGGTTTCATCCTCGGTGAAGGGGCCGGCATGCTCGTGCTCGAAGAGCTCGAACATGCCAAGGCGCGGGGTGCCAGGATTCACGGCGAAATCGTCGGCTACGGCTCGACGGCCGATGCCTTCCGGATCACCGACAGCCATGACGAGGGGCGTGGTGCCATTGCTTGCCTGAAGGAAGCATTGGCGGTCGCCAGGCTCAACCCTGATGATATCGATTACATTAACGCTCACGGGACCAGTACGTCGGTTAACGATTCGATCGAAACGCTCGCCATCAAGCGGACATTCGGCGAAACGGCATACAACGTGCCGATATCGAGCACGAAGAGCATGATGGGCCATTTAATCGCCGCAGCCGGAAGTGTCGAGGCAATTGTTTGTCTCCTGACCATTCGAGATGGTATGCTTCCCCCGACCATCAATCTCGAAAACCCCGATCCCGAGTGCGACCTCGACTATATTCCGGGCGAAGCGCGACGCAAGAAAGTGGATGTCGCACTTTCGAACAGTTTCGGTTTCGGTGGACAGAACATCACGCTCATTTTGAGACGCTTCATTGACTAACCGATCGCCATCGCCGACCGAGGCCGCCACGGTCCTCACCCGCGAATTCGCCGTGCCGTTGCGCGGTGAAGATCGAGCCGGAGCGATGCGACCAGGAGCACATCCGTGATTGGCCACTTCGGGTTGAATCCCATTCTTGCCGCCGCGATCGCGATTCCGCTCGCGTCATGGCTGGCCGCCGTCATTTATCTCACGATCAAATACACCCCGGTGATCGGACGCATCTTCCAGGCCCAACCCCTGTTCATGCCGCTCAAGATTCGTCCGACCGATCGCGGCGAGTCGGTCGATTTCACGACGGATGACGGTCTGCGGCTGAGCGGCAGTTACCTGCGGTCGCGCACTGGCGAACAGATGGGCGTGATTGTTTACTGTCATGAGTATCTGAGCGATCGCTGGAGCTTCAGCCCCTACATCGACCACTTTCGGGACCTGGGCTACGACCTGTTCACGTTCGACTTCCGCAATCATGGCAACAGCGAGTTTGATCCGGCGTATTCACCGCTCCAGTGGACGACGGAGCACGAAGTCGTCGATCTCCGCTCGGCCCTTCGCTATTTGAGAGCGCGTGCCGACCACGATCCCGCGGGGTTTGGCCTCTTCGGCGTCAGCCGCGGCGGCGCGACGGCGCTCGTGGTCGCCGCCGAGGAGCGCGACGTCTGGGGCGTCGTCACCGACGGTGCGTTCCCCACCCAGGGCACGATGGTCTCTTATATCGTCCGCTGGGCCGAAATTTTTGTGCCGAGCCCCGCGATCCGCCGATTGCTCCCGATGTGGCTCTTCCATTTTCTCGGCTGGACGGGCCGTCGCTGGACCGAACGCGTGCGCGGTTGCCGTTTTCCCAGTGTCGAATCGGCCGTCTCACGGCTGGCGCCAAGGCCCTGGCTGATGATTCATGGCCAGCGCGACACGTACATCGGGCCGGAAATCGCCCTGACCCTTTTCGATCAAGCCAAGAACCCCAAGAAGCTCTGGCTGGTTCCCAAGGCGAAGCATAATCGGTGCCGCGAAACCGAGCCCGGGGCGTATGTGGCGCGTCTCCAAAGTTTTCTTGAACAGTGCGCACCGCGCCGCCCGCTCGGACCGGCCGCCGACGAGCCCGCTCCCCACTGCGATGTTCCCAGCACGTTCGCTCATCCGATCGGCGCCTCGGCGCTCGCACGCGAGATGGTCAGTCCCGTTTCAAGCTGACCACGTCTGTCAGAAGAGGGAAAGCGAGCGATGTTCAAGTTGCTCATGCGGATGATTGCCACGCCGGTCGTCAAGCGGTCACGGCGTCTCGCCCAGTCGTTTCTCGAACAGACGCGCGATGCCGGCGACGTGCAGCGGAAGCTTCTCCTCGCCCGGATAGCCCAGCACGCCGATAGCCAGTTCGGGCGAGACCACTATCTCCACGAGGTCAAATCCCCGGCCGACTTTCGAAAGCGTGTTCCGGTCAGCGGTTACGATCGTCATGAACCGTACATCGATCAGGTGCGCAAGGGCAACACTCGCGCGCTCTTCGGACCGGGCACCGATGTTCTCATGTTCGCGATGACATCGGGAACGACAAACCGGCCCAAGACCATTCCCGTCACGACACAATCGCTGACAGATTACCGCGAAGGATGGACAATCTGGGGCATCATGGCATTCGATGCCCATCGCGAAATGATCGCGAACGGGCTCAAGCCGATTCTCCAGGTCGCCAGCGACTGGCGTGAATCCCTGACTCCCGGCGGCATACCGTGCGGCGCGATCACGGGCCTCACCGCGCCACATGCAAAATCGACTCGTCCGCACCAAGTATTGCATGCCGGCCGTGGCCTCCCGGATCAAGGACATCGAATCGAAATACTATATGGGGCTGCGTTTCTCCATTTATCGCGACCTCGGGACGATCATCGCCGCCAACCCGAGCACGATTCTGGCGATGGCACGACTTGGCGACCGTGAAAAAGAGACACTGATCCGCGATATCGCGAGCGGAACCATCGACAGGCGCTGGGACATTTCACCCGAGATCCGCGGGCTTCTGCAACGAAAGACCCGGCGGCGACACAAGGCGACCGCACGCGCGCTCGAAAAGATCGTCGAGAACACCGGCCGGCTCCTCCCCAAGGATTACTGGCCCAACCTGCAGTTCCTCTCGAACTGGCAGGGGGGGACGATGCGGGCGTATCTCCGCGGCTACCCCGAATTTTTCGGGGCGACTCCCGTGCGTGATGTCGGTTTGATCGCATCCGAAGGACGGATGACCATTCCGATCGAGGATGGCACCGCCGCCGGCGTGCTCGACATCCGCCACCATTATTTTGAGTTCATACCCGAAGAGCAGGGCGATCGTGCCGAGCCCGACACCGTGGAAGCGACCGATCTGATCGAGGGCCGCAACTACTTCATCGTCCTGACCACCGCCGGGGGTCTTTATCGGTACAATATTTCCGACCTGGTGCGGTGCGTCGGATTTCACGGCCAGGCACCTTTGATCGAGTTTCTCAACAAAGGCGCTCATTACTCGAGCCTGACCGGTGAGAAACTATCGGAGCATCAGGTGATCGCGGCCGTCGAGACCGCGCAGCGGAACGCCGGGGTCCACGTTCGGTCGTATCTCCTGGCACCGACATGGGATGAGCCGCCCTATTACTCACTTCTGATCGAAGACCGCGACCTCGGCACCAATGGACTCTGCGATCGTCTGGGGGACGAGGTCGAGCAGCAGTTGCGGCGCCAGAATGTCGAATATGTGAGCAAGCGCGACACTTTGCGGCTGGGTCCGGTTCGCGTTGTGCGGATTGCCGACGGCTCCTGGGCTGAATTTCAGAAACGTCGACTCGTCCGAAGTGGTGGAACGGTCGAACAATATAAGCAACCACACCTCGTGCCCGACGTCGAGTTGATTGCCTCGTTTCGGCAGCTTGAGGTCGTGAGCTGACATGGATTGTTCTTGCCTGGACGAGCCGAATCTGGTAATCGCATGATGCGAGCGGTCGGTTCGTCCCGTTGAGCGGAGGCGCACTTGCCTGCCTGACAGGCGGACGCGGCCCCACGGTATTGCAGTTGGCCGCCAATCGTGAACCAGACCCGGGGATGTGGTCTCGACACGATTGATCAGTTTCCAGGGCGCTCGACGGATAGAGGCGCTTCGGCACCGCCCCTTTGGGAAGACGGAGTTTGACGGAGGGGAGCGAGAGCGATGATCGACGCGAAACGATGGCTGACGGCGCGGTCGCCCCGACTGGTGATCTGCCTGGCCGTTTTCGCCGCATTCACTGACGCCGGCTGTTCCAGCATTACCGGTTTTCGGTCGGTCGGCACCGATCGGCCTTCCCTGCTTGGGCGCTGGGACCGCTCAACTTCGAGCGCGGGCACCCCCACGCCCGAGCAAGACAGTTACGTTCTGAGCATGCGCGGCAGCCAGGCGAGCAATACCGCGCTGGCGCAGCGTGCGGCCCGCGACGCCAAGGCGCAGGCAAACGGACGCGACGCCGGCGGCGAATTACTCGCCGGACCGGCGAATCCGACACCCCCAGCCTCCGCCGGCACAGCTCCCATAGCCGCGCAAGACTCGATCCGCGTCACCCTTGGCCGTCCCGAGCCTTTGCCGGGGCTGGTGAAGGCGTCTGGATCCGCCGCGGGCGCCAGCATTGCGGCCAACGCGACCAGTTCACCGTGGAAACCGGAGGGAATCGGCGAGCCGGCACCCGAAGCCGAGGCCCCTTCACCCCGGTCCGAGCTCGCGAGCCGCGACGCCGCGAGTGCCGGATCTGTTCCGTCTGACGCTCCCGCGCGACCCGCTGCCGACGACGAGTGGAAGAGCATCTTGACCAGGGCCGCCGACCACATGGAAGCGCTCCGAACCTATCAGGTCAATCTATCCAGGACCGAGAGGGTCAATGGCCAGTTGCAGCCGGAGGAGCAGATTCTCCTCTCCATCCGCCGCGATCCGAAGGCGGTGCGACTGGAGTGGTCGACGGGGCCGAACAAGGGCCGCGAGGTCATATACTCGAGCACTGTTGATGCCCGGATGCTCTTTGTCCATATGGCGGCGACGGCGATTCCGCTGCCCGTGATGAGAATACCCGTCGACAGCCCGCTCGTCATGCGCAATAGCCGGCACGCAATCACGGAAGCCGGGCTCGGCACGATCATCGAGAATCTCCGCAAAGCCGAACGTAGCGGTCCAGGCAATCAGGCTTCCACGAGCGGACTGAGCTATCACGGCACCCGCAAGCCCGACGGCCTCGACCGGGAGTGTCATTATTTCGTCAACAAGACCCCTTCGGGCGAGACCTGGAACGTTTATCTCGACCAGAAGTCTTTTTTGCCTCGTATGGTTTTCGCGCAGGATTCGAAGGGTGATATGATCGAGCGTTATATCTATGGCGACGTGCGCGAAAATCCGACCGAGCTGACGGTGGCGGGCGCGTTTGAACCCGACCAGAGATGGGGCCAGAACAAGGGGCTTCTCGGCCGGATCGCTCGGGCCGCGGCCGGCAACGACCTGCCAAGCTCCTCGGCCTCAACGACGCGCTGAACTGCCAAACTGACGCGAAACTGGGCGTCTGAGGCGAAATTTCACCCGATCTCGGCTGGATCTGCTAAATTCGTAAATGACAGTCTTGCAAAGACTTGGTCTGCGCGTTTGAGATAGAGAGATTGACCGGAACCTCTGACGGCGCAAAGAATGCATATTACCCCGTAACGACGTGATTTTTGACACGCCGCTTAATACGAGTGTTGCCTCCATGACCGCGGGTCATCCGTACTCGATACTTATCACCGATGATGACCCAGCCGCCCGGGAAACGTTGCGCGAGATTTTCGCGCCGCAGGGTTATCACACCCTGATGGCTGAGAGCGGTGAAGAGGCCATCGACCTGGTGCGCGAGCACGAGGTTCATCTCGCGCTCATGGACATGCACCTGCCACGGCTGTCGGGGCTTGAAACGATCGCCATCGTCCGCCAGCTCAAGGGCGTGATTCCGGCGATTCTGATCACCGGCGATCAGGACGACAACCTGATGCGTCGCGCTCTTTCGCAAAATGCCTTTTGCGTTCTTGCGAAACCCGTGAGCCGCCACGTGGTCATTTACGTGGTTCACAAGGCGCTCGAGAAATTCTACAACTGAGCTTTGTCGTGGACATGCTGGGGCCTTCGACGCGCTGGATTTGCGCGGCCGGATTGCTCGCCGCGGCGTGGGTCGTCTTGGCGATGGCTCCCTGTGCGCTCCCGCACGACATTCCCAATCAGCGGGTTGACCGCTCGATCCAGTTGACGATCGGTCCGGGCCGTCTGGAGGTCGACTACGAGGTCAGTCTCTCGGAGCTTACCCTCACGCAAGACCTGCGCACGCTGATCGGTTCGTTGCCAGGCGGCGACCGCGCTTCGTGGCAGGCCCGCTACGCCGAGGTGACGGCCCCGTTAAACGCCAAGGGCCTGCTCATTACCATTGACGGCTCGCCGATCGTCCTTGAAGGACGGCGCTTCGACCTGGCCGTCGAAGAACACCCCAGGTACACGTTCCACTACGGCGCCCCGATCGGCACGCGCGGGCATCTTTCGCTTCGCGATCAGAATTTCGTTTCCAGCGAGGGGATGAGCCGGCTCGCCGTCCGTGCGCGCGATGGCGTGGTCATCCGCGGCGCGGATCTGCCTCCTGAACGCGTCGATGAGATCCCGTTTCGGCCCGTCTGGCAATTGACCGACGCCGAGGAACGTCGCACCAAGCGGGTCGAGCTGGATTTTGTGTGCCCCGCCCCAGCGACCTCCAGGAGCTCGACTCCCTTCGCCGATAATCCGGAACCGGACCGCGAAACGGAAAAGCCACGGCAGCGACGTGTCAGCGAGCCGACGTCGTCGCGATTTGACCTTCCCAGTCTCACGGAACTACTCGATCGAGCGCCGAAAGAATCGTCACTCTTTCTCGTGTCGCTCTGCTTCATCCTGGGAGCCGTGCACGCGGCGCAGCCCGGCCATGGCAAGACTCTGGTCGCGATGGCCGCCCTGGGCCAGCGGTCCCGCCCTTATCAGCCTGTTCTCGTCGGCCTTGCAACGACCGTGACGCACATGGGAAGCGTGTTACTCATCGCATTCGGACTCTGGATGACGACCGCGACCCGCGTGGCCGATCTGCATCAGGGGCTGACGCGGGTTGCCGGCTTCGCGGTGGCCGCCACAGGATTCTGGCGTATGGGACGCACATTGGGCGGATACGACGAGCACGCCGTCGCGGCCCATCCTTCGCTGCGACCAAGTCGCGCTGGATTGATTTACCTGGGAGCGGCAGGGGGGGTGGTTCCGTGCTGGGATGCCGTCAGTCTGGTCGTGATTGCATCGGCCCTTGGCCGCCTTCAGGAAGGGATTGTTCTGGTGGTCGCGTTCAGCGCCGGGATGGCCGCAACACTGGTCGTGGTCGGCTTGCTGGTATGGAAGCTCCAGGCTCGCGTGTCGACAAGCGGCCGGTCGTTGCCGTGGCAGCAGCGCCTCAACCTCGGGTGCGGCCTCGTTCTTTCGGCGCTGGGTCTTTATCTCTTTCTCGCGGCCTGATGCGGTCGCCTCCGTCAAGCCGCCGCCACCGCGCGACGGGCGCGCCATGCCGAGGGCGCGTGCCCGAGCGTGGCCGAAGATCACGCACGACTCTCCGTTTCGTGCGCCTGACGCCCCAAAATCGAGTTGCGTGAGACCCGGCAGGGGATAAAGTTCAAAACAGGTAGCCGGTACCAGAGAGATCGCGGCCGTATGCGTGGCCATCGGCCGCATGCCGTCTCACCATGACGTTAAGGGAACCGCAATGACGATCTCCCGCATGACGCTCTTGAAGATCGCGGTTCCGCTCAAGAAAGTGGTCAAGCATGCGTCATTTGAACGTTCGGTGAGCGAGAACCTGATCGTCCGCATCGAGCTCGCGAACGGCATTACTGGCTATGGCGAAGGTGTTCCCCGATCGTATGTCACGGGTGAAACCATCGAATCGGCATTCGCGGCGCTCGAACGGCCCGACTTGGCGGCGGCGATCGGCCGACCGGCCAGTTTTGCCGAGGTTGTCCGGCGCCTGGAGGCACTGACACTCTCGGAGATCGAGTCTGACCCGCGCGGGATGTTTGGCAATGCGGCTCGTTGTGCGCTCGAATTGGCCCTGCTGGACGCCTACGGCCGACAGTTCGGCGAGTCGGCCGGCCGCGCCGTCGATCTGGTCGCGATCGAAAACCTGCGACGTTTTTCAACGCCGCGCGGCGTTCGCTATAGCGGAGCGATCACCGCCGAATCATCGCGGGCCGAACGGATCTCGGCCCTCAAGATGCGGATCTATGGCTTTCACCAGGTCAAGTTGAAGGTCGGCACCGCAGGGCAGGACGATGCGCGGCGACTGAAAAAAATGCGATGGCTTCTGGGGCGGCGCATGGATATCCGTCTCGATGCGAATGAAGCGTGGAAAGCGTCGGAGCTGATCGATCGCGTCGCACCGTTGCGGCCGTTTGGTCCGACCGCGCTCGAACAACCGGTTGCGCACGCGGAGGTCATGTCGCTGAGCCATTTGCGGCCCCAACTGGGTATCCCGGTGATGCTCGATGAGTCGCTTTGCGGGTTTCCCGACGCGGTCAGTGCGCTCGACCATTGCACGGCGGATATCTTGAACGTGCGAATTTCCAAGTGCGGCGGGATCATACCGTCTCTTCGGATCATCGCGTTTGCCCAGCGCCACGGGCTGGGTCTGCAGCTAGGATGCCACCCCGGTGAAACCTCGCTCCTCTCGGCGGCTGGCCGGCACGTCGCGAGCCGCGTATCCGGCTTGCGGTATGTGGAAGGCTCGTACGACAGACACATCCTGGGCGAGAACCTGACTCGTGAGGATCTGACATTCGGCTATGGAGGCCGGGCGCGGCCCATCGACAAACCCGGTCTGGGCGTCGAGGTCGATACAGGTGCGCTGGAAGGGCTGACGGTTGCACGTCGCGAGGTGCGTTATGACTGATGTCGATTGTGTGGTTCGCACATTCAACGCCTCTGACGGCTATCCGCTGCACGTGCGAATCTTTACCCCCAACACGGTGCCACGCGGCCACATCGTCGTTTTGCATGGTGTTCAGAGTCATGGCGGCTGGTATGGGGGGCTTGGGCGTGAACTTGCATCGGCGGGCTACGTGACGTCGTTTCCCGATCGCCGCGGCTCGGGTGCCAACATGCAAGAGCGTGGCCACACCCCCTCGGCGCGCCGGCTCAACCTGGATGTGGTCGAGTGGATGCGCGCTGCTCGCGCCGAGGATCCACGGCTGTCGCTCGGGCTGACCGGCATAAGCTGGGGAGGAAAACTCGCCGTCATCGCGGCGGCGCGTTACCCCGAGATCGTCAGGGCTTTCGCGCTTGTTTGCCCGGGTCTGCACTCACGAGTCGGGGTTTCCCGGCGCGAACGACTTCAGATCATCTGGGCGTTCTTCATCCACCGCCGCAAGACCTTCCCGATTCCGCTCTCCGATCCGGCCCTGTTCACCGACGATCGGCACGCTCAGGCGTTCATCGCGAACGACCCGCTCAGCTTGCGCGAGGCGACCGCCAGCCTTCTGGCGGCCAGTTTCTTCATTGATCGGCTGGTCGGGCTGATGCCGAAACGGATTCATCAACCGGCCCTGCTCATGCTGGCGGGCGAGGATCGAATCGTTGATAATGCACGAACGCTTACCTACTTCGAGAGGCTGGCGTCGCGGCAGCGTGAGGTGATCGAATATCCCGAGGGCCATCACACGCTCGAATTCGACCCCGAACCAACACGCTACGCTCGCGATCTGGTTTCCTGGTTCGATGGCCATTTGCGTTAGTCTGGCTGTCAGGATTCATCAACATGGAACCGACAAAACGCGAACATCGTGAGTTGAAGCGAGACCTGAAGCGCGAGGGAAGCCAGCGCCGGCGTCGCCAGTGGAAACGGGTCTTGCGTGACGATCCGGAAGAAGCTCCATACGCCGAGGAGAACTTCGGGCGTTGCTCGACGGCCGATCTCAATGGCCGCGACCACGACCCCACTCGTTTGCACAAGTGACGCCGTGGCCGTGGCCGCACTGGGTTCTTGCAATCGCGACGTTCGCCTCACTCAAGGTGGCCGCTCACTGGACCGTCCCCTTGTGGTCGATGAGCTGAACGAGGCGATTGGCTTCCTGGCTCATCAGCGGGTTGAGCCGATCGCTTGCGATGGCCTTTTTGAGATAGGGCTGGGCCTTCCTGCGCGGTCGCGGTCGCGATCGTGCGCGATCATGCGGCCGAAGTGGAAGTTGAGAACCGGATTCTCGGGCGCCTTTTTCAGGCCGCTCATGTAGGTCTGCTCGGCATCGCGAGCCTGGCCGATCGATTCTTGAATCGAGCCCAGCGTGTCGTAAAACTCGCCGGGGAGGGCGACCGGGTTAACGCGCTTTTGCAACCCGAGAACCAGCTCGAGCGCCTGCCGCGACTGATCGAGGTAGCTATGGAGGATCCACGCTTTGTTATTGATGGCTTCGACTGAGTTTGGCTGCTTCTTGAGCACGCGGTCGTATTCGGCGATGGCCAGCTCGAGCGAGGCCCGCTGCTTCTTGGTGTCGGAGTTATTCTCGGCGAGCGTGAGCAAGACATCGCCGAGATTCAGATGAGCCGCGGCCGTATCGAGCTTTGTCGCGGCCGTCCGGGCGTAGGGGAGTGCCAGCTCGTGCTGACTGGCTTTATGAAAGCCGATGGCCAGGGCCAAGGTCATCGAGCCTTGTTTATCCGAGCCGGCGATCTCGGCCGCGAGGCGTTTGGCGTCTTCCAGATCCGACACAGCCGGCTCCGTGTTGCCCGGGCCGCGCTGACAAAGAACTTCAACGAGCCGCGCCAGGGCCGCCGCGTCGCCCGGGTTCGCTTTGATGTCGTCTTTCAGTGTGGCGACCGCGGCCCGGCGATCGTTGCGCTTCAGTTGAATTTCAGCCAGGGTATGAAAGGCATCCTCGAGGCGCGGAGTGTCTTTCGTCATGGCCGTGAGCCGTGCGATGGCGGCCTGTTGATTCCGGTCTTTTTCGCTTGCGGTCGACCCACTTTCCGCCAGGCGCGGGCCTGGAGCAAGAGTGCCTCGGGCCGGTTTTTCTCGATGCCGAGTACGAAGTTCGCCTGCCGGAGCGCATCGTCGGCGTCGCCCATTCTGAGCTTGGTCTGGCCCAGGAAGATGCGTACGTCGAGCTGGCGGGGGTTGCGATCGAGGGCTTCCCTGTAGGCCTCGGCGAGTTCGCGCGTCTTTCCGATGCTCGCATAGAGCCGGGCTCGCAGCAGTGCGCCCGACGGGCGACGTGCGCGACATCTTGTCGATCTCACGCGTGAGGTCGATGGCCCGCGTGATATTGCCGCTTCGCGCGGCCATGTCGCTCTCCGCCTGAACGAAGACCTGGCTGTTCGGGAAACGTCCGCGATACTCCTTGATCATTGCACTTGCTTGATTGTTGAGCTCGCGGTGGCGATCCACATCGTTTCGGGCACCGGCGTCGTCGGCCTCGATCGAAACCAGTTGGATCAGCGCCGCGGCCAGATTCGTATCGTCGGGCGTTTCCTTGATCAACTCGCGAAGCACTTCGGCGGCCCGATCGTAGCGCTTCTGTTCGCGGTAGACCTTGACGAGCTCGCGCTTCAATTGCGATTGCGGAAACGCCTTGGCCTTGGCCTCGACAAACGCGATGGCGTCGGCGTTCCTGGCGGCGGCCCGAAGCGCCGTGTACTTGGCCTGAACGAGCTCGAGGTCGTCGGGCCGAGACACGAGCCCCCGGTCGAGAACGACGATCGCCCGATCGAGGGCCGTCTTGGCCGGCTCCTTCTCGTTTTCGACGGCCGCGAGCATCACGTAAAAGACGGCGGGCGGCTGCTCCTTTTTCTGTTCGAGAAGTGACACCGCCTTGGTGAGGATCTCGGCGGCCTGGTCGTACTGCTTGGCCTTGAGAAGGATGTACGATCGCGTCACCACGGCTGCCGGGTTCGTCGGGTTGACGTTCAACACGTAATCGATCTGTGCGAGCGCCGGGGCGTCTTCGCCTTGCTGGCGGTAGAAATTCGCGCCACGCACGCGCTCCTCGTCGGTCGGCGGATTCTTGGGGTCGTTCAGCAGGCTCGCGATTTCACGCTTCGCTTGCGGCCACGAGCCGCGGGCCACGTAAGCGGTGATCAACTGCCAGCGGTCGGCCTTCGTGAGCGTGCCGTTCTGGTCGCTGCGCTTCAGGTCTTCAAATCGGCGGATCGCATCGTCGAATGCACCGGCGCGGAGCGATAAGCCGGCGAGCGCCGACTGGGCGGCCGCCATGAGCGTCGTGCCCGTGTCGACTTCCTTGATGGGCTTGTTCTTGACGATCGCCTCCAGCGACTTCGTGGCCTCGGTCACGGCACCGGTCTGGCCGTCAAGCTGGGCCTTGTAGAGCTGGACGATCTTGTTGTCGGGGTCTTTCTTCAACGCCACGTCGAAAAACTCGATGGCTTTCTCGACGTTGCCTCGCTTCAAGGCGAGCTGGGCGTCGAGCACGTCGCCGGCAGCGGCTTCCTTCCAGCGCGATCGCACCTTGGCGATCACCGCCTGCGCGGCCTCGAGCCGATTGGCATCGAGCTCCAGACCCGCGAGCTGCACGAGCGGGGCCGAATTATCGGTTTTCTCCGCGCTCGCCAGCAACAAGGATCGAGCTTGTTCCATGTTGTGCAGTGACTCGGCCTGGATCTGGGCACGCATCAGGCTCAGAGTCACGTTGTCGGGCTGTTGATTGAGGAAATCGGCAAGGATTTTATCGGCGTCCGCCGGTTTGCCGTCCTTCGTCAGCATCGCGGCGTCGAGCCCGGCAAGATCGGCGCTATCCGTGTATTTTTCACGAGCGGCGCGGAGCCGGGCACGGGCTTCGGCCTTGTTCCCTTGTTCCTCGAGCGTCAGCACGGCGAGCTGCTCGGACGTCGCGTCGGCACTGCCTTGATCGCGCAGGCGTATTCAGCCGGGCCAGCGCCTGGGCGTGGCGGCCGAGTTGAACGTCGGTCTGCGCCAGTCGCACGATGACCGTCGAGCTGGCTTCCTGGCCCGTGGCGAGGCAACGCTCGAAGTCGGCAACGGCCTTGACCAGCTCGTCGGGCGTTCGACGTGCCTGGTGGATCTCGCCACTCAGAAGGAAGATGCCCCCCTCCATTTCACGCGGCACGTTGCTGGTGCCCACCTGGCGCAGCAGGGCCGCCACGACTGGCTCGGCCTCTTCAGGATAGCCGGCCTGAAGCACGGCCCATGCGGCCCAGAGCTGGTATTGCGGATCGAGCCCGCCAAGCCGCAGCGCTGTTTGAAGGAACTGCCGACCGAGGTTTTGTTCGCCTGCCAGCACGAGTGCGACCCCGTAGCGTGCCTGGGCCTGCGACATTTCCGGAAGCTGAGTCGCGGCGATCTTGAGGTGACGCAGCGCACTGTTCCGAAGCTTGGTGGCGGCCTCGCGCGTCGGGGCCGGCGCATCACGAACCGGCGCGTTTTCCTTGGTCACCCCCGAACGGTCGAGCTCGATCGAGCCCGCGAAGAGATGCCCCAGTCCCTGAGCGCGCGACTCGGAACAATCGAGCAATGCCTTGATATGGGGCTGTGCTTTATCAAATCGCTGCGCGTCATCGGCCCGGGAAAGGGCCATTTCAACGGCGACGGTGTGCAGGTGCATGGCCGTCAGACACTGCCGTTCGCCGCGCGGCCTGCGGCGATTTCAGGGCACGCTCGACCACCTCGATGCAGCGATCGCGCTGGTCGCGCATCTGCAGGTGCTCGGCATACGCGACAAAGGTCTGGAGGTCGGGATCCTGGTCGTTCGCGAGTGCGAGCTGAAAGATCGACTCGAGGTCCTTTTCAATCGCATCGATCAAGCGGTCGACGCCCTTCTTGGCGGCCATCGGCAGTCCGCTGGCACGCAGCGTCAGGCGCTGCTGCGTTTGCTCGAGCAGCGAGCGAATCCGGTAAACGCGTGCCGGCGCAGCTGCTCGGCGCCGCTGATCGATTTGATCTGTTTGAGCATGCTGGCGACCTGCTCGTCGAGCCGAGCCGGGTCGGTTTCATTGCGAACCGCCAGCGCGGTGAGCTGGATTTCCGCAAGCCGGTCGACCGGGTCGGCGTCGGCCGCGACCTTGACGGCGCGGGCCTCGGCGAAAACGCGGGCGCGTCCCGCGTCGTCGCCGGTCGCGTTGGCGAGCTTGGCCCGAACGAGCAAGAGACGGATCGGCTGCGCCTTTCTTCTTGACGAGCACCTCGAGGTGGCGACGGCCTTCGGCCACGTTGGGCGTTCGCTGGTCGAGCGCCTCGAGTGCCAGGACATAGTGCGCGTCGGCGTTATCGGCGTCGACATTGACGACTTCGCGGGCCCATTCAATCGACTCGTGAACCAGGTCTTCGTGCATCACGGCCTTCAAAAGCGCCTGCCGCGGGCCCTGCATCGATTGATCGAACTTAACCGCGCTCTTGAGATGGTCGATTCGATGATTGTAAAGGACCCCTTTCTTGTCCGCGGGCGCGTGGTCGAACCAGTCTTTGTAGAGGCGGGCGGCCTCGAAATGGATCGCCGCGTTCTTGCCGTCTTTTTGCAGAGCCTGGAGATAATAAATCTCGGCATTTTCGTAACGGCCCGCTTCATGCGCCAGGCGTGCTCGTCTCAGAATGCCTTCCGACGAATGCGGGACCAGGGTCAGGGTGATGGCCAGAACACCCCCCACGCCCACAACGAGAAAAAGGGCCGATAGCAAGACCAAGGGCTTCCAGCGAACAGTCATCGGGCGATACTCCTTTGGCTCGAGACACGAACCGCGCCCCCTGTGGAAAGGGCCCGAGCCGCCGACCATCCCAGTCGGAGCGCGGAGCAGCGAGGCGCGGAGTTGAACATTCAGCGGAGATCGAGGGCCGGCCTGGCACCCAGTGAAACTCGTCGTGGGTGAGGCGAGAAAAAACGCGCGTGCAACGCGCCGAATCCCCGTGCGGCATCGCATCCAGTCGATTTGGTTCGGGTGGGGCAATACCATTTGCCCTGATACCTCGTCGAGGTTGCAATCCATTGCCGTTCAAACCCGGGATCAGGCGGACGTGAGGATAGAGATTCCTTGCAAGAAGTTCAAGGCCGATTGAGGCAATTTATCAGGGCGGAACACGGCAATACTGGCGCAAAGCCGCGAAGCCTTCGCGAGGGCACGAACCCAACGCGAACTCGCCGCGGCGCCGTGCACGTAAAAGGCCGGGCCGGACTCGGTGAATTCCGAGGAATTCGCGAGCTCGGCCCGGCCTTGATGGTCGTTTCCTGGTCGCGCCGCCCGACCGAAATGGACGGGCCAGCGGCGACGGTCAGAGAGATTTCTTCTTGATCGACGTCGTGGCGTGCTTGAGCATGCTCGCGTGCTTCTGGGTGGTCGAAGGCTTCGCGACGAGGGCCGTATGCTTCACGGCTGTATGCTTCACGTCCGTCTTCTTTTTCGCATGATGGAATTTCGTCGCCGAGCCGCCGCCCGGCACCGTTCCATGCGCCCCGATCGTTTTCTTCTTTTCTTTCTTGATCGAGACGAATGAGCTGACGACCGCCGTCGAGGCCGTCGGCGCCGACACGGCTGGCGTCGCCACGGCGGAAGCCGTCGTTGTCACCGTGGTCGGCCCGGTGTACTGGTAGGCACCGATCGTGATTGAATTACCCGGCCTTGCGGTGCCGCGCTGGTCGACCGTCGGTACGGTGATCCCCGTGATCGACGAGCTGCCGCCACCGATGGCCGCGCTGCCGGCGAGCACGGCGATCGTCGGCGTCGGGCCGCCGTTGTTGGCCAGCGAGGTCGCGAGGTTGATGTTGGGCACGCCGACCTTGTTGCCGTTGGTGCCGTTCACCAGACGGCCCGAGCCGCCGCCGCCAATCAGGTTGTTCGCGCTATTGAGGGCCACTGACCCCGCGATATCGCTGGCTGACGCGGTCGTTCCCCCACCCGAGGTATTGAGGGCCACGATGCTGTCGAAGATCTGGGCGGATCCCGACGACGCGTCGATACCACCGCCCGCCCCGCCGGCGTTGATGGTGTTATAGGCAATCGTCGAACTGATCACCGTGAGGCCGCCACCCCCGCCGCTGCCACCACCCACCTGGTTGATGCCGCCACCGGTTTGCCCGGCATGATTGAAGGCGATCGTGCTATTCACGATCATCAAGGTGCCATTGAGATCGTTGGCGATGCCGCCACCGTCGAATGACGTGTTGTCATTGGCGATGGTACTGCCGATGATCGTGGCGTTGGCGTTATTGAAGACCGCCCCGCCCAGGGTACCGGAGTTGTTGTTGAGGATGCTGTTGGTGATCGACAACGTCCCGCCCTTGTTGTCGATGGCTCCGCCCTGATAGGCCGCGCCTCCCGTGAACGTTGAGCTCGAGATCGTGGCCGTGCCTGAGTTGTCGATGGCGCCGCCAAGACCGTAAAGGGCCGAGTTGCCCGAAAACGTCGAGCCGTTCACTGTGAGCGTGCCACCATTGTTGTAGACGGCCCCGCCGTAGTAATTGGCACTGTTGCCGCTCAGGGTGTCTGACGTGAGCGTCAAGTTGCCGAGGTTCATGATGGCGCCGCCGCTCGACGCCGCCCCCGAGCTCAGCGTCACATTCTCGAATGTCACACTGGCGCCACTCGTAATCGAGAACAGCTCGAGCGCGCCGCCGCCACTGATCGTCAGAATGCTCGCACCCGGGCCCTCGAAGAGGATGCCGGCCTGGGTGTTGCTCAGGCTGAGCGTTCCCAGCGAGGGGGATAGCATGATCGTCTGCGGTGTTGTTGACGTGAACACGCTCGGGTCGAAGATGATCGTGTTCGGCCCAGAAAGCGCACTCGACGGATTCGTGTCGGCCCACGCGACGGCCGCGCGGAGCGTGCCGTTGCCCGTGTTGTCGGCCGTGGTCGTCACGATATAGCTCGAGCTCGTCTCGAAGGACCCGATATCGTCGGTCGCGCCGTTGTTCAGTCCAGTCGGGTTACGAACCACGCCACGCTGATCGACACCCGGTACGGTGAGGCCCGTTATCGCGGTCGAGCCCGTGTTGAACGCCGGGCTCCCCGCCACCAGGCCAATCGTTTGCGTCGAGCCGCCGTTGCTGGCCAGCCCATTCGGAGACAATCCGGCGGACACGCCCACGATGTTGCCGTTCTGCCCATTGACCAGGCCGCCAGCCGAGCCGGCGTCGTCAATCAGGTTGTAAGCGCTCGCCGTCGATACGGCGCCGGCGATGTCGCTGGCCGTGGCGCTGCGTGCCGCTGACATTCTCGGCGACGATCGTGTCGTAGAGTGTGGTCGTGCCCCCCGACAGTGAGTCGATGCCGCCACCGCCGCCGGATGTCGCCGCCGCGTTGAGCGCGATCGTCGTGCTCAGCACGGTCATCGTACCGGCGTTTGCGATGCCGGCGCCCACGCTGGCGGTGTTGTCCGCGATCGTGGTATCCACGATCGACGCGGTCCCCCCCGCCGTATTGTAAATCGCACCCCCCGTCGTCGCGTTGTTATGGGCGAGCGTCGAATCGGCGATCCGGAGCGTGCCGCCCGCTTCGTTGTCAACCGCGCCGCCGAGCCCGGCCGAGTTGAGCGACAGGGTGACGGCATTCAGTGACAGCGTGCCGAAGTTATCAATGCCGCCGCCGTTGGACGCCAGGCCGTTCGAGATCGTCAGTCCCGAGAGAGACACGGTCGCGCCGGCTCCGACGGAGATCACCCGCGTGGTTCCTCCGCCGCTGAACGTGAGCCCGCCTGTCCCCGACCCGTTGATGGCCTTGGCAACCGACGACGCATTGGTGAAGGCCAGCGTACTCGTCACGTCGAACGTCTGAGCCGAGCGGAAGATCCCCGTCGGGCCCGAGTCGAAGACGATCGTGTTGGGCGGCGGGATTGCTGGCGGAATTGGCCGGATTGACGTTGGTGCTGGTGTTGGCCCAGCCGACGGCCGCCGCGAGCGTTCCCACGTCGGGCCGGCTTGATGTCGTCGAGACCAGATATGAGGAGCTGGCCTCGAATGCGCCGATATCGGGGCTCGAGCCCGCGTCCAGGCCGGCCGTCCCGCGGAGCGCGCCCCGCTGATCGATATCGGGGATCGTCGCGCCCGCGATGGAAGCACTTCCGGCGTCGATGGCCGGGCTCGCGGCCAGGAGCGCGAGCGTCTGGGTCGGCCCGCCGTTGTTCGCCAGTGACGGGGCCAGCCCCGGCGTCACGCCCCGGGCCAGGACGATGTTGCCATAGCCGCTCAGGCCGCCGGCGCCACCGCTTCCAATCAGGTTATAGGCACTGGCCGGATTCATCTTGCCGCCGCCCAGCCCCGAGACCGTGATGTCGCTCGCCGTTGACGCCGACCCCAGATAGTTGGAGGCGACGATCGAGTCAAATAGCGACGTCGTTGCGCCCGTCACGTCAAGCCCGCCGCCAGCCCCGCTGCTCGACGCGGTGTTATAGGCGATCGTCACGCTCGTCAGCGTCGAGTTGCCGTTGCTGGCGACACCCGCGCCCGAGCCGGCCGAGTTGTTGACGATCGTCACGTCCGTGGCTGTCAGCGTGCCGGTCGCTTCGGTGTCGATGGCACCACCGGTGCCACTCGCCGAATTTCCGTTGAGCGTGGAGTCGACGAGCGTGATGTTACCCAGGTTGTCGATGCCGCCGCCGTTGCCTGCCGTCGCGGAATTCGACGATAGGGTCGAGTCGGTGATCGTCAGGTTGGCCGCGGCCGTCGAAATCTGCCCGCCCGTGACCACGATGACGCCGCTCAAGACATTGGAGATGCCGCCGCCGCTCGCCGCCATGTTGCCGCTGACCGTGTCGTGAAGGAGGGTCGCCGTCGACATGTTGTCGAGGCCGCCGCCACTGGTCGTGCCGGTATTGTTCTGAAGTGTCGAATCGGTCAGCGACAAGCTCCCGCCGGCCTCGTTGGCGATGCCGCCGCCCAGGCTCGCCGTGTTATTGGTCAAGGTCACGCCGGTCAGGGTGAGGTTGCCGAAATTGTCGATGCCGCCGCCGTCCGCCGCCAACCCGCCGGTGATCGTGAGGTTGGACATCGACGCCGTCACGCCGGTCGCGACCGTGAAGACCCCCGAGGTGTTGCCGCCGCTGACAGTGATACCGCCGCCGTTGATGTACTCGTTGGCCGTCGTGCTGTTGAGCGCGATCGGTCCATTGGTCAGCGTGATGCTCCCCGTTACCCCGAACAAGATCGTGTTCGGCTGCGGGTTCGCTGCCTCAGCGGGATTGACATTGTTGCTCACGTTGGCCCAGCCAATCGCAGCCCTGAGCGTGCCGACGTCGTTCGAGTCGTTCAAGGTGGACACCAGGTACGAAGAGCTCGCTTCGTAAGCACCAATGTCGACGGACGGCCCGGCATTGACGCCCGCCGGACCGCGCTGGGCACCGCGCTCGTCGATGGTCGGGATCGTCAGGCCACTGATCGAGTTGACGCCGGCGTCGATCGCGGGGCTATTGACGGTGAGTGCAATCGTCTGGGTCGGGCCGCCGTTAAAGGCGAGGCCCGATTCGAGGCCCGGCGTCGTGATGCCGACCAGATTGCCCTTGGTCCCACTCACGAGGCCGCCCGCCCCGCCGGTGCCGATCAGGTTATTCGCACTGGCGGCGGCGACGGCGCCGCCAATATCGCTGGAGGTCAAGACAGTCCCGCTCCCGAGCGTGTTGAGTGCGACAATCGTGTTGTACAGGCTCGCTGTCGATCCGGAGCTGACGTTCAGGCCGCCACCCACCCCACCGCTGCCCACGGTGTTATACGCGATCGTGGTGTTGATCGCCGTCAGCGTGCCGCCACTACTGACGTCAATGCCGCCACCGTCGAACGCCGAGTTCTGCGCGACGGTCACGTTCGAGAGGTTGAGCGTTCCATTGACCAGGATGGCGCCGCCGCCTCCGCTGGCGCCCGTGGCCATGTTGGCGGTGAACGTCGACGTCGTCACGTTGACGGTTCCGGAAAGATCGTCGATGGCACCGCCGGCCGCGGTCGCGATGTTACCGGAGAAGGTGGTGTTACTGATGTTGACCGGAGCCGACGTCTGAAGGCCGCCGCCGACGTTGGCCGCCGAATTCTTCGAGATCGTGCTGCCGTCGATCACCAGGAGGCCGGAACCTTCCGCGGAGATGCCGGCCCCGGCGATGCCCGTGTTCATTGAAATGGTCGACGCGCTGATCGTCGTCTGCGCGGCGGTATTCGTGTCGATGGCGCCTCCGCCGCCGGCTGTCGTCGAGTTGCCCGATAATGTCGAGTCGAACACGGTTAGCGTACCGAGGTTCTCGATCCCGCCGCCGACTGTCGCCGTGTTGCTGTCGACGTTGCTATTGCTCACCGTGAGCGAGCCCAGATTCAAGATTCCGCCACCCGCTCCGCCGGAAGCCGTGTTCGTGTTGACGTTCGAGCCACTGACCAGCAGAACTCCGTCGACGTCGTTCTCAACGGCTCCGCCCGAAGTCGCCTTGTTGAGGACGATATTCATGGCCGCGAGGGTCAAATTGCCATCAGAATAAACAGCGCCTCCCGCGCCGGCCGACCCGCCGGAGATATCGAAATTGCTCAGCGTCGTCGTCACGCCCTTCGCGACCGAGAACGGCTGGGTGCTTCCGCCGCCACTGATCGTGAGGTTTGCAACCCCGTCGCCATCGATCGTTTCGGCCGTCGACGTGTTCTGGAACTGGAGCGTTCCCAGCGTCAGGGCGATCGACTGCGGCGAGCTCGAAGACATTGGTGGTATCGAAGACCACCGTGTTGGGCGCGGGGTTGGCGATGTTGATACTATTGTCGTTCAAGCTCAGGTTGGCCCAGGCGACCGCCGAGCGGCAAGGTTCCGTAAGCGACCGCGTCGGTCGTCGTCGTCACCAGGTACGACGAGCTCGCTTCAAAGGCACCGATATCGACCCGCAGACCCGCATTGAGGCCGGTCAGTCCGGTCGTGCCACCGCGAAGCGCATCGCGCTCGTCGCTCGTGGGCACGGTGATGCCGGTGATCAGATTCCCACCGGCGTCGATCGCGGGACTGCCGGTCAGGAGAGGAATGGTCTGGGTCGGTCCGCCGTAGAATCCCAGGGGACCGAGGTCGGCGGCCCGGCCGACGAGGTTATTATTCACACTATCGGTCAGGCCGCCCGAGCCGCCCGTGCCGATCAGGTTATAAGAACTCGAGGTGGAAACGTTGCCCGCGATGTCGCTGGCCGTCGTGCTCGTGCTGAAGGTGTTCTCGGCGACGATCGTGTTATAGAGGTTGACCGTGCCTCCGGTCACGTCGAGGCCGCCCCCCGCGTTGCTCGTCGTCGCGCTGTTCTCGGCGATCGTGACATTGATGGCGGTCAACGTGCCGGACTTGTTCTGGATGCCGCCGCCGGCGGCACCGGTGTTGTCGGCGATCGTCGAGCTGGTGATCGTCATCGTTCCCACGTTGGCGATCGCACCGCCGCTGCCGCCCGCGGAGTTGCCCGAGAGAGTCGCGTCAGTCAGGGTCGCCGTGCCGGCGATGAAATTGGCGATGGCACCGCCGTTGGACGCCGAATTACCACTGAAGGTGACGATGTTGGCCGTCAGCGTTCCGTGGTTGCCGATGGCACCCCCTTCATTGGCGCTATTGGCTCCGATCGTGAGATTCGTCAGAGAGACGGTACCGCCCGAGTTGTAAACGGCGCCGCCGTCGCCGTCGGCGCTGTTGGAGTTGAGTGCCGTGCCGCTGGCAATCGTGAGGGCACCTTGCTTGACGAAGATGCCACCCCCCGAGTCGCCCGCGAAATTGTTTACAATCTTGCCGCCGCTAATCGCGACAGTGCCGCTCGTCTCGTAGATGGCACCGCCCATGGCCGAGCCGCCGCTGGTCGAACCGGCCGAATTGCTCGACATCGTGCTGTTGGCCAGCGAGAGCTTGCCGCTGATCGCAATGCCGGCGCCGCGGCCCGCCAGGTTGCCCAGGAGGACCGACCCGCTCTTGACCGTCAACGATCCGTGCTCGAATATCGCACCGCCGACACCGTCGACCGCCGAATTGTTCTGGAACAACACACCGCTGATCGTCAGGGTCGACGTGCTGGCGATCGCACCGCCGAAGCCATTGACGACCGAATTGGCGATGAATGAGCCGCCCGTGATCGTCACGGTGCCCGTTCCGCTGGCGATCGCGCCGCCGTCGGCGCCCGAATTGCCCTGGAAGAGCACTCCGGTGGCGCTGATCGATCCCTTGTTCTGGTAAATCGCGCCACCGTTGCCGTTGGTGGCCGAGTTTGCGACGAACGAGCCGCCAGTCACTTGCACGCTCGACCCGCCGAAGATCCCGCCGCCAATGCTCGCCGAATTATTTTCGATCGTGGCACTGGTGAGCGTCACACCGCCAATCGCCGTGTTGTAAACGCCGCCGCCCAGAGTCGCGGTGTTGCCGTTGACGTCCGTGCCGGCGATCGTGCCTTTGCCAGTCGAATAAATACCGCCGCCCGACTGCGTCGCGCTGTTGTCGAGCAGCTCGCCGCCGTTGATCGTGAACGTACCCGACGTGTAAAGGCCGCCGCCCAGAACGGCCACGTTATCGGCGAGCTCACTCTGGTTGACAAACACGATCCCGTTGATATCGATACCGCCGCCGTTCGCGCCGGCCGTGTTATCGGTGATCGTGCTGGATGTGAGAGTGAGCGTCCCCTTGGCATAAATGCCGCCGCCGTTGTCGGCCGAGTTGCCCGTGATGGCGGCGTTGGTCAGCGTCAGCGAGGCAGGATCGTAAAGGCCGCCTCCGGCACCGGTTCCTGACGCCCCGTCGGCGCCATTGCTGCCGCGGCGTGTGCCAGGAGCTCCATACCCAAACACACCGCCGGCGCCCCCCATGGCCGAATTGTTGTCGATCGTGCTGCTGTTCACGGAGAGCGATCCGCCGGTGACATAGAGCCCACCGCCACCACCGTTTCCGCCCAGGCCGCCGTTGCCCCCTTGTCCGCCGGGCCCCGAGAAGCTGGAAAGGCCACTGAATGTGCCGGTTCCTCCATGCCCACCCGCGCCGCCGACACCGCCGACGGCGACGTTGCTATTGACGGCTGCCAAGTTCAGGCTGAGGGTGCCTTTCTGGAGGTAGATGCCGCCACCTTGACCCACGCCGCCGTTTCCACCGAGGCCGCCGGCGCCCCCTTCCTTTTCGTATCCGGCGTGGCCGCCCTGACCGCCTGCGCCGCCAGAACCTCCAACAGCGCTATTGCCCGACATCGTGCCGCCGGACAGAGACACGGTGCCCCCCGCGAGGAAGAGTGCGCCGCCGGCCCCCACGCCACCCATGCCGCCGGTGCCGCCTGGCCCGCCGTTGATGCGATAAACTTCCCGGAAAAATCCGAACGTCGTCGTGGCATAGCCTTCGCCGCCCGTTCCGCCCTGGCCGCCAGCACCTCCATGGGCCAGGTTGCCGGTCAACACGTCGTCATTGAGAGTCAGGCTCCCCGCCGCGACGTAAATCGCACCCCCCTTGGCGTTGAGGCCAACCTTGCCAGGGCCTCCCGACGCCGAGGTCGCCGATCCGCCGCTCGTGCCTTGCGCGCCGGTCTTGCCCAGGGCCTCGTTATTCTTGAGCGTGATGCCGGTCAGACTGACCGCGCCGCCGTTGATCAGGAACGCACCGCCGGCCGCGGCGCCCGTGATATCGGTCAGGCCGCCATCGTCTCGCGCCAGGCCCCCTTGAAGAACCATCCCCTGGGCCAGACCTTGAAAGATCACCGACAAGCCGCCGTTGCCCCCTTCAATCTCGAACAGGCGGCTGTCGCGTTGACCGTCGATGACCGGGGCCGTCGTCGCGAACTCGTCATGGCTCAGGAACGCGATGGTCTTGTTCGGAAGCCCCGAGGTGTTGCTCAACACCATGGCGCCGGCAGCGATATCGTAAGACTGCGAATAAACCAGGAAAAGATCGTCGGTCGCGTCGTTCTTATCGGCATCGGCCTTGGTGATATCGTTGCGCAGCCCCGTATCAATTGGTAGCGGATAGTAGACGCCGACTCCGGGCGTCGCCCCGGTCGCCACGTTGACCGGATTGGGAGTCAATGTCTGTGTGGGAAAACCGCTTAACACCACCGAGAACTGATAGTTGGTTCCATTCGATAGATGCGAGAGGGTGAGCCCATCGAAAATAGCCGTGCCCTGTGTGACGTTGACCGTCACCGGGGTGAACGTGGTGCCCGCCGGCCCATTCACCAGTGAAATCGTCGCCGTACCACTGAAGCTGGGGTCGACGACGCCGGTCTTGCTCACGGCCTGCGCGACCAGCCCGAAATGGCCCCCCGCGATCACACTCGTCGGAGGCTGGATCGCAATCACCCCGTGCGTCGCCAGGCCGGCGGCCGCGAGCTGGGGGATCAGCAAGTCGGCCTTGGGCGAGCCAATGCCAGAGACAAGATCGTACCCGACCCCGGCGCTATAAAGGCCCGTGTTGCCTTGCGTGATATCGTGGAAGTCGGTCGAGGGGAGGCCGTAGAGCGCGTTGAGACTCTGTACCGATCCCAGATCTTGACCGCCGGCGATCACCCGTCCCTGGTCGGCGATCGCCAGAATCGACGCCCAGACCGGAGTCGCCAGGCTGGTGCCACCCACTTCGTCCCACGGAGTCGATTTGCCGAAGTCAAAAGAGTCGTAAACAGCCACGCCCGTGTCGGGGTCGGCGATCGCCGAGACATCCGGGTCCGTTCGCTGGCCATTATTCCCGCTGAAGCCGTCGTTTTGCTGGAATGCCGGCTGAGTAAACGCGGCGCTATAACCGCCGCCGCCTCCGCTCCAGCCCGTCTCGCCGATCCACTGATTTTGTCCATTCACGAAGAGACTCGTGCCGCCGACGCCCACGACCTCGGGCGAAGCCGACGGGTAGATCGTTCCAAAATCGGACCCGTCATCGCCCGTCGCGCTCAGGAAGGTGACGTTCGGATTGGCCGCCAGGGCCGGCTGGATGTACAACGTGTCAAACTGCCGCTCCAGTGCGGCCTGGTTGTAATAGTCGAGATACCAGCCATAACTGACCGACACGACGCCGACATTGGGCAAGCTTCGCGAGCGTGGCCATTCCCTTGGGAATGTCGTCATAGAAATTGGCCGCGTTGGCAATGCCATTCACGACATCGATATTCGCCGCCGGCGCGATGGCGTGAACCCATTCAATATCGAGCGCGATCTCGACCCCCGCCCCCTCGTCGCCAGGTCCGGGATTGGTGGCCGTGATCGGATTGCCATTGCCGTCGAAGAACGTCAGGCTCGGCGGATCGGGCAGGCCGAAGCGCTTGTCAAAGATCGCCAGGTCGCTGGTCGCGAAATTGGGGCTCGACGTATCGACAAAGGCGGGATTGGAGCCTTCCTCGTAAATCCCGATCGTCTGCCCCGCGCCATTCCCCTTGATCGAGCCGAACATGACCTGGTTGATTCCATACGCCGACACAACCTGGTTGGGGAAATAACCAAACGCGCTCGGCGATTGCTGCGACGGGCCCGACAAATTGGAGTTGCCACTCACCGGGGCGTGAGACAGGACAACGCCCGATGTCGGCAATGTCGGCGCGGTGATGACCGTGCTGGGAACCGTCACGCCCTCCGACTCCGCGATCCGCACCGTCGAGCCGCTCGCCAGCGTGTAAAGACCCGTGGCGATCTGGCCCCCGATGGGCTGGGTTGTCGTCATGACGAGCCGTGTTTCGAGATTCTCTAATAGCGGCGGCAGGCATCGCCGCCGTTGCCGCGGGGAACTGGGAATGCGCTTCGAGCGGTTGCGTGAGGCCATGTTCGTTCTTCCTTGGTGCGGGGGATCACAGCGGCGGCGATAGATCGCACCGCGATCCGATCAAACGTTTCGATCGAACGATTTACGTATAAAAGGGCGATGCAAGGAAAACGTGCGATTCGTCAGAGACGGGCCGATGAGTTCGGGCTCGTCTCACTCTTCGTCTGCTTGAGATTCCCAGTCCGACGTTCAAGCGATATCGCGGTACCGACTCACGTCTCGTACCGTCTTGGCATTGAGCTATTGGGGCCCAGTTCAACGGGCACGGTCCAGAAGCAAGAGGGCTCAAAAAGGTCTCGAGCGGGGCTTCCACGCCTCACGGCTGCGACGATCTTGTCGCCTCCCTCATGCCAGCAGGACCAAGTTCGCGAAAAGCACAAACACAACTGTATTGTTTCAGCGAGGACCGCCAGGTTTTCTCAACTCCAGCACGACCAAGTCACTGTCTCTTCCGAAAGTGCTCGGTTTGCGCAAAATATATAACCTAGGGAGTCTGCGCTGTAATTTGCCGAAAATCAAGGCTGGAAAATTGCGATCACCGAGAACGTGGCCCGCCGTTGGCCCGCCTGATCGGCATAAGCCTCAATTTCAACCAGAGACACGTCGAGCCATGGCTCTCGCCCCGCTCGCCTGGTCAAAAACTGCGCCTTTCACTCGAGAAGTCAGCACTCAAAGTACAATTGTTGCAACGTATCTTTGGTGCATGGAACGTATCAATCACCCAGTAATGCAAGCATCGTAACTTGGGTGCGTATACCGCGCCAAGGGTTTTGTCAAAAAAATCCGGTAAATTATCCCGATCACTTGGTCACACTCAGGACGGTGATACTTCGCAACACACGCTTCGCGTGGCCGATCCGCGCGGCCAGGACTGCCCTAGCGGCGAAGTCTCCGCACCAAGCGACGATACCGATTGGTTGGATAATCATTCGATTCAACAAATGAAACGCGCCGAGCGCCGAGAACCGCCGCTCGCAACGGCGACGATCGAATGGCATCCGTTCCACGCATTGCGTTGGATCGAGGGGCGCATTGGCCGCTGGAACGAACGACCGCCGACACGCCACCTCGTCTTGACCGCTGACCGTGTCAACCAGCCTAACATTCGGAACCCCGAATTTCGATACCCTTGATCGATTTAAGTCATTTATGGATATCGAAATGCGTTAACGGCCACGACACTCGAAACGAACCCGCCGATCGGATCATCATGGCTCAGCGCACTGACGCCAGAAAGGCATCTCGATGGCTGTCATCCGGGAACCAGTCAGCGCCGACCCGCCCGCGTGACCTCGTGGCGCGGATCGCCACGCACCAGGAGACCCGATTCTTGAATGCAGTGCGTGCAGAAACCCTGCTCGGCCACGTCGACCAGGGCGAACCGTTCGGGCTCCTTGCTGAACTGGCGCCGCTCATCTTCGGTCGCAAAAAGAAACAAATGATCCTTGTAGAGCACGCCCACCCGAGGATTGCCCGGAACGGAAACCCCCCGCTCCAGTCGCGTCACCGGGCACGAACCGCTGTTGGCGGGCACGAACCGGTCCGGCTCGGCGAAATGCTTCGAGCATGGCAGGCGACGCGAACCGGTAACGGCGGCCGTCGTGTCGAGCGCTCAGCTCATTCTTGCCCGCAACGAGCTTACGCTCCTTCACCAGGCTGACCGGACAGTATCCTTCAAGGGCAATATCTTCTTCATGTGTCGATCGGCTATTCGGTTTCTCGCTCGCTGCCGATCGCTTTTCGGCTTCCGCCTTGGGTGCTGGCTTTTCAATGGAACTTTCGGGCCGGGCGCGCGCTGGCTTCGCTGGTAAGCGCGCCAGGCTGTCGCGCAAGAAGACGTCGAGCTCCGCCGGGCCAAGATATCCGACGTGCAGCGCCACGATCTCGCGGCCCGGCGAGACGACGATCGTCGATGGCAATGCGGTCAGATTGAACTCGTGGGCGAGCTGCTCGTGGACGTCGGATCGCAGCTTGACGGGCACGAATGAGTCGCGGCCGTGGCGAACAATGATCGGCTGCGGGAAAGAGTCTTGTTCCATCCGGATGCAACTGGGGCACCACGGTCCGGTGAACTGGATCCAGATCGGCTTGTTGGCGGCCTTCGCTTCCTCGAGCGCGGCGCCGTAGTCGTCGCGCCAGGTGATCGACGTGCTTTCGCCACCGCGGGCGGGGCAAAAATTAGTGAACGAGATGATGAGAATGATCGCACCACCACCGGCGGCGAGTAGGCGCGACCGCGACGTGCATGGAATCATCGTGCATCTCCGACTGTCGTTGGCGATCGACTCGTTGACGTGGGGGATTGAGCGTGCGCGCCAGAACGTCGCGCACTCCGTCCTTGGAGATGGCAGCGGTCTATTTCATCGCGTCGAAATCATTGTCGTCCGTGATCACGGCGAAAGAACAGATCGGCCACGCTTCGTGCGCGACTTGACCGGTGTTCGCCGGGAACTCGCGGTTGCTGTCACCATCATCGGGTTCTTGGATAGGATCGGCACGACCGGAATCCGGGTCGCCCGGCCGGCCCGCCCCGCCTGGCGTGGTGCAAGGCTGGGTTTGCACGGCTTTCGCGTTCATCCCGTTTTCATATACGAACCACGCGGCACCGAGAGGGTGGAGGGTGAAGGGCGGTTAGAGCTCGACAGAGTCTCGCTCTGGCGTGGTGCACGGTTGGGCTTGCACGGCTTTCGCGTTCATCGCGTTTTCATTAACGAACCACGCGGCGCCCGGAGCGCCAGGCCTTTGTTGGAGTTCCGCCTTCAGGCGGCTTTTTTGATATCAGCCCGAGCAGACCGGCTTTAGCCGGCTTCTTGCGATACCGGCCAGAGCGGACCGGCTAAAGCCAGAACTCCAACGCTTGCCTGCTGGAGTTCCGGCTTTAGCCGGCTTCTTAAGATATCAACCAAAGCAGACCGGCTAAAGTCAGAACTCCAACGGTGGCCTGCTGGAAGTCCGCCTTTCGGCGGCTTTTTCGATATCAACCAGAGCAGACCGGCTAAAGCCGGAACTCCAACGGTTGCCTGCTGGAGTTCCGCCTTCAGGCGGCGGGTGAGCCGAAGATTTCGCCTGAAGGCGGGACTCCAACAAGAAGCCGCGCCACAGAATCGGCCTGCGCTCAATGCGTTCGGATGTCGATTCAAGACCAACTATTCACCGGGCCACCCGAGCTACCCTTGGTTCAGCGAGGCCGGCGGCGGCCCCGTAGTGCCACGGGGGGTTGCAGGAGCTCGGTCAGAAATGCGACTTCTCGCAGCTTGGTGGGGTTCTTGAGCAACTCTCGCAGCGAGTCGCCCGTGAAGGACGTCGCCGTGTTGGTTGAATTATTCCAGTCGGCCCGAGGCGCCGTCGAAACCTCGGTGAGCGGTGAATTGGATGGAAGGAGCAAGTTCGACAGCGGCGCCATTTCCAGCGGACGGTTGCGCTTCTGAGCCATCGACTCGGTGACCAGGTTGGTCAGGGCGCGGGTTTTCGCCGACTCGGCGGGCTTCGGTTGCGCAGACGCCGCGCGGCTGCGCGATGTGCGCTTCACGGAGATCCCGCGACGGTTCGCGCCCGCGGGTCCCGATGCCGAGGGGGGTGACCCGGGCCGGACCATGGCGCGCGTCTCGGCTTCGAGGATCCGGATTCCCTCGTCGATCAGTGGCGCGCGTGCGGGCCGCGGCCGCGGCGGACCGTTCGGGTCGCTGCGCCGCGGCGAGCTGAAACTCTCGGAGGCCGGCCGATCGAGGCTTCCGAATTGGTGCGCGGCCGTTGTCGGATTTGCTTGATTGGGCACGAAGCTGGGCCTCGCAGGGTCGGGCCCCGGCCGGCGCGGTTGCCGGGGCGGCAGCGGCTGCGCCTCGCGACTCAGAAGCGACGTCACTGCCCAGAGTGCCATGATGCCGAGCAAGACAAAAAACTGGAGCATCGACCGTGCCTCGAGAAGATTCTATTTGACTTGTGCCGAAAGGATACGCCACCCTTGTTCTGGTCCGCCGTTCAGGATGGCACAGGCACATTTTCGCGGCGCGCCGTGCCGGTCCCCGCGATGGCGTTTCGCATTTCGGTGTCGGCCTGCACGTTTCGGAGGTTGTAATAGTCGACGATTCCGAGATTGCCGCTGCGGAACGCCTCGGCGATCGCCATGGGAATCTCGGCCTCCGCCCGCACGACCTTGGCGCGATTTTCCTGCACGGCGGCTTGCATTTCCTGCTCGTTGGCCACGGCGAAGGCCCGGCGCTCCTCGGCCTTGGCCCGCGCGACTCGCGTATCGGCCTCGGCCTGCAGGGCCTGGAGGTTGGCCCCGATGTTATCGCCCACGTCGATATCGGCGATATCGATCGAAAGGATCTCATAGGCCGTTCCGGCATCGAGTCCTTTCTCGAGAACCCGCTTCGAGATCGTGTCGGGCTTCTCGAGAACCTGCAAATGGGTTTCCGCCGAGCCGATGGCGTTGACGATGCCCTCGCCGACACGGGCGATGATCGTCTCGTCAGTGGCGCCGCCGACCAGGCGGTCGAGATTGGTGCGTACCGTCACCTTGGCTTTGACCTTGAGCTGAATTCCGTTCTTGGCGACGCCGTCGATCGTGTTTCGTCCCGAGCTGGGGTCGGGGCACGGAATGACCTTGGGATTGACGCTCGTCTGCACCGCTTCGAGCACGTTGCGCCCGGCCAGGTCGATGGCGGCGGCCCGTTTGTACGAGAGCGGAATATCAGCGCGATTCGCCGCGATCAAGGCGCGCACGACGTTGGGCACGTTGCCGCCGGCCAGGTAATGGGCTTCGAGGGCGCGTGTGGTCATCCCGTCCTTCTCGGACAGGCCGGCCTGGTAGGCCATGATCTTGGACCGCACGATGATGTTGGGGTTCACCTTGCGGAACGACATGCCGACGAGCTCCCAGATCGTGACGTTGGCCAGTGTCATCTTGGCCTGGATCCAAAGATTGAAATATTTGGCCAGGAAGATGCTCGCGATCAGCGCGAAGAAGCCGATGGCCCCCATCATCAGCCAGACGATGGTCGTCCAGGGGTTCGGATTCATCTGAGCGACCAATGCCGCCATCATGGTGTTTCCTCAACGTGTTGGTGATCGCTTGGTGCGTGCGAGGCAGTTGATCCGTTCGACGGACGGTGCGCCGGTGCATCGCGTGGCGACCCCGGCAAGCCGCGTCCTTACGGCCGGCTACTCAAAAAAAGAGGTTGAGCACCGCCGCCGCCAGGGCTCGAATTCCGGATCTCGGTGCAATGGGCTCATCGTTAGCTTGATTGTAATCTAATCGCCAAGCCCTACGCCAACCCCCAGGAATGTCTCGATGGGTTTCCGCCGTGTGTGTGCCCATTTTTGCGGAGATCAAGCAGTGGAACCCGACCGACGCAACGGCGCAGAGAGGTCGACGGCAGTCCGGAAGAGTCACCCGGGCCCGTGGCCACGGCATTTCTCGATCAGCTTCCGACTCTCTTGACAATGACACGCGGCCCCTGCACGTCGACCACTTCGACGAGGCTATCAGTCTCGACGAAAGCACGGTCGGAAGTCACGTCGATCAAGAGCCCGCCGAAGCGGGCCTTGCCGGTCGGGCGGAGCGGAGACGTCGTGCGACCCGTCTCGCCGATCAAGACGGCCAGTGATTCGTAGCCCTCAACGATCGGCCGGCCGAGCGCATCTTCCGGCTCGACGCTCGTCCACGGCTCGGGCCTGAGTACCAGCCGGTTGAAAAACGGCAGCGAAGGGAAGTAACGCGCCAGGACCACCGCACAGCCCCCCACGGCTGCGAGCATTGCCATGACCTGAATCAGTGTGTGCCCCAGTTCCTGGTATTCGTAGTCTTTGGTTGGCCACACGAAAGTGTGGCTCGCGAGCACGATACTGCAGAGCATGAGCAGAATGCCGCTCATCCCGAAGATGCCAAAGCCGGGAAATACGAAGATTTCAACGGCCAGGCTCACCAGCCCGATCAGGAACAAGATGATCTCGAGCTGATCGGCCGTTCCGCTGAGGTAGTGGCTCCAGAAGAAGAGCAAGAACGCCAGCGCCGAGAGAATCGCGGGGAGCCCGATACCCGGCAGCTTGAGCTCGATCACGAGCATGAAGGCGCCGACGAAAAGGAGCAGCCAGCTCACGTAGGGATCGGTGAGAATGGTCACGAAAGAATCGACCCAGCCGGGGCCGTCGACGCGAATCGCCCGGCCGCGCTGGCCGTAAAGCGCCTTGAGCTCTTCATCGTCGTTGACGACCTGGCCGAGCCCGTAAGACTCGGCATCATCAGACGTGACGGTCAAAACCGAGCCACGCTCCTTGCGCGTCTGGATCGCCTGGTACCGGCCCCGGTCCGCCTCGAGCTCGCTGCGCGAAACCAGACGCGTGCTGCCGGTGGCCGAATCCTTCGCTTCGATCACCTCGACGTCGGGATCGACCATCGCCAGCGCGACGGCTTCGGGATGGGCCTTCTGTCTTGCCAGCAGCGCGGCCTTCTTGGCCAGGCCCGCCCGCATGGCGTCACTCAGATCGCGCAGGCGGCCGTTCCGGCCGCTCACTAACTGGCGGATGTCACCCATCCGCGCGGTTTTCTTGAAAACGATATCGCGGCACGCCAGCGGCAGTAACGCCGCGACGCCCGTCGCGCGGTCGTCAATATAAGCGACGGTCTTCATGTCCTTGATGGCGGCGATCTTGTCGGCGAGGTCGTCGCCAACACTTTCCGGACCCCCCGGGCTGTTGATTTGCAGGAGGAGCAAATTCTTTTTTTGCTGACGGGCCTGTTCGACGCTGCGCGTCAGGTACGAAACCATCACCGAGTCAAGCGGCCCGTCGAGCCTGATCCAGACGGGCTCGATATTGTGCCCCAGGGTCACGTCTTCGATGGCCGATTGCCGCCCGATCCGGTAGATGCTGGTGACCTCGTCGACCGATTCCGCGGTTCGCTTGCAAAATCCTTCCTCGCGAGCGCGGGCCGCGGTCAACACGCCGCGCTGGCCTCCCTCCCAGGCAGGCTGGTCGTCGACGATGTCATTCTTCTGGCGGAACGCCTTGAGATTCTCGGCAAGCTTGTAATGAACCGTCTTGTCGGCCGTGCGCACCAGCCTCAGATCGGCGTCGCGGTCGAGCATCCCGATCAACAGGTCGGGATCACGCGCCTGCCGCATGGCCAGAAATCGCACCGGCCCGGCCAGCCCGAGATCGACCGACTCGGTCTCGGGTGTGATGGGGCCGAGGCTCGCCTTCGAGCCCATGATGATTTCGGTGCAGGCGATCGCGGGCAAGACCGCGTAGCCGCGCAACGGCTCGGGGACGTAGGCCACGGTCAACTGCGCGCCGGCCAGGTCTTTCGAGATCAGCTTCGCGAGCTCGTAGCTGGCGCCGAAGCCGCTGGAGCCCGGAGCCGCCGTTCCGGGAAGGAACTCGAAAACGAGGATCGGCCGCTTCGCGTCTTTCGCGGCCGTGTTCCTGTCGACGAGCTGCCGCGCCGCGGAGCGAATTCGTGCCACGCTCTCGTCATTGATCGGCTCTTCGATCAGAAGAACCTGGCCCGGCGAGGAGTCGGCGTCAGGACCGCTCGGATCCTTGGCGACGACAGTCGCATCGACAAGAAGTGCGGCCCATACGATGAACGGCAAAACGCGCCAGGCTCTCGCCGGGAGACGGGTAACACGGGGGCCAATCATAGCAACCGCACTCCCTCAGAGCGTCGAACGCGCCTCTTCTCCCTTTTTCCGGGCTTCCTGGATCGTCGAACCGATCCTGCCTGGTTCCGATATAGCGCAGCGCCAGTAAGAGACTGTCAGGCCGGCTCATTCGAATGCCAGGCGGCAGTCGAACCGGTCCGGCCCTGGGGCCTCGACAAGATTATAAGCGCCGGTGGACAGAGGGTCAAACATCGAGTCGCGTGAAGCCGGTGCATGACCCCCGGTTACTCAACCCCCGGTTACTCATCAGCGCGGCTGCGCGACACCGGGATCACGGGGCCGCTGCGCCGCGTTGCCGACGGGCGGGCGGCGCGGTGCCTGTGCTTTCGCGGGGGCGGCCGCCTGCATGGCGGCCGGGTTACGCTCGACCTTCCAGGGCTTGCCCGGGTCGACACCCACGAACTTGCGATCTTCGACCGCCTTGTTCGGCTGGATGTTCGAGAGGTGGAAATCCTTGCTGCTCTTGCGATCCGGGGCGAGCAGCGCAATGCGTGTCGGCAACAAGTAATTCTTGTCCAGATACACCCACGCGACGCTGAAACTTTCCTTGTCTTCCGGTAATTTGGGCAAAATCTCGACGAGATAATGTTTTTCGTTCTCGCTCCTGAGCACCATGTCATAGCGCTGCTGGGCCTCGGCCGCTCTCATGTTGAATAAGAAAGGCAGAGGGCCTTCCTCGAGGGCACGCTTGCGCTGGTTCTTGTCGAGCGGATAGATGAAGATCTGGGTCACATCGTAACGATAGTGCCACACCTCCTGGCCCGTGCAAACGATGGTTTCAAACGGTGCCGCATCGATCGTGCCATTCTTCTTCTTGGCGGCCACGTACACCTTCTTGTTCTTGTCCTTGGGATCGGGGCGCGGCTGGAGCTTCACCTTGCGGAAGTCGAGAAAGGCCAGTTGCGGATGTCTGAACGCAGCCGACCCGATGTAATGCTCCTCTTCGTTCCAGGCCGGATCCTTGTCGATCCGGTAGATGGAGACTTCCAGGCTCTTGAGCTTGGCGCTTTGACCCTGCCAGTCGAGGAGCAGGCGCTGCATGTCCATCGGTGGCGCGGCGGCGACGCCGGCCGGTACTTCTCGGGGTTGCCGGCTCGGTTTCGTGGCGGCGTCGCGATCCTGCGCGACGGCGAGCACAAAGCCGGTCGAACATACGGCGATCAACGGTGAGACCCAAAGCGTTCGTGAACGTGCCATACTTCCGCGCCCTCCCTGCGATTCGTGCCGGTCTTCACGCGCCCGCGATTTCCGTCCCGCGGGCCATCGATGTGGCCTGATGCCGGAAACCTACCATAGATGAAGACAAGCGACCAGTGCAGCCCGTCGCTGTCGCCGCCGGCCGTTTTCCCCCTTCCTCGACCGATCAGCAATTCCTCACGGCGAGCCTCGATCAAGCCAGCGTCGAAGCAGCATTGCTCATGGAATAGGCGGGACGGGCTCAACCCGCGACCAATGTCTCGGCGACGACGGCATTGCGAAACGCGGCTCCGTGATCTTAACCGAGTGTCCGCCGAGGTTTACGCGCTACACCGATTCTTTGGCGTCGTTTTTGCATTTCGACGAAGCTCGGCCGCGAGCGTCAGGGTCTCTTGAAGAATTGACCGAGAAATTCAAGCGGAGGCACAATCATGCGACCCGAACCGATCCGAGAGATGGCGCCCCCCGGCGTGGTTGTTGCCGTTGATCGCGACGTTGCCGCGAGGCCCGCGGTGATCGGCTTGACGTAGATGGGCACTCGGCTAACATGGGCATACGGGCACTCGTTTCACGACGAACGAGTGTCGCCGCGCGGCTGACATGGGCGCCGAGGGCCTTGATTGGCATGCCGACACTCGAACGACCGAAACTCCGAGCGGTCATTCCGCGGCGCATCGAGCACCAGGGGCAGTCGTTCGTCCATCTTCAAGATCCCACGGGGGTCGCCGCGGAAGCCGTCTTGATACCGTTTGACGGTTTCCAGCACATTGTCCGGCACTTCGACGGCCGCTCCACGCTTGCGGAAATTCAGGCGGCCGTGTTGCGGCAGACGGGCCTGTTTCTATCACTTAACGAGCTCGAAGACCTGGTTCGCCGGCTCGACGCCGCCATGGTCCTTGACGGGCCGACTTTCGAGGCGTTTGTGAAATCGTACCGTGAGTCAGGCCGCCGCCCGGCCGCGCTGGCTGGGCGATCGTACGCGTCAAGTGTGCGCGCTCTTCGCGCCAGCTCGAACAATTCTTTGTCGACTCGACGGGCGCCGGGCTGCCCGGCGACTCGCCGGCTCCGTCGCCAACGACCGCGAGTTTGCGGGGAATTCTCAGCCCGCACATCGATTTTCACCGCGGCGGCTCGGTCTATACCTGGTCTTACAAGGAGCTCGTCGAAAAATCCGAGGCCGACACCTTTGTCGTTCTCGGGGTCGCGCACCAGTATTGCCGCCGTCGCTTTGTGCTCACCTGCAAAGACTTTGACACGCCGCTGGGCCTGGTCCCCACCGACCGCGCTTATGTCGACCATATCGTGTCTCAGACGGGCCGCGATTTTTTTGAAGATGAATTGTCGCACCGCACCGAGCACTCGATCGAATTTCAAGCCGTCTTCTTGCAATACCTGCTGGGCGGCCGCCGCGAGTTCTCGATCGTCCCCATTCTGGTCGGCTCGTTTCATGACCTGATGGAACGCGGGATCGACCCGATCGACGACCCGGACGTCCAGCGCTTTGTCAAGGCCCTCCACAACGCCGAGGCGGCCAGCGGCAAGCGAATCGCCTACATCGGCGGCATCGACCTCTGCCATGTCGGCCCTGAGTTTGGCGATCCGGCCCCCGTCGACGTCGGCCTGCAAGACCGCATCAAGTCGTTTGACGATCTCATGCTCGAGCGTGCCGCCGCCTGCGATCCGGGCGGCTGGTTCCGCACGGCGGCCGGCGTCAACAATCGCTTCCGCGTTTGCGGACTGGCCGCGGCCTACACCATGATGCACGCCATCGGCCCCGCCCAGGGCCGGCTGCTCAAGTACAAACAAGCCCTCGACGACCGCCGCACCTGTTGTGTCAGCTTCGCCAGCATGGTTTTTCATGCAACCGAGCCGTCCTTGCCCCCGACCGAGACCCATGTCGCCACCCCCGCCTGAACAAGAACGCGCCGACCTCGATTCGCCCGTCTTATCTCCACCAGACGATCGCCCACCATGCCCCGCGCCGGCCGATATCCGTCATGAAGTCGCGCGTTACGACAGCATGACCCAAACCGGATCGTGGAGCGGGCCGCGGTACCGCATGATCTACCGGGTCTCCGGCCAAGGGCCCCCGCTCATCTTGATCCCAGGGATCGCGTCGACCTATCGCACCTATGCCGCGCTGCTCAATCCTCTGTCCGAGCGCTTTCGCACGATCCTCTACGATTATCCCGGTGAGCACCCCCGCGACGGTGCCAGGCTCGCGGGCATCACGCACGACAACCTCGTGGATGACCTGTTCGGGCTGATCGACCACCTCAATATCGGTCGCGTCTTTCTGGTCGGGCTTTCTTTTGGTTCGACCGTGGCATTGAAGGCCCTCCATCGTGAACCCAGGCGGTTCCCCAAAGCGGTCGTTCAGGGCGCTTTTGCCTCACGCGACTTTTCCCGGAGCGAGCGATGGGCATTCCGCCTCGGCCGGCTGTTTCCCGGCAACGCGGCGCGTCTGCCCCTGCGCCGCACGATCCTGAGCTATAACAGCCAGGCCGAGTTCCCCGCGCTACTGGCCGACCGCTGGGACTTCTATCTCGAACAGAATGGCCTCACGCCGATCCGCTCGCTGGCCCACCGCGTCAACTTGCTCACGAGCCTCGACCTTCGGGAGATGCTCCCGGCGATCACCACCGAGGTTTTGCTCATTCAGGGGAACGAAGACCGGATCGTCGCCCGGCGCTACTTCGACTTCCTGCGTGCCACGCTGCCGCGTGCCGAATCCATAATCTTGCCGACGGTCGGCCACCAGCCGCATCTGACGCACGCCGAAATGCTCGCGAAACTGATCGGCGACTGGCTGCTGCCGTGCGCTCCGGGCGGATGTGAGAACCCGCCTAACCCAGGGTGATGACGTCCGGCTCGGGATCGGGCATCGCATGAACAAACGCATCGGGAAGCGCATCGACCAGGTCGCCCGCGATGAGGCCGATCTCGCCGTTCTGATCGCGGGCGATGTCACCAGCCAGACCGTGGATATAAGTGCCAAGCACGGCCGCCTCGAACGGGGCCAGCCGCTGCCCGAGTAGGGCCGCGATCACGCCGGTCAAGACGTCGCCCGTGCCTCCGGTGGCCATCCCCGGGTTGCCGGTCGTGTTGATGTAGATAGCGCTCCCCGTCGGTCACGACGGTCCCCGTCCCCTTGAGAACGACGATGAGCCACTTCGACAAGCTCGCCAGGGCCATCGCCCGGCCGACCCGGTCTGATTGAACGTCCGGAATCGTCGCACCGGTGAGCCTCGCGAATTCGCCAGGATGCGGCGTCACGATGACGGGACGAGTCAAGCCTTTGAGCAAGTCAGTCTGGCCGACGAGCGCATTGAGACCGTCGGCATCGATGACCAGCGGCTTATCGATTTCCGTCACGAGGAATCGGATGAGCGCCCGGATCGTCTCCGACTGTCCGAGCCCGGGCCCGACGGCGACCACGCTACTTGATTTGATCATCCGTTCGAGAACCGGACGTGCCTTTTCGCAATCGATCATGCCATCGTCATCACAGGGCAGGGGCTGAACCATGTAAGACGGCTCGAAGCTGGCGACCGTCGGCTGAACCTCGCTGGGCGTCGCGATCCGCACGAGCCCGGCCCCCGAGCGCAGACACGCACCGCCACAGAGCGCGGCCGCTCCGGCCATGCCGCGCGAGCCCGCGATCACCAGCACCGAGCCGTATTGCCCCTTGTTACTATCAGCCGGGCGCGGCGGCAAAATGGGGATTGTGTCGATCCGTTCGGGTGACATCGCAGGCAAACTCCCACGGAAGATTCCGGGTTACGTATGAGAGACATATTACAATAGCAGAAGTGCGTGCCGTGCGATGAAGTGATCGCGCGAGCCGGGAGCGGATGCCCGCAGGGCAGGTGAGGAGTCCTCTCCGATCCGCCTATTTTCATTTTCCTCTCCCCCCAGGCTACGCATTACCCAGAAGTTTGAACCCCGACCCGAACTCGTTCCCACGGTCCCCGTGGGAATGCTCTGCCCGACGCTCCCGCGTCGTACCGCCGTAGCGTCAGGGATGGCCCATCGAGCCACTGCGGAGCGTCCGAAAACGCACATATCACGAGTTCCATGGAGATGAGGACGAACATGGGCCACCAGGCTTATGGGTTGTGCATCGCAGTCGACGCTGGAACACGGCCTGCAACGCTCTGCTCTGCCGCAACCAGCCGAAAATCGGCCTTGGCGGTACGACGCAGGAGCGTCGCGGACGGCATTCCCACGGGGACCGTGGGAACGAGAAAACACGGTGCCGCCGGCTTCGAACTTGTGGGTAATGCATGGCCCTCCGGGAGAGGATACCCGCAGGGCGGGTGAGGGGTCTTCCTCGGCGCAACAGATTACAAATCAACACTGAAGGCGATTTCACCGAATCAAGGGAAACGTCTCGTTGTCACAGTCTCGCCGGGCAAAAAAGCTCACGGCTCGCCGCCCGCGGTTTGACGCGCCTGGCCCATGCGTCGCGCGATCAGGCTAGCGACATGGCCGCCGCTGAAACCGGCGTCGATGTTGACGACCACGACGTTCGAGGCGCAGCTATTGAGCATCCCCAGCAATGCGGCCACACCCTGAAAATGGGCACCATAACCGATGCTCGTGGGAACCGCGATGACCGGGCACTCGACGAGTCCGCCGACGACGCTGGGCAAGGCGCCTTCCATCCCCGCGACGACGACGAGCGCATCGGCATTCTTGAAATTCGGGAGCTGGTGAAGGAGACGGTGCAGACCCGCGACGCCGACATCCGCGACCAGCGAGACGTCGCAGTTCCACGCCTCGGCCGTCACGCGGGCCTCTTCGGCGACGGGCAGGTCGCTGGTTCCGGCCGTCACGATCACGACGCGGCCGATCTTGGGACCCTCGTCGCCCGGCACCCGGATGCGAAACGTCCGCCCCAGGGCGTTGTGCTCGCCCTGCGGAAAAACGCTGCGCAGGTGCACGGCGGCCTGCGGGTCGAGCCGCGTCACGAGCCCTCCTTGCTCGTGTTGCAAGAGCGTTTTCAAGATCGCCTCGATCTGCGGGGCCGTTTTCCCCTGACCGAAGATCACCTCGGGAAACCCGCAGCGCACGCGGCGATGCAGGTCGACCTTGGCGAAATCACCGGCCTCTTGATACGGCTGGAGCTGAATGCGTTCCGCGGCCGCGCTCGGCGGCACGCGACCGTCGCGAACGGCGTCGAGCAGTTCCTTGAGCTCGATGGGAGTCCATCATGGGCCTCCTCTGAGCGGACGAAGAAATGGGCTCATCGCAATCGAAAAGGCATCGAGATTCCGCATGGATCAGTCTGCCGGGGAGGATTGAATCGAACTCGTAAGACGTGGCGAGTCTAAACGCTGTTGCACGATCCGGGGAGGGCGAGTCTCCGCACGAGCCGAGAGCCAGTGCCAACTCGGGGAACCTCGGCGTCCGGGAATCACGCAGGGCGTTTCACGGTCGCCCCATCTTGGAATGCGAGTTTAGCACGAACTTTGGTAAACGAGATTTATTCCCAAAGACCATGTTATGACGACGGCTCCGCGGGATCAATTGCCTGGCGCGCGTTGACCCCGAGGCGTGCGGCGGCAGTTGGGGCTCGACGTGAAAGATTCGCTTGCATCCCAGGATGCCCTGCCAGTCGCGTCGCCTGCCGTCGCAGAACGTTTTGCGCTTGATTCTCACCTTGTCGTTGCTCACCACAGGCGGGACCAGAGAAAGGCTTGGGTGTCCAGCATGAGATTCACTCCATATACTCCCTGAACTCTTCGAGGGGCTCGTCAAATTCGGGAGATATACGGATCTTTCCAGCGGCGCTGCCTGCCTCGCTCGGCCACGATGATCGCTGCGCCTTCTCGATTTGCGCCAATGGCTGCCCTCGGTCAGTGATCAGCAGTTCCTCACCCGGCACGAGATTCTCGATAAGCTTATCAAGGTGCGCCCTGGCCTCTTCGAGAGTCACGGAAGACATGACGACACAGCTCCTTTTCAGCTCGATGGGACTTCGAAAGAGAGGGTCCCCGAGAGAAGTATCGCCCCTGAGAGAAGAGGCGCAGACAGTTATTGCGTGGAGCCTCGATTTCGTTTTTGCTCTTTTGTGCATGCTTTCATGCTTTTGCAGTGCATGTCCGAGGGTGCATGTCTCACTCCAGTTCAGCGACGCGCAGCTCGAGGCCGGCGAAGTTGGAGACGGCGATGAAATCAGACATCACGGCTCGAAGCGCCGACAACCGGACCGATTCGGAGTCGGCGCTCTCGCCGAGCTCGACGATCCCATCGACGGCCCACGTGGCCCGCCTGGCCAATCGGCCAATGGCCTCGTCGAGGGCACGGCGGCGGATCGACTCGATTTCCGACCGCACTTCGGGCTCGGTCGCCCAGCGGTACGCGGTGCGTTCCGGCACCTCGTTGCTCGCGGCCCACGTCGCGATGGCGGTCCCCTCGGCGACCGCGGCGGCGAGCCACATTTTCTGACTGTTTGCGGATTCTCCGGTCATGGAACAAACGGCACCCGGTGACAGCATTTCACCGGGCCTCCTTCACGGCCCCGCTCGCGGTTCTCAGCCCCGGGGACCAGGCTGGCCGGCACGCTCTCGAAGAGCAAAAAAGAGGCGATCAATTGCAACGAAACTGACGATTTTGCGGCCGCAAATGGCCGCAAATGGCAGTGGATGGCAGCTTTTGGACGAGGCACGAGACGGCAACGAGCCTGACGATTCCGCACGACGAGATGTCGGCAGGATGGCAGTCGACGGCCGACTCTGGCCCAGGGATGCGATTGCAACGAACCTGACGATTTTGCGGCCGAAAATGGCAGCAGATGGCACTGGATGGCAGCTTTTGGCCAAGGCTTGCAAACCCTTTCGACCAACGTGATGCGACCAACAGCGATCTCTCGACGCAGATGACAATCCCCGCCGGGTTCACTCTCCGCGGTGTGCGCGCTGGTCCCCACGGTGTCGTCAACCTGTTCACAGCCTGGCGCGTGAGGGGCAAAAAGGCATCGCATCGACATAGGGCGCTGCGCATTATCTGATTCGAATGCCCATGTGAGGCGACGAGTCTGACCAACGATGACGAAAATCGAGGAAGCGAGGGATTTGACGATCGGTCAGGTTGATTCACCTGACTTCGACCGGGCAACCGTTGAAAATTCCGGCAGCAATCGAGGCGCGGGCCGGCGACCGGTCAATCAAAAACAGCGCCGTCAGTGCCCAATCGGCTTTAACCTACCTATAATATACGCATCTTGCCTAATTTCGCTAATGCACTTAGCTCATTTTGTGCCTGAAGCCGGTCCGAAACCCTGACCCGAGAGAGAATAAAAATATTTTCCACAATTTTTCCATGGCCTCACTAAATACAGCAAAAAGACATTTAGCCGCGAGGAATGCGCTGGCCAGTTGGCGCATGGTTGGACGACGGGACATTCAGCTTGATGCCGCAGGCTCGCGTGGTGAAAGGTTGGGCTCGCACCGTTTTCGCTTTTCCCGGTTTTCATTGACGGTCCACGCGGCACCCAGAGAGAGCGGCCTTTGTTGGAGTTCCGCCTTCAGGCGGCGGGCGAGCCGAAGATTCCGCCAGAAGGCGGGGCTCCAACAAGAAGTCGCGCAACAGAATCGGCTTGCGTTCAATGCATCGGGAAGTCGAGTCAAGACCAACTTTTCACCGGGCCAGCCTCGGGCTTCTGCCTTGTTCTCAAGAAGCCTGGTCGGTCGTCAAAGATTTTCCCTGATGACCTCACCCTTTCACAACCACCCCGCTCACCGCTCGATAACCGATCGCGAGCGACGCGGGACGGCCTCCCAGGCGGTTTGATAGGTCGATTCGAGAGCGACGGGAACGTGTCCGCCCGCTTTGAGGAACAGAGGCATCTCCATCAGGGTGTCGCCGACCGCCATTGGTTCGACGAAGGCGCGCACACCCATTTCCGCCTCGTAAGCGGCCAGGGTCAGGGGTTTCCCGACGGGGCCTGGTATTCCTCGTCGGTGAGCATCTCCGAGATCGCGTGATGAATCCCGTCCGGATTGCCGTGTGTTGGCGGACGGAGGTTGAGGATGAGCAGGTGCGGGTCGCAGTGCATGTCCAAGCGCGGGTCCAGCAGCCACGGGTCGCAGTGCATGTCCAAGCGTGAGTCCATGTCCAAGCGTGAGTCTCCCTTTCCCAGCTTCACACTCAAGTGAGTTGTCATTTCTTTAGCACCGGAGGTTCGCACTGATTCGATCTCATAAGGATTCCGAATGCTTTTCATGGATTACTCCAAGTCGGCCATCCTCAGCAGCCTCAACCAGTCGCTCCCGCTTTCAAAGGAAGCTTGCTCTTGCCTTGGTTCCAGTACTCAGGGTGAGCGGGCAGCGCTCTCCCTTGATCCATCGAATGCCCGAGAAAATGTCGCAAGAGGTCAATGAGGGCCGATATATGGCTCGACGCCACCTCTTCGAGCGCCGAGCGATCGAGAGCTTCGGAAGTGCTCAATTCCAGGTAGCTCACCCGTTCGTACCAGAGCTTCTCAACGCTCGTTTTCATGGCAGTCGGCAGAACACCGATCGCCGTCAGCCCTGCGAACTGGCTGCGAATGTCCGCACATTTCGCCTGCCTTGAGCCGAGTTTCACCCGGCAGACAAGCCGTAAGACGGCGTCGATCGTGTCATGAGCCAGGGCGATGCAGGCAAAGTCGAGACCTTCGTGGAAGAGTCTCACGCACTCGACGATCGGAGCCGAGAACGGTAGCTCGTGAGGGAGATCTAAATCCTCCACGATCGCCAATCGATCCGTCCTGACAAGGGCGCTGACTGCCGGTGTTCCGACCGGCTCAGGCAAAGGCGCTTTCGACCGGTTGAACAATCGTTGAGGCGCTGCTCGGTTCGGGCTTCGATGGCGATTCCTCGATGGAAAAGGCAATCACTTCGGCGACCTGGCGAATGATCGGCTGAGCGACTGCTTTCTTCGGTGGCTCCTCGGACGACTCTCGAAATAGGCTGGGACTTGAATCCTTGGGCTTCTTAGACTTAGTGGTCTTCTTCTTGGTGGTCTTCGCCGGGGCCACAATCTTGACCGGCCGGATCGAAACCATATCCATATCCAGCCCTTGCCGGTGGATATCGAATCTCTCATGTTTCCGGAGGTCGGTCATGCCGACGCTGATCGTGAACGGGAACGATGCCGGTAAGCGCAACAGTTGTTGCGCCTCTACTTCGTCGGCATCCCCGGCGCTCAGGAGCGATTCCAACAGCCAGAGTTGCAGATCACCATTGGTGGTCGTCATCTTGCGGGCCAGGAGGAAGTGGCCTTTAGTCTTCGTGGCCCGAAGCATCTCCCAATCGACCAACGTATGGATGAGCTTCTGTACCGCTTCCTTGCTCGTGACACGATCGCCCCAGGCAGTCACCATGCGGGCCTGGACTTGGGCTGTCGTAAAGTCGTCTTGAAGAGCCAGAAGACGACCGACGACCTCAACGGTATCACGGAAGAACGGATACGCCAGGGCTGTCATGCCCCAGTGTAGCCAGATGCGCTCCTGCCCTGAGATTCGAGGCAGAAGAGCCACGGCCCGGTCTCGCAGAGCCACACGTTCGGGTGGGATTCCACTCCAGATCCGCAGAATGATTCCAGCGGTCTTGGCCCTGGATTCCTTGCCGGGCAATTCGTCTCTCAACTGCATATCCAGGAACGTGCGTAGTTCCGCTTCGTCGGTCGTTTTCACGAGCCGATCCAGCACGGCGTCGAGCCACGCCCGCTTGATCTTCTGCGAAATCCCGACAAGCTTCCTCATGTCCGCTCCCTGGTGATCGCCACGAACGGGACCATCACTTCTTCCAGGGCGATCCCGCCGTGGGACACAACTTCTTCGCCGACATCCGAGAACGCAGTGAGACCACCCGCAAGCAGAACGTGACGTCCAGGTGGTAGACCGTGGTTCGGCCATCGCACCGAATCGAGGAACGTGCTCGCAACATCGTTGAGGAATTCCGGACGTTCATAAACCCGAACCCGCTTGCCCTTGGTCTCGACCAAAACGCCTTCGTTTGGATTTCCGACGCCGAGGGCCGTGACGTTGCCGTGGTCAGCAGTGAGGTAAACGGTGAAGTCTTCTTGCTCAAGTCGAGTGAGCAGTTGATGCAGATGTCCCTGAGAAGCCCATAGACGGACCTGATTGTGCATCCCAGCGGTTTGCATCCGCATTCCGTGCATAATCTCATCGACCTTGTTCCACACGATTCCCAGGATCGAGAGACGGGCGTTTTCCAGTGCCTTATCCAAGTCTGGGTCGTTCGGCCCGTCTATGTTCGTCACGAGATCAACACCCGGCTTCTGAACGCCTTGGTCCTCCCAAAACCGTAACCAGTGCGCCTTCTCTTTTGACGTCGTTGCCAGCGAGTCGGGGAAATAGAGCGGCGGCTCCCCGGCAAAAATGGATTGCCGGGTGACGGACGTCAGTGTCGGAACCCATGCAAAAGCCGTCGATTCCTTGAAACGCCACGAACTATCGCCCGCTTCGAGGCTTTTTCGCAGCAAAATCCATTGGTCGAAGGCGAGACCATCCAGCACGACAAGTGCGATCTTTGATAGCTTCCTCCGATTCCGCTCGAAGGCGATGAAGCGAGAGATCTGGTGGACCATGACTGGCTGCTGCTGATACGGCAGGTTGTGTAACGAACCGTACCGGTTCATCATCCATCTGCCAAAGGCGGCCTCGACCTTTGCTTGCAGCGCAGTCCAGACCGAGCGATCAACAGCTTGCAGCGCCTCGTCGCACTCCCAGCGCAAGACGACGAGTTCGGCCCAGCGCTGGGCGGCGTGCTGCCACTCTCGATGCGAAACATCGGTGGCGGGGATTTCTAACTCGAACTTCTTACGCAGGCCACGGTAGCGCCGCAGAGCATCGGCCCTGGGGTCGTGGCTCACGCCGGTCATGACCCAGGCGGGCAGCCTCCCGACCTCTTCCAGTTCAATGGGCGTGAGCGAACCATCGAGGAACAACGTGTCGATGTAGGCCCGCACATCCTCGTGGCTGAAAGGCACTCGACATACCTGCGTCGGGTCATTCTGGGAGGCAAGGAAGAGTTTCCATTCTTCCTGCAAGAACCGCAGAAAGCTCTCCCGGCTCGTGAGAATCTCGCCAATCGGCCACGTTGCAAAATCGGCCTCTTTGTTCAGGCTCTCATACAGATAATCTGCGAGAAACTCCGGAAGCTGGGCCTTCCGAGAATGAAGCGACAAAAGTTCCTTCAGTAGTAGCACCGGCGTCTTGATGAGCCTTGGCACGATGCCAAAACAGTGCATGAGCACAAAATCCTTGGTTTCTCGTTCCGTCAACTGATTACCGTCGTGCTGTTGATATGACTCATCAATGGCGTCGAGATACTCACGGCCTAGCTCTGAGATCACTCTGTAATTCAGCTTCGGAAAAAACTGATGGAGAGCCAAAGGCAGTTGTCGTCCGGCCTTGAGTAGATCAAACGGGAGGCTCTTCAATTGCTGTTCGGCAGAACGAAGCACGACGACCAGGTCGGTGTTCTGGCCCTTGTCCCAATGGCTGCGATATTGCGACTCGTATGCGTAACGAAAGGCAATCGGATCGTCGAAGGGGATCAAATCAAAGCCCCGCTCCCGAATTGCTGACAACATGCCTTCTTCGGTCAGCAAACCATCCGGGTCAGCAACCAAGGTGAGTCGTGAAATCTTCGGCTGGAAGTTTTTCAGAATCGTATCACGCCAGTTAGCCATTGCCCGCCTCCACCCGCAGGAAAATGACTGGCTGGAGATCAGGCAAGATTTGCCCACGCTTGCGCAGTTCAGCAGCCCACGTAAGTTCTTCTTCACCCAGTCGCTTGAGACGGTGCTGTCGTACTTCAGCCAGTCCGAGCAGAGCGAGTGCTCCTCGGCGCACCTGGAAGGCGTACTGGCCTTTCTCCTGTTCCTCTTTCAATCGTCGCTGATGCCGAGCATAAAGTTCATGAAATGCGTCTTCACCGAGGCGTTCCGCATCGACCCGCAATCTTCGGAAAACCGTCGTGACCCCGTCACCGGTTTTTGTGCCCATCAGTTCGACATCCGGCCGCTCATCCATCAGGGCATCCCAGATATGCCTGGCCGTGGGAACGAGGTTTCGACCATCATCATGATGGAAGATCGGGATGATCCTCACGTCACGCACCGACTGACTGTCGATGGCGATGCGCCACAATGACCAGTAACCGACGACCTCGGCAGGGAGGCTAGCAAATCTCAGGCAAGGGATCGGTTCCGTAGTAGCGAAACGGGGCAACTGCTGCACGAGGCCACGGATGCGAGCGTCTTCCAGGCTCACGTATTGGAGCCCTTTGTCCTGGGCGTCCCGGCTTTGGAACGACACTCGCTCCATGCGGGTCCCATCGGGCCATTCCAGGGTGTAGCCAAACAAGTCCCGCTCGACCTTCCCGCCTTCAGAGCGAACGTATGCTGTCGCCATGCGTTCCACCCAAAACGGTAGTGGGTGACTGCTCAACTGCTGGGCCAGGGTCGGGTCCAGCACCGTTTCGCCGTAATAAGAACGTCCTGCGATCTCCTGCTTGGCCTGCTCTCGGACCTCTTCGATCAGCTTTGTGATGTTCTTCTCAATGTCGCCAGGGTTGAAAATCGCCTGGGCATAAAGCCTCTCAAATACGGCCCCGCTCTCAGCGGAATCAAGAACGTCCTGCGTCTTATCCACACCGAATTCATCGAGGATGGTCGCCAGTTTCTCTTCGAGAACTTCCTGCACCCGAAGTTCAACACTGTCCTCAAAGATCAGATTGAACGCCTTCACTGGGAGTTTCTGGCCGATACGGTCAACACGCCCGATGCGCTGTTCGATTCGCATCGGATTCCACGGCAGATCGTAATTAACGATGATGTGTGCGAATTGCAGGTTAAGACCTTCACCACCGGCGTCGGTCGAAATGAGAATCCGTGCCTGCTCAGCAAACCGCCGCTGAACTCGCCGACGTTCTTCCAGGTCCATCGAACCATTGAGACAGGCGACCGAAAAACCGTGCTGCTCCAGAAAGTCCCGAAGCATGCTCTGGGTCGGAACGAACTCGGTGAAGATCAAATACTTGAGTTCCGGGTTGTTCTCCTCCCGCTGGTTGTCGTAAAGGATGTTGAGCAACGTCTCGGCCCGTGCATCAGGCCCCAGGGCCTGGCAACGGCGGGCCAGATCGAGCAGGAGCTTCACTTCTTCCTTTTCGTTTTGAAGTCCGGCCAGCCGGGTTGCCAGCAGTTCGTCCAACTGTTCCTGGCTGTCCTGTTCATCGAGGTTGGCTTCGGCTTCGGGTGGTTCCTCGTCGGTGGCCGTGAGGTTGGTCGATTGCAGCGCTTCGAGTCGGCGTTCCATTGCTGAGGAGATGGCCTGTGTGCTACTGGTGACGAGTCGCTGCATCAGGATCATCAGGAATCCGAGGTACTGGCGGTTCTGACGCATCGCCTGGTTGTAGCCCAGGCGAACGTACTCCGAGACCGATTCGTACAGATGCTTCTGGAGTTTGTGCTTGTCTTCCCAGCGGACGGGCATCAGCTTAGTCATCCTGGGCATGAAGAGCGGGTCGCCCTTGTCGTTGATGGCTCGCCGTTTTTCCGTGCGGATCACGAACCTGACAACCTTCTCTTTGCGTATGGAACCGGCAGCGATGAACTCGTCTCGGTCCAGGAGTGCCATGAGGCGCTGGAACCCAGCCGTCTTGCCCTGGTGTGGCGTTGCGGAAAGTAGCAGCAAGTACGGGGCGGCTTCGGCCAGGGCTTTGCCGAGGCGATAGCGGGCAACCTGCTCGGTGCTGCCGCTCAGTCGGTGGGCTTCGTCGCAAGGGGGGAAAAGGGCAAGGGGAAAAGGGGTCATTCTACAGGGGGAAAAGGGGTCATTCTACTTTAGCCTTAAATAGAACGTCTTATTCTGATATGAACGTGTCGCACTATCGAAAAGTAGAATGACCCCTTTTCCCCTCCCTGATATGAACGTGTCGCACTATCGAAAAGTAGAATGACCCCTTTTCCCCTCCTATCGAAAAGTAGAATGACCCCTTTTCTCCCTTTTCCCCTTCACTATCGAAAAGTAGAATGACCCCTTTTCTCCTTCTATCGAAAAGTAGAATGACCCCTTTTCTCCTTCTTTTCTCCTTGACCCCTTTTCTCCTTCTTTTCTCCTTCTTCTTGCGTGCGATCCGCTCGATCTCGGCGGCGTCGATGCTGCCGTCCAGTCCATCCTCGGACGTGATTAGTTGGTCGAAGTGTCCGTTGTCCCTTTACCACTGCTCCTTGCGATTCCACTTCTCCTTGTACTTCGGCGATCCCAGCATCCCTCGGTGTTCCCGGTAAAACTTGTCCCCTGGGTAACTCGCTGTGAAATCGGGCCAGCGGAGGTCGGTCGGGGCGTTCCCGGACGGGAGCTTCTGTTCGTACTCGTCGCTCATGCCCAGGCTTTGGCGGACGCTCGCCTTCACATGTCGCTGTTCACGGGTTCTTGCCTAATCCCGGGTCGATCAGAATTCGCTGAAGTCGCCCCGGGTGAAGATGGTCGAAGTCTTGATCCGTCGTCATCAAAATCGCCCCAGTCACGGCAGCCGACGCAGCAATCCATAGATCATTCTTTCCCATTTTTCTGCCAACCGAGCGGCCGAACGAATCGATTGATGCGTACGCATCGAGGATCAGTCGATCGTTGATGTCGATCCAGATCAACTCGCGCAGAGACGCCTCGAGGGTCGCGCGTTTCACTGCCGCCCATCTCAAACATTCCGCGAGGGAGAGCAATTCGCCGACCGAAACGACGCATACGAGACTGCGACTAGAGGGTCCGCTCAAATCGTACGCTTGATCGATGGCCTTCCCGAGACGGTTGTTACGCAGAAGGGCCAGCACGATATTTGTGTCGAGCACGTACGTGGTCAATATGGGCATTAGCTCAATTCCCCTAACCACTTACTAAGCTGCTCGTCGGTCTCGTCACCGGGCCACTTGCCGATAATTGCAGCCGCGCCGCGCTTGCGGCCCTGCTCGTTAATGACGCTTCGCAGGTCGTGGCGCACGGCGTTCGGCCTGGGCACCTTGGCGAAGAACTGATCGCCCGGCGCCGCCTCGCGCACCGATTCGGCTTCGATACGAAGGAGCCGGCCAGACGGGCGGAAAACGGCACGACCCGAAACCGCAACTCGGTGATTGAAGAGAGAAGTGAGCGCCGCCACCTGTTCGGGGTCGTCTCCGGCCATCATGCACCGGACTTCCTGTCCGTCATCCATGATCAAGGCGAATGTCTGAGTGCTATCCCGGATCATATCGAGCTTGCCGACGACCAGGGCGGCCTGGGGCCGCGGCGTCTTATCATGAAGTTCCTTGGCTGTGGCGAGCGTGGCCGAGTTTAGGAGTGCGGGCTCGCGAGCGCCATACCGGTTGCTGAGTATCGTCAGATCCGAATAAGCCCGTTTGAAGACTTTCCGGGTTCCCCATAGCTCAGACAGAAGACGCGCATCAAATCGCTCGCTCTCAGCATTCCCCTGTGCGACGTCCCTGAGCACGTCACCGAGCAGATCGAAGCCGGTGTCACCGGGGTCGGGACGGTTTGTCCACGGGAACTCGCCCTGGCGAAAGAGTTCGGGGGCGGCGTCCCCCAAAGTAGGGGCCTCAAACGTGAGAACGGACTCCTCGCCGCCAGAAACGCTGACGAGAGCGACGTCGGACGCGGCCGTGAGCCAGCCTGGCCGCTTTCCTTTTGCCGTGCTCTGTCCTCGAAAGACCATATCGATCGATTCGCGAACGAGGTTTGGTATCGCAACGAGAGTCTGGCCCACCGCCTCCGGCGGAAGCCGATCGCCATAATCGTTCATGCTAGACAGAAAAACCTTTTGGGTAACGTAGCTCATGGTTTTCTCTCCTCCATCGATTTGAAACCCCGTCCCTCAGAAGGCATGCGTGCCTGTACGCCTGATTCTAACATCCAGGCCGGTGGCCAGGCAGTTAATCGCGACTCGCGCTTCTCTGGTTGGTCACCGACCAAGTTGACTGAACGGCTCCGAAGTCGGTCAGTGACCAAGCCCAGCTCGGGGTTGAGAATGAGCGCACCCATCACGCCTTGGCTCCGGGAGTTTCGCCGCGCTCGATGATCAGACGAACCTTGGCTGGTTCCTTGCCGCGAGTGATCTTCTGAACGAACTCTCCAAACCGAGTCTGAATCTGTTCGACAGTGCAGGGAGCGCCACCATCGCCGAGGGCATCAAACAACTCGCTCGGGCGAATGGAGATGGCGACGAGTCCGGACAGCGCCTGCTGCATTCCCTGCACGAGATCGTTGCTGATCCTATCCGGCAAAGTTCTGGACTTGAGGAACGCTTCGACAGCCACCTTCTGTGCTTCGGGCAAGAGCTTGATGCTTTTCTTTGCCGTGGGATCATCAAGGGTTTCGAGCAGCGTCTTGTTCCAGTTTTCCAGCAATCCATCAAGTTGCTTGTCGATCTGATCGAGGACGGCGACCCCGCTGGCCCCCACATTCTCTTCCTGCGGACGGAAGTTGCAATGCGGGCAGATGGGCGAGGCATCCAACTCATCTTTGACCAGCGTGAAGAGTAGGACGCCGGGGGCCGCACGGCGTATCTAGCTTTCGGCCGTCGTCAGCCGAACCTATGCCTTCCGAGCAGACCGCGCGGCGCTCTGCTCCGAAAGGGCGGATGACCGACCGTGGTCTTGCCGATCGGCCCTGCTTTTCCGGCCTTGCCCATTGTCAGAAAATCGAGTACACTTTTCTGACAGGAGAGCAGAGCCATGAGCACCATACAAGACGACATTCTGGACCGGATTCGCGGGCACGATCAGGGAAAGGTCTTCACTCCGAAGGACTTTCTCGATCTGGGCAGCCGCGATGCCGCCGACCAGTCGCTCTCCCGCTTGGTCAGGAGCGGCGAGATTCAGCGGCTCGGGCGAGGTATCTATCACTATCCCCGCGTGAACGAGCGGCTAGGTATCCCCATCGGCCCGGACCCCGATGAGATCGCCGAGGCGCTGGGCCGTCAGACGGGCACCCGGGTGCTTCCTTCCGGCGCGGCAGCGGCCAACCGGCTTGGGCTTTCGACCCAGGTGCCGGCCAAGCCGGTCTACTTGACCGACGGGCGAACCCGGCAGGTGCGGATCGGCGGCATGGTGTTTCAGATCAGGCACGCAGCCCCAAAGGAGTTGGCTGCGGCGAGCCGGACCAGTGTGATGGTGTTCCAGGCACTGCGGCATCTCGGACGAACGGCCATCGATGATCAGGTTGTCGCGCGCCTGCGGCGCGTACTCTCTGCGGACCAGCGTCAGGCGCTTCTCCGAGATTCGCGGTACACGACGGATTGGATCGCGGCCGTCGTCCGCCAAGTCGCGCAAGACACGAAGGAGTTGGTGAGTCATGGATGATGTCGCTCGTCTACCCCTCGCGGACCGCACCGACCTGTTCGTGGCGACCGCGAGCCGTCGCGCGCTGTCGCCCGCAATTATCGAAAAGGATTTCTGGGTCTGCTGGACGCTCAAGCGGATCTTCACCCTCCCCGACCCGCCTGCGGGATTGCTCTTCAAGGGCGGCACGTCGCTCTCCAAGGTGTTCGGGGTCATCGAGCGGTTTTCGGAAGACGTGGACCTGTCCTTCGACCGCGCCGGGCTTGGCTTCGGCGGAGAAAGCGATCCGCTCAACGCGACCACCGGCAAGAAGCGGAAGCATGGGCTCGAAGCACTGACCGAAACGTGCCAGCACGCCATACGGGAGCGGTTGTTGCCCCAACTCATAGCCGCATTCGGGGATGCCTTGGGTGAGCCGCCCTCGGCAAGGTGGGGTGTGGATCTGGACGAAGATGACCCGGACGGCCAGACACTGCTGTTTCGCTACCCGGCCGAAAATCGGTCCCACCCAGCCGACGAACCGGCCTATATCCGACCCGTCGTCAGGCTGGAGATCGGGGCACGCTCCGACCACTGGCCAGTCGTCGAAGCGAGCGTCACGCCCTCTGCGGCGGAGGAGTTCCCCGGCGTGTTCAAGGAAGCGGAATGCAAGGTCCGAGTCCTGGCCGCCGAGCGGACGTTTTGGGAGAAGGCAACGGTGCTCCACATGTGGCACCACGCTCCGGCTGACAAGAAGTTCCGGGACCGGCAGTCGCGGCACTATTATGACGTCGTGCGGCTCTACGAACACGAGCTCGGCAAGGCTGCCGTCAACGACACCGAACTGCTGCTCAAGGTTGCCCAGCACAAAGAAGTGTTCTTTCCGGCCGCCTGGGCGCGTTACGCCGAGGCCAAACCGGGCACGCTCCGGCTCGTGCCGCCGGACACACGTCTTCCAGAGTTGGAGCAGGACTACCGCAATATGCGGGAGATGATCTTTGGTGAGCCACCGACGTTCGAGCGCCTGCTCGACGTGCTGCGAGATATCGAGCGACATATCAACGGATAGGGCCGAGTGCGATGATACTCGCCTACCGCGATTCACAGCCCTGGCGCTTTCGTCTGTGGGGTATCACCTCGACTCCAGTACAACAATAAGCCCTTCGACGAATCCGTCGAAGGGCTTATTGCTTGAATTCCTGCGGCGTTTTCATCCTGTGGTTCGAGTTGAAACCGTATCGGCTGAACTAGGGTGTTTCTTCCGGTGACGCGGCAAGCCTCTTCTGCGGCAGATCCCTCAACGGCTTTGGCGGCTCTCTCGCTCTAATCGTTTTGCTTTTACGATGAAGCACCGTCTTCAGTCTGAGCGATCGTAATCAAAGCCCCGCTCGCATCTGGAAATTGAGTGAGAAAATCAGCAGGCCCTTCGCGTCTGCGGCATCGACGAACCTCTGGAACTCACGCTTGTCTTCTGGCTTCATCTGATCACCGAATGCACCGATCAGAATGTTCCCGACGACGTTGATTGCGGCCCTCGCCACCGCGAAGGGCTGATTGATGATCGAGGTCGTGTCGGCCTTGATATCAGTGACCTGGCCCATCTCATCAAAGTAGAAAATCGTAGTGGTCGAGTTATCGCCGAACGCCGTCGTCCAGTCGTAAACGACCTTCACCGCGAAGTGACCGGGAACAGGATCGCCACTCCGGTCGACGACCTTGTGGATCGAGACGATTTCGTAATCTTGGAACGTCCCTCCCATGTGGATGTAACTCAGAATGTCCTTGCTTCGCTTTGTACTGTCGAGGAACCGAACGGCGCGGGCAACGCGGGGGTTGCTACGCTCTTGGGCATTCGCCTGGATGGTCCCAGATACGAACCCAGTGAACACGAGAACTGCAACGAACATCGAACGGCTGACTCGCATGGTCCACCTCTCGCTCTGTGTTAGACGCAACCAAGATGCCTGCGGGAGCCGATCTACCGGCTGGTCTTCACAAGAAGAACCACCTATAAAATCCCGCATGCTCATGTCAGCAAGTTAGAAGGGAGGGGCACGCGAGAACATGCACTGCTAAAGGGGCACGCGAGGAGGTGCACGCGGGAAAGGGGAGGGAAGGAATAACGCGGGTGCTGTAGTTGCTATCGTCGAGAGACCGCCGATCGGCGCACCGCGGGAGCGGATTGGCCCGAGGCCGTTTACTCACGAATCGTAATCGCCGTTGGTAGGACGATCGGTATCCGGACGAGGGCGTGAGAAGACGTCCTGATTCGCGTCGAACTCAAGTCGCACCCGGAACCACTTCACGAAATGCCCGGAAAACCGCAGTCGGCTTACAAAGCCCCCGGATTTCACCGGTTTCGCGGTTAGTAACGCATGGCCATTCATGACGGGCTAAACAGCACGACGCCAGCGGTGGCGGCGGCGGACTTCAGCTTGCCGTCCAGGCACGCCAGCGGCAAGCCCCGGCGGATTGCCAGCTCCAGATAGGCGGCGTCATAGGCGGAAAGCTGGTAAGTTCTGGCCAAGTGAACGATGTCGCTGAAAGCCCGTTTGGCGGTATCGTCATCGACGACGATAGGCAATCCTTCAAGCAGCACGAAAAATCGTCGGCTGCGAGCCTCGTCCAGCCGCTTGCGACGCTCGCCCATGATCGTGGCGTTGGCGGCTTCGAGCGGCCAGATGGAGGGCACCACGGCCCGCTTGTCGGCCAGGCTGTCGCGGACGCCATCGGTATAGGGGGTAGCTTCATCATCGAAGCACCAGGCCATCGTGACGGAGCAGTCGAGCACGAAACCGTCCTTGGTTTCTTCCATCAGAGAATCCTTGCGTTGGTGCGGTTCAGAAGCGGCGGCCTTCGTCGATCAGATCGCGGATGGTGATATCCTCGCCGAGCGTATTGCCCTTGCTGAACGCTTTGAGCTCTTCAATGACCTGCCGCACGTCGGGCTTGGGCTTGGTGGCCGTGGCGGGCACCAGGCGGGCGATCGGCTTGCCGTGTTTGGTGATCGTGAATTCCTCGCCCCTGGCCACCCGCTCAAGGAGTTGGGGCAGGTGGGTCTTGGCCTCGAACGATCCGACGGATTCCATGTGGCACCTCCTATGCGATATAGACCAGATGCAACCAGTCTAAACCAGATCACCCCTTTTAACAATACCAACGCAGTGCATGTCCACGAGTGGCTCCCCTGTCCACGAGTGGCTCCCCTGGGTCGCAGTGCATGTCCAGGCGTGGGTCTCTGGGTCGCAGTGCATGTCCAGGCGTGGGTCTATCGGTATAGGGGGTAGCTTCATCATCGAAGCACCAGGCCATCGTGACGGAGCAGTCGAGCACGAAACCGTCCTTGGTTTCTTCCATCAGAGAATCCTTGCGTTGGTGCGGTTCAGAAGCGGCGGCCTTCGTCGATCAGATCGCGGATGGTGATATCCTCGCCGAGCGTATTGCCCTTGCTGAACGCTTTGAGCTCTTCAATGACCTGCCGCACGTCGGGCTTGGGCTTGGTGGCCGTGGCGGGCACCAGGCGGGCGATCGGCTTGCCGTGTTTGGTGATCGTGAATTCCTCGCCCCTGGCCACCCGCTCAAGGAGTTGGGGCAGGTGGGTCTTGGTCTCGAACGATCCGACGGATTCCATGTGGCACCTCCTATGCGATATAGACCAGATGCAACCAGTCTAAACCAGATCACCCCTTTTAACAATACCAACGCAGTGCATGTCCACGAGTGGCTCCCCTGGGTCGCAGTGCATGTCCAGGCGTGGGTCTTTCCAGGCGTGGGTCTTTGGTAATAATTGACCAAGCACCCTTGCCCAAGTAGGGGGGTTCGAATTTTGGGATAGAGCCCGATAAATCCGCTGGCGACTCGCTTCTGATTCCATTGAGGCGTACAATGACGCGTTCTATCTGGCCGAATGGCCCTGATTTCCTATCTGATCGTCACCACGCTGGTGACGACCCACCTAACCTATCTGATCATTCGTGGCTGTCGTCGTCGGCGAGAGCAGGCCAGAAACGAGGAAGGTGGAATCATGAACTCAGCCAACGCCAATCTCTCATCAGAACAACTCGACCGGCGATTTGATCTGCTGGCGACGAATGCTAAAGAATACGCCGTCTTTCTCATCGGTCTGGACGGAGTACTGATCTGCTGGAACGATGGCGCAGAGCGGCTCTTCGGCTTTCAGACGAGTGAAATCATCGGGCAGCACTTTTCCCGCTTCTTCACGCCCGAAGACATTTTGACCGGCTTGCCCGAGCATGAACTAAAAACGGCAATGGCTGACGGGCATGCAGAAAGCAATTGCTGGCACGTTCGAAAAGATGGCTCACGCTTCCCGTGTCGAGCTAACGTGACACCGTTGCTTAACGAAGGCAAACAGGCCAGTTCCTTTGCCAGAGTGATGCACGACCTCACCGAAACCGAAGCGACGGAAATACAGCGGCTAAGGGCGGACGGTCTGGCCGAGGCCAATCGAAGTAGAGAAGAGTTCATGGCATTGCTTTCCCATGAACTTCGCAGTCCACTCTCGCCCATTCGCAATGCCCTCGACATCCTGCGTCAGATGAAGACGAACGATCCGATTATCGAACAAGCCGGAAACATCATTGACCGTCAGGTAGGAGTGATGGTGCGACTGGTTGATGATCTCTTGGACATCAGCCGGATCACTAAAGGAAAACTGCGGCTGACCAAAGAGCAGGTAGAACTGCGTGTTGTGGTGAATCATGCTGCCGAGACGGCCCGACCGTTCATGGAAGCACGAAAACACGACTTCTCGCTGTCCCTCCCCCCGGAGCCAATCTGGGTCGAGGCGGACTCGGCCCGCATGGAGCAAGTTGTGGTCAATCTCCTCAACAATGCAGCCAAATACAGCGAGACGGGTGGGCTCATTCGGATGACTATTGAGAAAGAAGGAGCCGAGGCCGTAATCCGGGTGCGAGATAATGGTGTGGGCATCGCCCCGGAACTGCTGCCACAAGTCTTCGAGCTATTTGCCCAAGTCGATGGCTCACTTGGTCGGTCTTACGGCGGGTTGGGAATTGGGCTTGCTCTCGCTCGAAACCTCGTGGAGATGCACGAGGGAAGATTGCAGGCGTCCAGTGGCGGCTTGGGAAAGGGATGCGAATTTACAATCAAACTGCCGAGGCTCCTCAAGCCAGACGTGCGTGGAACGACCACCCTTTTGGAACCGGGCAAAGACGGAGGGCCATCTCTGAGTGTGTTGGTAGTTGAGGATAACGTCGATGCTGGCGATAGCCTGAGAATGTTACTGCGGCTCTACGGACACAATGTCCAAGTGGCTCGCACGGGACCACAAGCCCTCGAAATGGCTTCGGCTTCTCGGCCCGACGTGGTGCTGTTGGACATCGGCCTGCCCGGCATGGATGGGTTTCAAGTTGCCCAGCGTTTGCGGGAGAAGCCGGAATTCAAAGACGTAGTGATGTGCGCCTTGACCGGCCATACGCCCAGTGAATCAGATCGCCACCGTCAACAGGAAACTGGATTCAACCACTACTACATTAAGCCAGTTTCGATGTCGAATCTGCTGGAATTGTTCAAAACGATTGTCAAACAGACATCGTGACCGTTCGCACTTTTGGCTTCCTGGGCCATCGTCCGAAATGCCCGTAAAACCGCAGTCGGCTTACAAAGCCCCCGGATTTCACCGGTTTCGCGGTTAGTAACGCATGGCCATTCATGACGGGCTAAACAGCACGACGCCAGCGGTGGCGGCGGCGGACTTCAGCTTGCCGTCCAGGCACGCCAGCGGCAAGCCCCGGCGGATTGCCAGCTCCAGATAGGCGGCGTCATAGGCGGAAAGCTGGTAAGTTCTGGCCAAGTGAACGATGTCGCTGAAAGCCCGTTTGGCGGTATCGTCATCGACGACGATAGGCAATCCTTCAAGCAGCACGAAAAATCGTCGGCTGCGAGCCTCGTCCAGCCGCTTGCGACGCTCGCCCATGATCGTGGCGTTGGCGGCTTCGAGCGGCCAGATGGAGGGCACCACGGCCCGCTTGTCGGCCAGGCTGTCGCGGACGCCATCGGTATAGGGGGTAGCTTCATCATCGAAGCACCAGGCCATCGTGACGGAGCAGTCGAGCACGAAACCGTCCTTGGTTTCTTCCATCAGAGAATCCTTGCGTTGGTGCGGTTCAGAAGCGGCGGCCTTCGTCGATCAGATCGCGGATGGTGATATCCTCGCCGAGCGTATTGCCCTTGCTGAACGCTTTGAGCTCTTCAATGACCTGCCGCACGTCGGGCTTGGGCTTGGTGGCCGTGGCGGGCACCAGGCGGGCGATCGGCTTGCCGTGTTTGGTGATCGTGAATTCCTCGCCCCTGGCCACCCGCTCAAGGAGTTGGGGCAGGTGGGTCTTGGTCTCGAACGATCCGACGGATTCCATGTGGCACCTGCTATGCGATATAGACCAGATGCAACCAGTCTAAACCAGATCACCCCTTTTAACAATACCAACGCAGTGCATGTCCACGACTGGCTCTATGACTGGGTCGCCACCCCCTCGCCCGCCAAGACGGGCGACCTCTCCTGCGGGGTTCGAGACGCTACGCGGCAATGCCCGCCCTCGAAAGCGTAGCACTTCGATATGGGCGTCGGCCGTTGCCCCAAAGTGCTTTGCTATTCTCTTCCAGGGGAGTAGAATCATCAGTAGCGAAAGTGCCCTTTTGTTCAGAGGCCTCGGGATGCTCGGTGTTCGGAGCACTCAGTGAGGGAATACCAGTGAATTTTCCGTTGAAGGTTTTGAAGACGATTCAGGCAATCGGTGTTCTGCTTCGCGCCGACGGCGTCAAACGCATGAATTACATGCGTCTCCTCAAATTGCTCTACATCGCTGACCGTGAAAGTCTCCGCGAAACGGGTCGACCCATCACCGGTGGACCCGTGACGGCAATGGAGCGCGGGCCTGTTCTCGAAGAAGTTTATGATTTGATCCGTGGCCAGCATCGAGAAATGCCCCTCTGGGATTCGTTCTTCCGCAAGGAGCGCTACGACCTGGTTGAGCTTTGCGAGCCGGACGTGGGTAAGTTGTCCAAGTATGAAATCAACACCTTGCAGGAGATCGCCAAGAAGCACGAGGATCGGGATGAATGGGCATTGGTTCAATTCACTCATCAACTGCCAGAGTGGAAGCAAAATGATCCAGGCGCGTCGTCTAAACCAATCTCCTTGGCGAACATTTTGGAGGCCGTGGGGCGGGGTGCGGAGATTGACGATCTGGCCAACGAGGCTCGAAGCCTGGCGGCCTTCGACCGGATCCTGGGAAAGTAGCCGAAATGGACGCCGGAACAACCTTTCTCCTGGCCGCCGTCGATATTCATCTCTGGATCATTATTTCCGATCCTTCGATCGATCCTGATAATGTGCTCATCGTGAACTTGACGTCGCTGACCGCGAGCAAGGATCAATCGTGCATATTGAGGCGCGGAGATCATCCCTGGATTCGTCATGACACATGCGTCAATTACCAAGATTCTCAAGTCACAACCTTGAGAAAATTGATTGCGGCAAGAGACGGAAACGCTTTGCTACTCAATGCGCCCTTAGATTCGGCAATCCTCAAGAAAATCAGAGAGGATTCGTTAAAGTCAACAAAGATGCCTCTTGAGCATGCGGATATTTTGATTGGCCAAGGCTTGGTTTAGGGCGTGTCCAGAACGATGCTGGCTTCTGCAATACCAACGCAGTGCATGTCCACGACTGGCTTTGTCCACGACTTGGCTCTACTAAGTGGTCCGTTTCACAAATAACGTCGTGGTTGTCACGGACTTTTTGTAAAAGGAGATGAACTCCCCAAAAAAATCCCGGCACGTAAAGGACGCCGCTATGCCAGGACCACGCCCACTTCCTTGTACTTTTCCCGACGATTTCGTGCAAGTGGCGCTGGAGACGGTCCGCCGCCGAACTGTGGCGGTCCAGGTCGTGCAACGGTTTCGGCTGGCATTGCTTCTTCACGAGCAACCGGACATGAAAAACGACAAGGCGGCCAAGGAGGTAGGGTTGTCCGCTCGGCAAGTGCAGCGCTGGCGAAGTCGCTGGGCTGCTGGTGATTTCTCCATCGAAGACCAAGCCAGACGCGGGCGCAAGCCCGTTTTTTCCCCCTCTGGACCGAGCGTTGATCCAAGCGATGGCGTGCGAATTGATCGCAGAGACAAAAGAGCCCCTGAGCCGGCAATCGCTCGCCGATTTAGTACGCCGTTCCAGAGCGACGCTGGGTAAAAAGATCAGCCGCAGTACGGTGTGGCGGATGTTGCACGAGTCGGCGATCAAACCGTGGCAACATGAACATTGGCTTTTTCCAAAAGATCCACGGTTTGCAGAGAAGGCTGGGCCCGTTCTCGACCTGTACGCAGGCATGTGGGAAGGCAAGTCATTGGAGCGGACAAATTATGTGCTGAGCATGGATGAAAAGACGAGCATCCAGGCTCGAGGGCGCAAACACGAGGAAACACCACCCCGACCGAAACAGACTCGGCGGGTCGAAGCGGAATACGACCGGAACGGGGCGTTGCAGTACTTGGCAGCGTGGGACGTGCATCGTGGAATCGTCGTGGGACGATGCGAGAGGAAGACGGGGATCAAGCCGTTTGGTTTGCTCGTGGATCAGGTGCTGCAACAAGAGCCGTACAAGGATGCGACCCAATTGTTCTTCATCGTGGACAACGGCTCGTCGCATCGAGGGCAGGCGTCGGTCGAGCGTATGCGTCGATGCGACAAGCGAATCGTGTTGGTCCACACCCCAATCCATGCGAGTTGGCTGAACCAGGTCGAGATCTATTTCTCGATCATCCAAAGAAAGGTGTTGACGCCTAATGACTTCACGGAACTCGAAGCGATCCGCGTACGCCTGGCGTTATACGAGGAGTTGAGCAACCGCACGCCGAAACCGTTCGCGTGGAAATTTACTCGACAAGACATGCTGAACTGGCTAAAACGCGCATTGCCGCATTTTCAAGCAGCTCCTGCTGTGTAGAAGAAGGAACAGGCCAACCACGACGTTATTTGTGAAACGGACCACTAAGCTGGCGACTGCCGATTCGCCAGTCCCAATCCGAAGCGGCACGAAGCCAGGCCAATCTCGGCGGAAATCACGTCAAGCGGCATCAAAATACGGTGGGATCGGCGAGGAATGTCCAAATCTCCCATGCATTCTGACATGCTTGGTCCGCAGTGGTCCGCAACTGAAAGTCCCTTTGCGTGCTCCCCTTCATTCTCCGCTATCCTATCAGTCGTCTCTCTATTTCCCACTTTCCTTCGCCATTATGTTCGTTCTTTGTGGCCCAACTGGACCAGATTAACGAGAAGATGCTTAACATATTGAAAATAACTCGTTTGCGCTGGTCCGCATTCGCAAGAAGAATGCGGACCATGGGCGACTGATGAGGCCCAGGTAGGATCTACCTTGTGCGCAAATTTGACGCGAAAAGCCAAGCAATAACGAAGGCACCAGAGACGAGGTCTGGTGCTGGTACGAGGGCACGCGTGGACAGTCACAGTGCGCCCACCCTGTCGTGGTGAAAGGTTGGGCTTGCACCGGTTTCGCGTTCATCCCGTTTTCATTGACGAACCACGCGGCCCCAGAGCGCCGCGCCTTTGTTGGAGTTCCGCCTTGAGGCGGCTTTTTACGATATCAACCAGAGCCGACCGGCTAAAGCCCGACATCCAACGGTGGCCTGCTGGAAGTCCGCCTTCAGGCGGCTTCTGACGATATCAGCCAGAGCCGACCGGCTAAAGCCCGACATCCAACGGTGGCCTGCTAGAGTTCCGGCTTTAGCCGGCTTATTACGATATCAGCCAGAGCCGACCGGCTAAAGCCCGACATCCAACGGTTACCTGCTGGAAGTCCGCCTTCAGGCGGCTTCTGACGAACCCGAAGATTGCGCCTGAGTGCGAGATTTCAACGGACCGCCGCGTAGCGAAAACGGGCTGACTCCAGCGCCCCGAAAGACTCAGTCAAGGTCTACTTTCACCACGCCACGCCCACCCCTTACTTGAATCGTCGCCAGCCCTTCGCCGGAGTGCACGTTCAATCGTGGGCATCCAATCGTGGGCAGCCATCGGTTCGACGAAGGCGCACACACCCATTTCCGCCTCGTAAGCGGCCAGGGTCAGGGGTCTCCCGACGGGGCCCGGTATTCCTCGTCGGTGAGCATCTCCGAGATCGCGTGATGAATCCCGTCCGGATTGCGGCGTGTTGGCGGAAGGAGCTCGAGGATGAGCAGCCGCGGGTCGCAGTGCATGTCCGAAGGGAGCCACGCGTGGACACGCACCGTAGTACAACTTTAGTTTTGGAATCTCCGTCGGATCCGATCTTGCTGCAACTCGATCTTGCCTTTCATCCGTGTTTTCCGCGCTATCCGTGGTCAAACTCAAAAGGGGAATTGACCACGGATTGCACCGATGGGCACGGATTGATCAAGCCACGGGTGGACATGCACATTAATAACATCAATAGATGTTCCTTAATTGATTCGGAACGCTCAGTCAAACGAGAACTTGGATGGCTCATTTGTATGCAATGCCCCCATTTGTCCCCCGGCTAATTGCCGTTCGACCGAAAGTTTTCCCCAAGGTCGCCTAACTGCCTGTGTAAAGTGATCATCTGTTGCATGACATCCGAACAAATAGAACGCAGCCATCGTGAAAATGCTTCTAACATGACTGGTGTCCCGAGAGGTGAACTGGGAAATGCAAGCTAATTGGTCATCGATGCTTACGACTCATTCTAGCGACTTGACTTGCGTCCGTTCAACCGCTCGAAACGGTCGCCGATCTAATATGCGAGGCAAGCATTGCGGGGAGCCTCGACTTCGGTTTTGCTATTTGGTGCATGCTTTCATGCTTTCGCGGTGCATGTCCAAGGGTGCATGTCCGGGGGTCGAAGCACGGGTTCATATCGGAGTAAAGTCGTGCGACGGATGACGCCCATCTTGATCGCAACGGGGCTTCATTTTCATGGGTTTGGGCGCCACCATCTTGCGGCATGAAGGCTGACATCAATTTGCCTTGCCTTTGTGTCAATCTTCGATCCCCGGCATGCGCAAAATCCTTCAAGGATCATGATGAGTATTTCGAGTTGGCCGCACCTTCCCGTGGCCACAACAGACCCGAAAGCAAGTAATAACCCATCGCAACCCACAACAAATGATTGAAACCGAGGACGAGCGACAGGTTCTCGCTGAGGCCCCCCAGGATGATCCCGGCGATGTTGGCTCCAAAATCGATATCGGGCCTGGCACTCGAGCGAAACGCAGTCGCGAAAATCACGCCGGCGAAGAAAATTGGCGAAAATGCGACGGCGCAAGAGAGAACCGTCTTGCTGAGATCGGGAAGCGTCAGAAAGGCGTCCATCGGGACCAGGCTGTTGACCAGTAGCGCGGTCAGAAGAAGCGTGTAGTAGGGCCAGAGGCGGACCGGTCGAACGGCGAGGACGTAGAGATTGCTGACGAGAATCATCGTCAGGATCGCGAAGAAAACGATCGAATTCACCATCCAGGTGGCGCCAAAGAGCAAGGCCATGTGGACCACGCTCCTGGTCTCCAGGAGCATGAAGCCCGCCCCCAGGAAAAACATCCGGGCGCCCGGCCGTGCCACGCGCACGGGGGCAAACACCAGCAGAATGATGATCGAGAGCACGGCAACGAGGGCCGCTCCGCGCAGGTTGAGAGCGGGAATGGTCGGCCCGCGGAGATAAAGAAACGGCCAGTCGTCGGTCGGCAACGTGTCGACCTCGGGTCGCTTCACCTCGGCGGGACCAACCTTGAGACCGGCCATGTTGCGGCCCGCGTCGTCCTTCGGCCAGACGGGACTGAAGAACGCGGTCAGTTCAGACTCATTGCCCGGCGGGGTGATCCAGCAGAATTTCTCACGCTCAAACTTCCGTCGAATGGCATCGATCACCGGTGACGGCCCGTTACCCACAGCGAGAAATGTCGTGATGCCGCGCTGATTGTCGCTCGGGGAAATGACCCCTCGATACGGCAGCGAAATGACGATCGGCCGTGAACCGAACACCGCTTCCGCCAGTCTTGCCAGCCGTGTTACGACCCAGCCCTGACGATAGAAGTTATACATGACGAACACGCCGCCCGGCTCGAGGGCCGCTTTGACGTCGCGAAAGGCCTGTTCGGTGAACAAGAAGCTCTCCAGGCGAACGCTGGAATAGGTCGAGTGAAGCGCCAGCGAATCAACAAGGGCATAACTGATCAAGTCATAGCGGGACCGAGTCTTGCGAAGGAAACCGCGGCCATCATCGATGTGTACCGCCACCCGCGGATCGTCGTAGGGACGATTGGGATGTCGCTTCTTGCCCAGGTTGTAAAGGACCGGGTCGATCTCGACGGCATCGACATGGCCGACGCCGTGAGCCAGCGCCGCGGCGACGTCGTTTCCCGAGCCGGCGCCGATGATCATCACCTGGTCGAACGGTTTCCCGCCCGACGCCGCATTGAGCAAGTGGGGCAGCGCATACGCCGGGCGCCTCGATCGACGTTCACCATTCCCTGGTGCGACATGTTGTTGACGCCGATCAACAAGGAACGCGGGTTGAAGCGAACCTGGTAGTATGGAGACCAGTAGACCTCGGTCGGCGGACCAAAATAGCCCGATGGCCAGTCCGCGAAGCCGATCAAGGCAATTGCGGCGAGTGCGCCAGGCCGTGCACCCATCGACGGCGCGGCACGAAATAAATGCCGATTGCCAGAGCGATCAGAAACCAAACCCATGCGGGCGTTTGAAAGAACGACATCAGGCCAAAAACCGCGATGCCTGCCAGGCTGCCGAGTATATCGGCCGTGTAGGCCGTCAGCCGGCCGTCGATGGCCGCGAATCGCCGCCCCACTTCCTGGCCGGGGCCAATGAACAAGAGAGCAATCAGAACGTAAAAATAGGCCGCGAGGACTTCGATCGGTATGACCCATTTTGTCGGGTCCTTGATCCGTGCCTCCGATCCAAAGAAGACCTGTTGCGGCGATTGCTGCGACCCGACGTCGACCACCACCTGGTCGTTATGAGTGTACACCCACAAAACACCGCACGCGGACACCGTGATGAGAATGGAGAGCGGGACCAGACCGTTGATCCACGATGGTTTTCGTGATGCCGCCAGGCAGCCAACCGAAATCCCGAGAAAAGCCGCCATCAATACGATGTTCGTGAAGAACGTCAAAAAGATGACCGTGCTTCCCAGCCAGCGGATGCACGCGAGCTCGAGGAACAAGATCATGAAGCTTGCAACGAACAGCTCGATGGCCGCGCGCGAGCGGCCTCTTTGCGACGAGAGAGAGCTCGCAATCGGGGACTGACACGTTGCTGAGCGAGTCGTCACGATCCCTCCAGAGCAGGCAATCTCCCCCGAAAACGGGTGCGGCCCCGGTCGATGGCCATTGCAGAACGCTTGCCGCAACGCTTGATGCTTGATCGATTCTTTGGACGCTGGTTGTCAGGTGTCAATTGCCCACGGGAATCGTACCGCCGGGCATATGAACCGGGACACAGCGCGAAAAAGGGAGAACGCTCTGAGCCACGCGTGGACATGCACCGTAAGACAACTTCAGTTTTGGAATCTCCATCGGATCCGATCTTGCTGCAAATCGATCTTGCCTTTCATCCGTGTTTTCCGCGCTATCCGTGGTCAAACTCAAAGGCGAAATTGACCACGGATGACACCGATGGGCACGGATTGATCGAAATGATCGCTTGTCGCTTGGTAGAAACGCGTTGTGGGGAAAACATCTCCCCTCCTCTCAACTCAACTCCACGTACTGTGCATTCTCATTCTGGACGACTGATCCGTTCCTTGAGTTTTTCTGCCAGCACGTCCTCGTCGCCCTTTGTGAGTTTCCCTTCCGGATCGACGAGGATGACGGTCCCCAACCCCGGAAGACCGAATCGCTCCCAGGTCTTGAAGGTGGGGTCGAGCAGGATCGGAAACGGTATTTTCTTGCCGCCCCAGACGTGCTTGACGATCGGCTCCAGCGCCCGATCGACGTCGGCCATTGATTTCATGCCGCCATCAATATCAATGCAAATGGAAATGATCTCGAATTGATCATGCTGCGCCGTGTGCTCCTCGTAGAATCTCATCAGCTTCGGCAAGCTCGTGGCGAGGCAGGGGCGACAACTCAGGCCCCAGAAGTCGATGAGGAGCCACTTCCCGCGAAAGTCGGCGACTCGAGCGTCCTTGCTCACGCCGCGGGCGTCGGTCGCGTGCCACTGCGGTGGCGACTCACCATAGTGCTGGGTGTAGTCGTTCCAGGAACCTGCGGCCTTCGCATTCGCTTCCAGGGTCTGGCGGTAAGGACGGTGGGGCACGAATTTGAAACGGCCGAGATCGACGGCGGTCTTCCCGGCCTCCAGCACGATCACCCTGTTCGGGACGAGTTCCCCTTCAAACTGCTCTTTTTCGGCGAACTGGCTGTAAGCTTGCAACGTGTACCTGCCCGGGGGTAAGCGGAATTCAAATTTCGCGTCGAACGAGCCGCAACTGACGAGCTTGGCGCTGTGGAGCGGACGACTCGGGTCTTCGGGCAAGTGAACGTAGACGTGGGTCCAACTTGGTTGCTGACCAAGCCGAGGCCCTTCGAACGACCCGCGCACGGTGACAAGAGAAACCAGCCGGATTTCAAGAGGGTCGGCTCGCCGCGGCTCAGGGATCAGGGCGATTCCGCCATGCCGTCGCGACGGGTCCATGGCCATCACGGCGAAGTACGGGTCTGGATCCTTGATCAAGAATCGGCCATCAGACCCGGCTCGCACCGGCTGGGGCCAATCGTTGGGTTGCATCTCACCGAGATGGCCCCAGACGAGTCTGACATTTTCTTTCTTGGTGAGATCGTAGGGCTTACCGTCGTGATCCCTGCTCGACCCGTTGGCCCTCCAGAAGCAGCCGACAGACGCACCGGCGACCGGGATCCCCGCGTCATCGACGACCCGTCCGATGACCTCCCGCGGCTCGTTCGCGTGGACGCCGCTGATGATCGCCAGGAAGACCAGCACTGTGAAGCAGACCGGCGGCTTGGCTTGACGTTTTCTCATGGGTAGTCTTGCACCGTCTCTATTGGACGACCTTGGATGGCTACGCGAAAAGCCTGACAATTGGAAGGGAGCCACGCGTGGACACGCGCCGTAGTACAACTTCAGTTTTGGAATCTCCGTCGGATCCGATCTTGCTGCAACTCGATCTTGCCTTTCATCCGTGTTTTCCGCGCTATCCGTGGTCAAACTCAAAGGGGAAATTGACCACGGATGACACCGATGGGCACGGATTGATCGAGATGATCAATGGTCGCTTGGTTCAAACGCGTTGTCGCAATCGTGCCGATTCTTCGGCTTGCATCAGATGTGCAGGCCACAATTTGAAAAACCTCTCGCCTGAACACATTGCAGAAGTTTTGAGCTAAGGGGGTTAATCAACGCTAGTCTTGGAGTCTTCGTCGAACCCGAGATCGCGTGGATCGTGGGCCCTCCCCGGCACAAACCCGTGTGTACCGCGAACGGATCCATTTCACAATTGGAGTCAACAACGATAGGCCCGAGGCCGGCCGCGAACAGTGAATCATATCAATGATCTTCAGGAGATGATGCGAAATGCCCTGTCAAATGAGGGCTTGAATGACCGAATGTGCCCATTTGCTCCTCCTTGAATGATCCCGTGCGTTGCTCAGTTGGGCAGCGAGCGCCTGCGCGCAACCGGAACAGGCTCACTCGCCGCGCTCCCTCAACAGCCCCTGTCGCTGTAGCTCCGAGGCGATAAAGGGAGCGCAGGCGTTTGAGGTGTTCAAGACTGATCTCGTTCCGCTCGTATGCTTCGACATGGGCTTCGCGGAGAGCACAGCACTCCCGGTCGTTGAGACGCAGCCGAACGATTGTCCGTTCCACCCGGTCATGAATCAATCTCGCCAATCGAGAACCCGGCCTCACCTGAAAACCGACAAATTCTAACTCGAACCATCCCATTTCGACCTGGAACGGATCCAGAACAGCGACCGCATCCTTCTTTCTTGAATTCATAAGGGAACATGCCAGGCGGTAGTTGCTCCACTCGTAAACGTGGCTCCATTCTGCCGACCGCGGGACCATGTGATCGACGGTCGCGGCGCCGGTGACTGTTTCGATGTAGATCACCATATAGGCGGCAGATTTGCTCATACTGGCGCATCAGATCATCGATCGCCTTGCGCCAGAACGGGGGGAATGATTTCGCCGGTATTTCCTCGCGCTGGTCGGCGATCTTCGCGCGGCGACGGCCAGGCCGCTTGAGGAGCGGTGGTTCGCCAACGAGCTCGGCAATCGCGCTTAGTCCCGGCCGCCGGACCTTCCGATCGAAATCCGGTGGTTCGGTTGCCGGATCGACATGGATCATGGCTCACCCCGCATCCGATCGAGGTGGTAGCTCCACCGAATCCAGAAGGGGTCGACATCACCCAGCACCCCTCTCAGCTTCTGATCAACCTTCTCGAACTCTGCCAAGGTCGGTTTCGATGGCCTCCGCAATCGCGCCTTGGCCTCCTCGAGGGTCTCTTCTGCTTCAACCCCACGGGGCTCGGAGAGATCAAAGGCCGTGGAGGTGAGCCAGTTATTGACGTCGCCGACTCTCCTCCAGGGAAATTGCCGCAGCTCGACGCGATCTTTTATCAAGTCGAGCTCCCAGATCGCGTCCTTCGCATCGTCGAAGTCAGGTTCGATGGAGGCAAGCACGAGCGGAGAATGCGTCGTGGCGATGAGTTGTACGGAGACGTCCTGACGTTCGGTTAACGCACTCATCACGTCCACGAGCGCTTTGACAATCCGGCGCTGCCATTGCGGATGAAGGTGGGCCTCGATCTCGTCAATCAAGAAGATAATCTCTTTTATGGGCTTCGTTCCGCGAATCTCGGACGCCCGCAAATGCTCTTGCCAGGTCCACACTAGCAAATAGGCTAAAGCCACGATCCGCCTCATCCCGGCCGATGCGACCGCAAGCGGCACCTCCTGCCCGTAGGCAAGTAAAAGTGTCGGCTGATCGCGCGCGTCCGCGAGGTCGATTCGCGCCAGTTTGCCGGGCCTCAACGGCTCGGTGGGAGATGGGCTCAAGGCCCGCAACACGCGAGTGAGCTGGCTGTAGGCGTCGCCGTTCTCTCGCTGCCAGCTTGCCCAGTCGAGTATCAGACCGTTGCAAAGCTTTTCAGGCGTGTCGCGAGGCAAGCCGTCCCAGACCTCGTCTGGCTTGAAGCGAAACGCGGCCGGGCGTCCTGGCTTTTCGGGTTCCTTGTCCTTCCAGTAATTTCGCGCAGGATCCCAAACGCAAAAACCGCCGTCCGCCTGCGCGTAGATCACAGCGCCGGCGACGGCCGAACGGCCTCGTTTCACGGCCCATTGCTGGTCGCCCCGGTTGAAGATTGATTCGAATTCGAGAGGTCCGCCCGATGCCTGCTCGTAGCCAAAGGCGATCGAGGCCGTGCCGCGCGCTATACCCCTTGGTGTCTTCCAGGCCCTCAGAGGAGGGGCCGCCGGCAGCTTTGCCCATGTCCGAGTCAAGACCCACCAGGCAATGTCGAGCAAGAACGTTTTGCCCAGGCCGTTATCGCCGGTCAGGAAGTTCATTCGCGGTCTGAACTCGATCTCCATGCTGGGCGACGGACCGACATTGCCGAGTTTTAGATAGTTTAGCATTGGTGTCTCATCCTCCGACCACGTGCCGGATTACCCCGATCCGCGCAAGGCAGGAGCCAGCACTCCGAGTCGCGGACGGAATAAAAAGAGACACGGCCATTTATTGTCACCGAAGCGCAGGCCTGCCACTTTATTTATTGTTGCTCCTTGGGCCGTCGCCCGCGAGGGCGCCGGTGCGGTTTCAGCCCCGAGCGGATTGCTGTCTTTTTCGTCCAGGATTCGCCTCCATGGGGCAGAGTGCGCAAAGCGAATGCCGCAAGCGTTGGAGATCGCCGGCCGAAAGCGGCTCGCTGACCTGCTTTGGCCATCGCTCGTCGCGTACGGGATTCTCAGCATACCAGAGAAGCGAAAATAGCCCAGCACATCCACCGCAACGCAGCCACAGGCGTGGCGGCGCGCTCCAGGTGAAGGCGTCGACCGCGCCCTCGCCGAAGTCGGACGATGCTGGCCACCGGGTGCCGACGCGGTCGCCGCGAGTACGCGCTTCGTCAAATCTCCCGGCGACGCCGCGGCGTCGATTTTGGATCGGAGATGAACCTGCACGGGCATGCTGTGAGGCGAGTGCGGCGGGGCAGCCACGTCGACGCGGCCACCCCGGATGACAGACACTCCAAATTGTGCTCATGGCCTTGCGGCAACCTCATCTCGCCTTTCATCCGTGTTTTCCGCGCTATCCGTGGTCAAACTCAAAGGGGGAATTGACCACGGATTGCACCGATGGGCACGGATTGATCGAGATGATCCATTGTCGCTGGAAAAACGCGCGTTGTGGTGATCGTGACGATGCCGCTGTTTTCATCAAATGTTGTGATCACGATTTGACACAGCCTGCATGTCTGGAGCCGGCTTTTGGATCTTGAAGATCCCCACGAGCTTCAGAATCGCCGTGCGGCCCGGTTCGAGAGTTGCGGCAACAAGTTAAACCATGCGGGTTACTCAGGCGCCCAGCCGCAACATGATGATGCTTCAAGAGTTGCGGCAACAAGTTAAACCATGCGGATTACTCAGGCGCCCAGGTGGAAGTCGATGATTCGCATCGAGTTAGAACGGTTTTTTTGACTTCCGATTATGCAGGCGCCGAGGCGGAACTCAAAGCGGCATAAAGAGATGAGAATAATTTCTGTCTTCCCGAGGCCTATTTGGGCGCCCGACCGTGTGCGCGCCACGCGCCACGTCACGTCACGTCACGGCGCTGACTGCTGATAGGGACACAGGACGAAAAGAGGTCCGATTATTCCGGCGCCCACGACAAGGTGTTTGCTACGAGACAGATATGGGTTTCATCGAATGTCTCGTAGGGACTGTCAACGATTCATTGCGTTGCTGCGCGAGGTTTGTGCGTCTTGTGTATCTGAGGAGGCATGACCACGACCATCAACATGATAAGGCTTCTCTCCGGGGGTCGGGTCAGCCCTCGAACCGGGCGATCCTGGTGGTTAATGGTGAACCCTGTCGGCCGTCGTCCTTGAAGGTCGCGCCGGCCGAACGCGTTCACGTTGACAAATACAACGAATTGAACAAACTTGGGGCTGATTTGGAAACGCGTGGGCCCGACATCTTCCGGCTGGACGGGACGGAAACCGTTCTGGCGTATGAAGTCACATCGATCGAGTTGCCCACACCGGAAAGGACGCTATCATTGAGCCCGTTCATCAAACGAGGCATCGAGCTGATGCCTGCGCCGCTGCCTGTCTGGATCGAGGGGACCTATCGTTTTGCCCGCTACGCCCAGGTGCGCAGCCGCCGGTCAACCCAGCGGCGAATCCTTCGCGATATCCGCAATCGGCAAGCGGTGACCCAGGGTCCGTTCGCGGGTATGAAGTACATTCCACGCGCCTATTGCAGCGAGATCTTGCCAAAACTCGTCGGGACGTATGAACGCGAGTTGATTCCGGCGATCGAAGCTGTTTGCGGCGCGGGATGCGATCGGATCGTCGACGTTGGCGCGGCGGAAGGGTTTTATGCCGTTGGGATGGCTCTGCGCAATCCGGGCGCCTCGATCGTGGCTTTCGAATTATGCGCCTCGGCGCGCTACTACTTGCGAAAGCTCGCGGCGCTCAATGGTGTGATCCGACGAATCGAGGTCCGCGGCGAGTGCAATATCGAGACGCTTCGTGCGTCGCTCGTTGGCGCCCGGCGCCCGGCCTTGATTTGCGACTGCGAAGGCGCTGAAGACGTTTTGTTATGTCCCGACCAGGTCGAGCCGCTCCGAGACGCCTTCATGATCATCGAGACGCACGACGGCCTGGAAACCTCTGAGGGGACGTTGCAGGGCATCACCGACCGTCTTTGCGAGCGCTTTGCGTCCACGCACGAGATCGACGTGATTGCCAGCGATGTGCGAACGCGAAACGATCTGCCGGGCGACTGTGCGTCATTAACCGACGACGATGCGACCGAGGTCATGAATGAAGGCCGGCCGTGGGCTCAGTGGCTGTTCTTGAAGCCGCGTTTCGAGCGGGTGGGCGAGCGGTAGCCATTTTGCGATCTGGCTGCCGCGCCGATGACGTCTTCAATTTGAGCTTCCGAGCGAGCAATCGCCCGTGGTAGACTTCAAGTTTGAACAAATTGGTAGGGCGAGCTGGATGGCGATCCGGACGACCCGTCCGAACATGGCTTCGGCGTTCCGGATGGCCCTGAACCGTTGTCGCGGAAGACAGTGGCACCATGTCGGCCATTCCCACACGATCGCGCCGCCGCGGACCTCGAATGGCTCGGTTATTCCGGTCGCACGGCCGCCCGAACGCCCGCGCGTGCCGGGCGTGCCGGTGCCGATGGGGCGCGAGTCGCTCCTGATCTGGAAATGGTGGACGCCCGAAGCGAAGCGCGGCTGGCTCGGATCGGTCGGGCTGCATGTTTTGCTGCTTTTGATCCTGGCGTGCTGGTACTTTTCGCCGCCGCGGCACAAGATGCCGTCGTTCGACTCACGTCTTGCGGGCTCGCAAAACGGGGTGCCCGAAGGTGAGATGTTGACGGGCGGCCTCAACACGCCGATGCCGATGCCGGCCGCTCCGCTCGCGGCCAACGAGCTGGGCGACACGGCGTCGCCCTTGGCCCAACTCGAGTTCACGCCGCTGGAGCCCAATGTTCGGCTTCACACCGCCAAGAAACCGAGTGGTGGCGGCGGCGAACAGAATGAGAACCCCGGCGCGGGCGACGGCGACGGTTTTGGACTGGCCCGGTTTGGCGATGGGGGCGAGCTGATTCAGGGCGTCTCCGTGAAAGTGGGCGATCCGCAGTTCACCCTGATCTGGAACACCGACGGAGTGGATCTCGACCTCCATGTGGTCGAACCCGGCGGCAAGGAGATCTACTGGGAAGAGCCCAAGGGCTTGCAAGGGGGCGAGCTCGACGTCGACAACACCAAGGGGTTCGGGCCTGAAAACATCTACTGGATGGTCGAGTCGCAAGGCCCCGGGTCCGAGAAAGTCAAGGGTCCCGGTCCGGCTGGAAACTATCGTTGGTTTGTCGTTTACTGGGGGGGCTTTGGCGGCCTGGCCAAGCCGACCCACTGGCAAGTGCGAGTCAAGCATAATGGCAAGGTCAGCGTGATTCACGGCAAGTTCAGCCGATTGAACGAACGAAGCAAGATTTACACTCTGAACGTCGAAGAAAAAGCGGCAAAGTAAGCCGGCAAGCCGACCAGGACCGGACATGGCGCCGGCACGTTGTGATTCAGTGCCTCGGTGACGACCTGATCATGGTTCCGCCGGGCGCAGGGCCTTGGTGTCTATACGTCATCGCTAAAGACTTTGGTGCTCAAAAGTGACGCCGTCGGACGACCTGTTTTTCACCTCACTTGCGACGGGACGCGAACCGAGGCGAAGCCCTGCGTGTCCGCAACGAGAGGTCGGGACGGAAGACCCCTGGCCGATGGGGAGCTTCGATATTCAACCCGATCAAGCTTGCAATACGCACCGTTGATGGCCTGAGTTAACCCGATGACGCGCTGCCGGGCGGGAGAGACGAACTCGACGCGGCGAACTGGAATCGTTATACTTCACCAGCACTCGAATCCTGCCGCCGTCGGCCAAGATTCTGGTTTGCGCCGACATATGGCATGCCACTATTCCGCCCCTGAGGTGCACACATGGCGGGGACGCTACGCGACGAGCTCGCCTCGCTCAAGATCGACCGGCCGGGCTCGACAAAAATTGAACGCAATGGCTATCGCAAGCCGGCCCCGCGGCGCGGCGGCGGTCTGCTCAAGCTTTTGTCGTGGCTGCTCTGGATGATCCCGCTGGCCATGGTGGCCGGAGGGGGCGTCTACGGCTATGTGCAATATGACAAGATGCGGTCGCGCCCGCTGGTGAAGAAGGGTCTCGTGGTCTCAAAGACGGCGGCCGAGGCGTCGACGCTGCTCGACGCCAACGGGTATTTGAAATCGCGGTATCAGGCGATGATCGGGACGAAGCTCGCCGGCCGGGTCGAGCAGATGGCCGTCGAAGAGGGGATGAAAGTCAAGAAGGGCGACACGCTCGCCGTGATCGAGCACAACGATCTGAAGGCCATGCTGGCCTCGCGTGAAGCCCAGGCATTGCGCACGGCGGCCGAGCTGGAAGAGGCCAAAGCCGACCTGTGGGAAAAGGACCGCGAGGATCGCCGCGTGAGCCGCCTGTTCGCCCAGCGCAGCGCCACTCCCGAAGAGTCAGAAAAAGCGCAAGCCGGCCGCAAGAAAGCCGTCGCACGCGTGGCCGCGCTCGAAGCGGGCGTGAAGCTGATGCAGGCGAACATCGAGGAGATCAAATCGACGATCACCACCATGCACCTGTATGCCCCGTTCGACGGCACGGTCGTCGAGAAGCAAGGCGAGGTTGGCGAGGTGATTTCGCCGACCGCGATGAGCTCTTCGCTCGGTCGAACCGCCGTGGTGACGATCGCCAACCTTGAAAAGATGGACGTCGAGACCAAGATCGAGGAAGGGCTGCTGTCGCGCGTCACGGTCGGCCAGCCGGCCGTGGTGTTTGTCAGCGCCATTCCGTCGAAGCGCTATCGGGGACGGCTCCGCCAGATTCTGCCGATGAGTGACCGGGCGAATGCCGTGGTCAAGGTGAAGGTCGAGATCCTCGATCCCGACGATCGACTCTTTCCCGAGCTGGCCGCGAAAGTCTCGTTCTTGCGGAGCGAGTCGGTCAACAACCCCGACGTCGGCCGTGCGTATCTTGTTCGTACCCAAGTCGGCCGTATTCGGCGAAGACGGGCATGACTTCGTCTGGGTGATTCGCGAAGATAACACGCTTCAAAAGAACCGCGTCGAGGTCGTCGCCACGACCGACGACTGGGCCCGCGTCGAGTCGGGCCTCAAGGTCAATGACGCCGTCGTCCTCAGCCCGTTGAAAACGCTCCGCGAATCGGAGATTGTCCGCATCGACCAGTAGACGACGGCGGCTCCTCCCGGGAAAGGTGAATGACCCATGACCGAAACGTCTTCGATCGTCCTGCGCAACGTGCACAAGGAATATCGCCGTGACGAGTTTCGCATTCCCGTCCTGGTGAATCTCGACGTGACCGTCGGCGAAGGTGAGTACCTGGCCTTGATGGGCCCATCAGGCTCGGGCAAGACGACCCTGTTGAACCTGATCGCCGGGCTCGATCGGGCGACCAGCGGCGAGGTGATCGTGCACGGGCAAGACCTGGGCGAGCTCAGCGAGGGGGAGATCACCCGGTGGCGCGCCAATAACGTGGGATTCATCTTTCAGACGTATAACCTCATCCCGGTCTTGACGGCCTTCGAGAATGTCGAGCTGCCGCTGCTATTGACCCATCTCTCGCGGCGGAAGCGCCGCGAGAACGTGATGACGGCGCTGCGGGTCGTGGGTTTGAGCGGCCGCGAGCACCACTACCCGCGCCAGCTTTCGGGCGGCCAGGAACAGCGCGTGGCGATCGCCCGCGCGATCATTACCGACCCTTATCTGCTGGTGGCCGACGAGCCGACCGGCGACCTCGACCGCACGACGGGCGGCGAGATTCTCGACCTGCTCGAACAGCTCAACCGCGAGTTTCAGAAAACGATCGTCATGGTCACGCACGACCCGCTCGCGGCCGAGCGTGCGACACGCACGCTGCATCTCGACAAGGGGAAGCTCGTTCACGATCACGTCACGGAAACCCGGGTTTCGGCCGCATCATGAAATACCTCACTTACATTTTGCGCAATGCTCGGCGAAACCCGATCCGGTCGCTGCTGACGATCGCATCGATGAGCATTTGCTTGTCCTTGATGATGATTTTGCTGTCGTTTTTCGCAATCAGCGACGAGGCCAACGCGTCGACGCGGATCTACAACCGGATCGCATCGCTCAACGCCAACGGCTTTGCTGGGATGTTGCCGATCACCCGCGTCAAGGAGATCGCGCAGCTCGACGGCGTGATCGCGACGTCGCCGTTTAGCTGGCTGGGCGGGAGATATCAAGACGAGACAATGCCGTTTGCGCAGTTCGGAGTCGATCCCGACACGGTATTCAAGATTCTCGACGAGATGACGATTCCGGCCGACCAGCTCAAGGCGTTTCAAACGAGGCGCGACGGCTGCGTTATCGGCAGGAAACTCGCTGACGACAAGAAGCTGACGGTGGGCTCGAAGCTACCGTTAAAAGGTGACGCGTACCCGGTCGACCTGGACCTCACGGTGTGCGGCATCTATGACGGCCCAAGTAACCGTGATCTCCGGATGTGCCTCGTTCGATTCGAGTATTTTGACGAGCTGCTGAAGCGGATGATCTTCAGCTCGTCGTCGTCGACGCCCGCGAGCGCGCGGCGGTCGGGAAACGCGGGGATGATCTTCATCAAGTGCAAGAGCGCCGACGACATGGCGCCGCTCTGCAAGCAGGTCGATGAAATGTATCGCAACAGCGATTATCCGATGCGCACCCAGACTGAAGAGGCGTTCGGCAAGATGTTCGAGGAGATGCTCGGCGACCTCAAGGGGATGATCCGCATCATCGGCCTCGCGGTGGTCTTTTCGCTCCTCTGCGTGGCCAGCAATTCGATGGCGATGTCGATGCGCGAGCGCACGAGCGAGGTCGCCGTGTTGAAGGCCATCGGGTTCAATCGGATGCGGATCCTCTTCATCGTCTTGACCGAGGCGATCCTGGTCGCGGGCGTGGGCGGCTCGATTGGTTCACTCGGGGTGAAGACCTTTTGCGACTTCGTCGATCTCTCGGCCTACACGGGCGGCTTCCTGCCGTTTTATTACGTGCCGTGGAGCATTGCTTTGCAGGGGTTGGCGGTCTCGTTCTTCATCGGGCTCGCCAGCGGGGCTTATCCAGCGATTCGCGCGGCCAATCTGTCGGTCATCGACGGACTGCGGAGGGTGATCTGACCAGCCATGATCCCGCTCAAATACAACGTTCGCAACCTGCGTGTGCGCTGGAAAACGACCCTGATGACGGTGCTCGGCACGGGCCTGGTCGTGTGGTCGTCGTGCATCCTGTTTGGCCTGGTCGAGGGCCTGGAATACAGCCTGAGCATCTCGGGCGATCCGCTCGACCTGATTGTGATGCGCAAGGGCTCGTCGACCGAGACGACGGGCGGGTTTGAGACGAGCAAGGCCGATGAGATCCTGATCTTGCCTGGCATCGCACGCGACAAGAATGGTCAGCCCCTGGCCGCCAAGGAACTCTTGAATATCCCGATCGCCGAGCGCGAAAACGGCACCAAGACGAATATCATCATCCGAGGCGTGCAGCCGGCCTCACGCGCCCTGCGGCCCGATTTCACGATCGTGGCTGGCCGCGATTTTGTCGCCGGCAAGGGCGAGTGCATCGTCAGCAAGCGGATGTCGGCCCGATTCAAAGGCGCCCAGGTCGGCGGCCGGCTGACGTTCGGGTCGAAGGAAGTGTATGACGTCGTCGGTATCTTCACGGCTGGCGGCAGCGCGGCCGAGAGCGAGATCTGGGCCGATCTCAAGGACGTCGAGAAGAACACGGGCCGCGAAGGCTCGGTCTCGTGCGTTCAGCTTCGCGCCGCCAGCACGACCGACCTCAACAAGATCAAGCAAACCATCGACGACGAGAATCGCTTTCGCCTCGCGGCGACGCCGGAGGCGCTTTACTTCGAGACCCAGAGCCGCTCGGGGATCTTCCTGAAAGGGGCTGGTACCCTGATCGCCGTGCTTCTGACGTTTGGCGCGATGTTCTCGTCGGCCAACACGATGTTCGCCGCCGTCAGCGCCCGCACGCGCGAAATCGGCACGATGCGGGCTCTCGGATTCTCCCAATTTGATATCTTGATCAGCTTCCTGGGCGAGTCTCTATTGCTGTGCGCGCTGGGCGGCACCGTGGGTCTTCTGGCCACGCTGCCCCTGAATGCGCTGACCTACGAGACCAGCGACTTCAACAGCTTTGCGGCTGTCACGGTGGCGTTTCGGTTCGGGCCGATGGTCATGGCCGTGGCCGTGATCATGACACTCGCGATGGGCCTCTTCGGCGGCATGTTCCCGGCGCCTTGCGCGGTTCGTCTCGACGTGATCTCGGCCTTGCGCGAGCTCTGATCTCGTTCGATCCCCACGCGCTGGCCGATTCGCCGGGTCAGAGCCGCGCGGCCGTGAGCACCACGATGGTGGGTTCACGCGGCAGTGTGGCGCGGGAAATCTCGATCGCGCTTCGATCCGATCGTTCGACGGGATAATCGGAAAGAACCTCGATGAACCGTTCGACGGGCTGGATGTTCAGATTGATCCCGGGCGTCTTGTAATGCATGGGCAAGATGATCCGCGGTCCGATCGCCGCGATCAGAGCGGGAATTTGGGGATAATCGATCGTCGGCGGGCCGCCGGCGGCCGCCAAGACGACGTCGGCCCCGCGAAGTGGTTCGAGCTCTTCGTCCGACAGCGAATGACCAAGATCGCCGAGGAACACCAGGTGCAGATCCTCCGCGCGGAAATGGACGATCGTCACCTCGTCTTCGGCGAGGCGCTGGTCGTTCTCGAAAACATGAACGGAATGAAATTTGATGCCCGAAACGGTGCGCCCTTCGGCCGGCAGCTCGAGCGCGCGTACAACCTCGAATGTGCCGCTGATCTGGCCAAGGTGGCTGTGATAGCGGTCATTTTCATGGCTGACCACAAGGACGTCGGCCGGCTCGGCGATCGGCCTGTAGCCGCCCGAGTCGGGAGACCGGTAGGGGTCGAGGATGATTCGAATTCCCATGGTTTCGACGAGGAACGCTGCGTGGCCGTACCAGGTTATCCGCATCGGGGCTCTCGGGGTTCGGTCGATATCTCGGGTAACGGGCATGGATCGAGGGCTGACTGACCCGATCATAACCCCTGAGCCGGACGCTGTGTTAACATGAGCGCCAGAGAATGATCAACGGCCCGGCCATTCGAACGCTGGCCGGCCGTCTCTTTCGGCTTGATTGAATTGCCGCCCATGGAGATAGACACTCATGACTAGCCGTCGCCGCTTCCTCGCCGCCGCCACTGGCACGGGTGCCGTGTTGCCGTTTCTCGACCCAGGGTCGAGCCGGCGAGCTCTGCGCATCGGAGAGCCGGGCTTTCGAGCCGACATGGCTCACCTACGCCGTGAACGTCGAGATGACGTGGGGCAACCTGCCATTTCTGGAGCGGCTGCGAAAGGTCAAGGAGGCGGGCTTCACCCATTACGAGTTCTGGCCATGGCGCGGCAAGGATATCGACGCGATCGTCGCGCTCAACAAGGAGCTCGGACTCACCCCTGTGCAGTTCTCGGCATCGCCCGTGAAGGGGTTTGGCCATGGGATCACGAATCCCGATCCGGCGCGTCGGGCCGAGTTCGAGGAGGAGATTCGGTCGGCGATTCCGGTCGCGAAGAAGCTGGGGGTCAAAAAGATCTGCGTCGTGGCCGGCGAGGAAACCAAGGGATATTCGCGCGAGGAACAGACCCACGCCGTCATCGCGGCCTTGAAGGCGGGATCCAGGATCGTCGAGCCCGAGGGGATCACGATCATTCTCGAGCCCCTCAACGTGCTGGTCGACCATCCGAAGCAGCTCATCATCCGCTCCGAACACGCGGCGCTCGTGCTCAAAGCGGTCGGCTCGCCCAATGTGAAGATGCTGTTCGACATTTACCACCAGCAGATCAGCGAAGGAAACCTGACCGGCAACATTCGCCGGTTTCACAATTTGATTGGCTATTATCAGCTCGCTGACCACCCTGGCCGCCATGAGCCGACGACGGGCGAGATCAACTATCCTTTCGTGCTCTGGACGATCCACGACGTCGGGTATGACGACGCGATCGGCATGGAGATGAGCCCCAGGAGCGACCCCGCGGAGGCATTCCGGGCTATCCGCAAGGTCGATGCACTGGCGCGTGAGATCAAAGCGCGAACATGATTGATTCAGGAAAGATTTGCATGCGCTGGTTGTCGATTGTCGCATCTTCGGTCTTTACCAGGCAAATTGACGCCGATTTCGCACGACTGTGGCTGCTGGATGCAGCAGAATCCCCAAACGGTGCTCGTGGCTCTGGGGATTTTGATTCGCCTGGTGGTCTACGCGCAAGACCGCTCGTTGTGGATGGATGAAGCGTCCCTGTTTTACAATCTCAAGGGAATGCCGGTGCTCGATTTCTCGAGCCCACTGACCGGCGACCAGCTTGCGCCACTCGGGTTCATGATCACCGAGCGCGCCCTGATCGCGGTCCTGGGCGCATCGCGGCACGCCGTGCGCCTCTTGCCGTTTATCTGCGGTATCGGATCGCTGCTGTTCTTTGCGCATCTGGCACCGCGGATTCTATCGCGGCGCGCCGCACTCGTGGCTCTCGTCCTTTTTGCGCTGTCGGACGACCTGATTTACTATTCGAGCGAGTTGAAGCCCTACTCGCAGGACCTTTTGATGGGGCTGGTCATCACGGTCGCGACCGTCGACAGCCTGGGGAAACCGGCCCGCGGACGTTGCGCGGCCGCGCTGGCGTTGCTCGTCTTGATCGGCCCGTGGTTTTCATTCGCGTCGGCCTTCATTCTGGCCGGTTGCGGGGGCACGTTGATCCTCGAGAGCATCGTTTCGGGGCGGCTACGCGATGCGGGCATCTGGAGTGCGATCGGGGCGGTCTGGCTGGTCAATCTCGGGATTTCGTACCAGGTCAGCTCGCTGCTTCTGAGCCCGTATACGACCATGTATCTCTTCTGGGACTTTGCGTTCCTTCCTGTCTGGCCGTTGCCGATCGACCGCGCCGGCTGGCCGCGGCGAGCGGCATTTTGCTCGAGATCTTCGTCAACCCGCTGAATCTCGTCGCACCATTCTGGCCATCGGGCGCGGTGCTGCTCCCGCTCTTGCTGGTCTTGGCAGGAACCATCGCCCTGGCGCGGCGATCATGGTCGCACTGGGCGATCCTGGTACTACCGATCGCCGCGGCCCTGGTCGCCTCGGCCATGAAGCGCTATCCGCTTCATGGCCGCTTGATCCTGGAGCTGGTGCCGGCCCTCTTCATCTTGATTGCCGCGGGAACCGACTGGATCTGGAGCCGCTTGCCGCGGCCGATGAAGCCAGCCTATGTCGTGGTGCTGGGCGCGCTTCTGGCGTATCCATGCCTGACGGCCCTGCGCAACACGGCGCCGGTGTCGGAGCGCGATTTCAACCGGCACGGCGACTTGCATAAGAATCTGTTCATGACATGAACAACAGGCTCGCTCGCTCGGTCAGAACGTGGGGATGACGATTTTCTCGCCCCCCTTCATGGCCGATTCGTGGGCACACAAGCCAACCATGGTCCAGTTGGCCGAGGTTTCGGCATCGGGCAAGGCCGGCCGCTCGCCCTTGACCGCGGACAGGAACGCATGGACAAGGTGCGGGTGCGAGCCGCCGTGGCCGCCCCCTTGCAGGAACGAGAGATGGTCGGCGTCTTGAATGGCGGATGGCTGCGTGAAGCGGCGGATCGGCTCGGGCAACAGGTGGCGCGTAGTCGGGCACCTTGATGCGCCTGGGAATCTCGGGCTCGCTCAGCGGGTGTTCGGTCGTGCTCTTGGTGTGAATCACGGGTTCTTCATTCTCGACCTGCTGCCATTCAAACGACTTCTTGCTGCCATAAGCGTCGAAACTTTCGCGGTACTGGCGCGCGACATCGAACAGGGTGCGTGTGACCTCGGCGGCGAGGTCGGAATCCTTGATGGCAAAGGTCGCCGTCTCGACGGCGAACGGACTGCCGTAGCGTCCGACGAGCTCCTCACGGATGCGCCCGGAGCCATGGCAAACGACGTGCTGGGCGTGCTTGCCGACGATGGCCAGACAGGGGCTCACGCAGTGGGTCGCGTACCACATCGGCGGCAGGCCGGGCCAGTAATCGGGCCAGCCGTCCATATCCTGCTGATGGCTGCCGCGGAGGAATTGCAGGCGCCCGAGTTCCCCCTTGTCGTGGAGTTCCTTGACGAAGAGATACTCGCGGCTATAGACGACGGTTTCCATCATCATATAAATCTTGCCGCTTGCACGCTGGGCCTCGACGATCTGGCGGCACTCGTCGATCGACGTTCCCATGGGAACCGTGCAGGCGACGTGCTTGCCGGCCTTGAGGGCTTCGACCGACATCCAGGCGTGGTCGGGGATGGGAGAGTTGATGTGAACGGCGTCGACATCAGGATCTTTCAACAGGTCGTGATAGTCGGTATACCGCGCCTTGATGCCGTAGCGCTCGCCGCATTCGTCGAGTCCTTTACGGTCGCGCCGGCAAATCGCGTGAATCTCGGCGCCTGGATATTTTTGATAGATTGGAATGAACTCGGCACCGAAGCCCAGGCCGATGATTGCTACGCGAATTGGCTTGTCACTCGCCATCGTTCGTTGTCCTTTGCCCCGAGAAAGACTTCCCATGTGCTGGTCCGTGCAGGATAGTAGGACCACTGAGGGAAGGCAAGCACCTGGATAGGTTGGGAGAGTGCGCATGGCGACGGCTTTACCAGATCAGAAAATTCGTGTCGGGTTCATCGGAACAGGAGCGGTGACGGCCTACCATCATCTACCGGGCCTGCGGCTCGACCCTCGCGCCGAGCTCGTCGCGATTTGCGACACGGTGCCCGAACTGCTCGAAAAGCGGCGGGCCGAATGGCAGGTGGAGCACGCGACGACCGACCCTCTGGCCTTGTGCGCGTCTGACGCGGTTGACGCAATCGTGATCGCCACGCCCAATGACACCCACCGCCCGATCGCCGTGGCGGCCGCGAAGGCCGGCAAGCACGTGATGTGCGAGAAGCCCCTGGGTCTGAACGCGGGCGAGGTCCGCGAGATGTATGAAGCGGCGCGCGATGCCGGCGTCGTTCATATGACGGCTTTCACTTATCGCTTCGCGCCGGCCATGCGCTATCTCCGGCACCTGGTCAAAACGGGAGCCCTGGGGACGCCGCGTCACTTCCGTTCCCAGCGCTTTCTCGACTGGCCCGAAACGAGCTGGGGCTGGCGCCAATACAGCGCACGCGCCGGTGCGGGCGACCTCTTCGACATGACCATCCATCGAATTGACTTTGCCATCGATCTTCTCGGCCCGATTTCACAGGTCTGCGGGGCCGTCGCACGATTCGCGCCGCGAGATCATACCTTTGACGGTCAGCCGTGCCCCCCCTCGAATATCGACGACTGGTCAAGTTTGATCGGCGAGTTCGCCAGCGGCGCGACAGGCGTCTGGGAGGGAACCACGCTCGCCAAGGGCTATCACCGCGATGGATTCGGACATGAATGGGCCGAGATCAACGGTTCGGAAGCCTCGGCCGTCTACCGGCTGCATGAGCCGAACACGATTCTTATCGGCAAGACAGGAAGCGACCTGGCGCCGGTCGCGGTTCCGCCTGAATTTCTGAAACCTGCCGGTAGCCCACGCAACCCCGATGAAGGCGCGCCGGCGACTGTCTTCCGCTACGATCTCATGTGGGAATTCATCTCGGCGATCACCGAGGGGCGTCCCGCGGTGCCGAGCTTTTACGACGGTTTGAACGCGCAGATCATTGCCGATGCCGTGCTCGAATCGCACGCCCACCGGAAGTGGGTTGATACACCGCTCGGCAACTGCTGATCTTCGATCCGAACGCTGTTTTTACTCGGTGCGCGATCGCCGCCGGCCACAAAAAAGGGCCAGGGCGCTGTGCCGCCTGGCCGTCAGCGTTCTGGGTGTCGAGTTCGTCCGGTCGAAATTACTTGGAGTTGTCTGAAGATTTCTTGTCGCCAGCCGAGCCGTTCTGTCCTTGCTCGGGGGTCGACAGAATCGTGATGGCCGTGGCGTAACCGATGTGGGTTCGGTGCCGACCGTGCTTCGACTGCATGTGCTGGCTCTGATGAACGTGCTTGTGGGCATCGGAGTCTTCAAATGGGGTGAACGCGATCTCGACGTGGTCGCCAACCTCGAGCTGGTCGAACGCCATTTCCTTCTTTTCAGCCTCTGACTTGGTCGAACCGTCGTTCGATTTCACCCCGCCGGCTTGCGCTGCGCAGACCTTTGTCTTGGGCGTCAACCAGACGATGTAAACATTGTGGCGCCTGTGATCGCCGTGGTGATGTTGCGTTCCCTGCTCGCCGGTTCGTGCACCGGCTTGATTGTTGGCCGTGGCATTTTCGCCCCCGGCGTTTCCTGCTGCGCGGCGTCTTTCTTGCGAGCCTTCCCTGTTCTTGTCCATCGACGTCGGGGAGGCCACGACCGTCAAGAACGCTCCCTCGGTCTTCACGGCCGTGTTCGTCTGGTGATTGAAGTAGACCTCTCCTTCGGCGGTCACTCCAGCGATCAAACCGCGGATGGTCTCACAATTGGCGGACGACGACTTCTGATCGGTCCCCGCGCGATCCTTGTCCTTGTCCTTGTCTCCCTGCGCGGCAACGTTCGTAGCGGTTCCTAGTAAGGCGGCGAGTGCCATCGCAAACAGGCTCGAAGCATACCGTCGTTCCATCGCAGTTCTCCGTTGTTGAAGTCTCGGGCTGTGACGTCATGACAAAGGCGAGATGTTTCGTTCATCTCTCCAATGCAACAATGCCCGCAAATGGGATACCTCTCCCGCCGTAGAGAATAGAACGGACACCGGCTTTTCGCAACGGGACGCTGAATGACGAGCGACAGCATGAAGGCCGACGTGGGAGCAAGGGTGCTAGCCTTCGGAACCCATTTTAGCACTCGCGCGTGGAGGGCTGATCACGCCTTTGATCGCACGGACACGGCGCCGCGTTGATTGTCGCGTTGCTGCCGTCTCCTGGTCCGCGCCATTGTGAACACCGTTCCACGGATCGCATCATGTCACGACCGATTTCGTGGCCGAAAAGTCACGCCAGGAGCCGGATCGTCGGATCTCCTCGAGGGCCGTGATGGCCTCATCGAGCTCATCGTCGTGATTGTAGAAATGCGGCGACAGTCGAACGCCGGCGCCGGGCCGGTAGTCGCAGAGGACTTCGCGCGCTTTCAATGCTTTCGAGATCTCGTATCCGTTTTCGACATCGATGGCGACGGTGCCCGCGCGCGGGCCGGGTCGAGCGGCGTCGTACAACGGTAGCCGGCCTGCCCGGCCAGGGACAGAAGGCGCCCGGTTTGATGTAACGATTTCGCCCGGATCGACTCGATCCCGATTTCGTTGATGATGTCGAGGCCGGGCCGCGCCGCGAAGAGACCGGATATATTTGGTGTGCCATGGAAGAACCGCCACACATCGGCGCGTCTTTCCATTTCAGGGGCGAATGCGAACGGCCGCTGATGCGCCATCCAGCCGGTGAGAGCCGGTTCGAGACTGTTGTAACGGCTCGGATCGATCCACAAGAACGCGTTGCCGGGACCGCCGCAGAGCCATTTGAGGCAACCGCCGATATAAATATCGACGTTCATCGCCCTGACATCGACCGGAATCGTGCCGACGGCTTGATACCCATCGATGACCGTCAATACATCGAGCCGCCGGCAATGATCGGCGATCGCCGCGATATCGTGGATGTAAGACGATTTGAAGAGGACATGGGAGACGCTCACGGCCGCCGTATTCTCGTCGATCGCATCGATCAGCCGCTGGGTATCAACCGTGATGCCGTCTTCCGACGGAACGATGGCCAAGTCAGCGCCGTGGCGACGTTGTTGCTCGATCAGGTACAAGATTGACGGAAAATGCATCGAATCGGTGACGATCTTGTTGCGTGCCCGACGGAAATCGAGAGCGCTCAAGACGACAGCGTGTGCCAGCGTGACATTCGGTTGAAAGATCACCTCGCTCGGACGGGCTCCGATCAGCGGCGCGACCCGATCGCCGAGTTCGGCGGCCAGGGTCCACCATCCTTCCTCCCACGCGCGCACCCCCCGTGTCGCCCATGCATCGAAATAGCTCTGGAGATGATCACTCACGGCAGCCGGCACGGCGCCCAATGAATTACTGATCAAATAGTTCGTATGCGCGAGGATCGGAAACCGCGCTCGATATGCGGTGAGAGGATCAACGGCATGTCCGACACGCTTGGATGCGCCCGTCTGTGCTTGAGTCTGGTTCACGAAAGCGTCCTCAATATGGCGCGCACGGGGCTCGCGTCGAAACTCGCCAGTCTGAGCGGTAGCGCCATCGACTTCGTAGAGGCCCGCGGGCACATTTTCGAGAACGAGCCCCTCCAGAATAGCCATATCATATCGGGAGATCGCATGGTGCGCGGGTAATTCCTTCGACTCAAACGGGTCGACGCTGGGCGTATCGACGCCGATCAGTCTGACATTTTGAGCGTGGAAGTAATCGATCAGAGCCGGATCAAGCGCGGCAAAGTCGGTATTGAAGGCGGTCCAGTCCGGAAAAGTATGGGTCGCGATGAGGACGCGTTCGGCCTGGATCGGTTCAAGGATGGCGTCGGGTGTGAGCACAGCGCCGCGCTGCGTGACCACGTGAACAACCTGACAAGTGCCCAGGTAGAAATCGAGCCGACGCTGGTCGATCGTCGCGGCGGCCGGCGAGTAGTGGCTGGGCGCGTCGGCATGAGCTCCAAGATGGACTGTGCCGCGGAGAGTTGAGAGCGTGACCGCGTCACCCCTGGCAAGGTCCAGGAGGATCTCGCGGGTTGGGGGCGTGTCGCCGGGCCATACGGCCAGCCGGTTCGTGATCAGTGGACTGATGTCGTGGATTTCGCGCATTTTATTTTTTCCGAACACGAATCCAGTCCATATCGGTTAAATAAGGACTTGTGAATTGGCACCGCGCTTGCAAGTTTATCTTGAATTCAGCTCGCTGCGGTTCAGCTCGATTTATCATCCTGGAGAACGCGACCATGAACGATCCAAGTTTCCGACTGACTTTTCTACTTGGGGCGCTGCCGGTCTGCTGCGCGCTAGGATCGGGATCAACGCTCTGGCGCAGGTTCCGTCGACCGCCATCGATCAGCCCAGGACGACGACAACGACAACCACTGTCACTCCAGCCGTGCAGACGACCACAGTCAAGCCGGCTGTTTCAACAACTCCGCCGATCACAGGCGAGATCAACCTGACGCCGCGTGTCGAGGACGAGAGGGCGATCAAAGCTGTCGCCAACGAGTTCACGCGGGCTTTCAACGCGGGCGATGCCCGAGCGATCGCCAATCTCTTTGCCGCCGATGCCGAATTGATTGATGAGACGGGCGCCATGATCCAGGGACGGGCCGCGATTCAAGACTACTACTCGAACCTTTTCGCCGAACGCAAAGGGGCCACGATCGAGATCTCGATGCGCTCGTTGCGTTTTCTCGGGCTGGACACGGCCAAGGAGACCGGGCAGACACGCGTGAAACCGGCTGCCAGCGAACCCGAGTCGTACCGCGATTACACGGTCCTTTATATCAAGCAGAACGGCCGCTGGATGTATTCGAGCGTGCACGAGGAACATCCCAGCTCGCTGGCTCACAACGACCGTCTCAAGGAGCTCGATTGGCTGGTCGGCGAATGGGTCGACGAGACGTCGGATTCGGTGATCTACTCGACGTGCCGATGGTCCGACGATCGCAACTTCTTGTTGCGCGATTTTATCATCCACGTGCAGGGTAAGCCCGTGATGACCGTGAACCAGCGCATCGGTTGGGACCCGGCGACCAAGCAGATCAAATCATGGGTGTTCGATTCGGATGGCGGTTACGGCGACAGTCTGTGGGCCCGCGATGGTGATCAATGGATCATCAAGTCGAACGGAATCTTGACCGATGGGCGGGCCGCGACCGCGACCCATACGCTCACGCGAACTGGCCCCAACTCGGCCCGCTGGGCGACAACCCACCGAACACTGGGAAGCCAGGTCATTCCAGACCATCGTGAGTCTGTGATGGTGCGCCGGCCTCCCCAACCGATGACACACACCAGCTCCCGCTGAATTTTTCACCCTTGACGCGAACCTCAAATCAAAAATCAAACAGCATGAGGAGAGAGAACCGATGACGCGAGCATTCTTACGTGTGCTGCTCTATGGAGTGGCCGCGATAGCCCTGCCTCTGCCCGTCCAGGCCTTTCATGGCGGCGGACATGGTGGTGGTGGTGGCGGTGGTGGTGGTTTTCGTGGCGGTGGTGGTGGTGGCGGATTTCATGGCGGCGGCGCCGGGTTTCATCCCGGTGGGGTCGGAGTCGGAATGGCCGGTGAGCACCCTGGGGGCTTCGGCGGCCCTCGCGGCGGTTACGGGGGCGGGGAATTCAACCGCACCCCGTCGTTCAGCTCGCCTCACTCGATCGGGACCGGCGGCAACGCCCGTTTCGGCGAGGGGAACCGGTTCAACGAAGCGGGGCGGTTCAATAATGAGAATCGCTTCAACAACATCGGTTCCATGAACCGAGCTAACGCGTTTACAAATAACAATCGATTCAATTCGGTGAACAACGTGAATCGCGTTGCCAACTCGAATATCAACAATAACTTCAATAATCGGATGGGGGTGGGCTGGCGCAATCCCTACATGGGCTATCACCAGGGGTGGCACCACGGCTACTGGAATGGCAACTTCGGCAACGGCTGGGGATGGCGGCCGTACGGCGGCGGCTATGGCCTGGGCGGCCTGGGCGGCGGGTTTGGCTACGGCCTCGGCTGGGGGCTCGGACTGGGCACCGGCTGGGGACTATCGTCGTGGATGTTCGGCCCCATGCTCAATAACTGGGGTTATTCGAGCTACTACAACCCCTATTACGGTGGCATCGGCGGCGGCAACACGCTCGTCGCCCAGCAGCCGATCGTTTACGACTATTCCCAGCCGATCGATCCCGAGATCGCCCCTACCGACGACTCGGTCGTGACGCAGGCAAACTCGACGTTCGACAACGCACGCGATGCCTTCAAGGCCGGCGACTATCCCAAGGCCCTCAGCCTGGTTGACGACGCGCTCAAGGCCACTCCCAACGACGCGGCGCTTCACGAGTTCCGCGCTTTGACCCTCTTTGCGCTGCAACGTTACGACGAAGCGGCCGCGGTCTTGTACGCCGTGCTCTCGGTCGGTCCCGGGTGGGATTGGACCACCCTGATCAGTCTTTATGCCGACCCGCAGACCTATACCAATCAGCTTCGGGCGCTCGAGCAGTATTGCAATGCCAACCCCAACTCGGCGGCCGCGCATTTCGTCCTGGCGTATCATTATCTCACGCAGGGCCATGCCGAAGCCGCCCTCCGGCAGTTGAAGATCGTCAGTACGCTTCAGCCCAAGGATCAACTGACCGCGCAGCTCATCAATCAGATCCAGCACACCGATGGCGCGCCGACCACGGCCGACCTGGCGCCGCGCCAACGAACGCACCGAACGCGGGCGATGCAGCCGGTTACAACACGCCGGCGCCAGCGTCGCCAACAATGCTCCGGCCGGTCAGGAGAGCAAGCTCGTCGGCCAGTGGTCGGCACAGGGTCCCAACAACACGGTGATCTCCCTCACGTTTCCCGACAGAGGCCGCTTCACGTGGAAGGTGCTGCGACAGGGCAAGGACCAGCAGTTTGCCGGCAATTCCACCTACGACAACGGCGTTCTCACGCTCGTTCAAGACCAGAACGGCAACGCGATGGCGGGCAACGTGCTGTGGAAGGATGATACCCATTTCACGTTCAAGATCGTTGGCGCACCCCCCGGCGATCCGGGGCTCACGTTCAACAAGGTGAGCTGACGCGATCTGACCTCTATCCTGGCTGTCTTGATCCCGAGCCGCTAGAATCCAATGATTCTGGCGGCTTGCTTTTTGCCCTTTTCGTTCGAGAGCTCGCGGGAGAAAGAACACGATGCCACCGCTTCGCACCGGAACAGACGAGGCTGCGACGCAAGAGGTCGAGGGCGGAGCGGGGATCTTCGTGATTCGCGGCGGCACCAATTGCCGAAGCTGGAACAATATCCAGTACAAGACAGGCATGAGTGCCCGGAACGTCGGTGCCACCAAGCTCTCGATGAACGTCGCGACAATCCCGCCCGGGGGAGTGGCATTCGCCCACATCCATGTCGGCTTCGAGCTCATGCTTTACATCTTGCAAGGGCGCGTACGGCACGAGTACGGGTCTGGTCTGGCCCGTTCGATCGACAACGAAGCCGGTGATTTTATCTACATCGAGCCCGGCGTTCCCCACGAGGTGTTCAACCTGAGCGACAGCGAGCCGGTCGTCGCGGTCGTGGCTCGGTCGGATGCGAGTGAGTGGGAAAACATTGTCCCGTACGACAAGGCCCAGGCGGATTCTAGCGAGGAGAACGATCGATGAGCGGCTCTCCCGTAGCTTCGGAATCGATGACCAATCGTCGCCAGTTCTTTCGCGGCTCGGCGGCGGCCGCCGGCGGCAGTACGCTGGCGGCCCTTGGCCTCAACCTCGCTCCGGCGGCAGCGGCCGCTCAGAAGCTCAAAATCAAGGACGCGCGCGAAGTTCCCAGCATCTGCCCTTATTGCGCCGTCGGGTGTGGCCAGATTGTCAGCGTCGCGCGACGGCGAGGTCGTCAACATCGAAGGCAACCCGGATAGCCCGATCAACCGCGGCACCCTCTGTCCCAAGGGGTCGGCGACCTTTCAGCTCACCGTGAACCCGAATCGGCTCACGAAGGTGAAGTATCGGGCACCCTATTCGACCGAGTGGCAAGAAAAGGACCTCGGCTGGGCGATGGACCGTATCGCCGAGCGGATGAAAGCCACGCGCGACGCGTCATTTACCGAATTCTGGGAAGGGAAGGACGAGTCGGGAAATCACGTTCGGAAGCGGGTCAATCACTGCGCCACGATCGGGTCGCTCGGTGGCGCGACGATGGACAACGAATGGAACTACGTGCAGCTCAAGCTCTGGCGATCCCTGGGCCTCATCTGGCTGGAAAACCAGGCGCGAATATGACACAGCTCGACCGTGCCCGGTCTGGGCACTTCACTCGGACGCGGCGGCGCCACGACCAGCCAGATGGACGTTCAGTTTGCCGACGCGGTCCTGATCATGGGCTCGAACATGGCCGAGTGCCATCCGGTCGGGTTTCGCTTCGTGATGAAAGCCAAGCTGAACGGGGCCAAGATTCTGCACGTCGATCCGCGGTTCACACGCACGTCGGCCATGGCCGACGTTTATGCGCCGCTGAGGGCCGGTACCGACATCGTGTTTCTTGGCGGCCTGATCCATTATATACTCGAGCATGAAGTCTACTTTCATGACTATGTCCTTCACTACACCAACGCGGCCACGCTGATCCGCGAGGACTACGTCGATACCGAAGACCTTGATGGGCTCTTCTCGGGTTTCGACGCGGAACACAAAAAATACAACCCATCGAGCTGGTTTTATCAAACAGCGCCCGACGACAAGGGCCAGCCGAAAGCGGCCGCCCAGATCAAATCCGGCGACGCCTCGACGTTTTCGGCGCGGGCCGGCCACATCACGCGGCCGCCGCTGACGGACCCGACCCTCAAGAACCCGCGTTGCGTGCTCCAGATCCTCAAGCGGCATTATGCGCGCTACACGCCCGAGATGGTCGAGCAGGTGTGCGGGACCCCGCGCGCGACGTTTCTGAAAGTGGCCCAGGCCCTTGTTGACGCCTCCGGTCCCGATCGAACGGCCGTCTTGTGTTATGCCGTCGGCTGGACGCAACATACCACGGGCGTGCAAATCATCCGGGCCTCGACGATCGTGCAGCTCCTGCTCGGCAATATCGGCCGCCCCGGCGGCGGCATCCTGTCGCTGCGCGGTCATGCGTCGATCCAGGGCTCGACTGATATTCCGACACTCTACAACCTCTTGCCGGGATACCTGAACACGCCCACTGCGCTCAAGAAACACGACACACTCGCTGACTACATCGAGAACGAGATCACGCCGACGGGATACTGGGCCAATTTCCCCAAGTTCATCGTGAGCTTGCTGAAGTCGTGGTATGGCGACGCGGCGACCCGCGATAATCAGTTTGGTTACGACTGGCTCCCCAAGAACGTGGGCGACCATTCGCACATGCCGATGTTTATCGCGATGGCCGAAGGCCAGATCAAAGGGTTCATGGCCATGGGCCAGAACCCGGCGGTCGGCGGCCAGAATGCGGGCTATCAGCGCCAGGCGCTGGCCAGGCTCGACTGGCTCGTCGTGCGCGACCTTTACGAAACCGAAACAGCCACATTCTGGAAGGACAGTCCTGAAATCCAGAGCGGCGTCTTGAAGACCCGAGAGATCGCGACCGAGGTCTTTCTTTTGCCGGCCGCAGCGACGGCGGAATCTGACGGGTCTTACACCAATACCCAGCGGATGCTCCAGTGGCACGAACGCGCGGCGAACCCGCCCGGCGACGCCCGGTCCGACCTCTGGTTCACGGTTCACCTGGGCTTGCGTCTCAAGGCGCTCCATGCCCAGAGCCAGGAACGTCGCGACCGGCCCATCCAGGCCATGCTCTGGAATTACGTCGACGTCAAGGAAAACGAGGGCTGGAAAGTGCAGGACGAGCCGTCGGGCTCGCTCGTCTTGAAAGAGATGAACGGCTACGACGTCGCGACCGGGTTGCCCCTCAAGAACTTCGGCGAGCTGAAGGACGACGGGTCGACGGCCTGCGGCGCCTGGATTTACAGCGGTGTCTACGCTCCGACCGTCGCGCAGCCGCAGGGGCACAATCACGCCGCGAACCGTCAAGGCGACGACTGGGTCGCGCTCGGTTGGGGCTTCGCCTGGCCCGCGAACTGCCGGATCCTCTACAACCGTGCCGCGGCCGACCCGGCCGGCCGGCCATGGCCCAAGGAGGCTCGCCTGGCCCGCCAGTTCGGCCAGGGAGCCAAGGGCTATCTCTACTGGGACGCCGGCGCGGCGAGTCCAGATCCAGATCACCCGGGACAGATCATTCGCGGTCGCTGGGTGGGTCTCGATATCCCCGATTTTCCCAGGACCAAGCCGCCGACGGCGCTCGCCCAGCCCGATCAAGGCGGGCTCAATTTTCACGACGGAGCCTCGCCCTTCATCATGAAGGCCGATGGCAAAGGCTGGCTCTTCGCCCCTTCCGGCCTCATGGACGGGCCGCTGCCGGCCCATTATGAGCCCTATGAATCACCCATCGTGAATCCGGTGTATCCGAAGCAGCAAAATAACCCCGCGACGAAGGTCTATCACGTCCCGGGAAACCCCTACGCGCCCGCCGCGTCGCCCGACTATCCGAGTGTCTTGTCGACGTACCGGTTAACCGAGCACCACCTGAGCGGCTCGATGAGCCGGTGGCTGCCGTGGCTCTCGATGCTCCAACCCGAGCTCTTCGTCGAGCTGAGCCCCGAGCATGCCAGCGAGCTCGGAGTCGCCAACCTCGACGTGGTCGCCGTGATCACCCCACGCGCGAAGATTCACGCCAAGGCACTCGTCACGTGCCGGATCCGCCCATTCACGATCGGCGGCAAGGTCGTGCACCACGTGGGCATGCCGTGGCACTGGGGCTACAAGGGCGTCGTCACGGGCGACGTCGTCAACGACCTGGCCGCCATGGTCGGTGATCCGAATACCACGATGCATGAGGCGAAGGTTTTTGTTTGTCGCGTTGAGAAATCTCCGGCTGCCCTGGCATGAACGGCTGTGACCCGGCCATTCATGCCTTTCGGTCGTGATTCAAGGACGTTTCGTCTCGTTCGTTCCGTCGTCGACCGCTACGAACACCGCGGCCTGGCGTTGTGGTGAGAAGAATTGATCCGCGGCCTGGCGAAGCTGTTCATGACTGATCGCATTCCACGATCGCCTCAATTCCGAGGAGACCAGGTCCAACTGATCGCGCTGCGCGAGCGAGAACGCGACCCCATAAAGGTTTTGCGCGAGCATGAAGTCGGAGGTCTCGACGAGTCCCAAGAGCGGGCCAAGCCGCTGGCGAGCGGTCATGCGCTCAAATAGCCGCAAATCTGGCTTGATTGTGTTGCGAACGAACGCTCCGAGCCGTTTGATCGTTTCGGTGGCGTTTTCTCCTTGCGCCGGCGTGGTCATAACCGCGACGATCGCGCCATCGTCGAGCGGTGTGAAGTAGACGGGCGAACTCATGGGCCCGAGATCACCGAGCGTCGCCGCGTTCGACAAAAGCCTGGAAACCAGAAGGACGAAAGGCGCGTAAAGCGCACTCCCCGGCGGCGGTGCGGCAAAAGCCAGGCAGGCGATCGACCGGCTCGCCTGAGACGAGCGGCGAACCGTGATTTCTTTCAAGTTCGCCGCGTGGGGCGTCGGCCGGTCCAGGACCTGCCGCGGGAACAGCCTCGCCCGGCGGAAGCGGGCCAAAATGCGCTTCGACCAGCTTGCGCACCGAGTCAGGATCGATGGCCCCAGCGAGAGACAGGATCGCGTTCGCCGGTTTGTAATAGCGTCTCCAGTGGGCCTGGAGGTCAGGCAGCGCGATCGTCTTGACCTGTGCGGGCAGCCCGCCGCGGCGGCCAGCCTGGTGATTCGGTCGAACCATTTGCGCCCGAGGTTGATCGCGGCCAGTGTCGGGATCGAACCGAACATGTTGTCCACCTCGACCAGCAACCGCGATCGTTCGCGCTCCACTTCATCCGGATCGATATGGAGATCGCCCATGCGCGCGGCGGCATCCTCGAGCTCGCGATCGAGATCGTGACGGGGAAACACAGTCGCGAAGACCGTGTACCGGTCGCCCGTCTGAGCATTCGACTCGCCACCGTATTTCGCCTGAAACTCCGCGTAACTGCGAGACCGGATCTTTCCTGCGGCGCTTGTCAGGTAGACGTGCTCGAGCAAGTGCGCGAGCCCCGACTTTCCGGGCGGATCGTGATCTTCACCGACGTCGTAGACGACAGCCAGGGCGACCGACCGCGCGTCGTTGATCGGCCGCAGGATGACGGTCAGCCCATTGTCGAGCACGAAGCTGCTCGCTGCCGGGCTCGGCATTCTTCACGCGCTTGATCGGCTGATCGGCGGCCACGGGCGTCGCGCGGGCGCGAGCTTCGGTGCGGGCCGCTCCGACGGATTCGCGTCGCCGGGTATCGACTGGAAAACCGGCAGCCGAAACACGTCGATCTCGCCGATGGCGACGACCGCTGTGCCAGCGACGACGGCGATGGCCGAGATCGCGATCATCATATTCAGTCTGGCGATCGCCATCGACCATGTCACGTCGTGGACGACGGCGGCAACCTGGGCAGAGACCGCGCCGGCGACGGCCGCCTTGCCACCGGAAAGCTCGAGCACGGTACGCAGCGTGCGCTGTACCAGCTCTTGAGAGAGAGCCGACGCACTCTCGCCTCCCAGAAAAACGGTTCCTGCCGCCGCGGGTGCGATACCGCGGCGGACCAGTGCGTTCGCAGACGTTCGCGCCCGCGGGACAGGCGGCTCTTCACGGTTCCAACCGGGCAACGAAGCCGGTCGGCTGCCTGCTCGTGGGTTTGGCCTTCGAGATCACAGAGAATGAGCGGCTTTCGGAACCGCGCGGGAAGCCGTTCCAGCTCTTCGTCGAGCACGGCTCGCAAGTCGTTGGCCTCGAGTGAGTCGCGTTCGATTCGCTGCACCCGGGAACCTCCTTCATTCGATCGCTCGCGGGTCCGCTGCTGGCGGGCGTTGACGCGCACCCGCACGGCCACGCGTCGCGCCACGCCGTGCAGCCACGCCGCCAGAATCGTGCGGTCGCGGATCGACGCGGCCTTTTTAAGCAGGATCAAGAATGTCGCTTGAAAGGCGTCGTCGACGTCGTCAGGATCGTCCAGTACTCGCTGGCAGACGCGAAGAACCATCGGCCCGTGGCGTTGTAGAATCACCTCGAACGCCGACGAATCCGCATGGGCGACAAAACGCTCGAGAAGCTGGGCCTCACTGGCGGACGTCAAAGTGCCCGACTCGAAAAGCTGGCCCAGTGAGTCAATGACCGATTCCTGGTATGCACGCGTCACAGTGCTCGCCTCCCAAGTTTTCACGACAAGTGATTCAAGGATAGTAGTGCACGAGCACTCGAACACGTTCCCGATTTTCGACCGGAAATCAACGTTGCACTCCGGTTTGATCGATCTGGAACCACGCAACGCGTGTTTTGAGCTGAAACCAGCCTTCAGCTTGCCCGGGCCGGCGGCCAAAATCAAACGTCCGCAGGGTACAAAGCGCGCCCGGTTATCGCTTCATGTTGTTTCGCGACGTCTCGACATCATCCGTCGGTTCACGCAGTTCATTGTGTCCGGGCGAGATGCGGCTGGCGGCTGATCCGTCGAGTGCGCGGCCGGCCGGTCGTGAGTCCTGCCTTGTCGCGGCGATTGTTTCCATCGACCTGACGAACCGGATTGGTTAAGATTCCGGCTCACCCCAGCTTGCCACCCCGTGATAAAAGTTGTTCGAGCAGCGCACGGACTGTGCCGGGCGGATCGCGGCGCCTCGACGATGCCGCGTCGCGTTGGGTCGTTTTCGCGGTCAAACGCGATCCTTCGACCTGGCGCTGCCAATCGCCCGGTTCGCCAAGGGATTGGTCGTATGTCGAAACAAGATTTGCAAGCATTGCGGAAATCCCAGGCGCAACGAGCCGTCGATGCAATTCCGTGGGGCTTCGTCGGGATGATCGGTCTGGTCTTGCTGATCGAATGCCTGGTCTCATGGAACTGGCTCGATTTCACTGATCCGGTCAGTCTCAGTTGGCGCTACAGCGTCGGCGCCGTCCATCAGGTAACGCCCCGTGGCGCCGTTCTCTGCATGGGTGACAGCCTGATCAAACACGGGCTGATTCCTCGTGTGATCGAGGAAGGCTCGGGCCGCGGCGTCGTCAATGTCTCGGCAGCGCGTGCACCGGGACTTTTCACCTACTTCTTGTTGCGCCGGGCCCTCGATGCGGGAGCCGCACCGGAGGCGATCGTCATTGATGCGAAAGCGGCCGTGTTGCTTGCTGACCCCGAGTTCAATCTTCGCTACTGGCAAGAGATACTGACGCCACGCGAGCTTCTCACTCTTTCCCGATGGGCCTCGACACGGCCGTTCACGTTCGCGGCGCTGGTCGGGCGAATCGTGCCGAGCATTCGCGCGCGACTGGAAATTCGGTCGAGCGTGACGGCCGCATTCGGGGGGAGATCGAACCCCGTTCCCGCGATGAATCGCGTGTTGCTGCGCAACTGGACGGTCAACGATGGCACGAATCTCTCGCCGACGAGCGTGCGAGCCACCGGGGCCGCGCCGATATCGACCATCGGCTCCGCCCCGATATTTTTCATGTCGACCGGAGTAACGCGGCCGGGCTCAACGCGTTGATGCGCCTGGCCGACTCGCGTCATATTCCTGTCTTCTGGCTGCTGCCTCCGATCGCGCCCCATCTTCAGGCGCGGCGCGACAAAAGTGGCGCCGAGGCAGGATATGAGCAGTTTATCCAGACCTTCGTCGCGCGTTATCCGCGCATCTTGACGATTCTGGACGCGCGCTGGCGCGAATTTCCGACATCCAACTTCGTCGATGAAACGCACCTCAACAAGAACGGGGCGGCCGCACTCAGTCAGACTGTCGGCGAGGCCCTCAAAATGGCGCTCGACACGCGACGAACCGAGCAGCGGCCTCGCTGGATCAGTCTGGCCTTACCGCTCGACCAGCCCGTGATCGCCTCGCCGTTGCTCGAAGACCTCGAGCAATCGACTCGCATTCTCGACTTGCGCCGGTCTGACCTCGCCGCGTCGCATTGAGATCGCACGCATTCGTGCCGTGCGACAGACCAGTCGCCAGCCGGGCGGAACACGGCGGCGATATCGCGAGCGCATCGAAATCTCCGGCCGGATGTGACGAATCACTTTGCGTGTGTTCAAACATGGGCGATGATACGGCGCCCCGCCAGCCGCGGCGCAGGCGCGGCGGCACGCTCGACTGGTGATTTCTTGGCGGCCCAACGAACAAAGGATCAGCCCCCATGCTTCTCAGCGGACTCTCGGGCAACGAAATCTACTGCCTCGTTCAGAAGGGATTCAGTCCGGGAAATATCGTTGTCGGCAATAGTGTTTACTCGCTCGGCCTGGTGCAGGGAATCACGAGCGGCCTCAAGACATTGTCGGGCGGCGAAATCGGCAGTGTCACCCAGCTCATCGTTGACGGCCGCCATGCGGCGATCAATCGGCTCGAAAAAGAGGCCGTCGACGAGGGCGATGACGGGCTCACGGGCGTCGCGTCGGACCTGCGCAAGATCAGCGGCATGATGGAATTCATCGCGATCGGATCGTCAGTGAAGAAATCCGGGTCGGCCTCGGGATTCTTTTCAACCGCCTGCTCGGGACAAGACCTGTTCTGCCAGATTGATGCCGGCTACGAGCCGCGCCATTTTGTCATGGGCAACGTGGCCTATGCACTGGGAATTGGCCGCGGCATCACGGGCGGTCTCAAGATGCTCGCGCGCCGCGGTGAGATCAAAGAATTTTCGGATATGTACAATCACACGCGGCACCTGGCACTCGAGCGGCTCGAGGCTGAAGCGTCGGAGCGCGGCTGCAACGCGGTCGTCGATATCGTGACGCGGATCCTCTGGTTCGGACCCGGCGTACGCGAGATGCTGATGGTCGGCACAGGATCAATGAATCCGGCGCTCGGCCAGCCGAAGACACCCTACACGTCCGAGCTCACGGGCGAGGAGTTATGGAACCTGACTCAACTGGGCTACGCCCCGTTGCGCCTGGTGCTGGGCACCAGCGTCTACGCGCTGGGACTCGTCGGCGGCTTCGCCAGCTTCTTCCAGGCCTTTAGCCGTGGCGAGGTCGACGCCGTCACGCGCATGGTTTACGACGCGCGCGAGAACTGCCTCGATCATATCCGCCGCGAGGCCGAGGAATTGAAGGCGGACGGCGTCATCGGCATCAAGATCTTTATCAACGAGATCGGTGCGGGGCTGGTCGAGGTCATGGCGATCGGCACGGCCATCAAGAAGAACGCGGGCGTCGCCACGGTCAGCGACCAGCTCATTCCGCAGGCGATCATCCGCGATCGCGACACATTCTTTGAGACAGCCGCCGCTGTGCCAGGCGCTCCGGCTCCGCGAACGCTCGATCGTACATGAGCGCGCGGCAATGGCCGGCATTCGTGTCGGGCTTGCTGGCCATTCTGGTTGATCGCGACCGCGGCCTTTTCCGCAAGCGCCGGTTGGTTTATGTTGAAGTTCCGGCTCGTCCCGATCTCGAGGAAATGAGCCGGTCCTTCGCGAAACCCCCAAGCCGCCGATCGAAGAGGTCGCACGATGAGACGACGAACAAGCCTGGCGCTTTCCCTGTTCTTGACAACCGGTATGGTGACCACTCTGGCGCCTGCGCTGCGGGCCGACGGTCAATTCGCGATCAAGGACGGCGATCGCATCGTCTTTTACGGGGACAGCATCACCGATCAGCGACTTTACACCACGTTCGTTGAAACGTACATCGTCACGCGGTTCCCGACGCTCGATGTGACGTTCATTCATTCGGGCTGGGGGGGCGACCGGGTCACTGGCGGTGGCGGCGGACCGATCGACCACCGCCTGGAACGCGATGTCTTCGCCTACAAGCCAACGGTCGTGACCGTGATGCTCGGTATGAACGACGCCAGTTATCGGCCGTTCGATCAGAAGATTTTCGACACCTATGCGCGTGGCTATACCCACCTCGTCGAATCGCTGAAGAGCAATTTACCCGGTGTGCGGATCACCTTGATCGAACCGTCCCCATTTGACGACGTCACGCGCCGGCCCACGTTTGAAGGGGGCTACAACCAGGTCCTCAAGCGCTATGGAGAATTCGTCAAGACGCTCGCCAGCAAAGAGGGGGCCACCGTCGCCGACTTGAACACCCCGGTTGTCGAAGCCTTGACGCAGGCGATGAGAATTGACGCGAAGACCGCACAAAAGCTCATCCAGGATCGTGTGCATCCCGGTCCAGGCGGTCAGTTGCTCATGGCCGAGGCGCTGCTCAAAGCATGGTCGGCTCCGGCTATTGTCTCCGAGGTTGAGCTTGATGGCGCCGCCGGCAAGGTCGTCAAAACGGCGAATACCAAGGTCGATGATTTCAGGTCGTCGGACGGAACTCTTTCCTGGCGGCAACACGATCAGGGGCTGCCGATGCCGATCAACCTCAAAGACCCGGTCATCGCACTCGCCGTGAAGGCGTCGGACGTCGAGCAGGCGCTCAACCAGCAGATTCTCAAGGCGACCGGGCTCACCCAGCACGGCTACGCCCTCAGCATCGACGGTAAACAGGTCGGCATCTTCACAAAAGAACAACTTGCCGCCGGTGTTAACCTCGCCGAAATCGAGACGCCCATGTTTCGCCAGGCCAGTGACGTACACAAGCTGACCCTTCGCCATAACGAGCTGCATTTCTTGCGCTGGCGGACCGTTCAGGTGCCCAACGAGCGTAAGGGCTACGCGGGTCTCGCCAAGGCAATTGCGGGCCTCGATGCCCTGGAATCAGACGAGCGCGCCGAGCAACGCGCGGCAGCGCAGCCCGTCGCTCATCGGTTCGAGCTCGTGCCGCGGAAATGAATGACCGCCAGGCACGCCGCAAGACGAAACGGATCGATTTGAAGTCCGGCCGCGCGTGGCGGCGGCCGGACTTCATCGCCCCGATGTCGTCCCTGTTGCTCGGTTGATCGCGCTCATCCCTCCTGCTCGGGACCCATGACCTGGCGCAACTTTAACAGGGCGCGGAGTAATCGCGCCTTCACCGCGCCCGGCGTGATATTGAGCGCCTCGGCGATCTGCGCTGTATCAAGTTGTTCAATGTGTCGCATCACCAGGATCTCGCGATCCGTCTCCGGCAGAGACGAGATCGCGTCACTGAGCTGGGCATGAAACTCCTTGCACGCGAGCCTGTTGCTGGGGCTCGTGTCATTGGCGTATAGCTCGCGGGCAATGACGACCGCCGATTCGTTGGTGATCGCCGGGGCCGGCACCTCGCGGCCGACGCCACGCCGCTGCGAAACGACATGGCGCCGATGCGTGTCGATCATGCGTTCGTTCACGATCTGCCGAAGCCACGCCAGAAACGGTAATGGCTGATCGTGAAAATACTCGTCCATTCGACGCCACGCATCGACGAGCGCATCCTGAACAACGTCTGATGCATCGACCCGCACACTCAGGCGCCGATCCATCCGGGCGTCGACCATTCTTCGAAGGTCGTCCCGGTAGAGGTCGAGCAACGCGTGTCGCGCGGTTTCGTCGCCGGCGATGGCGCGTGTCATGTGTTCCTCAATGAGCGAGCCGTCGTGCGCCATGGCGTGCAAATCCTCAGCCATCAAATCGACCAATCAATCAAAAAATCATAACTGACTTTCGGCCGATTTCACAGTCGGCGACCTCCGCCGATCCGTCCTCCCCACTTTCGTCAGAAGACACCTGGCTTTAATTGGCGTTTGAGGGTATCTTCGGACCGCGTTGAGCGACGGTTGCCCGCGTTCACAGTCCGATCGACCAGACCGACGACGGGTCGAGAACGACAGAGGCACACCGGGATCGCCACGGTCACGGTCTGGCCGTGATGAGTCGGGTCGTGCGCATGGACGGTATCGGCGGAGCCGGCGCGGCTGGCCTTGCCGTCATGTTGCCGTCATGGAGTTTCGCGCCTCAACATTCTGTCACGCGAGGCCAGAATGGTCACTTACCAGTATGGTGCGACAATCGTTAAACCGATCGTGCGCGATCGGCTGGACGCGTTGCGAGGCCTCCTTCAATCGATCGGTGGCGATATCGAAGGCAACCCGCATATTCCCTTCACGCAGTTGACTTCGGCCCATTTCATGAGCTGGTTTATCGTCGACGCGGCAAACGATGCCGCGCCGCAGCTATTCCTGGAGCTCAACGTCGATGGGGCGATCGAGCCGTTCGTGAACGATTTGATCGCAAGAGCCGGGCCCGGCCTCGACATGATCTACGGCCATTGCGCCGATTATCCGACCGAAGGCTCGCGGGCGCCCGCGGCGTTTGCTCGCTACTTGCTGGCGAGTAACATCGGCTACGACTGTTATTACATCGGCTGGCGCGGGCTCAGCGTCGACCGGATTCTGAGCGAGGCACGTTGCGGGCACGGATCGAAACGTGTCTCGACGAAGCCGGTGGTTCGGTGCTGTCGACCATGAAGCCATCGGCCGTCCGGGCATTGATTCAGAAATTCGTCTCGGGCGATCCGACGCTCGCATGGGCCAAAACGATTCCGGTCCGGCCATTCCTCGTGCGATACCGGTCGCAGGTCCTGCTCGCACTAAAGCTACTGGGGTGTCTCGCGGCGCTGGGTGTCTTGTGGCTTGCTTACACGGCCTGGCAGCGATACGGGCCGTGGCCCGACCTTGCGGGTATCGCCGCGATCGCGTTGCCGGTTTCAGGGCTGATTTGCCTCCTTCGGTGGCGCGAGGCGACTGACTCCGTCTCGACGGCCGAGCCCGATCACGGCCAGGTTCAAGACGTCGTCAATCAGGAAAACCGCGTCGTCCAGAATCACTTCGCCAGCGTGGCCGACGTCAAACCCGGCCTGTTTCGCTGGACCCTGCTCAAATCGGTCTTGAAATTGATCCATCTGCTCGCGGCAATCTCGGCCAACCAGGGCAATCTCTCGGGAATCACCTCGATTCATTTCGCCCGCTGGGTGGTGATTGATAACGGGCGCCGGTTGCTCTTTCTCAGTAACTACGATGGAAGCTGGGAGAATTATCTCGACGACTTCATCGACCGCGCGAGCAACGGGCTGACCGCCATCTGGAGCAACACGGTTGGTTTTCCGCGCTCGTATTTTCTGGTTTACGGAGGTGCGACCGACGAGTTGCTTTTCAAGACGCTCGTGCGGCAAAGCCAGCAGCCATCGTGGGTCTGGTATAGCGCCTACCCGGACCTGAGCACCCAGAATATCAACACCAATGCCGCGATTCGCGAAGGCCTCTTCAAGCCCATGGATGCCGCCGCCGACCAGGCATGGCTAGAGCTGTTCTAAAAGACATCCGAGAGGAGTTTTGATCCGATGGCGAACACTCCCGCACCCGCAATTGACTGGAACGACGTTCAAGGGATGGTGCTTCGCGGATACGGCAAGCATCCATACTCGGCCAACCTGGTCTTGCAGGTTGACGATGCCGCCGCCGCACGGGCCTGGCTGAGTCAAGCCTGGGAACGGATCACGACCGCCCAGCGCGCCCGGTCGAGGGCCGACTCGTGCTATTTGAACCTGGCATTAACGCGAACAGGGCTTTCCAAACTCGGATTCAATGATTCCATCATGAGCACGTTTCCCACGGCGTTCCTGGATGGGATGTCATCGGCCAACCGCTCGCGCATCCTGGGCGATGAGTCTGACAATGCGCCCGAGAACTGGCTCTGGGGCGGGCCTGGTCAAGAGGTCGATGCCCTAGTGCTCATCTTTGCCAAGGACCAGGACATCCTGCAAAAAGCGATCCAATCCGAACGGGCCGCGATGACCGGAATGTCGATGAAAACTGACCCTTTGCTGACGCAACTATGGCCCGATCAGCGAGAACATTTCGGCTTTCACGACGGCATCTCGCAGCCTGAGATCGAGGGGAGCCCGATGCTCTTCGACGCTCCGGGCGCAGGCGACCAACCGTCCGCCCCCAATGTCGCGGACACGAACGTGATCAAGGCGGGCGAGTTTTTACTGGGCTATCTCAACGAATATGATGTCTTGCCCGATTCGATCGATGTGCCGCTCGAAACCGACGCCGGCGGATTATTGCCCTCGATATCAATGCCCGATGGCTCGGCGCGGCGGATCTCGGTCACAACGGGAGTTACCTGGTCGTGCGCCAGGTGGCGCAGCATGTCCCGCAACTCTGGTCTTACCTCGATCAAGCCACCAGGGACGCCAGCGGCCAGAGTCGTGCCCCCGAGCGCGAATGGCTTGGTTCGAAGCTCATCGGCCGCTGGCCGAGCGGAGCGCCCATGACGCTGACGCCCGAACGCGATGATCCCAAACAGTCTGAAGCCAACGATTTTCTATATCAGACCAACGACGCCAAGGGTTTCGGCTGCCCCTATGGCGCTCATATTCGTCGGACCAACCCGCGCGACACGCTCGGCGACGATCCCGTCGAGGCGGTCAAGCTGACGAAACGCCATCGCTTGATCCGTCGCGGCCGTTCTTATGGTCCACGCGCCGAGAATCCGCTCGATTTGAACGATAAACAAGAGCGCGGTCTTTTGTTCATGTGTGTCAACGCGAATATCGAGCGGCAATTCGAGTTCGTCCAGCAGACATGGATCAACAATCCGTCATTCAATGGCTTGTATGACGAGCGCGATCCGATCTTCGGCCACTCGGGCACCGAGACAACCGGCTCGATGACGATCCCGCGGCAGCCGGCGCGGCTGCGGCTTTCGGGCCTGGGTGGCTTTGTCACGATTCGGGGCGGTGCTTACTTTTTCTTGCCGAGCATCAAAGCGCTGCGCTGTATTGCCGCACTCCGATGAGGGGGCGTCTTCCAGGCCAAAGAGTCTGAGAGTCTGTCTCATAAGGGGAGGGCGAGGCTGGCGCGGTGAAACGTAGACCTTGACTGAGTCTTTCGGGGCGCTGGAGTCGGCCCGTTTTCGTAGCGCGGCGGTCCGTTGAAATCTCGCACTCAGGCGCAATCTCGGGTTCGTCAGAAGCCGCCTGAAGGCGGACATCCAGCAGGCCACCGTTGGATGTCTGGCTTTAGCCGGTCTGCTCTGGTTGATATTGCAAGAAGCCGTCTGAAGGCGGACATCCAGCAGGCCACCGTTGGATGTCGGGCTTTAGCCGGTCTGCTCTGGTTGATATTGCAAGAAGCCGTCTGAAGGCGGACATCCAGCAGGCCACCGTTGGATGTCTGGCTTTAGCCGGTCTGCTCTGGTTGATATTGCAAGAAGCCGCCTGAAGGCGGACATCCAGCAGGCCACCGTTGGATGTCGGGCTTTAGCCGGTCTGCTCTGGTTGATATTGCAAGAAGCCGTCTGAAGGCGGACATCCAGCAGGCCACCGTTGGATGTCGGGCTTTAGCCGGTCTGCTCTGGTTGATATTGCAAGAAGCCGGCTAAAGCCGGAACTCCAGCAGGCCACCGTTGGATGTCTGGCTTTAGCCGGTCTGCTCTGGTTGATATTGCAAGAAGCCGTCTGAAGGCGGACATCCAGCAGGCCACCGTTGGATGTCGGGCTTTAGCCGGTCTGCTCTGGTCGATATTGCAAGAAGCCGCCTGAAGGCGGACATCCAGCAAAGGCCTGGCGCTTTGGGTGCCGCGTGGTTCCTCAATGAGAACGGGATGAACGCGAAACCGGTGCAAGCCCAACCTTTCACCACGACAGGGCGAGGCTCCGACGAGCCTTGGCTTGCCGCCGCCAATCGGCTCGACGGAGTCTCGACCCTCCCGAAAAGCGGCTTTGTGAGACAGACTCTGAGTCGCGGCTGAACGCGCGCGATCGATAAAGCTCTTCGTGTATGTGCGTCGTGACGCCCACGGCTAATCGGCGCACTGGATCGATCAGGGCGTCAGTTCATTTTCCTGGCGGCTTCACCGTCTTGAGGTGCGCATCGAACCAGGCAATGGCCTCTTGCTGGGCCCTCTTACGTGCCTCGAGGTAAATGCCGTAATGCTTGATGCCCGGGATCGTCACGAGCTTCTTGACGCCCTGGGATCGCTGGTAGGCGAGAATGGCGTGGTCCTTGTTATTGAACAACTCCTCGTTGCCGGCGATGACAAAAAGCTTCGCGCAGTTATTGCACCGGTCGATGTCTTCAATCGGGGCGTACGTCATCAGCTTCTCCCAGACGGGCTGGCCGTTCATATTCATGAACTTCGCGCCGGGGGGCGGGTAACCGATCTCGCCGCGGGCCCGCGCCGTCCCCTGTGAGAAGGTGTGGGCCCGCGCAACGGGCGTTGCCAGGGTCCACCGCGAGTCCATCGCGCCGACCTGGCTGACAAACGCCTTGACCCGAGGGTCGCGAGCCGCGACGTAGACCACGTGACCGCCCGAATACGATGATCCCCAGATGCCGATACGGTCTGGGTCGCACTGCTTTTCGCCGACGGCCCAGTTGATCGCGTTCAGGATGTCGGTCGTCTGATCGATCGGGTCGACGACCCCGCGCACTTCCTTGACCTCGGCGACGAGCCTGCCATCGCTGTGCTTCTCGGGCTTCGGACCCGCGAGGATCAGGCGCGCGTCGCTCTTGCCCCAGCCGCGGTAGTCGAAGGAGATCACGAGGTATCCCGCCTTCGCGAAGGCGATTGCGTCGGGTCGCAGGTTCTCCTCGAGGCCGCCCCAGCCATGGCTCATGACGATCGTCGGCAATTTCTGGCCCTCGGAGCCTGTCGGCGCGAAAACCTCGGCCGACATGCGAGTCCCCTCGCTGATGATATCAGCCGCGCGCACGCTCACACCGGCCGGGACCGGAAAGCTCGGTTTCTTCTCTTGCGCAATGCGCCGGCGGCGGTCAACGACAGGAAGAATGCGACCATCGCGAACATTCGTGTGAAAGACATCAGTCCTCCTTGGGACGTCAATGAAACGAAGAGGGTTGTATGGGAAGTGCCCGGAGAGACCTTCTCCATCCCGACCCGCTGTTGTGGGCACTTTCCCATACAACCCTCTTCGTTTTCGTCACTCTGACTGCATGGTCGACTCGCTGAGCTTGGTCAGAAGACGGACGACGGCGACGCTCAGGGCTTCCGCGATGGTACCGGCGATCAGAGAGGCGGGAATTCCGGCGACAATCCCTATGAAGAGCCCAAGTAGGCCGCATCGGTTCAAGCCGAAGGTGGCGATCGCCGAGAGGACAGCGGCGACCGTGAGTGGGATAGAGGCCATCGAGACGATCTCAACCGTCTCCAACAGACGGTCGGCGGTTCCGCGGAATGGGGATGGCCGGGATAGTTTCATAGGTTCAGTGTAGACTTCCCCTTCCTCTAAAGTCGATAAGTTCGGGCGGTAAAACAAACGTCTGTTCGCAGGCACGCGCGGACACGCAGGCACGCGCGGACAGGCACAGGGCGCCTTTGCGCGGACAGCCACTGCGCGCCTTGCCGACGCGCCTCGCCGCCCTGCCACGCCTGGCCGGCCAGGATCCCCCAGTCCGCCGCGTGCCAACACCGGGCGTGCGCACTGGTCGGCCTGAAAACCCTGCCAGAACGGGAGTGACGGGCGGGCGGACCCAGATTCATTTTTTTATTGTTTTCGTCCGGACAAATCAGATCCCGAATCCGCATTACAGGTGTCGAACCGAAATGGACGTGTTCCATGCCAGCGGACCTGCGAGAACCGCGCCAGCTATTTCTTCATGCCGCCGCAAGGTGTCGCCGGGGACGTGGGACAGCGTCATCGGCCAAGCCTGAGCCGGTGGTGCCGGGCGAGAGCAGCAAGATCGCGGCGCTGGCGCAAGCGATGACAATGCATGACGACGGCGAAAGCTTTGACTGGTTCGTCTCGGCGACGGCCACTGGAACTGGACCAGAAAGTGCACGCCCGCAAAGGTACAACTAGCCCGTGGAGGGGATGGAAAAGAGCGACCCCAGGAATCAGCAACGGCCACGCTTCCATGTCGAGACCGCGACGCTGCTGGGAATCGCGAACTAGAAAAACGGGTCGACGATTGCAAGGCACGAGCGGCCGCTGAGTGATCGTCACCGCGCACGGCGGATATTAACTCGATCTCGCACCGACGCTCGGTCTGCGCGCCGAGGTTGGATGACTTTTCTTTACCCGATACGACCTTCAACAAAGGAGATTCGCCATGGCGTTCCATTCCTGGCTCAAGAACCTCGAATCGACGCGCAACATCGGCTCCGGGAGCCGTCAACTCGGGCGGCCCCGACCTGGGTCGTCGACATCCTCGCAGCGCGATTGCAAAGCCGCCCCGCGGCGGCGGCCGCGCTCGGCATCGCTCTTTCTGGAGCGACTCGAGACCAGGATCACGCCAAGCGCCACCACGCTGGCCTCGTTCATCGCCCCCGCCGGTTTGGCCCCGCAGGCCGCCGTGATCATGGATGGCAGCGGCAATCTCTACGGCACGACGTCCGCGGGAGGCGCCGCCGGCGACGGTACGGTCTTCGAGCTGGCCCAGGGCAGCGTCGCGCCCACTGCGCTGGCCTCTTTCAACGGCGTTAACGGAAAAGTTCCGCTTGCCGGCCTGATCATGGACAGCAGCGGAAACCTGTTCGGCACAACGTCCCAGGGAGGCGCCTACGGGTACGGCACGGTGTTCGAGCTGGCCCACGGCAGCGGCACGATCACCACGCTCGCTTCCTTTAACGGCGTCAACGGTGCAAGACCACTTGCCGCGCCGATCATGGACAGTAGCGGCAATCTGTTCGGCACAACGTCCGCCGGAAATGCCACAGGCTACGGCACGGTGTTCGAGCTGGCCCACGGCAGCGGCACGATTACCACGCTCGCTTCGTTTAACGGCGCTAATGGAAGACTCCCGAACGCGGGCCTGATCATGGACAGGAGTGGCAGCCTCTACGGCACTGCGTCCCAGGGAGGCGCCTACGGCTACGGCACAGTCTTCGAGCTGGCTACCGGCACCGGCACGATCACCACGTTGGCCTCGTTCAACCGCACCAACGGTTCTGCTCCGTCCGCCGGGCTGATCATGGATAGCAGCTCAAACCTGTACGGTACGACAGTCTCCGGAGGGACTGCTAACGACGGCACCGTCTTCATGCTGGCCCACGGCACTGGCGTGATTACCACGCTGGCTTCGTTCAGTGGGGCCAACGGGGCAAATCCGTATGCCACCCTGATCATGGACGGCAGTGACAACCTTTACGGCACGACGAACCTGGGCGGTGCCTCACAATTAGGAACGGTGTTCGAGCTAGCCAACGGAAGTAGCGCCATCACCACGTTGGCCTCGTTCAGTGGCTATTCCGGGCGGTTCGGTCCGCGTCCCGGTCTGATCATGGACAGCACCGGCGACCTCTTCGGCACAACGCAGGGGGGAGGCACCTCGAACAACGGGTCGGTTTTCGAGTTGACCCATGGCAGCGGCGCCATCACCACCCTCGCTTCGTTCAACGAAACCGAAGGTGCAGTCGTGGAAGCCGGTCTGATCATGGACAGCCGCGGCAACCTGTTTGGCACCGCGTCGAGTGGCGGGGACGCGAACGACGGCACGATTTTCGAGCTCGCAAAGGGTAGCGGGACGGTCACGACGCTGGCTTCCTTTAACGGCGCGAACGGTGCACAGCCGCAGTGCACTCTGATCACGGACAGCAACGGCAACCTGTACGGCACGACAAGTCACGGCGGTATCTCGAGCGACGGCACCGTCTTCGAACTGGCCCATGGTAGCAGCAACATCACCGTACTGGCTTCGTTCAACGGCACCAACGGTGCACAGCCGGTGGCTGGACTGAGCATGGACAAGAACGGCAACCTCTACGGTACAACGGCACTGGGAAGCGCCTCGAACGACGGCACGGTTTTCGAGCTGGCCTCGGGCAGCGGGACGATCACGACGCTGGCTTCGTTCAATGGTACCAACGGTGCACAGCCGGTGACCGCCCTGGTCATGGACGGAAGCGGCAACCTGTACGGCACAGCGTCGCTCCCGAGCGCAAATAGTGACAGCACGATTTTCGAGCTGGCCCAGGGCAGCCACACGATTACCGACCTGGCTGCGTGCGGAGTCTCGTATGGCGCGCTGATCCTGGATAGCAGCGGTAATCTCTACGGCACTTCCTCTCAGGCAGGCGCCTTCGATGGAGGCTCGATCTTCGAGCTGGCCCACGGCAGTAGCGCGATCGCCACGCTCGCTTCGTTCAACGGAACCAACGGGGCCGATCCGTATGCCGGTCTGGTCATGGATGGGAGCGGTAATCTCTACGGCACAACGTATCTTGGAGGCGCTTTGAGCGAAGGCGCGGCTTTCGAGCTGGCCCGTGGGAGCAGTACGATCAGTCTGCTGGCCTCATTTAGCACAGTTCGCGGTGGACCGGACGCAGAGCTGATCATCGACGGCGCCGGCAACCTGTATGGCACAACTTACGGGGGAGGTGCAGGCAACCTCGGCACCGTCTTCGAGATCACCAACCCGGGGATCACATTCGCCATTGGCGGCTTTCCATCGCAGCCCACCGCGGGCGTGGTCGGGACCTTCACCGTCACGGCAAAGTACGCCAACGGCACCACTGACACTGCCTATACTGGTACGGTCCACTTCACCGAGCTCCGATGTTCAGGCCGGGCTGCCGGCCGACTACACGTTCACGGCGGCCAATCAGGGGGTGCAGACCTTCAGCGCTACCCTGAAGACGGCCGGTACCCAGTCGCTCACGGCTACGGACACCGTATCGGGCCGCATCGTCGCCACCCAGGCGGGCATCGTCGTCAAACCGGCGGCGGCGTCCCGGCTCATCATTGGCGGTCTGCCCGCCGTGACGCACGGCGTGGCCTTCAGCCTGACGCTGACGCTTGAAGACGCCTACGGAAACATTGTCACCGGCTACGTGGGCACCATCCACTTCAGCAGTTCGGACAGCACGGCGACGCTGCCGGTGAACTATACGTTCACGGCAGCCGATGCCGGCCAGCATACGTTCACCAACACGATCCTGAGGAAGAAAGGCACGCAGTCCCTTTCGGCTACCGACACGTTGCACAGTGCTCTGACCGTCACGACCAGCATCTCCGTGACGTGAGGTTCCGAAGCCTCCGCTCAAGAATGAGACCGAAAGACAGCGGCTTGCGAAACCGTGCCGTCAGTCGTGGTATTCCGCGGACGACGCGTGGCTCCGGCGCTCGGGCCGCGTGCCGATCAGTATGGCCCTTGCCAGATCGCGGTCCCAATCTCTTCCCACAGTGCGCCTCGTGTGATCGTACTGGTGATGGAGCCTCATTAACAGACGCTTGAATTCCGTGGTCTTGACGTGCAGACATGTCCAATTCTGCTTATGGCCAAGGGTGCCTGTCCAAGGGTGGCTACGTCGGTGGACAACCGGCTTCTTGCGTGCCTGGGATCAGCGTCTTTGTCGCGGTGTTCCCGGCCTCACAGCGGCCGGCTAGAAGAGTTGTGGCCGCTGTCGCGGCGAGCAGACGCGGACCTGGCGGTCCGACACGAGAGCGCCCTGGGGAGCATTGCCAGTGGGGACCATGGGAACGAGAATTGCCCACACGCGATCCAAGATCATGCAAGGCTATTCAGCGGGTCGAGTGGATAGATTACCGACCCCCTTGTCCGAATTGCGTGGCACCCGTCGACCGCGAAGAATGTCTCTTTCGTTCCCCCGTCAATGCGTTAAACCACACTCACGCAGACAGGCACAGTGCCGCCTTCGGACACAGCGCGCCTTCAGACAGGAACAGCGCGCCTTCCCTGGCACGACGCACCAGGTCGGCGAGCGATTGCCGGCTCAGGGGCTCTTTCGTCTCTGCGGTCAATTCGCACGCCATCGCTTGGATCAACGCTCGGTCCAGAGGGGGAAAAAACGGGCTTGCGCCCGCGTCCAGCTTGGTCTTCGATGGAGAAATCACCAGCAGCCCAGCGGCTTCGCCAGCGCTGCACCTGGCGAGCGGACAACCCTACCTCCTTGGCCGCCTGGTCGTTTTTCATGTCCGGTTGCTCGTGAAGCAGCAATGCCAGGCGAAATCGTTGCACGACCTGGACCGCCACAGTTCGGCGGCGGACTGTCTCCAGCGCCACTTGCACGAAATCGTCGGGAAAAGTACAAGGAAGTGGGCGTGGTCCTGGCATGGCGGCGTCCTTTACGTGCCGGGATTTTTTTGGGGAGTTCATCTCCTTTTACAAAAAGTCCGTGGGAACCACGACGTTATTTGTGAAACGGAGCACCAAGACGACCGACACAAGCGAGCCAAGCAGCCTCGGGTCAAGTTCAGGGAGTCGCCCAGATGTCCGTCCCGGTGGTGGTCCTGGTTTGCTGTTCGCTGACCTACCTCCTGTTCCTACTCTGGTACGGGGGACGGGGCCGTCCGATGTCGGCGGCCGAGGTCGATAGTCTCCTGGAGCGGGTGCGACGGAACGCCGAGGCATCGGGTACTCCTTTCGGCCCGGACCTCCTGTTGTCGCTCCGTGAAGTCGCCGGTGACGACGACGGCCGGGAGTTCGTGATGGTGAACCTGATCCGTTACCGAGAGAAGGCGGCCTACCCGCCCGGCTGGGAGTATGGCGACGACCCTCACGAGGCCGACGCCCGTTATAGCCGAGCCGTCATCCCGCTGCTGTTGAAGCGGGCCTGCATCCCCATCTTCGTGGGGCGGTCGGCCGGCCGGTTCCTCACGCCCGAAGGGACCGACTCCTGGGATTCCGTGGCTCTCGTGAGATATCGCAGCCGTCGTGACTTCCTCGGCATGTGTGCCGACCTGGCGAGGGATCGGTCCGACATCCACAAGTGGGCCGCCATCGAGGAGACCCAGGTCTTCCCGGTCGCGGTCCGGTTCAGCCTGACCGTGATCCGGCTGGTCACGGCCGCCATCCTTGCGCTCGTGGTGTCGCTCGTGTTCCTCTTGTGAAGGTGATCATGCCGGGGCTTCGCGGAGTCAGACTTTGTTTCTTGTTTTTAGTTTGAGGAGGGGCTTCGCGGGCCGGGTCGCCCCAGCGACCAAACCCCAGGGGCGACCCGGCTTGCGAAGTCTCCGATTCTTGATCTCGCGAGGGGGGGCTGGCGGATTGGTCTTGATAGAAATCGGAAAGTGGGACCGGGAAGCCGAATTCGGTCAGGCGGGCCAGGATAGCGTTCGACGCTGATGCCAAGGTGTCGTGTTCGCGGGGGAGAAGATAGCGGGCATGAGTGATTCTGTCTGGCAATTGCAAAACTGCATTGCGGGTCGATCAATGTGACGGAACGTAACGATCTCTCAAGGGATGATCGTGTCAGGAGTTTCCGCTGCAACTGCGTGGCAAAGCACCAGCGTCTTCATCGTCTGCAATCAACCTTTGCCGCCAATTGGTGAAGATAGGTTTCTAGCATGGTGAAACCTTTGGAAGTGAACCGTTTTCCATCGGCTGGATCGGCCGGGTCGAGATTGTGGAGAAGTTCCCATTGGTCGGGAAGCCCATCGTGGTCCGTATCCATTGGCGCGGATGTCGATCGCAGGTCCGTCCAACCGCCGACTTCGTCTTGCGAATCGATAATCCGGCCAGTCCCTTCCCGGACACTTTTGACAATTCGGATATCAATGGAGTCGCGCACCGGCAAAGAGGCACCGCCATGCCTCAAGACCGATTCATACGCTTGTGGTGATGGTTCAGTCGAGACCGGCGGAACAGGAAAGGGCATGTCAACAACGGTTTTTTTCGCGTTCGCATCATTTTCGAATTTCAGCCCCGCTCCATTGTTGGCTGACACCTCGGCGGAGCCCTCGACAACATTATCTGCCAGGAACATCCTGGTTAGCGGACTTCCGATGACAAAAATCCGTTCTGGATGGCGGGAGTTTGGTCCGGGCTTGAAGTAATTCGCGACGTAATTGATTTGCGCCTGCTCGCCGCCATAGGCATTGCCGCTTCCCGTGTCATAAATGACGTTGTTGCGAACATCCACGAGAGTTCCGGCTTCGTCGCCAATGCGAGGCGCTCGACTATTCGCGTGAGCGATCAAATTGTGATGGTACGATCCACCGCCGCCTTGCGGGTTGCTGCCCCATCCCGTTGCATAGCCATGCGCTCCCTTGCGGTGAACGGACCGGTTCAAAGGCTCCGATAAGAAACACCACTGGACGGTGACATCGCCGGAATCTTTCACGACGTCAAGGATTGAGTCGGTCGACCATGACAAAGAGCAATGATCGATGATAACTCGGTGGGCATTCCAGAGGGTCAATGCGTCGTGCTCATCATGGCGAACGTCTCCGGGTCGAAATCGTAAAAAGCGGATGATGATGTCGCTGCCCTTGACGATCACATCGCGGTCGCGAATACAGATTCCGTCACCGGGTGCGGTTTCGCCAGCAATTGTCAAATGCGACGCTTCGAGGTCGATTCGGGTTTCCAGGCGGATTGTCCCTGACACCCTGAACAGCACCATCCGGTTTCCCTTGGCGACAGCGTCCCTGAGTGAACCCTCTCCTGCGTCATTCAGATTGGTGACGTAATAGACGTCGCCGCCCCGCCCCCCCCGGGCAAATCGGCCAAATCCTTCGGCATCTGGGAAGGCAAGCGTGTTCTGTTGAGCCAAAGAGAAATTGGGCACAGAATCACGACAGCGGCGAGCAAAGACGAGCTGCTCCGCCGCGCAGACTGAATCGATTTCGTCAACGCCCCGATGACCGAAACTGAGGGGGTTATTCGAGAGTATCCAATTGTCATTGCATATATCTGGCGAAGAAGATAACGCGACCTAAATTTCCGGACGAGATTCCGAAAAGGAAGTGCAGTATCCTTGGCGAAATTCCGGGAGATTCCCATTGTAATGCGAAATTAGTTGAACGTAAGCTATTGCTCTCAAAAGAGTTGACGAAACGTGGAAAAATATGGCTTGACAACACTAGGTGACTACGTAAAATGTCCTAAGGACATTTTACGTAGTCACTAACTTCATTGCGATGTGGATTAAGACTACCGCGTCACAGATTCTTCGCGAATTCGCCGAGGGAAGAAGGCGGATCATTTCAGACTGGCGTATCCTCGTGGTCGCCCGCAGGATCGCCCAGGCGGCGAACGCTCCGCTTCCGGACGAGACACAAGTCGCCAAAATTCGTGCGGAGCTGGAACGGCGTGATGAAATCACGTCCGTAAAGGGCGTCGCGGGAGTTTACATCGTCGATGTTCCCTTCGCAAACTTGCTCGAAGTTTCGGAAGAGCAGATTATCCAGGAAGCAAATCCGTGGGCGGTATTTGGTTTTCTGACGGCAATGGCCCATCATGGTCTCACCGACCTTTCGCCGAAAGACATCCATGCGATTCAGTTCAAGGACGGCGGCCACTTAAACCGCATCCCGCTCGGCACAATGCCAGAGGACTGGGGTGATGGCGGCATGCATCGCCCTCCCGAGAGGTGTCCTCGACGGGTTAATGACGCGAAAATTATCTGGACGGAGATGAGGGGGGACCGGGAATTCGGCGTAACGGTCGGATATAGTTCTGGTCTGCCCATTTATGTGACCGATGTCGAACGCACACTGGTTGACGCCATTCGCATGCCTGAAAAGTGCGGAGGTATTGCCAAGGTACTTCACGCTTGGCGTTCGGCAGAACAAGTCAACTTCGATCGAATCGTCGAGTATACGGATAGGTACGCCATCCAAAATGTTCGGCAGCGTGTGGGATTTCTCCTCGACAAACTTGGGAGACCAAATCCGAAACGCACCGAATGGCAGACTGGACTGCAAAGAGGCGGGTCAGTAAAGTTGGTGGCCAACGGTGCTTACGCGGGCAACTTCTCGACTGAGTGGAACCTATCTCTCAACGTATCGCCCTCGGTCTTGGCCATTATCGAGTAGAATAAGGCTCTATTTGGAAGCGCTGAGCTTTCCGACCTCTATTGGCGAATTGGGAAGCTGGCGGCAGACAAATCGGTCGACAGCACAGGAAGCCCGCCGCCGCTTCATGCAATTCGTTATTCTGGCCTCGATAGCGTCTTCAGCCGAGCTTGTCACAAGGCTTGCATTCAAGGGCGGAAATGCCCTGCGGTTCGTGCACGGGAACGAGCGGAGCACGATCGACCTCGATTTCACGGCCGACGGCAATTTTCCCGACAATTCCGATGCAATTCGAGCGCTTTTAAATTCGGCCCTCAAAGCGTCTGAGCGACAGTTCCAGGTCAAGTCCCGATGCCAGAGCGTGAACCGGAACCCAAGGAGACAAGACGCCACGCTCCCGACCGACTCGGTGAAGGTCTGCTTCCAGTTGCCGGGAGATCGCTATTACCAGAATTTTGACGACCGAAAGAGCTTTGCCGAAGTCGTCGACCTCGAAATTATCTTGAACGACGTCCTTTGCGAGACGATTCAGCGACAGCTTAGTGCGTCGACAAAGCCCGTCCGTATCTGCTCGCTGGAAGACATCCTTGCTGAAAAGCTTCGGGCTCTACTTCAGCAGCTCATCCGCCGCCGAAACCGCCCGCAGGACGTGTATGATATCGCGTCTCGAATGCAGGAATTCGGAGATAAGGTTGACACAGCGAAAGTTGCTCAATTCTTAATAAGTAAATCGGCTGCTCGCGGTATTGAGCCACACAAGAGCTCGTACAACCATGAGGTCCGAAAGCTCGCATTGGAGAATTACGAAGTGGAAATCAGGGCTCAAGCAACTGCCTTTATTCCATTCGACGAGGCGTGGAAAGAGGTACTTTCTCTCGTGAGCCGGTTAAATATCCCCGACTGATCATGGCTGGCGTCGTAATTTTATGATATGTGAATACTTAATATAACTTTAGTATTATCTGGCGGCTTCGCGGTCCTTCAATTCCGCGATCATGATTCCGCGTGACCGATCGGGCCCGTCCCCGTTCCGCGCTGCGCGAATTCATCGTTGATCAGCGCCTGGCCCAATCCCCTGGCTGGCTCTGTCATCACGGCAAATCCTGGCCCGCTTCCTTAAAGAGCCTCACCAGCCGCCGCTCGGTCGTTCGTTCGCAGCGTTCAGAGGGTAAGTGTTCTCCCCGCGCCACGATGACGCCCCTCCTCGCAGTGCCTGACCCCTCGTGCCCCCCCGGAACATGGTGCGCGACTGCACCGCAACCGGGCGTGAGCTTCCTACCCAGACTTGGCTCGTGGCCCCGAGGCGTTGCCGACGAATCGGAGAGGATTTCTGAAAGGGCCACTGATCCCGCCGCGAGATGATCACATCGCCGTCCCATCCCGCGACGAGTCGGTCGCTCCTTCCTTGAGGTTTTCGTGCGTCGGGGCGGGTCGGTCAACGAGCGAGCCGGACTGGCCCGCCGTCGATCCGGACGCGGAAGAGGACGTAGGGCTTCTGGCGCAGGTCCTTGCCGTTGTTGTACCTGGCCTGTCGGTGCAGTTGATTGGCCGTGAAGTACAAATGGCCGTCGCGCGCCACCGACAAGGTGTCCGGCCAGAGTACCCTGGGGTCGTGGACCAGGGTCTCGAGGGAACCGTCGACGCCCTCACGGAGAATCGCATTCTGCTCGTAATTAGTCGCGTAGACCCGCCCTTTGTCGTCGGATTCCAGGCCGTCGGACGGGCCCTTCTCGCCGTGGTCGAGCACCGTCGACGCCACCTGCGGATCCGAGAGCCGGGCATCGATCAGCGCGTCGACACTCACGCTGTACAGTCGCCGGCTCACGAGCGGGCAGTAGAAGAGGCGGGACCCATCGTGCGAGATCGCGATCCCGTCGGAGCCCATCGTCACGGGCTTCGGACTCCCCCCGGGGGGCCGCTCCATTATCAGCCGGCCCTCGACCAGGGCGTGCATCGCGAGGTCGGCCTTGGTGGTCGGGTGGTCGTGCAACCGCCGCCAGCTCGCCCCGGAGGCCAGGTCGACGACGATGATGCCATTGGGTCCCTTGTCCGACGAATCGGTGAGGAACGCGTAGCCCGCCTGGCCGCGGCGGAGGTCGAAGCGGACATCGTTCAAGTACGACGTCGGCAGGGCGACCTCTGGCGGGAAGGTGATCGTCTTGAAGACCCGGTTCGTTCCAAGGTCGACTCCGACGAGCTTCGGACCGCCGGGCGAGGTCGGGCCGAACTGGATGCTGCCCGTGTCGACGATCCAGAGCTTGTCGTTCGGGTCGATCACGACACTTTGCACCGAGATGAGGCGGTCGGCGGATGCCCCGCCCTCGGAGCGGTTGATGGCCTCATCGGGGTAGGCGACCGGTCGCCCGTCCTTGAGCTCGGCGACCGTGAAGTCGACCTTATCTCCCCACTTGGGAAAACAGACGAAGATGCGCCCAGAATAGGATACGGTGACCCCGGTGGGCATCGGCCCGTGAAACGTGGCAACCGTTTCGATATCACCCGCGGGGCGATCCGTCGCCAGCACATCGGCCGCCCCGGCCGACGACGATAGGATGGCCGCGGCCACAATGCACGCGAGCGAGGCGAGCCGAGTCATGCTCATGGTGTGCGTCCTCCAGGAGAAGTTCCGGAGTGCGATATCGCCGGCCCTCGGTTCCGCCCGAGGACCGGCGGCATTTCGCGTGCAAACGGCATGCCCCGACGACCCGCATAATCCACCCATCCGGGTCACCGACGAACCGTCCGCTGGTGCGCTTTCCTGAGCTTCTGGCAACCCATTGGTGTCGCGCGTCTTCGTGGCGACTGGGATGCTACAGAAGGCGTGCTTTACTGAATGCCTGCGGGTGCGGATCACGGTTCCCGATCGCGCGGGTCGGCGCGCTGATTGGCTCGATCTACCACTTCTTTCGCGCGTCCCGTCGTTCGCGCCGGCCGTCTAACCGGCCAAAAGGTCGTGTGCATGTCGGACTGTCCGCGAACCGAAGAACCAGGCTGTCACGCGGACTCGCCGGCCTTCATGGCTTGTCCGCGCGGTCTGCAAACAGCCGGCGATAGTGGTGGTACCAATCGCTCTGGAAGACCCCCGCCGGGTCATATTGCTCCTTCTTCGCCAGGAACTCCCGAAATTGCGGGTACGCCCGTCTCACCTGCTCGGCGGTCGCCGCGCGGTGATACGTCAGGTAGAACCCTCCGTCGAGGTCGAGCGAGGCGTCCGTCAACTTGCGAAAGGTCTCGTGCGTCCGCTCGACGCCCGCTACGGTGTGCGGCGTACGCAGGTTGAAGATCACGCAGGCGAAGTCCTCCCGCGCCCACGGGAGGAAGCTGGTCTCGTCGCGGCGGATCGCCCGGATCGTTCCGTAAATGTCCTCGACATTGGTCTCTCGCAGCACGGCCCGCGAGCGGTCCAGGAATTCAATGATCCGCACCGGCGGGACGTAGTGCTCGCCGATCACTAGGGATTCCTGCACCCCGTCGCCCATCAGGCCGCGGGAGGCGAGGAACTCAGAATAATCCGGAATGTAAGTGCTCAGTTGCATCGAATCAGACCAGTACACCCGCCCGTGCGTCGCGACGTAGTGCTCCGCATACTTTGCGAATGCTGCCGCTTTATTCCTGTACGCCAGCTCCAAGAGCATGAGCCAGTCTTGTCTCGTGAGATTCTCAGTGTCATCGTCCACGGCCGCATCATCCGGCGCTGGGTGGTAGCAGGCCATCACGCCCCGGCGCAGGAACGAGTCGTCTGCCGAGTCGATCGCGTACTGAAAGTCGCCGTACACACAGCCGTTTGCCACCCGGCGATAGACGGCGTTGACCGCGTCGTCGATGTCGATGATGTCGACCAGGCGGTGTAACTTCCGCCGCAGGCAGAGCCGCAGGGTCACACGCACGACCACGCCGAATAGCCCGTAGCCGCCGATGACCAAGCGGAACAGCTCCGCGTTCCGGTCCCGCGAGCACTCGACGATCTCGCCGTCTGAGTCGATCAGCGTAAGGCTCTCGATGTCCTCGCCGATTGGCCCCATCATCAGGCCCCGCCCGTGCGCGTTGCAGGCCACGGCCCCGCCGAGCGTGAGGGTATCGGCCCCGGTCTGCTTCTGCCGGATCGCGTGCCGCTGCTCGCCGAGCGCGAGTTCTCGTGTCGCCCGGATCACATCCGGCCACATCGCGCCCGCCTCCATGGTGAGAAGCCCGCGCTCCTCGTCGAGCGCGATCGCCCGGTTCATCCCGGTCATGTCCAGAAGCAAACAGCCCGAGCCGAACTGCTGACCGCCCATCGCGTGACGTCCACCACAGATCGCTAGCCCCCCGCGCCGGGGATCCTCCAGCTTCACACGCAGGATCGCCTCCCGCACGTCGACGATTCCGGCCGGCCGGACGATATCGAGCACGCGCGTCGCGTTTAGCCGCGAATGCACGTCGTTGACAAGTTGTTCCACGTCAAGGCCCCCAGAAAGTTGAGCCGCCGACTGGTCGAAGGGAAGGATTACCATGTGAAGTAGGGCGGCGACGAGGGCATCCTGGCGGCCAGCAGCCTGCGTCCTCTGGAAGCGGTTGACGACCTCCATCACTGAAACACGAAAACGTGAAGTGGCCGAACGACCGGCGGTAGGTCTTTGCATTGGCAGCAGCGACAGTGGCGTCCTTCGCCTTACCAATGTCCGAAAAAATGTCGGCGTCGAGCAATGCTCTATTCAATGGTCAAATTCCCGCCATTTTTCCTCCTTCCGCTTGCGGTAAGCGTCGGTAACGATGACGTCCATCTCGTCGGCATAATCTTGCCAAGGCCGCAAGGGAGGATCGGCGTCAGGATCGGCCGCCGCGGGGGCAATGTCGATAACGTTCGGCCAAGCTCGTCGCGAAGCTGCCGCATCTGCTCCGACGGCAGGGCGGTGGTGATGTCGCGTAGCTCGTTGAATTCATGATGCGACATTGTGTTCCCCATCCCATCTATCCTGCACGCCTGACCGCATTTGCCAAGTTCTTGCGGCCTGGTGGCAGCGAGCCGATCAGGCCTTAGGGTCGCTGTGCGGCCACATCTTCTCAAATGATCGCTCGCCGGGTTTCAAATCGCGTCATTTGAGAAACGTCCGCGAGCATCAAACTGGCGAGGCCCGTCGCACATGTCTGTGCCGGCGGGCCTCACGTGGCGATTGATCGATCACCGCTTTCCATCGGATTCTATCGCTGACATCCGCGAAAACGTTGCTGCACGTCTCTCAAATCACCGGTCTCGTCACGGACTTGCCGCGGACGATTGGTCGGCAATGCGTTTCGCCGTCCCGGCCGATTTTGCTGGGTCGTCGGCGGCAAGGCGGCCGAGCATGGTTTGCTCGAAGCCTTTCAGGTCCGTCCAGAGCGTGCCGGGGCCGGCGTAGAAGATGCCGAGCTTCAAGTCCGACGGCAGACCCTCGGCGAAAACATACTGGTCGTACGAGCCGGTCCCGCCGATCGCCTTGACGAGGAGCTGCAATCGTTCGGCTTTTGCGACCTTTGCCAGCTTGACCGACTGGGCTTTGGCTTCGCCGAGCACTTTTGTTGTCTGAGCATCGATCTCGGCGCTCTTGGCATCGATCTCGGCGCGTAGTTTCTCGGTCTTGGCTTCGATCTCCTTGGCTTTCTTCTCGCCCGTCGCGGTGACCTCCGCCACCATTTTCTCGGTCTCGGCCCCGGTGCGCTTGCCGCTGAAAACGACCTTGGCCTTCGCCTCGGTGAGCTCGGCCTGGGCCTTGGCCGTGAGTTGTTCCTGGTCGCGGGTCTTGGTGAGCTCGTCGGCGATCTTGGCCTTCTGAATCGGCTCGCGAACGACCTTGGGCACGTAAATGTGCCGCGTCAATCCAAAGAGCAACGAAAGATTCTTGGCCGTGAGCACCCGTTCGAGCTCGGCCGACGTTTCAATTTGAAATTCCTCGCGCGTGTCGCCCACAAGCAAGTCAACAGCGCCTCGGCGGGAACCGTGGAGGCGGCAGATCGACTCGATTTGCGGCAGGATGACTTTCTGCTCGACGTCTTTCAGGGTGCCAAACTGGCGGACGACAGCAGGCGCCTGCTCGGGCAGGATGCCCCAGATCGCCGTGTAGTCGAGGTGGATTGGAAATCCGTCGCTCGACGGAAATTCGATCCCTTTGCCGGCGACGTAGTTCGGATCATCGGGCGTCGAAGTTCCGATGCGATCGCCGCTGAACGCGTTTGATGCCGGCTCGACGGCTGTCTCGGCTGCGTTCGGGCGACCTTGCGTGGCCGGCTTCGCGGCTTCGACCGTGAGGCTTGTCTCGGAATAGCCGATACTCACGATGTCGATGCGCTTCTCCTCGGGGTTCAAGAAGTAGATCCCCGGCTGCAAGACCTGGGGCAAAATGCCACGCTCTTCACCGGTGCGCGGGTCGCTCGCCTTGTTGGTCACGACGCCGACATAACCCGGCGGAATCAACGTTGGATCGTCCTTGTCGCGCTTGATTTTGTCGTTGTTCTCGGCACACGCGTCGACATCCACGACTTTGATGTCATAAGCATACGTGTTCAAACGATATCGTCCCGGTGTCAACACCTGGCGAAGGATGCCACGGTAGCCCTTGGCGTCGACGAGGTACGCGCCTTCGGGAAGCGGCTTACCGATCTTGGAGACGAGGACGCCGATCTTGCCGGGAGCGATCACCTGGTCCTTGACGAGCTGGGTCTCATATTCGAGCGGTGAATAAAAGTGCCGTCCGGGACCGGGCATGTTCTCGAGGATACCCACCTGAACGGGCCGGTTGGCGACGGTTTGCACGAGCGTTCCCTCGGGCGCCATCGTGCTCGATCCAAAAGGCCAGGGGCCCTTGTAGCGCACGAGCAGGCTGTTCCCGGGTGGGACCTCGATGCGGCAGAAGACCCATTGCCAGATGCCGAAATAGCCGACGAGGCCCAGTACGATCACGGCCAGTACGGTCCTGGCAACCGTAGCCGGAAATTGCGTTGAAAACCTGTTCATGGCTGTTCCTCCGCGGACGCGGCGACGGTCGGACGTGTCGACTCTGGCGCCGGGGTGCTGATCTGAGGCGGATTTCCGGGCTTGGCCGCATCACGGCCGGGGGCTCGCGTGCCAGTGCGTGTTTCGATCACACTACTGCCGGTTCCCGACTTCTTGTGCTTGTCAGGCCGCTCGGTGAACTGGCTGAAGAGATCCATGAGCGGGCCATCCGAGTTGCCGAGGATCGTATGGAACGACGGTGCGATCTTGCCCAGCAGCATGTTGCGAGCCATCGCGGCGCCATCACCCTCGAAGGCGGAAACCTGAGCGGCCAGGCCGGCGGCCTCGGCCGTGTTATCGAATCTGACGACCTCGGCCGCGGCTTTCGCCTTCGCAAGGATCGCCGACGCCTTGTCCTTGGTCGCTTCGAGCTGCGTTTGCGCGACGGTCAGCTTTTGTTCGGCGAGCGTGACCGCGACGCGCTGCTCCTGCTCGGCTCTCGTCGTTTTCTCGACGACCTCCTGGTCGGCCTCGACGACGCGCTTCTTTTGCTCGGCGAGCATCACCTCAATTTTGAGCTTGGCTTCGGAAAGCTGCTGCAATTGCTCGCGCCGGAACTGAGCGAGTTTCTGCTTGGCGACCTCGCGCTGTTGCACGGGCTGGGTAATATCCGGAGGCGGCTGAATCGACGTGATCGCCACGGCCAGGATTTCAATGCCCTGTTTGTGGCAGTTGTCGGTCAGGCTCTTGACCAGGTCGGTTTGAAACTTCTCGCGGTCCTGGCCGCTGATGAACTGCCCGCCGGAAAGCTTTGACCCGCCGATCCGGCAGAGAGACCGGCTCTCGGGCGTGATGATCTTGGCGACGATCTCCTCGTCGATGGCATCACCATTTGCCGACTCGTTGTATTTCACGAACATCTCGGCGACTTTTTCGGGCAAGATGCGAAATTCGACGACTCCGTCGAGCGTGATCGGAAACCCGTCGGCCGACAGGAAGTTCATCTCGCCCTCCTGGCCGAGGTTGAATCGCCGCGATCGGCAATCGACCTGGCTCACCCTGACTTCGTAAGGGTTGAGGTAATACTTGCCGGGCTCGAGCGTCTTGTGCTGCACGCCGCGCTCACCATCTTCAACCAAGAACACGTTGGGGTTCTTGGGCATCGGACCGGCGAGCCGCGTGACAACGCCGCGCAATCCCGCGGGAATGGTGACCGGGTCGTGAAGCTCAATCGCTTCGGCATAAGGGTTGTACGGATACCGACCCGGCTTCAAGACCTCGCGGAGAATCCCTTTCTGGCCCGGTTCGGCGAGGACCTGGGCGGGGGGCATGTCGTCGCCACTGAGGCGCGACACGAATGCCGATCTTGTCGCCCGGCACGACAAATTGCGGACTGATCTCCCACGTCCACAAGTACGGGTTGTAGAAGTACCGCCCCTCGGTCAGCACCCCGTTATTCGGCCCGCCGGACTGAACGCCCTTGTAGTAGGCCCCGGCCGTCTTCGGCAGAGGTGCAAGCTCCATATCGGGTTCGAGCTCGAGACCTTCCTTGCGAATCAGTACGGCCTGCTTGCCGGTACCCACGTCGATCTTGCACTCGTTATAGACGGTGATCACAAGTCCCAGACCGAAAGCCAGAAGGACAGCGGTCGTCAATCGCCCCGGCGGCCGCCAACGCTCCGGCGGCCGTGTCTGCCAACCGGGACGCTCATCCTCGAACGCGTTCATGGTTTGCTCCAGAAATCGATAGTTGCTGACATTCTTCGTTTGACCATCAGGTCAGACGTTCTTCGATTGACCATTAGATCAGCAGTCTTTTCGACACAGCGACGACTTTATTGCGACAATCCCGAGACGCCCGACGCGTCTCTCGCCGCATTGACAGGCGGCGCCATCGCCGAGGGCGGGCACCCTCATGTCCTGAGTAACCAAGTCCTCACGGCGCCTGGCGGGCCCCTGAGCGGGCTCTTTCGGCGACTCCGCGGATCGCGGCTCGAGCGATCCGTTCTCCAGATCCAGAAAGGCCTTGCGTGATTCCGAGATGCCGAGGCCCCCGAGTCGGCGCCGGCACTCGGCTCGTCCGGAGACTCACCCCTCCCGGGATCGTGCAAGGCCGTTTAGACGGCGACGAGACGTTCCATACCGCTGGCCGCCATCAAGCGATCACCGGCGCATCATCCGAGCGACCGGCAGCCAGCCGGCCTCGAGGGCCTCAGAGGACCATGAGGCACGATGTGAAGTGAAATCTCGACGCCGCGCGACGACGTCAGCCTATGTCAGCCGGAAGCCGCGGGCGTGCCCAGCTTGGCCATTGCGGCGGTGAACGTGTCGACGATGTCGAGAATGCGCGCCAGGTTCATGGTCTGGAAGATGTCGAGAATGTAAGGACCCGCACCGAAGAAGACCACTTTGCCCTGGCGGCGGTCGATCCGACGCTTGAGTGTGACGAGGAACCCGATCTCCGAGCTCGCCAGATAGTTGACGTCGCTCAAATCGATCGCGAAACGCGGGTCTTTATGAGACTCGACGAGTTTGTAAAGCCAGTCGCGCTGGCTGAATTGCCAATCGGGAGCCAGCTCGTCGGTCGCCTCGAAGGCGACGACAAGCACTCCGCCCACTTCCCTCGTTGTGAATTTGAGCATGCTCTGGATCTCTCCAGGCCAAAGTGGGGGAACACTTGGGCCACTCCGTCGTGCCAGCACCTCGCGGACTTCGGGCGAGCTCGGTGAAAGATTAACCTTCGCGATCGTCGAAATTGAAATTGACACTGCATTCTAGCCGTGTTGATTGCGTCCTCACAGATCAGAGATGAAATTCTCGGGAATCGACGGCACGCAGTGATGCTGGGTGTCCTGACCTGGCTCGTTCAGGTTGGCGGCGAGGGCTCCGGCTCGGCGATCAGATCCAGATCAATCAAGTCGAGCTGGGCGACAACCAATCCGGGCGCCGATAACGCGCCAATAGTCGAGAGCACCTTGAGTCGGCCGCCGCAGTGATCGCACAGAACCAGGCGGCGGCGATCGGGCTCTCCATCGACAAACACATAACGGAGCGCGCGATGATCGGTCGTCAGGCAGTAACAGCACTGGAAGTGCCGCCACGGCCAATCAGCCGCACAACGATCACAGCGGAGACGCCGCTCCTGGTCCAGCCCGCGAGATTCCGCCAGGGCAGGGGGGGATCCGCAAATCGGACAAAAACCCGAGAGCCACGCGCCGGGCTCCAGCTCGCTGCAAATGGCAAGCGACCAGTCGGCCAGCGCCGGGAGCATGGCGAGCCGCAGCACCGACGCCACCTGCGCGGGGTCGAACCGAGAATCGCGGTCTTGAACGAAGCTCTCGAAGCGCTCGGCGTCGTTCTCGAGAACGAGTTTGAACCAGTCGGCGAGCGGCCCGGCCGGGCTTTCCGTGACAGCAACAAGACCGACCGCGGCCGCCGGATCGTCCGCGCCGAGTGCCAAACAGATCGCGGCAACGCGGGGAGCCAGCTCGCTGAAATCAATCTTGCTCGAAAAGGGCTCGATCGCCGGACGCCCATCCTGCCACGCCGACCGGCAGCCCTCGACCGACGCCACGACCGCGCCGGATGCATCATCGGGCGTTGGAGAAACGAGCCGGATCGACGGCGCGGCGAACATGGCGTCGAGCACCCGCGCGAGAGTTTGTCCGGCCGGCGCGAGCTCGGGACGCGACGTCGTCAGGCGGGCCAGATCCGCGAGGGCCGCTCGCAGCGCGGGAGGCCGCTCGGGCCGATTCGCGTCTGGATCGTTCGCGTGGCTGGAGTCTTTAAAAAACGGCGCCATCGCATTCTCGATTATTTCCTGCCAGCGCCGCGGCGGACGGTTCTCGAACACTCGGCAATCACGGGCGATCAGCGCATCGCGGTCGGGTAGGGTATTCCATTGGAGCCATCGATTTTGCTGGGCACGTGCAACGGCTTTTTGTGATAGTTGCCACCGTCGGCACCCGGCCCGCCGCCGCGAGGACGGCCGTTCTCGGGGCTATGACAGCCGATCAAGAACAATGCGATCAGCATGGTGCCGAGCACGACCCTGATTACCGCTCGAGCTGTTGAATTCGACGTTTTCAACATGTCAGTCGGGCTCGTCAGTGATGGTGGCGGACGAGAAACGACAGCGGCATCCCGATCACGGCGGCGCGGAGTACAAATCCGCCGGCGAGCACGAGAACGCTATCCAGGCCGGATCCGCGCTTCACGCCAAGCCGTTTCAGTGCGAGAGGCGCGAGCAGACCGACGGGGATCACGAACGTCGGGATCAACATGCCCGGCCAGCGCTGGACGCCGATCACCGCGAGCCGGCCCAGCGATCCGAGAAAAATGGCGAGGAGCACAAGCTCGAGAACGGTCGCCCAGGAATCGAGTCGTTCCAGGCGATGGATGACAGCCTCCTGGACGCCCCGCTTGATCCAGCGGTCGACCAGAACGATCGCGGCGATCCCCGTCGATAGGGCCGAGGTCAAGAACAAGGCGCCGGTCCACGTGGTGTTCGACCAGATCGGCTGGTTCGTCGCACCCAGAAGTGCGCCGGTGTAGCTTCCGAGAAACAAGGCCGAGAGAAGACCGCCACAGGCGAAGAGATTTCCCATGAGCCCGCCGCGGAGCCGGCCCAAGAGTCGCCCGAGAGCCGGCCAGGGAAAGCGAGGGCTTTGAGCGATCACCTGGAAGAAGGAAACAAAAGAGAAGAATCCAAAAGCCGATAGCGCCCACGACCCGGCCGACATGGGCGACCACCATTTCAGCATGGGCCAACCCGTGTTCGACTTGATCATCATGTGCCAGAACCGCTCGGGACGGCCGAGGTCGGCAATCAAGAGAAGGCCACACACGCTGATCAGCGGAAAGGCCAGCAGATACGCGGGTTGCAAGCCTCGCTGATCGTCGCCATCGCCAAGAAGCTCGGCCAGGGCGGCGACCGCATAAGCACCCGCGGCGATCCCTCCGAGGTAAAAATAGAGCACAATCAGCATCCGCCAGTCGGGGTCGGCGACATAGGGGTTGATGTCGAGATTCATGGCGATGGACTCCCGCTCGCGGGCCGTTCGGCGGCGGCGACTTCGCCCTTGCGGCGGCCGAATGCAAAGAAGGCGCCCGCAATAGCGACAAGCGAGACCGCCATCGCCTTCACGGATGACGGCCAGAGCGAGCGGCTGGGAACCTGGGCTTGCACCCGCGTCGGCAGCCCGTAGGTTTCGGGTGTGTCCATCAGGAGATAAAACGAGTTGAGCCCGCCCAGAATCGAGTCGTCGGCTCCGTAAAGATAGGCAGCCGCGTCGCCCCGCGCGTGCAAGTTCTCGACTCGTCGCGCTGCCCGCTCCTTGAGCTCGGCGATCGGCCCGAACTGGATCGATTGCGTCGGGCACGCCTGGGCGCATGCGGGCACCAGGCCGTTTTGTAACCGGTCGTAACAAAAAGTGCACTTCTGGGCGATATGCTTGGTGGCGCTGACATGAATCACGCCGAACGGACAGGCCGTGATGCAGTCGCGGCAGCCATTGCACGCCGGTTCCTGGATGCAGACCGTGTCGAACTCGGTTCGAATAATGGCGCCCGTCGGGCAAACTTCCAGGCAAGGCGCGTCGACGCAATGCTTGCAGACGTCCGACATCATCAACCAGCGTGCCTGGGTGCGGCTCGCATCGAACTGTTCGACGAATTTGACGTGTCGCCAGTCGACATCGGAAAACGAGCCCGTGTTGTCGTAGCTATTGCCGGTCAGTGGCACGACGCCACCGTTGCGCCGGGGAGCGCATTCCACTGGTGGCACGCCACTTCGCAGGCCTTGCAGCCGATGCAGACCGTCGTGTCGGTGAAGAAGCCAACGGCCTCGGCCATGAGAAACCTCGGCGAATCGATCAAAGCCAGTAAAGGCCCCGCCCGCGCGGGCCAATCGTGGAGTCTGACGCCGATTATGAACTAAATGTCGCGAATCAGCCAGTGGCTGTGGATCGGGCGCTCATGCGCGAGGTGAGATGATCGCTCAAGTGGATTTTGCAAGATCCCGGCGGTGCGCGGCGGCGCGGTGTGCGTTGCCGTGTTCTAACCTGCTCAATCAATGCCGGCATGACGGCGCGAGTCGCGACCTCGCGCCGGCCCTTCGGGCAACCTGTCGTGTGGAGAAACACAAATACGTTATCACTTATTCTGAAATCTCACGTGCCGCGATATGTCGTGTACCCGAACGGGTTCAGAAGTAGCGGGACATGATAATGCTCGGCCGGGTCGTCGATGCGCACGATGACCATGATTTCGGGATAAAAGCTGCGCAGGTCCAGTCCCTGGAAATATGCGCCGACCAGAAAGCGAAACCGGTAGACGCCCGCAAGGGGTGGCACGTCGAGCTCAAAATGGGCGATCCGCCCGTGGGTGTCCGTCACGGCTTTGGCTCGCTCTGACCACGAGGCCTCGGTCGGATCCCAGAAGTCGATGGCCACGGTGATTCCCGCACCCGGACGGCCAAGCGCCGTGTCGAGCACATGAGTCGTCAGAAAGTTCACGGGGTGATTCTCCCGAGACGAATTTCGGTGATGCGCATCTGCTTGTGCGCGGCGATCGTGAGCTCGCGATTGCCTCATTGTGAAGCCGTTCGTTGAGCAAAGACAGCATCTCGTCGGCACTCTTGCCAGTTGCGCACACGATGAAAATGTATCCGAATCTTTCCTCGTATTGGCGATTCTTGACGGAAAGCTCTTCGAGGACGGCGTCGGTCGCCTGCAGGGCGCCGGCCTGCTCGCTCGCCGCCCAGGCCGCCGTCGTTGCGCACCGGGCGCGAAGCGCTTCCCGGTCGCCGATCCTGGGATGACCGGCGAACGCGTCACGCCAGTCGGCCGGATCGAGCGTCCACCAGAGTCGTGCGGCCTGCGCAAGCACATCCGCCTCGGACGTGAACGGTCGCGCCGCCACCATCGCCAGGGTCCAGCGCGTTGAGTGGCAGCATCGCAAAAAAGCGGTGTGGGCTTCGGCCGCCGCCCAGGCGTTGATCTCGGCGATATTCATCGATCACTCCCCGTGCGCGAGCAGGGGCCGGCCGCACTCGCCGGCAAACCAGGCAGGATGGCGATATACGGGCTGGCCCCGCAAGTAGGTCGCGGCCACCTCGCCGACGAGCGTTCGCCCTTCATAGGGCGTGACGGGGTGCCGATGTTGAAGGGCCGTTGATTGCACGGTGAAACGCGTGTCAGGGTCAAAGACGACCAGGTCGGCATCACACCCGGGCGCGATTGCGCCCTTGCGGTCCGCCAGACCGACGAGTTTGGCCGGATTCGCGCAGAGCCATCGGCAAACGTCGGCCAGCGTGAAACCGCGCCGGCGGGCTTCCGTCCAGACGGCCGGCAGGGCGAGCTGAAGCGATGCAATACCCCCCCAGGCGCGGGCAACGTCGCCAGTTTCAAGCTGCTTGAGCTCGGGGGGCGCGGGAGAGTGGTCGGTGCCGATAGTGTCGATCAATCCCTGGCGCAGACCTTCCCAGAGCCGTTCGCGGTTTTCGCGTTCACGAATCGGCGGCGCGCACTTGTAGCGCGGGTCGCCATCCGGAATCTCCTCGGCCGCGAACGTCAGGTAGTGGGGACAACACTCGACAGTCAGCGGCAGGCCCGCCGACCGTGCCTCGCCAATCATTTCGAGTGCATCGGCCGACGAGAGATGCACGATATGAACATGACAGCGATACTCGCGGCAGAGCTCGATCATGAGCCGGATCGCGTCGTGCTCCCATGCGCGTGGTCGCGCGGCGAGGTGGCGCGCGTAGCTGCGGCGATCGGCCTCCGTGGCCGGCGGGGTGCTCACCTCGGCTCCCACGAGTTCGGCGTGCACCAGGAGCGGCAGGCCGGAGTCGGCCAGGAGCCCCATCACGGCGCGGAGGTCGGCCTCGCTGGCATTGGGAAACTCGTCGATCCCCGAATGGCAGAGAAACGCCTTGAACCCGAGCACGCCCGCGGCGACCAGCGGTTTGACGTGTTCGGCCATGCCGGGAACGACGCCCGCGTAGAACCCGCAATCGACCGAGAGTTTGCCACGCGCGGCGGCCAGCTTGAGTCTTAATGACTCGACGGACGTCGTCACGGGCGAGCTATTGAGCGGCATGTCGACCAGAGTCGTGATGCCGCCGGCGGCTGCGGCCCGGGTCGCGGTCGCGAACCCTTCCCAGTTGGTACGACCTGGTTCGTTGATGTGCACGTGAGTATCGACCAGGCCCGGCAAGATTATGCGATCGCCGACATTTTCGACGCTCATCGAGGCTGGCAGGCTCGATGGTTCGATCAATTCCGCGATCGTTTCACCGTCGACGACCACGGCCGCCGCGCGAATTCCGGAGGGGGTGACCACCCGCTCGCTCAAAAGCGCCAGGGGCCCGACCGGACGGCAAGCCGCGGCTGTTCGTTTGCCTCACGTTCCACGGGCACACTCCACCAAGGGCTTGGCTGACGTTATGATCGGCGCTCTTTTCCGTCAATGATGCGCCGACATGAAGGAGTCCAATCGTGCCCGCGGTATTATCCGAACATTCTTACGGCAAATCGAGGATACGGCTGACGAAAGTCACACGGCTGGCCGACCGTCACGAGGTTTGCGAGCTCACGATCGAGATTCAGCTCGAAGGGGATTTCGCGGCTTCGTATCTGTCTGGCGACAACAGCCAGTTGATTGCCACGGACACGATGAAAAACGTGGCCTATGCCCTGGCGCGCGAGCATCCGTTTGAATCGATTGAAGACTTTGGCAAGACCCTGGCCGGCCACTTTCTCGACGCGCATTCCCAGGTGACGCGAGCCACCGTGCGCATCGTCGAGCAGTTGCTCGAACGCGTTTCGGTCGCGGGCCGGCCGCACCCGCACGCGTTCGCGGGAAAATCGCGTGAAACCCGTACCAGCACGATACGACTCACGCGCGGCGGGCTTGAGGTCGAGTCGGGGCTTGACGATCTGTTCTTGCTGAAATCGACCGACTCGGCCTTCGCCGGCTTTGTGCGCGATCGCTACACCACGCTGCGCGACGCCAGCGACCGGATACTGGCGACCATGCTGCGGGCCACCTGGGTTTATGTTCCTGATGCCGCCCACTGGAATGAAGCGCACGCGCAGGTTCGTCAGGCCTTGATTGTCACATTCGCCGGCCATCACAGTCTGTCGGTCCAGCACACGCTGCATGCCATGGGGACCGCCGCCTTGGGCGCGTGCGCGGCGATCGAGCGGATCACGTTGGTCATGCCCAACCAGCATCGCATCCTCGTCGATCTCGAGCCCTATGGCCTGGATAACGTCAACCAGATCTTTCTCGCCACCGACGAGCCGCACGGCACGATCTCGGGGACGCTTCATCGTGCGTGAGCTCCGCCGCTGGCGCCGGCATCCAGCGGGTTCTCACTCATGGCAAGCTTACCGAGCGTGAGAGCCAGGACTTCAACCCCGCGGGCGATCGACTCGGGTGAGCAGTACTCTTCCGGACGGTGGCTGATCCCCTCCTTGCAAGGGATGAAGATCATCCCGGTGGGCGCGACCCGCGCCATGAATAGCGAATCGTGGTAGGCGCGGCTCACCATCGTCAGACTCTTCAATCCCAGGTCGTCGCACGCCGACTGCACGAGCGCGGTGATGACCGGCGAGGTCGCGGCCGGCGGGTCGGCGTTGACACTCTCGACGGTCGCCGTGACCTGCCGCCGCGCCGCGATCGAATCGACGGCCATGCAAATCTTGTTCAGCACCTGGTCGCGGCGCTCGAGCTCGATATCGCGAATGTCGATTTCGAGGACGACCCTGTCGGGAATACTGTTGACCGCGCCTGGGAAAGTGCGGCAGACGCCCGTCGTGGCGACCGTATCGGGGCTGCCGCTGGCGTTGGCGGCCGACTCGACGGCCAGCACGGTCTCGGCCGCCGCGCAAAGTGCGTCGCGGCGGCCCATCATCAGCACCGCGCCGGCGTGGCCCCCTTCTCCCTGCCACGTGACGCGCAGAGTCGCCGGGGCGGCGATGGCCGACACGACTCCAATCGGCAGTTGGCTATTTTCGAGGAGGGGGCCCTGTTCAATATGAAGCTCCACGAACGCCGCGAAATAACCCGGCGGAAGGGCCAGCGTATCGAGCTCGCCGTTGTAGCCGGCCGCCCGGCGCGCGTCTTCGAACGAGCGGCCGTCGGCGTCTTGCAGCTCGGCCATCGATTGCGGCGTCAGGCTGCCGGTGAGTGCCCGGCTCCCCAGGCAGCCGATTCCGAAACGCGTCGGTTCCTCGCTCGTGAAGATCAATAGCTCGATCGGCCGCACCGGCTGGAAGCCGACATCGCGCAGCGTACGGATCGCCGCCAGGCCGCCGAGCACCCCCACGGTGCCGTCGTACTTTCCCGAGTAGGGGATCGCGTCAACGTGCGAGCCAGTCCCGATCGGCTTCAAGTCGGACCGCGAGCCTTCCCAGCGCGCGAAGATGTTGCCGATCGCATCTTCCCGGACCTTCAGCCCGGCGTCGGTGCAAAGTTCTTTGAGGTAGGTGCGAGCCACGAGATCCGGCTCGGTGAAGAGCACGCGCGTCACCGCGGGAGCGGGCGTGGCGCTCTTGGCCGCCAGTGTCTCGAGCTCGCTCATGAGTCGATCGATATCCACCATGGCGTCACCGGCGCTCATGCAGGCTGCTCCAGCGGATCGCGGTTGACGTCTTTGTAGTAGAGGTAGCGGGCCGGCTCCTTGCCCATGGCAACAAACCACTGGGGGCAGAATGCCGCCATCCAGATCACGTCTCCAGCGCGAACCGGATACCAATCATCGCCCAACCGGTAAACGCCCTGTCCCTCCAGCATGAGCAGCCCGTGCTCCATCACATGCACTTCGACCAGAGGGAGCGTCGTCCCTGGCTGGAACGTGAAAATATTCACGGCCAGGTCGAAACGGGCGTCGGATGGCAGCAAGACCTTGAGCAGGGCGTTCGCGTCTCCCAGGAAGGGTGCGCCGGCGATATCACGTTCGTCGCCGCAGAACGAGTCGGGAATCGACGTCCCCGAGCGTATCGCATAACGCTTCTCGAAGATGTTGAGCCGAGCCGGGCTGGCGGCGCGAATGTCCACAATCGAATCAGGCCGGCAGTAGGCGAAGCCGCCCGGTCCGAGCGTTCGTTGCGTCGCCCCGGGAATCGTCACGACGACCTGCCCGTCGAGCACGTGGAGCACTCGCTCGACTCCAGCGAGCGGCGGTCCGGCGACGGCCCCGGTCTCCATGATGGCGATATATTGCGAAAATCGCGCTCCGATTCGTGGCGCAATCAGGATGATGCCTTGCGACCGGTCCCAGCCCGGCAAGCTGGAGGTGACGAAGCTATCGGGAGCGATCAGGGCGTGCGACCGTCGGAAACGGCTGCGGCGTCATGCCGAAAGGGTCCATTCACGTCACTCCTACCGGGTCGACGTCTCGCGAAATCTCGTCGAGCTGCCCGACCCGCTCATTCAAGATCTCCAGATAACGTACCAGGACAGCGAGCCCGGCGGCGACATCTTCGCGTGAGACTCGCTCGTCGGGGTGGTGACTCACACCCCCTTCGCTGCGCAAGAACAACATGGCCATCCGCGTGACCCGCGCCATGATGCCCGCATCGTGTCCAGCGCCACTGACCAGGCGGTGCGGCGTGAATCCCGTGTTCTCGCACGCCTCGGCCAACCAGTCGCGGAAGACCCGATCGGCCGCCACGGCGGCATGATGCTCGGCCTGGCTGACGGTGAAGCCGACCCCGCGCGGCTGGCGGCTCGCGTTGCCCGCGAAATCACCTCGGCGACGGCCGCGGTTCGAGACGAGTCGTCGGCGTGTCGGATATCGCCGCTCAATCGCACATGACCCGCGATGACGTTCGACGCACCAGGCTCGACCGAAAGTGCGCCAACTGTCGCGCCAGGCCGGGTGTCGACCGCGCAGCGCCTCGATCGCCAGGATGATTTCGGCCGCGGCGGCGAGGGCGTCGTTTCGGCCCTCCATGGGCGTGGTGCCGGCGTGGCCGGGCCGGCCTTCGAGCTCGCCCCAGATTCGCGATTGGCCGGCAATTGTGTCCACGATTCCAAGCGGAGCCTCAAGCCGCTCGAGTGCCGGCCCTTGCTCGATGTGGACCTCGATAAAACCAAGCAGAGTGCCCGCCCCGTAGGCTGCATCGTCGATTCTTGCCGGGTCGAGCCCGAACGTGCGAAATGCCTGGGCCATGCTGATCCCGCACGAATCGACGCGTTCGAGCAGGGCCCGACCGAATTGCCCGGCCGCGGCAAGACTGCCCAGAAATGGCGTGCGATAACGTACGCCCTCTTCTTCGCTGAAGCCGATCACATCGATATCAAACGCGAGGCGGCGCCCGCGAGAAACTGCACGGCCGCCAGGCCCATCAAGACGCCGAGCACGCCGTCGTATTTCCCCGCGTTGGGCACGGTGTCGAGGTGGGAACCGATCGCCAGCACGGGCAGGCCGGGCCGTTCCCCCGTGTAGCGTCCAATCAAATTGCCGGCCGCGTCGCGCCTGACGCGCATTCCGGCGCACTGAGCCACGACTTCAGCCGCGCGTGCAGACCGTGCATCGGCTCGCTGAGAAACGTCCGCGTGATCTTGTCTCGTTCCTCGGAAAACGTCGCGACTTCATCACATCGGGCAAGAACTTCGGCCGCGAGTGCCTGAAACCTGTCAGATGCTTGCGGTCGGATCATGATGAATGAATTTCCGTATCAGTGGTCATGAGGATCGCACAAGTTTAGCCCGAGTGGAATAGCGCGGAAAGAGTTTGGAAACTCGCGGGGGGCCGCGGATGCAGGAGGCCGCTCGCGTCGTAGGAAGCGCCACGTTCGCGCTTCCGGCATGGCGAAGCGGGTCGGTTGCTCGGCGTTTACGGCCCGCTCCGATGGTCGAATGGCCGTCGCGGTCTGACCGCGCGGCGGCGCGGCGGACCGGCCTTTCGCGACACGCGTGCGCGCTGGTGCTGCTCGTAAAGATTTCTACCCGTTGGATTGGATCGACGTCGAGTTGTACAATGCCGATTTCGACGGCGCTGGGCGATTGGCAAGCGAAGCGCGCTGTTTCACGCTGGAAAACTGGGACCGCAACCTTGAGCGACGGCCGGTCGAAGTTGGTGATCCTGGGAATTGGTGATGACGGGTTAGCCGGCCTGACCGAGTCGGCACGCCGGCTGCTCATGTCAGCCGACCTGATCCTGGGCTCAGCGTCGACGCTCGCGCTGTTTGACAGCGTACCGGCGCGTAAGGAGATCCTTGAGCCCGACATGAGCCTGGCTCTCAAACAGGTGCGGGACGCGCTCGAGCACCGCCGTCCGGTTCTGGTATCGAGCGGCGACCCGCTTTTTTACGGGGTGGCGCGATATCTTTGCGATCGCCTGGGCAAGGATGCGTTCGAGGTCGTGCCGCATGTGAGCAGCATGCAGCTTGCGTTTGCCCGCATCAAGGAGAGCTGGGAAGACGCCTATTTGACCAGTCTGTCGGGACGTCCCATCGAGGCGGTTATCGACCGCATCAGAACGGCCGAGAAGATCGGTCTTTTTTCGAGCGACAATTGTTCGCCGGCATGGCTGGCCCGCCAGTTGATTGACCGCGGCATCGATTATTTTCGCGCCTACGTCTGCGAGAACCTCGGATCGCCCGACGAGCGGGTGACCCAGGCGAATCTGACTGACTTGCAGACAATGGAATTCAACCCGCTCAACGTGATGATCCTGATCAGGGAGCCGAATCGTCCCGATCGCGCCAGCCGCGCGAGCCGGCACCGGCTCTTTGGAAACCCCGACGACGCCTTCGCGCAGGCGCTGCCCAAGCGCGGTCTGATCACGCAGGCCGAGGTGCGCGCGATTGCCCTGGCCCAGCTTGATATCCGCGCGACGAGTGTCGTCTGGGATATCGGCGCGGGGTCGGGCTCGGTGGCGATCGAGGCCGCGCAGCTTGCCCATCAGGGGATCGTTTATGCGATCGACCCGGAGCCGGCTGACATCGCCCTGATCGAAGCCAACGCCGAAGCCTTCGGCGTTCCCAACGTGCGGGCGGTTCTCGGCCGCGCACCTGAGATTCTGGCCACTCTTCCCGAGCCCGAGGCGATTTTCGTCGGCGGAACCGGCCGCCAGGTCGATCTCGTCTTGAGCACGGCCTATCACCGGCTTTGTGGCGGAGGAAGCATGGCGGTCAACGTGGTCACCATCGACGGATTGGCGACCGCCTATCAGACTTTGAGAAATCTCGCCGGCCGCGTGCGTGTGTGGAACGTTTCGATTTCGCGCGGGATCGAGCAGATGGAACGGCTTCGCTTCGAGTCGATCGCCCCGACCTTCTTGCTGGGCGTGACCAAGCAAGAGTCGGCCGATGATTGACAACCGATCGTTGTCGCGGGCGTGGCGTGCCGGCCGGGCGGTCGCGGCGGATTCAAGTTGGATAGGAAGAATGCAAATCGCGGGCTATATTAAAAACAATGTCGGTGGCGGGTTCACACTCACATGGAGGTAGACAGACGCATGGCGGAATCGCAGGAACCGGAGCTCGACTTGATCGCGGTGGGCGCCCACCCTGACGATGTCGAAATCGCCTGCGGAGGAACGCTGGCTCGCCTGGCGCGAAAAGGCTACGCGGTCGGAATCGTCGACCTGACCGACGGTGAGCCGACGCCCGGCTCGCCGGGCCCGGACGTGCGGCTCGCGGAAGCAAGGAAGGCTGGCGAAATCCTCGGCGTGGCTCAGCGAATTAATCTTAATATGCCCAATCGGCGCCTGTTTGACTCTTTCGAGGCACGCGTGGCCCTGGCGACCGTGTTTCGCCAGTTCAAGCCGAAGGTCGTGCTCGGGTTCGGAGGCAAGACCGTGATGGCCTCGCCCGACCATTACCAGGCCATGCTGATCACCGACGCGGCCGTCTTTTACAGCCGGCTCACCAAATGGGATGAATTCTTTAATGGTCTGCCGACTCACTCGGTCGTCAATCAACTAAGTTTTCCGATTGGCCTGCACGGGTTGGACTTGCCCGAAGCCTCTGGTTACATTGTTGCCGATATCGGATCGACCCTGGAGGTGAAGCTCGAGGCAATACGCACTTATGAAACCCAGTTCCCCGCGAGCAAGGCTGGCATCTTTCGCGCGGTGGAAGCCATGAATCGTTACCACGGATTGACGGCCGGATTTGAGGCGGGAGAGATCTTCATGACGTATCGATCGGTCGGCATTGACGACCTGATGCGGTGGGCGAGCCCGGCGCACGCCCGCGTGTAATTCTGAGCGGCGCGGAAACTTGTGAGTGTGGCCCGTCCCGCGTCACATGGTGGCGCGAAAGCTCGTTGAATTTTGATCGAGGGCGAAGTAGCGCTCGAACTAGAATTTCTGAGGCTCGCGACATGACGGCTCGAACGACGCAACGATTCTCGGGTGCCCCAAGCTCGGTGAATTCGCCGTCGTGTTCGCGGTCTCTGTTTCCGTGCCAGGGAATAAGACGTTCATGGGACGAATGCGCATGGTATCATTGAGCGGCAAGTCTGTTCTCATGCGGAAGGGTGAACCTGAGGTGAGCTGGATTTCGCGACTGCCATACTGGCTAAAGCGAGTTTTGGGTCAGAGGGTCGGCAATGTTGACGATCCCGTGACCGAGGAATTCGCGACGCTTTCCTCGTTTACGCTCTTGCCCGGCCACCTCAAGCTGAGGGTTGGCGTTGTCTCGGTGCGCGGCAATTATCGCGAGCACAACGAAGACAACTTCTACGTGCCGGGCCGGCGTCGGTCAAGCATGACAGTGGGTCGGAAAGTAATAGCGAGCTGCCCACGCTCACTCTCGAACCGTCGAACCTCTTCATCGTCGCCGACGGTATGGGAGGCCAGCAGGCCGGTGAACAGGCCAGCTTGATGGCCGTCGAGCTGATTCCGCGCGCGATTGCGCGCCGGCTCCCCCCGACGAAAAAGAGCCTAATCGTATCAAGGAAGCCATTCGCGACGCCGTCGCCGACGTCAATCAGGAAATCATCGGCAGCTCGGGCGCCATTCACGAATACTCGAACATGGGCACGACCGTTGTCCTCGCCCAGTTCCGCTTTGACAAGGTGTTCGTGACCGGCATCGGTGACTCACGCGCCTATCGTCTACGCGACGGCCGACTCGACCAGCTCACCGAAGACCACTCCCTGGCCGACGCACTCGTGAAGGCTGGCACGATCACGCCGGACGAGCTTCACAACCACAAGTTCAAGAACGTCTTGTACCTCTACCTCGGCAGCAAGGACGCCCGCGGCGGCCCTGAAGACGTCAGGGAGCTCGACGTCCGCTTGGGAGACCGGCTCTTGATGGCCAGCGACGGACTGACCGGCGTCGTTCCCGACAAGGACATTGCCCGGATTCTTGGCTCCGTCGACGACCCCCAGAAGGCGGCCGTCGACCTCAAGAACCTCGCACTGGCCAACGACTCCAAGGATAATGTGACCTGCTTGATCATTCATGCCGTTTCGGAAAGCGACTCAGCCAGCTCGAAGCGGGAACTTCGCGCCTCTTGAGGCCGAGCCCCGGCCCGGAAAATTGGCCGATCCGCGTCGGTTTCGACGGCGCACTCCTTGTTTGAGTGAAGTGTGACGACAATGGTCCGCCTGGACGACTTTTCGGCAAACATCGCCAAGTCCGGGCTCGTGCCATCGGCGGTTCTCTCGCTGGTTCAGTCGCAGCTCGATCCCGCCCCGGCCGAGGATGCCGCCATTCGGCTCGCCCGTCAACTCATCGGCGGCGGCTGGCTTACCACCTACCAGGCACGCAAGCTGTTATCAGGGGCAACCCGGGGATTCTTCCTCGGCGGCTACCGCCTGTTGCGGCTCCTGGGCGAAGGTGGAATGGGCAAGGTTTACCTGGCCGTCGGCGACGACCGTCAGCACGTCGCCATCAAGGTCTTGCCGCCACGCAAGGCCCTTGGCGATGAAAACGCTCTGAAGCGGTTCCGCCGCGAAATGGAACTCTCGCAGCGCTGCTCGCACCCGAACCTGGCGCGCACCCTCGCCGTCGGAAACGATGGCGACGTGTACTACATGGTGATGGAATACATTCCGGGCAAGAGCATCTACGAGCTCGTCAAGAGCGAGCGCGACGGCCCCCTGCGGGTTACCGACGCCGCCCGGCTCTTTCTCAAATTGCTCGACGGCCTCGACGCGGCACATCGCGGCGGCCTCGTTCATCGCGATATCAAGCCGTCGAACATCATGATCACTCCCGACGGCGAAGTGAAACTCCTCGACATGGGGCTGGCCCGCGCGCTCGACGACGAAGGGGGCCTGACACGGGCCAACACGGTGCTCGGCACCCTCGACTACGCGAGCCCCGAACAGTTGCGCGACGCCACGAAGGCCGATGCGCGCAGCGATCTTTACAGCGTCGGTTGCACGCTCTACTTCGCCCTGGCCGGCCGCGCCCCCTTTGAGGGGGGCGACATGATCAACAAGATCTTCAAGCAGCGCATGGAAGATCCCGATCCGCTCGAACACGTCGCGCGAACAGTACCAGCGGCGTTCGCGGCCATCGTGCCGCAAGCTCATGAGCAAGAATCCCGACGAGCGCGATCAAAACTTCGCCGAGCTGCGCGGTGATCTCGCCCGCTGGACCGACCCCGAGCGGGTGCGGGCCATCCTCGGCACCGAGGCCGACGCCGCGCGGAGCTTTCGGCCCCCGCCCCCGGAGCTCGTCGAAGACGATCTGCGCCTGCTCGACCGCCCCGAGTCGGGGAGCCAAGACGGCCTATCGCTGCGCGACCTTGGCGGTGCCGAGCCGAGTAATGCTCCACGTCACCAAGCACCCATGCCTCCTTTGCCGGCGGTCGTGCGTTCAACGCCGGCCCGGGATCTGCATCAAAATGCACGCGACATTGACGAAGTCGACGATTCTCGCTGGCTCGTGCAGTTCGCGATCATCGCCGCGATCCTCGGCGTCCTGGCCATCATTTTGATCACTGTCTTTCGTCACGTTTGACCGCCGGCGGGATTTGCTCTCAACGTTTGTCGACCAGAAGCGCTGCACACCGCTCATTCGGCTCCGTGTCTTAGCGAGCCGCCCGGACCGTAGTAGATATGGTTACTCGCGTTACGCCGCGACGTTCATGACCCGACCACGATTTTTGCAAAGGTCGTTTCTTATGTCAGTAGGACTCTTGAGCCCATCGACATCGTCTGATTCCGACATCGCTGCAACTTTTTCTGGCACAAATTCCACCAGTGATGTTGTAGAAATTGGCTTGCTGCTGCCAGCGGAATGGGCAATGGCCCTGGTCGAGGTTTCCCAGAAGCGACGCGAAAGCGTCGGCCAATTTGTCCGCGCTTTGATCGGACGGGCTCTCGTCGAACACGAGTCGGCCTGCTAACCCACCCCGAGTCGGTTCCCCGATCATGGCACGATCTTCAACGGACGTTGCCAGGTTGAGGGCGAGCACTCATCCACCAGGCGGGGCGTCACATGCCACGCCAATCTAGACTTTTGTACACAGGCCGCTTGCCGCCGCTCTGCCGCCGCGCGAGAATAGTCTGATCGGGCCCGCGATCGAGTCGAACGATTTTCTCGTATCAGAGCGGAAGTTTCATGGCAAGGCAGTCCGCGCAATCCAGCCGCGGAATGGACGGATTCCATCCGGCGGTTTCCTCGTGGTTCATCGAGCAATTTGGCGAGCCGACACCGGCTCAACGGCTCGGCTGGCCCGCGATTGCGACAGGCCAGCACACGTTGATTGTCGCTCCCACCGGATCGGGCAAGACGCTCGCGGCGTTCCTCGCGGCCCTTGACCACATCTGGCGTGCGCCCCGTGAGCAGAAGGGCGTGCGAATTCTTTACATCTCGCCGCTCAAGGCACTCAATCAAGACGTTTCGCGCAACCTTCAGTTTCCACTCGAAGGCATTCTCGACACGTCGCGTGCGATCGGACAGCCGCTTCCCCCGCTTCGCGTCGCCGTTCGAAGCGGCGATACTCCCGCCAATGAACGCGCCTCGATCGGCGCAAACCACCCGATATTTTGATCACAACGCCCGAATCGCTGCACTTGATGCTCACAAGTCGGGCACGCGAGATCATGCGGGGAATCTCTCACGTGATCGTCGACGAGATTCATGCCGTTTGTGCCAACAAGCGCGGCGCATTTCTGGCGCTCTTGCTTGAACGGCTGCAGGCCATGTCGAGCACGAGTTTCGTGCGTGTCGGACTGTCGGCCACCCAGCGACCGCTCGACGAGGTGGCGCGCTATCTCGGAGGCATCGACTGGGTCGGCGGCGGGACGACGGCGCGGCGCGCAGACCACGGCCCGTGACGATTGTCGATGCCGGTGCGCGGCGCGATCTGGACTTGCAAGTGATCTGGCCGCGAAAGCCCGACGCACCGAGCGGGGCCGGACCGATCTGGCCGGACGTCGAGCGCGAGCTATTCGAGCTGGTGCAGGCTCATCGATCGACGATCATCTTCACCAATAATCGACGGATGGTGGAAAAGCTGACGGCGCGGCTCAACGAGCTCGCCGATCAATGCGGTCTCGACCGCGAGGTCGATGCGCTTGCCGACGACGGCATCGACGCGGCCGAATCGGAAGCCGGTCGTTTCCGCGCCCATCACGGCAGTATCAGCCTGAACGAACGGCGCTCGACGGAAGAGGCCCTCAAACAAGGCGAGCTGGCCGCGGTCGTGGCGACGGCATCGCTCGAGCTGGGCATCGACATGGGGGCGGTCGACCTCGTCTGTCAGGTTGAATCGCCCGGAAACGTGGCCCGCGGTATGCAACGCGTCGGCCGCGCCGGGCACGTTGTGCACGGCGTCAGCAAGGGACGCATGATCGCCAAGACGCCGGCCGACTTGCTCGAGTGTGCCGCGCTTGGCCGCGCCATGCTGCACGGAAATATCGAGCACCTGCGTGTGCCGCTGAACTGCCTTGACGTCCTCGCCCAGCAGGTGGTGGCGTGCGTCGCCGTGGAACCGCAGGATGTTGTCGCCCTTTATAACCTGGTGCGTGGCGCGTATCCGTTCCACAACCTGTCGGCCGAGTCGTTCGAAAATGTCTTGAAGATGATATCGGGGCGTTTTCCGACGCCCGACTTCCGCGATCTGCGCGCGTGTTGTGTGGGATCGCATTCACAACCGCCTTGCGGCGCTGCCGGGAACCTCGCAACTGGCCCTGATGGGGGGCGGCACGATTCCCGATACGGGGCAATATCCCGTCTACCTGGGAGACGGCGGCCCGCGGCTCGGTGAGCTCGACGAGGAGTTCGTCTACGAGCGCCGGGTCGGCGAATCGTTCGTGCTTGGCAACTCGACGTGGCGGATCACGGCGATCGAGCCGCATCGCGTGCTCGTCGCCACGGCGGAAGGTCAGACGGCCGTCATGCCGTTCTGGCGCGGTGAAAATGCGGCTCGAACGCCCGAGCTGGGTGAAGCCGTCGGTGCGCTGACTCGTGAGATCGCCGAGCGGCTCGATGATCCGCACCTGATTTCGTGGCTCGAAGAAGAATGCCGCCTCACCCCTGGGGCGGCTGATCTGCTCAGGCGCTACATCAAACGTCAGGAACGTCTCGCCGGGGCCGTTCCGGACGATCGAACGATCGTTGTCGAATCATTCGTGGATCAAACGGGCGAGCTCGGCCTGGCCGTCCTCACGCCATTCGGCGGCCGGCTGCACCATGCGCTCAAACTGGCGTTCATGGGCCGGATTCGCGAACGGTTTAACCTGAGTCCGGCCTGTCTGCATGCCGACGACGGGCTGCTGTTCCGCCTGCCGGCGATGGACGATCCGCCGCTCGACCTCTTTGACGGGTTGACCGCCGATGTTGCCGAGCGACTGATTCGCGACGAGCTGCGTGAGACCGCGCTCTTTGGACTGCGATTTCGCCAGAACGCCGCACGGGCCCTGCTCATGCCACGGCCCGACCCGGGGAAGCGGTCTCCTCTGTGGCTCCAACGCCTGTGCGCCAAGGATCTGCTCCAGGTCGCCGGCGAGTTCCCCGATTTTCCAATCCTTCTGGAAACGGTCCGCGAATGCCTGGACGACGATCTCGATCTACCCCGGCTCCGAGCGTTGCTCGACGCCATCGGAAATGGCGCCGTGCGGGTCGTTCGCCGGGCCGGTGAGATCGCTTCGCCATTTGCATCGGAACTGATCTTCGGCTTCACGGCGGCCTACCAGTACGAATGGGACCAGCCGAAGCGCGCCGATCGGCGTCCCGAGACGGGCAAGGTGAATGACGACCTGCTCGAACCGTTGCTCCGCGGCGGCCGCGTCGATGAGTGGATCGATCCGCAGGCGATCGGGCGAGTCGAAAATCGTGTTCGAAGGCTTGGCCGCCCGCCGCGCACGGCTGACGAAATGGCCGAGCATCTGCGGCTCCTGGGTGATATGACCCATTCCGAGCTCGCCGGACCCATGGAGGCGTTCGCCGCTGAGCTGTGCAAGACCGGACGCTCGGTCACGATCGAGCTGCCCGGAACGAGCGAGCCCGAGCGTCTGATCCTCGCCGAGGAGGCGCCCCTTTACGATGGCGCATTTGACCGATCCTCGGTCGACTCGAACGAGCGCGCGAATCGATTGTCAGACGCTTCTTGCGCACGCATGCGTTGATCGGAATGAAGGATCTGACGGCCCGCTATCCGATCGATGCCGTTGAGGCCACTGGATTGCTCGAGCGCTGGGCCGATCTGGGCACGGTGGTGCGCCTCGGCGAGACGGGCGATACCGAGACAGAGCGGTGGGTCGAGCGAGATAACCTGGCCGAGATGCGCAGGGTTACCGTTGCCGTGCGGCGGCAAGAGAGTCTGGCGGTCGCCCCCGAGGTCTTCGCGGCGTTTCTCTTGCGGTTTCAGGGAGTCGACCCCGACACGCGGGGCGCCGACCAGGCGTTTCTGGAGGGTGTTCTCGAACAGCTCCAGGGATTTTCGGCGCCGGCCGTGATCTGGGAAAACGAGATCCTGCCGCGCCGTGTCAAGGGCTACCGCTCTCAGTGGCTCGACGAGTTACTCAGCCAGGGCCGGTGGCTCTGGCGGGCGACCGCCGCGGGGCGGGATGATCCCCACGTGGCGTTTTTCCCGCGCGATTTCGATTTCGAGGGCCGGGGCGTCGAAACCGGGCGCCGGCCGAACTGTCAGATGACGCCGAGATGATCAACGCGATCATCGACCGGCACGGGGCGAGCTTTGCCACGGACCTGGCGCGTTTCGCCGCGATCGAGCCCTCGCGGGTTCGGCGCGCTTCAGGAGTTGATGAACCGGGGGGTCGTCACCAATGATCGTTTCGACCCCCTGCGCGGGATCGAACGACACGTTACGGGTGCTGTCTGATGCCTCGGCCGCGCGGCGATCGGGGCGCTTGTCGCCTGTTCGACCAAGGCGCGCACTCGCGCCGCGGCCAGAGGGGCGGTGGTCGCGGCTTGCTGGCGGCACGGCCGACCCCGAGTCGCGACTGACAGACTGGGCGCGGATCTTGCTCGCACGATATGGAGTGCTTTCGCGTGAAATGGTCGCTCTCGAGTCGACCGCCCCGGCGTGGGCCGAACTGGCGCCGTTACTGGCACGGCTGGAATGGCGTGGCGAACTACGGCGCGGCTATTTCGTCGAGGGGCTCTCGGGCGTGCAATATGCATCAAAATCGGCCGCCGAGGAACTCGCCCGGCTGGCCGCTCTTACGGCCGACACGGTCAGGCCGCTGGTCGTCGTCTGCACGATCGATCCGGCGAACCTCTACGGTGCCGGAGCCGCCGTTCGACATCAACTTGCTCAACGGAGGCGTGGCCCGGCTGCCGCGCCAGCCCGGCCATTTCCTCGTGATCCGCGCCGGCGCGCCGGTTTTGATTGTCGAATCGTTTGGTAAACGACTGACCGGCCTCGCCTCGGCGCGGCAAGCCGACATCGATTCCGCACTCGGTCTACTTCCAAGCTTCACGGGTTCTCATCGCCGCATTCTCAAAGTGGAATCGTATAATGGGGACCCCGGCGGCGGAAAGCTCGGTGGCCGCGCGCCTCGCGGAATTGGGTTTTGTTCGTGACTATCCCGGCATGGCCTATTACGCCGGCTGGTCATCAGGTTCAACCGGAACGTAATCGACGATCCAACCGGAGCAGAGCATGGAGACCCCGCTGAATGAACCGTCCACGGCCCAGCAGCCGCATTATGATTGTATTGTCATCAGCGACCTGCATCTTGGCAGCGACGTTTGCCAGGCGAAACTACTTGAGGAATTCCTGACCTGGGCCGTGGACCACGCCGACGAGCTTGTCATCAACGGCGATGTCTTCGACGACTTGAATTTCAATCGCCTGACCAAGCGCCACTTCGCGTGCTTGAAGATCATTCGTCGCAACTCGGATCGCCCTGATTTTCGTCTGGTATGGGTGCGTGGCAACCACGACGGTCCAATCGAGGTGATCAGCCACATCGTGGGTGTCGAGATTCTCGACGAATATGTTTACACCAATGGCCGGATCCAGCTCTTGATCCTGCATGGCGACCAGTTCGACACATTTACCACGGCGTACCCCTGGTTGACCGAGATCGCATGCGGCATCTTCTATTACATTCAGAAATGGATGCCGCATCGCTCGGCCCGCTGGATCCGTCGCATCTCGAAACGATGGCAACGCAACAGTCAGTTGATCGAGCGCAGAGCCGTCGCTTACGCGCATGGCCGTGGCTTTCGGTTCGTCACCTGCGGGCATACCCATTTTCCCCTGATTAGCCAGGACAATGGCGTTTTTTACGTCAACAGCGGAACCTGGACCGAGCGCCCCCTTGCCCGTTTGTGACGGTGAAGGGGGGCGACGTGCGACTGGAGTACTGGCCAGTTCCCCTGCCAGAAACCGCTCAAGGCCAGGAGCTCGTCCAGGCGATCGCGACGGCCGGCGGGCGCAGCCCGACGGTGCGTAATTCTTGCTGATTTGGTAAGCTCGGGAATTCCGGCTGACGCAATGACGATTCAGGTCGCCCGAGCCCGGCCCGCCGCCTTGTTGCGATTGATCTGCGTTTTGCTCTTGCTTGCACCCGTGGCGGTGGGCGTCTCGACGAATCAGTGCCAGTCCGGAGCCACGCTGAGGGAACTCAAGATGATCGACGAAAATGCCGCGATGTTAGAGAGTGACCGTCTCGACGATCTTCTCGAGGCGCCGGTGCAAGCTCCGCCGGTCGTGGTTGTCGAATATCGCGACCGAGGTGCCCCGTCGAAGACCTTTTTCCTTGTCCTTTTTCTCGTCCCGCTTGTGGCGATTTTGGTCTATCACCGCACCGTGGTCGAGCAGTACCGTGTGCAAGTGGCCCGGGCCAACGCCGCGCCGTGCGCGCGACCAGTGGCGCAACGACTGGCCAGCGCGACCGCGGTCGTCGAAACGGGCGTGCCCGGTCCCGCGGTCGCCGTCGCAAGGGATTCGGTTCTACCTGAAGTCAAGACACCGCCTACTTCCGCATTGCCGTCAGCCGTTGCGGCCAGGGCCGGCGAGGACACCAAGCCGGCCGAGACGGCGGCCCCGGCCGAGGCGGCGCCTCGTATCGTGGCGGCGGCCGGCGAGCCTGCTCCTGTCAAAGAAGCCCCGGCGCCCGTTGAAGCGGCCTCGCCGGCGGTCGTTTCAGAACCGCCCGCGGCGGCTCTTCCGCCCCCGTCGAGCGTCGCCATCACCGGTGAATTGCCAGTCGAACAAGCGAAGATGCCGAAGATCACGACTCGCTCGGTCCTGCCGAATCCATTTGCCGATGGAACCGAAGCTCCGAAACCGCCTGTCCCGGGCGCGTTACAGCCGCCCGCCGAGAATGAGAAGACGGCGGCAAAACCGCAAGAAGCCATGCCGGCCCAGACGGCCGCGGTCGCGCCGGCGAGCGGCGGTTCCGGTGCGGCGGCAAACGCGCTGGCGCCCCTGCCGACCAAGGAAGAAACGTTGCAGCAGATCCAGCAAGAGGCCGCGCACGCGAAGCCGACCTGGCCGCGCAGATCGACAAGAAAGACGTGAACCTGCAAGCCAATCGCATGGCCGAACAAGTTGAATTTCGCGACGGCCTGCGCGAGGCGATCCGCGCAGGGCAATCGCGCGGGCCAGGAGATCGACAGGCTTGCGCATCGCTACGGCTATGAAATTGATGAGACGAAAATGACGCAGGCGCGGCGTATCTGGCATTATTCGCGCAAGAGCCAGGCCGAAAAGGTCAGGGTCGTTCGCACGCTGGGATTGCCCGAGGCCGCGATTCTTAATTTTCTTTCAGACGATCTCTACCGCAATCTGACCGGCCGCGATGGGCCTCGAAACGAAAGTGAGCTGCGAGTTCTCGCGGCCAAGCAGCTCTTGCGGTATCCCATGCCCAGATCCAGGCCGGCCGGTCAGGCCGATCGCGCCGCGGCCGATGAAAACGTGCCCGCCCGGCCTCAATCGTCGTCGCGCATACCCGTGGCAAGGACGCCACGTTAGCGTCGATTTCCCTGCTCCGTGCATTTCTCGAATCCGGGATGAACAGGAATTCTCCATGCGAATGAAAGCGGTCGTTCTTGTCGCGGTTCTGTTGACGTTCACGGCGCTTTTGGCTCGAGCCATCCGGGCCGACGAAGCGGCGGTTCGCGCCGGGCACAAAGCTCCTTGATGAGGGCGACACGCTCGCTGACCGCGGTCAGTACACCGAGGCTGTCATTCGCTACAAACTGGGGATGGAGCAGCTTCTTCCGGGATCTGCGCAAGATCCCGTTCAAGCACGAAGTGAAACGCGACGTGACCAAGCGTGAAAACATGAAAGCGCTGATCCTCAAGGAAATCGAAGAGGATATGACGCCGGGCGAGTTTCGGGCCAACGAGCTGGCGATGAAGGCGTTCGGCCTGTTACCGCGCGACTACGATCTCAAGGAACGCCCTCGCCCAGGTCTATGCCGAGGAGGTCGCCGCATTTTACGACCCCAAGACCAAGACGATGCACCTGATCGAGGAGCCGAAGGAAGCCGCAAGAAGCAGCCGGGCTTTCTCGAACGCCTGTTCGGCAAGACCGGCGAGTTCGACAAGGATGAGAACAAGACGGTTATCGCCCATGAATTGACGCATGCGCTGGCCGATCAGCATTACGACCTCGACGCGATGCAGAAAGCCGTCAAGAACAGACGACGATCAATCGACTGGCTCTCGACGCACTCATCGAGGGAGAGGCGACGATGGCCATGTTCGCCGCCGGAATGGACGATTGGGACGGCGACGATATCGTCAAGCTTCCGGCCGACCGCGTGGAATTCACGTTTAACCTGCTCGGGCCGATCTTGCCATTCATGGGCGGTGGCAGCGCGATTCGCAGCGCTCCGCCGATCATCAGCGAGTCGATGACGTTTCCGTACTTGCGCGGCTTGATTTTCTGCGCGAAGATCGCCAACAAGGGCGGCTGGGCCAGTATCGATCGCGTCTACCACGACCCTCCGGTCTCGACCGAGCAAATTCTTCATCCCGAAAAATACCGATCGAAACCCGATTATCCGATGAACATCGACCTCGGAGCGGTCACGCCGGGCGATGGCTGGAAGGAAATCGGGCGCAACGTTCTGGGTGAGATGCAAACGGCGATCATGCTCCGGAAACATGGTGGCGCCGCCGCGGCGGCCGGCTGGGACGGCGATCGCTATGCCGTTTTCGAAGGATCGAGGAAACAGCTCGGATTGATCTGGCTCTCGACCTGGGACACCGAGCCCGATGCCCGCGAGTTCGCACGCGCTTATGTGGGGTATCAAACGACGAAAGTCGGCAAGCTCGGTAAGCCGCCGAAACCGATTCCCGACAAGGTGTGGCGCAATCTTGATGACAGCCTGTATGTCGTCGAGCGGCGAGGCCGCGACGTGGCTGTCGTTGAAAACTTTTCGCCAACGAGTACTCCGGGCCTGGTCGAGAGCCTGTTCAAGGCCAGGCAAACCGAAATGCGGCCGCGTGAGACGGGTGAAAAAAGGCCCGACTCGAGCCCCAGGGGGTGAGCGCTGCTTGAGTCGCATTCGCCGCGCTCTAAGATGATTGAGAAGAGGATCGGAAAATCAACCAAGGCTGGAGCTGTCACCTGGCCGCCGCCGACGAGAAGGAGATTTCGATTGATGTCTCAACGTCGTGAAAAGATGAGCGCCGCGAGAATCATCGCGGCATCGCTTCTGTTGTTGTTGACGGCCGCGGCCCGAGGAGACGATCCGCTCGACCAGGCGACGCTCGCTCCGCAATCCGCATCGAAAGCCGATTCCGCCGACCAGGCCGCCACGGGCGGTTCCCCGTCGAAAACCGAAGCGAAGCCCAGGGCGAAGAGCAAGCCGGAGTTCATCAACAAGCCGGTCGCCGAATGGCGGAGACTGCTGACCAGGGCTGAGTTCGCCGTGACGCGCGAAAAAGCAACCGAGCAGCCCTATTCGGGCAAATACGCGACGGGTCACTATAAAGGGACTTTCGTCTGTGCCTGCTGTGATGCCGCGAACGTCGAATCGGACCTGTTCAGCTCGCAGACCAAGTTTGATTCGGGAACGGGCTGGCCGAGTTTTTATCAACCCGTGAACGCGACGGCCGTGCAGACCGCCGCCGACAATAGCCTCTTCGAGACACGCATGGAGGTCTTGTGCCGCCGCTGTGGTGCCCACCTGGGGCATGTTTTCGACGACGGGCCGCCCCCCACGGGGTTACGCTTTTGCATCAACTCGGTTGCACTCAAGCTGAAGGCCCCGGCTGGCGAACCGCCCTCGGCCAGGACACCGTCGAAAGCGAAGTCGAAGACAGTCAGCAAGCAGGACGAGAAAGCACCGGCGAAATCGTCCGGGAATCAGACCGATTCGAAACCGACGGCGTCCGCTGCCGATACCCCCGCGCCGCCGGCCAGCGCACCGCCGTCGTCTTGACCCGAGCGCCGCAAGCCACTCTGCGCCAATAACGCTCTGCGCAATTCACGAGTGTCCGGCACCCGGTCGAAACCAGCCGCCCTGAATTTCAGCCGCGATCTGGGCGCGGTCGCGAGCCGCGACGGTTTGGTCACGTCGCTCGGTTCGGGCGGGCGGTGTCGGACGTCGCGCCGGGGGCGGTGTCAGTTCCACCATCGACAATTTCGGAACGCCTGTGATAAAGTCAGGCGAGAGCCGCAGTTTCGGTCGGGCGTGCCCGACCGAAGGGTCAGTCTCTGGCTCGCGGCTGAAACCCCATTGATCAATTTCGTGTCACGAACGCGACCGACACGAGCAACCCGACTTCGTCGGAAGGAGCCCGATTCTAGCCATGACAGTATTACGAAACCCGCGTCGCCTCGCGACGATGATCACCCTGGCCGTCACCATTGGCGCGACCATGACGGCTTACGCCGCTAGAGCGCAGAGCGATGACAAGCATCCTGTCGTCGTTCTCGACACGACGTACGGCCCGATCACGATCGAGCTTGATAAGGAAAAAGTCGCCGATCACGGCCGAGAACTTCTTGAGGTATGTCGACGACGGCTTTTATGACAACTTGATCTTCCACCGCGTCATTCCCCGATTCATGATTCAAGGGGGCGGCTTCGACGCGCAGATGCACGAGAAGACCGAGGGCCAGAAAGGGAAGATCCGGAACGAGTCGCGCAACGGCCTGAGCAACGCGAAGGGCACGATCGCAATGGCGCGAACCAATGACCCCAATTCGGCGCAGAATCAGTTTTTCATCAATCTTGTCGATAATAAGAATCTCGACAGTGCCGGCGGCGGCTATGCTGTCTTTGGGAAGGTGATCGACGGGATGGACGTGGTCGAGAAGATCGCCCGCGTGCGCACGTCATCGCAGGGGCCGCATGACGACGTGCCCTCCGACCCGGTCACGATCAAGACGGCCCGGCGCAAGGGGAAGAGCTGAGCGGCTAGCCTGGGGAATCGTTCCCACGGCCATCCCTTGACCGAGCCAGAAGCGATTTCTAAGATGGCTCATCATCACGAGATGCACCTCATGGCGGCAGGTTTTCCGGACTGCCGCCGTCGGTGAAATGACAACGTTTCCGACCTCCAAAGGAGTCACAAATGGCTCATATTGTGGCCGAGCCCTGCTTCGACTGTAAGTACACCGACTGCGTTGTGGTGTGCCCTGTCGACTGTTTCTACGAGGGGGCGCAGATGCTCTACATCCACCCGGAGGAATGCATCGACTGCGAAGCGTGCGTTCCGGAATGTCCCGTCGAGGCGATCTTCCACGAAGATAACCTCCCGGAAGAGTGGAAAGACTTCACCGCTCTCAACGCCGAAGAATCGCCCAAGTGCCCTGTCATCACCGAAAAGAAAGACGCCCTTGAAAGTGAAAGCTGCGATACCAGCCGGAAAAAGAAGTGATCGCTTCGACGTCGCGGGAACATTCATCACCCCCTCACTGACGCGAGCGCGATAGAAGGGCGCCAACCTGCGCGACCTCACGACCAATCTCATTTAACCCCGGCGTCTTCGCCGGGGTTTTTTTGTTGACCACGTTCAGGCCGTACCGAAACGGCCCTGTCCGCTGCGCGGCTTTTCTCACGCTCGAACGAATACTCGTTCGAGCCGGGGGCTCGCCACGCCACGCCTTTGAATTTCCAAGGCGCAAAAGAAACGGGCGGCTTCCGACGAAGGAAGCCGCCCGCGTTTGATCTTGTCAGGACCACCGACCTGGGTGTCTTGCCCATTCAAGCCCGGGATCACTTCTTCTTGTGCGGGGCCTTGTGAACTGGCTTGTGGACCACCGGCTTCGGCTTGTGGGCCACATGCTTGACGGGCTTGATCACCTTTTTCGCGTGGTGGATAAGCTTGTGGAAGACACTCGTGGGAGCGACAACCGGACCAGGCGTGGTGGTGACGGTGGTCGTCGGCGAGGGCGTCACGGAGATGGGCGTGGGCGACGTCGTCGATGTCGGCGACGGCGTGCTCGGCGGGACGATCTTCAGTACGACCGAGTCGCTGTAGCCCTTGATCGTAGCCCCCGTCGTGCTCTGGATCGAGCTGGGCGCGATCGAGAGATCGAGCGTACCCGAAGAAACGAACTGGCCGACCAGATTGAATTCGACGGTGTGCGAGTCGATCCAGGTGAGGCTGGTGGCGTGCACGGGTGACGCCGGGTTGATTGCCGACCCCGACAGCACGAGGTCTGTCGCGGAAATATCGGCCGGATTGACGTTGCCCGAGAAGGTGACCGTGATTTCCGTGGGCGAAGTCTGAACGATCGTGGTGGCTCCGGCCGCCAGGGTCGCACCGCCGATGGGCACCACGGACGTCGTGACGACACGGAAGCTGCCGCCAACGGCCAGACCGCCAGTGCCACCGTACTCGAATGCACCGATGTCGCGAGGCCCGAAGTTGGCCAGTGCAAATCCGACGCCCGGGATGTCCACCTGCGATTTACCGAGGAAATCGGTCGTTTGAGCGGACGGCTCCCACGCGTTGTCAATGGCGGCCGACGTGGCCTCCAACTGGAAGTTGGCGTCGATGTAGAAATTCGCGGGACCATCCGAGCCGGGCCGTGGATCGATCGGGAACACGAAGGCCGGATTGCCTGTGAAGTTGCCCCGATTGCTCTGGGCCGACGCGATCGTCGGTCCCAGCAAGGTCGGGCTGAAGCCATTGCCGAGGTTGTTTGTTGCCCCCGACTGCGAGACGTCGCTCAGTCCGTTTCCGTAGAACAGGTTGTTCTGCAGGGTCACCTTGTTGACATTCTGGGAGTAGATCGCGTACCCGCTACGTGCGTTGGTCTGGTCGTGATTCTCCCAGAAGATGTTATTGGTGACCAGTGCTTGAACTGGCGACGACCCCGTGTTTTGAAGGAACAGGCCCACGGTGTTGAACGCAAAGTCGTTGTTCACCAGGTTGACGGGCCCGGTCAATGGTGACGTCGTGCCGTCATCGCTGACGATCACTCCGTCAATGTTACCGATGATGCCGTCATTGTAGATCGACGGCACAAGCCCTGACGCCCCGGAGGTATTGACCACGATCCCGGTGCCGCCATCGATCACATAATCCTTGTCGATCGTCACGTTGGAATTCGTGATCTCGATGGCGACCGCATTCGGGTTGATGATCCCGGAGGCCGGGTCGAGCACAAGCGGGCTCGCGATCGTGAATCCGGCAACCTCGGTGGTGAGCCCGGCGAGACTGAGAAGCGACGTCGCCGTGATCGTCGCGTAGGTTCCTGACGGTGCGTTCGCCTCGAAGGGCGCCCGGATGATCGTTTGAAGCGCGGCGCCCGTGCTCGTCGTGAAGACGGACGCATCCGTGCTATTCGGATCGGCCGAGTAGAGCTTCACGAACTGCTTGAGGGTGACCTGTTCCTGGTAAACACCGGGGAGCACCGCGATCACGTCGCCCGCCGTTGCGGCTGTCATGGCGGCGCTGATCGTCGCGTAGGGGTCTTCCCGCGTTCCCGTCGCCGAGCTCGCCGTGGCCCCTTCCTCGACAAACAGCACGTGCGACAGCGACGGCACAGCGACGGCAAACGACTGTGTCACCGGATTGGCCATCACGTTGCCGGCGATGTCGCGAATGGCATCGCTGCCCGTATTCAAGAGCGTGATCTGATAGAGATCGTTGGTCAGAGCCGTGCCCGCGAGCGTCGAGAAGGTGATCTGCTCGGCGCCCGGTCCGCCCGTTCCCGTGTTGAGGTATTTGACCGAAACCGAGTTCGAGTCGATCGGAATCGTGACGTCGTCGGCATCGCCCAGGATTCCGTCAGGGCCGGCACTGATGAGCTGGATCGACGACGCGTTGAAGTGCGTCAGATCGATGTTCTGGCTGGTCTGGATGGTGAAAGTGAGCACGCTGCTCGAGATATTGTTGATGACCTGGCCCGACGACGGCGACGTGATCGTGACCGTCGGCGCCGTGTTGTCAACAACGAGCGGCACCTGGGCGTTCGAGTCGTTGGGATTGGACTGGTTGCCGCTCTGATCGACGACGCGAATCCGCGCCACGTAGTAACCGCTGTCGTCGCCAGGGAGGGGCACCAGAAGCCCGTCAGGGCCGACGTTGTAAGTACCCGTCAGGTCGGGCAAGCCAGTGGTGGTCGTGACCAGGCCGGTCGCGGCACCGTCGACACCAACAGTGACCTGGAAGGCCCCGCCGCTCGTGGATGTCGCCGTGCCCGCGTTCGGTCGAATGAACTGGGCGAGATTGCTCGGCGCCGTCGCGGCGCTGATAGTAAGTCACCCCGCCGACCATGATTCCGATGTCGAGAATCGCGGTCTGGCCGGCCAGCGGCACAAGCTGGGGGTTGGGCTCGCTGATCGTGCCGTCAAACGTCGGCTGCGTCGACGTCGTGACGTTGTCGCCGACGATGTTGCTATCGCTGGCGGGGTCGAGCGAGAGCGAACCGGCCAGGACCGCCGGAGGCGTCGTGTTGATGATGAACGTGTCATAAAAGTTGCCGCCGGGGTAGCCATCACCCGAGGGGAGTGCAAGCTGAGCCCCAGTCGGCAGGCCGCCGACGGTGTTTTCACCGTCAAGGGCGACTCCCTGGGCGTTGGCGATCACCGGCGAGCCGCTCCCGAACAGCGTGATCTGGTAGGCGTCGGTGCCGAGCGTCAACCCGGCCGCGGCCAGGTTGATCACCAGGGTGTTGGTCGACGAGATATATGACAGCTTGCCGGAGAGGTTGATATCCTGGTCGAGCGGCTGGCTCGGGTTGCTTCCCAGGTTGACCAGGCTCACCGTGCTCGAGTTGATCGTGTTCGGCGAGATCGGTCCGTTGAACGTGATGTTGATCGTCCAGGGCGTCTGATTGACGCCGGAGACGCCTCCCACCGCGTACAGGTTCACAGGCATGGCGCCCTGAGTGGGTGTTTCGGTGACGCCGGTCACTTCGGGCGGATGGAGGTTCACGTACTGATAGGCACCGATGTCGATAAACGGGTTGCTGCCATAGCCGGTCCCCGTGGGCGTGCCGGCCTGCGGTGCGCGGATGTATCCGAGGATGTCGCGCTGGCCGCTGACGGGTGTGTAGTTATACGTGCCCGGCACCGTGTTGGGGCTGGTATAGCTGCCGGCCGTATCGGGTAGCGTGGGGGCCCATTCGTCGGGGAAGCTGAAGAAGCCCGAGCCCGGCAAGGTCACGATCTGCCGCGGGTCGGTGATCTCGTTCTCGAAGCCGAAGTAACCCGCGGTGCCCGCGAAGAAACCGGTGGTCAGCTCGCGCCCGGGCATCTCAGGGTAAGTGAGTGTATTCGGATCGGTACGCGTCTCGGTCGCGACGCCGCCGCTGAGCGCGAGATCGACGGTGGGGAAGATCGCGTTCCCCTGGGCGTTGGGCCCGATTTCACTGCGGCCCGAGTTGATCGCCGGTGACGTCGGCTCGAGCTCGAAGTTCTCGGCCCCCGCGTTCAAAGAACCGACCGGGCCGACAAAGTTGGGATTGGAATACACCGCACCAACATTACCGAAGAAGTCGCCGTCGTTGGTCGTGATCAGCAGGTTGGCGATATTGTTGTAGAAAAGGTTGTACTGGAGCTGGCTTTCGCCCGCCTGTCCAACGGCCGTTCCCGAGCCCGGCCCACCAAGATTGACGGCGACCTGCGTGGAGCCGTCGAAGATGTTGTTCATCGCCAGGAGCTTGACAATGGCAAGTTGGTTTTTGGTATCGAACGCCGGCGCGGCCGTCTGGATTGCATACGCGTCGTTGTAGAACGTGTCGTTGAGCAACGTCGCCACGTACGGCGTGTCGCCACTCGAATCGTCGCCGACCGACCCATTGATATGAACGCCCTCGCTCGAATTGGCGATCGTGTCGTTATACATATAGAGGTCGACAGGCTCGCCGACGAGACCGCCGCGGGCCGGGAACGGGGGGTTCTGATTACTCTTGATGCCCGTCCAGTCGCGATAAAGGGCATTCACCGAGTCCGGGTGCACAAAGACGGCCGCGTCGGAGAAGGCGTCGAGGTTGGAATCAGAGATCGTGAACGCGAAGGCCGAGTTCAACTGGTTCACAGGCGAGAGATAGCCGTTGAGCGTATCGTACCAATCGGTGTTGGTGAGCGTCGGAGCGCCCGGCGTGGCGGGATTCGTATTGAACGAATCGATGATGCCGCCCCCCTGAATTTCGATACGACTCATATAGCTGATATCGGCGTTGTCGATCAGGCTCCCTTCGAGCGGGTTTGTCGGATCGTATTCATTGAGCGACTCGGCACCGATGTAGATATACCCGCCGTCGCCGGCTGCCGGAGATTGCGTGTTGAACGCCTTGCCGGCTTGCGCTGCCTGGTATACCTGGACCGGAGCACTGTTCCAGATGGAGTTCATCGTCGTGCCGCGTGCCGACACGCCAACCGTGCCGTCGCGGAGCGAGGTGATGATGACGGGCACACGCTTCTGGCCCGTCGTCTGGTTGCCGGGGATACCGAGGATTCGCAGCTCGGAGTAGGCGCCCGGATCGACCAGCGGGCTCGCGCCCGGCGGATCGACGCCGTCATCGACACCGACCACGAAGCCGGCACCCGCGTTCTGAACGGCCGGAATACCGGTCGAGCCGAAGTTGCCCTGGAGATTCGCAGCGCCCGCGTTGTTCGGCGTGTTGTCGTTATAGAGCTTGACCACAACAGGGGCACCCGGGCTGGGGATCAGTTCGCCGTCGGCGAGCTCGGTGCCAGGCAGCACGGCCTCGATCGTCAGCGACACGGCCGGCGGCGGGGTCGTCGTGTACGCCGTGAGGTTCGGCACGGGCACATTCAGCAAGTTAAACCCGTTGAAGTTGTTGAAGTCGTACGCACCGGCGATGATCAAGGTGCCTTGCAACACATAAGTGATATCCGTCAGGTCCCAGACGGAGTTGACAGACAGGTTGGAATAACCGCCGCCGGCGGCGATCCCCTGCTCGGGCCCGAGGTATTGCGTGTAGTTGTTGGTGAACTTGTAGGTTTGCAGGGTCAACACCATCATGCCGTCGATGCCGTTGCCGGAGAGCACGTTCCCATGGATAAACGGATTACCCGAAACCAGCGGGTGGAGGGGGTCGCCGGCCATCAGGCCGTTCGGCTCGATCTGCATGGCCGCGTCGAAGTTGTGGTAGAAATTGTTATTCGTGACGTAGACGTGCGAGCCGAGGTCGCTGGTTGCCGTGCCGGGCGTCACGAAGAACGTATAGTCGGTGATGAAGGCCAGCACCGACTGCGATGGGATCGTGAAGTTCTGGGTATTGACCTCGCCGCCACCGTACTGGAAGGTCGTCGCGTTGATGACGGCGATCGCCCCACTCTGAATGCCCACGCTTCCCCATGACCCGGCAACGAGATTCGTGGTCGAGGCCGCGCCCGTTTCGCCGGTGACATTGATGGGTTCGGGCACCAGCGTCGTCGTTGCCGTGTCGTCGAATATCGACGTCAGTAACACGTTCGGGTCGCTCGCCGACTCGGCGGCGAACCCTGTCGATCCCGGCCCATAGTTGTTGTCGAGATCGTAACCGCTGATGTAGGACCGCGAGCCGATGTTCAAGCTCGACGCCGGGTTCAGCACGTCGAGTGCCGATCCCTTCCCGAACTTGATCATGTCGCCCGGGTCAATATAGAGGCGATCTCCAATCCAACTGGTCAATCCGCCCGTGTTGACCTCCAGCTCCTGGCCGACGATGACCTGGGCCAGCACGATGAACGGGAGCGGTTCGAAGAACGCATAGTTCTGCGTGCCGCCGAGTGTCGAGGGATTGGTCGGATAAGTCATCGCACTGGTCGGCTCGATGAAGCCGTTGGTCTCGGCCATGAGGTACAGACCATTGAGGCTGTTATCCATGACGGCGACCTGGCGGATGAGCGGACCGCGCGCCGTGTCGTCCTGGCGGAACGAGTCGAAGTCGGCCGCGATCGACGCTTCGGTGCCGCCGGTGCCGCCGGTCTCGGCGATCTGGCCGTTGGAGATCGTCGGCCGCGAGTTGTAGAGCGTGACGGCGCTCAAGAAGTTGCTCGATCCCTGGGGAACCGCGCCACCGGCATATCGGATGTCGAAGAAGTTCAAGATCGACGTGGCATCCGACGCTCCGGAGATCGCGTTGGCACCGTTGAGACCGACCAGACTGCCGTCGACGGGGAATGTGACTGACGGCGTCAGGGCCTGATCGTAGTTTCGGAAGACAATGCCGCCCCAATCGCCGGCCACCGGGTGCGTATCCGGATTGTTGTTGGTCGCGCCGCCAACGGTGGCGTCGTTGTAGGACGTGAAGAGCACCGGATTGGCCGCGGTGCCGTCAGCCTGGAGGGCACTCCCCTGGTTCTGGACAAAGAGCGCGGCGTTCTGAAGCTTGAGCGTTGAGCCGGCGTTAAAAACCAGGGTCGTGTTGAACGGCACCGAGGCACTGCCATTGGTCACGCCGCCGTTGTTTCCGGCTGGCGCCTGTAACACGAAGGAGGCCTGGTTGACATTGCCGGTGATGGGATCGCGTTGCGGAATCGCTGGTAGGGCGACGACGATGACCGGCCCGTTGTAGGCAAGCTGCGATGCCGCATACAGGGCGGACTGTTCAAACTTGCCATCGCCGCTGAAGTCGTACGGATTGGGGCTGCTGAGCGCGCCCGGGTTGAAGAACCCCGGATTGTTGAGCCCAAGGTTGGGATTGTGCGTGGGATTGGCGGCCAGCGAGCTATTCGGGTTGCCCTCCGGCGCCAGGACCGGATAAGGATTGGCGAGCGTACCATTCGAGAGAGTGCTCGGCACCAGCGGATTTTCGACATAGTCAGGTCGGGCGTAGATCACGTTGCCGTACGGTACGACCGTGAAGCCCGCGACGAACGCACCGCCGGCCACGCCGTCGCCGCTCATGTCGCTCTGGCGATACACGCCGCTTGTTTGCAAGTCCTGATAATTCGGAATGGTGACCGGTGCGTTCGGGTTGTTGAAGTCGGTACTCGTCTGCGACGTTTGGTTGCCCAGATTCTCGCCGTCGAGCTGGTTGCCGTAGACGTCGTAAATTCGGGTGTCGACCGTGTTTGCCCCGACTGTATTGACCTGGTTCGGGACATAGACGCGGTAGTCATCGGCCGTGAGCGTGCTTCCCGGATTGAGCTGAAGCACCAGCCGCGTGCCTGACTGGCCGGGCGTGGTGACCAGCGACCAGGTCTGGGTGCTGACGTTGTAGTTGTAAAGGCTGACGGTGTAATCGGAGAGTACAGTGAATCCGCTGCCAGAACTTCCCAGCCCGCCCTGGCCAAGCGTACCGAAGTCGCCATCCGATGATGAAGAAGAACTATCGGCCGACTTGACGAGCTGGAGTGCGTTCGTGTAATTGATCGCGACCTGCGAGCCGTCGGGCGCGGTCATGGAGTAGGGAAGCGGGCTCGAGAAATCGACAACCACGGACGTCGGCGGGGCCGCCACGTTATCGCGTGTGTTCGTGCCACCAACGGGGGGCAGCTCAAAGTAAGACTGCTCGGCGCCAATCACGGTCGAGCTGTCGCTGTTATACGAGCTCTCAAGCGCCATGCTCGTGATGTAGACGGGCTGCGGCTGAACGTCGAAGTTGATGAGGAAGTCTTTCGTTCCCACGCCGCTGACGCTCGTATCATCGAGCGGGTTGCCGGCGGCGTCAGTCAGGCCGGGGTACTGGAGCTCGGTCGTGTGGGCCACGAAGGTGTAGACGCCGGCCGGCAGGCCAGGAAGGAACGTGAGATTGATATACCCGTTATAGGCGACCACATAATTGTTTGAGCCTGTGTTGAGCGTCGGGCTCGTGGCAACGAACGTCGCGGTCGCGATATACTTCGATTCATCCTGGTCGTTGTTGCTCGTATTGATCAGCGAGTAATTGCTGATGTTCTGAGCGGTCGTGGGGTTGAGTGCGTCGAAGATCACGGTGCTCGGCGTGACGAGCGTCGGCAGGGCCTGGGTGACGGGATCAACGACGTTGAGCGTCAGGGTGCTGAGAGTCGGGATCGGGGTGATGTTGGGCGACGGACCGTTCGGCAGCGGTAGCGCCGCGCCCCCTTGAACGAACGACGCGCTCGTGATTTCCGGCGCGGTGAGATCGATGCGGAACGCATCAGTGTATGAGGACGACAGCCCGGGCAATGCCGATCCCGATGTCGAGGAAGGCTGTCCCTCGACCACGGCGACGAGCGTCTGAAATCCCTGGAGGAGGCCCGACGAGGTGACGGTGAAGGCCCCGTTGGCGTCGGTCGTCACGCTCTCGTCGTAGGTGCCCGTGTACCCAACCCCGCCACCGCCGACGCCCAGTGAGGTGGTGCCGCCGTGAAGACTGCTGAACTCGACGAGCACGGTCAGTCCGGCCACCGTTCCGGGGAACGGTGCGTAGACCTGACCGACGAACTGCGGATCGGTGATGTTGGTATTCTGGTCGCCGGTGATTCCGGTATCGTTGCTTGCGGTCGGCGTCATCAAGAGGGTCGTGATGATCGGCGCGACGACCGTTTGGGTTCCGATGTTTTCAATGAAATCTTGCGGAGCCGTCTCGCCGACACCGGTCGGGAAACTGCCATTGTAGAGGCCGAAGAGCGGGTTGCCGACCAGGTCGGTGACGTTCGGGCTGAGCACCACGATCGCGTACTTGTCGGTCGGCAGCTCGGTCTGGGGCAGGGCACTGTAGTTGAGCGTGACGGTGAAGGTCGACGGATTGTAGCTGATCGTGGCCCGCGGGTCATTGTTGAGATTGGTGTAGTTTGACAGGGTCGTCGAGGTCGGCGGCCACGTCGATGCGCCGCCCTGGCGGAGGACGAAGAAGTTCTGGAGCGTCACGGTCGCGGGATCGATGGCCTTGCTGAACTGGATCGTGACCGTGCGGCCGCTGTAGGTGGTGTTGGCGACCGTGGGCGACGTCGTGTCAGCCAGCGTGAAGGAGTAAGGGCCCGAGGCCACGAGCGGCTTGCCGTCTTGCGACATGACGGGCAGGCTGCTCGGGCTCTGAATGGTGAACGCATACTTGCCGTTTGCCAGCGTGGCCGACGATGTTCGCACGAAGCTGATCGGGAACTGGACGATGGAGGGGGTGGTGGGGTTATCAACCGCAATGGGCGCACCAACGACGACACTCACGCCCAGGGGGGTTGATGTGAATGTCAGGTCGGCCGCCGAGAGCGTCGAGAAGACAACCGGCTTGTTGAAAGTGACCGTGATGACGTTGGGCGAGACGGTGACAGTGGTGCCGCTGGCCGGGCTGGTCGATACCACGCGCAGCAGGTTGACCGCGTTGATCGCGTTGACCGCGTTCACCAGACCGAAGCCCGACTGAGAATTCCATGTGCCCAGGGTTGTCGAATTCATCGCGACAGCGCCCGTGATCAAGCCCTGGCGGATCTGGGCCGGCGTCAAGTTGGGCACCGCCTGGCGCATCGAGTGCCGCGACGGCGGCCGCGTTCGGAGCGGCCGACGACGTGCCGAAGAAGCTCGGAAGATTCTGCGACAGGTTGGTTCCAGTCGCCGGCTGGCCGGGGACCGGAGGATTGCTGGTGTCAATAATGGTGCCAGGCGCGAAAAACGAGGTGTTGCCGCCATCAGGGGCGGTCAAGACGGGATTATCGACGGTGACCGGCGTGGAGAGCGGAACGCCGCTCGAGTTGTACTCGTAAAGCGCGGGGCCGCTCGAGCTGAAAGGCTCGTTGGCAAGGGGCGTCTGCCCGAGATACGGAGCGGGGGCCCACCAGGGGGTCGCGCCGATTCCCAATCGTGTTGGCCGCCGTGGCATGGCCGAAGGAGCTCGGGTAAGACGTGTTGCCGGCGCTGCCGTACTGGGTGCTGACGGTCACCGCGCCATTGGTGTCATTGAAGCCACTGAACTCGATGTGCCCGGGGTTCGAGCCGGAGACGACCTGCACGGCGACGTAATAGCTGCCCGCGGTCGGGATCTCGATGAACTGCCAGGGCTGTTGCGCGGCCACGTTGTTCTGGTTGGCCGCCGCACCGACGACCACCGTGCCCGTCGATGCATCGATGACGTAGATATTGACGTTCGACGTCACCTTGCCAGATGACCCGGTGGGCTCCTGAAACTGGTACGGCTGATCAAATTGAAAGGTGATCAAGGCATTGGCAACACCCGTCGTGATCGGCAGCTCGATATTCGTGCCGCCGTTCGGGTTGAAGTTCATGAACGTTCCGGACCCGATTCCGGTGATGGTGCCCGAGGAGGAACGGAACTGAGAAAGGTAGCCGCTATCAGGACCTTCATTGCCGGCCGCGCTGAAATAGGTGGCGCCGGCTTGTGTGACCGTGTTGACGGCCTGCGCGATGATGCCGTCCTGGAACATCGGCTCGTCGGCGTATCCGACGTCGTCAACAATGATATTGGAGCCGGCCTTCTGGAGGGCCTGGATGTTGGCGCCGAATTGCGACTCGCTGATCGTCGCGGTGGCGAATTGAAGATTGGCCCCGGGCGCGATGTCGTGGATATTCTCGAGCATCGCCCGGCCTTCGTCCGTCGGCGTGTTCGGGTTATCCTGGATGACGTTGACCGGATTGGTCGAGCTGAGGTCGCCGGTCGCGTATGAAGCAGGCGAGCCCGCCGTATGTACTGGTTGACGCTGGTGGAGAGCACGCCAATCGTTTGGCCCGTGCCGTCGACGTTGAACTCCGAGCGCGCCGTGTCGGCGAACATCGACGTCTGGGCTTCGTTGTAGGCTTCGCCCTGATAGTTCGGTGGCGTAGGCGATCGGGTAATAACGAGGCTCGCCGGCCATCGTTTGCGGCAGCTCGGCGATGGTCGGCAGCTCGTTGACAGGAGCATAGCCATCGACAATGGCGTAGGCGGGGTTTGTGCCGGTAATCTGCATGCCGGCGTCGGTGAGCTGGGTGACGAACTGGCTGAAATCGCCCCCCAGACTCTTGACTTCCAGACCGACCTTTCCGCCCTGGAACTCAATCGTGGGGAATTGAGCCGGCAAGCTGCGACGTGTTGCCGCCACTCTTGACGTAGGCCGAGTAGACGCCGACGGTGTTGGCGCCGAGGTTGGCCATCGGGCCGTTCTGAGCGTCGAACAGGTTGTTGTTCGTGGGCGTCCAGATCGGCGGCGGCGTCGGGCTCACCGGAGCCGTACCGCTGAGCAACTGCCGCTTCTCGAGAAACTCGATCCTGGGGATTCCCTGCCGCCGCGGTTTCCTTTGGCCCTGGCGCCGCTTTTGCCCCTCGTGCCGATCGTTACCTTGAAGCTCGCCATCGACAGACTCCCCGGTTAGCTCAAGAGCGGTAACCTCATTGAAACATGCCACCAAGCCGTTTCAAGACGAAGCCGAGGCTCTTCCACCATCAAGGTGATTCACGCGTATTTTCTGATGAAGACCGCCGCCCTGCGCGACTACATTCGCAGAGACAACAGACTACGTGATTGCACGCAAGTGTGTGTCACCATGCATGCAGTCAATCATTACAGCGTTGATTCCGTTCGTCAAGCCCCACACCGGAAGAATTCAGGCCGATGTGAATCGAGGGGGGGAGTCAATGTGAACTCCGGGGCCCGCGCGAAACGCGGAAACTGAGTCAATAGGAGTTTGTCCTCTGGATCGCAGAAGTCAAACATCGACGAGTTGCGATTTACGGTTTTGAACAGAAGCGCACCCTGTGATTCGGTACCGCTCGGCTGTGTTTGTCGGGCCGTTTCGCCGCGGGTGTGTGGGCTTCGTGTCGTTTTCAAGATTCGCACATTGATCAGTAGGCAGACGTGGAAATGTCGACGCCCAGCCGCGCAAGGTCGGCGGCCAGAGTGGGGGTGTCGACGTAGTGAAGGGCCAGCAGGCCAGCTCTGCGCGCGCCGTCGACGTTTTCTGGAAGGTCGTCGATGAAGACGCACGAACCCGGCGGCAGGCCGGCCGCGGCGGCGCATGCCGCGTAAAATTCCGGGCGAGGCTTCATGTATCCGACCTCGTGCGAGAGGACGAGATGGTCGAACCGATCGATCGTGCTTGCGAACTGGCGGCGAAAATGGTTCGAGTGCAGGATGTTGGTGTTCGAACCCAGAAGAAGTCGGTAGCCTGTGGCGTCGAGCTGTTCAATCAGCTTCGCTACTGAATCATTGAGCGAAAAGATGTCTTGCCAGTGGTCGACGAATTCTTGATACGAGAAATCGACCAGGGCGAGCTTCATGACATTCCTGGCAAACTCCTCCGGTTCCATCTGGCCGCTTTCAAACTCAACCAGCAAGTGCGGAAAGCCGCTCTCCATGAGTCGCTGGCGGATCGCTTCGCCTGTCAGCCCGAGCTGGCTGCCAAATCGCGCGCAGGCCTTGGTGTAATCAAAAAAGGCTACGACGTTGCCGAAGTCGAAGATCAAGGCGAGGTCACTCATCGAATCTCTCGGGCCTGTTAACAATGGAATCCTTCAGTCGGCGGTCACCATGGCGTAACTGGCGCCCGGTCAGCGAGCAGCCGGCACGCCGGCGTTGATCCTCGCGAATTCCTTCCAGATCTTGGCATCAATTTCGCGCGTGACGAGCGTCACACTGCCATCGAGAAATAGCATGTTAATCCCCCGCACGTGGCCGCTCGAAGCGCCCATGAACGCGGTCTTGCCATCGGTCGCCGACGCACGACCGCTGCGCCTGGGGCAACAGCCCATGATGATAGAGCGTGTGCCGCCAGTCTGACCAGCTCCACGAGGCGCCTGCGTCGCCGCGCCAGTCGCCCGCGGCGCCGTCGTCCGGGCACCCGGCGCTCGCACGTGCCGACGACGCTGGCACGATCCGGTAATTCGACGGCGCCGACATGATTTGCGCGGCCGTCTCCGACCAGTCGTTCCGAATAGGCGGCCGTATAGCTCAGGCCGTCGGCTTCTTCAACCGCTTGCAGTCGAAGCACGCGGCCAAACGCGAACGTTCCATCGTCACCGAGCGGCGAGTCGCCCGTTGTCGCCCGATAGCTCACCGGCGCGGGGAAGCGGCCGGACGTGGCGTCCGGGTCACTCGTGCAGATGAAACCCCGTACGGGCACGTCCGCCGGCGGAGTGCCGTCGAGTGCCGTTGGCGGCGTCTGGGCGTCTTTTATCGCGGCGAGGTCGGGAATTTGCAACGTCTCGAGCATGGCTCGCAGCGGGCTCGGCCATCGCGTCTCTTCCCCGCCATCGATGGCACGCGGCGCCAGAACGACTGGAATTTGCTGATGAAGCTGGTCGTAAATCGCGATCGCCTTGCCGATTTGCCCGAGATTATTGCGGCAACTGACTAACCGGGCCTGTTCGCGGGCCTGCGCCACCATCATGATCAAGAACAGCACGGCGGCCGCGATGATGCAACCAACGACGAGCACCTCGATCAGTGTGACACCGCCACGCGTGGCCGTTCTCACTTTTCGACCTCGATGAGCGCATCGCCCGATCCGAGATTGCCGGCCGAATCGGTTGCGCGCACCATCAGCAGGTGGACGCCCGGTTTCAAATCAGGCAATGAAAGTGTGATTTTCTCTTGCGACGTATCAAATAAACCGTCGTCCGGAAAAATCGCCACCCAGTGGCCGCCGTCGAGGGCATAATCGGCCTTGACCAGCCGGGTCAAACTCGTCTTTGAGTGTGATCGCGGCCCCTCTCTTTTGCGGCGACGACAGTCACTGCCGGCGGATCATGGTCGACGATGAACGCCACGCTTTCGCGGTCGCGCGTGAGTGCCTCGTCGGGGCTGTTCGAGGGCCGATCACTGGCCACGAGCTTGACCCGATAGCTTCCTGACGGGAAGGCCAGTCGTATCCCACGAGTACGACTTCTCCGAGATCGGCTCGTCCGTCAGATCGATCCAGTCGGGCCATCCGTCCTTGCGAACGTCGAGCGTAAAGCTGAGATCGTCGTCGTTGGGGTCGTTCGCGTCCCACCGGATATTCAGCCGCGTCTGGCGTGCCGCGCCATCGGCCGCGCTCAGGTCGGGAACATCAAGTTTGCGTGATCTCAGGCGCCAGGTTCGACGTGCGATAGCTGAGCGAGACCGAGCGGAGCTCGGGCGTATGGGCGCGTGTCAGTCGTGGCGAGCTTGGCACGATACTGGATGAACCGGGCCGAAGGCGGCGCGACGGCGCGGCCGCGGCCTGCTCCTGCCGGCTGGCCGACCAGGGCGACCAGGTGTCATCGGGCTCGCCGACATTTCCCGTGCGCGTCTCGAATGTGACCGAGGTTCCCGGCGGTCGTTCGCCGCGCCAGCTCAGTGACCCGAAGCGGCTCACCAGCTTCGTATCGTGAACGTCGGAAACCAGCGTTCCGGTCGCCGCGTAGGCCGATGCCAGGCTGGACGACCGAGCCCGGATCACCGGTTCCCACGATCACGGCACCATCGGGTTGGACCAGGAGCGACAGGATCTGCCCGCTGTCGAGCTTGGCGATCGGCGCCGTGTCATTGCCGCGGTCGCGCACCTCGTAAAGCTGGCCCTCGGGTCCCGTGCCGACGAGCAGGCGATCGCCGGCCCAGGCGAGGGCATGGACGAGCGCCTTGACCCTTAAGACTTCATGCGGAACGCCTTCGGCGTCGAGCCGATAGACGGCGTTATCGCCCGGCGGAATCGGCCTGGGCGCAGCCGAGCCGCCGCCGCCAGGCGGCCGCGGCAGCGGAGGCCGCGCTGGGCCGCCCCGCCGCTCTGGACACCGATGCGGTCGTGTGCCGGCTCGCCGTTGCCGCGTCGCGACGAGTCCCAGGCCCTGATCAGAGCCCGGGCCCCCCGAGAAACCGTGGTATCGCGCCCTCCTGCGTGACGAACAACGAGCTCCGCGACGCGTTGCCGCCGCTGGCTTCCGCCGCGGTCCCCGCGTACAGGGCACCGTCGGGGGCCCACAGCAGGGTCGCGGACCTCGGCTTGCGGGGCGTCAAAAAGGATCGTCGCCTTGCCGTCCGGGAAGATCCGGTAGATCAGCCCCTCGCCATCGCCGCCCGCGTAAACCGATCCGTCGGGACCGATCGCCAGGCAGAGCAGGTGAGTCGCCTTGCGTCGTAAACCAGGGACCACTTGCCGTCCGTCGCCCGCTTCCAGAGTTGTCCGTTCGGGCCCGGTCGCCGCGTACAGGTTGCCTTGCTTGTCGGCAGCCAGGTCCCAGATGTATTGAACTTTCGGGCCGGGGTGCGACGACGGATGCTTGGGATCGCTCAGGTTGACGACCTGGCCGGTCGGACCGGTCCCGGCGTAGACGGTCGCCATCGGACCGCACGGCCAGCGACGAGCACCTGGGTATCATCGGAATCGAAGGCGACGGACCAGGGCGCATTCTCCCTGGGCTCGCGGCGATAGACCTTGCCGAGATCGCCGGTCGCGGCGTACAAGACGCCGTCGCGGCCTCTGAGCCAGGTCCCAGACGCGTTCGGCGGCCAGGCTCGCCAATGGCGCGAGCGCGTGGCCCAGCCGAACGCGGCCATTCTCGGAAATGACCACGCCGTCACGGTGGCATTTGGCAAACGCCGTCGGGCCCTCCTGGCGCCAGGTTTCGACCTTGGCAGACGCGGCCGGCACGACGACACGGGCCATGCATGAGCGCCGATCACGACGGCCTGGCTCGGATCCAGTAAGGAGACGGGCGTACCCAACCCGGTAAAGCACGATGATCCATTTCGTTCCTCGTAGTCGATGAGTCGGGCAAAGCCCAATCTGCTCAACGATACGATAACGACAGCCCGGCATCCTTGACCACGGTAAACCGGAGGGACTGCATTCCCTCGACGACCCAGCCTGTCGGGGCGACACCCGACCATTTCGTTGCGGATCACCGGCGCCGGCCCTTCACGTTTCGACGCGAAAACCGCGCGAACGCTGCCCGGCAGATTGGGCAGCGGTTGCCCGTGCACCGTGAAGCCGCGTTCGGGCGATGGGAGATGAGCATAAATGGCCGTTCGTTTCGGCTCGGTTTGCATGCGGATCGTCCGGATCAAGGCGCTGAGCTCGCGCGGCTCGAGCAGTGCCGGATCATTGCGCAAGTGCCCTGCGAATGCTGTTGGGCGCATCGCAGAAAACGGCCTCATATGACCCTTCGGGAAAATTGTCCGGGTCGGAATCGTCATCTCGACGGTCTCTCGCTCTCCCTTGAACGGTTTCAGCGTGACGATCGCCTTCAAGGTCTGGCCCGGCTCGATCGTGTCGGACGACGAGGCGGACCGACTCGATCTGAGCGACCTTGCGGCCCGGCTCGATCTGCACGTCGCAGTCGATCGATTCGATGCGGACCGGCGCCAGTGCGTTGCGGACCAGGATGTTCACCATCGAAGCGAGCGGACTGAACAAGGCGGCCGCGCCCATCGGTCCGGTGTAACGCGGTCCGCTGAAGGTATCAGACATCGTGATCGGATCGAAATTCTTGATGTGAATGGTCGCACTCAGCTTGGCCGTCAGCTCTTCGGGAAGGTTGCCCTCGGTGTCAATCGCGTTGGTCAGCACCGACATGATCAGGTTGGGAAGCAGGACCGGCTCGCGCACCATCTGCACGCGATAGGTGTGTGAATCGGCGAACTGGCCCGTCTTGACGCGCACCGACAGCGGCAGCATATCGGGCTTGAGACCGAGCCGGCCCGCGACACTGGTGCTCACATCGGTATCAATGACACCCACGACCTTGAGGGGCGAGCCCATCTTCATGCTGACGCTGGCCCGCGGATAAACCGTGTGAATGTAGCCCGTCATCATGGGGAACTCACACGTGCCGAGGCTGAACATCGGGATGGCCGAACCCGTAAACGCGGTCACCTTCGACGTGGGTCACCGTGCCGATTCCCGAGAGGTCGAAATCGCCGGTCACCATCGCGATCGAAAGGGGCGAGCCCGGCACGAGCGGCCGATCGCCTTCCTCACGGATGACCCGCTCCGGCGCCGCACCGCCTGACATCGGCGCCATGCCGAGCGGTCGCAGGCGATCGCTCAAAAGGCTCAGAGCCCGCGGCCCGAACCCGGAAGCCGCCAGCGGCGTCATGATCGGCGTCATTCCGGCCATTCCGCCACCGGCCACGGTCGACTGGCCCCGACGATCCGACTGAAAGAATTCTCCGCCGGATCGGCCGCCAAGCCGTCGATCGTGAGCGGGGCATTCATCAGGGCGGCGTGGAACTTGCCGCCAGCGTGGTCCTTTGATTCCGCCGCGATCCGCCGGTCGTTCGACCGAACATACTGGCACATCTGCGAAAACGGTGTCACGCCCGCGATCGGGTCTTTTCCAAATTCCCAGGCGAAAGCCACCGCCCCCAGGAGCTTGCCGTCGATGAAGATCGGGCTTCCGCTCATGCCCTGAATGATTCCCGCGTGCTCGAGGTTACAGCCAGTCAGGCGGCAAAGAACCATGTCGCGGCCCGGACTGACATCACGCATCACGCCGAGCACTTCGGCGCCGAACTCTTCGAGCTTCGTCCCGACCATGACCGTCCGGCCGAGACCCTTCATCCCCGGCTTGATCTGGCGCGACGTCCCAGTACGACTTCGGATCGGGCTCACTTGCCCGGGATCCTGATACGACTGATATCAACGGCAGCGCGAGCAAGAGCGCGTTGGCAAATCTCTTTCGGAGGCGACAGCGCTGCGAACCGCATGGAGGGGCTCCCTGAACGGGCAATTGACGGCGCGATAGGCCAGGAAGAAACAAGGATGGGCTCAGAGCCGAGCTCGCGGCGATGCCACTATCACAATGACACCCAGCGGCACTCCCGAAGGCGAGCGAGTAGGGTCAGATAGACACGAGGGCGGAATCAGTCGCATATTCCACTCGCGGCGGATCAGTTCCATCCTGGATCACTTCAACTAATACTATAACGCGCAGACCATCGAGTCAACGAATAGTTCCCGGTGCGTACCGCTAAAATTCACCATCTGTTCACTATTTTCACACCACCGTCGCACGCCGGGCCAGATCAGTCGCGGAGGCGCGCCTCATCATTCCGGCCCGCGACCTTTGGCGGCTTCGTCGGCGCTGGCGCTGCTGGCGTCGTCATCAGCGCCGGCGACTCCATGGATGCCAGGGGGCGGTTCCTTGGGCGACTTGCCCAGGGTCTCGCGGATGAGCTTCGTTCGCTCGGACAACAAGTACTGGCGATAGCGGCGCGCGTAGAGCCGCGTGGCGACCCAGTCGATCAGCGCCAGCCCCAGCATGAGCACGATGAGTGCGCTGACGATCAGCCAGATCTGAACGAAGAGCAAGTTGGCATGTCCGTCGACCTTGGGCGAAACGCGGGAGCCGACGTAGAGACCGGCGGCCAGGATGAGCATGATGGCGACCCCCGCGCCGCGGCGCACGTCCTGGCGGAAAAAGTAGCTGCGGTCGAGTGCCGAAAGATCGGGATCGCGGGCCTGCCGCTCGTACCACTGGCGAAGACCCAGAAACAGCGCGATCAGGGTGACACCAATGGAGAGGAGCGCGCACTGCTCGAAGCCGGGTCGATCGCCATGGCCGTTGGTACGCCTCACGTGTCTCGAGAATGTCGATCCCGGCGAGCGAGCATGTGCGTCATATCTACAGCAGCAGCTCACCGCCTTGGCACGACGCGCCGCGACTTGTGAGCTCCGCGTGTGACGCCACCTACAATGCGGTTGATGATGATCGCCGACCACGCCGTCTGAATTGTACTTGCGCATGCCGGCTCCCGGGGAGGAGGTTGATTCACACGTCGAGGCCGATCGCGGGTGCCCGGGCGGTCGATTGCAGTGCGCCGGCTGACCACCTCCACCACGCGCCGGCTGGGGGTCGACTCTAGTACTGGTCAAGGTGCGTGAGCTGTTTTTCGACGAGATCGGCGCGGCGTCCAATTTCGATCAGCGCATTGCGCAGATCTTCGGTGCGTACGGATTCGCGGGCGAAGGTGCGCGACATCACGAACATCGGGTTGCCCAGGACATCATGGATCGAGATGCTGCCGAAAGTGAGATGGGCGTTGATCGTGAGCGCGTACTTGAAGTACTCAGGATTTGCTGGCCCACAAACCGAGAAAACACAAAGGAAACGCTCCTGATGCTTGCCTTCGGTCACTTCGATCACGACCTCTTGAAGGCGGTCTCCGGGCAAGGTCAGGATGACGCGAAACGTATCGCCATACCCCTGGATGAAACAGTCGAGGCCCTTGGCGGCCTCGCGCACCAGGGCTTCCGTGTCGCGATTGCGCTGGATCGCGTTTTGCAAGGCGTCGCCCAGCGCGGCGGCATTTTCGTAACGGTTCTCGGGCGACTTGGCGAGGCACTTTTCGACGATCACGGCGAGCGAGTCGGGAACCGCGGCGACGATTTCGCGAATCTCGGGGATTGGCTGATGCCGGTGGAGCTGAATCAATTTTCCGATCTTGTCAGCCGCGTAGGGAAGCCGTCCCGACAGGGTGTGGAAGAGGAGGACGCCGATCGCATAAATGTCGGATTGCGGGCTCGCCGGCGTTCCCGCGAACAGTTCGGGCGCCATGAAAGTCGGTGTGCCGGCCAAAGGCGCGCCGGCGTCCGCCTGGTCGTCGAGCCGCCTCACGAGCCCGAAATCGGCGAGTTTCGCGCGGCCGTCAGGCGTGAGCAGCACATTGGCCGGCTTGATGTCGCGATGAACGAGCCCGGCCGCGTGGGCCGCCCCAGCGCCAGAACAATCTGCCGCGTCAAGGTCGCGGCGCGCATCGGCTCTAGCGGTCCTCCACGCACGAGCGACTCGCGGAGCGTATGACCCCCCTTGACGTACTCCATCTCGATGAAGTGGAAGCCTTGCGCCGAGCCCAGGTTGTGGATGGTGACCACATTCGGGTGCTGCAAATTGGCAGCGGCGCGCGCCTCGGCCCAGAACTGCTCGCGCAGCCCTGGCTGCCTGGCCACCAGTGACGGCTCCATGACTTTCAGCGCGCACGATCGGCCGAGCCCCAGATGTTTGGCTTTGAACACGCACGCCATCGTGCCCCGACCCACGATGGAGTCGACGCGATACTGGCCGATGCGCCGACCGAGAAGCGAGGCGACGTCCGGCTGATCGGTTCTCGGCGGCGGGGGGACCGCTTCTTTCGAGCGATGAACGGCTGTTTCCTCGAGCATGGTCGTCCGGCCGGCGGCCGTGGCGGTGGCAGCGCCGCGGACAGCGGCGGCAGGCCGACTTTGAACGGCCCCCTGCGGCACATCGCCGCGGGGCGTCTCGGCCGGGTTCGGGTCCGCTGTTTCCGTCTTTCGTTGCCGTGCGTCGCGTACTCGCGTTGCCTTTGCCATTACGATCCGCCTGCCGATTCCTTCTAAGGCTCTTGCGTCCATGCGTGAATTCTATCCTGAGGCCGCGTGCCAGTCATGCCTGGCCCCGAGACATCAGTCACGCCCTGTCATAATATTCGCCGGCCACGTCCAAAAATCGAACACAAAAGTGTGCGCAATTTTGCAAAGTGCTTAATTAGTATCGGCTTGGGAGCAGGGCAAGCACCACGTTTTGGATGTGATGTCTAATATTCGAGGCCGGTCGTGCCGGTCCATCGGGTGCGGGTTATCGCTTTTCGGAGGGAAGACCGGTGGTCGTTCTGGACGCCCGCGCGGAGTATCGAAAGCGAAAGCGGCCTTCGGGCGCGACGTCACCACTGAGATAGGCATCCATGACGTCGCCCGGACGCTGGGTGTTGTCCATCCATTTGAAGTCGATCGCAAAGTCTCGGTCGCCACCCGCGAGACCCAGGGCCGCGAGGGGTATCGCAAGCTGCAGCTCGCTGCCGGTGACGCGATATTCGGCCTTCGCAACGGGCTTCCAGGTCCAGGCCCTGTCATTTTTCTCGACCGACATGCGTTGCTCGCCTTCCGACTGGCGATTCACGATAAAATCATAGCCGTTCCAGCCGGTCTCGGCGTTGCAATCGCTGTCAATCAGGAGCCACATTCCACCGGGATGACCGCGACCTATAAAGGGCTCGCGGTTGCGCGCATAAAACGCGATATTTCGAGAATCACGCGCGACCTTGAACTCGATGAAATCACGCCGGCCGGTGCGGCTGGCATAATGCAGGCCGCTGGCGCCGTCGTGATCACGTGGCCCGATATCGCCGGCGTCATCGTGGTAAGAGGGGGCGACAGTCGACCACTGGTTGAAGCCGCCATCGATCGCGATCGTACGCGGCGGCGCCGCGGCGGGCAAGGGCGCGGCTCCCTTGTATCGGCGAATGTTGGCGACGAGCTGATAATAATAATTGTCGGCGTGGCCACCCTTCATGGGCTCGATATCACGGCTAAACTCCTCATCGAACTGGTCGACGAACTCGATCGGCCCCTCGGGCTTGCCCCAGCGGCCGGCGATCCATTCGTTCCAGCCGGTGACCATCACGAACGGCGGATCGAGGCTCGATCGCACGCTTCCACTGTTCCTCGAAATTGAACCCACGGTTGACGGCGCCCGGCGTTCGGTCTGGTCGGCCGTTGTGAAAACTCCGGCCGCGCGCCTCGCCGGAGCTCATGTTGGTCACCTGGCCGTCGGAGGCGCGCAAATTCTGCGCGACCGACACCGTCACCTGCTCGGGCCGCGCAGGGTCGTCGTGATAGCCGTAGGGCTGCGGATACGTCGCCTCCCAGTGCCACTCATCCTTCGTGTTGACCAGCGTGAAGGGCCAGTGAGCGCCGCGGAGGGTGAAAAACTCTTTCAATTCAGGACTCGCGTCCCTGGGATCGCAAAGCATGAGCGGCTTGCCGCCCCACAAAAACCATAGATCGCGATAACGGCCCGGCTTGTACAAAGCGTCATGGATCGTTCGTGCCGTCGCGCCGGCCTGCGTGTTGACCATGAAGGCGATTTGTGGCGTGCGGCTCCCGGCCGCGCGCATCGCGGTGAAGACTTCGCACAGCCGATTGTAGACATGGGGATACGAAACCGCATTGGTCGTGTCAAAGACAAGTGTGTCGACGCCGGCCGCCGCCAGGAGCTGGGCGTGGCGCGCGATGACCCAGGGGTCGGTGCTCGAGTAGTAACCGTAAAGCGGCTCCGCCCAGTAATGATAGGTTCCAACTGGACCCCACAGGTCCGACCTCGGGTGGCTTAGCGCTTTGGGATCGCGTGCGAGGATCCTGGCGACATCGAATGGACCGCGCTGGCCGCGGCGCGCGGGGGCGGCGTTATCGTGCCAGAGAAAATAAAACATGCCGACAAACCGGTCAGCGCGGGCGCGCGAATACCCGGATCGGCGGCGGTCGGCAAGTGCCGTCCGAGCGCATCGGTCGCGGGCCAGGGAACGCCCGGGTTGGATGCACCAGGGGCGGAAGCAGGCGGTTCCGCGCGAATGAACGCCGAGCTCGCCAGCCAGAACACCAGGCCGCCGAGGATCGGGCTCATATGAAGATGTTTCATGGCGAGCTGCAGTGTCGAAAAGGCCGCTCAAACGTTGTAGGTTGACGATGAGGTCGTGCCGCCGCGCCCTGTCCAGTTGGTATGGAAGAACTCGCCGCGGGGGCGGTCGACCCGCTCATAGGTATGCGCGCCGAAGTAGTCTCGCTGCGCTTGCAAGAGATTGGCAGGGAGCCGGCCGCTGCGATAGCCGTCGAAATAGGCCAGGGCCGAGCTCATCGCGGGCAGGGGTATGCCGTACTCGGCCGCGGCGGCGACCGCGCGCCGCCAGCCCGCCTGGCAGCGATCGATTTCGCCCGCGAAATACGGGTCGAGCAGGAGATTCGCGAGCTTCGGGTCGCGCTCGAACGCCTCCTTGATCTTGCCGAGGAACGCGCTTCTGATGATGCAGCCGCCCCGCCACATGAGCGCGACGCCCCCCTTGTTGATCTCCCACTTCGACTCGCGGCCCATGGCGTCCATCAAGGCAAATCCTTGCGCGTAGGAAATGATCTTGCTGGCATAGAGGGCATGTTCCACGGCGTCGATATAGGTCTTCTGATCAAGCCCCTTCGGTGCGTCGGGACCTTTGAGCACCTTGGCCGCGGCGACGCGCTCTTCTTTCTGGGCGGACAGGCAACGGGCAAAGACTGCCTCGCCGATCAAGGTGAGGGGCACGCCCAGGTCGCAGGCCGAGATCACGGTCCACTTGCCGGTCCCTTTCTGGCCGGCCGCGTCGAGGATCAGGTCGACCATCGGCCGCCCGGTTTCGGGATCGACAAAACCGAGGATGTCGCGGGTGATTTCGATCAGGTAGCTGTCGAGCGGACCCTTGTTCCAGCGGTCGAAGACGTCGCGCAGAGCCGGCGCGTCGAGGCCCAGCAAGGCACTCATCAAGTGATAGGCTTCGCAGATGAGCTGCATGTCGCCATATTCGATGCCGTTGTGAACCATCTTGACGTAATGGCCGGCCCCCTCGGGTCCGACCCAGTCGCAGCAGGGTGTGCCGTCGGGCACCTTGGCCGCGATCGCCTGGAAAATCGGTTTCACGTGCTCCCAGGCCGCCGGGTCGCCCCCGGGCATGATCGAGGGGCCTTTGAGAGCGCCCTCCTCGCCCCCGGAAACGCCCGTGCCGATATAAAGCAGTCCCTTGGCTTTCAGGTCACGCGTGCGGCGGGTTGAATCAGGAAAATGCGAATTGCCGCCGTCGATGAGGATGTCGCCCGGATCGAGTAACGGCACGAGCTCGCCGATCACATCGTCGACCGGCTTGCCGGCCTTGACCATGATCATGATCTTCCGCGGCGCTTTGAGCGCGCCGACAAGCTCTTCGAGCGTGTGCGTGCCAACGATCTTCTTGTCCCTGGCGCGGCCTTCGACGAACGCGTCAACCTTTGAGGTCGTGCGGTTGAACACGGCGACGGTGAAGCCGTGGCTCTCCATGTTCAAGACCAGGTTTTCGCCCATCACGGCCAGGCCGATCAAACCGATATCAGCCGTTTTCGCGGGTGTCGCCATCGTTTCCTATCTCGTCTCGTCTCGCGCTGCGTTCCGGAAATCGTTTCGCCAGTCTTGATTGTAGCGAGCCCGGCATGTCATTTCGATGGTCCTGGCCGGCCGGCCGCCAGGTTCATTTCCATGGCGGGACCTCCGGCAAGAGCGCCTCGAACCGTTCGATCTGTATTTGCATGTAATCTCCGGCATACGACCCGGCGAAGAAGCGCGGCAGTGCTTCCTCGAAAAACCGCTGCCACGATTCGTCCTCGAAGCCGGGATCGATCGGATAGAACAAGACTCCGTTGGCCCTGGCGGCATTCATGTCGCCCGGTGCGTCGCCGACCATGAGGATCTTCGATAATTCGTAGCGGCCAACGGCCGCAAGTGCCAGGTGTTCTTTCTTGCTGCCGCATTCCTGGCCGGCGATCAGCGCGACCTGATCCTTGAGCCCGTGCTCGGCCCACTCGCGGTCGAGGGCCTCCTTGGGAGTCGCCGAGACGACCATCACGTCGGCCTTGCCGCTCATGCTGCCCAGCGATTCGCGGACGAACGGAAACGGCGGCACCTCGCGCACGACCTCCTCGATCGTGCGGTTGACCGCCTCGCTCCACTCGAGGGCCAGCGCCAGATCGGGATCGCCGGTGGCCGCGACCTCGGCCTTCAACGTCGGATTGGCGAGCTTCGTCTCGCGAGCAACCCAGTCACGCAGTCCCGCGAGGGCCGGTATTCTGGAACGCCGCCTCAAGACTTCGGGACGCTCGGCCAGAAAATCGAGCGTCTTCAAGAGCCCCGGAAACCGGTTGGTCCCCCGCCACTTCGAATACAGGTTGACCCATTCAAACGTCTCACGCGCGTGCCTCGCAATGGCAGCCAGTCTGAAGTAGCGAACCATATTCGGAATAAAACAGTCTTTATGCTTGACCTCCATCGTGTCGAAGACGCAGCCGTCGCTGTCGATACCGATGAAATACTCGCTTCGGGGTGTGAACGATCGAAGCGGCGCTTGCGGATCACTGTCTGCTGATGCGATCATACCTGGTTCCTGCGACGAACGGACCACGAACGGCCGCGCGGGAAGACTCGACGCTTTTCGGCCTCCCGCGAAGGCGAAAGTCAAATTGGGGAAGGCTGCAACACGATGCGCGGAGGACGAGGATTGGGCGCTGCGGAGCGCGGCCGGCCCGGCTGCCTGCCATCCCCGAATCGTAGTGCTCGGTCACGACATTGTCCAGGGAGTGCCCGGCGATCTTGCACGGCCCCTGGCGCTCGACCAGGCCAACATCACCCGCCGCGGCCCTTTGTAGACGCTCCGCCGCGCGGTCGATTGAGACTGCTGATCCATTGTGGTATTCTTTATGGTCACGCGTGTGCGAGGGATGCGTAAAAATTTCGGCATCCCAATATAAAGCCGTGATTTGTGCTTTATAACGAATTGCCTAACAAATCGACCGATCGACCGACTGACTGACCGATCATCTGCCAGAGCCGGGGAAAGCGACGATGGCAAGCTCCGAAAAACCGAAGTCGGTGGACGGCGTGCCGCTCGATTTGATGCCGGTCCTTCGCACATCGGGGGTCCTCGCGGAGCGCCAGCTCGCCGAGATCAAGACCAAGATCCTGCAGGGCGATTACCCGTTCGAGGCGACGGCCCTCGCCGACCGTTTGATCGAAGATAACATCCTGACCGCATTTCAAGCGAAGCGGATACTGAGCAACCGGCCGCAGGGTCTCACGGTCGGGCGGTACATCATTCTCGACCGCGTCGGGTCGGGCTCGATGGGCCGGGTTTATCGCGCTCATCATGTCATGATGGACCGCATCGTGGCCCTCAAGATCATTGCGCCGGAGATCTCGTCGAATGAGCGCGTGGTCGCGCGGTTTCAGCGCGAGATGAAGCTTGTCGGCCGCCTCGATCATCCCAATGTGGTCCGTGCGTTCGACGCCGATCAGATCAACAAGGTTCTCTACATCGTGATGGAGTTCGTCACGGGGATGAGCCTGGGCGACCGCCTGAAGAAGAAGGGGCCGATTCCCCCGGCCGAGATGGTCGATTACGCGGCTCAAGCCGCCCTTGGTCTGGCGCATGCCCACGAACAGGGGATCGTGCACCGCGATATCAAGCCATCGAATATCCTTTTGAACGACGAGCGGCGGATCAAGATTCTCGATCTGGGGCTCGGCGTGTTGATGGAGGCCGACAGCTCGGCGACGTTTGCCACGGCCGATGGTATCGCGGTCGGCACGGTCGATTACATGTCGCCCGAGCAGGCGTGCGGGCGCGACGTCGACGGCCGCAGCGACCTCTACGGGCTCGGCTGCTCGATGTACCACCTGATGAGCGGCAAATTGCCTTTTCCGGGCGACTCGCCCATCGAGCGCCTGGGCAAGCGCATCGGCGGTCGCCATACGCCGATCACCGATTATCTGCCAAGCCTGCCGGGCAACTTTGTGCGCGTGCTCGACAAGTTGCTGGCGCACAAGCCTCACGAACGTTTTGCAACGGCCGCGGAAGCGGCGGATGCCCTCCAAAGCCTGATCCGTCCCAAGAGCAAATCGGCGAATGCGACGCGCCCAGCGGCGGCCGGGGCCGCGCCGGCAGCCGGCGGACTGGCTAACGCGGTGTCCACTGAGCCAGCACCGCCTCCACTTCCACCCCCGCCGCCGACGATCGTCAAGGTGTCGCCCGAGTATCCCGGCTGGTTCCGGCCGGCCGCGGTCTTTGCCGAGCAGAAGCCAAAAAGCGCGCTGGCCAGCGTGATCTTGATGCTGGCGGTCACCTTCGGCGCAGGATTAATGCTCGGTATGGTGCTGAAGTAAGAGAGTGAGCCCTCGGAATGCGTGCCAGCAACTGGCTCGATTCCGTCGTCGCCGCACTGCGGAGCGGTCTATCCCGGTTCGTTTGGCGGTCACCCCTCCTGCTGTTTGATGACCTCTCCCGGCGCGGGAGAGGTCGAAAAAGACCGGCAATCAATGGTGGGCGTGTGAATGCGCCGGCCGCGCCGGGGCCGCGGGTTTTGGCGCGGCGGCCGGGGGGGCCATGACGGCGGCCAGGGCCGCGGCGAGCTCGGGATATTTAAACTGATAACCAAGCTCGAGCGGTCTGGCGGGAATCACGCGCTGCCCCGTCGTGATCACGCTCGCGACTTCACCGAGGACCAGCCGCAGCAGGCCATCGGGTGGGCCGAACGGGACGTAAACGCGCCAGGGCGTGTACGGCTTCTTCAGCACGGCCGAAAACGTCTTGGCGAATTCGGAGTTGCGCACGGGATTCGGGGCCGTGCCGTTGAGCGGTCCTTCGGCGTGGGAATTCTCGATCGCGAGCTTGAAGATCCCCGCGATATCGTCGATGTGGATCCAGCTCATCCACTGCTCGCCGGTCGCCATCATGCCATCTCCGCTACCGATCGGAGCGCCCGGACCGAGCTTGAAAATCGGCGTCATGAACTTGAGCGCGCCAGCGTTCGGAGCCAGCACGATCCCCGTCCGAACCACGGCGCGGCGCACGTCGAGCGAATCCACGCCGCTCGCCACATCTTCGCATTCACGGCAAACCACAGCCAGGAAGTCATTGCCGGACGGACTCGACTCGGTGAGCTCTTCATCGTCGTGAGTGCCGTAAAAACCGATCGCCGAGCCGTGTACGAAGACCTTCGGGCGCACCTGTGCATTCTTGATCGCGTCGACGAGGTTCTCGGTGCTGTGCACCCGGCTATCGCGGATCTTGCGCTTCACCGTCGCGCTCCAGCGCTCGGAGAAGATGCCGTGACCGGCCAGATTCACGACCGCGTCGCAGCCGTCGACCTCGTGTTGCCAGCGGCCCGGTTCGTTGGGATCGCCTTGAATGATGGAATACGACCTCATCGACGGCTCGCGCCTCACCTCATTCGCGTGGCGCGACAAGAGCGTCGGCTGATGGCCGGCCTCGACGAGCATGCTGGCCAGTCGCCGCCCGATGAGCCCCGTACCCCCCGCTAGAAACACACGCATGGAAACGAAACTCCGACAAGAAGAGGCCCACCGATCGTCATCGCGAACGGCCAAGTCGCTTGATTCCATTGCAGCAATCGAGCGCGTCAGGTGATCCAGTATCTTTGAGCGCCCGGTGGCGGATCGTCAAGCAACCGCGTGGTTTAACTAACTGCGCTTCAGACGCAAGCGACCGGGCCACCTGCAATTCGAGCGACGCCACCGCTGGCATCGCCGTTTGCTGTCGAATATCCTTGTCGATTTCCTCACCTGAACAAACGCCACCCAGTGCCAGCGTTTGGCCAGGGTCTTTTCTTCACGGCCCGCTGTCAGTTCTCAACCCCGGGGCCGCGTGCCGGGCACGCCGTCGAGGTACTGTGAGATGGGAACGATTACGACGAGTCTGACAATTTTTCGGCCATAAATGGCAGTGGATGGCAGTAGATGGCAACTTTTCGGGAAGGCTTGCAAAGCTTTTCGACTGACGTGATGCCATCAATAGTGAATTCTCGGGCCAGATGGCCGTCACCGCCGCGCTCGCTCTCGGCGGCATGTACGCTGATCATGGTGTCGTCTCCTCAACATGTTCTCAACACTGGAGCGAGAGGACAGAATGGCATCGCGCGTAAAGTTTGCCACAGCGCCAGCGACCAAGTCCGACTACCCACGTGATCCGACGCGTCTACGAACGACGGTGAAAATGGACGAAACAACGAAATCCGGAAGTCGGTACGGTTAATTCACCTGCATTCTACCGTGCAACCTTGAATGGTCTCGTAATCAGTGGAGTTACAGACCGATGAACGTAGACGAGGAGACAGCGCAGTCAGTGCCCAAGCCACTTTGCCTAACGCTATATTATACGCATCTTTCCCGGTTTGACACTTGTCCGTTCTCCATTTTTCCGGTGACACCCAGCTCGAAACCATTGTCCAGAAAAGCTTTAAAAATATTCCAGAATTTTTCCGTGGTGCCATTAAATACACGGTCAGAGAGGACATGGAGCCGCGAGGAGTCTTCTTTGTCGTCGGCGTGCGGTCGACCGGAGGAGACGTTCAACGAATTGCGGCGGCTTGAGCGCCGTTCCCAAAAAAGCCTGGTCGGGCGTCAAAATGGGTTCCCTGACGACCTCGCTCGTCCGGAACAACTCGAGTCATCCTCGATTATCGATCACCCACGTACTCATCGTTTTGCGTTGCTCCTCGTGATGGACGACACATGTGCCTGTCTCCTGGCCGCATTTGTCTCCTGGCCGCATTATTGTCCAACGTGACGGGTGATGGGTGGCGGGTGAAAGGCGAAATGCGAACCGTCGAGGGCCGCGGGATGAGGAAACACGCGGAGACTTGATCACGGCTGGTGGCCTGCTGGTCCGGCCGTCCGCAACCCACCACCCGTCACGCACCACCCGTCACCCGCCAAGCCTTCACCGAATGCGAAGGGTACGGCAAGTTTCTTCATAGCTAGTGTCGAGAACGAGCGAAATGGCCTTGGTTTCCTTGAGCCAGATGGGAAGCGTCGGCAGGGTTTGGCCAATCGTCAGCGGGTGATACCAGGTATCCATGATGCGCCGACGGCCTTCATACCGCATCCGCATGCTCACCGCGTACATGGGAGGCGGGTCGTCGCCGAGGTCTGGGTCGGTGCTTTCGAGAAAGTTCAGCAGCTCCGCATACAAGTTGAAGTCGTTCGTGCTCACCACATCGACAATCGATACACAAATGTCATGTTTGAGGAGCGCGGCGACCTTGGACACAAACGTGCCCCGGGTTTCGGGGCGGTCGTTGTTCGATGGGCTCACGATTTCAATCGCGGCCACCAGCCGCCGATTGCGCCGATTGTCGTAGATCCGGACTTCGTACACATCCTGGCTGGGCAACCGCGGTTCCAAAATCAGTGTCGGCTTCGGCGGCGCGTAGGTTGCCATGGCCGCACCATGCTCGACAACGCCGACATCCTGGAAATCCGGCACCGGCTCGCGGTAGGTCCCCACTTCGACCTCGTACAACGTCCCCAGATGAACTCCCGGCGCAGCGAAATAAGGTTCCGGGAGGACCTCAATCAACTGCCGAACGATCATCGCCGGCCACATGCCGTGCAGTTCGTCCCAGGAATGAACGTCATCCAATGGGGATCGAAAATGGTCGCGCAACGGCATAGCCCGGTCCTTCCATCCGTCATTGTATCCACGAGCGCCCGCACGCGACCAGCCCGCCGCGTCGCGGTCGGCTCGGCACTCGGAACGGGGGCGCAAAGACATGTACTGTAAAAGCGTCTAAGCGTGGGCCCGCACGACGACTCATTGCACGTCCAAGCGTCGGTCTTCCGGGGGGCGCAAGGACATGCACTGTAACGAACGGGAGCGCAAAGAACGGGGCGCAAGGACATGCACTGTAAAAGCGTCTAAGTGTCCGTCCGTACTGCACAAGCGTATAAAAGTGGGTCCGCACGACGACTCATTGCACGTCCAAATGTGGGTCTTCCGAGCGTGGGGTCTTTGCAGTGCATGCTTTCATGATTTTACAGTGCACATGATTTTACAGTGCATGTCCAAGGGTTCCATCCATGTCCAAGGGTTCCATCCAAGGGTTCCACGTTGGAACCGCTCGGGCACACACCTGGTCAGCGGGTCTGACGACGGGACGATCCGGGTCTGGGACGCGACCAGCGGAGAGTGCCTAGAGGTGATCGATGGCGAAGGGGACGTGGAAGCCATTGCTTTAGCTGGTCAAGATGGGCAGGACTTCCGTGCAATCTGCCGAGGCATTGAGACAGTGGTCGAGACGCCCATGAAGGGGGTGGATGTGGCTTGGTTCGCTGCTCCACTTGAGAATATCTCAACGCACCCGCTCGGCGGCGTTTGGGCGGGGTCGGCTAACAAGCACATTTACTTGATTCGGCTCGAAGGCGCAGTTTGTCATGGTCGCCCAAAACTTCGGTGTCTCGACCCGACTTCGGACACCGACCCGTCGGGATAGTACGGGTGGCGTCCAGTCGGCAACGGGGAGGAATTCAGAGACTATCCAAGCATGAGACTGGCGACGGAATGGCGAGCGCCCCGGATTCATCCAATCAGAAGAACGGCACGCGATTCAGCAACCTTTCTGCCGCCTCTCGAGCGGGAGCCGATCCGAAGGCGGGAAGATGTCCCGCGTAGTGATCGCTAAGCCCGAGACTCGGGTGCGGGGCGACATGTCTCTGGATACCCGCCAAGGACTCGTCCCACTGGGGTTGATCGGACGACCAGGCAGCCTCAGCGAGTCGCGATGCACTCGGAGAGGAAGCGCTGGATGTTTCGGGCGTCGCCGTCCGGCTCATCTTGGGCCAGGAACGCCCGAGCGCGGCGGAAACGCGGCGAGCGCACTGGCGGTATCCCACCCGGGTTGACGGGCGGTCGCTTGCAGGTAGAAACCAAACGGGTGCCCGACCCGGCGGGAGACCACGGCTCGCTCCATCTCCGGATCGGTCCAAGTCTTGCCCCGCCGCCTTGCCGCGTCGGCCTCGTAGAAGCGCAGGAACCACCGCGACATCTCGCCCAGCCCGGGATGACTTGCGATCCGGCACAAGACTTCCTCGGCCTCACTCAATTGCCCGTTGCGGAGGTAGCCTTGGGCCAGGTAGCACCACGTCCGCGGCAGGTCGCTCGGCTCCAACTCTTCCAGCAGTTCCGCGGACCGACAGAACAGGTCCTCCCAGCCGGGCCGATCGAGGGCCACCAACGCTCGGCCCAGCGTGTTGAACACCTCCACCCGAGTGAACGGGGTCACGCGAAGCGGGTCGGCCGTCAGCTGCGCCCGCCAGGGGTCGAGCAGGTGGCAGATCTCCTCGAACCGGTGTGGCGCGTAAAGGGCGGCCGCGTAGGTCAGGTCCGCGTGCGCCTGGTCGTCATAGGACGATGCGCGTGACGCCCGCGACAGGAGGCGATCTTCCTCGGCAAGTTCAGCCGACTTCGCATAGGCCCCGAGGTGTCGATACAGGTCAATCCTCTTCTGGCGTAACTCTCGGCGGAGACGGGTCGGGACGCCCGGCCCGAACCCACACCGCTCGGCGCGATTCGAGAGATCCAGTGCCTCGGCGTACCCGTGCTCGGACCCTTCAAGCCTTCCGACTCTCTCGCAGACGGTGCCCGCGTCCACTGCACTCAGTTTTTCATCCGCCAGGAAGACGTCGAGCCACCGCGTGCCTTCGAGGACCCGCGCCAGATCGACGAGCGAATCGACTTCCCAGATATCATCGAAGTACGAGTCGTATTCAGCGGCCTCGGCGCAGGCTGCTCGCCCGCGCACGCAAGAGGGTACCAGATCCATACTCTCGCAGAAATGCAGTGAGCTTCGCTCGGATGCCGCCGACCGGCACGAGGCGGGCCCCGTCCGGCTGTACCATCGCGCAAGCCCGGAAGGAGAAAAGGGGTCATTCCAATAGTGTTCGGCACCAAAATTGCTGTGGCGTGTCGGCCCGATCGCGAGACCCCTGGATGGGCCGCAACAGCCTGGCGCACTGTCACCGTCGCCGCCATCGTGGAGGCGGCGCCGACCCCAGAGCCGCGTTAAACCGCAAGGGTCCGGGCATATCTTCGTTGTCAGCGACCTACCAAGCGCAATCTTCGGCAACGACCGCGCAGCAACGAACGCCGCAGGCTCAGAGGACGAACCGCGGGTTCAGACGGTCTTCGGTTCTTTTAATTTGCTGATATGATTGATAAGCTCCTCGAGAGTCGCCAAGCCTGCGAAATAATGGCAGATCATCTCGTAGGTTCGCAGTGTCGGCTTACGGCCCGTCCAGAGGCTAATCAAGAGGCACGCGATGATCGCACAGTACGCCTGGATCTCGATCCCCTTTTGATGCGTGCTGAGCAAGTGCCGGCAGCCGAGTACATGCTTGAAAAAACGGAAGAATAGTTCAATTGTCCATCTGTGCTTATAAATATCTGCAATGATATCCGCTGGCACGTCGAGAAGATTGGTGGCGATCCGAAGTATGCCGTCGCTGGGGGAGCCAGCCGTGCCCCCCTTGCGACCGCCTCGCTTCGTGTGTGGCTCACATTTCACCAGGATCACCCGCACCCGATGATTCGGGCGAGCGCCGGGTTTACTGTTGACACCAAGGTCCACAATGATGTCGCGGAGGACTCCTGCCTCTGCGGCGGCCGGCGAGACCGCTCGCTCTTCGACGATCAGATCGAGGTTGCTGTTATCACGGATGCGGCAAACGTAGCTGCTGTCGGCAGCCACGATGTCGTTCCAAAGGGTGAACTGGGCATACCAGCGATCAAGGACGTAGCAGTGATCAGGTAGCAACGCCTTGCGAAGACGGTTTTTCTCATCGTTATGCCCGCTATTGGACCCGGGGGTCACCTCGATACGGCTGGGAACGTGGCGGTCAATATCGAAGTTGGTATGGAGCCGCCAGCCACTGTGAGAGCCGCCGTTCTTGTCGTTCATGAACGCGGCTTGGGCGATCGACTTCAGCGTCTTGACCACGCTGCCGTCGACCGCCATGAGCTTCTGCGTCAGGTGACCTCGGCGAACATCACGGACCGGTTTGATCTCGGCGGCAAGGGTTTCGATGATCGCGCACAATCGTTGTGGATCAAACACCTCGACCGCTTCGGAGAGCGATCCCAACGAGGTCCGACTACATCCGAGCTTTCGTTGCACGTTCTCCAATGTGCTGGCTTGCTGCAATCCCCGTAACGAGCGAACCATGGGATTGAAGAGATAGAGCAAGACGAGCACGCAATATTGATCGTAATGCAGGCAACGGTTGCCAGCACTGTCACGCTCGCAGCCAACCTCGTGAAGCTGGTCGAGCAGAGGCAGAAGGCGCTCGAGATACTTTAACCCCTGAATATCACGAGGTTTCAGTGGCTTCGTTGGATGCTTGGCCATATCTGTCGCCCATCTCAACTGACAATGAGGTCAGCCTTGACGGGCAAAAACGCGCAAATCTCGTGCCGAACACTATTGGGGTCATTCTACTTTAACGTCGCAATCTCAACGCCCCGGCTCGGTGCTAGACGGAAAACCAGAATGACCCCTTTTGTCCCCCAGAATGACCCCTTTTGTCCCCCCGGCCGATGAACGCTCCACTGCCGAGGACCCAACCCTGGTATGCATCCTTCCATGGTGACTCAGGCGGATCAGTCAAACCCTCCGTCACATACCGGCGGTAGGCTCCCGCCGGGTCCGACCCACCGAACGCACCGGTCCACGACGCCAGCAGGTCGTCGTAAGCCAATCACTCCAACCGGCGCGCGACGAGCATACCCGGGATAACTCGACCAGCCCCAGGCCGCCGGGTGCTCCACGATCTTCGCTCGCACCGGATTGAGGTGCACGTATCGCGTTACCGTCCAGAGGTACGTCTCATCCTCCACCAGCTCGGTCCGATACCGGCCCTGGAAAACATGCCCGGAAAACTGATGGCGACGCGCCCACACGTTGGCATAGCCGGACAAAAACGCCTGCATCCCCCGGGCCAAGTTAGATTGAGGAGTCTTGAGCACAATGTGTAGGTGGTTTGACATGATGGCAAAAGCATAGACACGCCACGAGCAGCGAATCGCTGCCTTGCCGAGGTCCTCTTGAAGCCGGCGTCGGTCCGCGTCATCGCACACGATCTCCTGACGGCCATTGCCGCGAGCCATCAGGTGGTAAATTGCGCCGGGATACTGAAGGCGTAAGCGTCGTGCCATGCCCTCCATTGAACTACGCCCCGCGCTCGACGGCAAGGAAACGACTTGTTCCTAGGTCTGTCCCCTGGCGCCATAGGTCTGCCCCCTGGCGCCATGACCCCTGGCGCCAGGCTGAAGGCTTATACGAAATGGTTACTTTGGTTGCTCCGAAGATGCTCGATCCTGGGCAACGGAGTTAACACGCCAGCTGCCTGTTTTGAAGGGAGCGGGGTCGGGAATTGGGATGCTGGGATTGTCATTGTTAACTGCGGGTAAACAGCTGATACTAAAGGTTCCCGTCGTGCACTCGAGGACGATCGGATTTCCCTCACTGGTGACAAACTCGCATAGTGTCGGTTCGTCTACGGCGACTACAGCCCGTTCCACTTCCCCTGCCAAACCGTCGAACCCTTTGGCCTTGTAAGACTTGCCCACAAGATGCTGTTGCAGCGCGACAACGTGTCTGGCAACAGCCACGGCGCGGCCTTCCAGATCAATCGGTCCCTCGGGGACGGAGAGTTCCAGGCAGCCGTCCCATCCATCCCAGTTCCAGCCGACCTGCTCATCGAACCGGATCGGAGCACCATCGACGACCCATCGACTCATCGCGAATTCCTTTCTCCATCGACGGACATGCGGACCTCAAGCGTGATACCGACCGGGCAATATCGTTGAGCCGCCTGACCTAACCAGCGGAGATAATCAGAGTACTCAGCGACATTAGTGTCTGGTCTTGCAGCCAAAGATACGACAGTCACCGGCAATGCATGACGGTGAACGGCCAAGGGAATGGGGCCTCCCGAGGGAACGGGCTGAATGACCGTCGTGAGGTTGATGTCGCATGCAGCGTAACCTAGCTCCGCTCGGATGGCATCGCGGAGGGGCCGCGGAAGGAGCCGCCGGAGTAGTCTTACGAGGTCCGAGCCGGTTACCGCGATTGGCCTTGGAAGTAAAGTCCGACCTGTGGCCCACCAAGTAAGGGCCTGCCTTTCCTGATAAGACTTATAATCAAGTACTTCGGGTGAGACAGCTCGGACAACAAATGCGCCCGGGGACCCCTCGCATCCGAGTTCGGTCTCACCCACTTTGACCTGCAAATCGTTCCAGGATTGAGAGGTGAGGCACGTCAGGTCGATGAGATTTGTGCTGTCGCAGTTGCCCATGAACCGAAGTTCCCAGTTTGAGTTTTTCTGGGTGTGCCTGCTGAGGACAAAAAGGCGTGAGGGATCGAGACCGAATGACCACCTGGCATCGAAATAAGCAGCCCCGTTATCATCACGACATTCCAAGACTAGGGGAGTGCTCGGCCCGAAGGAAATCTCCTGGAGAATTCCGGGGTTCGAGATCCGACGGCGCTCCACCAATCTGTTCCAGAACATGAGCCGATTGACGAAAAGCCGACCGTCTAGAGCGTCCGCGACCGTCTCCGCCCAACTCCGCCCGACGTCGACTGGGATCTGGAGATGACCGCTGCCGTCTAGCGTGCCGCACTCGATCAGTCTACGCAGGGGCAACCGGGCGAAGCGTTCGGCAAATGGGTGGGACACTTGGTCGAGCAGATCGAGGGCACTCGCGGATCGCATCGAGTCCGAGCGACGGATCCAGATCGGCCGTAGCCCGGACTGTGGCCACGAACCATGGGGACCGGCGATCGTGCGAGGCCAACCGGCGGCCAGTAAGGTTTGGAACCAGTCCAGCACTTCGGCGTCGGAAGGATCTCCCGGATCGCAGTACAGATCGATCTCCGGTTCATCCCACTCGGCATCGCTGGGGGCCAGGGCAAACTCTCGAGTACGCTGCGGGTCGCGCAACGCAAGGCTCAGCCAGACCCGGCCGCTCTTGTCAGCTTCGAACACCAACCTTGTTTTGCTTGGTTGCAATCACACAACTCACTCGCGGCGCCAGCGCGGCCGGTCGCCCGCGGACGAGGAAGTTGTCCCAGTTCCAGTGGAGGGCGTGATTCCGAGAGCAACCGTCCAGGCTCCTGCGGCCTACCCGGTCGCTCACAACAGTAACGGCTTCCGCCACGACGTAGCGCGGAGGTACGGAATCGAACAGGACGCGGCCCGCCCAGGTCTCCAGATAGCCCTCGACGAAGCCTTCGAGGCCATCCCAAAGCTCGGCTTCGGCCGGATCATCAGGTCGAGGACCGCCGGGATGGACCGCCGCCAGGAGATGGTTCAAACGTTCGCGATCCAGGCTCCCGATCCCTTCATCACTCATCCCTTCTTACCTCCACCGCTTCGCACATGCAATTTGCCGCTGACCGTGGTCTCGGTCGTGGAGACGGTGATCGCCTTATCCGCGAGATCGACTTTTGAAGTGCCCGATTCGATTGTCACATGTCCATCGCTGGTGAGAGTGATTCGACAGCGGCTGTTCGCGGAAGGCTCCAGGGCGAACGTCAATGAAGCGGTGCCTTCGCCGACGGCCTCGCGGGCATGGATCTTGAGGCCGCCGGGCGTGTGGAGCAGGATGCGTTCCGTCTTCGGGTCGCTCAGCGCCTCGGGGACGGAAGCGCCGCGATAAACGACCCCCAGCACCGTCGGTGGCCCGAATCCGGAAGGGTCCAGGACGACACGAACCCAATCATGAATCAGAGGATAATTCACAATCCCATAAGCTCTCTGTCCGGCATCGATCCCACCGAACGGCTGTGGAATCAGGCACCAGACCCCTTCCCAGCCTGCTGGCGGCTCATCGCCTCCTCGGGCCTGCCAGGGAAGATTGACCTGGATCCTCCCAAGTTTCAGGGGATCGACGAGGTCGATGACCTGCCCGGTATGGATCGAGAGTCCCCGGGGCATCCCCTGGGACGCGGGAATGGGCACGCCAAACCCGTGGAGACGGCACTGTAATTCGTTCACCAGCTGGGGCGATCGAGATGGAGCATAGGTCAGTATGCGTCCGGCGATCAACAAGGAGCTGTCATTCAGGGGCGGTTGGGAGAGGGTCACAACCTGGCCGACCGTCCATGAGGGGTCGATTGAGGCCGCCTCCCAATGCAGCAGGTCGTGAACGAGTCGCTCGCTGATGCGTTTCGCCTGATCCAGGTCCGGAAGGACCGCGCCGAACGGATCGAGGAAAACCTGGTGCCGATGGCCCTCGCCGAGGGCGGCGGACGCGCGCGCGTGCAGCTTCTTGACCCAGGGGTCTTTTGATTCCGCCAGGGCGTCGGCGGATACGCCCGGTTCCACGGTACCCTCGGAGGGCTTCCACGTCCGGGACTCGGCTGCCGTCGCCACCAGGTCGAGTGAGAGTCTCTCGCCGAAGGCGAACAGTGACGACCCGGGGAGCGGGCGGGGCTTTACGTCGCGCGCGTCGGTGAACTGGAGCCCGTCCAATGACGACAACAGGGCCTGTCCGCAAAATCCCGCGATTCGCACCAGGAAATCCCATTCCGTCTCCTGGTACTGGAGCGCGTGGGTCGCCTGTGCTTTGAGCGCCTCGGTGTTCGTGATGCCGGTGAGGACCGATTCGAGGCCAGGCAGCTGAGAGATCGCCGTTGGCATCACGGTCGCAAAAGAGCGGGTCTGCCAGGCCCGGGCCCGCTTCCAGCCCTCGCCTTCCGCGGTTAGGAATACGAGATCATCGCGCAGACTTACATGATTGACGATCCCCCGGAAGACCAACATCCGGCCGGTGCCCACGGGCACCGACCACTCCAGCCCTGTTCCAAGTAACTCGGCCGCCCTCTCCGGTTCCAGGTCGAGTCTCAGGCAGGCCGTGAGATGCGGGACCGTGTTGAATCCCTCCCTGAGCCTGACGTCCTCGGTCGCCAGCACGGGGATGCTGGGGTTAGACAGGAGGGGATGGTAGCCCGGATCGAGTTCGGGTTGGATCAATCGGGGGAACTCCGTCCGGGGCTTTGGGATCAGATCGAGGACGATTCAGGCTCTCTATCGACCCTGCACCACACCTGCCATCGGCAGCAGTCGCGCTGCCAGGAGGGCAATCAGGGCCTCGTCAGGAAGGCCGGGGGTCAACACGACAAGTAATGCGGCGGCGATGGCCATGGCGCCGACGGCCCCGTAGAGGAAGACTCGCGAACGCAAGATCTCCTCCAGGCTGGGCAGTCCTCGCACGAAATTGCGGAGCTGGAGCTCGGCCAGGTGGGGGGCCAGCCGCAACGACTGCACGGCCGATTCGAGCTGTCTCTTCTGCGAAGGGGAAAGCGCCGGGACTCGAACCGGTTCATATTGCTTTTGAGCCCGCTGGTGGACCTCGTAAATCAGGACGCCCGGCTCCAGCGCGGGGAGGCCCCTCTTCTCGGGCCAGGTCGGCCAGGTGCAGACCTGATATTTGCCTATGGGGATGACCACCGGCCCCTCGCTCGGACGGTAGTCGGCGGGGTGCCAGGTTGGCGGGCCATAGGGAAACTCGCGACTCGATGCGAATGAGAGCACCTTCAGATTCTCCAATTTCATTCGAATCTCTCTCACCTTGTCCCGGCAACCGCGCACGGTCCCGACCTCGGCGATCACGCCATGAGTTCCACGAAGCGCGAGAAAGTCCGGCTTGTAGCGGAAGCGATCGTTGAGCATGTCGAGGATCTTCGACAACGAAGGCTGGCGGTGCGACATTCCACCCCTTCCGGAATGTTCGTGGGCATCGGGGCTGGTGCGTTTGAACGTCGTGAGGCAGGCATATTCGTACTGGGCGAAGCACTCATACCCCAGCGCCGATAATGAATACGCAGCCGCTCGACGAAGTAGGCTTCGGCCACTCCTTCCAACCAGTGCTTCGCCGGGACCTTGACCTCCGTCGCAGGGCCGGGACAGGGCATGCCGAATTGCATCGTTGCCTCTTAGTGAGATGAAACCCGCGTGCTTTCGCTCTCGTGCGGTCTCCGATGCTACTTCCCTTTCACGGGAGTGATCTTGACCGTTACGGAATCATTCCTGATCAACGAGGTCTTTGTCACCTCATAAACTTTGAGAACCAGGGACTCTGCGAACGGCCCGCCGGCCGACCAGGAGAGCCCCCAGTTCTCCACGTACAACCGCCTCAAATCATGGCGCTGCACCTGCACCCGCGTTCGGCCTTGTTGCTTATCGAAGATGAGTTCGGCGGAAGGCCAGCGATCCGGGCTGCTATCGCTGTTGTCCCATGCTTGGCTGGCGACGGCGACCCGGAGCAAGACGAAGTCGCCCTTGTCTTCCGGGAGGTTGCGCGAGATCGTGAGCATCGCCGGCTGCGGCTTATCGCTGTACACCTCATGCTGGTCCGTCCCCGCCTCAAAGGTCGGCCCGACGATTCGAGTCCTCTCCTCCGGGTGATCGCCGCCCCCGAAGACCTCGCCATTCGCCTTGATGGTGTAGCTCGGCATTTCGCACTCCCTGGAGAAACTGAGATCGCCATCCCATTGACGCATGAACGGCGGCCGTGATCAGGCGACGCCACCGGGTAACGGCTTGACGCCGGTGGCGCAGACCGGCACGAGGTCCTGGTTTGTCGAAATCGCTTTGGGCTCACCCGCCATGTTGGCGACTTCCCATTCGTAGCTATGCAGCCGCACCTGTTCACGGGGCGGGGCGTCGGCGTCGTCAGGTTCCGCCCTCATGACCTGCGTCTGATGGAGCTTGAAGACGGTGACGCAGGAAGCACCCGCCGGATGGGCGTCATCGATCAGCCACAATTCGGCGGGGAAGACCCACTGTTCGCCCTGATTCTGCTGGCCGAACTGGTAACGCGAGGCAAGCAGGTCTTCCGGGACCCCCTGGCTGGCGTCCCGGCCCAGTTCGATTCGCAAGGCACCCACCTCGGAATGGGAAGTGCCCGTCTCGAACGCCAGGCCCATGCTCAGGCTGGTGATCCCGGTCAATTCCCCACCCTTTCCCTCGGTGCCTTTAAAGACATAGCCCTTTTGGGGATCACGCTCAAATGTACCTTCGAAGGCGAGTCGAACGCTCATGGATGTGCCTCCCGAGGCCGCAAGCTAACCCGGCGCCGTCAGACCTGGCAGGGCCCGCGCTGCGGCGACGGATGTTGAGAAATCCCGATCAATGAACCACCTCGACACGGATGTGGAAGTCCTCGACCCCTTCTCGATACTTCACGTAGACCTCATGGGTCTGACAGGGCCGGCCGTTCATCTGGACGCAACGACTCTTCCTCCAATCGACCGAGGCCTGGAGGAACGGTTTCGCCTTGCCACTGCTGGCCATGAGCGCGAGTTTCTCGTTGAGGGAGCGGCCGACGTTCTGGGCAGCCTGATCGTCTTTGGGTGCGCCCGCGTTCTGAAGCAGATGATGCGTGATGACCTTGCGCAGCCAGTTGGCACCAAGCTTGAGCGTGAAGGGGACCCGATTCACCGACCAGGCGCTGCACGCGGAATTGAAATTATGCAACACATCGTCGCCCAGGCGATTATCCGACGTATCGATGAAGATCACGTTGGTGTCGTTGAACGCTTGCCGCGAATCGAGCAGCCAGGGGCTCAGCACCGATCGGGTTCGGCCTGCGGCGAGGGTGGGCGGCTTCGCCATCCAGCCTTCTTTCATCCGGTCTTCTTCCGGATTGATCGGGCTGCACGTCATCGACTTTCCGACGTCTGCCTTCTCCTGATGATAGATCTTACCCAGCAACGCGAAGGCTGGGAAGGCCACCACGTCGGTCTCTTCGCCGTATTCCTTCAGCCTCCAACGCACGATCCCGTGGTTGGCCACCGCCGCGATACTCTGAAACGTCTCGGAGGGGTTGGTATAGTTGCGTCGCAGAATCGTCCCCAGCGATTTGAGGTCCAGGGGGTCAGGTCCGCACAGGCTGGGATCGACGTTGACGAATGCGACGGCTAGCGACTGATCGGCGCGAGCGGCCCAGTAAACCATCTGCTGCTGTCCCAGGAGGTTCGCCCCCAGGGCCATTGCCGCGCACATCGTCTGGATCACCTGTTTGTCTTCGAACTTCCGGAACGTGATCGGTAAGTCGACCAGTCGTCCCGTGTCCTTGTCGCGCATCACGGAGGTGCCGAAGAGGGGATGGGCGTCGCCCAGGTCGGGGCTTGGGGTCATCTCTTGGATGCAGGTCTCGCCGAGCCTCGTCGACAGCTCGTCGCGCACCGGATTGTGATTGATGACATAGACGGAATTCGCCTCCCCGTCGAGGCCGGCCTCGACGAAAAACGAGTTCACGCTGTGGACATTCTGTTCCAGCGGGCGCTGTTGTTCAAGCGTTTGACCCATCGCCACCTTGAATGCCGCCCTCGCCCGTTCGGCTTGCTGGGATGCGGCGTTCTGGAGGTCCAGGCGCTCCCTGAATGGGATTCCAGCAGGGCGATCAGGGCGTCCAGCCGGGCCTGATACAGACTTAGGTCTCGGTTCAACTCTCTGCGAAGTGCCGCGTTGGGCACGCCGTCGCGACGCTCGGAGTCGGCGATCTGAGCCTGTCTGATCTGGAGGTTCTGATCCAACATCGCCGAGCCGCTGACCAGGACCGGCTTGAAGCCGATCGCCGAGGTATCCGCCGTGGCCAGCGCGAACTCATACCTTGGCAGAATGGCCTCCAGGAGACCGGACCGGGTCTCGGCTCGACCTTCAGGAGCAGCCGAGTCCGCAACGGGGGATGCCGTCGCCTTATCAACCGATTGATGTTCTTTCATGGCTTCTCCTGGGTCGGGACCGCTCGGGTGATATCGAGAGTTTTCTGGATCCGGTCCCGCTCCCCCTTGAGGGCCGCGACAAGCTCGCCGATGTTCAGGGAATGACCGACAGGCGGGGATTGGAGGTATTCCTTCAGGCTCTCATACGTCGAGGCCCGCACGAGGAGGTCCAGCAAGAGTCCGAGCCGACTCTCGTCCGCCCTGGCGATTGGCTTTCCATCCTCCTGGGTGACCCGGAGATATTTCATGTTCAGCACGACCCAGTTCGGGTCGAGGTGGCGCACCAGATCCCCGTCGCCTTCGACGTCGCGGTAGTATTCCACGACCTGCGGGACCTCCGCGCCGGAATCGTCGACGAGTTCCGAGAATCTCTGGGCGATCTGGAACTTCTCGGCAAGATCCTTCATCCCGCGGATTTGCGCGGGATTGGTGGAGGGACTACCCGCAGGATTGGTCTCTCCCAGCAGGCGGATGATCAGGGCGACATTCAAGTCCTCCAGCTTGAGCTTCTTGTTTGCGACAAACGGTTCCTGAATTTGCGTGTAACCGATTTCGGCCATCAGCCACCTCCTTCATCTTGGTCCCTGCCAGGTCCTGAAAATTTGGGGCCGGCCTCGCCGCGAGGCTGGTCAAGGTCGTCGATCGCGATGGAAACGCTCGGAAGGTCGAGTTGTTCAAGGAGTTGATCAGCGGCGGTCGTCTCGACCGAGCGCTCGAAAAAGTTTCGCAGGGCCCGGGCCCCGATCAAGGGGTCAGCGCCTCGCTCCAGAAGGTCCCGGACGACGGCCGATCCGAGCTTGACCCGGACAAGGGGGTCACCGCCCTCAAGGGGAAGGAATCGCGCTTCCAGGCCGAGCACTTCATCCTCTTCGATCGGGATCCGCCGTTCGATCTCGGGAGGAAGGCCGTCGAGGTGATGCCCTCGGGAGGCCGCGATCCGCCGGCAAAGGTCTCGCAGTTGCCCTTTGAGGATGGCCCTTAGGCTGTGTCGCCGTCAGCGGCTCGAAGATGATGGGACGGCCGATCCTGCCGAAAAGTTCGGGAGGAAACCCCTGCACCGACAGCAAGGCTGCCTGGACGATCGCCTCGGCCGAAGGGGCCTCGCCTCCCAGGCCGCGGCGCCTTGCCAGTGCCGCACCGCCGACGTTCGACGTCATGATCATCACGGTATCGACGAATGAGACTGTGCAACCGTGGGCATCTGTGAGCCTACCGTCGTCGAAGACTTGCAAGAAGAGCCGCCAGACCGTGGGGTGCGCCTTCTCAAACTCGTCCAGGAGCACCAACGAATAGGGACGCCGGCGCACGGCCTCCGTGAGACGGCCCCCTTGCTCGTAGCCGATGTAGCCGGGATCGGAGCCGATCAGGCGGTTCCGCGCGGTCTCGGCGTGGAATTCGGACATATCAAGGCGGATAACCGCGTCGGGGCTGTCGTAGAGCTCGTTCGCGAGCGCCCTGGCCAGCTCGGTTTTCCCGACTCCCGAAGGGCCGGCGAAGAAGAAGACGGCGCGGGGGCGGGTCGGGGGGTTGAGCCCCATCAACGATCGGCGGATCGCGCCATCGACAGTGCGGATCGCCTCGGGCTGCCCGAAGACTCGGTTTGCCAGGCTCTCGCCCAGCCCGAGGATTCGCGTGCGCCGATCGGCATTCATCCGCTCCGCCGGGATCCCGGTCCGTTCCGCGATGGCGAAGGCGACGTCTTCCGGGCTGATCTCGGGGATGGGCACGTCTCCCGTAGCGCCGGGCGAGGCGATCGGCGCGGTCGGCGCCGCAGCTCGTCGATCAGGCCGACCTCGCCGCGCCGGCGAGCGTGTCTCGCCCAGGTACCGCCTGCAAAGCCGGACCGCCGTGCGCAGGGTCGGGTCGGGGAAATGGACCCCGTGATGCTTGCCGTACTCCGGGGCGATGCCCTGGAGGACCGCCAGGGTATCCGTCGGATTCAGCTCCGGCACCTCCACGGGCTGGAATCGCCTTCGCAAGGCCGCGTCGGACTCCCAGGCCCGGTATTCCTCATAGGTGGTCGCCCCGATGCACCAGAGCTCGCCGCGGGCCAGGGCGGGCTTCATCAGGTTGGCGGCGTCCATGGACCCGGAGGTGCGGCCCAGGCCCATCAGCTGATGAATCTCGTCGATGAAAAGGATAACTGAGCCCCGCGCCTCCCGGGTCGCCCGCAGGACCGACTTCAACCGGTTCTCGAAATCCCCGCGATAGGTCGCTCCGGCGACCAGCAGGCCCAGGTCGAGGGCGATGATCCGCCTGCCCATCAGGCGGGGAGGGACCTGACCCGTCACGATCCTGCCCGCGAGGCCCGCGATGATCTGGGTCTTGCCGACACCCGCATCACCGAGCAGGATCGCGTTGTTCGCCTCCTTGCGGGCCAATACCATCATGATCCTGTGGATCTGCGACTCGCGCCCTACCACGACCGGCGAGATTTGCTGACTGGCCCGCTCGGTCAAATCGACCCCGTACGCGAGCAGGGCCTCGCTAACGGGCGAAGGGCGTGGCCCCCCCGCAGCCGGCACTTGCACTGCCTCCAGGGTCGGCTCATCCAGCGAGGCGCCGCTCAGGCCGAAGTCGAGCGCGACATGAGGGACGATCGCGTGCGGTCGATAATCCAGGAGACCGGCAAGGAGGCCGATCCAGGTGAGCCTGGCATCGCCGGGCAACGATTTCAGACGCTGTACGGCGCGGCTGAGCGGGGAACCCTTCGGGGCTTCCCGGCGGCAAAGCGCCTCGGCGACAACCTCAAGGGCCGGCGATGGCCGGGGCCCGTCGCCCGGCGACGCGCGCTGCTGCTCCTGGAGATAGCCCTGCAGCCCCTCCTTGAATTCCCGCCACGAATCGGCCCGTCGCCCGGCGACGACGACGAGGCGCGCCAGGACGCTGTCGGGGCTGATCACATCGACCCAGAGCAGATGCTCGAAGTCGATGTAACGATGGCCCAGGGATCGGGCTAGCTTGACCGCCGGCAGATAGCGCCGCTCTCGCAGTTCCTCTCCAAGACAATTCGGATGAAACTCGTCCATTCGGCCTCGACTCGACGGTTTTCCGGCGGTTCTCGATCGGTTTGCGCAAATTTAGGCGAGCCCGAGCCGCCAGCGAGTGGATCTTCCCCCGATTTTCGCCGTTCATGGCGGCGGAGCACGACTCATTCGATTATCATATTAAATTATAATGTATTTAATTATTCATTTTTGTCTTTCTTCTTCGAGGGAATCTGCCGCGAATTGGCGAAATCCCTGCGTAGGTTCTCCAATTTGGATGCTTGACCTTCGATGTTTGACTTCAGCGTGGGGACGGTGTCTGTCACCGTCTTGACGTTCGTCAGGGCAATTTTTGCTGCATTCATATCATTCTTCAGCAAGAGAAGTTGGCCGGGGATCGTCTTCAAGGGGGTGAGCGACTTCAGGGTCACTCCGCCCTTGTCGTTCTGGAATCCCAGTGCCGCATCGAGCAAGTTATTATGCTCAACGAGCGGGACCAGGTCTTTCTTTCTTGCCAGGTCGATGTCCGTGACATCCTTCCTCAACTGGACGAGGCTGCCGATCTCGACATTGTTCAAGTTGTGACGTACCTCGAGGGCCTTCTCCAGGTCGTCGAGTTTCTTCTTCTGGGCGGCGATCGAATCCCGGGATTTGGCGGCGAGTTCGTCGATACGGCTTCGCGGCCTCTGACTGGGTTCGCCCGGCGTCCAGATTGCCGCGGAAATGACGTCGAGTCTGGCGCCGAAGCCATCGTACATCAAACCCTTCTTTTCCATTGCTTCGATTCTTGTGCCGAGCCTGAGCGTGCTATCCCCGACGATTTCTTCGAGCTTTGTCAGGGCCATTCCCATGCTCATTCTATGCGTGTCGAGTTCCTTGCTCAACTCACTGATCCGTTTCTCGAGCGGGCCGATCGCACCGCTTCCCGACGCTTCTTTGTTCTTGATAGCGGTGATTTCGCTGATCAGGAGCACGACGGATTCCGCGGTCTTCCTCGACTTTTCGGCGAGGGCCTGGATGTCGGTCGAGTGCTTCGTACTGGCTGCGTTGAGGGGGGTGATCGAGTCGTCAAACCGATGTTCAAGGCTGGCCATTCGCCCCAGAAGGCTTTCGAACTCCTGGGCGAGGCGCGACGAAGGAGCGGGGACGGCCTGGCGGTTTCGGTTGGCCTGCGCGATGATGACGCCCGCTCCGATCAGGAGCAAAAGCAGGAGGGCCGCCGCGACCGCCAGGGCGATGAATCCGCCTCGCCAGGCCGAGTCGTCGGGGGGGGGCACGAAGGTCGCCTGATCGACGGACTCGGCCTTCTCGACGATCGGCGGAACGACGGGCGTGGGCGACGTCTCGGCCTTCCTGGCGATCGGGGCGTGGCTGAAGGGTAACGGCTCGATTTTCACGGAGTAGTCTCCTTCTGTACTCGGCGTGAAATAGAAGAGCTTGCCCTCGTTATAGATGAGGGCATCGGGACGATGACCGGTGCACACGGCATCGACGATTTTACGATCGTCCTCATCCAACGCAAAGTAAAAGGTCTGCGGCCGGGTCCGGATTGACCTGGAGAACGGGATGCCCGAGATCTCCGACGACCTCAATTTCTGGATGATGGCCCCAAGGTCCGGCATGGCTTCACGCTCCTTCAAACCAGACGAGTCACTCCCGCCCCTAGAAGATCAGAGACCCGACGACGAGACCAAGGACCAGCAAAAGGATGAGGAGGACGAAGAGATCGCCGAAGGTGTCCATCGATCTCTTCGGCTCAAGGTTGGGCACAATCGCCCGGAGGGCTCGCAGGCGGGGGATTGGCGATCGAGGGCCTCCGGTCGTGAACCGCCCTCCGCCGAAGTTGAAAAGTCTTCCCAGGATGCCGGTCCCGATCCTCAACGACTCGGGCGGTCCCTCGACCGCCTTGCCCGCCAGGGGCGAGAGCTCGACTCGCACGGGAATTCCGCCGATCCGCCGGACCATCCAGGCCGAGTGTGACAACCGCGCGCGGAGGATCGAGAACCCCGCCGCCCCACTCGCCAGGCAGAGGCCGGCCGCCGCGATCCATTTCCAGAGTGATTGCCATGCCTCGCCGGCGGACCCCGACGCCACCAGCCCTCCCAGGATTGCGACACCGAAGATCGCGGGCGATGCCTGGAGTCCGCGGTGGAACGCCTCGCGGATCAGGTCTCCCACGGTCCGCCCGTCCGCTTCACGAGTGATCGTTTCCGGAGGCGGAGGCGGAGGCGGTGGAGGCGGAATCGCGTCCAGCTCCTGGCGCAATTTCTCCATGAGATCGCGTGAGGAGTCTTCCAGGATGTCGAGGACGTAAAAGGCCTTCTCAAGGGGGCCCGGCCCGGTCCCGACGCCAGGCTTCAAGGGGTCGGGTTCGCTCGCGACGGCCGGGCGGGCTTTCTGGCACTGACGATCGGCACACTGGAAAACTTCATCGAATTTGACCTTGAGGTTCTCCCCCCAGACGCACTGGCTTGGCCGAGGCACCTTGTTCCCGAGGACCTTCGAGAAGATCGGACGGAGATCCTCCTCCTTCCGCAGGCCATAGATGAGATGGAGCAAGTCGATATGCGAGAGGACGATCATGACCTGGTCGGAATGACTGGCCATCAACTGGGTGCGCCGAAGCTGTTCCTTGAAATCGTCGGCGGCACATTCTGCCGCCTTGTTGACCGCCACGAGGAAGCCTCCGGCCCATGGCTGGTTGGCCTGATCGCTGGGGACGTGGAAGCGTTGCGCCTTGTCGGGTTCATCGATCTCGAAAAGCAATCGCGCACTAGCGGGTAGATTTTTCAGCTTGCCGTCGACCTCGGGAGAACAGGAATGGAGTTCTTTCGGTCTCCTGCCGAAGAGGGCGAGATAGGCCATCTCGCAGGCCTTTTCCAGCGGAGAGCACGGGGGACCAGCCTCTGGGTCCGGGTCGCTACCCGCGGTCTCGGCCGCCATGTACTCCTCGCAAAGCCGGACTATCAGGCCTTTATAGGCGAGGCGGGCAAGCTCCCGGCTCCAGACGAAGGGGTTGAGCGTGATGATGAGGACATTCGGCCGGCCGACCGCGAATTCCTTCGCCAGGCCGGAGAGGCCGGAAACATCGCCGGTCTCGATGGCTTTTGAAAGTTCATGTTTCCAGGTCTCTCCCGAGAAACTGACAATCTTCAGCTTGTCGTTGAAGGCGACCCCTCCTCCGACCGAGGGCCTGATCAGGGTGAGCCGCGCGACTTCCTGGTCGGCCAGCATCGTCGGATTCGGGAACTTGCCCTTTTGCAGGCGTTCCCACTGCGCCTTGATCGCGTCGGAGAAGTAGTCGGGTATTGCGTCGACCTTGCTGTTCGTATCGTTGAGATAATGATAAAGCGAGGCGAGGACGACAGTCTTGCCGTTGCCGACGGGCCCGTGAATCTTTGCTTCAAACTCTCTCATCGGCGCCACCCTCTTATTTCCTGGGACCGCTGGTGAGGATGCCGTGCGGCCCTTTTGGTGGCGATGACTCCACCTGTTCGAGCCGTCTCTCTAGGTCATCGAGCCTGGTCTGGAGACTATTCATGTCGAGCGCCGTGAGGACCTGCCCGTCCTCGAATCGTGAGGCGAAGAATTCGGTCAGCGGCCCTCGAAGAGAATTATTCAGCTTTTCCGATTCGCGCGGAGGGAGGGGATATGCCGCTTCGACGATCCGTAAGACATTCTCGACCAGCGATCGAGAGGGCGAGCCGGGCGTGTCGCGGGCCTGTTCTGTCATCACGGTGGTGCCTTTCTCGAAGAGGATCATCCTGCCGAGTCTCGACCGGCCCAGCCGCGCCAGCGAGACCGAACGACGGACCCCGGAGGCTTCAACGGAATGCTCCAGCCGCCAGGAGAGATGAATGGGAAGGTGATCGATCATGACTGCGCCGTGTTGTCGATTCCGCGCCGAAAAACCGCTCCCGAACAGGCGCCCCGGGATCGCCGACGGTGATCCGGATCAGGATCGAGCTCAAGGCCGCCCCCTCGCCGGCGCCCAGGATGCGGTAGGATACGGCCCTCGAACCCGTTGAGTTCCGAAACGGCAGCGTATCGGGAAGGTCGTCGCGCTCAACCGCGATCTCGGAGCATTCCACGAGGTCGGCCCGGAACGCTTCGGCGAGTTTCGAGCCCAGCTCAATCTGAAGCCGCTCGAAATCGTGGATTCGTCGATCATGCCGCACGTTCGACCTTTCCGGAGGAGAGAGACAATGGCGAGCGGGTCAGGTCAATCGTTGGGACTGGTCACGATCTGGATGTCTCGCCGCTCCCTGGAATCCCGACTCTTGATCTTGCCCTCGCCGACGATCAGATGCCCGACGATGAGTTTCGGCTTGCCGCCCGCGGCCGTCGAGGTGAGTTCCAGGGACAATTCCGCTTCTCTCGCGGGGCCTTTCCGGTCGCTCGCCGTCGCCGGCCTGTCATCGGGGTGGTTCAACACAACGTAAACATCGACATCGTTCTGTTTGAATTCCGCGAGGTGGAGATGCTGGGGTTTGGTGATGTAGAGTTCGCGGCCCTCATCGTCGATCGCCAGCCCTTCCTCAATCGTCACTTCGGTATCGCCGGGCTCCCCCTTGACTCTGATGCCGCCATTGATGACGCCCGGCCTGGGAAAGAGTGCAAGGTTGAGCGAACGGTGGTCGCGAATCAAGTTCGTCAGGGTATTGGATAACGAGGCGATTTCGGTGTTCTTGACCGCCCCGACCGATGTTTCGATTGCCATGAGACGTTTTTCGGTGGCATCGGAATAAGTCTTGAAAGCAGTATCGTGCGATTCTTTATCAGTCGCAATGGATCTCTTGAGAGCCACAACCGACCCGGCAACTCCGTTGATGTCGCCCCGCAATTCCATCTTCACAGCCTCTCGAAGCTTATCTTGCTTCTCGAAGCCCGTCGCAACCGAACTGGCCAACACAGAGGCTTCCTTTTGCACGCTGGCGAATCTATCCTTCACGGTCTTCCCGAACGCTGTGAAGTTTTCGTCGCGGGTTGCCAGCTCTTGACGGATCGAGGTGTCAACGCCGGCGATCCTGTCCTCCGCGACTTTCTTGTTGTCCCATATTTGCTTCGCGAGTTCCTCGGTCCCCTTTTTCTCCCGCTCATCAAGTGCTTTGTGAAGGCGTTCCAGCTCATCGATTCGTTTTCGTAGGACGTCGTTCGGGGTCGGCGCAGACGGGTCGACCCTGTAGATCTTCATTCCCCAGGCCGCCGCGATGATGGCGATGACCACAATCCCGATCCACACGTTCCTCATTCACCGGCTCCAGGAATGATTAAGGGGTTCGTCGAGCCCGGGCTCGGCTGGCTACTTGATCCTCAGGATATACTTGACGGCCGCATATGCAGGTATGAACGTTTGATCTTTTATCGTATGAATATGATTGCCCTCCTCGGGAGGGTCTGGGGTACCCGACGAGAGGCCCAGGCTCGCGCCTCCCAAGATGTGGCGATGTTGCCCCTGGGAACCCCGATCGCCACGTTCGGTCCTCAGATGGTGGTCATCGTTCCACTGCTGGTCGGCATTCCCCTCGTTGTCATGAACCTTGTAATGGTGGTTTCCGGGGTCAGGGCCTCCGTTTGTGATCGAGCTGGTCTCACTGGGGAGGTCATGCGTGTGAGCGCCTATGGTATGCGAGTGCTTGCCCTGGTTGTCGGACGTCACCAAGTCGCGGATGACGTCGTCACCGACGCGCCTGGCGAGCTTTTTGTATTCGCGGACTGAGGCGCCTCGGAGGAATAGCTCGCTCAGGTTGGGGATCTCGTGGCCCCAGAAGGGAGAGTCGCCGAAATCATCCTTATCGAATTTGTTCTCGGCGTCGACCTTCCTGACTTTGCCGTCGCAGAGCACCCAGCCGAAGGGGACGGGGATCTTGCCGTCAAGGTCGTAGAATGCCAGGATCGACCCGACGGGGGGTAAGGGAGAAGTCACTTTACCCGCGAGTGCGCCGGCCTGGGAGGGAGTTGCGGCGACTGCAAGGCAAGTCCCCACGCCGAGAGCCGCGAAGAACGTGCGGCGGGCGACGTCGGCGGCCGACAACTCTCCAGTGTCAGGGTCATTCATGAAGTCGGTCCTCTCCCCTTCGAGACGCCCCAGGCCATCCCTAACGGACCCGAATGATGAAGAACATTTCGGCGTAGGCGGGCTGGTTGGCTCCCGCGATGTTGACGTCACCGCTCACGCCAGTCGCGGGGCCCGTGCCCACATGACCGACCAGGTTATGTACATGCAGGCCGCTTTTATCCGTGCTACCGTTCACTATCCCGGAATGCTGGTGCTTCGTGTTCCCGCGCGAAAGCCAGCCATCCTGCCCTAGGGGCTCATGACTTGAATTCGTCCTCACCGCGTGGTCATGATCGCTTCCGACGTTGCCTATCGAGAGATTGGGAATCGTGTGGATGTGACCGGGCAGGTCGTGGCTTCCGCCCCTCGCCGTGGCGAGTTCCGCCAGCGTTTTTCGAGTGGCCAATGCCCCTTTGGGAAAACAATCCTGGATATTGGGCTTGGCCGATTGAAGTTTCGCCCCCTTGGTCGTGGGGACATTGCCGTCGCAGATCTCGAAGCCGATGGGGATATCCTTCTCGTCCCCCCACCACATGATGACGCCGCCGACGGGCACGAGCCAGCCTCGTCTCGAATCCTCATCGCTCGCGGACCCCGCGGCCTCCGCCGAGGCGGTCGCAGAGCACGCCAGAACGCCCGCCCCCAGCGTCGTGAGGAAGCCGCGACGGGGTGATTCCCCTTCCACGCCTCCCCCTGCCGCCACGACGTCCGACTTTTTCAATTCCATGGCGCGATCCCTCAGTAAAGGTTCGTTTCGAGTCGTGATTAGCGGACCCGGATAATGAAAAAGATTTCCGCATAGGCCGGCTGGTTGGCCCCTACGATAGCCTGGTCACCCGACGGAGCTGTAGGATTGCCGATGGCTCCTGTGAAGGTATGCCCGTGGTCGCCGCCTCCGTGCGTGTGCCCTCCCCCCAGGCGTGTCGTGACATCGTCGCGGGCATTGTCCCTTTCGCCACTCCCGATTGCATTGCCGTCTCCATGATCGTCGTCGGTCGCCTCGGTGGCATGCTGATGTGCGCCGCCGGTATGTTCGTGGGCGCCTCCCGCGGCGGCCAGCGTCCCGGGGCCGTGATGGTGGGCCGGAAAGTCATGACTCCCCCCAATTGCATCCGCGAGCGCGGCCACATCCTTGTGCTGGCTGGTGGCACCCTTGGGGAAGCGGTCGCGGAAGTCCGGCTTGACGGTCTTGAGCTTGGCCATCTTGGTCGAGGGGTGTTTTCCGTCGCAGATCTCGAATCCCGGGGGGATGTCCTTCTCATTTCCCCACCACATGATTACGCCGCCGACGGGCACGAGCCAGCCTCGCTCCGGATCGTCCTCGCGGGAGAAGGCCCAGCCGGCGACTGCGGCCGACGCCACCGCCGTGATCACCAGGTAGGACCACGTTTTCATCGAATAGATTGTTCGTGAGAACATGAGCGCACTTTTTAAAATGAGCTGATAACTTGCCTATGCGTGAAGACGGATCATTCGACCGTTAAAACAGGCGATTGAGTTAGTCGAGATCTAACCCTCTAGGCTCATGATGGATTCCGGGGTGGTAGCAACAATTGTCCGATCAGGGCGCCCAAGAGCCTCTTTTCTCTGGCCCGGACATTGTGAGCGAGGCTCGAAGTAGCCCAGGTGCGGCGGCAGGCTCTCCCGCGAGATCCCTCGGTGAGGTGGGAGCTAGGAACTGAGCAGCGAGCAGAACTCCTCGAGTTTGTTGACATGCACCTCGCCGAAGCCATCTCAATCGTCGTCGCGGGCGAACTCTCCCACCCCGTGGCACACCGACTTTTGACCGTACGCCCACTCGAGCAACCGGCCCTAGATTTCGTATTCATCGGTCTAGGACAGAATCTCTTTTGCGGTCGATCAGAGGGCCGATAGTCGCCTGCTGGTCGTTCTCCAGCATCCGGATAACCATCTCGCCGCCTCGCCACGACATCCCGAAAATCGGCGGCATCTCCTTTCGCCAGTATACCTCTACCACATTCGCCTTTCAACCACGTCTTTGGAGCGGCCGACCTTTTCTTTGACCGCCTCGGGATGGTAAAGCTTCGCCGGTCCCGGAAAGCACCAGGGGTCGAAAGCACCAGGGGTCGAAAGCACCAGGGGTCGAAAGCACCAGGGGTCAGACCTAGAAGCACCAGGGGTCAGACCTAGAAGCACCAGGGGTCAGACCTATAGAAGCACCAGGGGTCAGACCTAGGAACAAGTTATTTAGGTCATTCACGGCCCTTGTAGCACCTCTTCCAGATCTCTCAAATGCTTGCGAATATTCGCATCGGCCGATAACCAATTACTGAATCGCCGAATCAGGTTGGGCAGACTTTCCGCTAGCCACCCGTAGACAGAGCCACCCGTAGACATGCACTGCGCTGGCGTACTTCAGTCGTCGTCGGGCCTTCAGCCCAGTGCATGTCCAGGCAAGGTCTTCCAGGCACGCTCTCACGTATCGGTGCCGATCTCTCCCAGCACCGTTGAGAATGCGGTGAATGTCCCCGCGTGCATCCCCTTTCCTCAAGTGCATCCCGCCGACGGGGGCCAATCGACACACGTAAGGTCGTGCCCTCGTCCCATACGATGTCGTCGACTGATGGGCGGGATCGATCCTGAGGAGTTGAGCGTTATTGCTGCCGCAGGGCCATGTCCGATCCGCGGTGGAACGGGTGACCCAGAGATCATCCCCGAAATCCGACACAACCTTGCCCTGTCACTCGATCTTGCCCCGCAACTCTTGGCGGAGGTCGGGGTAGCCGATCGGGCACCCGTGGGCACCCGTGGACATGCACAGCAGCAGGCACCCGGGGACAAGCAGCCGTTCGGCTCAATGCGTGTCTAAGCATGGGTCGGGGAAGCGTGGGTCGCCAACGTGGGCCGCCTCCAGGCGTGGCTCGCTGCCTCCCCGCTACCAGATTGGCGCTTGACGAGCGGCGCCGAGGACATCAAGATACTGCAAGTCGTCGCGGACGCGCGACGTTATTCGGTCACGCGCGGGGCCTCCGTCGGCCGTTCGGCCCCGAGACCGGGCCGGCTCGCCCAAGACAATGATATACGCCTCGCACGGTTGCGAGGACTGCGATACGGACAATGAAGTCCCCGGCGCACGGTCGTGCGCATCGGGGCTCCCTCTTACGGGTATGTGGTCTCTTCCCACCAAGCGGAGGCCGTCGTGGACATGGACCGCAACCTCCTGTTCGGCGCGCTAACCGTTCAGGCCAGCCTCGTCGACGAGGGCCAGTTGACTCAGGCGTGCACCGCGTGGTCGGCCGGCGAGGCCGAGGCGCTGGCCGACGTCATGGTCGACCGCGGGCTGATCACGCAGGCAGACCGGGCCGAGGTCGAGCGCGTGCTCGAACGCAAGCTCAAGAAGCACGGTGGCGACGTCGCCGGCACGCTCGCCGCGACCCTCGACGGGCCGACGCGGCAGGCCTTGACGCAGGTCGCGAACGAGGCGGTCCAGAAGACGATGTCGATGGCGCCCGACGGCGCCGGGCACGTTGTCCTGTCGGCCATCCGGGTGGGGGCGCAAGGACATGCACTGTAAAAGCGTCTAAGTGTCCGTCTGTGCTGCACAAGCGTATAAGAGTGGGTCCGCACGACGACTCATTGCACGTCCAAATGTGGGTCTTCCGAGCGTGGGGTCTTTGCAGTGCATGCTTTCATGATTTTACAGTGCATGTCCAAGGGTTCCTCCAAGGGTTCCTCTACTTTCTTGCCGAGTTCCGGTGCTTCATAGCCGGACCAAAGATCGCTCGGTGCAATTTCTAATGCGCGGGCAAGCTTTTCAACGGTGCGGCGCTGCGGACGGCAACTCCGTGAAAGCATCATTGAGATAGCGGGCTGACCGACCCCAATTGCATCGGCTAACTCCTCCTGTGTTAGCGATTTTTTCTCCATGTATCGTCTGAGCGCCGCCGCAAATTCGCCTTCCTCCGAGTCCATACGTTCGGAGACTGCGAGTTCGCCGTCTTCCAATTCGGCCGGCGCTTCCAAGTCGATTGACGCCGAAGGGAATAACCCTTCCTTCATCGTGTTGACGGCCGCTTCAATTTCGTCTTCGGAAGCGTCAGGATCGACGACGATAGAAGCCATGCTCGCAACGCCGTCACGAATCTCCGTGTCATGACCTAGAAAGGTCATTAAGAGCTTTGCGAAAGTCCGAAGGCTCTCTGGCGAGACCTCAAAGGTTATATCATTCGTAAAGTTCTTGGATGCTTCAAACTCAACAGTTAGGGCGTTCATTTGTTCAGCCTCCGACGTAAGACCAAAGAGTGGCGGTTGGCTCGAAACATCAACTCGCATCACGGAGGAAGACGACGAACCTGTATTCCACGTTGCTTGAAGATCTCAAGATCCCTGGTGCTGAATCCATCGGCCTTTTTCTGAAATACACGTAATATCCAGATTGTAGGCAAACCGCTTCCGTTACATACGATGCCCGGCACACAAGAAATGATGCGAAGATCGTTTTGATTTGCAATTACGTCGTGAATCCGCAGTTCTCCTATGTCTCTAGATGAAATACCCTCGACCCAAGACCAATCAAGGTCGAGCACTTGGCCGTGGGTGTTCTGGGGGCCGGCCCTTGGCCAAAATCGAAGCTTCAGTGCATGCCGTTTGATTTCCATGAAGTCGGATACGCGCGGAAACATTTTCTTGGCTTCTGAAAATACAGGCCTGTAGACCCGCACTCGGTACGTACCGGTTAGAAGTCCACTCACCGGTAAGTTCCTAACTGAATTCCAGCCTGAGAGACAGTGTTAACAGGGAGTTCCGCTCGACCCCATTCATTTGCGCTCGGATGAAATTCGTTCGGACAAGTCGCCAGTTTGGCTTCAAGTAATAACGCGCTCACCTGCAAAACTGGCGTCAAGAACTCGATCGAGTCTTGTAAATTTCATTGCACGATCGTGCCCGTTGCCGTCACCGGCGGCTCGTTATATCACAGAATCGTTGGACCCACTAAAGAATATCACACAATGCCCATTTGTCAACGCATTCGCCATGCCCGAGATTGGCTACCAAGATCTCGATGGAGGACATGTTCTCCGAATTTCGCCTCGTCGTCGGTCGCCACATCACGATCGAACTGCTGATCGAGTAATGATTTACATTGCTCAGACTGACGGCCCGAGTCCTAAAATCCCGAGAATCGTAGATCGATTAAGTGGTCGACCGATGGCGCACATAGTCGGTCCAATCGGAGCGAGCGTAGCATTCGAAATCTTTAACGATTACGCCGCCTTCACCTTGCTTGCATGCACTCTGGCGTCGGCCGCGGTAAATACCTGCTTCCCCTCAAAGGTCATTTCGTCTTCGGCGGTTTAGCGAAGCTTCCGTCAACAAGGTCGAGCACAAGCTTGAAATACGCGAAGTGTCCGTTAAGTAGCACCGGGGGGCGCAAGGACATGCACTGTAAAAGCGTCTAAGCGTCCGTCCGTAGTGCACAAGCGTATAAAAGTGGGTCCGCACGACGACTCATTGCACGTCCAAATGTGGGTCTTCTGAGCGTGGGGTCTTTGCAGTGCATGCTTTCATGATTTTACAGTGCATGTCCAAGGGTTCCCATGTCCAAGGGTTCCCATGTCCACGTCCAAAGATTTTACAGTGCATGTCCAAGGGTTCTGTCCAAGGGTTCCCATCGGTGGTCGCTCACGCCGCGCTGGCCGGCTTGGGCTCGGCCTCCTCGAGCAGCGTATTCACGGCCTTTTCCAGTTCCTCACCCTGCAAGTCCTTGTAGCGGATCACGCCCGCTGAATCGAGCACGTAGATCGTCGGGAAGGCCCTCACATGCCAGTCTTCGATAATGCCCCCGTCGTTGCCGTTCCACCAGTGTGTCCAAGGCATCTTTTCCTTGGCCAGGAATGCGGTCAGCGTCTCCTTCTGTTCGTCGGCGCTGATGCTCACCAGAACGAAGGGTTTGTCCTTCAAACGTTCGAACATCTCGCGTTCGTGGGGGATCATCGCCTTGCAAGGACCGCACCAGGTTGCCCAAATGTCGAGCACAACCACCTTGCCTTTGAGTGCCGAGAGCCTGGCTTCCTTGCCGTCGACTGTCTGGATTTTGACCTCGGGGGCCGCGTTACCGATCGATAGGTCGGCAACCAGATCACCATAATTCTCGCGTAAGGCCTTCTTTAGTCCGTCAAGCTCGCGCTTCACGTCCTGGGCCTTGGCGAGCCGTTCCGCTACCCACGCTTTGCCCGAACGCTCCTCTACCGAACCCCGTAGTTTCGGGTCGCTCTTGAGCTTGTTACAGAGACTAACAAGCCCCTCGCGACTCGAGATCAGCTCTTTGTAGGCGGCTGCTTGAACAACGCGGTCGGGGTTTCGCGCGATCACGGCAGAGACAGTGGCTCTGCAGTCGTCGTCGTCAAAAGCCGTCAGCATGCGGAGAAATTTCTTAATCGACGGCTTCGTCACGTAATGGTCATTAAGAATCTTGACGGCCTTGCTGTGAACCTCGGCCGCTTTACCGGGGCTGGAGAGGTGAATTACCATCATGAGCGCCTCGGCCGCGTCCGGCCCCTCCGGATCTCGCTCAGCGACCGCTAGGAAGCGCCCCGAGAAGGCAGCGAATGGGAACGGTTTCTCGAATCGGAATGCCTTGAGCGCTGCGTCGCCTTTCTTCTCCGCGGCCTGGCGTGCCGCCTTGATTTCGTCGCTTCGGGCTTTCAGGGCGTCGTTCCAGTCCTCGTTGACCATCGCGAACGTGTCGTCGGTGCGTGGAGACTGTTCCGCCGGCCTATCTTGGGACCACAGAAATGGCAAGCAGGCCACAATGGCGAAAGTTGCCGGGAGCTTGCGCTCGGTGCTCATTTCATCTCCATGTTGCAAATAATGATCGCGGAGGATCATGGGTTCCCGTGCTCGCGTCTCCCATTGCGGACGACTCGTCCGGGAAATTCCGGTCGACCACGCCGAGCACCAGAATATGGAGGCACCGGCGGGAGCGAGCCGGTGTACGGAAACGCGCTTCCGCTCAGTAGCTATCGGAGCTGACAACCTCGCCGCCGGCGCGCGTCGAGAGTGCCTGCCACACGCCCAGCTTTGCTGCCGCGGTCCATGAAATGCTTTCGGTGAAATTGAAGGGCTTCAACGAGATAACATTGAACGCAATCGTGTAGTAGTTCGCTGGCGCTCCGGTCACCGGGCTGACACCCGGCCAGGAGCTGATCGAATCCTTGAGAAACTTGACAGAGCCGTCGGCGAACGAGGCGTTTAATCCACCCGGATGCATGCTGGCCGCGATATACCTCGCATGCGTGCCAAAACTGGCTTGGGGAAAGTAGCGCCGGGGATTGGGCGCGTACTCTGTATCCACTTCATCGTTCTTGCCGAGATTCCACGGATAGTAGACCGCCTGCGATTGGATGATCGACGTAGGAACATATCCCCGCGATAACTCTGTGAAGAGCAACGTGTTACTGGTCCCATCGGTCACGGCAGCGATTGTCGTGACCTTTCCATCTGACTTGATTGTCCCCAGGGCGCCCCCTCCGAATTGGCAAATTGGCCCGAAGACATTGGCATAGCTCTTTTGTGTCTGGTTCCAGTTCCCAGGAGGCAGGACATATCCAAAGTTGCCCCCCAAGTTCGAGTAGTACCCGTAAGGGTCGGGGCCCGCCAGATTTACTGGGTCCGTCGCGATCGGATCGCTGGGGCACCACAAGGTGGAAATACCGACGCCGGCGAGCGTGATGTTGCTGGGATGGGTCGCATCGGTCGAACTATTGTACGCGTTGTAAAGTGGTCCCTGCTCATAATAGGGGAGCGAGCCGCACGAAGACACTCATGTCAACCCCGCCGGTCGGTTCCTGGGGATTCGGCGGGGTATCAAAGGACAGCGCGTTCGGCGGGTAGCATCCGTTGGCGCTCTCATAATTCATTGCGGCGAGGGCCAATTGCTTGAGGTTGTTTGTGCATTGCATGCGGCGGGCGGCCTCGCGAGCCGCTTGCACGGCGGGCAACAGGAGGGCGATCAACACGGCGATGATCGCGATGACGACTAGAAGCTCGATGAGCGTGAATCCGCGGCGCGGGCGGGGTGTTAGCTGGTTACGGGTCGATGGCATGGACGGTTTCCTCGGCGGTGAGTGAAGTGGACTCTCGATCGTGATCAATCAGACGACTGACAGCGCAGGCGGTTGGAAGAGTCGTGAGTTGGCGGAGTTTCGTGTTGACGTTCCCGCGGGTGTTAGGCTCGACCAGGCGTCGGATGCCGGCTCGCGCGGGGTGACAGGGGCGCCGCGACGGTGAGATCCTAGTTTCTGCGTGATTGCCCCGTCGTGGCGGGGTATTTCACTTTCGCAAGCCCCTCGCTCTCCAGCGTCTTGATTTTGAGCAATTGCTTGTATGCCGCCGGGGACCGGACCGACTTCTTCATCGCCGCCCGCTCTTCGGAGCTAAAAGCTGCGTTTTGTGACGGCGAAGGGGCAGCGGCTCCGCCGCCGCAGCCAGCCGAAAGCATGCTCAGCGCCGCTACGGAAACGGCCAAGATCGGCGACCAAATGAGTTTCCACTTGGCGATCAAGATCGACCTCCTTTCCTTCAAGTTTTATGAATGCGTGCATCGCTTGGGTTGCCCTTTTGTTCCGCGAACAATCGGTCGCGGTCGACCGCGCGACCATAGGCAACGAGACCATGCATCGTCGGCAGCAATTCGAGGATCGCGCAGGCCCACTGGGGATAGCGTCTGACATAGTCGCGGACATCAATCTCATCGCCGGCCTGAAGCCGCCGCGTAATCTGATCGGCCACATCGATGAACGCCGGGTCGAGCTCGCCGCCGGCGAAGATCGGCTTGTCATGGTCGATCATGTCCCCCCCTCCAGCAGGCCCCGCAATCGGACGACTGCGCGGATGTGGCGGGACTTGACCCTGGCTCGCTTAAGCCGAGCGCCTCGGCCATCTCGGCGTTGCTCAAGCGCTCGACGTACTTCATCGCCAGAACTTCGCGGTCCTGCGACGACAGTTTTGACATGGCCTCCTGGACTTTTTCACAATCCTCCTGGCGGACCAGGCGGTTGCTGGGGCTGGTATCGTGCGCCATCAATTGGTGAACCAGGTCGACGGCTGATTCGTCAGTCAATTCGGGCAGCCGTCGCTCGCGGGAAATGCTTCGCTTTTGGGCAAGCATGTGCTGCCGGTGGGCGTCGAGGATGTGGTCGGTCGCGATCAGGCGCAGCCACCCGAAGAACGGCAGCGTCGGGTTTTTCAGGTAGTCGTCCATCCGCGTCGCGGCTTCGGCCAGCGTTTCCTGGACGATATCCGACGGGTCGAGGCGAGCGGCTAATCGACGATCGAGGCGAGAGGCGACCATGCGGCGAAGAAACTCGCGGTAACGCTCGAGAAGCGTACGCCGCGCGTCGTCGTTACCCTGGCCGGCTTGAGCGATCAAGTCTTCGGTGACTCGTGGTGTCTCGGTCATCGTGGTCGCATCCTCCTCCAAGGTAAGTAAACCGTAGAATTCCGGAAAAAGGATTCACGCGAAAAGGAAGATTGTTGTAAGTGTTACGCTGATAAAGGTTTCATGACGACATGGACACTGGGTCGCTACCCGCGATGCGACGCGCCCCGTTGGAGGATGTGCACAGCCAACCGGCGGTTAACTCCGGCCGCGGTTGCTCGTCAGTGGATGGTGCCTACCCTACTTCAACGCAGGGGTGCGGTTCGTCGGCCGGCTCATTTCTTCGTCGTCGCTTGCGGCGAGCTACGTTGTTTGCGTACTTTTTCCAGCGTCGCGGCGGTTTTCAGGGTGTCAGCATGATCGGCACCGAGAGCCCGCCGCTGCGACTCCAGACAGCCAGCGAGCAGGGCCGCGGACTCGTCGAGCCGTCCTCGGGAACGAAGAAGGTTGGAGAGGTCGACGGTGGTTTTGAGGGTTCTGGGATCGTCAGCACCCATCACGCGGCACTGGGCGTCGAGGCATTGTTGGAACAGTGACTGCGCCTCGTCGAGAGCGCCCCGCCCCTCAAGAACACTGGCGAGGTTGGCGAGCGTGATCAGGGCGTGGGGATGATCTCGCCCGTGCACCTCGTACTCGAGCCGCAGGCAATCGCGGAGTAGTCGTTCGGCTTCGGCGGACATGCCCTGGCTTTTCAGCAGTATGGCGAGGTCGTTCATTGCCGACAGCGTCCTCTGGTGTTTCGGGCCAAAGGCGAGGCTCGTCTCCCGGAGCCAGCTTCGAGTGAGGGCCACGGCTTGGTCCTGCTGCCCATTCGCGGCGCACAGCTTGCTGAGGTGCTGAAGTGCAGTCAAGGCGACCGGGTCACCTGGGCCGAGGGCAGAGCAGGCCTCTTGGAGGGCTTCGACAATCAGGGGCTCCGCTTCCTCCAGACGTTTTAAGTGAAGGAGGAGGTCGCCCAGCTCGGTCTTCGCTTCAATTCGCTCTTTGTCAAGGTTGCCGGGTCGCCTTCTGAGAATCTCGTAAGCGGCGCGATGAGCGACTTCGCTCTTCTGGTAGTCCTGGAGGTCGTGGTAGATGTGGCCCACAGCCATCCGCAGGGCGACCTCGATTTCCGGTTGGCCCGTGAAGGAGGAGCCCACGTCGGCGGCAGCGCGGTCGAGTGCCTCACGCAGCGTGACGCGACTCCCGCCCGGATTCCGCAGGGGAGATGTCTGTGCCAGCAGCTTATCGACGAGGAAGCTGTTGATGGCTTCGGCCTTGGCCGACTGCCTCTCGGCATTGGCGGCCTGCGCCAGGGCCCTTTGTTCGGCCGCCTGGGCTTTCCGCCAGTTCCACGTGATTCCTGTAAACCCGACCGTGATCGCCAGCAAAAGCCCCGCCGCCAAGGTCGCCTGCACGGGCTTGCGCCTGCACCACCGCCAGCTTTGCGCAATCGCACCCACGGGACGGGCGGCGATCGGGCGTCCGTCCAAATAGCGCTCCAAGTCGTCGGCAAGATGCCGTGCGGTCGCGTACCGTTTCGACGGCTCCTTGGAAAGAGCTTTGGTCACGATCGTGGCCAGGTCGACCGGAACGGCCGGATTCAACCGGCGCAGCGGCTCGGGCTCTTCATCGGCGATGCGCCTGATTATCTCGGCCCGGTCCGCGCCGACGATCGCCGGTTGCAGGGTCAGTAATTCGTATAGGGTCGCCCCCAGCGAATAGATATCCGTCCGGCGGTCGATCAGTGCCCGCCGGCCCGCGGCCTGCTCGGGGCTCATGTACCGCAGCGTCCCCGGCAGGTCGCCGGTCATGGTCAGCTCGGCATCTCCCTGCACGTCGGCCATGCCAAAGTCGGCGACCCACAACTCGCCGCGGCGGTCGAGCAACAGGTTCGCCGGCTTGACGTCGCGATGCACAACCCCCTTGTCGTGGGCATAAGCGAGAGCCTGGGCCGTCTGGATGCCGAGCCGTGCGACCGCACTGTGAAACGCGCGCCCGCGAATCGACTGCGGAGCCGTCGTACTCACGTCGTTGCCACGGGGTGCGGGCTCGATGTTAAGATGGCGGTCGCTATCGGACCCGGTGCCAACCGGTGCGAACCGGCCGGTCAATAATCCCAGGGCCAGGGCGCTGGGGCTGTCGCCCGACGGCGCGCTCACGCCATGGTCGGCGCCGCGCTCGACCAGCCCGCGCAGCTCGGCGATCAAGCCGGCCAGGCTCCCCCCTTCGATGAACTGCATCGCGAAATAGGGGATCTGGTCGACCGTGCCGACGGCGTACACCGGCACGATATGCGGATGCTGGAGCATTCCGGCGACCTGGGCCTCAAGCTGAAAGCGTCGCGCGGCCTTCGGGTCAATGGCGGCGGCCAGTGGCAAGACCTTCAGGGCGACGCGCCGGCCGATGGCGAGCTGGCGAACCTCATACACGATCCCCATGCCGCCCCGGCCGATCTCGCGGACGATGTGAAAATCGGCAAAGACTTTTCCCTCGGCTGGCCCGCGTCTGGCCGGGTCAGCCGATGTGCCGTCGCCGGTGTGGACGTGCCTCAGCTCGGCAAGCCCCCGAAAAGTGGGCAAAAGCTTGCGGAACGCCTCGGCCTGTTCGGGGTGGGCAGCCACGAAATGATCGATGTCGACCGTCTCGCCGGCCAGAGTGCGCCGGGAAAATTCGTCGCCCATCTCGATCAGGGCGGGGTCAACATCGACAAATCCGAGCCAGTCGTCCGCCGTGGGCGAATCGGCCGCTGCCGTGCACGACGACGATGGATCGGTCGATGAGGGGGACTCAGCCACCCGGCTGGCGGCGGCGACTAGTTCCGGTTTGACAGTCTCGACGGTGTCGACCTTGTCGCTTTTCTGCATGGAGCTCCGTCAACTCTTTCATTCGCTGAAAGGCTCTGGCTGATGGTTGATTCACTTATACCAGAAGAAGGCACCCTTGGACATGCACTGAAGGGCACCCTTGGACAGGCACCCTTGGACATGCAGCAGTCGCTTGCGGCCCAACGAGAACTGCTGCAGCCACGAGCACCAGGGGTCCGGAGCACCAGGGGTCCGGAGCACCAAGGGTCCGGAGCACCAGGGGTCAGACCTAGGAACACGGAGGACCAGGGGTCGGAGCACCAAGGGTCCGGAGCACCAGGGGTCGGAGCACCAGGGGTCCGGAGCACCAGGGGTCAGACCTAGGAACACGGAGGACCAGGGGTCGGAGCACCAGGGGTCGAGCACCAGGGGTCCGAGCACCAGGGGTCAGACCTATCAGCACCAGGGGTCAGACCTATCAGCACCAGGGGTCAAGCACCAGGGGTCAGACCTAAAGCACCAGGGGTCAAAGCACCAGGGGTCAGACCTAGGAACAAAGCACCAGGGGTCCAAAGCACGAGGGGTCAGACCTAGGAACAAGTTATTTAGGTCATTCACAGCCCTTGTAGCACCTCTTCCAGATCTCTCAAATGCTTGCGAATTTTCGCATCGGCCGATAACAAATTACTGAATCGCCGAATCAGGTTGGGCAGACTTTCCGCTAGCCAACCTTAGACAAGCCACCCGTAGACAGAGCCACCCGTAGACATGCACTGCGTTGGCGTACTTCAGTCGTCGTCGGGCCTTCAGCCCAGTGCATGTCCAGGCAAGGTCTTAGTCGGGCGTCTGCTTGTCCACGGGTGCCTGCATGCTGTACATGTCCACGGGTGTCGATTGCACGATCGTGGGTCAAGCGAGGGTCTACAGGCGTGGGTCTCCTCACGCAGTGCATGTCCAAGCGTGGGTCTCCATCCAAGCGTGGGACGTTCGTACGGGTCAGACCTAGTTTCACGACGTTCGTAGGGGTCCGTTCGTAGGGGTCAGACCTCGTTCGTAGGGGTCGGACCCTTGGCCCTCTTGTCCGGGCACGGTCTCCGTGTCTAAGCATGGGTCGGGGTACGCCGTACTCGTCGAAAACGGCGTCCAGTGACACGATCGTCATTCCCTCAACGAGGGGCACTCGTTGACATGCATAGCATGCAAGCACGCGTGGATAAGCAGAAGTTCGATTCAGTGCATGTCCAAGCGCGGTTCCTTCCCGCTACCGTGCCTTCTACTCTAGACCTCCTCGCATCAACTCGTTTCTATACCAGTCTTTTATGATCACAAACAGATATTCGTTATTGAAGCGGTAGACCATGAAGCCTTTGCCGACGAGATAGAACTGAGTAATAGGCGACGACATTCGCACGAATCCGGCCACCCCTATATCAAACTTACCTACAACTTCGACTTCCGTAGCACAATCCCCGATGACGTTCAAAGTGATTCGCTCCGCGACTTTCTTATTTTGAAAGTCCGCGAACATCGCCGTAGATCTTTCTTCCAATTCGGAATCCATTTCGTATACCGGCCGTCCAGCAACACGCTGCCCGCACCACGCGCCGAGAATAAAGCACGCAAATAATGCAATTACCACCACAACGATCAATGCCGCTCTCCACATGGGCTTACCTCCGGAAACTCAGAAAGTGACAGTCCCCTGGGCATTATATCGAAGGTTCGCAGGCATAACAGATTGGTCGCATTGATCGCAGCCTTTTTTCGAGCACCAGGGGTCTCAGCACCAGGGGTCTCAGCACCGGGCAGCACCAGGGGTCAGGCAGCACCAGGGGTCGGCAGCACCAGGGGTCGGCAGCACCAGGGGTCGGCAGCACCAGGGGTCAGACCTAGGAACAAGTTATTTAGGTCATTCACGGCCCTTGTAGCACCTCTTCCAGATCTCTCAAATGCTTGCGAATTTTCGCATCGGCCGATAACCAATTACTGAATCGCCGAATCAGGTTGGGCAGACTTTCCGCTAGCCAACCTTAGACAAGCCACCCGTAGCCACCCGTAGACAGAGCCACCCGTAGACATGCACTGCGCTGGCGTACTTCAGTCGTCGTCGGGCCTTCAGCCCAGTGCGTGTCCAGGCAAGGTCTTAGTCGGGCGTCTGCTTGTCCACGGGTGCCTGCATGCTGTACATGTCCACGGTGTCGATTCAGTGCATGTCCAAACGTGGGGCTCCTTTCCAAACGTGGGTCTCCTTCTAGTGGGTCTCCTTCTAGGGAGTGGTGCAACTCCATAAGTGCGCTCAACAGCTCAGTGAGATAAACCAACATATTCAGGGACTCGTCCCGTTTACCCTTGGCGCGATGCAGGTAAAGATTCCGAAAACCAGAAAGTCCGATGGGTTGGTGGTGAGGAGCGATTGGATGCCGGCCTCACGGTACGTTGCGGCAAGGAGTGTATCCAGCAGTCGCTTGCGGCCCAACGAGAACTGCTGCAGCCACGTGAGAAATTGCCGCCCGGTACCAGCATCGGGAAACGCTTGCACGACGTCGCTTGACGTCCACCACTGCTCGGCAACATGACGCGCAGCGTTCATGTCGAGCGGCTGCGTGAAACGACGGGGGTCGGTGACGACATGAATGAGCTCCGCCAGCACCTGCGGGGCGATAGCGATGACGTCGCCCCGCCGAGAGTATGTGCGCCAGCATGGCACGCGCGTCGGCGTGCGCGGCGTGTTCTCTTACCTCCGCGGCCACAAGGAACCCGGTGTCGAGGCCATGGATCATATCCGACCTTCGAGCATCTCGCCGAGTCGGTCGTCGTCGAGCGTCAGCGGACCGATTGCCGAGCCCAAGCTCACGGTCGCAATGTCGAGCACGCTGTGCGAATGCGAGCCTTCGATCCGCGGGGCGGGCGGCACCGTGGCGTGCGCCAGAACGGTCACTTCTTGTCCCTCAGGCAAGCGCACGCCGTTATCTAGCACAACGACGCCGTCCTGCACTCGACCGCGGGCAACCATGGGAAACCTCGTCTAACCGCAAGTGTCTGGTTTAGGCTCATCGTATTGTATCACGCGTTCCATTCGAGAGAAAACGTCGTGCCTCACTCGTAGCACCCGTGGACACGTAGCACCCGTGCAGATCACCCGTGGACATGCACGGCATGCGGGCGTCCGTGGACAAGCAGCCGTTCGGCTCAATGCGTGTCTAAGCATGGGTCGGGGTACGCCGTACTCGTCGAAGACGGCGTCCAGTGACACGATCGTCATTCCCTCAACGAGGGGCACTCGTTGACATGCATATAAAGTAATGATACATGGATACGTTTGACTCAGTGCATGTCCAGGCGTGGGTCTCGCAGTGCATGCTTTCATGATTTTTGATTTTACAGTGCATGTCCAAGGGTGCCTTCTTACAGTGCATGTCCAAGGGGTGCCTTCCAAGGGTGCCTTCAACCCCATACCTTCACGACCTGTAGTTTGGTAAAGCACTGCCGCTGCTCGCGGGGGCGTTAGTAGCTCGACCACATGAACGCGAGCTCGTCGGGGTGGTCGGGGCAGCCGGTGATGTGGCCGCAGCCATCGTCCCCGAACATATACCAGAGGTTCTGGTTGGACTCGAGCTGGAAGATCATCCAGAGCTCACGGCCGCAGGCGCGGCACTTCGGGTAATCAACGTACTGGGGCCACGAGGGCCAGCCCAGGAGCTTGTCGTTCTGGTGCGGGGAATACCCCAAATCCTGCAGGGCGTCAGTCAGGTCGTCATCGGTCTCGATGCCGAGGTCCCCCAACTCCGTACCATCCGGGTAGTCCTCCACCGGCTCCCAGCCGGTGATCAGCCGGGCGGGGATCGTGTCGTCGAACGTCGGCAGGGCCGTCGGGCGGCCACCCGCACCCGGGTCGATGCGGCGGAGGAGCTGGTACGGAGAGAACGGCTCCCGGCAGCCCTCGCCTCTCGTCGTACATTCGCTGCGGCTGACGCAGTAGAACATCTGGAGGAGCCCGACGCCCAGCGCACCGCCGAGTTCCCCGGGGAGCGCCCCGAGGTCGAGCTGGAGGAAGAGGGCCATCGGCTTCTGACAGCGCGGGCAGGCCGGCCACGACTCCCCCGGGCCGAGCCACGGGGTGCCGGAGAACTTCGAGGCCGTGACGGGGCCGTCACCTTCCTCCGTCACGGGCAACCAGGCCGTGCGCTTCAACTCGCGGAACCGTTCGGTCAGGCCCTCATCCACGCCGTCGTTCATGGGATATCCTTCGGGCCGGGTCGGTTTCGCACACCCGCCAGTAAGTCCGGCCGGGTGCACGGCCGCGCTGTGTGCGTATGATATCCCCCGCCCCGGGGACGTTCCACTACCACGCGGCTCCCTGTTACGACGCGACCTTGCGGCGGGCGTGGGGATGGGACGCAAACCAGGCGTCGTGCAAGAGTTCGCCAAGCCGATCGGCGGGATGGGTGGACAGCCGATCCAGGATGTCTTTCAGGTAAGCGAACGGATCGACCTGGTGACGCTTGCAGCTCCCCACGATGCTATACAATACAACGCAACGCTTGGACATGCACTGAGTCGGGCGTCTGCTTGTCCACGGGTGCCTGCATGCTGTACATGTCCACGGGTGGCGATTGCACGATCGTGGGTCAAGCGTGGGTCTACAAGCGTGGGTCTCCTCACGCAGTGCATGTCCAAGCGTGGGTCATCCTTGCAACGGCGGTCATCGTCATGGCTAACACGGAGGGAACTCGGCGGCGATGGAAATCGACATCATAGATTGGGACGACGAAGAGACCTGCTAGGGAACCTCTGGCACATCATCGGACCAGGAGAAGTCACTCAGGAGGAAGGCGAGGAGATCCTCTATGAACATCGAGGCAAGATTGGAGTGAGCAACTCAACTGGCAACCCGATCATCTTCGGGTGGACGTCGACGGGGAAGCACATCGCCGTTGCCTTCATCTTTGAGCCTGACCCGGACCTGATCATCGTGCGGCCCAAGACCGCCTTTCTGCTCCCGGAATATGGAGACTAAAGAGCATGGCCACTGACCAGGTACGCCAACCCCGTCAATCCAAACTGACTCCTGAGCAAGAGGCGCGGGTCGAAACCATTCGCGTCAGGAACCGAACTCCGGAGGCTCGGGACCTGGAAGCACAGGAGCGTCAGACTCTCAAGCGCGAATACCTCGAGACGGGCACACTCAAGACAACGGGCGACGGAACGACCATGGGTGACCTGGTCGGCTTCCGACGCTTCATCATGTCGCTGCGCCGTGAGCGCCAGCGCCTCGGGCTCTCGCTAGCCGATGTCGCCGAACGTGCCGGGATCGACAAGGCCGCCTTGAGCCGGCTCGAGAATGGCCAGCATCTCAATCCGACCGTAAACACCCTGGCAAGATATGCGCATGCAATCGGCAAGCACTTGACATGGGGCACCATTGAAACGGCCGCCATCGAGCCTTCCCAGGGCGAAGAAAACAATGGCCAGTCGAAAGCCCAGGTGTGAGGCTTGGCCCCCTCCATGGGCGACGTAGGCCACCGCATGCTTGCGGGGTCAATGCTTGCGGCTCAGGTCTAATGCTTGCGAAAATGCTTGCGGGGTCAAATGCTTGCCGGGTCAAAATGCTTGCCGGGTCAGGTCTTGACTTTTCACTTTGCGTGCGACCATGGGGCCATATGACCACAGGTTCATCTCTCGACTTTTCACTTTGGGGCACCCGGTCGGAAGTGGCGCTCCAGGTTGCCGATCAATTGGTCCCACTGACGGTCTTTCTCCCGACGCAACGCCCCTTGGCGAAGCAGCTTCGAGATGGCCGACGCACTGACTGCGACGAAATGATGCGCCAACTGGGTCACGGGCAGGGCGGCACATTCCCGCGCCGGGTACACGGCCGCCATTCGCGCGTCGTTGCCACGCCGCCGCACCGCCAGTTCGGCTTCGTGCGCGGCGCAGACCGCCTCTTCCACCTCCCGCAATGTCGGACGCACCGCAAGGAGTCGCCGGGCAGGAACATCCCTGTGCGGCGGCCCGCCTTCGATCCTCGCCTTCATCCGATCCACCCAGGTCGGGTTCCCCAGCAGCACTCCCCCGACAGCCGAAGCCAGCGGCGAGTCGATCATGTCGCGTCCGAGGCCCGACTCCACGAACGGAACATAGGCTCGCAGGCTCTGGCCCGCATCGGTGCCGATCTCTCTCAGCGTCGTTGAGAATGCAGTGTATGTCCCCGCGTTTCCCCGTGTGCATCCCGCCGACGGGGGCCAATCGACACCCGTAAGGTCGTGCCCTCGTCTCATAAGATGTCGTCGACTGTTGGGCCGGAACGATCCCGAGGAGTTGAGCTTTATTGCGGCCGCAGCGCCATGTCCAATCCGCGGTGGAACGGGTGACCCAGAGATCATCCCCGAAATCCGACACAACCTTGCCCTGTCACTCGATCTTGCCCCGCAACTCTTGGCGGAGGTCGGGGTAGCCGATCGACGCGATCACCCCACCAAGCATCATCATCAAGCGCTGGTTGGTATATCCATTCAGTGCGATCAGGGCGATTGGCTCACCGATCATGAGGACGCACGACGCCAGGTACAGCTCGGGCGACCAGCGGAACTTGAACCAGAGCAATAGCCCAACCGCGAGAAACCAACCCGTGAGCAAACGGTTCGTTAGCACGAAGCTCGGCTTGACATCGCGTTGCAACCAGAAAAGGTACGCCGCGGCGCCAATGAAGCACAAGCCATACCCTTTGGCGCTCATCAGTGCGTGCTCCTCTTGGAAACTATCTCAAAACGGCAAATGCGAGGGGGACAGTCCCATTTTGCTCCGTAAACTGCGCAAAATCGGGACAGTCCCCGGCCGTTTTGAGATAGTTTCTTGGTGATTCGATCAACGCGGGCCATTCGATGGTTCCGTGATCGTTTGGTTTGTGACGGCCGGCGCGATCGCAGGGATGATAATCCCTTGTTTGCTGGCCGTCAAAAGACTGACGGAGGCCGGGTTACCGTTGATGAGAGAAGATCGCTTGTGGAGAGCCGACGGGCCCACGATGAAGTGGCGATGAAGTTTGACCCGCGCGATTGGATACCGAGGAGGGTCTTGCTAACATGCGTATGTCCTAGAGCAGCGAGCACGTGCGATTCGCGGACCTCGAGCCAGACAAGATCGCGCCCGTCGCGGCAGCCCGGTTCGTTCAAGATACGCCACGTGTAGGAGAGAGCCGACGCCGATGGCCACCAATGTCCGGGAATGGTTCGACTTACCGGGGCTGCTGCACGGGTATCACAGGCGGATGCCGCTGGTGCTCGTTAACGGGCTGGCCGAGCAATCCGAGACGTGGTTTGCCAACAAGACGTTCTTATCCAGGCAATTCGATGTCAAGATTCCCGAGCTGCTCGTGTACGACGGTGCGTCGCTTCACGACTGGATCGATTCCGGCGGTGAAGTCACGGTCGAGTACCTTGCCGATCGCCTGGCCCACTTTCTCGACGAATTCGTTCAGCGCCCGCCCTATCATCTCGTCGGTTCCAGTCTCGGCTCGCAGGTGATCCTCACGTACGCGACCCGGTTCCCGGCCAGCGTGGCGCGGCTGGCGCTGATTTGCCCCTCGGGATTTCATGGCGATGAGAATCTGCCGATGATCGACGGCGTGCGGCGGAGCAATTACGAGTCGCTCGTGAAATCGGTCTTCTACCGCGACCATTTTGTGACAGATGGGCTCGTGCGGGCCTTGGAGCGCAAATTTCAACAGCGGCGCTGGAAAAAGGGGGTCTTGCGCACGCTCCGCGCCACGGTCGGTCACTCGGTGGCAGCCTTGCTCGAACGCGTGACGGCCCCCACACTCGTGATCTGGGGAGCCAACGACCGCGTGCTTTCCGATGTGCCCGGCGCGATCCGTGCCGCCGAGCGAATACCCGGCGTGCGCCAGGTTGTGATTCCCAAGTGCGGCCACGCACCCCAGATCGAAAAGACACGTCTGGTCAACACCTTGGTTTCGCGGTTCCTGCGCGACCGCCTCAAGACGATCTCACCCGCGCTCGAACCGGCTCGATTCCTGGCGCAACGGGGCGAGTCGCTCGCTGGCCACGCTCGATTATCACCGCACCCTTTCCATCTGCTCTCGCACGATGAATGATTTCACCCTCTTTCTGTCGAAATTCCTCACCCAGGGGACGGCGATCGCCAGCGTTGCACCGAGCAGCCGGTGGTTGTCGGAAACGGCCGTCCGTCATATTGACTGGACAAAAGCCCTCACGCTCGTCGAGCTGGGGGCCGGCACGGGTCCGATCACGCAGGTTCTGGCGAAGCGTTCGTCGCCCGATTGTCGCGTCATCGTGATCGAGCGCGACCCTGATTTGCGCGCATCCTCCGGGAACGATTCGCAGACAGGCCGAATTTCGAGATCGTCGAAGGCGACGTGAGCCAGCTTTCGGCGATCCTCGAGCAACGCGGCCTGACACGCGTCGACCACTTCATTTCGGGGCTCCCGGTCCCGTCGTTCTCGCGTGCCCTTCAGCGATCGCTGTTCGCGACGGTCGCCCGGGTTCTCGATCCCGACGGCGGATTTCACCAGATCACCGAGATCCCCTGGCTCTACTGGCGTTTTTATCGCCGCCATTTTCATGAAGTGGCGTTTGCATTCGAGCCCCGCAACCTGCCGCCGAGCGGGGCCTATTTTTGCCGCCGGGCGAAGATGGACCGGCCGCAAGCATGAGCATTCGATCGAGAACAGTCGGGCGATTGCAGCAACTGCTTGGTTCGCCGCCGGTACGCGAGGCCGTGAACATGGGGTTCAACCTCGATGCGCGGCTCCGCTGGAACTCGATCGTCCACGCCGATCCGGTCCGGGTTCAAGAACGAACTCTGCGGCGACTCGTGCGCACGGCACGCGAGACTCGGTTCGGACGCGACCATCGTTTCGCCGCAATCCGCTCGGTAACGGAATTTCAGCGCGCGGTCCCCCTGCGAACTTATGAAGCGATCTGGGCCGACTACCTGCGCGATGCTTACCCCGTCTTTGACAACCTCACGTGGCCGGGCCTTATTGGGTATCATGCGTTGACAAGCGGCACCACGGCGGCCACCTCGAAATCCATTCCCGTGTCGCGTGAGATGATCAGGTCGAATCGTCGGGCGGCACGAACGGCACTGGCGGCCTATCTGGCGTTGTCGCCACGGTCGGCTCTGTTTCACGGCAAGGTCTTTTTTCTGGGCGGGTCGACCGACCTCTCGCCGGTCGCGCCGGGCGTCCTCGCCGGTGATTTGAGCGGGATCGCCGCGGTGGAGCTTTCGCCCCTGTTGCGGCCTTATGTCTTTCCGCCCCTGGCCCTGGCGCTCGATACCGACTGGGATCACAAGCTATCCGAGCCTCGCGCGTCAGGGTGTGGCCGAGCGGATCACGATGATCACGGGCGTGCCGAGCTGGCTCTTACTCCTCTTCGAGCGAATCCTCGCCTTGACGGGCAAGGTCTCGATCGCCGAGGTGTGGCCCGATCTCGAGCTGGTCGTGCACGGTGGTGTCAAATTTGATCCTTATCGCGCGCCATTGCGGCGGCTGCTCGGCTCCCCCGCGATCGCCTTGCAGGAGACGTATCCCTGCTCGGAAGGATTCATCGCCTTTGGCGATCCGGCGACCGGTTTACTCCGCCTGGTTTTCGACCACGACGTGTTTTATGAGTTCGTTCCGGTCGGCGAGCTTGGCTCGCCCAGTCCGACGCGCCACTGGCTCGGCACGATCGAAACCGGGATCAATTACGCGATCGTCGTTTCAACCTGCGCGGGACTCTGGGCGCACGTCATTGGCGACACGGTCCGCTTCGAATCGCGCGACCCTCCGCTCCTGACCTTCACCGGCCGCACGCGCTATTCGCTATCGGCCTTTGGCGAGCACCTGGTCAGCGAAGAAGTCGAGCACGCGATGACCGTAGCGGCGAGGGGGACGAGTGCGTCCGTTCGCGAGTGGCACGTCGGACCTGTTTTCACGGGAGCTCTCGGCTACCATCAATTCGTCGTCGAGTTTCACGAGGAACCGACCACGGCCGAGCGTTTTCGCGACCTGCTCGACGCCGAGCTGCGCGCACGGCAACGACGATTACCGGACGCATCGAGCGCCCGGGGTCCTGCCATCCCCGGCGCTACTGGTGGCGGGGCGGGGCGGGTTTGATTCCTGGATGCGTCAGCGCGGCAAGCTCGGCGGCCAGCACAAGGTTCCCAGGATGGATAGCTCGGGCGTTCTCACCCGCGACCTGGTCGAATTCTTGAAGAGGAGCACGGCGTGCAGAGACGACGTGAGCACCAGAACGGCCGAAACCGAGGGAGCCGACGAGCGCCCATGAATCACGTGGCGTCGTCCGTTGTCAGGTCGGCGGCTTGCGGTCAGGCCGCATCTCTCTTTTGAGCGATGAGCGCCGTGATCTGGCGCACGGTGTCAAGATGTTCAACGCCCGCCTCGTAAGCCTCGACGGTGATGGCGAAGTGCTCTTCGAGGAAGACGACGAGCTTCAGCGTACTGATGGAATCGAGAATACCGCCTGTGATGAGCGGGGTTTGGTCGGTGAGCTCGCTCGGATCCTCACCCGGGAGAAACTCGCGCAGAATGAAGTGCTGAACGACTTTGGCGATATCTTCCATGATGGCCTCGAGCGGTTCCTTCATCCGTGACCCATAGCGCGAACTCTCGGCGGTTTGCGGCCGCCGGGCAGGGCTCGCCGTGAGCGTCGAGAGTTCGAGGCTGCAAACTAGCGGATCACGAGATTTCGGTCAATCGCGAGTTTTGCTAGAGATCCCGATCGATACGGTCGAATACGAAAGAGATATCCGACCGTCGCGTCACAGACGCACATTGCCGAACGGGTCTCCAGCAAGATTGTTTATGTTGACAGTTCGGCCTTTATTGATTAAACAGCGGGCGATCGCGTCATTGAGACTTCGGCCCCATTCGCGTGCGCGATCCGTCGGAAATCGGTTCACCTAACCGGAACGTGATAAGCGGGGTTGCCTGTCCATGAATGCAAGGATGCTCTGGTCCCCTTGCCGGTGGTCGGTCGTGATGGCCAGCCTCGCGCATCTGATGATGGCGTCGGGCTGCCATGGCCTGGCCAGGCAACACGAGATCAAGAACATTCCGCAGTATGGCACGGTTGATCCCAACCAGCCGGGCGAGCTCCGCAAGGTCTCGCAGACGTCGTACATCATCGAGCCGCCGGACGAGCTCGAGATCACGGTCTTTCCGGCCTTTCCGGACTGGAGCACTTCGACGTTCACCGTGCTTGCCGACGGCAACGTCGATCTCGGCTTCGCGGGCGACGTGTATGTTTCGGGGCTCACCCTGATCGAGGCCGAGGATCGAATTGCCGCGCAGCTCAACGAGCTGGCGCAATCAGACCAACAGGCCGAGCCGTCCTTACAAGGTCTCGGTTCGAGTGGCCACGAACCAGAGCAAGTACTATTACGTGATTGGGGCCGTCGCCACCCAGGGGCGATTCAAGAGCAACGCCAACGACACGGTGCTCGATGCCATCCTGGTCGCCGGCCTCAAGACCAACAGCCTGCCTGAAAAAGCTTACCTGGTTCGTCCCCATCCGCTGGGCGGTCCCGATCAGGTCTACCGGATCGATTGGTGTGCGATTCGCGACCGGGGCGATACGGTGACGAACTACCAGGTTTTCCCGGGCGACCGCGTCGTCGTGCCCGGAACCAAGCCACCCGGCCTGCTCAGCACGTTGCTCGGAAATTGAGCCGGCCAGCGAGCCAGCCAGCCGTGCGCCCGCGCGGCTCGCGACTCACGGCGTTCCCGAGAACGCGCGTGCGATCAGGAACGCGGCGCTGGCGGCGACGGCACCGATCAGCGTCGTCTGAAACGCGCTTCGGATCGGTCGCGTGCCGGTGAAATGGCCTTTGATGTAGCCAAAGATCAGCAGGGCCAGGAGCGTCACGCCGATCGACAGGTAGAGCCCGCTTTGAGTATGCGTGACGGCCATGTAAGGAGCCAGCGGGATGAAGCCGCCGGCGATGTAGGCGCCGGCGATGGTCAGTGCGCTGCGGAGCGCGCGGCGGGGGTCGGGCTCTTCGAGTCCCAGTTCAAACCGCATCATGAAGTCGATCCACGCCGGATGGTTGCTCTCGAAGGCCTGCAAGATCGGCTCGACGTGTTCGGGAGCGAGCCCGTATTCGTGGAAGATTTCGGCGACTTCCTCGCGCTCGACGTGCGGTAAGCTGACAACCTCGCGTTCCTCGCGTGCTCGCTCGCTCTGATAATGCTCGGCGTCGCTCCTGGCGGCGAGGTAGCCGCCCAGGCCCATGGCGATCGAACCCGCGGCAATTTCGGCAAGGCCCGCGGTGACGACCATGGCGGTCGTGGCGAACTCGGTTCCGGAAAGCCCGGCCGCGAGCGCGAAGGGGACGGTCAGGCCGTCGGACATGCCGATGACCACGTCGCGAACGACGTCGCTGGCCGTGAAGTGTTGTTCGACGTGGGCGACAAGATGCATCGGCGGTGGCGCTCCGGAGAAAGAAAAAAGGGTCCGCTTGAGTCGGTTTCGGTCGCGAGACTCAATTAGACTCGCCGCAGGCGCGCCGCGCATCGACCTCGAACCAGTTGTCGAAATAATAATGCCTTCCCTGGCCCCATGCCAAGAGACTGGCCAGCAGGTAGGCCGGGATGAACGCAAACCCCCAGCGCTCGACCTGGCGGACGTGCGCCTGTTCATGATCGCGGCAGATCTCCAGGCTACAGGCGTCGCGGCCGATGATCGCGTGGCCCAGCGTCATCGCGCCGAAACCGATCCAATCGGCGAAATAGCGGGCGAATCCGCCGTGAAATTCGAGGGCGCCTTGTTCCACCTGCACGGAACCTCCCGTGCAGAGTGTGAGCACCCCGGCGAGCAGCCCGACGGCCGTCGTGGGCGCGGCCCACAGGTAAAGTCCGAGCGTGACGATCAGGCGCTTCTTCATGAAACTCGTAGGACGAATCGAAGTCGATTTCTCGCCGGGAGTTCGGAAGCCATTGCAAAACTGCCCACTGGCAAAATGCTCACCGCTCGGTTATCAAGAATCGATTCCGTTCACACACTCGTCATTCGAAGCCTTGCGGTGCCGCACTATTTCGCTCTGGAGACCGAGCGCATGAACCCGCGTCGATTGTTCGTGGCCAGTTGCATCTCGCTCATTGCCTCGGCGTTTTCATTCGTGATTCGCCAGGATGTGTTGCCGGCGTGGGGCCGGTCGTTCGATTTGAGTGCGACGCACCTCGGCGTGATCGGCGGCATGGCGTTCTGGGGCATGGCCGCGGCGATGGTGATCGGCTCGTTCGTGGTCGACATCCTGGGAATGAAGCGGATGCTCGGGCTGGCGTTTTTCTGTCATCTTGTCGGCACGGTCGGCACCCTGGCCACGCCCTACCTGGCCCACGCCGGCATGTCGCCCTACCTGGTCCTTTGCATTGCCACGTTCCTGGTGGGCAGCGCCAACGGCCTGGTCGAGATCGGGATCAACCCCCTGGCCGCGACCCTTTATCCGACCGAGAAGACGCATCGACTCAACATCCTTCACGCCTGGTGGCCGGGCGGCATGATTGTCGGCGGGGTTCTGTCGATCGTGATCAGTTCGGCGCTCGGGCTTGAAATTGGTGGCGCGGGCAAGACCGTCGACGACACCATCTTCGGCTGGCAGGTGAAGATCGGGCTCATTCTCGTTCCGATGCTCATTTATGGATCTCTGTTCTTGCTCGAGCCGTTTCCGGTGACCGAGCGGGTGGCGTCAGGCGTATCAACCGGCCAGATGCTCAAGGAAGGCCTGCCGCCGATGTTCTTCCTCTGGGCGTTCTGCATGATGCTGACGGCCTCCACCGAGCTGGCGCCGCAGGGCATGCAGAGCCTGGTGCTTGAAAAGACGGCCGGCATGAATGGCACGACGATCCTGATTTACACCAGTGCCATGATGTTTGTGTTGCGGCACTTCGCCGGGCCCATTGCCCATCGTCTGTCGCCCGTGGGCATGCTCACCGGTTCGGCCACGCTGTCGGCGATCGGGCTTTATGCCCTCAGCTTCGCCTATGATTTCACGACCGCGATCGCGGCGGCGACGATCTTCGGGCTGGGCGTGACTTACTTCTGGCCGACCATGCTGGGCGTCACGGCCGAGCGTTTCCCGCGCGGCGGGGCGTTTCTGCTGGGCTTGATGGGCTTCGTCGGCAACATGGCGATCGCCGTGGTGCAACCCTGGATGGGCCAGATCAACGACGAAATTACCTTCAAGGCGATTCCCCCCAACATCCAGAATCAAATCGTCGTGTCGGGAGCCATCGATCCGGGAAAGCTCAAGGCGTTGCCGCCCGAAGAGCAGACGGTCGTCACCGAGGCTCAAAAAGAAGGCGCGAAGTGGTCGTTCCGTTATGTGTCGATCTTGCCCGTCGTCCTGATCTTCATCTTCGGCGGCATCGCCGTGAGCGACCGGGCGCGCGGAGGTTACAAGCCGGTGACGCTCGTCGGCGATGAGCTGACGCCCGCTGAGCTGGCCTCGGATTATTAGCCCGGCGAGTGGAGCTGTCGTGCGCCATTTGCCGCGCTCGTTGTTTTCTCACTTTTCGGCGGTCACCCTGGCAATGGCCCTCATCGTTCCCGACAGGCGCATTCCGTGACCGACCGAGTTGAACTGTCTGCCGAATCGATCGTTTCGTTGCCGCCGATCCTGCGCAGCGAATACGAGAGCGCCCCGATCGCGCGGGGACCGTGGCTCGCCACGATCGGGCCGGCGTTTCTCGGTCTCTTCGTCTGGGCGCCGTTTTTTGATGTGCTCTGGGCAAGTGACGTGGCGCGGTTCGCCCTTCCGTGGCTTATTGCACGGGCGAGCGTGGCGACGCTCTTGTGCTACACGTTTTACTATCTCGCGCCGGCGATCTGGGGCTGGCGAACGGGCCGGCCGGCGGGCATCGTGGCGGCATCGACGTTTGGCGCCGTCGGCTCGGAGTGGATCACGGGAATCGCTGTCGCTGTCGCCAGTATTGTCTGGTACGCCGTCGCGCTCGATTACGGAATCGAATCGACGCTCATCGGGTTGCGCACCTGCGGACTCTTGCCCGCAAATGCGCTCAATCACTGGTCGATCGGTCCGGTCGTCATCAAGAGCCCGGTTTATCTCTTGACCGCTCTATTCTGGATCTACATCACGGGAACGTCGAGCCTGTGGAACATCACGGGCGTGGTCTCCGCGCTGATGAAGGTGTACGCGCCAATCGCACTCTTCTTGCTGACGGCCGTTGCTTTGGCGATGCTTCCGGAGCTTGGCGGTTTTCAACTGGAGGATGCGAGGCGGATCGCCGAAGACGCCGGTGTCGTTGGAAGTGACGGTCGCGGGTCTTCGACCACTTCGGTCATTCAACTGATAACGGGCTTCTTTGCCATGTCGGGTCTGGCGAGCGTCGATTGGGGAGCGCGCGCCCAAACCCGGCGCGACGTACTGCTCGGCGGGTTGATCGGCATCGTCGTCGCGGCATCGTGGACGGCCACGATGGCGCTCCTGGTCGTGGCGGGAAGCGTGTCGAAGATCAGCCGCGTTGGTATCGATTGGAGACAGAGCGGCGTCGATCTTGCCCCGCTGTCATTCCGCTGGGGAGTGTTTCATGCGATCGGCGGCATACCCGCGGGGATCATATTCATACTTTTCGGCCTCGCCGCGCTGGCCCCTGCGTGTTACTCAGCCTGGGTGTTCGGGCAGAAGCTGTCGACGCACTGGCCGCAACCGGGTCGCAACGCATGGACATGGTTTTGCGGCGCGGCGGCACTCGCGATCGCGGCGACAGGGCACGCGAATCGGCTCGACCAGATTTATTCGGCCATGGGCGACATCTTCGCGCCCGCCCTCGGGGCCGTTGCCGCGGATTTCTTGATCCGGCGCGGCCAGTGGTCGGCAGTGGGCCCCGCGGTTAATCGGGCTGGCCTCATCGCCTGGGTGGCCGGCATGGGTGCGGCGGGGGGGCTCGATGTCTGGCAGCGGGTCGCACGTGGCTCGTTTGGGTGGTGCGAGTCGACGTCGATCTGGGGGTTTCTGCTCGCGGCATGTGTCCATTTTGCGCTCGGCTCTTCGTTCCTGAGATCCCGAGCGCTCGGTCGGACGACAGTGACCGTGGGGCCGATAATCGATCGCGGATTGTGAATCGATTCTCAATCCGTCTGCTCTGCGCGTGGCGACACATACACCGACCGACTGCCCGAACCCACTCGCCGAGCGTCGATACTTCGGCCATAATGTGAGATCTCCAAAACCGACTGGCGCGCAACGTCTCGGAACGAGCCGCGTCGGTTGTTTCACCGGCCCTGAGGGTCTTGATGGGCGACGCTCCCACTGGTTCAGACGTTTCTCGGTCGGTACGTTCACGCACCTTCGCGGCTCTCGACCACCCGGGCTTCCGGCGATATTACATCGGGCAAGCGATCAGTCTGGCGGGTACGTGGCTGCAAGGTGCCGCCGTGCGCTGGCTCGTCTTTGAACAGACGCATTCCGAGTTCATGCTCGGCGTCGTCGAGGTTGCATCGTTGATGCCGGGGCTGCTCGTCGGGCTCTTTGCCGGGGCCCTCGCCGACCGTGTTGTGCCCGTCCGCATGATCGTGCTGATGGAATGCGCCAGATGTTGCTGGCACTCGTGCTGGCGTGTCTGGTGTGGGTCGATGTGTTCAGCGTCTGGCAGCTCGCGGTCATCCTGGGCCTGGCGCGCATTTGCGTGACTTTTGAATTACCCAGCCGACAGGTCTTCTTCTTCGACCTGGTCGGTCCCGAGAGCCTGTCGAATGCGATCGCGCTCAATTCGGGTTTATTCAACGCGACACGCGTCGTGGGGCCGGCGTTTGCCGGTGTCGGCTTGTCGCTCCTGGGTGCGGCGGGCTGCTTCGCGCTCAATGGCCTGAGCTACCTGGCGGCGATCGTCGCGGTGCTTTCGATCACGCTGCCGCATCGGCCGCGGCCGCTCGGAAGCGAGGTGTTCACGCTCAAGGCTCTTCTAGGTGGTCTCGGTTATCTGCGCCATGACCGCCGGATTCTTGCCCAGTTCTTGCTCGTGGCATTCTTCGGCTTCGTCGGAATGGGATATGAGGCCATGATTCCGGCCTACACGCGCACCGTTGTCGTCACGGGCGTCTACGGATATAGCACGCTCCTGGCTTGTAGCGGCGTCGGTGCGACGTGCGGAGCGTTCGTCGTCGCTTCCCTTGGCGGTCTGAGGCGGAAGGAGCGGCTGACGATCATTGGAATGGTCATTTTCGGTCTCTGCCTCGCGGCCGCCGCGCTCTTGCCGACCTTTTTCTCGTCTCAGTCGTCCGGCGCGACACGACTCGCGGCCGCGTCGACATGTCTTCTCGGCGCGGGCTTCGGCGCGGTTCTCTTTTACTCATCGTCGATGACGCTCATCCAGCTCGCCGCGCCCGACCATCTCCGCGGGCGCATCATGGGGATCTGGATGATCGTTTATTCCGGCTCGGTCCCATTTGGAGCGCTCTGGACGGGCCAGGTGGCCCAGACGTGGGGCGTGTCGTTCGTGATGGGATTCTCGGCGGCGATTTGCGTCATCGTCGCATTGCTCGTGTGGGCCTCCGGAGTCCTCGCACCGGCGCACGTCTCGCGGGAACGCGCCTGGTCGGCCGGGCTTCGCTCGTCCACGCCTGCGGACGCCCCTACGGCCGCGCACGGCGAAGACAGTGCGCGACCGCGGCCATGATGGCTTCCTCGACCTCGTCTGACCAGGCGCCCGGTTGACCGTAATACACCATTGCGCCGGCGCCTTCGTAGCCCCCTTCCTTCAGAACGCGCAATGACGGGATATAGGCCATGACGTCGTTGCAATAACCGGCGACCCACGTGTGCGATGTGCCGAGGTTCCCCTTGATCCTGAGCGCATAGTCGACAACGACCTCGCCGCCCAGGAACACCCAGCTCAAGCCATCGAGCCGCCAGACCTGGACGGGATAAGGATAGACCGGCTCCAGCCTGGCCCCCTTGCGGATTGTCTCCAGCCATTTTCTTGCCCGGCTCGCGATAAAAAAGTCGCTCGATTTCGCGTCTCGCTCGATCTGTTCATTGGTGGGAATCGACGCAAAAGCCAGGGGAATCTCTTCATAACTTGTTTTGATCGGGCCATCGATGGATGTGACCGCGGCGCCGAGGGTGGTTTCGATGCTGGTCGCGAGTTGCCGACCATATTCCGCGGCCAGCTCGAGCGACCGCCGGGGCAGGGGATTCTGATCGGCGCCGCAGCCCGCCACGAACATCGCTTGTGCGCCGGGGTGCTTGCTCTCGATGTCGATCTGGGCGAAGCCCGCATAATCGCCCGAGAACCTGTCGAGGTCGAGGACCGTGCAGTGGCACGCATAGCTGAAGACGACGGCCATGAGCGCCTCGGCCGCTGAGGTGATTTTCAAAACTGGCACGTCGTGGTCGACGGGGCCGCGCAGAGCCATTCGCTTGCGCAGCTCGGGAGCGTCGGCTTCCTTGTTGTTGCGTCGGTTGACCGCGAAATCAGCGCGGCCCGTTGCCCAGGCCAGGCGCGCCGGTGCAAGCCGGTCGAGTGCCTGACTGGCGACACTGATCACGGCGCTGGCGAGAAACTCGGTGTAAGCCGCGATCCGTTGGCGCTCGGCGTCGTCGATCTTGTACATCGTGAGCAAATTCGTGCCGACTACTGGCCCGCTATGCGTGTGCGAGCAGGCGATCACGACACGATCGCGGTCAAGCGCAAAACGCGTCTTGAGCGTGTCTCGGATCCGATTCGACAGGGCACCGTCGATCCCGCAAATGTCGAGCGTGATGAGCATGACCCTCTTGCCGGCCGGGTCTTGCAAAGCCAGGGCCTTCGCCCACAGGTCGTGAATGACCCCTCGCGAGGGCGTGGTACGTGACGAGTAGCCCGACATCCACAACGCAGTCTTCGGCGTGATGGCCACGCGTGCGGCGCCGGCTTTCCAGCTCGATTCGCTCGGGGCCTGTCCGACCAACGCGATGCAAGCGAACACCAGCGACATCATGGCAGGTAAGACCTCAAATCCGGCTGCGGCGGCAGGCATCCTCGTAGGCGGCTTCGAGGTCAAGTTGTATCGCGTGCGACGAGCGCAACGCAAGCGGCAACGCCGGCAGTGGCGAGCCGACGGCGAGCGTGAACGGCCAGACGTCGATGACATCATGCCCGGCACGGCTGACCGGCCGATAAGACACGGCGTAAAGCCACGAGTCAGCCGGCATCAAGAAAAGCGAGTCGATGCCGAGGAGGCGCACCAGCTCATCGTGAAGATTGAAATGACGTCCCGCGATCACATCGAGAACGATCAGCCCGACGCCACGCTGAAGATAGGCAGCGCTCTTGGCCGCGAAGGCCCGGCGCGCTTCCTGACGGTCTTTGTTGCGCGGGCTCACCAGCTCGATCACGGCGACCAGCCGGGCGTCGTCAAGATTGTCGCGTACGTGTACTTCAAGATCGTCAGGGAACACGGCGGGCATCGTCTGAATCGCGGCTGGCGGCGCCCAGCGGTCGATGGCGACGGCACGGCCGCCGTTTTCCTCGCCGGGGCGGAACTCGTCCGATGACAACTCGACATCCGCGACGTCGGCCTCCACCTGGCTGCCGAGGTGCAGGTGCACCTGGGCGAAGAAGCGTTGCGGTAAGACCTCGTTGAGTTGATCGGCCAGCGAATTCGCCCACCGCGAGTGAAACGATTCCCACGAGCGCCGCGGGTCGAGGGGCTGTTGAAAATGGTCGAGCAGCGGCACGATGGGCTTCTCCCATTTGGCTCACTCGATCAGACAGGGGACGCCAGGCTGCTGATCAACTGGATGATCGGCAGGAAGACCGCGAGGATGATGAAGAGGACCACGCCGCCCAGGAACACGATGATCAAGGGCTGCACGAGATGTCCCAGGTTCGCGACCATCACCGTGACCTGTTCATCATAGTCATCGGCGAGGTGGGCGAGGCTTTCAGGCAGTTTGCCGGTCTCTTCGCCCGACTCGATGACCGCAATGACGTCAGGGCTGAACTGGTGCGATTCATCAAGAATGCCACTCAGCTCGCGGCCGCCGATAATCTTGTTTCGCGCATTCCTCACCGCGCGACGGATCGGCGTCATCCGCAAGACGTTGGCCGTCATGTCGATCGAGTTGCCCACATCGACGCCCGCGTTGAGAAGCACCGAAAGCGTGCGTGCGAACCGGCTGGTATCCAGCTTGCGGCAAAGCGAGCCGAATACGGGCGTCGCCAGGATCACCCGGTCCATGACGGCCTTGCCGGCGGGCGTCTTGTAGGCATAGATCAGCAAGAAGGGCGTGGCGATCATGCCCAGGGGGATCAGCCAGTAGCCGATATTCTGGACGAACGCACTGAACGACAGGAGCACCTCGCTCGGCAGCGGCAACGATTTATTGCCGGCGATATCCTTGAGTGTCTTGGCGAACATCGGCAACAAGAAAATCGAAATCAGGGCGACGACGACCGACGCGACCGTGATCACGATGACCGGATAGATCATCGCCGACCGCGCGGTTCGCAACAGGCGCTGGCGGGCCTCGTAATGCTGGGCCAGCATCTTCAAGGTTTCGGGCACGCCGCCGCGGGCTTCGGCGACCTTGATCATGCTCAGGAACATCGGACCGAACGCCTGGGGCTCGGCCGCCATGGCCTCTTCGAGCGTCGAGCCACGGCGAATGGCCAGTTGCATGCGGGCCAGGATCGGTCCCATCGCCGTGCCGCTGGAACTGCCGCTCGAGACTGCCGAGCGATTTCGTGATATCGATACCCGCTGCCAGATAGGTGGCGAACTGGCGGCAGAATTGCGGCGAGCTGCCCCGTGCTGACGCTGCCGAGCAGGATGCGTTCCCACCAGCTTGGCCCGCCGGCCGGCTTTTCGAAATGCTCGGCCAGCGGATTGAGGGCCCGGCCTTTCTTGGCGGCGGCTTTCTTGTCGCGAGCGTTCGAGCCAGGACGCTGGGGCGGAACGTCGACTCTTGCGGCTCGGCGTCGTCGCGGCCGCGGCTCTTCGATGGCTCGCCCGGCGGTCGGGGGCGTCGCGGCTTGGGCGGCTCTCACGGGGAGGTCTCGCTCATCGCGTGTGTCCTGTCGACGATGCCGGCCGCGACAGAGCAGTCGACGGACACTCGGCCGCGACATGGGCACTGCGATCCGCGAAAGATTCCGGTCTACATCTATCGTCCCGCCTCGGAGGCCGCCGGTCAAGCCGCCGAATCGACATTTGTCTGAGTTGCGGCGCGATTACCGCGGTTGCCACTTGAGAATCGGGCTCTTCGCGGCCTTGACCTCGTCGGGACGGCTGATCGGCGTGGTGTGGGGCGCGTCGTGGAGCAAGTCGGGATCTTCGGTGGCGATCTCGAGGAGGACCCGGGCGAATGATTCGAGCGTCTCGCGGCTCTCGGACTCGGTCGGCTCGATCATCAGGGCCTCGGAAACGATCAGCGGGAAATAGACCGTCGGCGCATGGAAGTTGTAGTCGATCAGTCGCTTGCCGATGTCCATCGCGCGGATGCCGCGATCCCTGGCGAGCGAACGGGCCGACGCGACGAACTCGTGCATGCAGCGGCCGCCATAGGGGACAGGATAGACGTCCTTCACGAGCGACATCAGATAATTCGCGTTCAGGACCGCGTGCTGCGCGATGCGCTTCAGCCCCTCGGGACCCTGGCTGCGGATATAGCAATAGGCCCGGAACAAGACGCCCGTGTTGCCGAAAAACGCGCGCACCCGGCCGATCGATTGGGGACGATCGTGATCGAGCATGAAATGACCGTCCGCATCGCGAGCTGACCAGCGGGGCGGGCAGAAACGGGGCCAGGTCGCCGCGAACGGCGATCGGTCCCGCACCCGGGCCGCCGCCGCCGTGCGGGCCGGAAAACGTCTTGTGCGGGTTGTAATGCATCAGATCGACCCCCATGTCGCCGGGCCGGACGATGCCGAGAATCGCGTTCATGTTGGCACCGTCGAGATAGAGCAAGCCCCGCGATCGTGAATCAAGCCGGGCGATCTCGCCGATCTGGGGGTCGAAAAGACCGACCGTGTTGGGGTTGGTCATCATGAACACGGCCGTCTCGATCGCTCAGCTTGGCCTTGAAGTCGGCGAGGTCGACCAGGCCCCGGCTGTCGCTCTTGATCGTGATCGCCTCGAACCCGGCGAGGTGGGCCGAAGCCGGATTGGTGCCGTGCGGCGCTGTCGGGGATCAACACCTGGGTGCGTTTTTCGCCGCGATCGCGGAAGAAGGCCGCCGCCACCAAAAGGGCCGTCAACTCTCCCTGGGCACCGGCCGCCGGCTGCAAGCTGACGGCCTGCAAGCCGGCAATCTCCGCCAGGATCTGCTTGAAGATCGAACAGGATCGCCAGCAAGCCCTGAACGTGCTCTCCTCTTGATAAGGATGCTGAGCCGCCAGGCCCGGCAGTGCGGCCAGCCGCTCGTTTCGCTTGGGGTTGTACTTCATCGTACACGACCCGAGCGGATAGAAATTCGAGTCGATCGACATGTTGAGCGCCGACAGATTCGTGTAATGCCGCACGACGTCGAGCTCGCCGAGCTCGGGCAAGCGGAGGCGCTGTCGATGCCAGATGCGCGGCGGGGATATCAACGATCGAGCGAGCAATCGGGAACATCAGACGCCGGCAAGATCGCCGTGAACCGGCCCGGCCGGCTGGACTCGAAGAGCAAGGGAGGCTGACTGAGTTTATACATGAGATTTTGCTGATTGTTTAAGTGAAACAGCCGAACAGCCGTCGTGAACGCTCTAGAAGCCGAATCGCGTCGTGGCCTTCTTGCAGGCGTTCACCAGGCCATCGATCTCGGCCTTCGTGCGTTTTTCGGTCACGGCGACCAGGATGCAGTCGGCCAGCTCGGGATACCACCGCCCCAGCGCGATCCCGCCGTGGTAGCCAAGCCGCCCCACCTCCGCGAGAACACGCGCCGGCGTTTGCTCGCATCGAACGACGAACTCCTTGAAAAACGGTCCAGGAAACGCCAGCGAGAATCCTGGCACCGTCGCGAGCTGCTCGGCCGCGTAATGGGCCTTGCGCGTCGACAGCTCGGCCGCCTGGCGGAGGCCCTTGGGGCCCATCACGGCCAGGTAAATACACGCTCTCAACGCGAGCAAGCCCTGGTTTGTGCAGATATTGCTCGTCGCCTTTTCGCGCCGGATGTGCTGCTCGCGGGTTTGAAGTGCCAGCACCCAGCAGCGCTTGCCGTTGCGGTCGGTCGTCTGGCCGACGATCCGGCCGGGCATCTTGCGCACATACTCTTCGCGGCAGGCCATGATACCCAGGTACGGGCCGCCATAAGCGAGCGGATTACCCAGCGCCTGGCCCTCGGCCACGACGATATCGGCCCCGTAATCGCCGGGCCGGCGGAGCAGGCCCAGGCTGATCGGGTCGACGCTCACGATGGCCAGGGCGCCTTTCTCGTGCGCGGCGGCCACCATCGCCTCGACGTCCTCGAGCTGACCGAGAAAGTTAGGGTACTGGATGACCACGGCGGCCGTCTGATCGGTGATGGCCGCGCTGATGGCCTCGGCCGAAACCTGGCCGGCCTGGGCCGGCACCGTGACGACCTTCGGGCCGAGATGGACGAGGAACGTTTCGAGTACCTGGCGGTGCTCGGGATGAACCGAGCCGGCCACGACGACCTCGCCATAGCGGCGAGTGATCGCCAGGGCCATCAAGACGGCCTCCGCGGTGGCCGAGCCGCCGTCGTACAGGCTGGCATTCGACACGTCAAGGCCCGTGAGCTGAGTCATCAGCGTTTGATATTCGAATGTCGCCTGAAGCGTTCCCTGGCTGGCCTCGGCCTGATACGGGGTATACGCCGTGTAAAACTCACCGCGCGCCGTCAGGTTATCGACGACCGCCGGGATAAAGTGATCGTAACTCCCCCCGCCCAGAAAACAGACGCGGCGGTCGCCACCGAGGTTCTGGCCGAGCGTGCTGCTGATGTGATCGGTGAGCTCGAGCTCGGTCAAAGCCGGTGGAACGGCGAGGGGCCGTTTCAGCCGCAGGTCGGCCGGAATCAGGTCGAAAAGCTGGTCGATCGATTCGAGCCCGACTTTCTCGAGCATCAACCGTGTGTCATCGGGCGTATTCGCGATATAAGCCATACTGTGCCCATTCCGATCGATCAAGCGTGCTGTAACGGGGAGCGCCGGGGATGTTTTATCCACTCACGATCTTTTCTCAAGTGCAAGGCAAGGATCGGGCGGTGACGCGGTCAGTGGGCGTCCTCGGCGACCTTGTTTTCGTAAGCCGCCAGGTCCATGAGGCCCGTCGTTTCGGTGCCCGGATCGAGCTTGATCTTGATCAGCCATCCCTTTTCGTAGGGATCGTCGGCCAGAAGCTGGACGTTGCTCGCGATCTCGCTGTTGACCTCGGTCACCTCGCCGGCGAGGGGGGCGTAAAGATCGCTCACGGCCTTGACGCTCTCGATCTCGCCGAAGCTTTTGGCGGCCGTCACGCGGGTGCCCGGCTTGGGGAGCTCGATCATGATCAGATCGGTGAGCTGGTCGACGGCGAACTTGCTGATGCCGATCGTCGCGATATCGTCTTCAATCTTGACCCATTCGTGGGTCGCGGCGAATCGAAGGCTTGACAGATCCATGGTCCTTTTTCCTTGCTAGATGGATGTATGGACGATCGTTGAGCGCCGAGACGACGAAAGTCATTCTGGCGTGCTGGCGAGGCCGTCAAGCAACGGCGCGAGTGCGCTTGTAAAACGGTAATTTCACCAGCCGCACCGGTTCGCGATGGCCGCGGATATCGACGGTCAACGGAACGCCCGCGGCGGCCACGCTCGGATCAACGAGCGCCATGGCCACGCTGGCCTGGAGCGTGGGCGAAAAAGTGCCCGAAGTCACTTCGCCCACCTGCTGGTCGCCCGCGTAAACACCGGCGCCCTGGCGGGCGATGCGTTTTGATTCGAGATAGAAACCGACGCGAGTCAGGCCGGGTGCGGCCTTCCAGTCGGTCAGGGCCTTCTTGCCGGCAAACTCGCCTTTTTGCAGCTTGACGGCCCATCCGATGCCGGCGGCATAGGGGTTGATCGATTCGGAAAGCTCGTGACCGTAAAGCGGCATCGCCGCTTCGAGCCGCAAGGTGTCGCGGGCGCCCAGGCCGCAGGCTTTGATGCCGTGACTCTTTCCCGACTCGAGCAGGGCTTCCCATACCAGCAGGGCGGCACGCGCACTCACGATCACCTCGTAGCCATCCTCGCCCGTGTAACCCGTGCGGCTCACGACTGCGTTGGTGCCACGAATCTGCCCCATGCTGAAATGATAATAAGGCACCGAGTCGAGCGGCTGATCGTAGAGCGGCGCGAGCGTTTCGAGCGCCCGCGGCCCTTGAATGGCGATCATGGCCGTGTCGAGCGTGCGGTCGGTGAAATTGCCCTCGGCCCCCTGGCGCAGCTCGTCGAACCGGGCGTTCACCGCGGCGCGGTTCGACGCGTTGCACACGACGATATAGCCATAGGGCTGGCGATAGACCAGGATGTCGTCGATGACGCCGCCGGTGTCAGTGGCCAGCAAGCTATATTGAATTTGCAGGTCTTCGAGGCGGGCGACATGATTGGTCGTCGCGCGGTCGAGCCAGTCAGCGACTCCCGGACCGTCGAACGTCAATCGGCCCATGTGGCTGATATCGAAGAGCCCGACGCGCTGGCGCACGGCCGTGTGCTCATCGACGATATTGGTGTATTGCACGGGCATCGACCAGCCGCCAAATTCGACGAGCCGTGCGCCATTGGCTTTGTGCCAATCGTGTAGAGGAGTCCGCTGGAGCGTCTGATTCATCAAGGTCGCGTGCCCAAAGCCACGGGAAGCGGAAACCCAACTCACAATCGGTGCGAGGCGAGAGGTGCGATCATTCTATCCCGATCATGCTACGGTCGACAACTGAATTCGTCATGCGCTACGATTCAGGCGAATCGGCGAATCACGACTGCGGCCCATACGACGACCCGATCATGCTTGAAGAGGGCGAACCATTGCAGGGGCGCGGGCTGGGTCGTCGCGGCCGCCAATTTCGCGCAGCCGCTCGACAAGAACTCGGCCGGACCGAGGCTCGCGGCGTTTTCAATGTCCGGGTGCGGCCAAGATTCGCTTTTCGGCGTCCTCTCCCAGGGCCACAGCCTCTGCCGACGGAGCCTCCCAAAGCCTCAGCACGCCATCAACGCCGGAGCTGGCAAGAGTGTTGCCATCCGGAGAGAAAGCCAGCGCGTACAGCCACGACGTATGGCCGCGAAGAGTTCGCAGCTCGCGTCCCGTCCCGGCGTCCCAGAGCTTGATCGAGCGGTTCCAGCTTCCGGTCGCCAGGGTGCGGCCATCTGGCGAAAGGGTCATGACCGAGATCAGATCGCCGTGTCCACGGAGCCGTCGCGTCAGCGTCCCCGTGCGCACGTCCCAGATATCCACGGTTCCGGCCGAAGAGCCGGCACGCGAGGACAGGCACTGCGCTGCGAGGAGAGGCGTCACGATGGGTAAGGGGACAGGTACGAGAGGACATGAGGGCGGGCACGAGAGGACATGCACTGCAAAGTAGAGGGCACCCGGGAGATGCATCGTAAGAAGCGGCAGCGTTAAGATAGGCTTGGTGGAGGGGGCGGCGGGCCCCAAGACGAGACGGGACCGTCGGTCTTACGCGAGGGATGGACGGTGTCAAGAGAGCATGAGTTCCGAAGGAATAACGCAGGCGCTATCGTCGAGATACGGCCAATTGGCGCATGGCGGGAGCGGATTGGCCCGAGGCGGTTTACTCACGAATTGTAATTGCCGTTGGCAGGACGATCGGTATCCGGACGAGGGCGTAAGAAAACGGCCTGATTCGCGTCGAACTCAAGTCGCACCCGGAACCACTTCAAGCTGGACAGCCGGCGAGGTTCACCAGATGCCGCACTCGCAACTTCCTGGCAAGCTCCTGAAGTTTCGCCCGGCTGCCGGCAAAGAAACGGCCCAGCAGCCGGCCGCTGCGAAGCGCTTCGAGCCGGGTTGTCCACTTGGCCTCCGAGAACCCCAGCCGATCGAATACACCAGCCAGATCAGCCGAGATCGCCGCCTTGCCGTTGCGAATGATCCGGCCCGTGTAATCGACCAGCAGAAAATAGCTGCCCAGCGAGAAGCCGGTGAGCATCCCTTCACGCTCCGAGTCCAACCCGCGGCGATCCTCAATCGGACAGAGCCACAACGACTCTTCCAGGCCCGCCGCCGCAACCGAGCCCGCCACGCTTCCCTCTTGCGCGGCGGCCAGGTCGTCGATACGGCCTTGCTCCCCGGCGTGCTCGGCCCGCTGCTTGATCGACGTGTAAGCACTGGCTTCTGGCGCTTGTGCGATGCCAGCGGCGACCGGGTTCAAATCGATGTAGGCACACACGGCCAGAAGCGCTTCGTTATCGAGGATTCCAATACTCTTATACCGACTCTCGAAAAAAGCTCCCGTCGCTTCGTCTTCGCGGTTGGCCAGCCGCGCCAGCGGTTCCTTGAGGCATTTCATGAACCAGCCGATGTTTTGCAATCGCTCGCGCATTGTCGCGACCAGTGGGGGTCTTCGAGCCGCTGCTTGATCCAGTCGGCGGAAACCGGCAGGATTCGACGCAGGCTGTCACGGGGCGGAAAGAGCCGGCCCCATCGCTGTACGACTTCCTCGTCCGACCAGGCGGCGGCGACATCGAGATCGATACGCAACAAAAGGTGCAAATGGTTGTCGAGCACCGAAAACCCGCCGACGCCCACAGCGAAGATCTGAGCGAGCTCCTCGATGCGCTTTTCGAGCCACTCGCGGCGATCGGACGTTCCTTCGCCGAGCAGAAAAGCGCGGCGGACGCAACGTGTAATGCAGTGATACCAGCGAGTGACCGAGACATCGATGAGCCGAGCGCGAGCGATGGACATAGTGCGCCTCCTGAACCTGATCATCCGGCCACAATATACGGATCGCCAGAACAGGTGTCAAGATTGCTCAATTCTCGAGAGGGCACGCGAGGACAGGCACTGCGCTGCGAGGAGAGGCGTCACGATGGGTAAGGGGACAGGTACGAGAGAGGTACGAGAGGACATGAGGGCGGGCACGAGAGGACATGCACTGGAGGGCGGGCACGAGAGGACACGGGCACGAGAGGAAGGGGCACGAGAGGACATGCACTGCAAAGTAGAGGGCACCCGGGAGATGCATCGTAAGAAGCGGCAGCGTTAAGATAGGCTTGGTGGAGGGGGCGGCAGGCCCCAAGACGAGACGGGACCGTCGGTCTTACGCGAGGGATGGACGGTGTCAAGAGAGCATGAGTTCCGAAGGAATAACGCAGGCGCTATCGTCGAGATACGGCCGAATGGCGCATGGCGGGAGCGGATTGGCCCGAGGCCGTTTACTCACGGATCGTAATCGCCGTTGGCAGGACGATCGGTATCCGGACGAGGGCGTAAGAAGACGTCCTGATTCGCGTCGAACTCAAGTCGCACCCGGAACCACTTCAAGCTGGACAGCCGGCGAGGTTCACCAGATGCCGCACTCGCAACTTCGTGGCAAGCTCCTGAAGTTTCGCCCGGCTGCCGGCAAAGAAACGGCCCAGCAGCCGGCCGCTGCGAAGCGCTTCGAGCCGGGTTGTCCACTTGGCCGCCGAGAACCCCAGCCGATCGAATACACCAGCCAGATCAGCCGAGATCGCCGCCTTGCCGTTGCGAATGATCCGGCCCGTGTAATCGACCAGAAGAAAATAGCTGCCGAGCGAGAAGCCAGCGAGCATCCCTTCGCGGCCCGAGTCCAAGCCGCGGCGATCCTCGATCGGACAGAGCCACAACGACTCTTCCAGACCCGCCGCGGCCACCGAGCCCGCCACGCTTCCCTCTTGCGCGGCGGCCAGGTCGTCGATACGGCCTTGCTCCCCGGCGTGCTCGGCCCGCTGCTTGATCGACGTGTAAGCACTGGCTTCTGGCGCTTGTGCGATGCCAGCGGCGACCGGGTTCAAATCGATGTAGGCACACACGGCCAGAAGCGCTTCGTCATCGAGGATTCCTATACTCTTGTACCGCCCCTCGAAAAAAGCTCCCGCCGCTTCGTCTTCCCGGTTGGCCAGCCGCGCCAGCGGTTCCTTCAAGCATTTCATGAACCAGCCGATGTTTTGCAATCGCTCGCGCATTGTCGCGACCCAGTGCGGGTCGTTGAGCCGCTGCTTGATCCAGTCGGCGGAAACCGGCAGGATTCGACGCAGGCTGTCACGGGGCGGAAAGAGCCGGCCCCATCGCTGTACGACTTCCTCGTCCGACCAGGCGGCGGCGACATCGAGATCGATACGCAACAAAAGGTGCAAATGGTTGTCGAGCACCGAAAACCCGCCGACGCCCACAGCGAAGATCTGAGCGAGCTCCTCGATGCGCTTTTCGAGCCACTCGCGGCGATCGGACGTTCCTTCGCCGAGCAGAAAAGCGCGGCGGACGCAGCGTGTAATGCAGTGATACCAGCGAGTGACCGAGACATCGATGAGCCGAGAGCGAGCGATGGCCATGGTGTGCCTCCTGAACCTGATCATCCGGCCACAATATACGGATCGCCAGAACAGGTGTCAAGGTTGCTCAATTCTCGATTTCGTTTTTTTTCTTGCGGTGCATGCCTTCATGCTTTTACAGTGCACATGCTTTTACAGTGCATGTCCAAGGGTGCTTGTCTGTCCAAGGGTGCTATGTCTTACTTTGGTAAGTCTTGGTTACTCCCATTCTTTATCAAAAAGGGTGCGAAAATGCGCATCTTCGTGCTTAACGTATTGGCCTTTACAGCTTTGTCAGTTCGAGCTACGACCCAGGAATGCGATCCTCGGAGGACGACGGAACTCCAAGCGATTGCCGAAAGGATCAGGACTACATACAACGTCCAGGTACATTTTCTTTATAATCCGAACACGTTCTTCCCGGACCGCTGGAAAACGGCCGCCTTGGCGCCCGAGGGTTCTCAGATCGACCTCAATGAGGCGACACGAACGATGCCTATCATCGAATCCTTCCTTGAGAAGTATCCACCCGATCTTCTAAACACGACACTTAAACATGTTTATATACTTAAATGTATGTCATTTGGCGGCATGCCATATGGAGGTACTTATACAGACGATAGCATCTACATCGCGAATGATGGTTTAGCTCGGGGGTACAGCAGAGCTTTTCTCACGGGGACACTGCACTCAGAGCTGTCGAGCGTGTTTTACAGAACGTTCGAGTTCCCGGACGAGGACTGGGGGCGAATAAACGAACAGGGTTGGAAATATTGGGGGGTCGGAAGTGACTTTCTCGGACTTCCCGGTCTATTACACGAGTCTGAGGATTTGCTAAGAAGAGGCTTCGTGGCAGTCTATTCTCAGGTGAGCATCGAAGAGGATGTTAACATGTACGTCAGAGCATTATTTAGTCGGCGCCTGTGGTTATTATTGGACGCTTGCCGACACAAGCGCGTTCGGCAAAAGCTTCGCGTTCTTCATCAGTTCTACCGTTCGTTGAATGTGGATTTGAGATTTCCCGAAGACATCGACCTCGGTGGCAGTGATCAAAAGAAGGGCATGCATGGACACGAAAGGGGGAGGAATAGGGATCATTCTACCTTGGCCGTGGGCTTCCCCGAAAATCCCGAGCCATCCTTGGTGGGAATCGTACAACTGGCAGAGAGCCACGGAGCGATTCATGCGCAAATGACCAGGACCGGATCAGGTCGCCGCGATTCTCCGCGACTTTCAATCCGACCTCGACGCCGGCTGGAATATCAACCAAGCCTGCCGAAAGGCCGGAATTGGATTCACTATCTACTATTGAAGCGAGAGAACTTTAGTGGACAGGAGCACAGAAGTGGACAGGCACCGCAAGAAATACATCATCATTTTGATGTTATCGACTGTTGAACTCGCGCTCGCACAGCGAGCCCGACTCCGAGCTCTAACACTTGACGGAGTCGGATCAGTCTGAGATGCCTTTTTCTGTTTGTCTTTGACTTACGGAGACAACTTGTGACTTCGTCAAGACCGACAACACGGCGACTCTTGCGTATCGTATTCATTACGGGGTGCTCTCTAGGGCTATTACTTTGTGTGTCCCGGGCATTTATGTACAAGCATCATAGCGATTTGGAGCAGTTCTATCAAACTGGCGCTTCCGTCTTGGCCTTGAAAAACGAGCCTAAGCTCGCTGAAGACTGGCTGTTGTTGAGTTCTCAACATGCCCGCCTAAAGGCTCTGGGCCGTCAGGATATAACCACCATTGTAGCTCTAGTCGGCTTTCTAGTAATGACGCTCATACTTCGTATCCTCGTGCTCGGTCGGAAGAAGATGGAATTTACTAATCACTTGGAGCGCGCCTTTGTATTTCTCAATCGGATGTTTTCATGGATTGCGATCGCGATAGTGTTGAGTACGGTCGGAGCACTTATTATCTATGTTATTATGCTGTGCTTCGTTGTGGCTGGAAATGATTGAAATGTCGGACGCTTGTGGGGGCGTGCCACGGAAAGGGGGGCACGCGCGGACAGGCACTGCGAAAAGGGGCGTCATTATGCGAACCGCCTCACGAACGTCGATATCAATGGCACGATGGCGGCGACGTACACCTACGACGCGTTGGGCCGCAGAATCGGGGTCGACGACAGCGGCACGCAAATGTGGACGGTCTACAACGGCAAGACGGCCGACGACAACCCCTATGCCGACTTCACGAGCACGGGGACCCTGCAAACGCGCTATCTCGATGGCCTCGCGGTCGACGAGCTCTTCGCACGGACCAGTTCCAGTGGCGCCACGGCGTGGTACCTGCGCGATCAGGTCGGCTCTTTCGATGCTGAAGGGGGACAAAAGGGACAAAAGGGGTCATCCTAGGGACAAAAGGGGTCATAGGGAAAAAGGGGGTCATTCTGGTTTTCCGTCTAAAACCGGGTGGGGAAAAGTGGGGACAAAAGGGGTCGTTCTGGTTTTCCGTCTAAAACCGAGCCGGGGCGTTGACACTCCGATGTTAAAGTAGAATGACCCCTTTTCTCTCCGTCTAAAACCGAAGCTTGGGCGTTGACACTCCGATGTTAAAGTAGAATGACCCCTTTTCTCTCCACCAGGCGATGTCGAAGGAAATTGGTTTAACCCGACCACTGGAGAGTCCTTATGGAATGATATGGCGCATCCGCCAGGAATCGATCCGCATTGGGATTATGGGGTACGAGGAAATCCTGACCGATGGAGATGGTTTCCAAACGGAACCATGGTACCGAAATAATGATATACCCTACAAAGTCTGAGACAGAACGAATCCGTTCCCTAGATTATCTTATGAAGTATCTGTCACATATAGTGATATACGAATATATACCATCAGGACTTATTGAGAGCAATGCGAGTGATCTGTATATTGTGGCCGCTGCAGGGAAGCCCGAAGACCAAGAATACCGCTTTGGCTGGGGGGGCACATTTTCAGAATCGTTTGCTTGGCTTGTAGCTGAAATCCTTTCTTACTTGCTTGCAAGCGAAAGCAATCTATGTGTTATTCAAGACATGTGCCAACGACGATCTGACCCCTACCTTACAAGCGGGGCGCCCGGTCCCGTTTGGCTTTATCAAGACCAGGTATTCTGGCCGATCACGCACAACATGGCCAAAAGAGAAATTATTGAAAAAGTATTAGGATGGGGAGCCTTCGGACGCCCTAACGTGATAGTGTTCTGTAGGGAACCCGTTTCGAGAATCGGCGACCACAAATTTGATGATCCATTTCGAACTTTCTGAATCGCTTCTGAAGGAAATTGGTAATTCAACAGTACGCGTTGTGACCGATGTCTTCGACCAAGAGGCTTATCTGGTTTGGGAGCGTGGAAAGGGGACAGGGTAATATAGCGAGCGGGGGTGGCTTCGCGGGGTCAGACTTGGTTTCTTGTTTTTAGATCGGAGACATGGAAGGGGCTCTTGCTCGACAGTTTCGTAACTTTGGGGCTATGGGTGAATCATCTTGCCGAGGAATTGATCGAGTTCGTCAGCCTGCCGCGAAGAACGAGAAGGCGACTGATCGAATCTTCCCACGAACGTGAAACCGCGTGCCGGGCAAGAGAACGAGTGGAGGCACGGATCAACTCGCATGAACACAGATAAGAGGGCACGCGGGGACAAGGCACGCGGGGACAGGCACTGCGTGCGCCGCGAGTCGCGGCGGCCCGCCGTTTCAAATCCAAAGCGACAACGGAGTTTTCAGCCCAGGATCTGCGGTCGTGGCAGGAGGAAAGCGAGCTCGGGATCTTGCACGTGACGCCAGCA
>CAWFRS010000010.1:0-1220948 GCA_963818265.1 uncultured Planctomycetota bacterium | reverse complement strand
GCCTGGGCGATCGACGCCTATGGAGGGCCGCAGCAGATGCAGCTCGCGGAGCTTCGCGTGCCACAGCCGGGTCCGCGCGACGTGCTGATCCGGATGCAAGGCGCCGAGATCGGCGACTGGGACGTCCTGGTGCGCGAAGGCGGCTGGCCGATGGAGCGGCCGTTCCCGCTGGTGCTCGGCCTGGCCGGTTCGGGCCGGGTCGCGGCCCTGGGGCGGGAGGTGACCGGCTTCGCCGAGCGCGAGTCCGTCTATGTCTACAGCTATCCGTTGTATGACAACGGCGCCTGGGCGGAGTACATGCTGGTGCCCATGTCCTACGTGGCCCGGGCACCCGGTTCGCTCGACTTGACGCGGGCGGGCGGCGTGCCGATCGCCGGTCTGACGGCGCATGAGACCCTGACGGACATCCTCGAAGTGCAACAAGGCGACGTGGTGCTGATCACGGCCGCCGCCGGTGGGGTTGGCCACCTCGCCGTGCAGATCGCGGCGCGCCTTGGGGGGAAGGTCGTCGCGACAGCAAGTCGTCGTAACCACGACTTCGTGCGTGCCCTCGGCGCCGAGACGGTGATCGACTACACGTCCGAGGATCTCGTCGCGGCGATTCGATCCCGGCATCCGGAGGGTGTGGATAAGGCGCTCAACGGCGTCGAGGGCGAGACGGCGAATCAGGTCGTTCGGGCGATGCGCGATGGTGGTCGCATGGTCGATCTCACCGGGTCGGCCTCGGTTGCGCGACCGGGTGTCCAGGTCGATATCAAGTACCTCGTCCGAGCCGATGCCGGTCGGCTCGCGCGACTTGCCCGCATGATCGACGACCGACATCTCACGGTGGAGATCCAGGAGGTTTTCCCCTTCGAGCGGCGCAGGAGCGCTCGAGGTGGTCGAGGCCAAGCACGTGCGCGGCAAGCTCGTACTCACGATCGCATAGTGACGCGCCGCTCGATGCCCGACGTCTCGCCCAGAACAAGACTCTACCTCCGTAGGTTCGTCGCACCGTGCGCGCATCCTTGAACATCACAGATTCCGCGCTTCCAATTCCAAAATCGGAGGAAGAATCGAGAATCCGCACCTGGAATCTGGAATCCACCACTCTCGGAGTCTGATTATGTATAGATCTATGATGTGATTTTATTCACCTACTGCACCGCTGGCGACCGCTGAAGGAGAACGGAGGAAGATCAATGGCCCATTCGATTGCTGTCCATGAAGGCGTAATCTGGCCGAGTTTGGTCACGGATCTGGCAAGGTTCCGCACCTCCGACGGGCGGGTGAGCAGCTACTACTTGAACCTGGATCCGCGACGCTGGGGGAACTCCGAAGCCGTGCGCAAAGGGCTGAAGAAGACCCTGTCCGACGGGCGGAACCTGATCGAAAAACTGGACGCGCCCCACGCGGTGCGCCAGGCCCTGCTCCGCGACCGTGAACAGGTGGAGGAAGCGGCGCCGGCCGTGATCGGTGAGCGCCACACCCGCGCCCTGGCCTGTTTCGTCGCGTCCGAGAGCCGTTACGCTCGTCTACTGCGGCTTCCCTGGCCCGTCCACGACCGCGCTTTCTTCGAGGATCGCTTCGTCCTGTGGCCGCTGCAGCAGCTTCTCGACCAGTCCGACCGCTACGGGGTCGTCTTGACGGACAAGGACGAAGCTCGCCTGTTCCTCTTCTACCTTGAGCAGATCGAGGAGGTCTCCGACGTCGTCCACGAGATCTCGGGCCGGGTGCGGTTCCCAGACCCATACCGCGAGTTGGAGCACATGCGCAAGCACATCGAGAACTTCCACCAGCACTTCGATAATGTGTCCGAGCGCGCGCTGCGACTGCTCCAGCGAGAGCCGTTCCAGCACTTGATCATCGGCGGGCTGTGGGAGACTCTGCCCCAGTTCGAGAGCCGCTTGCATCGCTACCTCCGCGACCGGGTCGTGGCGCGGTGGGACATCGACGTGCACACGCCCACCCAGCAGGTTCAGGAGCGGGTCCGACAGGAGGAACATCAATTCCTCCAGCATCAGGCTCAGGACGCGTGGAAGGCCATCCAGGACCATCGGCCACAGCAGGGAGCGGTGGGGCCGGAGGAATCGTTCGCAGCCCTCTGGCGGCGGCAGGTCCAGGTGCTGCTCGAGGAGCCGGAGCTGTCACGACCGGGATTCCGCTGCTCGGCCTGCGGGCGGTTGCGCTTGATCGGTGACCCATGCGTCGAGTGTGGCGGCAAGATGGTCACGGTTTCTGACGTCCACGAAGAAGCGGTCGAGGATGCCATCGAGCAATCTGCTCATGTGCGCTACTGGGACGCCCCGGCCCTTCACAGGGTCGATTCTATCGCGGTGTTGAAACGGTTCTGAGTCGTTCTCATTCGCTCCGCGACGACATAACGTCGCTTCAACCCAAGCCCGGCGACAGTTTGTCCGGTCATCTCGATTTCCGGCGTAGCAGACGAAACCTCAGGCGTTCTCGCTGCGCGCCCATAAGTCCTGCGAAATCGCAATCTCGCCCGTTCGCAACGGTCCCACGCACGAGCTTCCGGGGGTGAGCGGATATGGCATCGCTGTTGCAAAGAGGCTTGACCCTTCGGCCGACAAGAGCCGGCTTGGCGGAGCCCGCCGGCCCAACACCGGGAGATGATTAATCGAGAACCAGAGGGAGAGCCACGCATGAAAACAGATTCCGAGTTGCAACGTGACGTCCTCGACGAACTGAAGTGGGAACCGAGCGTGAATGCGGCCCACATCGGCGTCTCGGTCAATGATGGGGTCATCACCCTCAGCGGCCACGTGTCATCGTACTGGGAAAAGTACGTGGCCGAGCGGGCGGCCAAGCGTGTCCACGGCGTCAAGGCCGTCGCCAACGAGCTCGAGGTCAAGCTGCCCGGAAGCAGCCAGCGCACCGACTCGGACATCGCCGCGACGGCCGTCAACGCCCTCAAGTCCAACTTCTCCGTGCCACCGGACAAGATCAAGGTCACGGTCAGTAAGGGCTGGATCAAGCTCGAGGGCGAGGTGGAGTGGCAGTACCAGAGGGAAGCCGCCGAGCGCGCCGTCCGCTACCTCACGGGCGTGGTCGGGGTGAGCAACCTGATCACGGTCAAACCCAAGGCCAGCCCGACCGAGCCCAAGGCCAAGATCGAAGATGCGTTCAAGCGGAGTGCCGAGTTGGACGCTAAACGCATCACAGTCGAGGTGGACGGCGGCAAGGTGACCCTGCGCGGCTCCGTGCGCTCGTTCTCCGAGAAAGAGGAAGCCGCCCGGGCGGCCTGGTCGGCCCCGGGGGTCATCACCGTCGACAACCTGATTACCGTCTCACCGTGAGTATCTACAGGCGTGTCGTGCAAGAACAATCAACATCTCATGCGGTTCATAGGAGACAACAATCATGCGCAATCGCAATCTGTGGTCATTGTGGTGCCCGTTGGGCGCGGGGCTAGCGGCCCTCGTCATCGTCACCGGCCCCGTGCGGGGGCAAGCGGGCTCCTCGTCATCGTCGTCCCATGACCAGTCCAAGAACACCGATCCCGTCGTCCGGACCTTCGGTGGCGAGGGAGGCTACCACACCGAGCTGACGAGCAAGACCGAGGGCACTCTTAACGACGAGGACCGACGCCAGGTCTCGTTGCTGATGGCCCAGGTCTTCGACCACATCATGGAGGCGCGTGACGCGGTCGATGCCGAAGACGCCAAGGAAGCGATCGAGGAAGTGAACAAGGGCCTCGTGGCGATCAAGGCAATCCGCTCCATGCTACCCAGGACGATTCTACGCACCAAGACCACCGCGCCGGGCGGCAAGGTGATCTATGAGGACGAGTGCGCGATCCAGGAGGAGCGCATCCCGATCTATGAGGGGCTGCTGCATACCCAGACGTTGGCACCGGTCGTGGCGGACAGGCGCAGCGCGATGGAGGTCGCTGGCGTCTCGGTGGTCGACTCGGAAACGATCGTCACGGAAGCCATAGCCGACCTCGACCCGATTGAACGGCAATTGACACGAGCGGCCAAGGCCCTCAAGGAGAACAAGATCCAGGACGCCGCCAAGGCATTGGGGATGGCCCTGATCCGCGGCATCGATATCCGCTACAGCAAGGACGATTCGCCGCTGGCCGCGGCCCGCGACGCGATCTGGCTGGCGCGGCGGTCGCTGGAAGAGAACAACGTCGCACAGGCACTGGTCAACCTGGCACTCGCCCGCGTACGGCTCCAGCTCTACCGCGGAGTGCTGTCGCAGGACCAGCACCAGGAGGTGGATCAGATGCTCCAGGAGATCAATCAACTGGAGGCCCAGCTCCGCCAGGAGACGACCCAGCCCGCGACCCGCGCCGAGCGGGCCCGCCAGGGCAGCACCATGACGAATTGGTGGGATAAGATCAACGGTTGGTTCCGCCGGCATTTGTGATGATCGCTCTCGCAATCGCGCACCTGCCCCGGGGCGGGCGGCGAGGAGGAGGTCGAAAAGTTCCTGAGTCGTCCTGGGAATAGGAGGTAAATCATGGTGATGGTCTTGGCACGCAACTGGTGGGCCCTGGTCTTGCGGGGCTTCTTCGACGTGTCGTTCGGGATCGCTGCCTTCGTCTGGCCGGGGATTACACTTGCGGTGTTAGTGCTCCTCTACGGTGTCTTTGCACTGGTAGATGGGTCGTTCGCCATCGCCGCGGTCCTGGTTGGTCGAACGCGGGGCATGCCCTCGTGGGCGTTACTGGTGGAGGGCCTGGCCGGTATCGCCGTCGGCGCCATCACCTTCTTCTGGCCGGGGATCACGCAGCTCGCCTTGCTGTTCCTGATCGCGGCCTGGGCCGTCATCACGGGCGTCTTCGAGATGGTCGCAGCCGTACGGCTCCGCAAGGAGATCCGCGGCGAATGGTTGCTGGCCTTGAGCGGGGTTCTGTCCGTCGCGGTCGGCGTGGCCCTGGTCGTCAATCCCGGCGCCGGGCTCTTGGCGATCTCCTGGATGATCGGAACCTACGCGATCATCTTCGGCGTCCTCTTCATCGTTCTCGGTTTCCGGCTAAGGAGTTGGCTGCGGCGAGAGTCGTTCATCGCCATTGGTCCATCCGGTGAGCCGGCGACGACGTCAGTTCCGGGGACGGTGAACATCGCCAGGTAACACCGAGGGGACCAGGACGGAGACGAGGTGGCCCGAGCCAACCGGGCACCGAGACTTCGTCCTGGCCATTCATCTACGAGCCACAGACCGGCTCGACAGAGGCATCCTCACCTGATTAATCCGTCCAAGTGAGAGGTCCAAAAGGAGGTCCACCGTGGCAGAAGGTGAAACGATCATCGGTATCGATCTGGGGACGACCAACAGCGTCGTCGCGGTGATGGAGGGTGGCGAGCCGACGGTCATCGCCAACCAGGAGGGAAGTCGACTGACCCCCTCGGTCGTCGCCTTCACGAGCAAGGGAGAGACTCTGGTCGGCGAGCCTGCCAAGTGCCAGGCCGTCACCAACCCGAAGGGGACGATCTACTCGATCAAGCGGTTCATGGGCCGCCGTCACAGCGAGGTCCAGGCCGAGGAGAAGATGGTCCCCTACGAGGTCGTCGGCGGGCCCAATGACTTCGTCAAAGTGCGGGTCAATGGTAAGGAGTACACCCCGCCGGAAATCTCGGCGTTTATCCTGCGCAAGCTGAAGGAAGCCGCCGAGAGCCACCTCGGGCACAAAATCCGTAAGGCGGTCATCACGGTACCGGCCTACTTCAATGATAGCCAGCGCCAGGCCACCAAGGACGCCGGCCAGATCGCCGGGCTGGAGGTCGCCCGCATCCTCAATGAACCGACGGCCGCCGCGCTGGCCTACGGCCTCGACAAGAAGAAGAATGAGAAGATCGCCGTGTTCGACCTGGGAGGCGGCACCTTCGACATCTCGATCCTGGATGTGGCCGACGGGGTCTTCGAGGTGCTTTCCACCAATGGCGACACCCACCTCGGCGGCGATGACTGGGACGAGGCCCTGATCAATTACATCGCCGACCAGTTCAAGAGGGAGCAAGGCGTCGATCTCCGCAAGGACCAGATGGCCCTCCAGCGATTGAAGGAAGCGGCCGAAAAGGCCAAGAAAGATCTGTCGTTCCAGACGCAGGCCGACATCAACCTGCCGTTCATCACGGCCGATCAGAATGGCCCGAAGCACCTGACGATGACGATCACCCGCAGCCAGTTCGAGCAAATGACCGATCACCTCTTCGAGCGATGTCGCGAGCCGGTATTGAAGGCCTTGCAGGATGCCAAGCTGAAGGCAACCGAGATCGATGAAGTGGTCCTGGTCGGCGGCTCGACGCGGATGCCCCGCGTCCAGCAGATCGTCAAGGAGATTTTCAACAAGGAGCCGCATAAGGGAGTCAACCCCGACGAAGTCGTAGCCGTCGGCGCGGCGATCCAGGGCGCGGTGCTCACCGGCGACGTCAAGGGCGTGCTCCTGCTCGACGTCACCCCGCTATCGCTCGGCCTGGAGACCAAGGGTGGTGTCTTCACCAAGCTTGTCGAGCGAAACACGACCATCCCGACGGAGAAGAAGGAAACCTTCACAACGGCCGAGGACAATCAAACCGCGGTGACGATCAAAGTCTATCAAGGCGAGCGGCCCATGGCCGCCGACAACCGCGTGCTCGGCGAATTCAACCTGGAGGGCATCCCGCCGGCGCCGATGGGCGTGCCGCAAGTCGAGGTCAGCTTCAACATCGACGCCAACGGCATCCTTCAGGTTTCGGCCAAGGACAAGGGGACCGGCAAGGAGCAAACGATCAAGATTGAGTCCTCCGGCGGCCTGACCAAGGAGCAGATCGAAAAGATGCAGCGCGACGCTCAGGCGCACGCTGCGGAAGACAAGCAACGCCGCGAGCTGGCCGAGGCTCGCAACGCCGCCGAGCAGCGAGTCTATCAGCTCGAAAAGCTCATGAATGAGAATGCGAGTCGGCTGTCCGAGTCCGACACTTCAGCCGTCCGCGCCGCCATCGCCAAGGTCAATCAGGCGAAAGCCGGTAATGATCCGTCCGCAATCAATCAAGCGATCAATGATCTCCAGCAGACCAGCCAGGCAATGAGCCAGCACCTCTACGCCGCGGCCGCATCGCCGGGCGACGGGGCGGCCAGGAACGGACCCTCGGCTTCGCCGAATGGGGGGCCGGACACAGGCCAGACCGAGGAGGTTATCGACGCCGAATTCGAGAAGAAGCGGTAAACGAATCGTCGGATGACGGCAACGTCTTCATCGCGGTCAGACGTGGCAGACACCTACATCTGATGGCCGACCTCGGCATTCCCACCAGACACTGTCCCATGTTCGAGATCGGCCACCGCGGCGAGGGCATCGACCGTGCCGACACGATTGAGGGCGAGCGCGAAATCGTCCGCATCCATGTGCTCTTCAACCTTCTCGGCGCCTTGCTCCAGCGCCTGGCTCGAGCACGGGCGGGGTGGCCGCCAACCCGGCCGTCAGCGAATGCGGAGGCATCTCATCAAGCCCCCATTCTCTCGCCAAGGTGTGCCGGCGCTGGGCCTCCCACCGCACAGCCAGCCAGTGCTTTCGCCTTCATCTCCAGATCTACTTCCGCATACACGTTGGTCATTGCAAGCGACACGTTGACTTTTCAAGGCCAGAGGGAATTGATGAGGTCTACCGACCGATCCGCGAGAACCTGGCCGCCTTCGGGTGCCACGAGATTGCTCTCGGCGATTGCACTGTAGCCCCCGCCGCGGGCCGCCCGCGCCGTCGGCAGGTAAGAGGTCCCCGGACCGGCGGTGAGCTGGATCACAAACGTTTGAAGCGCCCGGCTGCGCGCCTTGATCTGGATCCCGAACTCGGTGAAAAGCTCGAAGACATTGGTGGCGATCGCCACGTCGCCCAGCCGGATCACGTGCAGTTCCATCGCGAAAGGTTCGACCACGCCGGCCTTCTGCCGCTCAAAGCGCTTTGGACACGCGTAGGCAGGCGCCGCGCGGACTGGGGTACGCGCGCCGTGCATCTCCACGCGTGCCCCCCGAAAACCGCATTCCGGCTGGTGTCTGAAATTCGCCGTCGCGCCGTTCGCGTTGAACGGTGGCGAGTCGAGTATCCTTCGAAGCGTGCTGCTTGGAAAAGCGCTGGTCCGAACCAGATCCGCAGGGCCCACGTGCCACGTGCCACGTGCACGGGCTGCTAATCCACGCGATCAACCACTTCTGTCCATCGCTTCAATATGCCTGATATTAACACGTAGTTAAATCTTGCAGACAAGGCCGAAGCATCGTTCGCGTGTCGTCCTAGTCTTTCACCGATTGCAGGCATCTCGTCAAAGCTAATCGGTCTGCCGAAGTTCATTTCAAGAATCTTGCCCGAGTGTCGTCCGACAAGGACGAGGATATCTGGGTTGTGCTCGTCGTCCAGAGCCTGCCGTTTACGCGGATCACCAGTCTCGCCGCCTGTGTAGTCAAATCGAATTACGCGGATCAGGTTGCGCTCATCAACGGTAGTTTGGATATATTTAGGAACATCAAACGGAGAAATCCACCAGCCGTTCCGTCTGTCGCCCTCGGACGGCTCAAGCATCGCGACCTTTGCTGGGTCTAGATATATTAAGTCACTCATGGTAATATCTTGGTTAGTATCGAGCTAAGCATGTCTACATACTGAGTGAGAAGCTGCTTTTCGTAAGTGGCGTCAATGATCGAATCTCTTTGAGGCTGTCAAGCAAGAGCACTCCCCATTTTTGACCTCGAACCATAATTTGGGCCCCTGTGAATACTCTTGATTTTACGTTGAGTGCCTCGGCTTCGTCCACAGTCATCCCAAGACTCTCGGCGTAAGCGATTTTCTGGGCTGTGTTGCCATCACGAGGCCAATCGCACGCGGCCGTCCTTACGCGGCCGACACCGTGAAACCAAATCTGGCCAGCCACGCCACGACATTTCTCTGGATCATTATCGTCGATCGGCCAAGAGCACGTAGACTCTTTATGGATGCCAGAACGGGCGAAAATCGCCAGCCGCCTCTCGGGAACAGAATTGCGCTCAAAGTCGGCGCAGACGAACAGTGTTGCGCGATGCTTATATCTGTCTTCCGTTCTGGCGTCCCGCCGAAAGTATTTTGAGTGAAAGTCGTCCAAGACTGCTATCATGACATGCCTGATCGACGCGTCGTACTTCTGTCTAAAGACTTCCGACTCTTGTTTTAGACGCGTGATTGCATCGCGATGCTCATCCTGGAGCAATTGTTCCTCGGCAATTTTCTTGTTTTTTTCAACACCTTCGATCGTCTTTGCTTTCCATTTGGCGAACGCGGTTAACATCGCGAAAAACACTGTGAAACTAGCCGGGATCCGTTTGTAAGATTGCTCGCTTACGGCTGTAAACGACCCAAAAACCGCGGTGAGGCACACAAAAGCGATTTCGGAGTGATCCCAAAACGGCTTTCGTTTCCAGAAGTGCTCAGACATCGCCGTCAAGCCACAGGTGCCGCAGGAAATTAAAACGAGATCATAGCTTGTTTCGCCTCAGGACGCGAAATATTTTCAGGGCCAGATCTTTGCGTCAAGAGCTTCGTGTCCTGCTTGCTCAAAATGATCGCTATTCCGCAAGGCACGCGCGGACAAGGGCGCGAGACAGGCAATGCGCCCACGAGCTCGGAAAAAAAGAGTCATTATGGGCTACGGTTCTAGGGCCGACCCCTTGGACGCATAGGCGCGATTTCGAGGGTCTTCGGCGGTTTGGTCCGCGAGCCGAGCACCCCTTTGAAGCTCATTCCGAAGGAACGAACCCGCGGAGGCTGAGCGAATGTCGCGACCGACCGGCTTCCGCTGTTCAGATCACCAATCAACGCGGCTCGGAACGAAAATGGCGTTGCCGACCTGATTACTTTTTAAGGCCAGAGGGAATTGATGAGGTCTACCGACCGATCCGCGAGAACCTGGCCGCCTTCCGGTGCCACGAGATTGCTCTCGGCGATTGCACTATAGCCTCCACCGCGGGCCGCCCGCGCCGTCGGCAGGTAAGATGTGCCCGGACCGGCGGCCAGCTGGATCACGAATGTCTGAAGCGCCCGGCTGCGCGCCTTGATCTGGATCCCGAAGTCGGTGAAGAGCTCGAAGACATTGGTGGCGATCGCCACGTCGCCCAGCCGGATCACGTGCAGTTCCATCGCGAAAGGTTCGACCACGCCGGCCTTCTGCCGCTCGAAGCGCTTCACGACGTCTCCGTGCCAGCCCACCAGGCGGCGGTTGCGAGGGTCCCTCGAGAGCGTCTCGACCTTCGATCGGGCTTCGGCGGCCTCGGCCTCCGTGACGACCCGGGCCGGTAGCTCGATCGTCGCGACTTTATGGATCAAGACCGCATCGGGATGCTGTTCCTTCCTGGCTCCTTCATACGCTTCTTCCCACGCCGCGACGATGCGCCTCGACAATTCCTGTAGTCGGGTCAGGCCGCGCAGCGTACGCATCCGCTCCTCGGCGCGTTTACGGTACATCAGGTGAGGCGATTGATCGCCGGCCGCGCCGGTCCAGCCGAGCACCCGGAGATCCTTGCCGTATCGCGTGTGCAACATTTCGCGCACGTCGTGCCAGAAGTCGGCGTTCACGGCCGAGCCTCCTTCGACCTCCTGCGAGGGGCACGCGACATTGATCGCCGTGGCAATCAGCTTGCCGTCGCGATTCCAGAAGAACAGGACTTCGACGCCTTGATCCTCCGGGCCTTCGATGCCGCGGAAGTCGGGTCGATCGGTCGGGCCGTACATCTGGGCCCGGCCATCGGCATAGACAGAGCGCCGGTTCTGGGCCACCACGGCATGCCCCAGTCCCCAGCCGACCCGGCCCGGCTCGCGCACGTCCCACGCCTTCACGGCCGCTTCGGCGACCCTCGCGGCAAGGAATTCCGTATACTCGGCCGGTTGCATGGCGTCGCCCTTGGGGATCTCGTAGTCACCTTCCTGCATGACGGGCGCTGTATGTGTGTGAGTGGCGCTCAGAACCAGTTTTCCGACATCCAGGCCGGGGATCCGTTCCTTGACCTGCCGGCGAACGCGGTCGCGCACGTCAGCGTTGATCGCCACCAGGTCACACGAGATCAGGACGGCCTGATCGAGAACCTTGTCGCCGTCCCGGGATTCGAGGGCCAGGGCGGTTGCCGTCACCGGACTCTCAACCTCCCGGGCGATCCGGGTGTGCATCTGACCCGCGAGCGCGACCGGGCGATCCGGCGTGATGCTGACGGTCGAACCGCCGACATGCAGGTCGGCGGCCTGGCTCTCGACGAGCGCCACCGAGCTCGATAATGCGGCGACTGCCAGGATTGAACATAATAGCCGTGCATATTTTGGTAAAAACATTCATGGGTCCTTGCGGAGACATTGGTCAGGAATCACGCGGTTCGCAAAGCCAGACCAGCCATTTGGGGCTTCGCGAGATCACCCAAAGCTCGACGTTGTGTCTGACCAATTGCCCGCACTTTCCGGCTTGAATCGCTCGCGACGCGTTTTTTTCGCGCACTGGACCACCTCGAAGCCGATCCTGCGCGTCGCGGGCACGAGTTTGCTGCTCGGTCGCCGTTTCGAGCAGGCCCAGGGATCGGGCCATCTCGCCGATGGAACGGCCGGGGTCGTTGGACCAAAAGAGACCACGGTCTTCTGACTGAGAGTAACGGTATCCGACGCGGTCGCCAAACGCCTCCCGGAATGCCTCGCCGTTTTTCAGTCGCGACGACCACGGAAGGATGAGGTAGCTGAGGTCGATCTCGTGCACGAGCGTTTGCATCGGTTCGACGATCTGGGCGGCGACGAGGCCTGTCCCCGGCTCGAAGAACGACGCGTTGTTGCGGAACGTGGCCGAGACGACCCAGTATTCGTGGGTGGCCGCGTACATGCCAGTGCGGGTGAGCTGCGGTGATTGAGTGGGGTAGAGCACAAGCTCAGCGCCTTTTTCCGCCAGGCGCCGCCAGCCCTCGGGATACTCGACGTCGTAACAAATCTGCACGCCGACGCGGCCGAAGTCGAGGTCGAACACGTTGTACTCTTTCCCGGGTCGTACACCCCCTTCCAGCACGATCTGGCCGTCGGGGCCGGGCCGATCGAGCACGGGGTGAACCTTGACGTACCGATCGGCTAGCCGACCCTGGCGGTCGATCACAACGGCGGCGTTCGAGCAGGCGGCTTTGTTGCCCGGCTCATCGCGAAAAACACCGCCGAAGACGATGTAAGTATGATGCTCGCGCGCCTTGGATGCGAGTGCGCCGATGACGGTGTCATCGAGCGGCACGGCGATCTCGGCGGCGGTCCCTGGCTTGCCGGCGGTGACGGCGTACTCGGTGAAGAGCGCCAGGTCCATGGACCGGCCATACTTCGCACGCGAGTCCGCCGCCATCTGGTCGATCAGGCGGCGCATCTGCTCGAGCCGCCCGCTGAGGCCGGGGTAATCGCTATACCAGCGCGTCATGGTGGTTCCGACAATCGCCTTGCGCGGCGGCTGGTCGTGTCTGGCACGTTTGCCTGGAGAAATTCCGGCCGGGAGGATGCCGCGGTGCTTCAGCCAGTCGACGCATCGCTCAGGCCAGTTGGAGACGGGCAGTCCGGCCTGCCGCACGCCGAACCCATGCCCTCCCTCGTCATGGATGTGCAGCTCGGCCGGCACACCCGCGTCCCTCAACGCGCGGTAGAGCGCCAGGCTCTGTTCGGGCTGTGCGCCTGGCTCGTTGTCGTCGCTGGCGTGGACGAGAAACATTGGTGCGGTCCCTTTGGGGATTCGCATGTATGCGGCCAGGGTGGCCGCTCCCGGCCGCTCCAGGATATAACCAGGATAGGCGATCACCGCAAAGTCGGGGCGACAACTTGAGCGATCAACGTCATCGATTGGCTCGTACGAACGTTTCTCATAGGAGATGGCCGTCATCGCCGCCAGATGGCCCCCGGCCGAGAACCCCATGACGCCGATGCGCTGCGGGTCGATCCCCCACTCCCTGGCTCGGCTGCGCACCAGGCTGATGGCCCGCTGCGCATCGAGCAGCGGCCCGGGGGCTGGCAGCCGCTCCGGCTCGCCCGGCCGACGTGGCACACGATACTTCAGCACGACCCCGGTGATGCCCTGGGTATTCAGCAAGGCCGCGACCTCTTCGCCCTCCTTGTCCCACGCCAGGTTCCAGTATCCCCCGCCCGGAAAGATCAAGATCGCGACCCCCGTCGCGTTCGCGGCATCCGGACGAAACAAGGATATCGTCGGCCGCGTGACGTTCGTGATCCACCTGGCGTCTTTCGTCGGCGCCTCGGCCGGTGCCCGCGCTCGCTCCGGGCCGATCTGGCCGTGATCTCCTACGGTCTTTCCCGGCCAGACATCCAGCACCAGCGGTCGATCCGCTGCCAGAAGCGTGCTGCCTGCATTGAACCAGACAGCCGCGCACGCCAGGATCAAGACTCGTTTCATCGGTGCTGTCTCCAGGGTGCCGGCTGCCAGTCACGGTTCTTGGAGCATTCTCCGCGCCCTCCGCCGACCGGTCAAGAATGCAGGAGCGTCCGTCCGCCTGACAACGTGACCCCCGCGAACCCACTCCGCGGGCCGCAGCATTCGGTCGTCGGGCGGTGAGAAGTTGATTTCTCTTCTGCGCGAGGTATCCACTCCGTTATGCTGTAGAAAGGAGGTAAAGGGATCGATGGACTTCGAGTGGGATGACGCCAAGGCCGAATCGAATGAGCGGAAGCACGGCGTCTCGTTCACCGAAGCCATGACGATATTTGGCGATCCTCTGTCGGTCACGGGTTTTGATCCTCGACACGCAGATGACGACGATCGCTTTCTGACGATGGGCACGTCGGTCGCGGGGCGGTTGCTGGTGGTCTCGCACACTGATCGCGGCGACGCGGTGCGTGTCATCGGTGCCCGTGTGGCGGCCCAGCGTGAGCGAAAGGACTACGAAGGTGAAAGCTTCCCCTGACAATCCAGAGCCGACCGACGATCTGGAGTCGGAATACGACTTCCGTGCGTTGCGTGGTGTCGTCCGTGGGAAATGCGCCGATCGCTACCGGGAGCGTCTCCGGGTGGTCAGGCTCGCCCCAGACGTCTCGGCCGCCTTCGCAGATGAGGAAGCGGTCAACTCTGCGTTGCGTGAATACATCAATTGGCAACACGACCGGCTGGCAGGTGGCCCGACATAACAAACGGATGCAAGCGGCCCGGCTGCGTGGACCCGCCGCATCGGGTCATCATCAGACCAGAATGAGGTAAAAGGACGTGGATAGGCAGACACGCGCGTGAACAGGACCATCCAAGAAGCTAAACTGACCAAGCCAAATCCACGTGTCGTATTTGACGTCTCAAGCACTCTTGGTTGAACGCACCTATTGATGGCTGGTTTGATGCGTGCTACTCTTTCGCGCGTTAGTCGCGTACTTTGGCAAGAAGTGAGCGAAACATCGAGGAAGGAGTCACCAAATGCGTCACGAGGTTCGTCGTGGTGGGTTCACTCTGATCGAGCTCCTAGTGGTGATCAGCATTATTGGGGTGCTGGTGGGGCTGTTGTTACCGGCGGTCAGTAGCGCACGGGCCGCGGGACGTCGTGCTCAGTGTCAGAGCAACATGCGAAATGTCGGGGTCGGAATTCTCGGCTATGTCACGGCGTTCAACAAGTTTCCGCCCCTTGGCGTGATCAGTGACGACCCGAAGAAAATCAATCCCGGGTCGCCACCGATTGACGTGCCGCGAAATCAGGGGATCGTGAGCTGGCTCGATCCGGACTGCACGCCGACTGCGGAAGAGGTGCCCATGTATAACTGGGTCGTCGAGATCCTGCCGTACCTCGATCAGCAAGATCTCTCCAATGCCTGGACCAAGACGGGACCCGGTTCCAGTGCGACGGGGACGATTCCTTATTCCTACCTGAGCACGACGGTCGTCCAGGAGGGCTTGCCCAGCAATTACGCCATCGGCACGACCGCGCTGAGCGTCTTGCGTTGTCCCGACGATACGACGGCCCAGCCGGGCCAGGGTAACCTCAGTTATGTCGCGAACGCCGGCTTCTCGCTCTGGACGGCGCTGCCCCTGGGGTGGACGGGGAGCGCCACCGACGGCGCGGCCAAGGCGAATTCGTATGATTACTCGGGGATGCGGTGGGCATCGCCGTCGCAGGGCTGGGGCGGCAATCTCAATGTTTGCCGCAAACTGGGCGTGATGTTCATGGAGGACAACGGGCCGTATGGTCCGACAACCACGATGCCATGGAACGCGCGGACGACGTTTCCAACCTTCACCGACGGCACCAGTAGCACCATCCTTCTGAGCGAGAATACGCTGGCCGGCGCCGGACCGCCCAACGTCTATTCGAAGAACAACGAGACCAACTGGGCGTGTCCCCTGGCCAATTACTGCGGGTTTATCGGCTCACCCTTGGTCTGTGGAGCGAGTGGTTCCTGCATCGATGGACCGCTGCAACCGGCGGCGGGCGTCGATGGACCAGGCTGGCCGTCCGCCAACAGGGTGGGGACCTATCAAAACATCAATTTCGGCCAGTACCTGACAATCGAGGGCTCGTTCCCGTTTTCCAACAGTGCCCACGCCAACGGCTGCAACATGGTCTTTTGCGATGGCGCGGTACGTTTTGTCGCGGCGACTCTAGACGGTACCGTGTACGCGAAGATCATCACGCCGGCCGGGAGCAAGTTGCCGCTTTACGCCCGGCAATTGCCCGTCGAACAGGATGCGTTCGTGCAGTGACCGTGATACAAGGGTGATCGTGAGACGTAGACTGGCAAAGCATGATGTGCGTGTAGACATGCCAAAACGTGCTGCATGGGCAGACATCAATGTTAGTCGTCGTGGTTAGCCTTGGGCGAGCTGAGGTACCGGATACGCCGCAACTTCCGCATCGACGGTCTCGCAATCGCTAGCCCATGTTGGAGCGCCTGGGCGATCAGCAGGCGGTCGAACGGGTCGCGATGTAGAGCAGGGAGGCGGGCGAGGTGCGGCATCGCGCCTTCATCGATCGGTAGGGCGGTAATGCCGTGAGCATCTCGTTGTTGCGGTAGGTACTCGGCTGGCGGGGCGGGCAGCGGTAACTTCCCCAATCCGTGCTTGATGACCGCCTCCCAGATCGAGGCGACACTCAGGTAGACCTCGTTGGTCGGCTCCCGAATGCCAGCCAGGAAGTCTGCGGGCAGCCTTGGGTCGGCGGTGATGTACCAGAGGAACCCATGGGTGTCGAGCAGCAGTTTCATCGTCCCTCGAAGGCGTGAAGGAGGTCGTCGGGTAGAGGGGCGTCGAAGTCAGGCGGCACGGCGAACGACCCGCGGGCCAGTCCGAATGGTCGCGGCCCGCGGGCGGCCGGGGTGAGCGGGCGGAGTTCGGCTACCAGTCGGCCCCCGCGAGAGACGACAAGGCGCTCGCCGGCCTCGACACGGTCGAGGAGACCGGCGGGGTCGCGTTCCAGGTCTTGCAGGCTGACGGTATCCATGGTCTTTCTCTTATCAGGTGGCACAAACGCCATTGCGAACATAGACATTGTAAGAGAAAGCATCGCGAAAGACGGCAATGGTGGTCAATTGCCGCTTTACGCCCGGCAACTGCCCATCGAACAGGATGCGTTCGTTCAGTCGCTGCAAGACAAGGTGAGAGTGGTGACGGGATCGTTCTGGGTTTTTCATGTCTATCCACCGCCCTCACCTTGGAAACAGCAATTCATTCTCAGGGCTTGGCGACGCCGATCACGCCGACGGCGACGCGTCCACCCGCGTTACCGGTTGGCTGGGTCTTGAGATCGTCGACCTTTTCGTGGACGACCAGACCGCGGCCGATGATCGAGTGAGCGCCGTGGAAGGAGAGTATGGAGTCGTCCATGTCGTAGGTGGCGTTGCCATTAGCATTGGCGGTGATATTGCCCAGGTCGCCGACATGCCGCTTGCGGCTCTCGGGTGAGGCGTGAGGGCCCTTGGCAGGGTTGAAGTGGCCGCCCGAGGCCATTCCGTCCTCGGACCAGACACCGAACTCATGGATATGAAAGCCATGCTCGCCGGGTGTCAGCCCGGTGATCTCGGCGTGAACGTGAACCGCCTTGCCATCATGAGTGAACGTGACGCGGCCCTTGACGTCGCTCCCCTTGGTCGGGAATAACACGGCGACGGCCTTGGTGATCGTGCCATCCGCCTTCTTTTCCTCGTGCTGGGCCACGGCCGGAGTTTTGAATCCGACAACAGCCAGGCAGACAAGCGAGCACATCCCGAGGGCAGCCACGCATTTCTGAAACGGCATCTTGTATCTCCTTGGTTGATTGCGTCTTGGTGCGAAGTTCACCCGCGTGAACTGAACGAACGAAACGCATGATGCAACTTAGCCGGACGTGCGCTGGCTCTCAAGTGGGCTGTCGGCTCGTCAAGCCGCGCCCGCCGTGGTGAAATCCGGGCCAGTCCCACGGCCGCGACGATTGATTCGAAGCCGCGACGGCGGTTGGTGCCCCTTGGTTCGTCGAGAACGCCGACGCCAAGCCTTCAATCACGCCTGTTGGTTTGTCTGTGACGATTACCCCGGATGTCGCGAGATACCGGAATGGATATTGGGTGGACAGCCGGACATGGCTGCTGGACAATATCTCGTTGATGCGACGCTGAAGACCGACCATCGCGAGCAAACCAGAGCCGCCGATGAGCATGACGGGCCAGCCCATTTCCGATTGCGCGATTTTTGCCGCACTGGACCGGCACGGTGAACGCCGATCACGCGGCGTGCCGGCCATTTCGGTTTGCCTCGGCCCGCCCGTTTTGTCATCAGAAGCACTCAGGCGGTGGGCCGCCGGGCGTGGCCGGTCGCTGGTTTTCACTCCCGTCGCGGAGACCGATGCCAGGCCGATTGTCGTTGCCTGGATCGACGGCCTTGTACGCCATCTTGACCTTCGAAAGGCGGCGATCGGGCGGCTTGCACAAGGCATCGCCCGATCGGGTGAGTCGCTGGAATCGTCGTTGCGACGGATGACCTGGCACGAGCGCGACCTGTTCTTCGAATCAGTCTTGCCGATTGAAGCCGAGCCCGAGATTAATCGTGTGTGCCGGTACTTGATCGAACGCGGTGAGGGGGCGGCCGCGGCCGTGAACCCTGTCAATCTGGCGGCCGATCTGGATGTATTGCTCGAAGGTCTCGGGCCGCCCTGGATTCGCGTTTTCCGGATGATGGGCCAGTTGATTCCCGGAGAGCGTCTCCCGTTTTTGGCCGTGAGTCTGACCGAACCGAGTTTACCCAAACTCGAACGGCTGGCGCGATGGCTCGCCGAGATGGCGGCCGCGCAACCTCGGATCGGGCTGGCCTTGCTGGTCGAGCCCGACATTTTTGCGGATTACTCCACAGGCGCTCCGGCGTCTCGGGCCAAATCATTGCTTCATGATTCAATTGTCAGATGGTTCCGGCCGGAGCTCGACGGGTTTGCTCAGTCTCCGCTCGGGGCGGTCGACCCGGTGGATCCGGCCGCCGCTGTGGAGGCGTGTTTGCCCGAAACCGCAGCCAGCCATGAGTCCGGGTCAGAAAACGCCGAGGTGGCATTCGAGACAACCGGCGGCGATGATGATGATCTGGCGCGGAGCGCCGCCGAGCGTTACCTGTTTGACATCCTGGAATCGGCTGTCGAAACTCGCGGTTTATTTGAGTTGAATGGGACGCTCGACTTTACTTTCGGACCCAACCGCTTGATTGAGGTCGATCTCGTCGCCCGGTCGTTGAAGCTGGCCATCGAGGTTGACGGCTATCATCACTTTCACGATCCGGAGGCGTTTCGCCGCGATCGCCGCAAGGACCTGGAGCTTCAGAAGCACGGCTACCTGGTGGCACGCATTCTGGCCGAGGATGTGGTGGAGCGGCTCGAGGACGTGATCAAAACAATCGAGTCGACCGTCGCGTTTCGCCGCGCGGCGATCGGCCAGTAAGCAACCCGATGATGACACCCATATCGACAATGAACACCACGCATCAATCCCCGGTCGAGTCGCTCGTTCTGGCACGGCTTCTGACCGCCGCCGCGGGCGGAGACGCTATCGCCAAGATCAAAAAGGATCTCGAGCCGTTGCTCGTTCATCGATGGGGGGGAGCCGCGTTGACCGAGCGCATCGAAGCGGCGCTTCTGGCTCTTCAGTCGCAAGGCCTTGTTGATCTCTTACCGGGCAAGACGAAAAAAGCGGCACCAAAGTTTGTCCTGACGACGGACGGCCGCAGTCGCGGGCACCAATTTCTGGGTGTGACGCAGCTCAAGCCCAAGACGAACTGGGGCGCGATCAGAAAGACCTATCTGCCGGCGCATGTGTTGGGTCTACCCGCGGCGAGCGAGGCCCAATTCAAAGCCCTTTCTAATGAAAACGCCTTTCAAGCCATCCTATTGAAGCGACAGTACGAGCTGCCGATCGCCGATACCCCCAAACCCGATCAGGCGTTCGATGCCCTGGCCTGGAAACTCCTCGGTTTTGAAGGCGAGACCCGGAAATTTGATATCAAGAGTGTCAAGACGGCGCTTTTTAACCGGGCGCTCGGTGATGGCCGCGTGGCGGATTTCAAGAAGGCCGCCACGCGAATGCTGGCGCAGCGCCTGGGCGCCCGGCGTGATGATCCGAAGGAACTGCGCGACGCCGTTTTGCGCGGCTGGATCGATCAAAACGAGCCCGGTGCGGCTACGTCTCAAGCGGCAACGACCGAACAGCCACCTGCACGGCCTCCAACAAGCGTGACTTCGCCGCCATTCGACTTGCCCTCGTTTGCCGCAAAAGTCAAAGAGGCGGCGCGCCACTCGGCCTCGGGCCGCTTCGGCGACAACAAGGTTTTTATTGCCCATGTCTGGAAGGCGTTTCACGCCGACCCGGCGACGGCCCCCATGGATCTTCCCGCGTTCAAAGAGCGGCTGACCGAAGCGAACAATGCCCGGCTGCTCGACCTGAGCCGGGCCGACCTGGTTCAGGCCATGGATCCGGAAGATGTTCGCCAGTCCGAGGTACACTATCTCAACGCCACGTTTCATTTTGTGCGGATCTGACGGAAAGGGCCCCTTCATGGCGACTGTGATGTCAGGCCATAGCCACAACCTTGTTTCGCATAGTCCGGCCGTGCCGGGCGACGTGCGCATCGCCGCGTTTTGCTCGGCGCGCTACCCCGAGCTTTTTTACGCGTTCGCGAATGCCAACGACGTCTGGAAGCACGACCCGTTCGACGTCGAGGCGATTCATCGAGGTGCCCGCGAAAAATTCCAGCGCATCGTTGGCCGCGTTCTCGAACCGAGCGGCCTTGGCGTCGGCCGGATTCTCCTGTTGCTCGGCGAGTCGGGCTGTGGCAAGACGCACCTGATGCGGGCTTTTCGCAACCAGGTTCATTCCGCCAGCGAAGGCTACGTTGGCTACCTTCAGATGACGGCGTTCACCAGTCATTATGGCCGCTATGTGCTCAATAACCTGATCGATTCGTTGGATAAGGCCTATGACGATTCTCGATCCGACATGACCGGGCTGATGCGGCTCTCGAACGCCCTCGCTGAGACTTGCCGGGGCGAAGCACGCGGGCGTCTCGATCAACTGCGCGACCGGAGCCTCGACCAGGCGGGTATCGACCAGCTGGTCAGCGAGCTGGCCGATTCGATCATTTTCGACGATCGATTCAATGCCGTTGATGTTTACCTGGTGCAGGCGCTTTTATATCTCCAGTGCAATAACCCCGCGATCAAGGCCCGGGTCATCAAATATCTCCGCTGTGAAGATTTGATCGAGCACGACCGGCGCTTGCTGGGCGGAATCGTTCCGTGCACCGACCCCGACGGCCCGAACCGCATCATCGAACGCCTCGGGCGATTGATCTGGGCCGTCGAGCAAGTCCCCCTGGTGATCTGTGTCGATCAACTCGAAGATGTCTTCGATCTGGATGAGGCGGCGCTCAAGTTTCGCCGGGCGCTGGCGACGCTCTGCGACATCGTCAGCCGCTTGCCATCGGCAATCGTGGTCATTGCGTGTCTTGATGACTACTATGACAAGCTCAAGGCTCTGCTCACGCGGCCGATTGTGGACCGCGTGGAAAGGGATCCGGCACCGGTGGCGCTCGAGGGACGTTGCGATCGCGCCGAGGTCGAAAACCTCATCGGCCAGCGCCTCAAGTTCCTGTACGACTCGGCGGATGTTTCATTCCGGTCCGATGAGCCAACCTTTCCGCTCCCCGAGAGTCTCGTCAGCAAATTGGCCGGGATGCGGCCGCGCGACCTTCTGGGCGAAGTTCAGCGTTACCGCGAGCACTGTGTCGAGAAAGGGAAGATGACCGAATACCCTTTTGAGGGGGTCGGTCCCTCCGGCACAAGTGGACAAGCGGCGGCCGCGGCCGAAGCCGCAATCATTCCGCTCGAACAGGCCTGGAATGAGTTTCGTTCCGCATTCTCGGCCGTGGTGCCCAGCGATGAAACCGAGCTCGCCAACCTGATTGCCGAGGCGATTCGTTCCTGTACGGACGAGGTCGAAACGGGGGGCCATTTCGAGGCCGACGCCGACGGACGAATGGCGAGCGTCGAATGTCACGCGGTCGATCAGTCGGTGCAACGCATTCTCCTGGGAGTTTGCAACAAGAATGCCCAGGGGGGCGCACTGGGCCGCCAGATTGATGAGGTGGTGAAGCAGGCCGGTGAACACGTTCCGGTCATTGTGCGGTCGACCGATTTTCCCAGTAACCCGAAATTGGTGATCACACGCCGGATCGGCGAGCTGATCATCGGCGGCGGCCGTCGCGTGGTGGTGCAGGATTCAGACTGGCGGGCCATGATGGCCTTGTCGCAGTTCCGGAGTAAGCATGCGTCCGATCCGGAATTCTCGGCCTGGCTCAAGCGAACCCGGCCGCTCACGTCTCTGGCTTCGATTCGGGGAATTCTCGATCTCGACCGTGTTGACGAGCCGACACCGACGCCTCCCGCGACGCCCAGGCCATCGGTTTCGACGGCCCACGAGCCGGATCAAGCAGCCAGTCCGCCGGTCCCCGCAAACCCGAAATCGGCCGCCCAGCCCCCTGCCCCAGCACCCGCGCCGCCAGCCGATCTGATCGTGGGCATGACCAGCGAACGGCAAGCCAAACCAGTGACGATCAAACCCGATGATCTGACGCGTCACGCGGCGTTTCTAGGTGCGCCCGGGAGCGGCAAGACGACGGCCGCGCTGGGTGTCGTCGAGCAACTTTTGGTTCGCGGTATTCCGGCCATCCTGGTGGACCGGAAAGGGGATCTTTGCTCGTATGCCCGGCCAGGCATGGGACTGCGGGCGGAGCTTGATGGCGAGCTGGCCGAGCGGGCGGCGCGGTTGCGTGCGACGGTGGAAGTAGCCCTGTTCACGCCGCGGCGGCCCGATGGGCGGCCGCTGTCGATCATGGCCGTGCCGCCGGAGCTGGATCTCATGGCGGCCGTCGAACGCGAGCAGGCCGCCAAGTTCGCCGCCGCGGCCCTGGCCGGCATGATGAATTTCGGCAGTAACCAGCGCGATCAGGCGTGCCTGGCGATCTTGAGGAAGGCCATCGAAACGCTCGGCCAGGAACAGCCGCAAGACCCGGTCTCGCTCGAGCCGTTGATCGAGCTGATCGCCGACAAGGATCTCAGCCTGGTGAACGCCGTGGGCCGTCTCGACGTCAAGCATTTCGAGCACCTGGTGCAGTCGCTCGAAACGCTGCGGATCAACCAGGAAGGCATGTTCGCAAGCGGCGGCGAGCCGCTCGATATTGACGCCCTTCTGGGCCTGGGATCTCATCACGCGCCGGGCAAGACCAGGCTGAGCATCATCAGCACCAAGTTCCTGGGAACGAATCAGGACGTCCAGTTCTGGATTGCGCAGCTCCTCATGACGTTGACGCGGTGGATCAGCCGGCGGCCGAGCCCGTCGGGGGCTCTCCAGGCGGTGATCGTCTTTGACGAGGCCGACCTGTACTTGCCGGCCGTGCGGCAGCCGGCGACCAAGGAGCCGATGGAGCATCTGTTGAAGCGAGCCCGCTCGGCCGGGCTGGGGCTGCTACTGGCCACGCAGAGCCCTGGCGATTTCGATTACAAGTGCCGCGATAATATCCGGACCTGGTTCGTCGGGCAGGTGAAGGAAGCGAACTCGATCGCCAAGATGAAGCCGATGCTCAGCGAATGCCGCGTTGATATCGCCGACCAGCTTCCCGGCCAGGGACCGGGCGAGTTTCTCTGGATTTGTGAGGGTAAGGCGACCGGCCTGAAGATGAGTCGCTCGGCCGTCGATGCTCGGCAGGTTTCCGAGGAAGAGATTGTGAAGCTCGCGCGCGAGTCGCGGTGAGGATAAAGGCGTGCGAATTGGCTCTATTTGTCTCCAAGACAGCCGATTCACGCGAACAGTAGCATCCTCGCATAACTACGTGTACAAAAGCATCAAGACCTCCAGAATCCAGTTGGTGTCCATACCGAACGATTGAGCGGGCACGTCGTAACCATTATCAGGTAATAGCCGGATGATCTCCTGAGGGTCGACGCCGCCGATCACCTGAGGCGAATGCGTCGTCGTGATAAACTGAATCTTCGGAAAGACTCGCTTGAGATCGGCCGTTACCCCGCGTTGCCACTTCGGATGCAAATGGACGTCTAATTCATCGATCAATACGACTCCCGGTGTCTGGGCTAGCACGCGCGGCCATGGTTCATCCTCCGGCCCCAGCACGTCGTTTGGCACCAGAAAGTTGTTTTGCGTCACCATCCGGATTGCCAGATCAGCGACCAGGGCCAGCATGACGCGCTGGCCGGCACTCAGATTGCCGAATGGTTGTGGGCTGCCGTCGATCGATAGCGCAATTTCCTCACTGTCGCTGTCGTACCAGATGCCGTCGGCCCCCGGCACGCACGCCAGAACCGCGCGGCGGACCACGTCGAAACCAGGGCGATAGCGGCCCTGGCGATTTCCCATCGCGATATGCTCACTCTGGAACCAATGGGCCAGATCCGCCACTCGGATGCGCTCGTTCAAGCAGTCGTAGAACGCTTCCCAGCGGTTCGCCGGGCCGTTCGACTTCGCCTTGGCCTTTTTGCGTTCGTTATGAGCCAGCCAAGCCCGACCGGCCCCGTAGTAACAAATCACCGGTAAGAGGAGCTGTTCGCCTCGGCCAATGCGCTCGTAAGCCGACCAGATCAGCGCCATGACTTCTTTCGAGGCGGCATTACTAACGTTGGTCTTTCCGACCGGCAATGACTGTCCCCAAGAAACATGATTTCGGCCGAGGATGGCGCCCGTGGCCAGCACTGACATGGTGTCGGACGCTTGCTGGAATAGCGTTCGATCCCCTTGCTGCGCGGCCGTTAGTCGCTTGTCGTTCTTTGTCAGGCGGCGATGGCTGTTCGCCAGAAGCGAGTCGGGCACTTTCTCGAGCCAGACCCCCAGCACGACCGCCACTGCGTCGAGAATGCTCGTCTTTCCCGAACCGTTCTCACCGATCAGGACGTGAAACGACCCCGCATCCGCCGGTCCATTCACGGGGCGCGGAAACTCAAACGTCGCCTGGGCAAACTTCTTGAAATTGCGCAGCTCAATCCGCTCAATTCTCATAAGGTTCCCTTTGGCAACGCTCTCCCCTCTCCGGTCGTTTGGGCATCAAACCTCACTTCCCACTGCTGGAAGCTGCGGAAGTTGGCCAGACTGATCTTCGTCCAGGATCATAATAAGGCATCTGCTTTATTGGTAGAATCCATTCCGCGAGATCGCCGTCGCAAGACGAAAGCCGTCGCGAACGCGGCCAGCCCGGCCCAGAACGTCCCCCAGGCCTGGGCATTGGCCCTGGCATATTCTTGAATTCGCGCACGTCTCACCCAGGCAAATTGCTCTTCCGGCCCGCTCGGTGAGGCAATCGAGGGATGTCGCCGTGCGAAATCATCGAAGAAATGCTCGTCCAAGATCGAGGCGCCGGCTGCGATCTTGGCCTTTTCATAATCCTGGTATTGCCGCTGGTAACCTTCGCCGAAAGCCGAGTTCGGCATCGAACTGGGTTTTGAGCTGGCTTTGCGTGCGGGGTGGCGTTTCGAGCGCTCGTTCGATCTCGGCCTGCCTCTTGCGACAATGGTCTCTCAGAAATTCCTGGTCGGGCGCAGCCGTGGAAAAGCCGCCAGCCAGGCGTGAGGCTCGCTCAAAAGCGGCCCATGCGATGTACCGCTGGCCAACGCGGAGCATCGTCTCGCCCAGCGCCAGCGCGAAGTGAGGGTTGGCTCCGCCCCCTTCGGCGCCACATGCCAATGATGCCGAGCATCGGCTCGTCAAAGGGGACAGGATCTCGGTGCGACGGAACCGCGACGTTCTCCCAGCCTGTTTCGGCACCGACCCTGGTGATATGCGCCGCGCACCGGGCTGACCTCTGCCCACTGAGAGGGCGTCTCGGGTGGCATTTTCATGGCCGAGAATGCCGGCAGCGACTCGATCACCTCGCCCCGGCTGAATGCACGATCGTAGGGACGACTGTACCCGCGATCCGTGGAGTTGGCCTCGCGGTCGAGGATCTGCTCGGTCGCGAGGTCGAGTCGGTTGCCGAGGCAATCGTATGTTTTCAAGAGTGCTGGGTTCTCGAACGTGGCCAGGAGAAACTCGGCGATCGCCGCCTGCCACTGCTCGCGGCCGAAATGGGCCTCGGGATTGACCTCGACGGCTCGGCGAATCAGGGCGATCCCGTCTCGAAATCGTTGCCGGGCGGCGGGATCGGCGGCCGCCGTTCGAAAGTTGCCATGAATCAAGAATGTGCCGAGATTGGCATAAGTCGTATATAAATCACGGCCGGCAAGTCCCCTCGCCTTCTGGCGCGCCAGTTTCTCGGTCATCACGGCGGCCGCCTCGCTCGATCGACCGAGCCGGTCGAGACCGACCGCGAGATCATCGGCCAGCGCGAAGCCCGCGGGGTCATCTCGTGCGAGCTTGCCGATCTTCTGGCGGGTGATCCGGTCGCGTTCTCGATAATAATCCGGGCCATGCTTCGAGAAACGCTCATGGATCACGTCTTGAGCCATGGCGAATCGAAAGGCAATGCCCCCGGCGTATCGCGGAACGGAGTGCGGAAGAGGCGTCAGTTCAGCGAGGAACGGATAGTTCGCCGGTTTGGGAATGACATGCCCGACCGAGCCGGCGACCCAGCCGAAACACCAGCCAAAAACCGCAGCGATCGCCGTCACGACGATTCGGCCGGTGATAGGCACGGGTCACGCCCTCGTTCGAGCTCGGCTCGCCACGGATAAGCCAAGCGCCCCGATCAGCAGGGCTACTCCGCTTCCCATCAAGAGGGGTTGCCGGTAAGGATGCCGATCAACGAATTTCCGTGGTAACAGGGCACGAATATTGGTTTTCGCCTGATAGAGCGAGCGAAACTCACGCTCGTGGGTAGGCGACTCCGCGTCATTGAGACACGCCGCGGCCGGACCATTGAAACTCAGGCCCACCAGCAGCGCACAGAGAACCAAGCCACGTCGTCGCGTCATCGTCGTGTTCTCTCGAGATGAGATATTGGCCTCGCTTCAATCTACTGTCTCGCCCTTGTATCAAAAGGTCAATGGGTTTGGTGCATCGAAGGCAATCGCCGATCTGGAGGTGCTCAGGAATGCGCTGACCTTGGTGCGTGCCGCTCCGTTTGTGCATGGACGACTCGGCGCCTGCGATGGACAATACTTGTGCTGGATCGATTCCAGGGGCTATCTCGGAAGCGAGAGTTCGGGGGAACCGCAAGCATAATCGCGGTTTTTTGTCCGGCCCGCTACGAAATGGCATCTGCCCGTAGGAGAAGAGCTAACTGTTGTGAGCGCACCTGTGCCAAGCGAGCTTGTTCGCAGCGAACGGTCTCTGCGCCGAAATAATGGTGGTCGATGTCCATTCAGACCATTGATACTGAAAGGCGATTCATGTCAGTAAGCTCCTGGAACTGGAAAGCGCGAGTGTTGAAGTTCGTCGTGCTGCCGACGATCGCGGGTATCCTGCTCGCCGGGGTGAGCGTGTTTCGAGGCTATCTGCACCGGCGCGCGGGGTTCGACGCCGAGGGCCGGCCGATTGCGATCGTGCCGGAGAAAGTATCCCGGCGGCCGCTATCCACAAGCGCCACTCGTCATCCAGGTCAAGGATGACCTGATGCGCGTGGAGGCAGCCCGCCGATCTGACTGCCGGTATCTGTCGTTCGCTCACAGATACAGCGACCCTGCATGTACAGGCGACGTCCTTGATCGCGAACGGCAGGCGGTTCACGACCTGGCGCGGCTGTTGTCGCCCGTCGATCGCGACCGCAAATTACATCGATCGACGCTGATCAGCTTGTTTTCCGGCTCCGCTTGTCAGAGCTCGGCTGGACCGACGGCGATTGGGATGAGCTGGTCCGCCACTACCGCTACGGATTGACCTACGCCGACTCGGTCGACACCACGCTTGCGGAGGCTGACACCTTCATTCGCGAGGCGGTGGGCAATTCTGTACCCCTGTTACGTGCCGATTGGTTCGTCGCGGCCCTGGTGCGGCCGCCGCTCGGCGGCCCGGGGGGCACGCTCGGACTGTGGACGAAGACCCCGCCCGATGATATTCGTGCCCTGGCCGAAAATTATGCGGGCCAGCGCGTCGGACTGGAGAACGCGGCGGGCGAGCTGGGCGTCGTACCGTCCCGGTTGCGCAGACCGGATCGCCAGCGACGAGGTCTTGCGCGACTCGTTTGGCCTCGGCCCCCTGATCCACGATCAAATTATCACGCGTGAACGGTGGGAATCCGACGTGAATCTCACCTCGCCGTTTCAGGAATCGGCCCGGCGGCTCGGCCTGGGCAAACCGGTCGTTCGTCGCTGACGGCTGACCCGATCCTTGTTCCTCAGCGGACGAGCAGCCGGCGTCCGAGCTTGAGCTGCTGGCAGAGCTGGCCAAACGTCGTATAGGGCACGTCCGAGAACGCCCAGACAGCACGCGGAACGGTCTTTCCGTCGATCAGCGGCTTGAGACCGAACGTGTCATCTCCCCAATGCGGAAGCTGGAGGATCGCCTCGCGCACGACGCTTTGGTCGGCGACTCCCACCTCCCTGGCTGCGGTCGCCAGATCGATCGGCCGGTCGTAGAGTTGTAACAGGTCGGTCCATTGCGAGCGAAGCGCGGCGATTCGCTCGACCCGTTCGTTGATCTCTTCGGGGCTTGCCGTGGTCAAATTCAGAAAGCTTCGGCGCGGTCGGGATCGCTGAAGGTGGCGACGAACCAATCGACGCGAACATAGGGCGGAAAGTGGGTATCCATCTCGCCGAGCCGCCGTTCCACGTCGTGAGCCACGTTTTGCAGTGGGTCGCCGGTCGCATCGGTGGGAAACTGCAGGGCGTAAGGATCAAGCCGGTGAAACTCTTTACGAAGATCCTCGCTTGTCCATCCCGGTGTTTTGAGATCGATCCGCATGACGAGTCGTTTGGCGTCGATCGGCCCGGGGACGATGGCCTCACCGGTGTTGAGCACAGCCAGCAACTGCGTCAGGGCGTCGCGGTGGCGCTGAAGCACTCGCGGGCCGGCGTCCGGATCGTTCGCCAGGTTGATCAAGGTGAAGTAACGTTGAAACGGTTGATCCGCGCCTCTTCACGTGCCGGTCAAGGTCGTCGCGAATCAACGTCATGAGATCGACCAGCGACGGACCCTTGGGCGTTGGCATCGCGACGGCTGCCACTACGGCCTTGGAAGAAGCCGGCGAAACGCCGGCCGTTGGCGTGGTCTCCGAGCCGGCGGCCGTTGGCGGACTGACCGGACCGCGCGATCGCCAGACTCCGGCCGCGGCGGTCAGGAAAAGGACCAACGCGGCGCCGACCACGATCAATGCTCGGCACCACCGCCGTCGGCGATCGGGGAGCGGCACGGGCCGTTTGTTTCCGGCGCGGTAAGCGTCAAGCGCCTCGGCCACCTTGGCCATCGACGCGAATCGGTCGGCCGGCTGGCGCGTGGAGCATGCGCAGGACGATCGACGCCAGGGCCTCGTCGATTTCGGGACGAAGCCGGCCAGGATGCTCCGGCCGGCACTCCTGGATTTGGAGGATCGTGGCAACTCCCTTCGGATCGTTCGGGACCGAAAAGGGCGCCGGCCGGTGAGCATCTCGTACAGAATCACGCCGAGTGTGAATTGATCGCTGGCCGCCTCGATCGTCGTTTCCCCGGCCCTCGTCTGTTCGGGAGACAGATACTGAATCGAGCCGATGATACCGCCGTCGCTGGTGATTTGCGTTTGATCGGGGTCGAACGGTCGGGCCAGGCCGAAGTCGAGGATCTTGATGTGTCCGTGGGAATCGCGCTTGATGTTCTCGGGCTTCAGGTCGCGATGGACGATCCCCTTCTCATGACAGGCATGGCATCCTACGGCAATTTCGCGGGCGATCCCCGCGGCGGCGTCGATCGTCAGAGGTGAGCCGGCGTTCAAGATCTCGCGCAGGGTCTGGCCGTCGACATATTCGAGGACCAGGTAAGGCGTCGAGTGATCGAGATCATGATCGTAAATGACACAAACATTGGGATGGCGCACCCGGGCCGCCATCTTGGCCTCGCGGCGGAAGCGTTCGGAGATGCGGGTGCTTTTGCGGTGTAATCTTTTGACGGCCACTGGCCGGTTCATTTTGTGATCGCGGCAAAGCCACACGTCGGCAAACCCGCCCCGGCCCAGCGGCCTGATGGGTTGATAACGCTCGGGCAATGGAGGCGGAACCGGCGTCGCGCCCGACGGCGGACCGGGCACGAGGAGGTCAAGCTCGTCATCGCTCGTGTCATCGTCATTCGCCAACGCATGCTCGGCGGCCTGTTCGTCGATCATGAGGTCGAAGTCGAGCTGCTCCTCGATCTCGCTGTGCAGGTGAGGAAAACGCTCGACGAAAAATCCGGTCGAAATTTCCTCGCCGGCTTCGTGGCGCAGCTGCCGCTCCATCGAGATCAGCTCCAGAACGGATTCCTTGTCGGCGGCAAACTCTGGAAACGATTGCAAATACTCCTCGACCCGCGGCACCGTTCCATTCTGGGCCCGGGAGTGCATATCTTCGCGGAGCCGTGTCACCCAGTCGGCCATGAGCTCGCCGTCGATACGCGGCAGCTCGCGCCGGGGGGCCTTCGGTTCTTCGGCCGCGGGGGGCGTCATGGTCGGCACCTCGTCATGGCTTGACCAGGGGTTTGTTCATTAACTCTTCAGATCCATAGAAGTAGGGCCGTTGCTGATACTGGGCACCCAGCGCACGGGTTAATTGTTTCACCCTATCTTCGACATAGACCTTGAGATGATTGATATCCACTGCGCCTTCGGGCGACCGGGCCTCGCCGGAAAGTCCCTTCACCAGGGCATAAGTGAAGTAGCCGCCATGCTCCTCGTCTTCATTGGCCTTTTCATCGCCGCGGCAAGCGGTGACGATCACGGTGCCCTCGGCCTCGCGGCGAAATTCTCGTGCAAGCTCCTCGTTGATCGAATCGCGATTGCCGGATCGCTGGGTAATCGCGCCGGAGTGGCAGGCATCAAGGAAGATGTACAGTCGTCCCTTGGTGCCGTCGAGCAATTCGCGGAATTGGCCGGCGGAAACGCCGGTACTCACGAGGCGGTTCTTATCGGTGTCGTGCGTTGTCAGATAGAGCCGGTCGTTGCTCTTGTCGCCATGACCGGCGTAGAAAATGATTCCGACGTCGTCCTTGGTCATTTCCGCGTTAAATTTGCCCAGGGCCTCCAGGACCTTGTCGCGTGCCGCATTTTCGTCAAGCAGCATTTCTGGTTGAAGGATCTCGTCATACAGGCCGCCGCCGAACCGAGCGAACGCTTCGCCCACCTCCTTGGCCCCCTTCACGGCATGCCCCAACTTCCTGTAGCCCCCCTCATCGGGCGCCAACTTGTACCGATCGATCCCGATCACCAGGATATGCAGCCTGACCTTGATCTGGCCGCGTGTGACGTACGTCACAGTCACGGGCTCGGAATAATCCGAGCTTCGTCCAGCTTTCGCCCAAGCCCGGATGGTGTTCTCGCCCGGTTCGAGCTCGACCGAGATCTCGTCATCGACCCGGCCCAGCTTCGGTGGTTGCACCTGTCGAATTCGTCCCACTCGCTTGTTGTTCAGTTCCAATTGCAGACTGTCCACCGGATGGATTCCCAGGCTCTTGGCGAATACCTCGACATGCATAAGCGGCTGTCGGACCATCGCCCGCCTCCTGGGCGCAATGATCTCCACGACCGGCGGCGGCTCGTCTCCCACAGTGGTGGGGCGCGTCGCCTTGCCGCGCTCGGCATCGGCGCGAGCGAGGGCTTTGGTCACATTCCCCTCGGCGAGCAGGTGATGAAAAAGAGCGGGGCGGTAAAACGTATCGTGAAGCTGCTCTGGCCCCACTAACCGCGGCCATTCGCCGTTCTGGCCATCGATGCGCCACGCACGTACCTCTCGGCGGCGAGTGAGCCCTGGTAGTAGCCTTCGGGCGTGACGGCCAGCCACTCCCGGCCGGCGTCGAACGAGATCAGCGTGCAGAGCTCACGGCCGGTTGCGGTGTTCCAAAGGCGAGTCGTGCCATCCTTTGACGCGGTGACGATGGCCTTGCCGTCGGGGCTGAACGCCGCCGAGGACACAGAGGTTGTGTGCCCAGCGAGCGTGCGGAGTTTTTCGCCCGACTCGGCGTTCCAGACGATGGCGGTGTTGTCCCATGACGCGGTCACGATGGCCTTGCCGTCTGGGCTGAACGCCGCCGATAACACATAGTTTGTGTGCCCAGCGAGCGTGCGGAGTTTTTCGCCCGACTCGGCGTTCCAGACGATGGCGGTGTTGTCCCATGACGCGGTCACGATGGCCTTGCCGTCGGGGCTGAACGCCGCCGAGTACACATAGTTTGTGTGCCCAGCGAGGGTGCGGAGTTTTTCGCCCGACTCGGCGTTCCAGACGATGGCGGTGTTGTCCCATGACGCGGTCACGATGGCCTTGCCGTCGGGGCTGAACGCCGCCGAGTACACCGAGTTTGTGTGCCCAGCGAGCGTGCGGAGTTTTTCGCCCGACTCGGCGTTCCAGACGATGGCGGTGTTGTCCCCTGACGCGGTCACGATGGCCTTGCCGTCGGGGCTGAACGCCGCCGAGTACACCAAGTTTGTGTGCCCGGCGAGCGTGCGGAGTTTTTCGCCAGACACGGCGTTCCAGACGATGGCGGTGTTGTCCCATGACGCGGTCACGATGGCCTTGCCGTCGGGGCTGAACGCCGCCGAGTACACATAGTTTGTGTGCCCGGCGAGCGTGCGGAGTTTTTCGCCAGACTCAGCGTTCCAGACGATGGCTGTGTTGTCCGATGACGCGGTCACGATGGCCTTGCCGTCGGGGCTGAACGCCGCCGAGTTCACCGAGTTTGTGTGCCCGGCGAGCGTGCGGAGTTTTGCGCCAGACTCGGCGTTCCAGACGATGGCGGTTTTGTCCCCTGACGCGGTGACGATGGCCTTGCCGTCGGGGCTGAACGCCGCCGAGGACACATAGTTTGTGTGCCCGGCGAGCGTGCGGAGTTTTTCGCCAGACTCGGCGTTCCAGACGATGGCGGTGTTGTCCCATGACGCGGTCACGATGGCCTTGCCGTCGGGGCTGAACGCCGCCGATAACACATAGTTTGTGTGCCCGGCGAGCGTGCGGAGTTTTGCGCCAGACTCGGCGTTCCAGACGATGGCGGTTTTGTCCCCTGACGCGGTCACGATGGCCTTGCCGTCGGGGCTGAACGCCGCCGATAACACATAGTTTGTGTGCCCGGCGAGCGTGCGGAGTTTTTCGCCAGACTTGGCGTTCCAGACGATGGCGGTTTTGTCCCATGACGCGGTCACGATGGCCTTGCCGTCGGGGCTGAACGCCGCCGAGGACACCCAGTTTGTGTGCCCAGCGAGCGTGCGGAGTTTTTCGCCAGACACGGCGTTCCAGACGATGGCGGTGTTGTCCCATGACGCGGTCACGATGGCCTTGCCGTCGGGGCTGAACGCCGCCGAGGACACCGAGTTTGTGTGCCCGGCGAGCGTGCGGAGTTTTTCGCCAGATTCGGCGTTCCAAACGATGGCGGTATTGTCCGCTGACGCGGTGACGATGGCCTTGCCGTCGGGGCTAAACACGGCCGAGCGCACCAAGCCAGTGTGCCCAGCGAGCGTGCGGAGTTTTGCGCCTGATTCGGCGTTCCAGACGATGGCGGTTTTGTCCCCTGACGCGGTGACGATGGCGTTGCCGTCGGGGCTGAACGCCGCCGAGTACACAGAGTTTGTGTGCCCAGACTGCACCACCAGCACCGGCGGCGGCGCGGCCTTGGCGTTGGCCAAAGCCGTGAGCGCAGTCGCCGCCACGACACATACTGCCCGAATGACATTGAATCGCCTTGCTCGCATCGTCACATTCCTCTTGATTCAATTTCCGCGAAGGCCGAGTCATTTCGTTGACGAGTACCGCACGCTCACGCTGGCCCGCACCGCGCCCACCTGTCTTTCAACCGGCCTGGCGTCGATCGCTTTGGGCTTGCCGAAGCCGGTGCCATCGTCGCCGGGACCTCGGGTGGTGGGAGGCTCGCCCGCGGGGGGCTTGTCGCCTTTTTTCCAGGCGGCCGAGAACGTGGCCGTGATCGTGCCTGTGGCCGCCGGGTCGCGACCGAGCTGGGCCACGGCCGTGTTGGGATAGCTGGTCATCTTGAAGCCCAGCACCTGGGATCGCGAGATGACCCAGCCGGGAACCTCGACGCTTGCGCCTGCCGGAACCAGGATGAGGTCAAACGGGGGCTCGCCCCCCCTGGGATTCGGCTTGCCATCAGCCAGCTTGGGAGGTTGCTTTTCGTCGCAGAAGGTGAAGACGTTCAGCCCATCAATACTCAAGCGCGCGGCCGCTTCGAACGAAGAACGGTTCACCAGCCGCACCGTGTATTCTTGTTCGCGGCGCAGGGAAACATACGCCAGGCCGTCGCGATCCTGAGGTTTGACGGCCGCGTCGCCGACGCTCACTTCCAGGCCGAAGGGACTCTTGTCGCCAGCCAGAATGGTTGAGTTATCGAAGTGCGTCCTGGGCTCGAAAAAATCGGCGACGGTGTTTTCCTCGGTCGCGGCCCGTCCAGGCTCGCTCCGGCCGCATGACGTGCCCAGGAAAATCTGGACGGCCTCGTCGTGATCGATTTTCGCTTCGAAGTCGTCGAGGCTCGTTCTCGCGGTTGTCGCTGAAGACGATGCGCAGGACGACGACCAGCCGCCTCCGGTCGCGGTCGCGGCCCTCGGTTACGTTGCGCGGCCGGTAGGTGATGGAGATGGCGATGGGGGCGCGGTCCTTGACGTCGAGGTTGCGCCGGCGCAGCAAGTCCACGAGCGCCAGGCGGATGCCCGGCCCGGCCGAGGTGGGGTAAGTGCGCGGGCCGACGATCTCGGCAATGCAGACGGATTTGTACTTGCGGCCCGCAAGCCATTTCTGGCAGTCGTTGGCGACCGGGGTCAAGGCCGCGTGCATCGGCTCTGACGCCCGCGCATTTCCGGCCAGCAGGGTGATTCCCAGTACCAGGTAACAGAGACGCATGGATATCATCGCTTATCTCCAGGAAAATCGGTGGCCGCCGACGGTCGAATGGCCCGCGGCGACTCCGCCACGGAGATACCGATGCCATTGGCAAGACAAGCGGACATGATCGGCGCGGATCAGTCAGATTTTCGCTAAACTACCACCGAGTGAAACCGGCGAGAAGGGGCGGCACGTATGGACGAGGCGGGATTTCCCGGGTGGATGCAGCGAGTCCGAAGTGGCGAGCCTGCCGCGGCCGCCGAGTTTGTGGCACGCTATGAACCCTTGATCCGGCGGGCGATCCGCGTGCGCGGCACCGGCGGGCGGCTCCAGCGGGTCGTCGACTCGGAAGACCTGTGCCAGACGGTGATGCGGCGGTTTTTTGAGAATGCCGGCGATGGGAACGTGCTCGCCGACAATCCTACGACGCTCTTGAACTGGCTTCTTGAAGTGGCCCGCAACCGCTTACGCGAGCAGCACCGCCATGCTCGTGCGGCCAAGCGTGGCGGGGGACGGCTCGCGAGATCGATCCGGCCGCCCTTGACCGGTTCGCGGGTGACGAACCCAACGTCGAGGCAAGAGCCATGGACCAGGAGTTGCTGGCGTGGCTGTTGGAGCGGATGACGCCCGACCAACGGGAGATTGCCGAGCGTAGAGCCGCCGGCGATGATTGGGCCGACATTGCCCGCGACAAGGAAACGTCCGCCGAGGCCCTGCGAAAACGCTACCGGCGACGGGCTGGACGCAATCATTAACGGAGTGAGCTAGAATAGAGGAGTAACTTTTTGCCACCCTCGTCATCGGACTAACGATGCATTCCACGAATTTCGCGATCGAAGCCTGTTCCCGTTGATAGCGATCGCGGCACGGTTCGAAGAGAATACAAAGGCGATTCGTTGTCTCATTTACGTGCCTGGCACTTAAACGTCGTAGCGACGTTGCAGACCTGAACGAGCGAGATGCAAGAGGCGAGATTTACGGTCGACACGCACCTGTTCCGCGAACTCGGCGAGCTACTCGTCGGGCGGGACTCGACCGCGCTCGTGGAGCTCATCAAGAATGCCTATGACGCCGATGCAACCGAGGTCACCGTTTACGGCGAAGGCCTCGATTCGCCCGAGACGGGGCGCATCGTGGTCACAGACAACGGCAGCGGGATGTCCAAAAATCAATTCGTTCGCGGTTTCCTGAGAATTGCCTCCCGGCTCAAGGAAGAAGGAGAGCGCCGATCGGCTCTCTATCGTCGTCATTACACCGGCGAAAAGGGAGTGGGACGGCTCGCGGCCCAGAAGCTCGCACGTCATATGATTATTGAATCATATCCAAATATGACGGTTCACGGAGAAGACAAGCCGATCCAAGCCGCAATCGATTGGGATATCGTCGAATCGAAGGAAACTCTCGAGGACCTTAATGGAACCAACGCAATCCGCCTTCAAACGGCCAAACGTCGAGGCCGTGACGTATCGGGGACCATCATTGAGCTTCGACGATTAAGGAAGATTTGGACACCAGACGAACGATCGAGATTTTTCTGGGAGGTCGAAACCTTCAGACCGCCGCGAGTGCTTATCGAGGTACCGGCGGACGCGATAACCGACCCGCTTCTCTTCAAGGTGCCCCAAATCGCCGACGCGGACCGAAAAGATCCTGGACTGAGCATTACGCTCGGTGGGGAGTTCGAGTCAGGAGAAGATTATTGGCAGGCCTTGGTGGAAGCAGCCGACTGGATCATTGAGATCGACGCTATGAGCAACAAGCAGATCCGCTATGCCATCACACCGACTTCATCCACCAAGAGAGATTTTCAGGACGCCGAGCAATCAAGAACTTCGATCGCCCATCCTGACCCGAAACGCGGACCGTTTTTCCAGGCAAGAATTCTCGTGCGTGAAGGGACCGGCTCCTTCAAACCGCATCAAAGAACATGGTTAGGGAAGGCAAGCGGTATACGGACATATATGGAAGGATTTCGCGTCCTACCCTACGGCGAGCCGGGTGATGACTGGCTGGAAATCGATGCCGATTATGTGAAGCGAAGGCGAACGTTAAGATTCCTTGAGAGCCTCGGAGACGACATCAAGGATGACTTAGTCAGCGACGAGGACGCAGCATTAACATTCCGACGTAAGGAAGCGTATTTCGGAGCCGCGTTCCTGACTCAGGAAAATGCTTTGTCGCTCCGGATGGTCGTGAATCGAGAAGGTTTCGTGCCCGATGCCGCTTTTGACACTGTAAAGCGAATCATCCGAATCGGTATAGACCTGTCAGTGCGGCATGCGGCTGCGGTAAGGGCGCCGGATCGAGCCAAACGACGGGAAGAACGCAGTAAGCCCGCGGCTTCTCCTTCTGGTCGTCAGACAGAGCGACAGAAACTCAGGCAGGAAGCGGAGATCACTCTCGATCGTGCTTCCGGGTATGCGGTCGAGGCCGCGAAGAAAGCGGCAGAGGGGAAAATCTCAGAGGCCAATGACCTGGTTCACCGTGCGGCTGAGGAGATCACTGCGAGTAAGCGTGCGCATGAGCGGCTGATGACCGAGCGGTCGAGCATGCAGATTCTGGCTGCGGTCGGATTGCAGATGACTTCATTCGTCCACGAAATAAATGGGCTTCTCGGAACTGTTAATTCCATCGAGGACACCGCGAAGATCCTGCGCTCCAAACGGGGACTTGATCCGCAGATCAAGCGCGGGCTAACCGAGCTTTCCTTGTCGATTGGCGAGCTGAGGAGAATCGTCGAGCGGCAGGCGTCTTACCTCACCGACATCACGTCCGCGGACGCAAGGCGGCGGCGCTCCCGCCAGAGTCTCGCGGAACGTTTCGATGCTGGTGCGAAGATCGTAAAGCCCGCGGCGGAACGCCGCGGAATCACGATCGACAATCAGATACCCGACGACATCAAGTCGCCGCCGATGTTTCCAGCCGAGATCGCCTTGGTGTTCTCGAATTTGCTAACCAACGCGATCAAGGCCGCGGGGGACGCCGGCCGGATCCGTGCGTCGGCGTCTCGTGGTCGTGATGGGTTGACAAGCGTTCGCGTTGAGAATACCGGGGAGAAAGTCCGCCTCGCAGATGCTGAGCGATGGTTCCTGCCCTTCGAGTCTACGACTACCGAGTCTCGATCCCATCCTCGGACAAGGGATGGGTATGGGCCTGCCGATCACTCGAAATATCTTGGAAGAATATGGCGCCGAGATTCATTTCGTAGGGCCTCAAGACGGCTTCGCTACCGCAGTAGAGATTACCTTCCACTAGGAGTGTGATGACGAATAAAACCTCCACGCACGTACTGATCGTCGACGATCGACCGGACGAGGTATTGTCGCTCGCAAGGGCCCTCAAAGCCCGCCATGTGAGAGCGGAAGTGCGCGAACCGGAAGAGGTCACACTTGATGATCTGATCGAAGCCGACCTCGTCTTGGTCGACTTGGACCTGGAAGAGTGGAGCGCGAAGCGGTCTTCCGATCCGATCGCCCTCAGACCCACTGATGGCCTTGCACTCGCGACGATTCTGCGGCGCCAACTAGCCGAAGAAAATGAAGCGGCCCCCACCGGATTCGCGATACTCACAGGCCGTGTCAGTAGGATGTCTCAACCGCTCCCTCCGGAAAACAGACTCAACCTGATCGCCAATATAAATAATCTCGAATGGATATTCCTGAAGAAGGATCCCGACCTGATAAGAAAGATTTCCAGCCTTGCGGAAGCAATTCGTTCGATTCCTGAAAGTTGGTGCGATGGTATCGAGTCGCCGAAAGAGATTTCCGATGCCCTCGGGCTGGACGAATCCGTACTCACGCTTGAGCGATTCGCAGAGGTGGTCCAGGCGTGCAATCCGCCGATTTATGAATTGAGTTTGTGGAGTCACGGGCTCGCTTTCGTCCGCTGGATGCTCCAGAGAATTCTCGTCTATCCGTGTTTCCTATGGGATCGGCATCGTGTTGCAGCGAGGCTGCGGATAAGCGTTCAAGAGCTCGATCGCATCCTGGACGGAAAGTCGAAGCTCGCGAAACGACTGGCGAAGCTCCAATACAAGGGCGTTCTGAGCGACTTTGATGGGCCCAGGTGGTGGCGGGCAGCGGTCGAGCTTTTTCTATGGAAAATCACCAACGGTGACTCGCAAAACAGCGTCAAGCTGGCTGCTGTCTTACAGAAACTTGCAGGGGAGCCATTGAAGCGTATGGGCGTTGACCGGCCGGTCGTCTGTATCGATCGAGATTATAGACCGAAAGATCAATTCTACTCACTCAGCGAAGTGGTCCGGGTCCAGCCGGATGACTGGCCCGGCTACGCCGACTCCGCGTTCATGACCATCGAAGAGGTCAGTGCGGAGAAGGCTCTCCGCACCCTTGTAGTTCCTGGGGACCGCGACAAGGTTGGGCCAGCCATCCATGAGTAGAACTCGCATCAGTTCACAGTCCGCTTCCGGATACGAAGGCTTGGATTTCCAATTCGCCGACCTGCAGCGAGAGGTCTCTACCTTTGCCCAAGTCTCCCGGCAGTTTTTCGAGGAGGAATCGCGTGAGAAGTTAAGCGCCTGGCTCACCGATTTGCTGAGTTTCCGTGATTCGCGACGCCGGGGCTCTTGGAAGTGGAGCATCCCGGAGGATGGCCCCATCCGTACAGTAGCTACAGACGAGTATGAGCCTGGAAATCGGCGAGGAGGCTTTCTTGTCTATGGCGAGCTTAGCAGCGTCTGGGAGATCGGTCTTAAAGATCTGGGTAGATCTGCGGGCCAAGTCATCCGCCTCAAAGGGCTCGCCTCCACGAAAGTAAAGATTTTTCGGCGCGGTGCCGATGAACCGAGTTCGCAGATCGCACAATGGCAATTTGAAATCGGCGACCATCAATCGCCCGGATGCCATTTCCACCTCGGGATTGGTCATCTTAATGAGGATAACGCATCGTTCCCCGTGCCGCGTCTGCCGAGCCTGCTGCTTACGCCGGTCGACGCCCTCGATTTCCTGTTAGGCGAGATTTTTCAGGTAAGATGGAGGGAGACCGTCGCCCGCGAGACGGCTCCTATGCAAGTTTGGGGAGAACAACAGAAAAACCGGTTGTGTCGGCTGCTTGATTGGAAAAAGGAACAGATTGATCGATCAGGAGGATCTGCATGGAATTATCTGAAACATCAACGTCCGGGCGCGGGAATTCTTCTGTCGTAGAGTCTCATGCAAACGGCCAAACTCCTTCCTCCAGACTCTTGCAAGGTCTACACGCCAAGACCGGTTGCGGATGCCTTGGTCCGGGCACTTCAGCCCAGTCGAAGTGCGATCTGGCTTGAGCCATGTGTCGGAAAGGGAGTCTTCCTTTCGGCACTGGCATCTCTAAATATCGCTCGAGAGCGGATTATTGCTGTCGATCTCGATCCAATCGCGTGCGAAGTCGATGCGCTTGCGACAACTTTGCGAAGCGTCGATTTCGTCATTTGGTCCCAGGCCACGCGTCGGCGATTTGATCGAATCATCGGGAACCCACCCTACGTTCCCCTCTCTCGTCTCGACGCTCGCCTGAGGGAAGCGGCCGTTGCGGTCCGCATACCAGGTTCGAACTCGACCGTTCCTAGCATCTCGAATTTGTGGTTCGCGTTTCTTTGCCGCTGCCTCGAGATCCTCCAGCCAGGGGGCAATCTCGGTTTGATCCTCCCTGCGGCATGGGACTTCGCTGACTATGCAGATGAGTTGCGCGAGGACATCCCGAGACTTTTTCAGGAATTCTATACGTTTCGAAGCCGCCGCCCTCTATTCGATACGGTGCAGGACGGATCGGTGGTCATCATCGGGCGCGGCTTTCGCAATGAGCATCGCCACAGCCGACGGGTTGAGTGCCGCGACAGGAAAGATCTTATTTCCAGCATCACATCAATTTGCACCTCGGCCGGATCCGACACATCTACTGTATTCGCCAAGAGAAGCGGCCACGGCCTTGGGGTGCCGCTCGGTCAGGTTATCGAAATTCGCCTTGGAGGAGTCACCGGCCACGCGGAGTTTTTCCTCCTCACGGAAGAGAAGCGTTGCTCTCTGGGTCTTCCCTTGTGGGCCGTCACGCCGGTCATTTCACGTTCTCGACACTTGACAGGGGCGGTTATCGAGCGACACTCGTGGCTTACCTTGCTTCGAAAAGGTGAACGAGTTTGGCTTTTCAATCCGCCCAACGATTTGGCGTCTCACCCTTCAGTCGCTAAGTATTTGTCGCTTGCATCTGAGGAAGGGGGCTGCAACCGTAAGCGGTACAAAATCAAGACGCGAACGCCGTGGTATCAAACCCCTCTCCCGGTTCGGGTAGACGGATTCATGAGCGGGATGACTCGCTCAGGGCCTTGGTTGGCGCTGCGTCGTATGCGGGACCTGAACGCCACCAATACCCTCTATGTCTTCCGCTTCAGGGAGAAAACGAGCTTTGCGTCAAAGTGCGCACTATCACTTGCCATGCTCACTTCGGGAGTCCGAGATGAGTTGCGGGCCTCATGTCGCCATTACGCGGACGGCCTGATGAAACACGAACCAGGCGATCTGAACTCGATCAAAGTACCGTCAGTACGGGGTACCGGCGGCGCACCGGCAGCTTATAGGCATGCCGTAAAGCTTCTACTTGCAGGCAAGAATAAAGAGGCATTCGATCTGGCAGATTCCTTCTTTCGTACCTGAAACCAGGAACCGGCTTCGGCGGTCGTCAACGAACTCTCTTTTGCGGACCGCAGTAGAGGACACAGCATGCGGAAACGATGGATGACGCTGCGGAGCTTGCTCCTCGCGCTTGGGCTCATTTCCCTCGCCGTCTGGTGGATGGTCGACCAGTCGAGGCGGCGTAACGCGGCCATCGCGACAGCCCGGTTGAATGGCGGGGTCGTGCAGCTTGATGATGAATACAAGCCTGATTTGCTGGGTACCGATCCGTCACCGGGTGTTCTGGTGAAGTGGTCGGATAGTTGGCTCGGGCCCGGGCTGGCCCACGACCTTTCGGTCGTCAATCTCGATGGCCAACCGATTTCCGACAAGGCGCTGGCTGGCTTTGAAAAAATCGACAGTCTCAAACGGCTCTATTTGAACGGCACACCCGTCACCGACGATGGGCTAGCTCATCTCAAGAATCTGCCACGGCTGGAAATCCTCGAGCTGCGCGAGACCAGGATCGGCGACATCGGACTCGCGCATCTGGCGAAACTGCCACGCCTGCGCACGCTTTATCTCTACGAGACGCGTGTGGGCGACGCCGGCCTGGCTTCGCTGACGAACCTTCAAGACCTCGAAGACGTGAGCCTGGCCTACACCAGGGTCGGCGACCTCGGTTTGGCTCACCTCTCGCGATTGAAAGGGCTCAAGATCTTGAGACTCGGCGGCACGGAGATCACCGACGCCGGGCTGCGCCACCTGAATGAGCTCAAGAAACTCGAATTCCTTGATATTTCCCGAACCAGGGTGACCGACGCGGGTCTCAAACAGTTGACAAACCTCAAGGACCTGCAAATGTTGTTCGTCCAAGGAACGCGCGTGACTCAAGCCGGCCGCGCTGCCGTGCAGAAGGCATTGCCGGCCGCTCGTGTCTATATTGATTGAACGCGAGCGCAAGCGGAATCGAGCCGCATCTCACGCCGGCGGCGGCTCTGGAGTCAGAAGCGCGCGGACGGTGTCGAGCGTGTCGGCCTCGGCGGCCGGCTTGTCGGTGCGCCAGCGGAGGATCCGCGGAAAGCGCACGGCGATCCCCGACTTGTGCCGTTTTGAGGCGTTCAAACCCTCGAAGGCCAGCTCGAAGACCAGTTCAGGCTTGACTGTACGCACTGGGCCAAATTTCTCGACCATGTTGCGGCGAACGAAGGCATCGACCTCGCGAATCTCGGCGTCGGTGAGGCCGGAATACGCCTTGGCGATCGTGACCAGCGAGCCTTGATCCCAGACCCCGAACGTGTAGTCGGTGTAAAGGCTGGCGCGCTTGCCGCTGCCGCGCTGGGCGGCGACCAGGACGGCGTCGATCGTGTGGGGCAGGACTTTCCATTTCCACCAGTCGCCCCGGCGGCGGCCGACGCCATAAGCCGAGTCGCGCCGCTTGATCATGAAGCCCTCGGCCTGGACATCGCGGCTGCCGGCCCAGGCGTGCGTCAATTCGACCCAGTCCGGCGCATCGACCGTGGGCGAGAGCCGCAATCGCCGGTCCAGGTTCGGTGCCTGGGCCAACAGCGTATCGACCAGGGCGGCCAGGGCGCCGCGTCGCTTTTCCAGAGGCCAGTTGCGAACGTCTTCTGCCTCTGACTCGAGCAAGTCGTAGGCCATGATGATGACCGGTACCTGCGGCCAGGATCGCGCGTGTCACGGCCTTGCGTCCGATGCGCCTCTGAAGCTGCGCGAAAGGCAAGGGCCGATTCGTCCTGCCACGGGAGGATCTCGCCGTCGATCACGGTTCCATCGGGCAGCATGTCGCCGACCGAGGCGATCTCGGGGTAGCGTTCGGTGACCAGCTCCTCGCCGCGTGACCAGAGGAACGTCTGACCGCCGCGACGAACCAACTGGCAGCGAATGCCGTCCCATTTCCATTCGGCCTGCCACTGCGATCGATCGCCCAGTGACTCGATCGGCTGGTCGAGTGCGTACGCCAGAAAGAACGGATAGGGGCGGCTCAGGTCGGCGTCGCCCGGATCGCGAGCGAGCAATTGCGTGAAAAAGGCAGGGGACGGCTCCCAGTCGCCCATCAAGCGATGGGCCACGACGGCCGGATCGATGCCGCCGACTTCGCCGAGCGCCCGGGTGACAAGCTGCTGCGACACGCCGACGCGAAATCCGCCACTGATCAGCTTGTTCCAGACGAACCGCTGTTGCTGGTCGAGCTCGCGCCAGGCTTCGAGCATGGCCAGCCGCTGCTTTTCCTCGTTCTGGCCGCGCAAGGGGAGCAGCCGTCTGTTCGATCCAGTAGCTCAGCGGAGAATCGCTCGATCGCTCGGGAGTCGGCAAGAGCAAGGCGATCGTTTCGGCGATATCGCCGACGGCGTCGTACGACTCCTGGAAGAGCCATTCCGATACCCCGGCCGCCTCGGCCGCCCATGCCCGCATCTTTCCCGACGGCACCACCTGCCGCGGCTTGCGGCCGATCAAGAAATAGACGGCCCATGCCGCGTCGGCCGGCCGGCGCGTGCGCGAAGTAGTTCTTGAGCGCGCTCACCTTCGCGGTTGTTTTGGTCGTCTCATCGAGAAGAGTGTAAAGATCAGCAAACGATTTCATAAATCATAATCACGAGATTGCAGCTCCGAGCCGATTCACGATTCTGTCGCGATTTCCCCTTCTTCTGCTTCTTTCTGGTCATTGGTTTGAAGTTCGTTGCCTGGCGGATTCTCGGCCTGTTCGGGGGCGTCGTCGCGCTCTCCTTCGTAGCGCGTGGCGACGGGGTGGGCATTCTTGCCTTGTTCGCGTAGCCAGCGGGCCACGACGGCCGTATAGCCGTGCGTGAGCAAGACGGTTTCCGCGCCCGTGGCGTTGATCGCTTCGAGGAGGCCGGGCCAGTCGACGTGGTCCGACAGAACGAATCCGCGATCGACGGCCCGGCGCCTTCGAGTGCCGCGAAGGCGCATCCAGCCAGACGCGAATGCGGCCGAGGCCGGCCCGAAGCGGCGGGCCCACGGCGTTCCCTGGGCCGAAGGGGGGGCGACCACGAGCGCCGAGGTCCAGGAAGCCCCGGGTCCGGCGTTCGCGGCATACGTTGTGGGGGGCAAGGCGATCCCGGTCGCGCGGTAGGCGCGATTCATGGCCTCGACCGAGCCATGGGTGTAAATCGGTCCCGGCAGGTGCTCGTCGCCTCCGGCCTGCGTCACCAGGCCCGCGAGCAGCCGCTGGGCCTTGCCCAGGGCGTAGCCGAACAGCAAACTCGCCCGTCCAGCGGCGCGGTTCGATTGCCACCAGCGGAGCATGTCCGCGAAGACGTCTCCCGGCGCGGGCCACCGATAAATCGGCAGCCCGAACGTGCATTCACTGATAAAGACATGACAAGAGATCGGCTCGAACGGCTGACACGACCGGTCGCGCTCGATCTTGTAATCACCCGAGACAACCCAGACCTGTCCCCGGTGTTCGACCCTGACTTGAGCCGAGCCCAGGATGTGGCCGGCCGGATGAAGCGATACGCTGACTCCGTTGATTTCGAATCGTTCGCCGTAAGGGACAGCTCGAATATCCGCGGTCTCATCCAGCCGAGCTTGCGTGACGAACAGGCCGTCGCGCGCCACAAGATAATGTGCCGCAGCCGCGGCAAAGGTGGTCGGCATGGGCGTGCGTGACCACGGCGCGGTCGACCGGGCGCCAGGGGTCGATGAAGAAGCCCCCAGGGTCACAGTACAGGCCAACGTCAGTCACACGTAGCAGTGGGTTTTCGTCCAGAGTCATGCCTACATTATAGACACGAATCAGGCAGGACGATCACCCTCTGTTGAGCGGTCGTTGCGGTTCGGATCGAGTCTTGAAGCGAGACTCACGCAGACTTGCGTGACCGATTCGAGGAAACATGGCGTTTTCCTCGATCGCCCATCTTCAATATCGATCGCCACCACCACGATAGCCGCCACCACCGCCACCGCCACCGCCTCCTCCGCCGCCGCGATAACCACCCCCGCTGCTGCCGCCACGGTAGCTACTGCCACCGCCGCCGCCACCACTACTGCCCCCGCGATCCTCACGCGGCTTGGCTTCATTGACCGTGAGCCGGCGTCCGCCGTGCTCCTGGTCGTGCAGGGCATCGATGGCCGCAAGGGCGTCGCCGTCAGACGACATCTCCACAAAGCCGAAGCCTCGACTTCGACCCGTCTGACGATCCTCGACCACTTGGGCACTTCTCACTTCGCCGAATGGGGCGAACAAATCTTCCAGGTCGGCACTCGTGACCGAAAAAGAGAGATTGCCGACATACAACTTCTTGCCCACCTTCAAACTCCTGGACCTGGAACAAACCTGCGTTGACCCGCCTTCGCCTTTGCGGATCAAAAGAAAGGGGCCGAACCGGACGACCCGCCGGGTTAATCAACGATCGAACTCGTGAATAGGTCCCAAGACATGATCGAAAGAACCCCATCTCAGGCTCGCTCGCCAAAGCACCATCGACAATTTTAGCGAGACCTGCGACGAATTGGTACTGTCGAGCGCCAAAGAATTCCGATGAGAGTATCTAGGGGGTTTGGAGTGCTGATGAGATCGTTTGGGCAATTTGTACTGCCGATGGAGCGTGAGTTCGAGGCCGTTGATCGAGGCGTCTGAGATCAAAAAGTGGAGTCAGTGCACCGCCGGGGCGGATTCATCGCCAAACCTGACATAAAATCACATTCTTCTTTGACCGTGACACCACTGCATTGTCGCTGCATCAGCCGGGACGCCGAGCTCGGCAATTCGCACGGCCGCTTGCTCCACGCTGACGCCTCGGGCGTGAATGTTGGAAATGAGATTCCGGCGCACATCATCGTGGCCTGGACGTGGCTGGTAAGCCATATAGGCCGAGAGGCTCTCGGACGTCGCGAGCCCGGGCCGCTCGCCGATCAAGAGCACCACGACGGTGGGATTGAGGATTGCGCCGATGTCGTTGAGTGTGCCCACACGGCCGTGGCGGATGAAAAACGGCTGGCCGAAACGCCAACCTCGACTTCGCGCTCCGGCGGCCAGTAAGGGAAGAAGCGCGGGAACTTGCACTCGCACGGCGGCCGCCGATAATCCGTCGGCAATGGCAATCTGAAAATCGGCACCGGCCGGACAACGAGCGACCAGCTCGGCCTGCGCCGGCTCGCTGAGTGCCCGCCCCGAATCTGGATGGAGCAAGAAATCATCCTTGGTGCGCGCCAGCGTGGCGACCTCGAAGAGCCGCCATTGCGCCACGAACGCGGCGCCCAGATCCTGGGTCAAGTCGAGCCTCGGCACAAACGGCGTCGCGTGCCGCGGCGTGGTCGCGGCGGAGCTCCAGCCATGTGGCCGTTCGGTAAGCCGCGCCGGCTCGACCGGCCATGATCCGCGCCGGTGTACACCTTTTGATCTCTTCGAGCGTCAATTGCCGCGCCCCGGGCGGTTCAAGAGGTAGTTCAGGAGGATTCGGGCCGCATTCCGCCGTCGGCTCATCATTTTTCATCAGAGCGAATCCTTCAATCAATCACACGCTTCTGAAGGTGCACAGGTCGTGACGCCCAGGGGCTTCGGCGATGAATCGGCCATCGTGCGATGTTATGGTACGCGGTCATCAATCATCAGCGCGGTCGCGATTCTCATTCTAACGCAGTCTCGCCGAGAGCTGTTTCATTCGGGCTTACGATCAGGTCTGGGAGAGCGAGACTTTGGGATCTGGGAGAGCGAGACTCTGTCGAGCTGCCGAGGCCGTCGGCTCGCAGAGACGCTCGCCCTCCCGGGGCTTTTGGGAGAGCGAGACTCTGTCGAGCTGCAGAGGCCGTCGGCTCGCAGGACGCTCGCCTCTGTCGAGCCTCTTCCGGTCTTCCCCGCGCTCATGACTCGGCTCGACAGAGTCTCGCCCTCCCGAGGGAAAATTGAAACGGCCCTGGGGTCCCGCCGGGCAAACCTGTTCAGACTCCGTCCGCAGTGTCATAATGTACGGATGCGCCCTTGTCGATCCGCGGCCTTGAGAAACGGGCAGGAACTTTGACCGGGAACATCGTATGAAACGTGAGGCTCAGCAATCCACCCGGATTGACGTCTGGTACTCCAATCAGCTCGAGCAACTCGCGGAGCGAATGATCTTCAATATCAACGAGACGGCCCACACCGCTGTGAGCCGGCTGTTCGGGATGCCGACGATCATCGTGCCGAACCAGAACATCGCGACCTATTTGAAATACGAGATCGCGCGGGGGGACGGTATCGCGGCTGGACTCAAGTTCCGGATGGCGCATGAGTTTCTCGATGATCTGCTTCGTCAAGCGAGTGGAGAATCGCCGTCAAGGCTGGTCAGCATCGACACGATGCGGGCGCTTTTCATCGACGTGCTATCAGACGAAACAGCCGGGGCAGAGCCATTACCCGAGGCCGTGAGGGCCTATATTGCCGCGGGGGGCCGCGATCGCAACGCACGCGACCTGCGGCGCTTTCAGCTTGGCTCGCGGCTCGCGGGCCTGGCGCGGCAATACGGCAACTACCGCCCGGAATGGCTCCGCGATTGGGCCGACGGCCGTGCGAACCTCGAGGGTGATCCCCTGGCGGGAACCGAAGAGTGGCAGCGCGGTCTCTGGGTCCGGTTGATCAAGCGTGTTCGCGCTCAATCAGAGTCTGGCGTCAACTGGGTTTTGCCCTTCGAGATCTTTGGCGTGCTCGAAAAGGCCGGCTGTCAAGCACCCGCCGAGATCCATCTCTTCGGCTTCTCGTACGTGTGGCACGGTCTTCGCGATCTGATCGTCTATCTCAAGAGAAGTTCATGTGTTTCTATTTACACGCTCGTCCCTTTCATGCCATTCGCGACCGATCGGGCGAGCCTTGATAAGGCGGAATTGCCGCCGGCGCCGGGCGGGCTTTCGCGCCGAGAAAACGGCCGGCGCCGGCAGCCGAGCGCGGTCTTGCCGCCGCGGGGGAGACGTTTGGCATGGTCGACCAGTGGGGCCGGCCCGGGCGGGACTACTTCGAGATGCTCGCCAGGATCCCCGGGGTGAAATTTCACCCGAGCTTTGTCGGGATGGCAAGGCCGACGACGCTGGGCCGGCTCCAGCGTGAGATTCTCCAGAATGCCTTTGAGGGGGATGACCCATGTGAACGCGACCCGAGCTTGACGATCCTCGGGTGTGCGAGCGTCCGGCGCGAGGCCGAATGGATCGCCAATGAGATCTGGCGCTTGATCCGCGAAGACAACCGGCTGCACGGTGGCCGTCGATCGGCGGAGCGGCTCCGCTTTCGGGATATTGGCGTGCTGGTCGCAGACACGGCGAAGCGGCCGATTTATCAGGCCCACATTCGCGCGGTCTTCGAGGAGATCCATCGAATCCCTTATAACATCATCGATCTGCCACTGGCGGGCGAATGCCGCGTGATCGAGGCCTTGCTCTTGCTTCTGGCCCTTCCCCTGGGTGAATTCACCCGTCCCGAGCTGCTCAAGATCTTGACTCATCCGGCCGTTCGCGACGGTTTCCCGAAGCGAACGTCGACCGCTGGCGCGACTGGTGCCTCGACCTGGAAATCGTGCGCGGGGCTGATGGCCAGGATCACGCGGGCACTTACATCGACCGGGAGTTGTTCCACTGGGAACAGGGACTCAAGCGCCTGGTGCTCGGAGCATTCATGACCGGCCCGCAAAGCGGCGACGACCGGGTTTGCCAGCTTGGGGCAGCGCACTATTTGCCCTACGATCAGCCGGCCGGGGCACTTGCCGACGTGGGCCGCCTGCTCGGATTGTTGCGGTCGCTCGTCGCCGACGCTCGCTTCGCGCAATCGGCCGAGCTGACGATGACCGAGTGGTCGGCTTTCTTCGCGCGCCTGGTCAATTCTTACCTGGCCGCTGATAGCGACTCGGAAGAGCGGGCCTTCTTGCAATGCGTGCAGCAAATCGAGCACTTGCAAGGTCTCGATGTCGGCGGCAGCAAGGTGGGCTATCGGATCGCGTGCGAGAGTCTGCGCGAGGCCCTGCTCGAGCTCACTGGAGCGCGCGGCCACTACCTGGCCGATGGCGTGGTCGTGTCGCCTCTTCTCGAGATGCGGTCGCTCCCTTTTCGCGTGGTTTTTCTTTGCGGATTGGGGGAGGGGCGTTTTCCGGCCGTCGATGGCCCCGACCCTCTTGACCTGACGCTCGTGCGCCGCGAGGCGGGCGATGTCAGCCCGCGCGAACGCGATAAATACCTGTTCCTCGAAACCCTGACCTGTGCCCAGGAACGTATTTACCTTTCTTATGTCGCACGCGACGCCCAGACGGGCGACGACCTCGCGCCCTCAACCCTGGTTCACGAGTTGTTGCGGCATCTCGAGCGCGGCCGCACGGTTGACCCGCTCGAAACCTGGGTTGCCCAGCAGCCGTTGCGCCGCTTCGATGAATCTTACTTCAAACGCTCCGCGATCATCACGCCGAGAGAATCCGGCCAGGCGAGCTTCCTGGCGGCCGCCGAAGAAGAGTATCGCGCCCGTTTGCTGCGGAACTCATTGCGCACGCATTGCGTGCGGACACCGCGGCTCGCACCCGAGGCACTCCGCGAACTCGACCGTTCGGTCGTCGACTGGCTCGGTCTCTGCCCGATCCCTGGATCGCGCGGCGAGATTCCGGACCGGGTGGCTGTCTCGTTGCGCGACTTGCTGGCGTTTCTCAAATGTCCCCTCCAGGGATGGGCGAGCATGAAGCTCCGTCTCCGCCAGGATGCCCGGGAAGATGAGGAAGCACGCGAAGACGAGCCTTTCGTTTCCGGGCCGTTGGGGGAGACGGCGCTCTTGCGCGAGGTCTTTTTCGATGCACTCGGCCAGGGCGAAGGTGCCCGCTCGGCCGTTGATCTCGAGCGGCTTTACGACGTGTACGCCGAATCGCGGGCCCGCCGCGGCGTGATTCCCATCGGCCTTTTTGGCAAGGCCGAGCGGCGCCGCCATCTCGCCTGCCTGGAGAACTGGAATTCGGCGGCGCGGAAGCTCGATCTCATCGACCGTTGCCAGTTTCACATCTACCGGATTGGCCGGGCCCGTGAAGTCGAGCGTGTCGATCGGATCGAGAGCCCGATCATCCTTCATGTTCCACTGGGCGATGGCTCGCGTCCGGTTCGCGTCGAGCTTCATGGTCGTACCGAGCTCGTTGCGGCCGAGCGGCCGGCGTCGATCACGCCGGTTACTCGCGATAGCTGCGTCGAGAAGGACTTTCTCGCCGGGTTCCTTGACGCCGTCGTTCTGAGCCTCTTGCCCGGTCATCGTGCGTCGAACGATCACCACGCCCAGGTCATACCTGGCAGCGACGGCGCCGATCTCGCCAAGGCGCACCGTGTGTTTCACGGAATCGATGCCGCCAGAGCGCGCGAGTTTCTGACCTCACTGCTCGCGGATTTGCTCGGTGGCTCGCATGATTATTTGCTGCCGTGCGAGGCTGTCTTTGATTATCTGATCAAGGAGCGTTCGATCGGCTCAAGCGTCGAGGAAATGAAGGAAAACGAAAGCAAGGCGTGCAGCTCGCGCTACGGTCCCGTCCCCCATTTTGAAGATTATGAGCCGCTTTCGGAGGACGAGGCGCGGGCCGTCATCGAGCGCCGGTTCGGCCTGTTTCGAGACGCGGGAGGTCTGACCAGATAATGGCATACATCCTCAGGCCGCCCATTCTCGGCGCGATCCCGCGTGATCGGCATGTCGTGATCGAAGCGTCGGCCGGAACAGGCAAGACTTATACCATTGAGCACATGGTTATCGAGCTCTTGATCGGCTCATCGGCGCTCATGAACGAGATTCTCGTCCTGACCTTCACGGAGCGTGCGGCGGCCGAGCTGCGCCAGCGAATTCGATCGAAGATCGAATCAATGCTTCATCATGAAAGCGACGAGGAAACAACGGTCGCCGGCACGCTGCCGCCGGGGATCTGGTCGATCGATCAGGCGGCCCGCCAAAGGCTCAGCCGGGCCCTCTATTCTTTCGACGGGGCATCGATCGGCACGATTCACGGCTTCTTCGGTCGGGTTCTGGCCGAGCGGGCTTTCGCCAATCAACGGCTCTTCGACGGCAAGCTCGTGGACGGACGGCTGCTCTTTGGCCGCGCCTTCAAGACGGCCCTGCGCCGGACGCTGGCTGTGCCCCCTGGCGACACCGCCGATCTGCTCGCCCTGTGGCTTGCGCGAAGTCGCGGCGGGATCGAAAATCTCGAAGACCTGTTGTGGACCTGCCATGCCTCGCACCGGCGGATTCTGCCCCCATTCTCGATGGCGACGATGCGCCGGGAGGTCGAGTCGAGTTTACTGTTTGCAGCCGATCTGGCGGCGGAATCGGAACGGGTCAAAATTGCGCTCAAGGCAACCAAGATCGACGGTAAAGCCATTCACGGGAACACGATCAACGCCATCGTCTCGCGGATGAACAAGCTCGCGGCATTGATTCAGCACGCGCGTCGCGACTGGACAATCGCCCTCAACGACAAGTTTCAAGAAGACGTTCACTGGATCGCCGGCAGTCTCAGGAAGTTTGGCGAGCTGGCCGAGCCGGCCGTCGCGCAACTGGCCGATGCCTTTATCCGTATCGACGAGTCGGTCGTCTGCCTCGAAGCGGCGATCGTGCAGACGAGCTTGCCGATCGTTCAGGATGTCTTGAAGAGCCAGAAGGCCGCGACCGGCGAGTTCGACCACGACGACCAGATCAGGGGCGTGATCGAGGCGCTCGACGGCGCGTCTGGCGATGAGCTGGTTCGCGCGATGCGGGCACGCTATCGGTTTGCGCTGATTGACGAGTTCCAGGATACGGACGAGCTTCAATGGAAGTTCTTTGAACGCGTTTTCATCGACAGCGGGGCCGGCAATCTGGCGTGCCTGATCGGCGATCCCAAGCAGGCCATTTACGGTTTCCGGGGCGCCGATATTCAAACGTATCTTCGAGCCTGCGAGCGCCTCGAGCGCCTGGGAACTCGGCCGATTCCCTTGCGCGAAAACTTCCGATCCACGGGGTCCTTGATCGAGGCCTACAACCTGATCCTCGCCGCGTCGGCCGCCCCCTTTCTTCGAAGGCAAAATTGGCTACCCCAACCCGGTCGCGGCCGGCCGCGAGCTGGTCGCCCTCGAGGCAGACGGTTCCACCGCCGTGCCGATTCATATCCTCAAGATCGTGCCGCACGCCGGCGATTCGATCACGTCGGGCGAGCTGAGGCGCGGTCTGGCGCGGCAGATCGCACGTGAAGCGCGCTGCGCTTTTGTCTGAACGAGGGAACCTCTCGCTCGGGCCGGCCGGCGCGACCGAGCCGATCAAGCCGGGTGATATTTACGTGCTCACAGCGACAAATAAAGAAGCGCTTCAGGTTTCCCAGGCGCTGCGCGAAGCCGGCGTGCCATTCGCGTTTTATAAACAGGAAGGATTGTTCCAGACCGATGAAGCGCGTGCGATTCACGACCTGCTCGCGGCGGTCGCCGATCCGGGCGACCCGGATAAACGCGGCCGGGCGTGGATCACTCCGTTCTTCGCCGTTCCACTGGCCGCGCTCTCTGACCTCGATGATCTCGCCGACTCCGACCCGCTCATCAAATGGCTGCGCGACTGGAACGAGCTGGCCCGCGACCGCCGCTTCGAGATGTTGTTCACCCGGATTCTCGATGATAGCGGGATCATCCGCCGTGAACTGTTCTTGAAGGAAGACGAGCGCGCCTTGACGAACTACCTCCACATCTTCGAGATCCTGCTTGAAGAGACCCGCACCGTTGGCCGCGACCTGGCCGACCTGGTCGCCGTTTTAACCTCCTATATCCAGCAAACGAGTAAACCGTCTGGCGAGGATGGCAACATCCAGCGCCTTGAAAGCGACCGCGCGGCCGTCCAGATCATGACCATTCACAAGAGCAAGGGTCTGGAAGCGGCCGTGGTGTTTCTCTACGGCGGCTATGGACGATACCGGGGCGGTGCGATTCATGAATACCACGAAGACGACGAGCGTGTGCTGTATATCGGCGACGACGATCTCGCCAGGGCCAGGGCCAGCGAAGAACGCACGCAAGAGGAACAGCGGCTCTACTATGTCGCCCTGACCCGCGCCAAGGCCCGGCTTTATCTCCCCCTGGTTCCGGAACAACTGAGCAACAGAAAATGGGACGGCGGTTACCGGCGGCTCAATGATCGGCTGTATGCCATTACGAGTCACTGTAATACTGATGAAAGGAACCCACTATTCAAAGTGATTTCTTTTCATGATAGACCGGTCGAAGCCGCGGAAGACCCGTTGAGCCCGGCACCCGGCGACCCGGCCGCCTGGCGGCCGGATGGGTCGTTGCTCAAGGTGCACGACCACACGCGCGAATGCCGGAAATACCGGCAGATGCATGCGGGATATGTGATATCATCGTATTCACGAATGAAACGCGCATGGAGCGGCGAGCTCAATCCGCTCGAGCGCGACGAGTTTCGCCGCGACCCCGGCACCGCCGCGCTGGCCAATCTCCTGAGCGAGCACGATTTGCCAGGCGGCACGGCGACCGGAACGATGTTGCACGAAGTCCTGGAGAAAATCCCCTTCGATTCGTTGCGTACGTCATCTGGCTTTGAAGACTGGATCGAGTGCAAGACCGTCAAGGACGTGTTCAACAGGGCACTCGCTCGCAACGGCATCACACCGACGGCCAGGCAACGCCGCCAGGCGGAGCTCTTGATCCATCGGGCCCTGACGATCACGCTTCGACTTGACGCTGATCGCTCGATCCCCGGTCTCTATCAGTGTCAGAACGTGATATCGGAACTGGAATTCTTGTTCCCCTTTCCCGAGGATAACCCCCCTGTTCCGTCGGAATCGAAGCCGGGCAAGCTGGTGATTGAAAAGGGCTTCATCAAGGGATTCGTCGACCTGGTCGTCGAGCACGAGGGACGCGTCTACTTCGCCGACTGGAAGAGCGATATTCTCCTGTCATATGAAACAGACTCGATCACCAAACACGTTGACCTTCACTATGATACTCAGGTCAAGCTGTACTCGCTGGCGCTCGTGAAGGCTCTGCGTATTGAAAACGAATTCGACTATGAGAAAACGATTGGTGGACTGTTTTACGTGTTTCTTCGCGCCTGAGCCATGACAAGGGAGACGACGACTCGCGGCGGGGCATTTATTTCAAGCGGCTGACGTGGGACGAGGTCTCGCGGTACGAGGCGGAGCTCAAACGACTTCAACCGCGCACCGATGGAGATCGCGCATGAGTGGGCCGGTCGACCTGTCGCCCCTGGGCACGGCGCGCGAGGCGGTGCTCGACGCCAATCTGGCTCCCCTTCCGGAGGGAGCCGCCGCGGCCGACCAGGCTCTTCTTACCTGGTACCGCAAGATCCGCGAGCCGCTCAAGGCGCTTTACAACCTCGAGGAAGAAATCGTCTTGATCGCCTGGGAGCTGACCCGGTGGCAGGATGGCCTCGAGCTGGTCGAGCGACAGGCTGTCATGATCTTGATTCTCGCGGTGCTCATTCATCTGCGTGAAGGCAGTACCCGGATCCGGCTCAAAGGGGGGGCGGGGCCATCGGTTCTGCTCGATCTGGCCGCCCGCCTCTTGAAAGGCCAGGATCCGGTGCCGCCGCCCTTGCGGTTAGAGGCCGTTCAAGTGGTCAAGATCATTGAAAAACTCGTGGATTCAAAACGGTTGGGAACGATCGTCGGTTCGGCAGGAGAATTCAAGCCGCTCGTTGTTTTGGGTCCTTATCTCTATTTGCAAAAGATGCTTCATCTGGAGGATCGCTTTGTCGCGGTCTTGCAGCGCCGGCTCGAGGCCGTCGGTCCTGAGTATGACGCCGCCGCGGTGGAGCACGCGCTGGGCGACGTGCTCGAGCGTCCCGCGTTGCGGCGCGGTCAGGCGGTGAACTTGACGGGCGAACAAGAGGCCGCCGTACGCGCCGCCGTACGCCTTCCCATGACCATCATTTCGGGAGGCCCGGGTACTGGCAAGACGACGATCATCCTGTCGATTCTGCGCGTCTTGCGCCGTCTTGGCGTGGCCTGCGCGGACATCGCGCTGGCCGCCCCGACGGGAAAGGCGGCGAATCGGATGGGCGAGGCCGTGAGTGCGGGCATCGCCACGATCGCCCTTGCCGCGCCCGAGGATCTCGATCTCGTTCATCTCGCCGCGCCGCGCACCCTGCACCGGCTGCTCGGGTACTCGCAAAAGACCGGCAACTACTTGCATCATGAGAACAATCGCCTGGCGGAGCGCGTGGTGATTATTGATGAGAGCTCGATGATCGATCTGGCCATGATGGAACGCCTGGTCCGGTCGTTGCGCGACGATAGTCAGTTCATGCTTCTGGGTGATGCCCATCAACTCCCCTCGGTCGAAGCGGGGGCCGTGCTCCGCGATTTACTGGCCGCCTTCGCGATCCGAGGCCATGCACCACTCTTGCCCCGAGGCATACAGCTCACGCAGAGCCATCGAATGCGCAGGAAGACGCGAATGGCCGCAACATCCTCGCTGTTTCACAGGCCATCGATGCTGGAAACCAACCGTCCTTTGCCGCGAGCAAGACCGACGACCCGACGATCACGGAACGAAGCGCCGCTGAAGAGCTCACGTTCGAGGGCGTCGAGTTCCTCGCGGCCCCCGATGGCTCACCCGTCCAGGACGAGTTTCTCGATCGCTGGTATGCCGACGTAATTCATCATCAATCCGATGTGCATGAACGAGTTCGGGAAGTTTACGAGCTCGATCATGGCAGCTTCAGCGAGTCTGACCAGGAGAAGCTGCGAATCTGTTTTGAATACTGGGATCGGTTTCGCATTCTCTGCCTGACGCGTATTTCTCGCAACACGGGGGCCGATCGCGTCAATGCCATTCTGCACCAGCACGTCATGAGGGAACGAAAACTGGCGACTTATCATGACAACAGTTTCGTCAGTGGCGAGCCGATCATGATGCAAGTCAATGACTACAACCGTGGGATCTTCAATGGCGACCAGGGGCTCATTCTCGACGTATGGGAAGGAGACCGGCCGCAGCCGGCGGCCGTATTTCCGAGACCGGGGGGCGGCCTGGCGGCTTTTCACGTCGAGTCATTGAAATCGGTCTTGTTCCACTCATACGCGATGACCGTTCACAAGGCTCAGGGATCCGAGTTTGACCACGTGGCGCTGATCTTGCCTGATCGCGATCTCCCGATCAACACGCGCGAAATCCTTTACACGGCACTCACCCGGAGCCGCCAGGGTGTGACGATCGTCGGCACGCGCGAGATTCTCGAGTCCGGGATCAGGCGAACGATTGCACGTGACTCGGGAATCGCCGAGAAACTGAAGACAGCGCTCGCGTGATCGGGCGGATACGTTGGAAATGGCTCGATCATCGTGCCTCGTGTCGCGGCCGGCCGAGAGCGGCTTGCGGCGGCCCGGAGAAACGATGGCGGGCCAGCCCGAACCAGATCACGGCCAGGATCATGGCCATTCCGCCGACAACCACGATCGAACGCTCGTTGGGAGGCTGCATCCCGATGACGATCAAGACCATGCTGCCAATGACGCTCAGCACGGCCAGCGGCCGATACCAACGGCCCAGGTTCCAGGGGCCCATCACGGTCCAGGTGCGGCCGTAGGCCCAGGCTCCCAGAGCGGTTGGTAGCACGTACGACAGGTAAAGAAAGATCGTGCAGACGGCCGTGATCGTGGCGTACACCGGCGTATGAATCGTGAAAAGCAAGGAAGCGACGGCGACCACCCAGATCGCGACAGCCGGTCGAGCGCCTTCTGGGACAGACCCAGCGCACGTAATGGGAAAAAGGGAGCCCGCCATCACGTGCAAAGGCAAACGCCATGCGTGAGGCCGAGGTCACGGTGGCCAGCCCGCAGAGGTACTGGGCCACGACGATCGCCAGGATCATGATCCACTCCAGCGAGCGCGGCAAGACCCCGCTCAAGATCGCGAGAAAGGCCCCTTCGCCGTGGGCCGCGGCGATCGACAGGTCGGGAGCCGCCATCACGACCACGCCAAGCAAGATCCAGCCGGCCACTCCCGAAACCAAGACCGAGCGAACGATGCCGCGCGGCACGCTCTGCGCCGCGCTTCTGGTCTCCTCGGCGGCATGTGCCGAGGCGTCAAAACCCGTGATCGTGTACGCGGGCAAGATCGTGCCGAGGGCAAAGAGAAAGACCAAGCTGTCGGCCGCCGGCCAGACGCCGCCGCCGGGCGTGCCGCTGAAGTTGGTGAAGGTGACCAGCCGAACCGGATCCCAACCCGGAGCAAAAGCCAGCAAGCCCAGGGCCAGCACCGCCGAAACAATCAGGATCCAGTAGCCGCTAAAATCGGTGAGCCTGGCCGTCACGCTGATGCCGAGATGATTGATGGCCGCCTGTGAAAATGTGATCAATCCTACACCCAGGGCCTGAAAAACCAGGTCGAGATCGGAAGGTCGGGCACCCGGCATGAGGCCCGCCAGCGCGAAGCGGTAGGTGCCGACGTTGATCGCGGCGAGCACCGTGATCAACCCGGCCAGATTGAACCAGGCCGTCGTCCAGCCCCAGCCGCGGCCGCCCAGAATGGCCGCCCAGTGGTAGAGGCCGCCGGCGGTCGGAAAGGTCGACGCGAGCTGGCCCATCGTGGCCGCGACGGCCAGCGCGAAGAGGCCCACAAGCGGCCACCCCAGGCCAATCGACGCGCCGCCGACACTGCATAAACCCAGATGAAATGATGTCACACCGCCGGCAAGAATGCAGATAATTGATAATGATAATGCGAAATTGGAAAATAGGCCCAGCCGGCACGCCAGCTCCTGTTGATAGCCGAGCGCATGCAGCCGCCCCACGTCGTCCTCGGCGTGCACGTTGCCCGGCGTTCTTTCTTGTTCGGCGTTCATCGAGGTGATTGCCCCAGTCAGTCGGCTTGCCCCACCACGGATTCGAGCTGGCGCATCAATTGCTCGTGGGCGAGGGCGTCTTCGATTCGAGCACCAGAGGGCGACCACCAGCTTTGCGATTGCAACCAATCGGCAAACTCGGGTGCTTGCCGCAGCCCGAAAAGCAGGCGCACGGCCGCGGCATCGTGAAAGCTCGTCGATTGATAATTGAGCATAACATCATCGGAACAAGGCACGCCCATGAAGTAGTTGCACCCGGCCGCGGCCAGAAGCAGCAAGAGATTATCGGCCGAGTTCTGGTCGGCCGCCGCATGATTGGTGTAGCAAACATCCACGCCCATCGGCAGGCCGAGCAGTTTACCCATGAAATGATCCTCGAGCCCGGCGCGAATGATCTGGCGCTCGTCGAAGAGATACTCGGGGCCGATGAAGCCGACCACGCTGTTGACCAGGAACGGGTCGAACGACCGGGCGACTCCGTAGGCGCGGGCTTCAAGGGTGAGCTGATCGATCCCGTGGTGGGCACCCGCCGAGAGGGCGCTCCCCTGCCCGGTCTCGAAGTACATGGCCTGGCTGCCGACCCAGGCGACGTCACGCGTGTGATGATGCTCGAGCACGCGCTCGCGGCCCTCGTGCAAGAGCGCCAGGTTGATGCCGAAGCTCGTGTTGGCCATTTCGGTTCCGGCGATGGATTGAAACAAGAGGTCGACCGGTGCGCCTCGATCCATGGCCGTGAGCTGGGTTGTGATGTGCGCCAGACAGCAAGCCTGGGTGGGGATCGCCAGGCCTTCGATCAGGCGGTCGAGAGCGTTCAAGATCGCCATGGTAACCTCGACCGATTCGGCCGCCGGATTGACGCCGATCATGGCGTCGCCACAGCCATGCAGTAAACCATCGACGGCCGAGAGCAGAATGCCGGCGATGTCATCCCCGGGGTGGTTCGGCTGAACGCGAATGCCCAGAACACCCCTCTGGCCCATCGTGTTGCGGCAACGGGTCACCACGCGCATCTTGCTGGCGGCCAGCACCAGATCCTTGTTGCTCATCAGCTTGGCCACGGCCGCCGCCAGCTCGGGAACCAGGGCCGGCCCGGCGGCCGCGATCATGCTCCCGGTCGTCGCGTCGTCGAGAATCCATTCGCGCAGCTCGCCGACAGTCAAGCCGCGCAGGGACGCGAACGCGGCCGTGTCGAACGACTCGAGGATGCGCCGGCTCACTTCGTCGATGTCGGGATCGATCAGGGGATGGTCGACAATTTCCTCGAGTGTCAACTCGGCCAGGACATGCTTGGCGGCCACACGCTCCCGTTCGGTTCGAGCGGCCAGTCCGGCGAGCTGATCACCCGACTTCACCTCGTTGGCTTTCGCGAAAACTTCGCGCAGGTCGGCGAAGTGAAATCGCTCATTTCGGATCAGCGTGGCAAGATTCATGCTCCGGCCCCGGCGTCTTCAAACTGGGCGTCACTCTCGTGGATATCGAGCCGATCGTCTGGTCATCCGACCGCGACATGGAACGGCCAGATCCACGGAATGAGAATGATCGCGGTGATCCACATCAAGACGTTTAGAGGGACGCCCACTCGCACGAAGTCGGTAAAGCGGTAGCCGCCGGGTCCAAAAACCATCATGTGGGTTTGATAGCCAATCGGCGAGGCAAACGCGTAAGAGGCCGCGAGCGTCACCGCGACGATGAAAGGTCGTTCGTTGACGCCGAGCAACCGCGCCGATTCGAGGCAGAAGGGAAATGACAGAGCCGCGGCGGCGTTGTTGCTGATCAGCTCATTGAGAACCATGGTTCCGAAGTAGATCGCCGCCAGGGTGGTTGTCGGCCCCCAGGAGCGCGTGGCCTCCACGAGCATCGTGGCGAAGAGCTTGGCCACACCCGATTGCTCGAGTGCCCGGCCGACGCCAAACGAGGCCGCGATCGAGATGAGCACGGGCAGATCGATCGACTTGCGCGCCTCCGAGGCCGAAACACACTTCGCCGCGATCATGGCGCCGGCGGCCAAAACCGCGGCCAGCATGATATCGACGACGCCCGTGACGAACGCCGTGATCATCACGATGAAAATCGCGGCGGCGAACCAGGCTCGGTTGAAGCGAATCGGGCGTGAATCCTCGACGTCGCTGACCAGGTAAAAGTCGGGGTTATTGCGAAACGCACGGCTGAAATTGGGACCGACTTGAAGGAGAAGCGTGTCGCCGATATGAAGCTCGATATCGCCAATCTTGTTGGTCATGCGTGATCCGTTACGATGCACGGCCACGATGGCCGCGTCGTAAAGGCCGCGGAAATCGGCGTCGCGCACGGCGGTGCCGACCAGTGGCGAGCTCGGGCTGATCACCGCCTCGCAAAGCTGCCTGGCCCATTGCCCCGAGGTGGACACTTCATAACGCGTGTCGACCGCCGGAACGAGCCCGGGGATCTTTTCCAGGTCGACAATCGTACTCACCACGCCCGTGAAGACCATGCGGTCGTTGGCATGGATCATCTCCTCGGGGGCCACCGGCCCGATGATCTCGCCGTCGCGATCGATCTCGATCAAGAACAGCCCCGGCAAGTGCCGCAAGCCGGCTTCGGAGACGCGCTTGCCCACCAGGCGGCACCCCTGCTGCACGAGCATCTCGACGAGATACTCGCGACGCGTCGCGTCGAGCTGTTCAATCAAATCCTTGCGGTCGGGCAAAAGCCTGCGGCCGATCGTCAGCAGATAAACGGCCCCGAGAATAGCGCACGGAAAGCCCACCCAGCCGATCTCGAAGAAGGTCATCGGCCGGAGACCGCTCTTGATCAGCATGCCTTGAACAACCAGGTTAGTGCTGGTGCCGATCAGCGAGCATGTGCCGCCGAGAATCGAGAGAAACGAAAGCGGCATCAAGAGCCGCGAGGGAGAAATGCGACGCTTGCGGCACCACGCGATCAACACCGGAACCAGAAGCGCGACCTTGGGCGTATTGTTGAGAACCATCGCCGAGGGAATGAGCACGATCGCCATGTAGAATAAGGCGCGTGTCTCGGTCTCGACATGACCCAGGAAGCGGTCCCCCACAAACTCCATGACACCCGTTTCGCGCAGTCCAGCCGCCACCACGAAGAGCGCGGCCACCGTGAGCATCGCCGAATTGGCAAAGCCCGACATGGCCTCTTCGGGTTTGATCACGCCAAAAAGGGCCAGCAAACCGACCGCGCCAACGAACAGGATATCCGCCGGCTTATCCTGGACCAACCCATAAAGCAGGACAGCCAGAACGGCCAAAGTGACCACCATCGGCCATGTTATAGTTAAATGCACAAGCGTAAAATTTCCTGTCAAGTTTCGGCATTCCGACTATCCTGGCGTGATTACCCGGTGGTCGGGCCTACAACATGTTCGTTCATCGCCTAAACAGTAACAAAACATTCTTGCGTGAAACAAGAGACGCAATCGCTGTGATGAACTTAACGCTCAACGACAGCGCTGCCTGATTCAACTTTCGACGCCGGGCGTGTATGATGTTTTTAGGACATGAAAGAAGCCGAACAAGGAGCCGTTAAGTAGTTCCCTTATTCAGACTTTGGTCGTTGCCCATTTGGCGGATGCGTCTCTATTCGGCGGTGAGACGAGAGCGATGAATGTAAGTTGCCAGGAATGGACGGAGCTTTGGCCGAAATCAGAGTCATCAAGGCGAGATTGCCAGAGTAGTTGATCATGACACCAGCGTTAGAGCGGCTTGCCGAATTGGTTCGCCAGGCCGAAGCCAAAACCCGGCGCGGAAAATCGAAGGAGAGGCTCAGCATGCCGCCGAGCAGTTTCGCGCGGCCGAGCTACGCGCACGCCCGCGCCGTCGAGCAGCTTCGCGTCGTCCGGCCGGCCGGCCTGAAGACACTCGAACAGGCCGACGCCGACGAGCAGTTATTGAAAGACCTTGTGCGTAAACTGGCCTTGTATAAGTCGTCACTGGGATCAGAGGCCGACGCCGAGCGATTGATTGCCGCCTCGCAGGCCGAGATCGAGCGAACGCGGCAGCAGACCCGCGCCGAACTCGCGGAGCTCACCCGCGAACTGGACGAAGCACGCCGCGAGTTGCGAACGACCACCGATACCTACCGGCACCTTCGCCGTGAACTCGATCGGCTTCAGCCCGAGCTGGCCGCGCAGTTCGCCGCCGAGGATCGCTTGCTCTGGGACGCCGAGGCCCATTTTCCGGGCGGTCAGCTCCAGCTTCTGGGCCACGAGGTCGACGCAGGGTTGAATGCCTATAGCGCACTGCCCAAGCTGGAGCAATACGCACGTCTCAAGGTATGGATCGGGCGTTTTCGCTTTTACCAGGCGAACCAGGATCGTGACGCCGAGATCACCGAGGAGCTCCAGGCCCTCTCTCATCGGGTGTTCCATCAGCTTAAATGGCTTTCACGCCAGTATGAGCCAGGCTACATCGAGGCGTTTCGCCAGGATTTTTCAACCGACTGGTCGAGCTATGTCGCCGAGGCCCAGGAACAGTTGGCCCAGGCGATCGAGGCCGCACGCCGCCATCGCGCGGCCGAGAATCATGCGAATGTCAACGTCGACCTCAATCACGATTCCGGCGAGACGCGATCCGCTTCCTCGTCGGCGGCTCGATCGGTCAACCTCAATCACTCCGCGGGTTCAGGCTCATCGAGTGCCGAGGCGCCGTCAAACCATCATCCCTCGCCCGCGTCGCTCAATGGCCTGAAAGCCATCGTCGCGCGAGTTCAGCTCCCTGATGAAGGGCTCGACCAGTTCCTCCAGGCCCTGCGTCACGCAGTCGACGATCTCGGTACGGCTCACCCCGAGCTCCTGCGTCTGGCGTTCCCTTTTCGCGCTCATATCTTTGGCGACGACGAGCTCGACATCCTCAAACGCAATCTTGAGCGGATCAACGATCAGCTCGACGACGATGGCCCGTGGGATGAAGATTAGCGAACCCGTTTCATTTCATCGCAAAATCGCCTTTCTTTTGGTCACTGACGCGACAAATCATGTCAAGCGATTTCGAGCCAGTTTGCCACTCATAGCCGGAGGTCGCCCCGGGCCAGAGGACGGAATGGTCACTTGGTCGAGAGAATTCGGTCGAGCTGGTCGGGAACCTGCAGGCTCGCGGTGGATAGTCTTTGTTTCAGTTCCTCGAGGTAGTCAAAGTTGAATTGATGGGCGTCCGGAGCGTGCCAGAGGATGAAACGTTCCCTGGACTGGAAGTCGAGGTGGACGATCGCGATGCTCGCATCCTGGTAGGTCCAGATGGCGATCACGATCCGCGAGGTGGAGTTCCTCACCTGGGCCAAGGGGGTGAAGATCTCGATCTGCTTTCCCTGCGGCATACCCTGCAATACGGCCCGGATGGCCGATCGGCCCCGGCCCGTTGGGATGACCGCAAGCTCATACCGCCCGACAGGGATCGTCCGGTGCAGAACATGGGGCCGCGCTGAGTTGGCCTGGGCGTCCATCGCCCCTTCCCACAGGTTGTGAAGGGTGTTCTGTGTGAACAGGAATGGCTCGGCCGGGGAAAGCGGAACCATCACCTTGACGCGTGGGATGATGTCATCTTCGTCGCTCGCAGGCTCATCGCGGGGGATGACACCTCCGACGTAAAACGGACGCCGCCCATCCATTCCCTGGCTTTCGGCGGGGCTGGCGTCGTCGTCGTCGATGTGGGGGTCGTCGACGAACGCCAGGAGGTCAAGGTCGAGCTGCTCGGCGACGTCCAGCGGTATGGCGATCACCATCATGCGGTCGAGCTGGACGCCCGACACGGGGATGTGCAGCACCTTGCCGACCACATAGTCCCAGAGTGCTTCAAACCGGGGACGAAACGTGCGCTGCCAGTGGGCTCGTTCAATCAGAGGGTAGACAACCTCGGGCCAAAGGCTCGCGCTGACGGCGTCGAGATGGTCGGATCGAAGGGCATAGCGAAGGACCGCCTCGCGGAAGTCGCTCTCCTTGCGCCACACTTCCGTCAGACGGTTCCAGAGGGAAACGCGGTGAGCGTCGAGCGTGTCCCGCGGCGGGGCGATTGTCGCCAGGTCGTCGAGCGTGCGAGGCATCATTCCCGGGTTGAGCACGCCTCGGGAGTCGACCATCATCTTGCGCATAGGCACTGGCTTCCAGCAGCCGCTTGCGAACCTGCCGGAATCGCTTGCGCTTGCCAGTCGTATCGCGGGCACCCAGGTACTTGATCACCACGACGGGACTGATCGCGGCGCGAACGTCAGGGCGGTCTTGCAGCAGTGCGCCGCGCAGTCGATCGCCTCCTGGGTGGGCTCGATACACGACAACCAGGCCATCGACAGCAGCAGCCGGGCGCGGTCCGCGTTTCTCGCGTCGGGCGATCGCCGGAGAAAGAGCCCCCGTCGCCGCGAGCCGCCCAGGAGGTACGCCAGATAGTGACCGCAGAGATAGCGCTCCTCGGGCGTGATCACGATGGGCTTGGCGAGCAACGTCGTGAGCATCTCGCTGGCGATCGGGTGGCTATAGGGCCTTGGCGCCGCTTCGCGACCGTTTCGGGACACGTCGAGGATGTCTTCGGCCGGGGACGGGGGCGTTCTCGAGGTGTCTGATAACTTGTGAAGCGCCGAGAGAAGGGCGTCCGTCGCTGATGGCACCATGGCTTGCCGCCCGACGCGCTTCTCCGCGTGCGCCGGGGTCGGTTCGGCTTTCGGTTTGCCTACCGTCAGCGTGCTTGATGGCGGCGGATAGGTCGGAACCAAGGGATCGGATCGCCTGAGCCCGGGGTTGATTCGCTCGAGCCGCAGCGCACGCTCGGCTTCCTCGAACAGGGCGAGTGCGACCACGTTTCCCGATGGCGGCCGTTTGGTCGGACGCTTTTCCATGAGCGAGAGGATCAAGCTTTCCAGCGTCGACGACAATTCGGGATTCTTGAACCGGGGGGCCGTGGGCGTGGCGTGGATGTGCTGGTCGATCACCGACATCATGCTGCCGGCAAACGGAACCTGGCCGGTCGCGCATTCGTAGAGCATCACGCCCACGGAATAGAGGTCGGTGCGATGGTCGAGCGGTTTGCCCTGGGCCTGCTCCGGGCTCATGTAGCTGGGGGTGCCCCGAATCGTCCCGCTCTGGTCGATCCGGTCAACGGCGACGAGTGAGAGACCGAAGTCGGAGAGCTTGGCCTCATCGCTCGGCGTGAGCAAGACGTTGCCCGGTTTGACATCACGGTGGATCACTCCCTGGATGTGCGCGTAATCGAGTGCCTCGGCCACCTGTCCGCAGATCCGTAGCCGGTCGCCGAGGCGCAGGTGCCGCAAACGATGCGCAGAAGCTCGACCCATTCACTTCTTCCATGATGAGGAAGTGAATCCCTTGAGACTCACCGAGGTCGTACAGTCGCACGATCTTGTCGTGAACCAGCCTGGCGAGAATCTGGCCCTCGAGGCGCATCTGGTTGACGTCTTGCTCGGTCCCGCAATGATTCAGCAATTTGATGGCGACATTGCGCCCGAGCAACTGATCGGTCGCACGGTAGACCGTGCCCATGCCCCCCTGGCCGAGTTCCTTGTCCAGAATGAATCGCTCGTTAAGCGTTGTGCCTACGCCAATCATCCAATCTCTCCCTCGAGAGTAGAAAAAGGCGGCAAGGTGATGTCGTGTCAAGCGCTGATGCCACCAGGATAACGTGGACTACGGCCTTTATGAATCGGGTCTCGATGCCGCGCGGACCAGAGCCGCTCCGTGGTTGTCGCCTGAAAACAGAGATCGGCGTGAACGTTCGCCGGCAATCCCTCGTGGATCGACGGCCAGCGCCAGAATGACTGGATATCCTGTGCTCCATGGTCAGAGTCAACCATGCGCATGATCAGCCCGGTTCAGAGTTTCGAGCAAAAATTCTATCTCGCGATTGAGGCGATTATGGTAAGGTTCTGACCAATCGGCGTACGGATGCGCCAGCGCGCTCGGCTCGTGGCATTTGAAAAATCAAGGCGGGAGGATCTGGGCTCATGGATCCGGATCTGTCGCTACGGAACTGGAGTGAAGAGCAGGCTCTCTGGGATCAAGGCCGATCGGCCGCTCTGCGCGATCCGCCGGGTTCGCTGGCTCGGCCCTTGCTTCGGCCGGCACCGCGATCGGCGATGGTCTTCCCGCTGGTCGTCCTGGTTGCTGTCTTGCCCGGAATGGTCGCCCTCAATTCCTGGGACCTGACCCCTCCGGGCCCGTTGTGGGGCCTCAGAGGCCTGGCGGTGCTCGATGGTCTTTTATTCGACCAGATGCCGGCGGCCGCCGAGATCAAGCCGGTGCCCGAGGCGACCGCGTTCCGCGTGGTGGCCTTGCAGCCGCCGCTCTACGCCTGGCTGGAGGCCCTGGGGCTCTGGCTGAGCACCGAGCGCGATCCCCTGGCCAGCGTCTTGCCCAGCTACGTGGCCGGTTCGCTCGTCGTCATTCTCGTCTACCTTCACGGGCGCCTCTGGCGCGGGGCCGGCCTCGGGCTGACCGCGGCGATCCTCGTCGGATTCAATCAGAACTTGCTCCTGCGAACCCAGGAGGCGACACCAACCACCCTGGTGGTCTGCGGCGTTCTGGCCGCGTTGCTCTGTTACGGCTGGCACGAACGCACCGCAACCGAGTCGACACGCCCCTGGTCGTGGGCCGGACCCGCCTTCTGGGTGATCGCCGGCGGTGTCGCGGTCGGCCTGGCCTTCCTTTCACTGGGTGGAGTGGCCTTGATCGCCATTCCGATCGTGCTCTTGCACCAATTTTATCTGAATGCCTCGCGGGCCTCGCCGACCCGGAAAATCCTCCAGCGCTTCTGGTCGTGGGTGCGGGGCCGAACCGAGCGATCGAGCCTGGTCAATGGCTTACTGGCCCTCTCAATCGCCCTGGCGGTGGCCGCCCCCTGGTTTATCTTGATGTTCCAGGCACACGGCTGGGAAGTTTTATCTTCACTGACTTTTCCGCCGGACGCCGTGCTGGCGGACCGTCAATCCAGCCTGTTATCGCGCTTGATCAAGCTGGCTCCCGTGACGTTGCCCCTGGGATTATTTGGCGCCGTTCGCGCGATCCGGTGCGCCCTGGTCGATGAGGCCGACACGCTCGAAACAGTGGGCGGCTCGTTCTGGGTCATCTGGCTTGGCGTCGCCGCGCTGGCACCGGCCATCTGGCCGGCCGGGCCGCGTAGCGCCTTCGACCTGCTCTTACTCATTCCTCTCAGCCTGCTCGCGGCGCAGTTGATCGCCGACCTGGCGAACCGCCGCGTTCCCGTACGCACGCTGATCGCTATCGCACCGGTCACCGCCATGTCAGTCACCTGGTGGGCCAGCGCCGATCTCAGCGAGGCCGTCGACGATCTGATTCATGGCCGGCCGACAGCGCGACCGCCCTGGGTTTGCATCTGGTCGTGGATCTGGCCGCCGCGTCTGTCTTGATGATTCGCGCGCTCAACCGCTGGGCACGTCGCAGCGACGAACGGCAACGCTGGATCCTGGCGGCCTTCTTGCTGGTCGTGATGGCGGTCACCGTCGTGATCGGCCTTCGCGAAGTCGTGTTCCGTCATAGCGAAACCCGCGCGATGCTCGCGCTGCGGACCATGATCCTGCGCAGAAACCGTGATAGCCCGATCCAGGTCGTCGCCGTCGTCAGCCCTGTCTCATCATCGGGCACGCCGCGCGACGGCGAGGGATCATTCAGCGGCCGCCCCCTGGCCGGCGGACGACTTCGATTCATCTTGAAGACGGCCCTGCCCGATTTACCCCAGCGCGATCTCAGCATGATCGACGGCCTTTTTGCTCTTCCCGAAGGCCGGCGACTGGTCGTTCTCGCCGGCACCGGCCAGCGCCTCTCGTCGGCCGTCCAGTCCAAGCTCGGACTCGAAGCCATTCACCCGGGCCACCTGGGAATTCTCGACGCTTACGCCACGGCACGCAATCGAATATTGCGGCGCTGACTGACGGCCGTTGTTTGACCAATCGAATTGGCTCATGAGACAATCAGGACGAGTCAAGAACCCGACCAGAAGCGGTATCGTTATTTCGAGATAACATATGACTGAATGGTCGAAGATCTTCGCGGATGCACTTCCCTACGAGTCGTTCCTCGATCGCCATGCCACGCCGGGTCAAAGGACGCGATGGGATGCGATGCACGGGCGTTTCGCACTGACAGACCTCCAGCAAAAAGTGCTCCAGGGGTTCGCGCGGCGGATGCCCGTTCTGTGCCTGGCGGGGGCCTGGTGCGGCGACTGTATCAATCAGTGCCCGGTGTTCGATCATTTTGCCCGCGCTACGTCGCGGATCGAATTGCGGTGGCTTGACCGCGATTTCCGGCCCGAGATCCGCGACATGCTGGCGATCAATGGCGGCCATCGCGTCCCCGTGGTGGTCTTCCTGAGTGAAGATTGGTTTGAAGTCGCGCGCTACGGAGACCGCACGATCTCGAACTACCGCCGCCTGGCCGCCGAGCAGCTTGGCCCCTCCTGTCCCACGGGCCTTGTTCCTCCGGCTGACGAGGCCCTGGCCGCCCACACGGCTGATTGGCTGGCTGAGTTCGAGCGCGCCAGCTCATGCTCAGGCTCTCGCCTCGATTACGGAGCAAGTACGGCGATTGATTGACGGCGAACCAGCGAGAACACTGTTTGCCCGGGCCAGCCGCCCAGCGACCAGTATCGCGCTTTCCAGACGCTAGAGTTCGACCACGCGCCCCTGGCGCAGGCATTCGATGGCGCTGGAATCCACGTCGAAGTCATCCGGGTAATGAATGAGCCGCATCTTGGCACGAAGCGCCGCGGGGAGATCGGCGAGATTTTCATAGTGAGTATGCACACCCGCGTGCACCAGGTTTGTCGCCTCATGGATGATGAGATCGGCGCCGGCCAGCCAATCGATCAAGGTCGGGTCGAAAGCCGTATCGGCGCTGTAACCGAGCGTTCGGCCACCGGCCGAGATGCGAAAGGCGAATGTGGGCACGCTGTGGATCGTTCGGCGGCACTCGATCGCGAAGGGCCCGCATTCCACGGCCTGAGTCGTGTCCAGATTGATGAGATCGAAATAATCATCGATTTGTTTGGGGGCCGATGGTGTACCAGGTTGATCCTCCACGAGCTCCATCCCGGCCGCCAGGAGCCCATCCCAGACCCGCGCTGAGGCATCGGGGTGCATCAGGAGCTTGGCCCGGCGGTTGAGCGCATAGACCGAGAAATAACCAAAATCCTCGAGCCCGCAGCAGTGATCCGCGTGCAAATGGCTCACAACCGCGGCATGAATTCGGTCGAGATCGAGGGGTGCGGGAAAACCGGCGGCGAGCGACGCTTCGCGAAGCATCTTGCGGATCGGATGCGGGCAGTCGATCAAGAGCCAGTCGCCGTCGACACCCAGGATCAGACTCGTCGTGTAATACCGCGCGGTGAAAGCCTCGCCTACCCCTAGTGGAATCAGCGATACCTGGCTCATTGCTCATCTCGCTGGTCGAAAACGCGTCTGGTGATTCGCAAACGTCGGGTTGAAATCAGTTCGGCAAGAATCGACACTCGTCGCTGATCTGATCTCCACCAAGATTGAGACAGACGCAACGCGAAAGCAACCTGTTTCGTTCAACAATTTCACACATTGTGCCAAATTCGGGAACCAGAAAATTTTGAACGGAAGGAAGCAAAGGAAACGAAGAGACCTCAACACGAGTGCGCCACCCTGGCCGTTTCAACGTACCACGCAGTGAAAAAAGCAGATTGTTCAGCGGCTTCACGCGTCTTTGAATGCAATAAAGGATGATGACTGAATGCCCCCTGCACGATCCCGGGAGGGCGAGTCTCCGCACGAGCCGAGTGCCAGTGCCGACTCGGCGAGCCTCGGCATTTCGGAATCACGCAAGGCCGTTCAGCAGTCGCACAAACCGCCCGGCGAGCCCTGGCGCTGGTGTGTTCCGATCCCCGTATGTCGTATTCTTCGTTCCCTTCTCTGCCTTCTGTTCAAAAGAATTGATTTCCCATCAACATCAATGGAACCACCAGTACCGTCACCCCCCCTTTGCTCGACTCCCCTTCCCCTGCGATGTCTTCTGTTCCAGAATGAGGCCAACGTCATGCACCCACTATCCAAAGCCAGCCAAACACATATTCAGAGGGATATGCGATGCGACGTTCGAGCTTCTTCTTCGGCGTGGCCGTCACCATCAAATTGGCGTTGTTGGCATCCGTGCCGGCCGTTTTCGCCTCGGGTATCAGCCCCGGGCTGATGACCGAGCAAGTATACGATACCCCGCGAAATCCAGATCATGCCGCCAGAGGGCCAGCGCACGGCCAGACCGCTTTCCCCACGAAGATCAGCCCGAACCACCGCTACCTGATCGACCAGAACGACAAGCCCTTTTTCTATCTCGCCGATACCGCCTGGGAACTGTTTCACCGCCTGAACCGAGACGACGCCGATCTTTATCTTCGCGACCGGGCCGCCAAGCGGTTCACCGTCATCCAGGCAGTTGTCCTGGCCGAGTTTGGCGGGCTAGACGTTCCCAACCCTTATGGACACTTACCACTCATCGACAAGGATCCGACTCGCCCCGTCGAGGCTTATTTCGAGCACGTCGATTTCGTGGTGAATCGAGCCGACGCGCTCGGCCTGGTCATCGGGATGTTGCCAACCTGGGGCGACAAGTGGAACAAGAAGTGGGGCCTCGGCCCGGAAATCTTCACCCCGGAAAACGCCGCCAATTTCGGCGAATTTCTCGGCAAGCGATACAAGGACAAGCCCATCATCTGGATCCTCGGCGGCGACCGTCCTGTGGAAAATGACCGACAGAAAAGCATCATCCGGGCGATGGCCGCGGGCCTGAAGAAAGGGGACGGTGGCCGCCATCTCATGACCTTTCACCCGACCGGAGGCCGCAGCTCGGCCGAGTGGTTTCATCACGACGACTGGCTGGCCTTCGACATGATCCAGTCGGGGCACAACTTCAATAATCCCAATTACGACCGCATCGCGGCCGACTATGCCCGCCGGCCGGCCAAGCCCTGCATCGATGGCGAGCCCGGCTATGAAGACCACCCGGCCGGGTTCAACCCCAGGAACGGTTTTCTCGACGAGTACGACGCCCGCAAGGCCGCCTACTGGTCCCTCTTCGCCGGCGCCTGCGGCCATACCTACGGCTGCCACGACATCTGGCAATTCCTCGAACCAGGGCGCCCGCCGATCACGGCCGCCCGGACACCCTGGCAAAAAGCCAAGGACCTCCCCGGTGCACGCCAGATGCAGCACGCGCGAACGCTTCTGGAATCGCGGCCAATGCTCGCCCGGATCCCCGACCAGACCCTCCTGGCGAGCGACTGATTGGCGACAACTACATTTCCCCACCGCGACAATTAAGATTCCCCACTGACCGCGATTGAATTCGGCGTCACGAATCTTCGGGCCAGAACGCTCAATATGGCGGTTTCCGCGGAGTGGTTCCGCTCGGCGACAATGAGAATTCCCCACTGACGGGGCAATGGTTTCTGCTGGTGGTTCTCCAAAACCTAGGAGGATCACCATGGCGAAGGTCACGGATCGGCAAGTGCGGCGCTTACAGGCGTTATTGAAGGCCGGCAAGCCGCTGTTGGTCGCGGCGATGAGGGCAGACATGGATCGCAAGACGGCACGGAAGTACCGCGAGCAGGCCAAGCTCCCCAGCGAGCGGCAGACCTGGCCGCGGGCATGGCGAACGCGCGAAGATCCCTTCGCCGAGGTCTGGAAGGAGGTGCAAGAACAACTGGAACAGAGTCCCGGCTTGCAGGCAAAAACCTTGTTCGAGTGGTTAAAACTCCGTTACCCCGGCCGCTTCGACGACGGTCAATTACGCACGCTTCAGCGCCGCGTGCGGCAGTGGGAAGCGACGAGTGGTCCCCCCAAGGAGGTGTTCTTCGCACAGACTCACTATCCCGGCCGGTTCGGCGCATCCGATTTCACGCACATGACCACCTTGGGCGTGACTCTCGGCGGCCAGCCCTTCGATCACATGGTTTATCACTTCGTCCTGACCTACTCGAATTGGGAGACGGCCTCGATCTGTTTCTCCGAGAGTTTCGAGAGTCTCTGCGACGGCTTGCAGCAAGCCTTCTGGGAGCTGGGCGGAACGCCGCAGCGGCACCGCTCCGACCGCATGAGCGCGGCTGTGAATAACCTGTCGCAAAAAAAGGAGTTCACCGCGCGGTATCACGCGTTGATGGCGCACTACGATCTCAAGATCGAAAAGATCAACGCACGCGAAGCTCATGAAAACGGCGACGCCGAGCAGAGCCACAACCGCTTCAAGGAAGCCGTGGACCAAGCGCTGCTTTTGCGTGGCAGCCGCGATTTCGCCGACCGCGCGGCCTACGGTCGGTTCCTGCGAACGATTCTCGAGCAGCGCAATGCGGGCCGCCAGGCGCGACTTGCCGAGGAACGGGCCGTGCTCCGTCCGCTGCCATCGGCACGGCTCGAGAGTTATAAGCGAGTGCGTGCGCGAGTTCAATCTGGAAGCATTATTCATGTTGATCGGAATATTTATTCAGTTGATAGCAGATTGATCGGCGAATGGGTGGACGTCCGGCTCTACGCCGAAGAGCTCGAAGTTTGGTTTGCCGGCAAGGCCGTCGAGCGGATTGCTCGCCTGCGCGGCCAGCGGAAGCATCGCGTCAATTATCGGCACGTCATCGATTGGCTGGTGCGCAAGCCCGGCGCGTTCGAGAATTATCGCTACCGAGAGGATCTCTTTCCCACCAGTCGATTTCGCATGGCCTACGACGCGCTGCGTGAAACGGCGGCCGGCCGAGCTTCACGCGAATATCTTCAGATCCTCGAACTGGCGGCCCGCGAAAACGAGTCGTTGGTGGACGATGCCCTGCGAACCCTGCTGGAGGAGGAGCAGACGATCACGGCGCAGGGGGTAAGCGAATGGATCGGCCGTCACGTGTCCCCCCGGCCGGTCACGGACGTTCGAGTGGAAGCAACGGATTTGTTGAGTTTCGATGTCTTGTTCGATCACAAGGAGGTATGGAATGGCGTCGCCGACGGAGGTGAAGCAGCGGCTCCTGGAGTGCCTGCGGGAGCTTCATCTGCCCACGTTTCGTGAAAGCTTCGAGGACGCGGCCCGCCGCGCGGTCCAGGAATCGCTCAGCTACGAGCAATATCTTGGCGAGCTCGCGGAAAAGGAGTGCCAGGTGCGACGGACAAATCGGATCGAGCGTTGGTTACGCGAGTCGGACTTGCCGGTCGAGAAGAGTCTGGCTCGGTTCGACATGAAGCGGCTGCCCGCGAAAGTCGCGCGGCAGGCACGCACGTTGTTGGACGGGGCCTTCGTCGAGGCACGGGAGAACGTCCTGGCCTTTGGACGATCCGGGAGTGGCAAGACGCACTTGTTATGCGGGATTGCGCAAGAGCTGGTGCGGGCGGGCCGCAAGGTGTTTTTCAGCCCGTGCAGTTTATTGGTTCAAGATCTGTTGATTGCTAAGCGCGATCTGAAATTGAGCCGATATCTCAAACGGCTATCGAGCTTCGAGGTGCTGATTATCGACGACCTGGGCTACGTTCAGCAGAGCCGCGAAGAAATGGAGGTTTTGTTTACGCTGCTGGCGGAGCGGTACGAGCGTGGCAGTGTGATGATCACGAGCAATCTGCCGTTCTCGAAATGGGAGAGCATTTTCAAGGACCCGATGACGACTGCGGCGGCGATTGACCGGCTGGTCCATCACAGCGTGATCCTGGAGCTCAACGTCGCGAGCTATCGCCTGGAACAGGCCAAGCAGGATCAACAGCCCGAGACCGAGCGCCCTCAGCGCCAGAGGCTTGAGGAACGGTGAGATCGCGGATGAGGCCGTGGCGTTTGAGCCCAACGGCGGCTGAATCAGAAAAGTTCGCGTGAGCATCGGTCATCGTCGTCAATCGAACAACGGAAACCCCGCGACGGCGGTCAGAAAGGAGTTCAGAGCGCGGCCAACTCGTAGGGGATGTTCTGTCGTCCAAATTAAACGCAAAATTGGGTGCTTCGGGCGAGAAAGGATAATGAACAATGGAACAGTTCAGTGGGGAATTCTAATTGTCGTCAAGGGGAAATGTAATTGTCGCCGATCAGAGCGACCCCGGTCGCGGTTCCGACCACATCCAGGCGACGCGCGCCGAAGACGGCAGCTACGCGTTCGTGTACTCGGCATCGGGCCGGCCTTTCACTCTGAACCTCGAAAAACTCACCGGAGAGCAAGTTCGCGCCGTCTGGTATGATCCCCGGAGCGGAACAACGACAGCGGCCGGCACGTTTCATCGCGCAGGCAAGAAGGAATTCCAGCCCCCATCACAGGGCAAAGGGAACGACTGGGTTCTCGTGCTGGACAACCCATCGAGGGGCTACCCCGAGCCCGGCAGCCCGGCGCGTTGATGTGACAGCGGCTTACCCCGCAAATGACACACAAGACCCCTCGTTCCCGAGCTCAGCGCTACGCATTACCCATCAGTTCGACAATCGTTCAATAGTGCGTTTTATCACATATATGAATGAAAAGTAAATCTGGATATTTGAATTCTTTCTGGTCCTGCTGTCTCCGTGGGTACGTTCGTCGCGACGCTCCCGGCGTCGTGCTCCTGCTGTAGCCGGCCGCTGTGAGGCCGGGAATTCCGTGGCAAAGAGGCGTCACCCAGGCGATCCAGCCCACCGGTTGACCGCCGAATCAACGGCCCGGCAAGAAACCGAAGCACTCCCGGTCTCACAGCGACCGGCTACAAGAAACGAGCTAAATGCTTCATTAGCTGCCCTTCGCTTGTCACGGCCCCCGCTCACGGTTCTCTGCCCAAGGCCCAGGCTGGCCGGCACGCCCTCGAGGGGCCAAAACTGGTGATCGATTGCAACGAACTTGACGATTCCGCAGCCACAAACGGCAGTGGATGGCAGTAGGTGGCAGCTTTTTGGCGAGGGCCTGTGATTGCACCAAGCCTGACGACCTCGCGGCCGTGGATGGCAGCCGCTGGCCGCTGGCCAGAGCTCGCGATTGCAACGAACTTGACGATTCCGCGGCCACAAACGGCAGTGGATGGCAGTAGGTGGCAGCTTTTGGCGAGGGCACGCACCGCCTTTCGACCAGCGCGATGCGATCAAGAGCGGTTTCTCCTGGTAGATGGGTGTCACCGACAAGCTCACTCTCCACGGCGTCGTGCGCCCGCTCATCATGGTGTCGTGTCGTCAATCTGTTCGAAGCCCGGCGAATGGGGACAAGATGGCATCGCGACCACGTTCGGCAACGCTCAAGCCACTTATGAAACGACCTCAAAACGGCCGGGTACTGTCCCGATTTTGCGCAGTTTACGGAGCAAAATGAACGAAGTGAGACGATATAAAGATCAGTCAGGCTGATTCACCTGACTTCGACGGGGCAACCGCTCGAGGTCTCGTCATGAGTGGAGTTGCAGACCCGGTAAACCGTCGACGAGATAGAACGAAGTGATTGCCCAAACTGTTTACCTTCTCTATATTATACAGCGCTCGTCAAGTTTCGACACTTGTCCTACGCCCGTCTCATGGCTGCAATCCGATCGGAAACCACGATCCAGCAGAGACTTCAGATATGTTCCATAATTTTTCCGTGGTGCAACTGGACACACCGCGAAATAAGACAAGAGTCAAGAGGACACGTGCTTGTTGCCATCCGGCGCACGGGATCGATGAGCAGGCAGGCCGTGTCGGTCGAGACATTTGATGCAGGCCGAAAAACCGGCACGATCGCGAAATGCCCTGCGGCCGATACGCGTGCCGCCTTGTGGATTTGTTTTATCAAAAGCCATTCATCGAGTGATTTCGGTCGATCCGTGCCCATCAGTGCTATCAGTGGTCAATTCTCCTGGAAGTGCGACCACGGATGGCGCGGAGAACACGGATGTGATACAAATATGAACATTCCAATTGTTTACTGAATAATCTGGGCATTCCTGCGCTCTGAGCTTATTGAGTCCCGGTGTCGGTTCCCTCTTCCCCAAAAAAGGTGGTTTGACACCGCTTTCTCATGTGGATTTGCTTTATCAAAAGCCATTCATCGAGTGATTTCGGCCGATCCGTGCCCATCAGTGTGATCCGTGGTCAATTCTCCTGGAAGTGTGACCACGGATGGCGCGGAGAACACGGATGCGATAGAAATGCACATCCCGATCGTTTCCAGACAGTTTTGACATTCCTGCGCTTCATGGCTTATCGAATCCCGGTGTCGATTCCCTCTTCCCCTGAAGAGTTGGTTTGACACCGCTTTCTGGTGTGAAACGATGATCGGACACCAGCTTCTTCCGCACGGGAGCAATCTTGGACTTGCATGTAGAGTAACGATGAATTTCACGCTAGAATCATTTCCCGGCCGGATGGGTCGATCGCGAGAAAAGGATGGTCGGCCCGACCGATCGCTATCGTAGCGGCCGCCGGCTCGCCGCTGATTCTGTTTTAAAGGAGTGGTCACCATGGAATTGACCAGATCGTCGATCCTTTCGGTCTCAATGCTCGGGCTTCTCACGCTATTGAGCACGTCGGCCCGCGCCGACTTAACGAATTTTGACGCGTTTGGCAACATGGAATACACGCAGACGGCCAACAACACCGCGCCGTCGGGTACTCCGTCCGACTTCTTCGGCTCGCGGCTCTTCTACAATACGCCCGGTGATATCACGTCCGCCACAGGGAATAGTGGAGCAGTGACCGGGTTAACCTACGTCCCGCAGGCGGGGAGCAATTTCGCCATCGCCCAGACGGGATATATCACTCCGGCGCAGCTCGACACCTACCTGATTCCAGGCACGCAGCTTCAGTTTAACGTTACCGGCGGCAATCTTGCCAATATGTCTGGCGACAGCCCGAACTATGGCAGTCCCCTCTTTACTTCGGCGGTGCCGTACGTGACTGGCAACAGCTACAACTTGCTGCAAGGCTTGAACGCTGCGCAGGGTGCCTTGGTCACGATCAATGGATTCACGGCCGTCACTGGCGCCAATGAGTCGGACATCTTCATCGTGATCACGAACACGTCAACCAACGCGGTCGCCTACTCGACGAGCTTCTTCGACAGTCCCTCGACGACGTCGTTCTCCGTGGCACCCGGCCAGTTGGACGCCGGCACGTCGTACAACCTCGAGGTCGACTACAGCAGCCGTCTCAACACCATGGGTTATTTCGGCGGGGTCGGCGGCGTGCCCTTCACCTTCGGCTACGACGTGCGGACCGAGATCGGCTTCACCACGGCGGCCGCCGCCGTCCCGGAGCCTGCAAGCATCGTTCTGATAGCGATCAGTACGGTGGGCTCGATCGTCTCCCGCCGGTTATTCGTCCGGGCTGCCATCTGAACGGGTTTTCGGACTCGAACCCTTGCCGAACGGCGAGTCACAAGAGCTGCTGAACAACGCGACGCCACGGCCGGACGAGCAGCGTGTGCACCTGACGCCGGCCGTTTCCTCTGAAAAGATCCTCTGACACCGACTCCTTCTGTGGATTTGCTTTATCAAAAGCCATTCATCGAGTGATATCGGTCGATCCGTGCCCATCAGTGTTATCAGTGGTCAATTCTCCTGGGAGTTTGACCACGGATGGCGCGGAGAACACGGATGTGATACAAATATGAACAGTCCTATTGTTTACTAAATAATTCGGGCATTCCTGCGACTCCAAGCTTGTTGAGTCCCGGTGTCGGTTCCCTCTTCCCCACAAAGGTGAGTTGACACCGCTTTCTCACCAAGCCATTCACCGAATGATTTCGGTCGATCCGTGCCCATCAGTGTTATCAGTGGTCAATTCTCCTGGGAGTTTGACCACGGATGGCGCGAAGAACACGGGTGTGAAAGACATATAGACATTCTAAATGTTTCTGAATAATTTTGACATTCCTGCGTTCCAATGCTCGTGAAAAACGAAGGTCAGGGAACATGAACGTCAACTGCGAGAGTATCCGAAGTGCGCGTGAGATGTTTCCGCAAGTGCTGACCGAAATCACTTACGCCGAGGCACATTTCCGCATCCACAACGAACTAACTTCAGCTATTTCTCTGCATTCGCGTAAACTGTTATTCTATCATGACTTCTTTGAATTCACGATATTTGCACATTTTTCAGGACTGATTCTCTCTTGTGGCGCATACTGGACCGAGATAGCCGTGCAGCCAGCGTCCGCTGGCTAATTGGACACATCGAGCACCATCGAACGGATTTTGAGGTTCCGGAATCAATGATCCCTGCATTGCGATCGCAGCTCGAAACGCTAACGCAGCAAGTTCAGAAGGTACGGGATATTAGAAACAAAATGATCGCCCATAAGGAACGTATGACTGCCTCAGAGTCAACGGGCTTCTGGACTGACGTAGCGCTTTCGAATGAGGACGTGATTAGGTTGCTTCAGGGTCTCAGAGCGCTGACGACTCAGTTGGAAAAAATCTTATGGCCGCCCGAAAGCGGCATGCATAGTTGGCTCATGATAGCGGTTGACGACGAAACTACCGACCTCATCGAAACGCTAAAAGAAGCATACGACCATGGAATTGCACCGAAAGCCGGTTTTTCGCCCGGGTTGTTACCTCCCCGAACTTGTACGCCAAAGAGGGTAGCGCCCAAGAAACCTGTGCCGAAGGGAAGGAAACGAGGACGCAGCTAGTTGTGGCGCTGGCTCCGCCGGCCCGGCGGGCTGAAGGGGACACTGCTATTCGTTTCGGAGCGAACAAAGGGGATAAGTCCAATCACGGAGACTTTTTTCAGTCCTGAGCGGACTCATCCCCTTTTCGATCTCTTTGTCCCCTTTTCGATCTTATCTCTTTTTCGCTTCTCGACCTCGCCAGCGGCAGCCTTGACCCGCTTGGCTTCGCCCGCGGCTACGCGCAACCCAACCGGTTAATCCCATAAACCCGCATGGCATCGAGCCGGGTGGATGGAGCGCACCGCCGCACCCACTTAAATCGCCTCCATCGTTTGCCTTTTCCCACCGAATTCTCTTTGAACGCGACCAGCGTTCTTAACTACCGACACGGATACGAATTCGATTCTCGCCAGGTTTGACGACGAACCCGGTGTCCTTCCAACTGGGATGTTTCGGAACGGGCAACACTCGGGGCCGAATGTCGTTTGAGAAGCCGAATGCTTCGAGCGGAAAGCCAACGAGGTTCGAGTCCATCTTGCCGTTCTGATTTCGATCATGAATGATATAAGCCGCATACTGGCCCGGCTTCAAGTTATCAATCTTGCATGTAGCCGTAGCAACGTTTCCATTGAATTGAATTCTCACGTCCTGTATGGCCTTGAAGAGGTGCTTCACTTCTTCTCGGTCTTTACGCACGTCCGCTGACTTGAATGCCTCTTCGGTGTTCAGCAAACAAATCATCGCGTTCCCGACCGCGTCGGCGAAGCCAACCCCCTCGATGACCAACGTGGCATCGTCCGCCTCAGGCTGCTGGGCGGCAGCATTCACGCAGAACCCGCTCGCAAGCGTGGAGATCGTCAAACAACATGCAACAGACTGGAAAAACCTTTTCGATGTCATCTTCGAAACTCCCTTTTCGGTAAACGAACTCTCGAACAAAACTGAGGACCTTCAGATCCTCAAACGCTATCCAGGGCATCGCACTTCAGGCTCAGCACGGGCGGACGCAGGAGCAACTTTTCGGCGTGGTGGACATGGTGATGGAGAGTTGGCCGGTGCGATCCCGCAAGCGTCGATAGATGCACCGGCGGGACGAGTCCTGATCTGCCGCCCCAATACCAGGAGATGATGATTCAATAGATGCGGCGGATTGGCGGCCGTCCTGATCAAGCGAATGCGTTCGCCGCGACCACGAACGTACGGATTCGCCGGGGAAGAGGCCCGAGGTCGATCATGTCACTCCTTGACTCTCGTCCAGTTCGATTCAACCTGCTGACGGTGGTCCTTCATCTTGAAGGTCGTGTCGCTGATCTCACCAATGGTCAACTCTTTCGTCTTGGGGCCGCCGTCAGGCGGGTTCTTGGGCGTCAGAACGAGAAGGTTTTCAGTCACCTTCCACGCACCTTCTTCGTCGATCGGGATCTCCTTGTCCCCCTTTTTGAGCTTCCCCTTCAGGGTGTAGGTGCCGTCCTCGACGAATGCGGACTCAAGCTTGCCTGAGACCTTGGGCGTGTCCACCTTGCTGACCCACTTTCCCGGAAGCAGCTTGGTGATCTCGGCTTCACTGGGCTTTTTCTCTTGTCCGAAGGCGTGTGAGGCCCCGGACAGTGCCACTGTGCTCATCAATGCCAACGCGACGAAACGGTTCATCGAAAGGTCCTCCTTAACGGGATGAAAAAGAGTCATGCGCGAACCACGCCTGCCTGCTGAAAATCCGTTACCACTTCAGCAAGGACAGCCCCTGCGATGGGGATTTGTGAACTGAACGGTTCGGATAGTACGCGGTTGAAATCCGCACGTCAAGAGGATATCGTACTGTTTGGTAAGAAAACCGAACCCGTCGTGCAAAATGTCAAAAAATCCACTGGGCCGCCCGCGGGAGTACTCCTCAGAGGACGCGCTCATCGCGGCTACTCTCGTTTTCGCGGAGAAAGGCTTTGAGCGAACAAGGGGATAGAGCGAACAAAGGGGATAAGTCCAATTACTGAGCGAACAAAGGGGATAAGTCCAATTACTGAGTCCTTTTTCAGTACTAATTGGACTTATCCCCTTTTCGCTTCCAAAGGTGAGTTAGCGAACAAAGGGGATAAGTCGAATGGCATTAAGATCGCGCAAGTTCCTGGCATGAAACGACTTGCTGATACATAAAGTTCTGCATTCTATTATGTCAAGATTATACAAGTGGATTTGCCCGGGCTTCGGCTGGCAACAAATCATGAAATCAATATTTCATAATTAATACGGACGGCTTCTCCCCCTCCCCGTCCTATCAAAATAGGAATTGTTTCAACATAAACTTGTTCGATTCGATCAGGCCGCCAAGTCCTTCTCCCGCAACTCTTTGCGCAATTCGGCCCGCGGTCGCTGCAGCCACGGGTACTGTTTGGGACGACGCTTCTTCACTCGCGGTTCGTACCGCCCCGGGCGCTCCGGATTGACCACCAGCTCCGGCATCTCCGCTCCCTCCTCGGCCCCGCAGCCACCGCAAGGCGTCAATGAAACTCACTCGATCCGCGGCCACATCCTGACGCTCCGCCGCCTCGCACATCGTCAATCGCACCAGGTTGTAAGCGATCGCATACATCGTCAGTTCCTTCTGAACACCATCCACTGTCCTACATTTCAACACATCCATCTTCATCGTCACCTTGAGCGACTTCAGATTCTCCTCTACGCGCCACCTTGTCGCATAAAGATTGGCCAGCGATTCGGCTGTATAGGCGACGCCGTCCAGCAGGGTCGTCACTAGCGTCACCTCTCGCGTTCGGAACCCGGGCACTTCGATCCGATACCGCAATTCACGCACCAGGAACGACTCGGGCAGAGCGCCGTATTGCTCCTCGCTCATCCAGCTCGGACACCTTGGCGGCTTGAAGTACTCGACCACCTGATCCATCAAGCCGATGGCCCGGATCCAGCGGCTGCGCGGCAGCCCATTTGGTGTCCCCTTTTGGCCGGGCCGCGCATGCGCACGCCCCGGCGTGAAGTCGACGATCTGCTTCTGATGCAGGCGAAACACCGCATGAACGCCCTTCTTGAGCAGCAGGCCCAGATGCGCGAACGAACAGAATCCACGATCGGCCACCAGGACATCGCCGGCCTTCAGGAAAGGGAGAATGCCGCCGACGCCGGCCATGTCATGCGACCGCAACGGCGCCGCGGTGACTTCCAGCAGCAAGCCAGTGCCGGCGTGGAACAGGGCCAGGATGTGGGCCACCGGAAAGCCGCATCCCTTGGCCTGGTTTCCCGGCTGTCCGAAGTAGGCCTGTAGCGCCGCGACGTCGGGCATGGAGAACGACGAGCCGTCGATCAAGAAGACGCGATGGCCGAGCCAGAGACTGGCCGCCTCGGTGGCCGGGATCAGGACCTTGACCACCTCACGGAGGACCGCCTGGAAAACGGCCAGCGGCAGCCTGGAGCGGGCCTGGCAAAAGGCGCTGGCGGAGAAGGCTCGGCCGGCCATCAAGGAGACGTGTGTCAAGGCGGTATTGCCGTGAAGGATCTGGATCAAGAACCAGTGGATGATGGCCGCCGGGGTCAACAGGCAGCTGTCGCACCAGGTGTGACCGGCAGCTTGACAGGCGGCGTGGATAAAGTCGCCGCCGAGCTTGGCGGCGAGGTCTTGTCTGAGGGTCTTGAGCGTGGTAGAAATCCGGCGATGCATCGCGGGGCCTCCTGTGCCATGGATGTTGTCACAAATACCATGACGCGCAGGGGGCCCGTTTTTCTCAAGAGTCGACCCCTTCTGGGGTTAGAACTGACTTAATGCCATTCGGGATAAGTCCAATTACTGGAGCGAACAAAGGGGATAAGTCCAATTACTGAGTCCTTTTTCAGTACTAATTGGACTTATCCCCTTTTCGCTTCCAAAGGTGAGTTGACACCGCTTTCTCACCAAGCCATTCATCGAGTGAATTCGGCCGATCCGTGCCCATCAGTGTTATCAGTGGTCAATTCTCCTGGAAGTTTGACCACGGATGGCGCGGAGAACACGGATAAGATATAACTATCAACAATCTGACTGTTTCGACCGAATTTCTAAATTCATGCGACCTACAGCAATCGTCGATTGCGTCGCACACAGTCAGGCTCATCGTCGCTTCGAGACTTGAAGAGGACCGAATCCTTGTTCAGACGCACCGACTGACTCCAACCGACGGGGCCGTCCACACTCGTTCCCACCGGTCCTCCGTGGGAATGCCGTCCCGGACGCTCTGCGTCCTCTTTTCCTGCTCGGAGGCTGTGGTCGGCCGGACGACGCGGAGCGCCCTAGACGGCATTCCCACGCAGAGCATGGGAACGAGTGGTTTTGTGTGCAATACGTGGGAGAACCGCTGTAATCACTGTGGAGTTCGAGTTTCGATTCCCTCTTCCCCCCAAAAAGCGGATTCGACACCGCTTTCTTTGTGACACCGCTTTCTTTGCAATCGATTCATGTGCGAAGACGCGCGTCTACTCAGGTGGCGGCGGCGCGCGGCCGTCAGAGTTGCGACCAACCCCCATCGACCGGAAGTTCGACGCCGGTCGTGAAGGTCGCGTCGAACGCGAGGAAGAGGACGGCACTGGCGACTTCCTCCGGCGTTCCGAAGCGCTTCATCGGAACGGCTTCGCGCATCTGTCCGGTGAGCTGGGCGGCCACGTCTCTATCGGGAAACGCTTTGCCGATGATCGGCGTTTCGATGGGGCCGGGCGACACCGCGTTGACGCGGATTTCCCGAGGAAGAAGCTCAACGGCGAACATCCGAGCGAAGGATCGCAGCGCGGCCTTGGCCCCTCCATATGCGCCAATCATGGGCATCCCCTTGACGTTGGCGGTCGAGGTCGTCAGGACGACGGAACCGCCGCGAGTGATCAGCGGCGCAAGTTTTTGCACCGCGAAAAACGGGCCCTTGGCGTTCAGGTTGAACATCTCGTCGTAGGTCGTCTCGGTCACGTGCTCGAGAGGGGCGAAGAGGCTGAACCCGGCGTTGACGAAGAGCAGGTCGAAGGTGCCGAACTCGGCCTTCACCCGAGCGGCGAGGGCGTCGATGTCCGTCAACAAGCGCGCGTCGCTCGAAACCACGATGGCGTCCTTGCCGAGCTCTTTCCGCGCCGATTCCAGGCCGGCCTGCGAGCGACCCGTCACCAGGACACGCGCGCCCCCATCAAGAAGCATCTTCGCTGTCGCGAGCCCGATGCCGCTCGTGCCGCCGATAATCACCACCGTTTTACCCTGGTACCGTTCCATGTGTATTCTCCTTGCGACGTCTGGGTCGCTTTGTCGGTTTTGAACTGGTCGGTATGATAATAGACACGATGGCCGCGCGGTCAAGGACTTTTTGAACTGGTTATTTCAAAAGACCGTGGGACCCCGTGGACGACCACGTCGCTCCGCAATCGCCTGCTGATTCAGGTCACCGCGATTATTTCGCCGCGACCGGCGGTCCTTCAGGACACCGCGCTCAAGGATGCTGGGCTAGACAAGTCGACGCCGGAGACCTTGACGACGGCCTGCCACGCGGCTTCCTGGCTGGCGCGATCGTGGAGGTGTGGGTGGCGCATCGCCTCAATTGGGCCTGTGAACTTCCCTTGAGCCGAGGCGAAGAATTGCCCTGAGACGTCGGTTCCGAACTCCGACGCCTGGAGGTACCGACGGGCCGCGGTCTCCGGCGTCTGATTCATGCCGGGAATGAGGTTCACGATCGGGATAAACAGATACTTCAACGCCGGGCCAGCGTTTCGCACCACCCTGGTGTCGGTCGCCGCACCGGGCGAGACAGCGTACACGGCCATGCCGGGGGGGAGCCGGCGCGCCAGCGCCGCGACCCACCAGGCGATAATGAGCTTCGCGTCGGCATACGTATTGTTGGGCACGTATTTCACGTTCGGCCCGTTGCGCAGCAGGGCTTCCACAGCGGCGGTTTGGTCACCCTGGTGGTATTTGGCCGCGAAGGCTGGCACGTCGGTGTAGCTGAACATGGGTACGCCCCCTCGGGCAGGTTCCGCGCCGGCGATAACAATCCGCGCGTTCGGGCTCAGCAGGTTAGCGCGGAGCAACCCGACAGTCAGTTGATGATGGCCGATCAGCGGGGCCTGAGCCGCCTCGACGCCCTCCGCGGTGAGCACGCGCGCCTTGCCAGGGACCATCCCGGCATTGAGTAGCAGGAAATCGATCGGCCGACCTCGCTTGCCGAGCGCGGCGAGGGCGGATTGAACGCTGGCCGGCGTGTCCAGATCCAGTTCCAGCGGCGTGAAGACCTGGGTTTTGGTCTCGGCCGCGAGCTGAGCGGCCGTTTCCTGGACCCGGGCCAGGCTGCGGCCGGTGACGATGACCTGGCGGTAGCCCTTGACGGCGAGCATGCCGGCTGCCGCATGACCGAGCCCAGAGGTGGTGCCGGTGACGAGAGCGATCGAATGTTCCATGGGCGTCTCCGTGGTGAAAGGGTTAAGATCGAGTCGTGAGGCCCCGCAAGGCCAGGGCCGGCTTGCTAATTTCGAACGGTTCGGTTATATATTGGTGTGATGGCTACTGTCAAGGAGTTTTGAACTAAATGATTCAAAATAACGCCAGGCCGCGTGGACGGCCGCGCAGCTTCGACGAGAGGGAGGCGCTGGAAAAAGCGACCCAGGTATTCTGGTCGAAGGGCTACGACGGAGTGACGATCGACGATCTCGTCGCCGGGATGGGCGTGGGAAAGCCGAGCCTGTATGCCGTCTTCGGCGACAAGCGGACGATATTCTTGCGCGTCCTCAAGGCGTATGCAGAACGGAAAGGCGCAGGAGCCGCGAAGGCACTCCTCTCGCCACAGGGTCTTCGCGACTCGATCGCGGGCTTTCTGAGGTACGCCGTCGAAAGTGCGACCGAGAAAGGCTCGGCTCGGGGCTGCCTTATGGTGTGCGTCGCGCCGGTTGTGGACGACGCTGAGGTCCGGCAGTTCCTGCAAAAAGCGGCCGCCGGTGGCGCCGCGCTGGTGGAAGGTCGTTTCCGGGACGGGATCACCACCGGCGAAATCCCGTCCGACTTTCCTGTGGCCGTCCGCGCGATCCAGGTCACGGATTTTGCTCGTAGCCTGACCATGCGTGCGCTGATAGGCACGCCGCGCAAGACGCTTCTCAGGGATGCCGAGGAAGCGGCCGACCTGGTGCTCCTGCCGCGCCCGAAGGCCATCGGCAAGCAGAATCGATAACGTTCTCTCGCCATCGAAAGACTTTGTAGGAGCGAACAAAGGGGACAAGTCTACTTACTGAGCTTTTGTCAGTGCTAATTGGACTTATCCCCTTTTTCCCTTCCAGGGCGCTAAAGGGCTTGTAGATTTGCTCTATCAAAAGCCATTCATTGAGTGATGTCGGTCGATCCGTGCCCATCAGTGTTACCGGTGGTCGATTCTCCTGGAAGTTTGACCACGGATGGCGCGGATAACGCAGATATGATAGAAATATACGCATTCTAATTCTTTCTAAACAATTTTGACATTCCTGCGCTCCAATGCTTATCGAGTCCCGGTTTCGATTCCCTCCTCCCAAAGGGTGAATTGACACCGCTTTCTCATGTGGAATAATGATGATCTGACACCGACTTCTTCTGGGGGCTGTGACCGTGGGCCGAGGTCAAGCCAACCATCCGCGGCCAGCCCACGGACGGAGGCCAGCCAGCCACAAGCGAGCCCGACGTGCTATCGAACTCCTCCAAGAACGATGAACCGCGCTGATCTCGGCGGCTGTTACCGGTAAGATCGACGCGCAGACGATCGGCGGAGGCCGATGCAGCCAAGGAGAAGCCTGAGTGAGCCCGTACGTTCCGCGATCTCTCCCGCTGACCGGTCTTGATCATGCGCGCCTGATCCGGAAGATCGGTCCGGCCAACGCCGCTCTCGCTCGGTATGATGGGCTGTTGCTGAGCGTGATCAACCCCGCCGTGATGCTTTCGCCTCTCACCGACCGAGAGGCCGTCCTGTCCTCGAGGATCGAGGGGACGCAGGCGACCGTCGATGAAGTTCTCGAATACGAGGCGGGAATCGAGTTCGAAGGGGTGAAGGTCGCGGATATTCAGGAGATTGTCAATTATCGCAAGGCGTTGCGGCTGGCGACCCAATTCCTGGCGGACCGACCGTTGACCTTGTCGCTGATCCGCGCGATGCATGCCGTACTCATGGACAGCGTTCGGGGCGCGGACAAAATGCCCGGTCAGTTCCGGGTCGAGCAAAACTGGCTGGGGAGCGCGGGGTGCACGATCGAGCAGGCGACGTTCGTGCCGCCGTCACCGCTGCAACTGCTCGATCATCTCGAAGCCTTTGAACGGTATCTCGCTGGTGACGATCTCGATGTCCTGGTCCAGGTGGCCGTGGTCCACGGCCAGTTCGAGCTGCTGCACCCGTTCAAGGACGGGAACGGCCGGATCGGCCGTCTGTTGATTCCGCTTTTTCTCTGTCAAAAGGGCATTCTCGCCACGCCGATGTTCTATCTCAGCGAATACCTGGAAGGACATCGTGAGCTATACTACGCCCGCTTGCGCGGGATCAGCCAGGAAGACGACTGGACGGCCTGGGTGGAATTCTTTCTGGACGCGATCATCGAGCAGGCCCGGTCCAACACAGCACGGGTGCGGGCGATTCTTGAGCTCTATGAACGGATGAAAGGGGAGATCAGCGTCATCACGCGTTCGCATCATGCGCTGAAGGTCCTGGACACACTGTTTGATCGCCCCATTTTTCGGACGGGCGATTTCATCACGCGGTCGTCCGTTCCCAAACCAACGGCGTCGCGCTTCCTGGGATTCTTACGCGATGCCGGAATCTTGAGCGTCTTGCGGCCGGCAGGGGGCCGGCAATCCGCAATTCTGGTCTTTCGCGAACTGCTCAATTGTGCAGAGGGCCGGCGGGTGCTCTGAGGGGCTTGTGTCTCATCCATGATCGGCGACGTCGCTTGTGACTCATATTTCGAGTTTCGTGAGACACAATATTCGTGTTCTGGATAAAACTGACGTGGTTTGGTGATCCTGAGCAGAAGGTTTCCGAGGCGGAGCGGGAAAGCGGGACAGGTCCCGCTTCTTCGCTCCAAGAATCGTGGGACGGATTGGCAATCCGTCCTACGTTCGTTCAAGGCTCGGCGAACTTCCAGCCTGGGGAGTATAAGTATAAAGCGGGACAGATCGGCTCATGAAAAACCAGGCAATTCGATAAGTCCGTTGAAAGCGCCAATGCCCAGTGACCATTGACTATTCTGCCAAAAGCGTACCTGTTCCGCTTTTTCGCTCCAAAAATCGTGGGACGGATTGGCAATCCGTCCTACGTTCGTTCAAGGCTCGGCGAACTTCCAGCCTGGGGAGTATACGTATAAAGCGGGACAGATCGGCTCATGAAAAACCAGGCAATTCGATAAGTCCGTTGAAAGCGCCAATGCCCAGTGACTATTCTGCCAAAAGCGTACCTGTCCCGCTTTCCTCTGCTGCCAAAAGCGTACCTGTCCCGCTTTCCTCGCTCTCTGTCCCGCTTTCCTCGCTCCCCGCTTTCCTCGCTCGAGAGATACGTCAACTCGTTAAGCTGTGCCGGTTACTCAGGCGCCCAACCGTAACAGGATGGTGCTTCGAGAGATACGTCAACTCGTTAAACTGTGCCGGTTACTCGGGCGCCCAGGTGGAAGTCCATGATCCGCATCGAGTTAGAGCGACTTTTTGACGTTCCGATTACTCAGTGCCCAGGCGGAACTCAAAGCGGCGTAAAGAGATGCGAGCAAGTCCTGTCTTTCCGAGAGGTTTTGGGCGCCTGGTCGTGTGCGTGCACCGCGCTTCGCCGGGCTTCGACAAGAAATGCGCTCGCTTTTCCCTGACGGGCCACTCAGATCCGCACCGAAGAAATCGTAGAAACACGAGAAGTCGGTTATGGCAGTGACGGTACTGGTGGGTCCGTTCGATGTCAGAAATGAAATTCTTTTGAACAGAAGAATACGAAGGGAACAAAGAATACAAACATCAGGAGAATCGAAACACGCATACGTTGGAGCTGGCTGGCAATCGGGTTTGCACTGCTACTGATCATCATTTCATGATTTGAAGTTCATCGTCGTTGTTCCCGCGTGGTACGACGGGGCGGCCGGGGGTATCTTTCACGTCTTCATTTTCCCCTTCGTTGGCTTCCGTTCCTGTTTTTTTCTGATCCTCCGAATTTGAACAGTGTGTGAAGCCGTTGAACAAACCGGGTTGGGTTCGTATAGCGGCGTCTGTCTCGGATTCTACGGGAAACTGGCCGAGGCGCTATGACAATGATCGACGATCGTGTTTCCGGCGCTCGGGGGATCCTTTGGCTTTGTCAGGCGACGAGCTTTTGTTCCATGTAAGAGATGATCTTGCGCGGCGTCGCCCACTCTTCGCGGTCGAGATCCGCGGGCGAGATTTCGATGCCGAACTCGGTCAGGAACGCGATGATCAGTTGCACCGTCTTCATCGAATCGAGGATTTGAAGGTCGTACAGGCGAACGTCCGGGTCCTGACGTACACCCTCGATTTCAGAGACGCTGACAATCACATCCATGACGCGATCAGAAATCTTCATCGCAAGTCTACCTCCGGTAAGAGTCATCCACCGATCCATTGTCATTGCGTTGCGACCATGGGTCATTGACGCGGTACGCCGGCGACTTCACTCAGCCCTGACTGCGAGAGCGGGCGGGCGTGACGGTCGCGGCCCGTTTCTGAAGGTCTGACCATCGTGCGACTGGCGGACAGCCACGACCGCCGGCGCAGCCGCATGCGTCGCCGGCGGCACGGAAACGACCGGCTTCCATGTGGGGCCGAGCCTGCCCGAGAAGAGCAGGAAACCCAGGCAGACCAGGTGAAACGTGACCACGGTCCCCGCGATTCGCCACATTGGCCCGGTCCCCCACACCTGCCGCGTTTTGTTCCAGCGGTTGAACAGGTCGTGTCCGACAATGAGCGTGCCGTGGTAGAGGCCGTAGAGCAGGTAGTAGGGCTCGATTCCGTGCCACAGCCCCATCAGGCCGAATGTGAGGAAGAAGCCGAGATAAGACGCCGTGTGCTTGCCGGCGAACCAGCGGCCCTTGGCGGCCGCGAGCAAGAATCTCATATACACATGATCGCGGAACCAGGTCGAGAGGCTCATGTGCCAGCGGTTCCAGAAATCCTTGATGTTCGCGGCGAGGAAGGGGCGGTTGAAGTTCTCGGGAGTGTGGATCCCCAGCAGGTAACTGACCCCCACGGCGAAGGCGCTGTAGCCGGCGAAATCGAAATAGAGATAAAGACTGTAGCCGTACATGTAGGCCAGGGTATTGAGAAGCCCGCCCGCGGCGAGACGGTCGATCCAGTAGGTCTTGATCAGGGCGGCCAGGATGAACTTGTAGAGCAAGCCGGTGAACACATGGTGCACGGCCCTGTCCAGATCGGTCCAGAATTCGCTGCGCAATCGGGGGCGATTCAGGTCATGACGGAAACGCCGGTAGCGATCGATCGGGCCCGACGAGACGGCCGGGAAAAAGAAGAGGAAGGCGAGGTATTCAGCGGCAGGCAGTGAAACAATCAACCGGTCGCGGATGTTGAAGATGACGTCGAGGGCGCGGAATGTCACGTAAGAGATCCCCAGGAACCCGATCTGGGCACCCGGGTCGGCCAGCGGCAGGAATCGGGCTCCGAGCAGGGGGACCAGGGTCAAGAGCACGGCCGCGGGGAAAGGCCAGTACCACGAGGCGCAGCGTTCTCATCCAGAGGAAGCTCTGAGCGACGATCCACTGGAAGATGCCGCAGGCCATCACCACCCAGATCACTCTGACCTCGGCAAGGCTGCCGGAGCTTGAAGCGGCGGACGGGCCGCCGCCGCCAGCGCCCCCGGGCGTGAGGGCCGGCAGCAGGTGCGCGACGGTGCCATACTGGACCATCAGCATCCCGACGGTGGCGAGGAACACCCACATGCGCGAGAAGCCGAGCCACTGGCGAATCAGCAGGGTCGGCAGGGCGACGTAGAGCAGAATGCCCAGATAGAGGAAATCGGCAAAGGGAATCATGTCAGCGCCTCGGCCAGACGGCGGCGGTCCGCTTTACCGTTGGTGTTCATCGGAAAGGACTCGAGGAACGAGAACCGTCGGGGAATCATGTAGGCCGGCAGGCGCTCGATCATCTGGCCTTTCAAGTCGACGGCGAGCTGAAAGTCCGAGCGCTCGGGGCGCTCATTCATGATCACGAAGGCGGCGAGGGAATCGACGGCCCCCTTGTTCAGTACGGGCAAGACCACGGCATCGCGAACGCCCGCCAGGGCGCGCAGGTTGGCTTCGACGTCGGCCAGCTCGATCCGGAATCCATGCAGCTTGATCTGGCTGTCGATCCGGCCCTCGAAAAAGAGCATTCCGTCGCGGCAACGGCCCCAGTCGCCCGTCCGGTAGGCCCGCTGTCCGTCCAGGCGGAAGAACGCCGTTTCGTTCAGCTCGGGCCGGTTGAGATACCCGGGGCTGACGTTAGGCCCGCAGATGACGATCTCGCCGCGCTCACCCGCGGGCAGCTCGCGCCTCTGCTCGTCCATCAACAGGACCTGGCTGCCCGGCATCGGGTAGCCGATCGGCAGCGATGAGTACCGGTCGAGGATTTCGGGTGTGATCCGAACCGACGTGGTGGCGACTGTCGCCTCGGTGGGGCCGTAGGTATTCCAGACCTCCGCAGCCGGGAAGCGGTCGAGGAGCTGTGCCGCGATTTCCGGGGCCAGTGTCTCGCCGCAGAACAGGAATCGCCTGAGAGCCGGCATCAAGCGCCCGTCGAACGAGGGCTCGACCAGACACATCTGGGCAAACGACGGGGTGGACACCCAGGTCGTCAATGCTGACGTCGCCAGGAGCCGATAAAGTTGCCTCGGACTGGCAACCTCCGCCTTGGTGACGCTGGCCACGGTGCCGCCGGTCACGAGCGCGGGGTAAGTATCCATCAGGGAAACGTCGAACGAATAGGGGACGACGTTAAGAAAGACTTCCCGGCCCTCCTCGAAGGGGTGCTCGGCCGTCATCCACCGGAGGAAACTTTGCAAGCAGCCGTAGGTGATGGGCACTCCCTTGGGCTCTCCGGTGCTGCCAGACGTGAACATAATATAAAAATGATCATCTGTTTCCAGTCGCCAGGGTGGGGCCAGCTCCTGTCCGCTGGAGAGCTCGGCGATCTTTTCCGGTGTGAGAACGAGCGGAGCACCGCTGGCCGCCACGATGCGCCTCGATCCGCTGCGCTGGCATGGCCGTGTCGACCGGAACATACGCACGCCCCGATTTGATGGCGCCCAGGTAGGCGATGATCAGTTCGGGCTCCTTGTGTCCCAGAACGACCACAGGCGCCTTCCCGGGCAGCGACCCGGCCAGGTGGGCGGCCAGGGCATCGGACGCGCGGCCCAATTCGCTGTAGGTGAGGGTGCGCCCCCCACTGATATAGGCCGGGCGATCCGGGGTCGTCCTGCCCCAGTGATCGATGCGCTCGATGATTTTCACGGGAGGTCTCCTAAAAGTTCTGGTAAATGAACGGGGGCGTGGAGAAGTCTCCTTGACCGTAGAGCGCGACAAGTCCCGCCAGGATTCCCAGGTAGTAAATCATCAGCATCAGGCACCGGACCCATGGCTGCGCGAACCATTCGTTCAACGGCCCACGATCCTTGTCGCGTTGATCTGAAAGAATCATGGCTTCTTCTCTTCCCTGGAGAACGGGTTCAGGGGTTCGTCCTTGAGGCCCTGTTTCGAATCGCTGACGCGGAGAACGGGGCGTGGAAACGTTCCTGGGGCGGGTTGCGGTTCGGCAGTCCGACGCGATGAAAGAACGGCACTGGCCGCTCGGCTCGTCACGGGCGCAGGGGCGGGGAGCTCGGAGGAGAGTGCGATTGCGTCGCGGAAAAAACCATCAAGGACCTGGTTGTAATACACCCATCCATTGGGAGCGAGGTGCCCCATCGGATCGCAGCAGAACGACTGATCGGCATCGTGGTCGGCGAAGTCGACGACCGCAGCGTGATAGCGGGCACTGATCCCGCGTAGCTTTTCGTAGTAGGCCCTTCGCGCGGTGGACGAGACGCCACAGTAGTCATACCAGCCGCCGTGGATCGGCATGCTCAGCAGGAGCGGCCGGGCACCGAGTTCGTTCAGCTCGCGCAGGAGAAGTTCCAGATCGTCCCATTCCTGGCTCTTCTGAAGTGTACGGAGAAAAATCTCCTCCGAACGAGTGCTTCTCAGTCGAAGCGCTTCCTGGCGAAACTTGGCGTCCCACTTTTCGTTATCCAGCCCGAACTCGTTGTTGCTGGAGTGTGCCGGGTACGCGGCCTCGGCCTGCCGGTGCAAAATCGGCCAATCGAGCGGCGGAGCGCCTGCGCGGCGAAGTCGGGAGCGACGCTTTCACGGGGTGCGTCCAGAGATAAACCACCACGTTCAAGTGATCCTGGTAACGAAGCATCGCATTGTGCATCATTCCCAGCGGCAAGACCGCCTCGTAGCAGGCGATGCCGAGGGGGGAGCCGTTAGCCAGGTTTTCCAGGGCGAACCGGAGGAGTGGTCGCTTCGTCACCGTCGATGGGAACTGGAGCATCCGCCGCGCCGCATCCTGCCTCAGGCGGAGGCTCAAGCGGGTATCGAAGGCCAGGTCGCCGGCGTGCAAGTCGGAGAAATTGCCGGCGTATGCATCGGGCCGAACCGTGAGCCTCGTGAAAAACCAGCACGGTGACAGGGAGATCACCACTTTCCGCCCCTGCAGCGCGGGGCCGAGCCCGGCCACCTTCTGGAGGATGGTCAAGCACGTCGATTCCGCCTTGCCAATCGGGAAAATCGTGAACCCTGTGGGGCGATCGTGGAACAAGATAGTCGGATGAAAAGGCCGAGTATAGGGCTGCAGGAGGTTTAGCTCCGAGCTGCCGAAAATCGGCAGCAAGCAGCTAGTATCGAGAGCGGCCTGTTGCAGGGCCGTGCCCTGGTTCTTGACCGGGGCCAGTGGGCCGTCTCGTTCAATGACTGCCTCGTCTGCCGCGAGCGCCGCGATCGAGCGATATTCCAGAGACCGCGCATAAAACCCGAACGCCTCCAGCACGACGGCGCCCAGAATCAGCGCGGCTAGCGCGGAAGCCAGGTGGGGGGCCTGCTCCAGGCGATGATTCAGACCGTGCATTGTTGGCTTTCGCATCTGTGCTCAGGACTTTCCGGGATTGCCACCGGTCGAGTCGAGTCATGTCATGTCGAGGTGATCGCGTGCGGCTTCGATGGGCGACGGGCTGGCGCCCCGAAGAGTCCGATCTCGACCGACCTGCTAACCTCGGAGACCCGGCGCGAGCCTGGCCGATCGAGGCGAGGACTGAATGAATACGGCGCCCTATCCTGTTTGTCGGATTCACCGTCCCCCAGAGTTCAGAGTTTGCCGAGTTTGTGACAGGCGTCGCACTTTCCCCAATCCAAGGAAAATCTGGGCGAAGAGGATCGTCCCTGGAGGTGCGTAAATTATTCTTAATGTCATTAAAGTCAACCCCGATTCGCAGAGCCGGCAGGGCCGTTCATTCTGACTTCCAACCGGATCGGAGAGGGCGAAGGGGAACGAGCTGCTCCGAAAAACCTCACTCTTTGCATTTCTGACACTTCACGAGACAGAAGGTTAAGTTTTATTGTGAATGCCGTGTTATCTGGGTTTTCGCTCACGAGGGCACAAATTGGGAACCGAGTTAACGCTTGATCGGTCTAGAAGAAAATGATGTCTCATATTCTGGCTGGGGTGGCGCACGACTTGCCGCCGGTGTGAAAGACTTCAAAAGGACAAGCGTAATGCGCCTCTTTGCGCGACGGCGGGACTCACGCCCATCGCCCGAGCCCGGGCTCGGCCCGGCCCGGTTGTCCGATCGGCCGAGTCGGCGCGCACGATGGCGGGCGCGGCCCGAGGCCGAGCCGCTGGATTCGCGCCTGCTCATGGCCTCGGCCAACCTGGATATGACCGGCGCGACGGCGTCGTCGGACCTATCCAGCCGCGTCGCGCAGGTTCTCAAGCCCTACATCGATCAGGACCAGATCCCCGGCATCACGGTCTCGATCGTCAGCGACGGGCAAGTCGCCCTGGCGCAAGGATACGGTGTCAGCAATGTGAAGACCGGTGCGCCTGTCGAGGCCGACACCCGGTTCGACATCGGTTCGGTGACGAAGACGTTCACCGCCGTCGGCATCATGCTCCTCTATCAGGAGAGCCAGGGCACGTCACACCCGCTCGACCTGAACGCTCCGATCAGTGATTATCTGAAAAATACTCCATCGTTCAAGCTGCCCCGCAAGTGGGCGGGGGTCACCACGATGGAGCTGCTCAACATGTCCAGCGGCATCGGGAATGGGGCGAGCAATCAGCCGTGGCAGGCTCAGGTCAAGTCGATCGCGAATCAGCCCCTCCTCTTCACGCCCGGTACGAAGTCGTCGTACAGCGACACGAACTTTGACCTGCTCGGCGAGCTCATCGAGCAGTGGACCGGGGAACCGTATGGCGCTTTCATCCAGCAACAGATCCTGGATCCGCTCGGGATGTCTGAGACCCAGGAACTAGGCGGGTCCGCCACGGTCCCGAACCAGGCGGTGGGCTATAACTCGTCCACGCACGGGAGGTGGCCGAAGGCCGCGGTGCAGAACGGACTGGAAATGTACGCCGCCGCCGGGATGGTCTCGACAGCCCATGACATGGCCACCTATATGACGGCACTCTTGAGCGGTCGCCTTCTCACTCCCGCAACCTATAGCTTGATGTGGACCGCGACGCCAATGCCGCAATACGGGGTGAATCCTTCCTCCGACTCCGTGCGCAGGCCTGGGATGGGATAAGGCGATCGACACGAGTGCGGGGCCCACCGAGGTCGCCAAGGGCGGGTCGGTCCCCGGATTCATCTCTGAGCTCATTTTATACCCCAACTCGGATAGCGGAGTCTTCGTCTCGATCAACACCAATCCTCTGGGCAGTCGCAATCCAAACCGCGTCACTGCCTTGCAAGTGGCCCAGTCGGTGTACGACGCGACTCAGACTGGGTCCCCCACGGGGGGATGACTTGGGATGCCGATGGGGGGACCATATCGGCCAGCAGAAGTTGTCGTTGAACATCGTGAAGAGTATGACCGCCCGATGATTCCACCAGTCTTTTGAGAAGCAGTACATCTTCGGCGCATTCTCCACATTCCAGTTGTAGTCCGTCGCGTTGTGCCGCTCGACGAGCGCCTTGTTCACTACTACATCTAGACCTCGCGGATCGCGGGCGATCAACTCCGCGTGCGCGGCGCGAGCGAGCTGACGGCCTGGCACAACGAGCAGACTGTTGTCCCGGGCCTCAAGCGCCAGGGCGAAAGCTTCAAGAATCTGGGTTCGAGGGGACCGTTACTTTCGGGGGCATTGCTGGCCGCGATCGCGCCAGTCCGGCGCAACCGTGACGTTGCTCCGCGCGATGGCGACCCGGCCCAAATTCGCCGCCCACGACGCGGACCCGCCGATGCTGGGCCGCGACGGCACCTTGGCGAAAGTCGTTGCCGTCGACAGCCCAGCCGGCAGACATGCGCACGTGAAAACAGGAACATTTTTTGAGACTAATCGAAATTTATTGCGCCGAACTCGAGTGATCGACCGTCTGGGTTTGCCTTTGCCGCGGCTGTTTTTTTGAGCGGTAGCTTCGATCCGATCGAGTCACCGAGCCTGAGCGTTCCCTTGGCGCTGGACGCCCTGGAGCTGAAAACGCAGGCGCTCGAGGATGGAGGCGGCATCATTCGAGGCGGCCAGATCATGGGTCTCCGAGGGATCGTTCTCGAGGTCGTAGAGTTCTTCGCGGCCATCGGCGTTGCGGATGTAGACCTTGCCCTCGGCGACCAGCGACTGCATTGGCCCCCTCCAGGCGGGCGGACGGTTCGGGTTCCGCGAGACCTTCATACACAGTGACACTTCACTGAGAACAGGCTCCTCGGGCGGCTGCCGGTCGGAGGACGCTGGGGTCCAGTACCGCGCGAGAGACTTGCCGGGAAATGGGGGTTGTGTTTTTCTGTTTACCACATCGGCCACGGTCGCGGCGAGGTCGCGGAGACTGACGGGATCTTTGACGCTGATGCCGGCCGTCATTCCGCGCGGCGGGATGATCAGCAGTGGAACGTGAACCTCCTGAGCGTAAAGGCTCTTGCCGTGACCGAAAATCCCCCGCTCGCCGAGTTCTTCGCCGTGATCGGATGTCACGATCACGAGCGTGTTCATCAGCATGCCACGGCGCTCTAGTTCATCGAAGAGTTTACCCAGCTGGCCATCCAGGTAGGCGATACAGTCATCGTAGGCGTCATGTACCAGGGTTGCCTCTCTCTGGGTGACATTTTTCTTGGGTCGCTCATTCCAGTTTCGGAGAATCTCGAGCTCGGCCGGGTTTTCTGGCCGCAGGCCAAAATGACGGTCGACTCCGTCTGGCAGCAGGTACGGTGTGTGGGCATCGAAGTAATTGAGGAACGCGAAGAACGGCCGGTGTTCCTGTTCTTGCGCGGAAAGCCAGCTCAGGAAATCACGATTGATTCGAGCTGCATCCTTGCGTGGACGACTTCCTCCGGACACCATGCCCGCGAAGCCCATCAGACGCCGGCCAAGCGCGGAGCAATGGAGAGTTTCGGCCAGAGTCACCGTGGTTTCGTCGTCGTAGAAATCCTCGTAGTGGTCGAACCCCCGGCCCAGGCCGTACCACGCGTTGCAGAAATAGGTGTTGGCGATGAACCCGGCGGTGCCGTATCCGCGGGCGAAAGAACTCGGCCAATGTAGGATGGGTCGAGTCGAGCGGCCGGTCTTCTCCCACATTCAGCTCGTGCGGCCATCGTCCTGTAAACATGCTGGCATGAGCCGGTAGCGTCCAGGGAGCGGGTGTCCGCGCCTGTTCGAACCGGACACCACGTTTCGCGAGTCGAACCAGATTGGGGCTGGTATCGCGATTGTAGCCATGAAGGCTGAGGCTCGCGTCACGGACGGTGTCCAGCACGATCAGTAGCACGTTAGGTGGCCCGGGATCGGCGGCCATAGGTATCTGAGTGTTCCGTCGCTTTGCGACGACTGTCGGCAATACTCCCCACGCCGTGAGGCCGGCCGTGCAAACAAGCAAAATGGGGAGGCTCAAACGCATGAGACGCCGGAAGCCGCGTGGATGAGCAGCGACCGTGCGCATGATCCCGGCTGCCAGGCCTCCGGCCAGCGTCGTACACGCGATCATCGACAGGCCCGGGATCGTCAACAACAGGGAGATTGTCGTCAGAAACGCCGGAAGGAGAGGGGCAAGGCGAGCTGAGCGGCGAGGCGCGAGCCTTGCTGAGACAAACAGCGCCACAGCGCATGGAATGAAGATGAGGCCATCAGCTATGGGGATCATCCAGATGAAGTGCCGATTCATCTGAAGGATGCCCAGAGACACTCCGCCGGAATAATGGTTCCGGACCAGCAACTGAACTAGCTCGATGAGCCCGGTCATCGCCCCGAACCAGGCGGTCATGAGGAGCGCGTTCGGGGGCGAGGTCAAGGGAGCAGGGTCATCGGTCTGAATGCGTCCTCGGGATTTCGCACCGAGAGCGGCTGTGTGACCGGCGGTCCGTCGTGCGGTCAAGCTCGTCATCGTTCGATCCTCCTGATCTGGCCGCACCCATTCCTGATGGAAGTTTGCCCCCTTGGGTAACTCCAGCCCGTTCACGGGCGAGTGGTGGTGCGTACGGGCTCTTGATCGCGGACTTTGAAGTGGGGGTGACGCACCGCTGCAACACGTTTGCGGCGGCGAAACACGCGTCGAAAGAACTGGAGCATAAACCGCAAAGAGCCCTGTCCAAGCATCATGACGATGCCAATGATCGTCGCCACGACCGAGCTGACAGGCAGAAGAAATTCCGGTCCGAAATAAGCGACAACGAAAGTGGAATTCGACATGGGAGTAGTTTCCCTCGAATGAAAATGAGAAGACGGAGACCGATAGGGAGGGATTATCCGGATTGACAGCGACCGATGTATGCACGACCCGGGTGTCGTTTCCCGCGTCTTGACAGTGGGTTACAATCGTTGGACTGGAAAGGGCGCGAGCATTGTCGCGACCGAGGATGAGACGCCGGCGTTCGAAATCGGGATCACAATGAAGAGGAATCTCAGCGGATGAGACGGCAAGAAGAGTCGATCAAGTCGCCGATCCGCGCGTTGCGGCCGAAGGGAGAATGTAACGGATGGGTATTCCAGCGAACCATCGGCGCTCGAATCGCGGTCGACACGAAACTGAGGAAGGGCGATGCCCGCGAGTCGATGATGTTTCGAATGGCCTGATCCATGTCGAGATCGGCCGGTCCGCGGACATCGGCTGGCAACTCATCTTCGTCGAGCAACGATCTTGAAACGGCGAGTTGCGGACAGAACATTCGCAAGGACTTGAGGGAGGCGAGACCATGCACGCCGGGCGTGATCCCCTGGAACTCGAGTGCAGACGGGGGGAAGTAAGCGGCAATGGATCGGGCTCGCCTTGCCTGGCCCATGATCACGTCCCATCGGATTCGCGCCGGACGATATGAACCCAGAAATCATCGTTCGGGAACTTCATTATTATCGGCCAAATCCAGATGGTGGTTCAGTCAAACCATGTCATTATGCGTAAACTAATGTTAAGCAAGACGGCGTGAGAATGAGTAAGAATGCGAGCCTGGCGATCTGTTTCCTCGACAGAAGAAGAATCAGGTTCGCTGCTTTTTTCACTCAAGGGTCACGGGAAAAGTGCTACGCCGGTGTCTCGGTTTTGCGACACCGAATTTCGAGTATGGCAAACCTGGTAGTGAGCGTAGAAAGCCAGCATCCGCCAGGCTCGCCCAGCGAGATCCACACGCAACGATTCGGGATCGACGACCATCACGTTGGCACCAAAGCCGAGAACCCAGCACTTGACTTCAACGGCGATCGTCACGCACTCGACGATGCCGGCCCTGGCGGCGTCGTTCGTTGGTTGTCTGTTCAAGAATCTCGGGCTCCCGAATTTGAATTTCGCATCTGGAGATTCACAATCAGGGGATGCGAACATTAACCTTCGGGTCCAATCGAGAACGAAAGCCAACGACTGGCCCGGGAACCCATCGAAGTCAATTTGATACTAATCAACATGAGTGCCATGAATTTGACAACACCGAATTGGCCTTGCGTTCGTTTCGGCGACTTGCTTCGAGCTGTCGTGGTTTCGATCGCGGTTTCCTGGGTCCTGAGCGCTCGATGCTCGGCGCAGGAGCAATTTGTGAAAGTGCCGCTCGAGAGCCGGATCACCCACGTGCAGCCGATGACCGGCATTGTGCTCTGGAGCACCTCGGAGCATAACCGCACGGACGCGATTCAGCTCGAATTCAGCTATATGAAGTACAGCGATATTGTCGCAAAGCGTGGTGAGTATAACTGGGCCGTGCTGGAAAAGTTGCTCGACGACGTGGCGAGCCGAGGGCACCAGGCGATCATCCGTTTTTACTTCGTCTATCCGGGGCAAAAGACGACGGTGCCGGCTTACATCAAGGCACTCGCCGACTATCACGAAACCGCCAGTCAGAGCGAGGGCAAACCGACGAGCTTCGCCGACTGGTCGAATGCCGAGCTCAAGCGTTTCACGCTCGAGTTCTACGAGAAACTGGCCGGGCGCTATGACAATGATCGGCGATTGGCGTTTGTGGAGACCGGGTTTGGCCTCTGGGCCGAGTATCACATTTACGATGGACCGATGACGCTCGGCAAGACGTTTCCCGATAAGCCGTTTCAGGCGGCGTTCGTTCGTCACCTCGCTCGCGTGTTTCAGAAAACGCCCTGGATGATCTCGGTCGATGCGGCCGAGGAGCCGCGAACCCCGTTCGCCGCCGAACGGGAGCTCGTCAAGCTGCCCCTGGGAGTCTTTGATGATTCGTTCCTTTGCCAGCAGCATGCCCGGGTCAACGAGCTCAACTGGAATTTCTGGGGCCGCGACCGCTGGAAACGGGCTCCCGCCGGGGGTGAATTCAGCTATTACACCAAATATGATCAACAACAGGCCTTGGCTTTGAGGGGTCCGCACGGGGTTTCCTTCGAAAAATCCGCCGCCGATTTTCATGTCTCGTGGATGATCGGCAACGATCAGCCGCGCTATCAGCCGATCAAGCGCATCCGCGAGGCCGGCCTGGCTTGCGGCTACAAGTTCCGCGTGCTGGCTTTTGAAGTCAGCCCGTTGCATTCCCGCGTGACGATCACGAACACCGGGATCGCACCGATTTATCATGACGCGTTTGTCGCGGTGGATGGCTTGCGTTCCGCGCGCTCCCTCAAAGGGCTCCTCCCGGGTGAAACGCGTATCGATCTGATCGACAAGGGAGGCTCATCGCCCAGGCTGACGATCGAGAGCGACCGGCTCGTTCCGGGTCAGATCATCGAATTCGCGGCGGATTGATTGATGGGTCGATCGGCGGCTCTTCTTGGCCAGCCGCAAGCGACGTTCAGCAGCCCAGTGCCTGTCGCTTCTCCATGATCGTTCGGATGTGGTGAAACACGTGCTCGACCTCGGTTCTGAGCATTTCTTCGAGAGTCATCAGCCCACGCTCGTTATGCACCGCGGTCCGCTCCCAGGTTGAGGTAGGTAGGTTGCGCAAGACCCGGGCCATCTCGTGCCGCATACCTTCGAGCAAAATGAGTTCCGCGTAGAGGTCACATTGGTGGTAGTTGAGCGTGGCTGTGAACCGGGTTTCGTCATAGCCGATCAGGAGCGGCCGTTCTTCGGCGATTGTTCGCTTCATTCGGTGGCACCAGGCTTGCTCGCTGTCCATCAGGTGACAGACGACCTCGAGCGTGCTCCACTTACCGGCGATCGGCCGGGCCTCGAGCTGCGGGCGACTCAAATCGACCACGGCATCCCGAAGCTGCACGGGGCCGTCGAGATAGGCATCGATCTCCTGGGCAATGGACGTGAGCGGCATTTTCAATCTCCATCAGAGAGTGGCCACGATCAGGGAAACTTGCAGGGCCGTTTCATTCTAGACTGACAACCGGATTTGGGCGGGCGAGACTCTGTCGAGCTTCTTCAGGTCGCTCAAGCGGCCTGGCGTGATTCCGAGACGCCGAGGCTTCCCGGGTCGGCACTGGCACTCGGCTCGTGCGGAGACTCGCCCTCCCATGCCGACATAGTCTCGCCGTCGCATGCCGACAGAGTCTCGCCCCCCGTGAAGAATGAAACAGCCCTGGGGGATCCTGAGTGTCGTAGACAGTCGTCGACTTGCCAAGGTTCGCGATCAAACCAAGGGGATGATCGCCGGCGGCCAAAGAGGCGAGGGAGGCACGGTCTCCACGCGAAGACGGCGATGGGTTAAACTGGTCGCTTCCGACCACGACCGCGCCCATTATTGTTGGCCCGATCGTTCCGGGGCCGGGCGCAACGGGCAAGCTTTTCGGTTGGTTGGGTTTTGCCCGTTTTCGTGAGGAAACACTCAAGCAAGGTTTCAATCTGCCGTGGCTGTAGAATTGCTCATAGACGAGTCGAAGATCCGAGACCGCCTGGGCGCGATGGGTCGTGAGATCGAAGACGACTATCGTGACAAGCCGTTGACCATCGTCGCGGTTCTCACGGGGAGCCTGATCGCCCTGGCCGATCTCGTGCGACAGATCCGCATTCCATTGCGAATCGGGCTGTTGCAGGCCAGCAGCTACCGTGGCGCCACGACGACCGCGACAACGCTCGTGATCAACGAGGCGTTTGCTCCCGACGTCGTCGGCCGCGATGTGCTGTTGCTCGATGACATTCTCGATACGGGCCAGACCCTCGGTGCGCTCGTCGATCATCTCAAGGATCGTGGTGCCAAATCGGTTCGCACCGCGGTTCTCTTGCGCAAGATCGGCCGGCAGATCATCCCGCTCGAGCCCGATTACTGCGGGTTTGTGATACCCGACGCGTTCGTCGTCGGCTACGGACTTGACTATAACGACGAGTATCGCCACCTACCTTACGTCGGCGTGCTCCGGGAATCATGAGAGCGCCAGCACGTCCACGGCGACCCGATCGAGAAACGAAGACGAAGACGAAGAAGAAAAAGGAGGCGGCGAGACAGGCAGTCAACATGAGTGAGGCAGATCGGGGAATGTCTGCAATTGGCTCGCTACCGACTGCCTTCCGCCGGCTGTGATGAACCCGCCGCGCCCGCTCAAACTGGCCCTGGTGACAAGGCGCTATCCGCCCTTGATTGGCGGGGCCGAAAAAGTCTTGAGCTACCTCGCCAGCGGTCTCGCCGCGGAGGGGGCAGACGTCACGGTGGTCACGTCGCAAACGCCCGGAGCCGGAGCCGGGGCCGGGGCCATAGCCGTCGAGGGGTCGGCGACGCATGCGGCGGACGACGGAGGTCCGCATCCTGGTCCTTCCGCATCGAGCACGGACGCACCGTGGACGAAGAGACCGACAAACGGCAGGCCGATCAGCGGCCAGGCATCGTGCGCCTGGGCACGTCGGGGCTGAGATTCTGGGGCACCTGGCTTTACATGCGTAACCTGAGTCGCTGGTTTCGCGAAAACCGCATGGACCTCGCCTATGTTTCGATGCTCAAGCACGACGCGTTTAGCGTCATCGGCGCTGGTGCTCGCCTGGGCTTTCCGGTCGTCCTTCGCCCGGAAGGCGCCGGCGCGACCGGGGATATCGCATGGCAAGCGTGGGGCACCTTGGGCCGTCGAATTGGCCGCCGTTGCCGCCGGGCCGACGCCTTTGTCGCGATTTCGTCGTCGATCGAGCGCGAACTGCGCCAGGCGTGGCGATCGGGCACGATGCGGCCGTCAGCACTGGGCGAATTGTGGCACCCAACGCCCGACCAGCCTCGGATTGTGGCCATCCCGAATGGAGTGCCCGTTCCCGAGCCGGCCTGGCAGCGCCGGCCCGACTGGCGAAGGGCGCCACGCGCGGTCTTTGTCGGGCGGCTCGCGTCCGAGAAAGGGCTGGATACGCTGGTCGACGCGTGGCCCCTGGTGCGAGCCAGGTATCCTGAGGCTCAGTTGATTCTCGTCGGTGAAGGTCCATTGCGTGCTCCGCTGGAAGAGAGGATCAAGGGGGCTGGATTGTCCATTGGTCCCGGGCACGCGGTTGAAATGCCGGGTATTGCCAGTGACGTGAGCGACGTGTTGCGCGGTGCCGATCTTTTTGTGCTGCCGTCGCGCGAGGAAGGAATGAGCATTGCACTGCTCGAGGCGATGGCGCTGGGCATTCCCCTGGTGGCGTCGGCCATACCGGGCAACCGGCGGATTGTGAGTGATTATCGCCATGGCCGACTTGTGCCCCCCGATCGGCCCGAGGAGCTGGCCGGTGCGATTCTCGAACAGTGGGACCATTTCGACCGGGCGTTCCAGATGAGCCGCGGCGCGCAGCCGGGTCATCCAGGAGTTCTCGATCAGGAGCGTGGCACGCCAGCACCTCGCGCTATTCGAGGAGATTGTGCAAGATCGTCGAAAGCGCTCTCGATAATCGATACTCCAATCGCCCGACCAACCAACCGCTTACTCAAGAGAGAATTTGCCAGTGCTCAAAGTCTTGCAACTGATCCCGACACTCGACCGATCGGGGGCCGAGAAGCAGATGGTGATGCTCGCCAAGGGGCTGCCGCGCGATCGGTTTCACGTCGAAGTCGCGACGCTGACGCGGTTGGGTGCGTTCGAGGCCGAGCTGAGCGCAGCGGGTATTCCCGTCACGACGTTTCGCAAACGGCTCAAGCTGGATCCGCTGGCGCTGGTGCGGGTCGCTCGGTTTTTGAAGGCCCGCAAGTTCGACGTCGTTCAGAGCTGGATCTTCGCGGCGAACACTTACGGCCGGGTGGCCGCGCGGCTGGCGGGGGTTCCGGTCGTGATTGTCGCGGAAATGGCCGTGGATTTGTGGAAAGGGAGATCCGACCGATACATCGACCGCCGGTTGGCGACGTGGTGCGACCGCCTGGTGGGCAACTCACACGCGGTGGTCGATTTTTATCGCGAGCTCGGTGTCCCCGATGATCGTCTGGCCATGATTTATTCGGGGGCCGAAGACGAAGAGCCGCCCCTGGTCGATGCCCGAGCCATCCGCGCCGAGTTTGGATTCGAGCCGCAGGCCCCGGTCATTTTATTTGCCGGCCGACTTGCCGAGCAGAAGCGGGTCGACGATCTGTTGAAGGCCGTCGATCTGCTCCAGCATGTCCAGCCCGATTTGCGCACGCTGATCGTCGGCGAAGGACCGCTGCGGGAACGGCTGGAGCACACAGCACGCGCCTACGATCTTGCGAGTCGCGTCTGCTTTCTGGGGCATCGGAGCGACGTGCCGCGACTCATGGCGGCGGCCGACGCGGTGGTATTGCCCAGCTCGTACGAGGGCTTGCCCAACGTCGTGCTCGAAGCGATGCGTTTTCGCAAGCCGGTGGTCGCGACAGCGGCGCCCGGAACGACCGAGCTGGTCGTCGATCAGGAGACCGGGTTACTCGTGCCGGTCGGCAACGCGATGCTTCTGGCCCGCGCGATCCGCGACCTCGTGCGTGATCCCGCACTGGCGCGCCGCCTCGGCGAGGCGGGCCGCGGCCGTGTTGAAACGTATTTTCGCGCTGATGCGATGGTGGCCCATTTTGCTGATCTGTATGAAAACGTGGCGCGAGCCAAAGGAATCTTGAACCCTGAGGTCTAACCAGGGAATCGCCCTTGCCGACTCGGGCTGTGAAGGCCGATAATGAACTCGACGAGCGGTGGCGCTCGCGTTCTGAATTTTGAGCTAGCCGAGCCATGATTGCCATTCACACCCGAGTCACCGTGGACGAACAAGGCATTGCGATCGTTCAATTGCCCTCGGATATCACCCCCGGCGAACATGACGTTGTGGTCGTGATCGCGGAAAAACCGTTTTCGCCGAAGGGGCCTATCATGGCAGGGTTCCCACGGCATGACGTCCAGGTTAACCTCCCCGCTGGCTTCTCGTTCAGCCGCGAGGATCTTTATGACGACAGTGGTGGAGGCGCCTGAGCCTGTGTTCATTGACACGAACGTGCTAGTCTATGCGGCCGTCCCCGCCTTTCCGTGGCACGGCGAAGCAGTGGCGTCTCACCGAATTGGAGGCCATCGGGGCCCCTGTTTGGATCAGTCGGCAAACCCTCCGCGAGTATCTCTCCGCCTTGTCACGCCCGTCGACGTATGCCCCGACGATACCGATGGCCTCGCTACTCGCAGACATCTCCGCTCTACTCACCCGATTTCACGTGGTCGAAGACGGCCCGGCCGTGACTTCTGCGCTTCTAATGCTCCTCGGAACGACAGCTTGCGGGGGAAAGCAAATTTACGACGCCAATATTGTCGCCACGATGATAACAGGCGGCATCCGACGGTTGTTGACGCACAACGTGGGTGACTTTCGCCGCTTCTCGGCCTGGATCGATGTCCTTCCGCTTGTTGCGGCTCCTTGACGTGAGGCGTGGATGCGCTGTAGCGAGCGTGACGAACTACGATGGGTGACGTTCACAACGCGATGCTTCTGGCCCGCGCGATCCGCGACCTCGTGCGTGACCCTTTTGTGGGCGGCCTATGTCGCTGGCCTTTCTGAGGCCGGGAGTGCTCCATCTCTGTGCCGAACCCTCAATTCACCAGTCAACCGGCCGTCTTGATCGTCTGAGCATCGCCTCTGAGCCGCGGCATTCCCGGCCTCGCTGCGGCGGGCTACAAGAAAAGTTGCCGCAGAATCTCGGCTGCGGTTCATAACGTGCTCTGAATCGGATGCGCTGTTGAAATGGCTGATCACGTTGACAATTGCTATGGCCGCAAGCACGATGAACGAAGAAGATGTCACCACAATAGAGGGGCCGACGATCATGGAGCCGACACAAGAGCTGATCGACGATATCTTCCGGGAGCGAGTGCTTCGTGCCCGTGCTACGCCGCCAGACCAAAAGGTCCTCGACAGTTTCCGGCTCTTTGAATTCTCCGTTCGGATCATGCGGGATGCAATCCGGAATGAAAATCCCGAAGCTGACGACGAGCAGATACAAGAGCTTCTTATGCGTCGATTCGAGATTGCGAGACGACTGGAGCGGAATGAGTGAACATCGAGGAGGCATTTCTGCTCGACGAGATCCGCCGTTCAATCCCACCAATCTGAGCAAAGAAATCGCGCGACAAGAAGTCCCCGCCAGCCTCGTCAATGGGCCGTAACCGTCTCGCCCGATTGACTTGGCTTGCCAGTCGATATGTCGTTGGAACGAAGCGAATCAATCAGCGATGTATAGGCTCGGTTCAAATCGCGACGGCTGAGCAATCCGAGCAAATGGGTGCGATCCTGGGGATCGACGACGGGAACCTCGTTGATGTTGAGCTCGGTCATCCGGCGTAATGCCGTGTGCAGGTTATCCTCGGGAGTGACCGAGAGCACCGGACGATGGGCGAGGTCGTCGGCCAGCACGAGGGGTCCCCAATCTGAACCGACGAGGGCCAGGCGCAGGTCGTGAAGCGAGAAGATGCCCGTGAGCCGCTTTTGATCGTCGACGACGGGGAAGATCGTCTCGGTCGACTGGGCGACCAGGCGGATCAGCTCGCGAAACGGCATGGAGGCCGGGATGATCTCGATGCCGGCCGACCGGATGCCCACTTCACGCACCGAGAGCTGCTCCAGAATATCGACCACGAAATCGCCTTGATGGGCCGGACTATCGATGGGCGTGGCGACCTGCTCTTCGTAGATCGTCCAGCGCCTTGACATCGCCATGTTCAGCGAACAGGCGAGCATCAGGGGGACAAGCAGGCTGTAAGAGCCGGTCATCTCGCTCACCATCACGATCGAGGTCAGCGGAGTTTTCGAGACGCCCGCGAAAAAGCCCCCCATGCCGACCAGCACAAACGCGGCCGGCTCGATATGGGCATTGGGTAGCCAGTGATCGAGGAACTGGCCGCAGGCTCCGCCGAGCATGCCGCCGATGAACATCGACGGCCCAAAAACGCCGCCACTGCCCCCCGAGCTGATCGTGAGACCCGTCGACACGATTTTTAAAAGCGCCAGGGTCAAGAGCGTCCACACGCCCATGTGGGCGACGAAGCTCATGTCACCGGGGGCCGTTCGCTCCGGCGGCATGCCGATCGCACCCCATTGCACCCAGCCATAACCGCCGGCCATCAATTGCGGATAGGAGAGGGCCAGAATCCCCAGAAGCAAACCCCCTATGGCCGGCTTGAGCTGCCTGGGCACGGGTAAAGGCTTGAAAAAGCGATCACGAAATCCATAGAAAACATGGACATAAAGCCAGCCAACGGCGGCGCACAGCAGGGTGAGGACGATGAATAACGGTAGCTCGCGGAGGCCGTTGAAACTCATCGCGGGCAAATTGAAGATCGGCTTGGGTGTGATGAACATCGCGAATGTGGAATACGCCACGATCGAGCTGGCCAGGCATGGCAAAAGGGCGGCCGATTCAAAGGATGTCGACGAATAAAGAACTTCGCCCGCGAAAAGAGCACCGCCAAGGGGCGCGCGAAAGATGGCCCCGACTCCGCCGGCCGCACCGGCCAGCATCAAGAGCCGCCGGTCCGTCGGCGGCAACCGCAGGATGCGCGCCAGCCAGGAACCAAATCCCGCGCCGATCTGGGCGATCGGTCCCTCCTGGCCGGCCGAGCCACCCGTGCCAATCGTGATGATCGAGGCAATCGCCTTGATGATCGGAACCCGGGTTCGAATGGACCCCCCGCCCCGGTGGAACGAGCGAATCATGGCGTCGGTTCCATGCCCTTCGGCTTCGGGCGCCCAGGTGAAAACCAGGATGCCCGATATCAGGCCGCCGATGGTTGGAACCAAAATGACGAGCCACCAGGGGCTCGGATAGGTGATTGCGTGAAATGCGTCTTCACTGGTCGGCGGCATCTGGAAATGGAGTAGACCACCCAGCACCGCGCTGTACATGAACTGGAGCGATAACAGGAAGCCAACGGCTCCAAGACCCGCGATCACGCCAACCAAGGGACTACAAATGGCGACCCGGCCGACCCGGGGCGTCCACCAGAGCGCCGCCAGTCGATTGAATCCATCGCGAACCCAGGCCAGGGTGTTCTTCGAGTCTCGGTGGCGACGGTGGCGTCGATAGCGTCATCGCGCTCTTTCCTTGATGAAGAATGCTTGAGTAATGATATCGTGATTGAAATTGACAACACGCAATGCCATGCGCGGCCATTTGCCCGACTCAGGCAATGGCAAGCCCATTGCAGCTTATCGTGCATTCGGCGTCCAGGACAATTCAGCGAACCGGGCGCCGGGCGTCGCGCGGGTGCATTTTATTTCCGCTGGCGTGTGTGCTCGTGGGGGCTATTTTTCGGCGGACCGACTCGGGCTCAGGCCGGGTGCGATCACCGCCGTCGAGCCGGCAGGGCTGTTTCATTCTCCCCGGATGGGCGAGACTTCGTCGAGCTGAGCTATAAGGTGGGCGAACTGAAGAAACTCGACAGAGTCTCGCCTTCCCAAACTCGGTTGTAAGTCGAGAATGAAACAGTCCTGGTCGCGCCGGTGCCGTCGTTGTCGGCCGGTTGAATGGCTCGTATACTCAAGAATCTTCGGACGGTTCACGTCCTCCGAGGGGGAGAGGCTTTTACCATGTGCGGAATTTGCGGGGCGGTCTGGTCGGATCCGAAGAACGCGATCCCCGCGGATCTCCTCGATCGCATGATGGACAACCTGGTTCATCGCGGCCCCGACGACGCGGGCCAGTATCGCGATGGCCACGCCGCGCTCGGCTTCCGGCGGCTCTCCATCATCGATCTCGGCGGCGGTCATCAGCCCCTTTCCAATGAAAATGGCACGGTCTGGACCGTTTTCAACGGCGAGATCTACAACTTCCCGGCACTGAGAAGACGTCTGGAAGCAAGAGGGCATGACCTTCGCTCGAGCGGTGACACCGAGGTTCTCGTTCATCTTTACGAGGATGAGGGAACGCGGATGTTCTCATTGCTGCGCGGGATGTTCGCCCTGGCGATCTGGGATGCACCCCGTCAAACGCTGATCCTGGCCCGCGACCGCCTCGGTCAGAAACCACTCGTCTATCGCCATGATGGCCAGCGCCTGGTGTTTGCCAGCGAATTGAAGGCCCTGCTTGCCCTGCCCGCGGAGATCGTGCCGCGCCAGGTCGATCCGATTGCCCTCGATCGTTATCTTTGCTATGGCTACGTGGGGGCGCCTCTCACTATTCTCAGTGGAACGCACAAGCTGCCACCGGCCCATTATGCCGTCTGGCAGGATGGGTCACTCGCCATCGAGCGTTACTGGAACCCAGACTGGAACGCCAGGCGCGTGCGTACCCTCGACGAAGATATCGAAGAGCTGCGCGAGACGCTCGGCGACGCGGTGCGCGAGCAGATGATTTCCGACGTGCCGCTCGGAGCTTTTCTCTCCGGGGGCATTGATTCCACGATCATCGCCGGGCTAATGCAGCGGGCGTCGAGCCGGCCGGTGAAGACCTTCGCCATCGGATTTCCCGACCCGAGCTATGATGAGACTCACTACGCCGCAATGGCCGCGCAGCACCTCGGCACCGAGCATCAGGTTTTCATCGTGGAGCCAAAGGCGTGGGAAACGCTTCCCGCGCTCGCCTGGCATTTTGATGAGCCGTTCGCGGATAGCTCGGCCTTGCCCACGTGGTACGTCTCTCGTGAAGCGCGGCGGTTTGTGACCGTGGCGTTGACCGGCGATGCGGGTGACGAGCTTTTTGGCGGCTATGAACGATACCGGGCACTCGCACTGACGGAGCTATTTCATCGCCTTCCGGCAGCCCCGCGTTATTTGCTGGGCGGAGCCATGGCCCATGTTCTGCCGCGCTCCGCCCGTCCCAAGACTCGACTGCGCAAGCTGCAGCGCGTTTTCGATCGGATCAACGAGCCGGCCCAGGCCCGCTATCTCTCATGGATGACGACCTTTGACGAAGCGGCACGACTCGCAATTTATTCTGAATCGCAGCTTGAATTGCTCGCCTCAAGTGCGACGGCCTTATCCGACCAGACCGCGGCCGACCCGGCGGCCGTGTTGACCGGAGCGTTCGCGGCGGCCCTCCGCCAGGATCCGGTGACGCAGGCCATGGTTGCTGATACGATCACCTATCTTCCGGACGATTTACTCGTCAAGGTGGATATCGCCAGCATGGCTCACAGCCTGGAATGCCGCGGGCCATTTCTGGATCACCGCGTGGTCGAGCTCGCGGCCGCGATGCCCCTGGATCGCAAGATCCACGCCAACTCGGGCCGCACCAAGGTCGTACTCAAGCGCGCCTTTGCCGAGCTGTTGCCGGCGCCGATCAGGTCACGCGCAAGATGGGGTTTGGCGTGCCGATCAGCCGGTGGTTTCGAGATGAGCTCAGGGGCGAGCTGCACGACGTGCTTCTCGACCCGGTTTGCTTGAATCGCGGGCTCTTTCGGGCCGAGGCCGTCGAGCGGCTTGTCTCTGACCACGCGAACGGAACAGCCGACCATGCGCCGCGCCTGTCGGGCGCTACTCATGCTCGAATTATGGTTTCGCAGACATCTTGATACAAACTAGCCGGCCTGGCGTGATTCCGAGACGCCGAGGCTACCTGAGCCGGCACTGGCACCTGGCTCGTGCGGAGACTCGCCCTCCCGGGATCGTGCAAGGGCATTTAGCCGGCAAATCGGCAGGCACGAGCGACTACCGCGCGGCCCCCAGCGCGGGCGACTCCCTGGCGTCGGCCAGACCCGATTCGTGTTCGGGAAAGGTCTTCAAGAATACAAGATAAGCGGCCCCGGTTGCTCCCGCGAAGCCCGATAATGCCCCATCGGCGAGAACCAGGTGATCGAGGATGTGGGTCAAGGTGAACTGGCGAAAGGATTGCTCGAGAGTCTGGCGAACCAGAGGGCAGCACGAGGGAACCTCGCCCGCCAGGATGATCTTTTCGGGCGCGAACAGATTGGCCAGGTTGGCCGCGACCAGGCCAAGGTTCTTGCCCACCTGCTCGAGCAGCTCGAGGATCGCGCGATCGCCCGCGAGAGCGGCCTCCACCAGGTCGGGCAGGGCCAGATCATCGCCTTTTTCAAGCAAGGTTCTCCGCGCCGGGGACTTGCGATTTGTCTTCAAGAACTGAAGAGCCTGCCGGATGATTCCCTTCGCCGAGACCAGATCGGTCATCGTGTGCAACTCTCCGTCCTCGGCGCAGACCGTCCAGCCGACCTTGCCTGCGAGTTCGTGGTTTCCCGTGTAAATCTGGCCGTCAATCACGATGCCCATGCCCAGGCCCGAGCGGGCGGCCAGACACAAGAAGTGACGGTGCCCCTTGCCACCTCCGCGGAGTAATTCGGCGAGTGTGAGTGCGCGGATGTTTTCCTCGATGAAAACCGTGCAGTCGAAGTGCGGCCGAAAATGATCGAGAAGCCGAACGTCCTCAAAATCAGGGAGCAAGGTGTAGCGCACGATCCGTCCGTCGAGGCAATTGACATGCCCGGGCGCGGCGATACCCACGCCGAACAAGCGGCGCTTTCCTGCCTGCTCGGCCATCTGCTTCGCGGCGTCAAGGACGATTTGCAGCACGGCCTCGCGGCCGAGCCCTGCTTTGAGGCCGATCTCCCTTTGGAGCAAGATTTCGCCCGAAAAATCGGTCAAGACCGTCCGCACGCGCATGGCCTCGAAGTCGAGGCCCAGAAAGCAGCCATAGTGTGGATTGAGCCAGATCGGGTACCGGAGAACGCCCTCGCCGGGTCGGCCCGACGTGGTCTTCAATCAGGAGGCCTCTCTCCAGAAAATCATCCACATAATTGCCGATAGTCGACGCATTGATATTGAGCTTGCGGGCGAGGTAATAGCGCGAACAGCTTCCCTCGCGGAAGATCATGTTGAGAATGCGGTGCTTGTTGGCAATCAGCTTCGATTTTCTTGGCCGATGACTTTGAGCCACACCCATGGCAAGTTCTCGGGGGTTCTAGATACGCTGGCCCGGCGGCTTCTCGAGCGACATGGCCGATTCTCGGAATTGATCGATTTCGAGATTATACGAATTGGTCCCGGACCCAGAAAGCGATATCAAGCGTCTTATAGGATGGAAGGTCTGGTCGTCAAGTGGGATCAGTCGCATGCATAAGACTTATGAACGTCAAGTGAGTAAACCCAACCACCGGGACTTTCAATGAATAAGGGGACGCAAGAACGACTGAACATCGCGAACCAGGGGCAAGATCCGGATGAAGTTGGATTGAACGAAGAGCACCCCGATCAATTCGCGATCCTTGTCGAGCCAGGGGGTCGTACCGAAGAAACCGGGGTGGGTGATCGCGTGAGCTTCGCCCTTGTCGTCGAGGCGATCGAGAAAAAACGCGATGCCATAGTCGTTGCCATAAGGTCCCGCCATCAGGAGCTCGATCTTGCCCTGGCGCGTGTGCATTGCGGCAACGGACTTTTCCGAGAGGATCTGGCGGCCCCGATAAGAACCGCCGTTGGCGTGCATCTGGTAAAATGCGGCGAAGTCGTCGAGCGTCGAGGTCATGCCGCCCCCCGTCATGATGAAGCGGCTCTCGCCATTCTTGAGGACGGGGCGCGGACTCATTGCCGGCAGGCCGATCGACGTATACCGGGTGTCGTTCATGCCCATCGGGTCGAACAGTTCGGCTCGGCTCAGCTCCTCGAACGGCCGTCCATCGACGACTTCCGCGACCCGCGCTGCCACGTTGAAACCCATGGTGCAATAATGAAATTCAGCCCCCGGCACGGTGACGAGGCCCCCTTTTGCCAGCGTTCGCACCGAATCGGCAAGCGAGCGGTTGCCTCCCGAAAAGAAACCAGGACCCGAGGTCCGCGGCGGCTCGGCCGGGTTCACGGCGATGGCGGCCTTGCCGTTATCGGCGCCTCTCTTCATCCGCTTCAGAACAGACTCCGCCAGAAAATCGCCGGGCAATCCGGACATGTTGCAGAGAAGGTGTCGAACTGTCGGCAGCACGGGCGGGGTTTTATCGTTGAGCTTGATTCCTTTGAATTCGGGTAAGTATTTCTCGATCGGGTCGTCGAGTGACAGCTTTCCCTGGTCGACCAGAATCATGAGAACCGAGGCCGTGACCGGTTTGGAGCTCGACGCCATGTGCGCTATATGGTCGACCGTGAGGTTGCCAATGGCTTCCCTGAAGATCACCTCGCCCCTGTGGGCCAGGAGCAACGATACGCCGGGCACCGTGTGATCGTCGACGGCCTTGTGCAACATGGCTCGTAATGAATCGAGCTGGGCGTCGCTGAGGCCGTGGGCGTGAGGGTCGCCGTTTTTGAGAAGCTGGTGGCCTCGGACGGTTCTCTTCGCGGTGGGGGTCGGAGGCCCAAAGCCGCTGACCCCAGCAGGGGCGACGAAAGAACCGATAGTGGCGATTGCCGTGCCCGTCAGAATGGCGTCACGCGTCAATGCCATGAAAAAACGCTGCGGAATCATCGGAGTGTCCCTGGATTGACTGATTGACTGACCGGGTCGAAGCCCGGAATTGTCGCGCAAAATAACTGCTCCCCGAAGATGAGATCACCACGAGCACGCTCACCTGGCGCGGACCAGCGCCTGCGGATCGTCGACCACGAGGTAATGCCCGTGGTCCGACGAGACGATGAGTACCGAATCATCCCAGTTACTATGAGTTTCCACCCAGCGGATGATGGTTCGGACGGCCTCTTCGCCGCTGTAAATCGCGCCGATCGCGTTGTCGAGATTATTGGCGTGGAGAGCGAAGTCGACATCGCCGGCCTCGACAAAGAGTGCGAATGGCTGGTCGGGCCTGGCGCCGAGCACCGTGAGCGCGGCATCGGTCATCTGGGCGAGCGTGGGCTGTTCGATCCGGTCGGCCGGCGAGTACGACTCCGCGTGGCGGGGCTCGCCGTCGCTGCCGATGCTGGGCGCGGGGTCGTACTGGCCGTCGGCGGTTTGATAGGGAAGATGATCGAGGCCGTCGCGGCCGAACAGACCGAAGAGCCGGCCCGAGGATCGCTGCGCGGCGCCGGCCGCGGCGCGCTTCAGGGATTCGGCCGCGCTCACCCCGGGCTGTGTGTGGGTAACGACATATTTCCCCCCGTTCTTGATATCGACGGCCGCGAGGTCGGCGTCCGTGATGAACAGGCTGCCGAGAACGCCGTTCTTGCCCTGAGCGGCCAGCGATCTTGGAGTCGTGATCACACCAAAGCCCGTCCCCATGATGACGTCAAGCCCGGGCCGGAGGGGGATCTGACGAGCCTGCTGAAGAATGCTCGGCAAGCCGAGCATCTCGCGGGCAAGGTCTTGATAATCGTCGCGGTGGACGTCCTGGGCGTACATCGCGGCCGGCGAGACATGGTCGAAAGGGACGCTTGTCACCGTACCGAGTTTCCACCCCTGTTCCTGAAGCTGGTGAAAAAGCGTGTTCACGATGCGGCTGTCTTCGGTCATGTTGACGCCGTTATTGTACGACTTGATTCCGCTGATCATTTCAGCCGCGCTCTGAGACGAGTCGGTATAAGCGTGCAAGACCGCACCGACGGCCGCCACGCCCGCCCGGTCGGCCTCGTTGGCCGATTGTCCTTTTATATAGCCGGGTGCCTTCAGGCCAAGTGGGCCGAGCGTCCATGGGTTGGGGCCGGCAATCCGGGCATCGTAACCGCCGCCCAAACTGGTCGCCGGAATGGTCACGGTCTGCGCATTGACATTGGGGCGATTCTGATCGTGCGTCGGGCTCGTGACGACGAAGCCGTATTGTGCCGGTCCCGCGCCTTCATAATCCTGGAAAACCAACCCCGATCCCTTCCCCTCGGTGACGACTTTGCCTGTCTTGACGGTGGCAGCCGCCTGGGTGGTCGGCCAGTCGAGGCCATCGAACCAGACGATAAAGAGGTGGGTGGCTCCGCGCCCGATGGCCTCTTTCTGAACCCAGTAGAGGTCGCTCTGGTCGGCGTAAACAGCGCCCCGGTTGACCGTGTTCTCAGGCAGGAAACCGTACGTGGCCTTGACCTTTTCCGGGTCGCGGTAGCGGCTATTGACACCCATCACCGAGGCCAGGTCGGCCTTCTTGCCGAAAACGTAAACGGGCACCAGGCGATTGGAATGGCTGGTATGGTTTGAAAAAACATCGCCGGCCCCCTGGGAACCGAAATGGTAGGCTCTCGAAGTCTTCTGTTTTGAGCCGGCGACATAAGATGTCTGCATCGCCTTCAGATGATCGGCCTGGTCATGATCGGCGGCGTCGGCGGCGCTGGAAATGCTCGCAACCACAAGGGCCGCGGCCGCGACGGAAGTCGCCACCAACCGAGCAAGCGCCGATGAACGAATTCGGCTGATCCGCAAACGACGATCCACGCTCTCTGGTTTCGCCCGCGCCAACGTCTTGGTCAGTCCCACCATGCCCCATTTCCTTCCCAGGAATGTCGAGAAATTTCGCGCCCACGCACCCGCGTGCCATTTTCCAGAGCGGCCCATCAGGGTCGATTACAAGGTTACTTCGTGCAACGACGACTCTACCAGGAGATCTGGAGCGAATGGAACGACCTAGCTTGTCGGCGCGTCATTGCAAGCAAGCGCGTTTTACGGCGCGACGCCCGGGCGCCCGTTGGCTTGTCGGCGGCTGGCGTGCACAATGGAGGGGATGTCTCAATGCTCATGGTTCTTGCCGTTGCTTGGTGTGACTTCGCGGAGGTTTTCTGGTGTATCGTGACGTGATGGCCATCGTCCTGGCCGGGGGCAGAGGGACTCGGCTTGAGCCGTTGACTCGCGATCGCGCGAAGCCGGCGGTTCCCTTCGGTGGGATCTACCGGATCATCGATTTCACGCTCTCGAATTGCATCAACTCTGACATTCGCAAGATCCTGGTGCTGACTCAATACAAGGCCAACAGCCTGTACCGGCACCTTGACGAGGGCTGGAAGTTTCTCTGCCGCGAGCTTGGCGAGTATATCGAGGTCATCCCGCCCCAGCAGCGGATTGCCGAGATGTGGTACCAGGGAACCGCCGACGCGATTTACCAGAACGTCTACACGATCGAGAAAGCCGCGCCTCGCGATACGCTCATCCTGGCGGGCGATCATATCTATAAAATGAATTATGCCCGTATGATCGATTATCACCGCGAGAATCGGGCCGACCTGACGATCGCCTGCTTGCCGGTTTCACGCCAGCAGTCGCGCGAATTCGGCGTGATCAGCGTCGACGACAACCATTGCGTGACAAGCTTCCTCGAGAAGCCCAAGGACCCGCCCGCCATGCCCGGCCATCCCGATAAAATACTGGCATCCATGGGAATTTATGTTTTTAACACAGATGTGATGTACGAGCTTTTGTTTCAGGATGCCGCGCGAAAGGAGGCGAGCAATCACGATTTTGGCCGCGACATCATTCCGGCGATGATCGCGGGGGGGTCGCGGGTTTTTGCCTATCCGTTTCGCGACGAGAATCGCAAGGAGGCGGCTTACTGGCGCGATGTCGGCACGCTTGACGCCTATTATCAGACGAGCATGGACCTGATCCAGATTGATCCGATCCTGAATCTTTATGACCAGGACTGGCCCATTCACACCCACCAGCCGCCGTATCCGCCTCCCAAATTCGTTCACACCGAAGGCGATCGCCGGGGTGCGGCTTATAATTCGATCGTGTGCCAGGGCGCGATCATTTCCGGCGGGCAAGTCTACCGGAGCATCGTCTCGCCGGGTGTGCGAATCAACAGTTATGCCCTGATCGAGGATGCGATCTTGTTCGACGGCGTGGAAGTCGGCCGCAGCGCGCGGATCCGCCGTGCGATTGTCGACAAGGACGTTCGCATCCCGGCTGGCTGCGAGATTGGCTGGAATCGCGAAGCCGACCTCGCCCGGGGATTCGCCATCACCGACGACGGTATTGTCGTGGTGGCGAAGGGGGAAGAATTATAGGGGTTTGGGCTTGAAGTGGGGCAAACGCGAGACGCGCCATGCTCACTTATGGACGACCCGCATCATGAGGTAGAATGAAGCTTGCTTGATTCTCGGAGTCACGCGACGAAAGCGAAGTCACATTTATGCCTAAACATGAGAGCAAAAGAGATAGAGCCAACGGGATTGCTTCGCGACATCCGACAACCGGGTCGTATTTTCTATCGCTGACATTGGAGAATCTTCGCTGTTTTTCAGCGAAGCAGGTGCTTGACCTTTCAGGCGAGCCCGGCCTGCCGGCGCGCTGGACGATTCTCCTTGGTGAGAATGGAACCGGGAAAACGACGATTCTGCAACTTCTGGCGGCCTTTGGGCGGGCAGGTGATTTGGCCGGAGCTTCCTCTGTCTCTCTCAACGAGGGGGATCAACTTGCATATTCTTTTTCCATGACGGAAGGCATCACTCGCGATATAGGCGGCTCACGCCCGAAATTCTCTATTGAGGCAATCGATGATGCAAGCTTGACGGAGAGCCAGATTCAACCGATTCGCTACCAGTGCAAAGGCTATGACGATTCCGCGAACCGGTTAACGATTAAGGCACCTTGCGTGCCTCCCAGATGTTATGCATATGGTACTGGCCGGCGTTTGGGAGCTTCTTCCCTGAATCCGGGAAAGTCGAATGAATTGACCAATAGCCTGTTTTTCGAAGAGGCCAAAATCCTCAATGCGGAGGAATGGTTGCTCCGGCTCGATTACTCAGCAAGCAAGGCATCCAAGATTCAGAAAAGGCAGAAAGAACGCCTGGAGACAGCCAAGGCTATCTTAGTCAAGGTTTTACCGGACGTCCGTGAAATTCGATTTACCGCCCCGAGTCCCGACAAAACGACGCCGGGTATTGAATTCAAAACGCCCTATGGATGGGTGCCCCTTGGCCAACTCGGTTACGGCTATCGCACGATGATCGCGTGGATAGTTGACTTCACAAGCCGGATGGTTGATCGCTATCCGGACAGTGTAAATCCATTGGCGGAACCAGCCGTGGTCTTGGTTGACGAGATCGATCTTCATTTGCATCCCAAGTGGCAGCGCAAACTGATTGGTGTTTTAACGGAATGGTTTCCGAACACGCAGTTCATCGTCACGGCTCACAGTCCCTTGATTGTTCAAGCTTCGCCTGAGGCCAACCTCGTTTTGCTCCGGCGCGAGGGCGATCATGTTGTCATCGTGAATGATCCGGAGACGATCCGCGGATGGCGTGTCGATCAGATTCTGACCAGCGAACTTTTCGGCTTTGAGACCGCGCGGCCGATAGGCACTGAAAAGCTGTTGGTGCGACGCAAGGAGTTGCTCACCAAGCCTCGGTTGTCTCGATCGAATCAGAAAGAGATCGAGGAGATCGACGCCAAACTCGAACTCATACCAACGGGTGAGTCGTTCGATCACGCAAAAACAATGGCCTTGATCGAGAAGTCGCTGGAACTCCTGGAAAAGAAGCAGAGCGGGAATTCGTGATCCGTATCAATAAGCCGACGAAGGCTCCGGTCATTCTTCGAAATCGGGGTGTCAAAGCGGCGTCGCTGTTCCGCCACCAATACGACCTCGACCCTGAGACGCACAAGAACTGGTCCTTCGATTCCGGCATTTACGGCGCGAAGTCCGTCAAGAATGCGCTTCGTAACGCCCAATATCACAAATGTGCTTTCTGCGAATCGAAGGTGAGTCATATTGCTTATGGTGATGTCGAACATTTTCGGCCAAAAGCCGGCTATCGACAACATCCGAAAGATCCTCTCACTCGGCCTGGATACTTCTGGCTGGCCTATGACTGGTCCAACCTGCCTTTTTGTTGCCAGCTTTGCAACCAACGGTTCAAGCGCAACCATTTTCCGCTATTGGACTCCACGCAACGAGCGAAGTCTCACCACGACGACATCAAGAGCGAGCAGCCACTTTTGATTCACCCGGCGATCGAAGCACCGTCGCTGTTTCTCGACTTCCGCCAGGAATACATGTACGCGATCGACGACAACTCGCGTGGTAGGGCTACGATTGAGGTACTCGGCCTGAATCGCGAAGCTCTCGCGGAAATGCGCCGCGATCATCTCAAGCTGATCGAACTGCTTGTTGAATCGCGGAATCTGATCGCGAGAAAAATCGCGACAGATCCCGATCCCGAATTCGTCAGCCATCTCGCGGCGATCAATGCGCGCCTCGCCGAGTGTACAGCGGTCTCCGCACAGTACGCGGCGATGGTCCGTGCAGCCTTGGAAGCGGCCTCCTGATTGCGGTCGAGCATATTGCTGGATTTGGCGCGATCAATCGAAATCACTTCGCGAATGTCGGCGATTACCGCCGAGGGAGCGGCCAAGCCATGGGGACTTCTCGGACTCTTGGGAGCGCTCAGCCTTGTCGGGCACGTTATTAACTGATATTGGTAAGAACGATGCGACGTGACATGCGCCAGCGGACATTTCTGTTTGTCCTGTTCGTCGGGCTGTGTGGTGTGTTCGTCATTGCCGGCGCCTACGGGATTGTCAGCGCATATGAAAATGGCGGCGTCCTGCTAAGACGGCTTTCCCTGCGCAACGTATCGAAGGTCGGCCTGATTGCGATCTTGTTTCTGGGACCATGCTTCGCTCTCGTCACACACGAGCTTGGCCACGTCGTGGCCGGCTGGCTGGTGGGCTTCCGGTTTCAGCTCTTTGTTGCTGGTCCATTCAAGATCGTGCGTGGCGAGTCTGGCCGACTCCGCCTGGAGTTGAACCGGGACCTGGCCCTGTTCGGCGGGGTGTCCGAATCCCTGCCGATCGACTCTCGAGACCTGGTGATGAGGTTTGCCTGGGTGGCGGCCGGCGGTCCCTTGATGGGCCTGATATTCGCGGACGCGGCCGTAATCGGGCTCGCATTCGCGCCGGGCAGTCTCGGGCTGCTGCCCCGATTCGCGATGGCATGGTTGGGGTTTTACTGTGGGGCGCTCGCGCTAGGCACACTCATCCCGCTGCCAGTCGGCCAAACGATGTTATCGGATGGCGCGCGCCTGCTGAGACTGCTTCGGGGCGGGGCGCCGGCGGCCCGCGATGCGGCCGTGCTCTACCTGCTGGGGCTCGCCGCGGCGAATACGCCCCCGCGGGACTGGGACGACGCGGTCGTCGCGACGGCAATGGTCCCCCCCGATGGCTCCGCGTTTGAGTGCCAGGCCCGACTATTCGCCTACCAGGCGGCCGTCGACCGGGCTGAGGGCGAACGAGCTTACGAGCATCTCATGAGAACCTTGGAACTCAGGCATGCGTTGTTCGAAGCGTCGGTCCCATTGCTTCTTGTGGAAGCCGCCTACTTCGAAGGCTGGTGGCGTGGGCGGGCCGACGAGGCAAGGCAGTGGCTCGGCCAATTGCCGGCCCAGGCGTCCTTCCTGCCGCTCTACGAGCGACTGAGGGCCGAGGCCGCGGCGGACACGGCGGCTGGTGAAATCGCTTCGGCACGAGCCCGGGTCGGGCATGCGCTGAGAGCTGGCGCCGAGCGAGGCTGTCTGGCAGCGTGACCGTTTGAATGAAATGTGCAGGCGACTCAAGTCTTGTGATTTCATTCAACCGGATACGGCCCTTCCGCGAACGTCTCGGGATGATATCCTTTCGCCCCCACCAGACGTGCAAGCGGGCTCCTCATTTCTTCGCCCACCTTCAGCCGATCAATGATCGACTGAAAATCGTGCTTCGGTTTCCAGCCCAGCTCGACCCTCGCCCGCTCGTTGACATAAACCCGGTCGATAATCGGAAACATTCGCCAGCCGCGCCGCGTGTACTGCGACTCATAGCCGGGGACTTGTTGTCGAACCACACTCGGCGCGTCGGCACGCAAAGCAGCCATGTCGTCGATTGTGAAGGGCGTAGTCGCACTGACGATACAGCGACGGAAACCAAGCAAAGGCGCCTTCTCGTGGGCGAGGAGATGGGCGGTGACGACGTCCTCGATATCGACTCGGCGGAAGAGATACTCATTGGCCTTGACGTTGTCATCGGAATAGGCCTGGCGGACGTGCCTGTTGTCGTCTTCCTCGGGGAAAAATCGCGACGTTCTGAGCACGACGCATGGCAGCCCCTGGTTCCGGTGGAACAGTTGGCAAAGGTCCTCGGCAGCGGCCTTGGTAACCCCGTAGATATTCTTGGGGACGGAAGTGACATCCTCAGTCACCCAGGCCGCGGGCGCCCCGGGTGGTGGCACAAGGGCATCGCCGAAGACGCTGGTCGTGCTCGTGAAGACGAACGACCCGACACCCGCCGAAACGGCCTCCTCCAGCAGGTTGAGCGTGCCGGTGATGTTGGTGTCGACGAAATCCTGCCGCTCGTGCGTACCGACGTGGGGCTTGTGCAAGGTGGCGGCATGAAAGACCGCCTGCACGCCGGCCATGGCATGCCGAACGACTGCGCGATCGGCGATCGAGCCGACGAGCGTGGTGAAGCGAGACGGGAGGATGTCGAGACCGACCGCCTCGTGTCCCAGATCTCTCAGGACACGCACCATTGCCTCGCCGAAATGACCCGAGCTTCCGGTTATCAGAGCTTTCATGCTCGTCTAACTCGCTCTCCAATTGCTCAAACGCTGATCCGTTCACCGTCCTCTTCCCAGGAGCGCGATCAGACCATCAGCGATCGAGCCGCGCCAGCAGCAATGGTCGTGACCCTGAGGAATTCCGAATAAGTCGCCGAGTATCCTTTGGCCTCGAGCACATCCCGGAACCGGCGATTCTCCAGGACCATGTTGTTCACGGCTTTCTGCTCGAACAACCCCACTTCGAAGTGGAAGCGCACGTTCAGCCCCAGTGACGCGGCAAACTACCGCGTCAGCCAACCGGTCTCGGAGTCGTATTTCGCGGCATGGCCCAGGCTGACGGAGGGCGCGTACCAAAACGAACCCGACTGCGACAGCACGCCGCCGAAGACTTCAGGGTGTCGCAAGGCCGCGTGGGCAGCGACCACAGCCCGCCGTCGCTCTGGCCGGCAATCACCGTTCGAGACGGGTCCGCGCCTGCCCCATAATGCGCCCGAATCGCAGCGGCATTGGTGTGAACGTTAAACCGCTTGACATGGTCCCGATGTGCCAGTAGATTGGCACGTGCCAAACAATTGACACTTTGCGAGACGGCCGGAACATGCCCGACAAAACCCCACTGGAACTCGGCAAGCGCGAGCGCCAGCTCCTCGAAACCGTGCAACGCCTTGGTGAAGGGTCCGTCGCCGAAATTCGGGCCCATCTGGCCGATCCGCCCAGTTATTCGGCCGTGCGGACGATGCTGGGGCTGCTCGTCGAGAAAGGATGGCTCAAGCACCGGCGTGACGGGAAGCGTTATTTGTACCGGTCGGCCATGTCGCGCGAGCGGTCGCAGCGCACCGCGTTACGGCGATTGCTGGCAACGTTCTTCGGCGGTTCGGCCGATGACGCCGTGGCCGCGCTACTGGATATCTCAGCGAGCAAAATGACCGAGCAACAATGGGATCGACTCACGCAGTTAATTGCGATCGCCCGCAAGCAGCAGGCGAGCGATTAGCGCCATGGTCGTGCGAGAGTTCGACGACTTGCCGGTTTCGTGAACAGAACAGCAAGCATCACAGGTCCCGATCAATTTGAACGGAGGTCAGAGCTATGATCCAGCATTCAACGGTCGCCGCCTTCTTCGATGACCATGGATTGCAGGCCATCGGTTTGCTCTTTGTGTGGGCCACCTTGCTGTTGGTGTCCGCCTGGATCATCGCCGGCCTTCTGGGCCACGCGTCGTCGGCTGTTCGCTATTGCGTGTGGCAGTTCGCCTTGATGGGATTACTCGCGTTACCGGCCGTATATGCCGTGCTGCCCGGGATCCCGCTGGGGCCTGCGCCGACGGGGACCGAGTCGATGCTGGCAAGCAGGAACGCTGCGCCTGGCGAATAATGCGGCCAAGAGCACCGCCGCGCCGGGTCTTGATTCGCCCGTTGGTGCTCGATCGCTTGCGGCCAACGGACCGATGGATGCCGCGCACTCGGCCGTTGCCTGGGAAAAATCGCTTGTGGCGGAATCGCGCGACCACGAAGGTTCTTTCGTCGAAAGTCTTGGTAGGGGACCGAACGGCGTGCCTCGACGAGGGATCGTCCGTCGAACGGCGATGCCATGGGTCTCGTGGTCGGCCATGCTGGTTGGCATATGGGCTTCAGGTGTCGTGATACAACTTGCCTGGCTCGTCCGGTGCATTGGGCGCGCCGGACAGTCGGTATGCAGAGCGGTGCCCATCGACGACCTCCGGGTTTTGCAGATTCAAGCAGACCTCCAGCGCCAGCTCTCGCTATCGCGCCGCGTGGGGCTGTTCACATCGCCTATGGCATGCACTCCGATGGCAGTCGGTGTTCGCCGCCCAAGTATTCTGTTGCCGCCCTGCTGGGCCGATTGGCCGGCGGAAAAGATTCGGATGGTATTGTCGCACGAGCTGGCGCACGTTGAGCGACGAGACGTATTCTGGCAGTTGGCTGCTCGTACGGCGGTCGCGCTGTACTGGTTTCATCCGCTGACGTGGCTGGCCTTGCGGCGCATGCGTCAGGAACGGGAACGGGCCTGCGACGACCGAGTGCTGCTGGCCGGTGTGCCGCCAGTCGATTACGCCGCGGGGCTGGCCGAATTCGCCGCGGGGCTCGCGGGTCGCCCGTTGCCACTGGTTGGGGCTCTCGGCATGGCCGAACAATTGCCCCTGGAGGACCGCGTGCGATCGATCCTCGATGCGTCTGTGGCCCGCAATCCGGCTTCCGCGAGAGCGCGCGGGGTGTTGCTGGCAACCACAACATGCCTTGTGTTGGTGCTGGGTGTGTTGCGGCCGTTCAGCCCGGCTCCGACGGCGGCGGCCGAGACTCCGAAGCGAGACGCTACAATCACGGTCGTCGATGCGCCCGAGTCAGAAAGTAAGGTCGCGAAGCCGCCCGCTGCGAAACCCCCTCAAGAGACCGGTGGCGAAACGATTGGGCGCGAGCCAAAACAATTGGCGACAAAAGAGAGCATGCTGGTTCGCGTGCTGGGACCAGACGGCCAACCGATCGCCGGGGCGAAACTGTTCGCGAACGTATCGTCATGGGACCCTCACCCGACCGAATGGGACAAGCACTGGGTGATCAAGAATAACGACTACGTTACCGGGCCAGACGGCACCACTCGAATCAAGCTGCCGAAGCTCGTGGAAGACCTGCGACTCTGGGTCAGGAAAGATGGCTATGTGATGCTGTTCGCGATCTGGTGGCCCAAGAAGGAGCCCGCGCTCGCGGCGATCCCGGAAGATTTCACGTGCCGTTTGCAGAAAGGAACGATCCTGGGCGGGATCGTCAACAACGACGACGGTGAACCGATTGAGGGCGTGAAAATCGAGGCGCGGTATGATGATGAGATCGCCGTTACCACGGACTCTCGTGGACGCTGGAAGCTGGATAACGCGCCACCGGGCGACGACGACGACGTGCGTATCAAGCTAAGCCATCGGGACTACATCGACGATCGCGATTGGGGCCAGCTTCAAAAAGAGCAGCACGTCACGATAAAGAGTCTGCGGGCACAGACCGCGGTGATCGTGATGCACCGAGGAACGGGCGTCACGGGGACAGTAACTGGTGCTGATGGCAAGCCGGTCAAGGACGCCGTCGTCATTCGGGGCGATCAACCCTATTGGGAAGAGGGGAGCCAGGAGGTTCGCACCAACGAACGGGGTATGTATCACTTTCCGCCGCTGCCGCCGGGGCCAATGCTCCTGACGGTTGTCGCGCAAGGATGGATGCCCGAACGAACGAAAATCACGATCGCTCCCAATCTTGCGCCGGTGAACTTCGCGCTAAAGCAAGGCAAAAAGCTGCGAATTCGGTTTGTCGACAAATCGGGAAAAGCCGTTTCGCGCGTGGGGGTGTCAATCAGCAAATGGCACGGGACCGAGTCGCTCTACAACACCCGGCATCCCAACGTGCTCGACACCGGAATTCCCCGCATGTCGGACGCAGACGGTATCTACGAGTGGAATTGGGCTCCGGACAGCCCGGTGGAGTTTGAATTCAGCAGGGAAGGATTTGCCGAGGGAAAGTCGAGCATCACGGCCGACAACAGCGAGCACGTTTTCACCATGTTGGCGGTCTTGCGGATCGCTGGCACAGCGGTTGATGCTGACACGGGGCGACCGATTGAGAAGTTCGCAGCCGTGCCAATCATTCACTTTCGGGCCGACTTTCCGTCGGTCGAGCGTGACAAGACGGTGCCGTGTACCGCAGGAAAGTTCTCGACGCAATTCGACCGCACCGACGTGCAGCACGGACTGCAACTGGAAGCTCCCGGCTATGCCACGGTGCGCGTCGGCCCCTATCCGATCGGGGTGACTGTGCCCCCGCTCGAGATTCGCATGACGCGTGCAAAACGGTTTATCGGTCGTGTGCAGGACGAGAGTGGGCGCCCCGTTGCCAACGCCCGTGTGTATACAGGCAGCTACTCCGAGCATCTCTACCTGCAAGACCTCCACGCGGAGGATGGCGGACGGTCGTCGAACTATCGGGTAAAAACCAATGACCAGGGTGAGTTCGAGATCGCGCATCAACTCGAGCGTTATGCGCTGATCGTGGTCTGCGACGAGGGATATGGCGAGGTCGATCGCCTTGTCGAAGATCCCCCCGGTGTTGTCATTCTACGGCGGTGGGCCAAAATCAGCGGCGGACTTGTGCAGGCCGGCAAACCCGTGGGGGATTGGAGCGTGCGGCTGGCCCCGATCCGCGATCAAGGAGGAGACGCGCCGCGCGGCCATGTCGGTTTTTATACTCAGACGGCGGTCGATGGTTCATTCGCTTTCGACCGAGTTCCACCGGTTGCCGGCCGCGTGGAAGGGAACCTGCACTGGTCCGTTAGCGGGCCGCTGAGCTCTAGCCGTTCGGTGCCGATTGTTCCCGCGCCGGGCGAAAAGATGACGCTGGCTCTGGGAAGCGGCGGTGCCGAGGTGACTGGCAGCCTGGCGCTCGATCCGCCGGCGACGGGAGAGTTCGACTATCACTTTGGGTTGAACTATCTTGTTGCGCCGGCCAGGAATTACGCCGCCACCCTTATTGGCCAAGAAGGGCTTTGACTGGCGACGTGGCTGGAGCGATGCCTGGACGAGCTCGGAGGAAGGCGCAGCCTATTTGCAGACGCTGCACCATTATTTTGTAAAGCCAGATCCTGACGGGCGGTTTCGGATTTCGGGAGTCGAGCCGGGCGAATATGACCTGGCGTTTCGACTTTACGGTTCAACCAAGGGCTGCCTGGTTCATCCCGTGGGACTTGTCGTCGTCCGCTTGACCGTGCCTGAGAACCAGTCCACATTCGACCTGGGGACAATCAAGGTGCCCGCGCTTCCTGGTCTGAAAGTGGGCGATGCGGCGCCGGAGTTTGAGTTTGCGGGCGTCGACGGAACTCGACAGAAACTGGCCGACGCGCGTGGCAAGTACGTGCTCGTCGATTTCTGGGCGACCTGGTGTGGCCCTTGTGTGGCAAAGATCGGGGACGTTGAAAGCCTTCGCCAAAAATATGCTGAACGGCTTGGCCTGGTCGTCGTGGGCGCGAACCTGGACCAAGACGTGCAGCTCGCGAAGGAATTTCTACGCGACAGGAAATTACGCTGGGAACATGCTTTGTTGGGGGAATGGTCGAGCACGGACGTACCCAGGCGGTTCGCTGTGTCGAGTGTGCCCACCTACGTGCTGGTTAGCCCGGATGGCCGAATCGTTGCACACGAAGCCTCGTTGGATGCGATCGCCGCAATCCTGGACAAGGCGGCAAGTGGATCGACGAATCGCTAGGCAACATCTTTCGATGAAGGGCGCGCGATCAGGGAGGCGAATAGAATAGATTGCCGTGCCTGCGATCTTATAGAGAGTCGGCATTCACGTGAATATATAAAAACATCAATATACAGTCGGCCGCAGGAACCGAAATCCACCCACCCGCAGTATCAGGCAGGGGATCGTCATGAAGAGGACTTGTGCCGAAGTGACGCCGGCGTACCACTGCCAACTGAACAAGAGCGAGGCGTATCGTTCGGCCAGGCCGTAGACGACTCCGCCCATCGGAGCGACGCAGATGATCACCACGGTTCTGAGAAAAATTGGCGACGAGCCAAAACACGCCCAGAGGACCATCAATCCGGCAATCGCCGCGCCAGATCCGCCAGCGATATCAATTGCAATAACAGATGTCCCTGGGGCCATGGATGGCGAGCCACGCATCACCGCGAAAAGCAAAGCGACCGCGGCGGTGAAGACCAGGATGTCGAGGATCGTTGCCCGCAGGTCCTACGATCAAACGCGGTCGAGCGATCGGTGAGGCAGCGGAGGAAGCTCGACCTCGATAGAGTCGCCCGGTCGCACCATGCCCCCAGTCTGCACCACGCCCATGATACCCGCCTTGCGGATCAACCGACCCTGCTCGTCGCGGTCGAGGACGGCTGACATCAGGCCAGGGCGAAAGGCATCGAGCTGCGTGCACGGATTCCTCAGTCCTGTGACCTCGACCACCGCCTCGGGTCCGAGCCGCAGGAGCGAGCCGACCGGCAGGGCGAGCAGGTTGATGCCATCGGTGGTGACGTTCTCGCCCATGTCGCCTGGTGCCACGTCGAATCCGGCGGCATTCAGCTCGGCGAGAAGCTCGGCATGAATCAGGTGCACCTGCCTCAGATTGGGTTGATCGGGGTCGGCGGCGACCCGCGAACGGTGCTGAACCGTCACTCCGGCGTGAGCATCGCCCTCGACCCCGAGGCCCTCAAGTAGGCGGATCACGCCGATGGCCGGCTTACTGAACGAGTGCGTCGGTCCAGTACAGACCGCCACCACCCTCCCTGTCGGAATCTCCATGACCTGTCTCTCGTGGTAATCCTCGCGATGGACAAGCAAACGGTCGTTTTCTTTACTGATCCGGTGATTTGCCGCCTTGATCTGGAAAGTCCCTACACATTGATGGACTGCGATGGGTTTCTTTACTCCATGCGATACAAGCGTCGAGGATGATCATCGACCATTAGAGTATCCTGGCATTGGAGCAAATCTCGGCTTGCAACATGATATCAAGCTGGCTTACGACGCTTCGATCGATCAGACGAATGGCAGTTGGTCTAGTACATATTCAAGGCAGGAGCTCACTGGCGTCCTCCGTTGCGGGGTCGGGCTGGAACGGGTCGGCGGGAAATTTCATGTCCGTCATCAATTGGCGATATTCCAGTAGATGGCCCACGACCGGACCGAAGAAGGCGGCCGTGGACCCGAGGTCGATATAGCCGCGCTCGGCCGCCCTGCGGACGAGGGCCAGTGCCCGCGCCACATGTTCGGGGCGGCCTGGGGGCTCGCCGGACCGTCCCGGGACGGCGGCCGGGCGTCCTTGCATGTACCAGATCACGTGAAGGGCGCCCAGGTCCCACGTCTCCAGGGCGGTCGGCGCACCGAGCGTCTCGAGCAGGGCCGCCGCACGCTCGGAGGCGGTTGCCGCCTCGTCCGGCTTCCCCGCAGCGAAGGCGAGATAGCTATGCAGCAGGTGGATCCGGGCCGTGGCGCTGGCGTAGTCGTAAATCTCGCGCGTGCCGGTATAGGCGTCGCTCATCGCTTCCGCCGTCCGGATCGTCTCGAGGGCCTCAGCCAGGCGGCCGGCTCTCGCGAGGTAAGCGGCGAGGAGCAGCCGCGCCCGCAACTGGAGCCTGCGAGCTTGCTGGTATGAGAACGACTCGGTGAATTCGCGCCGCTCCAGGACGTCGCAGGCTTCCTTCAGGTAGGCCAGCCCCTCCTCGCGTCGGCCCGCCTCGGAGAGCCACTGGCCGTACGTCATGAGGCCCGGACCCAGCGTGGCCAGATACCTGGGCACGTCGGAATCGACTGCGATGAGCTCACGCCCGATCGCGATAGACAGCTCGAGTGCCCGGAGTTGTCTATCAATCTGTTCGCGGGTCGCGTGCGGAAGCGTTTGGGATGACTCATCATTCAGGCTCCAGGCCCACTCAACTCGAATGTTCGTCGCGGTCGGGTTCTTCCGCGCAAGCCGCTCAAAGATCGTGTTCGCTCGCCGGTAGTGCCGCCGCGCCCTGGGGAGCGCATTGTCGACGAGCGTGACGAGGCAATTGGCTGTATCCCGATGGCACGTCGCCAGGGCCAGCCAGAGGTCGAGGTCATCGGGGGCCTTGCGCCAGCTCCTCGTAGTCGGCGGCTGCCTGCTCCAGCGCGGCCAGGGCACCCGGCCATCGGCCGTACCAGTTCCCCAACCGGCCCAGCTCGAAGGCCGACCTCGCCCGCCCGCGACGGTATCGCTCCGCGGCATCCGCAGTCTCAGCGTCGCGGACTAGCCCGTCGTAAATGGCGCGTGCACGCTCCAGAAGTGGCCCGGCGTCCGAAAAGCGCTGCTCGTCGAACAGCAAGCCGCCCTTCGGCGGCGGTGCCGTCGGCAACCAAGGTCTTCGCGTCGGCGTCGTCGGGGCGATCGACGAGCCACGCCTGGGCGACTGCACGGGACCGCGCGAAGCCTTGCCGCGCCTCGGCGTTGCGTCCCATCACGGCAAGTGTCTCGCCGGCCGCCAACTCGCTGCGGCCGACATCGCGACGAGATTCGACGTCGCCGGGCACTCGTTCGCTAGCGCCACGCGGAGGGCCAGTGCCTGGAGGTGCGCCTCCAGGGCCTTTTCTCGCCGTCCGATCCGACCGTTCAGTTCCGCGGCGTCGAAAACGGCCCGAGCTAATGCTTGCCGCGACTTCCGATCGGTCTCCCCCTGTAGCGAGGCAGCCAGGCGCTCGTAGAAGCTGAGCGAACCATCCAGCAGTTTCTTCCTCAGGCCCTCCAGTTGCTTCTCGCGCAGAAGCACGTCCTCACTGGCGCCGGCCGTGAATGCCTGGACGGCCTCCATCGCCAGGTCGAACCGGGCACGGGCCGTGCGGTTGGCCGTCTCGGCCGCGCTCAGGTTGGCCACCGCCTGGCGCCACTGCAACGTCACGCCCGCCAGACCGGCCCCCAGCACCAGCAACAAGCATGCGGTCAGTGACGCGACCCCCGGGTTCCGCCGCCCCCACCGCCACGCCTGTTCCGCCGCGCTGACCCGCCGCGCCTTGATCGGCTTGTCGTCGAGAAAGCGCTGCAGGTCTTCCGCCAGTGCCGCGGCCGAGGCATAGCGTGCCGACGGCTCGCGGGCGATGGCCGTGTGCACGATCGTCTCAAGGTCGCGCGGCAGGTGGGGCACGAGCCCGCGCAGCCGCTCTGGCTCTTCGCTCATGACCCGGCGCATCAGCTCGTGGCGGTCGACCGCTGAAAAAGCTGGCCGCAGGGCCAGAAGCTCGTAGAGCGTCAGCCCCAGCGCGTAGACGTCGCTCCGCGCATCACATTTCCCTTGGAACCGCTCGGGGGCCATGTACGCGCACGGTGCCGACGATGTCACCGGAGTGGGTGATGTCTTCGGCATCGGCGGCCTTGGCCAGGCCGAAGTCGGCGACCCAGACATTGCCCTTGGGATCGAGCAAGAGGTTCGACGGCTTGACGTCGCGGTGGAGGACGCCCTGGCGGTTGGCGTACTCGAGCGCTTCGGCGACCTGGAGTCCGATGCGTGCCACGCTGCGGAAGAAGGTGCGGTCGGGGTCAGACCGGGCGAGTGAGTCTATCGAGGCGCCCGGGAGGCTCAACACGGCGGAATCACCGGCTGAGTGCGAAAAAGTGCCAGGCTCATCGAGCGGGACCGAGGCAGAGGCCGCGAGCGTGGTGCCGGGACGAGGTATGCCGTTGACGCCCTCGGTCAGTGAGAACCGTCCTGTGACGATGGCCTGGGCGACTTCTGCTGCACTGATTGCCCCGCTGGATCGGCCACGGCCCCCTGGCGAGCTGGCGCTCTCGGTGCCCCGCCGTAGCCGCCGCAGTTCGTCCATGACGGCGTCCAAGCCCATGCCGGGGATGAACTGCATGACGTAGTAATGGTGACCGTCGTCCCGCCCCACGCCAAAGACTGGCACGATGTTGGTGTGGTGCAGCCGCGCCGCGGCCCGCGCCTCACGCTGGAACCGCAGGACCTGCTGGGTATCGGCAAGGGCCGCATCAGGGAGGATCTTGAGCGCAACGCGCCTGCCAAGCGATTCTTGCTCGGCCTCGTAGACCACGCCCATGCCGCCGCGGCCGACCTCGCGGAGGATGCGGTAGTCGCCGAGCCGCTCCAGCCGCGTCGCGGTGTCAACAGCAACGTTGCCAGTGAAGTCGTCGAGGTCGTCGGAGCGAAGGTCTTCCATGCGGATCAAGATGGGGAAGACGTCGCGGATGTGATCGGCGAGCTCGGGGAAGCGGCGACAGTATTCTTCAAGGGTAGGCCGCTCGCCACCGCGCTGGCGGCGGAGGAAATCGTCGGCGAGCTCCTCGACGGGGTTGCGATCGTTGCTGGTGTGGAAGGTGGTCATGGCGTGATTCCCCGTAAGTCGGAGAGCAAGCCGTCATCGTTGGAGCCCGGTTCGGGCTCGAACGGATCGACAGGGAAGCGCTGGTCCATCAGTAGCACCTGCATCGCGGCGGGACGGCCGATGATCTCGTTAAACATGGTCATAACTTGATAGTTTCGGAAGCCCAGGCGATTCGCCTCCCGGGCTTCCGCGATGGCACGGTCGACGTGGTCCTTCAGTCCGGGGGGCTCGCCCGGGCGGCTGGGGGCGTCGGGGCGGCCCAGGGCGTAGAAGAATCCTTGCACCACCCCGTGAAAGAACCGATTCAGGCCGGGCGGCCAGCTCGACCTCCCGCCCTCGAGTACTTCGGCGGCCTCTTCGGCGACTCGCGATGCGTCCGCCGCCCGCCCTGACTTGAGCAGGATCACGCCGCGGATCAGCAGCGAGATGATCAGGTGGTCGCGCGGTTCAGGTTGCTCGGGGTGGACGCGGAGCTTCGACCCTGCGACCTCGCTGAGACGCTCCGCGGCTTTCATCGCCTCAACGGAGTGGCCGGCAGCCAGCTCGATCGTAGCGAGCTGGGTCAACGAACCGCCAAGGAAGCTCTGGAAAAAGTTCGGGGAGTCAGGATGGGCTCGCGCCGCCTCCTCGCAGACGGTCACGCTTTGCCGGGCGTGACGCAACGCCTCGTCCGTCCGCCCCGCGGCCGCGGCATGGTCGCTGAGGACCCAATAGCAGTTGATCTCGATCCTTACCAGACTCGTAACGGTCCCGCTGCGCCGTCGGCAACGACCGGATCGTCGCAAGCGCCTCCAGTGCGTAACGGCGAGCCCTGGCGAGGTCGCCGGAGAGGCGGTCGCCAAGGGCAAGACTCTTGAGTCCAAGGGCAAGATCGACCCGGTAAGCCGCCGAAGTGGGGTTCGCGTCGGCGAGCTGACGGGCCATCTTCGCACCCCGGCGTAGGAATGGACGCGCCTCGGCGAAGCGTCCGTCCTTGGAGAGCATATAGCCGATCATGCGGTCGGCCTGGGCGAGATCGCGGCGGTCGGTGTCGTCCGCGAACGGCCCGGACGCGACCGTTGCGACAACCTCCTTCTGCTCGCGCAGGCCTTGAGTGCGCCGTCATAGTCGCCCAGGTCATCGAGGGTGGCTCCGATCGAGTGGAGAACCCGTGCAAGGCTGCGGCGGTACTCGGTCGGCCCGTCGGATGCCGTCGGCAGGGTGTACCGGGGATTGTCCCGGACGAGGGCCTCGAAGCCGGCTTGCGCCCGCCGCAGCGCCGCGATTCCCGTGGCCGGGCGAGCGATCTCGGTCAGGGTGGCGCCCTCCAGGGCGTTGCACTCGGCCTCCAGCCACCGGGCACCGCCGTCGCCGGGGTGCTCCCGGGCCAGGGGCTCGACCACCACGCGGGCGTGGCCGATCTCGGCAAGAGCCTCGTCGAACCGCGCCAGGGTGTAGAGCCACAAGTCGAGCTCCAGCCGAGTACGGCCGAGGTCGCGCGCCGCCGCGATGTCTTCAGGTCGCTCCCTCATCAGCCGCTCGCGCAGCGCCAGCGACTGGTGGTAGGCGTCCAGCGCCCGCTGCGGCGCAGTCGACCTTCGTGTACAGGGATGCGGCATCCGACAGCGCCTCGGCCAGCGCCGCGAGCGACGACCGATCTGTTTCCCCCTCCAGCGAGATACGGAGTTTCTCGTAGAACGACTGCGACTGGCCGAGCAGCTTCTTGCGCAGCCCCTCGAGCGCCTTTTCCTTGAGGATCACGTCCTCACTCGCCCCGGTGGTGAAGGCGCGGACAGCCTCCATCGCCAGGTCGAACCGCGTCTGTGCCTTGCGATTGGCCGCCTCGGCCGCAGCCAGGTTGGCCACGGCTTGCCGCCATTGCCACGACACCGCAACGAGGCCACCCAGCAAAGCCAGCAGGAGCCCGGCGGCCAGCGATGTGACTAACGGGTTTCGCCGCCCCCACCGCCACGCCTGTTCCGCCGCGCTGACCCGCCGCGCCTTGATCGGCTTGTCGTCGAGGAAGCGCTGCAGGTCTTCCGCCAGGGCCGCGGCCGAGGCATAGCGCGCCGATGGCTCGCGGGCGATGGCCGTGTGCACGATCGTCTCCAGGTCCCGCGGTAGGTGGGGCACGAGCCCGCGCAGCCGCTCGGGCTCTTCGCTCATGACCCGACGCATCAGCTCGTGGCGGTCGGCCGCCGAATAAGCTGGCCGCAGGGCCAGAAGCTCGTAGAGAGTCAGCCCCAGCGCGTAGACGTCGCTCCGCGCATCACATTTCCCTTGGAACCGCTCAGGGGCCATGTAGCGGACGGTGCCGACGATGTCGCCGGAGTGGGTGAGGTCCTCGGCGTCGGCCGCCTTGGCCAACCCAAAATCGGCGACCCAGACATTGCCCTTCGGGTCGAGCAAGAGGTTCGACGGCTTGACGTCGCGGTGGAGGACGCCCTGGCGGTTGGCGTACTCGAGCGCTTCGGCGACCTGGAGTCCGATGCGTGCCACGCTGCGGAAGAAGGTGCGGTCGGGGTCAGACCGGGCCAGCGAATCGGCCGAGGCGCCGGGAGGCTCAACACAGAGGAGTCACCGGGTTGATGCGAGAACGTGCCAGGCTCATTGAGCGGGTCCGCCGAGGCCGCCAGCGTGGTGCCGGGCGTGGGTGCTCCGTCGGCCCTTTCGGTCAGTGAGAACCGTCCTGTGACGATGGCCTGGGCGACTTCTGCTGCACTGATTGCCGCGCTGGATCGCCCGCGGCCCCGTGGCAGGCTAGCACCCCCGCCACCCCGCCGTAGTCGGCGCAGTTCGTCCATGACGGCGTCGAGGCCCATGCCGGGGATGAACTGCATGACGTAGTAGTGGTGGCCATCGTCTCGGCCGACGCCGAAGACTGGCACGATGTTGGTATGGTGCAGCCGGGCCGCAGCCCGCGCCTCGCGCTGGAACCGCAGGACCTGCTGGGTATCGGCGAGGGCCGCATCGGGGAGGATCTTGAGCGCGACGCGCCTGCCAAGCGACTCTTGCTCGGCCTCGTAGACCACGCCCATGCCGCCGCGGCCGACCTCGCGGAGGATGCGGTAATCGCCCAGCCGTTCTAGCCGTGTCGCGACATGAACGGCAACGCCGCCGGTGGATTCGTCGAGGCCGTCGGAGCGCAGGTCCTCCATTTGGATGAGGACCGGGAAGACCTCGCGGATGTCATCGGCGAGTTCGGGGAAGCGGCGACAGTATTCTTCAAGGGTAGGCCGCTCGCCGCCGCGCTGGCGGCGGAGGAAGTCGTCGGCAAGCTCTTCGACGGGGTTGCGATCCTGGCTGGTGCCGGAGGCGGTCATGGCCTTGCTCCTTCTGGATTGGGGGCCAGATCGTCAACCTCCGGGCCGGAATCGGACCGGAACGGATCGGCGGGGAAGTGTCGGTCCGACAGCAGGCTCTCAATCTCGGGCGGGTGGCCCAGGACTTCGCTGATCATCGCGAAGCCGCCGGGATATCGAAACCCGAGCCGTTCCGCCTCCTGAAGCTCGGTGATCGCGAGGTCGGCGTGCCGGCGGATGCCAGGGTGTTCGGCGGGTCGGCCGGGCTTGGAGGGACGCCCCACCACGTAGAGCAAGGCGTGCGCGGCGCTGAGGAGAAACTTCTCCTGATTCACCAGTGGAAGTTTCAAGCCCTCGATCGCCTCGGCGGCCTGACCGGCGGAGCGAGCAGCCTCGCTCATCCGGCCGCCCTTCAGATCCAGTAGTGATTCGAGCAACAGGCTCGAGATTTTCCATTGCAAGACGAACCGCAGATCGGGGTGCTCGCCGAGTGTACGTTCCGCGAGATTCCGGAGCTGGATCACGGTCTGGCGGGCCGGTTCCGAGAGGCCGCCGCTCAACTCGATCACGGCACGGTTGACGAGTGCAACCCCTAGCTGCTGTTTGTAAACGGCCTGCTCGGGGTGATCACGGACCAAGTTCTCGAATAGGTTCACGCTCCGAACGATGTGAATCAACGCATCCCGAGGTCGCCCGACGCCCATGTCGCAAAGGCCGAGGGACTCTTCACTTGTCCCTTCCGCTTCGGCTCCGCTTGTGGTCTCTCGCTGGGCCAGGCTCAGTGAACCGAGCACCGACAGGGCCCGCGACGCGAGCCGTCTCCCGCTGGCGAAGTCACCGGCAGTGCTGTGGCTAATCGAGTTATCACCGAGGCAAACCGCCAGGTTGATCTTGTAGGTAACAACCGCCGGATTCGCGTCGGAAAGTCTCTGAAGGATGGTTAAGCCTTTGCGACACGCCCGAAATGACTCGGCTTCGCGTCCGAGGAAGCCGTACGTATTGCCGATTCGTTGATAGTTCACGCCGAGCCGTTGCCAATCCCCGTCATCGGCGAAGGCCCCGGCCGCTAGCACTTCCAGCACGTCCCGCGCCGCCTCCTGGACTTTCACGGCATCCTCGAAACGTGCCTCCGCCGAGTAAGAATTCGCGATCCGACCGAGTATCTCCATGAGACCCCGGCGGTATTCGGTCGGCCCGTCGGCCGCCGTTGGCAGCCCATAAGGCGGGTTGTCGCGAACCAGGGCCTCGAATCGTCCGCGGGCATGCTCCAGCATCGTCCGCCCCTCGACGGGCCGGCCGGAGGAACGGAGCAGGTCTCCGTCGAGTGAGTCGACGGCCGCTTGGAGATAACGGGCCCCGCCATCGTCAGGCCGCTCACGCACAAGCGCATCGAGGATGCCTCGGGCCCGCGCCAGTTCGGCCGGCGCGGCGTCGAACCGCGACGCGGAGAAGAGTAATTGTGCCCGTGCCAGACGGCTACGGGCAAGATCGCGTCGTGCCGCGGGGTCGCCCGGCCGCTCCCGAGTCAACTCCTCGCGTAGTGCGAGCGCATGGCCAGAGGCGTCCAGCGCCCGCTGCGGCGCGTCGACCTTCGTGTACAGGGATGCGGCATCCGACATCGCCTCGGCCAGCGCCGCCCGCGACGCACGGTCGGTCTCCCCCTCGAGCGAGATGCGGAGTTTCTCGTAGAACGACTGCGACTGGCCCAGGAGTTTTCGCCGCAGGCCTTCGAGCGCCTTCTCCTTGAGGATCACGTCCTCGCTGGCCCCGGTCGTGAAGGCGCGGACGGCCTCCATCGCCAGGTCGAACCGCGCCCTGCGCCTTGTGGTTGGCTGCCTCGGCCGCGGCCAGGTTGGCCACGGCCTGCCGCCATTGCCAGGACACGGCAACGAGGCCCCCCAGCAAGGCCAGAAGCAGCCCGGCGGCCAGCGATGTGACTAACGGGTTTCGCCGCCCCCACCGCCACGCCTGCTCCGCGGCGCTGACCCGCCGCGCCTTGATCGGCTTGTCATCCAGGAAGCGCTGGAGATCCTCCGCCAAGGCGGCGGCCGAGGCATAGCGTGCCGACGGCTCGCGGGCGATGGCCGTGTGCACGATCGTCTCAAGGTCGCGCGGCAGGTGGGGCACGAGCCCGCGCAACCGCTCGGGCTCTTCGCTCATGACCCGCCGCATCAGTTCGTGGCGGTCTGCCGCCGAATAAGCCGGCCGCAGGGCCAGCAGTTCGTAGAGCGTCAGCCCCAGCGCGTAAACGTCGCTCCGCGCATCACACTTGCCCTGGAATCGTTCAGGCGCCATGTAGCGCACGGTGCCGACGATATCGCCGGAGTGGGTGATGTCTTCGGCATCGGCGGCCTTGGCCAAGCCGAAGTCGGCGACCCAGACGTTGCCCTTGGGGTCGAGCAAGAGGTTGGACGGCTTGACGTCACGGTGGAGCACGCCCTGGCGGTTGGCATATTCGAGCGCCTCGGCGACCTGGAGTCCGATGCGGGCCACGCTGCGGAAGAAGGTGCGGTCGGGGTCAGACCGGGCCAGCGAGTCTATTGAGGCGCCGGGGAGGCTCAACACGGCGGAATCACCGGCTGAATGCGAAAAAGTGCCAGGCTCACCGAGCGGGGCCAACGAGGAGGCCGCCAGCGTGGTGCCGGGCCCGGGCGCCCCGTTGAGGCCTTCAGCCAGGGCGAACCGTCCGGTGAGGATCGATTCGGCGACTGCCGCCGCACTGACCGCCCCGCTTTTTAGTGGGCTGGCACTCTCACCACCCCGCCGTAGCCGGCGTAGCTCTTCCATGACGGCGTCCAAGCCCATGCCGGGGATGAACTGCATGACGTAGTAGTGGTGGCCATCGTCTCGGCCGACGCCGAAAACCGGCACGATGTTGGTGTGGTGCAGCCGCGCCGCGGCACGCGCCTCGCGCTGGAATCGCTGCACCTGTTGCGCGGCGGCGAGAGCCGCATCGGGCAGGATCTTCAGGGCTACCCGCCGGCCCAGCGACTCTTGCTCGGCCTCGTAGACCACGCCCATGCCGCCGCGGCCGACCTCGCGGAGGATGCGGTAATCGCCCAGCCGTTCCAGCCGTGTCGCGACATGGACGGCAACGCCACCGGTGGATTCGTCCTGGCCGTCGGAGCGGAGGTCCTCCATTTGGATCAAAACGGGGAAGACCTCGCGGATGTCGTCGGCCAAGTCGGGGAAGCGCCGGCAGTATTCCTCGAGCGTGGGCCGCTCGCCGCAGCGCTGGCGGCGGAGGAAATCGTCGGCCAGTTCTTCGACAGGGTTGCGGTCGCTGCTCGTTCCGGATGATGTGTGCATTTGCGCGTCAGTTCCAGGCGACGAAGATGTAACGCCACGTTGGGGTCACCAACCTTCTTTCATGCCGGGGATCGAGGAGATGATCTGCTTGAGCCGTTTCAAGGCCCGGATGTATCGATTGCTCGCGGCCTTGTTGGTCAGGCCGAGCACCAGCGCGGTCTCCTCGTTGCTCAGGAGCTCGAAGTGCCGGAGCGTGAGCACCTCGCGGTCGATCGGGTCCATGCCGTTGAGCGCCTCCTGGAGGATCAGCTTGTGCTCGGCCCGGATCGCGGCGCGGCTGGCGCTGGTCATCTTGCCCAGGAGCTGCGCGGCCAGCGATACCGAGCTGGCCTGGGGAAACGCGCCGCGGTGGAGCGACACCTCCATGCCGGCGTCGCGGGCCTGGGTTCCCAGGTGAAACCGATGCAGATCGGTCAGTTTCTGGCCGGTGACCAGCCGGAGCCAGAGGTGGAACGGCATCGCTTGCGAATCGCGAGCATAGTCTGGCAGCCGCTTCCGGGCTTCGAGATAAACGTCCTGGAGGACGTCGTCGGAATCGACCCGACCCGAAAGGCGGCGGTCGAGCCGGAGCCGGACCAGCCGCCGCAGCCGGTCGCGCTGGGCGTCGAATATCGCCGCGAACGCAAGTTCGTCGCCCTCCACGGCACGCGCCAGGAGGGCGTCAGCGTCGGCCGAGCCAGGATTCGTCATCACCGCGCTCGAAGGTTCGGACATGTCAGATTGCTCGATTTGTCTACGCGAACGATGTTACCACAACCGTCACGTCTCGTCGGTACGCCAGCCGCGCTTGACCTCAGTCTTGCCGGGGTCACTTCAGTACGAATCGGCGCTGATGACCTCGCCACCACTGATCGAGCCGAGCTGGACCCACGTCATGGCGTTGATCGAGTTCTTCATGAAGTGGACCGAGCCGTCGCCAAAGAGCGCGTTAACCCCGCCCGGATGACGGCTCCGCGACCCTGTGTATTCGCCCCCGGCACTGGTTTGGTTGTAGCACGCCAGGTTCTGGACGGGCTGGCTGTCGCACAGGGAGCCGGGACTCGGAGGACTGGTGCCGGCACCCGAGCTGCCGAACGACGCCAGGTTGTCCATCGTGTTGCCGGCCAGGCTGCCGATCGCCGACGCCCAGGGTTGAAACGTCGGGACATAGTCCTGGTAGCCGTTGGGAGTGAACCGCGTCATATAGGAGCCGGCGCCGGGATGGTCGTTCCAGATCGTCCCGCGGATGTCGTCGGCTGCCCCCTGCAAGATCTCCGATACGAAGTGGGTGTTGCTCGTTCCGTCGGTGACCGAAGAGAACCGAATCGTTGCGGGACCCGTCGCGGTCGCGTTGATGCCGAATGGGGATGGGAGGTAAAGGTTACGCGTGAAGAAACCACCAGCAACGCCCTGACCGAAATCGGCGTTCCCCCAGTTGACGCCATAATTGCCCTTGGTCGCGGACCACGGGAACGCGGGGATAAGGCCGCCTGTGGCCGCCGACAGGGCCGCCAGGCTCAAAACCTGCTCGGTATCGCTCGGGCATTGAAAGGAGGAGATCTTGGTCGTGAGGAGGGTACTGTTGACAGAATAACCCAGAAACGACGGGCCTTCGATGCCGATCGAGGCGTTGAAGGCATTGAAGAGCGGCCCCTGTTCGATGTAGGGCAGCATCAGAACGAACCACGGCGTCTCCTGGCAGCCGTTGGCAAAGCCAAATCCTCCGCAAAGACCGTTGTTGCCGAAGACGTCGGCGATGGGCAGACAGTTGTTGGCCGACTCGTAATTGGCCAGAGCCAGGCCGAATTGCTTAAGGTTGTTGGTGCACTGCGCCCGTCGCGCGGCCTCGCGGGCCGCCTGGACAGCAGGTAACAATAGCGCGATGAGAACGGCGATGATCGCGATGACCACCAGCAGCTCGATCAAAGTAAAGCCGGCCGAACCGGGCCGGAATCTGTCGCTTCGAAACCGAATCGGCATCATCGAGAGCCTCCTTCATCGTCAGGGAATCAACGCGGTTTGACCGGAGTCTTGACGGATGGCGCGACCGGAAGGCTGGGTTTCCCCTTCGTCTGAGGCCGGGTTGAAGAGACCTTGCCCGTCTTCGCGCCACGCTTGAACGTGACGCTTTTCCGTTCCGCCACGGCTTTGCGTAATGCCTCGGGTTCAACCGAGTCGGCACGGGGGCTGCTGTCAAAACAGCCGAAGGACGCGGCCGCCAGGCCGAGAGCCAGCACTCCAGGTCCAAGCCGCGCGAATCGCCGGCCGGTCAATCGTTTCGGTGCGGGTCGGGACATCGGGGTCGCTCCTCCTCGCCGAGGCCAGGTCGTCCAGATCATCTCGGGGCAGATCGGCGACACTCATCGGCCGGCCGCTTTTTTCTCATCTCCTGAAATTAGGTCCGAGAAACGAGGCCAGCTTTCCACAGATCCCGCGAATTATTTTTTTCCGACGGACGTCAACGGCATCGACCAGGGTGCCAATTCACGCTGGTTGGATCCGACGAGGTGGTCGTCCGGAATTCGTCACGAGAGGTCGCGAAGAGCGCAAAGAATTCCATTCGCCTGTGTCCGCCCCGTTGGAACGTCCGGATATGTCGGCGGCTCGGATGGCGGTGACACGTGCCATGGCGACTCCACACCCGGCACGAGCGACCAGGCGGATTTCGATGGAACTCGTTTTCGTCTGGTTGGTCGAAAAAGAGCGAAGGATATGTCTATGCTGTTGACATGCAACGTCCGGCTCAGCGCAAGGCGCGGACTTGTGGGGTCACCGAATTACGTGTTCTGACATTATGTATGCTGATAAGACTGGTGCAAGGAGCCCAGGCAAATTCGAGGCATCGACCTGCTCCGCCCGGTTCGCCGTATCCAAATCTTTTCCGAACTAATGCGACCATTACAGTGATGACAGGCGAGTGCCAGGTTCTCAGGCTCGGTAAGGCCGCCGGCCGTACGCGGCAGTACGTGGTCTACCGGGAAGCGTCCGACTTGGCCCTCGCTTGGGACCTGGCAATACTCACAAAGACCGCCGGCCCTTGCGAAAACGAAACTACGGAGGGTTTCGGTCACCACGCTCACGGCGAGTCAATCATATCGGGCGCGACCTCCTCGAGCCGGTGGAGGGCGAACTGGGCCTTGAGCTTTTCAACGGAACGGCGTCGCGCGAATGCGACGAGGTCGAGCAATTCAGCGTGCTCGTCGGGCGTGAGAAACTCCTTGCGTTCTCCGAGGTCGCTCAACCTCTTAGCGAGCGCCGGTTCGAGCTCATAGTCGGCGATAGGGCGCAAGGCATGAATGCAGTCGCGTACGATATCTTCAGCCAATTGCACAGTCGACATGTTGCAGATCTCCTCGTCGCATGATACTCCTCAAGAACTTTGCCGAATACAGGAGATCCGCTCCGAATCCATGCAGCTTATCATGCCAGGGCAGTGAACAAAGGATGGGATCTTTCCTTCGGCGTCGGCCGGGTTGGCCATCATGCGTACTCAATCAACGGTATTGGATTCAACCCTCGGGGGTATTCGGCCCATCACCCGAACGGTTGCCCCCTGCATGATCCCAGGGCTCGACCGACTTGATCGGCGGAACGTCGACGCTCTGAAGGTGTTGATCGATGCCTTCGGCCTTGCGGTACAAGTGGTGCACATTCACTTTCTCGCTCGCCAGGAGCCGGCGCCGCTCTTGCCATTGCAACAGTTCCTTGGCGGCCTCGGGCTCGAGCAGGCCGATCGGGGCCTCGATGGCCGAGGCGCCTACAAAAGTCGCATGTGGAACGGGCACGAGCTGGCCCAGGCTCTCGCCGCGGGCGAAGACGACCGTGCCCGGCTCGACGAGCTTCCAGTTCAAGGTGAACGTGTAATTGAGCCACCAGGTCTCAATCACGCCTTCAAGGGGGACACAGTTCGGTTTCCAGCGATTGCCGGGCCCTTTCAAGTACAAGTCCCAGCCTGGCGAGGTGCGGAACAGCCACGGGGGTGAAAATGTGACGATACCTGATCCGAACTGGCTCTTGATCGCCGGCAGATACTGAGGGGCGACATCGACACGCAGGCCCGCGAGATTGGGGTCGCCGTCCCAGGTGACGGTCACGTCCGTCGGGCAAAGGATCTGCCAGCCCCATTGATTGGCGATGACCAGCGGCAAGCACTTATATGCGTGGGGCGACTGGTCCATCCAGTGGCGTCGCGGTGGCGAGGGACGCAGTTGCCAGCCTTCTCCCCATCCCCACGGAAGGAGGCGCAGCGCCTTGAATTCGAGACGGGGAAGCACGGGTTCCGCCGCTGACGGTTCTCCCGGTGTCTGGCGAGCGAGGGCCGACTCGAGCTCGGCGATACGCGCTTCCAGTGCCTGACAGCGCAAACACGGCTCGGCGCCGTGCGGGTGTTCATGGGCCGGCCGTTCCGGTTCCCGGCCGGTCATGGCGGCATCCTTCCCCTGCTCGTCCGCGTCGATCGGCTGGCTCATGCGGCGAGTTCTCTTCCAGCATCAATCAATCCGGTTTGGCCGTCCGTGCGTCCCTGGTCTTAACAGGTTCTCCGGGCAGACTCGGATTGTCAATCGTCCAGCCGTGTTGGATGATCCTTGAGTTGGGATCGCGGAATGCATTTGTTGACCGATCTTGAACGAGATACCACCATGTCCACCCGACTGCAATGGCTAGGGCACGCCGCCCTGCTGCTCGAAAGCGATGGCCGCAACGTTCTGATCGACCCGTTCTTGACTGGTAATCCCAAAGCGGCGGCCAGCGCTGCCGATGTCCCGGCCGATCTGATCCTGGTCTCGCATGGCCACGGCGACCACGTCGGCGATGTGGTGGCGATCGCGCAGCGGACCAAGGCGACCGTGGCCTCCAACTACGAGATTGGCGAGTGGCTGAAGCGGGCTCCCCAGAGCCTGGATGGTCAGAAAGTTCACGGCCTGCAGCACGGCGGGAGCTTTGTCTTCGATGGCGGCATCCGGGTCAAGCTGACGCTGGCGTTTCATGGCTCGGCACTACCCGATGGCAGCAATGGCGGCAATCCGTGTGGATTCATCATCACCTTGCCCGACGGCACCAAGGTTTATGACGCCGCCGACACGGCGCTCTTCGGCGACATGGCCTTGATTGGTGAGGAAGGACTCGACCTCGCGATCGTGCCCATCGGCGATTATTATACGATGGGACCCGACGACGCCGTGCGTGCCGTCAAGCTCTTGCGGCCGCGGTTTGTGTTGCCGATCCATTACAATACCTTTCCCCCGATCGCGCAAGATGCCGATGCCTGGGCGGCGCGTGTCAAGAGCGAAACATCGGCCGAGCCCGTGATTCTCCAGCCGGGCGATTGGTTTGATATCCCCAGGAAATAACGTACGCGAGTACCTGCCATGTCTATCATGACCACGGCTCCCCCCCTGCCCGCCATCATGCCGCCGCTGCCGGTGCGCCGGTTCACGGTTGATGAATATCACCAGATGATTGAATCAGGCATCCTCGGTGAGGACGATGATGTCGAATTGCTGGAAGGGTGGATTGTTCCAAAAATGGTCAGAAACGCGGTTCACGACGGCATGATTTCCATTGTGGCGATCGATGTGCTCCCTCTGCGAGTTCCACAGGGATGGTTCTGCCGTGCGCAATCGGCGATCACCACGTCTTACAGTGAGCCAGAGCCAGATGTCACACTTGTCCGCGGACCGACCCGTGTCTACCTTGCACGCCATCCTGGCCCCGCAGACATTGCCTTGGTCGTCGAAGTCGCGGATTCTTCTCTGGCACGCGACCGCTCGACCAAAGCCGCGATCTATGGCGCGGCGCGCATATCGGCCTACTGGATTATCAATCTGGTTGACCACCAAGTTGAAGTCTACACCGACCCAACGGGTCCCGGTCCTCAGCCCGGTTATCGCGTGCGTCAGGATTATCACATAGGCGATCTGGTGCCTCTTATCATTGACGGCCATGATTACGGTCCGATCCCTGCTCAGGACCTCCTTCCCTGATCGATGTCAGAACCCCCAAAAAACCGATGGCAAATAACCTGGCAAGCACGGAACCGCGGGCGATCTCCGTGCCGTGGGGCCCGGAGGGAACTTTTCCGCTTGTTGTTCCGCATGATGGAGCTTTCGCAAGCGCCAAGGTCGACACCGTCTGGCCCGATCTGAGCGATCCGCTGACCGATTACGCCCAGGCGCTCGAACAGACGCTCGACCAGCCTGAAGGGGCCAGCACGCTCGAGCCGCTTGTGAATCCAGGGGCCAGCGTGGCGATCGTGGTCGATGATCCCTCACGCTGGACGCCCGTGAGCGAGGCCCTACCGATCGTCTTGCGGCGCCTGCACGCGGCCGGCGTGGCACGCGACGCGATCACGATCAGCGCCGGGGTCGGCCGCCATCACGCCGTCGATGCGGCGGCCATGCGCCAGCGACTGGGGGATTCCGTCGCGGCCGAATATCGCTGCTTCAGCCCCCCGGTTGACGACCTTTCGGCCTATGTTGATCTGGGCACGACGTCGCGGGGCGTTCCCGTGCGGGTTTTCCGGCCGGTCGCCGAGGCCGACTTGCGAATTCTGGTCGGCTCGGTGCTGCCCCATCTTCAGGCGGGCTTTGGCGGCGGCTACAAGTTGATTTTTCCGGGCACCAGCCACCGCACGACGCTCGGAGCCCTGCACCGTCAAGGGCTAGGCGGACATTCACACATGGCGGGCCTGATCGGCGGGAGTGCCGCGCACAACCCGATGCGCCAGGCCATTCACGAGGCAGCCCGGCTTCTCGGACCGACGTTTTCGATCAGCCATGTGATCGGGCGTAGGGCGAAGGTCTTGCGTGTGATTTCCGGTGATCCCGAGCGCGTGCAAGACGTGCTGGCGGCCGAGGCGTGCCGCCGGTTCGAGGCACCGCCGTGTAGCGCGGCGGCTGACCTGATTGTCGCCGGCAACGATCCCTGGCCGGGCGATCCCATGCAGAGTTTCAAGGTGTTGCTGCACCATCGGGCGGCCTGCCGGCCGGGGGGCGTGCTCGTTGGTCTTTTTTGGACCGATCCCGCGGAAATCGATCGCTCGTTCCCGATCGCGGCCCTCAAGGGGATCGCCGCGACCGGCGCCGCGGGCGGGTGGGGCATCCAGCGGCTCTTGCCGGCCGCTTTCGGGGTCATGTCGGCCCTGGGATCGCCGGCCGCGTTCATGCTGCGCTGGGCGTGCGAGCTGGTCGTTGAACGCACGGTCCTCGTGTATTCGCCGGCTCTTCATCGAGCGCATCGGACCCTCACTGGGTCCGGTGCGTCTCTTTGCCGATCAAGCCGCGATGTGGAAGGCGGCCGCGGCGGCCCTTGGTCTTGCTCGCTCACGCGAGAAGGACCGCCCGCTTCGCCTACGCATCTTTCCGCAGGGAGGATTGACGTACGTGCCGGGTTTGTTGGTTTCGGGTCAGTCTCGATCTCACTCTCAATTTCAATAAACTTCGCCGGGTGCCGCTTTGGCCGCCGAGGTGCCCTGGGTCGAGCCCAGAGCCGAGCCGTAGCGGGCGTGCCAGCCCTCGGTCGCGCGAATCGAGGCCAGGTGTTCCTTGGTCAGGCCGTAGCGGGCATACCAGGGGGTTCCCTGTTCGCGGACGACCGTGCCGACGTCAGCAACACGCTTGAAGGCCGTGGAGGCTGCAAACTGGCTGCGTGCGTCGGCCCCGTCCTGAAGGAAGTATTCTTTCCAGAAGGCTCGTCCACCCAACACGCCCGAGGCTCCCGCGCCCATGGCCATTTGCACTTGCTTGTAATAGTCGGGATAGTCGACCCCGGCCGACAAGAGTACCCAGGGACGTTCGCTGGCGGCGTTGAGCGCGGTCAGGTTATCGCGGAGCTGGCTTTCCGTCTCGTGGCCCATCGTGCCGGGGAACTCGGCCTTGTAAATGTCGCAGAACCGGCTGAGCTGCCGGGCCGACTCGATCACGGTCTCGGCCTTGCGGTTCAAATACTTGGTATCGGTCTTTTTCTCGCCGCCGAAGGGAAAAGCCACGGTTTCGAGCAGCAGGAGAATGTCGAATTTCTTGCAGTCAGCGTAGATTTGCTCGATCAACTGAAACTGGTGCTCTGCCGACTGCGGCTCGGTTGGCTCGAACTGCGCGAGCAGCTTGACGGCATCGGCCCCCATGAGCTTGATTTTTTCGACGCTCCAGCCTGGCTCGACCAGCCCGAGCGGCGCACCGACCTTGTTCTTGGGGCTGCCCGACATCTCGACTCGCACCAGCAAGCCCGTGTGCGGCCCGATGGCCCCCGAGGCGACGCTCGACCAGGCTCCGTAATAGGCGTCGATCAACACGCCCGAGGCCGCCGGCGACAGGTGCCGCGCCAGGTCGACCTTGGCTTCGACAAGCTCTTCATAAGTTGGCTCGCGATCCTGGCCCTTGGTCTTGAGAGCCTTGGTCGCCATCTCGATCATCGAGCTATTCTGATCGAGGGCCACCATCGTCAGCGTGCCATTGTCGTTGCTGATGCGCTGCAATCCCCGGAACTTGCCCGGTGTCAGGCCCTTGCCGAACAACACGATCGTACTCAAACGGCTGGGGCTTTCACTGGTGGTTGCCATCAGGGCCATTCTCCTCTGTTCACAATCACGATTGACCAGCATTTGGACTGGCGAGTCATCCGTCCTCGCTCGCACTATTCGCCGGCGTTTCGCGCGTCTTTTGTGTTGCACGATTAACCTGGTAATGGAATGGCCCGATTGTAACGTTCCTGCCCGAGTTTTCAAGGAGCCGAGCGTTTGCCGGGGAATCGTCGCCGCCGTGTCCGCCCGTCATTTTGGGAAACTTTCACGGCTTGACAAATGCCCAGGAATCGTGGCGGAGTTAACCGCAGCGAACAAAAACGTTGCAGGTGGGCCGCTCGACGGGCCGATAGAACAGGTGTCGGTTGGACAACCGGCCCGGTCAGGGACGACTGAGAAACAGGCCACGGAATTGCGGTCGCGTCCAGGGACGGACTCGCGACCCGAGGGCCAAAGGCCAGGGATGGCCTGTTCACTTCTTGCAAAACTAGATGATCGCGGACTTGTTTCCGGCGGACCGGTTCAGCCTCGATCGGTCGGTTCATACGACCGGCCATCCGGCTGAACAACTCGGCGGAAGAACCGCGTTCGACCGTCCCTCCCCGTCGTGGTGAACGGCCCCCAAGGCCGACCCACACGGGAGGCGGTCGGTTTTGTCGTTTCGAAGCCATTCCCGGCCTCGGAGCGGCCGGCTGCAAGGCCGCTACCGTGCCCCCACGCCGATCAACAGTTGCGATCCATCCTCGAGGGCCCGCTGGCAGAAGAAAAGCTGATTGAGGGGCGTCTTGACCAGCGTCGAGAACGGCTTTTCTTCACCTTGCAAAAGCTCGCAGCGAATGTGGGCCTTGCCGTTCTCGTCCGCACTACGGACGAGTGAGGCTGAGACGACATAACCTTTTTTGAGCTTGCAGGTTACGGCTTCTCCGGTTTCGACGCGCTTGCTTTGCGCGTCGAGCAGTTTAAACCCATGGCCGGGGAGGAGCTTGTCGAGCTGGGCATGGATGGTCGTCAAGTTCGAGTCGGCCGTCTTGCGGCCAGGGGTTGCGATCACGGCGAAGACCGTGACCTGGCGTGCATCATCACCGGCCGATGATGTCGTCGCGGCGGCCGGTTCCGACCCCGCGTACGAGATGCGAATTCCGCTCAGTCCGAGCGCCGGGATACAAAGGACCAAGGCCGCGAGAGTCAACTCGGCCGCCAGCCGGCGCGACATGATTCGTCGACGATGAGTCACGTGTCACTCCTTCATCGCGACGATGGGTTGGTGCAACGATTCAACCTGGTTGAACATCACGTACCAGTCGTCAACGCGAATACCTTCCAGGTTCCGGAGCCGATTTTCGAGCCGGTAAGATACGGCTTGCGGCTTGAGGTCAACCACCTTGGCCGCCTGACCATCCATTTGAATCACCACCACGCTTCCCTCTTCGATTTCGATGGCCGAATCGGCCGGCGACGCGATGGCACTCGGCGAATCAGCGGCCCTGGCGATCATGTGACGATGGGAATCGCCGCCAGTTCCCTGCAAGGCCAGGCCCACCGCCAGCACGATGCCGGCCGCCTGGGCAAGACCAATCAGACCAATCGCGGCCCAGCTCCACCGGCGGGCCGGCCCCGATTCAGCAAACGGCCGGATCGCGGGCTCGGTTCGATGACTCGTCCCGATTCCATTGGCTGAGGCTCTCAGCGCGGTTGCCGAGGCAAGCTCGCTTGCGGCCCGGGGCGCGGAGTCAACGTGGTCAGCGATACGTGCCCACATGGCATCCCACGTCTCGGCGGCCGGCTCGGCCGGCCGGGTCGCTTCCCATAAACGGTCAAACCGCGCGGCCTGTTTGGCCCAGTCGGCACAGGCGCCGCACTTGGATAGGTGAGCAGACAGGGCGGCCGAGTCAAGCTCACCGGTCGGCGCGGCCAGCTCGTTGATGACCTCTTTGCAACGCATGATCGACCATCCTCTATTCATCTATCTTATTTTATCTGCATCAGCCAGGGCCGGGCCAGTCAGTGAGTTATTGCCGGTCAGTCAGACAACCTGATGGCGTCCCAATCAAGATCCGCCTGAAGCTTCTCGCGAGCGGAATGGATCCGGCTCATCACGGTTCCGATCTTGATGCCCTGGGTCTCGGCGATTTCTTTGTAACTCAGCCCGGCCTCGGCAAACAGGACAAATGTTTCTCTCAAGGTGGCCGACAGTCGATTCAGGGCCTGATCGAGGGTCTTCCGCAAATCTTCCTGGTTGAGCCGGCGGGCCGGGTCGTCGCCGATCGCGGGTTCGTGCTCGATGGGCTCATCGCCACCGCGAGCACCCGGCCGCCGCTTGCGCCGCCGACCGCAATCGTAAGACGTGTTGATCACAATCCGGAGCAGCCAGGTCCGGAATCCGCTTCGGCCGTCAAAATCTCCCAGGCTTGAAAACGCTTTGAGCATCGATTCCTGAACGACATCGAGGGCATCTTGCTCGTGGCCGAGCAAGCGAAATGCATACCGATATGATTCACCGCGGTGCCGCTGAAACAACTCCTCGCGGGCCGAAGAATCGCCCGCGCGAGCGCGTCGCACCAACGTTTCATCTGGCGTCTGCACGTCGGTCAGGGCCTGGAGCATACTTTCACCTACAGAACTAGACGCGGCCTGCCTCGATCTTATTCGAAATCGAGTGCCAACTTCACCCCCCTGCCGCAACGAACAAACTTCTCCAGCCAAGGCCTCCTGGTTCAAACGGGGCTTTCACGCTCAACGCTGGGAGTCGTAAAGTTAATTGACGTAAGAGTATATTGCGTTTCAGCGATGAATTTCGAGCGGTTGCGCCCGTGGCGCTCGGAATTCATACTGTTCCGGCTTGACCCATTTTGCAAAGCTCTGCACAATGCCGCCCTCAAGTTCCCGTAGGATGCTGACCCACCCACGACGACCTCCCCTGTTTGGCGCTGCTGTAGCTTGAGTCGGATGTCCGGGTAGCCGTGTCCAAAACACGCTGCCTATGAGTCGGGCATCGATCGAGCGCGTCACGATCGAGATGACGAAGCTGAGCTCAGTTGAGCTGAATTGAATTGAACGAGTCGAAACGAATTGAGAAGAAGAAAAAGGCAGCTCGCGGAGAATATCCTGGTTGATCGAGAGCGAAGCCTGGTGAGAGAGAGAGAGTCGTGAGAGCGATCGGTGCGGACGGATTCGCGCCTCGGACCGAAGTTGCATGGTCGACTCGATGATGCGGCGACGCGAGGGTTGATGAACCGATCAGCAAGTGCGACGAGAGAACGGGCGGACGGACCGCCTGGTGAATCGATTGAATGAATGAGGCTTCACTTCAACAGATGGGCCAGGCCGGTTAGCTCGAAAGATGAACGGTCCGTGGCAAATTCAAGGAGGAGACTTGCCGTGATACGTCGCTGTCCAGCTCCATTGACGGTATTACTGGCCACCGTGGTTTTCGGATTAGGCTTGCAAGCGAGCCCGACGCGCGCCGATCAGGTCGGTACGGCCGATTATTCGATCACGTTTCCCAACGGCCTGCCGGCCGCGACCGGTGCGATCCCGGGCTCGGGTTCTTCAAACATCGCCGCGCCACAAGTCGTGTTGCTCGTTGACCCCGCCGGCGGCGTCGTCGCGCCGAGCTCGTCGTCGACGCAAGGACCGCTGACGATCCTGTCCGGTTCTTCGGGATTTGACCAGAGCGGCGTTTACGACTACCTCGCCAGCTCATCGGATTCGAACGGTCAACCGCTGCAGGCACTCGGCTTGAGCTTTTACGGTCAGGGGATCGCCGCTGGCGGCGTCCTGAATTTTTCACTCAATGTCACCAATGCCAGTTCGCCCCCCACGCTCGAATGGGTGACCAACGGATCGCAGACGATGTCGCCGTTCGCCCCGAACCCTGCCATGGGAACCGCCGCCACGTCCACGACCACGACCGGCGGCAGCTCGAGTTCGTCGGGCGATGACCCGGTGCCCACTCCCGAACCGCTGTCGCTCTTGCTCTGGTCGGCTCTCGCGGGCGCCGGCTTGCTGCGCATGCGTGCGGTGCGTCGTTCATGCGGCGTCGCTCCTGCCGTCTGATCGATCGGTGACAGGAGTCACTGAGCTCGAATGATAGCCGAAACGATGGCGTCAACGTTCCCATGGGTTCGTTGGACCATCGTCTGTCGGCGTTTCAATGGAGCGCTGGCCGACGAAACGTCCACAGGCCGGTACGACGAGGATTTTCGCCTTCGCCTTCGTAACCGATATATCTTGGTCTTTGGATCGATTGGCATGGTCGGCGTCGGTCGCGCTGACTCGCCGGCTCAATCTGCTGATGACGCCTCCGGGCCCTGTTGATTATCCTGGTGTCTGGATTTCGCCGAGGCCGGCCATCATCGAGGACGCTCGCTGGCGCCAGCTTGCTTGACGGTGAATGTCACGCGGCCGCATCGGGATCGGCACGGCTTCGCGATTGACGAGCCGGGTCGCCAGTTTCACACTGCCCCGGAGAGCCAGGTTGATGGGTGCCCTTCGCTACCTGATGATCGCATCATTGCTCGTTGTGCTGGGAGCCATTGATTCCGGGCTAACAAACCAGGCAATGGCCGGCCGATTTGAATCAAATACCAGCGCGGTCGCCGGCGATTTTCTCGTCAAACCGTACTTGCAGCTCGGCGATGCCAGATCAGAGACCGAGCCTCCGCGGCTCAATTTGCTCTGGCATGCCGACGAGGCAAATACCGCCTGGGCGGTCGAATATCAAACGGGCGATCCCGGGGCCGAGTGGAGCGTGGCCGCACCACTCACTTCGCATCGAATCGCAGTCGAGAGCATCGTGCCTCACCTGGTTTTTCGGGCCATTCTGCGCGATCTGGTGCCCGGCTCGACCGTGGCCTATCGCGTGCGCAAAGCCGGCGAGATCGTTTTCGCGGCCGAAACACGCGCTCCAAAAGGGCCGGGACAGCCTTACCGGTTCGTTGCCTTCGGCGACTGCGGCGCAGGCACCGCGGCACAGAGGGCGATTGCCTACCAGACTTTTCTTGCCCGCCCTGACTTCCTCATGATCACCGGCGACATTGTTTATAGCCGCGGGCGCATCAGTGAATACCGCGAAAATTTCTGGCCCACTTATAATTCCGAGATCGCCGCGCCGCTTGTGGGTGCCCCCTTGCTGCGATCGACGCTCTTCATCGCGGCGCCGGGCAACCATGACATCGCGACCCGCGACCTGGGAAAGTATCCCGACGGCCTGGCCTACTTCCTCTACTGGGATCAGCCGAGAAATGGTCCGCTCGGCGTGCCCGGCGGGCCCTTTGTGCCGTACCTGATCGGCGACGCTCCTAAAAAAGAGGCGTTCCGCGCGGCCGCCGGCGATCACTATCCCCGCATGGCGAATTTCTCGTTCGATTACGGCAACGCCCACTGGACGGTCCTCGACTCCAATCCCTACGTTGACTGGAACAACGCCGAATTATGCGCCTGGGTCGAGCGCGACCTGGCCGCGGGCCGTGCACGAACCTGGCGGTTCGTCGCCTTTCATCATCCTGGGTTCAATTCGTCGAAGGCGCATTTCGGCGACCAGCAAATGCGACTTCTGGCCCCGTTATTTGAAGCCGCCGGAGTCGATGTCGTGTTTTGCGGCCATGTGCACAACTATCAGCGCACTTATCCTCTGCAATTCGCCGCCCAAATCGGCCGGGATGGCAAGGCCCTGCGTATCGAAAACAAGGTTCCCGGCAAGGTGACGCTCGATCAGACCTTCGATGGTCAGACCAACACGCGCCCGCGTGGCGTGATTTACCTCGTTACGGGGGCCGGCGGCAACACGCTCTACAATCCCGAACAACAAGACGATCCCGGTTCCTGGCAACCGTTCACTTGCAAATTCATCTCGAGGATTCACACACTGACAGTGGCCGATGTGGATGATAAGAGGCTCGTCGTTCGCCAGATGACACTGGAGGGCAACGAGCTCGATCGATTCATGATCACGAAATGACCGAGCCGCCGTCGAAAATCCACGTCCGCTCGACGAACTCGTTGATGTACCCATTGCGATCGCCGCGAATTCTCCAGTGACTTGCTTCCATGGACTGGCCGATTCCCACACTTGCCGATGTATTCAAGGCGCGAAAAACGATCGCCCCTTACCTGCCGCGACACCCACGCTTGAACCGGCGGCGCTGGCGTCGGTGCTTGGCTGCCGGGTTTTCATCAAGTGCGAAAATCTCAATCCGACCGGGGCCTTCAAGGTGCGTGGCGGGGTGAACCTGGTCGCGTCGCTCGAACCTGAAATTCGGGCGCGCGGGGTCGTGACGGCCTCGACCGGCAACCACGGTCAGTCGATTGCTTTCGCGATGCGGCTTTTTGGTTCACGGGCGACGATCTTCATGCCCGAGGTTGCCAATCCGCTCAAGGTGCAGGCAACGGGCGGCTTGGGGGCCGAGGTGATCCAGACGGGCCGCGATTTTGATGTGGCACGGATCGCCGCCGAGGACCATGCCGCGCGCCGCGGCCAGCGCTATGTTCACCCAGCCAACGAACCGCTCCTGGTCGCGGGGGTTGGCACCGCTGCGCTCGAGCTGCTCGAGGTGGCTCCCGATCTCGATACGATATTCGTGCCTCTGGGAGGTGGCAGCGGCGTTCTGGGTGCAGGAACCGTGGCACGCGCGGTCAATCCGGCGATCCGGGTGATTGGCGTGCAGGCCGAAGGCGCGCCGGCCATCTACCATTCCTGGCGCGAGGGCCGCCGCATGGTTACCGAAAGTGTCAATACGTTTGCCGAGGGCCTGGCCACGAGGGAGCCGTTTGAAATGCCCCTGGCTCTTCTTCCCCGCATGGTCGACGAAATCATGCTCGTCAGCGACGACGAGATCGCAGCGGCCATCCGTTTGTTGCTCGAAACGACCCGCCAGGTCGTCGAAGGGGCGGGCGCCGCTCCTCTGGCGGCGGCGCTCGAAGCGGCGCCATGAGCTTGCCAACAAGAACGTCGGTCTGATCATAAGCGGCGGCAACATCACGATCGACCAGTTGTCACGAATCATGCAAGGCGCGTCGCCGCGCGTCGATTGAATGGATCGATAAGCCATCATCAAGGTTGGATCGCCGAATGACTTTTTGAAAATGACTCTACCGACGAATTGTCACGGGAGAGTAAACATGAAAGCACAATTTTTGAGCCCAACGATCTTCGTCGTCTTCCTCGGTGGACTGACCACGGGTTGTGGCAATCCTCCAGCGTTCTTCGTCGAGACAACCGTTCATTCAGACGGCTCCTGCGACCGAACGATCTTGCAGCCGAAGGGAGACTGTCTTCCCGATTTTGCGCTCAAGCCGGCATGGAACCGCCAGTGGAAATCGGTTGTCGACATGCCCGATCCCCGAGAGAAATCGCGCGGCATCTTGCGTAACGAAGCCCTCAACTATTTCAAAGCGGTAGGGTCGTTCCGTGGTCCGGCCGCCATACCGGCACATTATCGCTTCGCGAATCAAGAGCTCCCCGAAGCCGGCGCGAGTGAGCTCGTGAGGAATTATGAACGCAAAGACTACGGCTTCGTCGTCGAACATCGATGGAGCGAAAAGATCACGAACATCGTCACGTTTGCCGGATTTCTCAAGGCTCGTGACGAATTGCTCACAATGTTCGAGCCGATGGTTGTCGAATGGCTGACAGACACGCTGGGCAAGGATTACGATGGCACGAAGCTGATCGCCTATCTCAAAACCGACGTCCGACAGTTCGTGGAAGAGGTTTCCCTCATCCTGTTCGAAGCGGCTTCTCGACACGAGAAGATCGCGAACGAGGATCCGGTGAATGAGAAACTCTACACAGATGTGGCGGTAATTGCGAAACGCCGCATTGGCCTCGATCTTCTCGATCGAGACGGGAAGCTAGTCTCAAGTCAGGAGGCCGACCGCCGCCGACTTCCGGTGTTCGTTCGCGATCTCTTGATCAAGTATGTCCAGCATCGCGACGGTAGACCCCTGCTCGGAGCCGAAGCCGACGCATTAATTGGACATTTACTTGATCAAATGAATAATAAAAACAACGTAACAGTCTACGCATTGACCAAGCGTTCACTCGAGCAAACGAAAAATAGCAACGACGTCGTGAAGCCCAATGCGAAGGAAGAAAAAGCATTCGAGAAGAAAGCGTGGGCTCTCATGACTCAAATCACGGGTCTTTATAATGTGCCGTTCTCCTCCTCGTTTAGCGGATCCTTTCAGTACGAATTTGTTGTGCGAATGCCCGGCGAGGTCGTCGATACCAACGCCACATCGCGCAAGGACCAACGGCTTCTGTGGAAGTTTGACAGCGATCAGTTGTTTCCAGACGGCTACGAAATGAACGCGCGAAGCATCGCGGTTGACATCGACGCCCAGAAGAAGGCGCTCGGGCATGTGGCCATCGACACGCGAACAAAGGCGCTTGAATTCATCGCAATTGTTGGTGCCGAAGGCCCACTACTTGAAGCCGTTCGGGCCGTTGGCCGCGGCGGTGATCCTCAAGCGCTAACACGGATCAAGACGCGTACGAGCGGCGAGTCGAAACGAGCCGCGGACCTGGCGCGCATGCTTCTCAAACCCTGATCGGCCGGCGTTCACTTATTACTGTCCCGTGAAGCCTCGTCGCTCGACGTTCATGGTTGGCAGTTTGAACGGCTTCTTGGGCTTCTTCTTCTTGATATCGTAGGGATCGATCGGCTTCGCCGCTGACGGCCGGTAGCCCGTGTTCTTGTCGAGTAGCTGAATCGTCTCTGCGTCGATGATATTGATGTTCCCCGTCTTGGGGTTGAGCTGCACGGCCCTGGCCGCGCCCGGCGAGATGTCCAGGCCCGCGGAATGCTGCTCGGCGAAATTCACGCTATGGCCGTTCTCTCCATAAGCGTAGACCAGATCCTTGTAGGAATCATAGGTGATCACGTCGCCCTGGATAATCTTGTCGTTGCTCGACGCGTAAGCTTTTTCCCAGGCTTTCATCTGGTATTGAGACGGCGTCGATTCGGGAGAGCCAACCGGTGGTTGCTCTTCGAGAACTCGTAGTGTTTGTCCGGTCAAGAAGACGCCATCGAGCGGCAGGCGATCGAAGTTGAGACGATCGGCACTGCTGGTCGTCTTCACATTAGCACGCGCCGCCTGCACGTCTCCGAAGAATTCGCACCAGCGGTGTTCCGTGTCGTCGTTCTCGCCGTTAGCTCCGAAACGGCCGCGCATCTCCTTGTTGAAGAGCACCTGAATCAAGACCAGAGGAAGCTCTTCCTTCTCTTTGGAATCACGCGTGGCGGATGCCTTGTCGCGTTTCTTGGTGTTCTTGGTTTGGGCCTTTTGATCGTGGGGTTTTCGTGAGCGACTACTACTACTAGTGTTACTACCACTGCCACTACCAGACGTTGAAGCTGGGCCCGATGTCGTGTGCACCGTGCGCTGAGTCGCGGTCAGTTTCGGGCTGCGAGTGCCCGGGGCGTCGTCGCTGTCGGCGCCATCGGGTTTGGCTTCCCCGGGCGTCGTCTTCTTGTTCCGCTCATAGAGATAGACCTTGCCCTTGCCGGGGACATAGAAGTCTCCCGTACGGCGGTCATACTCCAGGAATTCGTCGGCCTCGATACGCTGCTGCTGGACGATGGTGGGAGCGAGAGGGTCGACCTTGCGGCTGATCGCGATGGCGTTGCGGAAGCACTGGACAATCGTGAGCTCGGCCTGAGACTTCTTTGACTCGGCTTCGTCGCTGGCCGTCTCATCGTCTGACCTGGTCTGGGATTGCCCCTTGGTCATCTTGCCAAGCTGTGTGAGTGGTATTTCGCGATCGGTGAAGGCAATCATTTTCTCGGTACAGTGCAAGAGCGCGTCTTCCATCTGCGCGGTGACGATGCCGTAGAAATTAGCCCGGCCCGCCGGTTTTCCCTCGGGATCAATCGAGCGTCCGGAGAAGTCCATGCGCTCACTGAAGCCGATGGCCATGGGAACTTTTTCGGTCGTCGGTCTGCCGGCGCGGGTGCTCGGCTTGGAATCGGCGGTCTTGTCCGCCGGAGCATTTGCTCCGTCACTACGATCGTTCTCGGCGACGGCGGCGGCCGGGGCCGGGGCCATCGTGCGAGTGGTCGTGTTCCGGGACTTGACACCGGAGCCGGAAGTCTGAGCCCGCGAAACGTTTTCGCCCTCACCCGGTTTGTCGGCGGAAGCTTTGGTGCCGGGTTCGCTGGATCCTTTGTCGGCGACGAGGCCGCGAGCGGCCATCTGCGTGAACGTGCCGGGGCCGCTTACCCAGGCCTGGTCGGTGGCCTGGTTAACCTGAATGATCCCGGCCGCGGCGAGCTCTCTTTCGCCGTTCTTGACGCGTGCGGGGGGCAGCGGTCCGGGCAGGTAATACTTTTCATTCGGATCGCGCTGATAGATAAAAGTGACCGCCTTGTTTGGACCCAGATTATCGAGGTAAATGGCTTCGCCCGTGGCATCCTGCTCGTCCTTTTCAGAGGAGCCGTTCTCTTTCTTTTTCTTGGCCGCATCCTTGTGAAGTGCGACGTTGCCCCACATCCAGGCCTTGCGGATTTCCGTGGTCGTTTCGCTCGTCGCGCGTGCCGCGGAGGCTGTTTTCGTGTCGGCCTTGGTTGGCTCTTTCCTGGCGTCGTCTTTCGGTTTTGGTTTTGGTTTCATGATGATGCGTGCCCAGAGCCTGTCGCACGAGCCGATCATCGCTGGTTCTTCGGCGGGCGCTTCTTCGGTCGGTTTCGCTGGCTCTTGCGTGACGACCTTGTCCTCTTCTTGCTGTGCGGCCGGCTGTTCGACCGGATCGCCGGAAGGATCGGCCGAGGCCGCCTGAGCACGACTGGAACTTGTGCTGGCGGTGTTCGCCGGCGCCAGGTCGGCGGGCTCGGCTTCGACGAACTGGGTGTCGAGCTGCTGGCGCGCCGTCATTGTCTTTGAAGGCGCGAGCAGGTGGACGTCAACCAGGGCGTGCAATTGTTCGATCTGGAGACCGCCTCCCTTCGGCTTGGCTGCGCGGCCTCCGCGGTCTGCGAGCTTGTCGACTCTTCTCGCGTCGCCTGTGGGCCGCGATCGACGACCAGGGGCGGCGGGGGCGGGAGGTCGCTGCCGGTGCCCCGGACGCCCGCGTTTGACGCGAGAGCGGTGGTCGACCCCGATTCGATCGCCGCTATCGGCGGAGCCGGCTTCGGTTTGAGCCAGACCTGAATCCACGAAGCCGAATCGAGCGAGGTTTTTTCAAGGCAGTCGATGAAGCAGGGCCGCGTGCCGGTGAGGTCGATGACCTTGTGGACGACCTCGTTTTTGCTTCCCAGCCGGTTGTGCACGATCAGGCTGTCTTGCCAGATGGCGATACGCTCGACGGGCTTGTTGCGATCAGCCCTGGTTTCGAGGCGTCCGGGGCCATGGGCCACGACGTTGGCCGCATCGAGCCCCACGCCACTATCAAAGAGAGTCGCATCGACCGTCCAGATATTCGTGACCGAGGTGATCTTGCCCTTGTCAGGACCCTCTTCGGCCACGACGTCGACTTTTTCGAGCTGCAGCGATCGGGTGCGGTCGCCTCGGAAATAGGTTTGATCGGGCTTGTACGGGAGCCGCCGCTCGTGAATGAGCTCGTTGCACACGAGCTTGATGCCTTGCGCCGGCAGATAGAGCCATACGGCGTGTCCCGTCGCGTGCACGCGCTGGAGTGTGAGGCCCCCCAGAGGGTTCGAGCTCTCTGCGGCGGCCGCCGCTTTCTCGGCCTTCTCCGCCGGAATGAGGCTCAGCTTGAGCGTATCGCAGGTGAGCTGATCGGGTCGCGCGTCAATCTTGCCGCGCAAGACGACCACGTTGCGGTCGAACTGCACGAGTGTCGGCGCCGGTGGGGCTGGCGGGCCGGTGACCACCGGGAGCTTCGGTTTGGGCAGATAAGCCTGCATTTTCGAGTCGCAACGAAGATCGAGCGGAGTCGGCTCGGCGGCCTTGGCCGTTTGGGAACTCGAGCTCGACGGCACCGCCTGAGTGCCGCTGGTTCTGGACGGCTCGGACGCCGTCTTCTTGACCGGCGCCGATCCCGGGACGAGGCCCGACTTGCCGACGTCTCGTATCACCACGTGAACGTTTTTGAGGAGATCGACGCGTTCCACGCCTTCAAACCCCGAGGAACCGCTGGGCGTGGTCGCCTCGGTCTTGCGGAGCTGCATGATCATGCCGTAGGCGGTCGCCGAGATCTCGGGGTCTTGAATCACGACATAGGTGTCGAGCTGGGACGTGATCTGCTGCGTCGATTCTTCGTATTCGAGATTGGTGAGGGGGCCGATCTTCATGTCGTCGTTGCGGTCGTTCGGCGTCCCCTTGTCGTCGCGGATCCAGACATTGGGCTCGAGGCGGGCATGCCTGATCTTCAGCGGCTCGCCCGAAGAGGCGACGTTGAAGCTCAGCGAATCGCTGAGGTCGAAAACGGCCACGTCACTGGTGATGATCTGGGTCTTCTTGCCATCGCTCGACTTCGAGATCAGCAGAAACGGCGTCAGGCGTATACGCTTGCCATCGTAGCGCACGCCATTTTCCTCGATGATCCGCTCACACACCTTGGCGTAAATCCAGTAGCGGCGCTCGGCGTTGTAATAGCGGTATGCCAGATCGTCGTTGGCCGACCAGTGATCAGGACCGCAGGCTTCGCGGGCAAACCGGATCGATTCCAGCTTTGACTTCGAATCATGAACCGCGAAAGTCGGCGATTCGCTGCGCTTGATCGCCGTCAGGCGGACGACGACGAACGCGAAAACGCGCACATACCCCAGGTAGCAGCCTACCAGGATGGTCAGCGTCATCAGGCAATTGAAAAGTTTCTTGAGCACGAGAGAGACCCCCTGCGCTCAGGAAAGTGGATAAGAGAAATTCAATATCTTGATTCCAGACGGATTTCGTTCCATTTTATTTAAATATAATGATTGTTTCGGTTGTGGCGATCTCGCGGCCGGGAGCGGCTGCGAGGGGTGCGCTCGTTTTTCAGGATCTGTTGAGTGCGGGCCGCGGTGCGGCGAAATGCGTTTCGATCAGCCCGCTCCAGGTCCCTTGTGATTTCAGGATCAGCTCGACGACTTCGCGGATGGCGCCTCGGCCTCCCGGCGCCTGGGTGATCAGATCAGCCGCGTCCTTGACTTCAGCGACGGCGTCGGCCGGACAGGCCGCCAGGCCGACGGCCGAAAGAGCCGGCAAATCGGCAAGGTCATCGCCCACGAAGCAAACTTGCTCGGGCGCAAGCCCCAGGCGCTCGATCAGGATACGCAGCGGGGCGGCCTTTTGTTCGTGCCCCTGAAGCACGTGCGCGATTTTCAGCTCCGCGGCGCGGTGCGCGACGGCCGGCGCGCTGCGGCCCGAGAGAATCGCCGCGTGCTTGCCTGCCTTGTGCCAGAGAGCGTAGGCCATACCGTCTCTCACATGGAAATGCTTGGTCTCGATTCCGTCGCTGTCGAGCGTGATCACGCCGTCGGTCAAGACGCCATCGACGTCGGCGACCAGGAGCTCGATCGGGCGGCAGCGCGCGGCCAGGTTGGCCTGCGTTTCGAGATTCATCTTCGATCACTCCTCGAAATCAGGCGGCAAGAGCCCGATCAGGTCGGTCACGTCGATCAAGCCGACCAGATGATCGTCGCTGTCGACGACGGGGAGCTCGCTGATCTTGTAACGCTTCATCAACTCGATCGCCTCGCTCAGACTCTGACCGACAGAGATCCGATACGGGTCGATCGTCATCACCTCGCCAATCGGTCGATCGAGGTCGGATTCTCGGCGCTTTTCAAACAGGCGAACGAGATCGCTATCGGTGAAGATCCCGAGCAGAATGGACTCGCGGTTCTCGATCAATACGGCGCCCGAGCGGCGCCGCGGACCGGCGAGCTGGACAAACACGTCGCGCACGGTCTGATTGATCTGAGCCCGCCTGAGCTGCCGCCCGGTGCGCATCACGTCTTCGACCCGCATGAGCTTGCGCCCGAGGCTTCCGGCCGGGTGATAAAGGGCGAAATCGTCGGCCGTGAAATCGCGCATCTTGCTGACCAGAAGCGCCAGTGCGTCGCCGACGGCCATCAAGACCGTGGTGCTGGCGGAAGGGGCCAGGCCGAGCGGACAGGCTTCTTCGATCGGCCCGACGGCGATGCACAGGTCGGCGGCCAGACCGAGCGTGCTGCCGGCCCGCTCGGTGATCGCCACGAGCACCGCGCCCATGCGGCGCAATGCCGGCAAGATGCGCACGACCTCCTCGGTCTCACCACTTTGCGACATCGCGATCACGACGTCATCAGCGCGAATGCGGCCGAGATCGCCGTGCACGGCCTCAGCGGGGTGGAGCGGAAAAGCACGCGTACCCGTGGAGGCAAGCGTCGCCGCCAGCTTCTGGCCGACGAGGCCGGCTTTGCCCATTCCCGTGACGATCACACTGCCCGTGGAGCGATAGATCAGATCGGCGGCCCGCGCAATCGAATTTCCCAGGCGCTCGCGCACCCGCAGAAGCGCCTCGGCCTCGATCCGCAGAACATCGCGCGCAAACGCCAGGCCCTCAGCCTCGATTTCCGAGGCTGGCGTTGCATCCGTGATCGTGGCCATCGTGGGCCTCCCTGCCCCGAACAGCGAATCTCTCTCGCCGGCTCTGCCGACGGGCGCCCGCACCATAGCTCATCCCCGTAGAGACGTCAACGCAAGCTGTCAGAGACCTCAACCCCAGCGACCCCGCGGCTTACTGCACGGTCAAACAGTCAATCTCGGTTCAATCGGCTATCCTTCTTTATCGGCCTCGTGCTTTCCGAAGTTTGGAGAATTTGCGTACAATAATCTCGCGATCGGGATTCGCGGGATCCGTGGTACAGTGGGACGTTGATTTTCGGGTCTCGAAGGTTCCGCGGTTTCTTCTTCTGGCGCCGGTCGAGCGCACATTCGACGAAGAATGATCGAGATTCGACATCCTTATTGTTCGACGATCGAGGGATTCATGGGGTGCTTCAACCACGATCAGTATGTCGAGCTCACGATGCACTTCCGGTGCAACCTGTTTTGCGAACACTGCATGATCGAAGGAACGATGGACCGCCTCGAGCCGGAATCGATGGAGCGGTTTCGCCAGGTTCTCGACCAGAACCGGCAAGAGCGCATCTGGAAAGGGCTCATTCTCACTGGCTCGGAGATCACGCTCCGCAATGATTTGCCCGAGCTCGCCCGCCTTGCCCGCCAGAACGGGTTTGAGCACGTGCGAATCCAGACCCATGGCATGCGGCTCGCCGACGCCCATTATTGCCAGGAGCTCGTTGCCGCGGGGATCGACGAATATTTCGTCAGCGTGACGGCGGCCGATGCCGAGACTCATGACGCCATCACCAAGGCCCCTGGCTCTTTTAACAAGACCCTCCGCGGTCTGGAGAATCTCGATGCCTGCACGGGCGTGATCACGTGTACCAACACCGTCATCACGGCGCGGAGCTACCGGCAGCTTGCGCAGGTTGTCGAACGTTTGGGCCATTTGCGGCGCCTGGTTCAGATGGATTTCTGGACTTACTGGCCGATGGGTGAACAAGACGATAAAGACCTGATCGCCTCGCACCTTGATGTTGTGCCATTCTTGAAGCAGGCGATTACCCGGGCGCGGTGCTTGGCCGCGAGGTCGAGGTCAAGAACTTTCCCGAATGCTTACTTGGCGAACTTCACGATGCGCTCGAGAACCATCAGCCGCGACTGCTGATCGATCCTTCGTTCTGGAAGGAGTTCGAACGCAATGGATTCGACCAGTGTGCTCATTGCGCAGCGTGCGGATCACACAAGTGCCTGGGGCTCAACACGGCCTACGTTCAAAAATTCGGCTGGCAGGCCGATTCATATACGCCCTACCCCGCCGTGGCCGCCCTGCCGAGCGGTAAGCCCACGCCAGCATCGGTCTGAGCGGACCGTGGGGATCTCTCCTTCGATGAGCCCAACGAACGATGACCACGGACGCCAGGAACGGGATGCGCGGGGGCACGTGCTCTGGCAGATGATCGACCAACTGGGGATCCCGTTCCACCACGAGCGGTCGTTCCGTCTCTGTGAAGGGTTGATCCTCCCGCAACGTTTCTTGTTGACGTTGAACCGGGATCGTACTGGTCCGAATTTCGAGCGCATGCTTCAAACCTTGTGGCGGCGCATCGGCATGCCCGAGCGTTTTGCAAGCATGGGTGCCCGTTTCTGGCGGCTGCTCCGTTTGTTCACTTCGGCTTTGAAGCGAACGAGACGTCATGTCTGTACAAGGTTTATCTGGAAATGGACGTGCGATCGGATCGCGCGAGTGGGCCGGAGCCGGTCCCCTTGCATGTCGCGTTCAAATGGGACCCGATCGATCCCACGTGCGCCGCGATCTCGCGCTACTTCTGGTATCCTGGCCTCAGCGCCCAGGACATGATCGAACGGATCTCGAAGATTTATGGACGCCGGGGTGACGACCAGAACGGCCCGTTCGAGATCACACGCGATATTTTGCTTTCAGCCGAGCGGCGGATCGTTCATGGCGGCAGTTTACGTTACCTTGAGGTAACCGAGGACAACAGCCAGCGACAATCGTTCGATATCAATCTCTATGATGCCCGTATCGACATGAGAGAGATGCGGCCCTTTTTCGTGAGGATGTTTGAGCATTATGCTCTGCCGAGCGAGTGGTTAGAGACATTCCTGGAACTCGTGGAGTCACTCGCTGTCGGGCATCTGGCCGGCGGCATTCATCGCCGGGGCGAGGATTTCTTCAACATTTATTATGGTGCTGAAGAGCGCCAGGGTGCGGGCGAGACAGTGATGGCCGATCAAGCGCACACAACGCCAGGCGACGCAACTTCACCCGGCTCGACGAGACCTGAGCGATGACCAGATCCAGATTTTCCGATCGACTGGAATTCACGTCGCCCCAGGACCGTTATTTCAACTACTGCTGGTGGCCCTACCAGCCGGTTGCCCCCGTCGAGAACAAGTTTCGGCCAATCAACCTGCTTTTGCGTTCGTTCGAGGTGGCCGGGATCAGCGACCGTGTTCTGGAGGTCGTGCGAGCCATCCAGCGCGCATTGGCCCCTTTCGAACCGTCTGGGGAACCAATCGCGTTGGCGATCGGATGGCCTGGGAGTTTTACTTTTACGACTACGAGCGCCGCGAGCGAACCGTGTCGATCTCGCGGGTGCTCGAGGCGATCCGGCCCTATGTGCGTTCTGACGTGCGCGTCAACGAGAACTTGCCTTATTTCATGTTTTCGATTGACATCAATTCGGATGTAGTGTCGAGTGAAAAAGATCTCGATGTCGTGCACATGTATATTGGCAATCCCGGAAGCGTCGTGTCATCGGGAATCGCCTATGCGTTGTGCCGAGAGCACGACGCTCGAGAACTTCTACTTCTTCTTTGATGCCCAGCGCCACCTCGAAGAGGCGGCGGCGAAGATTGCGTGTTCGGCTCGATTCGACGCCACGCAGCTCCCGATCGAGCGGATCCTCTGGCCCGAGTTAACAAGCTGTCACACGATTTGCGTTGCCAACAAGCCGCAGTGCGATACCGTTTACTTCTCGGGCGTCGACGTTGATCAACTGCGATATTTCCTCAAGACGCTCGAATATCCGGCGGCGATCGTCGATTTCGTCGATGAACACCGCTCGAAGCTCGATCACTTGCTCTATGATGTCGGCTTCGATTATTTCGTGCGCGACGGACAGATTCAGTTATCCAAGAGTGGTTATTACGGTGTGTTTTAGAGTGTGCGGTGAACCTCCAAACCGGGACGTCCCGCGCGGACCGTCTCCAGTTCACGACCTGCATCCCGGACCGGTTCCATCTCCGCGCTCAATTCCTCGACGCTCGTCTGGATCGCACTGACATTGGCCCGGCCGAGTTCATCGATGAACTCGACTGCGCGTCAATCCCGCGATCTCCGCTCCCTTGCCCTGAGAAATCGTGCCTCGGTCATACCAGAGAATGGCGAGAGCCAGCCGAGCATCGGCGCGACGTCCTCGTCCGATGCTCCAGCCGGGTACGCGAGGTCATCCGGGATTTCGATTTTGATTGTCTTCATCGTGTACCTCCTATGCACAATGATAACCTGGGGCGCGACCGGAGGCGATCCAGTGACCCGGCTCTAACTTCTCAGGCGGGCGGGGCCTGTCGGCTGAGAATCCAGAGTCAAGGTGCACACCGTGAAGACCCGGGGACTGCGTGCCTGGTTGGGAAGGCCACGGATATTGAGTGAAACTCGGGGGAATAATGTGCCAGGACGGGTTCGAGATCGATCGCGTTATTATGCGTAATCGTTACGAGCACACCAATCGCACCAGATCGCGCGATACGCATTTTCGAGCCGCGCGTGAAGCGCTTCGTATTCATCATGGGCGACTGCTCCAGCCGCTGTCTCAAGATTGATCTCAGGCCCGCCAATCGCGGCAGGTCACTCGCCAGATCCGTGGCAATCGCCACGTACTCGGCCGCGCTGCGTGCCACCAGCTCGGTCAGGCCGAGGTTGCTCATGATCGATAGACCGCCCCGCGAAACGGCCGTCTGCCCCGTCAGGCACACCGTTGGTACACCCATCAACAGGGCGTCAAGACTGGTTGTCACGCCGCTGTATGGAAACATGTCGAGCGCGATATCGATACCGTGGTAAAGCTCGAGATACTCCGCTCGCGGCCGTCGGCCTTCAAACGCGATCCGGCCCCGATCAATGCCCAGCTCGTGTAGAAACTTGAGGGTTCGCTCGCGATGACTGCCCTGGTCGGCCAGGATGATCAATCGTGATCGTTCGACCGATCGAAGCACGCCGGCCCACAGGCTGAGCACGAAATCATTCGACTTGCAAAAATTATTCATGCTGCCGAACGTCACGTATCCGGCGCCATTAGCGGGAAGCTCGTTGACCGCCGGCTCACGGCTGCCCGGCTCGTAGCACCAGAATGAGTCGGGTAAGCGAATTGTCTGCTCGGTGTAATATTGTTCGTTGATACCGGGCGGGTCGAGATGAGGATCGGAAAAGCGGTAGTCGATCGTGTCGAGCCCCGTCGTGCCGGGATAGCCCATCCACGTCACTTGCACGGGCGCGGGCTTGCGCCGAAGACCAGCAGGCGATTTTCCGCCGTGTGGACTTTGAGGTCGACCAAAATATCGACGCGATCAGCACGAATCTGGTCGGCAAGCTGCTCGTCCGACAGGCCCACCGTGTCTCGCCATAAAGATACGTGGGACTGAATGCGCCCGGTCACATCATCGGGGCGGGCCACCTCCGCATAGCAAACGATCTCGAACTGCTGACGATCATGCGCGGCCATGACGTGCTCGAGGCAGAAAGCACAGGCATGATTGCGAAAGTCGGCCGAGACATAGCCAATGCGCAGCGGACGGTCCGGGTCCCGGTCACGATCATGCAGCCGGATGAACGACTTCAATGGCTCAGCATACTGGTGGCTCCAGCACACATGAGCTTGATGAATCGCAGCCGCGTCATATCCAGGGTGGTAGTGAAGCGTTTGCAAGAACTGGCTTTGAAACGCGTGTGATTGTGGGTCGAGTGCCATCGCCGTGCGGTAATGTTCGAGCGCCTGATCCACCTGGCCCTGGAGCGACCGCGCGAAACCAAGCTGAGAATGGGCCTGGGCGCAAGCGGGCGCAATCTCGATCGCGTTGCTGTATACAGCAACGGCCTCGTCGAGGAGACCCTGTTCTCGGAACGTGCCGCCCAGACTCACGAGTGCATCGACCAAGCCCGGATCGAGCTGCAGGGCCCTGCGAAACGCGGCGACGGCTTCATCATACAGCCCCTGATCCTTGAGGGCATTTCCCAGGTTGAAATGAGCGTCGGCCGCATTCGGATCACGCTCGATCGCGGCGCGGTAAGCCGCGATCGCCTCGTCAAAGCGTTTGGCTCCCCACAGTGCCACACCGAGATTGGCGTGATACTCGGCGACAGCCGGATTGATGGCGATCGCCCGGGCGATCAGATAGACGGCGTCACCATGCTGGTTTTCATCATGAGCGATCAGGCCCAGGAGCTGGAGGGCGTCGGGATCGTCGGGTTCCTGGGCGAGGATCTGAATGTAGATGGTCTTGGCCTGGCCGAGGCGGCCGGCGCGATGGTGCTCGAGCGCCAGCTCAAAAGCCTCAGCGATCGACATCGTGATCGATGGCATCGTCTGACCTTTCCCGGCCCGTCGCGGCCATCAAACCCGAATCCTGGATCAGCGCGTCGGCCATCCGCCGGAACACGCCCGGCCAGTCGTTCCATGCGGTTTGCCGGAAGAGCCGCACAGTCGGATACCACTCGCTATCCTCGCGGTCGAGGAGCCAGCGCCAGTCAGGAGCATATCCGAGCGCCAGCCAGGTCGGCCGGCCCAGGGCGCCGGCGAGATGGGTGACCGCGGAATCGCAACTGATCACCAGGTCGAGGTTCATCATGATGGCCGCGTCTTCGACGAACGCCGACGGGTTGGCGCCGATTGGACCGCTCAGGTCGACGATGGAAATTCGATTCGTTCGGTCGTGAAGTTGTTCGATGCCCGCGCCGATCTGGAGACTGAAGAGCCGCACACCGGGGATCGCCGCCAGGGGCGCGGCGTCGCTCAATCGAAAAGAGCGAAGCGCGTCGAGACTGTATTTCGGGCTCCCCTGCCAGGCAATGCCGACCTTGAGCCCCGGGTATGACGCGAGCTGCTCGCGCCAGTGTTCGACGCGGGCCGGTTCGGCCCGCAGATAGGGACCACCCGTCGCAATCGTTTGCAAGAAGATCGGGAGCGACATCAAGGGAAACTGGAAATCATATGCGGGCAAAGGGTCATCTTCGGCCACCAGCTCGTCAATGCCCTCGCATGTCGACAGCAGCCGCAGCAGCGGCTTCCGGGTCCGCACGACGACACGCGCCCCCATTTTCTTCAGCAATGGTGCGAACCGGATGAACTGAATGATATCGCCGAACCCTTGTTCGGTGTAAAGCAAGACGGTCTGCCCCTGTGGGGGCAATCCGTCCCACTGCGGTCGCGTGAACGAAGGACGATCGGCACGGTGTCCCCACCGCCATTCGTATTCAGGCCACCCCAGGTCGAAGCGGCCTTGCAAGAGCCATGCGAGAGACCGGTTGAACCGTGCGGCGGGAAAATCGGGCTTGAGCCGGAGCGCTTCGGCGTAACTTGCCAGGGCCTCGTTCAATCGCGCATGGCCGCGCAGGGCATTGCCCTTGTTGAGATGAAAGACCGCGTTTGACGGGTCGAGCTCGATCGCCCGACGGTAGCATGCCAGCGCTTCATCAAGTCGGCCACCTAACGCCAGTGCATTACCCAGGCTGTTGATCGCGTCGGCATTCTCGGGCTGCTGATCCGTGACGCGCCGGAAACACGCTTCGGCTTCATCGAGCTTCCAGAGATCCGTGAGCGTGTTACCAAGATTGACGTAGATCGAGGCGGAACCCGGATTGAGCCGCAAAGCACGATGATAGCTCGCCACGGCAAGATCGAACTTTCCCTGCTCGCGGAGAACATTGCCCAGGTTGTTGTGCGAGTGATGATGATCGGGTCTCAAGCGAATGCTTTGCTCATACGCCGCCACGGCCTCGTCGAATCGTTTCAACTTCCGCAAGACATTACCAAGGGCATAGTGGGCTTCTGGAAAGGCAGGGACCAGCCGGATCGTCTCGTGAAACGCGGCCACCGCGGCGTCGAGCTGGCCTTGATCTTGCAGCACGCGGGCCCGGTTGAAATGCGCGTCGGCCATGTTGGGATCGAGGCGGATGGCTTCGCCATAAGCCAGGGCCGCTTCATGGTATTGCCCCTGGTCCTTGAGGGCGTTTCCCAGGTTGAAATGGGCATCGACCGAATTTGGATCACGCTCGATCGCGGTGCGGTAAGCCGCGATCGCCTCGTCGAAGCGTTTGGCTCCCCAGAGTGCCACACCGAGATTGGCGTGGTATTCGGCGACCGCGGGGTTTTTGGCGACGGCCCTGGCGATCAGGTTGACGGCGTCGGCGTGGTTGTTTTCATCATGGGCGATCAGGCCCAAAAGCTGGAGGGCATCGGGATCGTCGGGTTCCTGGGCGAGGATCTGAAGGTAGATGGTCTTGGCCTGGCCGAGGCGGCCGGCACGATGCTGCTCAAGCGCCAGCTCAAAAGCCTCAGCGATCGACATCGTGATCGATGGCATCGTCGTCCAGGATCGGTTTCGATCGATCGATAGATTGTTTGATTCGGACTCACTTTCGAGTCGCGACCAGGGCCTCAGTTTATCGTGTTTCCCGAGCGATCCGCAACTCTCTCTGATTGATGCGTCTGGCCGAAACCGTTGACATTCTCCAGAATGAAACGTCGTTTCCTGAAGTGGTGAAGTGTGGCAGGGCGTCGCGGCCGGCGCGGTGCGAACCATCGGCCAGCGTGGCGGGTTCAGGTCAGAACCGCGGTGAGACGGGCAGCAAACAAAACGGTACATGGAGTCGTGGATCATGGTTGAGCGAGTGATCGTGCTGGGTGGCGGAAGCGCGGGCTTGATCACGGCGATCACGTTGAAGACCAAGATACCGCAACTCAAGATCACGATCCTGCGATCGACCCAACTGGGCGTGATCGGCGTCGGCGAAGGGACCCAGCCCGACTTTCCCGAGCACGTGCACCGCTACATCGGAATTGGTCTGCCTGAATTCTATCGTGGGGCCGTACCGACTCCCAAGCTGGGCATTCGCTTTCTCTGGGGGCCGCGGCCCAGTTTCAACTTTGCGTTTGGATCCAATGTCTTGCATCGCCCTGAGGGGTTAACCCGGCCGCTGGGTTTCTATTGCGAACACGACATGGAAGACCTGTCGGAAACCTCGGCGATGATGTCGGCGTGCCGCGGCTTTGCGCGCGCCGAGAATGGATCCCTGGTCATCCCCGAGACGATGGCCTATCACATCGACAATGACCGGCTTGTCGCCTATCTCGAGGTCTACGCATCAGGGCTAGGAATCGAGCTCAAGGACGAAATGATCCAGGAGGTGAAAACCGATGAAAACGGCGTGAGCGCTCTGATCACGGCGTCGGGCACGACGTATGACGCTGATCTTTACGTGGATAGCTCGGGTTTCCGCTCGGTGCTCCTGGGCGAGACGCTGGGCGAGCCCATGATCAGCTACAAGCCGACTTTGTTCTGCGACCGGGCCGTTGTCGGTGGCTGGGCTCGCACACCCGGCGATCCGCTCTACCCGTATACCACCGTGGAAACGATGAACGCAGGCTGGTGCTGGCAGGTTGAACATGTTGACCGGGTCGCACGCGGGTATGTCTATTCGTCGGATTTCCTCCCCGACGACCTCGCCGACCATGAATTTCGCCGGAAGAATCCCCGCGTGACGTCAACGCGCGTGGTGAAATTCGTATCAGGACGGCGGCGCAACGCCTGGGTCAAGAACGTCGTGGCGGTTGGCAATGCATCAGGATTCGTCGAGCCGCTCGAGGCGACCTCGCTCCTGGTGATCAGTCACGAGGCGCGGATGCTGACCGAGATTCTGCTTGAAACAGGCATGAATCCGGGCCCGGCCGCGCCGGTCTATAGCCTCAAGTCCGGTGTGAGCTGGGACGCGATCCGCGATTTTCTGGCGGTGCATTACCGTTTCAATACGCGGCTGGATACGCCTTTCTGGCGCGCCTGCCGGGCGGATGTCGACCTCTGCGGAGCCTCCGAATTCGTCGGCTATTATCAGGCGGAAGGGCCCACCGAGTGGGGGGCGAACGTCCTTCGGCTGACTCACTCGTGGATGGGCTTCACGGCCGATGCGTACTATACCCTCCTTTTGGGCCAACGAGTTCCCTATCTCAAGAAGTACGAACCCTCCGATGAGGAGCTGCGGCGACTGGCCTCGCTTCGACTGGAAAACCGGGTGAAGGCGCTCAATGCGTTTGAGCCGGGCAAGGCGCTGCAAGTGTTTCAGGACCCTCGTATCGTCGTGCAGCAGCCGAATGATCGGCCCCCGGGATGATTGAAGCCGCGGCGCCTCAGATATCAACGCGGCGGCGGAAAGACCCAGAAATACTGGCCGGACTGGCCGCGCTCGGCGTGGGCCCTCTGTGTCAAATAAGTGCTCTCAGCCTCAAGATCGGCTTCCGACCAGCCCAGGCACGACCGCATCTTGAGCGTGACCGGGTCGAAGTCGATGTGGTAACTGGCCGGTGCGCGTACCATCAGGGCCGAGGGAAGCACGACGCAGTGATACACGCGTAGCGCACAGGGCAATGACCTGGCTCGTTCCAGCGTCAAGCGAAACGACGCCGCGCTGTCACCCGGCAGGCCCATGATGATCTCGATCGCCACCGAGGCCACTTCGGTGAGCTGGTGCAAGTTATGCTCGAATCGCTTCTCGTCGTATGATCGTTCGACCTGCGCAAGCACCTTGTTGTCGAACGACTGCAAGCCGACCCCGACATAGGGCGAACCCACCGTTGCCAGGAAATCGAGATGCTCCTTCGTGACCTTGGCCGGATAGACCTCGCAGATCAATTGCCGGTTCGCGAAAAAGCCAGTCTGGTCGGCCGCCTGCCGCAGGTTGCGAAACGCGTGCGGGTTGAGGTTGAGACCCGCATCGACCAGGAGCGCACCGGTCGTCTCGTGCGCACCAATTCCGGCGAGCTCGGCGGATAGATTGGAGACATCGAGAACACGCCGGGGTGATTCAAGCGTGCCCCACTCGCAGAAACTGCACGTGAACGGGCAGCCGCGGTAGGTTTGAAGCACGCCGAGGCCGCCGTGCGGCACCAGGTTCATGCGATAGGGATTGGCCAGCTCGTTGAGATCGACGGAAGGGCGAACGGGCGTGTCGACCCACGCGCCATCGACGGGAATCGCAAGGCCCTGCACGGCCATCAAGTCGGCCGTTGTCCGGCCCGGCAATCCGACTATTTCCACGAAGGTCCGCTCGCCCTCGTTGATGACAAGGGCATCGACGAACGCTTGCTGTTCGCGGAAAGGTGCCAGGCTCAGCATGCTGGGCCGCGCCGATGGGCCGCCGAAAACCATGACGCGCTCGGGATCGTCGCGTTTGAGCGCCGCAGCAACTTCCATGAAGAACGGGAACGACCAGAGATAGGCCGAGAACCCCACGATATCGGGATCATATTCGATCAGGTGCTCGACGAGCGCGTCGACCGGTACGTCGTCGTTCAAATCATATGAGCGAAGCTCGAGCCCTTCGAGCCGGGCTGATCGAAGCGACGCCTCGATCATGCGCAGGCCGTGGTTGGAGATGAATTGCGGCATCGCCGGATCGCGCGTCGGGTAACACGCGATCAGGGCCACGCGGCGCCCGCGTCGTCTCGTCTGGGGCAGTTTCATCATCGAATTACGATTCAGAAAGGTTAAATTGACCACGACTTCAGCGAGTGACATTGACCTTGCCGCGGTTTCTGCTGCTCCAACCTTTCAAGTAATCTCTCCGCCCTCTTCAACGCACCTTCCCGTCTCGGCAGAAACACGTTCTTCACCCAATCCTTATGAGGAGGCGATGCCTTTCCATCCGTCATTTTGGGAACGAACAAAGGCCGGAACCGACGCCAGTCCGCATGGGCTCCGCTCTCCAGATATTCCCGTCCCTTGTTGATCGCCTCTTCCAGAGTCTTGATGCGATCGAGGATGGCTCTTTCATCGGGTTTCATTTGTGTCTTCCCTCTCGGACGGAAGTATTCGGCGAAGAGGTGAAATTGACCACGACGTCAGGATGTATAGCCCGCTGGTTCCGGCCCGGCAACCTGGACACGGAGACACACTAAAGAAGATCGGCACGCCACCGTGGGTCTTTATCTGAACTCCGTTTCTTGTTGTCTCGAATTCGCCATGCCTCCCCGACGGCGACCAGTTCATATCTGAATCGCCATCGGAGTTTATTAGTCTCCCTGGTCTCGATGACGACCTTTCCAGGTGCGACCCGCACGGTCTCGATCGGCTGGTAATCCGGGTCATACTCCGGGCTGTCCCCATCGAAGGCCAGTCCCATGTCCTGAAGTCTGCGGGCCTTCGATCCGACCTCACAAAACGACTCGAAGATCGCCTCGATTCGCTGGCGCTGTTCTGCTCGATCCCGTTCAAGGGCTGCTTCATCGACATTACCCCATTCGAGCGAGCGATGATGGCGAATCATCTCCTGCCCCCATCCCCTCATTGCCAGGAAGAAGGAGCGGAGGGTCTCGACGGCGGGTTGGTTCATTGGCTCATTCATGATCGTTTCATGCTGACGATGAAGTCAGGATCAAATTGTCCAAAATGTCAGGAAGACCGGCCCTCCAACGAGATGCCCCCGGATCGCACTTGGCATCGAATGAACAATCACGAATGACTTGCCACGCCGCCGCTTCTCACATCACTCGACGCTCGCGGGAAGAACCACCAGAACTGGCCGGCGGTTCCCCCGCAGGCCAGGGCCTCGGCCGTCAGATAGGCCCGCATCTCGTGGAGGTTCGACTGTGTCCATCCCAGGCACGAGATCATGTTAAGGTTATACGGATCATACACCATGTCCCACTCGGAGCGCCCGCGTGTCATGAGCGCGTCGGGCAAAACCAGGCAATGGTATGCCCGCACACCGACATCGAACGACCGCGCGAAGTCGAGCGTGCGCCGGAAGCTTTCCGGGCTGTCTCCGGGCAAGCCGAGAATGATCTGGAGCTCGACATTCGTGAGCTTGGCCAGTTGCGGAACGGCCGCCTCGAAGCGCTTGCGGTCAAACGGCCGGTCGTGGGCCTTGAGTACGGCCGGATCGAGCGACTGCAAACCGACGCCCAGATAAGAGGGCCCGATCGAGGCCAGGAACTCGAGGTGCTCGTCTCGCACGAACGTCGGGTAGATCTCGCACCAGAAATTCGTCGTTTTGAGAAAACCGACCTGTGCCTCGGCCGTGCACAGATTGCGGAAACCGCGCGTGTTGAGGTTGAGCCCCGCATCGAGTAAGAAAACGGCCGGGACGTTATCCTCGGCGAACGCTTCGAGCTCGCGGGCGATGTAGTCGCTGGAGAAAACCGCTTTCGACCCTTCACTGGCTCCCCACTCGCAGAACGTGCAAGAAAGCGGGCAGCCGCGAAAAGTCTCGAGGTAGGCCACGCTGTTCCGCGGCATCAGGCCAAGCTGAAAGGGTGAGGCAATTGTGTCGAGCTCGGTCAGGGACGGGCGTAGCCCTGTATGGGACCAGCCTTCTGGCGTCGGTATATCGAGGCCCGGCACCGACTTTAGACCCTGGCGTGACAGCTCAGGAAGCCGCGCGATCTCCCGGAAAACAAACTCGCCGTCGGTCGACACAAGAGCGTCGAGATAGGTGTGTGGTTGCGAATAGGGTGGAAGATTGAACAGGGCCGTTCGAGCCGATGGACCGCCGAAGACGATCGTGCACCCGGGCCGGCGCGCTTTGAGCTGACGGGCCGCCTCGACCAGGCATGGGGTTGACCAGACGTAAATCGACATTCCCACAAGATCTGGCTCGAAGGCGTCGAGCGCACGCACGTAGGCATCCACGTCCGACCGCCCAAAGTCGATCAACGTGATTTCCGAGCCCGCAAGCTCGGGATCGTCGGCCACGGAAGCGAGAATCCGGCGGATTCCATAGCTGGGAAGCCGTTGAAGGGCTTCCTTGGTGTCGATTTCCGGCGTCATGCAGACCAGGGCAATGCGTCGCGCTCTCGGTGCCATGAGATCCCTCTATCAGGGGAGTTTGTCGAAGCGCATGTAAACGCAACGCAAGTGACCGTTCTCGTGTAACCACTTTAACATCAAAGCGGCGCAGTGTGGGCGATCCCGGATCACGGCGCCCGTCGAGCTCGGGCGGCACCGTGAAATGGTGGCTGGGCACGGTCGCAGCCGTCGCGTCGCGATATTGCGTACACTGAAAGCCCGCCGCGGCGGCCAGGCCGTGATGGCCGGCGTCCTCTTCTTCGAGCCATGGGTCGGGCCACGGGCCGTAACCATCCAGCAAAAGCGCCTCGAAGCCGAATCGCGGCAGACGGGTGTCGCTGGGGGACGAGTTCAGCAGGTACAGGTCGGAAATGACCAGGATGCCCCCCGGCCGGAGCACGCGTGCGGCCTCGTGAAAGAAGGCGCGGCGCGACCCAAAGTGAAACATGGCTTCGATGCAGAGAACGCGGTCAAACGTGTTATCAACATAAGGCAAGCAACATGCGTCGGCCTCGATCCATTCCATCTGATTGCCGGCTCGGGGCTGAAGCTGGCGGCAAAGCGCAAGCTGTCTCGGGTCGATGTTGATGCCGGCCAGGTGCACGCCTTTGAAACGCCCGTCAATGCGCTCGAGCGACCCGCCGAATCCACAGCCGACGTCGAGGATCGACTGATTGTCGTTCAGATCGGCCATCGCGAGCAGGTTTTCATCGAGGCGCTCCTGGGCCCGTTGAAACGCGCCGGGCCGCGCGAGCTCGACGGTGCCGGGCTGATGGTCCCAGTGCCCGAGATGCACCGCGCGGCTCATGTTGAAGCCGCGCTCGAAGGCATGGATGAGAAAATCAAAGTACGCCGGCACGGGCGTTGGCATGGTCACCCCCAGCAGTACACGGCAGTCTTGTCGCGATTCAAGGCCATGAAGCTGCAAACCGTCCAGCGCTTGTGCGGCCCCACGACGGGCGAGACCTGGTGAAGATAATGGCCGGAATCCACGATCATCATCGACCCGGGTGGGATCCGGAAGCTCACGGCCTCGAGCGGCTCTCGCTCTTGCCCTGGTCGTGACGAAGAGCGCGCGCCCGCCACGGGGGGAGCTGACAGCGGCGCGGGACGTGAGTTGAACACCTCCAATGCGCCCCCGGCTTCGGGCAATGTCAGGGCCAGCACAAACGAGATCATGTGCGGATCGACCAGGGTTCGCAGGTGGCGGAACGAGGGTCGAATGGCTTGCTGGTTGTCGCAGTGCGGCGGAATATAGCCCCCTTCGAGGTGGGCCCGAATCGTCGTGAACATGTAGTGAGTTCCTGGCTCGGGACCAGGCGCCGCCAGGAAGGGCCGCCCGTGATCGAGGTGCGAGAGAACGCCCGCGACGTGATCAATAATCCCCAGGGATGGAGGGAACAGTGCCTGGAGATGCTGGTGAAAGACCCTCGATTCCTCAAAATAACCACCCAGGTCGTGAGGCGTGAGGTTGAGGTTGCGGCCGAAAAACCAGGAGTGAAATTCTTGAGGGAACCAGGTCTTCAAGAAGGGAGGGTCGTGGCGCTCGAGACGGTCCACCACGTTGTGCAAGATCCCTGGCTCATAGACGCCATGCACAATCACGCCGTGGAGATCGCCGCGACGCAAGCCATCGATCGCGCCGGGATGAGCCAGGGTTTCGGCGACATCGATCTCCAGCAGGTTGAAGAAAGACCCGACGACACGGGCGGCCGCCGCGGCCGGATGCGGGTTCGTCATGGTGGATTCGGCTCCCCTTTGTTCTGTTGATGGATTGTGTCGTATCGGCACGACGGCGGCTCTGTCGCGTTTCGCGCCATCAGGCGTTGAAGACATGGTTTGCAATCGGGTCTGCATGGCCGACGTCTCGAGGCTGGCCAGCACTCCGTCCTGAAATCAGGAAGAATGGCATTTCCAGTTGAATCATCCGGATCTTGATATCAAGAAAGCCGAGTTTCTCGAATCGCTCTTGATAAAACGACGGAGCGCGAAAGGACCGAAAAAAGAGCAGCATGGGGATCATCGCATAAGGTATGGGATCGCCTCCCGGTTCGAACCGCGCTCGCTCGAAAATCAGGAGCTGGCCGCCCGGGTTCAAACAGCGGCTGGCATTGGCGATGAACCGGGCCGCTTCGTGGTCGGGCCAGTCGTGGAGCATGGACTTGAAGATCACGGCATCAAAACCCGACGGTAGCCGGTCTACGAGTGCGTTTCCCATCTGGAACGTGATGCGGCTGGCCTCTGGCTCCTTCTTGATATGGTCGTAACCCACGTCGCAGACCACGGGCAGATCGAAGACCGTCGCCTCAAGACGAGGATGTCGCTTGCAGAGCTGGAGAACCAGCTCGCCGCTGTTCCCTCCGATATCGAGGATGCGCGTGTACGGTTTGAAGTCATGGACCATCATGCAGGCGCGGGCCTCGTAGCGTGTGAGAATCGTCGTGAATTGCATCCACTGTTTGGTTGCTTCATAATTCTCGCGCGTCCGCTCGAAGCAGCGGTGGTAGCCGAACAGTTGGAAGATCCGTGCCTCGCGCATGAACCGCGCAGGATCGGCGATGAGCGCCGCGAAGAGCTGGACCAGGTCGGGAGCCACGTGGTTGGCAAACTCCAGCTTCGCTTCGAGAAGATCACGAAAAGGGAGCGCTTCCAGGAAGCGGGGCGTCAACCGCAGTTGAGCGGCCGATCGGGTGATCACGTCGTTGGCGACCAGCAGATCGAGCAGGAGATCGAGACCCGCGGTATCGCCTGTCCACCGGTCCCGGATAGCGGCCAGGCTGCATCCGGCTGCCTGGTTTAGCTGATCGATCAGGCCGAGATCGAAGCCCGATTTCAGTGCCTGGGCAGAAACGAGATTGGCAATGAACGCGTCGACGCACAGGAACCGCAGATGCTCATCGGGCTTTTCGGGATCCGAGGTCATCGCGCCAGCTCCTCGCCGTGCCGTCGCCAATGATGTTCGCACCGTCGTTCGATTCCGGTGGAGTACCTAGACCGATCGATTGACCGATGATCTCAGAATACTAGCAAGCCATGAAGGTCACAAGCCGACCAGGGACGCTGTTGGATCAGTGGCTCTTGATCGTTCGCTCGACCATCATGCGTGCCGAGTCGACCACGCGTGGGCCGGCCAGCGGGCGGGCGAGGAAACCAATCCAGTTGAGCAGGTCAATCAAAAGCGCCACGCGCTTCCAGTCGTCGGGAAGATTTCCGCCCCGGCTGAGGAATCCGCCGATCAAGTGATGCTCGAATGAAGCGAAATCGCCGAATGGGGGCCTGAGAAGATGACCCAGATCGACGAGGCTCGATGCACTGATGGCGTATTCCCAATCAAGGAGCCCGACGACCTGCCACGCGCCGGCAACCGGCTTGACGAGGATGTTCGAGCCGTCGAAATCGCCATGAACCAGACAGGGCGGTCCCGGTGGCCGATCGAGGAGCGGCGCGGCGGACGTCAGGAATTGCCAGAGCGAGCGAGTCGAGCTCGGCCCCGAGCCGCTGGGCGGCCAGCCCGGCGGAGAGGTCGTGGTGAATCAAACCCAGAAAGATCTCCGCGCTCAGATTCATCGGGGTTGCGACGGCCAGCGATTCGTCGAGAAATCCGGCGCACGGGAATCGGAATGAGCTCATGTCGGCCAGGAGCACGCCGAGCTGCCATGCAATGTCGTCGATCGCTTGCGGCGGCGCCACCGTCGGCAGTGCGTCGAGCATGATGCCGTCGATCCACTCGAATAGCGCGTAGGGATGTCCCGTGAACGGGTTGGACCCGGCATGGAACAGGACTTCTGGCACGGGCAAACGACGATGCACAGACTGTTGAATCGCGACTTCCGCGCGCGCGAAGCCGGGCTTGGCGACAAACAGCCGCAATTGCACGGGCCCTGGCTGGCCGGCGATGACCAGGCGGTAGTTGGTGTTCGACAATCCGCCGTCGGCCGGCCGCGCATCGTCGACCCGCCCGCCTGGAAACGCGGGCTGAATCAGACGCGGTCAGCGTAGTATTCGAGAGCGGCACGAAATCCTGGCCGCGCTCCCAGTGGCTCTTCATGCGCGAGTTCGGCACTTCGAGGGCGAGTGAAGGTATCAGGCGATTGCGGTTCTCAATGATCGGTATAAGGAACGAAGGCATTGAAGGCCAGCGATCGCCGTTCTCCCTGGCCCAGGAACGGCTCCGCGCCGTGCAAGAGCCAGCCCGGAAAGAGATAGAAATCGCCGACACTCGGTTTGAAGCTGATCATTGATTTGGCGTAGGGCTGTCGGCCCTGGGTCATGAAGTTGAGGTAACCGGCCATTCGGCCCGAGATATACGTCTTGGCCTCTTCCTCGGCTTCGTTGGCGATCTGAGGAACCCTCAGATAGAGCACGCCCGAGATATCGCCTGAATGAAAATGGATCGGGCTGGGCGTTCGCTCGTACTGGCTGACGATCCAGAAGCTCTGGAACTTGACCTCGTCGACTCCGGCGTCGGTGATCTTATTGACGAAGCGGACGATGAGGTTTGCTGTCTGGTTGGCCAGGGAGTCTTCACCGCCGTCAAAAACGACATCCTGCGGGAGCACGAATTCCTTGCCGTGCGTGGCAGAGACAATTTTGTCAGCGTAGCCGTTGATGCGTTCAACCAAGGGGAGTGGGGCGCTGACTTTGGCCAGAAAGGGGCCAAACGGCGAGTAAAAGTCGATCGCCGGATTCCCAGGATCGGTGCCGCACACGTGAGCGTCGGCCTCGTATCGTCTGAGCAACTGGGCTTGCTGTCTTCTATTCATCGACGCGTCACTCCCTTTCAGTGTGGCGCCGTGGCCGATTTTCGAGCGATGCCGCAGGCCGTCCGTCCGCGCGGCCTGGAGATTATCGCAGGCTCGAAAGGCTCCGCAACGCCCGGACGGCACCGAACGTTGAATATCTCACGTTAACGCATACTGTTGAACAAAGCGTCAACATCATGTTGGTGCGCTCAACTTGCTGATGTGAACGGTTCTAGGTCTCAGTGTGAAAATAAGTGGTTTAGAATAATTAGACGGCTATTTTTTTTGACTCGCCGATGTGATAGAAAATAGGGCACCGTTGATGATGCAGTTAGATTCGCGAAGGCGCCGTGAGAATCAAGGTCTGAGGGCGCTTCGAAGCACGACGAGCCGATGATCTGGCCGACACGAGTTCCGACGTCGAGTAGGCGAATGCCGTGAGCGTGGCGAGGACGCTCGACAGAGTAGGTTGAGGCTTGCACGAAACGTCTTGTTGCAAGTTTTCAACATTGGCCGATTGCTATTGCAGTTTTGCGAATTCGCGCCCCTGCGACCGCGTATGTCAATGAGGCAAGCACCGTCGCGATAATATGAAATAGTGCGAATATGACGGTTCCCCGACAATAGTTATGGCGTCCTGCATTGCGTGTTGATCGCGCTGGGGCGACACCTGTCGGCAGCGGAATCGTCGCAACGATACACCTTCTCAAGTTTTGACACCAAGGAATGGCACCAAATGGCTCGTAAGTGGTTGCACTTCGGCGCGCAGACGTGTGAAGTCTTCCCGGTCTCGTCGGGACCGCTCTCTCGCAAACCGGCAGCGGTTGCAGGTGATTGAGCTGATGGTCCAGTCCCTGGAAGACCGCACCTTGCTCGCGGTCAGTGCGAGCATCAACGCAGCGGTGCTCGATATTTCGCTCGGCGCGGCCAATGACAGCGCGACGATCTCGTTCGACGGCACGAAGATCGATGTCACTGGCACCGGATATGGCGGAGGCGCCTTCTTGCCGTCTGCCTTCACCTCGGGCTTGAGCGTGACGGGTAGCTCGCTGGCCAATCAAAGCGTTATGTTTTCGAATCTGGGAAGCGTTGCCTCGCCGGTCAACCTCGGCTCGTCGGTCAGTGTCGCCAGCATCACTTCGCTCACCATCACCAATAGCGGCTTCACCACGACGGGAGATGTCTCGTTTCACGTGGCTGATAGCGAGAGTGGCACGAGCAACTTGCTCGGTACGACGGGCCAGGCCACGGCTCAAATCACCATTTCCAGCACCAAGATTCAAGCCGGTAACATTACCATTGATGCCAACGGGACGATGAATGTCTCGACCAATGGCAACGGCGCTCTTGGTGCGAACCTGGCGAACGTGAACGTCGGCTCGGCCGCGACGATCGCGATTGACGCGACATCTCCGACGACAGCGTCTCAAATTCACGGCATGGGCAATGTGGCCATCGCGGCGACCTCGATGGCGATGATCACGGAGACCCCCTCGGCGAACGCGCCCGGGTTGACAGGTGTCGACGCCGCGGTCGCCACCTCGTCGGTCACGACGACCGCCACGGCCTCGGTTTCCGGCGGCGCATCGTTGTCGGCCGGCGGCAGTCTCTCCCTCGAGGCGAACAATACGACTAACGCCACGGCCGACGCCGATGGTACGGCCCAGTCAGGGGCCGGCGGTGGTACGGTGGCCGTCTCGGTTGTCAAAACCACGACGAAGGCCTACATCGATGGCACGGCCACGGCGTCGGGCAACACCGTTACCATCTCGTCGACGTCGACGACCACGGCCGCCACGACCGCCAAGTCGACCGATCAGGGCGCGACCTCGAACGATTCCTCCACCCAGACTGATCTGACGAATTACGACGCGAAGACCAGTGATGGTCCGGTGGGCGTCGCGGGCGCCCTGGCCATCACCGACCTGACCCGCGATACCGAGGCCTACGTCGCCTCGACGGGCCAGATCACGGGCACGACCGCCATCACAATCGGCACATCGTCGACAACGAATGCCTCGGCACTCGCCAACGGCACCGCGACCGCTGGCACCGTGGGCGTGGGTGTTGCCGTCGCGATCAACCGCGTGAAGGCCACCAACGAGGCCTCGATCCAGTCAAACGCCAGTCTCAACGCGCCTTCGATCACGATTCAGGCGCTGACGCCAGGATCGAATGCTTATGGCGCTTCAGCGACGTCAGGGGCCGGCGGCCAGAACGTGGGAGTGGCCGGATCACTGGCGCTCAACCTGGTTTCCAACACGAGCGACGCGGCCGTCAAGACGGGCAATACCCTGGCGGTCGCCAGCGGTAACGACGTGACCTTGACCGCGCAGAATAATACGACCGAAACGGCCTCGGCCTTGCCTGCCAGCGGCGGCGGTGGCGGCGGAAAAGTTGGCGTCGGCGGCTCGGCCGCGCTCAATATCGCGACCAATTCGACGACGGCTGATCTCGAAACCAATGCCCAGCTCACCGGCGCCCACAGCCTGAATCTCGGCGCGAACTCCGACAACGCGATGACGACGACCGCCACGGCGGGGGCCAGCGGCGGTATCGCGGTCAGCCCGTCCCTGGCAATCTCGATCGCCAATAATACAACCGAAGCCCAGGTCGACTCCGGCAGCCTGCTCAGCCTTGGCGGTGCTCTCTCCGCCACGGCCATGCACACCGGCTCGACCACGACGACTTCGGGGGGCACCGCGACCGGCACCGGCGCGGCCGCCGTGGGAGCCTCGGTCGCCATCACCATTGCGACTGACCAGACCACCGCGACGACGGCGCGCAGCCTCTCAGCGGGCGGTGCCGTGACGTTCATGGCGACCGCCATGGGAACGACCGCGGCAACCGGAATGGCCAGTGCCGCGGGGGGCAAAAGCGACGATGGAAGCGGCGACAATAAAGACACGAGTGGCAACAACGTCGATAGCCAGAATAGCGCCGAGCGAAGCTTCGCCGATGGCGAGGGCGACGCGGCCGGCGCCGGCGATTCGAGCGGTGGCGCGGCGAACCCATCGGCCAGCACATCCGACGGCTCGGTGAGCGTGGCGGCCGCGGTGAGTGTGAACATCGCCGACAGCGAGGCCGACGCGACGATCCCGGACAACTTGATGGTGACCTCGGGGGGTCTGCTGACTGTCAGCGCGGCTAACACGACCAGTGCCAATTCAACCGCGTCGGGCATTTCATCGGGTACGGCCAAGGTTGGTGTCGGTGCGGCCGTCGCTCTCAATCTGGCCAAGGCGCGAACTGTCGGGGCCATTGGAGCGGGGACGACGACGAGCGCCGAGGCGATCAGTGTTCAGGCCGTGATGAATGGCGGTCCGAACACGTTTGGAGCATCAGCGACCGCGGGTGCGGGATCATCGAAGGTGGGCATTGCCGGCGCGGTGGGAATCAATCTGGTCAGTGCCAGCAGCGAGGCGACGATCGGCCAGAGCACGGGCAGCGCCAACCCGGGCGCGACGGTGACGATCACATCGGGGGGCACCGGTGCAGTCGGGCTGACGGCCGAGGATGACAGTACATCGACGGTCACAGCGATGCCGGCGACCAGCGATGGCGCGAGCGGCAGCTCGGTGGGCGTGGGCGCGTCGCTGGGGTTGAACCTGGTGAGCAACACGACGCTGGCGATGCTGGCGAACAATGTGTCGCTGACGGGTGCTGGAGCACTGTCGCTGTCGGCGACGTCGACGGACTTGATGACGACGGACTCGGAGACGGGAGCGGCGTCGACGGGTGGCGTGGCGATCAGCGCGGCGGTGGGGATATCGATTGCGAGCAACACGACGACGGCCGAGGTGGGGAGCAGCGTCAACACGCACACCTTGGGGTCGCTGTCGGCGACCGCGACGCACACGGGGTCGACGACGAGCACGGCGGGCGGCACGGCGGCCGGGACGAGTGCGGGGATAGGCGCGTCGGTAGCAGTGACGCTGGCATCAGATCAGACGACGGCGACGACCCTGAGCAACATCTCGGCGACCGGGGACGTGAGCTTCGTGGTGATGGCGTCGGGGACGAGTGCGGCGACGGCCAATGCGAGTGCATCAGGTGGGAGCAGCGACGACGGTAGTGGCGACAACAAGGACACCAAGGGCAACGACGTCGACAGCCAGAATTCATCGCAGCGGAGTTTTGCGGACAAGGAAGGGAAGTCGGAGAAATCCGACGGAGTTGGAGATACGAGTGGTGATGCGGATAATCCGTCGGCGAGCACGTCGGATGGCAAGGTGAGCGTGGCGGCCGCGGTGAGCGTCAATATCGCCGACAGCGAGGCTGATGCCACAATCCCCGATGGACTATCGGTGACATCGGGAGGCCTTCTGACAGTCAGCGCGGCCAACACGACCAGCGCCAATGCAACCGCATCGGGCATCTCCTCGGGTACCGCGAAGGTGGGGATCGGTGCGGCTGTCGCTCTCAATCTGGCCAAGGCGCGAACTGTCGGGGCCATTGGAGCGGGGACGACGACGAGCGCCGAGGCGATCAGTGTTCAGGCCGTGATGAATGGCGGTCCGAACACGTTTGGAGCATCGGCGACCGCGGGTGCGGGATCATCAAAGGTGGGCATTGCCGGCGCGGTGGGAATCAATCTGGTCAGTGCCAGCAGCGAGGCGACGATTGGCCAGAGCACGGGCAGCGCCAACCCGGGCGCGACGGTGACGATCACGTCGGGGGGCACCGGTGCGGTGGGGCTGACGGCCGAGGATGACAGTACATCGACAGTCACGGCGATGCCGGCGACCAGCGATGGCGCGAGCGGCAGCTCGGTGGGCGTGGGCGCGTCGCTGGGGCTAAACCTGGTGAGCAACACGACGCTGGCAATGCTGGCGAACAACGTGTCGCTGTCGGGTGCCGGTGCGTTGTCGCTGTCGGCGACGTCGACGGACTTGATGACGACAGACTCGGAGACGGGAGCGGCGTCGACGGGTGGCGTGGCGATCAGCGCGGCGGTGGGGATATCGATTGCGAGCAACACGACGACGGCCGAGGTGGGGAGCAGCGTCAACACGCACACCTTGGGGTCGCTGTCGGCGACGGCGACGCACACGGGGTCGACGACGAGCACGGCGGGCGGCACGGCGGCTGGCACGAGTGCGGGGATCGGCGTCTCGGTGGCAGTGACGCTGGCATCGGATCAGACGACGGCGACGACGTTGAGCAACATCTCGGCCACCGGGGACGTGAGCTTCGTGGTGATGGCGTCGGGAACGAGTGCGGCGACGGCCAATGCGAGTGCATCAGGTGGGAGCAGCGACGACGGTAGTGGCGATAATAAGGACACCAAGGGCAACGACGTCGACAGCCAGAATTCGTCGCAACGGAGTTTTGCGGACAAGGAAGGGAATTCGGAGAAATCCGACGGAGTGGGCGACTCGAGCGGTGACGCGGCGAACCCGTCGGCGAGCACATCGGATGGCAAGGTGAGCGTGGCGGCCGCGGTGAGTGTGAACATCGCCGACAGCGAGGCCGACGCCACAATCCCCGATGGACTATCGGTGACGTCCGGGGGCCTGCTGACTGTCAGCGCGGCCAACACGACCAGCGCCAATGCAACCGCATCGGGCATTTCATCGGGTACGGCCAAGGTCGGTGTGGGTGCGGCTGTCGCTCTCAATTTGGCCAAGGCGCGAACTGTCGGGGCCATTGGAGCCGGGACGACGACGAGCGCCGAGGCGATCAGTGTTCAGGCCGTGATGAATGGCGGTCCGAACACGTTTGGAGCATCGGCGACCGCGGGTGCGGGATCATCAAAGGTGGGCATTGCCGGCGCGGTGGGGATCAACCTGGTCAGTGCCAGCAGCGAGGCGACGATTGGCCAGAGCACGGGCAGCGCCAACCCGGGCGCGACGGTGACGATCACGTCGGGGGGCACCGGTGCAGTCGGGCTGACGGCCGAGGATGACAGTACATCGACGGTCACAGCGATGCCGGCGACCAGCGATGGCGCGAGCGGCAGCTCGGTGGGCGTGGGCGCGTCGCTGGGGCTAAACCTGGTGAGCAACACGACGCTGGCAATGCTGGCGAACAACGTGTCGCTGACGGGTGCTGGAGCACTGTCGCTATCGGCGACGTCGACGGACTTGATGACGACAGACTCGGAGACGGGAGCGGCGTCGACGGGTGGCGTGGCGATCAGCGCGGCGGTGGGGATATCGATTGCGAGCAACACGACGACGGCCGAGGTGGGGAGCAGCGTCAACACGCACACCTTGGGGTCGCTGTCGGCGACCGCGACGCATACGGGGTCGACGACGAGCACGGCGGGCGGCACGGCGGCTGGCACGAGTGCGGGGATCGGCGTCTCGGTGGCAGTGACGCTGGCATCGGATCAGACGACGGCGACGACGTTGAGCAACATCTCGGCCACCGGGGACGTGAGCTTCGTGGTGATGGCGTCGGGGACGAGTGCGGCGACGGCCAATGCGAGTGCATCAGGTGGGAGCAGCGACGACGGTAGTGGCGATAATAAGGACACCAAGGGCAACGACGTCGACAGCCAGAATTCGTCGCAGCGGAGTTTTGCCGACAAGGAGGGGGATTCGGAGAAATCCGACGGCGTCGGAAACTCGAGCAAGGACGCGGACAACCCGTCGGCCAGCACGTCGGATGGCAAGGTGAGTGTGGCGGCCGCGGTGAGCGTGAACATCGCCGACAGCGAGGCCGACGCCACGATCCCCAGTGGGTTGACGATCAGCTCCACGGGCGGTGCGTTGACCGTCAGTGCCTCGAATACAACCACAGCCAACTCAACGGCCGATGGTAACGCCACGGGAACCGCACAGGTGGGAGTCGGCGCCGCGGTTGCCTTGAACCTGGTCACCGCGGATACCGAGGCGACGATTCAAGCGACCAACAGCCAGACGACGACCATTAACACCAAGGGGGTGACGGTCAACGCGGGAATGACCGGTACAGGAACCCCGATGAACTCGTTCACCGCCTCGGCCACCTCGGGGGCTGGTGGGACGAAGGTTGGCATCGCCGGGTCAGTCGCGATCAACATCATCAACGACACGAGTAATGCCTCGATCGAAACTGGAACGGTCGTCACCGCGGGGGGCGGGAATGTCGTCCTGACTTCGGCGAATAGCGCGGCCGACACCGCCCTGGCGTTGCCCGCGACGGATAGCGGCGCGTCGGGGGGCAAGGTCGGTATTGGCGCATCCCTGGCCTTGAACATCATCACCGACACGACGACCTCCGAGATTGAAAACCAGGCCAGCGTGACCGGCGCGGGTGCCGTGACGGTGACCGCGAGCTCGCCCCACACGATCACGACGACGGCCAAGAACGGTGCGGCCGGGTCGGTGGCCGTGGGCGCGGGCATCGCCATCGTGATTGCCAGTGATAACACCAAGGCGCGGATCGGCTCGGATAGCAACACGCTCGACGCGTCGGGCGCGGTCACGATCGGAACGAGCGGCTCGTTTAGCGTCATCTCCGAGTCTGATGCCAAAGCGGCCGACGATGGCGGCAGCGTAGGGGTGGGAGCGACGGTGGTCGTCAACGTGGCCCAGGACTCATTCCTGGCCGATCTCGACCGCAACCTGACGGCCGGCGGGGCTGTTTCGATCACTGGCGCGGCCACGGGGCTGGCCCAGGCCACCGCGACCGCCAGCGAGAATGGCGCGCCTGCGCCCAGCGACAACTCCTCGACCAGCGGCAGTAACGGAACCGCCGACCAGGAGACGTCCAATCAGACGAGCTTCAGCAAGACCGAGGGAGGCTCGAAGGCTCCCAACGTCGCCGCGCCGCCGACTTCGAATAGTGAGATGACCTCGCCGAGCAGCGAGGCCAGCGGCAAGTCAGGTGGCAGCGGCGGCCAGTCCAAAGTGGGTGTCGCGGCCGCGGTCTCCGTGAACGTGATCACGACCAGCAATATCGCCTCGATCGAGAATAGTCTCACCGTCACTTCCGGCGGCCTGTTGACCGTGGGCACGACCAACCAGACCAGTGCCAACGCGGTCGCCAATGGGCAGGCGGTTATCAACCAAAACTCGATCGGCGCGGCCGTGGCTCTCAACGTGGCCAACGTGACCAACAACGCGACGATCGGCGCTTCGGATATCATCTCGGCTCACGGCGTGAACGTCACGGCGCTCATGACGAGCGGTCAGGTCGACGACTTCACGGCCGACGGGCTGGGTGTCGCGATTGGAACTCAAGTCGGAGTCGCCGGCTCGGTCGCCATCAACGTGATCACCACCCATACCACGGCCGACGTCGGGGCAAGCGCTCAAATCAAGTCATACGGCAGTCTCGCCGTTGAGACTTCAAACGACGTCACGCTCCAGAGCATCGCGTTTTCGCTGGCCACGGGTTCAGACGCCGGCGTGGGCGCGGCGGTCGTGGTCAACGTGGCCAACGACACCACCAAGTCGTACCTTGACTCCAGTGTCGCGGCTAACGTCGCCGACGGTACCCAGATCACGGCCGAATCCTCGTTCAACCCGTCGGCCGATAGCATCTCGTCGTCGTTCGGCATCCCGGGAATCTCGGGTCTGCATCCGACGGCTTTTGCCGCGGGCGCCGGAGCCTCCTCGGGCGGGGCGGGCGTCGCCGGTTCATTCATCGTCAACGTGATCAACCAGACAACCTACGCTTCGATCAACGATCATGCGACGATCAATACACTGGTTGGCACAGCCGGTTATCCCACGGCGCAATCGGACGAAGGCGTGACGGTCTCTGCCAATGACGCGATCGCGACGACCGACTGGGCGGGGGCCATTGGCGGCGGCGACGATGTGGGCGCCGGTGCGGCGCTTGACGTCAATATCGTCTCTGAAGATACAGAAGCGTATATCTCGAACAACGCGACGGTCGACGCGAAGCAAAATGTCGCCGTCAAGTCGGGCACCACCGGGATTTACAATTCGATCACGGCGGCTGCCGGGATCAGCGGATCGGTCGGCATTGCGGGCACGGCCTCGATCGAGGTCCTCTCGCTCACGACCGACGCGTTCATCGACCACAACACGACAGTCAACGCCACGGGCAACGTCCTGGTGCAGGCGGCCCACCAGACGACCGTGAGCACGCTGGCCGGACAACTGAGCGTAGGGGGCGACGCAAGCGTTGGCGCGGCGGTCTCGACCGTCGTTGATACGGAGCATACGAACTCCTATATCAGCACCAATGACAACGTCACGAGCAAGGGGGTCGGCACCGCGCTTCAGGTCATGACGGGCAATTCGCCGACCGACACGACGACGTTCTCGGGAGTGGCCGTCACGGCGGTATCGTTCCAGAATTTGCAGACGATTGCCGTGGGCGGCTCGGCCTCGGGCTCGTTCGCGCTCGCCGGCTCGATCACGGTCAATGTCTTGAACGATACGACGCTCGCGTGGATCGACCAGGGGTCGACCGTCACCGCCACGAACAACGCACCGGGAACCGGCCCGGGAGTGATGGTGACGGCCGCCGATCCTCTCACGATCCTGGGCGCAGCCGGTGCGTTTGCCGGCGGCGGTGACGCGGGCCTTGGCGCGGGTGTCGACATTGCCTCGATCACGAAGAACACGCAGGCGTATATCGCGGCCGCCACTGTCACGGCGGACGGCGATATTCTCGTGCAGGCCAAGTCATCAGAGAACCTGACCTCCGTCACGGGGGCCGTCGGCGTGAGTGGCAGCGTGGCGATCGCCGGATCGGCCGGGATCTATGTCCTGGGGATCACGACCCGAGCGTTTGTGGGGAATGACCCGCTCCTGCAAAATCCGACGCCCGGGGCCACGAACGTGCAGGCAAGCGGCAGCATGCTGGTCGCCGCCTCGGAGCAGACCGTGCTCAATGTCTTGACGGGCAATTTCACGGGCTCAGGAACGGCGAGCGTCGGTGCGGCGGCGGCCGTGCCGGTGATCAACAAGACGACCGAGGCGTTCATCGCACCAGGCGCCGATGTCGGCGCCCTCGGCAAGGGCACGCCCATCAGCGCCGAGAACGGCGAGTTCACGATCTCGTATGCGGCCTATGGATCGGCGGTCGGTGTGGCCCAGCCCAAGCCGATGAGTGCCAACCTGACCGGGTCGAGCAATAACCTCACCAGCCCCCGACTCGGCGAGGAACGCATCGCGACGCCCGTATCGCAGTCGATAAACGGTCTGGCCGTGACGGCCGTCAATGCCGATTCGCTGCAAGGTGTCGGCGCCGATGGCGGCGTTTCGGGAACGGTTGCCGTGAACCTGAGCGGTTCGGTCGGCGTGCTGACCAATCACACCGATGCCTACATCGGTGCCGGGGCGATCGTCAATGGGACGAACACGGGCGCCGCCACCAATCAATCGGTGCTCGTCGCGGCCGGCAATGACACCTCATTCCTGGGCATCGCGGCGGCGCTGTCGATCTCGGGAACGGTCAGCATCACGCCCGGCGTGGTCGTTCTGGTGATCAACAACACGACGACGGCCGCGATCGCCGACGCATTCGACAATCCCGATGCGAATCCTTACAACGATACGGGCGAGGTGGGCGCCAGCGTGACGGCCAAGGGCGACGTTGCGGTCGAGGCGCACTCGAGCGGCGACATCCTCGCGATCGCCGCGGCCGGCGCGGTCTCGGGCACGGCCGCGGTGGGCGGGTCTGTCTCGTATGTCGGGATCAACGATACCACCAAGGCTTATATCGGCGACACGCCCGATAAGAACAACGACGCGCCTGGCAGTTATACCGAAGGCGCGACGGTCAATGCCGGCGGCAACGTGCTGGTCGACGCCACCGACGACACGGTCGACTACATGATCACGGGCAGTCTTTCTGTCGGTGTCGGAGGGGCCGGCGTTGGAGGCGCCGTCGGCATCGCGGATCTCGAGAAGAGCACGGACGCGTATATCGGCCGGTACGACACGGTCAGCGCCCTGGGCAACTCGTCGAGTTTGTCCGGCATTTTCGACGGCACGATCTCGAGCTCGAGCTTCGAGACGGCGGGCTCGTTCCATGGCGTGGCGGTGCAAGCCGAGACGAGCGAAAACGTCACCAATATCACCGCGGCCGGGGCGGCCGGCTTCTACGCGGGGTTGGCCGGCGGCGTCTCGGTCGAGATCTTCGACTCGACCACGCAGGCTTATATTGGAGATTACGCAAGCGTCAATGCCAGTCCGACGGGGGCGAGCTCATCCCAGGCCGTCAATGTGTCGGCGGTCAACACCGCGACGAACTTCTCGTTTGCCGGCGGGCTCGCCGGCGGCATTGCCGGCATTGCCGGCGGTGTCGATGTCGGTTTCTTGAAGAACTCGACGCAAGCTTACATCGGCAACCACGCGAATGTTAACGCCAAGCAAGATATTGATGTTTACGCCCTGGCCAATGACAACGTGCAGACGTATGCCCTGGGGGCGGCGGTCGGCATCGTGGGACTGGCCGGGAGTGTCTCGGTCTGGTCGATCGGCGAGGCTTATAACGCCGGCTACACCGATGGCAACTCGAGCGATGGCACGACCTCCAGCTTGCCAAGCAACGGCCTCGCCGGCTCGAGCTCAAACGCCGAAGGCCAGACTGGCGGCGCATCGTCACTGACCAGCTCGATGACCAGCTCGAGCAACAACGGAGCGGCCGGCAACACGCAGTACATCAGTGGCAATGTGAATTCGGCCAACACCGGGGTCACCGGCTCGATCCCGACTGACCCGGTGACCGCGGCCGTCGCCAGCACGGCGGTTCCCAAGGGGACCGTGGCCTTCATCGGCTCGAACGCTATGGTGACGGCGGGCGGGGCCGTCAATGTGTGCGCCAAGAGCGAAGTGAGCTACACCGGAATCGTCGGCGGTTTGGCGGCGGGAGCGGTCGGAATCGGCGCAGCCATCGAGATTGCCAATATCCAGGGGACTACGAAAGCTTACATTGACACCAATTCCACGGTGAGCGCGGGGGGGACTATCGCCGTCGACGCCGACCTCGTCAATGACACGTCCAATGGAACGGCTTTCGCGGGGACAGCCGGGATTGCCGCTGTCGGTGCTCAGGTCATCGATATCCAGGACAGCAGCACCGAGTCGGCCATGCTCAATACCGGGGTCACGATCCCGCAGGCCCAGCAGGTGCAGGTGACGGCCGAATCGACGCGATCGCTGACGGCCCTGGCGCTGGGGGGTGATGTTGGTGGCGTCGCGATTGGTGTAGGTGTGGCGATCGCCGACGCCACTGGAGGGCCATCGGCGGGTATCGCTACAGGTGCCCAGATTGGCCAGAGCCAGACAACAACAGTCGGCGGCGTGTCGGTGACGGCGACGTCCAATGATATGGTCCACGCCAAATCCTACGGCGTGTCGGCCGGGGCGTACGGTGCGACGGGAGTCTATGCCGACGCGGAGTCAACCCCGAGCGTCGGAGCCTCGATCGATGGCAACGTCACGGTCACTGGCGACATCACCGTCAGTGCGACCGCGATCGCTAACGCATCGAGCCAAGCTTATGGAATCACGATTTCGGCGACAGCCTCACTGGGTGCTTCGATTGCCAATTCCGTCGTCTCGCCTGATGTCACGGCCGAGGTCGCACAGAGCGCCGTGCTCTATGCGGGCGACAGTATTTCAATAGCGGCTTATAGCAACATCACCACCGCCGGCAGCCCGATGTCGGATGGGGCCGATGCCATGGCCGTGGCGGGCGCTGGCGCCTTGTTCTTGGGCGCCGCGGGCTCCGACGCGACATCAACCGCATCGCCCACAATTGATGCGGAAGTTGGCAGTAGTGCATCGCTCACCGCGACCAATAACGTGTCGATCATCGCGATGGCGCACGATCACACGAAGGCCCAGGCGATTGGTGCCGGACTCGGTATCGTGGGAGTGGGCATTGCCATCTCGAGCGCGACCGACGGCGGCTCGAGCGACGCCCAGTCGGACTCGAACGCCGACGTCACCGGCTATAATGTTTCGTACACCGCGAACGAAATTGACGACGCCACGGCCGATTCGACGGCCGCGTCCGGCGGTATTGTCGCGGGTGATGGCGGCGACGCGACGGCGACGATCAACCCGGCCATCACGGCGACAACGGGTGCCGGCGGCACCATCACGGCGGCCAATATCCTGAACATCACGGCGAGCCTGACGCCGCAGGCAGCGGCCGACGTCCTCGGCGTTTCGGCCGGTCTCCTCGCCGTCGGGGCATCGGTCGCGAATGCCACCGATTCGCCCACGGTGACGGCCACGGCCGGCGGTGCCGGAACCACTCTCTCGGGCGGGAGTGTGTACGTGACGGCCGTCACTTATGTTCCCAGCGGCAGCACATCGGCCAGCTCGATGTCCAATGGCTCGGCGGTCGCGCTGGTGGCGGCGACGGCGACTTCGAGCACGGCGAACAACACAGGAACGGTCAACAGCTCGATCGCCGGCCAGACATCGCTCTACATCTCGAATAACATCTCTGTCCAGGCACTTGGTAATACCAGCCAGAACGCACTCGGCACCAGCGATTTTGGCGGACTTGTCGCCATTGGCGCCAATAATGCGACCGCCGAGTCGAGCAGCCAGACGAATGCAACAATTGGCGCGGGCACGTCGATCAGCGCCGGTAACGCGATCAGTAATCTCCAGGACGGGGCGATCTACTACATCGTTCCAGACCCCTCGAACGCGAATCTGGTCAGTCTGGCGAGTTCATTCCAGAACGCCGTCGCGACATCTGGCGGTGCTCATCCGCAACCGGGCAGCGGGGCCGTTACGATCACCCTCAGCGCACCGGCTTTCTCGGCTGGCAACCAGAGCCTGACACCGGTCAATTTGATCGGTGCTTCGCCGGTCGATTTCAACCCGGTGACCGCACTCTCTCAGAGTAGTGGCAAGAGCTATATCAACCTCGGTGCCAATAGCCTTTATCTCGGCGAGCCGGTAGTCTACCACAAGAGCAACGGGCCGGCGCTGGCGATCGTATCCAACAGCCACGACGTGAATTTCGCGCACGCGGTATCCGGCAGTGGCGGCGTGGTCGCCGGTTCGGCGGCGGCGGCAACCACGACGACGGGGGGCGGAGCATCGGCCTCGATCGCCGACAATACCTCGGCCGGTGGCAGCCTCGACGTTTCGAGCCTCTACATCAGCGCGCTGCACACGGCCGAATTCGATAGTCAGACGAATACGGTTCAGGCCGACGCCGTGGGCTTCAGCGGCTCGCTCGACACAAACACCGACAACTCGACCGTCAACGCGCACATTGGAAATTACGCACAGGTCGTCACCCAGAATCTCCAGGTGCTGGCGACGAACACGACCGAGAAAGACCTGGTCCCCTCGGGTCAGAACAATGTCAGTGCCGGGTCGGGAGGCGTGCTCCAGGGCAATGCCGCCGAGAGCACGACTTCGATCGTGAATAACACAACGGCCGATGTCGGGTCGTATGCGAATATCCACGTTACCGGCAGCCTGACGAATCCGGGGCTATTCGAGTTATACGCTCTCAATAACGTCGATGGCACCGATAGCGTCGACCTCGACACTGGCGGTTTGATTGATGGATCTGATGCAACGTCGCTCATTCATGCCGACACCAATAACGCGACGGCTCAGATCGGCGCCCATGCCACGGTCTATACCGTGGGCGACGTTAATCTTGACACCCGGACCACGAGCAACATCGCCGTCACGCCGACAGTTCACACTTATGGTCTCGCTTCACCTGGATCGATCGACGGCGAGGCGACGATCAGCGAGAACGATGCGGTGAACGTCGGCACGGGCGCTTTTGTTCAGGCACAGGGCAACCTGAACCTGATCGCCGGCGGCGACATGAACGGCGATCTCAACAATTTGACCACAGGCTCGAACGTTTACGAACTCAATGCGTCAGCCATCCCGGCATTCGAGCTGACTTCGTTGTGCCAGATCGACCAGAACAACACCATCGGCGTCACCTCGGGCGCCGTGATGCAGGCGGCCGGCAACGCGAATCTCAAGGCCGAGCAGTATGGCAACGCGATTACCAATGCCTTTGGCACGGGCAAGGATTGGCTCACGGCCGTGGCGGGCGCCCTGGGTAGCCTGTTCGGCGGGACGGGTCTTTCAGCGGATGCCCATACAGGCACCGGCCTCGTCAACACGACGACCGCGGTGACGATCAACGGCACGATCCAGCTTGGCATCAATAACACCCAGTCGCTGACGATTCAGAAAGACATCCTGGCCAACCCGACTGATTTCACGGTGAATGGCAACATCGCGATCTCACAAGACACCGAGAGTCTCAGCACCGACCTGATCAACGAGCTGCACAACCTTCAGAACCTGGTTGTGGCGTATGCCGGCGATACGGCCGCTGTGAACGCCTATAACTCTGATATCCAGCAGGTCGAATTTCAGTTGATGCAACTGGGGCTCTACCAGAAGCAGTCGGATAACAGCATCGTTTACGACGGATCAATAAATGCTGTTCCATTCATCAGGGTCGCGCCGATTTTCGCGGAAGCCGGCACGATCTATATCAATGGAGACAACCTCGGCGGTAGCGGCAGCCTGGTCGCGCCTGGCAATGTGAACATCACGATCACCAACAACAGCCCGGCGTACCTGAGCGTCGGTCAAATTACGATCCCGCAGAGCTTCGGAGGGACCGTCTTTTACGATGGGAGCACCGTCACTTCAAACGCGGGCATCGGCGGGATCAACCAGAATGGAACCGCGCCGGCGTTCAGTATCCAGGCCGCGAATACGTCGGGTTCGCCCCAGATCACGATCACCAACACGTACGATGCCAGTGCTCCTTCCAATTCGGGATTCGAGGGAGGGAATTTCACCAGCCCGGATATCGACCTCGACGGCAACATCTCCGGCCCGCCCACCGACTTGACCGTTTCGAGCAAGGGGAGCGTCGTCGTCAATGGCAATATCGACGTGGGAACGGTGACGATCCATGCGGGCCAGAACTTCATTCAGAGCTATGTCGCCGGTATCGACAATGTCGCCGGCGATCCAACTACGCTCTGGTCGAACGTGACCAACATCACACAAGCCGTTGCGCCTAACCCGCCGCCATACCCGGGTGGCGTCAGTGTTTCGAGCGCAAGTCCAAGTTCGACGCTCAAGAGCGACGTGAACGCCGACGTGGCCAACCCGGGCACCGGCAATGTCATGGCGGCCAACGATATCTTCATCAGCGCCCAGTTCTTGAACGTCGACGGCACCATTCAGAGCGGCTCGCCCTACCAGCAGGTGACGATCAGCAGCACGGTACAGACACTCTACAACCAGAACATTCCCAACTGGACGGCCAGTGAGAGCATGACGTCCGCCATCGGCGCGGCGGGCATTGCCTACCTTGATTACAAGTATGGCAACAAGGCCGCGGCCGACGCCGAGGATACGACGTACGGCCTCTGGACCGATACGTCAGGCCCAACGCCGTACCAGGAATTTCTGCTCCCGGAAGCGACCGGCGACAACATCGAGGTCTACTACGAAGCTCCCGCCGGTCGAGCTCGCCCTGGCACAGACAGCCGTGAAAGGCGGGTTGGCCGTCCTCTATGGCGACATGCTCAACACGGGCTCGGGAAATATCAGCGTCCTCGACGGATACGGGTCGATCAACGTCGTGAACAATACGGCCTATCCGCTCGTGACCTCGGGCCTCTCGACCGGAGGCGGCACCGCGGGCGAGCTCAAGATCACCGACACCGGCAAGGCAAACAACCTCGGGCAGCCGCTCGTCACCGAATACTATCGTCTCAACGGCCAGGTCTATTCCAACAGCTATTATGCCAACTCCGACGGTACCGTGGCCTCGGTCGTGGCGCCGCAAGCCCAGTATTCCGGTCCCAATGCCGGGGTCCGCAGCGCGAGCTACCAGCCGGCAACGGCACGCTTCGTCTGGGAAGACGGCCAGGATCTTTCGGTCACGGTGACCGACAACTACCAGACGACGTCATGGGCGTCGATTATCCATCTCGGTTCGAGCGATCTGGTCAGCTCAAAGACCACGTCGGGCATGCCTGTTCCGCTCCTCGATGGTGAATACATCGACAACGCCCAGAATGATTCCAGCCTGGCCAACGTCGCGCCGGGCACCGGGGTCGACGCCGCCGACTACGAATACTCTTATCAGCAGATCAACACGGGCGTCGCGACGACGACGTCGACATCGTCACAAAATTCGACATGGTACGGCACGACGACCTATTACCAGACAAACGTCGTCACGACGCCCAAGAAAAACATCAACACCAATAGCATTCGTGCCGACCGTGCGATCAAGATCTCGTTCACGGGCTACGATGAAGGAGCGCCACAGCAATCGCTGTCGGTGGTCACCGAGGGCAACCTGTTGATCAACGGAACGATCACCAACTCGGCTGGTCCGACCACGCTCACGTCGACCGGCGGCAGCATCGAGCAGGAAAACGCCGGCGCGGCCATCGGCGGAAAGAACATCACGCTGAGCGCCGCGACGGGTATCGGCGTGACTGACCCTGTCTTGCTCAACCTGACCAATGCCAGCTCGTCGTCGTCGCCCAATCCGGGAGTCTTGAACGCAACAAGCATCAATGGGAATATCAATATCGATGATGTGTCGGGATCGCTGACGATTGGCAACATCAGCACATCTCCGGCAACCGGCAATGTCACGCTGACCGCCGACGAGAGCCTCTTCGCGGCCAGTGCCAGCAGCCTGGTCAAGGGTGGATCGGTCAACCTGACCGCATCGTTTGGCACGGTTGGCACGCTGGGAACCGGCGGCACGGCCAATGCGCCCGCGGGCAACGCGGCGCCTGTCGTCGTCAATGTCGGCACGGCCGACGCTAACAACCTCAAGGTCAATGCCCAGGGTGACGTGTTCGTGCGTCAGTCGGCCGGCGACCTTCGCCTCTACAAGATCGCGTCGACCGCCGGCAATGTGCGCGTCGAGGTGCCAAGCGGCAGTCTGATCGATGCCAACAATGTCTCGGTTCCCGACACGCAAAATCTGGCCGAGCTCGAAGCGCGCTGGAACAGCATGCTGGCCACGCAGTCGACCGCGCAGATCAGCCTGAACTCCACCATCAACGCGTTCGAGAACCAGATCGACCAGGAATATCAAACCTACTGGACATTCCGCGACGAACAACCCGATCCGAGCGTATTCGATCCAACGTTCCAGGTCACTCTGCCGGCCGGCCAGCTTGCCGCGTGGACGACCTATTACACCAATGTCGGCAGCCAGCCTCCCAATTCGCTTTCGGGCGCGGCTCTCACCACGTTCGTGAATAACGCCATCACGACGCTCGAGAATGCCGACACCCAGGAATACCGCACTTTCAACACGACCTTTGGCAAGCTCGGTAGCAGTTACAATCCCGACTACCGCTATTACGCCAATCAGACTCCGCTGAATGGTAATGCCAGTCTGACCTTCACCGCCGCTAGCCTTGACTCAACCGGTTACTTGCTCAACCTGCCCGGAAGCGGCTATGTGACCGGTCAAGTTGTTGTCTACCACGCCAACGGCGGCTCGGTGGGGGGGCTCACGAGCGGCAGTCAGTATTATGTGATCGTCGACCCGGCCGACTCAAACCAGATCAGCCTGGCCTCGAGCTATGCCGATGCCACGGCGGCGACTCCGGTGCCGATCCATCTTTCGAGTATCACGGGCAGCGGCAATGCGCTCGCGAACGTCTTTGCCAGCCCGAATATGGGCTTCACGGCGGCGAGCGTCGATAATACGGGATACCTGATCAGCCTGCCTGGAAACTCCTACACGACAGGCCAGGCGGTCGTCTATCACGCTAACGGCGGCTCGGTCGGCGGCCTGACTGATGGGCAGACCTATTACGTGATCGTCAGCACGGCCAACCCGAATGAGATCAGCCTGGCGTCGAGCTACACGAACGCGGCGTCGGCGATTCCAGTGCCGATCCAGTTGACCAGCGTGACTGGCTCGGGCAATGCCCTTTCCGAGATTTTCCAGACCTTTGGCGCGGCCAATGTCGATGCCTCGGGCCTGTCGATTGATCTGCCGCAGAACGTCTTCACGACGGGCGAGGCCGTGGTCTATCACGCCAACGGCGGCTCGGTCGGCGGCCTGACCGATGGCGGTACGTACTATGTGGTCGTCGATCCGAACAACACCGGCAACTCGGCCTACATCGGGCTCGCCTCGAGCGCAGCCAACGCGACGGCCGGCACGCCGACCCTGATCCATCTCACGGGGATCACCGGCACGGGCCATTATCTTTCGGAAGTCGACGTCGAATCAGAGCGTGCCGCGTGGAGCCAGAGCCAGTTGCAAAACTCGCTCGCCCTGAGCATTGTCGAGCCAGCGTTATTCCCGTCGACGGTCCAGGCGATCCCCGATCCCAATATCGAGGGGATCAATATCGCGATCGTCGTGTCCAACAGCATTGGCTCGGTCTCGGGCATGGATACCATTGCGTTGCCGCTGACCGCGGCGTTGCCGCAGAACGAGGCACTCGACCTGGCGGCCGCGCAGCCGGCCGATATCACTTTCTATAATGCGGGTCCCAACAACACGCTCGTCGCCGTGTTGCCCACCAACCCGGCGTTCAATCCGGTCGAGCTGACCGTGAGCCTTCAAAAAGGCGTCAGCCTGGAGAACACTGGCGTCGTCGACGCGACGGCCGGCCAGAACGTCTACCTTGAATCCGGGCAGGACGTCACCATTCACGGGCCGATCTTGCCGATCAAGATCGACCACATCGTGGCGAAAGGCGGCGTATCAGCCCCATCGCACCCCGACGGCGTGGTTCGTGTGATCGGTCTTGATGGGCTTGTCAATGGCGCCACGTCGGGCATCAACATCACGAGCGGCAACCTGTTCCTGGAAGGCGGCAACACCGGCGGAATTGGCACGTCAATCGCGCCTTTATACATCGATCTTGCGCCTGGCTCACTCCTGGAAGAAGCCAACGCCGAATACGACGTGGACATCTGGGAGAAGAATGGCGACCTCGGCCTTGTCACGGCCTTCTCGGCTGCCGGCAATGTCAACCTGACTGCCGACAAGTCGATCTTGAATGGCAATCTCTTCAACGACGTCAACGTCGAGGCCCACAATATCTCGCTCACCTCGGGAGCTGACGGCGATACCACCAACACGATCGGAACGAGCTCGGCCCCGCTCGAAGTCGTGCTCACCGGCGGTTCGGTCGTGGCACAGGCCTATGAAGATGTTTATATCGAAGCGTCCTCCGGCGATCTGACCGTCGGCGACGTGCACTCGTTGCACGGCGATCTGTTCCTCAGTTCGCCGTTTGGTTCGATTCTCGAGCCCGATAATGAGCCCGTCGGCACTGCGGTGGCCATTGCCAGTAACATCACGCTGATGGCCGATCCGTTACTCGGCTTTATCGGCTCGTCCAATCAGGCCTTCGAGATCGATGCGATCGCGCCCGGAACTTTGACCGCGAGTAGCGGGCAGAGTGCCTTCATCACGCAACCTGTCGGTGATCTCTACCTCAACACGGTGACGATCTCCAACGGTGGCACGGCCTTCATCGTGGCGTCCGACGGCAACATCTATAACGGCAACCCCGGCGGCGAAAACGTCCTTTCGGGCAAGACCTACCTGTTCGCGAGCCTCAATATCGGCACGTCAAGCCACCCGCTTGCGACGTCGGTCGGCAACGTGCAGGGCCAGTCGACGACAGGCAGCACCTTCCTGGTCAACAGTGGTGCGCTCACAGTCGGCGGCGTCGTACCCAATAACGCCATGGGCATGGTGTCCGGGGGAACGATCGACGTCGTGGCCATGAGCCCGATCACGATCATTCAGAACGTCAATGCAGTGGGCGACGTGATGTATCTATCCACGCACGACGCCACCTCGGGCGATATGGTCGTGGCGGCTGGTGTCACGATCGAATCGACGACGGGTTCGATCCTGCTGCAAGCGGGCGACGACTTCACCTTGAATGCCACCAGCAGCCTGCTGGCGCCGGCGCCGTCGCAGAAAATTACCATTATCGGCGACTATGGCAATCTCCTGGGTGTTGGCTCGGTCATCACCATTAATGGCTCAGTCAGCGCGCCGACCGTCGCGATCGACGAGAATGGTGCCAATGCGATCGTGAATTTGAACAACCTCTCGGGGATCAACAACGCGATGGGCCAGACCGTGGGGCTACTCACGGTCACGGGGGGCACGGGCAATAATCAGCTCATCGTCAATGATTCGGCCGATACGCAAGCGAAGACCGGCGTCCTGACCGCCAGCACGGTCACCGGTCTGGGGATTGGCGGAAGCGGCATCTCGTACTCGAATCTATCCAATAACCAGACCAACCCCCCCTTCACTGCTGCCAACCAGCCCTTCAGCCAGAATCTCGAGATCTTGCTGGGAACGGGAGCCGACGTCTTCTCGGTTCACAGTACCAACGCGACGACACTCTCCCTCGTGGAGAACACCGGCACTCAGCAAGACCAGATCGACGTCAGCTCGACCAGTCCGCAGCTCGGTGGCATCGTCAACAACATTCAAGGCGGCCTGACGGTCCAGGGCAATGGACAGGACGAGATGACCGTCGACGATACCGGCAGTACGAACGCCAAGACGGCCACCCTGACGCAAGACACGCTCACCGGGATGGAAATGGGTCCCCTCGGCATCACCTATTCGGGACTGGCGATTCTCAATATCTACCTGGGTGCGGGGGGCACAACCGGCAATACGTTTAATATCGCGGTCGCCGACGGTCAGAATCTTCCACCCACCACGAATATCCACGCTGGCGCGAACGGGCACGACAAGTTGAACGCCTCGTGGGCCGGCGACTACAACGGCAGTCTCGGGCTCACGGGATTTGGACTATCCAACATCGCGGTCGGCCATAACTTCAACGGCACGCTCACCAGCAGTAATCCCGGTGCCATCCAATCGATCTCAATTGGCGGCTCACTGACGGCGACCGGCAAGCTCTATGTCATTAACCCGGGCGATGAAAAGCTGCCGCAGGCCGTCAATGGCTTGCTCGGCGATATTGGCATGATGACGGTCGGCGGCTCGATCGCCGGCCTGGTCAGCGTGACTGGTAATATCACCACCCTGATCGTCGGGCCGGCCTTGAATACTCCCACCCAGGGCGATGTCAACGACCTCTCGGGCAAGGTGATTGCCGGCGGCGCGATCACAACCGCGAGCATCTCGGGCAACATCTCCGGGCTCATTCAAACTTCGTTCACGATCAATAGCCTCTACATCGGCGAATCGCTCCAGCAGTCGGGTGTCGTCGCGATCACGAACCAGTCAATCCCGCGCACCGAGACGGCCATCGAGAATATCAACACGCTGACAGTCGGCGCTGACGTTGCGGGCAATATCAACGTCGGCGGTACACTGTTCACGTCGAATATCGGGGGTTCGGTGACGCATACGGGAGTCATCGTCGCCTCCAGCGTGAATACCATGGCGATCGTGGGCGATATGGCCGGCCAGCTCGTTGTCAGCGGAGCGCTCGACACGCTGACGGTCGGCGGCGGTACGCCAGGCACGATCATTGCGAATCAGATCGGCACAATCGGCGTGAGCGCCGGTTATGGGCCGATTGTGGCCCAGATCGAGGAAAGCGGCACCGACCGTCTGATTGAAGCCACGACGCCAGCGGCGCCATTCCCCACGCCGCCCCCGCCCCCGGCGCCCACTCCTTCGCCCTCACCGGCCGGAATCACCTTCCGCTATTTCTACGAGGGCGAACTCAGCCCGTCCATCGAAGGGCTCGCCAACACCACGAATCTGGGCAATCCGCAGTTGACGATCCGCGTCAGTAATCACACGGCAAGCACAGCGCCTGACCAGTTCGACCTCAGCCTGATCACCGATAACGACGCGCAAAAATTCAACCTTGCCCGGCTCGATGCTAGCGGTAATTCGGGCGTTTCAGGCATTCGCAACGTCGATATTGAAGGCGATCTCCTGACATCGGTCACCGCCGCCGCGTTGAGGTTCTTCGGCGAGGGCTCCAGTCTGCCGGGGATTTATCTGCCGCAAGACAACCTGGCGAGCGTGAGCATTCGCGACTATGCGCCGCGCCATGACATTGCTGCCAGGAGCATCCAGGCCATTGCGTTTGGCTCGACAAAGAACAACAGTAACACTCTGGAAACCGGCTCGAATGCCAGCGCGGGTGACGCAGCGGCACTGCTGGCGTCGGGAACCGCGATCGTGCAGGCCGGCTCGGTCAGTGGTTCGACAGCAGAAACCTTCCGCGTGGCGTTTGCCGATATCAGTAATCAGCAAGTCGGCTTCTTCATGGATGACACGCCCGGGGCCGGCGTTTTTGATAATACGAGCGTCACGTTCACGGTTGAAGGAACGCTCACGCCCAATGCCAGCGGAACGGCCAATATTGTCACGCAGAGCAATACGGCACGCGGCGCCGTGGTGGCACTCGTCACGGTTGCGGAGACCTTCAATCGTAACCACCAGCTCAACAACTCATTCATCGAGACCATCAATCTACACGGTGACGGCGGCTCAATCTCGACACAACAAATGATCGGGACGTCCAGCTCGAGTGTCTATCAACCGGTCGTCTTGCTGACGCCTTTGATCACCAGCACCGGACCGCTCGGCGACGTCAATCTCCAGGGGGCCATGCCCAGCGTGACCGCGCCGAGCATCTTCGGCTCGATCATCGCGAGTGGCTCGATGCCTGTTACCAGCATCATTCAGACGACTGGAATCCGGATCGATCCGATCACGGGGGCGACATCCGACGTGCCCGCCGATATCGGCCAGCTTTATGTCACGACAACCCCGGCACCGACGCGCCCGAATCTGAGCATCCAGGCCGTTCGGGGCGACTCGATTGGCCCGATTTCTCCTTCGGCCTCGATCGTGAATGTGGGCTCGAGCACGAGTGTGATCACGGACACGGTCATCCAGGCGAGCGGAACGGGTATTGCCGGGCAGATCATCGCGGGGGGCAATCTCATCAGCCAGGTGGTGGCCAATGGTGGAATCACCGGCGAGATCGTCGTCGAGCCCGTGGCGTGGGAGCCGACCGGCGGAAACCTTGGTGCCACGTTCACGTACAATTCGTCTCACCCGGCCATGACCTTGGGCGGTGTCGTCTCGAACGGTCCGATGGGTCTGGGAATGACGGCCGTGACCGGCAACGTGCAGGGGGGCACTATCACGACTTATGGATCAGTGCTTGGTAATATCACGATCAACGGCCCGCTGGTCGGACCGTCGATTTCGGTCGGCATCAATCGAGGAACATTTAACGTCAATGGCCCGATACTCGCGGGCCTGATCACCACCTATGGCTCGGTCGTCGGCAATATCACGATCAATGGCCCGGTGACGGGGCCGTCGATTTCCCTGGTATCGAATACAGGAACGATCAATTTCAATGGCCCCGTCGAGGGGGGCGATATCGTGACCTATGGCTCGGTCACTGGCACTATCACGATCAATGGACCGGTCAGCGGGCCAAGTTTCGTGGGCGGATCAAGCGCGGTGACCCTGGCCGGCGTGGGGCCCATTGAAGGCGGCGTGATCAGCACGAAGGGCGCGATGAGCGGCAGCATCGTGGTCGCCGGCGGGCTCAGTGGCGCCACGTTTACTGGCGGCAGTGGCGGCACGATGGTCAACGTCACCGTGCCCGTTCAAGGGGCGGCGATCTTGACCGGAGGAACGACCGCCGGCAACATCAGTGTGGGCGGCCCGCTGAGCGGACAGATCGTGTCGATCGGTGACCTGAATGGAAACGTGGCCGTCAGTGGTCCCGTCCTCAAGGGGGGCCTCATCGCGACGAGCGGCACGCTCAATGGCAATGTGACGGTCGCCGGACCCTTCAGCGGCAACCTTCTCTCCGTCGGGAACATCAATGGCAACGTCACGATTCAAGGACCCATGAAAAGCGGGCGCATCGCGAGCCGCCGCTCGATTCTCGGCAACCTGACCGTGAACGGCGACATCGATAGCGCAAGTGCCATCGTCGCTGGTGGATCAATCGGCGGCTCGAACGGCAAATTGTCCGTCGGCAACGTGTCTGGGATTATTGCTGCCGTGGGATCGATCAAGGTTGGAAAGATCGGCAGCACCAGCTCGGCCGTCTTCTATCAACAGAATGACGCGATCGACGCCGCGGTGATCGATGCGATCTTCACCCAGGGGATACTTTCGCCACTGAGCCCAACCGATCTGTTCGACCACTCGACACTTCTGGATCTTGATGACCTTAGCCAGATTTCAACGAATCTTGATTCATTAACGGTGATCGTTGGGCCCAACAACAAGAAGATTCTTGCGCTCTGATCACAGAGAGGTGGAGAAGATCGCTCAGGGTTAGCGACGGCCAGGGTCATTTTCTTTCCAGGGCCGTCGTCTTCTGTTCCGGGAAATGGGCTATCCTCGGCCCGGGCTTGGGCCTGCTCGCATCCTGCGGCGAATGGCCCGATGAGGCGACGCAGCGCGGCACGAAGTCAAATAGACGGTAAAGCTCTGCCCTTGGCGTTGCCCCCGGCTCCGCCATGTTGACGGTGACCGTTTGCATGCCAGTGAGACTCATGGGCTTCGGTCATCCCACGAAGCCAGGCAGCCACGCGACGATCGGCGGGGTCGGTAAACGGCAAGATGGCATTGACGGGTCGGGAACGCGAATTTGCTGGCTGATGTGAGCCGCCACCGGCGCGGCGACGCGGCGGAGAATAAATCATCTGATTGCAAAGGTAGACGGCCACGTTCAGGTTGGTGGAATCCCATTCGCCAATACCCACGTCCCACAGCAGGCATAAAGCGTCGGCGTCGTGCGCGAACGAGGGCCAGAAGTCTCGGGCGAATTGACGCGCGCGCTGGGCGTGCATGGACCGGTAGGGATGAAACAGATCGGCGGCCACGGGAACGCTTCCCACAACGACAAGTATGGCCAGCACAATAGCGAGTAAGCGACGCCGACCTTGCTGGCTACGACGCCGTGCCAGGAGTGCAGCGGCGCCCACTCCCGTCACCAGGCAGATGCCGGGCGCCAGATATTGCATCACCCGCGCGGGCGAGCCATGGGCGACGGGCCCGCCATAGGGATAACGCTTGAGCGCGGCGGCCACGATCGCCACGCCAAACGGGACCACGCACGCGGCGACCATGCCGCGGTCTTCACGGCGCCAGAGCACGCCCGCTCCGACCGCGAACAAGACGAAAGTGAGGCTACTCGCTCCGTTCTCGCCGCCGCACGGATAGGCGAACATGCTGCCGATATGCACCCGCACAAGCCATTTGAGAAGCGCCACTGAATCGTGCAACGGCGGAAAAGCGGCCCCCCATTGCGCCTGCATGGGGGCCAGGTTTGCCGTCGCCTGGGCGCGTGAAGAGGCAGTACAAGATCGCGAAGGATCCAAGAGTACTGAAGACATAGACCAGATAGGCCCCGCCGACCCGGCGGCACCTGCTTCGCACGACGGCCGGGGCCAGCACCACGATGCCGCCAGCGGCCACGAAGATGGCCGGATGAGATAGCGCGATCGCAATCGGTGCAACGGCCGCCAGGACCCATATCCAGAGCGATCGCGCCGGGCTCCGTCGCCACTCGAGCACGGCCGCCAGCAGCACGAGAGCCGCCAGCAAGTCTGACGCGTAAGGCTTGACGTCGGCCGCGTGCAGAATGGGATGGTAAGACGTCGCGAAGATCGCCACGGCCAGCAGCAAGGCCGCCCCGCGCACCGCTCGCCTTGCGACCTGATGAAATAAGAAAACGCTGGCCACGCTGCAAAATAAAGGAAAGAGCCGCAGCGACCATTCTGAAAATCCCAGTATCTTGACGAGCGTCAACTCGAACCAGAGAAAGAGAATCGGGCAGACCTGCCCGTAGTCGAGCGGCCTCGATAAATCAAGGTAATCACGGCGGATCAAATTGACCGCGACAAACGCTTCATCCCACCAGAGCGGGTAATTCATCGCATAGCGGGCCAGCCGAAGCGCGACACCGAGCCCTACGAACAACCACGTCGCCAGCTCCAGCCGCCGGTCGAGAATCTTCGTATCCAGGTCGTTGATGGGCGATCGGTCGAGGGGGCGTGGATCGTCGCCTGTCGACAAACTTATGGTAAGCATCGGATCAGCCGCTCCGAACGTTACGCGGTAGAGCCGCGGTCGCGCAGCGGCGGGATGCTAACTCCAACCGGCATTTCGGGCAAGTTCAAACGGTTGCTCAAGACTCCGATAATCGAGAATCGCCATACACGCGCCAGGCCAACCGCGACGGGTCGATTCACGGCCCTGAAAATGGCTTCAGTCGTCGCGCTTTTCGTTTTCGCGCACGCTGCGTCAATTCAGCTCAACCCTGATCCTTCGTGACGAAGATGTCCACCCACTCGCGATAGCGGTGCGCGATTTCGCTGACCGCAGCCTCCCGCGTCACCCGGCCATCCTTCCAGTCAGTCAGCGGGCCCCAGAAGCTCGTCCGTCCGACGGCGAAGCCGATGAACCCCGTCACGGCCGCCGCGGTCCGCAGCCAGTGACGGACCTTCGCGTCATCCTCGCCGCGACCGAGCACGATGCAGCCAACGTGTTCTCGCCCGCCTCGCCGCACCGAGGCGACGAGCTTCAGACAATCCTCGGGCTCGTCGATCCCCTCGATCTTCCAGACGTCCGGCTCGATCCCCGTGGCCTGCAGTTCCGCGATCGCTTGCACCATTAGCCCGGGCCGAAGGGTCCGATCATATTCCTTCTTGTCGGCGCCCGCCCGGCTGAGCTGCCCGGGCGTCGGGGGCACCAGTAGTTCAAATATGAAGCGGCTGCGACCATGGGAACGCAGGTCGTCTGATAACCGCGCCAGCCGCTCGGCCTGGCGATTGTTCAGATCCGCGTCGCCCTCGGGGTTGTAGCGAACCAGGACCTTGCAGAAGGTCGGTCGGAACTCGTCGATGTGTCGAGCGAAGTCGTCGCCGTACTCGAAGTCAAACTCGTCCTGGCCGCTCTTCTCGACCGGGCAGGCGGTGATGTATCCGCTGCTCGCCGCGTCGCGCAGAATGGGGGCGCCGAACTGCTCATCCACCAGGATGCCGGCGCGATCCTCCGGAACCCCGAGGGAGAGCGCCTCCTTGAAGCCGTCGTAGATGGCGAGCTTCATCTCGGTGATCTGGCCGGTCTGCTCCGGGGTCAGCGACCCATGCCAGCCGAACATGTTTTTCTGGAACGTTCCCCGGTGATCGAAGGGGAGCACGTAGAGCGGTCGGTCGTATCCGATGGTCATGATGATCGGTCCTCCTCAGGTTGGGTTGGGACGGTACAGCGGGCAGCGAACGAGCCCGCCGAACTGGGCTATCGATTGCACCGTGTCGTCACGCAGAGCCGTCTCCGCCCACGAGGACGACGACCGAGCGCGATAAAACCCGGTATCGCAGCGAGGGCACCGCGGCCTCTTCGCCTGGGTCCGCGATGTCGAGGGGGCTCGCGAGCCCGGTGTCGATCGCGCGGCGCCAGCCGCCCGGGGGGCTCTCCTGGATCTCGAAGTCGAGCGGCTCGTGGTACTCATTGATCATGACGTAGAGGTCGTGGTCGTCTCGCGCGGCAGCGTGCAGGCAATAGGCGAGGCTGTGCGAGTCGAACGACAGATCGACGACCGGCCCCACCCCGTACCAGCGGACGTCGTCGCGCCAGAAGCGGCCGCGGCCGATGCTCGGGTGGGCCTTACGAAAGGCGATCATCAACCTGGCGAATCGAAAATGGTCGGCATGCAAGTCCCTGCGCGACCAGTCGAGCCAGGTTGTCTCGTTATCCTGGTTGTACGGGTTGTTGTTCCCGTGCTGTGTCTGGAGGAACTCGTCGCCGGCCGCGAACATCGGCACGCCGTTGGCCAGCATCAGAAGGCAGAAGAAATTCTTCGCCTGGCGCTTGCGCAGGTCCATCGCCGCGGCGGGCGCGTTCTCGTCTCCCTCGCAGCCGCAATTCCAGCTCAGATTCTCTGATGTCCCGTCGGTATTGCGGTGGCCGTTAGGCCAGTTGCGCTTCTCGTTATAGGCGACGGTGTCGTAGAGAGTGAAGCCATCGTGGCACGTCACGTAATTGACAGATTCAAACGGCCGGCGCGCGTCACGAAGGTTATCGGGGAACAGGTCGTCGCTCCCGTAGAGCCGGAGCATGAGCGCCCCGACCATGCCGGCGTCGCCGCGGACGAAGCGGCGGATGTCGTCGCGGAAGCGGCAGTTCCACTGGCACCACCCCGGTCCGGGGAACTGGGTCCCGAGCTGATAGGCCCAGCCGGCATCCCAGGGCTCGGCGATCAGGTGCACGTGGCGCAAGATCGGGTCGGTGCGGATAGCAGCCAGGAGCGATGTATCGGCGATCTCGAGCGCGCCGCCGGGCCCGCGGCCTAGCACCGAGGCCAGGTCGAAACGAAAGCCATCGACGTGCATCTCAGTCACCCAGTAGCGCAGGCTCTCGAGGATCAACGTCCAGGTGCAGATGCTGGCGCAGGCCAGCGTGTGGCCGCAGCCGGTGTAGTCGCGGTACATCGCTCGCGGGTCGTCAGACATCAGGTAGAAGGAGACGTTGTCGATTCCGCGGTAGCTATAAGTTGGCCCGTCCGGACCGGCCTCGGCCGTGTGGTTGTAAACGACGTCGAGAATGACCTCGATGTCCGCCGCGTGCAGGGCGCCGACCATCGCGTGGAACTCGTCGCGGGCTTCACGGGCATTCGACGCATAGCTGGCGTGCGGCGCGAAGAAGTTCAGAGGCATGTAGCCCCAGTAATTGCCCTCCTGCGGGTCGAACTGCTGCACGGGGAGCAGCTCGACCATCGTGATCCCCAGCTCTTTCAGGTAGGGGACCTTGTCGATCACACCGGCGAAGGTGCCCGCACGCTCGGGCAGAACCCCGCTGTTCAAATTCCTCGTGAAGCCGCGGACGTGCATCTCGTAGATGATCGCGGTATCCGGCCGACGTCGTGGCGTCCGGTCGGGAACCGAGCGGGGGCTTGACCCCGACCCCGGCCGTGGCAGAACACCCAGCGGCGCCCGCCCCAGGTTCGAGCCCGGCCGCATGGCAGCGGTACGATCAAACCCGGGCGGAAAGAAGACCTCCTTCGCGCAGGGGTCGAGCAGGATTTTCTCCGGATCGTACGCGTGCCACATCCCTCGACCGGCGGCACGGGGGCCGTCGATCCGGTAAGCATAGTACCGCGCCGCGCCGGCATTCCCGCCGAGCCGGCAATGCCACATCACCCAGGTCTTGTTCACCCGCGGATCCAGACGGAATTCGACGAGCGGGCGGTCGAGGTCGTCCGCGGCGAATAGCAGTAACACCACGCTTTCGGCGTGCCCGGCATAGAGCGAGAAGTTGTAGGCTTGCTCCGTCTCGATCCATGAGGCTCCTGGCGGAAGGATCTCCCCTTCAGACCCGACGACGACCGCCGCCAGCGAATGAGCCTGACCGGTGGCTGCCTGCCGATTCGGCGCGTTGAGAGCGGGTTCCGCTATCATGGCGATCGCCGGTCGCTGCCGGCCCCTGAAAGGATCTTGGAGGTCTCGGATCGAGGAAATCGCAGCCTACAGCTCGCCGAGCGGACCGGCGGGCGAGGGATCGATCGGCTGCCCGGCCTCGGGATAGCTGCCCAGCCCGAGTTTCACGAGCGAGTGATAGTCTTGCATGGCTCCCTTGATGAACCCGTCGCCGAAACGGGCCGCGACGGCCGCGTCGAGTGCCGCGGTCAAGGCGTCTCGCACCGCCAGGTCGGCCTCGGCATTTGCCAGTTGTGGGAAGGGATCTGGCAGTGGCCTGCCCATCAGACTGAGTTCCGCCGGCTCATCGCGCAGGCCGATGCCGTCCATCGCCGCCGCGGCCGCGTGGGATGTCCATACGACCGCACCGATTGCCGTCTCGCACACGTGATCGCTCTCCGCGATCGCTCGACAGGCCTCGACATCCCTGATCACCGTGGGCGTGTCCTGGCAGGGCAAACCCCTGGCGAAGTCTTCCGCAAGTCGAATGGCAGCGGCGACAGCCGTCCGACATCGATCCTTGTCGGGGTGGCCATCGGCCAGGGTGCCGAGGGATTCCACCCGCCGGGCACAGCGGGCGGCCAGGGCGACGATCGCCCGGAGAGGCAGCTTCTTCAGGTCTTCTGTCGAAAGATCTGGGACAATCATGATGAACCTCTTCCAATGTCGCGGTCATCGGCGTTTCAGCGAGCGACCAAACTCGGGTTCGCGAGGCCGGGCGCCTGAATATCGCGATCGACTTCGCCGCCACCGAGCTGCCACCGTATGTAACTCACCAGCAGCCCGACTGTATACAGATCGTTGATTTTGCTTGGTCGACGATCGGCGCTCCAGGTCTTTCAAGTCGGCATAGGGCATTCGCGAGCGCAGCGTCGTCAGGAACTCGTCGGTCAACCGGCCACCGCGCGTGAAGACCGGGTCGTCGGGCGAGACCGGTTCGGGGAACAAGTCGTCACGCGAGATCCGGGTTCCGAACTCACGCTCCAGGCGGAAGACGATGTCCAGGAAGTCGATCGACTCGGCGCCCAGGTCACCCTGCAAGGTCGAGGACGACTTGATGTTGTCTTCCTCCGCTCCCAGGGCATCCACAAGGACTCTCTTGACCCGCATATTGATCTCGTCCAGGTCTGGCATTGTTTGGTCCCTTCGTAAAAAACCGCGGATGACGGACAACGGAAACGGATTGATCTCGGCCCGATCTCCCGGGCCGACTGACTCAGGGTTTCTCCACGGGGCATGGATGCAGTCAATCTCCGGCCGGCGGGCTCCATTTCCAGTCGCGGATCTCCGGCAAGTCCTGGCCGTACTGACAGATGTACTGCTTGTGCTCGATAAGTTTGTCGCGCACGGCCTGCTTGGCATAGGCGGCCATGCCCCCGAGCTGCGGCAGGCGGTCGACCACGTCGGCGACCAGGTGAAACCGGTCGAGGTCGTTCATCACCGTCATGTCGAATGCCGTCGAGATCGTCCCCTCCTCCTTGTAGCCCCGCACGTGCAGGTTCTTGTGGTTCGTGCGGCGGTATGTCAGCCGGTGGATCAGCCAGGGGTAGCCGTGGTAGGCGAAGATGATCGGCTTGTCCTTGGTGAAAAGCGTGTCGAAGTCATGGTCTGAAAGACCGTGCGGGTGCTCGCTCTCCGGTTGAAGCCTCATCAGATCGACGACGTTGACAACCCGGATCTTGAGATGCGGAATATGCTCCCGAAGGAGCGAAACGGCCGCCAGCGTCTCGAGTGTCGGCACGTCCCCTGCGCAAGCCATCACCACATCCGGATCGCTTCCTCGATCATTACTGGCCCATTCCCAGATGCCGATTCCGGCCGTGCAGTGCTTGACCGCATGGTCCATCGTCAGCCACTGCGGAGAGGCGTGTTTGCTCGCAACCACAACGTTGACGTAGTGGCGGCTCCGCAGACAGTGGTCCATCACCGACAGAAGACAGTTTGTATCCGGCGGCAGATAGACCCGGATCACCTCGGCCTTCTTGTTGACGACATGGTCGATGAACCCAGGGTCTTGGTGGGTGAACCCGTTATGGTCCTGCCGCCAGACGTGCGATGCGAGCAGGATGTTGAGCGAGGCGACCGGCCGGCGCCACGGCAAGCGCCGGGTGACCTTGAGCCACTTGGCGTGCTGGTTGAACATCGAGTCGATGACGTGGACAAACGCCTCATAGGTATTGAACAATCCATGACGGCCGGTGAGGAGATAACCCTCAAGCCAACCTTCGCACTGGTGCTCGCTGAGCATCTCGATCACGCGGCCGTCGGGGGCGAGGTGGTCGTCGGTCGCGATGACCTCGCCGGCCCACTGTTTTTGCGTCACCTCGAATACCGGGCCCAGACGGTTGGAGGCAGTCTCGTCGGGGCCGAAGATCCGGAAGTTGCGTTCCGAAGCATTGAGCTTGATCACGTCGCGGAGGAACTTGCCCAGCGTGCGGGCATCTTCGTTAGTCACGTTGCCCGGCTGCGGTATCTCGATCGCATAGTCGCGGTAGTCGGGCAGCCGCAAATCCCGCAGCCGGATTCCGCCGTTGGCGACGGGGTTGGCCCCCATCCGGCGCTCGCCCTTCGGGGCCAGCTCGCGCAGCTCGGGGACCAACCGTCCAGTCTCGTCGAACAGCTCGCCTGGCCGATAACTCCGCATTCACTCCTCGAGGATCTTCAAGTGCTCCGGGTGCTCGGTCGGCTCGGAGAGTGGGACTTGATGTGCCCGGTACGTTCCCTCGACGGGGAGGCCGTCGACTTCCCTGGGGCCCGTCCACCCCTTCGGAGTCTTGAGAACGATCATCGGCCAGCGTGGCCGCTTCGTGACGTTCCGCTCACGAGCATCCGTCTGGATCCGCCGGATATCGGCAACCACCTTGTCAAGCGTCTCGGCCATGAGCCGGTGCATCGGTTCCGGCTCGTCCCCCTCCACAAAGTAGGGTGCATAGCCGTAGCCGCGCAGAAGGTGCTCGAGCTCGTCGCGGCCGATGCGAGCCAGAATCGCCGGGTTGGCGATCTTGTAGCCGTTGAGGTGAAGGATCGGCAGCACAGCCCCATCGTGCGCCGGGGTTCAGGAACTTGTTGGAGTGCCAGCTCGTGGCCAGCGGGCCCGTCTCGGCCTCGCCGTCGCCCACGACGCAGGCAACGATCAAGTCTGGGTTGTCGAACGCCGCGCCAAAGGAGTGGCTCAAGCTGTAGCCCAGCTCGCCTCCCTCGTGAATCGATCCGGGCGTCTCGGGGGCGACGTGGCTGGGGATGCCGCCCGGGAACGAGAACTGCTTGAACAGTTTCCGCATCCCCGACTCGTCTTCGGAGATGTTCGGATAGACCTCGCTGTATGTCCCCTCAAGGTAGACGTTGCCCACGACCGCGGGGCCGCCGTGGCCAGGCCCCGAGATGTAGATCATGTTCAAGTCGTATTGTGTGATCACTCGATTCAAGTGAACGTAAATGAAGTTTTGCCCGGGCGTGGTACCCCAGTGGCCCAGCAATCTCGGCTTGATGTGTTCGAGCTTCAAGGGCTCGCGCAAGAGCGGGTTGTCGTACAGGTAGATCTGGCCGACAGAGATATAGTTGGCGGCACGCCAGTAGGCATCCATCTTGCGGAGCAGATCCGCGGGGAGGGAAGCCGCGGCGGTATCATTGGCCGCCTGTGTCGCCCGGCTGCGCGGGGCCCGAGTCTTCAGAATCGTCTCCATCGCGTGGGCCTTCCTTCAGTGTCAATGGGGTTTGCAAACGGTCGAAATCGTGCGAGTGAAAAACTCGATGCGAGAGTTCCAACATTGCCTTGTCTTCGCTGTGTTACTGAGCGTGGAGGGGGTACACCTTGCTTGTTGCCGCGCCGTTTTTACAGCGAACAACTCAGACGCTCTGCTGCCTATTCCGCCCCGATGTGCTCGCCCGGCTCGGCCACCGAGCGTTTCATCAGGAGCACGAGGAACACGAGTCCCAGGCTCAGGACGGCAAACAGCCAGAAGACATCGAAGTAGGCCAGGGATGCCGCCTGCTGTTGACGGAGGTTGTCCAGCGTATGGAGGGTCATCTCGTTCGATCGCGCCGGATCGCCCGTTTGCTGCAGGAAGTAGGCCTTGCCGTTGCGGAAGTAGTCTTGCACGTGCGGGTTGAGCGGCCCGAGGTTCTCGCCCAGGCGGGCCAGGTGGAACTGCTCGCGGCGCTGCTCGATGATCTTGTTGATCGACATGCCGACGCTGCCCCCCTCGTTGCGGAGCAGGGCGAACAGGCCGACCGCGGCCGCGCGCAGGTGGGGGGGCGTGTAGCGGAAGGCGGCCAGGTTGATCGGCGCGAAGATCATCGACAGACCGACGATCAACACCACCCGCGGCCAGATCGCCAGATCGGGGCTAACGGACAGATTCAGCCGCGCCATCCAGTAGTTCCCGCCCGCCATGACCAGGAGGCCCGCGGCGATCAGCCAGCGAGCGTCGGTGCCCCGACTCAGGAGGATGCCGACGACGAGCATCATCAGGATGGAGAAGACACCCGAGGGTGACATCACCAACCCGGAGACGAAGGCGTCGTAGCCGAACAACGACTGGAGCAACGACGGCAGGCAAACGCTGGCGCCGTAGAGGACGCCATAGGCGCAGAAGATGATGATGCTGGAGGCCGCGAGGTTGCGTTCAGAGAGGGGCCGGAAGTCGACCACCGGGTGGGCGATCCGCAGCTCCCGGAACATCAGGGCTCCCAGACTGACGACGAACAGGATGGCCAGTGTCTGGGCTTGCCAGAAGGGGTCGTTGTACCAGTCCCACTCTTGCCCCTTGCTCAGCAGAATCTCCCAGCAGGCCATCATCAGGGTGAGCAGCCCCAGGCCGATGTAGTCAAAGTTGAGCGGCTGGCGGCGCAGCGCCGCCCGCTCCTTCTTGAGATAATCGGGGTCATCAACCAGGAGGTAGCACGCCAGGAACCCGACGGCGCCGATTGGCAGGTTGATGAGGAAGATCCAGCGCCAGTCGTAGTTGACCGTGATGTAACCGCCCATGGTCGGTCCGATGACCGGTGCGATCAGCCCCGCCACGCCGAAGAGCGTCATGGCCGTCCCTTGCTTCTCGGGCGGGAAGCTGTCGATCAGGATCCCCTGGCTGGCGGGCTGGAGGCCGCCGCCGGCGACGCCCTGGATCACCCGGAAGAGAATCAGTTGTTCCAGGCTGGTCGCCACTCCGCAGAGCACCGAGGCGACGGTGAAGACGGCGATCGAGAGGAGGAAATAGTTACGGCGGCCCAGATGGGCCGAGATCCAGCCGGTGATCGGCAAGATGGTGGCGTTGGCCGCCAGGTAGCTGGTCATCACCCAGTCGCTGTCGTTCATCGTCGCCGTCAGGCCGCCGGCGATGTACCGCAGCGAGGCGGTGGCGATCGTGGTGTCGAGGATTTCCATGAACGTGGGGATCACCACGGCCGTGGCGACGAGCCAGGGGTTGATCGCCGGCCGGCCGACGGCCGCGGGGGCCAGTGCTACGCTACTCACGACGCGACCTCCTGGGTGGACAAATGACCTGATGGCAAGATTTCGTATGCTCGCTTCGATAAAATGCCGGCGGCCGGCGAGAGCATCGCCTGGTTCCCGGCCAACCCGCCCGCGTCACCGGTCTCGGTCCGCAGGCGACGCTCGATCAACTGGCTCATGATCGCGAACAAGACGGCCGTCGAAAGTCCAAAGAACAGCAGGCCGCTCATGGCCTCCAGGGGACCGAGCATCCGCCACCGTGGCGACAGCAAGACGTCGCCATACCCGAGGGTCGTGAAACTTTGGGCCGAGATATACAAGGCCGTCTCCAGGGTTGTGGCCTGCCCGCAAACGAGAAAGGCCGCCGCCCAGAGGGCGATCTGTATCAGGTGTGCCGCCGCGGTGACCGCCGTCACGATGGCCATGACGGTGGTACTCTCCCAGAACCGGAGGGCGCCGGCACGCCTTCGGATCAGCCTCACGACGATGCGCACAATAATCTGGATCGCCGTGCCGTAGACCAGCAGACTGCCGAAGAGCACCACGGCCGCGACAATGAATGGTATGAGCAGATGCAGAGAATCTACTTTCATTGAATTCACCTGTGCCTTGCCACTGATGCGGGTATGGGCCTGGGGTCGGCCGGGTCGGCCGGACGAAGGGCCAGAGGTTGCAAGACGGCCCCGGCGTGCGGGCCCGTTGGCGGTTCCTTGTAGTACACGTACGGCACCACTGACAGGCCGACGAACAGAGGGGCCTTGTCGGGGTCGTGGTCCGTCAGCTCGATGCGGACAGGCAGCCGCTGGACGATCTTCACGTAGTTGCCCGTGGCGTTCTGCGGCGGCAGCAGCGAGAGGGTCTGGCCGGTCCCCATCGTGAAGCCGGTGATGCGCCCCTCGAATTCCTTGCGGGCGCCGTACATGTCCACCTCGCACCGCACCCGCTGTCCAATCCGCAGGTCGGCGAGCTGGGTCTCCTTGAAGTTGGCGTCGATCCAGATCTCGGTGAACGAGCGCACGGCCATCAGGCTCTGGCCGGCGGAGACGTGGTTGCCGGGGTTGACGCTGCGGCTGGTGACAACACCGTCGATCTCGCTCTTGATGTCGCAGTAACGAAGATCCAGCTCGGCCTCGGCGAGGTCGCGCTGGGCCTGGAGTCGCTTCGCCTCGGCTTGTCGGACCGCAGGCGCCTCGGGCACCATCCGCTCGAGGATCCGATCGATGTTCCCCTCCTTGTCGCGCCGGGTGAACTCCTCGAGGGCCTGCTGGGGCGTCAGAGAGACGGAAACCAGGGGGAAGCCAAGCTCGCGCCAGGCTCTGGTTGACATCGGCCAGCGCCTGGCGGACTCCGGAGAAGGTCTGGTTGATGTCGGCGGGCACGTCCGTCAAATTGCCCTTCTCGGGGTGCGGGGGGAGTCCGAGCGCAACTCGCGCCTCGTGGACTTCCTCGAGGGCCTGCTTGACCGCGGCCGCGGCGGTTCGCTCCGACTCGAGCCGCTGGTCGAAGTCTTCGCGGGAGAGCGCATTGCGGCTGTAGAGGGCCCGGGCTCGCGACAGGTCGGCGCGGCGCGCTCGAAGGATGCCTCCTTGCTTCGCAGGGTTGCGACCCGGGCCCGCAAGAGCGCGACCGAGTCATCGACATCCTCGATCGACGTCTGGAGCTTCCAGCGCAGACTCCCGGCCTGAGCCAGGATGCCCCGGACCTGAGACCGCGACGCCGTGACCTCAGCCTCGGCGGCAACCAGGGCCGCCTTCTTGATGTCGACCTGCACCCGGTAAGGCTCCGTATCGAGCTGGACCAGCAAATCTCCCTTTTTCACCCGTTCGTTATCGTCTACCAGGACCCGGCTCACCTGGCCGGCGACCCGCGGGGCCACGTAGGTCACGTGGCCGTTGACGTAGGCATCATCGGTGGAGACCGTGTCCAGCATCGTCTTCACGGTCGGGGCCAGGAAATGGGCCCCGAGCGCCAGCCCCGCCACGGCCCCCGTGCTCAGTATCGCCTTCCGCCAGGGGTGCGACGATGTCGGCGCGGACGCCGCGGGCGAGGTAGCTGCGGGGGGAGCGGTCGAGACGTCCGCGACCCGGTGGTTAGGATGAGGTGTTGCTTCTTCCGGCGACGGACGCGAGTCGTTTCCCCCCTCCGCCATGGCGACCGCGGCACGCAACGGTCCTTCCCCGTTTGCAGATTCCCAACGGCGATCGTCGGTGTTTCCCATGTCTGTACTTCCCTTTAATTGGTCGGCGAATGGATGATATGAACGTTTAGGCTATTGCATTGCTCATCGCGATGTTGCGACACGCGCGCCGCGACGGCAAGCCCCGGTTCGATACGCGTGATCCGCGGGGCGATGGCGTTTCTCGAAGGGTCAGGGCGCCCGATCAGCGTGCGTCCCGCCGGGATGCCCCTGAGGCGCCCGATGGGATGCGTTGTGGATGAGTCTGGAGCCGAATCGGCAACGGATCGACGGGCCGCTCATCCTGACTCCGAGCGGACCGCTGGCTGGGCGTCTCCGTCGAGACGCCGCCCGAGGCGGATACTGGTACGCCGCCCCGATAGACCTGTTCGGGGGGCAAGACATCCGACCGGTCAGCCAGCACGCGACCGATCCGGGGTGCGGTATTGATGGCGTCGTTGGCGATGGTGTTGCGCGTGACCAGCGGAATGACCGGGGCGACGATGTCGTTGGCCCCCGAGCCGACAAAGATTGTCGAGGCAGCTCCCCCGTTCGATTTGGTCGGCGCCGTCGTACTCTGGCCCGTGCTGTTGCCCGGCTGCATGCTGGAGATTCCGCCCGAGCCGGTCACGACGAACGATACGGGAATGGCGGCGCCAGGGAAGGAGCTCATCAAAATGTAACCGGCGGGCGTCAGCACGATCACACTCAGGTTGGGGACCACCGGCGCCACGAGGCTCCCCAGTTCATTGGGGATGACCGGCACGAGCCGAGCTTCGAGCACGCAGTCCCGGAGGTCGGGACAGAACTTCAACCGGGCATTCTTCATTGATTCATCTCCAGACGCCTCCCCGCTCGTTATACTGAGCGTGGCGGGCGCTCACGCGGCCGTGTAAGATGGGCAGAGATGCAACGGCGCCTCAACCGACGGGTTGCTTGATGAGCCAAGAGCACACCACCGCCGTGGTCCAGCGCGACCTCGACGAGCTGAGCGAGGATTCAGCCGCCGAGCCGATCGTCCGCGCGCTGCTCGACCGGGCCGTTCGACGATTACACCTGCTGTGTGCCACCTTGCTGTACCGGAGTTACCCACGGCTGACGCGGCCGCCCTTGAACATGCAGGCCGACGAGCTGCTGGGTGCCGTGACCGAACGGCTGCTCAAGGCGCTGCGTGAGGCCCGCCCCCGGACCGTGCGCCAGCTCTTCGCGCTGGCCAACCAGCACATGCGCTGGGAGCTCAATGACCTGGCCCGACGCTTAGATGAACAGCCGGCCGCCGTGGGCCTGTGCGAGGATCTCGTACCCTCGCCGCTCACCAGCGACTCGGGGCTCACGCCGGACAGCCTGCGCATGCTCCAGGCGATTGAGTCGCTTCCGGAGGACGAGCGGGAAGCCTTCGACCTGGTCCGCATCCAGGGGCTGACGCAGGTGGAGGCCGCCCAGTTGCTCGGCGTCTCGGCGGTGACGGTCCGGCGGCGGTTGAGCCGTGGCCTGCGGCTCCTGGCGGAGCAACTGGCCGACCTCCGCCCGGGGAACGATCTGCCCGAGCCGGTCTAGGCGCATTCGCTCCGGAAAAAGGAGAGATTCTTAGTGCCAGCCAGAGTCCCGGTATACGGCCGTCTCGAGGAGCCCGGACATTCATGGCTGCCGACTGGCTGATTGAGCAACTGCTGGACGAGATCTCCGACTCCGGGAGCACTCCGGAGGAGGTCTGCGGTGCCTACCCCGAGCTGCTGCCGGAAGTCCGCCGGCGCTGGAAGCGGATGCGTGCCATCGAGGCGGAGCTCGATGCGTTCTTCCCGCGCCGGAGCAGGGCCCCGACGGCGATACGTCCCCTCGTCGCGATGCCAACGTCGAATTGCCGCGCATTCCTGGCTATGACGTGGAGGCCCTGCTTGGCCGCGGCGGCATGGGTGTCGTCTACAAGGCCCGGCACCGCCGGCTCGACCGAACGGTCGCCCTCAAGATGCTCCTCGCCGGTGCCCACGCCGGGCCGCCGGAACTCGATCGCTTCCAGCTCGAGGCGAGGGCGGTGGCCACCTTTCAGCACGCGAACATCGTTCAGTTATACGACGAAGGCGACCTGGACGGCCGGCCGTACTTCACCATGGAATTTGTCGAAGGCGGCAGCCTCGCCGACAGGATCGCCGGCATGCCGCGGCCGCCACGCGAGGCCGCCACGATGCTGACGCAAGTGGCACAGGCAGTCCACTTCGCGCACAAGAGAGGCATCGTTCACCGCGACCTCAAGCCGGCCAACATTCTGCTCACCGCCGACGGCGCGCCGAAGGTAACCGACTTCGGCCTGGCGCGCCGGCTGGAGGGGGGCGGCGGGTTGACGCTCAGCGGCGTACAGGTGGGCACTCCCAGCTACATGGCCCCCGAGCAAGCACGAGGCGACAAGGACGCCATCAGGCCAACGACCGATGTGTATGCGCTGGGCGCGATCCTCTACGAGATGCTGACCGGCCGGCCACCGTTCCGGGCGGCGACGGCGACGGCGACCTTGCAGCAGGTGCTTTACGAAGACCCGGTGCCGCCAGCGCGCTTGAACCCCGGGGTGCCGCGCGACCTGGAGACGATCTGTCTGAAATGTCTCCACAAGGAGCCGCAGCGCCGCTACGCGACGGCGGCCGAGGTGGCGGCCGACCTGACGCGCTTTCTCGTTGACGAACCAATCCAGGCCCGTCCGGTCGGGCGCCTCGAACGACTGGGGCGGTGGGGCCGGCGGAACCCGGGCATGGCTGCGCTGGCAAGCGCCCTGATCGTGACGAGCGTGGCGGGCGTGGCGGCCATCGTCTGGCAGTGGCGGCGGGCGGAGCGGGCTCGAGACACGGCCAACATTCTGGCCAGTCGAGCCAGCGCCCTTGCCGGTTCAGAAGCCGAGGCCCGGCATCGCGCTGAACAGGCCGCGGCCCGGCTGATGCTCGACAAGGGGCAGGCGCTGTGCGACCGCGGCGAGGTCGGGCCCGGCCTGCTCTGGCTGGCCCGGGGCCTGAAGCAAGCCGAGGTCAACCAAGACACCGATCTTACGTTCACGTTCCGCGCCAACCTGGCGGCATGGGCGGAACGACTCATCATCGGCCAGGTCGATCAGCCCATGAATTCAAGTTTGCAGGCGGTCGCGTTTCACCCAGATGGACGCCGGCTCCTGGTCGTGCAGGGCCCGATGGAAGGAGGCACGCGCGGCCTGGCACGCGTCTGGGATCCGCAGACCTGGAAACCTTTGACTCCTCTGCTGGAACACCCCGGCCTGATCTGGAATGCCGTGTTCAGCCCGGATGGCCGGCTCGTTTTGCTTGGAGGAGACGACGGCACGGCGTCGCTCTGGGAGACCGAAAGCGGCCGGCGGATCGGCGGGACGCTCAAGCATGGCGGCGATGTCATTTGCGTTGCCTTCGCCCAGGACGGGAGGACGTTTGCCACCGGTGGCATCTCGCCGGACGGGGGTGAGGCACGCGTCTGGGATACGGCGACATTGCGGCCATTGACACCGCCCCTGGCCCATCATCATGCCGTGCGCGGGCTGGCCTTCAGTCCGGACGGAAAGACGCTGCTCGCGGGAAGCGGGGGCCGGCGAGACGTGGCCGTTCAGGGTGGGGAGGCGACGCTCTGGAACGTCGCCACCGGACGCCCCGACGGACTCCTGCTGACGCACACCGAGCCAGTGTTCGACGTCGGCTTCTACCGCGGTGGTCAGGGTATCTTGACGACCTCGGCCGATGGCCTGGTCCGATTGTGGGACCGCACTTCCGGTCGGATTCTGGACTATCCGCTTCGGCATGCCACCACCGTGAAATCGGCCGCCTTGAGCCCGGACGGACGAGCCCTCCTCACGGCAGGCGGCGAATGGTACGTCTTGCGACGTTCCGCCGATATGGAGCTGGAATCCCAGAATCTCGACGGTTTTGCGTGCTTGTGGGACCTGGCGACGGGAGCCTTGCTGGCCGGGCCCCTGGTCCACCCGAAACCTGTCAACAGCCTGGCCTTCCGGGGCGACGGCAAGGTGTTCGCAACCGCTTGTATGGATGGGCATGTCAGGATCTGGACACGGCTCGCATCGCGGAGCAGCCGCTCCCATACGCTCGAAGGCAGGATCCAGGGGTTGGCCTTCAGCCCGGACGGTCGCTACCTGGTGGCCGCGGGCGAAAGCGAGAGTGCGGCGTATGTCTCGGTGCTGGCGATCTCCAGCGGCGAATGGCGACATCTTGCGATCGAAGCCGAGGTACGTCCATCGGCGCGTGCCCCCGATGTTGCGTCGCGATCGATCCACTGCGTCACGTGCAGTCCCAGCGGTCGAAGGGCCGTGACGACCGGCAAGGACGGTCTGGCCCGCGTGTGGGACCTCGAGGCCGGCCGCCTCGATGGTCCGCCATTGCCGATCGGAGGCACGGTCGATACCAGGGCGTCGTTCAGCCCGGATGGGCGGGTCTTTGTCACGTGTTGTCAGAACGGGCCGGTTCGCGTCTGGGAGACGGCCACCGGCCGGCCGGTTTTCCCCGCGCTTCCGATCGGTGGTGACATGGCCCACGTGGCCCTCTTCAGCCCGGATGGCCGCGTGATCGCGACGGGCGGCAAGAGTGGGATGATCGAATTGTGGGACGCGACGACCGGCCGATTCCTGGATCGTTTTGCGGGAACCGGTGCCGCGATCCGGGCGCTCGCCTTCAGTCACGACGGCCGGACCCTCGTGGCGGGCTGCGATGGCCATGCCTTTCGGCTCGACGTGCGCACCGGCCAGCCCCTGGGTCAGCCCCTGGACCCCCATGAGGCTTACGTCTGGGCAGTCGAATTTAACCGCGACGACACCCGCTTACTCACCCTCGCCGGCGACGCGTATCGCAAGTCTGGGCGTCCGCAAGTCTGGGACACCCAGACCGGCCTGCGTCCTGCCTCGCCGACCGACGACCTCCTCGTGCTTCCGGCAGCCGCTTTCCACCCTGATGGCCGCTTGATCGCCACCGGCGACTGGGAGGGTCAGGCCAGGTTGTGGGACGCGACGAGCGGTACTCGCGTCGGCCCGGTGCTCAAGGAGCCCGCCTCGGTGCATGCCCTGGCTTTCAGTCCCGACGGCCGCACGCTGGCCGTAGGCGTGCGCGACGGGACCTTGACGCTATGGCCCATCACCGGTGCCATACCCACGAATCCGGAGCGCATCCGCGTCCGGCTGGAGTGGCTGACGGGCCAGGAACTCGACGAGACCGGCCTGATTCACCACCTGACCGCAGAAGCGCGCGAGCAGCGCCTGGAGAGGCTCCGCCAACTCGGCGGCTCCCCATCGCAATGGTAGTGGAGTGCCGCCCGTGCGGCCGATCATCCTGGGTCAGCTCCAAGAAAATGGTCTCGCGACGAAGCTCGTCCCGCACGTGGCCCATGCCCGGAAACCGAACATACTTGACTGGATCAGAACTCAGGCTTGCCAGGAGACGCTGACCATGCGACGGCCCGCCGTCCAATTTACAGTGCGCGGGATGATGATCTTGGTGGGGATTTTGAGCCTGTTTCTCGCCCTTATCGCATATCGGCAGCGACTCCAGGTGATGGCTGCGAGTCACGAATCGGAGGCGTTCCGACTCTTTAACCCGATCTCCGTCATCGGAACAGGACCTCCCGGGACAATTCACCGAAGGACTCCTGGACAGACCGGAACCTTAGCATATCAGCCGACCCCGCAAGGACTGGAGCAAATGAAGGCGGGGGGAGAATACGCACATGCAGCAGCCAGAATCGACACGATTCTTGGCACCCTGCTCTTCGTCTTGGTGATGCTCGGGATGAGCCGCTTGATTGCGATCCGCTACCGCAGGCAGCGGAGTGGGTTTCGGGGACACCATGCATAATTCGTGTCGATCATTGAGTACCGTGTCACCGGAACCGCTCAAGAAACGGGAAGCCCGCTAGCGGCAGATTGCTGGGTCCAGACTGCTTGTTCGTCGGCAAACGGTGAGGCTGCTCTCTGATCGAGCAGCCCTTCAATCGTTTGGAGGGCAGCGATTGGGGGTCTTGTCCCACGAGATCAAGCCCCCACCAGGCCGCGACTACAAATCAAACAAGGTTGCCGGATCCATCGCCTTGCCTAGCATTTCCTGCCACTGCGATTTCTGGTCATCGGTCAGCCTGTGCGCGGAGACCAGCTTCAAGGTCATCGCGGATCTTCGGTGTTCGATGCGGCAGGCGGCGCATGCGATGGCTTTGTCGATCAACTGCGTTCGGAACTCGGTGGAAATCGGTGCCCGGACGACGTAGCCTTCGCTACGGCGCTGACAGTCCAGCCTCTTTACGCAACCGCAAAGAAGAACGCGCGGCTTCGTGTGATACTTGAGCGGCTGGAGGAGTCGTACGGACACAAGGAACCGAGCCTGTCTAACGCGCAGATCGAGCACGTCATGCCGCAGACACTGATCCCGGAGTGGAAGCTGGAGCTTGCCCGCAGGCGCAGGATCACTGGGCTCGGCTGCTGCACACGCTCGGCAACCTCACCTTGACCGGCTACAACGCGGACATGAGTAACCGGCCGTACGTGGACAAGCGAGAGGAGTTCGCTCGTAGTCACTTTGAGCTTAACCGCTACTTTGCCGGCGCCGAGACCTGGACGGTTGACTCGATTGAAGCGCGAGGGAAGGCATTGAGCGAACTTGCTACGAAGATCTGGCGCGATTTGGTCAGGTCTGACACACCACAACCAGGTGGATTACGGTTTGAGCCAAAACCGGTCGCTGTGAGGTTTCGAGATCACGAGGAACCGGTCACGACTTGGAGGCAAGGCGCGCTTAAGCTTATCGAGTGGTTCGAGGCCGCCTCTCCCGGCCTCCTGGTTGAACTGGATCGGAAGCAGGTGATCCCGAGCGTGTTGTCGGTCGACCCTGGTCGATTTATCCGATCGCGTGGCCAGATCGGCGGGGTGTATGTGCAGATGCACAGAGGGGCCAAAACGCTACGGACTTATGTAAAGTGGATCGCGCGTGAGGCAGGGATTGGTGAGTTCGAGTACGAGTTTGTACTGGGAGGCTCCAAGGGGGAGATGCATTCAGGCGAGACAGGGGAGTCATCTATGTCATAAGGCATACTCGCCATCTGGTTAATTCTCAAATTCCGGAATAACCGAATTCCAGGTGTCAAGTCACGCCAAGATGCGCAGGACATGAGAAGTTCGGTGGTGTCCGCCCTATGCCGCTTTGAGTCAGGCGGGCTCGGATGCGACGACGATCACTCGTGAGTGATCGGGCAACTTCCTCTGCGGGTCCAGCAGTCTGACGACTCCGTTTTCTACAACCCCGGCGATCGCAACGGGGCGACGATGGCGAATGTGCTCCTCAAGTGGACGCGGCTCTTTGCCTGGGGGGATGTCCAAGGGCGCCAGATGCGGCTCGGAGGAAAGCTGGTCGTCCAGAGCCTTCCGGTGCTCGGATCTCGGATCGGGTTGGGCCGACGGCATGGGACAGCCTCTTAGCTTAGTAGGCGGTAATAACGAAGATTGGCGTCTCGTCGATCTGTCCGAACACGTCGAGAATCTGTTGGTCCTCGCGATCGTACCGCCAGATCACCCAGATCTGTCGACCAGATGGTAATTCAGCAAACATCCGAAACGAGCCGGCACGACGTTCTTCGAGTTGGTAGACGCGTTCAAAGGAGGCCCTCGATCTCTTCGGCGGAAAGCCCGTGTGCAGCGATTTTCTGCAAATTCCACTCGATCCACTTGAATCGCCTCATGCGATCAGCATACCTCTGGTGGGCGCAGGCCGCCAGCCGCATTGAGCCAGGAACAACGGCGACAGTGAGACTTTCCCCAAAACCAGGCCAGGAAGACCAAGAGGCCGGTCATGACCGTTTCTCGGGACGCGAGCTCTCCGCCGAGGTCCAAGGTTTCTGCCGGTGTGATGCATGGGCGTGCCAGTATCTGCGGCCGGCACGAGCCTGGTAGGATCTTTGCCTTGCAAAGCCCTTACGCGTGCGTTCCCGGGCTGTCGTCGTCGAAGACGCCGAGATGATGCCTAGCGCAAATCGGCATGATCGATGAGCCCACGAAATCAACACGTACCAATCCGCTTTCCTACGAGGCCCAGACTACAAATCAAACAAGGCCGCCGGGTCCATCGCCTTGCCCAGCATTTCCTGCCACTGCAATTTCTGGTCATCCGTCAGCCTGGCGCGGAGATCAGCTTCAAGGTCGTCGCGGATCTTGATCACCTTGCCCTGAACCTCCTTGAGGTTGCCGGTTTCCTGTGCCTCTTCGAGCAGTGGCTGAATCTTTCGATGGGCCTGCATGATCAGACCCATGAATTGCTTCCGTTGGTCTTCCTTGAGGTGGAGGAGTTCCCAGGTCTCTCCATCACGAAGCCCTTCGCGTTGCAACTCCAACTGGCGCAAACGCGTGAGCTGGTCTTTATTGAGCGTTTCGTTCAAGAGAGCGGCGAGATTCTGGCGTGCCTTGCGTCGATAGGCACTGAATTGCCGATCGCGCTCCTCACCGCTGAGGCGTTCCAGCCTTTGAAAAAACTGCACCGCCTCGGGCAACAGTTCCAGAAGGTTCTGGTTGAGCTTTTCTTTCTGCTCGGCGGTCAATTGCAGTTCCACCTGGAGCTGATCGCGTGACACCACGAAGGGGCCGCCGAACTCATGCCGGAGCATCTTGCGGGCCTCATCGGGGATTTGCGCATGAGACCCACCGCCGGTTTCCTCGGTCGCGACCGGTTGGCCGATGATGCCGTAACGGACGCCGCTGTCGAGGTCGATGAAGACGGTATGGCCCCCCGGTAGGCGACCCGGTTCCTGGTTCTTGTTGCCCCGCGTTAAATTCTCGGTGCCGTGGGCCAGGAGAAGGAGTTGAGTCATCCGGTTTTCCTTGATCCCGATCAGTCCCTCCCAGGTGAGCTTGACCCGGTGCTGCCAGTGTGCGTCATGATCATCCGGGTGCTGGCCTGCGACTCCTGCGACCTCGGATTCGCCATCAATTCGGACCCAGACCGAGCCGCTGCCATCGGACTCGATTTTCTGAGCCCAGAGCGCACAGCCCATGTGCTTGCACTGGCTGCCATTGATGTTGCCCAGGGGGTTCAAGTCGAGTTCCCCCATGAACGCGTGGCTGATGAGCAACCTCGCCAGACCGTCGTCGATCTTGAAGCGGTTCGTGCCGGCGGCGGCGAGCGCTTTGGCCAGCCCTTCTTGCCTGACCAACGGCACGGTGAAGCGGTCCTCGACATAATTTTCCTGGCGCACCGTGTCGGTGACGGGCTGGCCATTCTTGTCGAGCGCCCGGCCAAAAACCCGCGCCAGAAGGGTTCCCCGTGGCACGCGCGGCGTCGCCGGGCAGCTTTCCCCCTCGCGGTGGCGCTCGACGATCGGCATGACCTTGCCGTTGTCGTCGACATTGGCGAGCTTCTGACTGGGAAACCCCTTGAATCGCTCGGCCGGGACCGGCTTCGTCGCGTCGGGAAACTCGGCGAACCGTTTCTTGGCATGGTCGAGGAAGTCGAGGACGCTCTTGTCGTCGTCGAACATGAAGACCCAGTCGAGCACTTTGCCCGCGGAGTTGATAACACAAACTCCCTGGGGAAGGATCTTCGAGCGTTCGATCTCGCGATAGAGCCGGCCTTCGTCGTTGTTGGGCGGATTGTTGATCAGGCCGGCCTTGAGGGCCACGGGCACGAAATCGGCGTTCACACGGCGAATCACGTCGGCATTGGAGAATATCACCTCACGGGTGAGTGCGGCGTATCCTCAGCAGCGTTCGTCATCAATAGGACGGTCGATGAAGACCCAGAGCAGAGCCGGCTTGTTCTTGGCACGCGCTTCGCGGAGTCCGTCGAACAAACAAGTCTTCCAGGCGATCTCGCGCCAGGCGACCTTCGGCGCTTTCAGAGCTTTGATCTCGGCCTGCAAAGCGTCGAGATTGACCGGCTTCTTTTCGCCAACGGCGACGCTCTCGGCGCCAGCCTGCCCGTACACGAGACTGACAAACACCAGTGCAGCCGCACTGACAGTCCATTTCTGCATGATCCTCTACCCTTTCGCGATCGCGTTCCTTTTGGTTGACCGGCTGATTGAAATCGCCCCGCCGAAGAGCCAATTGACCATCTATTATTACTCACGGGAAATCCGCGAGGTTTCACGGTGGTGGTCGATTCTTCACGATGAATGATTCGCACCGAGAAAGTTCGCCCGGCATTTGATCTATTTCGTCGCTTTTTTAAAACGGTGCGGCGAACTGGGTGGGGCGTCTCATTCCGTCAGGGAACGTGAAGGATGAGCCGGGCCGATTCTCGTCCTGGACCTACGGCATGCTGGCCGTTTTGATCGACAAAAGATTGTTCTTGAAATGAAGGCGCGGCCCGTTTGAAATGTGACTTTGACGCTTTCGTCTTGGTCCCCGACCTCAGCGTCTGAGTGTCACCTGGTTAACCGGGAGAGTAGCGCGATGTCGCGTCATCGAGGAGACACGTCAAAGTGAACACGTCAGAAGAGCCATCACCGTCGAGCCCTCCTGCGCCTGACATCACGCGCCGGAAGACACTCTTGCTGCTCTTGGCGGCTACCGTGGCCGCCGTGCTGCAAATTCCGTTCACCGCGGCGCTCATGCCCGATCGAGCGCGTTCCGGAACTCCGTGGGCCGACGCCGCGTCGAACGCGGCCGGGACCGTCTTGCTGTCTTACGTAATGATCCGCCTGGGATTCCGTGCAGCGCGGCGCGTCGGGTTCGGGACGCTCATGCTCACCGGTTGGGACGACGGTGGCGCCGTTCGGCCCGCATTGATTCGAAAGACGCTCCTGCTGGCCGCCGGAATCGGGCTTGCCGAGGGCATTGCGGTTCTGATCGGCATGGTTGCGGTATCGCCATATTTGCCACAAGGGCACGTGCAGGAGCCCGCGCCCTGGATGGGATTCCTCGCTTCGATGAGCGCAGGCGTCACCGAAGAAATCGTCTTTCGTCTCGGACTGATGACGAGCCTGGCCTGGCTTCTGACCGTGCTGACGCGTCGGCCCGCCGCCGGCCCGCTGATCGCGCTCGTCGCGAACGTCCTCGCGGCGCTGGCGTTTGCAGCGGTGCACTTGCCGCAGGCCAAGGAGTTCTATGGTCTTTCGACGCTGATGGTTCTTGTTGTGATGATCGGCAATGGCGTGCCCGGCGTCATTTTCGGGTGGCTCTTCCGGCGATTCGGACTCATCACGGCGATGGTGGCCCACTTCAGTGCCGATATCGTGTTGCACGTCATCGGGCCAATGATCGGTTAAAGTGGAGAAGCTCCGTCACATGGCCGGTGCGAAAGCTTGGCCGGACCTTGGCGGATGAGAATAGAACCTGGCAGGTCGGTTGCCGCGCGCGATCTCATGAGCTGTGTACAGCGTCTTTTCCGTCAGCGAATGATGCATTGCCTTGGCCAGGCCGAAGTCGATCACCTTGGGGACTGGCTTGTCGTCATAGGGTGCGACCAGGATGTTCGACGGCTTCAGGTCGCGGTGAATGATGCCTTTCTGATGAGCGTGCTGGAGCGCCGAGCAGACCTGGATGAAGGTGTTCAGGCGATCCTCGACGCTCAGTCGCGTGGCGTCGCAATATTCGGTGATGGGCGCGCCCTTGACGTACTCCATGACGAAATAGGGCCGGCCCGATTCGGTGAGTCCACCGTCGAGGATCTTGGCGATATTGGGATGGTCCATGAGCGCCAGGGCCTGGCGTTCGGCCTCGAAGCGAGCCAGGACGCTGCGGGAATCCATGCCGGCCTTGATCAGTTTGAGGGCCACCTTGCGATGAACGGGGGTTATTTGCTCGGCGGCCCAGACGGTGCCCATGCCTCCCTGGCCGATCTCTTCGAGCAGCTTGTAGCGGCCGGCGATGATGGTGCCGGGCTGTTCGTTCGTGGGAGCGTATCCTGCGGTTTGGTCTGGGTCGCCGTTGACGGGGCGGTCGATCGCGTGACTGACGCTATCGTGAGCCTCTGAGCAAAGCCAGTATTTGATCGCACAGGGCTGGGTCGTCGATACATTCGCGATCCAGGTAGACTCCACGTTCCTCCGGCGGCAGCGTTACGGCGGCGGCGAAGAGAGATTCAATGCGATCGGCGGTCTCGGGCATGGCTTGGTCCTTCGGTCAAGACTCAATCCCCTCCGATAAGCGACTTTACCGGTTCATGCGCCTCAGCGCGGACGAAGATTTTGGTTATTTTCATCAATCGCATTGATTAGCCAGGTAGCGGCAGACGTCCAGTAGCGGCTCGCCGTGGCCCGTGAGATGCCAAGGGTCTCGGCGGCTTCTTGTTCCGAATGGCCGCCAAAGTAGCGAAGTTTCACGAGTTCCGCCTTGAGCGGATCAACCACCGAGAATCGTTGCAGCGCCTCATCCAGGGCCAGCAATTCATCTGGTTGGGCCTCAGCAACGGGCCCGGCCTCGCTCAGCGGAACGCGACGTAGGTCGCCTCCGTGCCGAGCGCGACGGTGCCGGCGAGCGCGGTCGATGAGGATTTGACGCATCGCTTCAGCGGTGACGCGAAAGAAGTGGCGATGATCAGCGTAGGCCTGATCGCCGACCAGGCGAAGGTAGGCCTCGTGCACCAGTGCGGTGGCGCCCAGGCTGTGATCGGGCCGTTCCCTGGCCATCCTGGCCGCGGCCAGCCTGCGCAGCTCGTTGTAAACCAGCGGCAATAGCTGCGCCGCGGCGTTAGCGTCACCTTGCTGAGCGGCATTCAAGAAGCGAGTGACCTCGTTCATGAAACCATGATATTCGCCCGGAAGATGGCCGGCAAACGCCGCGGGTCAGAAAGCGACGCTCAAGGTTGGTCCATGTCCCGCCACTCTCCCGCCTGATCGACCAGGGCGCCGGACGGCCGACTCAGCGCTGCGCTTCGATTACGCCGATCGAGCCATTCAAACGGCAGCAAGGCCGGATCAGTCAGCGTTTTCGTGCCACCGCGAGCGTTCCTCTTTCATAAGATCGCCCGCGCGGTTCGATCGACGAGATCCGCAAGGTGGTGGATGTGCTCTTTGCGAGTATGTAGATTCACCAGATTGAACCGCTGCCAGGTTCGACCGGCGTGGATGACCGTGCTGAACCAGGCCTCTCCCGAAGCGGCGACCGCCGACGCGATGCGTGCTTGAAGTGCATCGATCTCGGGTTCGCTCTGACCTGCGGTCTCGAAACGAGCACAGCAGATCGATAGCTCGCCCCCTTCAAGAATGCGAAAGCCACGCGCTTCGAGCTGGGTTTCAAGGAGCCGCATGAGGGCGATATTGCGCTCGACGGCCTCGCGGACCACGGCGAGCCCGTGCGCGCGCAATCCCATCCAGACCGCCAACCCTGACGACCGCCGCGACGTCGGCATCCCGCGCTGCCAGGCATCGAGAACGCCGTCCCCCGGGATATACGATCCTGCCTTCGTCGCAAACGCTTTCCGCGCCCCTTCGCGTTCACGGGTCAGGAGCAAAGCGGCCGTCACCGGGATGAAAAACCACTTGTGCGGATCGACGGCAATCGAATCGGCACGCTCGATCCCGTCAAAGCGGGGGCGAAGCGACTCGCACAGGATCGCGGCTCCGCCGTAACACGCATCGACGTGAAACCAGACTTGCTCCTGGGCACATATGGCGGCGATCGGGTCGATCGGGTCGATGGCCCCGGTGCCCGTGGTGCCTGCCGTTGCGATCGCTGCCACGGGAATAGCTCCCTCGCGGCGGTCGTGCCGGATTTGCTCGGCCAGAGCCTCGGGGATCATCTCGCCCCGTCCGCGTGTGGGAATGACGACGATACCAGCCTCCGGGATTCCCGCGACGAAGGCTGCCCTGGCCAGGGAAAAGTGTGCCGCCTCCGAAACGTAGACTCGCGGTCTTCGCAACTCGCCATCCGGAAACGCGCGGCTGCGGGCCAGAACGAGTGCCTGGAGGTTCGCAAAGCTTCCACCTGGCAGGATCATCCCATCGGAGCCTGCGGTGAAACCGAAAAGCTTGAGGAAGAGCTGAACCACTTCCTCTTCGCAGGCCGTCATCGCGGGGCTTTGATGGAAGGCGCCGCCGTTATTGTTGAGCGCCGAGATGAAAAGATCCGCCAGTACGGCGCCGGGCAAGGGCGAAGAGTTCACGAGGCCCATGTAAAGGGGATGCGTCGTCGTCATGCAATCAGGAAGTATCAGTTGCTCGAACTCATCGAGAACGCTCAGGAGTCCGACCCCGTTTTCGCCCAGGGTCCCGGCAAAGCGGTCGTGCAGTGCTTGCCGCGTCGCTGCCGCCGGAGCGACTCTCCGCGATTCGAGCCCCCTCTCGATCGACACGAACAGGTCGGCGGCTCGTCTGGCGGCGGCCTCGATGGGCTCTGAGGCGAGGTCGAATCCCGGAGGATGGCCCGCGCCATGGCCATTCGGCGACGATTTTGTCCCTTCAACCGATTGCGGATCGCCCGCGGGATTGTTCGCCATTTCCCATTCCTCCAGGACGCGAGTTTCGTTGCGGCCGGTCAGGGCACGATGCGAGTCCTCCAAGACACCGACCGCGATGCAAGGCGAGGAAGCCGCCTTCCTCGGATTGCGAATTCGGATCATCTCACAAGCCAGGCTGGGTCGAACAGCACCTGCGCGGAAAAACCTTTATGCAGATTCAAATGGCCTTCACGCTCGGTCACCTCCTCTGGGCCGCGTTTCTCGTCTTTCTTGATCGATTGTGGTCGGTGGAAATGATCTTCTCCATATCTTGAAGCTCTTGGAATCGTCTGATTGGTCCGATCGGTACTGCTGGCTGTACGAGCGTGCGCTCTCGATGAGCCCATCCTTTGGTCCAATCAAACCGGTCAATATGCTCACGGACGTCGAGCTCCACTCGTGCACACGCATGTGCGGATTGCCTCGGGGTTCGTGATCAAGGAGGCGATCGCTTTGCTCTTGCTCTGGCTGACGATCAAGACTTTTGACTGCCGCATGGGCCGAATGCCCGAGTCGGGCTCGCTAGTGCCGGTGCCGTCGTCCAGCCCGGCCGCGTCAAAGGGACGACGCTGGCGGTGATGTCAGGGCAAGGCGCGGAACCAGCCAGGAATCGGAACGGGTTGTCGCACGCTCGTCGCACGGCGTCCAACTCGATAGAATTTATTCGATGACATTTGGGAAAGGGAGCAAGCGATGCGAATGAGGATCACCGTACTGCCGACGGGAGATCGTACGAACGACCTCCGCGTTGCGGCTAGTGTTCGCCACGACTTGTGGGCGCACTCGCCCGTAGAGATCGACCCGGACAATCCGCTGCATGGTACGCACCGCGATGAACAGAAGCGTGCCTATTTTGAATTCTCGACCCACTGCCCCGACGAGGTCAGACAGGTGTTGGGCGAACACGGACATGCCGAGCGTGTCGAGGTGCGCGAGGTCCATGAGCTGGTCGGCCAGGCCTGCCAGAACTGCGGCAACGTCGCTGGCCCTGTCCTGCCGACGGTTTGCCCCAACTGCCATTTCCGCGACATCTCCGCCTGCCCGGTCTGCCACGAGGAGGTTCCGCGGCAAAGCTATGCGCGGCGCAGGGGGGACCTGTTCCGTTGCCCGCACTGCCACAGTTGGGTTCGGCTGCGCTTCAACGAGCCGATGTTCATTGGCGACGGGACGTTCAATCAGCCTCTGGTCGTGGTCGAGCAGCCGGAAGGTCATGAAGTTCAAGTTTGACGAAGAGGGCCACATCGTCTGGAGCCTAAAGGAACTGTACCAGATGGTACAGGAGGACTTTCTCCGTCTCGTCAACGGCTACTTGATGGGTGGCAGTACGCCAAGGGCGTTCGACGAATACGCGCAATACTGCGACTTCGTCCACGCAGTCGCGGAGCGAACCGGCGTTCACCCCAGGAATCTATATTTGCGCGGGAGTTGCCACATCGGCTTCAGCATCGCCCCTCGCGCAGACAAGATCTGGACTGTGATGTCAGATGACTCCGACCTTGATCTCGTCGTTGTAGACCGCCTGTATTTTGAACGGTTCGAGGAGGAAATTCGGCGCTGGGAGGATAGGAATCCCGTACAGGCGCTGCAGGGAAGGGAGTCAGCGGAGTTTCTTGAGCGGCAACGTGATCGCCAGTTCTATTGCTGCCGTGACAAGGGACTTCCATCGGTTGTCTGCGTCCACCATCGAGACGTGATGGCTGCCGTCGCTGATCTCTGTCACTGTGGCCGACACCGTGACGTGAGCGCATTCATCTACCCAGACTGGTTGTCGGCTAGAAGACGGTACGAGAATGACCTACGTCTTCTTCGCAAGGGCATCGACAGCGGCGAGTTGACGCCGCCCGAGGACACGCCGTCACCAGGGAAAGCGAGTAAGGTTATACCATCCTCGGCACCCAGGCAGCCCTAACCAGGCGGCGAGGCCAAGCCAAGCCAAGCCGCTTCTCGAGCGACCAACCGAGAGGCTAAAGATGGGTAGTGCGCGATATTTTAGCAACAGTTGAGCCACACGAGGCGCGAAAACAGACCGGGGCATTGAGGCTTCGTGAGATTCGTTGCTCCTCCGATTCCTGTTTTTTCGTTCGTTGACCCTAATCTAGCGCATATAGCCCCTCGATTTCATCAACTCGACGATCCGGTTGACGCTCTCGTCGATGCTCGTCTGGTCGGTCTGGAGCACCAGGTCGGGCGTTTTCGGCTCCTCGAACGCCGCGGTCACTCCCGGCATCTGCGTGATCTTGCCCTCGTCGGCCAGCTGGTACGCACCGCTCTGGTCTCGCGCCCGCAGCACCTCCATCGGCGCCGTGCAGTAGACCTCCAGCATGCGGTCCCGGCCGATCAACTGCCTGGTCTTCTCGCGCACCGCCTCGTGCGGTGCGACGAACGCCGCGATGGTGATCACGCCCGCGTCATTCAGCAGCTTTGCCACCTCGGCCGATCGCCGCAGGTTCTCCGAGCGGTCGTCCGCGGTAAAACCCAGGTCGCGGTTGAGACCCTGTCGCATGCTCTGACCGTACAACACGGTCACGGCCCGGCCCTCATCCCACAACCGGCGCTCGAGCGCATAAGCGATCCGGCTCTTGCCGCTCCCCGTCAAACCGACCAGAAGCACCGTCACGGGCACCTGGTCGTAGCGCTTTTCACGCTCGGCCGGCGTGATCAGGCTCTCTCGCAGCTTGAGACTGACCGCCGGCTCGGCCGCCCACACGTCGCCGGGCGCCCGGCCGCTGCCGGTCTCAACGATCATCCCCGCCCCGACCGTGTTGTTCGTCAGCCGGTCGATCAAGATGAACGCACCGGTCGCGGCATTCGTGCGGTACGGGTCGCACGCCAGAGCCTGCGTCAGGCTGAGCTCCACGTGCCCGACCTCGTTGAGCCCGAGCCGCGCGATGACCCGGTGCTCCAGGGTGTTGACGTCGACGCCGTAGCGGAATGACGCGACCTCCGCCGTCACCTGTTGCGTGGTTTGCTTCAGCGTATACGGCCGGCCGGGCACGAGCGGCTGCTCGGCCATCCACACCACCATCGCCTCGATCTCGCTACTGATGTGCGGCGGGTTGTCCGGCGGCACCAGCATGTTGCCGCGACTGACGTCCACCTCGTCGGCCAACGTCACTGTCACCGCCTGGGCGCGAACGCTTCTTCCAGCTCGCCGTCGTATGTCACGATCGACTTCACCCTGCTGCGCTTGCCCGAGGGAAGCACCATCACCTCGTCGCCCTTGTGCAGAACGCCGGAGGCAATCGTGCCGGCGAAGCCGCGGAAGTCGAGATTGGGGCGGATGACGTATTGCACGGGGAAACGCAAGTCGGTCAGGTTGCGGTCGCTGGCGATGTGCACCGTCTCCAGGTGATCCAGAAGCGGCGGCCCGGAATACCAGGGTATCGCGTTGCTCTTGGACGCGACGTTATCGCCCTTCAAGGCTGACATCGGGATAAACGTGATGTCGCGCAGCTCTAGCTTGGCGACGAAGCCCGTGTAATCGTCCTTGATGCGTTCGAATACGTCACGCGAGTAGTCGACCAGGTCCATCTTGTTGATGGCCACGACGACATGGCGGATGCCCAGGAGCGATACGATGAACGAGTGCCGGCGGGTCTGGGTCATGACACCGTGGCGGGCGTCGATCAAGATGATGGCCAGTTGACACGTCGAGGCGCCGGTGGCCATGTTGCGCGTGTACTGCTCGTGGCCCGGCGTGTCGGCGATGATGAACTTGCGGCGGTCGGTCGAGAAATAGCGATACGCGACATCGATCGTGATACCCTGCTCGCGCTCGGCCTTGAGGCCGTCGGTCAGCAAGGCGAGGTCGATCTCGCCGGTCCCGGTCGTGCCGACCTTCTCGCTGTCGCGTTTCACGGCCGCGAGCTGGTCCTCGTAGATCATCTTGGTGTCGTGCAGCAGCCGGCCGATGAGGGTGCTCTTGCCGTCGTCGACGCTGCCGCAGGTGAGAAAGCGCAGGAGCTCCTTCTTCTGGTGGCGGGCAAGGTAGGTGTGAACGTCTTCCTGGCTCAGATCAACGGCTTGCATTTCAGAAGTATCCCTCGCGCTTTTTCTGCTCCATCGACCCCGCCTCATCGTGGTCGATCACCCGGCCCTGCCGCTCGGAGTTCCGCGCCAGCAGCATCTCCTCGATGATCTCCGGCAGCGTCGTCGCGGTGCTCTCGATCGCCCCGGTGAGCGGATAGCAGCCCAGCGTGCGGAACCGCACCCGCTTCATCATAGGCTCCTCGCCGGGCCGCAACCGCGACTTCATCCGTTCATCGTCCACCATGATGAGCGTGCCGTCGCGCTCGACGACCGGGCGGACATCAGCGAAGTAGAGCGGCACGATCGGGATGTTCTCCAGGTGAATGTATTGCCAGACGTCCAGCTCGGTCCAGTTACTCAGAGGGAAGGCGCGAATGCTCTCGCCCTTGTTGACCTTGCAATTATACAGGTTCCAGAGCTCTCCGGCCGCTGATTCTTCGGGTCCCACTGGTGCTGGCGGTCGCGAAAGCTGTAAACGCGCTCCTTGGCCCGGCTCTTTTCCTCGTCGCGACGGGCGCCACCGAACGCCGCGTCAAACTGGTAATGGTTGAGCGCTTGCTTCAGCGCCTCCGTCTTCATGATGTCGGTATGCTTTTTCGAGCCGTGGTCGAACGGGTTGATGTTCTGGGCCCGCCCCTCCGGGTTGACCCAGACCTTCAGGTCGAGGCCCTGCTCGCGACAGTACCGATCGCGGAACTCGATCATCGCCCGGAACTTCCAGGTCGTATCGACGTGCAAGAGCGGGAAGGGGAGCCGTCCCGGATGAAACGCCTTCTGCGCGAGCCGCAGCATGACGGCCGAGTCCTTGCCAATCGAGTAGAGCATCACCGGCCGCTCAAACTCCGCGGCAACCTCGCGGATGATGTGGATGCTCTCGGCCTCGAGCACTTTCAAGTGCGTCAAGTTATAACTACTACTGATCATCTGTCCTCCTGTTTGGTCCCTCTCCGACTCAATTATATGATATCCGCGACTCTTTTGGCACGGGGTACATCGCTGGCAAGCCGGTCGGGTGCCCCATTCGAAGTTGGCAGTTAGGCCGCGGACCAGTAGGCATCCCAGTCTTCGGCTTGGCTGAGGCTGATCAACTCAACGAAGGGGCTCACGTGGTCGGTTTTCCATCGCGCCCCGGTCTGTTTGATACGACGGGTGACCAGTTGTTTGATCGCGCCTTCGATCATCCCGCTGCCGATCGACGCGCCCCGACGTAGGCGGGCCGCGTACATCATGCGGTCTTGATGGCCGGAAAGGTAGTTGGCTACCCGAGGATAAGCCGCCTCAAGCGCAGGGCGATTGCTCATCTCGCTGCTGTTATTGTGTACAAATTCGCAGACCCCTGCCCACCCATCGGCCACCAAAGCGACTTGGGCGCGATCGGTCCATAGCTTGGCCGCGACCGTGTCCCCATCGAAGCCCGCTCGGGCCAGGTCTCCCAGGTATTCGGTCGCATGGTAAACGTCGAGATTTTGTTCGGCGCCAGCGAATTGCTCGGTCGAAAGATTCCAGATCCATTCGGCGCCGTCCCCCAGAATCGACAGCTCTTTGGCGTCCGTCAGGCCGATCGCCTGGGCTTCCAACTGACAGCGCACACCGAATTCCTCGGCCGTTTCAATCGCAGCGATCACATGCCGCACCGAAGGCTTGGGCAAGTCACGCTGGCCAAAATTCTCCGACGTAGAGGGCTCGGCCGGTTGCCGGACTGCGAACGTTGCGACCTTGACGTCACGCCAGCCGGTCTCGGTATTGACCTTGCCGGCATCGATCTGGAGTTCCCGGTCGCCCGAAGCCTTGCGGAACTTGGCCGCGACGTCGAGATCTTCGGATTTGGATTTCTGGCATTCGGCCGACTCGGCATGGACGAGCCGTCGGATCGTTTCGGCGTCGACGGACCATCCCGCCAACAGTTCGAGCATGTATTCGCCACGCTCAAACGAGTTATCGATCCCGACATAGCAGATCCGTTTACGGGCCAGTCGGCTGAATCCGCCGTCGAGTCCCAGCGCGGCGTCAGCCGGAAATTCCCCGTTGCCGCATGTGGGGCACGTGCAATAGGAACGGGCAATCGAAATCTTGCCGATGGCGGTTACGATCGAACGCGACCGCCGTCCCTTGTTTCGGGCTGCGTGCCCACAGGACGGTTGGCTTTTTTTTCAAGGTGACTGACTCGCGCCTCAATGGCCCCAGCAAGGGTCTCTCGAAGAAAGTCGTGTCCTTTGGATAGAGCGAGTCCTTCGCATGCGTCGATCACGCCGCCATGCGGAGCCTCGAGACCGAGTTGATGCATCTCGGAAACGAAGGCGATGGCCGTCTCATAATTCCGACGTTCTTCCGGCGTATTGTAGGTGATCGTGAGCGTGGGCATCCCTGCCTCCTGGCGAGGTTCTGAGTTGTACTTTAAGTATCCGAGTTTCTAGCAAACCAAAATGTCGGTGCCAAAATCAAGTGGGGCACCCAGCCGGTCTCTGATCCGGCTCGTGCCGATCGCACCGTGCGCCCGCAGTCAAATCGCCGGGAGGAGTTTCGACTTGCCGGTCTGGTCATCGTCGCCAATGCATGTTGGTCCACGACTTCCCGTACGAATCGGTGTCTCAGCCGTGTTTTTTTCGTCTCTCGGCCATTCAAGTCGTCGCCGTGGCAGGCCGCCTGCCTTGAGCGAGTTGTTCGAGTGCTTCGCAAGCGGAAGACAGTCCATGTTCTTGCCGTATTCTCTTTCCGACGCCTGATGCCTGCTGGGAATACCGCCGGTCATCAAGAAGCTTTTGCAACTCGGCCGCGACACGACTCGCTCGGTATTGATGCCGGGAAATCGTCCGCGCGATTCCGAGCCGGGCCGCCCGCGCGGAATTGTCGAACTGATCGTGAGCGTACGGCACGACAAGCATGGGACGTCCGGCGCAGCATTGCCAGACTCGTCGTTCCAATTCCGCCCGGGTGCACAATCGCGGCGGCTCGTGGAAAAAGTTGAGAAAAGGGAACATAATTGCAGGCGATGGCGTCGGCCGGAAGCCGAACTGGCCGATTACCGCTATCAACACCGCCGCCGACGATGAGCACCGACCTTCGCCCGAGACGCTGGGCGGCGGCCACACTGGTCTCGAAAAAGTCTCTGGCGTTCGCGGTGACTGACGAGCCGAGTGTAAACACAACAGGCGGAGAACCCACGTCCAGGAAGTCAAGCAGTTCGCGGGCGATCTCGGTCTTATCGGTCTGGTCAAGGAACGGAAAGCCGCTGACGAGGGTTTGCTCGGGCCAGTCTGGTTGTTTGTCGGCGAACAGTGGTGAGAATGTCGCCAGGACCAGCGAAGGAGAGTAAAGGCCCTCGAACAACGGGTTCTCCGAAATAGGCGGCAGCGAAATCTCAGCCCGCAACCGGTGCCACGGGTCAGCCCATGACCGACAACTCCGCTTTGCCAGCGAGAACAGCACGCGGTGAAACGCCGGGCCGAGGAACCGAAGTTTTGACAGGTCTGGCATCGGTGCCAGAACCGGCGGGTCGTAGGCTGAGAAAAATCCCAGGGGCTGGAGGAAAACGCTCGCCCAGGGGATGTCCATCTTCTCGGCCACCAGTCGCGTGGCGTAGGTGAGAACATGAGATACCAGCAGATCGGCGTCTTGCGCGGCAGCCAGTACGTCCTCGTAGGATTCGCGTAAGGCCGGCATGAGGAGCTCACGGACGATGAATTCGGTCCCTTTGCGAGGGTCCATGATGCGCTGCATCATGTCGTGATCGGCATCCAGGTCGGGGCCGTCAGGGCGTACGGCGTGGAAGCCGATGCCGTGCGCCTCAATCTTTTGCCGGTAGTGGCGGGAGGCCGCGATGACAACGTCGTGACCGCGGGCCTTCAGGCCCATAGCAATCGCGATGAACGGATGCAGATCCCCGAGTGAGCCAAACGTCGTGAGGACGATCCGCCGTCCGGTATGACGCGCATTTTGTTCGCTTGCCGGAGCGGCCAATTCCACGCATTCACCTCTTCAAATAAATAACTCTGGTCGTGCAATGAGAATCAGCAGCATGAAGGAAGACAAGACGACAAGGTTAGAACGTCAATAATCGGCTGGTTGGCAGTGTTTTGCATGCTCCAATGAGATCTGCATCGGGATCGCACTCTTCAGCAGTCCTGGCTGCGACGCGCCGTCAGATTTCTTTCGTCGAGCGCGCCCGCCACGACTTCGAACTGGTAAAGTGAATGCGACGTCAGGGCGGCTGCGAGCACCGCATAGCCAAGCACGCTCAGCACGCTCAGCGTCGTCAGCCACGCGATTCCTTCGTCGATCTTCCAGACCAGGCACGAGAATGGCCACGAAGCGTCCTTGAGACGCCGTACGATCTCCGGCTCGAAGATGAGCTTGCACATCTCATAGGGAGTGAAGCCCGGCCAGACCTGAGGAGCGAAACCGAATCGCGAAATCGCGTTGAGCGTTCCCTGTCCGGCGACATTGATCAGGAGCAAACTTGCGACGGTGAGAAATTGCGCCCTCCATGTGGAACGCAGATGGAGCGAGATCCACACGCTCAGCGCGGCGGCAAACCAGCCATAAATCGGTAACGCCACGATCAGGGCTGGAATCGCCAGCATGTCGACCGAGCCGGCGATGGCACCAAGCGCGGCCAGCACGATGATCACCAGGGCGAACATGCGCTGACGCCTCAGCGCGCCCAGGATCTTGCCGAAGACGATTTCGCGGGCCGTCAGGTCGGTGGCCGTCAGGCTGACCCAGGTGTCTTCTTCGTGCTCGGAGGTAACCGACGCAGCCCCCGCGCCGGCGACAGCAAGGATGCTGATCAGATACAAGAGCGGCACAATGGCGCAAGAACCAGAAGAGCTTCCATCGTTGAAGTCGGGACTGGAAGTCAAGCGAAGAGCTCGGATAGCCATACTCCCACATCTCGGCGATCGCCAGGCTCGTGTACTGATAAGTATGATAAACGAGGAAACCGCCTCCTATCAGAACAAGTAAGAATCCGACGATTCGAGCAAATCCGCTCGGTCCGCCGGTATAGACCTCCTTCCAGATCATGGGACGATCGGCCAGGGCCGGGCGATTCCAGAGCCGCCACTGGCCGCGTGACTTGAGCATGGCCCGCAGCCGACGAAATGCGCGAATCCCCCCGCCCCCGTCTTGTCGCCGAAAGATCGGACGAAGTTGCACGGACGCAAGCGTGGCGAGGAAAAGCCCGAATACCGCTTGCAGGGCGATCATCTTCAACAGCACTGCCAGCTCGCTGCTCACCGATGTTGTGCCGATCGCCAGACCAAAAAAGAGTTCCTGCGCCACCTCGAGTGGACTGCTGGCGCCGATCCAGTCGGCAAGCGTGTCGACCACATCGTCGAGCATGGGCCACGCGGCAAGCGGGATGTTCCGCAAGATCAAACGAGAAAAGAGCCAGAGAGCTTCGAGACCGTAAGCGACAAAAAAAGCCTCGCGCACCCGGGTGGCGATCGTTGAAACCCAGATGGAGAGAGCCGCCAGGAAAAAGGCCGTACTGAACGTGGCCCCGCACAAGAGCACGATCAGCCGCGGGTCGACCCCCCCCAGGAGCACCAGGAGGCTCAGGATGGGCACGCTGACACCCAGAAGAACAGCCAGGTAGAGCAACCTCGCCAGCAGTTTGCCAAGCACGATCTCGGGGCTCGTCAACTGGCTGGCGAGCAGATAATGCAAGGTCTTGCGCTGCCGCTCATCGGCGATGATGCCGGCGACCAGGGCCGGTGTCAGGGCGAGTGCCAGGACGAGCTGTCCGACCGCGATCCCGCCGAACGCCGAAAAGGCAAACCATTTGACCTGTGCGCGACGAAAGCTCACCCTGCGTCTCGGCCAGCCAGGCCGCATGAATGAGCCATAGAATCAGAAAGAGGATCACCGCGTAAGACGCCCGGACCAGATAAAACCGGCCGCGACGCGACGTGGCCATGAGTTCGAAACTGAAGACCGGTCCCGGGAGCATGCGCAGGCTCTCGTCCTCAAGGAAAATCCAGTCGTTTTTCCGCGGCGAACAGACGTCTTACGAGCGTCCAAGATAACCGGCCATCAAGACGATGCAAAGTCGACGGACGAGATTTCGGGCACTTTGCGGCGTCGCAAATATACGTGAATATGAGTAATATGTAAGAGATCTTCTGAAAAATGAGGCCATTACGCCGAACGCGTTTCGAGCGTGGCGAGGCCCACGCACCGAGCTGGCCTGCAATCAGGCGAGGCGAGCTTGTGAAGTAAAAGACTGAGGCGTCGTCAAAGCGCATCGGCCGAAACGACTTCGCCGCCGGCGCGGGTGGAGATGGCACGCCAGATATTGAGGTTCACCGAATCCTTGGCGAAGATGGCGTGGCCATCGGCGTAAAGGGCATTGATGCCTCCCGGGTGAAAGCTGCGGGCCGCCTTCCAGCCGGGGTTATGGTAGACGATGCAATCGGGACGGCTGGCGTTGGGGGGCAGGTAGTGATTGTAGAGCGCGTTTTGATAGTTGCCGTCCCACCAGCTTGACCCCTTGTTGAGCAGCCAGCCAGCGCCGGCCGCGGCACAGGACAGGTCGGTCAAGGGAGCGACGACGCGTGCCATGGCGCGATACACGGGCGAAGGGATCGGCGTCGGCGTCGTCTGGGAATAGGGCCCGGCAATTCCGAGCGACTGTTCCGACGCCGCGACTGTCTGGCTCGATCCATCCGTGAGATTGGCCATCGACTCGGCCGGGCCCAGGATGAATGTGCCGTTGGCATTGGTGGCATCGCCGCCGTTGGAGCCGTCGCCCGCGCAAAACGCATAATTGGTCGGGCCCGTGCCGTCCGCGGGGGGAGGTGCGCCGTCGCTCGGACAGAGGAACATTGACACCTGCGTGGCCATGGCCGTCGTGTTCGCCGGAAAATACGGCCAGAAGAGCGCCCCGCTTTGGGTCGGCTGATGGGCGATCGGGAAATCGAAATTGAGCGCGTTGAAGACGTTTGTTTGTTCCAGATACGGGGTCATCTGCGCCAGCGCCGACCACCGATATTGCGACGGTGACGAGTTGGGCAGGATGCCGGTATACGCGTAGAGAAACCCGACAGGGAAGCTATTCCAGCCGGCATGATAGTTGTGAAGGGCCAGCCCGATTTGCTTGAGGTTGTTCGTGCACTGGATCCGTCTCGCGGCCTCGCGCGCGGCCTGGACGGCCGGCAAAAGGAGCGCGATCAAGACCGCGATGATCGCAATCACCACCAGGAGCTCGATCAGCGTGAATCCAACGCGTCGCCGATATCCCATTCTGGTATCCATCAAGCGGATCCCTCACTCCCGGGTGCCTTCATTCGCGGCCAGTGAGTAAGACCTTTCTGGCCGACCTTTCATTATGAGCCGCCCACGGTTTGATGGCGAGAGGAAAGAGATACGGCCGCCTTGGCGATGGCTCGATTGACAGTCAGTCGCGTGGCCGTTCGCGGTGACAAATTTGAGGGAAAGAGCGGCCGGTTTGTTGCCCCTGATCGTCGCACGTCATATGTAAAGTAAGTAAGAGCGTTTGCATTCAAATGAACGAAGCGGGCGCGACATCACTGAGTCAATCCATTCGGATGCTGCGGCCGATTTTGCTCAAAAGACGATGTCGAGAGCCTGTAGCAAATAATAAGCTTGCCTGATTGCGGGAGGCCGAGCAAAAGCGACGTCCGGGCCGGACAGAGCCCCTCTTCGTCGTTCGACTGATCCTCCCGGGATCTTGCGATGGCATTCCGCACCAGGACGGATGGCCGTGATGCAATCAATTGCGAAATCGCCCTCGGCAGCGCCGTCGGCGCACGTTTCTCGAAACCTGTTTGAAGATCTGTTCAAAATCGGTGGGCTCGTGCGCCGGCGGTGGCGCTTGATCGCCGTCATCAATTTGATCTTCGCGACCCTGGCCGTCTTGTACCTTGCCAGGACGAAGACAGTGTACAAGTCGACGGCTCGCTTACTGGTCATCCAGCAGGGCGAACGACCGATCAACGTGGGCGGGCCCAATCCTTTCGGCCACTTGCCGTCGCAGTCGGACACGCTTTCCACGCATCTGTTGCTCATCCGCAGCCCCATCATCGTCGGCCGGGCTCTCGACCTCGCGCAGCTCGGCCACCTTTCGGTCGACGCCGTCATCAATAACCTCAAGGTTCAGCAGCCGGCCGGCGGAGGCAAAGTCGTCGACCTGGAATACCAGACGGACTCCGAGGACGACGCGAACAAGGTCATGGAGGCGTGTATCGCCAGCTACGACCGGTTCTTGAAAGAGAACTTCCAGAAGGATACACGTGACGTGATCACCTTGATCGGCAAGGCACGCGACGAGCTGAGCAAGGAGCTCAAGGAGCTCGAGCACACGTATCTCGAGTTTCGCAAGGGGCACCCGGGGCTCACCGGCAGCATCGAGGGTCGCAGCTTTCTGGCCCGGCGACTCGATCAGTGGGACCAGGCCGCCGGCTCGTCCCTGGCCCGCGCCCTTCAGCTTCGCACTCAGGTCGAGCTCGCTCGCAAGCTCTCCAAGGAAGGTGTCGCTTCGAGCGTCATCAATGCGGCTCTCAATCAGCTTGCCGGCGCCAGCGGAACCGACCCGAGCACGACGGCCGCACAGCCCAGCGACAGCATCGCGAATCAACCGAGTGATCTCATCCTTGATCATGGAAGTTATGAGCAGATCGCCGATCAACTGGCGACCGTTGAATTTCAACGGCGCGGCACAGAAAAGATGCTCGAGCACCTGCGCTTGCAGCAGGCCGCGATGGCAAGCGAAAGACCAGTCGACGAACGTGAGATGGTCGACGCGTTTTACGCCGACCCCGATGTCGCCCGCCGCGTTTCCGACCTCGATGAGGCGCGCTCGCGCCACGATCATACGAAACGCGTGGCGCGAAGCACGTCGGACCCCGCGGTGACCCTTCACCAAGGCGCGATTACGAAACTCGAAAACGAGATCGGCCAGCTCTGGTACGAGCGGAAGACGTCCCTCCAGGGACGACTTCGCGATCATAAGGAAGACGACACCATTCGCCAGTCCGAAATCAACCTGATGGTCTTGCGTGTGCGCGAGGCGTTCCTGAGGGAGCGGGCCGAGGAAACCCGGTCCGAGCAGCTTGCGAATCTTCGTGGTGAACGCGCTCGATTGCAGAAGGAAAGCGGTAACCAGAATCCGCGCGTTCGCGACCTCGACAGGCAAATTCGCGACCTGGAAACTGATTCGTCGACCGATCTGGCTCTCCGCAAGGGACGGGGCCAGACGGACGTCTTGATCCAGTCGCTCGAACGCAGTCTCGAAGGCGTCGAAACGATGCGGGCCGAGATCCAGAAGCGGCTGGAAACCGACGTTGCCAAGAGCCACGACACCGAAATCACCCTCTTGGTCGAATCCAACCTTCGGACCAATCTCGATCGCCAGCGCACCCTTTTCGACTCGGTCGCCGCGCAGCTCAAGCAGGCCCAGCTCGTGAGCGATTACGGCAGTGTGACCGCGCAGACGATCAGCCCTCCCAAAGTCAAGCCGAGCCGGCCCTGGATCTCGGCCGTTCTGGGGCTCGCACTGGTTCTCGGCAGCAGCCTGGGAGCTCTCGCCGGGTTCATGGTCGAGCTCTTCGAGGCTCGCATTCGCACCGTCAGCGAGTTCCGTGCGATCGTGAAACTGCCGGTCATCAGCGTGATTCCCGAGATCTCGATCCCACAGATTCCCGGTCTGAGCGACCGCGGACTCCTTTGCCAGGAAGTCGCCTTGTACTCTTGCCGCCGAACTGTACAAGTCGGCGCGAACCCAGCTCGAGATCATCAGACGCGATCGGTGCGGTCAGGTTCTCATGCTGAGCAGCCCCCATGGCGGCGATGGCAAAACGACCACGTCGAGCAACCTGGCCATCAGCCAGGCTCTCGCCGGCCGGCGAACCCTGCTGATCGACGGCGATCTCCGGCGGCCATCGATCCACGCGATCTACCATGTCGACCGCGACCGGGGTCTCTCGCAACTGCTCACCCAGGAGTTATCAATCAAGGACGTGGTACAACCCACGAGCGTCACCAACCTCGATGTGATCACCTGCGGCCCGGCCGTCTCCAACCCCGCGGAGCTGCTGGCGTTTCCACAGCTTGGCCAACTCATCGAGGAACTACGCCCCTCTTACGACGTGATCATCCTCGACTCACCCCCCCTGCTCGCCGTCACCGACCCCTTGATCGTCTCCGCAGTGGTCGACGGCATCATCCTCGTCGTGCGAATTGGCGATGTTCGCCGCCAGTCGCTCGAACAGACCATGGAAGTGCTCAATGCCCTCAAAACCCCGGCGCTCGGGGTCGTCATCAATGGAGTCACACGCGACCAGCTCGGCTTTGATAACCGTTTCAGTATCGTGTACGGATACGGATACGGATACGGCTATGGGTACGGATATCGATCGACCACTCAGGAACCATCGTCATTATCCACGCGACAAAGCGGCATGCTCGAAACGATGTTCCGGAGGAGCGGGGAAGGCAGACGTTCTCATTCCTCGAACGGACTTGACGGCGACACGACAGTGTGACATCGCGAAACCGGGCTCACGAATCGGTTGCCTTGCCAGGCTGACCAGCCCGGGAAAGTTCGAGCAAGCCCACGCCCTGCCCGCCCCGCCCATCGCGTTCCATTGAACGTGCGCACGGACCGTTGCAAGTCTTGATATGAAGATGAGCATGTCGATGAAGACTGGCCGCCGTTGAACAGTTTCTTGCCTCGTGCGCCGGGCAACGATCGAGTGAATGCGATGCAGCCGATTTTGTTATCAAGCCAGGTGACATGTCATAAGTTGAAGCCATGAGGACGAGGAGCCAGGAAGAAAAGGGTTCTGAGCCAAGCAAGCGCTCGGGACAACCGCGGACCCTTTGCTCGTCCCCACGAGGTTGACCGGGTGGCACGGCGTGGCGCCCTTGCAACCCATGGAGACGAAGTCGGCGCGAACTTTCACGACAAGGCACGTGACGGATTGAGGTATGTGTTTATGCACTTCTTGATTACAGGAGGAGCCGGCTTCATCGGCTCTCATCTTTGCGAAACTCTTCTCGACAACGGCGAAGCGGTCACGGTTCTCGACGATCTTTCATCGGGATCGGTCGAGAATATCGCCCACTTGCGGGAACACACCCGGTTTCGATTCGTGATGGGGAGTGTGCAAGAGCGGTCGCTCCTGGCCGAGCTGATCGACGAATGTGACGCTGTCTATCATCTCGCCGCGGCCGTTGGCGTGAAGCTCATCGTGCAAAGCCCCGTACGAACAATTCAAAATAATGTTCATGGAACGGAGGTCGTGCTTTCGCTCGCCGCGAAGAAGCGGAAGAAGGTGCTCGTCGCCTCGACGTCGGAGGTCTACGGGCTCAGTCAGCACGTCCCCTTCCGCGAAGATGGTCCCATCGTACTGGGTGCGACGACAAAGGGCCGTTGGAGCTACGCCTGCTCGAAGGCGATCGACGAATTTCTCGCCCTGGCTTACTGGCGGGAACAGGGGCTGCCCACGATCATCGTGCGATTATTCAATACCGTCGGACCGCGGCAGACGGGCCGGTATGGCATGGTCTTGCCGACCTTTGTCAATCAGGCCCTCGCGGGTGAAGTCGTCACCGTTCACGGCGACGGCACCCAATCCCGATGTTTCACGCACGTGGCCGATGTCGTCAAGGCGCTCGTCAATCTGATCTATCTTCCCGCCGCGATTGGCGAGGTGATCAATATCGGATCGCGTGAAGAAATCACGATCGAAGACCTCGCGCACCGCGTTGTCAGCTACACACGATCGACGTCCCGGATTGTGCACATACCCTACTCTGAAGCCTATGAGACGGGGTTTGAAGACATGCCGCGACGCGTGCCGGATATCTCCAAGGCCGAGGCTATGATCGGCTTTCGGCCCGCGCGTCACCTCGAGCAAATCCTCCACGATACCGTCGAATTCGAACGCCGACGCGCGGAACGGCCACCGACGGCCGGCCAGCGCAAGTTTCATGGGAATTCGCGGTTGATCCCCGTCTTGTAAGCCGCGGGCGGTTCGAGCCATCGCTACCCACTGCGTGCTTTGGCGCTATATTTCGGCCGGTGATGATGAAATTGTGTCAGTAGGAATTTGTATGCGGGAAAGGGTGACTGAATGATCGTGCTGGACTGCGAGCGCGTGACAGCCAGGTCGGCCGTTGATGCCTACGAAATGCTCAAGGCGAAAATCGGCCGTGGCCGTGCTCGCGTGGGCATCATTGGGATGGGATATGTCGGTCTCCCACTGGCTCTGGCATTTGCGAGCAAGGGGATCGACGTTCTCGGTTTCGATAACGACAAGAACAAGGTCTCGAGGCTGAATCGACGAAGGAGTTATATCAGCCACGTGTCGGATGAATGGCTCGAACAGGCCAGCCATCACCTTGACGCAACCCACGATTTCGGCCGGCTCTCGGAAACGGATGCTATTTTGATCTGCGTGCCGACACCCTTATCGCCCACCAGCGATCCGGACTTGAGTTTCGTCGAAAGGGCCGCGCAGGCCATTGCGTCGCGTCTTCGGCCTGGTCAGCTCGTGGTGCTCGAAAGCACGACGTATCCAGGCACCACGCGCGACGTGGTTCTGCCAATCCTGCGAACGTCGGGTCTGCGCGACGGGGAAGATTTCTTCCTGGCTTACAGTCCCGAGCGGGAAGACCCTGGGAATGCGAGCCACTCCGCCGCGCGAATACCCAAGGTCATGGGCGGGATGGACGCTCGAAGCCTCGAACTGACCGCCCTGCTCTACGGGCATGCCATCGCCGAGATCGTCCAGGTTTCCAGTCCCGAGGTTGCCGAGGCCTGCAAGATCCTTGAAAACACTTATCGGGCTGTGAACATCGCACTCGTCAACGAACTGAAAGTGCTCTACGACCGCATGGGGATTGATGTCTGGGAGGTGATCGCGGCGGCCAAGACCAAGCCGTTCGGTTTCCAGGCCTTTTATCCAGGGCCCGGCCTGGGGGGGCACTGTATCCCCATCGACCCGTTCTATCTGACATGGATCGCTCGCAAATTTGGTTTGACGACACGATTCATCGAGCTGGCCGGCGAGATCAACACGGGAATGCCCGCCTACGTGGTTGATCGCGTTACCGATGCTCTCAACGACCGCGGCAAGGCCGTGAAAGGGAGCCGGATCCTCTTGCTGGGGATGGCCTACAAGAAAGATGTCGACGACCCCCGTGAGTCCCCGGGTTTCGAGCTCATGGGACGGTTTTTAAAGAAAGGGGCCGTCGTCGATTACAACGACCCTCACATTCCTGTCTTGCCCCAGATGCGGCGCCACCCCGAACTGAAGATGGAGAGCCAGCCGCTCACCCGTGACATGCTCCAGTCGCGCGACTGTGTGGTCATCGTGACGGACCACTCCGCGTATGCCTGGCCGTGGATCGTCGAGCACTCGCATCTGGTGATCGACACGCGAAACGCCACGCGGGGACTCGATACCTATCACCATAAAATCGTAAAAGCATGACCTTGGATAAACCGCAAGAGGAGGCGCGGGGGATGGCGCACGCAATGGCATTGCTCGATCGGCTGGAAACAATCGATAGGATCATGCGTCAATCGGCCCGTGATGCGGCAGCGGGCGGTCACGCTGCCACCGATGTTCGAGTCGGCGCGAGTGCAACAGACTATCGGGTGCCCGATCGACCGTTAATGGTCTTGTGCCCTGGTGGGCGCTGGTCTTCGCTCGAATTGCAAGAATTCTGGCGGCATCGCGAGTTGCTGTATTTTCTCGCGTGGCGCGATATTCAGGTGCGCTACAAGCAGACGATGCTGGGAGTGACGTGGGCCGTCATGCAGCCGTTGCTCACGATGTTCGTCTTCACGCTTTTTTTCGGTCGGCTCGCGGCCATCCCGTCTGACGGGGTGCCCTACACGCTCTTTGCCTTCGCTGGACTGCTGCCGTGGACGTTTTTCGCGACGGCCGTCACCGCCAGCAGCAACAGCCTGGTTGGTAATGCCAGCCTGATCACCAAGGTTTACTTTCCCAGAATGATTGTGCCCGCCGCCGCGGCCGTCGCGGCGCTCGTCGACCTTGGAGTCAGCCTGTTGATGCTCGCCGCTCTCATGGCATTCTACAAGGTCTTGCCTGGCACCCAGATTGTCTTCTTGCCGCTGCTGGCCATGCTGACAGCCGCCTTGTCGGTCGGGGTTGGCCTTTATCTAGCGGCGCTCAACGTCAAGTATCGCGACGTGCGTCACGCGATACCTTTTCTCATCCAGCTCTGGATGTTTGCTTCGCCTGTTATCTATCCCGCGAGCCTGGTGCCTCTGAAGTGGCGCTGGCTGATGGCGCTCAATCCGCTTACCGGTATTATCGAAGGATTTCGCGCGGCACTTTTCGGCCACGCGATCGATTGGGTCGCATCAGGGCTGTCGGTCTCAATCACCGCGACCGTGCTCACTGGTGCTGTCTATAAATTCCGGCGTGTCGAGTCTTCGTTCGCGGATATCGTCTGAGCCAGGCCGGCCGGCTCCCGCCCGAGTTCAACGCGTCTGGAGTGTCCTCGCCCCATGAAGCCGATCATCCGAATGACAGGTTTAAGCAAGGCTTACCGCATTGGTGCAACCGCCGCGCCTTATGCCACGATCAGGGAGACGCTGATCAAAGTACTCAAGTCGCCCACGAACCGCTTTCAGCGAGCGATCGGTGCCCTCAGCACGGAACCATCGGCGCCTGCGACGGTGTTCTGGGCGCTCAAGGACATTGACTGTGAGATTTACCCCGGTGAGGTTGTCGGCGTGGTCGGTCGCAACGGAGCCGGCAAGAGCACATTGCTTAAAGTCCTCTCTCGAATCACGGAGCCGACGACCGGCCGCGTCGAGCTTTATGGCCGGGTGGGCAGCTTGCTGGAAGTGGGAACCGGCTTTCACGCCGAGCTCAGCGGCCGCGAAAATATCTATCTTAACGGCGCCATCCTCGGTATGACCCGACGTGAAATCACCCGGAATCTCGATCAGATCATTTCGTTCGCCGAAATCGATCGCTTCGTCGATGTGCCCGTCAAACGCTACAGCAGCGGGATGTACATGCGATTGGCCTTCGCGGTTGCCGCGCACCTCGAGCCTGAGATCCTCGTCGTCGATGAAGTACTGGCTGTCGGCGATGCGCAATTCCAGAAAAAGTGCATGGGCAAGATGAACGATGTGGCAAAGACCGGTCGAACCGTGATCTTCGTAAGCCATAGCGCGGCTGCCGTTCAAAGCCTTTGCACGCGTGGACTGCTTCTGAACGAGGGCCGGCTCGTCGCCGATGATCATCCGGAACGGGTGCTCGCGGAATACATCAACTCATCAATGAACGTGGAACCTGGTCACCAGAACCTCGAATGTCATCGCGGGCGAACGCCGGGTTCAAAGGCCGCGATGCAGAAAGTTTCGGTGCTCGCTGATCGAGCCGCGAATGAGCGGATCATTCGGATGGGTGACGATGTTGTTGTGAATGTGGCGTTCAAGGTGAACGAGCCGCTCCAAGATGTCACCTTCGGGCTCGAGATCAAGAATCATCTTGGAATCTCGATTTTCGGTAACAACACACTCGTTATTCCTCCGTCTCGTACTGATGGTCCCATTCAAGATGGGCTCATCAGTGCGCGCATTCCTCGCGTCCCGCTCATGCCCGGAATTTATCAGATCGATCTCTATCTGGGCTCGAATGGTTACAACTTCGACGTGATTCAAGAGGCCTGCCGTTTCGAGGTCGTGCCGGTCGACATTTTCGGATCGGGCCGGCTGCCACCGTCGACGACCGGAAACATCTTCTGGCCAATGTCATGGGAGATCTCATCAACGGCGGGATCCGTGATCAACGAGTTTGCGGAACGATGATGACAACACTGCAACAAATTCCCGGCCGCTTCGCACGCTCACTACGCTGGAGATGTAGCGCGCATTACTGGCAATATTTCGTCGAGCGAACGATGAACGTTGACACGCACGTGCACTGGTCGCGGGTGGTCATGGATCGCGCGACGTCGAGCTACTTGCGAGCATTGCGTCCGCACGAACTCGATGTTTTCGAGATATCGGGAACGCGCTACAAGAGCTTCGGCTTCAAGACTTATGAGACGGTCATGTTCCCGGCATTTGATCTTTGCGACCCCGATCTGGCGCACGACCGCCAGTACGACGTGGTCATTCTGGAGCAGGTTCTCGAACATGTCCGTCGGCCTCGGAAGGCGCTTGAAAATGTTCACTCGCTGTTGAGGCCCGGCGGCACGGCCCTGGTCGCGACACCATTTTTGATCAAGATTCACGATGCGCCCATCGATTGCACGCGCTGGTCGGAACTTGGCCTCAAGCATCTGTTTGCCGAGGCCGGGTTTGATTTTGAGAGGATCACAACTGGCTCGTGGGGGAATCGTGCTTGCGTGCGAGCCAATTTCGCCCGCTGGACGCCCTGGAACGCTCTTCTCCACTCGCTCGAAAATGAACCCGACTTCCCGGTTCATGTCTGGGCATTTGCCACGAAATGACGCGAGACGTGCGATCCCAACCCGCAAAGGCTCCGCACATGCTAAAAATTCTACCGGCCGCAAGACCATCCGTATCGGTGATGATGCCGGTGCACAATCAGGGCGATTACGTCACCGAGGCCGTCAAGAGCGTGCTCGATCAAACGTTTGGAGATTTCGAGTTATTGATCAGCGACAATGCATCAACGGATGCCACACGCTCGATCCTCGAGGATTTTGCCGCGAGTGACCGCCGCATCGTCCTGGTCCGGCGTGAGACAGCGTCTCTTGTGCAATCACTCAATGTCTTGCTCGAGCTCGCCCGTGGTGAGCTGATCGCGCGAATGGATGGAGACGACGTCGCCTTACCGCACCGTCTCGATGTCCAGGTGGCCTTTCTGCGCAAGCATCCCGACGTCATCGGCGTGGGCAGTGCCTTTGACATGATCGATGCACGAGGTAGGCGTTTCCAGACCATGAGCCCGAGTCGGAAGAACAATGCGATTCAGGAAGAGGCGCTGCGCGGCGTGACACCGCTAGCTCACCCAACGGTGATGATGCGGCGGCAAGACCTTGTAGCGGCCGGAGGATATGACGAGCGATGGGATTACGCCGAGGACCTTGACCTCTGGCTCAGGCTCGGCGAGCGGGGCGTGCTCGCGAATATGGATATGGTCACGCTTCGTTATCGCGTTCATGAGCGCGCGCGCACGATCGAAAAGATCGAGCGGCAGGCGGAGTGTGTGCGAGAAATTGTCGAGTCGGCCTATCGCCGGCGCGGAATCGATCGAACCTACGTGCGGTCGCAGTTTCTGTCTCGTCCGGAGGGAAGGCGCGGACGGTTTGAGCAAGCGGCCGGCCGCAGCTACTGGGCACTCCGACATGGAGAACGTCGGACCTCGCTCATTTACAGTGCGCGCGCGATCGCACTGGCGCCATGGCGGCCCTTCGGCTGGAAAATGGCCGCGCGTGGCTTGATCGGAATCTGATCGCATTTCTCGGGGCGCGGAAAAGCAGATCTCGCACATCTCGACTGGGTTCGAGGGAGAGCTGGGATTTTACACGTGGCGCAGACCAATTCCCCGGTTGAGGGAACGAAGCCTGCGTGGACTTTCGAGGGAATGGCAAACGCCAGATGGAATCCATGAGCTCGCGAACCCGACGAATCCCCTCTCTCGATGGCCTGCGCTCGGCCTGCATCCTCGTGGTGCTCGTGGCGCACAGCTTTGACTCGCCCGCCGATGGCTGGCGTCACATCTTCTGGCGAATTGTGGGGAACGGTCAAACGGCTGTGAGTGTCTTTTTTGTGATCAGCGGGTATCTGATCACGACGTTGCTTTTGCGAGAGTGGGAAAGCAAGGGAACGATCGACCTTCGCCGGTTCTATCGTCGGCGCGCGTTCCGGATCCTGCCGGCCGCTTTTGTGTACCTGGGCATCCTCATGGGGTTGATGTACGCCGGCGCGATCCCTGGCCGTTATCGCGAATGGATATTATCCATCACATTCCTTCGCAATTATATCGTGGCCCTCGGTCTGGAGAACGGTTGGGATTGGTACACAGCGCACTTCTGGTCGCTCGCGGTCGAGGAACAATTTTATATTGTATGGCCGGTATGTCTCGCGGCGCTGGGGCCAAAGCGATCGGCCCGGGCGGCCCTTGGTGTGCTGGTGGCGTGCCCCCTGCTCCGTATCGCCACCTACGTCGCGTGTCCAGGCCTGCGCGTCGCTCTGGGCGTGATGACTCAAACGCGTTTAGACACGATCATGTTCGGCTGCGTGGCGGCATTCTGGTCGACCTCACCCGAATTTCACGCTCTCGTAAGGCGGGCCGCGAGGGCTCGCCTGCCCGCACTGGCATTTCTGTTCGTGATGATCATCTCGCCTCTCTTGACATTGCAGTTTCACGGTTACTACTTGCTACCGTTTGGCTACAGTCTCGAAGGGGCATGCATCGCGATCGTCGCGCTGGCCGTCGTTGAATGTCCTGCCACATTAGCCGGCTCAGTGCTGAATCACTCGATTGCCGTACACCTGGGCCTGATCTCTTACAGCTTTTACCTCTGGCAGCAATTGTTTTGTGGACTCGGATTGCCAGCCTCCATCCTGCCCATCCTCCTGGCTGCCGAGTGCTCATACTGGTTTATCGAGCGGCCGTTTTTGCAGCTTCGGGATCGAAACCGAGGTCGAGTTTGCCTGGCGCTGCCATTATCGGTCAGACGTCCGGCGATGAGCGACTCTCGCATTATTTCCGACGTTCAGTTTGCCGGGGCAGATGCGAACCGGGTCTGCGATGTTGGTGGTCTGACGTAAGTTGGGAAGAACACAGCCTCATGACCGGGATGGCAATCCATGTTGGTGGTGATACCGGAAGAGATGAGTTCGGCGGCGACGGCGTCACGGAAGCGACCGCGAATTTCTGGTGTAGCGGGGCATCTCGCCGCGATCCTGACGATCTCACTGACGCTTCGTGTGCTGGCCGTCGCTCTTTATCAAGAAGCGCCTTGCAACGATGCGGCTGATTATCATCGGTTGGCGGAAAACGTTGCCATGGGGAACGGCTACGGTTTTGGCGCGGGTCGTTTATCAGCGTTTCGCGTTTGCGGGTATCCACTCTTCCTGGCCGCGATTTATTCGACCGCCGGTGCCAAGTGGTACGTAGCCGAATATGTGCAGACGATTTCGGGGTGTGCCAGCGTTTCATTGATTGTGGGATTAGGCTGGCTGGTCGCTGGCCGCCGCGAAGGTCTGCTTGCCGGGTATCTCGCGGCGATCTATCCCGGGTTTGTGTGGTTGCCGCGTCTTCTCTTGTCGGAAAACTTGTCACTGTTTCTGCAACTGGCCGCGCTTTGCATGACGGTTCTCTTCTCGCGTCAGCCGCGCCGGCTTATGCGATGGCTCTGGGAGTCTTGCTGGGACTCAACCTGCTCACTCGCGGTGGATCTGTTTTCCTGGTGTGCTTGATCCTTGCGGGACTGGCAGCGATGGCTTGGGTCAAGCGGCCGAGGTGGCGCGGCCTGGCGATCGTGTCGGTCACGATGGGAGCGCTTGTCGTGACAATATCGCCGTGGGTCATACGCAATTACATCGTGGTTCGTCATTTCGTGCCGATCGCCACCGAAGACGGTATCACGATCTATATTTCGTACTGGCCAGTGCGAGAGCGCGGTAAGGCGATCTGGGGAAACGTTCCGCGGGAAGACGATCCGGTGGTCGCCGAGGCGTATCGATTGGGCAACGAAGCGCTCATGGCCAGGCACTTACGTCGTGTGGCGCTCACGCGTCTCTGGAAACATCCTGCGCGCATCATTCAGTTGATGCCGGCGAAGCTGATCAATCTTATTGTTCCACTTGACTGGGAGATCATCCCGGCGGCCAGGCACGCCACGCGGAGTATCAATTATGGTTACATCGGGGCGCTCGTTCCGGGGCTCATTGGAGCCTGGACGTTTTGGCGGCGACGTCCGCGGCTTCAGTGGGTTCTCTGGACACCGCCGGCCGCGGCATTGCTCCTGGCAATGACGTTCTACGGATCGCCGCGATTCCGCCTGCCTGCCGAAGTGTCTCTGTTAATTTTTGCCGCGATTGGACTCTTGTCGATTCGAGACAAATTGGCCGCCGGCACTCGATCGAACGAATGGGCGGTGGCAGGCGATACCCGGCACGCTGGATAGGAGCAAGCGCGAAACGACTGTTCAATGGGGAGATCTTGGTCGATGCGGATCTGTTATCTGGCCGATGGACGTTATATTCACACGCATCGCTGGCTCAGGTTTTTCACCGAGCGTGGTCACGACGCCAGCCTCATCTCGTTCGAGCCGATGGAAGAGTGCCACGTCGCGGCCGTCGAGCGAGAGGGGGGCCGATATCTCGGAGGCATGGGGCCATTTCATGTCAAAAAATTCTGGCGCACGTTGCGACAACGCGACTGGCTCGTTCGTACACTCCGGCGCGAACGTGTCGGGATCGTTCACTGCCACTACATTGGCGCGAATAGCTGGCACGCCGCATTGAGTGGATTTCGGCCGCTCGTGTTGACCGTGATGGGCGGCGACGTCCGCGGGCCCTCCTGGTCGCCGCGAGAAAACCCTACCGCGCGGGTGATGACTCCATTCGCCTTCAGGCGTGCCGACCTGGTGACGACATGGTCGAACCGGCTGGCGCTGACGGTGCGCCCTACCTGCGGCGGCGAACGGCGATCGAGGTCATTCACGGGGGCATCGATCTTGATCGATTTTGCCCCGGGATGAAGTCTGACAAGTTGCGCCTCGAGCTGCGACTTCCACTGGGCGCGAAGGTGGTATTCAGTCCGCGGCTCATGCGGCCGCCATACAATCTCCATCGCATTGCCGAAGCGGCAAGGATCGTGATGGAAAAGGACCCGGGAATCTTTTTCGTGTTCGGCTATCCGGCGGTGGCAAAGGACGAAACTTATGAGGCGCAAGTCAAACAGGTTGCCGAAGCAAGCCGGCATCCCGATCGATTTCGATTCATCGAAAATATCCCCCATGATGCCATGGCCGAATATTATCGCACCGCTGATGTCACGATCGCCATTCCGAGTTTCGACGGCACACCGATGAGTGTTCTCGAGTCGATGGCGTGCGGAACGCCGGCGATCGTTGGTGCCATCCCCGATTACGACTCGACCTATTTCGAGTCGGGCAAGACGGTCGCCATGACCCGGGTCGACGATCCTGGCGCCATTGCCGAGGCGATTTCGGCTGTGCTCAACGATTGCGGGGCTGCGCAAGAGATGGCCCGGGAGGCCCGGCGCCGCGTTGTCGAAAGCGGTGGCTTTGACTCTCAGATGCACAAGATGGAGCGATTGTACGAGTCTTTATCAAAGTGAAATGGTCAGAATCATGATGTCAGGGTTCGTGAAGTCAATGCGTTTTTCGGTTTCTGATAATCGAGGTTTTGTGTCTGCTCGGGCGCATCGCCGCGGGCCCGACGTGGTAGCCGCGTCGCAGCCGCCATTCTCGGGCGCACGGGCTCCGGCCCGATTGCGCCCGTGAGGGCCGTTTGGAATATCCTGGCGGCGCCTCCGTTGCCGTTTCTGATCACCGAACGCTCGGACGCCCGGCTTCGCGGCGTGATTGGCTCGCTCGGGCCCGGCGCTGTGATTCTCAATGTCGGGGCCGGCGGCAAGGTGCTCGAAAAGTGCGTGCTCAATCTCGATATCGCACCGAGGGGAACAACGCACGCGCTGGCCTCGGTTTTCTCGCTCCCCTTTGCCGACGCGGCCGCGGATATGGTGATACTCCAGGGCGTTCTCGAGCACCTTCGAGACCCGCGACGAGCCGTCATGGAAGTCGTGAGAGTCTTGAAGCCGGGAGGCCTGTTCTACGCGGAGATGCCGTTTCTCGAGCCGTATCACGAAGCGCCCATTGATGTGTCGAGGTGCACGCGGTTCGGCCTTATCCATTTGTGTCAACCAATGGTGGAGATACAGTCGGGCATTCATATCGGGCCGGCGTCGACATTGACCTGGATCCTTCGCGAGTTTGCCGCGACCCTGGTTTCCGGCGGTCATCCCGTGATCTATCGACGCGCATCGTCGCTTATCGGCTGGATCCTGTTTCCGCTCCGTTTCCTCGATCACTGGCTCGAGCGATACGAACACTTCCATCGCATCGCGAGCTCGTTCTACTTTCTCGGTCGAAAGGACCACTGATGGTCGCGCTCGAGCGGTCGGTTCAAGCAGCTTCATCAATGAAGGCGTCGATTCATGTGCTGCACGTAATTGAGTCGCTCGGTCCCGGCGGTGCCGAACGGCTCCTCTACACAAATTTGAAGAACCTCGGATCAACCGAGTTTAGACATACGGTTGTTACTGTATTCGATCGCGAGCCACACTGGAAGGAGCCTATCGAGCACCTCGGGATCGAGGTGATCGGTCTGCGATGTCGAAATTATTCCGACCTGGGTCGAGCTGGGTGTAAACTCTGGGCACTTCTGCATCGCCAGAAACCCGGCTTGCTCCACACGCACCTTTGGGCCGCCGACGTCATCGGGCGGATCGCCGGGCGTCTTGCCGGTCTGCCGGTGATCAGCTCAGTACACAACACAGAATATGATCCGGAATCAAGAATCAGCGAAACGCGGCGATTGGGCGCAAAGCGCCGGGCCGCACTTTTCATCGATCGGTGGACGGCCTCGGTGGGAGTGCACCGATTGATTGCAGTGAGCGAGTCTGTCCGCGTGAGTGCGAGCCACCACCTGCGAATCCCTCGAAATTGTATTGATCTTGTTCATAATCCCGTCGATTTCTCGGAATTACGTGCCGGTTCCCAGCGCGACCGGGGAAGTCTATGGGCCGCGGCAGGCATTCCTCGCGCCGCGACCGTCCTCTTGAATATCGGACGAGTCTCGGTACAGAAGGGCCTGGTCTATGCCGTACGCGCTTTGGCCAGGATTGTCATGCAGTTTCCCGATGCGCATCTTGTTTCCGTGGGGAGCCTCGCCGACGTGGACTATGTGGCGGCGGTTCGCAACGAGGCCGACCAGTTGGGGATTGCCGATCGCGTTCACTTGTTGGGGCCCCGGCGCGACATTCCCGATCTCCTGCGCGGCTGCGATCTCTTTGTCTTCCCGTCGCTCTTTGAGGGTCTGGGAATCGCGTTAATCGAGGCGATGGCGATCGGATGCACCTGCGTTGCCACCGATACCGGTCCACTTCGCGAGCTGGTACGCAATGGTGAGGATGGAATGCTCGTTCCGCCACGCGACGTCGTTGGGTTAACTCAGGCGGTTTGCTCGCTGTTGAGCGATCCGACTCGGAGCGCCTTGATGGGAAAACTCGCCGCGGCGGGCCCTTTCGATCGCTTCGACCCGGCCGAATCGGCCGCGCGACTCGCGAGGATCTATCAGTCGGTTCTTTGATCCGTTGGCCAAGGGGCCGAAGCCATGCGGCGGTACACACAAAGCTTGTTTTCCCTGTGCCCATCGATCGTCAGTGCAGGTGACTGATTTTCGCCAGGCCGGTTCGGGCTTTTTCGCGGAGGGGTGCTATTCCCGTGTCAACAGTCGTGAGTGTTGTGATTCCGACGTATAATTATGGACGTTATATTGGCCAGTGCCTCAATTCCCTGCTCGAACAGCGGTTCAGCCGGTTTGAGGTGATCATCGTCGACGACTGCTCGACCGACGGCACGGCGGAGATGCTTGCAGAGAGGCTCCCCGATGAGAGATTCCGCTTTCATCGGCAGGACCGCAACCAGGGAGCTTCGGTGGCCCGCAATACGGGCGTCGCGATGGCGCGTGGCGAATACATCGTCTTTCTCGACGCCGATGATGTGCTGTTGCCTGGCCATCTCGATGAGATGGTTCAACTCGGCGGTGCGTTCCCATCGATCGCGCTGTTTTGTTGCGACTGCCAGCTCATTGGCTCAGATGGAGCAATATTGCACGGTGGAAAAACGTGGCACTCGGTCCAATGCGCGCTGGCAGATTACAAGTTGACGAGTGGAGTTCGGAGTTTGGCTGACATCTTCGACTTTTCCCACTGCTTCACAGGATATACCGTACGGCGTCACGTGTATCAGCAGCTCGGTGGAATGGACCAACGGGTTTTCCCGCTCGATGACTATGATTTCATGATGAGGCTCGCGGGCCGCGGATTCGGGGTTTATTACTCCGATCATGTGCTGGCATTGCGCCGCGACCACGATGTCAATTGCTCGGGATACCGCAATTCGGTGAAAGTCGGCCGCAAAAAGCTGGAGTGTCTACAGCGGATGCTCGATCTCTACCCCGAGCTTCGTGATAGCGGGCCTGGAAGGCACGCATCTCGCCTTTCCGGGGTACTTCAGGAGCTCGCGGTCAGTCATTTCTATGAAGGCCAGTGGGGGCGCTGTGTGTGGACGACGGCTCGGTGCCTGGCCTACGATTTCCGTCGCCTTCCGCGTCTGGCGAAGCTGGCGACTCGCCGGCTGGCGCGGTCGCGAGCGGGCAGCGCTTCGTCGTTCGCGGCGGCCCAGTCCTGAGAATGCGAGCGAGCGGTTGCCTTTTTCGCGATTTTCAACGCCAGCCGGCGATTCAAGGAACGGCGGGCGCTCAGCGCCGCCGGGTCGAACAAAACGGGCGCAAGACCCGCCCTGAGTTCTCATCCAAGAGATTCACTTCGTATGTAGAACTTCAGGGCTTGCGCCGTTGAGATCACCCGGACGGAGTCGGGTCGGTCTTGTTGAAGTGGCCGATGGCTCGACGGGTAGGCGAAGTTTCGGTCTGATTCTGAACATCGTGCGGTCGACGAAATGGGGTCTGAGGCATGGCCAACGTTTTGGTCACTGGTGGGGCCGGGTTCGTTGGTTCGCATCTTGTCGACGCCCTGGTTGCGCGCGGTCACCGTGTGCGGATTTTCGACTCTCTGGAACCGCAGGTGCACATGGGTCTTCGGCCCACGTATCTCAACGATCGCGCCGAATTTCTGCACGGAGAAATGACTGATCGCGACGCGTTGCGAAGGGCATTGCTCGGGGTTGACGTCGTCTTCCACCAGGCGGCCGTGGTGGGTGTCGGCCAGTCGATGTATAAGATCGAACACTACGTTCGGGCCAACACCCTGGGTGGGGCTGTGTTGCTCGATCTCCTGGTCAATGAAGGCTACCACAAGAACTTGAAGAAGTTGGTCGTCGCTTCGTCAATGTCGGTTTATGGCGAAGGGGCCTACGAGTGTTCGCAATGCGGGCCATTCTATCCCGGGCTGAGAGCAGAGAACCAGCTTGCCGAGCGTCGCTGGGAAATCGTCTGCCCGGAGGGGCACTCCGGGGCGAGGCCGGTGCCGACGAACGAGACAAAACCGCTCGCGCCGGCGAGCATTTACGCGATCACGAAGCGCGACCACGAGGAAATGTTTCTCTGTGTGGGCCGCGCTTGCCAGGTGCCCACCGTCGCTCTGCGATATTTCAACATTTATGGTCCGCGACAGGCCGTCACCAACCCTTACACGGGTGTCGCGGCGATCTTCGCCGGCCAGTTGCTGGGGGGTGACAATCCGCTCGTTTTCGAGGACGGTGCGCAGCAGCGCGATTTCGTTCACATCAGCGATATCGTTCAGGCCAATTTACTGGCGATGGAACGGCCCGAGGCCGATTACCAGGTCTTCAATATCGGGTCCGGGCGCGCGGTGAGTGTGCTTCAAGTGGCTGCCGCACTGATCAGACATCTCCGTTCAAACGCCCTGCCGAATGTCGTTGGCCGCAGTCGCGTCGGTGACGTCCGCCACTGCGTCGCCGATATCACGAAAGCGCGTTCACGGCTCAATTACCGCCCGCGTGTCCAGTTCGAGCAGGAGGGTGTGAATGATCTCATCTCGTGGGTCGTCCAGCAGCGCGTGGGGACCGATCCGACTCAGAGGTCGGCTCATATGATGCAAGAGCTCAACGCCTTTGGGCTCACACGCTGACAGTGCGACGGCAAGACGCGTCATGCAAGTAGCGTCGGCGGCATCGGCCGCGAGGCTTCCGTGAACGTTGTTGGTTTATCCGAGCGATGCCGGGAGCCCGTCATGTCGACACTTTATCTCTGTTATCAGAGCCTTCTGGATCCCCTGACGCAAAGCCAGGTCGTCGCGTATCTCGAAGGGCTGGCGCGTGTCGGCTGGCGTCCCATCCTGGTCACTTTTGAGCCAGCGCGATTGAGCAGGTCGACTCGCTCGGACTGGGAAGCCCGGCTGCGTGCCATGGGTATTGCCTGGCGCCGGCTGCCGTACCATAAACGGCCGACCGTTCTCATGACGTTGTTCGACATCTGTTGTGGTATTGCGTTCGGAGCCTGGCTCATCGCACGGCACCGCGTGCGGCTGGTGCACGCGCGCTCGCACGTTCCGGCCGTGATGGCGGCCGCGCTGCGGCTTTTGCTTGGGGTGCCTTTTTTATTTGACGTGCGCGGCTTTTTGGCCGAGGAGTATGTCGATGCCGGCCACTGGGCCATGGATGGCTTGCTCTATCGAATAACCAAGCGCTCTGAACGCTGGTTGATCAGGGAGGCGTCCGGTCTCGTTGTCTTGACGGAGCGAGCGGCCGCGCTTTTTCGCGAGTGGTACCGGTTCGAGCTCGCGACCAAGCCGCTGGAAGTCATCCCCTGCTGCGTGGACTGTAGTCGAATAGACGAGCCCCGTCGCACGGCAGCGCGGCCGCCCGAAGACAATCGTGGGGCAAAAACTCTTGTCTACGTAGGCAAACTCGGGGGATGGTATCCGACCCGATCCCTGGTCACGTTTTTCGCGCTGGCGCGGCAGGTGATTCCCGATCTGCGCTGGAAGATCTTGACGCAGAGCGACCCGGCCGAGCTGCAATCGCTGGCGGCGGCGTTTGGTCTGGATTCGTTCATCACGATAGGGCACGTCAGCTCCCGGCAGCTTCCGGGGGCTTTGCGGCAAGCCGACGCTGGTATCTGTTTCTATCGCCGCGACCGTTCGGCGCCGGCCTGTTCGCCGACGAAGATCCCGGAATACCTGGCGGCGGGCCTTCCTGTCGTCGCGTCGGCCGGGGTCGGAGACGTTGACGAAATCTTGGTGCAGTCGATCTCGACTCACGGACTGGCCGCGCGATTAGGGCCGGTGGGAGTTCTCGTTGATGAGCGCAATGTACGAAGCTTAGAGCAAGCCGCGTATCGGCTGGCCGAACTTCTAGCCGATCCGCTCGTTAGCGATCGCTGCCGTGCCGCCGCAATCGCCGGTTTTGATCTCGAACGCACCGGGTGGTTGCGTTATCGACGAATTTACCAGCAGCTTGTTGACTCGACTCCAGGATAAAAATGGCCGTAAGTTATCTCATCTCAGGCATCGCCGCCGCTTTCGTCGTCACGACAATTGGCCTTTTGATCATTTATCTGACGGCCAATCACAGGGATACGATTGCGCGGCAACAGCAACTCTTCCTGGTGGCGATGACGATCCGCTTCGCGGCCGCTCTCGTGCTTCACGAGACAAGCCTCTACGAGGTCGTCATCGGCTCGGCCGACGCCAGCGGCTGGCATCTTGGCCGCGTCTTCAAGGAACGAATCGACGAGTCACCTCTCGGGCCGCTGGCGATTCCTCAGGAATTGCTCGACTCAGTCAAGGGGATCAACCGCGGCTATGGCACTTTTTTGGGACTGTATTTCTACGTCACACGGTTATGCTCCGAGCTATCGGCGTCGGCTTTCAGTTGTTTCGCGGGGGCGATGACCGCCGTGTTTTCCTACCGGCTCGCACGGGTCATTTTCTCCGAGAATGTCGCGATCAAGACCGGCTGGCTCGTGTGCGTGTTTCCATCAATGCTGATATGGTCAATTCAAACGATCAAGGAACCGCTCGTCATCCTTCTCGAAATCGTCGCGATGTACGCGTGCACGGTTCTTAGGGAAACGGGCTTTTCAGCGCGGCACATCGCCTTGTGGATGTTGAGCGCGGTCGCCGTGCTCCCCCTGAGATTTTACGCAGCGTACATGCTGTGTGGCGTGATCGTCGTCAGTTTGTTCGTGCCGAACCTGAACCGCCGGAGCGCACCGTTTGGTACGGCACTCGTCTTTGGCATCATCCTGTTGTGTGCAATCAATATGGCTTCGGATTCCCTCGAGGCTCACCAGGAGAAATTTGAATCGTTTGACGTGGGACAGGTTCAAAATTTTCGCCAGGCCGTGACCGTTGGTGAAGGCTCGGGCTCAGGCGTTGTTCTGGGTTACGACATGAGGACGGGGGGAGGATTCTTGATCGGCACGCTCGTTGGCGCCCTGCATCTTCTGCTCGCGCCTTTTCCGTGGCAGTTTGGCGGCGGCAGCGTCAGGTTCGCGCTGACCGCTCCCGAGATGATCGTGTGGTGGCTCCTGGTGCTGGGCGGCCTGGTTCGAGGGGTCGCCCATGGTGTCAGACACAAGCCAGGCGCGATCCTGCCCATCATGCTTTTCATTATCATATTGGGAACCGTGTATAGTATGATGTTTGGCAATATTGGAATCATCTATCGCCAGCGTGCTCAGCTACTGCCCTATTTATTCATGTTGACAATGTTCGGGTTTGAAACGGCCCGGGCAACTCGGTCTGCCCCGTCCTACGCGGAAGAATTGTTCGAAACGATTGGCCCGCCGTCACGGGTATTGTCGTCCCTGGAGATCGCCCCGTGCGACGCCTGAAATTTGCGGTCCAGTTGCTGATCGCGATCTTGCCTTCGTGCCTCAAGCTGCCGATTTACCGCTCGGTTTTTGGTTACCGAATCGGCCGCGGGGTGCGTATCGGCCTGACGCCGATCATCGGCGTCGATCAGCTTCAAATCGGTAACGGGACTCGGATCGGATCGCTCAATATCATCTACCGCGTCGACCAGGTTGTGATCGGCGAACGAGTGAAGATTGGTTATTTCAATTGTTTTCGCGGTGGGCATTTGATCTGGATTGGAGATTACTGTTCGATCCTGCGGCTCAACACGTTCAACGCGATCATTGATGGTGAGTTCATTTCTTTCATCGAACCGGCGCTCGAGATCGGAGCTGGCTCGGTGGTCACGACGGGGCACTGGCTGGATTTCAGTGCGGGAATATGGATTGGCGACCACGTGATCATCGGAGGGAGGAATTCCTCGCTCTGGACCCATAGCCGCCAGATTGGCAAACCAGTTGCGGTGGGCACGCACACTTATCTCGGTTCAGAGGTACGGTTGGCGCCGGGTTTCGAATGTTGCGCCTTTTTGCGTGGTTGCACTGGGGTCGGTTCTCGGCGGACGATTCGACATTGCCCGATCGTTGATCGGCGGGAACCCGGCCAGGGTTATTCGCAAGCTGAGCGAGCCCGACCTTTTTTTGGTCACGCGCAAGACACGACGCGACATCCCCGATGCATTCGAGATGGAATTCTTGCCGGAAGATTTGCGGTTACTGGCATGCCGTAACAATGAAATTGCATCAAGCCCCGCATGGGAGAGCGACGAACTGTTGCCAGATGGCGGCCAGATCCATCCGATCTCGGTGCGAACGATGACAGCCGGGGAGGTGGCCTGATGCGCGGAATTGCCAGAATCATCGACCTGGCCGGCCGGCGTGCTGATTCAAGGATCGTCGGCCGAATTTGCCCACGAATGTCACGCGGCGGCGTTGAGTCGAGCCTGATCATCGCCACCACGGCCGACGGAGTACAAGCCGATGCTGGCTAGAATACGCCTCGAAAGAACTCGCATTGCGGCTGATTCCGAGCTGTGCGCGCAGAGCGGCGTCTGCGAGTCGTCGCGTTTGCCAGCTATCCCGAGGAAGCCGCCGCGACGCGGTACCGGATCCTCCAGTTCGTCGACCACGTGAGCGAACACGGGATCAGCGTCGACTTCCGGCCGTTCCTCGGGCGTCGCCAGTTTGAAGCGCTCTATCGGCGGCTTCGGTTGGCGCAATCGGCGGCCGCCGTGTTGATTGCTCAGCGCGACGCTTCCGAGACCTGGTCGCGGCCAGCGGAGCTGATGTCATCCTGATCCAGCGTGAGGTCATGCCGCTCGGACCGCCCGTCTTCGAGTTCATTCTCTCGAAGCTCCTGCGCAAGCCACTGGTGCTGGACCTTGACGATGCAACCTATGTTCGCTACATCAGCCCGACTTTCGGCCGTCTCGCGGGCATTCTCAAATGCTTTCAAAAGACCGACACCGTGATCGGCTGGTCGAGAGTGGTCATTTGCGGCAATGACACGATCGCGAAACACGCGACCGACCTGGGGGCGAGCTCGGTCGTGATCCCCACGATCGTCGACACCGGGTGCTTCCGGCCCTCATCACGCTTGAGGCGAGCCGACGTACCGGTACTCGGTTGGGTGGGCTCGCATTCCACGTTCCGCTATCTCGAATCAATTTTTCCCGCACTGCAGCGCGTGGCATGCTCCCGCCGATTTCGATTACTCATCGTCGGCTCTGGCCGAGAAGACGTCGCTATTACCGGAGTCGACACGACGTGTCGAGCGTGGAGTTTGCCGCGAGAGCTGGCTGACTTTCAGGAGATCGACATTGGGCTTTACCCGATCGTCGCAGAGGAGTGGTCAACAGGAAAATCTGGCTTCAAGGCGATCCAGTACATGAGCCTGGCCGTTCCCTTTGTGATGAGCCCCGTGGGAATATGTGCCAGAATCGGCCAGGCAGGAACCACACATCAGCTTGCCTCGACAATCGGCCAGTGGCACGACGCCGTGGCCAATCTTGTCGATGATGCCGATCTCCGGGTGCGCATGGGTCGCGCCGGACGTGTCCATGTCCAGAAGCACTATTCAGTGCGGCGCAGGCCGAGAAGCTTGCCAGCGCGTTGAGAACGGCAGCCAGCCCACGCGAGACACGCCGCGTTTCGCACCACCAAATTAGTGGCACGACCGGCTACGAACACTGATTTTGAATCCTCCGGCGGCCCGGCGACACCGTTATGCGAATCACAACTGATGACAACTCCGGATTGAAGCCAGGCGGATTACTGATGCCCGAACTCGCTATGGCCAAAGCCGGACTTGCCGGACTGGGTTTCACATTACTCGCGGGCCTCGTTGTCGCGGTCGGACGAGCGCAGCTCACTCCTGATTCGCCAGTAGCTGTGCAGCCTGATGGGGTCGTCCGGCTGGTCGATCAGGAATCGCTTGTGGGCAGTCTCGTCTATCGGTCGATTGTCGCGGCCTCATTACGGCTCGGCGCCGGCCTGCATGGAGTGCTCGTGTTGCACGTGTTCGTTGCGACCGTGGCAGCCGTCAGGCTTTTCTCGCTGGGAACGGCTCTGGCCGGAATCCCGGCGGGCCTCGCCGCGCTGGCATTATACGCTCTCAATCCGGATCAGATCCGCTGGCACACTTATATTTTATCAGATTCGCTCTACACCTCGGCGCTGATCCTGACCGTGGCGGCGATCCGCGATCTGTGGTTGTCTCCAACGAAGAATCGACTGATTCTCGCGCTCCTGTGCGCGGTGTGCGCCGGGTTAATGAATGTGGCGGGATACCTGGTTGTGCCGCTCGTCATGGCCGCCTGGCTCTTGAGATGGAACCGAACGCACGCGGGTCGACGGGTGTTTACTCCCGTGATTGTGACGATGTTATTGACCCTGCTCATGTTGTTGCCACTCGTTCGAAGCACGACGCTGGTCCCGACAATCGACCAGCAGTCGCGCGATCGCGGCATTGTCGTGCGCGACTATCGCGAGTCGTGGCTCCCCATGCCCGTCGATCGAGCCGAACACAACGAGCGTCAACCATCCGGGCTCAGTTACGTGATCCAGCATCCGCGTGAGTCGATTCATCTGGCTTTGCTGCGCGTGCTCGCGGGGGTCGCACACGTGCGGCCATTCTATACGCCGCGACACAATATCGCGGTTATCGGAGTGCTGGTGCCAGTGTATACATTCGCGGTTCTCGGTTGGATCAGTGCTCGTTCTGATCCGCTCGCTAATATACTGATCATGGTCATCGGCATCCACCTGCTAGTGATTGCGCTGACTTATTCCGACTGGGATGGGCGGTCGCTCTTATTCGACTTGCCGCTCATCGGCCTCCTGGCCGCTCGCGGGCTTTGCTGGTTTCCCTGGTCGCGGCGGGCTGTCATGGTAACTGTCTCTCTCGCGGGCGCCGCGGCATTCTGGCACCCCGTGCTGTTGACGTCGTGGGCGCACCAATTCCGAGTCGACAACCCGGGTCCGTCGGATGCCTTGGTTCTCTTACTCGGGGGCGGGCGCGATCGCGCGGAGAAGGCCGCGGCGCTCTATCACGTAGGTTTGGGACGACTCGTCCTGGTCGGCGCCGATACTGATCTCGATCACAACCGCAAAGCCCTCATGGAAGAGGGAGTCGCCGCCGATGATGTGCGTTCGCTCGGCCCGACGATCGGGACTCGAGAAGAAGCCTGGCGAGTTCGCGACTATGTCGAGGGCCACCCGGAAATTCGAGCGATCACGGTCGTGACGACCGCGTTTCACACGGCGCGAGCGGATTGGATCTTCCGGCACGTGCTTGAAGGGAGCCATGTCGACGTCCACACGGCAGCCTCGAACGACGTTCGATTTTGTGAGTCAAATTGGTATTTAAACGTTGACGGAATTCAAGCTTACAGTCAGGAAGTGTGCAAATTCGCGTACCTGATCGTTTGCGGAACGCGTAAAACATCTCGAAATTAAAGGACGTCGCCAAAAGTGACTTTCAAGAAAAAAGTCTTCATGACGGCTGTTGGTGCTCTGCTCGTATACAGCGCCTACTGTTTCTCTCGGTATTACGACGAACAACGCTGGCTGCGATCCAGGGCGCACGAGATCACGAGTGATCACCGGGCGCACGACGAGCGATCCCAGATCTTCGCTTTACGCGATTACGTTCGGCGTTACGTGCGGCATGAAAACGCTCCATACGTCGATCGGCCATTCCTTCGTGCGACCTGCGCGAGACGCTCGAGTCGGGCCAGGGTTATTGCGGAGAGTCATCGCGTGCCTATATCAATTTACTGGGAAATATCGGCATTTCATCGCGCCGGATCAACCTGTACGGCGACATGAATCACGTGCTTGTCGAGGTGCGGCTGGCCAGTGGCCGCGATATTCTGGTTGATCCTCAGGATAACAACCGCAGTAACTGGTTTTTTGATAGTCAGGACCGGGAGCTCGATCAGATCGTCGGTGGCGGACGATCGCTGTTTTCCGACTACTCGACCATTCATCTCCGACGAATTCCGTTTCTTGGTGAGGTTGTACAACGTGTTCGCCTGCGGTACAGCCCGATCATCTGGACGATGGAAAATCCGTGGTTGATCAAGGCGTTACTCGCCGCGGCGACGGTTGTGGTGTCGCTCACGATGTTGGCCATCGACAGCGTGTTGCTCGAGGTCTACGCGGTACGCCTGGGGGTCCGACGGCGTCAATTCGTGCCAGGCTTAGATTGTAGCGGGAAGAGCGCGTCGAAACCGGTGCCCTGTCTTCCACGTCCCCCGTCGGCAGCCTTCTCAACAAATTGAAGCTGCGGCATCCATCAAATGGAGACCTGCGTGACCGCGATCCGGGCGATCGACGTTTGCGGCCTGTGTCAGAGGGTCATGGCCGTCGTGATTGATGAAAGCGCAAGCCGATGAACGTGATGACGAGAGACGTGTTGTGGATGGTTGTGATCACGGCCATCTGGTTCGCTTGCCCGGCGCGCATTGATGCCGAGCCCGTCGATGATTTCGTGAAGCAGCAATTTGCCGCGCGATTGCGGCGAGGGTTGGTGCAAGCCAATGATCCCCCGCGACCGCCCATATCCAGACGGCCTGAAGCGCGAGCCGGCGGTGCTTCAAAGCGGGCGCCGAAATCGAAGGACGCACTGTCCTCCTCACATCGAACGCTCGGCCCTGGTTCGACGGTTGCGTCGGCGAGCGGGGTGCAGCCGCTTGGGGTTTCGGCGGCGACCCCCGTCGTCGCATCGGGCTACGGAACGGGGCGCGACGCCTTTGTGGAGACGTTGTACAGTCAGATTCTCAACCGCGATCCGGCTCAAACGGAGCTGGATTACTGGACCCGTTTGCTGGCGCGCGGGTTTACGCCTTATGTCGTTGCGACGGCGATCTGGAATTCACAGGAACATCGGTCTCTGATGCGCAGCCATATGGCTCCAGACATCCCGTTGAGAGATGCCTACCGGTACGCTTATTTCAGGGGTCTGCGTAACAAGCAGCGGTGAGCGCCTGCCGCGCGGTTTCGGTCGAGTGGGGCCATCAAGGCATGAGGTAAACGGCCTTGCGTGATTCCGATACTCCGAGGCTTCGCGGGTTGGCACTGGCACCCGGCTCGTGCGGAGACGCGCCCTCCCAGAATCGTGCAAGGGCATTTTGTTCCGATGAAACGATTTGCGAATAAGCTGATCCTTTCGCTCATGGTCTGCATAGCGCCATGGGCATTTGGCTCGGTGGAGGCGTGGGCCGAGCTGGGAATCGATCTGGCCATCGGACTCCTGGTCGTTCTCGGGCCCGGTGAGCGCCCGGCGGAGCGCGCGACCAATCGTGTGAGCCGCTTGCCCGGGGCGGCTCTTGCCGCGCTGGTGTTGCTCGCTCTTTTCCAGTCGCTGCCGCTGAGACGTGGAATTCTTGGTTGGGTGTCGCCTGCGTCAGCCGCGCAGCGAGCGGCCATGCTGCCGGCTCAGCTTGAAGAAGAAACGGTTTCCGGGCCACGGCTTGTCGGTTTCCCTTACGCCACGGTCAGCTCCGATCCCGATGCGAGCGTTCAGGTGGCGTTCCGGCTCCTCGCAGGCTGGTTACTCTTCCAGAGTGTGTCGAGGATCGGGAAAGATTCAAACACTTATTCGTTGATTGCGAAGGTGATCGTCGTCAACTCGGTTGTCCTCTCGTTATTTTCGATCGTCCAGGCGCTCACGTGGAACGGCCGGATTTACTGGATCCGCCCGGCGATGGTGGCGTCGGGCTGGTCGGTGGGGGGTCCGTTTCTCAGCCACAATCATCTGGCGGCCTATTTGAACCTGGGCCTTGGTCTCGCGATCGGGATCCTGTTCAGCGGTGATGTTCGCGAGCTATTTGGCCGTGAATCGGCCCGGCTCTGGGCTGCTTACGCGGCCGCGGTCATCGCTTTGGGAACGGTTACGTCGCATTCCCGGAGCGGATTTCTCGGCGTCGTCGGAGCAGGATGCGTATCCCTGGTATTTCTGCGCGGCCGGTTGAAGCAGGTCGGATCAAGTTTTGCCTTGATTCTCATCATCGTGTGCGGGTGCCTGGTGATCCTGGGGAACTCGACGTCGTCTGGCGCACGACTCGCAACGATTCTCGATCCGGGCGATCAAGGCTATCGAGCTCGTCTTGAGGTCTGGCGTGGGGCACTCGACGCGTTCTGGATGCACCCGGCGCTGGGCGCGGGGCTGGGGACTTTTCCGGTCGCCGTCACGCCGTTCTTGACGCATGACCGCTCGGTCTTTTTCGCGCGTGCCGAAAACGAATATGTAGACATGCTTGTCGAGGGGGGCGTTGTCGGATTGTTCCTGGTGCTCGCCGGCATGGTGGGAGTTGCCAAACTCGGTGCCCGGGTTTTTCGAGAGGGAAGCCGTCACGAACGCGCTTTTGTCGCAGGCGCGGGGTTTGGTCTCATGGCCCTCGCCATTCAGAGCGGTGGGGATTTTGCGCCTCACATTCCGGCCGTTGGAGTAACGGCATTGATACTTTGCGGCTTTGTTGTCGCCCTTGGCTCGGGCGCTCGGCAGGGCGTGGATTGCGGCCCGTGTCGCATGGTGTCCAGCCGCTCGGCGCAGTTGGCGGAGCGAGTCCGGCGCATTCGTTGGCTTCGTGCGGACCCGGTCTGGATCGGGTCGGTGCTGGTCGCGGGCGTGGTGGTCCATCATGGCGCACGCGATGCCTGGATCGAGTATCGGCTAAACAGCGTGGGGCTTCCCACGCCGGGCACGCTCAGGGCGACCGTGGGCACACTGGAAACGGCAACCTGGGAGCTCGACGATTGGCGCGAAGCGCTGAAGACGTGGTGCGGCTCCGCCCGAATTGGACCGAGGGCCATGTCCGCCTGGGTCTGGTCGAGCTGGGGCTTTACCGTAGATTGACGAAGGAATGGCTGGAAGATTCCGCGACCGATCCCAAAGACATCGATCTCATGGCCGAGCCGCTCTGGTTGCTGCGATCGAAGCCGGCCAGCCGGGCGTCGAGCGTTGATTTTGGCGATGCTGCCGAACTCATCCAGTTTGAGCCGGTGCGTGACCATCTGGTTCCTGCGCTCAATTGTTTTTTCGAAGCGAGGCGTTGCTCTCCGTCGCTGGCATTGCCCCACGCCGAGCTGGCCTTCTTACGGTTTCTGCTGACCAAAGGTGATTCGACCTCGGTTTACGCGACGCGAGCCCTGAACCTGGCTGGCAATGATGTGCAAGTGATTGCGTTTCTGGCCCGCCTTGCGGTGCAGAGTGGCGACCACAAACTGGCTGCCCGGTGCTGGCGTAAGATATTGCATGTGAGCCCCACGCGCTGGCCCGAAGTCGCCGATGAAGCGGTCAATCTGATGATCGCCGACGAGCTCTTGAGCGAAATCATCACGGATGGAAAAACGGCGATCCAGTTTGCCGAGCGACTGTACTCTGAGGCCGATCAGACTGACGAGCACGATCGGTTGCTCAACGCCGCCTTGATGCTTCTCGCGAACGATCAAGATATCGCTTTGCCCGAGCGCTTTTACCTGGAAGCACGTGCGGCGGCAGGTCTGAACTTGCAGCACCAGGCATGCGAGCGAATGGATGCCGCTCTCGCGATTGAACCCGAGCAGTCGACCTGGCGCGAAGAGTACATCACCTGGCTCGTGCGTTGGGGCCGCGACGACGATGCGCACAAGCAGGCACTGATTGGACAATACTACATGCCCGAATCAACGACGATGCGCCAGGCGGCCACCGACACGGCGGAGCGGTTGGCGCAGGGCGTGAGCAATCGTTGATACAGCGCCTGATACGAACTTGCCCATTAGCCAGCGGGCAAGAGAGATTCTTCGGGCAATGGAGGCTGGGTGGAAGTCATGCTGAATCGTTCCGCATCCCGCAAAGCGCAAGCGGCTTCCGTAAGTCGGTAAGCCGACTCGTTCCCGCCGAGAAACGTGTGAAGCGGCATCATCATGCCGGCATCGGCCAGTTCCCGGTAAGTTGGCCGCGTTTCGTCTGTGACCTCGACCCGCCCACCTGCCAAGCGTGTTTCGAGTAATTCCCTGGCCTTCGCCGATAATCTCGACATCGTGGACATAACCACCTCCTGTGCTGGTCATGATATCGGCTCGGAGGAAAATCGAGAAGCTTCCGATCAACGATAACCGGCGGTGCGGCCTACGTCTGAATCACACGGGTGACAGATCAGGCTAATAACGGCTTCCAACCTCTGATAGGCTAAGTACCGCTCCCCGTAAATAAGGAACGGAAATCCTACGCGGCGCTCGCCACGGGATTGGCGTCCTCGATCTGACACTTTGCCATAACTTTCGCCACCGACTTCGAGGTCCAGTTGAACGGATGAGCGATTTCATTCCACTCGCTGATGAAGGCCGCCAGCCGCTGGGCTAACAGCTCCTTGCTGGCGAAATCGACGATTCGCAGTCGCTTGCGTCGAACGATGCTGAACCACTGCTCCACCTGGTTCATCCACGAGCAATGAACGGGCGGGTGATGAAACACAAATCGCGCATGCTTCGCCAGCCACGCCTGGACCTGCTTGCCCTTGTGCATCCGCAGGTTGTCCAGAACGATGTGGATTGTCGTTATCGACTCCGGGATCTCGCCGTCGAGTTGCTCCAGAAAAGCGATGAATTCGGATTGCCGCTTCCGCGGCGCCGTCATGCCATAGACCTTTCCGGTCCGGGTGTTGAAGGCCGCGAACAGATTCAACGCCCCGCAACGGCCGTACTCATGCTCGACACGCGTCGGTTGGTCCTGGGCGGTTGGCAACGTCTTGGACTTCCGCGGCCGTGGTTGCAGGCTGGTCATCTCGTCGGCGCAGAGGACGACTTCGTCGGCACGCAGCGGTCGTGTGTAGAGATCGCAGATCTCCTGGACCTGAGCGGCGAATGCTGCATCCCGTGGCACTTTCGGCGAGAGCCACATCTTCTGCCGCCAGGGTTTGAGGCGGTGGCTCAGGAGGATACGACGTACGGTCTCCGCCGAGATGCTCGGTACCACGGCGTCTCGCACCAACTGCCGCGCGATCTCGGTGCAATCCCACTGCGACAGGGATCGCCCCAACTCATCAGGCCGTTCGCAAGCGATCTTGACCACGTACATCGCTACTTCGGGGGGAAAAGACCGGCTTGCGGCCGCGTCCGGGGCGATCGTGCAAGCCGGCTACGCGGCTCTGGAGAAATCGCTGAACCCACTTGCGGACATGCTTCTCGGTCAGACCCACGAGTCGGGCAACGATGACGAATGGGGTCCCTTCGGCGATTTCAAGAATGGCCCGACATCGCCGGGCCAGGCCCAGGGATGTCGAAGGGCAGCGAAGAGACTTCTGAAGTTGATCGCGTTCCTCTGAGGTTAAGACCACGCGCAATGCAGACCTGCGGCCCCTCATGGTGACCTCCCTGCGGTGCTATCCTTGGAAGCAAAGCCAAAACTTCATCACCGAAAGAAAAATCCTAGCGAATTTCATTCCTTATTTACGGGGAGCGGTACTAAGTCTTGAAATAGCAGAATTTACGGGCATTCGAAAATAAAAACCCGGCCCCCCACGAGGGGGCCGGGCACAGCCAGGGAGAACGACGCTTGCTCGTGATTCTTAAGATGAATAATCAGTGCGGAAACTCGGCAATCACGATCATCGCGATGGCAACGCTTAAAAGCTTTGCGTCGAGTGTTCTAGTGCTAGTGAAAAGCACGTCGCGTGCCGAGTATTTGCCAAACAGTTTGTTAACGGCAAGCTTTCGTTCCTAACTCATTATTTTTGAAAAGATTAAATTCACACGGCAAAATAGAGGCCACGGTATTTTCCTACAGCAAATATTCGTCTCGCAAATTCTCTAGGCGTGCCTGCCAATTTTCTAAGCGACTCGCTCCGGTGCCCTGAAACTCGTGGATCTGACCACATCGCTAAACAATTCTTGCGGTCGTGCATCAATGATTTCATTGTGGTTGGCCCATGACAGATCAATGCGATCATCTCTAACGATTTTCCCAACAATCTGTTCGCCGTATTCCGTGTGAAATCAGGCGATTTACGGACGATCGGTTAAAATGTAATGGACTGTCCGTCATTTCCCATCGAAATCAAAGAGCAGGACCTCGGCAGAAGATGATCGGATCGGTTTTGGAGAGGATCTACACGCCATGAAAGTGTTTGTCCTTGGTCTCGACGGTGCGACGTGGGATTGGCTCGAACCGATGATGGCGGACGGCCTGTTGCCCAACCTGGCGCGACTTCGCGAGCGTGGACCGTCGGGTTCTCTACGGTCTGTCTTTCCACCATTAAGTCCGGTCGCGTGGACGGGTGTGATGACCGGCAAGAACTCAGGGAAGCACGGGATATTCGAGTTCCTCGAGTATGGGCACAACCCGCTCCAGGGTCGGGTCAACTCGTCACGCGCCATTCAATCGGACCTGCTCTGGGAAATCGCCGCGAGATACGGCAAGAAGACCGTCGCGGGGGGGGTTCCGATGAGCTATCCGGCTCGTCCCCACTCGAATTTTCCTGGCTTCTACCTGGGTGACTTTCTCAGCCCCGCGAATGCACCTGACTTCGCGAGCGATCCCGCGATTTTTGCGGAGCTCGAAAAAGAAGTCGGCCCCTATCAGCCCTGGTCGACGTCGATTCATGATGGCGGCAATGAATCGGCTGTCCTCGCGGATTTGCACGCGTTTCTCGACCAGCATCTCCGGGCCATTCTGTTCTTGATGAAGCGCTGTGACTGGGACCTGTTCATCTTCGACCTGATGGCCACCGACCGCCTCCAGCACGAGCTGTGGCACGCCTGGGACCTCACGCACCGCGCGAGTCTTGGCCGCGAAAGCGAGCTGAGTGCACTTCGGCCCCGGCTCATCGAATTCTGGCAGACGCTCGATCGCGGCGTTGGCGCCATCGAAGCCGAGCTGCCGGGAGATGCCGCACTGCTGCTGATCAGCGACCACGGGTTCGGTCCGATCGAGCAATACGTCAATTTCAATGTCTGGCTCCTGGAACAGGGGTATATTGCCCTTCAAGACTCGTTTTATGTGAAGCAAAAATACTGGTGTTATCGTCAGGGAATCACGCCCGAGTGGATTTACGGCTTGATGAGCCGGCTCGGCCTGGGGAGCCATCGCGTCAGCCGATTTCGCGGCAAGCAGGAAAGCGCGATCGACCGCCTGGGCGAATCGATTTTCCTGTCGAGACGCCATATCGACTGGTCGAAGACTCGGGCTTACGCGCAAGGGAATTTCGGGCAGATCTTCCTGAACGTGCAAGGACGCCAGCCGCAGGGATGTGTCCGGTCCGAGGATGCCGGCCCTTTGCTCGAAGATCTCAAGGCCGAGCTCATGGAGATTCCCCACCCGGTGACCGGCGAGCCCCTGGTCGAGCACGTCTACAGCCGCGACGAACTTTATCACGGTCCACACGCGGGACTCTCGCCCGACTTGACCGTGGTGCTCACGGACTGGCGATACCGTACGATCGGTTTACACGACTTCACGACCAACAAGGTGATCACGCCGTCATTTGGCCCGACCGGCGATCATCGGCTCGAGGGGATCCTGATCGCGGCCGGACCGGCGTTTCTCGATCAGGCCCGGCCGCGCGATGCCTCACTTCTCGACGTCGCCCCGACCGTGCTTCATTTGCTCGGAGTTCCTGTCCCCGACGACATGGACGGCCGCGTTCTCGTCGAGATTCTCGACCCGGCGCATGTGCAGTCGGTTGCCGAGCCCGAGCTCTCCCGTGAGCCGGTCTTGGCCGCCCTTTTGACCGAGGCGGTGGCGCCCGTCTCGATCGGCGAGACGTATAGCGACGAAGACAATGCCGCGATCCAGCAGCGGCTCGCTGATCTGGGTTATCTCTGAAACGTGGCATTGAGATAAGATCATGTGCAAGGATCTAAATAAAACCTATCGGTGTCGCGATCGGAAACCGACGACTTGATCGGTGGACGAACCCGGACTATGATTCAGGTGTCTAACCTGATATGCGCGTGGTTGCACGCTTTCTCTTCATGTCTTCTCGGAATTCACCCGAAGGAGGCTGGCGATGCGAATGATTCCCTTCATGAATGTGTCGTCGTGCCTGGTGTCTATGTGCTGGCCACGGTAAGACCCGCGTCGCAAGGCTACGCTTGAGCCAGGCGGGTTCCTCTCCCCTTTGATTGATCAAGTCCCGCACATCGGGTCAGGCTTCTTGCGTTCGAGAAACGATCTTGCCGATCGGTTCGCTCAATGCATGTCATTGTGTTTTCGATCGGCGCGGTTCGTTGTTCGGACGCTGTTGGCACGGACCTCGAATCCGATACGTGAGAGCAATCATGAAACATTATCCATCATCGAAGAATCGATTTCGTTCCCTGTGCGCGGAGATTGGCGACGATGACGGCCAGGTCCAGCCACTGCACGGGTCGCGCAAGGCTGGTGCGCGGCGAGCAGGCAACCGTCATGCCGAGCCGGGCGAGGGCGATCGCAAGGCGTGGCAGTTATCGCGGCAGGTCGCCCACACGCTGGACGAGGTTCTGGCGGAATGTGGCGATTCGGTGCTTCAAGGTTTGCGTGTCGAGGCTGTCGAGCCCTTTCCCGATTCGTCGCGCCTTCTGGTCACCGTTGGATTTATCGATGACAGGCCCGGTGTGCTCGACGAGCTGGGGCAAGTCGTCGATCATCTCCAGCACGCCAGCGGCCACCTGCGTTCCGAGGTGGCCACGGCCGTCACGCGCAAGCGGGCTCCCTTGCTCGTTTACCGGCTGGCGGGGCCTGTCGGCAAGGAGCTGTGATTAAAGCCGCACGCGTGGCCAGCCTCGGTGCAAGATTGGTTGTCGTGGGGGCGAGACGAGATTGGCGCAAGGCGTTCACGCGATGACGACCCGTCCGGGCTTTTCGTCGCTCGGTTGTTCTTCGATCGTGATCGACCGATCGAGAAAAGCACGGATGGTTTCGGCATTGGTGCGCAGGTGCTCGGTCACCTGGCTTACAGTGAATTCGCTTCGTCCCTGCGCAAGGGCCAGTGGCAGGAGGATTTGATCGGCCGAATGGGGATCGACGGCCGCGTCGGTAACGGCCTCGAACGCGAGCAAGTCATCGATCGCGTCGTCGGCCACGACCTCGGCCGGCTTGCCGCGCTCGCCGATCCCCACGAACGTCGCGGGAACGAGATCGTCATGTTCGGCGGTGAGATAAAGCGCGGCCCCCTGACCCATGCTGGGCCAGCGCACCATCTCGATTTCCGCGATGATTCCCTGGGCTTCGAGCCGTTTGACGGCCCGGTCGCGCATCCGTCGAGCGATGTCGTCGCGGAGGTTGGCCGTGCCGGCCGCACCCCGCACACGTCGCAAAGCGCCGCGGGTTGTCTGAACGAATGCGCGGAGTCGCCGGCTCGACCAAGGCTTCGAGCCGTCCGCCGCCGCGCGGGTAAAAGCCAGCCGCGGGCATCGACAACGCCACCGGCATGCCAAACCCCGCAAGATAGGCCCGCCATGTGCCGTCGAGAAACGGAAAGGCCGGCGCCTTGGGGTTGAATGTTCCTCCCGTGAGCGACAATCGTGCTGGTTTCTGTGCGCGCATCGCCAGCGGTAAGTGGAGTGTCTGCGCGATCAGGCCAGTCGAGCCGGCGGTGCCGATATCGATCGAGATGTCGTGCGACGTATACGTTCCGGGCGTGAATCTGATTTCGCGAGAGCCGACATGGCAGCCCGTCACCTTGGCGGCACCCAGGTTCGCGGCGGCCTCCACCGCTTTTTGGTGCTGTGGCCGTAAGCCGGGCTTATCGCGATTGGCACGAATCTTGACGATGCGGAATGGCCGGCCGGTCAAGAGCGAAAGCGTCAGCGCCGTTCGCAGAATCTGGCCGCCCCCTTCGCCGTGCGAGCCGTCGAGGATCACGGGATGATGACCAGCATCGTGTTCCGACGACGATGACGCGGGCGTCACTCTGAGCTCCTCGAGATCGCGACTCCACGGTCGGACCCGGCTATACGGCACGGCGACTGTCGCGTGCGCCGAGTGAGGCCGCCAGGAGCGGAGGCCGGAGCCGATTTGCGCCACGCGCCGATGCGGCCAGGTTATCCGCTCTGCCCCTGAGAATCCATCCATGGGCGTCGGTCCTTGAGGTGAGGTGAGGCAGTTTGATTGCGTGTTGAGCCGAGGCGGTCAGATACAAGAAGCCGAGGGAACAGTCGCGCGCGAAGCCAGCCGGATCGATCGGTCGATCCGTCGTCGCTCGCGATCGTCAAGGCGATTGGCCGCTCTTGGTCGCGATCTTGGCGATCGGCGCGGCAGCGCCGGCGGTTCGATTGATCGGTGCCGTCGTCGCGGCCGGCGGAACCGTCGTGGCCGGCGGGACGGTCGTGGTTGCGCCGGCGGCGGCGGTCGCCGTGCTCGCGGCCGGTGTGGGCAGTGTCGTATCCATGTCCGGAACCTCGGGCGTGGGCGGTTCGAGCTTCGCTGGAGCCGGCGCTGTGCCGTTGCCGATCAGGCGCTTGAGCAGATTCGGACGGTCGCTGGCGGTGGCGTTGTCGTCGTTGGCGGCCTGACCTTGCAAGTTGCGCGAGGCCCAGATCATCACCAGTTTCTCGAGCCGCTGGTCGCTATGAGCGACGGACTGCGTCAACAAGAAGGCTCCCAGGCTGCGCTTGTGTTCGGGACGGCCGCCAATGATCGCGATCTGGCCGGGCTCGAGGACCATCGTCGTGGCGAGCTCGCGGATGGTTTCCTCTTGCTGACCATGATTGATCATGAATTCCTGAGGTCCCACCGGGGCCGCGTTGGGCACCGCCTGAAACGTTCGCTGGATTGGCCCGTGATGAATCTCGGGCACCAGGCGCAACGATACGTTGTTGGCCCCGTCCTGTTCCGGAGTCACGCGAAAGAAGCCGCTCGCCTCGTGGTAGTCATTACCAAAAATCCGATTGTCGCGGTTGATGAGCAGGCTGGCCTGATCGACGGCCGCGCTGATGCTCACCAGGGTTGGCTCGCCGCTATCCACGACAAAATTCGTCGGCGTGACCTTTTTCTGGGGAGACGTATCCTTCAGAATGGCCTCGATTTCAAGAGGCATGTTGCCAACGATCCGTCCGACCCGTAAGCCGTTGGCCTCCCAGGCGCGCCGTTCGGCGGGCGGAATAATCTGCTCGTCGGCCACGTGCCAGATCGTTTCATTGATCGTGGGATCACCGAACGGCCGCGTCACGATGGCGACCTTGAGCACGCAACGCTTGGGTTCGATCACCTGGCCGCCATGTCCGCCGATGCGGCGAAGACATTCGCAGGATGGTTCTCGTTCTTATCAAGAGCGCAGCCCCCGACGACGAGCAGCCCGGCGACGGCCAGAGTCGTCAAAACGGGAAGCCACACAGTGGTCTGGCGCTTCGAGTTCATGGAGCGGAATCCTTTCCGCGATGTCTCAATCGAGAGGACGGCTAGAGCGGACGAAAAATGGCTCGATCGCGGCCAGCCGAGGGCCGCCATCGCATGGACCCCCCTCGCCCGCCCGTGTGTGCCATCATGCTCGAATCGCTCACAAGTGTTCCAGCCGCGATCGCGGTTTGCGTTCGGCTGACAACTTCGCCGCACGAAATCGTCGCGAGTCTAGAGGGATCGAGCCACGCCGTCAACATCAACTCGCGGTTCACGGTTTCGCTTGCGTTGGTAACCCCGACTCCCATTTCGCGTGCAAATTGGTGAGCCGGGTGACGATCTCGGGATGAGTGGGGGCGAGGTTCGTTCGCTCTGCCAGGTCGTCGCGAAGGTTCACCAGGAATGAACCCTTGATGGGTTCTCCCGGACTGCTCTTTGTTGTGTCGATCGCGTCGACGAGCAATTTCCAGTCACCGGAGCGCACGGCCCAGCCGCTGGCAAACTGCCAGTGCAAGGCTGCGTGCGGCGAAGGGAGGGCGGCCGAGCGAATGAGCGGGACCAGACTCTTCCCATCGAGCAAGATCGACGGCAAGCGCACTCTGCACAGCCTCGGCAATCGTGACATACCAATCGCAGCCGTATGTGACCTGCGATCGAATCTCGTTCTGGGGAAGATGTCTGGGCCAGCTCAAGGCGCCGGCACGCGAATGCCCCCCTCGAAAAGGCTGAACTTGGCGCCTCGCAGCGGACCGGCGCTTCCCCCGCCGAAATGAGCCCGCTCCTCGGTCGAATGGCCGTGGTCCGATTGAAAGACGACGATGGTCCGTTCGCGAAGCCCCAGTTCGTCGAGTTTACCCAGCAATCGGCCGATGCGCTCATCGATGGTCGAGAGATAGGCCGCGTAAAGGTTGCGCGGATACGTCAGCTTGGCGAAATGGTCGAGCCATCGGGGGTCGCCCTGGTACGGGTAGTGGGGGCCATTGATCGCGAAGTAAACAAAAAATGGCTTGTTCTTGTTTTGCTCCATGAAGTGCGTGGCTTCTTCCACGAGCAGATCCGCGAAGAATCGCCCGGGCGCGTGGACCTCACGGCCGTTTCGCTGCAAATCATGCCGGTTAGGTCCGCCCCAGTAGAAAAAATGCGAGTAATTGTCGATACATCCGCCCATGTGCCCGAACGAAAAGTCGAACCCCTGCCCCAGCGGCATGGTCTCGCGCGAAAAACCGAGGTGCCACTTGCCGATGTGGGCCGTGGCGTAACCGGCGCCCTTGAGCATCTCCGCCAGCGTGACTTCGGACGCCGGCATTCCAGGCTGACCCTCGCGCGCCGACGCATTGGCCGGCATGCCCGCCCGAACGGGATGACGGCCCGTGAGCAGCCCGGCCCGCGACGGCGAGCAAACCGGTGCGGCCGCGTAAAATTGCGTGAACCGAACGCCGCGCCGGGCCAGGGCGTCAAGATGAGGCGTCTCGAGATCGAGGGCCCCCGCGCAGCGGAGATCGGCCGTCCCTTGATCGTCGGTCAAGATCACGATCACATTGGGCTTGGCCGGCTCTGCACTGCCGGCCGCAGCCGAAAAAAAACCGATGACGATCAGGCTGGCAACCGCCGCTCGATATCCTGGGTTCATCGTGGGGCCTTTTTTTGATGGAGCGTGGCACGGATCGGCACTGTGGTTGCGTATCTTCGTCTGCCTGTCTATCTATCTGGCGTCATGAAGATGCCATTGTTTCAGGTTGCGCCATGATGTCGCATCGCGGCTGTTTCGTCGAGTTTCATCCGGAGAGTGACTGGTGGCGGCTCGTATTGCTGACCTGCCTGATTATGCTCCCTTCTTGAAAGCGCAACATGAGGCTTTCGAGTCGGAATTCCGGTCGATCATCGCGGGCTTGCCGATTGGTAAGGGAAGTCGAGTGCTCGACCTGGCGAGCGGCGATGGTGCTTTTTCGCGGTGGTTCGCCGAAGCCGGAATGAATGTTTTGGCCGTCGACTTGTCGCAGGCCTTTCTCGAGTTTGCTCGAGACGAAGTTCAGTCTGACGGAAGTGGCGGCGACCGCGTTGATTTCGTTCAGGCTGATTTTCGTCGGCTTCCGATCCGCGATCAAGATTTCGATCTCGTGTGGTGCGCCAGAGTTTGTACAGCTTGCCCGAACCGCGGCAAGCGCTCGGCAAGATGTGCGAAAAGGTGGTCCCCGGTGGCCATCTCGCCGTCCTCGAAAATGACGAATTCCACCATATCCTGCTGCCGTGGCCCGTCGAAATCGAGCTGGCGGTCTGCCAGGCCGAGCTCGTGGCGCACGTTGAGCAATCGAAACGGCCACGCAAGTTTTATGTGGGACGCCAGCTTCTCGAGCTTTTTCACGCCGTCGGTCTGACAGACTGCCAGCAACGGACCTGCACGTTCGACCGGCAAGCGCCCCTGACGGAGAAGGATCGCGCGTTTTTTGCGTGGCACCTTCACGATCTGCGCGAGCGGATCAAGCCTTATCTCGGCTCCGAGGTGCTCGACGCATTTGAACGCCTGGCGAGCCCGGAGTCTGAATTTTATATGCTCAATAGCCCTCACTTCGTCGCCACATGTGTCAATTTCGTGATCTGGGGCATGAAGCCACGGCCTATTTCGCATTTTTCTCAGGGCGTGGCGTCGGAGCGGTCTGGCTGATTGGCAGCGGCTGCGATCCGCCGGGGAAGATCCGGCTCAAGAGGATAAGCTGGTCGTCGGCGCGGAGCGGACCGGCCTCGTCGGCAATCGGGTTGATCATCATCTCCTCACCGCGTTGAATTCCAATCAAGAGACACGATCGGCGGTCGTTGCGGTAATTCATGAAGAGCTCGCCGAGCTTGGTGAAGTCGTGACCGAGCAATTCCTCGGGGGCCGGGACCAGGAAGACTTCGTTGTTGTCACGCCGGACGGTGAGCAGCTCTTGATAGAACTGGGTCATGCCGTGAAATAACGCCGACCGCGCCAGCAGCCTCAGCCCCAGCGAATCGGACGAGACGATCTCCGAGGCGCCCGCTTTCTGAAGATGAAATCGGTTGTGGGGGCTGTGGCATTCAACCACGATATTGGGTTGCTGGTCGGCGCGGCAAATGTGGCGGATCGCAATACAGGTCAAGATCGACTTGCCGTCGGCGTGCTTCCCTTCACGGGCATCGCTCAGGATGACGACGGAATAAGCCTTGGGAACCGTGGCCCGGTTCAGGACGATTTCATTGGTCGGATCGCCCTTGACGATGTAGACGTCATTGAATGCCGGCTCATCTTGCTTGTCGGGCAGGTCGATCTCGTCGGGGTTGTCGTGGATGATCACGATCGGCCGCGGATCGGCGATGATCTTGCTGTGAACTTCGCGAATCCATTCGAGTCCGCGAGGCGCCCAGTTGCAGAGTACCAGGTGATCATCCATTTCAAAATTCGACACGTCCCGCCTCCGCAAATACCGTTCGACCAGGAGCGAGGCGACGCTCGCCGTGAACAAACCCGCGAGGCCCACCCCCGCGACCAGCAAGATCATCGCCAGCAGGCGGCCGATCATCGTCTTCGGCGCGTCTTCAAGCCCACTGAAAAGAAGAACCCAGACACTCCACAGCGATTCCCAGGGAGTCTCGAACGCAGGATTCACATGGCGTTCGGCGAAATACAACCCGATCGCGCCGACCACCCAGACCAAAAGCACACCGCCAACGACACGACCAACTTGAAACCGGTTCCAGCGGGTCAAGAGCTGGAGTAAAGCCGCACGCCAGTTCCGCCGCTTGTTTTCGGCTCGAGATTGCAATGGCATGCGGCGCAATCGAGGCATCGGGCTCATGACTCCCGGAGTTTCTTCTCCGCGGTTGCGAAACGAACTGGAAATCGAACCCGAACCTCAAGTTCAAATTCAAATCCGGATGAATCTTATTGAACGCCCTGCTTCATACGCAACGCCGGTGCCGAAACGGCGATCGCTCAACCGTCGTCCTCAAGCGGGCGGCCTGGCCTCTCAGTACGAAGACGCCGGAATACCGCGGCCGTCCAAACGGCGAAGACCAAGCGACTTTCATTCCCCCGTCAATGACCGGAGCGTTCCACGGCCATTCCTGAATGGGCGCCCGGTCAATATATCGATTTGGCCCGCGCCGGGTGCATTGGCTTGGAATCCTTCTGGCGAGTCATTGAGAAAACCATGGTTCCCGCGCTCTTGCCCGCCGCATAACTCTCCCAGGCGCTTGTAACTTTGCCATCTTCATGAAAAGAGATTTTAACATCATGAATATGGAGATCTTTTTGAGGGTCGAAGTTGGTCCCGCCGTCGAAGACGAAGATCAATTCAGTCGGTGTTGACCGCTCGCGGTCGAGCTTGACCCTGGGCTGGTTGCCAGCGGCGCAATAGTGAGTCATGCGAAGGTCGTCGCCGTCAAGGTGGTAGACGGAAACCATCTCGTGCGCTGTTCCGGGGTATTGTGTCTCGATCACGGCGCTGCCGGCGCCGGTAAGCCTGAACTCGATCGACGCATTTTCTCTCTTACCGGCTCCTTGAACTTTCTCATGGTCGTTCCTGGAATTCTTCTGATGATCGGGTTCGGGCTGCATGACACCGTCGCTCTTCCAGGTCCCGGCCAGTGTCTTGATGCGCACAAAGGCGGTCTTCGCATCGATTCCTGGTTTCGGTGCGGCCTTGACGTCGGCAGTCTTTGCATCAATTGTTGATTTTGGAGCGACTTTTGCATCGTCAGCTATCGTGATTGGGCCTGACGCCAACAGGCCAGCCATGACAACAGACGCGATCCGTGCTTCAAGACCCCACTGGAAGTGCACCGAATCCTCACTCTCTGTTCTTGGAATCGCTTTTCGGGTGAGATGAAGACAAGACTGTGACGAACAGCAGCCGACTCCGACCAGACATGGCCGATTCGCCAACGTCGAATCAACGTATTTGATTCCCCAACGTTTGGCAAGCTTGTAACTGGATTCGTGATCGAAATGGCAAAACTGAATATCGCGATCGAACACGGGCAGACCCTGGCCGAGGCTCAGTCGAACTTCGAGCGTGCCATTCACGCGGCCGAGGAACGATTTGGCAAGTGGATCAAAAGCATCTCGTGGTCTGAAGACCGCCGCTCCGCCAATGTGGGAGGCCCTGGCTTCAACGTCGAGCTCTCCTACGACGAGCGGTACGTTCACGCACGCGGTGATGTACCGCTCGCATTCCGTCTGATGGAGACGCCAATCAGGGCATTCATCAAACAATCGCTTACCGACCAGAAATGACCGTGCGGACAAAACAAGCAAGCAAACAAACAAGCGACCGCTCGCTCGAGGCATCGGTGGCCTCATCCTGTGCCTTGTCGTCCGGCTCCGAATCGGTGAAGGACGATTCAGCGAACCGGCACGAGCGGTTGCCCGGCCGCCCGAAGATGTTTGGCGATCTCGTGGGCCTCCAAAGTGCGGTCGTAAAGCGCGACTTCGTCGATCTTTCCCTCAAAGTTGGAATCGCCGCCACGCAGACCGCCAATCGTCGGCGAATGACTGCGGATTTCTGACAGGTCGACGGCGCCTCCTTCGAGCGTGGTCTCGATTTCAAGCTGACCATCGAGATAGACCCTGACGCGGCGGCCGTCGCGCTCGAAAAAGAGATGATGCCACGTTCTGGGCACGATCACACTCTTGCCGGCGGCATGATCGCTTCTGGGCGTCCGCGTCGTCAGGACCAGGTGGCCGGCCGCGTTCCGCGTGCCGCCGATGCTCAGGGTGATTTCATTTGTCTTGCCCGCGGTCTTGCCGTCGAACGCGATCAGGGTGCCCGTGATGGCACGGGCGTCGGTCGGCAAGGCGTTCCAGAACCAGAACTCGACGCCGAATGTAGCCGGAACACGATCGAGGTCTGGCCGGAGATGGCCCCCCGCGAAATAGACGGCCCGGTCAATAACCTGGGCGGCCGTCGGATTCAGACCGCTAAAGGCAGGCAAATAGTACGCCACCCGGCCTTCATAGGTCGCGCCGTGGGCCTTGCCGGCGGAGTCAAACGCGCGAGGCCCCTCGATGTCGTCCAGCCGCCAGTAAGCAAGCGGCTTCGATGCCAGCACACTCTCGGCGTAGCGACCATGAACCAGTGTCAGATTCCGCGCGGGCCGCGCTGCGACCTGCTCGAGAAGACCCAGCACGGCCGCGACGATCCTGGGCTCGGCCTGGACCTCGAGCGCGGCGGTGCGTGCTGGCCACGTGGTGTAACCGCCAAACGCGTGTTGTTCGGGGGGCGGAATATACCCCTCCGAGCCATTGGCGAGCTCGATATTCATCGTCGTCGCCAGCGGGCTTCGCGCTTTGATCTTCAGGCCCGTGATGGCGAACACTTCGTTGGGAATCGCGGCGATTCCCAGCTCACCGATCCGGATCGCCTGAAGCTTCAGCTCGCGCCTCGGATTCTCGTGAAGCATGATCGCTTCCTTCGCATACACCTCGGGCAGTGAATTGGGGATATCGCGACCCGCCATGCGACCGACAATCTCGCGTGCCCAGGCCAGCCGCGCGGCGTCCGGCACGCGGCGGTCAAGAACGATCCTGGCTTCGGCCATCGCCAAGGAAACCGATTCGCGATAGGCGATCGATTGGTAGGCACGCTGCACAACCTGGGCGACGGCCTCGGCGTAGGCGGCAAGACCGGGGTCGCGCCGGGGCCGGCCATAATCCATCCACATCTGATCGCCGCTGGTGCCTTGCGACATGACGCCAACAAAAGGCCGATCGATATCTTGAGCCCCGATGCGCTTCGCCAGCGCGGCGGCGAATCGACCGAAATAATCGGCCGAGACCGGGTCGGCCCCGTAATAGTGCATCGAGTAGTTGGCGAGAAGCGGCGATCGGGCCGCCCTTGCTTCGATTGCACTGAAAGAACAGTCAGACCCGGGTCGACCGGGCCGGCCGGTGCCAGGGCCTCGGGGTTTTCGTAGCCGGGGTGCATATTGGCCCGGACCGATGCGCTGGCCAAACGGATCGTCGAGCATCTTGTCCGGGCGTCGAATCCAGCGCCGGCAGAATGTATGCTCGTCATCGTCGACCGCCGTCCAGCCCACCCGGGCCGGTTCGAGAGCCTGGTTGGCTCGCTCAATCGATCGGGCGATCTTTTCCGGTAAGGCCGCGACGTAGTTCGTATCGGCCGGACAGCCGAGAGCCCCCATGGCGGCCGGCGCCGAATGAGTGTGCGTGGCCGCGATCAGGATCCGGTCGGTGGGAATCCCTGTCTTCGCATGGGCCAGCTCCTTGGCGCGATCGAGGAGGTCGCGAGGCATCATGCAACTATCGACCACCACGATCGCCAGCCGCGTCGAGCCGTCATCGAGAACCAAGCTTCTGGCATAAATCGGGTCAACGAGCTTGCTCGCCCGATTGGGAAGGAAGCCGCCATTGACGAACACAGGAAACGCCGCGGGTGCCGCATCAAACGCACACGCCCCCGCGCGAAACGTTTTCGTATTCGACGACGGCGGCTCATCGAGAATTATCGGTTTTTCAAAGGCCGACGCGAAACCTGGAAAGGCCATCAATACGAGAGCGGCCAGAAAAACGTTGCGATTCACGATGGTCTCGAACAGGTGATGTTTCCGTCTGGTTTCATGCCCAACTCTCGCAGCTTCGCTGCACAAGTTTCGCACGACCACGAACATCTCTCAAGGCCAGCCCGATCCGCTATTCGCAGTGTCGATTCTTGCAGCCTGGAGATGATCCAGCCGAAAAAGTCGTGTCGGACCGGAGTCTGTGATGCCAGGATCTGGCGTTGCGTGGAGGTCGCTCCGCTGCGAGAGCGAGACTCTGTCGAGCTGCCGAGGCACTTGGCTCGCGAGACGCTCGCCCTCTCGGGGCTTTTGGGAGAGCGAGACTCTGTCGAGCTGCCGAGGCGCTGGAGCCGCGAGACGCTCGCCCTCCCAGGGCTCTTGGGAGAGCGAGACTCTGTCGAGCTCTAACCGCCCACCACCCTCCGCCCTCCACCCATCACCCTCCACCCATCACACCCTCTAACGCCCCGGCTTGCTGTGGTGAACCACCGTCGTTGCGGCCGGTGTGTTGTAAGCAGCAAAGGTGATCGAGATGGGTGTGCTCGTGTTCGTCACGTTTTGACTGAGTACGTACTCCAAAGCATTCGAGTCCAGGCCCGCCAGCAGATTCGTGTTCGCCGGAACATTAATCCCGGCGGCCTTGGTCGAGATGTACGCGCCGATCAGCCCACTTGGCAAATCGTCGGCCTTGACCTGCCACCAGGCTTTGACATCCTCCGGCACGATCGTGAGCATCGACTTGCCTGCCCATTCCGGGTGAAGCTTGATTACACTATCCGGCACCGGCGCAATCCGTGCCGAGGCGGTCACGGTGTGCCACGGGGTACTCGGAAACCATTGATCCGATTGGGGATAGTCTTTCGCCCCGGGTGCGTTGATAATCGAAAGCGAGCTCGCACCTCCTGCGCCGACGTCCGACACATCATCGTCGAACGAAAAGCCATACCCGGACAAACCGACCTTCTGGTGTACGAACCAGACGAACGGATCAAGGTTATAGACGTTATACCCGGTGCCGTACATGTCCTTGGAAGGCGGCGGATACCACGCGCCCGGTTGCCACTGACTATCCGCCCCTTGCTGGCTGTAGGTGATGAAATTCGGCACGCCACGCAGTGCTGATTTGCCCAGGTCGCGGACATCGCTCGTGATTTGAGTGAACTTATTGACATTTGACGGCAGGAAGCCGACGTTACCCCCGATCGCTTCGTACACCACATCCATCGATCGGTTCGGCAGCCTGCTATGGTTCTCCGGAACAGTGCTATAGTTGCTCAATAACTCATAGACTGTCGCGGCAAACTGACTGGCGAAAGACGCGTCAGCGCCGAAATTGACGTTTTTTAGCAGATTCGCGTTCAGGCCTCGGTCATTACTGTAAGCGATCGTTGGAGGATTCGACACCGTGAACTGATATGTTTGCCCCGCCGCAAGCACCACGGGTGCGCTCAGATAAAGCTGGTTCCCAACAATCTTGACGACCGTCTTCAGACCGCTGATACCGTTGCCGGTGACACTCATTCCCACCTTGATTGGCGCCGCGGGCGTGGTCGTTGGAGTGAGTATCCGTGTGTCGCTCGCGCTGTCCGTGTCGGCGGACAGGATGGCGGAAATGGGTCCCGGCACCGTCTGACCCGAGAACTCACCGACATACTTATTGGCCCATGAATACCAGAGATTCGTCATCTTGGTGGTATAAGGGTCGTTGGGCGGCTCGATAAGGAGGTAAGAGTATGCGACCTGGGTTGGGATGTCTTGAGTCAAGGTGACGGTCATTGTTTTCGCTTCCGGATCGATCGATTTGATATTGACCGTTCCGACCGACGGAACGACGCCCGTATTGGGGTCGCCACCGAGAACCCACGTCCCCCCCTTCTTCTTGATCGCGGCGAGATCGGCCCTTGTAATCAAACCAGAAACCTTGACAGTGATCGTATCCCCCGCCTTTGTGCTCTGACCGGGGGGAACAAGATCCTCCTGTGCATTAAAAAAGAATTGATTGCCCGCGTTGCCGCTTGTCAGCAGGTAATGATGAATATCATAAGGAGATGTTTTGACCAGAAGAGGGCTGTTGATGAGCACGCTCGCACCGCTGGGGATCTTCAGAAGGGCCTTGGAATCAGGGTTAAAATACTTGGGCCAGCCCAGGCCGCTAAAGTACTGTCCCAGACCGTTCTTGTTGGGCTCCTTCTTGGTATTGTCACTCGTGAAATCGAGCATCGCCGCCTGCATCTGCACGATATCGTTGTTCGCCCCGGTCCAACCGTAGTCCTGCTTCACCGCATTGGTGAAAAAGTTATAGCTGGCCAGGTTCGTCGGCAGTCCTGATACCGACCCGCTGTCCGCCACCGTGATCGTGCCGTTGCTGATGTTGGTGATTGTTCCGATCGAGATGACCTTTGACGAGCCGGGTATATTGTATTTGACCTGCCATGGATCGGTCCCATACGGATAGGTCTTGGTCAGCAACTGGAAAAAATCGGGTGAGGGAGCCGGATTCGTCGGCAGCGTGATCGTCGTTGTTGAACCTTGCGTCGTGGCCGTTCCATTTTGAACATACGCGATCGGAACAGGAACCTGCAGAGCCTTCATGGCCACCGGCGACGTCATGTCATCGACATACGACACATCGTAATTGACGAGAGTCGTGAGCTCGCTGTCGGCGATCGTTCCGATGTTATGTAGCTGATCGTACTGGTTGACCTTGGTCAGAAAGGGCAGATCTCGAATTGTCCATTCGGTGAGCTGACCGGCCGCGGCCGGACTGGGATCATTGGGCGCCTTGGGCGTATTCGCCTTGTAGTACATGAGGACGCCATTGTCGTTGCTGCTGATCACACCTTGCGTCGTGATGGAGGTGCTGGCTGAATAGTAGAACTGGTAGGGATTGAGATCGTTGACTTCTTTAGGCTTGGGTATCAGGTGCGGGCCGTCCGTCGCAATGTCGCCCCGTCCGCCATTCCAGAAAACCAGCGGAACGTTGACAGTGACGCTCTTGCCATACGGCAGGCCCAGTACGTACTTGCCGTCCTTCTCAAAGCCGATGTAAAGGCGATATTCGTCGGACGGTTTGTCGATCGGATCATAGATCGCGGTGTTATTGGGCGCGTAGAGGAAGGGATAGATGGTGTCTTTATTGTTGCTGTTATTGGTGAACGTGAACGACTTCGTCGGCACCGTCCCCCAGTCGACGCCCGGAGTATTGGGACTCGTGCCCCCCAGGAAGATGACGTCGCCTGGGTTTGATTTTACGTTCTGAAGCTTGTACGACTGGTCGCCAGGAGTGCCGTCCTTGTTGGCGACATAGATCGTCGACTGGTCGGCCGCCTTGGCGCCGTGATGAGCGAGATGTCCCCGGCTCATCAGGCAGCGGTCTTCCAGCACCGAAAACTCGGCGGTGAGCCGGCACTGGCGGTCGACCCGGCGCCGCCGCGCACGCAGGCTCGTTCCGGGAAGCAGTCGGAGCTTCAGTCCAGAAATGGGGTCGCCAGGTTTCGTGGGGTTGTTCATGACAACAATCTCCTGTTGCGTGTGGCCCGTTTCAGGGGTGGTCGGGTGTCATCGAGGTGTCGGACGCCGGCATCGTTTTGCAGGCCCACCCAGGGGCCTTCGTTCACTGGAAATCGCCTGGCCGCATATCGCTTGCAATCGTGGTCTGGCCCTTGGGCCAGGGTTTCTCATTCGCCGGCCCGATGGTGGACGCACCGGAGGTGGTCGGGCCATCGTCCTTGCCCCAACAGTCCTGCGTGGCATCGAACGGATCGCTCATCTCGGCCCGCCCGCGGGCACCCTCGCGCTTTTCAGAGCGAGGACGACCTGCAATTGCGGCCATTCCGCGAGCCGATCGACTGAGATTACTGGCCCCTGTCGCGCCAACGGGTGTTCACACGGCCGAAGAGTGGACTCCACGAATCGCTACCATTGCGACCACACGCAGTTCGCAAGGTTTCTCCAGCCGGCCCCGGGTCTCTACCACAACGCAGCGGCCAATCAATTTGCCCGGATCGATCGTGGTTCTCTCACGACGAGGCCTATCAAGTGAGACGAAAGCAACGTCGCAAGTCCGGGTCAAAAAACAAACCTATATCATTGTGATCTTTAATTTTCAGAATTCAAGCCCGCCGAAATCGCCCCGCATCGTTTACAGGTGTGAAAACGATCAGACGATTTGAGGTTCACTCTATCCTTGATGAAAATGTGTTCGGTAGTGCGACTATCCACGCGGACGGTCCGGAACCACTGTACTCGTTATTCATATGAAGAACACAATCACCGAACGCCAAAAATTGTTAAAATTTGTTTCGTGATCGATTTTATCGGAACAGAGAGCGATGCGTGTTGCAAAACGTAAACACGCGACGTGATTTGCTGGAAACTTTGACCTTTGAAGTGAAACACATCATTCCAGCCTCGCGGGATGGCCTGGACTCCGAAAAGCGGGACGCCTTCACCGGTAATCACGATCTCGAAGAGCTGCGCGGATCGAGATTTTCGGTCGGCTTCAAATTTGAAGGAATGCCGATCGTGGCCACCGGCATGAGCGATGGCGGCCAGCGCGGCTTCGCGAATAATGGCGAGACAGCCAGTTCATCAGTCATCAAAAAGTTGTCCTTCCCGGCGATCTGGTCGCGACGAATCGCCGGAGCGCTTTGCTCGATGCCACGTCGCGAGGCGGCATGAATTTTTCGGTGCAAGATCCCCGATAGGTCGTTTTCCAACTGATCGAGCTTGCAGCCCCAGGGACCAAAATCGTCGTCGACAAAGCTGATAAGAAAGCGAATCGCTCCCTCGGGACTACTCATCGCCGCGGCCCGATCGTGCTGAGACACCGACAGCATCGAAACACCGTGTCGGCGGCAGAGCTCGGCGATCTGGTCGAGCGGAAGACGGCCAGCCAGTTCGGAATCAACCTGTCCGATACTCATCATGGCTCTCCATGGAGGGCTCGCTGGGGACGTTAGCTTGTGCTCGATGGCTTCTCCTCAAATTAAGTTCAATCCGGGCTGAAATCACGAGATAGCCCCAGGCGCAGACTCGGTCAGTCGAAAACGGGAGGACCCGTAGACAGGCAAATAGTGCCAGGGAAAGTCTGGCGACGAGTGAGCAAGGTTGCCCGGAAGACCCATGGATAGGCGCGGCGGTCCCATTCGGGTCGGAAATAGCAAAATTCGCGAATCGAGTATGGAATCTCCGGAACTTGCCCGCTTTCTTCGAAGAAGGCGATCTGTGACATCGACTTCTTGCCGCCAAATGATGATCTGACATCGACTTCTTGCCGCCAAATGATGATCTGACACCGACTTCTTCCAAATGATGATCTGACACCGACTTCTTCCAAATGATGATCTGACACCGACTTCTTCCTGACACCGACTTCTTGCCGCGAAATGATAATCTGACACCGACTTCTTCTCGAAGCCGCCTGACACGGCTGCGAAAAACCAAAAACCAAGCTTGACACCGCGAAGCCGCCCTGCCGGGCATGGCCCCCGCCTGGGAACCCAGGCGAGGGCCGTCGCAGATCAAAGTCATCAGATCAAGACCGTTCAACTCAGGATCGTTCCACTGACGTCGTTGCCGCTAGTGGTAGCGGAATTCCCGGTAATGGTGGTGTTGTCGATCGTAGCGGTCCCGACGTTGGCGATCCCGCCGCCGACGCCGACGCCAGCCGAGGCAGCCGTACCGGCGGTGCCGTTGGTCGCTGTGGCCCCGGCCAGCACGTGGGCGAGACCGCCGCTGCCAGGGCTCCCGGCCCCACCGGCGTTGGCCTTGTTGCCGGTGATGGTGTCGGTGGCATTGTTCTGCGAGGACTTCTTCTTGGCACCGAGTCTCGGGTTGATCACGAGAGTTCCCGAGATCGCGTTGAAGATGCCGCCTCCCTCGCCGATCCCGCCAACACCGGCCATGCCGCCATTGCCCCCGGTGGCATTACCGTTGGTGCCATCTGGTAGCCCCACGCCGCCTCCCTCGCCGAATGCCTCACCACCATTGCCCCCCCGACCGCCGACGCCGCCAGTAGCCTGGTTGTTGGTGAAGTTGACGGTGACGCCGGTGAAGGTTGCGGATCCGGCGCTGAAGAGGCCGCCTCCCACTCCCGCGTTAGCGGCGCCGCCGGCGCCGCCGGCGCCGGCCTTGGCCGAGCCGGCCGACCCGCCGTTGACGGCGGCGACGTCTCCGCTGTTGCCCCCGGACCCGCCGGACCCGGCGCCGCCGATTCCGCCGCCACCGCCGCCGCCGCCGTTGGCCTGATTCGTCGTGAAAGTGCTCGCCGGCGCTGTCTTCGATCCCTTCTGGCTCTTGAACTGGAACGCGACGGTCCCCGTGGCGGCATTGAAGAGGCCACCCCCTTCACCCATACCGCCAATGCCGCCGTTCCCACCGATCCCGCCGGTCGAGGCGCCGCCGTTCCCGCCGGGACCTGCGTTATTCGTCGTGCTGGACCCGCCTGCGCCGCCGTGGCCGGCGATCCCACCGCCGCCCGTGCCGCCGGCCCCACCCAGGTTGCCGGCAGCCGTGTTAGTGGAAATCGTCAGCGCGGCGGTGTTCGTGAAAGACCCGCCGGCGCCGTTGAAGATCCCACCGCCCAGGCCATTGCCTCCCGACTCCGCCACGGCCGGCGATCCCGCCTGTGCCGTTGCCGCCATCCCCACCGATGCCGCCGATCGCACCGCTGCCGCCATTTCCCCCCGTTCCGCCGAACCCGCTGCCGCCATTTCCTCCCGCCCCGCCGATGCCGCCAGTCGCATTGTTGGAGGCGACGGTGTTCGGCTTGCTGGAGAAAATTGCCTGGCCCAGGTTGGCGAGGCCGCCGCCCTGGCCCGCTCCGCCCGCTCCGCCATTCGCGCCGTTGCCGCCGACGCCGTTGCCGCCATTACCGCTCGCGCCGATCGTGACGCCGCTCCCCCCACTCCGCCCATGGCCTGGCCGCCGGCCCCGCCAGCGCCCCTGCGCCACCTAGCGCCGAGTTGTTCGAAATCGTCGATGCCGACACGGTCAGGCTCGCGCCGGTCGCGTTGAAGATCCCGCCGCCGGAGCCGGATCCGCCAGCGCCACCGTCGGCACCATTGGCTGCATTGGCCCCGCTTCCGTTGCCGCCCGCGGTACCGGCAAGCCCCAGTACAGCACTTCCCACACCACCCGTGCCGCCTGCACCGCCTTTGACCTGATTTCCCGTGGTCGTGCTCTTATTTAAGATGAGGGTGCCCCGCGTTGAAGATCCCCCCTCCGAATGCATCTCCCCCCACGCCCCCCGCCGTGCCCGGATTTCCGCCCGTGCCGTCCACGCCGTTCGTGCCTTGCGCCCGGCGGCGACGTTATTCGCAACCTGCACCGAGGTCAGCGTCAGCTTCGCACCAGCATGGTTAAAGATCCCGCCCCCCGAGCCCGCCGCCAGGCCACCCTGGATGGTCAACTTTGAGATCGAGACTTTCCCCCCGAGCACATCGAAGACCCGATCCAAATTGTTCCCGTCGATGGTCGTGCTTGCGCCCTTACCATTTATAGTCAGATTCCGCGTGATATCGAGGTCGCCGGTCGCCGCCGCATCCTCTCCCGCGCCAGCGATCGTCAGCTTGAATGTCCCGCTCGGCAAGACGATCGTATTCTTTCCTCCATGAGCGTCGGCCGCCATGATGGCCGACCGCAGCGAGATGCTCCCAGACGCGTCCTTCCCGGTTTTAAGGCTCACCGCGACGGTGTCGAGCGTGGTGTTAACCTTGAAGGTCGACAGTACCACCCGATCCTCGAGCCATTCGAGCCGAAGAGGGATTCGGGAAGCCGATCGTTTCACGTTCTTCTGGCGAGAGAGGGTACGAAGCATTTCAAAGCTCCATGTAAGGGGTTCGCCGTCGAAGGAGAAACCGGGTTGGACATGATGAAGTCGGAGTGCACGCCTGAGCTCTATCAGTCGATTTGCCGCTGTCCTATGGCCCCCAATCTTACGCTGTCTTCCTAACCAGCCAATGCTTGAGATCAGTATGGTAGACTGAAGCTGCAAACACAAGGCACGAGAGACAGATGTTTCAGTATGAAGGAATTAAAGAGATAAAAGGCAAGCATTTCAAATGTTGAACCGCCGTTGTTTTCTTTCGCGGTCGCGCATGACCTTGAAACGGACTCTTCACCATCACATGGCCCGATGGCACGACCGAGCACTTTCGCGATAACCCGGCGCGGCAGCTTGTGGTCGAGCCCGATCCCGAAACCGACGCGATGCGGCCGGTGACCAAGCATGGCGAGCCGGTGTACCCGTACGCCTGCCGTGAAGAACGAGAACACGACTGATGCGGCCGTCCAACGCGCATAAAGGCACGTGCCGAGCAAAGCCGATTTTAGCCAGTCGAGTAGCGGAGGGACGGTATGACCCGCCGCCTCCGCCCTCTTCAAACCGGGCGGTGAAACCAATCGCGCAGGGTTTCATCGCGCGGATACTTCACAGATCGACGTTCTCTCTCTTCCGAAATGATGATCTGACATCGACTTCTTCTTGCCACCGCAACGAGGGAATTGAGTATAGCGTTCCTGGAACCCCCACGGGCGAAATAGCGGCGCTTCCGTCGTCTCTGGTAACCTCACTGGGAAATGGATCGCGGTCGTGGTAAATTGGGGTCGAAGTACCGCGCTTGAGGAAATGTCTCATGACCAAAGTCGCATTGTTGTCCGTACACGCCAACGCTGATGAACTCCCTTTCCGAGCGGTCTCGGCCCGCAAACAGGCGGTTGGCCGCACGGCCGGTGAAGCTCTCGATGCATTGGCGACTCAGCTCTCCGCTGAGGATGCGAATACGCTCATCATCGTCCGCAGTCTCGTCCCCGATCGATTCTTCACTGCCGAGCAAAGGCAGCGGCTGCGAGAGCTGATGGACGGGTGGCGGCTGGCTCGCGACGAGGGTAAGACCCTACCCCCAAGCGATCAGCGCGAGTTGGAGAGCTTGATCGACAGCGAGGTTCGGGCTGCAACCGAACGAGCGGCGGCGGCCATTGAAGAATCGACGCCGTGAATTCACTTTACCGCCATGTCGCCGAGCGCGCTGGCCATCGTTGCGAATATTGCAGAGCCCCCGAGGCGATTTTCAATCTTCCGTTCGAAGTCGAACACATCATTCCGGCCTCAAGGACAGCTCGGACGACGAATCGAACCGGGCACTGGCTTGCCGTGCCTGTAACCTTTACAAATCGAATCAAGTCGCCGGGGTGGACGAGCTCAAAGGCACAAGCGTTCGACTGTACCATCCACGCCAGGACCGCTGGCATGAGCATTTCGGCTTTGACGAGTCATCGGGAATGATCGTGGGGCAGACACCGATCGCTCGCGTAACCGTTTTGGTTCTTCAGATGAACCGCGCGAACCAGCTAGCCGCGCACAGCAATGGATGCTGCTGGGCATCTATCCCTGACGCCGTGCAACCGGTCGCGAAGCGGGTCGGCCGCGGACGGCGGCAACAGTTCATCGAGCTTGAACGGGATCCAGCGAAAAGTCACCATAAAGTCACCATGGACACGCACAGCACGCTCGTTCCACCGAAGTCCAGCACGTGGGGTGACGTGAGATGCTTGTCCACCCGTCGCCCCGCGAGAGAGGCAGCCCCGGGAAAGGTTTAGGTGCGCGTTTCATTTTCTCTCACAGCGTGTGAGAGAAAGTCTGGCGACGAGTGAGCAAGTTTCGCGGAAGACCCATAGATAGGCGCGGCGGTCCCATTCGGGTCGGAAATCGCAGAATTCGCGAATCGAGTATGGCGTTCCCGGAACTTGCCCGCCTTCTTCGAGGAAGGCGATCTGACACCGACTTCCTGCCGCGAAATGATGGCCTGACACCGACTTCTTCCCGTCTACCGAAAGGATGAAGGGTCCGCGCGGCCAGCTCGTTCCCCTCAGGAGGCTGACTTCGCGAAGGCTCGCGCCTGTCTTCGCGTGCGCCCCGAGACGGGAAATGCATGATTGGCTATAATGACACGCGAGGAGGTCCCTGATGCCGATTTTAGAATTGAGCGACGCCCAGGTGGTTGAACTGGTGAAGCAAATGCCGCCGGAGCGGCGACGAACCGTTTTGATCGCTTTGGTGGCCGGCGCCATGGCGCGGCGTGAGGAACGTGCGCGCTATGCGGAAGACCGCCTGCGACAGGCCAGCGCCCAGCGTGGCTTGACATGGGACGACTTGTCGGAAGAACAACGTGAAGGTTTCATTGACGATCTCATCCACGAGGACCGTCAGTGCGGAAATTAGCGGTCTTCGACACCAATATTTTGTTCTCGGCTGTTGCATGGAAGGACAAGCCGTTCCATTGCATCGAGCTGGCACGAACAGGTGTCGTTGATTCCGTGACATGCCGCGAGTTGCTCGATGAGTTGGCGGAAAAGTTGCAATCAAAATTGTCATTCACACCAGAGCAGACGGTCGACACGGTGGCCGATCTTCTGACGTTCCAGCGTGTCGTTTCCATCACCGGTAATCTTCACGCCATTGCCGCTGACCCGGATGATGATAAGGTGCTCGAATGTGCCGTAACGGCTGGGGCGACGCATATCGTCACCGGTGACCGCCGGGATTTACTGCCGTTGGGCGATTTTCAGGGGATCCCCATCGTCACTGCGGCTGATTTTCTTGCCGTGGCGACGGTCCCTTGAGATGACCGCGCTTCCGAGTGGCGACATGCAGACAAGGCGTGAGAGAAGCCGGCCACGGCGTGCTGAGCAGGCGACGACGGAACACAACGCTCGGTCCGACACCCCACTGGACTGACTTGATACGCAGGCCGACGCGACAGAACAGAATGTTTCGTCAAAAAAGGAAACCAGGGTGACATGCTTCTGTCATTGACATCGAGGGAGCGGCGACGCGAAGGAGACTCTATAGAACGTCAACAAAGTAATTTCCGCGGACGCGATAGTTCCGAGGCATGGAACAAGTTTTTCAGGAAACGCTAATCACTCTCTATTACAGCCAGCTCAGCGACCGCACGCTCGTCGAGTTCGCGCAAAAAGGTGGTCTGACACTGGTTATTTCCCTTGATCATACACGGTCATCACGTCGTGACCGCGACCGCGCAGCAAGTCGGCCGCCGCCGGCGGCAGGTTCTCATCGAGCTTGAACTGCATCAGGCGACCTCTTGCTCAAGAGGCACAAACCGATCTTCGGCCATATCGGCCGCGAAGAGCATGGCCGCTTGGATGTCTTCCGGCTCCAGGTGGAAATTCGCCATGACGGTCTCGGGCGCATCGCCTTCAGCAAGGCTCGCCAAAATTACGCTCACCATGACACGCCGGCCCTTGATACACGCCTTTCCATGGCATACGTCGGGCTTGATGCTGATCCGGTCTTGCCATTTCATGTTTTGCCTTCCTCAACTCACGATTGAACCAGAAGCTGATGCGCCTGCGGATGCCGATTGCCGCGACCGTCCCACGTCAGAGTTGATCACTTCGCACGCTGCGCCCTGTTCTATTCCCGGTGCTTCTTGCGCACTGCGCCGATTGCGTCTAAGGTCAGATCGACCGATTCGGCCAGGTCATCGCGTCCAATCTTCCATGGCCAAATCCGGAACCTTGGCAAAATCCGCCGAGTTCCGAGTCAGCAATATCAAGCCGCGGGACAACGCGATCGAAGCGATTCGCAAATCCATGGTTCCGATACGCAATCGCTGTGGACCCAAGCCGTCGAAAACGACTCTCGCGCTTTCGTCGAATGTCACAATGGGCGCGGCGGCGAACTGCCGCAAGGCGCGCACTAACATGTCGTAGCCGCGCACGACGTCGCGCGACCGGTTGATAAAAGCATGACAGCCCAGGACCTGTTCGTGAAAGCTAACGATCGACAACCCCAGGTCAGCCCGAGACTCCCGGCTGATCCGGGCCGAGAGGACGGCGAACTCCGGTCCTGAGCGTCGCTGGAGAATACTGATATGATCCGTGTCGAGCAAATATTTCACGGATCGACATCCTCGACAGACAGTTCACCCTTTCGGATGGCTCTGCCGTACGCGAGCACCTCGTCGAAGGCCGGCTCATCCTGGAACGAACCGATGATTTGCTCGAGCCAGTCTCTGGCTGGTGCCTGGATGACGAGGCGTTCACGGAGCTCAACAACGGCGGCCTCCACGGCCTCAAGACGCTCTTCTATCGTTGAATGAACGGCCATTCGAAACCGCCTCCCATACGAACGCCCTGTCCTCAATCGACGTTTCCCGTCATGATACCGAATTCGGCGGATGCGCGACGGTCCCACGTCCGACCAGACTGCTTCCGCGGTGCGCCTCATTTTACCGCCTGCAGGCGGATTTTTCCGCCCCGAGTTCACGTCTTACCGTGTTACCCGCGGGCCAAGCGTTTCGATTCATTGGTCAGATGCAGGGCGGTGAAACCAATCACGTCCCGGTTTCACCCCCCCTGACTTGGGTCTGGCGAACGGCCGGGACGTGTCGCTGTTGAGCGTGGCCCAGGCTTCGGCGTTGATCTCGGCCTTGAGCGTGGTCTTGAGTGCGCGATACGGATCGTTGGCGCCCAGAAAATACGCGTGGCGGACGAAGAAGCTCTCTTCGTTGTAGTCGGTGTCGATGAACCAGCAGGCGATGCCCTCGGCGCCGTCGCTGCGTACCTCGCCCGTATTGGGATGGAAGACATCCACCCCGTTGATCTTCACGCGGATCATCTGGCCATCCTGCTCGGGCAAGACGAGGATATCCGGCTCGCCGAAGATGACGAAGAGATTGCCTTTACCCGTGTTCTTGAGATCCTGGGCCATGTGCAGGTCGGCGTTCATCCGGGCCTTGAGCACGGGGATTCGGCCGAGCTTGGTGAACTCGGTGGTTCTGGCTTCGTAGTTGAACGCACAAGCGATCAACACATCAAACTGGGCATCGCCCGCCTCGCGGGCGGCCTCGACCAGGTCGGCGCGTTGAACCGTGCCGAACTCCGGGCCAATGAAGATCGCGGCCCTTTTTTCCTTGTCGGCTTCGAGGTAACGGCCCTCGGCGCAGACGAGCTGACCGGGCCAGGCCGTGAGGGCGGTAAAGGTGATCCGGTCTTCCTTGTGGGCCCGCTGAACGCCGGCCGTCTTCAAATTCTCGAGGATCATTTGCTCGAAGCTTCGCTCGCCGGCCGCATTGGCTTTGTCGAGCGGATCGATCAGGTTGTCGTTCTCGTCGACAGCCAGCGTGCAGTGCGGTGAGAGACTCTCGACCGTGAACGGACCGGCTACGCGGACCTTTTTCTTGTCTTCGTAGGGCTTGTTATAGAGATACTCGAATTCGATCGCGCTACCAAAATGAAACAGCGGCCTCGATCAGGCATAGCGTCTGGTGCGGCTCGGCCTCACCACAGCGACGTCGAGCGAGCCACGATAGCCGACACCCCGAGCCGGGACGCATTGATCTCGCTGGCCACGACTTGCCCCAATTGCAACCAAATCAGACTCCCGGCGCCCATGTCCGTGAATTGAGGATAACCTATTGAAAAAAGCCACTGCTGCGAGATTTCGTCTTCATCCACTTCTAAACGAAAGAACGCAATGGCGAGATCCGCATGCTTCTCCCGCAATGTCGTGACAGCGACCTGGAATACGACCCGCCCGATCCGCTCAGGGGCAGACCAAGGAACGCTGACAAACACAATTGCCCGAGGCGCTTCGCGGATAGCGTCAACGAGTTCCGCGCCATTACCTTCTCGAAGCAACGTGACCGTCTCCGAAAAGCCGAACGACCAAGTTTAGCGGTCCTGCACCACCGAAGAAGCGTTGAGGGCCATCATTTTACCCCGAACCAACCCGCCACGTGAACGTCTGGATTCAACCAGAGAAACGTCATACAACCCAGCAACTCGTCGTGGTATGCGATCTGTCGATGACCGGCGGTGTGGACGAGATGTCTTCTCGATCATTCAGCAAATGGGTCGGAGAACGAGCTCAAGCTTTGGACCAGATCGCCTCCGCGCACGCTCGCGTCGGTGGCACTCAAAGAGGAAGACGGTATGCCACAGAGCAAATTAACCATGCTTATACGACGCTGTTATCATCTCAATTCCAAGGGTTCTGTCGCGATCTTCATTCGGAGTGTGTCGACTATATCGTCGATGGGGCGCCGGCGGATTACCAGGATATGCTGAGGACGCTGCTCATTCAGAATCGAAAGATCGATAAAGGAAATCCGAACCCAGGCAACCTGGGAGACGATTTTGGGAGGTTTGGCATATCGTTCTGGACTGAAGTGAGAGCTGACTTTCGCAATAATGACCGACGGCAGGGCATACTGGAAAATCTGAATTCCTGGCGCAATGCCATTGCCCACCAGGACTTTGACCCTGCAAAATTGGGTGGGAATACAAGGCTTCATCTTGCGCAGGTCCGACGATGGAGACAATCTCTGCACCGTCTAGCCCAATCGTTTGACAACGTCATGCAGAAGGTTATTACCAATGTGACCAAGGCTGCTCCTTGGTGAAGGATTCCGCTGCTTGAGGCATGATCCATGGCTAACGAACGAGAGCTTCGGATCGGTGTCAACGTCCGCTTTACCTATGGGCATAGGGAGTTGATCGGTAACATCATGGAGGACAGGGGACCAATAGGTAAAGGTGGGCGACGACTTTACCGAATTACCTTTCAGTCAGAACCGGGTCACCATTCGGAAATCGAGCTACCGGCTGACTCACTGAAAATCGAGCGACATGGATTTCTCCACTCCTCCGATAAATTCTGAGGAACCGCGTGGTTATCCATTCCCGGCATGCGCGGGCCGATTTTCGCGATCATCCTGTCGAATTCGCCCTCGACCTTCGCCATGAAGTCTGTCTCGACTTGTGGGTGATGGTGTTGCTGTCCCAGCCTTCGGTGAACGTGGAGACCGAGACCACGCAGCGGATCGAGCCGCCAAGCTGGCCGGGTTTGCCGACGGTGTTCATGACCTCGCGCAAGAGCTCCTGATCAGTCAGGTTTTCGCCAGCGCGGGCATCGCCGGTGCGATCGACGATCTCGCGGCGAAACCGCTCGATCTCGTCGGCGGCCATCCCCCGGAAATTGTCGTCGAGGGCATCGCCGGCCTCGAGCTGCTCGCTATCGATCAGCAAGGTATTGGGCCGGGGGAGCGGGTTGCCCGTCGTCTCGTCGAAGTTGCGAAAGAGCGCCAGGCGGCCATTTTCGAGCGTGCTGGTGCCGTCTTCGTTCTTGCGGTGGAAGCCCGAGATAAAGTCATAAACCAGTTTGGAGATCGCCGTATTCTGGCAGACGACGATGAAGCAAGGGGGAACGCGGATGCCCGCATCTTCCCAGAGCTTGAACGTCTTCTCGTAGTGCCCGTAAAGCGCCTGCATGGCGGTCTGGAGGCGCGTCGGCAGCTTGAGCGGGTCGAGCTCGCCTCCGCGGCCGCGGCCCTTCTTGGGCATGTCGTGCCGGATATTTTCCCAGAGGTCGCGATAGACGGGCATCTCGCTACCGGGGATGTTCTCGGCGACCGGCACGCGCGGCAGCTTGACGATGCCGCATTCGATAGGTACGCGGGGACAGGCACGGCGGGCGAGGTACGCGGGGACAGGGCGAGGTACGCGGGGACAGGCACGGCGGGCGGAAGGTACGCGGGGACAGGCACGGCGCAGAAGGTACGCGGGGACACAGAAGGTACGCGGGGAGGTACGCGGGGACAGGCACGGCGGGCGAAGGTACGCGGGGACAGAAGGTACGCGGGGACAGGCACGGCGCACCTGCCCGCAATCGCAATGTTGATGAAAAACTTCATTGAGAAACGCTCGAATTCCGTGAACTTGACGGCCATGGTGATGATGCGTATATTGTGTCCGGCTGCTCAGGAGGCACACCATGGCCATCGCTCGTTCGCGGCTCATCGATCTGTCTGTCACTCGCTGGTATCACTGCATTACGCGCTGTGTTCGCCGCGCTCACCTGCTCGGCGAAGGAGCATCTGATCGCCGCGAGTGGCTCGAAAAACGCATCGAAGAGCTTGCCCAGATCTTCGCTATAGGCGTCGGCGGATTTTCGGTGCTCGATAACCATTTGCATCTCCTGGTGCGCATCGATCCCGATGTTGCCGCCGGCTGGTCGGACGAGGAAGTCGTACAGCGGTGGGGCCGGCTCTTTCCGCCCCGCGACAAGGCACGCCGGGTCCTGCCGGTTTCCGCCGAATGGATCAAGCAGCGGCTCGACGACCCTCAATGGATCGCGACCACTCGCGGGCGATTGCAGAACGTCGGTTGGTTCATGAAGTGCTTGAAGGAACCGCTGGCCCGACTCGCCAACCGTGAAGACGAAGCGACGGGAGCCTTTTTCGAGTCACGCTATAAGAGCATTGGAATCCTCGATGACGAAGCTCTCCTGGCCGTTTGTGCCTACATTGATTTGAACCCGGTCGCCGCTGGCATTGAACAAGCGCCGGAGTCGAGCGCGTACACATCGATCAAGCAACGGGCCGAGCACGTCGAGGACCAAGGCCGAGGCGCCGATCTGGCGGCGGCGCAAGAGGGGAGCGTGGCGGGCTCGGTTGCGGCGGCCGGTCTGGAAGAGACATTGTGGCTCTGTCCGATCGAGGATCGTCGCGGACTGGATTCGGACCGGGAAGGGATGCTCACGGGTTTCTCCCTGGGCAGTTATTTTCTCCTGGTCGATTACACGGGTCGGCTGTTTCGCGACGGCAAGGCGGCGATCTCGGCCGAACTGGCGGGCGTGTTCGATCGACTGGGATTCTCGGCGGACAAGTGGACCACCAGACTGGAGGCGCTTCGCAACGGTCGTCTGCTGGGCCGCTTCTTTGCCGGCAGTCGGACGAAACTTCAGGAGCTCGCCAGGAAGTTGCGAGTGCGGCATCTGGTGAACCTCGCGGGCTGTCCAGGTTGATCCGCTCCGCGTCGCGACTGTCGTCATCCGTCTCAAATCAAAGCGTCATTTCGCGACCCTGTCTGAAGATCGTTCCCCCGTTCAATTCCGCGATCATAATTCGCGCGTGATCGGCTTCTGGACGACCCTTTTCCACGCTGCGCGCATTCCATGGTTGATAACGCTGGCGTGTTTTCCTGGCTGGCTCTGTCACCGCGGGAAGTTCCCGGCCAGCTTTACTCAAAGATCAACTCCAGCCGCCGCTTGGTCTCTGGTAGCGTCCGATGATGGGTTCTTCCCGTGTCACGCCCTACCTTGACGCCGCGTCCTCGCAGTGCATGTCCTTGCGTGCCTTCTTGCGTGCCTCTGTCCTTGCGTGCCTCCCTTCAGTGCATGTCCTTGCGTGCCTTCCTTGCGTGCCTCGCAGCAGTGCATGTCCTTGCGTGCCTCGTGCCCCTCCTCTTGCGTGCCCCTCCTGACGCCGCGTCCTCGCAGTGCATGTCCTTGCGTGCCCCTTCATCCCCCCATCCCCCCATGTCTCCATGTCTCTTGACCTCACATGTCTCTGACCCCAAATGTCTCTCGGCCTCAAGGATATCAAAAGAGGAGAAGCTGCCCAGAGTTTTCTTCTCTTGAACTCCTACGTCGAAGTGTAATAACAAGCTGCTTTTCTTGGTAGACGTACTCGATGAACCATCTACCTCCCGGTACGGGGATTCGCCTCGGTTTATTGAGCGAGGAAACGCTAGGGGGCACCAAGGGCAAGACGAATTTTCTTTCCGCGATTCTCAATTCAAAATCTCTCTCGGAACGAGTAGACCTTTTTGAATGATCGGTCGCAAACTTTGAAGACACCCTGCCTGGTGGGAAGTTGGCGTCCCGATCCCTTCCTCCAGTCATTTCGCCATCGGTAGCAATGCGATCGATCAGCGGAACTTCCCTCGTCTCAATTAGGATCACTCCGCCACGAAAGCCACCCCTTTCCGCGCTTCGCTTCGGCCAGTGCCACAATGTCTTCAAATTTCATTCCCGAAACTTCGCAGATGGAGCGTATCACTTCAAGCAAGTCGGCCAACTCTTCATTGATCCGATCGACACTCGACTCCCAAAAAAGCTCAAACGCCTCCTCAACAGCTTTCGCCTTGAGTAAATCGACTAGTTCCCTGGGAGACGCTGTAATAGTCTGAGCCGCCTCGCCATGTGATTGGATGCGGACCGGGATAAGATCTCGGACCAGTTTACCGAAGCGACGAACTCGCGGCTTAGGATTGAAAGGATTTACACATTTTACAGGAATCTTATTGCTTACAAGTAGATAATACGAGTGGGTGAGCATGCTTCCTTCTAGTTCAACTATAGAGTTCTTATCTTTGAGAATCGAGACTGCACGTTTCAGGAAGTCTTGCGACCTGACGAATTCGCCCATAGGCTTGAGCTTGACGAGCAAGGTCCGAGGGCTGCGGCGGTCGTCAAATTCGCCCTCACCCATCAGACGATCCAAAGCATTCAGATCCTCGTCCGTAGACAGAGTAAACGAGCTACTATTCTTACTTCTGATGCTTTGAGACAACTCGATCTTTGGCATCACGTCCCTGCTGTAGAACCAAGGGAGACAAGTGGGATGACCCGACGCCGTGTCATTGTCCACGAAGAACATTAATTCAATTGGAGAATTTAAATGGTTTGAGATTATGTAACTAGAATGTGCAATTTCTTTCATGAAATCGTCGGAGAGAGACGGTTTCCAATCGAATGGACGCCCAGTCTTTCGTTGCACCCAATCGCCAGCGGAATTTAAATCCAGAAATTCATATTTGCACCTTATTTTCCTTTTCGTCTTCTTGTGATCGCCTAAATCGACTTCGAAGGAATCGTGAGGGAAGTACAAGAGGCTGTCAGGGAATCCCCAGGTCGAGTCAATCCGTACTCGGCGGAAGCCCGGTCGGGAGAAACTGTACGCACACGCCTTGGACGGAATAAACCTATGGAATATAAAACAAAACTGATCTTCAGCAAGTCCACCATTTACGAAACGGGTGGCATTCTCCTTCAGAAATGCGATCGCATCTTCAAGCTTGCTAACGGTGTTAGTCCGCGGGAGCATCTCCAGTGTAAGTCCGGAGGAAACGACGAGATCGGTTCTGATGACAACGGGAGCGTTGCAGAGCCAATTAAGGTCATCGAGAAGTCTCGGGTCACAATTTCCACCGGCAAGCGACCTATTTATCTCACCACTCTCGAGTACGAAAAGCTTCGCAGTGGGAATGCTGCATTCTCTGAATGTTCGCACGCACTCGATCTTCCTCCATTTCCCACTTGCTTGCGGCTCTTCGACTAATGCTTTGAAGGCGAAAGAAGCGTCCGAGGACCGATGGCCTGACCAAGAGCTACAAGGGGGGGAACCGATGAAGTCGTCCTCGAAGTCGATTTGAACAACCCAAAGTCTTGCTCCATCCCACACCCATTCTAAGTGCGCCCTCTGATTGAATCCGCTAACGCCAGATGCAATCTGGCGAAGGCAAAGTTCAACGTCTTTCGGACTTTTGCAGGCGGGGAGTGGATCAATTAATGAGTCTTTTTTTTTGACACCAATGTTGTAAGTGTCAGCATCTTCTGCATTTGAAGACTCGATCTCGCAAATCCAGTTGGACGAGTTCTTGCTCACCCTACGCTCATTGGACAAATGGCCGAGGGCCCGCGGCTTGATCAGGAGCTGTATTATAAGGGCCATTTCAACCAAGGCTTCCCCCTCGGGGCTGCCCGAGCTCAAGACTTTGCTCCAGAGAGTATTCGATGTGTTAGTGATGTCTTGGATGGTAATGTTACAAGTAACACTCTCATGACGACCCCTGTCGTCGAGCGTCTCTGCTACAGCACTGGACCGCACTATAACCTCGCCGTGCCCAACGCCATGCAGGGAAACGAAATTTGCGAGGACGGAATTGCTTTCGAGGTGTTTGATCAAGTAAGTGGGGTCTTGCTTCCACACAGCATAGGCCCGGGTCGAAAGGACGACAAAATGCGGAGCCCATGACTCCGGGATGCGAGTCAGGCCAAAAGCTTTCTCACCGATCAAGGCTCTTGTTGTTTCACCGTCCGCTTCGAGACGGGGTCTGATCGTTCGGCTATCAATGATCAGTTGATCCATGTGCGTTTCGTAAAATCGCGGGCCAAGCGGTGCTATTTGGTCTTGCTTGAACGAGCCTTCGTCAGGCCGGTTTGAGGAACCGAAGAAGCCGTGGCCTGGTTGGATTTCCCTTCCTCAGCAACCTTATCTCTCGTTTTCTTTATCGTACCAAATAGCGTTTCGGTCAGCTCGGTGAGCTTAGCGATGGCACTGTCCGAAAAATAGCCGACAAGAAAGGCCACCGCAACTACCGCCTTAGAAGACGTAAACGCACCTTGATCGAACAGACGGATTAGATTCGAGGAAATTAAGAGAACAAAGGAAAAGGCGAGGGCTCCGGAAAGATGAGGGGTAAAGAACCGCCACAGGGAACGATCCTGGTGCCACAGCCCCTTGGCAACGCTGTGATATAACCATTTAAGGTCGAAAAGCGTGCCGCCGAGCATCCCTCCGAGCCAGGCGTAGACCAAGTGAGATATCTCTAGATAATTCGCACTCTTGTAGGTGTCATTTAAATAATGAGAAATCACATAAGTCAAGAACATCCCCAGCGGGATGCCATATAACAACACAAATAGATACCATTTTTCCCGCGCGATCTTATCCAGTGCGATCTTCTCGTATTTGGATTCCCAGTCGTAACGCTCCCGTCCGTCGTTGATGTCCGACGGAGCGAATCCGGTCGAAGCCACCGGTTTTCGCCTGGGCGTCTGGGATTTCCTCGTACCTTGCCGATTTGGCTCTGACTTCTCCGCCGATTCCGCTGCCCTCAGTGACCTCTCTGCCAGATCGGGAACTGCGACGGAAGAAGTCGCGGTCGGGCTAGATTTGCCATCGAGACTAGTGTGCGGTTCAAGCCGAAGTTCCGGAGATGCCGGCAGGTCTCCTTCTTGAGGGATCGGTTCGTTCTCTGCAGAAATCTCCGTGGACTTCGACATAGCGATACTACCTCGATTTCCAGCTGCTTCAGTCAGGTGTAGGCGAGTTACCCTCCAGCCTCGATGTGAGCCGTTCCGCCGTCCTGACCACGTTCTCTGTCCCTGTCCAACACTTCCAGTCGTAACGGTCGGGCACCCCGATGTGGCGAGCGATAACTCGCCTGAATAGCTGACTGCCGAATCCATGGCTTGCAGCAACGCAAGCGGCACCGAGGGGCTGCTCCACGAAGAGATATTCTTGTTCAGAGTCGCGATAAGAGCGAAGTCCCGACACCCCTTCTAGATCTACCCATTTAAGGTTTTCGTGAGTCATATCACGGAGAGCCTGGACTAGTCGACAACTCGTGGGAACGATGTGAAGGTGGGCGTGGTCGATGCCGCACCCGATCGCTTGCATCGGTACTGATGGTCCATGTTCAAAGATCGCGATCGGACCATAGCATTCTTCAATCACACGAGAAAGTTGCTCCTTGAAGCAATTCAGTTCTTCAAGTAAGCCGTATTCAAGGCTGGCCATGCGAATGTGGTGTTCTTTCGAGATAACGAGCAGCCACCCTTCCACCAGCGAACCTACCGTCGGTACGGCAATGAAATTCTCGGATTCGAAGAGAATGCGGTCATGGACCGCCCGATCGCGGCTAGGCGAGTTCGACAGGATATTCTGGCAATATTTGCAGCCCATCGCCGAGACTCCACACCAAAGCAGAACGTTATCAACCAAGAGCCATTCGTCTAGCAGTACGTTTGATCTAAGTGTCAGCCAAAAGGCATTTTAGGCTCTAGCCCAGGGCCAGCGCACCCTAAGCTGTTGCCCCGGTAAGGACTTCCAGCATGAAGTTTTCGTTCCACCCGCAACTGCGGCGTTTCATAACTATACTGTCGCGGCCAGGGTGTTGCTTCAACAGTGACAATGTGAGGCGTCTGAGCCATGCGAAGTTTTCACGCATGTGCTTATCTTGAATGCGCGACTCATCCGCTCGATAGGTGATGTCCAAACACCAGTGACAACTATTTTCAATTCCCCAATGGCTGCGTACGGCGTGGGCGAATTTCTTCACGTTCACTGCGAGACTGCTGATGTAATAGCGGACTTCGATCGACTCCTTCCCGTCTCGAAGGCACTGCGACGTCGCGATCCCGACCGACTTCAGCTTCTTCCACTGCGCGAACCCCGGTAGGTTCTCGGGGGCTGGGAGTCTGGAGATAAGTTCGCGTCTCTTCACGTCCATGACCCTTCTCGATTGTCACGTGTTCACGTGCACTTTCCATGTCTCCGTCGAGCAGGTCGTCGATATGGTCGATGACCGCCTGATGCAACGTCTCATGGTTTGCTTTCAACGCCAGAACATAATCCGCTTGGCGATCGATGATCGTCTCGGCGATCGTCTTTTGCGTCCCCATGGCGTCGATCGTGATGATGGCGCCTTTGATGTCGACCAGCTCCAGAAGCTCGGGAATAGCCGTGATTTCGTTCGATTTCGCGGCGCAGGCCACTTGCCCCAGCGACAGTCCGAACTCGCTGGCCCAGACGCTGACCGAATGCAATGCGCCCAGGCCCTTGCGACGATCATGGCTCCGCCGCGCTGTCTTGCCATCGACCGCGAAGATTGGTTGCGTCACGCCAGTGGCCTCCGCGGCCGTCACGCGCAACGATTGCAGCCAGTTTGCAAAACAGGCTTGAAAGGCGCTGGGCTTGATAAGTACCAAGACGCGTCGAAAGACGTCCTTGCGTGGTATCCCGTTGGGCAAGTCGAGCACTTCCAAGAGAAACTCTTCTTTCATCGCCGCCCACTTGGCAATCGCGGTCGGCCCGTCGGCACCCGCCAGCACCGCCATCAGAGCGATGACAATGACACTGACCAGAGGGTGCAGCTGATTGACACTGGAACGAGGATCTTCCAATTCCTTAAAGTGCCGCGCCACCTCGTCCAAACTGATCGGATGAACTTCTGACATTGTTCACTCTCCGTGCGATGCCTCAAATGAAACGACACAGAGAATGGTATAAAAGATACTCCCGGAGCGCAAGACCTCATAAATTACCAGGATTGCCTAGAGTGCGCGATGGCCGTGGGCTCTAGCCCTGATTGCGTACCTTGCCAACTCTAGGGTATCATCGGGCACTCTAGGTATCAATCCGGGAAACTGCGCGATTGAGTTCTTACGGTCCTTGCGACGGCAAAATCGATTCAATCTGTGCGACCTGTAAATGCACGCCGGCGGCAAGGTCTGCTGTTCCCAGGTCGTCCGTGGGACCGGAAAAGAAGAAATTTCAGGAGCTCCGGCAAGAGCGTCAGCCGAGGGTACTGGGTAGGAAACCGGGACGCCGGGGTATGAAAACCGGACCAGATTAATTATTTGAGCATGCAGCTCGAGATGCGCATTTCGACGACAGAGTGCCCTGATGCGTGACACGCCCCCTGCTGTCAATGACTGTGCTGGCGAAGCGAAAATCCATAGCGTTAGACCTTGAACACCTTCATCACCTCATCCCCAAGATGATTGATCACCTTCACCGCGATCCGGCCTGACTTTGGTCTAGCGAACGGCCGGGACGTATCGCTGTTGAGCGTGGCCCAGGCTTCGGCGTTGATTTCGGCCTTGAGCGTGGTCTTGAGCGCGCTATATGGGTCATTGGCGCCGAGGAAATAGGCGTGACGGACAAAGAAGCTCTCTTCGTTGTAGTCGGTGTCGATGAACCAGCAGGCGATGCCCTCGGCGCCGTCGCTGCGGACCTCGCCCGTATTGGGATGGAAGACGTCCACGCCGTTGATCTTCACGCGGATCGTCAAGCCATCCTTCTCGGGCGAGACGAGGATATCCGGCTCGCCGAAGATGACGAAGAGATTGCCTTTACCCGTGTTCTTGAGGTCCTGGGCCATGTGCAGATCGGCGTTCATCCGCGCTTTGAGCACGGGGATGCGGCCGAGCTTGGTGAATTCGGTGGTTCTCGCTTCATAATTGAACGCACAGGCGATCAACACGTCAAACTGGGCGTCGCCCGCCTCGCGGGCCGCCTCGACCAGGTCCGGGCGTTGAACCGTCCCGAACTCGGGACCAATGAAGATCGCGGCCCGTTTTTCCTTGTCGACTTCGAGGTAACGGCCCTCGGCACAGACGAGCTGGCCGGGCCAGGCCGTGAGCGCGGTAAAGGTGATCCGGTCTTCCTTATGGGCTTGCTGAACGCCGGCCGTCTTCAAATTCTCGAGGATCATTTGCTCGAAGCTTCGCTCGCCGGCCGCGTTGGCTTTCTCGAGCGGATCGATCAGGTTGTCGTTCTCGTCGACAGCCAGCGTGCGGTGCGGCGAAAGGCTCTCGACCGTGAACGGACCGGCCACGCGGACCTTCTTCTTGTCTTCATAGGGCTTGTCGTAGAGATACTCGAACTCGGCCTTCGCCGCGATCGAGGCGTCGATCTCCTTCTGGCGAGCGATGCGGCCTTGCCACCAATCCGCATGGAGCTTCTTGGCGGGGGCGGGCCATTTTTCGTCGAGGTCGCGCGGGATCTCCCACTCTTGCCAGGATTGTTTGAGGGATTGGTTCAGGGATTCGCGGAGCGGTTCGAGCTTGGCCTGCCACTTGTCCCAGATGATGTCGATTTCGGCGTTGTTGGCGATCGATTTGAGGCTGATGTGGGGAACGCGTTCGTAGACAAAGCCGTGATGGATATTGCTGTGTGTCGGTTGCGTGGACGGCGCTTTGCTGGTCACCTCGGCTTCTTTGCGCTGACCGTCGCGAGAATCGGCTAAAAGATAGTACTGGTACCGTGCCCCCATGATGCGAACTCGGGCCAACGCGAGGGCGACGCGCGAGGTGTCGATGGTGATCCACCGCCGGCCCCATTGCTCGGCAACAGCGGCAGTCGTGCCGGAGCCGCAGGTTGGGTCTAGCACGAGGTCGCCAGGATCAGTGGCCAGGAGGAGGCAACGAGCGACTAACTTCGAAGTAGTTTGAACGACGTAGGTCTTATCCTCGACTCTACTCGAGAACCGAACGTCGGGCCAAAAATTCGCTATCGGCCGTACTGGAAAATCGTCAAGGTAACGAACGTATCGCAACATTCTACCTCTTCGCTCGATGCGCTGAGCTTTGAGGAGCTTTGACATTCCCTGGATGCCGGTCTTCCAATATCCGGTAATCGGGCGATATGTATTTCCGTCATACTCCACGGGAAAATCACCCGGAGGACGTTGCGAAACAATGTTGTCCTGCGTATATATTCGGGCGCCGGCTGGAATAAGGCTCGTATTCTCTTCCTCGTCATCCCTAATTCTGCGACTTGTTCCATCGGCCAAACGGACGAGATTGTAGTCAGACGCTCCGGCATCGGAACGAGACTTCATAAGCCACGCTTGGCGGTATTTCACGAGACTCTTGTCTTTTGCATACCAGAGGACGTAGTCGCAGACCGCTGGAAGTAAAAGGTCTTCTTGTGCGCTTGTTTTGACGATAGAAATCAAACCTACAATGTTTGGCGCTCCGATTACCTCATCCAACACCGCCCGCACACGATGCACGTTCTCATCGCCAATCTGCACAAAGATCGATCCCGACTCCGTCAACAAGTCCCGCGCAACCGTCAGTCGATCGCGTAAATAAGTCAAATAGCTATGAATCCCATCGCGCCAGGTATCTCGAAACGCTTTGACCTGCTCCGGCTCACGGGTGATATGGCCAGCGTTGCCGTCCTTGACATCACGGCTCGTGGTCGACCACTGAAAATTGCTGTTGAACTTGATGCCATAGGGTGGGTCGAAGTAGATACATTGAACCTTACCGCGCAGTCCTTCGCGTTCGGCCAGGCTGGCCATGACCTGGAGTGAGTCGCCCAGGATCATGCGGTTCGACCAGTTCTGGTCGTGCTGATAGAAATCGGTCTTGTCGACGCCTTCGGGAATGCCGTTGAAGTCGGCGAACAGGTCGAGCTGGACTTCCTTGTCGGCTTTTTGTTGCTCCTGCGTTTGGCCGAGCAGATCGTCGATCAGCACCTTGGGATGGACTTTTTCCTGGATATAGAGCGGCGGCGCATGGACAACCAGGTCGGACCAATCTTGCTCGTCCTTGCCGCGCCAGACGAGCTGCGGGTCGAGATCGCGATTGCGGCGCTCGTAAGCCACCCGAATCGGGCTTTGCTGCTCGGGCTGCACGACGGCCTGAAATTCGGCGGTCGGAATGTTCTTGCGCTTATCCATGTCGTGCTTGAGCGTCTCGACGGTTTTCGCTGGGTTAGATTTTTTGGCCATGGTGCATCAAGGATCGAAAGGTTTGGGATTCTTGAGCGACTTCTTGTCTTCCGAGGCGAGCCGGCGCTCGAGCTTCTTGGCGTCTTCCGCGGCAGGCAAGTTCTCGGGGCGGATGCCGCGTGAAAGGAGCGTTTTTCGCACGGCTTCGTTGTTGGTGATGTGCTCGCGCGAGATGGCCGGCTCGGACTTCATGCGGTGCTCGCGAGCGTTGAAGATCGTGATCTCGGCCGCGAAGTCCTTGGCCTTGAGGATGATCGTCGGCGCGAAGTCGGCCAGAGGCCGGCTATCGGGGACTTTCCATTGCGCTTTCATGGCTTGCGTCGTCTTGCCGAAAAGAGCTTGGTCACCCTTGCTTCGGATAAAGGCAAAATCTTGGTTGCCCCCCGTTTGCTCGAAGATCAGATGCGATAGCTCCTTCTCGGTTTCCGTGAGCTTCTTTCGGGCCGAGAGACGCTCGGCCTCGAGCAGACGCTGCTCGATCAGCTCGGCACGGCGTGTCTGGACGGCAAAATAGGTCTGGGCAAATGCAATTTCCTGTTTCTTGGGGTCGCCGTTCTGGGCAATCAGGTAACAGGCGTAGCGAGTCAACATGACGTCATCGATTTCGCGCTGGCTGCCCGAGCCGAGGTCGACCATTTTCCCGACGTCGGCAAAATGGTCGGCGACGTTGAGCCCCGAAACCTCGCAAGCGGTCTTTGCCTTCGAAACGACGTTCAGGAAATTGTCCCATTTTGTGTAGCCGAGAAGGTGCTGAAGATCGCGGCCCAGCCAGTATTCCACGCCCCCCTCTGTTTGCTGGGCATGGCCTTCAAAGCTGTCGGTCAACCTTTGCACCACATCCGTCTTCATGCACGAATCTCCGTGACGATCGAGTCTGTTGCATTCACAACCTGCGCGATCATCGCGTCAAACGCACCCTCGACCTTCGCCTTGAAGTCGGATTCAATCTGATAAATATCGACGAATTCGGCGAATGCCCAGCGGCCGTAGGTCTTCAGATGATTCACGCCGGGAACCCAGTACGTTTCCATCGTCGATTTCTTCTCCTTGGCGTCTTCGCGGCGGTAGCCCTTGATCTCGACGACCAGGTGCAAGGGATCGTCGGCGCCGCGGCCGTCATCGACGAGCACGATGAAGTCAGGACGGTACATGCGGCTCTCTGAGCCATATCGGTACGGAACCTCGAACCCGAGGTTGTGGTTCTTGACGTAGGCCCGAACCCGGGGATGCGACTCGGCGACGCGGCAGAATTCGGCTTCCCAGTCGCTGTCGAGGATCACCCAGTTGATGTGGCAGCGATCGGAGCTGGTTTCCCAGCGGTCGGACTTCGAAGTGTTGAATCGCACGTGCCGGGTCGAGCCAGTCGGGTTGTACGGATCGAGCAGGGCCTTGATGGGACGCTCGCCCTGGAAGGCACGCGTGATGCCCGCGGTGATCTTGTTGCACGCCATGTCGGCGAGCTCTTGATACATGAGCTGCGCCGGGATAGGTGCTCGCCCTTGCAAACGAGGCAAGCATCGAGCCACTGCTTGGTGATTCGCTTGAGCTGGCCGAAGAGATGAAGCTTAGGCTCCTCGCCAGGATCGCGCCACTTGGTGTAGAGCAAGCGATGGGTGAGATTGAAGAGGAGCGTTGACGGCCGCATTTCGATCCAGGTGTTCGAGGTTGAGATCGACGCCCTCGCCGATGATGCCGGAATTGCGCGTGATCGAGGGGCCGACCAATTCGGGAGTCGAGCTCGAGGACCGAGTCGTCGTTGAACTCGGCCGTAAGCCGTTCCTCGGGCAGCTCGACGCGGTAGCCTTCGACGCGTGGGAAGCGGATCTCGAGCGCGTCGCGCTCGGGGCGCACGGCCTTGACCTGGATCGTTTCGCGCGGCGGCTGCGGCGGTGCGACGACGGGCTTGGCCGTGAAGTCGAATGGAATGCCGAAGACGTCGGCATACTCGACGTTGAACAGGCCTTCTTCGTTCAGATCGTAGGACTGGCGGCGGAGTGCGCGGCCGATGACCTGCTCGCAAAGCAGTTGCGTGCCGAAGGCCCGGATGCCGAGCACGTGGGTGACGGTATTGGCGTCCCAGCCTTCGGTGAGCATCGAGACCGAGACGACGCAGCGGATCGAGCCGCCAAGCTGGCCGGGCTTGCCGACGGTGTTCATGACCTCGCGCAGCAGCTCCTGATCGGTGATGTTCTCGCCGGCGCGGGCATCGCCGGTGCGCTCGACGATCTCGCGGCGAAACCGCTCGATCTCGTCGGCGGCCATCCCGCGGAAATTGTCATCCAGGGCATCGCCGGCTTCGAGCTGCTCGCTATCGATCAGCAAGGTATTGGGGCGGGGGAGCGGGTTGCCGGTGGTCTCGTCGAAGTTGCGAAAGAGGGCCAGGCGGCCGTTCTCGAGCGTGCGTGGTGCCGTCTTCGTTCTTGCGGTGGAAGCCGGAGATGAAGTCGTAAACCAGTTTGGAGATCGCCGTGTTCTGGCAGACGATGATGAAGCAAGGCGGAACGCGGATGCCTGCATCTTCCCAGAGCCTGAAGGTCTTCTCGTAGTGGCCGTAAAGGGCCTGAGGGCGGTCTGGAGGCGCGTCGGCAGCTTGAGCGGGTCGAGCTCGCCGCCGTTGCCGCGGCCTTTCTTGGGCATGTCCTTGCCGGATGTTTTCCCAGAGGTCGCGGATACATCGGGCATCTCGCCGCCGGGGATGTTCTCGGCGACCGGCACGCGCGGCAGCTTGACGATGCCGCATTCGATGGCGTCCATCAGCGAGAAGTCGCTCATCGTCCAGGGAAAGAGCGTGCCCTCGGCGTAGCCGGAGCCGCGCAGGAAGAATGGCGTGGCCGACAGGTCGATCACGCGGCTGAGGCCGAGCTTGCGGTTGACCGCTTCCAGGCCGGAGATCCAGAGCCGGGCGGCCTTGTTGTTGTTCTCGGCCTCCTTTTTCTCGTCGCCTTTCAAGTCTTCTTCGTCGGCGATCTTTGGGCTTCTCGCGGTAGCAGTGGTGGGCTTCGTCGTTGAGCACGAGGATGTTTTTCATGCCCATCAGGTCGGGCATGACGCGCTGGATCATCTGGCCTTCGGTTTCCAGTGTATTGAGGTCGTCGCCGCGGCCTTGAAGCAGTGCCCGCCCGCCGGCCGAGAGCTCGATTCGCTCGCGAAGCTTGAAAGCGTGGTAGTTGGTGATGACGATCTTGGCCCGCTTGACGTCGTCGAGCATGTCGCCGGGAACCAGCTCGCGGCTGGCGTAGTAGCTGTCGGGGTCGTTCGGCTGGAGAACGCGCAGGCGGTCCTTGATCGTCAGGCCTGGGGCGACGACCAGGAAGCCGCGTGTAAAGCTGTTTGCTGGTCGGCCGGCGGACGGCGTTGATCGTCTGCCAGGCGATGAGCATGGCCATGACGGTCGTCTTGCCGGCCCCGGTGGCCAGCTTGAGCGCCAGGCGGAACAGTTCCGGGTTGGCGTCGCTGTTGGCCGCGGCCAGACTGCTCGACGACTTGCCGGCCGCTCTTCGACTGCGGCGCGACCTCGGTCAGCCAGATGGCGGTTTCGACGGCCTCCACCTGGCAAAAGAAGGGACGGATGCTGGCGAAATCATGATGCCGCCAGTGCTCCAGGAGCCGCGCCGTCTCGGGAGTGACCTGCCACTCACTGGACCTGGGCCACGCTCGCCAGCGGTTCACATGGCCGCGCACCTCGTTGATGATCGAGGTGGGGTCGTACTGTTGCTCGCGGGACGAGAGCCCCTGCCCTTCATCAAAGACGAAACTTTCCTGGTTGGCGGAGGCACGCTGGCGTTTCCGCGGCTGGGGGATGGGCGTGATGAATTCGGCCCGGCGCCTGTTTTCGATGATTTTCTGCGTCGGCTGCCCCTGCTCGTCGAGCTCCCAGTGCCGGCGTGGAGACTCATAGGGCGAATTGAGGATCGGACGTTCAAAAAACGGGTTATCCATCTTCGGATCCACTTCGTTTGAACCACTTGGCAGCCGATCCATCTCAATGAGAACCGTGTGGATACCGCGCTGTACCCATATTCCAACGGCAGTGTCGGCCGTTTATCCTAACCCGTTAAGAGGGTCATGGGGAGAGCCTCCGTTGCGGAGCCAGTATCGAATTTCGTTTGGATTGACCGTGTTTTCGCCGAGCCACATTCAAATTGTGCCCAGCCTCGCTCGGACGGCGCTTCACGCTGGCCTCGAATGTGTCGATCACAACCTGCACGGTCGCCACCGATCATGCCGTGCGGACACGCGGACGGATCACGACGGCCCATCGTCGTACTCGGCCGCGACGAACGACGCCTTCCATGTGGCCGGACTTGCCGTAGACTCGCTCCCTCGTACACTGTTCAACGAAATTACACTTGCCCGTCTGTACAGTCAAGATTCCCGCAAGAATTTCACAAATTAAAGAGATGTTCCTGACTCAAAGCGGTCAAGCCGAACTCGATCGGGAACAAAGACTCGCCGAGGATGACGATTCCGAGGATCAAGTCGAACCGTCTCGATGTGCCGTCTCGAACCAAGACTTGCGTGCGAATGCACTCCGCTTTATCCCGACCCATGTCGTAGGTTCCTTGGAAGAGGAACATGCTCCCACCTGTTGCTCATGCATGCTTTGCGGCGTAAAGCTTGAGGGCTGCGTTTCTTCGCCTACGTGGACTTGGTGGAAGCAGAGCGTATGTGAAATGCGCCGAACGAAGCCAATTTGGAAATACGTCGAGCGAGGTCTTCAGCCAGTTGTGCCGAACGAAGCCAATTTGGGAAGGCCGTCGGGGGAAGCCCTCAACGAAATGCGCCGAACGAAGCCAATTTGGGGGGGCCGTCGAGCGAAGGCTTCAACCAAATGCGCCGAACGAAGCCAATTTGCGACAATGCGTCGTCCATCACGAACACGAGATGCGATCTGGTCAAGAAGAAAAAATGCGACGACCGAAGCCATTTCATCAGCGACCGTGTACTGGCGGCCTGCTCGCTGACACCGCACACGGACCTCGTTGGACGTGAAGAACGCGACGACCGAAGCCATTTTCGTCAGCAACCATGCATTGGCGGTAGTCGGTAACATCGTTCGCGAGCCGGCTGCTGGAACGAAGAACGCGACGACCGAACCCATTTCCTTTGGCGAAAAGATGGATCTGAAGCGGTCGAAGTGGAGCAGTGACCTGCCACGGAGACGAAAAACGCGACGACCGAACCCATTTCCTCGGGCGCATAACGAAGTGGCCGTAGAGGCGTCGCTGACGGCGAATCCGGCACGATCGGATCGGCCGCGCGACGAACTGCTTGTGACGACGTTATTCAATAAATGCAAAACGATCTGTGTGAATCTGTGTCCATCTGTGGCTCACTCTCTTGTTTGGTGACTCCTCGTTTGAATTGACTGGCCTCTGGCCGCGAGCTCAGAATGCGAAAACGTTTCGAGCCACGGATGCACACAGATGCACACAGATAAGAAATGAGGAACAGAGATTAACTAATATGACTTTAAGGCTGCGGGACGGAACGGGATCCCGTCGGGAGATTGTTTCTAACCCGGTTAGACCGGTTCAATCGCGCATTTTTGGGGTGAACGTAAACGAACAACGGTCCACATAGCCGGCGGCCGCGTGCTGGGGCTTCCCGAAATACCGGCGGCTTACGTTTCCATCGCAGCAATTCTTGCCTGCTAGACACGGGTCGCACTGACGGTTAGCGTGACGACGAGCACCCAGCACCAGTCCGCGGCGCAGATCGGGCCTGAAGCGTGACCCGCGCTTTTGGTGTCTCGAGGATCCGTGCAACGTGCGAACAGCAGGAGTCATCCAAGGTGATCACGCTGGTGCTTTCGACTGTCATGACGGTTTTATCCCCGGCTGAAGCCTCACGCTTGACTACCGAGCTGGCGATGGCGGCGGCCGGGCCGGAGCGGATTGGCGATCTCAAGCGGGGGGCATTCTTCGGAGCGCAAGTTGACCCGGTTCCGGACAAGGTGCGGGAACGATTGAAGCTGCCGACGAGTGGTGGCATCGTGATCACCCAGGTGATTCCCGAATCGACCGCGGCGGCGGCCGGCTTTCAATCGGGCGATGTGATCCTGGCTCTCAATGGTGCCAGGATTTCCAGTACGGCGGCGTTCACGCAGGCGATTAGTGAGCGAAAAGCGGGGACCGAGGTGCTGCTCGACCTGCGGCGCGGTGAAGCCGCTCGACAGGAGAAAATCACACTCAAAGCACGCCCGTTCGAGAAGAATCAGGATTTTGAGACTGTGTATGGCGCGGTGACCGCCAAGGCCGGGCGGTTGCGCACGATCCTGACGCGTCCCAGGGCGCAGGGCAAGCGTCCCGCGTTGTTCTTGATTCAAGGCGTCGGGCTGGGCTCGATCGACAATCCGGTCGGCCGTCCTTCGGCATTCAAGAAGATTGTCGACGACTTCACACGCCACGGCTTTATCACTCTGCGGGTTGATAAGCCGGGCTGTGGCGACAGCGAAGGGGGCCCGGCGCGTGACGTCGACTTCGACACCGAGCTCGATGGTTATCGTGAGGCACTCAGGTCGCTCCGGGCACGCGATGACGTCGATCTTGATCGCGTCTATGTCTTGGGTCACAGTATGGGCGGGGTCATGGCTCCGCTTGTTGCGGCCGTTGATGTCCCGGTTCGCGGCATCATCGCCTATGGCACGATCGCGCGGACCTGGACCGAATACTGGCTCGAAAACCTGCGGCGCCAGCTCGAGCTTGCCAATGTGAATCCATCGGCCATTGATCAAGATATGCGTGAAGAGGCTATCCTTGCCACCTACCTGTACGCCGAGAAGAAATCGCCGAGCGAGGTCGCCGAGCGCCATCCCGAGCTGCGCCGCGCGTATGAAGCAGAATATCACCGAGGACCGTTACTTCGTCGATCGAAGCCTGACATTTTTTCGTCAGCTCGCCGACAAGAATCTGGGTGCCGCGTGGCAGTCATTTCAAGGCGATGCGCTGGCCATCTGGGGCAAGGCCGACTTTGTTTCCAACGAGGACGATCATGCCTTGATCGCGCGAATCATCAACCGTAAGCGTCCCGGTCATGGAACATTCCTGGCCATGGACGGCATCGACCATGGTTTCAACCGGGCGGCCTCGCGGCGCGAGAGCTTCGACCGTCGTCAGTCGGGTCAGCCCGAGGAATTCAACGACGCGATCATCGACGTCATCCGAACCTGGATCGAGAAGACGCCCGGTGAAAACAAAAATGCCTCCTGACGAAACTCGATCCATCCTCCGCGGCGGGCCCCGGTCCTCCGGTGCCCGCACTGCCATCTGACTATTTGAACATTCCTCTTTCGAGAGCCTGATGATGAATATCTTGATAAGATCAGTCGCAATTCTGCTGATATCGGCCCTGCCGGCGATTGCCGCGGACCCGAAGACTGAGCCCTCCGCGCTGGAACGCGACCCGCATGGCTGGGAAGACCTGCTGGCCAAGGCGGGTCCCGAGGCTCAAGGGCTGGTCACGCGCACCCTTGCCGGCGCGAGGCAAGCTTGGCGAAAAGTCACAGTGGCAACTGGACACGGCGACAGGCTATCTGGTCTGTCAGGGTGATGGCGGTCACGAGTGGCTTCGCTTTGATCGCGAGCTGGGCGACTTCGTCTATCATGTGGAATGGCGCTTCACGCCGGTCACCGGCAAGAAGGGGTATAACTCGGGCGTTTACGCGCGGAATTCCAGGGATGCGAGCCTCTATCACCAGGCCCAGATGGGCGACGCCTCGGGCGGATATTTGTTCGGCAACACCGAAAGCAAGGGGATGCCCAGGCGTTTTGACTTATCGAAGCAGATGGCGAAATCCAGGGTCAAGCCGGCCGGCGAGTGGAATACGTTCGAGATCACCTGCCAGGGCACCGACATGACTCTCTGGGTCAACGGCGCCAGTACAAACGAGTGGCACGACTGCGAAGTGAAACAAGGTTATGTCGGCCTCGAGGCCGAGGGCTATCGAATTGAGTTTCGCAACGTGAAACTCAAGCCGCATACGGCGATGACGCCTGCCAAGGCGAGAAGTCGAAACTGAGCGGGGCGTTTCACAAAGCCATGTGAAGTTGGGAGTGGAGCGTGGAGGGTGATGGGTCGAGGGTGGAAGGTGATGGGCGGTTAGAGGTCGACGGAGTCTCGCCCTCCCGGGTGGCTTCGCCGGCTCGACGGAGTCTTGCCCTCGCGGGTGGGTTCGCCGGCTCGACGGAGTCTTGCGTTTTCGAGTTTCTCTCGGCCGACGATGGACTGGACGTCAGATCGTTTACGTGAATGCGCTAACTTGTTTTCAGGAGAAGGAACCGTGATGCGACGCCGATTACTCGCCGTTTTGTGTGTGAGCCTCGGGGCGCTGTGGGCACTGCCGGCGGCCAGGGGGGAGATCCAGGTGGGTGCGGCGGTGCGCGTGATCACGCCCGATCCGCTTTTGCCGGTCTCCGGCGGGATGGGTACGCCCCATCCGACCCGCGAAAAGCGCGACGACATCACGGCTCGCGCGATTGTTTTTCGCAAGGACGGGGTCTCGGTCGCCGTCGTTTCGCTTGACGTGATTGGTTTTCCGTCGGTCCTCGGCGATCGGGTGCGTGCCAGGGTGCCGGGTATTCCGGCCGATCATATTCTGATCGGATCGACCCATACCCATAGTGCGCCTGATTGCTATGCGTTTCCCGATGGCAAGGGGGGGCACACGGGCGACCTGAAGTACATTCAGTCGGTTTGTGACAAGGCGGCCGAAGCCGTCAACGAGGCAATCGACCGCCTCCAACCGGCCTGGATCAAGATCGCCACTGGCGAGGCCCAGGGGAAGATCGCCTATAACTACTATGCACCCGACCTCTACGATCGCCGCATGAGCGTCATTCAGGCCGTCAGTCCCGAGGGCAAGACGATCGCAACGCTGGTCAATTACGCGGTTCATCCCGAGGTTCTTGGTAATGGCATCGGGATTCTCAGCCCCGACCTGATCGGCCCTCTTTGCTCGAAGCTCGAATCCTTGACGGGGGGGACGGCCCTGTTCATGAATGGCGCCCAGGGGGGCATGGTCACGGCCGATAACCGCGATTTGAAGCAGCACCGAGACCAGGAGCGTGCTTACTGGAAGGATTCACGCTCGTGGGACGAATGCCTGCGCATCGGTCACCTGATGGCGACCGAATCACTGCGCATCGTCAAGGACGCTCAGCCGCAGAAAAATCCGATGCTTTTCTGCGATTCGATCAACGTGCGCTTTCCGGTTGATTCCAAGCTGATGTGGGCGGTCATCGTCGGCTCGCCTCTCAATTACCCGCACAATGCCGACCAATCGGTCAATGCGCGGATCAACCTCGTGAATCTGGGGGACGCCCAGATTCTGACGATTCCTGGCGAGGCGTTGCCCAATATCGGTTTCTATCTCAAGCGCAAGATGCGCGGCAAGCATCACCTGCTCTTCGGGCTGACGAATGACGCGTTTGGTTACATCCTGACCAAGGTCGATTTTCAGAGCTTTCCCCGCTATGAGTATGTCTCGCGAACGTCACTCGGCGAGATGACGGGCGAGATCTTGATCGAGAAAGCACTCGAGCTCGTGCAAAAGTCGCCGGCACCCGACCAGTGAACGTGCCGTCAACCAGGGCACCAGCAAGGCGGGCCATGGCACGGCCGGCTCTTGGTTGGCTCACTCGGCTCTGGCATGATGGGTTTCCTGCTTCAATCATCAGAGAATGGAACCTGGAACGGGGATCGACCGATGTGGTGCAATGCGATTTTGGGGCGGTCAGGCGGGCCGGTGGCGGCGTTGGCTCTGGTGGCTGGCCTTCTGGGCGTCTATCCAGGCCCGGCTCGTGGCGACGTGAAGGTACCGGCCATCTTCGGCTCGCACATGGTCTTGCAGCGCGATCAAAAGGACCGAGTGTGGGGCTGGGCGGATGCGGGCGAGAGTGTCACGGTCAAGATCGGCAGTCAGAGCCACGCGACCAAGGCCGGTGCCGACGGCGCATGGCACGTCATGCTCGATCCGATGCCGGCCGGCGGCCCACACACGCTGACGATCGAGGGCAAGAACACGCTCAAATTCGACGATGTGCTTGTGGGCGAGGTCTGGATCTGCTCGGGTCAGTCGAACATGCAATGGCCGGTCGCCGCGGCGCGCGATCCTGACCTTGAAATCGCGACGGCCAAATATCCGCTCATTCGCTTCATCACGGTTCCGAACCTTGGCACGCAGGAACCTCAAAAGGACTTCAAGGGGCGCTGGCAGGCGTGCCGCCCGGACACGGTCAGCGGCCTGACGGCCGTGGGTTACTTCTTCGGGCGGCGGCTGTTTCAAATGCTGGACGTTCCCATCGGCTTGATCAACGACGCGTGGGGCGGTTCGGCGTGCGAGGCCTGGATTCGCCGCGACATCCTCGCGGCCAACGAGAAATACGCGCCCATGCTCAAGCGGTGGGCCAAGCTCGAGAAGGACTTCGCCGACTGGAAAGCGTCCGCCGATCGCGCCAGGGCCGAAGGGAAGCCGGCCCCGCGGGCACCCGGGAACCTCGGGGCACTGATGGGGGGGAATTCACGCCCTGGCAATATTTATAACGGTGTGCTCAAGCCGACGATCGGCTATGGCATTCGAGGCGTGATCTGGTATCAGGGTGAGTCGAACGCTGGAAAAGCCTATCAGTATCGCGATTTGTTTCCGCTCATGATCAATAGCTGGCGTGATGAGTGGGGGCAGGGCGATTTTTCGTTTTACTGGGTGCAGCTTGCCGACTTCTTGCCCGAGACGTCCGATCCGAAAGAAAGCGCCTGGGCCGAGCTGCGCGAAGCCCAGACGATGACGCTCAAGCTGCCCAAAACGGGCGAGGCGGTGATCATCGACCTGGGCGAGGGCAAGGATATTCATCCCCGCAACAAGCAGGATGTCGCCAATCGATTGGCGCGGTGGGCGCTGGCACGCGATTATGGGGTGAAGATCGGGTATCAGAGTCCTGCCTACAAAGCGATGGAGAAACAGAAGAAGAAGATCATCATCAACTTCGACCATGTCGGTCGCGGCTTGCAGTCCTTCGACGTCGCCGAACCACGCGGTTTTGCGATCGCCGGCAGCGACCGTAAGTTTGTGAATGCCAAAGCCAAAATCGTCGCGCCGAATGCCATTGAAGTCTGGTCCGACTCGGTCGCGGAACCGGTCGCCGTGCGGTATGCATGGGCGGACAATCCGGTGTGCAATGTCTACAGCAGCGACGGCCTGCCACTCACACCGTTCCGTACCGACGACTGGCCGGGCGCCACGATCCATAATCTCGACTGACGGAACGCCATGGAATGCAACGCAACGCAACGGAGCCGGGACGCGATCCGGGCCACCTCGCGGGGCGCCAGGAGTGGCTGGCGCCCTTTAACGCAGGTGGCGGCGGCCGCCTGCTGGTGGCGAGTTGGGGAATCTTCGTTTAAGATCGGGCGGCGTGCGGATGAATGGTTTAAAGGGATAGTTCATGTGCGGAGGGGGCCGAGGGATGTCGAAATCGGGCTGGAGTCGTCGCCAATTCGTGAGTCAATCCCTGGCCGGGTTCGGGGCCGGGTTCGCGATCAGTGGCACCAAATCGTCGGGGCGTGTGATCGGGGCCAACGACACGGTTCGCATCGCCGTTGCGGGCCTCAACGGCCGGGGCAGCTCGCACGTCGAGGCGTTTGGAAAGATGCCGGGCGTCGAGATCACTCATCTCGTCGATCCCGACACGCGTACTTACAAGCCACGACTCGATCAGATCAAGAAAAATGGCGGCCGCGTACCGGCCACCAGTCAAGATATTCGCCATGTTCTGGACGATAAGTCGCTCGATGCGATCTCGGTCGCCACTCCCAATCACTGGCACTCGCTGATCACGTTCTGGGGGTGCCAGTCGGGGAAAGACGTCTACGTTGAAAAGCCGTGCAGCCATAACGTTCATGAAGGCCGGATCGCCGTTGAGGCGGCCCGGCACTACAAGCGGATCGTGCAGCACGGAACGCAGAGTCGTTCCGACCGCGACTGGGCTTTGGCCGCCGCGGCGATCCATTCCGGCAAGCTTGGCAAGCTGCTCGTTTCGCGCGCTTTGTGTTACAAGCCGCGCAATAGCATTGGCGTCAGACCGATCAGTCTACCGCCCGAGCAACTGGCCTTTGACATCTGGCTGGGTCCCGCTCCGAAACAGCCGTATCACGCCAACCTGGTTCACTACCAGTGGCACTGGTTCTGGGATTTTGGAAACGGTGATATCGGCAACCAGGGCGTCCACCAGATGGACATTGCTCGCTGGCTGATCCCGGCCGCAAGCGCGAGCGGCCACGGCGGAAGTGCGACCCTTCCGAAGTCGGTCATCAGCCTGGGAGGGCGTTTCGGTTATGAGGACCAGGGCCAAACGCCCAACACGCAAATCAGCGTGATGGACTTCGGCGATACCCAGCTCATCTTCGAGGTGCGCGGGCTGCCGACGAAGCCGTTTCACGGCGAGAAGGTCGGCAATATGGCCCATCTCGAAGCAGGAACGATCATCGACGGCAAGTTCTATCCCAAGGGTGAAACCAGGCCGGTGTCACTTGCGGGCCTGCTCAAGATCGAGGCGGAACGAGGTCCCGGCAAGGGGCACTTCGGCAATTTCATCGCGGCCGTGCGGAGCCGCAAGATCGACGATCTCAATGCCGACATTCTCGACGGCCACTACTCGTCCGCCTTGTGCCACCTGGCCAATATCTCGTACCGGCTCGGGCAAGATGTTCCGTTCAACAAGCCGACCAAAACCTTTGGTGACGACAAGGAGGCTTATGAAACGCTCGGCCGCATGGAGGAACATCTCAAGGAGAACGGTGTGCCGCTCGATAGCCAGAATTACCGGCTCGGCCGCAAGCTGGCTTTCGACGCGACCACGGAGACATTCGTTGGTGATGCCGAAGCCAATCAATTACTGACACGGCCCTACCGGGAGCCTTTTGTCGTCCCGGACCGGTTGAGCTGACAGACTGCGTGGTATCGCTCTCTCGATTTGAAGCGAAACGAAACGAGTGGTCCGGCCGGCCGATGGGCTCCGGCCGGACCGTTCCGTTTGTTGTGATGTGCTGTGTTGTGCTCTGCTCGCCGTATCGTGAAACGAACGCGAGCCGACCAACCGAGATCGGCGGACTAATTCAGCAGGTCGCGCCAGGCGAAGTAAGCCTCGATCCATTCGTGGCCCTTGGGCAACGGATCGATGGCCTCGAGCTCGCCGATATCGACGATGCTGGTCTTTCCCTTGGCCTTGCAGACGGCATTGAGGCCATAACCATTCTTGGGCCACTCAAAGCGAATACACTCGACCTCTTCGCCACTCACCCGCGCACAAACGGGCAGACGACTTCTTCACGAATCATGCTCAGCAAGCCGGCATGTTCGTCACTTTCGTCAACGCTGTCACTTGTCGCCTGGTCGATCAGGGCGCGGAGCTTCTTGTCGGGCCCACTTGGCGCCAAGTCTAATGTAGCGGATTTGCCGCGGTGCCAGTTCCAGTTCATAGGTGCACTCACCTTTTGTTTCTGTCGATTTCAATGAGAATGAGACGGATGTTGTGGCGACAGTCAGGGGCATGTGCGTGTCAGGGCTCTTGTGTCTGTTGAGTAAATATACTCGATCAAGAGCGGAACTCGGCTTTTTTGAGAACGCGCCCTGCTGCGTGGACGCATTGAGGTGGAATGAAAGTCGTGGATGCACTCTTCGCGATCCGTCCAGCTAACGATCATCCCTCTTGCACGACTTGACCGGTCAATCGCATACAGCGCACACCGGTCGCACGGGAAAACGCTCCGGGCGACGGAAACAATTGAATCGTTTCCGACCGCCCTGACGGCGACGACCTCGCGGCGGAAGTCTGGCCGCCTGACGACTCAAACGACTGATTGACCCAAAGCCTTGATGAGAGCGAGAAACGTGCCTGCATCCTGAGAATACCTCTGTATTATCCGATTCTTCAAGGGTGTAGCGTGCGGCCTTTGGCCATTTCCCCGGGGCCAGCTCATCAAGGTTATTCACGCCGCGGATCGCACACGGCCCGACCGGCGAAAGGCAAATGAATGAAATTTCATATCGACATCAATAATCAAAGCGCCATGGATGTGCCGACGCATACACGGCGGACCGCCGGCGCGGTCATGGCGGCCTGCTGGCTATGGCTCCACTTCTTGCTCGGCGCAAACGCTGCTTGCTGGCCGACGTCGACGCACGCGGCGGGCGGTCCCTTCGCCCTCAAAGGAGGCGAGCGCCTTGTCTTTTTTGGTGATAGTATCACGCAGGCCGGGGGCTATATCGCCGACGTCGAGGTCTTCCTGATCACGCGCTTCCCTGATCGAGAGTTTGCCATCTTCAATCACGGGCGGAGCAGCGAGACGATCTCGGGAACGAGCGAGGTCGATCATCAACCCCGCCGCCGCGACGCCCATGAACGGTTCACTCGCGATGTGGCCGCGTGGAAACCCGATATCGTCGTCGCCTGCTTTGGTATGAACGACGGCAATTATCATCCCTTTGGCGCCGAGCGGTTCGCTCGCTATCAGGACGGCATCCGCCGCCTGATCGCCCGCACGCGAGATGAGGCTCACGCCTGCCTGGTTTTGCTTTCGCCTCCGCCCTATGATCCGTACCGCCGAACGGTCAGCGATCCGAAAGCCGTTGATTTTGGCTACAAGTTTCCGGCAATCGACTACGACCAGACCCTGAGGCGATACAGTGACTGGCTATTGTCGGAAACGGCGAGTCATCCCGGTCTCACGGTCGTCGACGTCCATGGTGCGCTCGACGCCCATTTGAAGCGTCGCCGCCAGGGCGACGTCAGTTTTTATCTCTCTGGCGACGCCGTCCATCCCGGGCCGACGGGACACTGGCTCATGGCCGCGGCGCTGCTCGCCGCCTGGAATGCCCCGGCCGACGTGGCTGAGGCACGGATCATCGTGGCCGGGGTAACGGCGCGTGCCGCGGCGGGCGAGGTGAGCGACTTGACTGACGGAGCTGACGGCACGCTGAGCTTCGCGTGGCGCAGCCCCCTGCCCCTGCCCGCCGATCCTGCTTGCGACCCGCGCTCGCTCGCGCTGGAACAATTCTCCGCCCGCTTCAACCGTTACCGACTCATTGTCGAGGGTCTTCCCACCGCGCACTACCGGCTCTTCGCCGGGCCTGACGGACCGGCCGATCTTGTCGAGGTGGCTTGTGTCTCACAGACCGAGCTCGAGCACGGGGTCGATCTCACCCGTTTCGAGCATTTTCCGACAGTGGCGCGGGCCCAGGAGGTGCGCAAACGGGTTATAGGCCGACGCCTCGCCGTCGACGCGGCCTGGCGGCGCCGCAACGATCACGAAAATCAAGCAAAGGTCGATATGAGCTCGCCGGAATTCCGGGCCGCCGATTCGGAGCTGGCTGAGATCCGCCGTCTCTCTCGACCTCTCCCTGTTCGCGTTCGAGTCGTGCGGGCGGATTGACACATCGGGTGTTGCTGCCGCTTGCCGGCCGGGAATTCGTGCACGTTGGTTCAGATAATAACCGGGAGTGAACACAGAGTGATATCAGAGAACCTTGCCATTGCCGGCTCTGGTCCAGTTACACAATATCCACCGAGAACGTCTGCTCCGAGTCAGGGCCGTCGGTCCGGCAGTGAAGCTTCCATTCAATGCGTTTCATGGCTCCAGCGTCTGTCGTTTCCAGGTCGGCGATATGGATTCCCAAACCGGTGTCGCGCGTTTCAGCCGTCCGAACAGTATTCCACGGATCATGGGTCCATCGGATCGTCGCCGGCGAAGGCAGCTCGATTCGCAGTGATTCATTAGCCGCGACGAGCCGGCGGCGTTGATTCAATCTCCAGGTGACTCGATTGGAGGTGACCTTCTGCTCGATATAACGCCGCGTTGTGACCTGGGGCCGGTCGAAGATCCGACCTTCGTGTAATGAGCGGCGCAGCTTGAGATACTCGGCGTGCGCCAGACCAGGGGCATCGCCGATCCGGTGGGTCGGCCGTGAAACAGGTCCTGTTCGGGAATGTCCGCGGCGTTCCAGACTTGCTCGGGAATCATGCCAGCCTGGCTGGCGAGGGTTTCCATGGCTTGCATCAAGTGTACGGCCTCCTCGTGCCGACCGGCGGCGAGCTCGTAGTGAGCGCGCTCACCGGTCAAGAGCGGCCATGCACGCCCGATCCCTCGCGTTTTGGGGTCAAATGGAGAGCCATCGGCCTTCTCGCCGTAGCCGTCGCCATTATAGCGGCACCAGGCCACGCCATGGGGCGTCTCGGCCTTCAGTAACGAGTCGATGACCTTGACAGTGCTCAAGATTCGCGGGTCATCCGCGGCGCGCAGTCCAAAGCGTACCAGAGCCAGCGCATCGGGACTGACGATCTCATCGATCCTGATGTTTCCTTGATGCGCGTCTGGCCCACTGACTCCGGGCACCGGCCGACCTCGCTTTGCAACAGGAATCGAGCTGGTATCGAGATGCCCCATGGCTGGCGTGGACGTTGTCACCCATGCGGGGGGAACAATGCGAATGTAGTAACCTGGTACGCCCACGCGGTCCGCCAGTTCCGTCCCCACAACATAGAGCCAGCTTTCGATCGATGTGTTCCACGAGTCAGCGGTTTCCCGCAGATAGTGTGCAACGGCGAGGCTCTCCGGCGGTTTCGCCAGCCTCGGCGGCGATCAAGAGCGCGGCGATGATGGTTGCCAGAGTGAACGGCGTGTATCCGTTTTCGTTTTCCCAGCGATCTTCCTGGGTCGCTGGTCCGCTGCGCACGATATAGCCAGCGGCGCGGCGGATCATCGGCCAGTACGAGCTGAGGTCGTCGGCCGAAAGGCTCTGCTCGCGCGTCAGCAAGTCGACGAGCAAGACGGGCAGTGCGGTTTCGCCGAGCTGAACGCCCCCCTGATAGGGCGCTCCGCTGATCCACATGTTTTGTGGCCAGTGGCCGTCGGGCAACTGGGTTGTCCGGAGATAGGAGAGCACGCGAGCCGCTTCCGCGTGAAGGCCGGCCGCGACATAGCCGCCGGCCGCCTCGGCCATGTCGCGTGGCCAGGCCAGATGGTAACCCCCCGTCCCGGGATCCTTGCGATCGTCGCCACGAACCTCGCCCCAGGGAGTAGACAGGCTGGCGATGATCGCGCCTGGCGCGGCGGCCGATTCGTGGGTCCGAATCACGGCCGCGCTGATCGCGGCCAGATCGCGCCTGGTTGCCGTGGACCAGTTGTGCTGGTCGCATCGGTCTTGCCAGTGTTCCCAGTTCTGAATGTACTCTGTTTGAACGGCCGCGAGATCATCGCGCAGGCTCGCCAGCGCTTGAAAACCCGCCTCCGCCCGGTCAATTCCGAAGCCCAGGGCCAGAACGAACGAGCCGCGACAACCTCGAAGGTCGACTTCCCCTGTCAGCACCACGTTGCCATCGGCCGCACGATCATAGTGCCAGGTCATCCGCTTGTGGCGAACCAGATCCAATCTGCCATCAGAAGCGCCGCTGTAGCCGGCCGAGCCCGCAAGCCACGGAGCCGAGCAAGCCAGCGCCAGCGCGCGGCCGTCGCGTGACGCGAAGAGCAGTGGCACGCCGAGATGGCTGCCGCACTCCGCCACGTTGCCGCTACCTCGGTTCGCGAGATGAGGCGCGACCGTCACATACAGATGGTACACATCAAGTTCTTGCTCCATCGCGGCAAAGTTGATGATCTGCAAGACGGACGCGCGGCGCAGGTGGCGCAAACACGGTTTTCTCGATGCGGAACTGCCGCTGGCGGTCCGTATTCACGAGCCGATAGACGGGGATACCGGGCTTTGGAATTTCCACCTCATGATCGCAATCGGTCGTTTCGTCGGAGAAAAGCCGCTGGCCGTCGGTCACGATGATCCCCAGATCGCGAGTACAAGCCTCATCAACACGCGGATAAAAGACTTCGGAAAGTCTCCCTTCTCCGACCGTGAACCAAACCCGGCTCATGGCTTGACCCGAGGCATTCAATGCCGTGCCGACGCCCTGTTTTCGCGCATGCGCCGAGTGCGGCTTTGCGCCGGGCTTACCGGGAGCTTCACGCGGTGGCGCGCTGTGGCCCGGCCAGGGCGAGTTTTTTGGCTCGGAATGGTCATCACAAGCATCAGCGGCGTCAGCCCGACTTTGATCTTGTCCCGATTTTTTGCTGTGACGGTTCATGGCATTCCTGGCCGATTCAATTCAGACGCGGATGAGCGCCAGTCCCGATTCCGGATCGATCTCCTTGCGCAAGTGAGCCGGTGATTCGGTGAGAATGACCTCGAGCGTCGGTCGGACGTGGCCCTCGATCAGATGCCCGCCCCGGGTCGATCCGTCAAAACGTCCAACGACGATATGTGCATGCACCTTGGGCTCGCCATCCTTGACCGCCACATCGCCGATCAACGACAACACCTCGACTTGTTCTTGTACCGGAATCTTTTGATATTCTTTCTTTTCCCAGTTGAAATAACCGAGAACGACGTCGCGAAACGCACCGATCGCCGTGAAGTGAGCGGCCGCCAGTTGTTTCTCCCTGGCGAACGAGACCAGCCCCGACATCGCCTCGTCGCCCGTGTCGAAAATCAAGGCGAACGTCTTTTCACCCTGATGGTCGTGGATCAACTTCGATTTCATCGTGTTATCCTCGCGCATGGGGATCAGAATCTGTCATGGCTCGTCGTCGAAGGGATTCTCCGGCGCATCGCCATGACCGGCCCACGTCGCCTTGAGCAGGTAAAAAACCTTGCCGGAGCGCGGGTTCCGCTGACGCATGACGCCGAACCCCCGGCGCCACAGCCGGTCGGCGATCATCGCGATCTTGTCCTCGTCCAGATCGATGGCATCGATCTCCGACGGTTTGCCGTGCTCGTCCTTGCGGGCGTAAACGGCCACGCCGTCAAAGGAATGGATACGCGTCTCTTCCAGGGGCGGCTTGTGCCGCTTGGTCGCTTCAGCCATCTTGATCGTTCCTTTCTATCTATCTCAGGCTCTCCAGGGGAGTGTGGGCAGTCGGTGCGATGATCCTCCTCCCGGGCGGGTCAGGGCCCAGGCGAGGCCGACACCAAGCAGCACACCCGCTCCCACCACCATCGCCGGTACCAGGGCCGACGTCTCTGGCTCCCACTTGCCCAGGGGCTGATAGCGGCTCTCGGGCAGGCGCTTCGAAGGGCCCGCCGGACCTTCGTGCATGGCCATTTGAAGCACCTGCGCCAGATGGAGCGCGCCGCGGCCCGTGAGCCCCGCGATCTGTTCCCGGCAACTGAAGCCATCGGCGATGATCAGCGTATCGTCGCTGGCCTCGCGCACCGCCGGCAGCAACACGCGTTCGCCGATCGCCTGCGAGACCTCGAAATGACTGCTCTCGAAACCAAATGAACCCGCCATGCCGCAGCAGCCGGAGTTGAGCAGGTCGTAGTCAAGCCCCAGCCTCTTGAGGACCTTGTTTTCGGAGTCGAATGTCATCACATGCTCATGATGGCAATGTTTCTGCACGAGAGCCTTGCGCTTCAGCGGGGGGAGCTGGTAGTCGGGGGCTTTCTTGTCGAGAAACTCGCTCAGAAGATAAACCTGCGTGCCCAGGCGTTTCGCGTCTTCGTCCATCGGGAACAGGTTTTTGAGCTCATCGCGGAAGACGGCGACGCAGCTTGGCTCGAGGCCGACGATCGGAACGCCCCCCTCGATTTCCGGCCGTAACGTGTCAAGAATTTCGCGCAAGAGCCCCTTCGCGGTCGTGAGCATTCCAAAGTCGTAAAGCGGCCGGCCGCAACAGAGCGACTTGTGAGGAATCGTCACACGAAAGCCGGCGTCTTCCAGTACCTCGACGGCCGCCCTGGCCGTCTGGGGATGGAAGTGATTGTTGAATGTGTCGGGCCAGAGCATGACCGGGGGCGCGAACCGGTTCCGGATCGGCCGCCGCTGCCACCAACTGCGAAACGTTTCCGGCGCGAAGGCCGGGATGGCACGCCGCTGGGAAATGCCGCCGAGCGCCTTGAGAATCGAGTTCGCCACGGGAAGCCGGGCGACGAAATTCACGAGACCCGGTGCCAGCGAGCCGAGCCGCGCCCACCAGTAAATGAGCCCCATCGCATAGGCGTGGCGCGGCCGGATTCGCCCCTCGTAGTAATGCGAGAAGAACTCAGCCTTGTATGTCGCCATATCGACGTTCATGGGGCACTCGGTGCGGCACCCCTTGCAGGCAAGACACAAGTCGAGGGCCTCGAGCACTGTGTCGTTACGCCAGCCTTTTTCCATCGGGTCGCCTTGAAACATCTCGAACAGGAGATGGGCGCGGCCGCGCGTCGAATGCATTTCTTCCCTGGTCACCATGTAGCTGGGACACATGGTCCCGTGCTCGTCTTTTCGACATTCACCGATGCCAACACAGCGCTCCGTGGCATAGGGGAAACTTCCCTGGTCGTCGGGAAAACGAAAATGGGTGTCGACATGGGGTGGGCGATAGGACGGTCCGAGTCGGAGATTTTCTCCCGGAACCGCGGGATCGACGACGCGATGGGGATTCATCTTGTGATCTGGATCCCAGATCGCCTTGAACTCGCGAAAGGCCTGCACGATCTCTTCCCCGAACATCTTGGGCAAGAGGGCCGCCTTCGACTGGCCATCTCCATGCTCGCCCGATATCGACCCGCCATAGCTGGAAACCAGGTCGGCCGCTTCATTCAGAAAGGCACGGAACTGCTTGACTCCGTTGTACGTCTTGAGCTCGAAATCGATGCGTGTATGAATACAGCCCTGCCCGAAATGACCATAGAGGGAACAGTTGTAGCCAAACTTTTCCAGGAGCTTGCGCAAGTCGCGGAGGTAATCGCCCACGCGATGCGGCGGCACGGCGGAATCTTCCCAGCCTTCCCACGCGTCCTTTTCCGCTGGAATGCGCGCGGTGGCTCCCAGCCCCGATTCGCGGACCTTCCAGAGATGTTCCTCTTCGGCTTCGTCGTCGAATAACTTCATCGACGGCCGGTTTTTCACCTTCTTGAGCCGCGCCATGAGGTCCTTGGCTTTGGCCTCGGCCTCGCCCTGGCTCTCGCCGCCAAACTGGACCAAGAGCCATCCACCCCCTTCGGGAAGGAGGATGACATCCCGCGGATGAATGTGCTTCTTTTTCATGTCCTGAACGAGCCGGTCGTCCAGACCTTCGAGGCCGATCGGCGATGCCTCGAGAATTTCGGGGACATGATCGCCGGCGCTATAGATGTCGGGATAGCCGAGGACCAGGAGCGACTTGAACGGCGGACTGTGAACCAGGTGCAGCCCTGCCTCCAGGACCGTGACACACGTCCCTTCGGTGCCGGCAAGGGCGCGCGCCACATGAAAGCCTTTTTCGGGAAGGAGATCATCGAGATTGTAGCCGGAGACCCGGCGCGGCAGGTCCTTGGGGTAGCGGCGGCGAATCTCCTCGGCGTAGCGGTCGCGCAGCGATTTGAGCCGGCCGTAAATATCGCCTTTGCGTCCCCCTTCGGCAATGATTCGCTCCAGCTCGGCTTCGCTGGTCGCACCCACGGTCATGCGGGTACCGTCGTAGAGCAGGATGTCCATCTCGTGAACCTGGTCGGACGTTCGTCCCGTTCCCAGGCCCATGAGCGAGTGCACGCCGCACGAATTGTTGCCAATCATGCCGCCCAGTGTGTTATGCGTGTGGGTCGACGGGTCGGGTGCGAACGTCAGTCTGTAGCGCTCGGTCTGCCCGCGCAGGTGGTCAAGAACCGTTCCGGGCTGAACCCGCGCCAGTTTCTTGTCGGCGTCGATCGAGATCACGCGGTTCAGATGCTTGGACCAGTCGATCACGACGGCCACGTTGCAGCAGCCCCCCGTCAGGCTGGTGCCGCCGCCCCGCGATAACAGCGGAGCGCCATGTTTGTGGCAGACGGCCACTGTTTCAATCACGTCATTGATATCGCGGGGAATGACGACGCCGATCGGCACCTGGCGGTAGTTCGAGCCGTCGGTGGCATAAAGAGCGCGACTGCCGCGATCAAACCGCACTTCACCCTGGACGACCTTGCGTAACTCGGCCTCGATCGCCCCGGCATCGATAAAGAGGGGCATTTGCACTTCTTTGCGATGACGCTGGGCGGGTGTGGTCGCGGTGGCAATTTCCATCATTCGGGTCCTTTTTTTATCTATCTCAGCTCAGTGGGTTGATTCGACAGCGAATTGCTTCGCATCCTGTCGCCTGAACTCGAGGCCAAACCCGGGCCGCGATAAATCGGGCTTGAGCACGCCTTTGACCGGATTCAATGCGCCGTCGAAGAGCATGTGCTCGATGCGTTCATGATCGTGGAAATATTCCAGGTGGCGAAAAGCCGGCAAGGTGCAGCTTGGATGAACGTGCAGTGACGGGCGCAGTGCGCCGAAAACGGCAATGAGCGGCACTCGCATAATATGCCCGCACGGAGAAAGCCCGTGATGCCGCCGCACCGCGTCGCGTCGGCCTGCAGCACGTCGACGGCGCCGGCCTCGAGCATTCGCTCGAAATAAAAGAGGTCGTAGCCATACTCGCCGGCGGCGATTTCCATTCCCGCGGGAGCACGATCGCGGATCAGACGCAGGCCCGCCAGATCGTCAGACGACACGGGCTCTTCAAACCAGGTCACACGAAATTCGTGAAACGCTTCGGCCATCGCGAGGGCCTGCTTGCGTGCCAGAGCACCATTGGCGTCGACAAAGAGCTCGGCGTTCGGGCCGATGCAAGCGCGGGCCTGGCGCACGCGGTTGACATCGTTGTCAGGGTGGCGGCCGATCTTCATCTTGAATCGCGTGATGCCGCTCTCGGCCCAGCGGCCGAACTGTTCCGCAACCTGTGCGTCGGAATAAGAGGTGAAGCCGCCGCTTCCATAGATCGGCGCGGCTTCCCTGACCGTGCCCAGCAGCGTGGCGAGCGGCAGTTTGAGCAGCCGGGCTTTCAAATCCCAGAGCGCCGCATCGACGGCCGAGATCGCCATGGACGCGACTCCAGGCCGCCCGAGGTTCCGAATCGCGGCGACCATCTTGGACCAGGCACCGGGCACGGCCATGGCGTCAAGACCGGTGACGACATCGGCGAGGAGCTCGCGAACCAAGGTCGCCGTCGCCAGGTCGGCATATGAATAACCAATCCCCGTCTGGCCGCCGCCGGCGGCCTCGACCAGAATCAGTGTGGTCGCTTTCCACTCGTAGGTCCCATCGGATTCCGGAGTGCTCGTGGGAATTCGATAGGCCGAAACGTCGATTCGATCCACGGACACTTTCATCACGCGAACCGCCAAACTGGTGGAAACAATGGTGGTGTCGGCGCACGCTACAAGGCGCGCCGCTCCGCGACCAGGGTCTTTCTCATGCGCCAGGCCGGGCCAGGGTCTCGCGGCCGTCGGCAGGGCGAGCCACGCTTTTCAAGGCTCTGACATGGCTGTGCCTGCCCTTCCGAAAGCCTGTTCCGCTCTGCCCGGCCCGGCCCGGCCCGCCGGTCTAGATCATTTCCTTGACCTTGTCCTTGATGATCGACTTCATGATCTTGACGCCGTTGGGCTCGCCGCGAATCAGCGATTCGGCAAGGCCGGCCGCCTGTGTGATCGTGGCGCTGGCGGGCATCGGCGGCTCGAACGGATCAACGACGGCCTCGACGATAGCCGGTTTCGACGACGCAAAAGCCGCCTGAAGCGCTGGACGCACCTCGTCGGGCCGCTCACAACGAAATCCGACACCGCCGCAGGCCTCGGCAAACTTCACGAAGTCGATGGGGTGAAGCGCGACTTCATATTCAGGGTTCCCCAGGAAGATCATCTGCTCCCACTTGATCTGGCCCAGGACGTTGTTCTTGATGATGACCACCTTGATGGGAAGGCCGTGCTTGACCGCGGTCACGAAATCACCCATGAGCATCGTGAATCCGCCGTCACCAACGAAGGCCACCACCTGACGATCGGGATAGGCCGCCTGAGCCCCGATGGCATACGGAAGCCCCGGCGCCATGGTCGCCAGGTTGCCCGAGCATGAGAACATCATGCCTCGCCGCATATGAATATGCCGCGCCGCCCACGTCGTGATCGTGCCGGAATCGGTCGAGATGATGGCACCATCCTTGAGCAACTCGTTGACGTGCCGCGCCACAACCTGAGGTTTGACCGGCGAGTCGTCTCGAGAGGCCCGGGTCTGCATGAGCTCGCGCCACTCTCTCATATTATCCTGGGCCTTCTTGAGGAATGAGCGGTCCCTGGCTGGCCGAAGCATCGGCAAGAGCATGTTCAGGGTGGCCTTCGAGTCGCCGACCATGCCAATATCGATCGGATAGCGAAGCCCCAGCCGGCATGGGTCGCGGTCAAGCTGCACGGCCTTGGCTTGCCCGGGCTTGGGATACCATTTCAGATAGGGGAAGCTGGTCCCGATCAAGAAGAGGGTGTCACACTCTTCCATCGCCAGCTCGGAAGGGCGAGTGCCGAGTAGACCGATCCCGCCGGTCGTGAATGGCGAGTCATCCGGAACAGTGGCCTTGCCCAGGAGCGGCTTGATGATGGGCGCAGCCAGCGTGTCGGCCAGTTTTTCTAACTCATCAGTCGCACCCAGGGCGCCTGATCCGGCGAGAATGACCACCTTCTTGCCATTTTGAAGCAACTCGGCCGCCGCTTCGAGCGTCTCGCGAGGGGGAGTCGTGGTGGGGGGCCGCCACGACGATGAGGTGTGCCCTCGCACCATCTGCATCGACGAAATCTCGTCGGACGTCGTCTGATCCTGGATATCGGAGGGGCATGTCAGGTGCGAAACACTCTTGGTTCCCAGGGCCGAACGGCACGCCAGGTCGACCAGCTCGTGCGCATGTTTTGCGCCAGGATCATGTGATTATACGAGGCGACGTCTTTGAAAAGACTGAGAATGTCGATTTCCTGCTGGAAATAGGTTCCAATCTGATCATGATAGGTGTGGCCCGTGATCGCCAGCACGGGAGCATGATCAAGTTTGGCGTCGTAGAGACCGTTCAGGAGGTGAATCGCTCCGGGCCCGCTGGTGGCGAAGCAGACTCCCAACCGGCCGGTGAACTTGGCGTAGGCACAGGCTGCGAAGGCGGCCGATTCCTCGTGGCGACACTGAATGAATCGAATCTTCTCCTTGTTCTTCCGAAGTGCCTCGAAGATGCCGTTGATCCCATCACCGGGTATTCCGAACGCAATCGTGACGCCCCAGTCGATCAATTTCTCCACAATGACATCGCCGGTTGTCTTGGCCATGGCGCGCGACTCCTCTCAAGATCGAAATCGATGAAACAGGGTGTCGACATCCTCAAGTAAGCGGCTCGGTGAGACGGCGAGAAGATGAAACGATCTTCGTGAGCTTCGTCAGATGTCGGTCTCTGATGACAAAGAGAAAAACCCGAGCATTTCCATGGGGTTAGTGCTTGGGAAACCTGCAAATACGAAGCCAATTCTTTAGGACAAGACGAGGCAAAGCATGAAATTCCTGTCACGAGTTGGCCTCATGACAGTAGCGGCCTGCGCTATTCGTGGCATCAGTAACCTCCGCGGGGCATGCCGCCGACTGGAAGCTCGTGTGGAGCGATGATTTCGACAAGCCCGGTCTGCCCGACGCGGCGAAATGGGCTTACGAGACGGGTTTCATCCGCAACGAGGAACAGCAATTCTATACGAAGGCGCGGCCCGAAAATGCGCGGGTGGAAAATGGCTTGCTCGTGATCGAAGCGCGCAAGGAGACCTACCAGCCCACGCCCACGGCTCGGGCCGCCAGGTACACGTCCGCCAGCTTGACCACACGTGGTAAGGCCTCGTGGACCTATGGTCGAATCGAGGTTCGCGCCAAGCTTCCATCAGGCCGCGGAACATGGCCGGCGATCTGGACTCTCGGCCAGGATTTCAGCGAGGTCGGTTGGCCCGCGTGTGGCGAGTTCGACATCATGGAGTTTGTCGGCTACATGCCGGGCGTTATCCATGCCAATATTCATACAACAAAATACAATCACGCTATTAACACAGGCAAGGGCGCCACGCTGGCCGTTCCAGACGTTTCTCAGGCATTTCACGCCTATGCAATCGAGTGGGACGAGAAACGCATCGACTTCTTTGTCGGTAGCAAGAAGTATTTCACATTCGCCAATGAAGGGAAGGGGTCAGACTCCTGGCCGTACGACAAGCCACAGTACCTCTTGCTCAATTTCGCCATTGGTGGCGACTGGGGAGGCCAGAAAGGGATCGACGACGGTATCTTCCCCCAGCGCTATGAAATCGATTACGTTCGCGTCTATCAGAAATGACGAGCCGCTCGCCGGGGTCGTATGAACGTAAATATTATTGATTTGTTAGCATGATAGGTATTGGCATTTTATGATCCGGGTCGTCAGTTCGACGCCGGGCAGGTTGCACGCACGAGACGAGTTCAAGCATGGCCAAACGACAATCTGTCGAGGAGAAGCTGGCCGCGGTTCGCAGTCTCCGCGAGCGAGAGCCTTCGGCCGAGCTAACCGGTGAGCTGCGCCTGGCCCTCCGTGACAGGTCCAACCTCATCATTGCCGCGGCCGCGGCGATCGTCGGCGATCAGAATGGCTCCGAGCTCTTCAGCGAAATGGAAGCCGCGTTTGAACGGTGTCTGGTCGAGCCGCTCGCGAGCGACAAACTGTGCCGGGCCAAGATCGCCATCGTGCAGGCTCTCGATCGATGCGAGCACGATCGGGAGGATCTTTTTCTCCGTGCCGCGCGGCATGTTCAATTGGAGCCGGTCTGGGGGGGATCGGAAGACTCGGCGGCTCCCCTGCGTGCGGCCGCCATTCTGGCTCTGGCTCGGTTGGGCCACCGCGGGCTCTTGCCGCTCCTGGTTGATGGGCTGACTGATCCCCAGAAGGAGGTCAGACTCGCCGCGGCCCAGGCGCTCGGGCATCACGGCTCGGAGTCGGCCGAGCTGCTGCTGCGGCTCAAGGCGTGCCTGGGCGACAAAGACCCGGAGGTCATTTCAGAATGCCTGAGCGGGCTCCTTGATTGTTCGCCAGCGACGAGCCTGGAATTCGTGGCACGATTTCTCGAGGCGCCCGACGCGGCCATCCAGGAGGCCGCGATTCTCGCACTGGGGCGGTCGCGCCTGCCCGGATCGTTCGAGCTGCTCAAAGCCTTCCTTGAACGGCGCCCGATCGGTCTGAATGAAGAAATCTGCCTGGCGATGGCGATGATCCGCCTGCCGGTGGCAACCGAGTATTTGCTCGAGATCATCGCGACCCGCGGCTCGGCTCACGAAACCGCGGCCCTGGCCGCACTGATGATCTATCGCCATGATCCGGCGTTGCTGGAACGCGTTGGTGCCGCGGTGAAGAAAAATGGCAGCAGCACTCTCAAGGCGAGGTTCGAGCAACTGGCTCGTGGCGAGGCCCGCGGAGTGGTCCGCCGCGCCTGACTCAACAGGAACGACCCATCATGCCCAACGGCGCTCACTCCATTCGCGAAGAAGTTCACGGCGTCATCGAGTTCGTCGGAGCCATCTGGATCGTCTATTTCGTGAGCGTGTTCTTTCCCGGATTGGATCAATACGGCCTCCTGCCGCGCCAGCTCGGCGGCCTGGTCGGGATCGCGACCATGCCTTTTCTACACGCGAATCTTCATCATTTGCTGAGTAACACCGTTCCTCTCATTGTGCTCCTGACCTTGCTGGCCGGGTCGCGCGCCAGGTCGTGGGAAGTCGTCATCGCGATCGGCACACTCGGCGGAATCTTGCTCTGGATTTTCGGACGGACGGCCGTGCACATTGGAGCGAGCGGCTTGATATCGGGCCTGGCGGCCTTCCTGATCGTTTCCGGGTTTCGAGAACAGCGCATTGTCCCCCTGTTGATCGCGGTCGTGGTCGGCTTTCTTTACGGCGGATCGCTGCTTGTGGGCGTGATCCCGCGGGTCGGCTCATCGATCTCGTGGGACGGCCACCTCTGCGGCGCGGTCGCCGGCGTGTTTGTGGCCTTTGCAGTGCTTGCGAAATAAATTATCCGCTGTTACCACAGGAATGTTTCCGGAGGAATGTCGGCACGCAGATAGATTATGTTTTGCATGCTTCCAGAGATAATCAACATGCGAACGAGGGTCGGAATGTGGTTTTGGAGAAGACCGCATCCTCGTGCAACGCGCCAGCGTTATTCCTTGCGGGTTTGGTTCGTCCGCTGCAACGGCCGTTCACCGAACCGTGGCACACATGCTCCAACTGGGATGGTTCCATGACACGTTCAGACGCGATCACCAGGCGGCAACTCATCAATGCCGGGCTCATCATCGCCGGAGCACCGTTCTGTGCCGAGGCACTGTTCGACGGCGCGCGCCGCCGCAGACGATGAGAAGCTGGCGGAGGACACATCGATCGGGCCGCGGGAAATCGTCAAAGGTCTCGACGGCATGAGCCGGGTCGCCGAGACGGGGAACACCTTCGGCCTCGGGCACAACGCGGCCGCCGTCATCTCCTCGGCGTTCTTTTGCCGCGAACAGAAACTCGACGCCGACACGCAAAAAGAGATTCTGGCCTACCTTGACACCAGGCTGTTGAAGAACCCGATCTACGCTGCCGCCCGGCCGAAGGAGGCCGCGGATCCGAAGCTCACCGAGGGTCTGCTTGAAGACCTCGACGCCGGTATCGCGACACTGCGTGGGAAAGGTCACAACATCATCTTCTCCGTCACGTGCCTCAAGGCCCTCCGCGCGGTGCCCGAGGCAGTGACCCCCGAACGGATCGACGGCCTGCGGAAGATGGTTCGAAGCTTCGGGAAGACGAGGGGCGGGGTCAAGGAGGATGCCGAACCGCCGCTTGTGAGCCTCGATGACGAGCAGAAGTTCATCCACTTCGTTTTCGAGCAGTTCCTCACGGCGATGGGCGACGGTTTCGACGGGCACGTAGTGACGATCGGGCACGCCCTGGTCGAACTGCACCGCATGGGGCACAAGGAACTGGCCCGTAAGGGAGTTCCGGCCTACTGGCAGTGGGTCCGGTTGGCACGCGCGGGCGATGGCGGGGACGACGTCGCGCCTGCCCCGTCCCGGGTGTCGACCCCGCTCACCCGCGAGTACTGGGTCGCTCAGGCGAAGCGCCGCATCGGCGAGATCGTCAGCAGCCACACAATCAAGTATCCGTACAGCTTCTACGCTCTGGCAAAGGACGTGAAGGACGAGGACCTGAAGAAGCGGATTCTGGCGAAGGTGTACCGCTTGACCGCGACTAACTGACCTTGAACGTTGATCATCCCTTCGCCGCGTCCCAGGCGAGCAGACGACCGGTGAGTGCCGCGACTAATCGGTGTAGTATTTGTTTTCGTCAGGGAACTCTTCACCCGCGAGAATCTCGTCCTTTTGCGCCAGGAATTGATCCAGCGGCGGACGTTGCGCAAGTCCAATGGCCTGCTGGCAAGCGTGGGCGAGCGCAAGCAGGGTGCTCTCGTCGTAAACGCGGCCGATCATCGTTTGCGGTTTTGGCATCGGGAAGCCATCCTGCATCTCGAACTTCCTTGGAAACGTGATCGCCGGATGCCCGGTCATATTGCCGTACCAATCCCAGCGGTCATCCGTTTCGCGGCCGGGAGTCCATTCGTCGCAAAGCAAGACATCGACGGCCTGCATCATCTTGTCAAATCGCTGCATGACGATGGCCCGCAGCCGATTGAGCTTCAGATAGTCGACAGCGGTCAGAAAATGGCCGAGCAACAACCACGGTGGCCACCCCTTGACGCCCTTGGGCTCTCCACGACGCGTCAGGTCTTCAAACGCGGCGGCCGACTCGCTGGCCATGAGCCCCGCCGAGAGCTCATTCTTCGGCAGTCCGTAGTCCTTTTTCATGTTGGGTGGCTCGACGGGAACGAGTGTCACGCCTAGCTCGCGCAGGACTCGAAGACGATCGCTTTTATTGTCTTCGCCCCCTCCTGCGACATAACCCACTCGAATTGTGGAAGCCTCTCGAGACGAAGGCCAGACGTACGGCCGATCAACCGACGATGCGTCGCGCGGATCGGCGCCGTGGATCGCGGCGAGCACCAAACCGCAGTCGTCAGCGCTCCGGCAGATTGGTCCGATCTTGTCTAACGACCAGCAGAGTTGCATACAGCCATATCGGCTCACGCGTCCGTACGTCGGTCTCAGTCCCACCGCACCGCAGACGATGGAAGGGCCGATCAGGCTTGCCGTGGTTTCGGTGCCTATGGAAAAACCGACGAGTCCGGCGGCGGACGCAACCGCGGGTCCCGACGACGAACCCGCAGCGTCCTTGCGCGGATTCCAGGGATTGCGGGTGATGCCGCGATACCACAAAACCGATCCGCCAGCCAGGGTGTTGGTGGCCAGTTTCGCCACGAGCACGGCTCCAGCATTTTCAAGCCGCTCGGCTACGGCGGCCTTTACGTCGATGATGCGATCGCGGTATTGCCCAACGCCCCACGTCGTGGGGTAGCCTGGGTAGGAGATGATGTCCTTGAGGCCGAAGGGAATTCCGTGAAGCGGTCCGCGATCATGCTTCGCGCGCAATTGCTGATCGGCGCGCTCCGCTTGTTTCAGCGCCAGCTCGTCCATGAAGGTCACGACACACTTGAGCAGCGGGTCGTAGCGCCGGAGCCGTTCCAGATAGAACCTCGTCAATTCCACCGACGAAATCTTTCGATTGCGCAACAGCGTCCCGAGCCGCCGGATGGAACTGAACGCCAGGTCCTCGTCGGAGTCGGGCCGTGAATCGGGATTGGAGACCCGTGCTTCGGTCCCCTGCGCCGGAGATGTTTTGACCTCGTAACCCCGCGGGTCAGGAAGTGACGCCGGACTGGTCAGCGGAGCGAACCGCAGCCCCGGAAGGAGCGAATTGTCGACTTCGATCGGTCGAACGTGTCCCAGGTCCTCTCGCGCAAACTTGAACGCATTGACGACCGCTTGCCGCTGGGGATCGGTGAGCTTGATCCCGGCGACCCATTCCGCGTCGGAAACCATTTGCGGCGAAACACCTTCGTCTCTCGCAGCCGCCGCCAGTGCCCGCTGAAAAACGGCCGTGCCGATTCCGGCAGACCCAAGAATTGCCAGCGCACTTCGCCGACTGAGCATGATTCAACTCCCTGGAAACGGCTGACGATGACCGGAGGTGTCAGGCGACACTAATTTTGACCCCCTCGAACCTGTACTGAACCCCACTGCCAGCATGCCTGGATGTTATCGGTTCTTGTCGCCTTTTGCGGTCGGTTTTTCTGTCCGTACCTCCGGTTCGCGTTGGGTCGGATCGGGATCGGCAGTCGCCAACCTCGATCGGATCAAGCCACTCTTGCGCTTTTCTCTTAATCGATAACTTTCTCCTGTGATCATCAGTGTGTGGCTATGATGAAGCAGTCTGTCCAAGATCGCTGTCGCCAGGACTTCATCTCCGAAGACGATTCCCCATTCCGAAACCCGCTGGTTCGTCGTCACCAGCAGGCTCCCCTTCTCGTATCGGCGGTTCACCAACTGGAAAAACAGGTGTGCCGCCCGCCGCTCGAACGGTAAATAGCCGAGCTCGTCGATGATCAACAAGCGGGGCTTGGAATACTCGGTCAGCTTCTCATTCAGGCTCCCTTCTGTTTCGGCTTTCCCCAGGTTCGCCAGCAGCGCCGTGGCTGTGGTGAATCGGACCGTGTGGCCCTGCTCGACAACCTTGCGGCCCAAGCCAATGGCCAGATGCGACTTCCCTACACCAGGAGGTCCAAACATCAGCACGTTTTCACCATGAGCAATGAAGTTTCCCGTGCACAACTCTCGGATCAACCGCTCGTCCGCCGATGGCTGAAACGAGAAATCAAAACCCTCGATGGTCCGCACGCATGGGAAGTGCGCAATCTGTAAACCCATGCGGATCCGCTTCCCCTGCTTGGCGTCCACCTCACGCCCCAGGATCTGTTCGAGGAACTCCAAATAGGTCCACTCTTGCTTGGCTGCCTGCGACAATACCGACGCCAGCGTTTCGCGCAGGTGAGTCAACTGAAGCCGCTTCATTGCCGCGAAAACCCGCTCCTCTCGTGGGTCGTCGGCCTCGCTCAGCGTGCTCATGGGCAGCCTCCTTCCACCACCTCGGAATAGATCGACAACGGCCGCGATACGGGATTAGAAATGAACTCGGAATGAGTCGGGGTCTGACTCTCCGCCTCCCGCCGGAACAGCCCCTCGAAGTGACTGGAATTGCGAACCCACGCGTGGGGCTCGAAGCTTCTCACGTGCTGCGCGATGCAATTCCCGCGAAGCCAGATCTCGACCTTCGCCTGCTCAATCACGACTTCCACGGTCTCGCGAACATGCTGATAGGGCACGCTATATCGAATTGTATCGATATCAACAAAGCAGTCTGTGCTGACGCGACGTTTCAAGCGGCGGGTGCGAACGGCCAGGGGGCGTACCGGCAGAGGGCGCAAGGCGTGTTGCTCGTCTCGCTCGAAGCGAACGGCGGGCCGTTCCTTGGTGGTGCCGTGAATCCGACGATCGGCGACCTCGACCATCCAAGTCGCCAGGTGACGCTCCAACCCCTCGAACGAGTTGAACGATCGCCCAGCCAAGGCGTTGTGCTTGACATAGCCAACACCGCGTTCGATCTTCCCCTTGGTGCGGGCACGACGAGGGCGACAGGCCTTGGGCGTCAATCCACGATCGCGGCAGAATATCTCGAATCCTGGATTCCAGACCACATGGCCGGACTCACGATCGTGGGACGTGACCAGAGGCGAAGCGTTGTCGCAGAGCACTTGCTCGGTGAGGCCGCCGAAGTGCCGGAAGGCCCCATCGAGCCCCTCGAGCCAGTCGTCCTGCCGCTGCGCCAGAAACGCCCGGCAGTAGAGCCGCCGCGAGTATCCCAGGACCGCGGTCATCAGGTAAACCTTGACCGGTTGCCCGTTGATCCGCACGACCTTCTCGCCGAAATCGATCTGGATCTGTTGGCCCGGCGGGGTCTCGAACCGAACCGTGGCCAGAGCCTCAGCCCGTTGCGCCTGGCGAAGCGGGCCGACAGCGCGTTGCAATGTTCGTAGCTCGACGTGCAACCCTTGGCGGGCCAATTCCTGTTGAACGACGACCGTGTTTCCCTCGGCGACCGTGCCGAAAAGGTCCTGGACTTCACGAAGCGCGACGGCGTCGAGCCGACGAGCGGCAGGGCGTTCTTGAAAACCGACCGTGGCTCCAGCGAGATAGCGGCGGACGGAGTTGCGGGAGATCCCCAACTGTCGAGCGATCCGTTTGCTTCCGAGCCCTTGGCCGGAGAGCTCGCGGATTCGATCCACGATTTCCGGTTTGACCATCTTGGTGTCCTCCTGCGTAGGCCGCAGGTGAACACGCGTTGCGTCCGGCTGGTCCGCCTGCGAGTCATGCAGGTTGACCAAATTCGAGTCGACCTTGTCCATAGACCCTCCCTAGTCAAGCGTATAGGCGGGGGTCAGTTTTAGTGTCGCCAGGGGGGTCAGTTTTAGTGTCGCCTGACAGGAGCGAAGCCGCGTCAGCCTCCAACGGCGACCACGTTCATTGTTGATTCCGAATCGACAAATGCCAACTCTTTCGCGGAGCGTCCCCATCTTTCCTGGAAATGGCAATCGCCGCCGGCGAATTCCCAGCCTCGAGAAGGACGAGCGGAGCGACGTCTCGGAGCCAATTCCCTGGCGAAAATCCGCCGAAATTGGATTTCCCAACCCGGATGTCAGCGATAAAAAGTCTAACCGTGTCTTGTCACCCCGACTATTTTCCTCGCATCGTTGTTTTTGTGGCTCCTTTTGGGGTTTTACCTGGCTCAATCGCAAAGTTAAATCTCCACTATTTATATCCTAATTCGTTAAATATTATTAAAAGATAATAATATGATAATTTCATATCCTGTTACCTGTTTGAAAAGGCGAACCCTGGCCGGAAAGTTCCTTGGACGACTTGTCGAATTCCGGTCCGGCCGTTCGACTAGCTAGTGAACGCAGGCAACCGGGCCGTCCGAAGGCCGTAGGAGAAGAAGTCATGCCGCAGTATTGATTGCTATTGACCACCCCGACGACTACGACCCGTCCGTCGACGACGAAGCGATGGCTCGCGATATCGACGTGCTCAACGATAAGATGAGCGCTGCTGGTATCAGGGTTTTCGTCGGCGGTCCGCACCCGGTAAGAAGCGATAAGTCGCTACGGGCGCAACCTGGTGTTAAGGTACTCGTCACTGGCGGGCCGTACCGGAAGTCCATGGAGCACAAAGGCGGTTTTTGGGTGCTGGAGGCTACTGATATGTCTCCGCCACTGTGGTGCGGTCTGCCCCGCGAAAGCCGCTGTCCAGGCCGCATTACAGTACGCGGCTGACGGAGTGGTCCCCTGGTCAGTCACCTCACTAACGGAAGGAGTTCTCAAGACGATGTTCCTCACCAAGTTGAAGGCCGGCGCGGTCGTCCTGCTGACCTCGTTCACGATGGCGAGCCTGACGACCCTGGCCACCGAGCGGGCACAGGCCGATCAACACGATGGGCGTCCGGTCGCCGCCTCGGCCACCGTTGCCGCTGTCTGCCCCGGACCCCCGCAGGACCCGACCGCGAACGCCGCGCCAGGGGCCGAGAAGCCATCGGCCGCCGGGGGTGACGGCGTCGTCCAGAGCAAGGGCCGCCTGCTCACGCCCGACAGCAAGCTGATATGTTTGAGCATCTATTCCACGGACCCTGACGCCGACCAGAAAGACCTCGTCAGGTTCTCGAAGGCCTTCGTCATGCCCCGCTTGTTGCGTATCCAGAGCATAGCGCTGGGCAGCCGCCAGGCACCTCGGCGACCCCATCTTCGCCATGCGGATCAGGCTGAACCCCGACCGTATGCGTGCCTACAACCTGTCGTCCGAGGACATGATGAACTCCCTCGGGGTAACCACGACCGGCCCGAACGACCGGCTCGGCCAGGCCATGCAGAAGCCCTTGCAGTCGACGAGGTACGAGCTGACTCTCATCACCCGCTACAACAAGCCCGAGCAGTACGCGAACATCATCCTGAAAACCGGCCCCAATGGCGAGGTGCTGCGGCTCAAGGACATCGCCCAGGTGGCGCTGGGGCCCCCGTTCACCGAATTCCACTCGGAAGTTGACGGCCATCCTTCAGCCGCGATCGTCCTCAAGCCGGCCCCGGGCTCCAACGCCGCCATGGTCATCGAGGCCGTCAAGGAGGAGCTCAAACGCCTCAAGAAGGAGGCGTGCCCGCCCGGGATGGAGTTTGAGGTCATTCCGCTCAGTAGCCGGGACATGGTCTATGCGGTCATCGAGGCTCCTCGGGGCTCGACGCTCGCATACACGAGCGCCAGGTGCCACGAGCTGGCTGCGATCGCCCGGGGCATCGACGGGATCACCTCGGTTTCATCACTGGCAGGTTACCAGATCCGGACCGAGGACCGCGGCTCTGACGTGGCGACCTGTCTGATCCGCTTGAAGAATCAGTCCGACCGCAAGCTGTCCTCGCGCCAGATCATCGACAAGCTCGAGGAAAAATGCCGGACGATGAACATTCATCTCGAGTTTTTCGAGCCACCCGCCGTCTCGGTTTTCGTCGCGGCCGGGGGTTTCTCCGTACGCGTCCTGGACAAGACGAACTCGAACTTAAACAACGACGAGCGGCCCGGAAGCGCGCACGAGACGTTCATGGATGACCTGTTGAACCGCAAGAACCTGGCGAGCCTCTTTGACTTCCTTGCCAGCAGTTACCCGCAGTATGAGCTGGTCATCAACAACGACGTTGCCATGCAGAAAGGGGTATCAATCGCGAATGCGATGGAGAACATACCCATCGTCGTAGGCGGCGATATCCCGACCGAGCAGAAGTTCCGGAGTCTCGTCGAGGATTTGTCACATTTGTCCGTCAAGAACGACCGTGGAGAAATGATACCGTACCGCTCATTCATGCAGCTCAAGAACAATCAGTGGTCGATCAAGATCGACCGCTAAAACCGGTGTCCCTCGCTCGGCCGCCATTCAAGGTATGCCGGGTCGCTCCCCAGCACGAACGGATATTGACGGAGTGATCCGGGGGGCCGGGAGGGTTCCGGCCCAACCTGGAGGGCTCGGGATTGGCGGCCCCGCGCGGCCGTGCTGGTCTTCAGCGAGTTTGGCCGGCGCCTCGCCGAGAAGAGCGCCGCCCTGTCGTTGGGATACCTGTTGGCCAGCAGGGCGGTCAGCTACAATCAGCCATGCCACATTGGAGTGGACTTCATCTGCGATAGCTGAACGGAGGCCTCATGAGCGATCACCCGACGGCGCTGGGCGGCACGTGCAGCGCGGCTTCGACGCCCTACGCGAGCTGTTCGCCGCCAAAATCGAGTCGGGCGAAGATCTCGGCGCCTCACTCGCCTTGAACATCGATGGCGAGATGGTCGTCGACCTGTGGGGCGGCTGGGCCGACGAGGCCCATACAATACCTTGGACCGAGAACACGATCACCAACGTGTTCTCCACCACCAAGAGCATGACCTCGCTCGCCGCGCTCGTGCTGGTCGACCGCGGCGAACTCGACCTCGACGCGAACGTCGCCGCCTACTGGCCCGAGTTCGCGGCCGAGGGCAAGGCGGGGATCAAGGTTCGCCACCTCTTGTCGCATACCTCAGGCGTCTCGGGCTGGGATCAGCCAATCACCCTCGATGACCTCTACGACTGGGACAAATCGACCGCCCCCCTGGCCCTCCAGGTCCCTGGTGGGAACCCGGAACGGCCTCGGGCTACCACATGCTGAACTACGGCCATCTGGTCGGGGAAGTGATCCGGCGCATCACCGGCCAGCGCCTGGGTGAGTTCTTTGCCGCGGCCATTGCGGGTCCACCAGGCGCTGACTTCCACATCGGCTTGCCCCCCTCGGAGTTCCATCGCGTCGCCAATGTCGTGCCGCCGCAGGTAACGGCATCGGCGGCGCCCGCCGACGTGATGCAACCGGACACGACCAGTGTGGTATTCAAGACGACGACCAATCCGATCATGAGCGCGGAAACGACCTGGACCGAAGGCTGGCGGCGCCCGACATCGGCGCGGCCAACGGCCACGGTAATGCCCGCTCGCTGGCGCGCCTCCAGTCGGCCGTGGCTTGCGGCGGCTCAGTCGATGGCGTCCGGCTGCTCTCGCCTAAAACGATCGACCGAATCTTCGAGGTGCAATTCAACGGGATCGACCTCGTGATAGGCATCCCGATCAAGTGGGGCGTCGGTTATGGGCTTGCGCCGGAAGGCCGGGTATGTTCGTGGGGCGGTTATGGCGGCTCGTTGGTGATTATCGATGTCGATCGCCGCATAACCTTTGCCTACGTGATGAACAAAATGGCACCGGGCAGCGGGACCATCGCAGCAGCACTGGCCGAGCGGGTGAAAGACATCGTAAATCGCTAAGCTACCTGCTCGACAGGATTTCCGTCATCCGGCCACCGACGCGGGTCGCGTCGCGACTGCCGGACATCGGCAACAATCACTTCTCACTGTGTCTCGTCGCCCCGACTGTTTCGCAACTCAAATCCACCGCTGGTTGCGGACGCCAATGATGACGGGATTCGAACTTTCGCGGGGTAGCCCGGCGCAGGAAATGGAGCATCGTGAGGCACCACTCGATCATTCACGAGTGGTTTGAATCGTCGGTCGTGCCGGGTCGAGGTCAGGGTCGAAGGCGATCCGCGCGTTGGGGGCGAGGTTCAGGCAGCGGACGGCCAACGCCATTGCGGCCGCGCAGGCCGGCGTGAGTCGAGATTGAATCGAAATCCACCACGGCATCGAGGCTGCATCCCCCCGCCCAGGAAGGGCGGCCGGGCGCGGCCTCAGGGGAGCAAACTGGCGATTTCGGTGTAGACCGACACGCAAGCTTCATAGAAAATACACTGTCTCTTCATCATTCGGTCTCCGCAGGGAGGATGCAACAGTTGGAAAGAACTTACGCTTCATATAAATATCAGAATAATCTGCTCATCATCGTCGGGGGTGTGGCGTTCGCCGTGTTGTGGAACGTCTTGCTCGTCCGTCGGCCCGCGGAGCTCTGGACCAGTGGCGTGGCGGCGTGGTGGGCTCTGCTCTGTGCGGTGGCAGTCATCAACGCCTGTGGGTGGCACCGAACGGCCCAGCGGGTGGCGCGCCACTCGGCAACGGCCGATGCCCTCGTCGGCCGGTTCCAGAAGAGGCAACTGCGACTCTCGGCCGTGTTCGTGCTGGGCTGCGGCTTCCGCTCGCTGATCCCCCGCGCCGATATTCAGAGGTTCGGCCTGATCGACTCCTGGCTCTCGAGCGCGCTGATCGGCCGCTCGATCGCCACGGCCGCCGAGCTGTGCTTCGTGGCCCAGTGGGCGCTTCTACTGCATGCCGCCGCTCGGGGCGCCGGGTCACGGTTCGGGGTCGCCGTCGCATGGGTCCTCGTCCCGCTCATCGCCGTGGCCGAGGTGTGCTCCTGGTCCGCGGTCCTGACCACCTGCTACCTTGGCAACGTGGCCGAGGAATCGCTCTGGGCGCTCGCCGCCTCGCTCCTCGTCGTGGCCGGCCTTGTCATCTGGGCGCGCCGCCGGCCCATGCGTGAGCCGTTCCTGGCCGCGGCGCTGGCGCTGGGTATCCTCTATATTGTTTTTATGTTGTATGTTGATATTCCTATGTAATTTTCCCGCTGGCAGGCAGACGAGGCCCGCGGGCGGGAGTACCTGGCGCTCGGCCAGGGGTTATACGACGCCTGGTCGCGCCGGGTCGTCACGTTCTCCTGGGAGCAGTGGCAGGCGGAGATCCCGTGGATGACTCTCTACTTCAGCGTGTGCGTCTGGTGGAGCCTGGCCCTCGTGCACGCCCCTCGGCCAGGGCCCGACCCGGTGCCTGACGGGCCGGACCCTGGGGAGCCCCGGTTCGTCCGGCGAGGTCGTCCCCGATGCGCCTGAGCGACGGCCAGCGCGAGCCCCGATCTTGTCCCTGGGACCGGGGCGGTCGTATCAGCGAGGGACCAGTCGCGTTTCTGTCGGGTGTCCTCGGCCTTGGGAAATCAATGGCGCTCCGATACGAGGGCGGCTACAGTCTCACGAGATCGAAGTGGGTTGCTCCAATATCGCTTCGGTCGATCAGACCGACGCGCAAGTTTGTCGCGAACGAAGCAGCCGACCCAGATGGTTGATCTTTGGCCCGACGACTCTAAGAATTGGCATCCGATCCGGTGTCAAACCGAACCCTTCACCGTTTGCCCACAGCCTGCGAGCCGTTGCCATTGCCCAAAAAGGATAACAGGCGTTCGATCGGCATCGGCCTTATGCCATCGAGCCGTGCCTCTTTGAGAAGCTCGCTCATTCGTTTCTGGAAGTCAGGCCGTCCCTCGGCCACGCTCTCGGAATTCGACAAGCGAACCTCCCGAAGCGGCATGCGACCGTCTACAACGTACCAATCGATATGGTTTGAGAGCGTCCCACGTTGCTGGCCTACGTCCGGCGGCGGAAAGTCGAATTCGACGATGCCGCCCGCTTCCTCGATGACTTGCTTGAGCTCCTGGCGATCATCTTGATTGTCGCGATTCAGGTCGATCCGGCCGACCAACGCGAACCTTTTGAAAAGGATGGCGGGGTGCGAAGGCCGTCGCAAAGCATACTTGATGGCAGTCAAACCGAGCGCGGCGAGAATGATGATGGCCATCAGTCGCGCGATCGTCAGGCGCCTTGCGGTCATCAGGCTGGGCTCCACGATCGATAGGCGAATGAAATTCTCAGCCTACCTGAGTCAGTACCGGCGGCCGAAGTTGAGATTCTCCGAGTGCAATGCACTGAGAATATCTGGCCGGCCCCGCCCGTCAACTCCCAAAGGTGCCAGAATGTGTACTGTATTCAAGCGAGCGAGACGGCACACATGATCTTGAGCGCTTCGGTCTGACAACACCGCGGCCGATCCCACCGAAGCAGGTTAATACCCCGCGACGACATCCCTTCGAGGAGCGTGGGTGATGGTACGCAACGCGGCTCCGCCCGGGCAAGTCGTTGTCGGTCCCGGACCTGCGTAAGGATTCCTGGCGAAGCAAATACTCGGGCTGGCCGGGCCACTATGGCTGCAGGACCGGACGGGCCGGGCGTTACACTGGCGGCGGCCATGTTCCCGTAGCGATCGGGGTTGAGGATTGCCTGGCTTCCGCAGCATGGATACGATCACGAGGCGTGCCCGGTCATCAGCCGTCGCCGGTGTCGAGGATCGGGCCGGGCTTGCAGCCCTCGGTGGGCCGCATGACCACCGCGATCGCGATTAATCCGAGGGACCATTCGGCCCGGCGTGGAACGGGCTATCGTGCAGCGAATCGGCCACCCGACGTTACGGGCCGGCGGAGGTGAACCATGGGCTATCGTCCTTGTGATGTGCCGCTTCGGAAGGCAGCTTTATATAGAATATATATAACCATATTTGTCATTGTGACTTCGGTGTGTGCGGCCGAGCCCCTTCCGAAGGGCACTCTCTCGGGGAAGGTCATCGACCCGGACGGCAAGCCGGTCGCAAGGGCCCGCGTCTGGGCGGACCAGCGCGACGCGAAGACCTTCACCAGGAGGACGTTGGTCGAAGCCCGCACTGACGCCGAGGGGCGATTCCGCCTCGGGCCGGTCGAACCGACCTACCGGCTCACGAGGTCGCTGAACGTAGAGGCCGACGGCTTCGCCCGCCTAGCCGTTCCCACCGACAACCTCTCGATTGTCTCGGGTTGCGACCATGACCTTGGCACGCTCCGACTCGACCTCGGCCGCGTTTTCACCGGCCAGATCATCGACGCGGACGGTAAGCCGCGGTCGAACGTCGAGGTGTTCCCGCAGGTCTTCTGGCGCTCCCAGGGCCACACCATGGGCGGCGGCGTCAGCCTGGGCAAGATCTTGACGGATGCCGGCGGCCGCTTTCGCACCACTCCCTTGCCCGTCGGGCAGCTCTACCTGACCGTCCGGATCACGGAACGGCAACCGGTTGATGTCGTCCGACCGATCCAGCCCGGCGGCGAGGAAGACCTGGGTGCCATCCGACTGGAGAAGGACGTGCCCGTCGCGGGCGTCGTAAAGGACGAGGACGGCGCCCCGATCCCCGGTGTGAGGATCCTTGGAGCCGCCGGTGCGACCACCGGCGAGGACGGCCGATTCACGCTCCGCGGGTTCGGGCCGAACCGGTCATTCCAGATGAACGTGTCTAAGACCGGCTATGCATCCCTCGTCGGTAGCGTGTCGGTGACCGACGCCGGGGTTCGGTACTTGACCCGAGAAGGGGTCGCGAAGGCCCAGGAGCCGGCCAAGGATCTGGTCGTGACGCTCCGGCGGGCGGGCTGGATCGAGGGCCAGGCGGTCGACGCGGAGACTGGGAAGCCGGTGCGCCTGAACAAGGTGGTCGTTTGTCATTTCGAGCGCAAACCGAGCGGCGAGGTCGTCCTGCGGGGCTGCCGCAGCGACTTTGAGCAATCGGTTCGGCCGGTTCCGAGCGTCGTTCCCCGACCCCGACGAATATCACCTGACCTTTATCGCCGCTGGCTACGACGACGCCGAAGCCTATACGCCCAAGGTCACCGAGCTGAAGACGATCTCGGGAATCGTCGCCCGGATGAAGAGGAAGACCGATGACTCGGCCCCCGTCGTGGCTCGTCAGATCGCCGGCGCCGTGACGCGCGACGGCCGTCCGGTCCGGGCCGGCTGGGTATGCCTCTGGGCCTTGAGGCGGCCGTCCAAATGCGCCCAACGCCCCGGTCATGCGGGGCCGAACGGCCGTCGGACCCCCGATCCCATACGCCAGCGCCCCGATCCGCGACGGGTCGTATTCCCTCGACGTTCCGTTCCAGAGCGAGACCTGGTACGTCGTGGCGGAAGAGCCGGGCCAGCCGGTCACGCAGGCCGGTCCGATCGCGATGGCCCTGAACCAGAACCGGACGGTCGACATTGCTTGCACGCCAGGCGGCCGCATCCGCGGTCGGGTCGAGGGCGTGCCTCCCGGCTGGGAGGGGCACGTCTGGGTCGTCGCATTCAGCCGGACCGCCGTGCGGACGGAGGTGCGGGTCGCCCGGGACGGCACGTTCACCCTGCCGCCGTTGCCCCCGGGCGAGTACGGCCTGAAAGCCGGCCATGACGCCTACGACGACCCCGAGGTGTACCCCGGCGGGCTCATGAGGGAGCACCCCGAGTCGTTCAAGGAGATGGCCGACCCGTGGAAGCGGGCGAAGGTCGTGAAGGTCGAGGCGGGCCGTGATTCGGGTGGGGTGGTCGTCGAATTTCCTCCATGAACCCGGCGAGTGTGACTCACTGCCGCCCCGAGGCCGCCGCCCTCGGCCAGGGGCCGGCCCGGTGCCTGACCGGCCGGCCCCTGGGGAGCCTCGGTTCGTCCCGCGCGGTCATCCTTGGTGCGCCTGATCGAGTCCCGGCCTCGTCCCCGGGCGGGGCGGGCAAACCGTTTGATCGAGTTCGTTGGAGTCATCGGTACAATCAGGCTCAGCAGCGCCGGGGGCCGTCTGCGGCAGCGTCTGTCTGGTTCAGCCGGCCAGTCAGCCCGCGATTGATTCGGATGTGTGGCCGGCATGACGCAACTTCAACTTCTCGAGCGCCTCGGCGGCCGCTTGGTCGACGCCAACGACTTCCGCAAGCAGCATTTCCAGGGCATGAGCGAGGGTCCCGCGTGGGTTGCTCGATGCCGAGATGTAGGTTGCCAGAGGCTCGATCGCGTCTCTGAGCGCCGCGTCTGTCTCACCGGGGAGCGACGGCCGGTGGCTGCCTTCGACGTTGCGTCTCACTTCCAATCTCTGTTCGTCGGGAGTATTGACGAACGCCACACGAACGACCGTCGGCGGAGGTCCCTTGACGGTCACCAGACCTTCGCCGTCGTACGGGGAGACCGCGTTTGGGCCCGATTCGTTACAGAGGGCAGCGACGCGAGCCAGGATCGTCCGGAAGGCGGCGGCTGGCAGAGGTACGAGAACCTCCTTCGTCTCTCCGTCGACGATCCAGTTGCAAACGCACCGGTTTCCGACTCGCCTGAATTCGACGTCGCTGCCGACGCACGCCTCAAGTCATTGATCGGTCAACCCAACGATGCCGTTTTGCGTCGGCGCGAAAGCGCGCCGCAGGCGATCTTCGGTCGTTTGGGATGGGATCATGGCACACCTCGGATCTCTTTCACGAGCGACCCCCACCTCGCCAGCAGGCTGTCGAGTGCCGGCCCCGGGTCGAACTGGACGACCCCGCCGCAAAGTACGACGAGCTGACCTATATCCGCGTCCTCATTTATACTCGATCAAGCCTGTGTAGAGGGACATGTGTTCGACGGCCGCCATCCGCACCACGTCATTCGGCACATCGACCGCAACGATGGCTGGGCCTGAATAGCCTTGCGTGATCGTGGGGCACGCGAACAATAAGTTTGAGTTTTATATATGTATAACGCTACTTGCGTAATCTTGGGGTGCGCGTTGAAATTCTCGTGCCCATGGTCCCGTGGGCATGATCGTCGCGACGCTCCCGAGTCGGACCGCCAGGTCCCGGTCGGTCTACTTCCACGGCAGCGGCCAGTCCTGTTGTAGCCGGCCGCTCCGAGGCCGGGAACGCCATGGCATGCCGGCCATGCCTGGCCGATTGACTGAGCCGAGAACCCACGCGTTGCCCATACACGTTCGGTTGAACCATACCAGCAAGTGCGTTCAGGAAAGGCGGGCTGAGCGCTCTCGTTCTACCGCTATCTCGTTGCAATTTGGTCGGGTCGTGAGTATCTTACAGTAGTCGATGGCCGGTCAGGCAGATCTGCAAGTTCGGCGTTCTATCCACGAGGAAGGACGCGGCCGGGGTTACTGTGGTGAGCTGTTCGGCCGTCATCTTACGATCCGCCGGGTCGTCACCGGGCTTGTGTTTGAGAACGTCGGTACGCCGACGACCGGCAGCTCTTATCGCAACGAGGCCTCACGAGACCATCGTTGGGAGAGACCACATCATGAAACGATTATGTGGCGTGCTTTGCTGGATCGTGCTGCTGACTGTGATTGCACCCCTGGCATACCGGGCAACCGGCAGGTTGCTGCGGTATGATTGGCGACCGAAAACCGATGCCCTGGCGTCGCAGGTCGGACGCGACCTGTTTCTCCACGAGTGGACGCCCGGTGATCGGCTGGCCGCCCAGGGCGACGGTTTGGGACCCGTCTTCAACGCGTCCTCTTGCGCCGCCTGTCACCAGCAAGGGGGAACTGGAGGGAGCGGGCCGCTGGAAAATAACGTCACGGTCTTTACCCGAGCGCCCAAACCCGGCGCAGGAGCAACCCGCGGCGTGATCCATCAATTCGCGACCGACGCGGCATCGCAGGAAACGCTCCAAAACATCTCCTCGCAATTCCCGAACAAGAGCCGGCCGACACTGGCCGATCTTCGGGCGCTTTTACCGAAGCCCGCCAATCCGCCCGCCGGCGTCCAGACCACCCGAGCTGTCGCAATCCCCGAAATCGACATCGGCCAGCGCAACACAACTGCGCTCTTCGGCGCAGGTGTCATCGATGCGATCCCGGATGCGGCGATCCTGGCCAACGAGCGCAATCAGCGCGCAACGTTCGGCCTGTCGGTTCTCAATCGCGATCAAGTTCCCGCCGGGCGCGCCGCGAAGTTGTCCCGCAAGCGAGTCGGAAAATTCGGTTGGAAGGCCAACATCGGAAACTTGTCCGAGTTCGTGCGAGTTGCGTGCGCCAACGAGCTTGGGCTTGGCAACCCCTTGCAGGCTCAGCCGGCATCGCTGTCGCAACCCGGCTATCGTCCCCGCGGACTCGATATCACGGACCAGCAGTGCGATCAGATGACGGCCTTCATCGCCTCGCTACCGCTGCCCCGAGAAGTGATCCCCTCCTCCGCGGCTGAGGCCGCCCGCGCCTTGGCAGGCAAAAAGCACTTCAAGCAAATCGGCTGCACCAACTGCCACACTGCCGATTTGGCCGAGGCACAAGGGATCTACAGCGATTTGTTGCTACACGAGATGGGGGAGGGACTCGGGGGCGGCGGCGGTGGATTCTATGGAGGAGAGTCGCCGGAGCCGTCAGAGGAACCGGACTTCGACGGTCCCTCGACATCCCCCAGCGAATGGCGCACGCCGCCACTGTGGGGCGTCGCGGATTCCGGTCCCTATCTTCACGACGGCCGAGCAGCGACCCTGGCCGAGGCCATCAAGCTGCACGCAGGTCAGGCATCGTCGTCCGCGAATCGCTTCACGGGTCTCTCCGACGTCCAGCAAGAAGAGCTGATCGCGTTCTTGAACACGCTGCGAGCCCCGAGTGTTTTGTCCGAGAAGCCCGAAATGGTAAAGGGCCAGGTATCCAATACTTTGGCCGCTCACACCGCCTTCGGGAACCTGTTCAAGTCAACGTCGCACGCCTGGACACGGGTTCGTTTCCCGTCGCCTCGAATCCAAGGTAATGAAATCGCGAGATGGGCAAATTTGGCGGGCGAATCTCGCGGCGCGGGGAGCGGGGGGCTGATGCTTCCGCCTTTCGTTCGTCCTGCGCCCTGTTTTTGCGGGTCTTCGCCGTTGTGGCCTTGATACAGGCCGCGCCTCGCGCGGCTTTCGCGTCTGGCGAGGAGCGGACGACGGTCGGGGATGACCTTGTGATTCGCACCGACACGCGCTGGGCCGGCGGCGCGCTCGGGGGCTATCTTCCTGTGAGAGTGGAGATCTCGAACCGGGCTCCAGCGCGGACGCTCTCGCTTGAAGTCACGCCTTCCGCCCGGGCGCACGGGGCGACGGTCAAGCGGGTCGTCGACGTGGATCAGAACGCGACCGTCCGTTTCACGCTTTCGGTTCCGCTCACGGCGTTCCGACAGGGGCAGCTTCGCGTCTACGATCGGCGAGGCGAGCTGCCATCGCACGAGCGTCTCGTTGGGGGCGGGGGCGGGACGTTACTCGGCGTCGAGACGGCGCCTGCCATGCTCGTGGTCTCGTCCCGGCCGGTCGATTTTATGGGTTACATCAGGGCGGCCGGTAGCACGCGCGACGTGGCACGCTTCAGCGGGTCGCTCGCGACGGGCAGCACATCCGCGCTTGGGGAAGTGGTTCCGCCTGGCAGCTTGCCCGATTCGTGGATTGATTACAGCGGACTTGATTTCGTTACCATTTCGCGCAACGACCTCGCGGACCTCAAGCCCTCGGCGCGATCGGCGGTCTTGAAATGGGTCCATTGCGGCGGAAACCTGATTGTTTACCAGGCGGGCAAGACCTCCAAGGACGTTGAGGTGCTCGAGCGTTTGCTCGAATTGAACGAAAACGCGGCGGTCGGCGCAAGATGGACGCAATCGCGTGGGCGCAAGACGCCTGCATCCTTCGCGACACGCCAGCTCATGCTCGGACTGGTCTGCGCTTTTCCCGATCAATTGCCCGATTCGCAGGGCGACTGGTCGCTCTTCTTGAGCATCGTTGGCGATCCTCGCTTCTCGTGGATGCAGCGGCACGGCATGACGCCTGAGGTCGGGACCGCGGAATTCTTCAATTTCATGAATCCCGGCATCCACGGCGTTCCCGTCTACGGCTTCATGGCGATGATCACCGCATTCACTGTCTTGATCGGGCCGGTGAACTATTTCTACCTCCGGCGCAGGAGAATGTTATGGTTGCTCCTTGTCACGGTTCCCGCCGTGGCTCTTGTGACGAGTGCGCTGCTGGTTGGATATTCGGTCGCCGCGCACGGGTTTAGCGTCAGATCGCGGATACGCAGCCTGACGGTGCTCGACCAGAAGAGCCATTCAGCGGTGACGGTCGCGCGGTTGGCTCTCTTTGCCGGAGTGGCGCCTGCGCGCGGCATGCAGTTTTCTCCGGAAACGGCCGTCTATTCCGTATTCCCGCCAACGGTCGACCCGGGCGCGTTCACGGTCGACTGGACCGAAAACCAAGGGCTGACGTCGGGCTGGCTGTTGTCGCGGACACGCACGCAATTCTTGACCGTTCGCCATTCCGAGCAGCCGGATCATGTCGACGTCAAGCCGGGACGAGACGGGGGCCTCGCCATCGTCAACGGTTTGCCCTGGGAGCTGGAGGCCGTGCTCGTGGCCGACGCGTCGGGCCGGCTTTTGTCGGCGCGGAATGTTTTGCCCCGTGCATCCCTGCCGCTCGCCGGCGCCTCGAAGACGGATCGGTCGGATTTTGTCCGGCTCCTGGGCCGCAACCGCCCCGAGCTTCCCGACAATTTCACCTCGCCCGTTCTCAATCCGTTCGTCGGGCGCCGCTTCAGACAGTTCGATTTGATCGGGCGCCCTCTGCAGGCTCATTTCGATTCGAACGTGATGGAGCGGCTGATTCAAACGTGGTCCAGAGACCTTATCGCGAAACCGACGTGCCTCTCGCCGCGCTCGTTCCTGGCGGTTCTCCGCCAGAATCCCGGGGTCGAAACGGGAGTTGGACCGACAATCGAACAAGCAGGCTACCACCTTCTGCTCGGATACTATTGACCTGACTGCGAACGATCATGACGGCATCAAATGGGAATGGCGGCACGCCCGCGATTGAAGTGTGCGACCTGCACCGGCACTTTGGCCGGCTCCGCGCCGTCGATGGCATCTCGTTCAAGGCTTATCCGGGCCAGGTGCTGGGGTTTATCGGCCCCAATGGCGCGGGCAAGACGACCGCAATGCGGATCCTGGCCACGCTCGATGTTCCGACGGAGGGCGAGGCATTCATCAATGGGTACTCTGTCGTCGATGATCCAGACAGGGTGCGCCGGGTTGTGGGCTTCATGCCGGACAGTTTCGGCAAATATGCCAACATGGATGTCGTGGAATACGTCGACTTCTTCACAAGGGCCTACGGACTTTCGGGAGATATCCGGCGAGACGCCGTCGAGCGCGTTCTGGTTTTCACCGAACTACGGAAGCTGGCGAACAAACCGATCAAGACCCTTTCAAAAGGGATGGCACAACGGCTAGCCTGGATTCCCATGCTCAAAAGAAGGGCTAACATTTAGCCTATATAATTGACCACACTAGCAATCGATGATGTTAGTTTTTGACTTTACACCATGCTCACCTGAAGCGACCGTGGGGCTATCCGAATACGAGCTGCAATCGCTTGCGCCCAGCCATGGGATGACCGTCTCTGTCGTATCGAAGCCGGCCGCGACGAGCAAGGGGTTATGAGCGCGCTTCTGATAGCGCACCACAATATCCGACTTGGTTATCGTGACATGGGCTGTGGCATCCACGAAATCGTGAAACAGATGTCGTGACTTGGCGTGTTCGTAACCTTGGCCGATGCGACCGGCCAGCAAGCGATACAGGCTGCTGGCCATCAGCGTCAATTGCAGATCACAGTTGACCTTCATCGCCACGGCAGAGCTCAGTGCGTCCATGTGAAAGAAGTCGATCCCGTCGGCGATGCTGTTTTCAATGATCATCCGCTGAGCGTATCGCTCGACCAGATTGGCAGCCTTTCGTGTCAGTTGGTTGGTCAGAAGGATTGTCGGCTCCTCATGGCCCAAATCGGTGACGGTCACTTGACGCAGATCGCCGTCGTAAGCGGCCAGAGCGATCCGTCCATCGAGGATCCGCGGATTCTTGTATTTCCGCGAGACGCCCTTCAGCTCGATCTGACGCCATGCGGAGCTGGGCGTTTGGTCGATCTCCTGCTTAAGTCCCGGCGAACGTCGTCGCAGAGTGATAAATTGGATTCCCAGTCGATTGAGTTCACTGAGATTGGCGTAGGTCGTCAACTTGGAATCGAAGATCAATTCCTCGGGATACCGTCCTGTCCGTTTCTTCCAGAATTGGACGAAGCGGAGAATCTCATCGTTTTGCTGGTCCTTGCGCAATTCGCCGTTGGCGTAACAGAAGACGCGGGTTTCGGCATCTTGCGCCAAGAAGGCCAGAATACCCTTCTGTCGCCGGCTCCGCTTGGACACATAATGCTTCTCGATCAGAGCTTCATCGCCATGGAAGGGGATTGTGTGAAAGTCCAGGTCGAAGGAACGACCGCGTGGCAAACCGAGTTGGCCGACGGCATCGAACCAATAACGCATCAACTGCGGATAGCAGACCGGATTGATCCTGCAACTGTATTCCGTCAAGAAGGATCGCTTTGGGATGACGTTCAACCCGGCGAAGAGCGCCAGTCCTTCATCCAAGACCACGCTCATGACATGTCCATGGCGAGCCGCCCCAAACAGCTTCAAGGCCAGGAGCGATCGCATAGCCGGGCCGGGCGGGATCATCTCCGAGCCCGGAAATCCCGACTTCTTGAGTATGCGATCGAGTGGAATCGAAGCCAGCGTCGGCAGAAAGAGAAACAAGCCGCCGAATTTGGTCCGGAAGGATCGCGGGCTCAGATCGAGTTGTCGAATGTCGGCGACATCAGCCGTGGTTGGCCGCGACCCCGGCGGGCGCTCGTCATCGGCCCGGCGTGGCAATCGCGCGAATCCTTCGTCTTTGAGGATCTGTGCGACGGCGACCGCGCTGAGGGGATGCCCTTGGTGGGCCAGGCTGCGGCTGATGTCATATATGGAGAGATTCTGCTTGCGCAAGGCGACGACACGCTCCCGGAGGGGATCGGACTTGGGTGCATCCTGAGGCCCCTTTTTTGGGCTGAGGAAGAAGTCTCGTTGCGGATTCTGGCGGAAATGGTGGACGAGAACTCGGAAGCTCCCTGGAGTGTAACCGAAGCTTCGTGCGACCTCGGCACTGGGTGTGCCATCAACGAAGAATGCGCGGAGGGCCTCATACTGGCGGTGGATGGAGTTGGCCGGTTCTAGAAAGAGCCGAGCTAGATCTGTTAGTTTTTTTGCTTTACTGGTAAACATAGTCCCCAAATGTCATTTTGGGGAAAACTTGTAAAGCCCAAAATGGCGAAACACCAAAATCAGGTAAAAACAAGGCCCACGCGAATGATCAGCGATGCTACATGCGACATCAAACAGAGTGGAACTCGATAAATGAGTAAAGCAAAAAAACTGCGGTGAATAGCTGATTATAGCCAGAATTACGCACAAAATCAGGCAAATTGTTAGGCCTTATTTTTTGCATGGGAATCCAGGCTAGCACTGGGGCGAACGTTGGTCCACGATCCCTCGGTGCTCGTGCTCGACGAGCCGGCCGCCGGGCTCGATCCTCGGGCGCGGATCGAGCTGCGGGGGCTAATCCACGTACTGGCGACCGACCTGCAAAAGACGGTGCTCATCAGCTCGCACATCCTCACCGAGCTGGGCGAGATCTGCGACTCGGTCGCGATCATCGAGGCGGGACGCCTCCTGGCGAGCGGAAGCATGACCGAAATCAATCAGGCCCAGCGCGTTTCGGAAGGCCGCGCTGACGGATCGGCCATCTCGGTCCGCGTGCTGCGCGACGCCGAGAAGCTGGAGCACCTCCTCTGCCAGGAGCCTTTGGTGCGAAACGTTGAGCTCGCGGATCGGGTCGCCACTTTCGAGTTCACGGGCGTTGAATCCGAGCTCTCAGCGATCCTGACGCGGCTCGTTCGGGCCGAGCTCGAGGTGGTCGAGTTCCGCGGCCGGGTCGATAGCCTGGAGGATGCGTTCATGGCCATCACCAAGGGAATCATGCAATGAGCGTTTCGTTAGCGATGGTCACCGGACTGGAACGCCTGGGCGACCGGTTCAATCCGATCGTCGTGAAGGAGGTGCGCCAGGCGCTCAAGAGCCGCCAGTTTGTGTACACGTTTCTGCTTCTGCTCCTGGCGGCGTGGGCCGGTTCGATTTTCGGCGTGTCCTATCTGGGGGAGTCGATTGATTACGGATCGTCGGCGGTGATGTTCTTCGCGGGATTTCTGTTTGCTCTGTGCGCGGCGACACTGGTCATTGTTCCGTTCTCGACATTTCGCAGTATTGTCGAAGAGCGGACCGAGACGACGCTCGAGTTGTTACAAATCACGGCACTTTCGCCCAAGCAGATCGTCCGCGGCAAGACGCTCAGCGCGATGGTGCAGGTGTTGGTTTACTACTGCGCGATTGCCCCCTTTATCGCGTTCACGGCACTCTTGCCGGGCTTCGACGTCGTCCACGTGGCCTTTTCGCTGGTCATGCTTTTCATCACCGCGCTCTGTTTCTCGGTGGTCGCCCTGGCAATCGGCACTCAAGCGCGCAATACGACGTTCCAATCTCTCTCGGCGCTTTTCGTGATCGTGATGTGCTTCTTTGGGATGTGGGCCTTTTTCGGCTTGATGACGACGTCCCTTAGAAGCATCCCTTTCGACGAGGCGGATACGTGGTGGGCGCTTGCCCTTGTCGTGTTCCTCGGCCTTTCGACTGGATATGTCTGCGAGCAGGTGGCCATCGCACAACTGACTTTCGATTCTGACAACCGCAGCACGGGCATCCGGTTGGCCGTGGGTGCGCAGTGGCTTTTTTGCTGGGTCGGTTTGCTGACATTTCTTATCGTACGCCAGCGGGCGCCGATGACCGCCGACGCGGTGACCAACATTTTGACGATGACCGCCACGTACATCACGTTAGCGGGGCTTTTGTTCGTCTGCGCGCCCGATTCTCTGTCGCGCCGCGTCAGCCGCGGCCTGCCCCGCTCGCGTATCCTGAGGGTGCTATGGGCCCCCTTTCTGCCGGGTGGAGCGCGGGGGCTGCTCCATGCCCTCTTGTCGCTGGTGCTGCTGGCCCTCTTTGTGACGGTCCTACTCCCAGCAGCTCACTCTGAGCAGCATCTTGAACGATCGGCAAGCCACTCAATACGCGATCGCCCTGGCTGCCTATTCGCTGACTTATCTTGGAGCGGGCGCGCTGCTTGCGCGACTGCTTCGACGCGTGGTGCAAGGCATCCATTCGTATCAGGTGCTCGCGATTCTGGCGTTGGCCAACGCACTCTTGATCATTGGCTCCGAAGTGATCCATTTCCTGACCCGCGTGTTCACGCCACAACTCTTCGATGTGGTCAATCCGGTTATTACGCTGCGAACGATCGCCGATGCCGGTCACGGCTCTATCGATGCCGTCTCCTGCCTGGTGGTTGCCGCGGGTGTGGCGCTGGTGGCGAACGTGAGTGCGCTTTGGTGCGCGGTCCGCGACATTGTGAACGATCCCGTTCGTGCCCAGATCGAAACTCAGCCGCATCGCGCTGGGATTGTCAATGACGGGCGTGAACCATGGCCTGGATCCTCGGATCCCGGGTTTCCGGTGCTCAAGTCGTGAGTCGGCAGACTTCGCCAACCGAGATTGGGTTCGCGCCGTCGACCGTTCGAGAGTGAGACGTCAGGCCGCCGTTTCTGGGCGCATCGGTCCGACGACGCCAACGCCGATTGATCCGAGCTGGCTTCGGTCGATGTGACCGACGCTCGAGCGCTTCGGTCCAACGACATCGCTGTCCGGAACCCGGGCCAGCGTGAGACACGCCGCAATCGGCAAAGGCGTCAAAGGTTCGTCCCTCCCGCTCGCCCGAACCCCCCCATCCCGGGACAGGTCCTCAGCCCGAGATCCCCTTCGCACGCGGCAGGATCGTGAACATCGTCGTGCCGGCCAGCGCGGTCCCGGAAGGGGATGTGATCCCCGCGGCGTTGAGGATCAGTTCGCCGCCATCGGTGAAGGTTGGCTTGCCGGCGAGAGTCAGACTGACGGAATCATCCGAATCGCTGTAGGAAACCGAAAACCCGACCGGTTTTTCGCCGGCATTGCGGCCCTTGCCGGACTTCTCAAGCACCTGGTAACTGCCAGTGGACTGGTGCTCGCGGCATTTAACGCCTCATTGAACACCAGCCGGAAGCCCGCGAACTTGGTCGTCTTCTTCTGGTGCTTGCCGCGACCCGTGATCACGGTCACATCGAGGATCTGGCGCTCGACACACTCGGCGGTGCAGTCGGCGTCGGTGACGGCGTCGGGCTGGGCGTCGGTGACGGCGTCGGTGACGGCGTCGGGCTAGGCGTTGGACTGGGCGTCGGTGACGGCGTCGGCGTCGGAGTAGCGACGGTGAATGAGACGGCGGCTGAGGTCGTGCTGTTGCCCCCCGCGTCGCTCGCGACGGCGCGGGCCTCGTAGGTGCCGTCGGGCAGTGCGTTCGCGAAGGTATACGTGAACGGCGCGGCGGACTCGGCGGGGCCCGCGTCCTGCCAGGTGGCGCCGCCGTCGCTGCTGTACTCGAACTGGACAGTGGTCACGCCACTGCCGCCGACCTCCGAGGCTTTGGCCGTCAGCGTCGGCGTGGGATTGTTTGTGGCGGTGCCGTTGGCCGGCGCCGTCAGGGTTACGGTCGGGACGATGACCAGCAGGACGGATGTGATCGTCGAGGGGCGCTGGCCCCTTTGCTGCCGGTCGCCGTGGCTCCCGACGGCGTACGCCTGGCCCGCGGTAAAAATCGCGGTGGAGACCGGTTCCGTCCAGGAACCGCCGGAGACGGTGGCGGGGAGGAAGACCGCCGCGGCGCTTGCGAACGCCGTCCCATTGAAGTATTTTTGACCATTGAAAAGGCTCAGGCCGGCCGAGGCGAGGCCGCCGGTCGCCGGGGCCGAGCCGTCGAAGATTCCCGCCCAACTGTATGGGCCGGCCGTGAAGTCGACGGGGAGGGCCACGGACGCCGTGGTGACATGGTCGGTGCCGAACGTCAGGGTGGCGCCGGCCTGGACCAGGTAGCTGCCGCCCACGAGGCCCCCGCCCTGGAGGCTCAGGGTGCCCTTCTGGACTTGAACGCTGCCCGAGTTGTCGAGCGCCACGGCGAATGTGGTCGTTCCGCCGTCCGCCGCCTTCGTGAGCGTGCCCGCGTTGGCGAAGTGACCCGTGCCGTCGTCGGACCAGCCCAGATCAGTGTCGATGGTGAAGCTCGCCCCGGCCGCATTGACGAAGACAGCGCCATACGACTGCGAGACCGAGCCGTCGCCGGCCCAGGTAGCGGTCCCGTCGTTGATCAGGGTGCGGCCGGACAGCGACTCCGCGTTGGTGTCGGCCGCCAGGCCCAGTTGAAGAGTGCTCTGGGCGATGGTCGTGCCCGGGCCGTCCATCGTGCCGCCAGTCCACGTCGTGGCGCCAGTGACCGTCAGCGTGCCCGTGCCGGCGAGGTCGCCGCTCGAGAGGTCGAGCGTGCCGGACTGGGCGGTGTTATCGTACTCGATGGTGCCGCCGTCGATCGTCGTGGTGCCGACGAAGTTGCTGAAGGCGCCGGCGGTGAACAGAAGGTCGCCGGAAGGGACCTCAAGGTATCCCGGGCCGCCGACGCCCGCCCCCTTACCCAGGGTGAAGTCTCCGTCGAACTGGAGCGTGCAGCCGGCGGCGATCGTGAAGCTGGCCTCGAGCGTGCCGGTCGCGGACCCGTTGCAGGCCAGGACCAGCGTTCCGGACAGCACTTCGATCGCGCCGGGGTTGGTCAGGAACGGCAGCTCGCCGACCCCTGAGATCGTCGTCACGCTCGTGCCGGCCGCCACGATCAGGGCGCCCTGATTGTCGATCATTGACGTACCGTCGTCCGCGGAGGACCAGTTCACGCCGGCCATCACGTCGAGCGTATCCGTGGCGGCGTTCACGAACGTGCCGCCATCGGCCTGCTGGAATTTGTCGAGAGGCTCGATCTTCCCGCCGCCGTCGACAACGAGGGTGCGCGTGGCCAGGTATTCCGCGTCGTCGGGATCGCCGTCGGCGCCGAGCTCGAGGCTACCGTCGGCCGCGGTGCTTCCCGGGCCGCTCATGACGCCTGCGGTCCAGTTGATGGCCCCGCTGACGGTCAGCGGATCCGAGCCGGTCAGGACGCCGCCCGTCTCCGTAAGGCTGGTGGTGGCCGCGGCCACGCCGCTATCGAGCTGGAGCGTGCCGCTTTCAAGCGTCACGGCCCCGAGCTGCTCGGCGTGGCTGCCGGGGGCGAACTCGACGTCGTTCTGGCTCTGGAAATCGGTGGTGCCGGTGATGTTGTAGACGCTGTTGGCGTTGAAAAAGGAGTTGTAGGCGTCGGAGCTGAACTCGATCGTCCCCGCGCCGGTGACATTGGACGTGGAGTTGAAGGCCCAGGCATCGCTGCCGAAGACGAGCGTGACGCCCTGGGCCGCGCTGAAGGCGCCCGTGGCTGCCCCGCCCATCTCGAGGTCCAGGGTGCCAGAGCTCACGCTGACGCTGCCGTCGTTCTCCAGGGCGCCATGAAAAAAGGTCGACGTCCCCGTGCCGCCCGTCTTCTCGATGATGCCGGTGTTCTCGATGATCTCCCCATTATCGCACTGCCAGTTGCTGTCCACCTGGAAGTTGATGGTGCCCTGGTTCTCGACGACGCTGCCGTCGTTCAGGTACAGCGTGTCCTGAGCCGCCATGGTGATGGTGCCTTCATTGACCAGGGTGACGCCGTAGAGCGCCTGCTGCGTGGCGTCGTTGATGGACGACCCAAGCTGAATGCCCCCCTGCACGATGAGCTTCCCGGGCCCGACGATATAACCGCCCGTCCAGGTCAGCCCGCCGGTGATCGTGAGCGTCCCCGTGATCGTCAGCCAACCGCCGGTCATGTCCAGGCTGGAGAGCGTGTCGTTGCCGGTATCGAAAAACGAGGTGTAAGGGGCCGTCGTCATGGGGATGGCGTCCGTGCCGCCGAGTTCGGTTGGCGCGGTATTCGCCTGGACGTAGGTCACGTCGGTCCGGTCGGGTCCGAGGATCTGCGAGGGATGGATGCCAAAATTCGAGTTGAGCACCAGGGCAGAGCCGGCATCCAGCGTGATGGTGCCCGAGCCGCCCCCGGCGCCGTCGAGCGTCCAGGTCCCAGAGATGACCTCCGCAGTGCCGTTGTCGTCAAATATGGCCTCCGTCGTGCCGCCGCCGTCGACGTGGAACGCCCCCTCGTTGTCGAATGTGCCGCTGGGATACAGAGAGAAGCCGACGTCAGTGCCGATGTCGCCGCCCTCCTGGGTGAAGCTGGCGCCAGCCTGGTTGATGAACTTGGCGCCGGCGCCTGAGTTGGAACTCCCCGTCCCCGGAAAAGGTCGCCGTCCTCTGGTTGACCATGGTCCTCGCGGCGAGCATCTCGTTGTTACCGTCGCCCCCCAGCACAAGGCCGCCTGCGGCGATCGTGGAGCCCGAGCCCTCCATGGTACCGCCGGTCCAGGTGGTCGACCCGGTGACGTCAAGCGCGTCCGAGCCGGTGAGGACGCCGTCTGTCATGGTCAGGCTGGAGACGCTGACGGCGCTCCCCGTGCGGAGGTCCAGCTCGCCGGTGGTGATCGTCAGGGCGCCCATCGCATTCACGACGCTGCCGGGCGTGAAGTCGATATTGCTGCCGGCGGTATCCTCGCTGACGATCGTGGTGGAACCTGTGACGCCATAGGTGGCACCGGCCGCGAAGGTGGCCGCGGTCCCGTAGCCGAAGACGACCGCGCCTGCGCCGCCGATCGACCCGCCGGGGTTGAAGCTGTAGAGTCGATAATTGTAATTGTTCCCGAACTCCAGGGTCGCGCCCGAGTCGACGGTGTACCCGGCCTTGACGGCGAGGGCGCTCCACGGGCAGGCCCCGCCGTCGCCGAGCTGCAACGTACCCGAGACCACCTCGACGGTGCCCGAGTTGACCAGGTCAGCCTGCACCAGGGTCGTGGCCGAGCCGTCGGCCACCGTGACAGCGCCGTTGTTTTCAAACGTGGCCGACGTGTCGAGCTCGAGGCGCGGTAGTGGTATCCCAGGTGCCGCCATCCTCAATCTGAAGGGTCGCGCCGGTGGCATTGAGGAACGTGCTATCCTCCTCCTGATCCAGCACATCCGGACCGTACCAGATCCCGGCGCCGGCGTTCAGGAGCATGCGGCTGGCGAGCGTCTCGGAGTCGTCGGTGTCGCCGCTGGCCCCCAGGGTCAGGCCCCCCAGGGCGTTGGTGATCCCCGACCCGGTCATCGTGCCGCCGGTCCAGGTGGTCATGCCGCCGATGGTGAAGGTGCCCGAGCCGCCAAGGGAGCCGCTCGATTGGTCCAGAGTACTGGTACTGGCGGTGGCGTCGAACACGACGCCTGCGCCGGACTGGATATTGGTCTCGCCGCTGAACGAGTAGCTGCTGCCGGACTCGAAGGTCGTGCCGGAGGAGTTGCTGAAAGTCACCACGCCCTGGCCGAGCACGGCGGATCCGGATGCGAAGTCGTACCACAGGTTGGTGAACTGGAGCGTGGCGCCGGCGTCCACCGTGGTATCGCCGCTGACGTTGCCGCCCCCGCTCAGCACGAGAGTCCCCGTGTCGACCTCCAGCGTGCCCTCGTCATTGAAGGTGACGCCGAGCGAGGCGGTGCCCGAGCCGGCCTTGACCATGATGGTCCCCTGGTTCTCCAGCGTCCCCGTGCCGCTGATGGTCGCGCCGGCGACGGCGAGGCTTGCGCCTTTCAGGTTCTGAAACAGGCTGTGAGCGTCCTGGTTCAGGGAGTTGGTGTCGGCCCAGGTGGCCGAACCCGCGTTCTGGAGCGTGCGGGCATCGAGCGACTCAGAGTCGTCGTCGCCATCCTGGCCCAGTTGCAAACCGCCGGAGGCCAGCGTGGTCCCCGAACCGCTCATCGTGCCGCCGGTCCAGGTCAGCGCCCCGTTCACGGTCACCGTCCCGGCGCCGGTCAGCACGCCGTCGGAGTCGTCCAGGGCGCCGCCGATGGTCAGGTCGCCCGCGGAGGCCAGCTCGCCGCCGCTGGAGAGAGTGACGCCCTGGCCGATTGCGGAGGTCGCGGCCAGCGACAACGATCCGCCGTCGATGTCCAGGCTCGCGGTGGTGTCGGTCAGCGAGTTGGCGGCATCGCTCGAATCCACGACGATCGGGCCGCTCACCGCGATGTGGATCACCGCGTCCTCGGTGCTATTCGGCACGGCGTCGGTGGACCAATTCGCCGGTGTGTTCCAGTCGCCACCGGCGGGATTGGTCCAGGTCACCGTCGACGGGACCGTGCGCGGCTCCAGTGGCTCCGGCGAGAGCTGAATCCGACGGTCGCACGCCCGTCTCCAGGTCACAGGTCGGGACGGGAATGAAGGCCATCCGGTCTTGCGTTTGAAGGACATGTCGACTTTCCCCTGTAGTGCGGAACCCTGTGCTCATCACCCCGTGCCTGCGAGGCGAGATCTATGTAGAGACCGCGCCGAACCTGCCCGAGGGGACAAAGCGGTCGGAAAAATCACGCCGCCCGCCGCCTCATATCCCCTCCAGGCGGCATGGCCCCCCCGGTCTGCGTTGCGTTCCGGCAACATCTCGACTGTTCAAAATCAGGGTCTGAGTCGGATCAATCTGTTGAAAAAAAAAGAGCCTGTGTCTCGCTCTGAAATGAGTCGCAACTTTTTGTCTCACTGTGTTTTAGGCGTGACAGCACAATGATGTTGTCCGTCGCCTCGCGATTGGATATCCTAAATATGTTGCGGTTTAACCCACAGGCCCGCTCCATGCCGATGGTATGTCTGACCCAGGCACCTTTGAGGAGCTGATCCGGCTGGCCCGCGCTGGCGATGAGGCGGCGGCGGAGAACCTGGCGTGCGCCTACGAGCCATTCATCCGTCGGTTCATCCGGTTCAGGATGCGCGGCCGCGCGGACAGCGATCGGCTCCGGCCGGAGTTCGATTCGGCGGACATTTGCCAGTCGGTCTTCCAGAGTTTGTTCGTCGGCCTGAGGGACGGGCGGTTCGAGCTGAACCGGCCAGAGCAGTTGCACAAGCTGCTGGCGGCGATGGCGCGAATCAAGGTGTCAACAAGGGCGCGGCGGCTCAGCGTGACTTTGCGCCAGGTGCTGGACCCGGGCCAATCCGACGATCGGGCCGATCTGGCAACGACGCCCATGAAGGCAGTCGAGGACCGGGATCTGCTGGAGGCGATCCTCAAGCGGTTTGACGGGGACGAACTGGACTTGCTCGTCCGCCGGCTCGACGATCAGCCCTGGGCGACGATCGCCGCGGCGGTCGGCGGCACGCCCGGGTCCCTCCGGAAGAAGCTGGCGCGAGCCCTTGAGCGAGTCCGCGAGGCCCCCGAAGTGCGGCGCATTCTCGAAGTGTGAGAGATTGTAAAAGAATCGATTCCTGATGACCAATGCCAGATTGCGAATGGACGCAAAGTGACTGGATTCCGGAATTTCCAATCCGGAAACGTCGATTCCATTCTTTGATGTGCTCTGAGGGTCGAGTCGGGAGCATCGCGGCGGGGAGCCAGGCGGCATGAGGGGGCACGAATCGTCGGTGCCGGTCGATGAGGCGCTTGTTGAGGCGATCCTCGACGCTCAGCGGGCGGCCTGGAACGCGGGCGACCGACCGCCGGCCGAGGATATCCTGGCGCGAAATCCAGCTCTGCGCGAGAGCCGCGAGGCCGTCCTCGACGTGATCTACCACGAATTCACGATCCGGCGGGAGCTGGGCGAATCGCCGGAACCGGCGGAGTTCCTCCGGCGATTCCCGGCGTGGTCCGATGCGCTTTTGCACCAGTTCACCGTGGAACAGATGATGGGGTCGGTCGCCGGCGCACGGGCCGGCGGTACGACGATCCTGGACGGCGCCGATCGGTGCCACCCGGACTGGCGTTGCGGTGCTTCGACGGCTACGAGGTCCTGGAGCAAGTGGGCCAAGGCGGGATGGGGATCGTCTACAGAGCGATCGAGCGGCGGCTCAACCGCGTCGTGGCGATCAAGACGATCTCCGAGGCCGCCTTTGCCTCGCCGGACCAGCGCCGGCGGTTCTCGGCCGAGGCACAAACCATCGCCCGGGTCCGCCATCCCCACATCATCGCCATCCACGCCTTCGGCGAGGTGGAGGGCCGCCCGTACTTCTCGCTCGAGTTCGCCGAGGGGGGTAGCCTGGCCCAGCGGCTGGCACGAGGGCCGTTGTCGGCGCGCAGGCCGCCGAGCTGGCGGAGGCGCTGGCACGCGCCGTCCATGTGGCACATCGGGCCGGCATCGTCCATCGCGACCTCAAACCGAGCAATGTCCTGCTCGGCACCGACGGCACGCCGAAGATCAGCGACTTCGGCCTGGCGAAGCTGCTGGGGGAGGATTCGGCTCGCACCGTCACCGGCGAGGTCCTGGGCACGCCCGGCTACATGGCGCCCGAGCAGGCCGAGGGCCGGGGGCGCGAGGTCGGCCCGGCCGCCGACATCTACGCGACAGGGGCCATCCTCTACCAGATGCTGACCGGCCGCCCGCCGTTCCTGGGGGCCTCGGCGATGGAGACCCTGAGACTCGTCGTCTCGGCCGATGTGGTCCCGCCCCGCCGACAGCGGCCGGGCGTGCCGCGCGACCTGGAGACGATCGCGCTGAAGTGCCTGGAGAAGGAGCCAGGGCGGCGCTATCCCGACGCCGAGGCGCTGGCCGACGACCTCCGCCGGTTCCTCGAGGGCCGGCCGATCGCGGCCCGGCCGGTCGGGCCAGCGGGCCGGCTCTGGCGCTGGGGCCGGCGTAACAAGGTTCTGGCTGCGACCGCCTCCGCCCTGGTGCTGACCTTCACCCTGGGCTCGCCGGCGTTGCTGACGCTCTGGCTCCAGGCGCGCAGCGATCGCGATCGCGCCGAGCGATCGCGGAACCGGGCGATCACCGCCGTCGATGCCCTGTTGCAGGTCGAGGGCGAGGATCTTCGCACCGAGGAGCTGCTCCCCTATCGCAAGGCCCTCTCCGAAGCCGGCCTGCGCGAGTCGCTGGCCCTGGTCCGCGACCTGGAGCGAGACCCGCGGGCTGAAACCGAGCGGCTGCGCGCCTATCAGGTGATGGCGCGGATGCAGGCCGACTGCGGCGATACCGCGGGCGCTGAGGCGACGACGCGGCAGGCGATCGCCCTGGCCGAAGCCCTGGTCGCCCGCGACCCCGCCGACGTCCGCGCCCGCAGCAACCTCGCGTGGTCTCTCCATCGCGGCTCCCAGTGCCTGCGAGACATCGCCGAGCGTCAGGCAATGGCCGAGCGTTCGAGCGAGCTGCTCCGATCCATCCCCGCCGGCTCTCCCGGCAGCGACGAGGCCGGCCTGGTCACCTTGCGGTCGAACAACGGATATAACATCGCCTTCTATTACTGGGGGAGTGGCCGGCCCAGCGAGGCCATCAACCTCGCGCGGGAGGTCGTGGCCGACTGCCGGGGGTTCATGGATCGCGGCAAGGCCGACCCCGCGGTTCGGCACATGGCGGCCCGGGCCGCGCTGTTCCTCTGCCGCGTCTACGACGAAGCGCATCGCGAGCAGGCGGTCGCCGCCGGCAGGGAGGCCGAGGCGATCTTCGAGTCGCTGGTGCGCGACCATCCCGAGTCCTACGAGTTCGGCGACCAACTGTTCCTCGCGCGGGAGGAGATCGCGCGGCGAACCGAGGACGCCCGGCCGGAGGAGGCAATCCGCTCCCACGAGGCGGCTCGTCAGGCCATGCAGGAGATGATCCCGCGCCACGGCAAGCTGATGTCGCGGATGGCCGCGATCCAGGCGAATATCGCCATCGCCGACTTCAACCTGACCTGCCTCTACGAATCCAACCCCGCGCGTTACCGCGAGCCGCGCCGGGCGATGACCATCGAGGCCCATGACATCGCCGAGAAGCTGAGCCTCGTCCAGACGCTCACGCCAAACCTCCAGTTCATCCTGGCGGCGACGGCCTTCGCCCGGGCCGAACTCCTGGCGGAGGACGGCTTTCGCCCCGACCTTGCGCTGCTTCTCCAATCAGAGCGGACCTGGGCGGAGCGGCTGCTCGGTAATCCAAAGGACGAGTCGGCCCGATCCGGTCTCGTGGTAGTCCGCCGCCGGCTGGCCGAGGAGCTGGCGGGGCTCGGACAGGTGGTCGAGGCATCGGCGTGGTCGCGCCGATCGCTCGACACGGTCCGCGGCGACCCCGAGTGCCTCTACGCGCTGGCGGCCGATTATGCCCGGAGTGCCGAGCTGACTGACACTTACTCGATCGGGCTGAACGCGAAAGGACTCCGCGAGCGAAAGCGGCGGTTCGTCGACGCCGCCATCGCCATGCTCCGCCAGGCGGTCGCGGACGGCTTCAAGGACGCCCGTCGGATTGCAGGCGATTCCAGGTTGAGCCCGATCCGCCCCGAGCCCGGATTCCGGGCGATTCTCGCCGATCTCGAATTCCCCGTCGAAGTGTTCGCCACGCCGTAACCTTCGGAGGGTGAACCGACGCGAGGCGACGGGTGGCCGAGATCTACATATAGCCTCCGGCAGCGCCCGGGTCCGCCGGGGGTCGAGGCCGGCGGCGACATGCTCATCGAAGCTGTGTTCGGGCCCGTTCGCCGCTGGCTTCCGGCACGTACCCGGGGGGTCCGGCGCGGATACATCGTGCCGAGGGCCTGGATCAACTGCTTGGCGCGAAGGGGCGGCCGACCCGGCGAACCCGCGTGACATCGCGGGTGGTGATCCGCGGCGGCGACACCGCTCCAGTCGAGACTGCCGGGCTGGTCATCGACCGATACCGCCCCCCTCCCGCGACGCGTCCTCCCGGGCGCACTCGACGACGGCGGGTCGGTCATCGTCCGCGCGGAAGTCGCGGGCAAAAACTTCGCGTGCGTTGGTCCGACGTCATCGACAATAGATCATAATATTAGCAAATAAAAATATGAATGTGCGTGGCGCGGGTGTTCGCAAGCCGGAAGCGGCTTCCAACCGCCCGACGGCTGTCGCGTCGAAATGATCGCTGCATTGATCCTTCGCGATTCCTGGCATACCTCACGATCGAACGCGATCCAGACAAAGCAAAGTCAAGCCGCAACGTTCCTGTCTCGACTTCCCCACGAACTTCTGGGTGCCCGGTGTCAACGTTTACCCGGCCTCGTCGGGCAACCATGGTGGAGTAGCCCCGCCTCCACCGCCGCCGTCGGACAACCCAGCCGTCCTTCGCAGGCTCGCGTGGTACGTAGTGCAGCGCCTCTTGCCAGATCGTTACCATTCTGTCAAACTCAAAGCACAGAATTTCAATCGAACATATATTCGTATTCAAAAAACGCTCTCTATTGTCGACGGATGATGGTAAAACACTTTGCTCCGAGAGTCGTTTGTGGGCACTCGTCGGCCAGGCCGTGGTTGCAAGCTTTATCGTCGAGACGCGATATGTTTGTGCATTGTAGCGAACGGGGCGACGGCGACCAGGCCCTCCCATGCGTGCTACGAGCCCAGTAACATGGTGCGATCGCGAGTTCTTGAGGAGCTCTTGAAACGTCAGCCGACTTTGACTGCCGAGGTGACTCTTGACGCCGGCCACGCATGATCGACGATCTTTTTCGGGTATCCGTACCTCGTTGAGCGTACTGGCCTGGGTGTCATGCCTGGGATGGACATGCGCGGCCGGGGCGTCCGAGAACCTGGGTTCCTCGCCAGTTCTTCACGCCGAAGTTGACGCGCGCGATTTACCCCGCCGACTCTTGCACGTACGAATGACCGTGCCGTGCAAACCGGGCAAGCTGGCCCTTTTCTATCCCAAATGGGTTCAGGGGACCCACGGACCGACCGGACCAATTCAGGATATCGGCGGCCTGCGTTTCGAGTCCCCGGATGGCAAAGCCCTGTCGTGGCGGCGCGATGAATCCGACGCGTATCGGGTCGAGTGCGACGTTCCCACAGACGTTCACGAAGTCGTGGTGCGGCTCGACTTGATTTGTAACGGGCCGGCCGTGCAGGCGTCTGGCCACTTGAGCTACGGTAATAACTCGGTGGGGCTGATCAACTGGAGCAACGGCTTGCTCTATCCGGCCGGCCAGTCGTGTGCCGACATTGGCGTGCGGCTGAGCCTGCGGTTGCCGCCGGGGTGGCAGTTCGCGACCGCGCTCAAGCAAGAGTCAGGCGGTAGCGGCGAAAATGGTTCTCGTCAGGCGGCGCCGGCCGAATCGATGGTGGTGTTCAAGACGGTCACGCTCGAAGAACTGGTCGACAACCCGCTCATCGCAGGGGAGCATTTGCGAACGATCCCGCTCGACGCCGGCAAGAATCCGCCGGCTTTCATGCACATCATTTCCGAGTCGCCAACGGCCTTGCTACTGCCGCCGAAGGTCGTGGATCAGTTCAGCCGCATGGTGGTCGAGGCCGGAGCACTCTTCGGCGCCTGTCATTATTCGAGCTTCCACTTCCTCGTCACGTGCAGCGACGACCTTGGCTACCACGGACTCGAGCATCTCGCGTGCAGCGTCAACGGCGTGCGCGAACGCGACCTGATCGAAGACTCGAAGCGCAAGGGCTGGGTCGCCAATCTGATCCCGCATGAATATGTTCACTCCTGGTGTGGCAAGTTCCGGCGGCCGGCCGGCATGTGCACGTCTGACTATCAAACGCCGCTCAAGACGAAGCTGCTCTGGATTTACGAGGGCTTGACGGAATACCTGGGCGAGGTGTTGATGGTTCGCTCGGGCTTGATCGAATTCAAGGACTACCGCGAGACGCTGACAGCGACCATCGCCTCGCTCTCGCACCAGGAGGGGCGGCGGTGGCGAACCCTCGAAGACACGGCCACGGCCTCTTATCTGCTGCGTGCCCCGATTCCGAACTGGAGTGAGCTGAGGCGCGGTCAGGATTATTACTTTGAAGGCGCCCTGATCTGGATGGAAGCCGACGCCATCATTCGCGAGCGGTCGAATGGTCAGAAAAGTCTGGACGACTTCTGTCGCAAGTTCATGGGGGCCAACCACGGCGATGTGTCGGTCGTTCCCTACGAGCTTCCCGAGGTCGTGAGTCACCTGCGCGCGCTGGCCGATTTTGACTGGGACGCGTTTTTTGCGCGACGCGTGACGCAGACTCAAGAATCTTTGCCGCTGGATGGGCTGAGTCGGTGTGGGTATCGCCTCCAGTACGCGACCGAGCCCCCCGGCGGCACAGGAATCGGGCGCGGCGCGTGGGCATCTCGGCACGCGACTCGCTGGGGCTGAGTTTTGACCACGACGGCAAGATCATCGACATCGTCCCCGGCATGGCCGGCGACCGCGCCCGGCTCGCGCCGGGTATGACCGTGATTGGAATCAACGGCAAGAAGTTCAGCGAGCAACGGCTCAAGGATGCCTTGGCCGACAGCGTTGCCCGCCACAAGGTGGAATTGCTCTTGCTGGAGAATGACGAATTCCGGACAGTCGCCATCGATTACGCCGACGGGCCGCGTTATCTCGTGCTCGTGCGTGACGAGTCCAAGCCAGACTTGCTTGCCGAGATTCTCAAGCCGATCGGGAGCGGCCCGGTCGCCAGCAAGATTGCACCGCCAGACAAGGAAAATGGATCGAAGACTCGCGGCCAAGGATCAGCACGCTGATGGATCGATCCGTCAGAATCATATACCTTTTTGAACTTGCGGAAATGATGAAGCAGACGATGAGTTTGTCTCCTTCGACCAGCCTATTCCCCAGACAGGACTTCCAATGATTGATTTTGGAAAGTGCTTTATGCTTATGGTCGGGCTTGTTGCCCCCCTGCTCGCCTGCGTGTTTTCAACGGCGCAGGAGAATACTCCGGCCAGTGCCACGGCCACGACGAAGATAAAAGCCCTGGACGCTCCGAAAGGATATGTCTGTTACCGCGCGCGAGTGCCGATCGAGATTGACGGCAAACTCGACGATGCCGACTGGCAGCACGCGCCGTGGACCGACACGTTTGTCGACATCCAGGGCGATATTCGCCCACGCCCTCGCTATAAGACGCGTGCCAAAATGCTCTGGGACGACACGAATTTCTACGTGGCGGCTCACCTCGAAGAGCCGCACGTGTGGGGCACGCTGACGAAACATGATTCCGTCATCTTTCAAGATAATGATTTCGAGATATTTATTGATCCTGATGCAGACAATCAAGAATATTATGAGATCGAGATCAACGCGCTAAACACCGAGTGGGACCTCTTGTTGAAAAAGCCGTATCGCGACAAAGGATTGGCAATCAACGATTGGGAGATTCCGGGGCTCAAGACGGCCGTGCATATCGAGGGCACGCTCAACAACCGCGAGGACAAGGATCAAGCGTGGTCGGTCGAGTTTGCCATTCCCTGGAAATCGCTTGCCGAATTTGCCAACCGGGCCACGCCTCCGCGCGACGGCGACCAGTGGCGCGTGAACTTCTCACGGGTCGAGTGGCATCACGAGATCGTTCAAGGTCAGTATCGCAAGGTGCCCAATACTCCCGAGGATAACTGGGTCTGGTCGCCGCAGGGGGCCATTGACATGCACCGGCCGGAACGCTGGGGATATGTGCAATTCTCCACGGGTGAGCCCGGGAAAGTTGTCTTCCGACCCGACCCGGCTGGACCGGTACGTGATCGTTTGATGGAAATCTATCGCGCGCAGCGTGCGTATCACGAAAAGCACAATCGCTGGGCCGAGTCGCTCACGGACCTCGGGCTTGCGGCGATGCCCGAGTACCCGGTCACGTTCAAACCGAGCCCTGGCGGCTATGAGGCGGCCGTCATTTTTACCCCGGCCGGGGGCAAGGCCGAGATCTGGACGATCCGGCAAGATTCGCGGATCCGGTCGCGGCCGGCGAACGCGTCGGCCCCCCGCGTCAGTCGGTAAGCCGGCGATACGCCGCCGCGTAATAGAGTAACGGGTCGCCATCGCGGAGCTCGCCCGCCATGATCTCGCCGATGAAGATGTCGTGGTCGCCGCCGGGAAGGATATCGACGACCTGGCAATCAACAAAGGCCAGGCAGTCGGCCAGGATCGGCGCGGCGGTCGTCGCCGTGGTGGTGCTTAACCCCGTGAAGTCTTTCGGACCGGGCGTCGCGAACCGCCGCGAAATATCTTCTTGTTCGAGGCGCAGGATGTTGATCGCGAAACAACGGTTTTGCCTGAGATATTCGAGCGAATGCGCCCGCTTTTCGACCGCGACCAAAACCAGGGGCGGATCGAGCGACAGTGACGAGACGGCATTGGCCGTCAGCCCGTGCGAGCCGGCCACGCCGTCGGTGGTCACCACGGTCACACCGGTGGCAAAATGGCCCATGATCTTGCGCTGCAGCTTGGGGTCGAATGGCATGAAAATGACTCGCTTGCTTGCTTGCTTGTTAATCCAAGAAAAAGTCGCTTGACGGCGGCCCGCGTCGAGTTGCCGGTGGGCCCGGGCGTGGACTCGGTCACTTTCGGACTCGGGCGATTCGATCAAACCGATCGCATCCGGCGAAGCCGGTACTTCAGGCCCATCACAAAGAAACATGCGGATCCGACCGCCCCAAAAATGAGCGGACCGAAGCGCGGAAAAAACGCCATGGGAAACACGGTCAAGAAGGTGACAGCGGCTTGCACATAATAATCTCCAGAGAGAATGCCGGCCTTGATCATGAATAGCATGCCATTGGTCACGGCGATCATCGGGGCCAGCTTGAACACGGGCATTTCAAGAAGCCACTCGACCAGGAAGATCAGGTTGATGGCGATGATTCCGGCACCCCAGACATGCGCAAGCTGACGTTCGACGAAACGGATCGGTCCACCACGGCGCCGCATGGCCCAGAAGAGGGCCGCCCAGCCGCAGAGCCCGACCGTGAAGATGAAGACATACGGCCATCGTTCGGTGACGCCCGCGAGATAAAGCCAGTTGGTCGCCCCGAAAAAGACGAGCAGCGCGACGCTATGAAAGATCCAGAGCAAGCCCCAGTTTTCGAGAACCGGAGCATGATGGGTTTCGCCCATCAGCCGCGCGGCCAGCGCGCGGAGGCTCGTCGAACGCGCCGAGACGGCATCGCCCCGGAGGAATGACTCGAGATCATCGGCGAGCGAGGCTGCACTTGAATAACGGAGCGAGGGAGCCTTTTGCAGGCACTTGAGCGCCACCATCTCGAGGTCGGGATCGACCCGCGGGTTGAGTGCGCGGGGGGCGACGGGATCGTGCTCCAGGGCCAGGAGCATGGTCTCCATCGGCGTCGCGGCCTGAAACGGGGGCCGGCCCGTCAGCATGTGGTACAAGATGGCCCCCAGGCTGTAAACATCGGCCGTCGCGTCGAGCGGCGGTCTGCGGCCGCTCGTGCCGCCAGCTCCAGCCTGTTCGGGGGGCATGTAACTGGGCGTGCCGAGAAACGCGCCCGACGGCGTGAGCGTGGGATCGATGTGAATGCGCTTGGCCAGACCAAAATCGCTGACGTAAGGGTTCCCGTCACGGTCGATCAGGATATTCGACGGCTTGAGGTCGCGGTGCAAGACACCGCAATCGTGCGCATGATGGATGGCCCGGCACACCGGCAGCAACAACGTGGCCGCTTCGTGGGCCGGCAAGGGACCGTCGGCGAGTTTGCGGGCCAGGGTCGTTCCCTCGATGTATTGCATCGTGAAGTAGTGCTGCTGATCGCACTCGCCGACCTGAAAGACCGGCACGATATGCGGATGCGCAAGCTGCGCGGCGGCCAGGGCCTCGACCCGGAAACGCTCGATATCCTGGGGAGTCGAGTCGGGACCACGCAAGAGCCGCTTGAGCGCCACGATCCGGCCGCGCGTCCGCTCGCAGGCCCGAAATACGACGCCCATGCCGCCGCGTCCAAGCTCTTCAAAAAGCTCGTAGTCGCCAAAGCGGCCGCGACGGGAATCAAACGGTTCAGAATAGGCACCAGCGTCAGCCAATGCGCTGGCGCTGGCGGCGACCGTGTCGCCATGGTCGAACGTTCGGGACGTCAAGGGCCAGGCATTGGTTTCGTCGTCGGCTTCGGCCGACGCGCTCGCGTCCGATTCTTCAGAGACGCGATCGGCCATCGCTTCGGCGACCCAGATCGTGGCCCACAACGCACGAAGCTCGGCCGCTAGCTTGGGGTGGCGACTGGCGACTGCCTCGACATGGGGTTCGCGGCCCTGGCGCATTGTCTCGGTGAGCTCGTCAAGAAGCGACGCAAGCACCGATTCGTCGGTGGTCGGGATGGTTCCGATCGAGGCTTTCGGCGGGTGCAGGATTCGGGTCGGGCTTGGACATCGAGGGCGTACTTTCTCTCAACCGATTTGCGACGGAGCCTCGCCCAGAAGCGACCTGAGCCGGCGCAGGGCTCGAAGATGGCGCATGCCCGCGGCGGCTTCGCTGATCCCCAGCGCCTGGGCGGCCTCGCCGTTGGAAAGCTGCTCGAAGTGGCGGAGCAAGATGATCTCGCGATCTCCCTCGTCGAGACGGAGGAGCGTCGCCTGAAATCGGGCCTGGAGCTCGCGCCTCAAGGCCTCGGCGGCCGGCGTGAGCTCCGAATCACGCAACTGGGCCGCGAGATCGAGCGACGATCGGTCATCAAACGCCGCGCCACCTTTCCTCGAATAGAGCCCCAGCTCGCGATCGACGCTCCGCCTGGCCGATGTCCGGTGCCGCCGGTGGGCGTCAATCACATGGTCGCACGCGATCTGGCGAAGCCAGAGATGAAACGGCAAGACCGGGTTGTTCAGGTAGTCAGCCAGCCTCTGGCTGGCCTTGATCAAGACATCTTGCACGACGTCGCTGGCATCGACGCGGCGCGCCACGGCCTGGTCAAGGCGCAGATCCGATCATGCGGCGCAACGCGGGCCGATACCGCTCCCACAATTCGTCGGTCGCCAGCGCGTCGGCCTGGGCCACGCGATGCAACAAGTTGTGTGTCTCCCTCGCGTCGGGCCACATTTCTCGACTCAAAACCCCGGCGGCTAAACGCTCGAACGGGACGCTCACGGTGCGGCCCATCTGGTCGGCTATCCAGCATGCACTATACCAGCCCGGTCGACGGCATAACCATGGCCGTGGCGATTTCCCTCGTTCCCAACAAAATCTTGACCACCCGGTTAAGTCGAGGAACGGCCTTGCGGTTAGTTCTCGTGAGAGGCGAGCGGCCCACCAAGTGAGGTTCTGGACAGGCCAGAACGCCGGTGTGGTGATGACGCGACGTGATGCACGCGTGGCGATCGATCAGCTCGCAAGCCTGGAAAAAGGACAGGAGAAAACGTCATGAATCATTACGTTGTTGGGGCCTATGTCGCGTATCTGGTGATCAGCATTTCGCTCACCGTGTGGGTGGCGCGAACGCTCGTGAAAAACGGCCGGGTCTTTCTGGTCGACTCGTTCCTCGGCAATGACATGCTGGCCGACTCGGTCAACCATCTGCTGGCGGTCGGGTTTTACCTGATCAACGTCGGCTATGTGTCGCTGGCTCTGAAGTATGGCGAGAAACCGCTCGACCTCGCGCAGGCCATCGAAGCCCTGAGCACCAAGGTCGGCCTGGTATTGCTCGTCCTGGGAGGGATGCACTTCTTCAACCTGTATGTCTTCTCGCGGATGCGCCGGCGGGCCCTGTTACGCAATCAAAAGCCCCCAGTCGCTCCCGAACAGTTCCTCGAGCCCGTGCAGGCGTGGAATCATTGAGCCAAGTGAAAGACGCACCAAAACTGGATCGTCAAGCAGCACAAGTCGAGGCGCGGTCAGGCTATCCCGAGGTCGGCCATCAAGGTCGCCCAGCCAGGAGCCTGACCGTTGATCGCGTGCGTTTGATGGGGAGGAAAACGTGGACCGAATGACTGTTCTCTATGACGCGCGTTGCGGACTTTGTAGCTGGGCGAGGCGCTGGATGTCGCGGCAACCGGCGCTCATCGACGTGCGATTTATTCCGGCCGGCTCGGCCGCGGCCAAACAGCAGTTTCCAGGCCTCGATCGTGAGCTCGAGCCGGCCGATGAGCTGGTGGTGATCAGCGATCAGGGGGCCGTTTACCGCAATGACAGCGCGTGGATCATGTGCTTGTTCGCGCTGGAGGCTTATCGCGAATGGGCTAATCGTCTGGCACATCCTTTGCTACGTCCATTAGCACGGCAGGCGTTTACGCTCCTTTCAAAGCAGCGTTCGCGGGTTTCACGCTGGCTTTCCCTGGCCAGTGAATTCGAAATCGCGGAAACCTTGAGCGCCGTGAATGCACCGGCGTGTGTCTTGCCAGATGTCGCACATCCCGATCCGGTCGTCCCGGTGCCTGCACGAGCAGCAGCACCGGTTGCGGCCGAGCCGAGCTCGCCCTGACAGGCGGTCGAAATCGCGGGCCTCAGACCGCGGCCCTCGCCCGAGGTTCGGCTGTCGCGAGTGCAGGTTTAAACGCTGGTTTGACTTTTGCGTTTTATGCCGCAAGGTATGGTCAGGATGTTTGATGCTCAATCTGGTGGGCGCATGGTCATTTGTTCCAGACGCAATCGCATTTTCGCCTTCGAACCAAGTTCGGCATTCTGGCGTATTGCCTGATGTCCGATGACTGATAGCCCTCTTATAGGAGAATTCAACGATGGATTACCTGCAAAAGCCTTTTGTCCATCTTCCCATAGATGCCGTCGATTCCGTGATTTTCGATCCCGAGGAACGTTTCGGGGCCGAGCATCACGATCGCTATGCCTCGTTCGATGAAGCTCGAGACGCCGCCCTTTCGAGCATCGAGATCATGCTCGACGAAGAAGATTATGATGGCGACGATCATCGTGAGGAACTCGAGCGTATGCTCGAACTTCTCGCATCGGCTTCTTCATATGAAGAGCTATCGCGTCAACCTGAATATCAGGACGTGATTGGACAGCTCGCCTCAATGCGAGCGTTTGCCGCCTGACCAGGAAGTGTGAGTCACCAGCTTATGCTCCCTTACAGCAAGCGATCACGTCCACGACAGCCGGTGAATTGCCGCTTCGGCATCAGCATCAACGAGCCCTGATCGTGGCTCGGGCAATGGTGTTGAGATCCGCCAGCATGGCGCGATCACCGGCTGTTCGCACCAGGTCACAGATCATCTCGATGGCCTGAAATGCCGGATCGGCGACGACAAGACACGACGGGTGGGCCAAAAAGCTGTAAACGGCCCGGTGCTCGATGGCCCATGAAACGCCCGCCCGCACAACCTCGAGAAACGCCTCCAGGGGCCAGCGGCCGCTTCGCATGGCCGTCACATCGCTGACCGGGTTCATCGGCAGCTCGATCAGGCCCGAAGGGTAACGGTACGGCTGGGCCTGGGCTTGAGCCGCGATGATCGCCGCGATTGTCGCACGGTCGGGGGCCTGGCCAATCTGGCCAAGCGGGTGCGCCGGGTACTTGCTGCTGACCCACGTGTACCCCATCTGTTGGAGCATCAACTGCACGTCGGGACGGTCGTCCAGGCCGTTGTTGAAACCGCCCGGAGTGCGAAACCCGGCCGCTGCCACGCCAATTCGTTCCTTCAAGGCGGCCGCGCCCAAGCGGATATTGGCCCCGATCACCTCAGCGGGCGCTTTCCCCTCAATCAACCACGGGCACCGGCGAAAGCGGAACTGGATATCCTCCGAGCGCGTGGCTTTGACGTTGACGTGGTCATACGTGTGATTGCCGATCGGGTGCCCCTGCTCCGCGATGTCCTTGAGCCAGCCCACGTCGGCCTGTTCCATCGTCTGGCCGAGCGCGAAGAAATGGATGACACCCCCCCTCGCCTTGACACGACGCGCGGCCTGGGAAGCATACGTCTTGGTCGGTGCATCGAGATTCCCCTTTTCGTAATCCCAGTGCATCTGGTCGCGGGTCGGATAATGCCGGCTCATCTCGAGATCAAGGGTGATCGCGATCATGGCCTTGTCGGCCGCGGAGTTAGCCACGCTTTGTTGCCCTGGTCCTGCAATCGCCACACTCGCTGCCAGCGCCGAAGCAAGAAGCTCTCGACGCGTCGTTTGATGAATGGTTTGAGGGTGCGTCATTGAACGATCCTCTCAACGTGATTGGGTCGAGGGGGTCATCGGCCGTACCCACGAAACCTGGGTGATGAAGAGATTGAGCGCGGCGAAACAAACCGACGAGGTCGTCGCGAACCGAGGGCTCGGTTGGGCCGGAAAGGTGGCGATCGTCGCATCGCCGACCAGGAAAACATCGAAGTCTTGCGCGAGGTTTTTATAGCCGGCCGTCGTCGAGCAGACACACATGTCGGTGTTATAGCCGGTCAGCAAAACGTGCCGGACGCCCTGGCGCTTGAGGAAGTCGCGGAGGGCCGGGTAACCTTCGGGGTCGTAAATCACGACGTCTCTGAGATCGACATCGATCGAATTCATCACGGGGATCGGCAGCTCCCAGAACCCGGGCCCGTCGTACTCCACGCCGGCGTCGAGGCCCGGAAAATGCCGGAAGTAACCGATTGTCGGCGTGTCGGCCGCGACGGGGAGCGACGTCGGTAGCGCCTGGCCCTTGTAAGCGAACGCGGCCAGCTTGGCCTTGAGCTCGCGCTGGCCCTGGCGGCGTTCTGGATCAGTCGGCTGCGTGCGGAACGATCGATAGATCTTGCGACGGATCGGGTCTTCCTGGCCCGGCAGGCTATAGGCGACCAGTCGCGTCTTGCCGCGTAGTGACTTCAAGAAAGGGTTGATCACCCTGGCGGCGTGGTCGAGCACGATCTTGTTCTTCGCCGGAGTGCACTGAAACGCGACGCCCGCGGGCTCGGGCGTGCGCCAGCCCTGGCCATCGTCGATGGCCCACGGATGGACCACGATCACGGCCGTGTGTTCGGCACGCAGCCGGTTGGGCACTTCGATGATCCCACGCGCATTGTACGAGAACCGCCAGGCGCGCACGCTCGAGGTCGGCCCCCGGTTCGTCAATCAAGGCCGGGGCCTCGAATCGAGCCGTCTCGCGGACCGGCTCGACGAACTGGGGAAAATCCGCCAGCAGCGGTTGCGGATCGGCGATCGGTCTCAGGCGATTCTCGTAGAGACGCGTCGAGGCGTTTTCACCGGCCCCGGCGGGCCGCTGCGCGGCCATGGAGAAAACAGCAAGCGCGACACAACAAAACGCCAATCCCGTTCGTTTCGAGTGCGTGTTCATGGTTGCCCCTTTCGACCATCAGGTTGCTCGTTCTGCAAAAAGCGGAAGAGATCGCGCAATTGCGCCGGACTGAAGTCCTTGTAGAGCGATTCCGGCATGAGCGATGTTTCCATTTCCTTGAGCGTTTCGATTTCCAGGCGCGGCACGCGGGTGCGTTCCCCCTTGGCGTCGCGCACGATGATCATGTCGGGCGTCTGCTCGACGATCAACCCGCTCAGGACGCGCCCGTCCTTTGTTGCAAGATTATAGGCCTGGTATTCCTTGCGCACGACTCCGGCCGGATCGACCAGGCTGAGCAGCAAGAAATCGCGGTCATGGCGGTTGGCGTAAGTCAGGTCGGGCCCGATCGTCTCGCCCTCGCCACCCAGGCGATGGCACGTGGCGCAGCGTTCGCGGAAAAGTTGGCGACCCTGCGCCAGATCGCCGGGCCCGGTGCGCAGATCATTATTGAGCCGGCGCACCTCGGCAAGCCGTTCCTCGCGCGTGGCGCCACGCGTCAGTCCCCAGTGCTTTTTGACCAGAGCCGCAAGTTCGGGCTCCCTGAGCGTGGCGAACGACCCGAGCTGATCGAGCGTGACGTCGCTCGCGGAAATCGCACCATGATCGACGGCGGCCAGATAAACTCGCGCCCACGAAACTCGACTCAGGATGAGATCACGCGCCCTGGCGCGCCACGCGGGACCTTTGCGTGGATAAAGAGCCACGAGCGAAGTCGCGATCAAGGGATCGTCGAATGGCCCGAGCGCTCGAAAGCCGGCTTCCACGAGCGCTTTCTCCGACGCTTCCTCATGATTCACCAGGTCGAGAAACGTGTGGATACTCTGGCGGTCTCGCATCTCGCCGAGAAATTCGATCATGGTCAGCCGATCGCCGGCGGCGGCCCGCGCGTTCGCGGCCGTCGCCCGGGCACGTTCGAGCGCGTCGCGATCGCCCACGCGTGCGGCCAGGCGAGTCAGAATCGCATCGTTCGGAGCGTGACCGGCCAGATCCACGACGAGTCGCGCCAGGCTCGGTGCGACCGCCTCACCCTGCCGTTCACCGAGCGCCAGATCGAGCGCGGCCACGAGCGGCCGGCGCGTTTTCTCCGAAGGTGCCGACGTGATCAGCCGGGCACCGGCTGCATCCGCCTCGGCATTCCTTGCGGCAATCAGCCGGCGCACCAGGCGTCCGGAAATGGTCGAGCGAACCATGCCCGAACCCCACGCGGCCGCCGTGGTGAATCGCGCAACCGTGTCGGCGACATCAACGACCGCGTGCTGTTCGACGGCCCACCAGAGAAGTAACGGAATGTGGGCGTCTTCGCCGTCAAGGTCGCGAATCAAGAGTCGGTAGGCCACCTCGAGCGCTGGCCCGGCCGCGAGCCGGCGCGCCGTGCAGGCGAGCTGCGCACGCACCGTGACATCGGGCTCACGCGCCGCCAGTTCGGCAAGCCGCCCCGCGACGTGCGACGAAAGCTCTGGGTCGTCGCCAATGAGACGCACGCACCAGGCGCGCATGTCCGCGTCGGGATGATTCAAGAGCGTCTCGGCGGTCGACTCATCAAGACCGATGCAGCCATAACTGCCCCAGAGCGCTTCCAGTGCGGGCACGCCACGGCCAGTGATGGCCGCATCACGCAAGCCGGTCGCCACATCCTTGGCCCGGCGGTCAGACAGCAGGCGGCGCGCCTTGCGGCGATAAAAGGCATCGGAATGGTTGAGCAGGCTAACGAGCTCGGCATTCGACTTTGTGTTCAGATCGACGCTGCGTTCCGGTTTTGATCCGCGCGGTGATAGCGAAGATCCGGCCATTGGTCCGGTCCCAGTCCGCGTCAGGATCGGGATGGGCAGTGCGGCGATCATGCCAGTCGGTGATATACAAGGCGCCGTCGGGCCCGAGCGCCTGATCGGTCGGGGCAAACCAGGTGTCATTAGCCCGCAAGAGGTCGCCCCCCTGGCGTGCCTGAAATGTTGAGCCCAGCGGCGCGACATCGTGCCAGTGGACGGCGTGCCCCAGCAAGTCGCCCGCGATGTACCGGCCACGCCAGGCCTCGGGCCACGCTCTGGACTCGTAAAACAACCCGCCGACCGAAACATGCCCGCCGCCGAGCCCTGAATGGCGAACATGATCGAAATAGCCGTATGCATACGGATTGTGCAGCGGACCATGCTTGCCGAACGACTTCCAGTAATAGCCTCCTTGAACCCCGTGCAGCATCGCAAAACCGCCGACATTCGTGCTCGCGAAGAGCCGGCCATGCCGGTCGAAGTCGAGCCCCCACATGTTGCCGCCCCCTTCGCAGAAGAGCTCGAAGCGCTTGCTGCCGGGGTGATACCGCCAGACGCCCTGCTGAAATTCGATGCCGCGAATCCTGGCCGTGACCGTGCTTCCCTGCAGACCGTAAAGCCAGCCATCGGGACCCCAGGTCAGGGAATTCGCGACCGAGTGCGCATCGTCCATGCCGAAGCCCGAGAGCAAGACCTCCGGGTCGCCATCAGGCCGGTCGTCGCGATCGCGATCGGCGTAAAAGAGCAAGTAAGGAACCTGGATCACGAACACGCCGCCATTGCCGAACGCCAGCCCGCTCGCGAGATTGAGCCCGTTTACAAAGTCATGAGCACGATCGGCCCGGCCGTCGCCGTCGGTGTCTTCGAGAATCGTGATCCGATCGGCCCCCTTGGGCCCGCGTGGCGGCGGATCGGGAACTCTATCGTATTTCGTGCGCGAATAGCGGTCGACGGTCATGCGCTTGAGCTCGGCCGGGTTGGGATACTGCATGTACTGGATAACCCAGAGCCGGCCGCGATCGTCAAACTCGATGGCGACGGGCTGACGCACGAGCGGCTCGGCCGCGACCAGCCGCACCTCCAGGCCGTCAGCCACCGCCATGCGACGGGCGGACTCCGTGGGACTGAAGCCTTGCGCTCTCGCCGATCGCGCCGCAACGGCCAAGGAAATGATCGCAGTCATCGCGAGCACAAGCGCGATGGGCGGCCATGCCGCGCTCCACTTCATCGTCCTGGATGCGTTTGGCTCGGCCGACCTGGTCGGTTTGTGTTGCGCCAGGCTCCAGGAGCGCAAGCGCGTGTTCGCGTCAATGTTCCAGAAATCATCTTGCACAGGAGCGACTCTTCGTGGGCGGGCAGGCGGGCGCCGGGGGACTCATCGCGTGCGTGAGATGATATCAAAAAACCCACCAAGAAGCTGGGCCGGCTTTCACCGGCCCGCTTTCGGCCTGCTGTCGTCGTTGGTCTACGCGTTTGACCTCCGCCTCAAAGTCAGTACCAGGCCGCCGGCGGCCGCCAGGCCCATCAGGCAGAAGGTGGACGGCTCGGGGACGGAATTGACCGCATCGAATCGCATATCCAGGTAATTTGTGATGGCGCCGTCGTTGATCGCCCAACTGTCGTTGGCGGTCCAGTGACCGGGTGTGCCGTCGCCGTACCAGAGGGTATTCAGGGCACTGCCCGTCAACGGCGGATAAACAGCCGCGAAAGGCCCCATGAGTTGACCAGGCGTGGTCGTGCTGTAGGTGGAGCTGAGGATCGCCGTCAGTGTGTCGGGCACGAGAATCGGGCTGAAATACCAGTCGACGCCGTAGCCGCCGTTCCCGGGCAGGGGAATGTTCGAGGCGATCGTGGTGAACTCGGCAATGAGCGTGCCTGGCCGCGCCAGCCCGCTGACGGGATCAATGGGTCCGTCGTTCTTGTAAAGGTCCAGGGTATAGGTGTCGAACTCCTTGGGTCCGATCGAAGCGTAGACGGCCTGAACATGGTCAAGGTAGCGCGCCGTGCCGCCGAAGGTGATCTGGTTGCCCATCTCCGAGCCGTTGGGGCGGTCGGGCGTGCCGTCATTTTCAAAGGGGACGAAATCGTCGGAATCAAGGGCCGTCACGTTGTAAATCGTGTCGGCACGCGTGGCGCCAGCAAGTCCCCACGAGCCCAGGAGGATCGCGCCGAGCATCAAGCCGAAGGGGCCAACCTGCGTACGTAGTAAACGAACCTTCATCGAAGCCATCTCCAGGATCACCAGCCGGAACGGGATAAAATGACGGCGCATCAGGGGCGGGCTGGTGCGTTCCCCCCGGGGCGCAGCTTCGTCGCTCTGCCCCGTTCGGCCGATCGACCGCGGGATCGAAAGCAAATGGAAAGCACGATCCTGTCAGATTAACAGAACCACACTTGACTCTTTATTTGAGCGATGGGCGATTGCCGTCGGCGCGAACAGCCGCGGGCAGGTTGAGACCGAGCAGCTCTTGAGCCTCCAGGCGGAACTCTTGCAATTCGCGATGGTCTTGCGTGTTGGCCTTGAGCCAGCCCAGCGAACGGTCATACCAGGCGCGGGCGGCGGCGGTATCGCCGAGACGGAATTGCGCCATCGCGAGAAAGAACCAGTCGTAAGGGTCGCCGCCGGACCGAAGTCGCATCGATCGTTCGAGCGCGTCGATCGCCCCTTTCCGGTCGCCGGCGCGGTACCGAGCCACTCCCAGCGTATTCCAGTACGCGCCGCTTTGCGGCGCCAGCGAGGTCGCGGCCTCGGCCAGCGCGACGGCCCGGATCGCATCCTCGGGCGCGGATCGACGACCGGCGAAGAGCCACGCCAGGCTATTGCGCAGCCGGTGATCGCCGGGCACGCTCTCAAGTGCGCGCGGGTAGTTCGCGCGGAGTTGCCGTTTGAGCGCCGCTGACTCGAACAAATCTCCCGTCTCAACAAGAAAGTTGCCGAGATCGACTTGATGATAGGTCAGGCTGACGAGGTTGTCGGTATCGCCAGGGAATTCATCCGCGAGCCCCTGCCGCAGCGCGACGAATTTCCGCAGGCAGGCGATGGCCTGGTCCTGGCGACGATCCTGCCTCAGAAAGAGAGCCAGGTCGCCGGTGGAAATGGCAAGCTGCGTGCGAATCTCGTATGAGCCTGGATCGCGCGCGAGCAGTTCTTCATAGATCGCAATCGAGCGCCGCAATGGCTCTTCGGCTTGCTCATCCTTGAGAATCGTGCGGATAAACCCGACGCGATGATGGGCCGCCGCGGCCATCATGTGCATCTCGGGATCGCCGTCGTAGCGGGCCGCGATTTCCTTGTAATATTCGAGCGCCTTGCGGCAAAAAGCATGATCGCGATCCTTTTCCGCTCCGGTATTGCGAGTCGCAATCATCGCCAGGGCCCGGCTACTGATCTGATCGGATGCCGCGAACGTGAAGATCAGGGCCTGCCGTTCGTGATTGCGGGCGCTCACGGCCTTTTCGAGTGCCGCGATCGTGAGCCGTTGCTGTGTCCAGAGCCTGGCCATTCCGGCTGAGCATCCGAGCGCGAGAATCGTCAGCATGGCGGCCGCCGCGATCGTCGTTCGCCAGTGCCGTCGCGACCATCGCGCCAGCCGCTCGACCGGCCCGGGGCGCTGCGCGATGATCGGCCGATCATCGAGAAATCGCTCGAGGTCCTCAGCGAGTGCCCGCGCCGTCGCATACCTGTGCTCGGCATCCTTGGCCATGGCCTTCAGGCAGATCGTCTCCAGGTCGTGCGGAATACCTCGGTTCAGCTTGCTCGGGAGGATCGGCGGATCAAAAGCGATCTGCCCGAGCAACGCCTGCCGATCGCTGGCGTCGAAAGCCGGCCGCGCGGTGAGTAGCTCGTACAGGCTCGCCCCTAACGAATAGACGTCGGTTCGAGCGTCCAGAATGCGGCCGCCCGCGGCTTGCTCGGGACTCATGTAGCGCAAGGTACCGACCAGGTCGCCACTTGAGGTCAGGTCGCTGCCCCCCTGAAAGCGCGCCAGACCGAAGTCGGTGACCCAGAGATGACCATGGTCGTCGACCAGGAGATTGGCCGGCTTGACATCGCGATGAAGCACGCCGAGCTCGTGTGCGTGGTTCAATGCTTCTGCCGCTTGCAAGGCGAGTCGGGCCGCCTGGCGCGGCTCAAAAGGTCTGCTCGAACACTCCGATCGAGTTGAAGCCGCTGGATCTTGAATCGGGTCGTCGCTCCCTCGAAGGGCCATGGCCAGCGAGCGGCCGGGGATGAGCTGCATGGCATAATAATGAAGCCCCCGGTCGCAACCGACCGCGAAGATCGGCACGATGTGCGGGTGATCGAGGCTCGCGGCCACCTGGGTCTCGATCTGGAAGCGGGCGAGCTGTTTCGCGTCAACGACGCTTGGCGCCGCGAGAACCTTCACGGCCACACGCCGGCCCGAAGAGATCTGTTCGGCCTCAAAGACGACACCCATTCCGCCACGACCGATCTCGCGGAGCAGGTGAAACTCGCCCAGCATGGCGGGCGTCGAAAGCAATCCATCAATCAGAGAGGCGCCCGGCACCAGTGTTTGAAGCATTTCAAGAACCGGCAGCACCTGGGGGAGAACGCTCGCCACCTGCGGGTAGCGCCTTGCGTATTCAGAGACCTCGGGCAATTCGCCCCGCGCAAGCTGATCGAGAAATTCATCGGCGGCGAGCGTCACGAGCGAGGCAATCGAGTTGGTCTGGCCCACGTCTTCTTTCACAGGTGCGACTCCTTCAAGCCGTCGGCCAGAAGCAGCGATCGAAGCCTGAGCAGAGCTCGGCCGTAACGCTTCCGCGCCGCGGCGGGATCGACGCCCAGCCTGGCTCCCGCCTCTTCGTAAGATAATCCTTCAAACGCCCGCATGCCGAGAATGGCGCGATCGGCCTCGCCCAGCCGACTCAAGACGAGGTGCAGTCGATTCGCCAGCTCGCGGCTGACAGCCTGCTGGCTGGGCGACGGGTCGGCCGAAGCCAGGGGGAGAAGCCGTGTGGAGTCCCTGGTTTCGTCGTCGAGAAGTGACCGCTCGCGTTCGATATCGCGCCGCGAAGCGGCCGCACGCCGACGCAGCTTCCAGAGCCGCTGAATAGCAGTTTGCAAGAACCATGATCCAAAGGGCATTGGCCGGCACGACATACTCGGTCATTCGCTCGAGAACTTCGATCTGCGCATCTTGAACCACATCCGAGGGATCAATCCGGCCGCGCAGCGATCGGCCAAGACGGCCCGCGATCACGCGATGAACGGCCGCCCGATGCCGCGCGAAAAGCTCGTTGAAAGCGCGAGCGTCTCCCGTCTGAGCCCGTGAAATCAGCTCACGGCTCTCATCCATCTCGGAGGGCTGGCTCGGTCTCTTTTGCGGCATCACGTTCCTTCCAGGTCGGTTTCATTCTCCGGGGGCCACCGAAGAGGCTCGACAGAGTCTTGCCCTCCCCAATCCGGTTGTCAGTCCAGAATGAAACAGCTCTCACGCTCGTCCTCCTTGATGATACCGCCGAAACCGGGCGCTCTTGTGACACCCGCTCTGAAAATATTCTCGGAACACGTGTGCTGCCCCCCTGCTCCCCGATAGAAACTGCCAGCGTCCTGTCTGGCGCCTGGCTCAAGGTTCGCCGCTTGCATAGACTACGTACCCTGAGAGGAGCTTCATCATGATCACCGGGCGACTTCCTCGCTTTTTACTTTCCGCGGCGGCTGCGATTTTCTGCCTCGCCGCATCGGCGTTTGTCCATGCTGGCCCTCGCGGCCAGGATCCGGCTCGGTCCCCGGGCCGAAAGCCCCCTAATATCGTCTTCATCTTCAGCGACGACCACGCTTACCAGGCCATCAGCGCCTATGACGACCCGCGTCATTTGATCGACACGCCCCACATCGATCGCCTCGGCAAACAAGGGATGCGCTTCGATCGCTGCATCGTGCCCAACTCCATCTGCGGGCCAAGCCGGGCGTCGATTCTCACTGGTAAATATTCTCACTTGAATGGATTTTATAACAATACCAACAGCCGCTTCGACGGCGCGCAGACGACGTTTCCCAAGCTGTTGCGCGTGGCCGGCTACCAGACGGCGCTTTTTGGTAAATGGCACCTGGTTTCCGACCCCACGGGATTCGACGAGTGGCACATCCTGCCCGGCCAGGGGATCTATTACAACCCGCCGATGATCCACAACGGAAAGCGCGTGAAGCACGACGGCTACACGACCGACATCATCACCGAGCTGTCGCTCGACTGGCTCAAGACGCGCGACAAATCGAAGCCCTTCTTGCTCATGTGTCAGCACAAGGCACCCCATCGCGAGTGGCTGCCGGCGCTACGCCATCTTGGACACGACAAGGACCGTCGTTATCCCGAGCCGCCGACATTGTTTGATGATTACAGCGGCCGCGGCAAGGCCGAGCACGACCAGGATATGACGATCGCCAGGACCATGACGGCGCTCGATTTGAAATTAACGGTTCCCAAAGACCTCTCCGCCGAGCAGCGCCGCCAGTGGGATGCCTATTATGAGCCGCGCAACGCGGCTTTTCATGCGGCCAGGCTCGAAGGGAACGCGCTCGTGAGCTGGAAATATCAGCGCTACATGCACGATTACCTCGGCTGCGTCAAGGCCGTCGATGAGAGCGTGGGCCGGGTGCTTGATTTTCTCGACAAGGAGGGCCTCGCCGACGACACGATGGTCGTCTATTCGGCCGATCAGGGGTTTTACCTGGGTGAACACGGCTGGTTCGACAAGCGGTGGATTTTCGAGGAATCGCTGCGCACTCCTCTTTTTGTCCGCTGGCCGGGAGTTGTCAAACCCGGGACGTCGACTTCGGCCCTGGTCTCCAACATCGATTTCGCCGAGACGTTTCTCGACGCGGCCGGCCTGCCGATCCCCCCGGAAATGCAGGGCCGCAGCCTCGTGCCGATTCTCAAGGGCGAGATGCCCGGCAACTGGCGATCAGCCTTTTACTACCAGTATTTCGAGTATCCCGTGCCGCACCACGTCCGTCCCCATTACGGCGTGGTGACCGCCCGGTTCAAGCTCGTTCATTTCGATCGGCCCGACCTCGACGAGTGGGAGCTCTTCGACCTCGAAAAAGATCCACACGAACTACGCAGTGTTTACAACGACCCTGCGTATGAGAAGACCGTCAAGGATCTGAAGCGCGAGCTCGACCGGCTGCGCGCGAGCTCAAGGTTCCGGCCCAGATTCCGCCGGAGGCCTTTGGCCATGTTTCGAATACTCCGCGTGCGAAAGCCGCCAGGGGAGCGAAGTGATCGATCACACATCGACCGCGAACTCGGGGTCGGTAAGGAGGGTCGGTTTTTTCTCGGGATCTCTCATCGTGGGTTTTGAGTCCAGTGAAATTCGTCCCAGGCAGTGGTCGAAGGTCGCCAGCGTGAGTGCGAACAAGAGGAGGGCGATCGCGCCATGCACAATGGTCCAAAAGAATGTGCTGATCGCGATATGTGGCGGCCGATCGGGAGACGCGGCTTGATCCCTCAAAATGTTGAGCGTTGCAACGGGAATACCATAAAGCGGACTTCCAGAAAAAAAGAGGAGTCCATCCGCATTGGGATGAAAGAAAACAGCAACCAGGATCAGCCAGCCGACCGATAATACGACGATCGTCGACACGCAGGTCGCCACCGCGCGACCGATGCGGCCGATCCATGTTGCCAGGGCCAGACCCAGACTGGCGATTCCTGCGCAATAGGACAGCATCAGCCCGAGCATCAGCGCATAGTGGATCCATCGGCCGCTGACGCCTACAAGGAGACCGCCGATCACGATTGGCCAGACCACGACATGCACCGACTGCCGAAACGATCCCCACCATTTGCCGGCCAGGATCGACGCCGTTGCCAGTGGCGTGCAGAGCAAGACGTCGAGGCTGCCGCGCACACGCTCCTCGGCCAGGCTGGTGGCGGCATTCGCGCTCAGCAGCAACAGCCCCAGCCAAACCTGAATTGTGCACATGATCGCGATCAGCTCTTCGTTGTTCATCGGCATGGCAATCAACCGGATCGACGCCGCCAACGACAGAATTCCCAGCGCGAAGTAAAGCGTCCAGACGATGCGCAAGAACCGCGTGGGCCGCGAACGGTGCCACTCGCGCCACAACACGGGGTTACCATCCAGCGAAGGACCGGGCAGCCGGGGGAACCGAAAACGTGATGGCCGTCGCGGCGCTCGACTTCGAGCGCGGCCGCCTGCTCCAGCCTGCTTGAGAGCGACGCCGCGGATTCGCAATGTCGCGAGCGCCAGCAGGGACGACGACAAGGCCAGGCAAGCGGCAAAAAAGCTCACGAACGTCGTCATCCCGACTTTATCGGGGCTCTCATAAGGCGCGTTGACAAGGAAATACGGGTTCGAGCACTTGATCCAATCCCAGATAATGGGATCAAACCCTTGAAACGGCAACGTCCCCAAAATCTCCGAGGCGAGGAGAACTCCGACGGGGATCATGAGCCAGACCACAAGCAAAAAGTAGGTCAACATCAGCACTTCATGAGTCTTCCGCCCCCAGACCGACAGGGTCAGTGCCAGCGAACAGCCCAATACCGCGCAGGCGATCGCCGTGAGGAACGAGCCGGCCAGCGCCAAGGGATCGATTCCCCCCAGCAGGCTGGTCAGTGCCGTGATCGGCAAGAGGCAGGCGATCAAGCTCAAGACGGGTACGAGCCGCACAGCCAGTTTGCCCAGCACGATCTCGGCGTTGGAGAGATCGGTACCCAGCATGTGGTCGAGAGTGCCGCGTGCCTTGTCCAGGCAAATCGCTCCCGCTGTGGCTGCCGGCGCCGCCAGAAGGATCAACGTGAGCTCGAACGAGACCACCGTCTCATAAAGCGATTCAGCGTAACGCGCCATGGTCTGGATCGAAACCCGCTCGGGCGGCCCGCTAGCACCATGGGAACTGTGCCAGACCAGCATCATCCCGATCAGGATCGCACCCACAAACCCCACGCGCAACGCATAGAACTGCCACCGTCGCGACGTCGTCAACCATTCATAGGCAAAGACCGGTCCAGGTCCAAGGCGCACGCAATCAGCCTCCTCGACAGTGGTCGGCCTCTCGTTTCGTCCGTGCGATCGATCCCTGAATTCTCGACGAGATTCCCGACGGTTGTCAAACACGGGACTTGCGACGGCCGGCCGGCCATCGGTCTCAGCAGTTCATGTACTTCCAGTTACGCGGCTTGCCCTCGGCCAGCCATTCGATCGCTTGCAACAGCCGCCGCGTGCGCGTGGCCTCGGTCTTGGCCTCGGTGATCCACTCGATGTACTCACGCCGATGACTGGGCGAGAATTTCTCGAACGTCGCCCGCGCCTGGGTGTTTTTCTGAAGCGCCGATTGCAGGTCTTCAGGGATAACCACTTCCGCGCGGTTTTTCGGTTTGGAGCGCGTCGGCGATTTGACGCCCTCGTCGTTGAGCCGCATCGCTTTCTTGATATAGGCCGTCAAGGTGGCCTTTGACGGGAGATCGGAAAGCTTGGTCAGGGCACCGAACTGCCCCATCCCGTCCTTCGCGTCGTCCTGATTCTCGAGGACCAGCGAGCTCTTCCAGAACCCGAACGAGCAATGCTTCTTGAACGCCGCCATGCTGCATAACATGCCCTTGTACATGAAACAAGGAAAGCTCCACTTGAAGGTCTCTTCGACCTCGGGACAGGCGGCATGCACGACGTCGCGCAGGTGATTGAGAATCGGCCTGGCGAAATCGGCCGATCTGGCAATATAAGCGTCGACTCGTTCGTCTCGACTTCCCATGACGGATCCTCGAATGAATGAATGGAGGGTCCATGACATCGTCGTCGGCCAGCACGGCACGGCGTTCCGGGTGCTCATTTTCCCAGAGTCACAGGGCGCACTCAAGACAAAGAAAACGGCGATTCCCGGCCCGCATCGGGTCAGCATCAGACACATTATGCGCTGCGATATCCGTGCGGCACGCGAGATGCAAGTCAAGCTCGCAGGTGTGGGTATATGGGTACACTTCGCATGTGGGATTTTGACCTTTATGCCACAAAAAATAGAGAAACGGTCGGCCAGCCGAAGGCGTGCGGTGCTGCTGCTCAGTCATGGCTCCGGGATTTGTGTCGCCTGCTTTCATTCGGACGATTGGATGTCGCACCGGCGCTGTGATCACTGCGATCGCGAGGTCTGCGTGCTCTGCCTGACGATCGTGGCCGACACGGGCGAGAGGATCTGTCCCGAATGCATGGCGGAACACCGCTCCGATATCGGGTGAAGTCGAAATTCACGTCAGTCGTTTCCATTCGAGACTTTGGATTCACGTTCACGGACAACGGGGGTTCTCGTGGCGGCCCGAGCCATCTGGCAAGGCAACCTGGTTATTGAGCGGCAAGAGATCGCCGTCAAGTTTTACTCGGCCGTCGTCGACCGGCAGATTCACTTCCACTTGCTGCACAAGCGCGATTGAACGCGCGTTCAGCAGCGCATGGTCGATGTCGAATCGGACACTCCCGTTGACACGGCCGACGTGCGCAAGGCCTTTGAAGCGGAGGGCGGGGTCTATGTCGTCATCACGCCCGAAGAGATCGAGCAAGCCGCCCCCGAACCCGCGCGTGATGTCAGAGTCAGCCGGTTCGTGCCGAACTCCGCCATCGATCGACAGATGTTTGACCGCCCGTACTACCTGGGCCCCGGCGAGCACGCCACGACCGATTACTTTGCCCTGGGCAAGCCCTTGAAAGCAAAAACGTCGCGGGAATTGTCTCCTGGGCCATGCGCAAGCATTCGTACGTGGGAGCCCTGATCGCCCAGCACGGCTACCTGATGGTGATCACGCTCCGCCATGCCGAGGAAGTGATTCCAGCCAGCCAGCTCGATCCACCCAGGGGCCCGGCGCTGCCGCCCAAGGAGCGTGAGCTCGCCGGTAAGCTGATCGACGCTCTCTCCGGCGACTTTGATCCCGGCGTCTACCACGACGAATACCAGGACCGAATCCGCGAAATGATCGAAGCCAAGCGGACCGGCAAGAAATGGAAGAAGAAGCAAGTGCCCGAGCGGCGTTCCGAAGGCACACTCGCTGAGTCGTTACGGACAAGCCTGAAAGCAGTGTCATCACGCCGCCGCGCCTGATTTCACCTAACCCGCCGGAGCGTTCAAGGCATGGCACGCACCACGAAGCCAGCACGGCCAAGATCAACTTCGAGATCGAAATCGTCATCGTCATCGACATCGAGCTCGAAGGCGAAGTCGAGCTCGAAAGCAAAGTCGTCCTCAAAATCAAAGTCGACCTCGAAAGCAAGCGCTGCCAGCGACGCATCGTTTCATGCGTTCTGGTCGGGTTCATTGAGCTTTGGACTGGTGAATGTGCCTGTGCAAATTTATCCGGCGAGTCGTCATTCGGCGATTCGCCTGCGCATGATCAGCCCGGAGGGAGCTCCGCTGGTGCGCCGCTTTTATTGCCCCCGCGATGGCGAACAAGTCGAGCCCAACGAGATCATCCGCGGCTTCGAGCTCGAAAATGGCTCTTACATCCTTGTCAGTGACGACGAGCTCGAATCGCTCGAACCGCAAAAGACACGCGAGATCGAGCTCCGCGAATTTGTCGACCTGAGCGAAGTCGAGCCGGCCTATCTCGAGCGGGGATATTATTTGACACCGTCCAAGGAATCGAGCAAGGCTTATCGCTTGCTGGCCGACGTCATGGAAGAGACCGGTGGCGCCGGGATCGCCACGTTCGTGATGCGCGACCGCGAATACCTGGTGGCCATCTTCGCCCAGAATGGGATTCTCTGCGCCGAGACGCTGCGATTTCACGACGAGATACGCGATCCCCAGGCCGTTGGCTTGCCGGAACCGATCAAGGTGCCCCGACCGCGGGTCGCCGCTTTTGAGCGTTCGATCAATGCCCTCATGGCCAGGACCATCGCGCGCGACGAGCTGATCGACCAGGACACGCGACGGCTCAAGGCGATCATCGACCGCAAGAAAAAATCGGGCAAGGACGTGATTCGCCCCAAAACCAGCGACTCCGATACTGACTCGGGAGATGAAGACGACGTTGATCTCTTGAAGATGATTCGCCAGAGCCTGCACCAGGCCACCAAGGGCCGCTTTCGGACCGCAGTCAATCGACACCGTCGAAGCCCGCGAACCGTGCGAACGGGGCCAGCCGCAAGCGTGGCGCGTAGGTGACTTTTTTGATCGTCGCGGCGGCCGCGGTGAGTGAGTTGAGATTTCTGGAGCCGGTCGCCAGGAGGCCGGTCATTCAACAAGGCGTGGGGCACCGGATGCTCGAAAAGAAGCACTTACCATGAGTCTAGACGAGTATCGCAGCAAGCGAAATTTTGAACGAACAAACGAGCCCGAGGGGGGCAAGCCTGCGCGGGCGGAGCGCGGCCGGTACCTCATTCAAAAGCACGCCGCCAGCCATCTTCACTATGACTTTCGCCTCGAGGCTCGACGGAGTCTTGAAGAGCTGGGCTGTTCCCAAGGGCCCGAGTCTCGATCCCGACAAGAAAGCGCTGGCCGTTCATGTCGAGGATCATCCTCTCGAATACGGCACCTTCGAGGGAACGATACCCGAAGGAGAGTACGGCGGCGGGACCGTCATGCTCTGGGACCGCGGAACCTGGGAGCCCGAAGGTGATGCCGTCGCGGATTACCGCCGCGGCAAGCTGGTCTTCACCCTGCACGGCGAGCGGCTCAAAGGCGGGTGGGCTCTGATCCGGATGGGAGGCAAGGCCGGCCAGAACGGTAAGAACTGGCTGCTCAAGAAGCTCGACGATGCCGAGGCGCGCTCGGGCACCGATGATGATGTGGTCGACACAATGACCACGAGCGTCGCAACCGGCCGAACCATGGAAGAAATCGCCGGCCCCGCGCCTCGATTCGCTTTCGCGGCAAACACCAGGGCGAAAAGTCCCAAAACATCCGCCTCGAAGCCCAAAGCGTCGGCGAAGTCTGTCGCCAAACCGGCCAGGACGGGGAAAACAGCCGCGAACCCGGGAGCCATGAACAAGAAGAAATCCAACCCGACCGACAAACCCGACCGCAGGGTTCGTCAACCGATGACTGCTAACGCTGATGACCTGTCCATGCTTGATGGAGCCAGGAAAGCCCCCATTCCGGCGGTGATCATCCCCGACTCCCCACCCTGGTGGAAATGGTGCCGCAAGGAGAGGGCTGGCTCCATGAGCTGAAGCTCGACGGCTACCGCATCGTGGCCATCGTGCGAGACGGCAAGGCCGCGCTCTTCACGCGCCGCGGCCATGATTGGACAGAGCGGTTTCCATCGATTGCCACGGCCCTCGAAGCAGCCGGGCTCGACGACCTGGTCGTCGACGGCGAGGTCGTCGTGCTGCGCCGTGACGGCACGTCTGACTTCCAGGCCCTGCAAAATGTGATGAGGCAGGGTGACCACGCCTCGCTCGTTTTCTTCGTCTTCGACTTGATGTATTACCACGGGTACGACCTGCGCTCGGTCGCCTTGATCGAGCGAAAGAAGCTGCTGGCCCGGGTGCTTGACGCCGGTCGGCACACTCCCATGATTCGCTTCAATGATCATATTCTGGGAGAAGGCAAGCAGGTCTTGTCGATCGCCTGCCGCAGCGGCCTCGAAGGAATCGTCGCCAAGCGAGCGGACAGCCGTTATGTCGAACGGCGGACCACCGACTGGGTGAAGATCAAATGTCTCAAACGGCAGGAATTCGTGATTGGCGGCTGGACCGATCCCGGCGGCGGCCGTGAATCGTTGGGGGCCTTGCTGCTGGGTTACTACAACGCCTCATCGCAGCTCGTCTATTGTGGGCGGGTTGGCACCGGGTTCACCGAGCAATCGTTGCGCGACCTGCAGCAGAGGCTCGCGCCGCTCGCGACCGGCAAAACGCCCTTCAAGACCCGGCCCACGGGCGTCGCGGCACGGGGCGTCATTCACTGGGTCGAGCCCAGGGTCGTCGCCGAAGTGGCCTTCGCCGCGTGGACCGACGATGGCCTCTTGCGGCATGCTTCATTCCAGGGGATTCGCGAAGACAAGGCTCCCACCGACATCACGCGCGAGGTACCAATCGACATGGTCGCGTCTTCCTCAAAAAACAAGGCCGGCGCCGGGCCTCGAGGCCAGGCCCAACCGAAATCGAAGTCGGCGCCTGCCGCCGAAAAAACCGGGGCACCCGCCAGGCGTGGAGTCCATCCCCAGGCGGCCGACGAGTTCGCTGGAGTACGGCTCACCCATCCCGATCGCGTGATCTTTCCTGAAGACGGGATCACCAAGCGCGACCTTGCGGTCTACTACATGGCCGTCGCTCCCTTCATCTTGCCGCACGTGGAAGGCCGCCCCCTTTCTCTCGTGCGTTGCCCCGATGGCGAGGGCAAAGCCTGCTTCTACCAGAAGCATCTGGGAAGCACGATGCCCCCGTCCGTGCACGGGATCACGGTCGACGAGAAGGACGGCACGGCGACGTACATGACGATCGATAGCCCGGCCGGATTGATTTCACTCGTCCAGATGGGCGTGCTCGAAATTCATCCGTGGGGGAGCCGTGGCGATCGGCTCGACCGGCCCGATCGCATGATTTTTGACATTCGATCCTGCGCCCGATTTGCAGTGGAGCGATGTCGTGCGCGCCGCGATCGAGATCAAGCAGCATCTCGAAGAGCTGCGGCTCCAGAGCTTCGTCCGCACGACCGGCGGCAAAGGCTTGCACGTGGTCGTACCGCTCGGCCGCCGGGCATCCTGGGACGAGCTCGAAGGCATTGTCCAGGGCGTTTGTGGACGCCCTCGTTCGCAAAAATCCCAAGCGGTACATCGCCCAGGCGAGCAAAGCCAAGCGCACTGGCAAGCTTTACCTCGATTATCTCCGCAACGAAAAGGGATCGACGGCCATCGCCTCGTATTCCACCGCGCCCGCCCCGGCGCAACCGTGGCGACACCCCTGGCATGGGACGAGCTGGCCGATGCCTCGTTGCGTCCCGACCAGTTCACGACGCGCACGGTTCCAGAGCGGCTCGCAGCCCTGAAGCAAGACCCATGGCAGGGCTTCTTTGAAGTCCGCCAGAATCTCAACAGGGCGATCGTGACAACCGTGGAAGAGTGGTGAACCAATTTCGGCCATGGTTCAACGGAACGACCGATTCCGACTCGGCGCTGCCAATCGAGCTGGCGCGGACGAGATTCAAGCTGCGCCTGGTTTCGGTAGCACAAGTGGTGACTCAACGCCGGGTTGAAAGCGACACTGATTTCTTTCCAAGCAATCAGGGACCGGCAAACACGTTGGCGGGGAGCTCGGGCGGACCGAGCTTGGTCTTCCACTGGGCCGCCAGGCCGGGCTTGCCCCACGCATCGTAGAGCCGAACGACCCGTTCTGCGGCCTCCGAGAGACGTAAGGTTCGAAAAACCGCCGGGATCATCGTCTCGCGCGCCTTGATCCCCTCGTAGCCCGAGACGATGAGCGGCTCGGCCTCGGCGTACCGACCCTGACCGAGGAGAGTGCTGCCCAGCATCGAGCGAGCGTTGAACGTCGTCCAGGACTCTGGCTCGACAGCGTCCCGTTTCGAGACGAGCTCACGCATGAGCGGTTCGGCCTCTGCCCATTTCTCCATCTGGACCAGGGCGTACGCGACCCGAACCTTCCATTGAGCTGTCTGAGGATCGGCTGGCCCGAACCGACGAAGCGCTCTCTGCAGTCCCTCGCGGGTCAATGGCTCCTGCTTGGCGAACTGGCCGGCAAGCTCGTAGGTATCGGCCAGGTTGCCCATGGTGATGAGCGTATCGGGATGATCGAGGCCAAGCTTTGACTCCAGCGCCTTGAGTGTCGGCTGGAGCAACGTGATCGCCTCATCCAAGCGGCCCGCCGTCCCATAAGCGACGGCGAGGTTGTCGCGGCTTGCCAGTGTCAAGGGATGGTCCGCGCCAAGCGTCATTTCGCGTGCCTTGACCGTCGCCTCGTGCAATTTGATCGCCTCGTCTGTACGACCGGCGGCATTGTAGGCGAAGGCGAGGTTATTGCGGATCGTAAGGACATCGGCGTGGTCGCGGCCAAGCTTCGACTCGAGTCCCTTGATTGCGGCTTCGTAGAGCTTGATCGCGTCGATATTGCGACCGGCCGTCTGATAGGCCGCGGCAAGATTGTTGCGGCTACTAAAGATGTCGGTGTGGTCGGGGCTGAGCGTCGCCTCGCGTGTCTTGAGCGTGGCCTCGTGCAGTTTGATCGCTTCGTCAACGCGACCTGCCGACCAGTACGCCGCCGCGAGTTCATTGCCGCTGTCGAGTGTGTCGATATGATCGGGGCCGAGCGTCGCTGCGCGTGCTTTGAGGTTTTCCTCGTGCATCTTGATCGCCTCTGCCGTCTGACCGGCGGCCAGGTGAGCCCCGGCGAGGTCATTGCGGCTGTGGAGCGTGTCTTGATGGTTGGGGCCCAGTTGGGCTGCTCGTGTCTGCCAGGCCTGGGTGAGCAGGATCACGGCCTCGTCCGGGTTACCGAGATTCATCTGGCTCACTCCGAGGATCCCTTGCAGCTTGGCGACGGTGAGAGGGTCGCCGATTGTCTCGCCTTGCAGAGATAGGGCGGCTTGCTTCAAGCGGTCACCCAAAATGGCGCGGAGAGGCCTGCCTTCCTGTTCTTCAGCGCGGGGATCGAGGGTCTGGAAGACGGAACCGAGCAAGTCGTTTGCCTTCTCGATCTGGCCAAGCCGGGCTTGAGCGAGTGCCTTGGCTGCTCGTTCGTTGCCAGCAAGGAACCGTTCGTGGCGGGCGGCCGCAGCCATGAGCCCGGCGACGGAGATCGCGGCGATGAGCGCGACGACGAGTGCCGCGACGGCTCCCGTAACGGCCACACGATGGTGCCGGGCCCAGCGGCGAGCGCGGTGCAGAGGCGGCTCGCGCCAGGCGGCGACCGGCTCATCGGCCAGCCAGTGCTCGATGTCCGTGGCCAGTGCCTGGGCGGTAGGATATCGTTCGTCCGGGTGCCGCGCCATAGCCTTCAGGCAGACGGCTTCCAAGAGGCGATCGACGCCGGGGTGCAGCATCCTCGGCTCCGGAAAGTCGCCGAGGCGAACAGCCAAAAGCATGTCTTCGACCTTCTTGTCGGCAACCGGCGAGCGGCCGGTCAGTATGGTGTAAAGCGTGGCCCCAAGGCTATAAATGTCGCTGGCCGGCCCGACGCGGTCGAGGTCGCCAGCAGCCTGCTCGGGGCTCATGTAAGCCGGGGTTCCCAGGGCCGAGCCAGGCAACGTATGCCGGCCGCCGCTGCCTGACGACGGCCGCAAGGTCTGCTCGTCCGCATCGATCTTCGTCGTCTCGTTGCGCCCGACCACCTTGGCTAAACCCCAGTCGACGACCAGCGTCTCGCCGTACTTCCCCAGCATGACATTGGCCGGCTTGATGTCGCGGTGGACCACGCCGCGGCTGTGAGCGTAGGCGATCGCCTCGCAGACGTCGACAAGCTGCCCCAACAGCTTACGCAGCTCGAGCGACCGGATCCCCGGATCGCGGCCTGCGACATCCGCGCTGTGAAAGGAGGCAATCGCATCCTTGAGGCTTTCTCCCTTGATGAATCTCATGGCATAGTACGGGCCGCGCCGGGCATCGCGGCCAAGGCCATAGACCGGAACGACCCCCGGGTGTTCCAGGCCGCCGGTGATCTCGGCCTCGGCCATGAAGCGCGCCTGGCTGTCATGGTCGGTGCAGAACTGCTCCTTGATCAGTTTGAGGGCGACCTCGCGGTTGAGCTCCTGGTCGTGGGCGAGAAACACTTCGCCAAGGCCTCCTCTTGCCTGGAAACGGATGACCTGGAATCGCTGCCCGGCCGACGTCACCGCACCGACTCCCCTGGCATCACCGGCAACCACGCTTCCGGCCGCCGCCGCCGATGAGTGCGGAGCCAAACTGGCAATGACGTCCGGGTCGTCGATCTGGTCAATCAGCACACTGATGAGCGCGGGAGTGTCGATTGCCGCGAGGCTCAGCGCGGGGTCATCGTTGTGCTGATTCAAATGGGCCTTGACGAGGGCTTCCATCAAGAAATGATGGGCCGGTGACAGGTCGGCGTTGCGGACGAGGATCTGGCTCAAGGGCGTTTGTTTGTCGGCTACCCACACCGACATCGCGCGGATCATCGCATCGCGACTGATGAAGCCGTTGTGCAACGCCAGGATGCCAAAAAGCAAGTTGCGATCGCAGTCGGAGTTCGGCATATTTCATCACCCGATTCTTGACATCGATGTCATTGCTCGACACGTTCGTTTCAGGTCCTGTCGATTTTCTTCACTCGCGTACTCACATTCCAGTCGAACAGGAGAAAATCAGTACCGACGTGCATGAACCCGCTATTCTTGAGAATGATAAATGATCACCGTTTTATCCAGTTCCGCTTTTCATTGTCCCCTGACGATGACTGGCATGCGTGGGCAGGCACCGTCGCGGCGTGCGGAAGATCGCGTGCGTGCGTCCCGGGAAACGCATGCGACGTTGTTCAGTCGCACAGTGTGTAAAGGTTGAATAGGCCCCTTGCATCAACGGCATCCGAGACAAGAGCGAACAACTACGTTAAACTTCCAATGTCATTCCTGGGCTAGACGGCGCTGCGCGCAGAGCTCGGGAACCAGAGATTTGTGTGCAACACGCAGCAAGCAGGATAACGGCAACCAAAGAGCCAGGCCGGAAAAGCCAGAGGACTCTTGACATTATATGAATAAATCATATTTAGTTGATATAATAGTCGGCACTGAGATTTGCATTTTTGTCATTGCGGAAAATCTCGGGATTTATCAAAAGCCATTTTGCGCTCTCTATCTACTAACATCGCCTGAATTCACGCTGGGACACTTCCGCATCTGGCAGCTTCTTACGGCCAACTTCTTCTATTCTCATCCGATCTGTCTGGGTCTTGATATCGGACTGCTCTGGATCGTGGGCCGCGACGTTGAATCGCGGCACGGCAGCCGCGAGTTTCTCGCGTTCTATCTGACGGCCTGCGTGGTGAGCATGCTGGGATGGGCCATCTCTCAGGTTCTTGCCACGTGTTTGACGGCTTGCGTACTGGGGGTGCCGTTCTCCGAGGCCGCAAGCTCGAGCGCGCCGGCCTACATGAACGGCGGTTCCGGGGCCATCATGGCGATACTGACGTTTTGCGCATTGTCAGTACCAGCGCATCACGTGCGGATCTTTGGCGTGTGGACGCCGACCTGGTTTATTGCCGGGGCGTATTTGCTCTTTGGAGTCTATGCCGAATCAGATGGTCTGGCAGCGGCCAACGCCGTTCAGGCATCCGTGGCCGGCGCGGTTTTCGCGTACGTCGTCAGGCGCTTCGATCTGCGGTTGGCGCATCTCTTCTCATGGGAACTGCCGCTTCATCGACTGAACCACAATGATTGGTATCGCATCCGGTTCAGCGTGCTCTCTCTGCTGATCCTTGTCTTGCTGTCTGGAGGCTGGCTTGGCTGGCTTGTGCGCACGGCCGAAGTGCAGCGCGATGCTGTGGCGGCGATCGAGAATGTGGGCGGCGCGGTCGCGTATGAATCAGCGGGTAAGGACGGACGCTTGATTTCAGGCGCGGTGAGCGAGTCTCCGACCTGGTTGGTTGAACGCCTCGGGGCTGACTACTTCGGCAATGTCGTCGGTGTGAGTTTCCAGTCGCGGCAGGGCGGATCCGACGTTGAGCTTAAGCTGATCGGGCGGCTCGCTCGGCTTGAGTACCTTGACCTTTGCGATTCGCTCGTCACGGATGCCGGGCTCATTCCTCTCACGAACCTGCATGGCTTACGTGATTTACGGCTGGCCCGAACTAATGTGGGCGATGACGGACTTCTCAATCTCAGAAGTCTCACGTGTGTACAGACGCTCGATCTCAGCCACACCAAGATGAGTAGCACGAGTCTCGTTCACCTCGAAAAACTCAAAGATCTGACATGTCTCGATCTGAGTGGAACTCAGATTGGTGACGATGGCCTTGCACTGATCGGGAGAATGGTCCAGCTTCGCCAGTTGAGTCTCCGCGGAACTCAGGTCAGCGATGCGGGACTTGGCTGCCTGAGATCGCTGAGAAATCTTGAGAAGCTCGATCTGTTCGAAACGCAGATCACCGATGCGGGGCTCGCTCATCTGAAAGGCATGTCTGGACTGGAACTTCTCTACGTTGGCGGAACGAAGGTGGGTGACAGCGGTATCAAGCACCTGAAATCGTTATCGAGTCTCGAGACATTACAACTTCCCGACGGAACCGTGATGAGCGGCAAGAATCTCAGAGTTTGGCGGCGAGGCGAGGGGCCCGGATGAATTCGCATCCGGCCCGGTTCGCGACGAGTTCTCCCGCGGCCGGCACCGCGCCGGTGGTGGTTATACTCTTACTTGAGGAGTCATCCCGATGATGTGGCTTGCCAGGCTCAAACCGCTGGCCGCCGTCGCCGCGGCGGCCCTGATCATCGCGGCCGCCGTCGCCGCCGTTCAGGGAGGTCAAAAATCCGCGCCTGCGGGAGCCCGAGATCAGGTCAAGATCGCTCAACTCCCAAAAGCCGGCGGGGGCGGCGCCGCCCCTGCCTTGCCGAACGTGGCGGCCAATCAAGCGATTGCCAGAAAGCAGCTTGCCCTGATCGACGACGCCCTGGCCATGCTGAATCAGTTGGCCCGAAACGCCAGAGTCGATCTCGCCAGCCCGTCTTTCGCCTTGTGGGAGCATCGCAGGATGGAAACGCTTCGCAAGGCGGGAGCCGGGAAGGCCGAGATCGTTGCGGCGCTCGAGAAAACCATCGATAGCCTGAGGCAGATTGAGGCGATCGCGAAAAATCGAGTTGAGAGTGCCCGAGGCACTCAAGTCGAGGTTTATGACGTCCAGTTCCGGCGCATGGAGGCCGAGATCTGGTTGAACGAGGAAAGGGCCCGGTGATGCGCGATCTCGCGGGGCTTCGTGAGCCGTCAGGCAAGGGAAGCCACATGGACGGACTGCGACGGCCTCTGACGTGAACATGCCTGGAAAAAAGCAAGCCGTGGATGGGCTCCAGGCGCCTTGATCGTGCTCTTTCATCCGTGATCTTCGTTGCCATCCGTGGTCAAACTCGGGGGAGAATTGACCACGGATGACACCGATGGGCACGGATCGATCGAGATGATCAATGGTCGCTTGGGAAAAACGCAAGTTGTTGCGATCGTGCCAATTCTTCGGTCTACATCAAATGTCCCGACCACGATTTGAAAAACACCTCCCTTTAACTCTACGCAGAACGCCTAGATAGGCTATAGTCTCCAAGTAAGCCTATTTATGCAGGCCGCATGGCTGCCAGCATTTTCCATCCTTGCGGCAGCGGTGCCGGCGGCTTGACACAACAGGAGGTCAGCGATGACAGCCTCAGCAGCGCGGCTCGAGATGAAGCCGCAAATGGCCAAACAAAGCCACGGGCCTCGCAGTGCCCTTGGCAAGGCGCGGCTCACCTTCGATGCGTTCGAGCACGGCCTGCGTGCTGAGAGCCGGCTCCTGGCTTTTGAAGATCCCCAGGAGCTTCAGGACCGTCATGATGCCTGGATCGAAGCTCTCGCACCACGCGACGCGGTCGAGCTCGCGCTCATTCACGACGCGGTCGAATACACCTGGATGCAAGACCGCGCCAGTCGCGCCCAGATCGCGCGAATCAATATTAACGTTAATAACGCCGGCATCGACGAGGCGCAGCGCGAGGCTGACGAGGTACTGCATCTGGGCGAGCAACTCTTTCATGATCCACGCGGGCCGCTCGCTCTCTTTCCGCATGAGCATGGAACCGGGCCCGCGACGAACGAAGCAAAGCCGCCTCGTCGAGTTTCCAAGGCCAGGCGTGCGGCCGAACCACTTTCGCCCCAGCGGCTGGTGCTGCGCCTCCAATCGACGGTCGGCGGCTGCCAGTGGCTGCTCGACCGCTGGGCCGAGTTGAAAGAGATCCTCGACCTCGAATGGGCCTGGCATGCACCCGACAAGCTCAAGGCCGTGCGGCTCCTGGGTCGGCAGCCGATCGACGCCGTCGATGATCGCGATGTCCTCATGATCTTCGCGGCGTGCCTCGCCGTCGAGGGACGACCCGGAACCAGGATCCCCGAGATTTTGAACGAGCTGCCGCCTCCGGAACGCGTCCCTTTTTACCAGCGACTCGTGGAGCGCAGGCCTTGACGCCATCACCCCGCTCAGCGCCGCGGCCGGCCGCGCGGCCTTGATTGAGATCATTGAGCGAGTGACTGGGCCGATCCGCAAGAAAGCCGAAGAACTTCGCTTGCACGCCGCGGCCAATGCGGCGCTGGCCGCCGAAGCGCTCGGTTTTGATGCCAGCAATGAAGGTGAGCGGTTGCGGCGCCACGAGCTGGCCAGCGGCCGCGGCGTGGCGCGCAGTCTTGACACGTTGCTCAAGCTGCGCCGTCGCCAGGCCGTAGTCTCCAATCCGGCCGATCTCGATGAAATTCCGATTGTCGACGATGAGCTCACGTTACCTGCACGTTCCGAAGATGAGTCGAGTACGGCGGACGAGATGAATGGCGACATCGTTTCGTCGCGTGCCACTTCGGCACTCTCTCACGTCGATGGCCAACCGGGCGCGGAAATCGAAAACGAAACCTTCAAAGCCATTTCGATGTCTGTCGATCACGTAAGCCTCGGCCGGCCGAGCGAACGCGGTGACGAGCCCATCGAAAACGCGACGAACAGGGTCGATTTCGATTCCACCATGGGAACGGGCAAGACCAGTTCGACATGGACCAAAGCGGCGTTTTACGGCGAATTTCGCACTCCTGGTTCAACGATGATCGAATCGACCGAGAGTAGGGTCGTCGAAAGACCCGCCGATGAACGAGTCGTCGATCCCGTTGAATTGGTGGGCACGGCCATGACGCCTCGAAGTCCGCCTACGCGATGAATCGGTTTTGTGGCGGCGAGCCGTCGCGATTGGCTCATGGTGCCTGGCCTGTGCCATTACGGAAATCAAATTCCGGTGACCACAGCCGGAACGCGATCCATCCGTCAGCGCATCCCGCGACGAAATGTGAAGTTCGGTGTCTACCGGTTCTTTGACAATTTGGTCGCTGGAAAAGTGCGCCCATGCATCAGGGGCAGCCTCCCTCCTTCCCGACTCAACAAGGCGTGGTGGTAGCGGCGGCGGCGGGCGCGGGTTCGATTCCCGCTGGGCGCTTGCTTTACCGCGGATCGCGCGAATTGCGTTTGCCCAATACGAACGAACCAGGCATTTCAGGAGGCTTCGGCCGGCCGTGAAAGTGTCTACGCAATCGATAGAGAATTGCTGGAACCATCTCCGTACCTTCGCACCGTGATTGGCCTGTCCTGTCTAACCGACAATCAATTATCTCGGTCGATCCGTGCCATTGGTGTAATCCGTGGTCAATCCTCCCGTGAGTTTGACCACGGATGACGCGGAGAGCACGGATGGGCATGAAGATCAAGCCTGCCGGGAATATCTGGCACCTGTTCACTAGCGGCTCCTCCGAGGCTACCAAGTCCTAAAGGTGGCTAGCTCGGGCGGTTCCGATCTGTGGATGTTGAAAGCGTCTACCCCACCACGGAATCAACCAGCCGAAACTCGAGCTCAGGGATGGCCGCCTTGAGCACATCTTCAATCCGTTCGGCCGTCGTGAATTCCATGTCCTGGCGTACCGACTCGGGAATTTCTTGCAGGTCTTTCTCGTTGGCTTTGGGCACGATCACCCGTCGAATGCCGGCGCGATGGGCCGCCAGCATCTTTTCCTTGATGCCGCCGACGGGAAGCACCAGGCCCGTCAGGGTGATTTCGCCGGTCATCGCCGTGTGGCTGCGTACGGGCAGTCCGGTATACAGCGACGCCAGGGCCGTTGCCATGGTCACGCCCGCTGAGGGGCCATCCTTGGGAACGGCGCCCGCTGGAACGTGAATATGCACGCCCGAATGACGAAACTTCGCGGGCTTGACGCCTAGCTTTTCGGCATGTGACCACACATATGTCTGCGCGGCTCTTGCCGATTCCTTCATCACGGCACCAAGCTGGCCCGTGAGTCGCAAGCCGCGGGCACCGGGAAGGAGGCTCGCTTCGACATAAAGAACGTCGCCGCCAGCCTCGGTCCACGCCAGGCCCGTGGCCACTCCGGGCTCGAGAAACGAGCGTGCTTGCTCCAGGAAAAACCGTTCCGGACCCAGCATTTCCGCCAGGTTGCCCGGTTCGACCACGATCGGTTGCGTCTCTCCCTGCGCAACCTTTCGCGCGACTCTGCGCGTCACGCGTGCGATCATCCGCTCGAGGTCGCGCACACCGGCTTCGCGGGTATAGCCGGTAATCACCCGGCGCAGGGCTTCGGGCGTGATCGTGAGTTGCACGGGCGAGAGCCCCGAGTGCTCGACTTGCCGCGGCACGAGGTAACGCGTCGCGATGTGGAGTTTTTCTTCCTCACTGTAACCCGAGAGCCGCAGCACTTCCATCCGGTCGAGCAGGGCCGCCGGAATCACGTCGATGGCATTCGCCGTGGCGATGAAGAAGACCTTGGAGAGGTCGTAGGGCATGTCCAGATAATTGTCGCGAAATGTCGAGTTCTGCGCCGGGTCGAGAATTTCCAGAAGCGCGGCGGTCGGGTCGCCACGATAGTCGCGCCCCAGCTTGTCGATCTCGTCGAGCATCACCACGGGGTTACTCACGCCGGCGCGGCGAATGGCCTGGATGACCCGCCCGGGCATGGCGCCGATATAAGTTCGCCGGTGCCCGCGTAATTCCGACTCATCATGCAGGCCTCCCAGGCTCATGCGCTCGAATTGCCGGCCCAGCGCGCGTGCGATCGATTGGCCGAGCGACGTCTTGCCCACGCCGGGCGGACCGGCGAAGCACAGGATGGGTGACTTGGCCTGCGGGTTGAGCTTCAAGACGGCCAGGTGCTCGAGAATCCGCTCCTTGATCTTTTCGAGGTCGTAGTGGTCTTCGTCGAGAACGTGCTGGGCCTTGTCGAGATCGATGACGTCAGCCGTGAACTTGCGCCAAGGTAGCTCAAGGACGAATTCGAGATAGCCGCGGGTGATCTGGTAATCGGGGGCGGCCGGCGGCAGCCGCTCCATCCGGCCGAGCTCGCGCTCGAACTCCTTGCGCACCTCTTCGGGCAGGTCAGCGGTGATCAGCCGGTCACGCAATTCTTCAACTTCGGCCCGCTCGGGGCTGGTTTCTCCCAGCTCCCCCTGGATCGCCCGGAGCTGCTGGCGGAGCAGGTATTCGCGCTGCTCCTTGCCCATCTCGGTTTGAGCCTGACTGGTGATCTTTGAGCGGAGCTCAAGAACTTGCAGCTCATGAGACAGGTAGCCATGGATGAGCCGCAGCGCCTCGAGCCGGCTCGGGGCTTCGAGCAAGGTCTGTTCCCTGGCCAGGTCGAGACTCAGCATCGAGCCGACCAGGTACGCCAGGATCAACGGGTCAGGCGCCTGCGCGGCGAGCTGCTCGATATTGAAACCCCCCTCCGGGTGCGCCAGCTCGAGCGCCCGCGCGGTCAATTCGAGAATGGCGCGGCGCAATGCCTCGACCTCGGGCCCGGAATCGTCGGGCAATGGCAACGGCTGGACCCGTACCCTGAGATAGGGCTGGAACTGCTCGACCTTGACGATCGAGACCCGTTCCACGCCCTGGACGAGGAGCTCGATTCCCGCGCCCGAGCGGGCCATCTTCTTGATGACGGCCCGGGTTCCGATCGTGTGGAGATCCTCGGCCGTGGTGGGAACATCGACCTGCGGGTTGCGCAAGGCGATTGCCAGGAACGTCTTTTCCTCGGTGGCCAGAACCGCTTCGACGGCCGCCATGGAAACAGGCCGGCCTACCGAGAGGGGCATGAACAGGTGCGGAAAAAGAACCGACGTCTTCAGCGGCAAGGCCGGCAAGCCGTCAGGAGATTGCGTCCTGGCATCGACGACGATTTGATTTTCATCGCTCACGTTCCCGCCTCCGTCTTGATCCGGACCAGCAACATGCCGTCGACGTACGATGTGAGAATCTCGACGCTTTCCGGGAGCCCGGGCAATTCGATTGCTCGCTCGAATTGACTGTAAGAAATCTCCATGCAATGGCATCCCATGCTCTGGTAGCAATGGTGATCGCGGCGCGTCCCTCGTACGACGAGCATCGAATTCCTCGCAACAAGCCGGATCTCATCAGCGCGCACGCCCGCCAGTTCGAGCTTGATCAGCCAGCCGTCATCCAGCCGATAGATATCGGCCCGGGGCTGCCATGCATCGTGTTTCGGGCCGCTTTCGGGCACGAAAAACAGATGAGGAAATTTGACCTTGTCCGTCGCCATGGCCATCGCCTCCTTCGGTCACGGACAAATGACCCCCACGCACGGTGATGGCCCTCGGCGCTCGCCCGCTCGCTCGATCAATCAATCGCGGTTCACTGGAAGACGCATGCAATGCCTGGACCGCTGACGCGGGGTGAGTGAGTGAGTACGAGCACTGGCCGCGATCCCCCTGATCGGGCCCATCTCCGCAGCTCGATGATCTCCCGCCCAGCTCGGTGATGCAAGCGGCCGGCAGCCCCTCCTTTTGAAGTTTCGTCGCGTGACGGGCAGCCGCGCCAGATGCCTGCGTGACTGACCCGGTCATCGCGATCGCAATAAAACGAACAACTCCGGCCGCGTGCAAGGCAATGCCTTGACGGGGCCGGAGTGCAAGGATCGTTCTTGACTTCGACGATCAAACAATCATCGAAGTCGTCATTTCTTCAGACGCGCTCAGCGGCTCTGGTAGGTCGTACCGTCGTTTGCGGTACCCGTTGTGCCGAGCAGCGTCTGGTTAACGGCCGTCACGAGATTGTCGAAACCCGCTCCGAAGCCCGTGACGGGTGCTGTTGTCGGCGTCGTCGATGACGATCCGGCCGACGCCGTGAAATTGCTGCCCGACAGCAGGGAGGCGAAGGGACTTGTCATTCCGGTAGTCGGCATTGCGAAGCTCGACGACTGGGCCATGCGGAAGAAGCCCGAGACCGGAGAGGCCAGCGTCGCGAAACTGTTCTGGAAGATCGACTCGACCATCGAATTGACACTGCCCGACCCAACCGGAATGTTTTCCAGTTGGGAGATCAGGCCGTTCAAGCTCGTCGACGACGATCCGAAGAAAGCCGGAGCGAGCTGCGAGAGCACGTTGGACGAGCCATTGAAGAGTGCGAGGTCGCTGGCAAGCTGGTAGGCCGAGGTCGATAGTTGAAGCTGAGCCTGGCTACCGAACTCGGATTGAAGCGCCTGGGAAAGGTTCACTGCACCGGTACCGGTGTTCGAGGTTGCCAGTGCGCTCGCCAAGGTGGAATAGTTTGCCGCCAGGCTGCCCAGATTGTTAGCGAGCTGGCTAACGACCTGGCTCCCCATGTATTGCTCGACGGGTATCGTCGTGCCGGATGAGCTGACCGACAGCCGGGTCAAGGGCGTCGTCGAAATGTACCGGCTCGCTTGAGAGATGGCCTGGTTCGACACGCTGTTGATTTGCTTCGTCATCGCCTTTTGAAGGCTCTGGACCGTCGCATTAATCTGGCTCGAATTCGTGAGCGTCGACAGGCGGTTGACGAGGCTCTGAGAGCTCGAACCGACAAGGGCGTTTTCAATGGCCGGCACAAGACGCGTGCTGCCTCCCGGCAAGAGCGACGCCTGGCTCGCGAGCCGAAGCGCGGTCGCATCGGCGGCTCCGGCCACGTTCGAATTGAAGTTGGAGATCTGCTGTGCCGTGGGCGTACCGTTGGCATAAAGCTGATTGAGGTCTGCCTGAACGGCGGTGCGCAGGGTTGCCGTTGCGGCCTTGATCTGCGTGCGATACATCGACTTCAGCTCGGCCGCCTGCAAGTGCAGGAACGATCGGCCCACCGGAGGCGCCGCGGGGGCCGGAGTCGCCGGGATCGCTCCCCCCGTCGACATGACCGTTCGGTCTTCGAGACATGAATCACATAAAGACGGCCGAAACTTGTTACGGTTTTTCATGAGCTTATTCATGATGCTAGACTCTCCGTACGGCTTTCCGTGGTTTACGGACACACGATGTTGGATTCGTCTAGATGCCCCATAGCCGCGACGGGTTGTCAGGGCACTTCGTCCTGAGAGATAGACGAGAAACAGGCGAAGTCAATCCTTTTGACTGCCTTTACGACGTCATACTATGCATCGTGCGTGCCATTGCTTCTGTTGATCGGACGAAAAGGACATTTTCACGCGGAATTTGCACAAAGATGGCGACAGGCGGCCGCAACGGGGCTCAGACCGCGACGTGACCCGGATCAACGCTGACATGTTTGGTGATGGAAGGCCACGCGACGCCGGCCAGCCTGTTATTCGAGTGCGAAAGAGTCTACGTGAGCTGTTATTCGCACTTGCATTCCCTTGAAATTGCATATTTTCAGGCTACCGCGTTCTCCGTATTGCGAAATCGAGCGCCTATCTCGAAGAGGCCAAAGCGCCAATCCGCGGCGCCGCAAGACGGTTGCCGCCGCCCCTTGTCGCATGATGATCACATCGCCATACTTACCGATGTGTCAGCGTTCAGGTTCTCGATCGATGGCCGAGCGATTTCCCTAACCATATGCCATCAAATCTGTTCGGGTGGCCGGGCAAGTTGACGAGATGGATCAAAAGTCGCGTGTGTACCCGGCCGTCCAGCCGCCGTCGACCGTGAGCATATGGCCGTTTGTGTAACTATTTTCGGGATCCGCCAGGAACAGTACGGCCACGGCGATCTCCTCGGGCGTACCGGGTCGGCCCAGGGGTATGTGGTCGAGCATCCGCTGGACGTGCGCATTGAACGACCCATCCGGGCTATAGAAGAGCTGGCGCGTTCCCTCGGTCAGGGTCGAGCCGGGGGCGACTCCATTGACCAGGATGCCGTGGGGGCCGAGCTCGAGCGCCATGGCCTTTGTGAGGTTGACGACGCCCGCCTTGGCCGCCACGAAGGCGCACTGGAGGCGTAACGGCACCAGGCCGACGACCGAGGCGATGTTGATGATCCGCCCCGAGCCCCGGACGCGCATCTCGCCGCGCCACCGCCTTGCTGACTTCGTACAGGCCCGTGATGTCGACCGCCAGAATGCGGTCCCATTCATTACGGGGGAACTCGTCGATCGTGACACGGTGAGCCAGCGTGTTGATGCCGGCATTGTTGACCAGGATGTCGATCTGGCCGTGCTCGGCGACGATGCGCTCAACCGTGGCGGTGACGTCGTCCGACTGGGCGACGTCGAGCCGGCATGATGTCGCGCCACGAGCCTGCGCCGCGGCGGCGGCGCCTGCTTCGTCGATGTCGGTGTAAATGACCGTGCTGCCATTATCGGCCAGTCGATCGGCGATGGCCTGGCCGATGCCGCGGGCCGCGCCGGTCACCACGCTTACCTTGCCGGATAAATCGCAGCGCATCGTGAGTCGAGCTCCTTTATTTCGTCTTCAACGTTTTCTTCGGGTTCAATCAGTTCAAGAGCCAGGGGCTGGGGTTTTCGAGCAGGCGACTGAGCGATTGCAGGAACCGCGCCGGCGGGCGCTCCGTCGACAATGCGATGGTCGAAGCTGAGCGAGAGCATCATGCGGTCGCGGGCCACGAACTGCTTGTCTTCGACGACCACCTGCTTCTGGATGCGGCCCAGCCCGAGGATGGCGCACTCGGGGAGATTGATCAAGGGCGTGAACATCTCGATGCCCATGGGTCCGAGATTGGTCACGGTGAACGTGCCCCCCTGCATGTCGCCGGCCGTCAGGGTGCCGCGGCGGGCGCGGTCGATCAGATCGCGGGATGCGGCCGCGAGCTGGCGAAGCGTCTGGCGGCCGACGTCGCGGATCACGGGCACGACGAGGCCCGCGTCGGTGTCGACGGCCACCCCGATATGGATCGTCGAGCTGGTCATGATCTTGTCGCCACTCCAGCGCGCGTTCAGCAGGGGATGTTTCTCGAGCGCGAGTGCTGTCAGCTTGACGATCAGATCGGTGAAGGTGATCGAGGGGGCCTCTCCGGTGATCCCGACCGCCTTGAATTGCTGCCTCAAGTTGACGAGGTTGGTGGCGTCGACCGTGGTCGAGAGCGTGACGGCCGCGGTCGTGCGGGCACTCTGAACCATTCGCTCGGCAATCGTTCTGCGAATCGAAGTGACGGCAATCGCTTCCTCGCCGGCGAGCGCTGCTGGCGCGGTGGATGGCGGGGCCGGCCGCCACGCGGGCTCGGATGCGGGCGCCGACGAGGGGACCGCCGGCGTCCTGGCGGTCGCCCCGGCGGCCGCGCGGATGTCGCACTCGACGATCCGGCCGTTGATCCCGCTGCCGACGACGCTGGCGGCGTCGATCCCGAGCTCGCTGGCGACGCGCCGGGCTCGCGGTGACACGCGCAGTTTCGCCCCCGGCTGGCGCGGTTGAACGTGGGCAGGCGCGGGTTCGGGCTCCCCCTTCGTCGCGCCGGGATCAGGAGCGGCGGCCCGGCCAGGTGGGGCGTCAGGACGAACGGCTTGATTCAGAGTGGTGGTGCTGTTCGTCGCGAACGGGGCCCGCTCATCGGGCTCGAGCACGTAACCGATCAAGCGGCCGACGGCGATCTTTTCCCCCTCGTGCGGACCATCGGGCGGGATGCGGAGAATCCCCGTTTCGAGGCTCTCGATCTCTTGCGTGGCCTTGTCGCCCTCGAGGCTGAAGAGCGGTTCGCCCGCGGCGACGCGGTCGCCGTCCTTCTTGAGCCAGCCAATGAACGTGCCTTCTTCCATGTTCCAGCCGAGTCGCGGAATCGTGACTTCGCTCGCCATGATTGCTCTTTCTGCTTTCCCTGATTCCCCTGGTTCACGTTCACTGATTCATTTCATTCGGCCATGAGGTCGCGAATCGCCTGGGCGATCATCGCGGGCGTGGGAACAACGGCCGCTTCCAGCGCCGGGCTGTAGGGAGTGGGTGTGAAGGCACCGTTGAGCCGTCGGATCGGCGCATCGAGATCGTCGAAGCCGCGGTCGGCGACCTGCGCGGCGATCTCGGCACCGATGCCATAGTGGGCGAACGCCTCATCGACGATGAGCAGCCGCCCTGTCTTCGCGACCGACTGGCAGATCGTTTCCACATCGAGCGGCGCGACCGTGCGGGGGTCGATCAATTCAACCGAGATCCCCTCCTGGGCCAGTTGCTCGCAGACTTTCTTCGTCTGATGCACCATGAATGTCAAAGCGACGACCGTCACGCTCGTCCCCTCGCGTACCAGCGCCGCCTTGCCGAATTCAATCTCGTAGTCGCCTTCGGGAACCGGCCCCTTGATGCCCAGAAGGTCGCGATGCTCGAGAAAGATCACCGGATCGCTCGAGCGCAAGGCGTGTTTCAGGAGTCCCTTGGCGTCATGGGGAGTCGAGGGGACGGCGACGCGTAGACCGGGGAAATGGCCGTACATGGGATAATAGTTGCCCGAGTGATGCGTGGCCGCCGAATGGCCGATGCCGATACAGCCACGCAGAAGGATGGGCATGGTGAGCCGCCCGCTGCTCATGTATTGAATCTTGGCGATCTGGTTGATGATCTCGCCGACCGAATCGAGAACGAAATCAGCGAACATGAAATCGATGACAGGGCGGGTGCCCGTCATCGCCGCGCCACAACCTAATCCCACGAACCCGCGCTCGCTGATCGGTGTGTCGCAGAGCCGCACCGGACCATATTTCGCGAAGAGGCCGGCCGTGGTCATGAAGTTGCCGCCGCGAACGCCGATCCCTTCGCCGAGCACGAAGATAGTCGGGTCTTGCTCCATCATTTCAGAGAGACCCTCGAGCGTCGCCTGCATATACGTGATTTCCCGGGTTGCCAGTTTCGGGGGCGATAACGGCGCCTGGGCCATGGGCGAATCGCGTGTGCGGCGCCTTCGGTTCGGCGAAGACAAAGCGGGTCGCGGTCCGCGGCTCGGGCCAGGGGCTCGCTTCGGCGAATTGAAGCGCATCGGCCACGATGGCATCGATCTCGGAATCGATGGCGCCCAATCGTCTCGCCAGATCGTCACCCGTCGCGGTTTCGAGGATCGCGGTTTTGAACCGCAAGATCGGACAGCGGGCCTTCCAGGCTTCGACCTCGTCGCGTGTGCGATAGGTATAGTCGCCCATGCCCTCGGCATGTGGTCTCGTGCGGTAGGTGCGGCATTCCAGAAGTGTCGGGCCGTGGCCGCCTCTGGCTCGCTCGATGGCGGCCGCCGCGGCCTCGTGAACGGCGAACACATCGTTGCCGTCGACCTCGATGCCGGGCATGCCATAGCTTTCGCCGCGGCTGGCGACGCTCGGGTTGCCGGCCGCGTAAGCAAACGGCACCTCGGTGGCGAATTGATTGTTCTCGCACACGAAGAGGACGGGCAGCTTCCAGATGCCGGCCAGATTGAGGCCCTCGTGAAAGGCACCGTTGTTGACCGCGCCATCGCCGAAGAAGGCCACGGCAACCTGGTCGGTCTTCAGCACCTTGAAGCTGTAGCCGGCCCCCGCGGCCTGGAGGATGCACGGACCGACGATCCCACTGGTCCCCATCATGCCGACCTCGGGCGAGAACAGGTGCATGCTCCCCCCGCGCCCCTGGGAACAGCCGCTGGCGCGGCCGAAAAGCTCCGCGAAGAGCTGCCGCGGCGGGACCCCTTTGCCCAGCGCATGGCCATGCCCGCGATGCGTGCTGAAGACAACGTCATCACCACGCAGTTGGCCGCAGACTCCCGCGGCGATCGCTTCCTGGCCGACATAAGTGTGGCACGCGCCGTGGATCAGGCCGCGTTGGTGCGATCGCGCCAGTTGCTCTTCGCAATCTCGGATCAAGACCATGGATCGATAAAGGGACAGGAGCCGTTCGTCATCGAGGCGAGGCTGGCGGCGATCGGTCGCATGGAAGTGCTTGTGTGGTTATCATATCATTAAATCGTGAATCGGTACCAGGGTGCATGAAGAATTCGCGGCCTGGGCGCCAGTGCGCCTTGCTCGATCATCCTTCGATTTCAAACACATGATCGAGTTGAGCGATCTGGAAAATCTGGATCAAGGCACGATGGATATTCCGGATCGTGAACCGCCCCCCGACCGCGGACACCCGTTTCTTGAGATCGATCAGGCGGCTCAAGGCCGCGCTGGCGAAGTAATGAACGTCGGAGAGGTCGAGCACAAGATGAACTCCCGGCCGGATCGCCACCGAATCGAGGAAGCCGTCGAGCTCTTCTCGGCCGAGCAGGTCTCCCATGGGCTTGATGATGTCGGTGTCGCCAAGGCTTTCCCAGGTAAACCAGCGTGCGTGGCCGCAGCGTGCGCAGGGCGGCGGCCCGCCGGTTGATGTGGCCGCCGTCGCCATCTTGGCGGCATCAGGCTTGATCTCGGAACCGCACACCCGGCAACGCTTTGGCTCGTCTTCTGGAATACTCGAAGAGATGACCATTGCACTCTCTCCTGCGTCAAGTCGTGGGTCTTCACGAGGCGTCTTCCCTGTGCTGGCGGCGCGAACTTAACGAGTATCGTATCAAAACCATTCTTCCCGGGCAGGAGCGATCGGGTGATGTGATGCCTTCGTCTGGCGCATCGCGAACCGAATTGACCAATCACCGCGCGTTCATTTCAATCCACATGTTCCAGAGCACCGCCAGGCTGATCCCCAGGAAGAAAACGCCCGAGCAAGCCGCCCCCGCTTGCAGGAAGACCCTGGGCGCAGCTCTCTTGGCATCAACACGCGGTTAACATAAAGCGCTTGCAGCGTCGAGAACCCCAGTGCCAGGTTCCCTAAAACGGCGCCGATCTTGGCAATTTGCAGGGCCGGCAAGAACCAGAGAATCACGAGCCCCCACACCGCGTAAACGGTCAAGATTCCGTAATAGATGTAACGCACGTCGCCTCGTCCCAGACGATGGGCCCGTGCACTGGCCGTCCAGATCATATCCGTCCAGCGGCGGGCAATCTGATCGCAGACGCTCACCTGACCCGGCGCGAGGACGAGAAAGCCGCATGAAAGTGTCGTGATCCAGAAGATCCATCCGAGGCTGGGATATCGCTCGGCGATGCCCAGGGCGGTCATCGCGGCGACACGGTCGCCGGTGACGCTGGCGTTGCGAATGAATTCGAGCGACATCATGCACGGCAGGGCCATGCCCATGATCGAGGCGAAGATCCAGATCCCCTGGTCGCGCTGGATGTGTCGCATCCAGCCGCGCCACTTTGTGAGGTTCTGACCGTCGGGGGGAAAGATGCAGCCGATGTGCGACAGCCGGATCGTGAGGCCACCGATCGCGCTGGGGATCGCGCCGACGCGGTAGCCCATCCCCCAGCCCTTGTCGCGCGCGTAGTTGGAAAAGAGAGTGTTGCTCAGCCCCCCTGCCCCGGCGATGCCGATGAAGGCCACGATCGTCGGCCAATCGAGCGCCGGGAGCTGGCCATGGTCGCGGACATAGCCCCAGAGCCCGACGTTTTCAACCCCTTCATGAGCGATCAGGTTCTCGAAGATGCCGGAATAGGGCTCGGGGACCTCGACGAGCGCCGTATAACGGTGAACGGTCCCCGCCTGGTCGCGCACGGTCAGGGAGCCGGGCTTCCAGATGTGGTGGTCGAGGATCTCGCCCTCCGCCGAGAGAACGGCATGATCGCTGGGGGTCTCGATGAAAAAATGGCGGGGCGCCGCCAGCGCCCGGGCCTGTTCGAGCAGGCGGTCGGCTGCTGCTCTTTCGGCGCTCGGCATGGCGGCCGATTTTCGGAGATCGAAGCGCGCGGTGCGCTCGCCCGTTGTGACAAAGAGATCGCCCGTCGGCTGGCCGTCTTTTTCCCACGTGCCACTGATTTTGAAACGGCGATCCTCCTGCTGTTCTTGAAGCGTGAAATGACGCTCGACGACGATCGACTGGGCGCGGAGCGGGACCATGCCAACGCTGCACGAAGCCCGCGCAAACCTCGCGGATGACGGGCCATGACACGAGGGTGACGGCGATCAGCGACAGGTAGCCCAGAACGAGGACGAGCTTCGCGGTCATGATGCGCTCGAGCATGCGATAGACCGTTCCACCGAAGATCAAGGGGACGAAAGCCAGGATGAAAATCGCGAAGCCGAGCGCCTTCACGAGTGATTGATCGGCGGCGGTTTGCGGCAGGCGGCCGAGCACGACGGCGGCCAGGGGCACGGCCGCGTTCGAGGCGTTGTAGGGCCAGACTGATGAAAAATCAAGGATCGCGTAGCACGCCATCCAGACGACCGGCCCCGGCCAGGTGCGCAGGCCGCCGACGATCACCGGCTCGCCCGAGTAGACCGTGTAACGCATCATCGTCAGGTTGCAAAAGCCCTGAAAGAGGATGCTCAGCAAGGCGAGCCACAAGAGCGTGGCGCCATATTGCGCGGTGACGGCCGGTCCGAAGAGCCATTCCCCCGAGCCGATGCTTGTTCCCGCCAGCACGATGCCCGGGCCGATCAGGCCGATCCAGAGCTTCCAGCCCGGACGCGGCGGCTCGGGTAAATCGCCGGCCTGCCAGGGGGGCAAGTAGCGACCGGTTGTCTTCGCGGAGGCGGTGGACGTCAATGGTTCATTGGCGACGGGATTTTCCGAAGACATTCCGCGAATCTCCCCGCGCCGCCCGCCGCGGCCCTGGCTATCTCAGCGCGTGCTGAAGGAAGAGTTTCTTCTTGATGGAGGCAGGTACGTCGACGTCCTTTCGTGCCGGCCCGCAATCGAGCTTTTCCCGGCGTGGCGATCGACCGGCCCATACCACATGCACGACGGTCGTCGAGTATGGCAGAAAACACCGACAACGCAAGAACACGCTCATTTTGCAGCGATCCTTGATACAATCGGCCGGGCGAATTTGGTGGACCATGCGGAACGGAACGTCGGGTCAAGGAGCAGCCGGTCATGAAGTTGTGGCGCACTCCCACTAGAGGTCGAGCGGTGTCAAGTTTCTTGTGGGGCCTGTTTGTCGTCGCGGCCGGACTGAGCCTGTGCACGGCCGCCGCAGCCGAAGACATCCCGTCGGCGGCGAATCTTCCCCTGGCCCCGTCTGACGCACTCAAACGGATGAAGCTGCCGCCGGGTTTCACAGTGAGTCTGTTCGCGGCTGAGCCCGACGTGGTGCAGCCGATCGCCATGACGATCGACGCGAAGGGGCGGGTCTGGGTCGTCGAGAACTATTCATATCCCATCTGGCTGGGAGGGCCGCACGGCAAGGACCGGATCTTGATCCTTGAAGACACGGATCATGACGGACGCTTCGATCGCCGCACTGTCTTTTTCGATAAAGGGACCAATTTCACGGGCCTCGAGCTGGGATTTGGCGGGGTGTGGGTCTGCGCCACGCCGAACTTGATCTTCATCCCCGACCACGACGGCGACGACCGGCCTGACAGCGAACCGGTCATCAAGCTCGACGGCTGGTCGGAGAAGGCCCAGCATAATATGTTCAATGGACTCAAATGGGGCCCGGACGGCTGGCTCTGGGGCTGTAACGGAATTCTGGCGACCTCGCGGGTGGGCAAGCCGGGAACCGCCGATCGAGACCGGGTCGCGCTCAACTGCGGCGTCTGGCGTTATCATCCGACCCGCGCGGTCTTCGAAGCGGTCGCCCACGGCACGACCAATCCCTGGGGGCTCGACTTCGACGACGTGGGGGAGGCGTTTATCACCAATTGTGTGATTCCGCACCTGTTTCACGTCGTCAAGGGCGCTCACTTTCAACGCATGTTCGGTGAGGATCTCGCACCTAATCGTTATGCCTTGATGGAAACCTGTGCCGACCATATTCACTGGGCCGGCGGCCTCTGGACTGACTCACGCGAGGGGAAAGGCAAGCACGGCGAGGCCGGCGGCGGTCATGCCCACGTCGGCGCCATGATCTACCTGGGGGATAACTGGCCCGACCGCTATCGCAACGAGGTCTTCACCTGCAACATTCACGGCAAACGCATCAATTGTGACCGGCTCGAGCCGCGCGGATCGAGTTATGTCGCGCACCACGAGCCTGATTTTCTCATGGCCAACGACTCCTGGTTTCGCGGCCTCGAGCTCAAATACGGGCACGATGGATCGGTTTATCTGACCGACTGGTATGATACGGGCGAGTGCCACGAAAACGACGCCGATAACGCCCACCGCGAGAACGGCCGGATCTACAAGATCGCTTATGGAAAACCCCAGCCGGTCGCGGTGGATCTGGGGGCGCTCGATAACCGGGCCCTCGCGGGCCTGCAAGTTCACGGCAACGACTGGTACGTGCGCACGGCCCGGCGCCTGCTTCAAGAACGCGCGGCCGCCGGCCACGATATGAGTGACGCCGGACGTTTGCTCCGCGAGACCCTGGCGAAGGACCGCGAGGACACCCATCAATTGCGGGCCGTCTGGGCTTTGTATGCGACGGGCGGCCTTGATGAGTCGGCCCAACTCGCGTTGCTCGATCACGCGAGCGAGCACGTCCGCACATGGGGCGTGCGATTGCTGTGTGACGAAAATGCGTGCTCACCGTCAACCGTGGCGCGGTTTACCGCGATGGCCAGGAGCGATCCCAGCCCAAGAGTCCGGCTAAGCCTGGCGTCGGCCTTGCAGTCGTTGCCCATCAACGAGCGCTGGGATCTCGCCGGCGCGCTGGCAAGCCGGAAGGAAGACCGAACCGACGCGATGATTCCGCTCATGGTCTGGTACGGCATCGAGCCGATGGTGGCCACCGATCTGCGGCGCGCGGCGAGCCTGGCGTCGAGCGCCAGGCTGCCCTTGGTGCGGCGATTCATCGCTCGCCGCGTTGTGGAAGCCAATGCCGCGGCCGGTCTGGAAGCGATCACGGCCTTATTGAAAAACGCCGATGACGACGCGTGTGTCGATCTTCTGGTTGGCGCGCACGATGGGCTTCGCGGCCGCAAGAACATGACGCGTCCCGCCGGCTGGCCGGACGTGCTCGCTGAACTCTTGAAACGCAGCGACCCGGCCGTCGGGGAACAGGCACTCTTGCTGGCTCTCGACCTGGGCGATCCTCGGGCTGTCTCGTTGTTGCGGATGATCATTCGGGAGCCGAAAGGATCGCTCGACATCAGGCGCCGCGCTTTATCGGCACTGGTGGATCGTCGAGTGCCGGGTCTCGTGCCCGATCTGCGTGCACTCGTTGATGAAGCCGATCTTCGCGGCGCCGTGTTGAAGGCCCTTGCGGCCTATGATGATCCCGGGACGCCCGGGTTGATCATCAGTCATTATGGGCAGTTCAGCGAGTCCGAGCGGGTCGACGCGATGGCCACACTGGCCGCCCGGCCAGCCTGGGCGATGGCGCTTCTCGACGCGGTCGAGCGGGGCCTGATCCCGCGCCGCGACCTGAATGTCTCGATCGCGCGCCAGGTGCTGGCCTTCGGAGACCCGAAGATCCAGCACCGTCTCGAAACTGTCTGGGGCAAGGTGCAACCGACGTCGAAGGCCAAGCGGTCTTTACTCGCGAAGTACAAGAATCTGCTTGCTTCGTCCCAAGAGCCGCCGGCCGATCCGGCGCGAGGACGCCTGGTTTTCAATCGGACGTGCCTGGCGTGTCATAAGCTCTTCGACGCCGGCGGTGATGTCGGGCCCGAGCTGACCGGCTCTGACCGTGCCAACGCCGATTACATTCTCGAAAACGTGCTGGATCCGAGCGCGGCCGTCGGTCGCGACTATACAATGACGACCGTGGCGACCGCCGATGGCCGCTTATTGTCCGGCATCATCCGCGAGCAATCGCCAACATCGCTGGTCGTGCAGACGGCCAATGAACGCGTGGTGATCTCGCGCGACGATATCGAAGTCATGAAGCCGTCGAACACGTCGATGATGCCAGAGGGCCTGCTCGAGCCCTTGTCGACGCAGGAGGTTCGCGATTTGTTCGCGTATCTGGCGGCGACCCGGCAACAGCCGATGCCGCCGGCGGGGAAGCCATGAAATGGGCGAGGATCCGGTCCCATCCCCGACGGTTTACGTGATCGCCGGGCCGAATGGAGCCGGTAAGACGACGTTCGCAATCAGCTTCTTGCCAGGGTTCGTTCAATGCCGGGAGTTTGTGAACGCTGACTTGATTGCAGCCGGGCTTTCTCCATTCGCTCCTGAAAAGCAAGAAATGCGCGCCGCTCGCTTGTTCCTTTCCCGCGTTCAAGAACTGTCCGAGGAACGGCAAACCTTTGGCTTCGAGACAACCCTTGCGGGTCGCGGATATGCGAGACTTCTCTCCAAGGTGAAACACTCCGGATATGAAGTCATATTCTTTTTCCTATGGTTGCCGGATGCCGACGTGGCGGTTGCACGCGTCGCCAATCGAGTCCGTCACGGAGGTCCTGACATCCCTGAAGCGACGATCAGACGGCGGTTTCACGCGGGCCTTCGCCACTTTTTTGAAATCTACGCGCCGCTCGTGACATCCTGGTCCTTGCTGGATGGCTCTCAGTTACCTCAGCCGACAATCGCCAGTGGATTTCATGAAGGCCTGCGTATTATTGACCAAGACCTCTACCATAAAATTCAGTCGCAAGCGAGTGGTGAACGCGATGAGCAGTCCTGAAGTCCTGAGCTTTACCGAGAAAGTCGAGGCCGCGTGCCGTGATGCCGCTGCCAGAGTTGTACGCGTCGCCCGAGCGTCGGGAACGAACATCATCATCTGGGAGGACGGTGCCATTCGCTACATTACGCCCGACGAGGCCGAAGAGCGAATAGCGCGCCATGAGGCGGCTGCCACGCCAGGCGGTCCGAACACGACTATGACAAAGAAGCCGGAGGCGAACTGAGGACCAGTTCATTCAGATAGCTCGGGTCATTCGTGGCGTTGAAGCGATCGAAAACCTCGCGTGCCAACGCGAGCTCGTCACACCTCTCGTGGCGCTGGCGATCGTGTCCCTCGTCATTCCAGCCGATGAAGATGGCCGAGCCCTGGTTTCGCGATCGCACCAGCTCGGCGATCTGGACGGCGACGAGCCCTGTGGTTTTCAACGAGCAACGCAAGTGATGCGGGAAGACGGCCGAGCTTCGCATTCCGGGATAGTACGGGTGCAAATTCAAATCGACCGCGATGTGATGGCGCTCTGCCATGTTCAATACATCACGGGCCGTCGTCACGGCGTCAACGACCGCCGTGTCGCTCGTGGTGCCGGGGCCAGCGATGACGATGTTCGCATCGAGGCCGATGCATTGCGGCCCAGACTCGGCCGAAACTTCTTTCAGAACCCTGAACGCTCGTTCGACGGCGGACTGCGGCATCGCCTTTTGCAAGACCTCGTTTCGAATATGATCATCGGATGATTCGATACCGAGAATCGGACGGATCACGATCGGGCGCGCAGCCGCGTTTGCGACCGTGGCGATCAGCCGAGTCAGCGTGCCGGCCTTGATGAAGGGCTCGCGCGAGTCGAGCGAGATGACCCGCATGGCCGGCAGCGAACAGGCCCAGGGGACGATCTCGTCGAGTAACGGAACGGGCATCTCGCGCGGATTGAGGACCGAGCCCGAGTTGTAAAGGACCAGATGATTGAGCGTGTCCAGATAGGCTCGATAAAACTCGCGAAACCATGCAAGGCGCCGGTGATTCATCGCCAGGTCAAACGCCACGCCCTCGCCGGCCCCGATATCGCAATGAAGACAGCGATCCTGAGTGTAATAGGGACAGAACCCTCCCGCGGCATGGTTGCCAAGTACGATCGCCAGCCGCTGGCCGTAACGGTCGCGGACCAGTTCAAAAACACTCTCCGGTTTTGGAATGTGATAGGCCGGGGCGTGCCTGTCAGCGGGCTCGGCGGACAAGGCGATCTCCCAGAAAAAGAGCGTCGATATGTGTGTTGGCGAAAAAGGTTCGCAGCGCGTCGTCGGGCGTCGCCACGAGCGGCTCCTGGTCGTTGAACGACGTGTTCAAAACCAGTGGCACGCCTGTCAGGTCGCGAAAGTGGCGGATCAATGAATGGAAGAGTGGCGACTGCTCAATCGCGACAACCTGAATGCGGCAGGTGTGGTCGCAGTGCAGGACGGCCGGGATCCGCGCGGCCCGCTCGGGCCGTACGGGATAGGCCACGATCATGAATGGGCGGCACGACGAGGCGCCCTGTCGATCGGCAGGAAATTCAAACCATGTCGGCGCATCGTCAGCCAGTACCGAAGCCCCGAAGGGTCGAAATGATTCACGATGTTTGATGAGTTCATTGAGCTTGTCGCGAACCCGGGGTGAGCGGGGGTCGGCCAGAAGCGAACGATGACCCAGCGCTCTTGGACCGAACTCCATCGCTCCCTGGAACCAGCCCACGACCTCTTCCGCGGCGATCAGCGAGGCGGCCAGCCGCGGCGGATCATCGATGATCTCGGCCAAACCACCCGCTCGGGAGATTGCGTCGTCGATGGCTGATCGGTCGTATGAACCGCCCAGATAGGGCGAAAGAGTGTTTCGTTGCGGGTGGCGGCTTGCCCGAAGATCGGCGTCCGCCGAGTAAGCCAGATCGAGGGCGGCGCCAATCGCGGTCCCCGCGTCGTGGGCGGCGCCGAGCATGAATATGGACCCAAAGGGTCCCTCGCGTTCGAGCCGGGCGTTGGCGACACAGTTGAGCGCGACACCTCCCGCGTAGGCCAGGGCTTGCTCGCCGGTCGCCTGTGCGAGTCGCCGGGCCAGAGCCAGGAGGGCGTCTTCGGTCTGTCTTTGGAGACCGGCCGCGACGTTGGCAAACCGTGCGAGATCGGGCCGTTCGCCGTCGCGCCGCCTTGGCCCGAAGAGCGATTCCAGGCCGCGCACGTCGTGCGTACGAAATCGCGCGAGCTCGGGGTCGATTCGAAAAGGGAGGCCATCAGAAACCCTCGAATGTGGGGCATGATCGAGCACCTGAAAGAGCCGGTTGTATTCGGATCGGTATGTGCCAGGATCTCCATGGGCGGCCAGGCCCATGACCTTGCAGGCGTCGAATTCGGTGAAGCCCAGGTAGAGGGCCACACGTTCCCAGAGCATCCCGATCGAGTGCGGATAAGGGATTTCATCGATCACTTCCAAACCTTGCGCCGACCCGCGGCCCAGCCATGCGGTCGACGTTTCGCCGATGCCATCGACAACCAGGATCGCCGCGTGCTGAAAGGGCGACGCATAAAACGCGCTGGCCGCGTGTGCCCGATGATGCGGTACGAAAAAGAAACGGTCCACGAGTGAATCATCGCCCGCGGCACGCGCCAGAATGTGCGGTACATCCAGAACGCGTCTGTTGAACTCCGCTTCACCGCGCAATGTGCCAAAGCCCGTATCATCGTCGATCGCATACGGGTCGCGGCCGACGAGCTCGATCCTCCGGTTTGGCTTGAGGGAATAGGCGATCGCCGAGAGGTCGCTGAGCGACGTATCGGGAACGGCAAGCAGACAGGCACCGATGGCCTGCCACGGCAGCGCATCGGGATTATCGACGCGGGCCGTCTTGGCGTGCTTCGTGCGAGTGAGCCGCTCTTCCTCGATCGCGAAGACGACCTCGCCGTCTTGCACGAGGGCCGCTGCACTCTCGTGGTAGGCACAGTTGAGACCCAGGATCAGCCGCCCGCGCGTGCGAGCCATGTGATGATGACCTCAGCATCCTTCAATCGATACACCTTGCTCAGAGGTAACGAATTTCGTTCTCGCGCTGCCGATGAGTCGCAGGGGGCTCTGCTTCGGCTGAGGGCAAGGTGGCGTCGTGGGACAGGATGGCCGGGACCGTCAGATCGAATGCCTCGATGCCCGTACCAAATCCGAGGTCATTGATTGTCTGCTCGGTGCGGATCAGGCCCTGGGTGATCTGCTCGACCTGGCCGGTGATCGAGCCGGCATCGCTGCGGTTGATCGCCATTTCCGTGACCGACTGGATTTTCGTCTCGAGATTGGCGATCTCGGCTTCGAGCAATTCGTGGTTTTCACGCGCCTTGGCCAGGTTGGAAAGTCGCGACTGGCATGTTTCGAGGTTGGCCTGAAGTGATTGGCGGATACGCGATCGATTCGTCGACTCGGGCTGTTTTTCCAGTTGTTTGATTCGCTCTTCCAGGTGCCGGGCCTCCGCCTGAATCTGTTCAGCGCTGGTGCTGGCGAAAAATCGCTCGAGCATGTGCTGGGTATAGAGCATGCGCAAGTAGATCCAGAGGAGCCGATCAAGATCCGAGAGCTGGAGCTCGTCGAGCGACCGCAGCGAATCGGCGTCTCCCGGATCGCGCAATTGCTCGGCGATCTGCCGCAGTGCCATGCAGCGGTCGCGCAGCGCCTCGAACCGGCGAAGCTGGGCGGGCGGCAGGCTCTTTTTCAACCGCTCGACGGCGCTGGCGTCGGCTGCCGCGCGGGCCGTCTTGTGGTCTTGAACGTCGACAAGCTTCTGAAAACGCGGGTTCGTGCCGATGAAACCGAGGTAGGCGGTCTCGGCCGCGAGTACCAGGGGAATAGCCACATCGGGATGGCCCGAGATCGCGGCGAAACCCATGCTGCCGGCGAAGGCGAGCAGGTTCCACTGATAGAGAAACGCTTTCTTGATGTATTTTCCCAGACCCACGACGTTCGCAGTCCTTCCCGACCAGGTGAGAGTGACGCGACCAGGCCACGACCAATGCCAGGCCGAGCCGTTCGCATCCCATCATGTGCCGGCGCGGCGGCTCTCTTCAAGTTGACTGATCAGATCACGAAGATAATACACCGTCTGCTGAAATTTCTCTTCCCTTTGCATCTCCTTGGACGGGCGATCCGATGGCTCGATGGCCAGCTCGTGGAGAATGGTTCCCGGCGAGTTCGAGAGAACATAGATACGATCGCCCAGGAAGACGGCCTCCTCGATCGAGTGCGTCACGAAGAACACGGTGGCCTGCGTGGTCCTCCAGAGCTCGAGCAACAGGTCTTGCATTGTCATGCGGGTCATGGGGTCAAGAGCGCCAAACGGCTCATCCATCAGAATGATCCGGGGATGAAGGATCAAGGTGCGAGCGATCGCGACACGCTGGCGCATCCCGCCGGAAAGCTCGTGAGGATACTTGTCGTGGTCCTGGGCCACGTCGAGGCCGACCCGCGCGATCCAGCGGCGAGCGTGATCATACCGCTCGGCCCGTGCGACGCCCTGGCACTCGAGGCCGAACGCCACATTGTCGAGCACCGTTCGATGGTCGAAGCTCGTGTAGTCTTGAAAGACCATGCCGCGATCAGCACCCGGACCCGTCACGGGCCGACCCATCACGAGCACCTCGCCACTCGTCGGTGGATGTTGCGGGCGCAGGCCGGCGATCAGCCGCAGGATCGTGCTCTTGCCGCACCCGCTGGGCCCCAGGACGCAGATGAACTCCCCCTTGTCGATCAAGTCCTGAACGACGAAGTTCACCCGGCGGATGGCGGTGAATTCGTTGGGCCGGCCTGCGTTGTACGTCTTCGTGACGTCGCGAAATTCGACGACATGCGGCTCGCGCACCGGCATCGGCGGGCGCGTTCCATCGAGCACGCGGCCGACGCCAATGTCGGAGCCTGGCCTGGTGGTCGTCGTGGTTGAGGCGGCGATGATCGGTGGGGGACCGGTGTGGCTCATGAGTTGTGCGGTAGGGTGGTGTCGGCTGCCGGTGCGACGGCCAAGAAGGGCTCTTAATGCCTTTGCTGAGGCCCGACGCGTGTCTTCCCAGGCATGCAGCAAGATCTGGACGAGTCGGTTGAGGACGCCCCGGCCGCCGTAGCGGTAAGGGAACAATTCCGCCTGCACAGTGAAAAAGAGCCGGTCGATGACCAGAGCGACGACCGGAATGATCAGCAAGATGAGGAGCACGTGCTCGCGCGGTCCGCGACGCTGGGAGACGTTGATCAGGTCACCCAGGCCGCCGGTCTCGCCTCCAAATTTCACGACCTCGGCCAGCATGATGTAGCCAAACGCCAGACCGAAGATCAAGCGCAGCGAGTTGAAAACGCTGGGCAACGCCAGGGGGAGGAGCACCTTGCCGATCGTCTGCCAGGTCCCCGCGCCCAGTGTGTAAGCGGTATCGATATACTGGCTGCCGACTTCTTGCACGGCCCGCGTGGTGTCCCAGATCACGAAGGCCACGCAGGCGATGAAGATGAACAAGACCTTTTGCAGCTCGCCGATGCCGAAAAGCGAAAAGGTCAAGGGAATGAGCGCCGCCACGGGGATATTGCGGCCGAAGAGCGTCATGGGCAGGAAAAACGCCTGCACGCGAGGAAAACAGCCGCAGAGTACACCCAGGGGCACACCCACCAGGGCAGCCAGACCAAACCCCAGGCCCAGACGTTTGAGCGTGGTGAGCAGATTGCGAGTCAAGGCTCGGTCGAACCAGAGGCTGTGAAAGCTCGCGAACGTTTCGGCCGGGCTGGAAAGTCCCTTGGATGGCGAGATGATCCGATCTTCGGTCGCTCCGCGAGTGACGGTCCACCAGAGTGCCAGACAGACGCAAATCCCGGTAAGCCCCATCAGGACGGCCTGCCAGGCTGGGATCTCGCTGCGCAGGGCTAGCCATCGATAGGCCCTCCCAGGCCCAGGGCCGGGCTCGGCCGGGTGAGCTGGGAGGGGCGTGGAGGCGGCCGATACCGCGGGAGCCGAGGATGCCGGGTTATTATCCATATCCAGTATCAATGATCGCAGGGGGATCAACGGGGCCGTTTCAGGCGGCTTTTTCCGCGGTCAGGACCTTGATCTCGACGCGTCGGTTCTTGCTCTGATTGAGCGGGTCGATTGGCCGGTCCCAGCCGACGCCGTCGACATTGAATCGGTTGGCATCGAGATCGGTGTACTTCTTGAGCAAGGCCTCCTTGATCGCGTTGGCCCGCTTGAGCGACAGCTCCTTGACGGCCTCGACGGGCACCTGCCCTTTCATCGAGCTATCCGTATGGCCTTCAATGATGATTCGTGCGGTGCCAAACTGACCGGCGAGTTGCGCGATCTCTTCGAGCACATTTTCAACGTTGGGGTCGTAGCGCTCCTCCACCGATTTGCCCTTCACGGTTCGCGTGACCATGTTGAACGGGTCCGAGCTATTGGGGAAGAAATGGATCACGACCGTGTTGGTCAGGATCTCGTCCCCTTCGGCGCGCACGGCCTGCAATTCCTTGGGAGCGACTTTGGTTTCGTATTCCACCTTGGAGGACGAATACTTCGCAGTCCTGGCCGAGCTTCTGGATGATCGAGAAATCCATGACCTGGTCGAAAGGCACGGGCCGATGCGAGATCGAGCCGATGCGGCGATAGAGCAAATAGGCTCGCTGCCAGATTCGCTCGAAGTTCGTCGGGTTGTTCTCGTTGATGAAGAACTGGAAATTCTCGGCCCAGTTGGTGCTGTGGGCGTCGCCGAGCATCGAGAGGGCATCCGTGGCGGGGATGTTGTAGCCGGCCGCCATGAGCTCGGAGACCTTCTTGCGCTCGGGCTGCTCCTTGAGCCGTTCCATCGCATCAAAGATACCGCGGACGATCCCCTCGAGGATCGGGCCGTGGTCGCGGGCGAAGTCGGCGCGGGCGAACCAGACGTCGGCGATCAGCCTGTTGGCCTCCTGCGTGGTGACCAGCATGCGATTGCCCTTGATCTTCGACAGGTTGTAGATGTCGGGAGCCCACGAGACGCAGCCGGCGATCTCTTTCTTGGCCGTGTCGGCATTGAAGGCGGCCGCAGCCTGGAACGCATCTTCGGTGAAGATCATCTGGACCTCGGGCGGTTGAACCCCGGCCGAGACCAGCATGTTGAGCGCGAAGTAGTGCGAGGGCGAGTTCTGTGCCAGCACCAGTTTCTTGCCGCGAAGATCGGCGGCCGTCTTGATGCTATCGCGGACGACGATTCCATCACCGCCGTTGGAAAAATCGACTTGCTGGTAGATGCGCGGCATGATGCGGCTATCGCGTGGGCTTGCCCTGAGAGTCGACAAAGCTCTCGAGGAATAGCGGGACCATGTCGAGAGTCGCCCAGCCGATCGGAACTTCGCCGGCCGCGTAGGCGTCGCGCATGGCAACCGGGTTGTCGATCAGGACGAGCTCGACCTTGAACTTGCTGCCATCGCCGGCTGTCCATTCCTGTCCCGCTTTGAATCCATTGTTGGCCAGGACGATCGGTGCCCAGCCCGCCCAGACGTTGAGCGCAAAGCGAACCGTGTTATTGACGAGAGGCTTGTAAGCCGCGGTTCCCTTGACCGGCGGCAGCTTTTCGGCCGGCTTGAAGCGGTATTCCTTGACGGTCGTCGGGCTCGCCGTATCCTGGCTCGATTCCGCGGGTTGCGCGACCTCCTTGAGATCGATCTTCGATTGAGGGGCTACACCACCACCAGCAACGCCGTCCCCCGGCGCGGCCGGCTTGGGAGCGACCAGATCGCTGCGATACACCGCAAATCCGATCAGCGCGAGCACCACAATCGCGACCGCGATATAAAATCCACTCTTGGGTTGTTCGTTCATATTTCGAGACTCCAACGATCAGGTACTGCGAGGGCATTCCCTCAAGTGTCAATCGGTCAGAGAGGGGCTATGTTCTTGTTCTGTCACGACAGCGTACTGCCGCAGCGCGTCCGGTTCAATGGATCGCACAGAGGTGAAATCGCTTGGAGTCAGGCTTTATTGAAGGGAATCGTCGTCGGGGATTGCCGCGATTCGCTCTTGCCGTGAGACCACATTGGTGGTGCGCGCCAATTTCGACGTTCGCGTGAAGTTCGCCGAGCACCATGATAACCCAAACGCTCGCTCCCGATCTTACGGAAACCTCGCCCATGTGCTATGTTGAGAACCGACTGCTGGGGGCTCGTCGACCGTGTCCTGACGAGGGCCTGAAGTCGAACAACCGCTTCTGATAGAGAGCGACTGGCATCGTCTCAAACTCTTGTTCCCGTTCGCAAGGGTAGTATCAAATACGATGGAACAGCCAACAGAACGAAGTCTTGAGGGCCGCGCAATCACGGTGAAGAGCGGTCGCGGGAGCTTGAGCAGCCGGGTTGGTAATTTCTCCGACCAGGGTTTACTGACATACGAGCAGAGACTCGCACGCGATTCGAGGTGGGCCTTAAGTGAGGGGAGCCGTCATTTTGACGAGAAGAGCGCGGTATTTGACGCTCTACGTAAGATTATGAACCGCCTCAACGACATGGGCATCTCGTATGCTGTGGTTGGCGGACTCGCCTTGTTCCAGCACGGACTCCGCCGATTTACCGAGGACGTTGACATCCTCGTCACCAGAGCCGATCTGAGAAGAATTCACAATGAGCTGGAGGTTCTGGGCTATTTGCCGCCGTACGCCAAAAGCAAACACCTTCGAGACACTGAGCTCGGTGTGAAAGTCGAATTCCTCACAACCGGCGAATATCCGGGCGACGGAAAGGAGAAGCCGGTTTCCTTTCCCGATCCTGCCGCGGTGAATTTCAATTCGGGCGGAATCTACTACGTCAATCTTCCAACTTTGGTGGAATTGAAATTGGCTTCCGGCATGACCAACGCTGGCCGGATGAAAGATCTGTCGGATGTCCTCGAACTGATCAAAATCTTGGACTTGCCCGCGAATTTCGGCGACCATTTGAATCCGTTTGTCAAAACAAAGTATCTGGAATTGTGGAATCAAGCGAAGAAGCGCTACGAGACGCTCTGGCGAAACAAATGGCTTACTAGCAAGGCCAAGACGATTGATGAAATGATCGACTCACTCAGAGCGGCGGCCGATCAACTTGACGGAATGCGTAAAGCAGGTGTCACTCTGGAAGTTGATAGCGGAGTAAGCGACGACTACGCGAGATTAGTGACAACCGATCCAGAGGTCGCGAAGAAGTTTGGAATGGAAGAAGAGCGAGAATACCTGGACGAAGAAGACGACGACGAAATCACAGATAAGCCCATCTAATTTTGGTTTATCGGAGCGCAATCGGAAACCCGAAGGCAATCGTAGGAAACCGAGCCTGACGGGCGTACCGAATCGTCCAAGCCGCATGATCCGCCATCAGCGGCTCTCCCTGGGATACTCCTCGTCAATCGTCCAGCCTTCCGGCAGCTTTAGCTCCCGCACTTTGATCCTCTCAAATTCATCCGGCGTGACCTCGACGATCACTGATGGGTAGGGGATTCCACTGCTCGGCACCGGTCCGAAGTAAAGTGGCATGATTCCGGATGGCGTGGTATCGATGTTGAGTTCAAGGAGTTTGATCGGAGTACTCGACAATTGCTCGACATCGGGTTGATCCCGAAGCTTGAAGATCCGCGTGGTTCCCGGCTCGATCTCGTAGTGCTTGCGAGCCAAATCCTTTGCTATCTCATCCTTGTTGGTCACCATTCTGCCCTCTAACCCTGCGACTTTGGATCTTCGTACGACATTGGCTCTCTGCTTGTTTGCTCCAGAGTATCACCACATAACTGGGATTTCCAAACGATTCCCGCTGTTGTTCAGAGTCATATAACGAGTTGATTGTAAATGATCGCCTGTAAACCTTCCGCGGGCCGCCGTTGAGCCGTTCTATATGCGACCTACTCGTGTGCTGCCTCGTAGAAACCGGCTCACGGCTGATTCTCCCTCCAATTGATTCATGATACGTGTAACTGCATGTATTCGAGACCGAGGAACAGAATGCAAAAGAAGCTGACGATTACAATCGATGGCGCGTCTACGAGGGCTTGCACAACGTCGTTGGCAAACGACGAATCAGTCGATTCATCGAGTCGCTGGTAGGGCCGCACGTGATTGGCGCAGATCTGGACGCCGCGTACCGCCAGATGGCCGCCGATGAAGTCCGAGAGGCTGAGGCGATGGAATGGACGGAAGCAACCATGGGGGATGTTGCTGATGAAACGAGGTGAGGTATGGTGGATCAGCTTCGGACCTGCGGTTAGCGGCGAAATCCAGAAGCAACTTCCTGCTGTGATCGTGAGTCACGATTCCTCTCTATCCCAGTGAATCCGCCGCGATGATTCGAGGAAAAAAGCATGAGGCACTTGCGGATCAATTGACGACAGTCAGCAAAACTCAATTGGTCAATCGCGTCTGCAAACTCTCGCGACTCAATCTCCAAGATTTGGAACAAGTGATTCGCATCCAATTGGGCCTTATCGCGTGAAGATCGCTTCATCACGATGGAAGGGCGGCATGGATTCTTGCGTAGTGTGCGAGGTTCTCTGAGGGCTCGAATCTCGTGTATACCAGAAATCGCTTGTTCCCATGGCTCGGATGGCTCCTGTTCTTTGTCGCCGTCGCGCTCGCGATCGCCGCCACCGAGCCCGAGGTTCGCTTGCTTGCGCAGTTTCTGGATCCTTTTCAGTTTGAGCGCCAAGGCGATATTGGGGTTCTGGTTTATCCTCGTGCCAAATATGGCGCTCTGGCTCGCCGGGGGCAATCGCGATCGTGAGCGGCGAATTCTTGGTTGGGTTGCCGACACACCGGTTTTCGGGCCAATAAAAATCCTGGCCCGATTCAAGCTGGCGCTGAACAGTCAGGTAGCCAGGCGCTATGGCGAAGCCGAAAGCGCGTATCGGTCGATTCTCGAGGATAGTGAAGGAGACATCGATCCCGGGCTCGAGTCCCTGGTCCGCCAGAATTTGGCCGACACGCTCGATGCCCTGGGGCAGCCCGGCGAGGCCGCGGACAAGCGCCAATGGGCCGGGGAGCTCATCCGCGCGACCAGGGAAAGTGCCCTCAGTCTTCAGGCTCAGGGCAAGCTCCTTGATCGCGAACATCGCTACAGCGAAGCGATCGCGGTGTATGAGCGCGCTCTCGCGATGGTGCCGGCCGGCAACACGAAGGTCCGTGCCGAACTGATGATGCACATTGTCCTGAGCTCATCGAATGCCGGCCGCCCGGCCGATGTGGTGCGCTGGGCCGAGGCGGTGATCGCGATCGACCCGGGAGGACCAGTGACCGACGTGGCGCACCGCATGCTGGCTGTCGGCTGTAACAATTTGGGTCGGCTTGACGATGCCGAGCGGCACGTTCGCATCGCGATCGAGATGGCGCCTTCCAAGGAGAAACGCGCTGAATCTCTCGCCTTGCTGGGCGATTACGTGATGCGTCGAGGCGACCTCGATGGAGCCGAACGGATCGCGCGAGGCCGAGGCCATGATCCCGGGCCAGAAACGGATGCCCTGGATCATTATCGGCCTGGTCGAGCGCGAACGCGGCCGCCTGGAACAGGCCATCAAGGCGCTTGAGCACGCCAATACGATCGCGGTGGGCCATATTCCGTCGCTGAACCAGCGCGCAAGCACGGCAGTCGAGAAGGACCTGGCGGTCTTGCACGCGGAGGTCGGTCACGGTGACGTGGCCCGCGCGATTATCAATCGGATTGAGCCTGGGTTCGTGAGTGATCCCAAGCGGATGGTCACCTTCGATGCATCCGCCGCGGCGGTTCACGCCTTTCTTCACGAACGCGAGCCCGGGCTCGCCCGGATCGCGGCGGCCGAGGCGGGCCTCTTGCAAGTTCCCGACGATGGCACGGCCCGCAGAGCGACGCTTTCTCTCCTCGCCCGGGCCGCGCTTCAATTCGACCAGCCCGAGCGCACGAGTCTTTTCTCCACGCCTACCTCGAGCCTCAATCCCAATCCGTTGTATCTCACATACGCCTATTACCATCTGGCCGAATGTCGTCGACGTCTGGGCGACGTCGCCGGCGGGCAGGCGCTGGACAGGAAAGCGGCGTCGGCCGGGATCGACAATCGCTGGGAACGCCACGCTCGTGAGCGGCTGGGCGCTGAAGGTGTCGCCCGTATAGAACAGACGGACCGTGTCGAGCACGAGAAAACGACAACAAGCCAGGAGCGGATCGATCGGGGTATGTTGGCGGCCGTCTGGCCTCAGCCAATCATCCGGCGGAGCGAGCGGATCATATAGGCGTTCTCAAGCCGATGGCGCGCGGCGATGCGCACGAAACGGCCTGCCTCGAGGCCCCTCTTGTCGTCGCAGGTTCGCGTGTAGATGCCGCGACGGATGAGCAGGCGGCAGACCAGCTCGTCAGCACTCAGGTCGCCGTTGAGCTCAACCAGGGCGAAATTGGCCTGCGTGGGATAAACGGTCAGCCCGTCGATTTTCTTGAGAGCGCCAAAAAACCGCCGTGAGTTGCGGATGAAGCGAATCCGCGCCCGTTCGTATTCAGCCTGGAAATCGGGGCGTGAGTAGAGGTCGAAGAAATATTCCGCCAGGCCGGAAGAATTCCAGAGGTAGCCGTTATCGAGCAAGGTCCGGACGCGGTCGGGCGCCATCACGGCGTATCCAGCGCGGATGCCGGCCACGCCGAAGTCTTTCGACATGCTCTTGACGATCATCAGGTTGGGCATGCGCTCGACCTGGTTGGCCAGACTCCGGTACAAAAAGCCGTCCCCCTCGCACGCGAAGTGGATGAAGCTTTCGTCGACGATGACATTGGGCACGGATCGCAGCTCTTCCAGCATCCGCCGCAACACAAGGTGCGGGATATAGCCGCCGTCCGGATTGTTGGGATTGATGAGCACGACGGTGTCGGGCTGCTCGCGGCGCACCAGGTCAAGGTAAGCCGTCGGGTTGAAGTGGAAGTTGTCTTCCTTGCGCAAAACGTTGAAAACAACCTGAGTATCAGACCGAGCGAACTCATAGTAGGGGGAGAAGGTCGGCAGGTTGATCAGGATTTTCCGATGAGTGATCCGGTGGAGGATCGCCTGGATAATTTCGACGGCCCCGTTGCCAACGAAGATAGAATCGGGATTCAGCTCGAGTACCTGGCCGAGCTTCGCGGCGATGACGCGGTTTTGCGACGGGTAAAGTTCGAGCAGAGCACGAAGCTTGCGCGGCCGGATCACTTCTCGCTGGAAGTGCATCATGAAGAGCTTGGTCGCGTAGGGATTGGACAGAAAGCACGCGTCAACCTTGAGCCGCAATTCAGGAATCCGCTGAGCCAGCGTCCACGCGCTGGGGGAATGCGTCCCCGCTTCCTTCTTGAGCCGCTTGATGCGTTCGATCAGGGCGAGCTCTCGCGGGCTCTTACCGATCCGGGCGAGCGATTTTCTGCGCTGCTCCTGGAGCCACCGAGCCGATACTCCCAAGTCAAACGGTTTGAATTTCAATCCGTGGTCGCGAGGGCGCTGAACTATCACTACAACCTCGTTAAGTTGACACTGCTGTCAGGAGAAGGATCCATCGGTGGGTAACGACGCGCAGTTCATGAGAACTCAACATGACATTCACGGAATCTTAGCACATCGTAGAATTTGCGGATGAAGCCCGCAAGGACCTACCGCCGCCGCTCCGAATGGGTTCCCTTCGCCGACGTCCTGGATGATACTGGTCAGAGTGCCGGGATGCGCAAACGTGGATGCATTTGAGACCGGGCCGTCAATACGTGGGTTAACGTCACGAGGAAAAGCCAGTCATGAGCGATCGAATTGTGCTCCGAACCGGTGAAGCGCTCGTTGAAGGGGCCGAGGACTATCTCTGCGCCGAGCCCGAGATCGTGATTGGCGAGCTCGACGGACCGGTCGGGCAGGCATTGGCCAACCTGATCGGCGACCAGGTCAAGGGTCACTCCCGCGTTTTCGCGATCTTGAGCAGCGACGTGCAAGTGCGGCCTGCGACCATCATGGTGAGCAAGGTCACGGTCAAGAGCCACAAATACACGAACATTCTGATGGGCACGGTGCAAGCGGCTATCGCCAACGGCGTGCTCGACGCCGTTCGGGCCGGTGATATTCCCAAGGACAAGGTCAACGACCTGGGCATCATCTACTCGGTCTGGCTCGACCCCGCGGTGACCGACGTTGATCACCTCGACCACAAGGCGCTCTTCGACGTTCACCGCGAGGCCACCGCCAAGGTGATCAAGAAGGCGATGGCCCACGAGCCGACGATCGACTGGCTACTGGCCAATCAAAACGACGTCACGCACTACTTTCACGAACTCGGGCTCAAAGGCGAACTGTGAGTCCTGTGGAGCCGTTGACGGTTGGTTGGAGATTGGAAGGGAAACTTCATACGCAAGATGAACCGCCAGGAGGGTCGCCGGGAACGTAGCCGATGACACCTCGCAAGCCCGAACGACGCGACGCCGAAGGGGCGCTGGCTTATTCCATCCAGCACGCCGAGGCGCTGGACCAGTGGGCGGCGCTGTTCATGAAAAAGCTGGGCATTGCGGACGACCGGATCGGGGCGACGATCCGCCTCCGGTGGCGCGCCTTCTTCGCGGAAGAGATGCACGGCGGCGGGAATGGCCCCGGCGGTTCCGTCAACCTGGATGCCGGGCTCTTCAACGATGACTTATGGAAGTCATTCAGCCCGAAGTCGGATCGGGCCTGGCGTCGGGCCTCCGTTGAGACCCGCGCGATGGCCGTATTGCCGCATGAAGAGATCGAAGGGCGCGGCCACAGCCACGAAGAGGCGGTGGAGATGGCACCGGACACAATGTTGCCGATCAGCCACGCAGCGAGAGAGCTGCTGAAAATCATACGCGAAGAGCAACGGCGGAAGCTGAAGGAGAGGTAGGCTACGGGCCGTTTATTGCACCGGCTGGTGGGTTCGTTACCCCGCCTGACGCCTTGCGGCGTGCCCATTTACGAGGTACCCGCCGTAGCCCCGCCATCCTATCACGCAGTTTCCCTCGCGCAGGCGATTTCCGCCCACTCCGCCTGTCGCTTCCACCCCCAGTAGGTCCACCGCCATACGGATTCGGGTCCCCCGGCGAACGTACTGATGAGCAGGACGATCCGGGCATCGACCAACTCGCGGAACAGGGGCTTCACTTCCGGCGTGAGTTCGACCTTTTCTCCCGATGCGATCCGGGCAGGAGGAGCCATGCGCGTTTGGACAAGCGGCTTAAGTCCGGCGGCGCATAACGCCCGCTCTCGATCCGTTCCGACTCGCGTTCGACGATGGCCGCGCCCTCGGAGAGGCCCATTGCAGTCAGCCGGAAGCGTTCGCCATCCGGCTCCATGATCCCGGCGGCGACCAGCTCGCGGTAATTCGGGAGGTCGATCTCCCGGACGTGGCTTTTCCATCCCCTGACCTCGAATCGGAGCGTGGCGACGGCGGCTTCAGACAGGGTAATCACTTGCATGGTATCCTCCGTGTTTTTCGGAGCCAGGCCGATAATGAACGCCCCCAGAGCCCGTGCATGACGAAGGCTATCCTTCACTCAAAGTTTCCTGCCATCCTGGTCAAGTCGGGGCGTGCCGTCTTCATCAATGCACGCTGGAGGGTCAATACTCGCATCGAAAGTCCATCCCTTTTCTTCGGCGGCGGCTCTATTAGTTTTGCGCTCTTCGCGATCTCTTTCGATCAGGTGGTCATCCCGAGGCTGCTCAAACTCTTCGGGTGCCATGTCGTTTTTTCCCTCAGAACGTGAATTGATATGAGCTTACCATCTCTCTGCATGCGATCATTGCTCACGAATACGAGGAGCACCTTCATGGCGGAAGCCACGTCGAGGCGTTAGAGCACGCCCCGATCACGGAACTGCCGATCACCGACGAGGCAAGAGACCTCACTCGAGCCACGCAACGCGGCTGGAACGGCCGCTAATTAGCCAGCGACCTGCTTCAGAATCTCGAACCGATTTCTCCAGCCCAGCGGCGTGAAACGAAAGACGCACTCATCACTCTTTGTGAATGAATCAACGGGGATCACAATCCGTGCTTTGACGAGCTCTCGGTACGCCGGGCGATTGAGTTCGTCGCCGTCCGGACATCCGCCTTCTATGCAGGTGCGAAGCAAGTCCTTAGCTGCAACCGAAAGATTGCTTGTATCAGGCGGCTCATGGCGCCCCAGTTCGATTCGCTCCGTCTCCCGAAGAGCGATCACTTCCCGGTCCGTCATGCCCGCTTCAGTGAACCGGAATTCGTCTTCTCTGGCGGGCACTGGCTCCATGATCCCGGCCGCGACAAGTTCATGGTATGCCTCCAGGCGGCTCAGGTTCTTCGTCTTGATCCGATAGCCCTTGATCTCAAATCGAAGCAACGCCACGGCGGATTCAGACAACGTAAACGCGCGCATTTCCACCTCCTTGCTCGCTTCATTTTACGAAATCGACTTGAGAACGAGAATCGGAGTTCGGAGTGAACCGCCTGGCCATCATCTTTTCGCACGGTCACTTTTCCCGTGGGAGATGAACCCGTGACAACGAACAGTCCCGCAGCCAGGGAATTGCTCAGACAGATGGAGTCTGGCTGGCGAAGCCGATGAGGCTGTCGCGTAAATCGCAGGCGACATCGGTCAGTCGAAAGGCGCTATTCGGCCCGAGTGCGAACGTGTGAAGGGGGACCATCATGCCCGCCTCGACCAGCTCCCAGTAGAGCGGTCGTGTTTCGTCCGTAACCTCGACTCGCTCGCCGGAGAATCGGCGATGTAATAGGGCTGAAGCAGATTCGGACAGGGTAATCGTGCCGCATGTCGACCTCCTTGCTGACCGCATCGTACCGAAATTGCCAATTGCCGAGAATCTGAATCAAGGAGTGAACCTCTGGCACTCATCTTTTTGCGCGGTAGGGATTTCCCGCGGGAGTTGCATGGCGATGCGTTGACGCCGACGGCGAAGACGGAACTGCCGGTCAGCGACTCAGATTCACCGGCAGTTGAATCGATGTCCTCAACATGATGAAGTCACCACCGATGTGGCAAAAAGCTGAAGAAAACACACAAATAGGCTCTGGCCTCAGACATGGTCAGGGCTTCCACGTCCCCTTCTCGTTCGTGCACCAGATTGTTTCGATATTCACGAACCGAATGGCAATGCTCGCGATGAGCATCGGGAATCGTGAACCGCGCTGCCAGTCCTTCCAATAAATCGGCTGTCTTCGGGTAGGATTCCCATCGCTCATTCCAGCATTGCCTTGCTCCCGTCTCAAACTCCGCGAACAAACGAATGACGTAAGTCCCCTCCAGTTTTCCAGATGCCACCTCAATGTCGCGGTTTCGTAGGTCATCCAGCAAAATGTTCGGATCTTCGCGCACCTTCTGGCGGAAATGATTGGCGGCCTGTCGCATTGCCATGTATTCGCGCTCAACAGATTTGATGCGAGACTGCCATTCGTGGTTAAACGGCATGGTTCCGCATCTCTTCCAGAACTTTTCGCAGCGAGTCCCTGGAGAGTGCAATCCCATTCGTGACGCGCATATCTTCGGTTGCAGGCGCGTTCGGGGGGAAATAATGGATGTTCCATTGTCCGTTGTAAAAATAAAGGCTAGCGATGTCGTCGTATGCCGGCATCAAGTAAAGATCAACAACGCCTTCTGCCCCCGGTGCGGAGCGGCCGACTGGCTCCAGCAACACCCGGCATGTTTCCTCTTGCATGAGAAGGGCCGGGAGAACGTGCTTGCCGACATAAGAATCATCGAGGTGTTTTTCAATCTTGCGGGTCTCCCAACCGAGTTCCTTCCCCCATTGGCTCACCTGAGCAACAAGTTCCTCGACCTGTCGAACCCAGGTACATCGAGCATCGATGCGACGACGAGCTTCTTCTTCGAGCTCAGATTTCGCTTCGCCTGGATCATCGGGAGTATTCTCCCAATCAAAGACGATCGCGTTCCCAGCTCCTTGTACTCTGACGGCATACTGCGGCGCTCGCTTCGAAAACTCGCCAGAGCCCGCGGCTCGCTTCATTCCTTTAAGTACAAAAGTAAATTCCAGTACGCCGGGAGCATCCTTCAAATAAGAGATGCTCGTCGTATACGACTGGGCACTGCCGTGCATCAAAATCTCCTTGACGCGCTCATAAGACTGTTCTCTGACTTCGATTTTAGTCTTTTCAGGAAACCCTGGCCACTTCCGAAGCCCGTGATCGGCTCCTGAAACATCGCCCGCGGATGCCAGCCAACAGAATCGCCTCAGCGCAGCGGCGATTCATCATACCGAGCCAGCAAGTCCGCCGGATCGCGATAGATCGCGAAGCATCCCGCAGCGCGTAATTCGTCTTCCGGGAAGCCGCCACACAAGACGCCAATCGTGCGTAGCCTGGCCTTGGCCGCGGCCACGGCGTCGTGCGGTGTGTCGCCGATGACCACCACCTTTGCCGGTTCGATCTCGCCCAGTTGCTCGAGCGTGGCTTCAAAAATGTCGGGATGAGGCTTCGACTTATCCGCATCGTCGGCCGATGTCTCGGCGTCGATCAGGTCGTCAATCTTGGCGAGCTTCTTGTAGATGGCAATTTCGTCCTTCTTGGCCGAAGACGCCAGCGCGATCTTCTTGCCGTCACCGCGGATTCGCTCGAATAACTCGCGAACCTGGGGAAAAGCCCGGATTTTCGAGAGATAATGACTTTTGAAATGCTCGGATCGATAGTCCTTGAGTTCTTCTCCGCGCGAATCGACCACCTCCTTGGGCAGAAGATCGGGAAGCAACTGGTCGCCCCCCTTGCCAATCTCGTGGCGAATGCGGGCAAACGGCAAATCAAGGCCGAAATGCTCGAATGTATCTTGCCACGCCTTGGCATGCAGATCGACCGAGTCGATCAGGGTGCCGTCAATGTCGAAGATAATCGCCTCGACCATACTCGTTCGCCCCTTCGGAGGATCTGTCCCGCGGCTTGAAGATAAACCACCGTTTGACCGCAGCCTTTATCAGCAAAGCCTGGTCCAAATGAGGCAAAAGCCAGTGCGCATCGTCGCCACGTTCAAACCGATCAGGCCAATTTGATCGAACGCCCCTCGCGATTCGATTGATAAATGGCCTGGAAGATCGCCACGACCTGGCGGCCGTCTTCGCCTGTCACCATGGGGGGGCGATTCTCCACGATCGATCGCAGGAAGTCTTGAATCTGAAGCTCATGGTAATAGTGCGACGGCGTTGACTCGCTCGAAGGATGCTCGATCCTCGGCCTGAAAACCCGCGAGGTTCTGTTCCTCGCCGGGAATCGTCCAGAGGTCGTTCAAGGGGGGTTCGGAAATGGTCGACACGCCCGCGATAAACGTCGCGCCACGATCGGTTTCGACGCCGACGGAGGCTCCGCTCGACCCGTGAATATGCACCTTGGTGTGAATGCCCGGCTTTTGCGACAGGCTCGTGATGATCGATCCTAGCCCGCCATGGCGAAACCGGAGGATCGCGACGGCACTATCCTCGACCTCGACCGACGGATGATTGAGGTTGGCCCAGTAACCACTGACCTCGGCGACCTCGTCATTCATCAGCCACATCAAGAGGTCGATCATGTGCGGTGACTGGTTGACGAGCACGCCGCCCCCCTCGGTGTCCCACCGCCCGCGCCAGGGATCGGACTGGTAATACGACGGCTCGCGCCAGCTATACATCACGAATACGCCCAGGATCGGCCGGCCAATCTTGCCGGCGGCGATCGCGTCTCTCATGCGGCGCACGGGCTCATACCAGCGCCGTTGGCTGATCACGCCAATCTTCGTCCCGTTTTCGCGGGCCGCCGCGAGCATCATGTCACAATCGGCCAGGTTGGCCGCCATCGGCTTTTCAACCAGAACATGCACGCCAGCCTCCGCCGCAAGAATCGATGGCTCGGCGTGGAGCGGATGCGGCGTGGCAATGCAAAGCGCTTCGATCTCACATTCGGCGAGCATCACTCGGACGTCGGTATATGGTTTGACGCCGAATTGCGCTGCAAAGACCCCGGCGCGTTCGAAATTGACGTCGCAGGCCGCCACGAAATGCGACTCGGGCAACGTGGCCAGGGCCTGGGCGTGGGTGAGCCCGACCTTGCCACATCCGATCAGGGCGGTGCGAACGCGGTGCATCGGGTCACTTCTCCTTGATTCCTTTTCATTCAGTCAGAAAAATACAGCCGGCTCTTCTGCCGCAAGAAGGCCAGCGATTCGGCCATCTCGTCCATCCCGTTCATGCCGTCTTCAATGCTCACCCATCCCTGGTAGTTCTGGCCAGCCAGAATCCGGAAAATGGCGTCGTAATCATTCAGGCCCTTGCCGGTCACTCCGTGCTTCAGGTCGGGCGAATAGCCGAGCGTGCCGTCGGTTTGCCGCAGGTCGTCCAAGGTCGCGCCGGCCGCCAGCGATCGATCACTGGCGTGCATGCTCACAACCCGCGGCGCCACGGCCTCCAGAAGCGCGATCGGGTCGTCGCCGGCCACGATCGCGTTCGACGGATCATACTGGACGCCGAAATGATCGCGGTCGGTGATCGCATTCACCACGTCGAGGAACACGTCCATCTTCTGAGCGAATTCGGGATACTTCCAGAACCCGTCCTTGTAATGGTTTTCCAGACCCAATACCACGTCGTTTTCACGGGCTGCCGGCAACACCTGGTTTATGCATTCGATGACCCATTCGAGCCCCTGCCGCCGGCTGATTTCCGGGTAACGTTGTCCAGACAGCACCCGGCAGACTGTTCGCGGCCCACCTAGCCGCCGCGCGACCTGAATCGACTCGATCTCCCGGTCGACGGCCCGCTTGCGAGCATCGACATCGGGATTGGTGAAATCGGGCGAGCAACAGAGCATGGGCATCGCAAAGCCCGCGCTGGCAATCGCCGCACCGATCCGGTCGAGATACGACGGTTCAAGACTCGTGAAAAACCCGTCGTACATCTCCAAACCGTCGGCGTCGAGTGCGCGTGCCATTTCGATCCAATCGAAAACCGACATCGAGCGTTCGCCAGCAATCTGCTCGATATAGCACTTGGGAAATGCGGCAAGTTTCAACGGCATCAGATTATCTTCTCCGCTCGATCTGTCGCGTTGCATGCGACAGAAAAGGATATCTTGTCGCAACAAGAAAAAAGGCCGCAATCCGTCTGTCGCGTTCCTCGATCACGGTCGCACGCGTGTTTCTCGCTCCGTGCATTGTTCCTGACAGGCTCGAAGATTAAGATGCGGGAACGTCGACGCCGGGGCAATGGATCTGTGTTGCAACCCCCAGACGCCCAGATGATGACTGGGTAAATTGCGACCTTTGGCTCGTTCTTTACCGACACTTTTCCGCCCTGTGCGGCGAGTCGGGAGTGTTTCGTGATGAGACGGAAGATAGACCTCAGGTGTGTGCATTTCCATGGCCGTCGTACGGTGCGATTCATCACGGCTTTTCTTGCTCTGGTCGGTCTCAATATTCCAGAGACGGGGGCTCAGGAGCGCAAACCGACAGCCAAGCTCACACGAAGCGCGGCCTATCCCAGGATCAATTTGTCGACAGGCTACGACGTTGTGTCGTCGTGGCCCGAGCGCCCCAAGGACCTGACCTGGGGGGCGATGGCCGGGATCGCGATCAGTCGGTCCGACCAGGTCTGGACGTTCAGTCGTGGCGCGGTTCCCATTCAAGTCTACACGGCTGATGGCGATTTCGTACGTGCCTGGGGACAGGGCCAGTTTCAGGAGCCGCACCAGATACGCATCGACGCGGCCGGCGACATATGGTTGGTGGATAGCGGTCTGCATACCGTGAGAAAGTTCACACCAGAGGGAAATACGCTTCTCATTCTGGGAACGCCTGGCGAACCGGGCGAGGATTCAAGTCACCTCAATCGACCCACCGATGTGGCAATCAGTGTCAGCGGCGACATATTCGTCGCCGACGGTTACGGCAACAACCGGATCGTGCACTTCGATCATCGCGGACAATTTGTTCATACCTGGGGCACGCTGGGCTCGAATCCTGGCCAGTTGAGCCTGCCGCATTCGATTGCCCTGGATTCGCGAGGCCGGCTTTTTGTCGCCGATCGCAACAATGGGCGGGTGCAGGTATTCGACCAGACAGGACAATTCCTTGATGAATGGCGCGATCTGCTCGTTCCCTGGCACATCTGTATCACGCCGGCCGATGAGATTTACGTTTGTGGCTCGTCACCCATGCGCTGGCCCAGGCTGCCCATTCCGGGCCTCGTCGTGGGCATACCACCCAAGGATCAGCTCATCATGGTGTTTACACCCGAAGGACGCCTGACGCGTCTCTACACGTTTCCCCAGGGACGCGGATCAGGCGAACTGGAATGGGTTCACGCCCTGGCCGTTGATCCACGGGGCAATCTCTATCTGGGCGATATTCAAGGACGGCGCGCCCAGAAATTCCTGCGGATCGAGCCTTCAGACTACTCTCCTGGTGTTGTCGCCAAGAAAGTGCTGCCGAAACGCGACGAACCCGTAAAACGGGCTGGTAAGTCGTAAAGTATTCTCGCGTTGAGAGTTCGGGTGAAAACATGGGGATCCTGGACACTCGTGTCTCAATGGGTGGCATCAACTTTGCCAGATGAATTGCGACGGGCGACTTTCTTCTGAGTCACTCGATAGAGCAAAAAGGAGCAAACATCATGGCACAAGGTAACGAATTCCAGGGCTCGCACGGAGGTAGCAACAGCGGCGGCAGTGGCGCCGCCGCCACGCGCCGGGGGAACGAATCGAGGGGCAGCAACGAACAGCAACAGCAGGGCGGCGGCGTGAATCGTGCGATCAGCAATGGCCGCGAAGCGGTTGCCGAGTTCGGGCAACACGCCCAGGAAGAGGCGACTCAATTCTTGCAATCGAATCCGATGCTCTCGGTCATGACGGGCTTCGGCCTGGGACTCGGTTTTGGATTGGCGATCAGCTTGCTCCTCTCGCGGCGCGAGCCTTCCTGGTATGAGCGAGCGTTTCCCGAACAGTTTCAACATTTGCCCGAGTCGTTGAAGCGAGTTCCCCAGTCGATCGGTTCCTATCTGCCGAACTGGAAGTAACACGCTCGGCCAAAACCAAAAAATTCCGGTATCGTCAATCACATCAAGGGATTGGCGATACCGGAATTTGTTTTGACATCAGATAGACCCGTTCCGAGCAACGGAACGGGTCTGATCAAGCGATTGATCAGCTACATCCACTTACCTTACCGAGGCAACGCGGTGCCCGGGGCTGGCGCCGTGGGTAGCGTTCCTGCATTGGGGTTGGCGTTGCTATTGCCATAGGCATTGGTGTTGCCGTTGCGGCCTCGGAGCTGGTTCGAGAGCGAGTTCGGCTGTTCGGGAACGTTCAGCCGCCGGATTTGATCCTGGATGATTCGCTCGGCCCGCTGAAGCTCCTCCATCGTGAGCTGATTGTCGCCATTGGCATCAAGCACGCGGAAGACGGCGTGCGCAGGCTCGATCAGAGCCTTGTCGTACTCGTCCATGCTCAGCATGTTATTGCGGTCGGCATCGGCGGCCTGGAAACCCGATGTCACGGCCGACATGGCCACTTGACGGACCGCGTTGTTGAGCTCGTACGGGCTCAGTTGACCGTCTTGATTGCTGTCGGACAGCAGGAACAGGGTCGAAACCCCCATCTGTACGGCCTGGCGGAGCTCGGTCGCCTCGATCTTCTGGTCGCGATTGGTGTCGAGCAAATTGGTGATCGTCTGCATGGGATCGGCGGCCAAGCTCTGGGCGACGGCCCGCGGGTCATTGGCCGTCCCTGTTGTGACAGGCTGAACGCCCTGGGGCGCGTTCGGCTGTGCATTGGGAGGCGTCGCCCGCATGACAACGAACTTGAGCAGAGGCTGCTGGGCGAAAATCGTATCGCGAGCCTGTCTGGCTTCTTCCTGTGTCAGGACGCCGTCACCATTCGTATCGGCGCGGAAGAAGAAGCCGCCGACCATGAGGTTGCCGGCATCAATGGCTTCTTGCTTCGAGAGCTGACCGTCGTTATTCGTGTCAGCCAGTTTGAAAACCAGTTTGGCCGTGTCTTGCAGGTCAGACACACTATCAATTGGGCCGGGGATGGCATCCTTGTCGGCCGCATAGCAAGCGGCGGAAGCCAAACTGGCGAGTCCCAGAGCGACGATCCCACGTGTTCCGAATTTCTTGAGCATGTAACGCTCCTCCGTAGATTGTGAACCACGATTTGTCCCTCGATCCTCGAAGGAACTCAGGCAGATCGCTGAACCAATCCCAACGATCCAGTCTCACTTCCCTGGAGCTGCCTCTGCGGCTCCGAAGGTCTGCAACCGTGATGCCACATCGCTGGCTAATACGCCCGTGACGCGATAAAAATCGCGTTCTGCTCGGGATTCCAGGCCGGATCGAACCAGGATCCGTTCCGCATGAGCAATCTAAGTCAGACGCTTACAACGGCTTCGCTAATTTGCCGTCGTGGGAAATGAAAAATCGATGACGTTTCCTGGAGCTGAGTGATATTCGCTGTGCGCCTCCTTGCCGGTTCGCGTGCGGCGAAGTGCGCATTGAAAAAAAGATAAGCCGCGGGCGTTCAGATCGCGGCTTATTTGCATGCCTTCAAGAAAGCGACAAGATCCGCAAGTTCCTGTGGGGTCAGTTGTTGATCGAGCCCGGCAGGCATCAGGGAGACTGTGCTCGGACGCATCTCATCAACGTCACGCCGGGAAATCCGCGCTTCCTGATTGACTCCGGTCGCCATGATCAATTCATCGGCCGTCTCGCCGCGGATGAGTCCGTTGTAGATCTTGCCATCGCTGGTGGCCACGGCGATCGGCTCAAAGCTGCGAACGAAGCTGGCGCTGGGAAAGACGATGGCTTCCAGCAGGTCGCGCTCGGCGCGTATCGATCCGATGCGTGTGAGGTCGGGACCGACACTGCCCCCCCTGTAGCCAATAGCATGACATGAGTAGCATGCCGCCTTGTCACTATGAAAGACGAGTTGTCCGCGGCGGATGTCGCCGGCCGAAAGGGCCGTCATGAGCTGCTCGAGCCGGGCTTTCTGCTTGGCGGCATCGACGTTGAGCAACGCATAAAGGGCCTCGGCCTGTTTTTGCACGGGGGGACCGTATTTCGCGAGATGCAATTTGAGTGCATCAATCCGCAAGCTCGAAACGGCCGCGGACTGCGTGAGGGCCGCGATCAGCTTGAGGCCGATCGCTTCATCGGTCGATTGCTCGAAAGCGACCAGGAGTCGGTCGACCTCAAGGGGACCGGCCGTCCGGAGTGCGTCGGCGAGCCTGGAAAGCTGTGCGGTGCTCAGCGTTGCGCGAGCCAGCACGTCCGCCGCGGTCGTTCTGATCGCGACCGGCCGCTCGCGGTCGAGTTGACCGAGTAAGAAGGTGAAGAGATCCTGGCCCGGATTGGCGAGGCCCCGCGGCAGTGCCGCCAGCGCGGCAAGCCTTTGCTCGGGCCGATTCCTGGTACTGGCGGCGATTCGCACCAGACGCTCGGGCAGATCACTGGCCGTTGCCTTGGCGAGCGGTAAAGCACGCAAGGTTGCAATTGCCGGCGTGACGAGCTCGGGTGTCGCGGGATCGCCTTCGAGCACACTCGTGATCGCATTGATCCACGCGTGCGGAACGGCCCCTTCCTTGAGGTTTGACCAGGCCATGGCTTGCAGGCAGCTTCGGCGGACGATCAGCGGAGCAAAAGCGTCGCGAAGCTGGGCCGCCAGCAGCCGCTCGACGGGAGCCGCCGCCGCGAACCGCCCGAGCTGCCGCTCGAGCTCGGCGCGATCGCCGGGGGCGAGTTCGATATTCGCCAGCCGCTCACCGAGAACTCCGGCCAGGCCGTCGGCCCAGTTCGCGTGGCGGCCGACGATCCAGGCCGCTGTTTCCTTGAGGGCCGCCTCGGGCGACGCCAGGAGCCCGGCGACCTGCCGGGATTCGAGCCCGCCGCCATCCATCTGGTCGAGCGCGATCATCGCGGCTTTCACCGTGAGCGGCTTGTCGCTCGAGAGCCCTTGTCGTGTCGCGACGGGATCGCCGATCTCGATCAAGGCATAAATGAGTGAGTGTTCAAGAATCCGCCCGTCCGCGCTGGCCGCGGCCTGCAAGAGCGCGGGTACTGCCTGTTTGTCACCGATGCGGCCAAGAGCCTCGGCCGCGGCGCGTCGGTTTGGCGGGGAAGACGAGACCGGCAAGAACTCGATCAAGCGCGGTGCCGCGTCGCGGTCGCGGTAGAGGCCCGTCACGTGGATGGCCGCCTGGCGCACGGTTTCGTCGGGATCGTCGAGAAAAGCGCGGACCTGGAGACGCGCGGCCGCATGGTCGATCCGCGACAGGGTCCAGATCGTGCTCAGCCGGGTGCGCACGGTCGCCGGCGGCCATGCCGATTTCGCCAGAAGCGTCAGCCCAACCTGCTGTCTTCCACCGGACGTCGCCAATTCCCTGTTCACGACTCGGGCCACTGAGTCGATGCCCAGGTGCCGCACGGCTGGCCGCGTGTCGCCGAGCATCGGCATCAAATCGTCGTAATTGAGCTCGACGCCAAGCTGGCGCAGCTTGATCGCCCGCGGGTCGCTGACTCTGGCGGCATCCGGGCGCTTGACTCGATAGATCGCCCCCAGGACGTCGGGCTTCTGAAGCTGTGACGTCGGACAGCAGAGCTTGTACCAGCCGCCCGTGTCGACGATGACAAGGCTGCCATCGGCGTCCTCGAGGACGTCGGTCGGATGGAAATCAAGGTCCGGGCTCGAAACAAAGTCTTCGTCCCTGGTCGCGAACGTGGCATGGTCAGGGGTCAGCACGTGGCGGCTGACCTTGTGCAAGTTGAAGTAGCAGGCGAACAGGTTGTCTTGATAGTTTTTCCCGAACGCGTCGGACTCGTACCGGGTCAGCCCGCAAGGAGCGGCCGGTCCCATGTGCAGGAGCACGGGCATCACTTCGGGTCCCGTCCACTTATGAGACGGATCAAAAATCTGGTCGTGAACCTTGCCATAGATTCCGCCGTAAACCGCGTGAATCAGGCCGTCTCGCTGGCCGCCACTGGGGTTCACCAGAAACGTGGTGGTGAAGATCCGTTCGCCCCCGGGGGTAAAGACGACGTCGACCGGATTGTCCATGCCGCCGGTCATGACCGGCTCGATACCCGTGCCGTCGGGCCGGCACCGGAAAATATGCGCCGCACGGGTGACGAAGGGGGGCTTGCCGGGGCGCTCGTAGGTTTGCTGGGCGAAGGCCCCCTTGCACCAGTAGATCCAGCCGTCGAGGCCCATATAAGGGCCGTGCAGGTCGTTGGCGCAGCCGGTGAGCGTCTTGCCCGCGAACCATTCCGTGCGCTGGTCGGCCTTCCCATCGTTGTCGGTGTCGGTCAGCTTCCAGATGCTGGGGGGCGCGGCCACGTAAAGCGAGCCGTCGTACCACATGGTCCCCTCGGGGAACATCATCTTGTCGGCGAAAATGGTGCGTTTGTCGAATCGGCCGTCGCCATCGCTATCCTCGAGCCGCACGATTCGATGGGGCTTCTCGGCGAGCTGTTTCTTGACGTTCTCGTTCGACCCCGAGGAATCGGCGACGTACAGACGCCCGAGGTCATCAAACGCGGCCGTGATTGGCCGATCGACCAGGGGCGGCCCGGCGATCCGCTCGATCGTAAAGCCGGCCGGAATGGAGAACGTTCGGCCGTCGAGCTTGACGTCGCTCGCCTGGCTCACGGATATGAAAAGCACGCTCCCGGCAATCATGACAAGGTGCAAGAGCCACAAAGAATTCCATCTTGGCCGACGAGCCGAATGATTCATGGAAGAGCCTCGAGATCCGACGAAGTCATAAGGACCCTGCGCGCCTGTGATCGAAGTGCGCGGAGTCTCATCGCTTTTGGTCACCCGGCGGTGCAAGGCGATTCGAATGTTCTATGCGACCCGCGCATGCGACGTCAATCGGGGCGCCGTTCATGGGTTTTGCATTCGGTTTTGAATCCTCTTGAGAGTGCGACGGCGAATCGCCTATCGACAGCGGAGGACCCGACCGGCCGAAGACGTCTTGCTTTTGCATGGCGAACCGACATGTATCTGAGCACTCTACGAGGCTGCATCGAGGCGATGGGGGTAAACTCGAAATCGTGGCTCGCTTCCCCAATCATCCAGTGTGCATCACTCAATTCGAGATTCTTGACTCTGAGCAGAGGGCACCGGGCAAAACATGACAAATCTTGTCGGCATCCAAGCTCCTTGACGCGGTATCAATCAGCCGGTCGCGCTATTCAAGTCGCCTGGCGCAACTGTTCAAGCACGGCGAGCGCCTCGGAGACGTGTTTGGTCGGCAGGAATTGCGATGAGAAGACGTGGCGAATAACTCCGCCACGATCAATGAGATAAGACACTCGCCCCGGGAACAAGCCAAACGTCCTGGGGACGCCATAGCGGTCGCGCACGGATCCGTCCTGATCACTCAGGAGCAGAAACGGCAGCCGGAACCGATCCTTGAATCGCTGGTGCGACCGCGGTGAATCAGCACTGATGCCGATGACCTCGGCTCCGGCTTCGCGAAATGCTTCGTAGCTGTCTCGAAACGAACAGGCTTCGGCCGAGCAGAATGGCGAGTGATCCTTGGGGTAAAAGAACAAGACGACTTCGGACCGATCGCGGTAGTCGGCCAGATTCACCATTTCGCCGTCGGCCCCTGGCAAAACGAAATCGGGCGCCCGATCGCCGACCCGCAGACACTTTTGACCGTTCACGGTGTTCTCTCAAAAAGGAAAGGCGAAGTCGTCACCGCGCCCACGCAGTCTTATGAAGGCTTGGCGAGAATTCTCAATCCCGTGATTCGAGCGGGTCGAGGCATCACATCAGCGAAAAAAATAGCCACCGATGTCACAGGACGCGTGTCGCATACTAGTTGATCTAGCCGAGAAGTCTCGTGTTGACACGGATTTTGAGGCAGACAGGACAAAAAAATCACCTATTGTTTCCTGAGAACGACATTCTGTCGACGATATTCAAGTCAGAGGATGGATTCGATCGCGTCGGGCAAGGGATTTGCTAAAACGAAAAATAAGGGCGGAATTTGCTGAGCCGGCACCGCACGCACGAGTGCGCCAGCGGTGGGCGATCTCGGTGCGCCTTCGCGATTGGATCCTGCTCGAACTCGTCTTCGCGTTTTCTCGAGGTCTATGGGTTTGGCAACGGTAATGCATGAGTCGGGGCATGAGGGTTACATGAGGTAGTTTGACATCCCTTGCGCTCCAGGCAGGGTCGCTCACTTCACAATTCACACGAGATGGAGGCGATCGGTCATGAGACAGGTTGTGGATACAATGGTATGGTTGGCGATGATACTGGTCGTCGCCGCAGTGGTTTATTTCACCCCGCGCCTGGCTAACTACGTGACGTCCATGTCCAGCGAGCATAATGCCGAGTGCAACACGTGCAGCGCGATCGCCTACCACGCCGACAGCTTCGCCGTCACACAGACCCGTTGAGCCGACTTCCCACCGACAAGGCCCCGTTCCCGTTCGTTTTCGCCTTCGAGCGACGGCCACCGCTTTGAGCGACGAGGTCGATCGATCGTTCGTTCATTCATTGCACCGACGATCAATAGCGCATCTCAATAGTGCCGTATCGAGCATGGCTTATGGAAATGTGCGCACCACTCGCGAGCGCGGACGCAGTCGTTTGAATGGTCAACAGGCAACCGAACGGATCCGGGGAGGGAAAGGGCATGCGACCCCGGTGTCTTCCCTCATCGGCCGGTTCGTCACCTTGGTCAGCGGCGCCGCGAGTGATTGAATGATCACACCGCGGCGCGGCTGGGTGCCGGGAGCGCTCTTCTACCGAATGAGCACTAAACTGAACAGAAGACGACGCGGCTAGCTAGCTTCTCAATGAAGCCAGTGCGTCATTGGTGCGTTTGAGGATGTCGTCGATCTGGCTGGTGGTCTGGAATCCGATGACGAACGCATCGACCGTTCCGAGGCCCAGCACGTAGCGAAGTGACGCGTCGATGCGCTCGGGCGTGTTGATCCGGCCTTCGCCGAGGATTTTCATGCCGACGACACCTTTGCCGGCGTTATGCATTTCCTCCAGGACCGACGCGACCTCGTCGGGCTTGTGATCATCCATGATCAATCCCTCGGGATTGATGCGGGCCAGGTCGACTTCCACAAACGGATTCTTGGCGGAAACATGGAGCGGGTCCATGCCGTGGCAGCTTGTGCCATGGGCGCGGATCAGTTTTTCTTCCTTGGCTTTCATCAGGTATTCCATGGCCCCTTGATTGTCGGTTGGCCACCCGGATTTCTGCATGCAGTGCAAGAGCACGATGTCGATCGAATCGACGCCCAGCTCGAGGCGATAGCGTTCGAGGTGGCTGCGGGCGTCAGGCAAATTGGTCGCGTGCGTCTTCGTCTGAATCACGTACTGATCGCGTGGCACGCCCTTCAAGGCTTCGCGGAGGTAAACGTGCGAGCCATACTGGTCGGCGACGTCGAAGAAACAGACGCCGTGATCGAGCGCATGGCGCACCACGTGGGTGAACTCCTTGACCCCGAGCCGCGTCTGGTTGCTGGCCTGGCCGCTTCCGACGCTTCCGGTTCCCATCCCGACCAGCGAAACCTGGATGCCGGTCTTGCCCAGAGTCACCTTGTCGGCCGCCGTCTTGGGCAGGCTCGACTTGTCGCGCTGGGTGCGCGCGGCGGCCGCGCCATGGGCCGCGCTCGTTGTCGCCGCGACGGCGGCGGTGGCCGTAACGGCTGCTTGCGCCATGAAATCACGGCGATTCACTGGGGGCGTCATGCTGTTATCTCCCCTGTTCGGAAAAGTTCGAATCAACCGACCATCGAGCATGAAGGAGCCACGCCCGCCCGCGTCGCTTCCATTGCCGAGAAACCCGGGCGGTCTGGCCGACACGACTTGATCCCCGATTCTAACCAGCGTCTCATCCTGCTACCATAGGACAGGTCAAGAACGAGACGAGCATTGATGCGATCGCCAAAATGCGGCCGCCGCCGCAGCGCCCGGCTATTCTGAAACAACAGGCTTCGAGGATTCGATTCGCGTGTTCACGGGACTGGTTGAAAGCCTGGGCAAGATCGAACGGGCCGTCGCTGAAGATGGCGGCGGTCGTCGCTTTTTAATTCGCTGGCCGGCCGCTTGGCTCAGCGATCCATTTCAGCTTGGAGAGAGCATCGCTGTGAACGGGTGCTGCCTGACCGTCGTGGCGGCCACCGACGACACCTTCAGCGTGCAGGCCGGACCGGAGACTCTGGACCGTACCAATCTGAATGCAAAGTCCGCAGGCGATCGCGTCAATCTCGAGCGCGCACTCAAGGCGGGTGCTCGCCTGGGTGGACATTTCGTTCAAGGTCACGTCGACACGACGGCCATGTTGCTCGACCGCCGGCCCGACGGCGAATGGGAATTCCTGGCGTTCGCCATCGACCCGGTCTGGACACCCCTCATGGTGCCCAAGGGATCGATCGCCGTTGACGGCGTCAGTCTCACGCTGGTCGACGTCGGTCCCGACGCCTTCTCGGTCATGCTCATTCCCCACACTCTGGCGATGACGACTCTGGGAGCCCTGGGCGTGGGCGATCGGGTGAACGTCGAGGTCGATATCCTGGCGAAGCACGTCAAGAAGCTGCTAGGGAAATGAAGAGCGAGCCCTCCAACAAGGTGATGCCACCTCGACAAACTCAGTCGTACCTGCGCGCTTGTTCGCCAGGAACGGAATCCGCCCGCAGCATCGCCTGGGACAGAATTTTCTCGTCGACCTGAATATTCACGACCTGATCATGGATACGGCCGAAGTCGGCCCCGACGATGTGATTCTGGAAATCGGCTCGGGCACGGGCGCTCTGACCGCATCCATGGCAGCGCGTGGAGCCCATGTCATCGCCGTTGACATCGATCCAGCCATGTCAAAGCTGACGGCCGAAGCCGTGGCCGGGCTCTCCAACGCGCAGGTGCTTCTCTGCGATGCGCTCGCGAACAAGAACCGGATCGAACCGAAGGTGCTCGACTTGGTTCGCCTGGGTCTGGCCTCCGGCGAGGGCAAGAAGCGTTTCAAGCTGGTCGCCAATTTGCCCTATCACGTCGCGACGCCCTTGATCGTGAACTTGCTCGTTCATGACGAGCTCTGTCCCGCATTGATTGTCGTGACGATTCAAAAGGAAGTCGCCGAGCGCCTCTGTGCACCGGCCGCGACATCGGCTTATGGCGCTGTCTCGGTCGTCGTGCAGGCGCTGGCCGATGTCGCGATCGTTCGCACGTTGCCGCCCAGCGTTTTCTGGCCTCAACCCAAGGTCGAGTCGGCCGTGGTTTGTATCAAGCCCGATGGAGCCAAACGCGCCGCTGTGGGAAACGTCCCCTGGTTTCATGAGATGGTACGCCGGCTGTTCTTTCATCGGCGCAAGTACATCCGGCACGTTCTGGCCAGTGACTGGAGTGATCGGTGGACCAAGGCTGACGTGGATCTCTGGCTCCAAACGCTGGGGTTAAACAGTCAGCTTCGTGCGGAATCGCTCACGGTTCCGCAGTTCCTGGCACTCGTCGAAGCGTTACGCCTGCGTTGGGGCGACCAGCCGCACGAAGCTTCGTTCGATATGGAACGCGGCGAGCCGGTCGCCGCCGACGAGCATGACGGCGCGGAGTGAACTATCGTTTCGCACCGTCTCGCGCGTGTTCACGCCGTTCGACTCACTGATGGCCGCTCAGGCAGTGCAATTGAAATAGCGGTGAGGTTGATTCCTCAATCGATCAATTTACTGTGTCGGCACAGACGACTTGACGGATGGTTTTTCTCGAGACCGAGCCGGCAAGATCCTGGGACGTGGATGGCGAGTGCCATCGCGTGAGCGACTGTCCCGGAATAAAAACTCGCCGCGATCAGCCGCTTCATCCCAGATCTGGGCCAGCTCATTGACGGCTGTTTTCGGATGACTCGCGGCGCGCCGCGCATGCTCCGCCAGCTCGACCTGAAGGCGATCCATATCGGCAATATCAAGCAAGTTGGATCCGGTGACCGTCAGCAGCATGGCGCGTGTTTGATCGACCGCATCACGCCAGGCGCCCAACGCGATCCCAGGCGGCATGATGCCGCGCATCGGGTCGATCGCCGGAACGACGTGGGTCGCTCCATAAGCCGCGCGTTCACGATACCGCGTGCGCCATTCGCGAAAGATCAGGTAAAGTGATGCCCAGAGTGCCACGATGACCAGCCCGGCGATGATCACGGTACGGCGGCCCGAATGACCGGCGGGAAGCACGTGGCTGGGCGTCGGCCCTGGTGAACCGGCCTGATTGCGGGCGGCGATCGTCGCGAGATCGTCGACGCGGATCCGGCGTGCATGGCTTCGAGCCACTCGGTCGTGATCGCTGGATTTGCTCAACATGATCGAGTCACGTTCGGGGCCTGAAGCGCCAGGACTTTTGTCGGGTCGATTCCTTCGTTCATTGAGTGTATACGCGGCCGGCGATTTCGAGAAGGTAAGCGCTGGCTTTCCGCCGTGAAAGGCACGTGTGATGCCGCCGATTCAAAGCGGCCGGGCATGAGCCAAGCCCGGCCGCTCGAGGGCTCTGCGTAGGACACCATCACACGCCTGGGCCGTCTTTCGAGGCGATGAATACTCGCTTTTTGGGCAGCTTGGCGACGACGGAATCCTCGACCTTGAAGTTGTCCGCCAGAACCGCGTCGGGGTTGGCCGCCAGCCAGGTCGACAGACTGATTTCCTGGTAATCGCCGCTGTTGAATCCGATCAAGACGCGCAGGGGCTGGTCGCCGGTATTTTCAATGTAATGGCCATAGCCGCGCGGCACATATCCGGCGTCGCCTGGCGTGAAATTTTCAGTTCGAGCACGGCCGTTCGAGCCGAAGACCGTCATCTGGGCCTTGCCCGAAATATAGTACTGCCACTCGTCGGCATTGGGATGCCAGTGAAGCTCGCGGAGTCCGCCCGGCTTCAGGTCGAGAACCACGCCCGTCATCGTGGTCGAAATGGGAAACTCGATCGAGCTGACGCGCCGCTCTTCGCCCCCGGCAAACGTCGAGTGCGGAAGCTGAGCCATCAAAGGATAACGATGCGTTCTGTGAGCAACCCTTTGCGCACCCTGGTGAAAGGTCGGCAGCTCGCTGGGTGGAATGCGTCCCAGAACGATATAGAGCTCGTCCTTGGGGAACTTGGCGAAGGCCGAGACCGGCAGGCCGAGCGATTTGGAGAGCACCTCGGGGGGCGTATGGCCGAGCCAGTCGGTACTGCTGAACGTTCCGAATTCGGAGAACGCGCCGTCGTCAAAAATGAGTACGAAATGGGTTTCTTGCGGCCCGAGCCCCTGGAGCATGTGGCCGTGGCCGCGAGGGAAGTACCAGACGTCGCCGGGGTTGAAGTCGTTGACCTCCGAGGTGCCATCGGGGCCGATCACGGTCGTGCGGACGCGGCCCTTGACGACAAAGGCCCACTCGGCGGCGATCGCGTGCCAGTGCAACTCGCGGATGCCGCCGGGTTTGAGCCGCATGGAAACCCCGGCCAGTCCTTTGGAGATGGGCAGCTCCTTGACCGTTGCTTGCCGGGCCGAGCCGCCTTCGGTCACGTGGCCCGTGTTCTGTTCCATCGCGAACCGAAAGGTCGGCAACTCTTCGGCTTTTTCTTTGTGTCCCTGATATTTCGGATCGTCGCTCGCTTCGGCTTCGACGGCCGCGGCCAGACCGGTGGCACTCGCCGCCAGACCGGCGGTGCCCATGAATAGCCTGCGTGAGAGCTCTGACATGGCGTTCTCCTCTGTGATGGCGACGGACTGGCAGCCGCGATAACGAGAGCCAAAAAATCGGACGAGTGCGTCGGATCGCGACCGAAAATCGAACTCGTCAACGGCCGTTGAAAGAGCCATCGCGTCGCAAGGCGCCACCGTCAATTCTGTTCCGGATCCTCGAGTGTGAAGAGCCATTCTCCGTTTGCGGCGCACGGACTACAAATGAAAAACACGTCTCGCTTGACCATCGATTGCCGAAGTTGATCCGGTTGCAAAGCGCCGATGCCCGGATGGGCGACGTCGCCGACAGGCTTGCCGCGTACCAGAAATTGATTGGCCCATCCTGCCAGCAAGAGTAAAGTACACGCAATCAGAAGGTCCAGGACGAATGGTGCGAGCATGGCTGAAACTCCTCGTGACCGGGGCAACGGCTGCGGTGTTAACCCGAAAACAGGCTTCCACCAGGCCCTGGCCGTTGCGGTCGTTGTTGTATATTACGCAGCCATCGTGATGGGGACGTGAACCGAAGTTAAATTCGGCTTCATGAGTCAGAGACTTCGGAAACAACGAAGCTCACGATCGCCTCGGCTCGGTCGGACCAATCCTGATTCTCTCATCCTGGAGTTGCGGCCGTCGATGAAGATCCATTTGCCAATCATACCAATCGTGTTCGAGATCACAGCGCGGCGGCGAACGGAGCCATTCCGGTTCCGCATGCGGCCTTTCATGGCCGCGGTTGGGCTCGTGGCCTTGATCGTCTACCTGTTCTTGCCACTGTCGGCCGCCGATCAACGCTTGATGGCCGCCTACGAACAATTGGGCAATACAGACCCGAAGCCCGATTTAACCAGGGCGCAAGTCATCGGTAAGATCGGCTCACCAGCCACGTGCGTCATCCCGACGACCCCAAACACGTGCACGGATTTCACCTGGGTTGCCCGCTTTGAGACGCCTCTAAGTTATCAGGAACTCCAGCTAAATCTAGCAATCGATCCCAAAACGGATTTAGTGGCCGCGTGGGGACTTCAAAAGAATGAATACAGGGGGCTCGACCTGATCTTGTTTCGGATCGGTCAAGCCCTGGCATATATTGGTGTATGAAAATAAATAAAATATAATTTTACCTAATTGTGGTAAGGGCCCATGGAGCGAGCCGATGCTGATGGACCTCATTCAGCCAGATCGGCAGCAGTACTGGGCACGCGATCGTTTCGGCTACGTCAAATCAGGACATCTCGCCCGGGGCATCCAATTCAATGGGTCGTGCACGCAGTTCCATGAGATGTTGTTGCAGCATCGCCAGGTGCAGGCGCAAGTGATAAAACTCTTCCATGTAGCTGAGCGGGACATCCACGAAAACGACCTGGTTCTCGATTCGCTTGAGCCGCGCGAGTTCACGCTCGAGCTCGGTACTCGATAGGCCGGCAACGAGTTTCTGGTCAATTTCGCGAAGGTCGGAGTACCACAGGTAGATCTTGCGCCGGATGCGCCAGCGCATGAGCGGCGGTGCGGCGCGGAAAAGCGGCATCGTGAGCATGACGAGCGGGATCAGCATTATCTTGGCGCGGTCGGCCAGCGAGGCCAGCCAGAAAGGAAGGAGCCGCTGGAGCACGGGTTGGCCATGTTGATAGTAGTGCCTCGCATCATCGCTGATGGGAAAGTCGCAATACGACGCCGATGGAAACTCGCCCGGGTCGGATAGCGCGTTGCCATTTTCATGGATGCGCGTGGCGGTGGTGAGCAACAGCGAGACCAGGGCGGGATGGAAATCCTTGCGAGCCACGAGCATGGCCGTGGGGGCCAGGAGCGAGACGTCTTCACCAGGGATATCGCGGCCCAGGTCGACAATTCCGGCGGGCAAGGTCACAGGGGCCAGGAAGCGGAAACGGCGAAGATACGCGCTGCGTCGCGGGAAGTTCAGCAGTTTCAGCCTGGGGTCTTTCAGCAGGTCTTGAATGTAATCGGCCTCGAACGCCGCGACGAAAAACGCGGCATCGAGGTCTCCTTTTTGCAAGGCGGCCGCGGCAGCGCCGACGTTCTGCTGGCTCAAGGTGGCCCGCGAGCTTTCGCTCGAGGCTTTCGATTTCGAGTCGATCAAGCCATTCGCACTCAGCAATTGCATCGCGACGGCGTGGGTGCCACTTCCCTGGGGACCGACACCAATGCGTTTGCCTTCCAGTTGACTGAGCCGCTCCAGTCGCTTTTCGCCGCGGTGAAAGATCCACAAGGGCTCGCGATACAGGCTCCCCAGTGCAACGAAGCGGCCGCTCTCATCGGTACCGGCGACGCCACTTTGAACGATGGCCACGGATACGCCCGAGTCGTCCTGCCCGAGGAGCCGCAGGTTTTCGACCGAGCCGGCGGTTTCGCGGACCTCGGCAAGAACGCCGTCCTTACGCAGTTCACTGGCGTATTGCTGGGCAAATCGAAAATAAGCCCCGCTTCTAAAGCCACTGGCGATCACGATTCGACGAGGCGGCGGCTGCTCGACAAACAGCAAGTACGTCGCCACCATGGCCACAAGGCAAAAGCCGACCATCCCCATCCAGATCATGATCGCCCGCTTGCCATGGCCGCGGTACCTGGGCGACGGCGCTGGGCGTGGCCCGGAGGAGGAGAAGGTCACGGCCGATCTCCTGAGGGTGGTGAATCTATCGAAGCCGACTCATCAATCGCGCGGAAGGTGCAAAGTCATCGTTGGCCAGAACATCGTACCCGTTCGCCGCGGCGGCGGAAATAATCGGCGATCGCGGCGCTTCGCTATGTGTAAGCGTAATCGCCTTCAAGCGGTGTAAGATGAAACGTAATATTGCGCGGGATGAGCGACCGTCGATCCCTGATATGAAATTTCGCGGCGAATTTCGATTGATAACCGCTTTGCCCGAGAGCTTCGGCGGTCCATGGTGTGCTAGCATACGCCTGCACGAGGTCGGCCTGTTGTGATGCGAGCTCTTGAGTGAGCGCCAGGAACGCGGCCTGCCAGCGGTCGACATCGCAGTCATCGAGAAGGCAATCGACGATCTTGCCGGTGCGGGTGCGTCCTTGATCCTTGGGAACGATATTGAGTATGGCCCACCCGCGTAGCCGGCCGGCATCGTCGGCGATGTGCCAGCCAGTCATCGTCTGTCGAGGGAAGCCGAGCATCGTGTTCAGCCGCGCGGCACTGCGACGTGTGAAAACCGCGTGCGTCCGGGCTCGTTCGACAATCGGATCGATTTCCGCGCCGAAGCGAGTGACCCTTGTGAGCGTGATGACCGCTCGAGGGACGGCTCGACGTCGAGTCAACAGCCGCGCGCTGTCGCGCATCAGCCGCAGGCCGCGCGACAACACGCCTGACTCGCGCGACCGCATCCAGTAACCTGGCCGCAAGATTCGCGTATAAACCGGCACGAGGTTTCGGAGCTCATAGCCGATTCGCTCGCCGACGACCAGGGCCGATGGGCTGACACCCAGGCCAAATTGAGTCTCGACTCCCTCATGGGCCTTGCGCATCAAGCTGGTCCCGATGGCGCGATGCTCGGGAGAGCCGAGCCAGTCGATGATGTGGATCGTTGAAACACGACCCCCGCGGGCCGCGAGCGCCTGCCCTTCAAACGCCGTGCGGCAAAGCCCCAGATGGCCGATGATTTCGCCCGTTTCGGACCGTGCGATATAGCTGCGCGGCGCGGCGATCGGCCGGGCCTCACTCGCATGACGAAGAGCGCTGCCACCGTCGCCGCCGTCATCAGGCTCGTCGGGTTGGAGGTATTTCCAGCGCAAGACTTCGAGGGAGGCATAGTCGGCCTCCGCCGTTGCGTGAAAGCCGGTCGTCAAGAACCGGCTCAATTCGAGGAGATCATCGGCCGTCGTCGGTTGGATGTCGCGAGCCATGGTCACGGTGCCGGCGCGGCCTTGCCGGTCACTCTGCGAATATACGCGACTTCCTCGTCAAGGTAAGCGGTGCCATCGGCTCGAAAGATATCGTGAAACCAGACGGGGGGCTCGGCGGCATAGGCCTTCTGCCAGGAATCCCAGGGATAAATCGTGTTCGACTTGCCGGCAACGAATCCCCAGTTATAGGCGCCGATATGTTCTTCCTTGAGATAGGCCAGAACAGGGTCGAATTTGCTGCCGGCGGGCCGCGCCATGTATTCCGTGCACAGTAAGGGCCGGCGGTATCGCCTGAGCGTTTGCACGTCTCGTTTCAACTCAGGAAGTGGGCGATAATTATGAAAGCTGATCACGTCTGATTGATCGAGCATACAACGATTGATCGGTGATAGTTTTTCGGGGTTGGTCCAGTCGCCGCTCCAGACGCCGGCCGTGAGCGGTTGCGTGGGCTCGACCGATCGCGCCCACGCGAAGGTCTTTTCGAGCAGTTTGAGAGCCAGCTCGGCCTTGTTGGCGAGCTCGACGTGACCGTAACTCGAGCGGTTGGGATTATCGGGTTCGTTGAAGAGATCCCAGGCCTGGATTCGCTGATCGGCCTTGAAGTAGCCGACGACGCCGGTAACGTAAGCCTTCAAGAGCTCGTGCTGGCTGAAGTCTTGAAGGACTCTCGCGCCGGGGCTTTGCACCCATCCGGAATTGTGCAGGCCGAGTTTGGGCGCGGCGCTGCTTGCCAAGCTGGGGAAATGGGTCCCAGACTCCGTCGAAGAGCACGAAAACGACGCCGATCTTGTGCCGCGCCGCCGCCTTGAGGAACTGGTCCATTCGCGTGAGAAAGCCTGTCTCGTTCTGCTCCCAGAGCATGTGATGCAAAAAAACGCGCATGCTGTTGAAGCCCAGGCTTTCGGCCCAGCCGAGCTCGCGTTCGATGGTTGGTAAGTCGAAGGTGTCTTCCTGCCACATCTCAAGCTGATTGATGGCCGTGCTGGGCGCGAAATTGCACCCGACCAGCCAGGGCTGGGAACGCGCCCACGCCTCGGCCTTTTCAATCGGCCATGGACCGCTCGGCGGCCCGTCACCGCGAGCGGCGCCCGTGGTGAAGATCAGGATGGTTGCGAAAAGTACCATGAGCCGTGGCGAACGTTGTCGAATGTGAGTCATGACTTTCGTGTGTGCAAGAATGCGATAAGGGAGAGGTGGCGGCATCCATCGGCCGCTCAATTGATCTTGCATCATATCGTCTGGGAAATGCGATACAATAGGCACCGCCCCACTGGAAATTCGCATGAACAAAGGAGAGGAGACGTTCATGGCCGTCAGCTATGAGCAAGCGGAGAATCAATTGCACGAGTGGACCGACAGTCTGGCTCTACGCAATCACGCCCGGGCCGTCGAGGCGTCGATGCGCCGCGCTGCGCATCGTTACGGTGCGGGTGAAGCCGATGAGACGCGGTGGGCGATCACGGGCTTGCTGCACGACGCTGATTACGATCGTTGGCCCGACGAGCATCCGCGCCTGATCGTCGCCTGGTTACGCGAGCACGGCGAGCCCGAGATGGCCCAGGCGGTCGAGGCTCATTTCGACGCCTCGGCCATACCCGAATTGACACCGCTCGACAAAGCGCTCCTCGCCTGCGATGAACTGACAGGATTTATCATGGCCTGCTGCATGGTTCGCCCCGATGGCATCCACTCGCTGTCGGCATCGAGCGTCAAGAAAAAACTCAAGGACAAAGGGTTCGCGGCCAAGGTGAGCCGTGACGATGTTTACCAGGGGGCCGAGCGACTGGGCGTCAGTCTCGACGACCAGATCCAGCTCGTCATCGACGCTCTCAAGCCGCACGCCGATACTCTTGGTATCGCCGGGTCCGGCCAGAAATGAAGTGAATCGCCGCCATGTTCAAACGTTCAATTTTCGATAAGACATCGTAACGTCAAAACGACAGAATGAGTCAGTCGATGAATGGGTCGAACGAATGGTGGCAGACGTTTTTCACGGGCATGGCGGTCGAATCGTGGTTGGCCGTGCCTTTCGGTGAGCAGACGGCGCAAGAGGCGAACTTCATCGCGGATGCGCTCGAAATCAAACCGCCGGCCAGAATCCTCGACGTCCCTTGCGGTGGCGGCCGGCACAGCCTGGCGCTGGCGGAGCTCGGCTATACGATGACGGGCGTGGATATCTCGTCCGATTTTCTGGCCGCGGCCCGAAGTCAATCAGCCGAAAAAGGGACAAGGATCGCCTGGGAAGAGCGGGAGATGCGCGACCTTCCCTGGCATGCCGAATTCGACGGGGCTTATTCGCTGGGCAACAGTTTTGGATACCTTGACGACCAAGGTAATGCCGACTTCCTGAAGTCGGTGGCGTCGACCTTGAAGCCGGGGGCTCGCTTCGTTCTTGAAAGCTCGTATATCACCGAGGTGCTCTTGCCAATTCTGCAAGAACGGAGCTGGCATCCCATAGGGGATATCCACATGTTGTCGCAGCGGCGGTATGACCCGCTGGATGGACGCCTGCATGTTGATTATCTGTTCATTCGCGATGGCGTGACCGAGAAGCGATCGATGTCGGCGCGGATCTATAGTTGCCGCGAGATCATGGGACTGTTGCGGAACGCCGCGTTTACCGACGTGCAGGGTTATGGGTCGTTCAAGCGCGAGCCATTTCGGCTGGGCTCACCGCGACTTCTTCTGATCGCAACCAAGGCATGAATTCGACCACCGGGCGCTGCCATGCCGGTTTCTTCTGGAACAAACACGATGAATTCTGGAACGAGTATCTACGCACGGCTCGGCATCAAGCCGGTGATCAACGGCCAGGGAACGTACACGAGCCTGGGGGGCTCGTTGACGCCTCCGGAAGTGTTACAGGCGATGGCCGAGGCGGCCGGCTCGTTTGTGTCGATTGACGAGCTGCAAGATAAGGTGGGCAAGCGGATCGCCGAGCGGATTGGTGTACCGGCCGCGATGGTGACAGGGGGAGCGGCTTCGGCGATCACCGTGGCGACCGTCGCGTGTATGACGCGTGACGACCCGGGCGCATTCAGCCGGCTCCCCGACACGCTCGATTTGAAGAACGAGGTCATCATCCAGAAGGCTCATCACTGCGGCTACGAGCCGCAGATGACGATCACGGGGGCGAAGCTCGTGTGGGTGGAATCGCTGGCCGACCTGAATCGGGCGATCACGCCGCGAACGGCAATGATGTTTTTCTTGAACCGCTACGACCCCCTCGGCGCGATCAAGCGAGATGAGTGGGTCAAGGTCGGCCGGGCGCATCAGGTCCCTCTGTTGAACGATGCCGCGGCCGATGTGCCGCCGATTAGTCGGTTATCGCAATATGTCAAGGAGGGATTCGACCTCGTCGCGTTCTCGGGTGGCAAAGCCATGCGCGGCCCGCAGAGCTCGGGATTACTGCTGGGCCGTGCCGACCTGATCGCAGCCGGCCGGGCGGCGATCAGTCCTCACATGGGAATCGGCCGCGGGATGAAAGTCGGCAAGGAAGAAATCGTGGGGTTATGGGCGGCCGTCGAGCGATTCCTCACGCTCGATCACGCGGCCGAATGGCGGGTATGTGACGCACGCGCGGCCGAAATGATCGAGAGCCTCAAGGCGATTCCCGGGACGACCGCGCATCGCGACGTCCCGGAAATCGCCAATAATGCGCCTCATGTCGTGCTTGAATGGAGCCAGTGGCATTCGAGCAAGACGGCCAGTGACGTTGCGCGAGCCTTGCGCGACGGCGATCCGCCGATCGCGGTTTTGGTTGAAGGCGAGCGATCGCTCAGGGTCGCGGTGTGGACCTTGCGCGACGATGAGCACCGCATTGTGGCGCGGCGCATTCAGGAGCTGTTCGCGGCGAAATAAGCACGTGAGGGGATCGGATCAGCGCACGGGTCAACGCGACGTATTTGAATTCGACGAGGTTGCCCCAGTGGTGCTCTTGTCCGCACCATGACCCCCCTGCTCCGTGGCGTTTTTCAGGGCCGAGATCCGGCTTTTTAACTCTTTGCTCCTCGTCTCGATCTCGACGGCCTGACGCTCGAGCCTCGGCAATCGTCTGGGCCGCGTTCGCTGCGGCGGGGTTTGCCTCTGCGGGTTTGGCACCTTGTTCGTTCAGCGCTTCCAGTATTTCTTCGAGCATGCGGTGTGCAAATCCGCTGAAGCCACTGGTTTCGTCGGCAAGCTGGGCTTTGAGAAGGGGATAAGCCCGGGTCACTTTAAGAGTTCGCACAGCGTTCCAGACCGTGAATCGGACAGATCGATCGGGATCGCTGACCATCGTCACGAGCAAGTCTTGAAGGGCGGCGTCGTCCTTGGCCAGCGTCGGGAACTCGGCGAGGGCCGTCGAGCGCAGCGCCGCGGGTTGACCGTAGCGGCTATAAAGCGCGGCCAGCTCGCGCGCCTTGGGGCCGGGCTCGGCAAGCAAGAGCTTTAGCGCCGCGGCCGCGATCGAATGGCGGTTCGCCGAGATCTTGAGCGCGGCGGCCAGCAAGTCGTCGGAATCCTTGACTTTCCATGCGACCAGGGCGTTCAGGGCTGATTTGCGTACGCCATACCCTTCCTTGGGGTTATTCCAGGCGGCACGCGCGACGGCTTCGGCCTTGGTATCGTGCTTGAGCTTGGCCAAGCCGCCAATCGCGGCGGCTCGAACGCGCGGCATTCGATCGGTGGCCTCGTGGATCAAGACGCTGCGATAAGCCTCGTCGCCGTTGCAGAGCAGCTCAATCATTTCCGTTCGGGCGAGGACGGCCTTTTCCCGCTTACAGGCGTCAGGGAACACAGCGGCGACTTTGGATTTGTCGTCGGCCGTCTTCACCAGGGCCGCGGCAGCTTCCAAACGGCTCAAGACATTGGCCGCATTCTGAAGCTGAAACATGTTCTCGTCGAACGACTTCTCAAATTCGAGCTCCTTGATCAGCCAGTGTTCAGGATCAATTTGAACCATCTTCGGTTTGACGGCTCGCGGAATCACAAATTCGTGCGTGGCCCCATCGACCACGATCGGGATGACGCTTCTCTCGCCGGGCGCATCAGTGAGCTCGAGCGTCGTCGGCAGTCGGAACAACGGTGTCTGGTCGTCAACCTTCTGCGTCTGTTGAACGTGCACTCGCACCGTCTTGTCGGCGTCTTCGTAGTGCCAGCGAACCTTGAGCTCGGGATGACCCGCTTTATACACCCACTGGTCGAAAAACCATTTCAGGTCCTTGCCCGAGCCGGCTTCCATCGCCTTGCGGAAATCGTCGGTATCGACGACCTGATACTTATGTGCGGCCACATACCCGCGCAGGCCTTTCCACCAGGCTTCGTCGCCGAGCAAGCCGCGCAATGTGTGCAAAACGCACGCGCCCTTGGCGTAAGTCATGCCGTCGAACATGGCCATCGACGTTTCATAATGGGGCTCGACGATGGCTCGACGATACTCGCGATCATTCCGCAAATAGGATCGCAGGGCATTTGCCATCTCAACGCGAAACGTCTCATCGCCGCGTGCGTGGCTCATGAAGAGTGGATCAAAATACGAGGCAAATCCCTCGTTGAGCCAGAGGTGCGACCAATCCTTGCAGGTCAGAAGGTCGCCAAACCACTGATGCGCCAGTTCGTGAGCGACGAGGCCGTCGGCGTCCCCTTCAAGTGCGGCGATCTCGTCGCGGAGAACGCCGGCGGTCATCGATGCGGCCGAGATGTTCTCCATGCCGCCGCCAAATTCAGGTAAGCAGGTTTGCGCATATTTGACATAAGGATAAGGCTGACCGGTGACTTCATTGAAGTAACGGAGCATTTCGGGCGTCTTGCCCATGAAAGCGCCGTGCGGTCGCCTCGTCGACGTTTTTCGCCACATAATAGTCGAGCGGCAGATCGCCGACGCGATCGTGATAAACGGCGAAATCACCGACGGCCAGTGAGATCAGGTAACTGACATGGGGCACATCCATCTTCCAGTGATAGGTTGTCGTGCCATTGGACTGCGGCTTGGTCTCGATGAGGGCACCATTCGAAACGACAAACAGTGGCTTCCCGACCGTGATGATCATTTCGGTCGTGGCTCGTTCGTTGGGAAAGTCGTAGCAAGGGAGCCAGTGGTGGGTGTCTTCCGACTCGCCCTGGGTCCAGATGGATAAAGGCTTTTCCGGATAGGCCGGGTCGGGAAGCACGAAATGCAGTCCATGAGTCGGCGACCCTGAGTAGTCGATGGCAAGATCGATCGTGTCACTTGGTCCGTAAGGCTTGTCGAGCGTTACCGACAGTTTGTCATCCTTCGTGGTGAACTTGCACGGCTGATTCCCCACGGTGACCTTGGCCACCTTGAGGGCGCGGCCGCAGTCGAGCTCGACCTGCGTGAGATAGGGGTGGAGCGGGCTGAGCGTGTGCGTGACCGTGCCGATGACGGCGCGCTCCCTGGTCTTGAGCGTCAGCTCGGCCTTGATGTGCTTGACGTCGTAGGCGCGAATCCGCTCGGCCTGGCGCGGCGTTCCGGGCCTGGAGAATGGCCGTCTCGAGGAGGGCGCGCGATCACCACGATCGGATCTCTGGGCTGACGCCGCTGAACTCAGCAGACCGAGAACGAGGATCGCGGCGATTGGGAGACCGGCCATCATCTTGCGCATGATTTTTCCTGAAAGGCGTGAAGACCCCATCATTTCGTCGCTCGAGCTCAACGCGTGACTTCAAGCACTTGCTTCGACCGATGACGACGGAGTGACATGACCTTGCGATCGCGTTTGAGAACTCCAGGCGCATATCGTACCATGACATTCTGGGAAACTCGAAGCCCGGCTCCTCTGTGAAGTCATCAAGGCCGGCGGCCTTCGCCCGCAGGCATGACCGCGGGCCGCCGACAGCATCACAAACGATATCGTGGGACAGCGATCGCCTTGCTTGTTTGTCGAGTTAAGCTCATATGAACGAATATGGAATGGCCAGGGTCTCGTGCGCCTCGCCCCGGGTGACCGTCGCCAATCCGTCCGCCAATGCCGCCGAGATCGTGCGTGTCTTGCACGAGCTGCCCGATAGCGACATCGTGCTCTTTCCGGAGCTTTGCGTAACGGGGTATACGTGTGCGGACCTCTTCGGGCAGTCGACGCTCATCGAAGCCGCGACCCGCGCCATCGAGCAGATTGCGACAGCGACTTCGGGGCGCGCAGGTGGTTGTTATCGGGGCGCCTGTTCCGGTCGGCAACAGCCTGTTCAACTGCGCGGTCGTGATCAATGACGGCTCGATTCGTGGGATGATTCCCAAGCAGTTTATTCCCACCTATAAAGAATTCTACGAGCTGCGCTGGTTCAGCCCGGGACGGAGCAACGTGCCCCCTGAGATTGAGATAAACGGCCGCGTGGTTCCTTTCGGGGTCGACCTGTTGTTCGAGGCCGAGCACGCGCCAGGTCGACAGCAATCCACAAATGTGGTGATCGGAGTGGAGATCTGTGAGGACCTCTGGGTGCCCATCCCTCCGAGCGCGTTTCAGGCGATGGCGGGTGCAACCATCCTGCTCAACCCGTCGGCCAGCAATGAAACTATCGGCAAAAGCCGGTACCGCACCGATCTCGTCGTGGGCCAGTCGGGCCGCACGATTTCGTGTTACGCGATGGCCGGATGCGGGCCATCCGAGTCGACGACCGACGTGGTTTTCGGCGGCCACTGCCTGATCGCTGAAAACGGTTATCTCCTCGCCGAGTCGCCACGCGTAGGGGACGGCGAGCGGCTCCGCCGCGACTCCTACTGGATCACCCAGGATATCGACGTCGCCAAGCTGCTGACCGACCGCCGCTTGACCACCAGTTTCGACGACGCTCCGCCTCTCTTGAAGCCGTTCCGTATGATCGCGGTCTCACTGGGCGAACGCTTTCAGGGCCTGAAACGCCATGTTTCGGGAACACCGTTTGTGCCCGCGGAAGGGCCCGAGCTTCATCGCCGCTGCGCCGAGATCTTCGGCGTGCAGTGTGCGGGTCTGGCCAAGCGCATCGAGCAGCTTCCGCCGGGCACGTCGCTCAATCTGGGTATTTCCGGCGGCCTCGATTCGACGCTCGCGCTGCTCGTCACGGTCGCGACGTGCGACACGCTCGGCATCGACCGCCGGCTTGTCTGTGGCCTCACCATGCCCGGCTTTGGCACGACACAGCGCACCAAAACCAATGCACTCGCCTTGATGGACCACCTGCGTGTCAGCTCCGAGACCATTGATATCAGCGCACTGGCATTCAAGACTTTTCAGGAGCTGGGGCACGCGCCCTTCGGCATCAATTGCCAGGGTCTCGACATTGAATCATTTCGCGCGGCGCTGGCCCGGATTCCGCGCGAAGCACGCAGCGATCTGATTTTCGAGAACGTCCAGGCTCGGCTCCGCACGTTCTTGCTGATGTCGCGCGGGTTTGTCGTCGGTACGGGCGATCTTTCCGAGCTGGCGCTGGGATGGTCGACCTATAACGGCGATCACATGAGCATGTATAACCCCAATTGCTCGATTCCCAAGACACTGGTGAAATTTCTGGTTCGCTACGCCGCGCTCAACCAGTTTCCCGAGGGCGCCGTGCGGCAGACGTTGCTATCGATCGCCGAGACGACGATTTCGCCCGAGCTCTTGCCGGCGGGTGCGGCCGGCGAGATCGAGCAATCGACCGAAGAGACCCTGGGGCCTTACGAGGTGCTCGACTTCGTGCTCTATAATGCCGTGCGCTGTGGTTACTCGCCGGCCAAGATCTTGTACTTGAGTCGGTTCGCGTCATTTACCCAGGAGTATTCACGCGCGGTGATCGAGCGCACGCTCAAGATCTTTTACAATCGCTTTTTCCGCCAGCAATACAAGCGATCATGCGTTCCCGACGGACCCAAGGTGGGCACCGTCAGTCTTTCGCCGCGTGGTGACTGGCGCATGCCGTCGGACGCCGATCCGGCCGAGTGGCTCAACTGGGAAGATCGCGATTGACAAAGGAAGCGGCGACCGACGTTTTCATTCACGTCACGCCAGCAGTTCCTTACGAATCGTGGCGGCTCCCTCGGGGCCGATCAGCTTCTGGTTTAGCCCCTGGTAGGCGTAAGTGAGCTTCCAGGCATCGAGGCCCAGGAGGTGCAGGATCGTCGCCTGAAGGTCGTGAATACTCACGGGATTGCTGGCGATCGTATAGCCCAGGTCATCGGTGGCGCCGATCGTGATGCCCGGCTTGACGCCGCCGCCGGCCATCCAGATCGTGAAGCAGTGCGGATGATGGTCGCGCCCCAGAAACTTCGAGCCACTTCGCTCTTCATTCATCGACGTGCGGCCAAATTCGCCCCCCCAGATGACCAGGGTGTCGTCGAGCAGCCCGCGTCGTTTGAGATCCGTGATCAGGGCCGCGATCGGCCGATCAACGTCCTTGCACTTTTCGGGTAGGTGCTTGACGATATCATCACCGGTGCCCGTGCCGTGGCAGTCCCAGCCCCAGTCATAAAGCTGGACATAGCGTACGCCGCGCTCGACTAACCGGCGTGCCAGCAGGCAGTTGTTGGCGAACGACGCGGCTCCTGGATTGGCTCCATATTCGGCCACGATCGATTCGGGCTCCTGGCGAATATCCATGACGTCGGGGACGGCCATCTGCATGCGAAAGGCCAGCTCATACTGACTGATCCGCGTGAGGGTCTCGGGATCGCCGAATTCGGCGAGCTCGTACTCGTTGAGCTGCTGGAGTGCATCGAGCGTGCGCCGGCGGTCGCCGCGGTTCATGCCCTTGGGATCGCCGACATAAAGAATCGGATCGCCCACGGTCCGGCACTGGACGCCCTGATAGACACTGGGCAGGAAGCCCGTGCTCCAGAGCGCCTTGCCGCCGGTCGGGTCAGTGCCGCCGCTGATCAACACAACGAAGCCAGGGAGATCCTGATTTTCCGAGCCGAGGCCGTATGTAATCCATGAGCCCATCGCGGCGCCGCCGTTGCGCGATGATCCGGTGTAAAGAAAGAGCTCGGCCGGCGCGTGGTTAAATTGATCGGTATACATCGACTTGACGATCGCGATGTCGTCGACCACGTGGTGCAAGTGGGGCAACAGCTCGCTGACGACCGCACCACTTTTTCCGCGCGGCGCAAACTTGTACGGCGTGCCCAGCAGCTTGGGATGCCCCTTGATGAACGCGAATTTCTGGTTCTTGAGCATCTCATCAGGGCAGGGCTGCAAGTGGTGCTTGTTGAGCTCGGGCTTGAAATCGAAGAGGTCTTGTTGCGGTGGACCGCCCGACATGTGCAGATAGATCACCCGTTTCGCCCTGGGGGCGAAATGAGCCGGGCGCGGGGTCATCGGGTTGCCGGTGATCGACGATGGCAATTTGCGCGGCACCGGCAAGGACGCACCGGGCTGGACGTCGGCACCCGACCCGTTGCGCCGGACAGCATGGCGAGGGCGATCGCACCGAGCCCGGCCTGAGATGTCTTCAAGAACTGGCGGCGAGTTTGCGCCCGAGCCAGCCGCAATTGCCAGGGCAGATTGAGATCCATGGAATCGATCAGCCTTTTGTCAAAATGCTGTCAAGGTTCAGGAGTACGTTCGCCACGGTTGTCCAGGCCGCCAGCTCGGCGGGGTTCTGGCCGGGCGGAAGTGGTCCAATTGGATCGGTGGCCAGCGCCGTGGCCGCCGGGACGTCATTGCGATAACGCTCGAGTTCAGCGGCATAAAGGGCCGCCAGAGGGGCGACCTGCTCGGGCCGCGGCGGCCGCGCCAGGCAAAGATGGAGGCCGAAGCGCACGCGAGAGCCCGCGTCGGAGCCCCCTTCGCTGACGATCCGCCGCGCCAGGGCTTGCGCCGCCTCGAGGTAGACCGGATCATTCAAGGTCACGAGGGATTGCAGCGGCGTATTGGTCCGCACACGACGCACCGCGCAGATCTCGCGGCTGGGAGCGTCAAACACGGCCATCGATGGATAGGGAACCGACCGCCGCCAGAAGGTGTACATGCCGCGGCGATAACGATTCTCGCCCTGGCTGGTCGCCCAGGTGCGCTCACCATTGAAGGCCGCTTGCCAGAGTCCGGCCGGCTGGGGTGGATACACGCTCGGACCGCCGATCGTGCGGCTCAAGAGGCCGCTCAAGGCGAGCGCCTGGTCGCGCACCATCTCGGCTTCGAGCCGGACGCGCGACATCCGGGCGAGCAACCGGTTTCTTGGGTCCTTCTCCGCGAGCTCAGGGCGAAATTGCGATGCCTGGCGGTAAGTCGCCGATGTCACGATCAGGCGTAGCAGGGCCTTGGTATCCCAGCCCAGGGCCATGTAGCGCAGCGCCAGCCAGTCGAGCAGCTCGGGATGGCTGGGAAGCTCGCCCTGGGTTCCAAAATCTTCTTCGGTTTCAACCAGTCCCACGGCGAAGATCTGGGCCCAGACGCGATTCACGGCCACGCGGGCCGTGAGCGGATTCACACGATCGATCAGCCAGCGGGCCAGCCCGAGCCGATTCTTCGGTGCTCCCGCCGGGAAAGCATGAAGCGCTTCGGGGACGCCCGGCTCGACGACAGCCCCCGGATCGAGGAAGTTCCCTTTGCGCAGCAGGTGCGTTTCTCGGCGTTTTTCAGCCGGTAGCTCGACCATGACGGGCAGATTCGGGCCACCGGGCTTCGACTTCTCGAGGGCCGCGATCTTGTCGCGAATCGACTGGAGCTCGAGCGCGATCGAACGGAAATATGCGGCCATCGGGCCAGACTGCGAACGACTTCGCCGTGCCGGTGCCGCGCCAGGGCCTGATGACGACTCCGGCTTCGCCTGCGCGGCCGCCAGCGAACGCTCGGTGCTTTCCAGTGTTTTGCGGAGCGCGGCGATCTCGCCGTCGATCTTTCGGATTTGCTCGAGCTGGGTCGCCGTCGGCGCCACGAGGACCGGGGACTCGTCGGGGACATCATGATCGGCGGTCTGATTGAATATCGCAAAGAGCTTGTAATATTCTTCCTGGGTGATCGGATCGAACTTATGGCTATGGCACTTGGCACAGCCGGCTGTCAGTCCCATCCAGACCTGCATCGTCGTGTCGACACGATCCTTGACCGCCGCCACGCGAAACTCCTCGTCGTCGGTGCCCCCTTCGGTATTCGTCATCGAATTGCGGTGGAAAGCCGTCGCGATCCGGTCGTCGAACGTCGGTTTGGGGAGCAAGTCGCCCGCAATCTGCTGCACAGTGAAGAGGTCGAAAGGGAGGTTGCGATTGAAAGCGTCGATGACCCAGTCGCGATAGCGCCAGATCGTCGGCCGTAACGGATCGGAGCCGTAACCGGCCGAATCAGCGTAGCGCGCCTGGTCGAGCCACATTCGCGCCCGGCGCTCGCCGAACGCCGGATCGTCAAGAAATCGGTCGACCACTTTTTCATAGGCGTCGGGGCTGTTGTCCGTGAGGAACGCCTCGGTTTCCTGTTGCGTGGGGGGCAATCCACAGAGGTCGAGACTCACCCGCCGGAGCAAGATATGACGGTCTGCCTGGGCCGACGGCTTGAGTTTCTCTGCCTCGAGGCGAGCCAGGATCCAGGAATCGATGCCGTTGCGCGGCCAGGCCTTTTCCGCCACGATGGGGACGGGCAAATCCCTGGGTGCGACCATTGCCCAGTGCGGCGCATAGTGGGCTCCCCCGGCAATCCAGCGCGTGAGAATGGCCACTTCAGCGGCAGTGAGACGGGCCCCGCTTTTCCTGGGGGGCATGCGCAGGGTTTCGTCTTCCTCGGTGATGCGGAGGATCATTTCGCTCGAATCGGGATCGCCGGTCACGATCGGGATCTGGCCGTTTTTTGTCGGCTTGATCGCCGCGTCGCGACGATCGAGGCGTAATCCCTTGGCCCGCTTGGCCTCGTCCTGGCCGTGGCATGCAAAACAATTTTTCGCCAGGATCGGCCGGACATCGCGATTGTAATCGACCTCGTGCGCCTCGGGTTTCGCAGGCTCGGCCCCGCTGGAAAATGCCGTGGTCATCCCCGCCCCTATCAAGAGCCATGAGAGAGTACGAAGGCCCAGGGCATTTCCTCGCGACGGGAATGCCAGTTGGTGATGTGTCGGGCCTCGCAATCGCATGATCTCGACTCCTGCGGCACTATCGGCGTGGGTCGGCGACGAACGCGTTCAGTCCGGGGCTTTTTGGGGGAATAGCCGTTGTGAGGGTGGCCGCGAGGGGAATGCATCCATGCCTCGGCGGGCTTGACTCTTATTTTGCAGTTCCATGGTCGAACGATCAATACGGGAAATGCGACGCCCAGCGGGCCGTCTTCTGAAAGGATTGCGGTCGATGTTCACAAGGTCTTGAGGAATGCCACCAGGTCGGCGACCTCTTGCGCCGCCAGCGTGAGACCGCGCGGGTGCCGCTCGCGCTGAAACACGTCTTCGATCGCATGGGCCCGGCCGTCGTGCAGGAAACTATCGCGATCACGCAGGCCCCGTAGCGAGGGAGGATTGAACTCCCGATTGCCGACCTCGTCGATCAGACCGACATCGAAACGTCCCGGCGAGGTCAGCTCGGGGGGAATGTGGCAACTCGTGCATTTCGACTTGTTGAAGATTTCGCCGCCTCGCTCGATGGAGGCTGACGACGCCGGTCTCGACCGTTCTTTAACCGAAGCGTCTCGCGCCGGTAACGCCAGCGAAGCCAGATACGCCGTGAGGTCGGCGACCTGGTCGTCCGTGGGCTTCGTCCCGTGCATCGTCGAGGTGATCGACTTGCGAACCTGGTCTTCGAGCCGGGCCATTGAGCCGGTCCACGTCCACGGGGGTGTGGCCGCGACGCCCAGGAGCGACGGCACGCGTTTGGGTGCTCCAAAAGAGCCGTCGCCCAGCGTGTCGCTTAACAGGTTATTGGTATGGCCATCGCTATGGCAGCTATGGCAGCTCATCCAGCCGTCGTGAGCGAGCTTGGCGCTATAGAACAAGCGCTCGCCGCGGTCGGCCGCTGTTAACGGCGGTTTCGGACCCAGCGCGATGGTCGCGGGGCGCATTCCAGTCGCGATCTCGACGACGGAGATCGTGTCATCGAGCGCGTCGGCGACAAAGGCGAGGCGTCCATCAGGACTGGTCGCAATCGCGCTGGGCCGGTGTCCGACCGCGATGCGCCGCGGTCCTTGTTCGGGACTCGCCGTGATCGCGACCTCGTCAACGCCGGCCAGTGCGATCAAGAGATTGCCGCGGACATCATAGGCGATGTCGGCCGGATCGCCGGCGGCGTACCCGACGTCGCCCAGGTCGATCAGCCGGCTGTAATTGAGAAGGCTGACGTCGGACCGAGAATCAAGCATTATCGATGTCGGTAAGATTCGCAGATGATTGCGAATCAAGAGGCCCCAGTGAACGTCGTCAAACGTCGTCTGGGCATTTCGGTTGAGCACCTGGTGCGCCAATACCAGCGATTGGCCGTCGGGTGCGAACGTCAGCCCGCGAATGTTGTGCGCTGGCAGTGACCGCACCGATTCGACGGTCGGCGTCTTGAGATTGATCACGGCAAGCTGGCCGCCGAAGGCGTCGGCAGCGATGGCCCTGGTGCCGTCGCCAAAAAGGGCCAGTTCCTGCGGGCAAAAGGGTACATCGACTCCGCCGCTCTTCACGAGCGTCGCAGCGGAATCGCGTGACGCAGGCTTTGCCAGCTCAATAAACGTGACGCGTCGAGACCAGCGTGACGCGACGATCACGGTGGATCCGTCGGCCGACACAGCCAGCCGCACCGGATCGAACGGGACGGAGATCCGACCAACCACGCGATTCCATCGATCATGTCCATCGATCAACAGAAGCTCACTGGCTGCTTGATCGACGACGAGCCCAGACCTGCTGTTCGGAACGACGGCGAGATCGGCCAGGCCGCGGCCGATGTTGTGCTCGGCGATGACCTTGTATGTCAGGGCATCGATCACCGACAGGCTGCCGCTACGGCGGTTCGCCACGAGCAGGGTCTTGCCGCCGTCGGCGACGACGAGGGCGACCGGCTGGCGGAGGCGCGGCAGGGTCTCCGCCGCATGGGCTTCGATTGCAGGAAGGAGCCAGATCGCCGGTGCCGCGCACCAGAGAGTGATCCAGGCGCACAACGTTCGTTTTGTGGAACTCGACTTCATGGCGGGACCCTCGCCTCGGTCAGATGACTCTCATCAGCGATTTCCGAAGTAACTGCACGGCCTCGCGAAGAATAATGTCATTGGCGATGTTGGGTTCTTGATTGTCGCCCATTCGCGGTTGTGGCTGTCGCTGACCGATGTGCGGGAGCGTAACGGGGAGGTCCGGCTTTACGCCAGTCACGACGTTTTCAAGATCAGTGGGAGTTCGATCAAGATCAGCGGCCTTTCGATCCATGACGCGATACGCAGTGTGTCGCTCTAGCGGACTGAAATTGATCCGGCGGCCGTCGCCTCGTTTCAGACGCCCGGTCGTCAGCTCGATTGCCCAGGCGCCATCACCGAGCGACACGCGGGATCGCATGTCGGTCGAACGTAGCTGGGCAATAACGGGATTCGTGGCGCTGTACGTCACGGTTCCGACGATCGTGGCTCGATGATTGTCCTGAAGTGCGGCCGCAATCCATTCGGCCGTTCCATAGGTGCCGGCATCGACGAGCACGGCCATCGGGCTTGTTCGGAAGAGTGCATCGGGCTCGGCTCGGTAGGTGAACTCGTGATCGGATGTCTGCATCTTCCCGATGTTGCCACTACCGAGCAGCGCGTCGGCCAGCAGAACCGCGGGGTGGACCGAGGTTCCACCAACGCCACGAAGGTCCAGGATGATTGCCCACTCGGCCGGATTGGGAAGTTGTGCCGCCAGTTTGCGAAGATCGTGAGGCGTGCTCGCCGCGATCTCACCGATGCGCATGTAGGCGATGGAATCGGTGGCGCTCAAACGGCAATCCCAGCTATTCTCGCCCCGTTCCTTCGCACCCTGCACGGTCGAGCGCGGATGCTGGCCGCGCGTGATCGTGTAGGTTCGCGGATACGCCGTCTCGTTTTGTCGCACGGTGATCGTGACGTCCGTTCCTTCTTGACCCCGCAATCTATCGATCGCCTCTCTGATCTTCATGTCCTTGGTATCGATTCCGTCGATCGTCATCAGGAGATCGTCGGCTTTGACCCCGGCGCGAGCGGCCGGCCCTCCCTTGATCACTTGCATGATTTGCGGGCGCTTTGCCTTCTCGCTCATCCCCAGTGCGATATGGATTCCGACGTAGCGATTGCCCTCGGATTGTTCCATCACGATGCGCTCTTTCTCCGGCATCAACTGGGCATCGCCCGAAACATCGCGAAGCACGCCTTCGAGCAGGGCTTGCTCGAGCGCTGCGGCGGTGATGGTCTTGGCAGGTTTCGCAGGCCAAACATCCAGGAGCAAGGAATTCAGTTGCTCGGCCGTCGTCAACGCCGAGACCCGCCGGCTCAAACCCGGCGGCAGCGGTGAACCGGCGGCCTGATAGAGTGCCTGGACCCCCGAGAGGATCATCTGCTGTCGCGTGGGCGGATCGATATGGTGTGCCAACACCGCGTCGGTGATCGCACAGGCTCGCTTCGCGGCAACGGAGGGCGAATTGGAGAGAGCGGCCGGCGTCGCCGCGGCTGCCGCTGGATCCTTGGCGTTCGCCGCGGCTGGCGCTGGATCCTTGGCGTTCGCCGCGCCCGGCATGGCCGCCGCGGCAACGGAAAGTGAAAGCGTGACCCAGCCGAGTCGATATGCGATCTTGTGTTTATTCATGTCTACCTCCTGATAAGCCAGACCTCGGATACCTGACAACCCCGGCCATTGCCTCCGCGATTCGGCTCCGCCAGCCAGGTGAGCTTGAGCGTTCCGGCGCGCGTCGCGGAATGAGGCAGGTCGAATTCGAGCGGAGTCATGGCCCGGGGCTTGAGCAAGGGCGAATGCACCTCGATCGAGTCGTTTGCCTTCAGACCGATCTTAACCGTAAACATATCGCCCGTGTAGATGATGCGAACGCGGTAAGACGCATCGGGATCGAGCCCCTCATAGTGCAAGGACAACGGCTGGCCAAAGATCGTGCCGGCGTGGCGGCACCAGGCCCGCCGCCAGGTCGGATCCTGATCAAAGGCGGTCATCGGCCCGCGGAACGAGGCGGGGTCTTGATCATAGGGCAAGCCTCGCACCAGATGAGGCCGCCGCAGGGGGTCGCCGAGGTCGTCATAAAAGCCCCCCGGCCCAGGGTTCGTCCAGTTCACGATCGCCAGAATCTCAGCCCGTGGTGCCGGCTCGGTTCCAAGCTGACGGATCGCCGCAAACCGGCGGTTGAGCCAGAGCCGGTTGTTGAGCACCTGGTCGATCGTGTCGAGCGTCGCCCCGCGGCCGACGTCGATGGCCTGGTAGCGTGGCACGCTCAATTGCATGCGAATACTCTGAAATAATGCCTCGGCCAGCTCGAAAACGCGGGCCCGAAGATCGCCGGCGACTGGCTGGGTGACGGCCCGCTCGAGAATGGCTTCGGCCTGGTCGATCGCAACGAGCGAGCCGATCGCCCCGGCCTGGCGCAGGCGGTCGAGGGCCTGCTCTTCGAGATCGGTCTCGTAGAGCAAGCGGTTGCGTACCGACGCGTCGTAATAGGCACGGTAAAGCGCCTGCTGGAACCGCCAGTCGGCCAGAACCCGCGGCGCGACACGCCGCTCGAGCGTCTGGAATTGCTCCAGCGTCGTCTCGACCGACTTGTTGGCCACGAGCGGCCCGCGCCAGTTTTGCTCGAGGGCAAAAAGCCCATGAGCAAAACCATCGGCGTCGGCCGCATTGAGCCCGATCAGGGTCCGGCCGAAATCGCGCAAGACATCGAGCACGTCGGCATCGGGATCCCAGCCGAGTGCGCTCCAGATCACTTTGTTGACATCGTCGTTACAGCCTTCGGAGTAGGTGATGAACCCGATCGTCTGGTCGGCAAACGCGTGAAAGATCGCCGACTCGTCGCGCGGCCGCGGGTTGATGACTTCGCGCCCCTCGGTGAGCGAAAAAGCGACGTCCCAATCGGGGACAGGATACTGGCAGCGCATGCTGTGCGTGATGTCGGGGTAATCGCGAATCGGGTACTTGGCGGGAATCGCCTTGCGCAACTCGGGCAAGCTCACGCGCACCTGCGGGCCGAAGACAATTCCGCTGAGCCACGCGGGCTCGGCTTTCATGAGCGTGATGAACTCTTCGTACCAATCGCGCGGGAAGCTTTGCGGCGAGACCCACATCTGGGCTTTGGGATGATAGCGGTGAAGGTTCTGGGTCTGTTTTTCGAGCAGCGCCATCAGGAACCTGGGCCGCGTGTGGCCGGGATCACCCCCGGGGACGAAGATGGCGTCGATACGCGGCAACTTCTTGAAGACCTCGGCCCATTCTTTCAGGGCGAATTCGACCGTCTTGGGATCGCTATAATCCCGGTCCATCGCTGGATACCAGATCCAGACGTCGAGCCCATAATCAGCGCACGTCTGGGACATGGCCGCCATCATCTCCATGGGCGGCAGCGGAAAGTGAGGGCTATCGGCATCATCGTCCGATCGGGGCGGGATCAGCTCGATGGCGTTGGTTCCAAAGAGGGCGAGCTCGCGGATATAACGATCCCACTGGGGGAGGTCCCAGGCGTCATAAGAATTGGTCTTGGGGCGATAACCGAGCTGGTGGCCGCGGAGCGGATACTTGGGCGCCGTGGTCAGGTTAACAGCCGCGGGCAGCGTGACTCGTCCCGGCGCGTAACGAAGCTTGCGCAAGAGCTGACCGACTCCGAAGAGGACGCCGCGCGAATCGTTGCCGATGACCGAAATGATGGGTGCGTCACCATCGCCGGCCGCGACGGTTCCGATGTGAAACCCGTCCGCCGCCTTGGCCGCGGCCTGGGAGGGAACTCGCTCGTGATAGGGCCTGGGCAATGATTCGAGCAACCGCGCGGGGCCAACGGCGATGACGGGAACCTTTTCAGTCGGCCAGCGGATCACGCTCGTCCAGGTGACTCGCGATAGCTTTTTCACCTCTTCGACCAGGACCTGCACGGCTTTTGACTCGGTCGGTGCAAGTCCGTCCGGCACGACGATGACGGCGTGCGTCAGATCGATCTCGGCGGCCGCGACCGGGGCCGCGCTTGCCACGCATGCGAACGAGAGATAGAGAATGGAGAACATGGAGAGTTTCGTTCGAGGCATCGACCCGTCCCTTTGAGTGTCATGGTCACGCGCCGGCGATGCGGCCGGCCGCATTTTCGACTATTTTCTTCGAGGATCGCATCAGTCTGGCCGACTGGCGATGCCGATCCGACGATCATGACCTGGCATCATAAGCCACAAACGCCCACAAGTCGGCGCGTCACCCATCAGGTTTCCACGATTTCGGCCGCCCGGCGCGAGCGGGTGACCAGGTCGAGCTTTCGCTCGTCGAATGGCAGACAGGATTGACTTTCGCAAAATGCGAAACTAGAGTGCCCATGACGGCCGAAATAGAAAGGAGGCGTCAGAGAGAGCCGATGGATGCGCGTGATCTCCATGACCAAACCGCGGGAATTCTGGGCGAAGCACCCGAAAGCCGAAGAAGCGTTAGTCGCATGGTATCGAGTCGCTGGAAACTCGGACTGGTCAGGACCAAACGATCTCCGGAATACGTATCGGAGCGCGGACCCAGTCGGGGATGAGTTTGTTGTTTTTAACATCTGCCATAACGATTACCGCCTTGTGGTTCGCATCGACTACAGTCGCTCTATTGTTTATATCTGGGGCGTCTATACGCATGTCGAATACGACAAATTAGATTTGCGGGCGATCGACAAAAAGATCCAGCAGGAAAGAAAAAGTCTCAAGCCAAACGGTCTCGCTGAGGGTCAGCCGTCTTGACGGCCACGCAGGGAATCAACATGTCGACGAAGTCTCGAGTAACCCGGAACCGGCCGGCGAGGAACAGATATATGACACTCGTGTCGGAATTTCCTCTTCGGCCGCTGCGCTCGGATGACGACCTCCATTGTGCAATCAAGATGATCGATTCACTGCTTGTTCGAGGTGATCTTGACCCTGGAGAGCAGGATTACCTCGACATTCTCACGGATATCGTGGAAAGATATGAGACAGTTGAACACCCGATGCCAACCGTCTCGGATGCGGCAATGCTTCGACATCTGATCGAGGCTCGTGGGGTGACCCAATCGCAACTGGCTAGCGACGTCAAGATTCCGATGTCAACAATCTCTGAAGTATTGAACGGCAAGCGGCGATTGAATCGCACCCATATCGCGGCATTATCCAGATACTTCGGAATCTCGTCCGCAGTATTTCAGGCATAGCGGAGCCGGGTCGCGAAGGAGCCCCAAATGGTGGCAAGGCGGAGCCCAGCGAGTCGGAGTCGAAGCGTTCCCGGTGCAGCGGACGCAAGCCGGGAGAAGACGCGACGCCGGCGCCACGATAACCCCCTGGATACTTTGAAATCGAGGTTTTCGCCTGGTTTTCTCGATTGGGTCGGTCGGCGACTTCGATGGCAATAAATTAGCGTCGCATCGAATTTCCTGAGTGCGGCTAAATTGGTGACCAATCCGTGCCGTCGGTGTAATTCTTGGCTAATTCCCCTCGGAGTTTGACCACGGATGGCACGGAGGACACGGATGAACAATCAACTGGGTCGCGTCGAATTCCCTACCAAAATCTGTCAATCGGTTTGCGATCGAGCTAATGAGAAGCGCACACACACACTAGTTGACTTCCAGCACGGCGTGCTCGTCTAACCGCCGTTCGACGGCGGTAATCTTTATCGATCCGCCGGCTTTCTAGGACTTTGGTTCAATCCTTTGGCACTCATGAGCGGTGTTACCAAACGCAAGCGCGCCGTCGTCGACCTGGGATGCCCCACGCCCGACCATGCCGCGTTTGTGAATCGGTTGGCCAGGGCGCGAGGTTCGACTTGAAGCGCGTTTTACCTCCGGCACGCGGGGTTCACAGAGACTCGACGCGATATTGATGATTCGGAGCCAGGAGTAAAACCTCATTGCGGCGTCGGCTGAGAATGACGTCGAAATGGAACAGGATATCGCGGCCGAGAATGCTCTGATCGGTTGCGGATGGGTCAGTAAACGCGGCAAATTCGCCGCGCATGAAGACTTTTCCACCATCATCGCGGGTCAATACGACTACCGTTTTTACGATGACCGACTCACCTACTCCACCAATGCCCTGAAGGATCGAACGATCCGGTGCCTCGCTTGCGGGGAAACTCAATATTTCGAGAAGATGTGCACTGAACACCGTACGGTCGGCACCAGAATCGATCAAGAAGTGATCGCTACGCAAAAAACCATCAGCGCTCTGTACTTGGGCTTCGATAACGGGCCGTGTGATGCCGTCGTCACCGAGTTGCCACTCACCCGCGATGCGCATAGATTCGAGGCCATGTGTTGGGAAAAACATACCGACCGAAGGCACCGTCATCATCCGGATGTGCCGCTTCGGCCATGGCCCAAGCTTCTTCGATTGAACTTGCGATAAAAGCCTCTTGTCCGGCGACAACCAGGTGCTTACCGCGCGCCTGGGGCAATAAATCGGCCCAGTGCGATTGGAGCCAATCGCTATTGCACTTGAACCTCTCACTTTGCACCCGCGATCGCGCAATCACTTCCGGGTCGTCGACTAACTCCATGGTGATTGGGTTTTCAGACATGGTCACCCCACTCAGTATCGGCTTCCCAGGGCTCATACTAACTTGATCGACCTTACTGCTCAAGCCGACGACGTAGACTTCGCGCTGGCCGTCGCGATCACGCCAGAATCCCCTTGACCGGGAAATGATCCTCAACACCCGTTAACCGCACATCCAACGCCTGGAACTTTACGCTCAAGCGTTTGTGATCAATCCCCAGACAGTGCAAGTCGTGGATATGCACGGGGTCGGCAACGACGTCGTCACTAAAGTCATTGGCGCCATCGATCGAGGCAAACATCAATCATCCCGTGCCAAGTTTCACTTCATACCGGGTCGACGCGATATTGATGATTCGGCGCCAAGACTAAGACCTCATTGCGGCGTCGGCTGAGAATGACATCAAAGTGATTGAGAACATCACGGCCCAGAATGCTCAAATCGGTCGCAGACGGGTCTGTGAACGCGGCAAATTCGCCGCGCATGTGAGCCACGGACCCATCATCGCGGCTCAGGATCACAATAGTCTTGAGCAAAGCGAAATGACACTCGCCCGTGATGCCCTTCAGAATCATGTCGTCTGGAGCATACGTTGTGGGAAAGCCCAGTTTTTCGAAAAGGTCCGCACTCAAGACGGTGCGGTCAGCGCCAGAATCAATGAGGAAAACGGCGGCGAGCGCCGATCCGTCAACGGCCTGAACTTCAGCCAGTAAGGTAGGGCGTGTCACGCCGTCGTTACACAGCCGCCATTTGCCAATAATGCGCATAGATGCGAGGGCCTTGAATCGGTAACACATACTGGCATATGGCACCATCATCCTCGGGGTGAGCCGCTTTGGCCAGTGCCCACGCCTCGGCCGATGTCTCGGCAATAAACGATTCCTGTCCAGCCACCACCAGATGCTTGCCGACCGATCTGGACAAGATGGTTGGCCAGTGCGCTCCAACCAGTCGCTGTTCCGCTTCGCCCGTTCGACCTGAGTTTGGATCCGGGCATCGCTACGGGGTCGTTCATTTCTTCCAGAATCAAATGAGAGTCGACCATGATTTCTCCCCTTGAACCCACAATCGGTTACCGCGTTCTCTGCTTGATGAGTCCAACGGACCATGCCGAGCCCTGTTCCTCATCATGAAAATCACGCCAGAATCCCCTTCACCGGGAAGTGATCCTCAACACCCGTCAACCGCACATCCAACCCCTGGAACTTGACGCTCAAGCGTTTGTGGTCGATGCCCAGGCAGTGCAAGATCGTGGCGTTCAGATCGTGGATGTGCACCGGGTCGGCGACGACGTTGTAGCTGAAATCGTCGGTCTCGCCGTAAACCACGCCCGGCTTGATACCGGCTCCCGCCATCCACAGGGGGAAGCACTTGGGATGATGGTCGCGGCCGTAATTGTCGCGGCTCAGGGCCCCCTGGCAATAAACCGTGCGGCCAAATTCGCCCCCCCAGATGACCAGGGTGTCGTCGAGCAAGCCTCGCTGCTTGAGATCGGTGACAAGAGCGAAAGACGCCTGATCGACATCCTGGCACTGGCGCGGCAAGTCGCCGGCCATGTTGGAGTGCTGGTCCCACCCGCGGTGGAAAATTTGTACAAAACGAACATCACGCTCGGCCAGCCGCCGCGCCAGCAGGCAACAGCGAGCATAGGTGCCCGGCTTGTGCACGTCGGGGCCGTACATGTCGAGAATATGCTTCGGCTCGTTCGAGATATCATTGAGCTCCGGGACCGAGGTCTGCATGCGGAACGCCATCTCGTACTGGGCGATCCGGGCCTGGGTTTCCGGGTCGGCGAACTGATCGTACTCGTGGTGATTCAAGCGATTGATCGCGTCGAGAGCCCGCCGCCGCGTCGAGGCGTCGACCCCTTGAGGATTCGAGAGAAATAGCACCGGATCGCCGATCGAGCGAAGCGCCACTCCCTGGTGCTTGGTCGGCAAATAGCCGGCTCCCCAGAGCCGGTTGTAAATCGCCTGGGCGGCCGACTTGCTCGTCCACGAGGCCGTCATGACCACGAACGCGGGCAAGTTCTGGTTCATCGTCCCCAGCCCGTAGCTGAGCCACGATCCCAGGCTGGGACGACCGGGAAGCTGGTTGCCCGTGCAGATATAAGTCACGGCCGGGTCATGGTTGATCGCCTCGGTCCAGACCGTCTTCACCAGTGCAATTTCATCCGCGAGCCTGGCCGTGTAGGGCAAGAGCTCGCTGATATACATGCCCGACTGGCCGTGCCGCGCGAATTTGTACTTCGACGGAGCGATCGGAAACCGCGCCTGACCGCTCGTCATCGTCGTCAGCCGCTGGCCCTTGCGGATCGACTCGGGCAGATCCTTGTCGTACATGGCGTCCATCTTGGGCTTGTAGTCGAACAAGTCCATCTGGGATGGTCCGCCATTCATATGCAGATAAATGGCTCGTTTCGCCTTGGGCGGAAAGTGGGGCAAGTCGGGCAGGCCCCCCGTGAGAGCCGCGCTCGCGCGTGCGCAGGCGTGGCGGCCGGAGTCGGCGTGTTGGCGCTCCGCGCGCTTTCGGCCAGCAAGGTCGACAGGGCGGCCGTTCCCAGTCCAAGCCCGGCGCGGCCGAAAAAGTGACGGCGCGTGACTTGGTCGATATGTTCACGAATCGGATCCATGGCTGCCACTCCAGTAAGAGGATCGGATCACCCCTTGGTGATGACCTCGTCGAGATTCAAGATCACGTTGCCGATCATGGTCCAGGGCGCCAGCTCCGTGGGGCTCAAGCGCGGGTCGGCCTTGGTTTCGCCGGTTGATATTAACTGTCTGGCTGCCTCGGGTTCTTTGGCGTAGTGGGCCGTCAGATCGGTCAGTGCCGCATCTGAGCTCGGCGAGGTCTTGCGGCTCGGGCGGCCGCGCCGTGACCAGGCGGAACATGTAGGTCAGGCGGTCGTTGGCTGTCGAGCCCCCTTCGTGCAAGGTGCGCGTCGCCAGGGCACGGGCGGCCTCGATGAACTGAGGCTCGTTCATCATCAGCAAGGCCTGAAGCGGTGTGTTGGTTCGCTCGCGGCGCACCTGGCAGGCCTCACGCGATGGAGCGTCGAACGTCGTCATCTGCGGCGGCGGTGAAGTCCGTTTCCAGAAGGTGTAAAAGCTGCGGCGATGAATCTTCTCGATGCCCGTATCGGCCGTGAAATGGGCCGTGTTGCTGTCGGTGTAGGCGACAGCCTCCCACAGACCAAAAGGCTGCGGCGGCTTGACGCTCGGCCCACCCACGGTCTCGACCAGAAGGTTGCCGACAAAAAGGGCCTGGTCGCGCAGCGTTTCGGCATCGAGGCGAAACCGAGGTCCACGCGCCAGCAATCGGTTCGCGGGATCCCTGGCGAGAGCTTCGGGTGTCACGCGTGATGTCTGGCGATAGGTGGCCGACATCACCATGCGTTTCATGAATTTCTTGACGTCCCAGCCGTCCTCGCGAAATTGAACGGCCAGCCAATCGAGAAGTTCAGGATGGCTGGGCGGCTCGCCCTGTGCGCCAAAGTCTTCGGCCGTTTTGACGATGCCCGTGCCGAACACCTGAAGCCATAACCGGTTGGCCGCGACGCGCGCCGTGAGCGGGTGATTCGGGGCCACCAGCCACCGGGCAAGACCCAGACGGTTCATCGGCGCGCCGGGCGGAAGCGGCGGCAAAAAGGCGGGCACCGCCCGGCCGACCTTTTCGCCACGCTGGTCGTATTCGCCCCGTTTTAGCAAGAACGCCGGCTTCGGCTCCCCGGCCTTTTCGCGATAAACCAGCGTCGTGGGAATCTGTGCGTCAAGCTGCTTGCGCGCTTGCTCGGCTTGCACCAATTTTGCTCGAAGCGGCTCCAGGGCCGCACTCGATCTGGCGTAGGCGTGCTCGAGGAAGTAGCTGCGCAACTCCTTGGTCTGAGCTTCGCTACGCTTGGCTCGGGCCAGCATGACAAGGGTCTTGATATTCGCGGGTAGACCTTCGCCACGAATCGTGCGCTGGGCTCGAACCCAGGCAGGTAATGAAGCAAAGGTTTGGCCGTCCTGGGGAGTCTCGGTTGCGAGCCCGGCTTTGTCCCAGTAAACCGTGCCGCCGAACTGGGTGAATGCCCAGCCGTCGATCAGGGTGCCGGGCGCGAGCTTGAGCCTGTCCGCGGGAACCTCGAGCCGCACCCATGTCTTGGCGGCCGGCAGGGGGCCCATCTTGGTGCGCTCGGGCGTGCCGTCAGCACCCCAGTCGATGGCGTTTTCGCCCCAGTAGGCGCGATGCGTCCAGCCCCCCTTCGTGTGCCATTGAAGCATCAGCTCATGGGGTGGATTGGCTGGATCGATATAAACATAAGCAAATAAAGTATCGCCCGCACTGATCTTGAGCTTGCGCGCGGCGTTGTCGAAGAAGCGCTGAGTGAGACCTGGCCCGGTGTTGCGCAAGGCGACGTTGCCACTGAAAACCGGGTGATCGGGTTTACCGACGAAGTTCCACGGGCCGTCGCCTTGCGGGCTGGCTCCCGCGGGGAGGGCATCGTCGACCCACACATAGTCAGACCGGCTCGGGTCTTCGCTTTCGGCCGCTTCGAGTTTGCTGTCATAAGCCGCATTCCCCTTGGCCAGCTCGCTGGCGATCGATTTTTTGAGCTCGGCGATCTCATTGTCGGCCGCTTTGATCGCGGCGGCTTGCTGCGCGGTGGGCACCGCGGCAATGGGAGCCCATTTGGCGGAATTGCCGTCGAGTGCGGGTCCGTCGATGTTATTGAAGAACGCGAAGAGCTGGTAATAATCCTTGGCGCGGATCGGGTCGTACTTGTGATCGTGGCAGCGGGCACAGCCGGTGGTCAGGCCGAGAAACACGGTGCCGTTGGTATCGACCTGATCGACCACGTTGCGAACGTACACCTCTTCCTCGATCGATCCCCCCTCGCTGGTCGAGACGTGGCAGCGGTTGTAGCCGGTGGCGATGATCTGGTCGAGCGTCGGATTGGGCAGCAGGTCGCCGGCCAGTTGCTCGACGATGAACTGGTCGAACGGCTTGCTGGCATTGAAGGCGTTGATCACCCAGTCGCGGTACGGCCAGGCTTCGCGATAGTTGTCGAGATGCAGGCCATGGGTGTCGCCATAGCGGGCGGCGTCGAGCCAGAACCGGGCCATGTGCTCGCCATACCGCGGTGATAAGAGCAAGCGGTCGACGACTTTTTCGTAGGCTTTTTGCGACGTATCAGCGAGAAACGCATCGACCTCGGCGAGGGTCGGCGGCAGCCCGGTGAGGTCAAGCGTGACACGGCGAATCAATGCGGTCTTGCTGGCTGCCGCCGAGGGTGAGAGCCCCTCCGCTTCGAGGCGTGCCAGGATGAAGCGATCGATCTCATTGGCGGCCCAGGCTTCGTTTTTTAACGGCGGGATGCCCGGCTTCTGCGGAGCCGAAAACGCCCAGTGAGTCGACCACGACCCCCCTTCCTCGATCCAGCGCTTGAGGGTGGCGACTTGCTCGGCGGACAGAGGCTTTCCGTGCTTTTTCGGCGGCATGCGCAATTCGGGATCGTCGCTCTCGATCCGGAAGATGAGGTCGCTCTCCTCGGGCTTCCCCGGCGCGATGGTCAGGCCGCCGTTCTTGAGCTTCGCGAAGGCCCCTTCCTTCGTGTCGAGCCGCAGGCCGGCCTTGCGCGTCTTGTCGTCCGGGCCATGACAGGCGAAGCAATGGTCGGAAAGGATCGGCCGAACATCGCGCGCGAAGTTGACCGGGCGCGGTTTCGCCTCGCCGGCCTTCCCACCCGCGGTCGCACGTTCGGCTTTCGCCTGACCTTGGCTCTCAGCGCGGATCAAGCCCCCTGCCCCAAAGAGCAGAACCACGACCGTTGCCATTCGCAGACAGAACGACATGTTGTCCCCCTCGCATCGGCCCCGTGCGGTCGTCGCGCCGCGCATGAGACCGGTTTGAACCGGCCCGTTCGCCGCATTCGAGACACACGAACGAATGGAATGTCCGGTCTCTGAGAAACCCTCGGCGTTGGTATCGATCAAAGGAATGCCGAGACGAGCCCGCAGATCCGCACGGTTGGGCTCGCCTGGAAGTTGTTGCATTGCAAGTCATTAGGGGATCAGGCTTTCAGATCCCAATCCGCGGAGAGTGGCCCTCGCTTGACCGGCACTTCTAGAGTGCGTGCAAGCTGGCGGACACCACTCTACTATACGGTGGCCTTGAATGGTTTGGAAGAGCCGGCTAGAGCGATTTGTGAAGCAAGACGATGACGCAACAACTCGCGGGAGAACCCGCGCGAGCTCGCAAAATTCGACCTCACCGGCTGCGCCAATCAAGTCCGGCAGCCGTGGAGATTCCGCGGCCGCACGAGGCAGTCAGTGGCAGCTTCTGGCCAAGGCTTGCGATTCCAACGAGCCCGCCGAGTTCGCGACGATTGCAACAAGCCTGACGATTGCGAGGCCGAAAATGGCAGTGGATGGCAGTAGGTGGCAGCTTTTCGCGAGGGCTTGCGATTGCACCAAGCCCGAAGAGCCGCGGCCACGGATGGCAGCCGATGGCCGATGGCCAGAGGCTCGCGATTGCAACGAGCCTGACGATTTTGCGGGCCCAAATGGCAGTAGCTGGCAGTAGGCGGCAGCTTTTGACGAGGGTTTGCACACCCTCTCGACCAACGCGATGCGATCAAACTCGGATTCTCTTGGTGGATAGGGGGTGTCACCGACAAGCTCACTCTCCACGGCGTGGCGCGCCCGCCGATCATGGTGTCGTGTCGTCAACCTGTTCGCAGCATGGCGCATGGGGGCAAGTTGGCATCGCGCCCGGTGAGGCGGCGCTCACGCCACTTCGTCCCGCGGCCCGGTGAGCCGACAAGCTTACGAATGACAAGGAAAATGAACGAAATGAGACGATATGAAGATCAGTCAGGCTTATCAACCAGACTTCGACCGGGCCAACCGTTGAAGGCGTCGTCATGAGTGGAGTTGCAGACCGGCGAGCGTCGATGAGATAGACCGAAATGATTGCCCAGCCTGACTACTCTTCCTATATTATACAGCCCTGGTCAAGTTCGACACTTGTCCTACGCCCGTCTCATGGCTGAAAATCCGATCGGAAACCACGATCCAGCAGAGACTTCAGATATGTTCCATAATTTTTCCGTGGCGCAACTGGACACACCGTGAAATAAGACAAGAGGCAAGAGGACACGTGCTTGTTGCCATCCGGCGGACGGGATGAATGAGCAGGCAGGCCGTGTCGGTCGGGACATCTGATGCAGGCCGAACAATCGGCACGATCGCGAAATGCCGCTGCGGCTGGTGCGCGTGCCGCCTTGTAGGTTTGCTTTATCAAAAGCCAGTCATCGAGTGATTTCGGTCGATCCGTGCCCATCGGTGTTATCAGTGGTCAATTCTCCTGGAAGTTTGACCACGGATGGCGCGGATAACACAGATAAGATATAATTATGAACAATCTAACTGTTTTCGGGACTGACGAATGGTCTGACACAACTGCCAAGCGACTGAACCTCCGCGAAGAGCCGCGTAGGAGAGGGCGCCCTGAAAAGATGGTCCGACCACCGACTTCTTCCCCAAAAAAGGTGCTTTACACCACTTTCTCATGTGAAATGATGATCTGACACCGACTTTTTTCTGACACCGACTTTTTTCTGACACCGACTTTTTTCTGACACCGACTTTTTCTTTGCGGGCCGGGAAATCTCCAGTGCATCTCCAGGGGGAAATCTGTCCAGGAGACATCTCCGGTACGTTGCGAATGTGACGGCGGACCAGCCATGTGACCGACCCACATCGCCATGCCCTACGGCCCGATGCTCTTCCCGCCCTTGGCGACGGTCAACACCGCGTTCCCCGTGAGCGTGCCGCCCGCAGCGGTCATCTCGCCGCCCAAGATGGTGAGCTGGCCTCCGGTTGGAAATGTCTGCTTGGCCCCTAGGGTGATCTCGACCTCGTCGCTCGCTGTGAGATAGGACACGGTGAAATTCGTGATCGGGTGCAAAATCGTCTGTTTCTTCTTTTTGACTGTCTTGGTGGTAATGGTACTGAGCTGGTAGCTGGAGGCGTCCGCCGAACTTAGCGGTACGCCGTAGTCTAGTGCGAAACCGGTCAGGACCGACTTTCCGGTCGGCTTGCCATTCTTGTTGAGCTTGCGCTGAAAGATCGCGTGCTCGCCGACGATAACTGTCTGAGTTGGTGTGGGAGTTGGCGCGGGTGTGGGAGTTGGTGCCGGGGTCGGTGTGGGCGACGGTGTCGGGGTTGGTGTTGGCGTATTAACCACCGTGGTCGTAGCCTGGGCGCCGCTCGGTGTCGGCTGGGCGTCGCCGAATTCGTCGGTCGCGACACTGTAGAAGCCGTAGGTGTGGCCGAGCTGACCGGTGAAGGTCGTCGAGGTCAGGGTCGTGCTGGTCAGGAAGGCCGTGAACGGTCCGCCGTCTTCCGAGTCATAGATCGTGTACGACGCAATGCTCGTCGCCCCCGGACCGGGCGATCCGATCCAGCTCAGAGTGAAGCTCGTGCTCGTGGTCGTGGCGGGCAAGGAATGGACCGAGCTGGTGGGCAGGCCGACGACAGTAATCGTGGCCTGGGCGCCGCTTGGCGTCGGCTGGACGTCGCCGAATTCGTCGGTCGCGACACTGTAGAAGCCGTAGGTGTGGCCGAGCTGACCAGTGAAGGTCGTCGAGGTCAGGGTCGTGCCGGTCAGGAAGGCCGTGAACGGTCCGCCGTTGTCCGAGTCATAGATCGTGTACGACGCAATGCTCGTCGCCCCCGGACCGGGCGATCCGATCCAGCTCAGAGTGAAGCTCGTGCTCGTGGTCGTGGCGGGCAAGGAATGGACCGAGCTGGTGGGCAGGCCGACGACAGTAATCGTGGCCTGGGCGCCGCTTGGCGTCGGCTGGACGTCGCCGAATTCGTCGGTCGCGACACTGTAGAAGCCATAGGTGTGGCCGAGCTGACCAGTGAAGGTCGTCGAGGTCAGGGTCGTGCTGGTCAGGAAGGCCGTGAACGGTCCGCCGTCTTCCGAGTTATAGATCGTGTACGACGCAATGCTCGTCGCCCCCGGACCGGGCGATCCGATCCAGCTCAGAGTGAAGCTCGTACTCGTGGTTGTGGCAGGCAAGGAATGGACCGAGCTGGTGGGCAGGCCGACGACAGTAATCGTGGCCTGTGCGCCGCTAGGTGTCGCCTGGACGTCGCCAAGATTGTCAGTTGCCACACTGTAGAATCCGTAAGTGTGGCCAAACTGTCCGGTGAAAGTCGTCGACGTGAGGGTGGTGCCCGTCAGGAAAGCGGTAAACGGTCCGCCGTTGTCCGAGTCGTAAATTGTGTAGGACGTAATACTCGAGGCTCCCGGCCCTGGTGTCCCGCTCCAGCTCAAGGGGAAGCTGATGGTTGTGATCCTGGTCGACAAGGGACTGACCGAGCTCGTTGGCGGGCCTGCGAGGAGAGTCGTGGCCTGGGCGGCCGTCGGGGTCGGCTGGACAAGGCCGAGGTTGTCGGTGGCCACGCTGTAGAAGTCGTAGGTGTGGCCAAACTGGCCGGTGAAGGTGTCCGAGGTCAAGGTGGTGTTGGTCTCGAACAATGCGTACGGCCCGCTATCTTCCGAGACATAGACGTCGTAGCTGGCGATCCCCGGGCCGGCGCCGTCTGTGCCCTGCCATGAGACGGTGAAGCTCGTGCTGTTTGTAACGCCCAGCAACGAGGTGACCGTGCTCGTCGGCGGCGTCGCGTCGATGGTGACCAGGGCTTGCTTGGTCGGGTCGATGCCCTGAGTCGGGTCCTCATCGCTCACCTGGTCGGTAAAGATGTTCTGGGAGTAGTCGAAGCTGACACCTGCGATATTGCGGATCTGCGTGCCGGTGGCCAGGCCCGCCTTGGGGTTGACCGTGAAGCTGACGAAGCCGATTCCGCGGCCGGTGCCGTCTTCGGGCTGGAGCCCGATCAGTGGGCTCGCGGGGGGCAGACCGGTCGCCGGGTCGATCCACTGGAACGTCGAGGAGAGGACGCCCGTGGCCGGGTTCAAGTTCAGGCTGATCTTCACCTCGACCGCCTGGCCGTTCTCGGTCGTGTTCACCGTGGTGTCGTAATGCTGCAAGCCGGCCGCGATCGTGATGTACGTGCTGCCGAACCCGACGGCGCTCAACTGGAGCGTGCTCCAGTTGAGGTTGGGGTCGAGCGGATCGCTGATGTCCACGCGCTGGGCCGCGCCCGTGGCGGTGGGATCGTTCTCGAACAGGATCTGGTAGGGCAGGAGCGACCCGGAGACGACGAAATTGTCGGGCCCGTACCCGGACGGGCCGATCATGGAATTGGGGTCTTTCTTGTCTACAGGGGCTGAGGTTGTCGTGCCCGTTGTACCGGCGGGAGGATCGAGCGGGAGCGGTTCGGGATTCGCGATGAAAACGGTGGGGTTTGTGGGCTCGATCGGCGCCGCGGCGGGAGGACCACAGTTGCAATCTGCGTTGGAATTGGGGGGGTCACCGGGCCCAAGTGAACCGAAGCACTGTCCAAAACCTGGGTATTGTTCAAAACCTAAGCGTTCTCCAACACCTGAGCCTTTTTCAGGTGAGTTTTGCCACTTCGACGGGTTACCGAACCTCTCCTCCATCATCTCTTTCAAGGCCTTTGCACGATCCTTGGCTTTAAGTGCGTCCGCGTTTTGCTCGATCTCATCAGCGTATGCAGTCTCAAATAAAGTGACCAGAGCTTCCGCGGCCGCCATGTCATTATGTCTCGCCAAATATTCGGCGACCTGAAGAATATGAACATATGCGTGAAATATACAAATCAATCCTGCTGGGTCCGCGAACGACGCTGGGTTGTTACCAACGTAGCGACGAACATTCGGGTCGCCGCCGGCCAAGCCCAGTGGGTCGTTGGAAATGAACGACCCTGTCGCTGAGTCATAGTATCGGAAATGCATACTTAAGAGGCCATTACCGTCGCTCGAGACTCCGAGTTGTCCGACGTAGGTAAAGGGATTCGCCAGCAGCCCTTTGATGGTCATCGTCTGTCCGAACGGCAGGTAGCTGTATTGATTCACGTAACTGCCGCTGGGCCCCGTGATCCCCACAGTCGAGCCGATGTTGTTGAAGTCGTAGTAGGCGGCAATTCCGGCTGCGCTCACCTGGCTCACCAGGCCGAACCCGTAGGTGTAGTGCGCAGCGCAGCGCGCCGCCTGAGCCAAAGCTGGCGACCACCGCGCCCCCGGCCACGGTCGGGTCAATCTCGAAATTCGTGGTCACGCCATTGATCGTTCGAGAGTTCTGGTTGCCCAGAGCGTCGTATCGGTAGCTCGCCGAAAGATTGAGCCTGCCGACGGCGGTCAACTGGTCGAGCTCGTTGAACGTGTAACTGGTCGTGCCGCCCGGCCCCGTTTGCGCGACCAGGTTACCATCGGCGTCGTACTGGTAGCCCGTGGTGACACCGCTCGTCGTCGAGCTCGTGTACTCATTGACGTTGTTGACGACGTAGGTCGTGACCAGGCCGTTGACCGTCTCGGAGATGCGGTTGCCCGCCGCGTCATAGGCAAATTGGAGGTTCTGGGCCGTCAATCCGTCCGGGTCGGTGTTGTTGGTAGCGAAAATCGCCAGCGTCAACTGGCTGTCGGCGTCATAAGTGTAGGTCCACTCGCCGTCCTGGTTGGTGTCGCTCAGCACGTTGCCCAACGGATCGTAGGTGTACTTGTCGAAGGAATTGACGGGACCATTGGCCGAAGCGTCATTCGTGATCGTGAGCAATTCGCCGTCGCCATTGTAGGTGTAAACGGTGCGCGTGCCGTTGCCGTTGTCCTTCTGAATGAGGTCTCCCGCGGGGTCGTACGTGTACTGGACGATCAGGTTATTGCCCCCGTCGGTCAACTTGGACAGGCGGCCCAGCGCATCGTAGGTGTAGTTGACCGTGAAGCCGGTCTGGTCGACGCTTTGGGTGCGCTGACCGACGATGTTGTACGTGAACTCCAGGAACGTGCCGTCGGGGTATGCCACCTTGGTCAAGAGGTCCGGGTTGCCAGGGACGGTGTAAGAAAAGCTCGTGGAGCCGCTTGAGTCCGTGGCCGTCAGTAAGTTCCCCCGGGCGTCGTAGGTATAAGCAAACGACGTTCCGTCAGCGAACGCTTCGGTGGCGACCAAGCCGAGGGCGTTGTAAGTGGCGCCGATGGCCTGGCCGTTGGCGTTGATATACTGCGTCGCCTCGCCGAGCGGATTGTAGGTCGCTTGCTGAAGGGTGCCATTGGCGTAGGTGACCGACAGCAAGTTTCTCTGGGAATCGTAGGCGTAGCGGGTGGTATTGCCCTTGGCGTCGGTGAAGCTGGTCAGGTTGTTATTCGCATCGTAGGTAAGATTTGTCGCGAGGCCAAGCGGATCGGTATCGCTGGTGAGGTTGCCGTTGGCATCGTAGGTGCCGGTTTCGGTGGTGCCCCCTGGGCCGATGACCTTGGTCAGATTCAAGTTGCTGTCGTACTCGTAACGCGTGGCGTTCCCGAGCGGGTCGATGGCAAGGGCGGTCGCTCCGTCGAGGTTGAAGTAGTCGGTGGTCTGGTTGCCGTCGCCGTCTGTGATGACGTAGCCGCCGGGGTTCAAATATGTCCAGGTTTGATCTTCCTGGCCGTTGTCGCGGTGCTCGTCGATCAGCCGGCCCTCGGAATCGTAGCTGTAGAAGACGTGGGTGTTGTCGGCGTAGGCGATTTCGGCGAGCGCGTTGTTCTGTGCGGCCGATCCGCCGTTGACGTACGAGTAGGTTGTCGTGCCGTATTGGTCAGTGTACGTGAGCAATTGCCCGGCAGAGTTGTAAGAGTAGGTCTCAGTCGTTCCGTTCGAGTCGGTGAGCGAACCGAGAAAGCCCTGAGAGTTGTACGCCAGGTCAAGGTATTCGCCGTTGGAATCCGTAAGGGTCGCGAGCTGGCCCTGGCCGTTGTAGCCAGCCGTGATGCGGTTGCCGTGGGAGTCTTGGAGATAATTCAGCGTGCCGTTGGCGTTGAACTGGGAGATCAAGCCGTCCGGCTCGACGATCCGATCGGCACCTCCGTTTTCGGTGAGCGTGGTGCCTTCGTCGCCGGGCTGGGGGGCGAAACTGCCGTCGGGCTGCAAGCTGAAGTACTGCAAAATGCCGTCGTTTTCAATCTCCACATCACCGTTGGCCATCGTGGTGGCCATCATGTCCCAGTTGTTCGTCCAGCCGAATCCGAGGATCCCCTCGGTATCGCGGCCGGAGATCGGTTGCTGAAACGACTGTACGAAGCTGAGGTCCATGCCGGGGGCGGGCAGGTCCACGGCGGTTACGGTGTCGAGCGTGTAGCCCGTGTAGGCTGCATTGGCTTTTTCAATCTCGAAGGACAAGAGCCGACCGAGGTCCGAGGTCGGCTGGCCGAGGCCGGCGAGGTAAACCGCGTCGTTGTCGAGCGTCTGGAGGTACTGGCCCCAGGTGGAACCGAGGTTTGCCGTCAGGACCGGAAAGATCGCGTCCCAGGCAGTGTTGTTCATGTAGCTCGGCCGCAACCCGGCCTCGAGCGAACTCCAGTCGATGGTCTGCGTGTTGGTCGGATCGAGCGCTCCGACGGTATAGGTGATCGGCGGGGGGAAGGACGCTTCGGATATGAGAAAGCCCGCCTCGTACACCGGTACGGTCACGCTCTCGCCGGGCTCGAGAACTCCGGGAACTGACCCGCTGGCCAGGAACTGCACGCTCGGGCTGAATCCGGCGGGGGTGGTGTTGCTCGTGTAGCCGAGTCCGGCCAGAGCGGGATCGAGCGAGAGAAACGCCCCTTGCTGCCCGTTGAACGTGGCCGTCAGCACCAACAGCGGAGCGGCCAAGGGCGCCGTGCCGACGTTGCTGTAAGTCACGTAGAGCGTCGCGGGGAGGTGGATGCCGACCGGGTCGGGAACGTAGATGCTGGTCTTGAGCACGCCGGTCCCGCCACCCGTCACGTCGAGGCGCGCTGGTCATCGTTTGGCTGTTGCCTTGGCTGTCAATGATCCGCACCGAGTACGTGCCGGCGGGCAGCGTGTTGGCCGGCAGTGACGCCGACAGCGTCTGTGTGCCGTTCCGGTTCCCGAAGGAACCGGAGCCCAAGCTCAGTTCCGTCGGCTCAAGGTAGACAGGCGTGCTCGGGTACGTGGTACCGCCTGTCGAGACGAACTGGATCTGATAGGCGTTCGAAGACTGGTACTCCAGCGGGAAGACCCCGGTCGCGAACAAGGTGGCGATCTGGCCGCTGCTGATCTTGCCGGGCGTGAAGCCGGTCCAGGCGAACGGAGGGGCCTGGACCTCGATCGTGTAATCGCTGCCCGGGGCCGTGACCAGGTTGTTGTACACCAGGATGTAATAGGTCCCGGCCTGGGCCGCCAGGGCCACGGTCTGATCGGCTGCCTCACCGCTGGAGCTGTACTGGAACGTGTCGCGCGTCGGGGCCTGGCCGGCTGAGACGTACACCTCGTTCTGGTCGCCCGTGTTGGGGTCGGTGACGACGATGGAAAGAGCGGCCGGGCTGGCCAGAGTAACGGTGTAAAGCTGCGCCTGACCGCTGCCGGTGAGCGCGTCCTGATACGGTATGCCCGGTGTCAGATTGGCCTGCGCCGTCACGGTCAGGGCGAAGGCGTAGGCGCCCGGTAAGTCCGAGGTGAGGTGGACCTTGAGCGTGTACTGGCCCGCGGTCGGCAAGGCGAGCAGGCCCGAGCTGGTTGTCTGACCGGCGAAGACCGTCACCCCGTTCGGTCCCGTCAGATCGAACGCCAGCGCCGAGCTCGAGGAATTGACGAGATTGAACTGAACCTGCTCGCCGGCGACGGCCGAGAAATTCCACTGGTCGGCTGAGTACGGCGAACTCACCTGGCCGTTCACCGTCTCATCGAGGTCTAACGCATGATTGTGGGCCGTCGCGTCCCATTCGGTGATGAGATAGTTGCCGGTGCTTCCCGACTGGCTCTGCGGGACCTGCACCGAAACGGTGTAGGTCCCACTGGACGCCAGTGTGATCCCGGTCTGTGCGACATCCGCGCCCGCCTGGGTGTTGCTGCCGGATGCCACGACGCTGCCGCCCGGATCCAGGACTTGCACCTGCGCGAAATTCAGGCCCGGCTGGAGCGGGTTCAAGGTACCCTGGCTGCCCGTATTAACGACGATGGCCACCGTTTGACCGGCTTCACCGTAAAACGTCCAGTCGTCGACCTGGCCGCTCTGGCTGATCAGGCCGGGTGCCGGAGTGTTGAGGAGCAGCGGTCCACCGGCCGCCAGTTGATTGACCGTCCCGCCCACGATCGTTCCCGTGATCTGCATCTGCCGTGCATAGACGTGCAGCCCGTTCAAATCCAGGGTGCTATTGCTGGGCACGACCAGCGAGTTGACGTACAGCGCGTTCGGGACCATTCGCGGTCGAGTTCTTGGAGTTGTCCACCAGCCGCACATAGGTGTTATTCGTCAGGGCGAGCGTCCCGTACGCGAAATTGTTCGAGAAACCCGAGGCGACGTTGCCGAGGTCCCCGCTCATCACTTCCAGAAGCTGCGGCGCGCTGGACGTTCCGGATCCGTTCAAGAGCACTGAGCCGTCGGGCGCAAACTGGTCTGCATTCTGCGTGCTCCCCGCGAGATTGCCGCCGATCGTCAGCGTAGCCGAGGGCGCAACGACGAGAACCTGCGAGCCGTCAAATTCGAGGGCGCCGGCGGCGATCGCGAGTGTCCCCGAATTGACATTGACGGTGCCTGAGCCGCCGATCGCGAAGCCGACGTCGGCAGTCCCCGCGCCTCCCGTCTTTTCCAGGGTTCCGGCGTTGTTGAACGAAGTGCCGGTCGCGCCGTTCGCGTTACTCAGGGTCGCGTCGGACTGGAAGTTGAAGGTTGCTCCCGACTCGTTGTTGATCGTTGTGCCGGTGGCGCAGGAGATCGTTTCCGTGCCGGCGTCGACGATCGTCCCGGTGTTGGTCAGCATGCCCGACAGATTCAAACCCGACGTTCCGGAGATCGTGAGTGTGCCGGCATTGGCGACGGTGCCGGCGACGGTGCCGGCGTTCCACTGCAAGACGCCGCCCGTGAAGTCCAGGGACGCGCCGCTGGGGCCTGCTCCCGTGAAGGCGGGACTGAACTGGGCATTGGAAGATAAATCGACGGCGCCTGCGCCCGAGCCCGCGAAGGTTCCCGAAAAGCTGCCGCTCAGGGTCACGGTTGCACCGGCCGTCGCGTTGATGGAGTCTGTGCCGCTGCCGCTGCCGCCTCCGCTGAACTGGAACGTGCCGGAATCGCCCGCGACGGTGCCTGCGTTGTTCACGGGGAGCGAAATCGAGGCGACGCCCAAGCCCGCCGACCTCTCGAGGATTCCGGCGTTATTGAATGACGTGCCGGTCGCGCCGTTGCTGTTTTGCAAGGTCGCGTCGGACTGGAAGTCGAAGGTTGCCCCCGGCTCGTTGTTGATCGTCGTGCCGGTGGCGGCACTGATCGAATTCGTGCCGGTCTCGAGGATCGTGCCGGTGTTGGTGAACGTGCCCGAAAGGTTCAAACTCTGGTTTCCGGAAATCGTGAGCGTGCCGGCGTTGGTGACGATCCCGGCAACGCTGTTGACGTTCCATTGCAAGACATTGCCGGTGAAGTCGAGGGTCGCGCCACTCGTACCCGCTCCCGTGAATGCCGGACTGAACTGGGCGGTGGAACACAACTGGACGGCACCCGGTCCGGAGCCGGAGCCGGCAAACGTTCCCGAGAAGCTGCCGCTCAACTGAACCACGCCGCCGGGCGCATTGATGGTGTCGGTCCCGCTGCCGCTGCCCCCGTCAAGGAGCTGCAACGTGCCCACGTCGCCCTCGATAGTGCCCATGTTGTTCACAGGTAACGAAATGACGGAATTGCCCGAGCCCGCCGACTTCTCGAGGGTTCCGGCGTTGTTGAATGACGTGCCGGTCGCGCCGTTGCTGTTTTGCAAGGTCGCGTCGGACTGGAAGTCGAAGGTTGCCCCCGGCTCGTTGTTGATCGTCGTGCCGGTGGCGGCACTGATCGAATTCGTGCCGGTCTCGAGGATCGTGCCGGTGTTGGTGAACGTGCCCGAAAGGTTCAAACTCTGGTTTCCGGAAATCGTGAGCGTGCCGGCGTTGGTGACGATCCCGGCAACGCTGTTGACGTTCCATTGCAAGACATTGCCGGTGAAGTCGAGGGTCCGCGCCACTCGTACCCGCTCCCGCGAATGCCGGACTGAACTGGGCGGTGGAACACAACTGGACGGCACCCGGTCCGGAGCCGGAGCCGGCAAACGTTCCCGAGAAGCTGCCGCTCAACTGAACCACGCCGCCGGGCGCATTGATGGTGTCGGTCCCGCTGCCGCTGCCCCCGTCAAGGAGCTGCAACGTGCCCACGTCGCCCTCGATAGTGCCCATGTTGTTCACAGGTAACGAAATGACGGAATTGCCCGAGCCCGCCGACTTCTCGAGGGTTCCGGCGTTGTTGAACGACGTGCCGGTCGCCCCGTTGCTGTTTTGCAGGATCGAGGCGGCCTGGAAGTTGAAGGAGGCCCCCGGCTCGTTGTTGATCGTCGTGCCGGTGGCGGCACTGATCGAATTCGTGCCGGTCTCGAGGATCGTGCCGGTGTTGGTGAACGTGCCCGAAAGATTCAAGCTCTGGTTTCCGGAAATCGTGAGCGTGCCGGCGTTGGTGACGATCCCGGCAACGCTGTTGACGTTCCATTGCAAGACATTGCCGGTGAAGTCGAGGGTCGCGCCACTCGTACCCGCTCCCGTGAATGCCGGACTGAACTGGGCGGTGGAACACAACTGGACGGCACCCGGTCCGGAGCCGGAGCCGGCAAACGTTCCTGAGAAGCTGCCGCTCAACTGAACCACGCCGCCGGGCACATTGATGGTGTCGGTCCCGCTGCCGCTGCCCCCGTCAAGGAGCTGCAACGTGCCCACGTCGCCCTCGATAGTGCCCATGTTGTTCACAGGTAACGAAATGACGGAATTGCCCGAGCCCGCCGACTTCTCGAGGGTTCCGGCGTTGTTGAATGACGTGCCGGTCGCGCCGTTGCTGTTTTGCAAGGTCGCGTCGGACTGGAAGTCGAAGGTTGCCCCCGCCTCGTTGTTGATCGTCGTGATGATGTTGCCGGCGTTACCGGCGGTGATGTTCGCCGTGTTGGTGTCGAGGATCGTCCCGGTGTTGTTCAGCGTGCCCGTTAAACTCAGGCTCGAGTTTCCGGCGATCGTGAGCGTGCCGGCGTTGGCAAGTGTCCCGGCCAAAGTTCCGCCGGTCCATTCGCTGCCGCTTCCTGAGGCAGATAACGTGGCGGCGCCGTTCAATGTGCCACTCGCCAACGTCAGATCTCCATTAACCGTGAGAGAATCGTTGACGGTGAGCGTTCCGCCCCAGGTGCTATCGATGACAAGGGCACCGATGGTCAGCGTCGTATCGACGATGGCGGTCCCCGCCTGGCTCTGGCTGGAGGTGAAGTCGGCCGTATCCAAGACCCCCGGGACCCCCGAGGACCAGTTGCCGGCGTTGCTCCAGTTGTCGTTGCCGGTCGAACGAGCCGCCGCGCCGGTCCAGTAGTCGACCGAAAGCACGATTCGCTGTTCGAGGCGAACTAGCCACGGCCGGAAAATGGCCCTTCGCCCGCGCCTGGCGCGGCGGGGTGAAAGATTCGATCCGGGTATCGGCAACTTGCGGAAGGGAAGCACTGGCATGATCGACGTCCCCAGGCCATCATCAAAGTTGAAACTTCAGTCGAGCGAAGAAGGCGACCTGACATCACCGAACGGCCCGCCTGCGCCGTATTACGCCCGGTGAGCAACCTTCAATGGTGTCGCTCACGATGGTGGTGATCGCGCCCGCGGCGAAGATTGTCTCGCGAGCCCGACGGCCATCGTTGGCGCTCGTAGGTGGCGCGCGAGGAATCAGCTTTTTCGATTCCCTCTCGCCTCGCACGACGCTCTAATCCACCAAGCTCCAAACCGAACGCGGACCGGACACTGTTGCGAAAAAGAAACGAAAAATTTGCGGTACGGGTCTGCGGGACCGTCCGCTGTTGATCCACAACCTATTGCGATAGACCGAAAATGGGGGGTGAAACCGGGACGTGGGTGGTGAAACCGGCACGCGATTGTTTTTCGCTCTTGCGGCGCCGGCCGGCCATTGCTGATGACATTTCCCTGCGCCTGCACGAATTAACAAAAAGTCTGGCGACGGACGGACCGGTGATCGATGTCTCGTCGTAGCGGCCACCCCGGTCAGATTCGGTCCAACGAGACGAGTGTTCAGCTAGCTCGCCAATGGGAGGGCGCGCAAAAGAACAGCCCAGGGCGATGCGCCTGGGCTGGCGTGTGAGTGCCCCTTCAGGGCGTTATTCGTGCCGACCGCGCCATTCACGCCACGATCGCCGCGCTCTGCTCGCTCTTCTGCCGCATCGGCTGGAGCCGCCAGTAAGTCAACGATCGCCAGAGCCACTCGGCGGGCCCGAAGCGGAATCTCTTGAGCCACAGTGGGCTGATCACGAGCTGGAAAATCCAGAGCGTGAATACGATCGCGGCCAGCCCCGTGCGGTTGATCTGGCCGAAAAGACCGAAACCATATCCGTAGAAAAGCGTCGTGCACACGATCGAATCGAACAGGTAATTGCTCAGGGCCGTGCGGCCCACCGCGGCGAGCCGCGTGGTCAGCCACGTGAGCGCGCCGCTCTTCACAATCAGGATCAAGAGCCCCACGTGCCCGAGCGCCACGATGATGCTGCCAAATGCATTGTAAAAAGCACCGCCGTGAATCTCATATTCGAGTGAAAAGCGATGGCCGATCTGCTCGCGGGCGTCGAAGATCATCAAGGGGATCCCCAGACCGTAGCACAGGGCGACCATCCACAGATAAAACCGTCGCGAACGCTCGGCCGAGAAAACACCCAGTTTCATGAGTCCCATGCCGATCAGCATGCGGCTGGCCGCGAAAAAACCGCCGCCAAGAAGAAACCCGAAGGTTTGTGCGGCCAGGACGTCGGGAGCACGCGATTTGACGATGCCGCGATACGAGCCGCGATAGGTCGCCAGCTCCTCGTTCCACTTCTTGGCTTTCTTTTCGTCGCTCGGGAAAACCTCATCGCGGAGGCTCCGGGTCCACACGGTATGAACCACTCGATCGAGGATGGTCGGGGCTTCACCGGCCTTCGTCTGGGCGTCGACGCGGGCCGTTGTGGCCTTCATGTAGTCGAAACTCGCGGCAAATCCCAGGACGAGCGGTACGAAGACGAGCATCGCCGCGATTCCCAGGATGATCAGCGTTCTGGGCGCCAGGTTCCGGAAGAAGTAGAGGAAAAGCCCCGTCTCGGCATAGAGCACCAGAATGTCGCCGTCCCAGATCAGATAGGCATGAATCAAACCGATCACCAGCAACCAGAGGATGCGGCGGTAATAGACTCCCAGTATCCGGGCTCCGCGCTTCGGCCCGCTGATCCATCAGGATCAGTCCGGCGCCGAATAGCATCGAGAAAATCGTCATCATCTTGGCTTCGAACACGACATGATTGAAAAACCAGACCACGCGGTCGGATCCTTCAAATCCGGCGCCGCGGAAGGGGTTGTTGTAAGCTGGACCCGGCCAGCCGAAGCCGACGATATTCATGGCCAGAATGCCCAGAAGCGCGAAACCCCGCAGCACGTCGACCGAAAAAAATCGTTCTGTCGCGGAAACCGGCTCCGTCCGCTTTCTCTCGGTGCGGCTCGCGACGACGGATTGAGGCTGTTGGCGGATTGCCGATGTTCCCGATTCCGGCGAGCCGGGCTCGGTGTCGAGGAGGTTCGGCTCCAGCTCGGAAGATTGCGCGTGAACGTCGACCGACATTGTTGAACCGTCCTTGATAGAAGAAAAAGGGAGCGCCGTGCGCCGAGAAGACACCACCCCGTCCGACCACGTTGGTCAGACAGATGTGGGAATTTCATACGTTTTTCGATGGCCGCTGAAGAATATTGCAAATGCCAAGGAGCGACGCGGGTCAATGGAGCGATCGCAGGGCCCGTCTGACGAGCAAGATGCAAGCGACAATGACGGCCGTATTGACGACCAGGAATCCGAGAAAAACGGTCAACCCGCCCAGTTGGGCGGCCTGTCGGTGCATTGGAAAAAGCGCGATGATATCGATCGCGGCCAGCCGCCTGGCCTCGCGCGCGACGAGAGTTCCCACCATCGTGATCAGCGCGCCGATGGAAATGACCGAAAAGCGCATCGTCGACATCTTCGCGGCCGCCTTGATCGGGATCCAGCCGGCAAGCTGGATGGCCATTCCCAGCAGAGAGGCCATGGCGTAAGGAAGCGCCAGGGCACCCAGCACGGGGGCTCGTTGCGCCGGCTCGAGCCAGAGTACCCATAGCCACGACTCGGCGGCCGACGTGCCCAGGCCCAGAATGGCTAATGACCGGAGGCGGCCGGCCGCGCGATCGCGGTTGATCGGATCGTGGAAACGTCGGCCCCAATGAAGCTGCCAGGCGACCGCGAGGGCCAGGGTCGCGAACGACGCGGTGATCCAGTAACCCAGCCGCGGCCAGATCTCGGCGTTACGGAACAGGTAGAGATGAGACGCATAATGATTCTTCCAGACTTCCGGGTGCAGGCTCAAAATGTGGCCTTCGGTCCACGTCCATGTGATGTAAGCGACGCATCCAAGGGCGATGAGCATGACAGGCACGCGGAGTCTCATCCGGTTGCCAGCGAGCACGCGGCCCTTGATCAAGTACAGCATGAAATACACGACGATGATCACAGGTACGATCAACAGAAAACGGCCAAGAAGGAGCAGATTGGCCGTGTAGAACGAATGCTGGTAGAGAACTTGCAGAAACAGCAGCGGGATGATTCCCGTGACGATGGTCAGCGTCAGCACTGCTGGCAGCCAGTCGCGAATCAACTGCACGATCAATCCCAGGCCCGACCGTGTCGTGCCGGCGCTGCCGGGCTCTGTGCGAATACGGCGCCGGGCTCCCGGCATCAAGTACGCGGCCATGACCAGCATCGTTCCGGCCAGGACATAATTCATGAAGAACGTGTAGACGGCCATCGTGACGATGAAAATCGACAGATACAGGGCCGTCGGCCAGGGAAATCCGAAGGGGAAGAGGGTCTCCATCAACGCGGCTCCTTCGAAGCTCGACCAGGCTGGCGAGCGCCTTGCGTGCCCGACCCCGAAGGAACCGCGCCGTGCTTGATCGGCTCAACGTTCGGATGAAGGTCGACCTTGTCGAGCCAGGCCTGAATCCGGGCGATCGCGGTCGAATCATAAGCGATCAGCCAGTTCGACGGCATGCCCGCTCGACGCCAGCTCAAGACTTGCGCCAGGGCCGCGAGCTCGGAAGCGGTTCCGGCGAATGCGGGCATCAATGGTTTCGAATCGCCATGTAACCGCGCGATCGTCTGGCAACGCCGTTCGAGAGTCGTGGCCCCGGCCCTTTCAAGCAAGTTACTGGCATCATCGTATGTGTGGCACATCTTGCATTGAACACGGAAAACCCGGGCACCGATTCGAAGCTGAGCGTCGGGATAGAAAAGGCCGTCACGCAAGGGATAAGGATCGTTCGTGACCGATCCTTGGGTTCGAAGCCGCTCGAGCTCGGCGGGATCGAGCGACCGGACGTAGGCGAGACTGCCGATCGTATACGGGGTGCGAACCGCTTCACGCACCAGTTCGCCGGCGGCTGTCGCGGCGAATGCCATGGCATAGAACGCAGCCGCCGCGGAGCCACTCATGGACATTTTTCCATGCCAGGACACGCCCCCGGCGTACACAGCGATCAAGAGGGAGGCCGCGGCTCCGAGCGCCAGCAACAGGGGTACCGGCACGTTTCCTCCGAATGCGTGCGACCGGCTGCCGAGGGGCACGGTCGCCAGAAACCACAGGCACAGAAGCGGCATCAACCCGATCGGAATCACGAATGCGGCTGCACGGCCAATCAACTCACGGCGCGATTCGCGGCTCAGGTCATCGGTCGCGTTGATCAGTCTGCAGGCGCGGAACGCAGCGATCGCCATCGCGGCGACCGTTTGGTAACAAAGATTCGGCCAGAAGCTGGCATTGAAAAAGTCTGACCAGATGCTGTGCGTCTCGTCCCCGGGCGGGCGGGTGATCGCAAGCGATAAGACCCCATTCATCCAGAACAGGCTGAACCAGGCGGCGATCGAGTAAGCGGCCAGCAAAAGGGTCCGGGCGCGTCCGCTGAGCCAGTCCTTGTATCGTAGAAATAGATAGCCCGAGACGGCCTCGACACAGAAGAATGTCGATGCCGTGGCGCCCATCCAGTGAAATTCAAACACCAGGGCGCCGGTGATGCGCGGGTTCACCTGGATGGCCGCGAAGCACAAGGCCAGGTCCGTCAAGACGCCCAGACCGAAGCTAACCAGCACCATCGCCGGGAAATGGCCGTTGATGAAACGCCCGGCGTTGGGACTTCTCGCGGTGCGTCTCAACCACTCGAAGTACCAGAGAAGCATCCCGCCGCCGGCCGCCATCTGCATGAGGAAGATATGAAGGATTCCCAGTCCACCGATGACCACGTCCGTCATGAGCGGGCCATGGTCTTGAATCGGATAGTAAAAAGTCATGCAGTTTCCCCGTTGCGAGATTCCGGATTTCTCACTTCGACACTCCGGAACTCAGATCAAGAGGGTAGACGGCTTCGTCAATCGTGGTCGCGCAGGGGGCCTCAAGCGATTCTCGTCGCGATCGTTTCGCGGATACCCCGCGAGCAGTATAAACGTTGACAGGGGCAATTCCGAGAGGATCAGTCGAAATGGGTTGACAGCTCTTCAGCCGCCGCCTGCTGTGAGACGCTGCGCGCCGCCGCGACATAGGTCCGGATCTGTGAGACCGGAACGCGAATCATGCCTTCCGCCCGCGAGGCGTGGCTCAGATCATCCCAGGCTTTTATTAAACGGCCCTGTGTGATTCGGAGACGCCGAGGCTTCCCGAGTCGGCACTGGCACTCGGCTCGTGCGGAGACTCGACCTCCCAGGAGCGTGCGAGGCCGTTCAAACAATCGGTCGAGCGCGTTCGAGCCCTTTTTTGAGGAGCGAGATCCCGGCGGTCGCGCCACCGGGCGCGTGGAAAACGGCCGAGCCGGCCACCAGCACGCGTGCGCCGGCCTCGACAACCTGGGGAGCCGTGTGCGGTTCGATCCCGCCGTCGACCTCGAGCTCGCAATCGGTTCCTCCTTCGTCAATCATGCGCCGCACTCGGCGAATCTTGGGCAAGGTGCCGGGCAGGAACTCCTGACCACCGAAACCAGGGTTCACCGTCATGACCAGAACGAGGTCAAGATCGGGCAGAATCTCCTCGATCATCAAGGCGGGTGTGGCCGGGTTGATCGCCACGCCGGCGCGCACGCCCAACCGGCGAATCTCGTTGACCGTGCGGTTCAAGTGGATCGCCCCTTCCTGGTGAACGATCAAGGTATTCGCGCCAGCCTTGACAAAGGCCTCGAGATAGCGGTCGGGCTCCGAGATCATCAGGTGGACCTCCAGCGGCAAGGATGTCACGGGCCGAAGCCAGCGCACCAGGACGGGTCCAAAGGAGATATTTGGCACGAAATGTCCGTCCATGACGTCGACATGGATCCGGTCCGCCCCGGCCGCGGCCGCCTCCGCGACCTGGTCGGCAAGATGGGCTAAATCGGCCGCCAGGATCGACGGCGCCAGCTTGATTCCCTCGGCAAATGCGCTCATAGAGTGGAAGCTCCCTTACTCGCCAACGACGCGCTCACTTGCGCCACCGGCATCAAGAACAAAGGTAAATTCATGAAACTCCGTCTCCCGAACCTGGGCGACACGAGCTGAAATCACAATTTGATCTGATCGATATAATGTCGACGCGCTTCAAGTTGATCCGAATCCGCCGTTGCTCTTTGATATCACGACACTTTGGCGACCAGCAAGGTCCGGTCATCCTCGGGCGGTTGGCCCCCCGTGAAAAGATCGACGGCCTCGACCGTCGCCCGGATGATCTCATTCGCATCGAGCCCGCATGCGCCGCAAGACGCCGTCGAGCCGGCTCACGCCGAACTGAACGTTTTTGGCGTCCATGGCCTCGGTGATTCCGTCGGTGTAGAACGCCAGGATGTCGCCCGGCTTGAGGGCCAGCGTCGTTTGCTCGTATTCCAGGTCGTCGAAAAGGCCTAAAGGGGGCCCGCCGACCTCCTCGAGTGCCTGGACCGAGCCATCGCCGCACCGCTTGAGCCGCGGCGGGTTATGCCCCGCGCTCGAAAAAGTGAGCAGACGGCTCGCCGGATCATAGACGCCGTAAAACGCCGTGACAAACACCTCGTTCGAGGTCGTGTACAGTCGCGAGAGCTGGCGGTTGACATGCCCCAGCATGGCCGCGGGCGGGTCCGGCGGTCCGCTCACGCTGTGCGCCACACTGTGCGTGATCGCCATCATCACGGCGGCCGGTGTGCCATGTCCGCTGACATCGGCGATCAAGATGCCCCAGCGCCCATCGGGCAAAGGGAAAAAGTCATAGTAGTCGCCCCCTGCCCAGCGCGATGTACGGTAATAGGCCGCCAGCTCGAGCGTGGGGATCCGGGGCAAGACCTGGGGGAGTAGCGAGCGCTGAATATCAGCGACGACCTTGAGCTCGCGCTCGACGATCTCGTAGGTGTCTTTCAATTCTTCCTTGAGCACGAGATTGTGAGTGGCGCGACCAAACAGGCTGCTGATCCAGAACCATTCGGGAAACGACTCGGGATCGAACGCGGCCGCGTCGGGCTGGAGCGTGACCACCATGTTGAGTGCCACGCCGTTGTCATAATGTGGGATCGCCATCAACGAGCGACAGCCCGCCAGATATTCGATGGCGGGATCATCGGCGGCCAGAAGGGGCGTGATGTCGTCGATCAGGCGAGGCTCGTCACCGTAGATCAAATCGCTCAGCAAGCCCCCCTCGAAAAGGGGTAACTGGTCCTTTTGTTTCCAGGGATCGATCGACTCGCTCCATGTGCTCGAGCGTGTGATCCGATACCAGGGAGCCTGCAACCCTCGCCGGCTCACTGAAAGCCAGCGTGCCCCTGGCATCAACTTGCGCACTCGGCTCGCATACGACCGCACCATCTCCTGCGCGTCGGTTTGCACGCTCATGTCGCGCATGGTGTCGACCAGGTAGGCTAATCGCTCTTGCCAATCCCCCTTGGACGTCCCCGTATCGCCGTTTCGTTCTTGCGTCGCTGTCATCGTGGATGAACTCATGGTCGCATCGACTCCATCAAGGAGATATTTCAGAGCGATCTCATTGTACCGGGGATGTCGAGCCCAACCATGGCGATGCGGCCAATCGGTATGGTTGATTCAACAACAATGGATCAAAGTCCCGGGACATCCCAACCTTTTCGATAAGAGCGGCGCACGAACGCATTGGCCTTTTCGAGGTTTGTGACCTTGAGAGCGGTCGGGTCCCACTCGAGAGTCGTGTCGGGGAAACGGGTGGCCAGGCAGCCGAGCAAGACGGACTCGGTAAGCGGCCCCGAGTAATCAAATGGCGCCGAGGTCTTGCCATGGCCCCGGCAAGCGTCGACGAACTGCAAGTAGTGATCGTGGCCCCCGGGGTCAGGCAGCTTGACACCCTTGAATTGATCCACGGGCAAGAGGATCGGTGGGTCGATATAAGGGGCGTAAAGGACGCCCTTTGTGCCGATATAAATGGACCCCTGATCGGAGACGGGGCCCTGGCCGGCCAGCGCCTGAATCGGGCCGGGGGGCCGCCTGTTGCCGTCGTACCAGAAGAGTGCCAGGGTTTCGGCCGTATAGGACGTTCCGGGAAAGACATAATGAACGTACGAATCGAGCCCCCAGTTGTCGGCGTTGGGCGCCCCTCCTTCAGACCGAATTGACATCGGGGCCGAGAGCGCCAGTGCGGTATGCACCGGGTCGAGAATGTGGCATCCCATATCGCCGAATGTTCCGGTGCCGAAATCGAGCCGCTTGCGCCACTCGCCCGGATGGTAATAGCCCGACAGAAACGGCCGCTCGGCGGCGACGCCCAGCCAGAAATCCCAGTTGAGGTCTTTGGGAATCGTGTCGACGCGACTGGGCTTGGGCTTCTTGTCGCCCCAGTGTTTGCCGCTCCAGCTATGGACTTCCTTCACCTTGCCGATCATGCCCTCCTGGATCGTCGCGACAATCATGCGGTGAATCGGGTGCGAGTGGATCTGAATGCCCATCTGGGTGACGAGCTTCTTCTCGCGGGCCACTGTTGAGAGCTGGCGGGCCTCAAAGATGGTTTGCGTGAGCGGTTTCTGAGTGTAAACGTGCAATCCCTGGTGGAGCGCCCGCATGGTGATCGGCGCGTGCATATGATCGGGCGTCGAGATATTCGCGGAATCGAGATGTTTTTCCTTGTCGAGCAACTCGCGCCAATCCTGATACACCTTGACATCAGGAAACCGCTTTTTGATTCGTCCGAGGTTTCTGAGGTCGACATCGGCGACCGCGACGAGCTTGAGATGCGGGCTTGCGGTGAGCGAGTCGATGTCGGAGCGCGCCATGCCCGCGGACCCAAAGCTGGCGTGCAAGAGTGTCTCGCTGGGAGCCGCCTTCAGATGAGCACGCATCAATGCGGGGAATCCGATCGTGGCCGCCGCGGCATGCTTGAGGGCGGAACGGCGATTGATGACGGTGGACGAGGTCGATGGCATCGGGCAGGATCCTGTGCAATGAGGGGCAACGGCTCGCTTGCCGTGTTCGTGTCTCGAATGTCAAGGAGGGCGTTCGCGTCAACGATCGGTCGGCCTGTGCGCTCGGCTGAGCCGGCATGCAGGATTCGTTGCGGCCTGACGCAGTCAAGGTGATGCCTTACGGGGCGGGAGAATCAGGATGCCTCACGGGGCTGCCACCACCACCGGTTCGGATCATTGCTCGGAGGCTCGGCGTAATCACTCTTTGGATGATAGGGGCACCTGAAGTTGCCCGGCCAAGGCTGGCCCAAAAGGATTCTGACGAACTTCGGCCAGAACGGCAAGTACGGACAGTATCCTGCTTCGTAGTCAAAGACGCCAGGGATTCCGTTTGATGGGAGAAGGTGCCGGCGGAGCGGGAACGTCCGGCTATAGGCCATGGCGATCCACATTCCGAGTGCGATGAGGCTGATAACGACGAGCCACCTCCGAGTGGTCATCGACAGTTTCATGTCTAGAAACTCCCCGCGTCAGCGATTCGCCGCTCAAGTCAAGAGTTTATCGCGAGTCGAGGCAGTAAGGCACGTTCTGGCCGCATTTTTCCGAAGGATTCCAGAACCTATGATGAACCTGCCGGTTCTTGTCGACTGCCTCTGTAATTCGACCGCACCGCCCGACAATGGCCCGAGGTGATTTCAGCCACGATCGAGCGTCGCTAGACATTCGAAATTCGAGTGGTGACAATACTTCGAGAATCTCGCTGAGGAACCCGTTCTTGGAGTCGTCACGTCATGGCGCGAATCCCACCGCTCGAGGATCGCGAAGCCCAGGCCCAGTCACGCGCAGCGCTCGATGAGATCCGGGCGGCCCACGGACGCGTCACCAACATGAAACGTACCCTCGCCCGATCGCCGGTCGCGCTGCACGCGCTCATGACCTGGTACAACCTGCGCGATGAAGTTGTTCCGTTCCTGGGCGAGCGGCTCACCACACTCTTCGCTCATGCGATTTCGGCGGGAACCGATTGCCTGGTCTGTTCGACGTTTTTCCGGCGGCTGCTGGTCGATTCGGGTGAAGACCCGGAAAACTTGCGGCTCGATGATTGGGAGCAAACGATCGTCGCTTACGGCCGCCAGCTCGCTGTTGACCCACACAGAGTGACCGACGATCTCTTCGGCCGCCTGGCGGAACGATTGGAGCCTGACCAGATTGTCACCTTGACCGCCTTCGGCGGCCTCATGGTCGCGACCAACCTCTTCAACAACGCCCTTCAGGTCGATCTCGACGATTATTTGCTGGCTTACCGACAGGAACGAAAGGTATAAACGCCCGTGCCGAGATTTGGCGGCTCAACCCGCCACGAGGCGCGCTCGCGTTTGCTCGGCCTCTTCGACGGGCGACACGCCGAAGAGCCGCTTGAACTCCCGGCTGAACTGTGATGGGCTTTCATACCCGACGGCTCGCGCGGCGGTGCCCGCGTTGAATCCGTCGTGGGCCATCAGCCGCCGCGCCTGATCGAGCCGGATGCGCTTGAGGTACTGGAGCGGCGAGCTCGCCGTCACGAGCTTGAAATAGTGGTGGAAAGCCGCGACGCTCATCCCGGCCTTCCTTGCCAGATCATCGACGCTGTGCTGCCTCGCGTAATCGGCGTGAACGAGTTTCAAAACCCGGGCGATCCGCGAGAGGTGCTCATCCCGGCTGGCCAGGGCACGCATGGCTCCCCCCTGCTCCCCCTGGAGCACGCGATAGACGACCTCGCGCACCGTCTGGCGGCCGAGCATGCGGCTATCGAGCGGCGACTTCAGGCATTCGAGCAACCGGCAGATGGCCCCGCCAAGCTCCTCGGTCATCGGGGTTGTCGAGATCCCCCGCGGCGTCGGGCCCGACGGCGCCAAGGGCTCGTCCATCTCCAGCATCATCTCGCCGAGCATCGTCGGCTCGACGTTGATGGCCAAGAGGAGCAAGGGCTCCTCGGGGCTGGCCTCGGTTTCGCACTCCGCGGGTAATGGCACGGACAGGACGAGATAATTATATGCGTCGTACTGGTAAACCTCGCCGCCCAGGTAGGCCCGTTTGCGGCCCTGGCCGACGATCAAGATTTTCGGCTCATAGACAATCGGAGCGCGGGCCACCGATTTCGAAACGCGGACGACTTCGACACCCTCGACGAGCGTGCGATGGACCCCCTCGTCAACAGCAACCTCGTCGAGAAGTCGCGCCAGCCGCTGGCGATGATCACTCTGGCCTTTCATCCGGTCCTCCGATTTAGCTGGGTCTTCCAGAGGATAAGGATACAAAACTTGGCGGTTTCGTGAATCGTTTCCATGGCAATCGAGAGGATCAGGCAAACCTTTTGGAGGAACGTTGCTTTCCGTCCCCCGGTTGCGGGCGTCTAATGAATTTCGGGGGGCAGGAGTCGAAGCGTATGAGCAAGAGGATGAGGCGAGCTTCCCCCGGTCGTCCTCTGGAGGGACAAGCAAATGCAAAAGCGACAACTCGGAAAGAGCAACCTGGAAGTCTCGGCCATCGGGTTCGGCTGCATGGGAATCAGCTTTGGCTATGGGCCGTCCATGGACAGGCAGGAGGGGATCGCGCTGATCCGATCGGCCGTCGAGCGTGGCGTGACGTTCTTCGATACCGCCGAGGTTTATGGCCCGTTCACGAATGAGGATCTTGTCGGCGAGGCGCTCTCCCCGCTCCGCGAAAACGTCGTCATTGCCACCAAGTTCGGCTTCGACGTCAACCCGATGCTTGATCCCCGCGGCATGAAGGGTCCACCGGGGTTGAACAGCCGGCCGGAGCACATCAAGGAGGTCGCCGAGGGATCACTCAAGCGGCTCAAGATCGAGACCATCGATCTGTTCTATCAGCACCGTGTCGATCCGGACGTGCCGATTGAGGACGTGGCAGGAGCCGTCAAGGAACTCATCGAAGAGGGCAAGGTCAAGCACTTCGGCCTCTCCGAGGCGGGGGCCCGGACGATTCGTCGTGCCCACGCGGTTCAGCCGGTCGCGGCGGTTCAGAGTGAATACTCGCTGTGGACGAGAGGCCCCGAGGCCGAGGTCTTGCCGACCCTGGAAGAGCTGGGCATCGGCTTCGTTCCCTTCAGCCCCCTGGGCAAAGGATTTCTCACCGGCAAGATGAACGAAAACACCAGGCTCGACAGCAGTGACTTCCGCAGTACGATCCCCCGCTTCACGACGGAGGCGATGAAAGCGAACCAACGCCTGGTCGACCTGCTCGCCCATGTCGCCAAACGCAAGCAGGCCACAACCGCCCAGATCGCCCTGGCATGGCTGCTTGCTCAGAAGCCCTGGATCGTTCCGATCCCGGGCACGACGAAGTTGCACCGCCTGGAGGAGAACCTCGGGGCGGCGTCCGTCGAGCTGACGGCGGACGACCTGCGCGAGATTGAAGACGCCGCCTCGAAAATCGAGGTGCAAGGCGGCACGCTATCCTGAACATCTTGAGAAAATGACCGGTCGCTAAAAGATGAAGGAGAAAAAATGGACATTGACACTCTGTCAGACCCGACCCGGCTCGCTCGGGCCATCAGGGCCCTTGCTCGTGATGCTCACCATACCCTGACGTGTTCGCCGTCCGCGGCGGCCCTTTGGCAGCTCTCCGAGCGTATCGAATTTGTCGCCGCCACCCTCGACGACCGCCGCGAGGGCCCGCTCGGGAACTGGCTTGAGAGCCTCGATCGAGAGGTAAGGGCCGCCGCTACCCACGACACAGGGTCGCCCAGTTTTCCTATGAGAGTTTGTGCATAAAACGGCCAGTGGCTGCCGTGCCGGCGTTGCCAGATGAAGATTGCCAGGAAGTCCCGCACGATGTCGCACCGGCGGGCCAGGTGGGTAAGAACGAACGGACAAAAGGAGAGCAAAATGAGCGAGAACATCGAGGGCAAGGTCGTCGTGATCACAGGGGCCAGCAGCGGGCTGGGCGAGGCAACCGCCCGGCACCTGTCTGACCAGGGAGCAAGCGTCGTGCTCGGCGCACGGAGGGTCGAACGCCTGCAGGCGCTGGCCGACGAGCTGAGCGCCCGCGGCAAGAAGGCGCTGGCCGTGGCGACCGACGTCGCCGATTGCGGTCAGGTGCAAAAACTGGTCGACTCCGCCATTCAAGCGCACGGGCGGATCGACGTCATGATCAACAACGCCGGGATCATGCCGCAGGCACCTCTCGATCGCTTGAAGGTCGACGAGTGGGATCGGATGATCGACGTGAACATCAAGGGCGTGCTCTACGGCATCGCCGCGGCGCTGCCGCACATGCAGCGCCAGAAATCAGGGCACTTCATCAATGTCTCTTCGGTGGCCGGGCGCAAGGTTGGTCCTGGCTTCACGGTCTACGCGGCGACCAAACACGCCGTGCGAGCCCTCTCCGAGGGGCTCCGCCAGGAAGTGAAGTCGTACAACATCCGCACGACGGTCATCTCGCCGGGGGCCGTCGCCACCGAGCTGCCCGGTAGCGTGAACGAGCCCGATGTGGCCGAGGGAATCCGCAAGTTCTACGAGCAGAACGCGATTCCCGCCGAGTCGTTCGCAAGGGCCGTCGCGTTCGCCATCAGCCAGCCGGACGACGTCGACATCAACGAGATTCTGTTCCGGCCGACACGCCAGCAACTGTGAGTCGCAACGTCACTGGTTCAAAATGGGGTCACTTGGATGGCAGCTTCTCACGATCACGGTGCCGACCGCGGTTTTGTTCTGCCCGACCGCCGCCGCTTCCTCGCGGCGGCGGGGCTAGGACTGGCCGCGGCCCCGTTACTGACTGAAATGTCCAGTGCAAGCGCTCCCCCTTCTCAACAACAACAACGAGAGTTCCCCATGGAAATCAAGAGAATTGGCTCACAACCCTCGGAGAAAGGACCGGCCGACTGGTTCACCGGAGCGGTCCGTATCGACCGGCTGCTCACGGTGCATGCTCCGGCACGCGCCGCCGGTGCCAGCGTCACGTTCGAGCCGGGGGCCCGCACGGCCTGGCACACCCATCCGCTGGGTCAGACCCTGATCATCACGTCCGGCTGCGGCTGGGTCCAATGCGACGGCGGCCTCGTGGAGGAAGTTCATCCCGGCGACGTGGTCTGGTTCCCGCCCGGCGTCAAGCACTGGCACGGCGCCTCGCCGACCACGGCCATAACACATATCGCCATCCAGGAACAGCTCGACGGCAAGGTCGTCGATTGGCTCGAACATGTGAGCGACGAACAGTACCGCAAGTGATTTTTTGCTGCTCCTTCCGGGCCCTGGTTTCGCAAGAAAGAGATGTGATGAACGAAGACGAGATCACAACGGGCGGATCGGCCTTCGGCCTGGCCGGTCAGACAGCCGTGATCACGGGCGCCGCCCATGGCCAGGGGCGCGCATCGGCGCTGGCCCTGGCGCGTGAAGGCGTGCGAATCGTCGCGCTCGACATCGCGCGGCCAATGCCGTATCCCGGCTATCCGATGGGATCAGTCGACGATCTGGGGAGCCTGGCGGCGGAGTGCCAGACTCTGGGCGTCGAGTGTTTGACGTTTGCCGCCGATGTTCGTGACGACATTGCCGTGAGCGCCGCGGTGGCTGCAGCCGCCGAGCGTTTTGGAACAGTTGATATCCTGTTCAACAACGCAGGAATCTGCGGCTATGGACTGGCGCACGAGCTGACGGAAGACGCGTGGGACGCGATGCTCGACATCAACCTGAAAGGGGCCTGGATTGTGGCGCGCCGCGTCATACCCCACATGATCAAAGAGCGCCGGGGTGTGATCATCAATAACTCGTCGGTGGCCGGCCTCCGCGGCATGGGGCGCCTTTCTCATTACGCGGCATCGAAGTGGGGGCTCGTCGGGCTGACGCGCTCTTGGGCCATCGAACTGGCCCCGCACAACATTCGTGTCATCGCGCTTTGCCCGACCGGAGTCAACACGCCGATGAACGACGGCCTGGCGATGCTCGAAGGAAAAACGCCTCAGGAGATTGCCGAGCGCCTCGGCCGGCAATCTCCTCGACATGCCCTGGATCGAGCCCCAGGATGTCGCCGACGCCGTGGTGTTTCTGGCTTCCGCGAAAGCGCGAGCCATCACGGGCTCGGAATTCATTCTCGACGCGGGGTTGCTCGCACGCTGAATAAGCCTTTCACGCTCGCGAGGCGTGCGAACGACCCGAAGCCGTCGCGAAACCCACGTCATTCGCCTTCTCGCCGGACGAAGATGTCATTCGCGGCACTCGCACTTGTAACATGGAAAGACGTTCTTCAAAAAGACGAGGTGTCGGCAGGTCGCTTCAGGGCGTGCGAGATCGGGGTGTGGAATAGAGATGAGTTTAGACCGATACCAGTTTCGTGCTCAGCTTGGCGCTGGGCTCGACGGTATTGCCTACCGCGCCGTCGCCGCCGACGGATTGATAGCCGAAGTCGAAATTCGCGATCTCAGCGCGGCGAAGCAGAGCGCCGGCCGCTGGGCGGGATTGGTGCCGCGCCTCCGCACGGCTGCCCAACTCACGCATGCTGGAGCGCTTCGCGTGATCGAGCTTGGGCTCGACCATGATCCGCCATTCGCCGTGATGGAATGGGTCGGGATGACGACGCTGAGCGAGTCGCCACTGGCGACGGCGATAATCAGCCGGTATGACGCTTTGAAGCTGGTCGATGTCATCGCCGGGCGCTCCAGGCGGCGCACCGGCTTGGGCTGTCTCATGGGCGCCTTGGTCCCGAGCACGTATTCCTGGCCGGTGTGGCCGATCCCAAACTTGATTTCACGGGACTCGACGTCGGATTCCCGCCCGTGCCTGGCTCTTTGGCTCCATTTTCGTCGAACGCGGGCCAAGCCTGTGATCTCGCCACGGGCCGCGCGGCCGACCTTCATGGATTGGGCCATCTCCTGGCGTGGCTGCTGTCCACTCCTGATAACCGGCGCACTTGGAAAACCACTCTCGATGGGATTGACGCCTCCACTTCCCTGGGAAGACTCATCAGCGGTCTGCTTGCCGATGACCCGGCCGAACGTCCGAGTGCCCGGGAAGTTCAGGAGCAGCTCAAATCGCTTCTCGTTCCGATGGACGCGACCGGGCTCTCGGCGCTGCCGAGCATGAACCTGGCATGGTCTGACAGCCTGGGCATGGAAATCAACGGCCGCCGCCGGGATCGGCCGACTTTCGGCGGCGAAACCCTGGTGGTCGAAGCGGGTTTCCCGTGCCTCGGCCGATATCGACTCATGGACAGACTCGGCGAGGGGGCGCAGGGCATCGTCCATCGGGCCCGGGATTCGGCCGATGGCTCGATGGTCGCGATCAAGGTTCTGCGCTCAGATCGTGCCGCTGATCCTGAAGTTCTCAAGCGGTTTCGCAAGGAAGCGCGCATGCTGGCGGAGGTCAATAACCCCCACGTCGTCAACCTGCTGGAATTCAACGAGGATGACGGCATTCCCTACATGGTGCTGGAATTGGTCGCCGGCGAGAGCCTTGACCATCTGCTGCGCAGGCGTACCCGGCTCGACGAAAAGGAGGCGCTTGCGATCATGGCGTCTGTGCGCGCGGGTTGATGGAGGCCCACGAGCGTGGGATCGTTCATCGCGACGTCAAGCCGAGCAACGTGCTTCTCGTCGGGCCCGAGAGCCGCGATCAACGGCCGCGCGCGATGACCGAGACGCCAGACCGTGGCGATCTACGGTCGCCCGAACCTGGTCTTCTTGAAACCGCGGCCGGAAACCAGGCGCTGACGGTGCCCACGAGTCTTGCGACCGTTTTCGATACCGAGACCACGCCGCGCGTGAAAATTTCCGACTTCGGTCTGGCCCGGCACGTCGTCAATTCGGAATCACTGGCCCTGACAGCCGCCGGGGCCTTGATGGGCACGCCGCACTACATGGCACCCGAGCTATGGACCGGTCGAGGCGTCGATCCGCGGACCGATGTTTATGCCATGGGAGCCACACTCTTTCATCTTTTGACGGGTCAGCCGCCGTTCCTGGCCGACACGCGCGAAGAACTTTGTGCCCAGCACTGCCATGAGCCCGTTCCGCGCGTGGCCTCACTGTGCCCGGATGTCAGTGATGGAGCCGAGCGCCTGATTGAACGAGCGCTTAGCAAGAGACCCGAGGATCGTTATCTTCGACGCCGGCGCTATCCTTCACGATATCGAGGCGCTTCTTCACGGCCGGCCCAGCGATCTTGCGATTCATCCGCGGCTACCCGACTGCGACAAGAGCCAGGTGCTTACTTTCGAGTTTCGGTGGGAGCTCGAGGCATCGCCGCGCAAGCTCTGGCCGCTTGTGACCAATACCGATCGGCTCGATCGCGCGATCGGGTTTGCCCCGGTTACCTACAAAACGCGCTACGAGCCGGGGCGCGGCGTGCGGATGTTCGCCGTCGGCAAGAAAGCCGGCATGGTTGAGGCCGGTGAAGAATATCCTTATGAGTGGGTCGAGCCGCAGCGCATGGGCGTGCTGCGTGAATATACCGAAGGACCATTCCGCTGGGTCGTCAGCGTCGTCGAGCTGATTCCTCGGTCGACCGGAGGGACGACCTTGGTCCACAGCTTACGGCTCGAGCCGAGCTCGTGGAAGATCCGCCTGGGTTCGCGCTGGGGTGTCGGAGTGAGCCTGCGCAAGAGCCTCGAACGCGTTTATCGGCGTATCGACGCGACGTTGTGCCGTCAAAGGTCGCAGGGGATCGTGCCTGGCATCGATCCATTTGAAGTATCGGAGCCGATGCCGCCGGCGCGTCGGCAGCGGTTGGAGCGGCTCCTGGACCGGTTGATCGAACACGGGATTGACTCGTCGGTCGTCGACCGGCTCGGTGAGTTCCTGGCGGGTGATCCGCCACAGGAGGTCGCGCGGATCAGGCCTCTGGCCCTGGCCGAGCGTTGGGGCATCGAGCCGACTGAACTTGTGCGTGCCTGCCTCCACGCCGCGCGTGATGGACTGCTTGAATTGCACTGGGACCTTGTCTGCCCTGTCTGCCGGATCTCCTGTCAGATCACCGACACGCTGCGCGCGATTGCCGAGCATGCACATTGCGAGGCCTGCCATCTGGATTTCCAGCTTGATTTCGCCAATTCGATCGAGCTGATTTTTCGCGTTCATCCCGAGATCCGCGTGGCCGACCTCGGCACCTATTGCGTGGGGGGGCCCGCTCATTCACCGCACGTGCTGGCGCAGATTCGCGTCGCGGCTGGCGAACGCATGGAGCTCGACCTCGAGCTTCATGCGGGTTCATACCGGCTGCGAGGGCCGCAGTTGCCCTGGTCGATCGAGTTTCAGGTTCAGAATTCCGCCGCGATGCGTCGCTGGGACGTCGATCTTGGGATGGTCACGAAGCCGGCGGATTCGCCCGCGTTGCGTGCGGGGCGCCAGGTCGTTGTCCTGACAAACCCGCATCCGCGCGAGCTGGTGATCCGGATCGAGCGGACGGCGACGCGCCATGATGCCCTGACCGCGGCCAAAGCCGCGTCGATGGCCCTCTTTCGCGAGCTCTTTCCCAGCGAAATCCTCGCGCCGGGCCAGCTTGCCACAGTCTCGATGGTGACCCTCATGGTAACCGGACTCGACCCTGAACAGGCCGACGCACTGTATAACGAGCTGGGCGATGCCCGCGCCTTCGGCGTGATCCACGAGCATATCCAGAACCTGGGAGAGCGGATCCGCGAGGGGGGCGGCGCCGTCGTCAAGACCATGGGCGAAGGTGTGCTCGCGTCATTTGCTGACGTTGAGGCGGCCGTGCGAACCGCGCTCGATATTGTCGAACGGCTAGCATCCGAGTCAGGTCGGTCACAGCTCCGGCCGCGACTGGGTATCCACCGGGGAACGACCCTTGCCGCGACGCTCAACGATCATCTCGATTATTTCGGGTCGACGGCCCGGCAAGCCGTCGCGACGCTCGACTTTGCACGCGGCGGCGAGCTGATTTTGACCCAGGCCGTCGCGGCCGATCCCGCGGTCGCGGCCCTCTTGAATTCGCGGAACATCAGCAGTGAAGTGATCCCGCTCGAGCGTGCCGCGATGCCGCGCTTGATTCGGATCCGTGACAATCGGTTCGCCGCCGGCGGGTCGTGAGAGATCGGCCCGAGGCGGTGACTTTGGTGGTTGAGCTCGTCGCTCGAAGGCGCGAGACAAGCATCACGGCGATTTGGGCACGGCGCGCCGAACGACAAAGTGGAACGGCCGCCGTTTCAGAAGCGAACGTTGCAATGTCTCGATTCGCTCATTGATGGCCTGTGCCTGCGAGTGGAGTGCGCCATCGTCGGGGTGCTTGGGCAAATACTGATCGACGGACCGAAGGGCCTCGGCAATCTGGTCGCGTGCATTGGTCATCGAGATCAAGGCGCCGGCCTCGGCGTCCCACGGGCCGCCCGGCTCCCAGCCGTTGGCGGTCGCTGACGCGATGTTCACGCCCGCCTGAAGCTGGGCTTCGCTGAATGTGCCGAGTGGCCGATCATCCGCGAGCACGTCATAGCGCCCGGCTGGGAGGTTGGCGACGGTCAACAAGTATCGGTTCAGCTCATCGGGAATGGGGACGAAGCGAAATTGCAACGCGCCGAAAATGCCGAAATTCACGGGCAGGCCCGTATCCAGGCGGTCGAATTCGACCTGGCCGTTGGGAACATCAATTCGACCGGCGAGCCCACTGATTCGACAGCCGTCGGCGCTCATCACCTTGGGGCCCCTGGCGTCGATGGCGGCCGTCGAGACCTCCGCGGGCGCTCCTAGTCCCTTGAGGATGGCAAATGCCATGGCAAGCTGGCCCAGGTCGTTCAGATGGACACCGTCTGTGGTATGAAGCGAAGCTTTATCCTGAGGCTTGGCGGTCGCGTTGTACGCGATGACCTTGCGCTGGATCAGACGCATTGTGCGCTGGATGTCGATGGAATGTTCGCCCAGAGAGCGTGCCAGTGCCATGCCTTCATCGCACATTGTCTGTAGGTAGCCGCGCTCGGCCTTATCGGGATTCTCCGCCGTTATGGCCGCCGAGCCGATAAAAACGCGTATGCCGCGCGCCTTGCATTTCTCGACAATGCCGCGGATCGCATCGAGATAAGCCCGCTTGTGCGAATCATCAGCCTGGGTGCCCCAGCCGATGTCGTTGATCCCGTAAGCCACGACGAGCACGGTCGCACCGCGCTTGAGAACATCTCGCTCGAGCCGTTTAAGGCCGCCGGACGCGGTATCGCCCCCGATGCCGGCGTTGATGAAATGAACCTCACGCTCGGGGAACCGCAGCAAGGTGTAGTTCTCGATGATCTTGCCATAGGTGCGCGCCGCGGTGATGCTGTCGCCGAGAAAGACCACCGTGTCGCCGTTCTGAACCGCGAAGTCGCCGTGCGCGGTCGGCGGGGTTCCGAGACTGAACGCGATCAGAGCGGCCAGCGAGTTCGCCAGCTTGAGTTGACTCACGTAGTTTATTTTCATGCGAGGCGTTCCTGACGATAGGTGGCGCGAGGATTCGACTTCACAACCTGCGTTCGTCCATCGTATCCTGAAAGCGATAAACGAGCACGCCTGCCACCCCCCAATTGATTGCGATCGACTCGTTCATCGCATGATCTCACCGCCAGAATCATTCACATAATCAAACAAGCGAACGCCATGAACCCTGTTGTGTCGTTATTTCAATGTTTGTGTCGCGTCTGGGCCTGGATGTTCGTGATCGGCCTGGCAACCATGCCGCATGGTCTCCGGGCCGGTGACGACGCCCAGATCGCGACACCGTCCCCATCGCAATCACAATCACAACCTTATGATCCACCGCTTGCCCCGGCGTCGGATCAAGCGCAACGTGCGATCCGGTCGTTTCGCGTGCCGCGGGGTTTGAGTGTCGAGTTGTTCGCGGCCGAGCCGCTCCTGGCCAATCCGGTCGCATTTTGCCTCGATGAAAAAGGCGTCGTGTACGTCGCGGAAACGTTCCGGCTCAACGCGGGCGTGACCGACACACGCGGGCACATGAACTGGCTCGACGCCGACCTCGCGTGCCGAACGGTCGCCGATCGGGTCGCCATGTACAAGAAATACCTCGGCAAGGATTTCGCCTCATACAACATCCACCACGATCGCGTGCGGCGCATTGTCGATCGCGATGGCGATGGCCGCGCCGACACGGCCACGGTTTTCGCCGACGGGTTCAATCAAGCGGCCGTCGGACTTGGTGCCGGAGTGCTGGCTTACAAGGGAGACGTCTGGTTCGCGTGCATCCCCTGGCTGATGAAGTTGCGCGATACAAACGGCGACGGCCGAGCCGACGTTCGGACGATCTTGCACGAGGGCTACGGAGTGCACGTCGGGTTTCTCGGTCATGACTTGCACGGTTTATGCATCGGACCGGATGGCCGGCTCTATTTCAGTATCGGCGACCGTGGATTTGACGTGACAACCCTTGATGGCCACACGCTGGCGGTGCGTGATACGGGCTCGGTGTTGCGCTGCAACCTCGACGGGTCCGACCTGGAAGTCTTTGCCACGGGGCTTCGCAACCCGCAGGAGCTGGCTTTCGACGAGTATGGCAATCTTTTCACGGGTGAGAACAATTCCGATAGCGGCGACAAGGCGCGGTGGGCCTACCTGGTCGAAGGGGGCGATAGCGGCTGGCGGATCGGCTACCAGTTCATCGAGTCGCCCATCAGCCGCGGACCGTGGAACGAGGAGAAGCTCTGGTATCCCGCCTTTCGCGGCCAGGCGGCGTACATCGTGCCGCCGATCGCCAACATCGCGGATGGTCCATCGGGTTTGACATACGACCCGGGCGTCACCTTGCTGTCGCCTGAATTCAAGAAGCACTTCTTTCTGGTCGACTTTCGCGGCTCGAGCGGCCAGAGCGGGATCCGAACCTTTTCGCTCGAGCCCCAGGGCGCTCGATTTCGAAATGGTCAATCCGCGGCAATTTGTCTGGTCGGTGCTCGCCACCGACGTCGACTTCGGGCCGGATGGTGCGCTTTACTTCAGTGATTGGGTTGAAGGCTGGGAGATGACCAAGAAAGGGCGCATCTACCGGGTGATCGATCCGTCGCGTCGCGACAACCCGGAAGTCCAGAACGTCAAGACCTTGCTGGCGGCCGGGATGACGGGCCGGTCTCTCGACGAGCTGACCGGTTTGCTCGCCCATGCCGATACGCGAGTTCGCCAGCAAGCGCAGTTCGAGCTGGCTGGCCGGGGCGAGAACGGATGGAAGACTCTGGCCCGGATCGCGACCTCACACGGGCCGACCCTTTCGCGCATTCACGCCATCTGGGGGCTCGGACAGGCCGCACGGCCAGTCAAAGCCGGGCTTCGCGCCAGGGCCTGGCAAGTGTTTGAACCATTGCTCGCTGATTCCGACGCTGAAGTGCGCGCTCAAGCCGCCAAAGCCGTGGGTGAATTAAAAGAGCAAAAAGCCTTTGACCCGTTGATTGTATTGCTTCGCGATGCCAGCCCGCGCGTTCGTTTCTTCGCCGCCCTGGCCCTGGGCAAATTGGGTTCTTCCAAAGGGACAGGACCGCTCGTTGACCTGGTTCGGACCGATGCCGGCCACGACCCGTTCTTGCGGCATGCCGGCGTCATGGGCCTGGTCGGAAGCGGTAAGTCGGATGCGTGGCAAATCGCCGCCAAGGATCCCTCGCCGGCGGTGCGCATGGCCGTCTTGCTCGCCATGAGGCGTCTCGAGGATCCGGAGATGGCCCGCTTTCTCGTCGATTCCGACCCGCAAATCGTGCTCGAAGCGGCGCGGGCGATTCACGATGTCCCCATTGCGGCGGCCATGCCTGGCCTCGCCAAGGTTCGGCTCACGTCGGAAACGACAATGCCGCTGGCGCGTCGCGTTCTGGATGCCCGGTTTCGATCGGGAACGAGCGAAGATGCCCTTGCTCTGGCCGAAGCCGCTACGGGGGCCGATCAACTTCCCGAAGCCGCGCGTTTGCTCGCTCTGGAAATGCTGGCGGAGTGGCCGCACCCGTCAGGCCGCGATCGCGTTGTCGGGCTCTGGCGGCCGATTGCGGCGCGCTCGCCCCAGGCGGCGATCGACGCACTGAAGCCCAGGCTCACCGAATTGCTCGGCGCGAAGTCGAAAGCCATTCGCCTCGCGACCATCGCCGCGATCGGTGCCCTTGATATCAAGGAGGCCGGTGCCCGGTTGGCCGCGATCGGCGTCGATCCCGCGCAGACCGATGCGACGCGGGCGGAAGCGCTCAAGGTGCTGGACCGGTTGGCCGATCCGCGGCGCATTGAAACAGCTCAGCGAGCTCTGCTTCTACCCGGAGACCACAGCCGCACCGAGGCACTAGGGGTACTCTCGAGGATTGCGCCGGCCGCGGCCGTCGCGCCTTTGAAGGATCGTCTGGCCCATGGGTCGACGACCGAACGTCAAGGGGCTCTGGCGATCCTCGCGGCGATGCCCGGCGAGGCCGCGCACGCTGAACTCTCAAAGTGGCTCGATCAACTGGTCGCGGGACACGTTCAACCGGAGATTCAGCTCGACCTGATCGAGGCCGCGGCACGACGGCCCGAGGCCGACCTCCGCCAGAAGCTTGACGCATTTCAAGCGTCGAAAGCCAGGGGCGACATCATGGCCCCTTACCGTGAAGTCCTTTCAGGCGGCGATGCCCAGCGCGGCTTCAACCTGTTCAAGTCGAAAGCCGAGCTCGAATGTGTTCGTTGCCACAAGATCGCCGATTCTCACGGCGAAAAGATCGGCGGCGAAGTCGGGCCCGAGCTCACGGGAATCGGCGCGCGCCAGCCCCGCGCCTACCTCCTGGAATCGATCGTCCATCCCGATAAACAGATTGCTCGAGGGTTCGAGTCGGTTGTGCTGGCGACGGGTGATGGCAAGGTGTATTCGGGAGTCTTTCGCGGTGAAGACGCCAACACGGTTCGGCTCATCACGGCCGAGGGCAAGCTTGTTGACATCGCCAAGTCAACAATCGAGGAGCGCAACGCGGTCCGTCCGCGATGCCCAGCGACCTGGTGAAAAAGCTCTCAAAGACCGAGCTGCGCGACCTGATCGAATTTCTCGCGAGCCTCAAGACGCCACCCAAATCGCCGTGAAGTTGAACGTGATACAAACTCAAGCATGTGGATTTCTAGATTGCATTAGATCGCCGGCTCACCGAGTCGCGGGTTGAAATCCCGCGTTGCTGCTCGGCCTGGCCTGCCCCTCTCGGATCAAGTAGCTGGTATCGGCCCCCAGGTCGCGAAACTGATCGATTCGTCCCGAGGGCCAGCGAACTTCCATGGCGTCGATGATCGTCGCGTCGCCAAGCCCGAAATGAAGGCGAGGGTCGCTGGAAGACGCATAGCTGCCTCCGCCGCGTGCGAGGCTGTCTGGCGTTTTCCGCGAGTGGCGATCGTGACCGTCGTGCCGATCGCATCGCGATTCGATGCCGACCCTTCGAGCTGGATCGAGACGAAATGTCCTGGGCGTGGCGTCTGGTTGTGCAAGTAAGATAGCGGTGTATTCTGGGCGACGATCACGAGATCGATGCGTCCATCGTTATCAAAATCGCCGCTCGCCATTCCGCGCCCGACTCTTGGTACGCTCCAGGCCGAGCCGCTTTGAAGCGTCAGATCAGACAGGCGGCCGCGGCCATCACCGCGGAAGAGCTGGGCGGGCATGGCATAAGGGGCATTTGGTCGAAGGTCGTGAATATGACCGTTGGCGGTCGCGAGATCGAGGCATCCATCGTTATCAACGTCGAGGAATGTGATACCGAATCCGAGCAAGAACCGGCTCGGGGCCTTGAGGCCGCTCGCGGCCGTGGCGTCGGTGAATAGTCCGCCGCCGAGATTCTTGTAAAGCGTCGTCGACTCGCCGAAAAAGTTGGTGACGGCCAGGTCGGGCCGGCCATCGCCGTCAAGGTCGCCACAAGCGCACCCCATTCCGGCCTGGTATCCGCCTTCGGCGTTGCAGGCAACGCCCGCCGCGTGGCCAATCTCCTCGAACTTCATCTGTCCCAGGTTGTGGAACAGATAATTGGCGGTCATATCATTGGCCACGAAGAGATCGACGCGGCCGTCGAGGTCGAAATCCGAGGCCACGACGCCCAGGCCGCGGCCATCGCGATCGACGATCCCGGCCGCCGCCGTGATGTCGACGAAATGGCCTGCGTCATTGCGGAAAAGATGGTCGGGCTGGGCGGGGAACCCGAGGGGCAAGCACGAGACCTTGCGCCTTGCGACGCGTGCGTCGTGGCAGATTGTCGGATGCGTGGTGTCCCACTTGAGATAGTGGCAAACGTAAAGATCAAGATCGCCATCGCCATCGAAGTCAGCAAACACGGCCGAGGTCGGCCAGTCGCGGCCACCCCCCAGCCCGGCCACTTCGGTCGCGTCATCAAAGGTGCCGTCGCCCCGGTTGCGAAAGAGGGCATACGAACCCAGGCGCGAGACAAACAGGTCGGTGTGGCCATCGTCGTCGTAGTCGGCCGCGGTGACGGCAAGGCCATAACCCTGGCTCAGCCGCGTGAGGCCCGCTCTGGTCGTGACATCTTCAAATGTTCCATCGCGGCGGTTTCGAAAGAGACGGTCGCCACAGGGCGCCTGGTCGTCATTCGCGGTGTCGGCCGATGCGGGATGAGGCGTTCCCGGCAGACGCCCTCCCTGCACAACGTAGACATCGAGCCAACCATCGCGGTCATAGTCCAGGACCGCGACACCACCTCCGATCGTTTCGGGGATCTGATGGTCGGGTGTCTCGCCATTGCGATAAGTGAAGGACAGCCTGGCGGCTTCGGCATCATCGCGGAAATGGATCGTACCGGAATTGGGCTTCGACTTCGTGACGGATTCTGGAGTGGTGGCGATGGCCGGGTTGACGGCGCTGGCGGCTAGGTCGAGCAAGGGCGCCATGTCGCCGGCATCGTTTGAAACAGGCGACGGCCGCGCGAGCCGGACCAGTGCATCGCGGGCACGCTGGTCACGCGGGTCTTGCTCGGCGGCGAGAGTCCACCAGCCTTTCGCCTCGAACCATCGACCCACTCGCTCGGCAATCTGGCTGCGCTCGCGAATGTTGCCGAGTGGAATCGACGTGAGATCCTCGATCAACAGCCGACGGTATCGATCTTGATCATGTTGAATCGATTCCCGGCGCCCGCCCAGCATCCTGGCGCGATCGGCCTGGCCTTTTTGCGACGCGAGTGCCGCGAGGCGATCGAGCCCCCGGCTGTTGCCAGGTTCCGCCCCAATCAACTGCTCAAGGGCGATTTGCTCGGCTTCCGTGTCATGGCGATGGGCGGCCAGCCAGGCGCGGATGGCCAATCGCTCGGGTCCGGAAAGTTGCTCGGCTCGAAGGTGTGTCAGCGCTCGCGATGCTTCCGCCGGGTTGTCGGCAGCGAGACCCAGTTCCAGAATGGCCCGCCAGATGACCGGATCGTCGGGATGCTCGCGTAGAGCCGCGTCGAGCCAGGCGCGTGCCTCGTCATAGCGGCCATATCTTGTCGCCAGGTACTGCGCGAGCCAGCCAGGCGCGGTCGTCGCCGGGCGCGAAAAGCTCCGCCTTTTTGAGCATCGGCTCGAGCTCCTCGGCAGCGACGACGACCGAATCGAGCCGCCAGTGCTCCCGGAGCGCGGCAACTCGATCCCGGCGCTCGCCGGTCCGCCAGACTTCGTCGAGAGCCTGGCGAACTTCGTCGAGCCGGCCTTCCCAGAGCAAGAGCATGGCGAGTGCCCAGCGGGCCTCGGTCTGCGCGGCCCTCTGCCGCGCATGGCGGTACGATAGGCGTCTTCGGCCTCGCGAAACCGTCCCTGCGAGGTTGCGAGGGCACGCCCCTGGGCCAGCGCGGCCGCGCTCGTCAGTGGTGAGCCGACTGGCACGCGCTTCCAGGCTGTCAAAGCGGCGCCCGTTCGCCCGAGCACCGATTCACACGTCCCCAGAAGGTAGTCGACCTCGCCGTTTTCGGGCCACCATCTTGATAGCCATGATAGCCAATCACGCGCCGGCGCGTGACGTCCGGCCTTGATCTCGGTTTTGGCCCATGCGAGCCCGTCTCGTACCAGGATTGCCCCCACGAGAAACCAGCTCAACCAGGCGGCGATCCCGATCCCGATCAGAGCGACGCCGGCAGCGACGGCAGCGGAATGGCAAGGCCGTCGCATCGTCTTTTGCAGTCTCCGCCCTGATGAGTCGGCTCGCGCGGGACAGCCGCTCGATCCGTCGAAAGTCACTCGTTCAGGCTCGACGCATCGCATCGCCCGTGATCAAGGTTTGGCTGGCGCCGTCTTGGAGCCTCCTGGCCCCGTCTTGAGCATGGCGTCCTTCATTTCGTTGAACTGGCTCGTATCGGCCGGCTTCAGATCGACGGGCTTGTTGGCTTCGTCGTCACCGCAACCGGCAAGCTGAACAAGGGAAAGCGTTCCCATGATGGCGGCGCAATGGAGAATCCGCACGGCTTGGCTCCTTGAAATGCTCAGGCTTGATTGGGGAGGGAACGAACGACGGCAACGCCGTTCGCTCCGTGCAAGAATCATCAGTGATCGACACGAACAATCTCAAAACGACGAGAGCGTCTTCGTGGCAAAGTCGGTCTCGCCCAATGGAGCGAATCAATCAATCAATATTGATCGCTGCCGACAAGCTCGCCCCCGCTCTTGCTGCCGAGGCCCCACCAGGTTTGCAAGTTGACCGAATTCTTGATGAACTTCACCGAGCCGTCGGCAAAGCCGATATTGACTCCGCCCGGATGGTTGCTGGCCGGTGGAAACGCGTCGGCGATCGAGCCATAGCCGCCGGTATTGCCGTCTGTCGTCGAGTCGCAGCCGATGCTATTGGGAGGCATGAAGTGGTTATAGGCATCCCACATCATGCAAGATCCCGGGTTGCCGCCGATCCAGACGCAGCCGTTCGGGGGAGCGAGCGTTCCGAAGGCCGCCTGCGAGCCCGGAATGGCCTGGCAGCTTTGAACGAATGCCAGCGCGATGCCGACTCCCGCGCCCCCCAGATCCATACCGGTCGTTGTCTGGCCGCTGGGTGGACGCCACATATAGGTATCGCCCCGACCGTTGACATTGGAGATCGTGACCGAATTGGCACCGTTTCCCGATCCAATGTGCGTCTCGCTGAACATCGCCGTGTTAGAGGTTCCGTCGGTGATGGACGACATGTCCACCTTGCCGAAATTCGTATTGTTGCCGATCCCGTTGTAGCCGCCGAACGACCCGTTCCAGTCTTGAATCTGAGGCACGAAGATGCCCGAATACGAGACGATGCAGCTTGGGCCGCCGACGTTCGCGTGATAGCTTTTCCGGCTCGTCACTCCGCCGATAATCTGACTCGGCACCTTGACATTCTCCGACGGGCACAGCATCGACGCAACCTGCTGGCTCAGCACCGTTCGGTTCTGAGTGTCGGCGCCGTTGCTACAAGAGAATGCGAAATTAAGTGAGTTATAAAGGGGTGTCTGCTCGAGCTGGGCCAGGATGGAAGCCGACCAATCGAGCGGCCAGGGATCGAAATAAGGCGCATTGCCGATCGGCCCTGGAGGACCCCACACGGCGAAGCCGCCGTTCTGAACATGGGGCGGAAATGCGTCTTGCTGGGAAACATAATTGTGCACAGCAAGACCGAGCTGCTTGAGGTTATTGATGCACTGGGCGCGCCGGGCCGCTTCGCGCGCGGCCTGCACGGCCGGCAATAGCAGTGCAATCAGCACGGCGATGATCGCGATGACGACCAGTAGCTCAATGAGCGTGAAGGCAAGCCGATTTCGTCTGAGCATGAGTCATCTCTCCTTCCGGAACGCACGAACAAGAAAATGACTGAGATGAGAAGTCGACGACGACGCTGATGACGTGATCAACACCGTCGCTAACGCACGAATCAATGCCTGGCTCGCGGTGCGCCTGCTCTTTATGGAGCATGCACGAATAAACGGGCGTCCCGCGGCAATGCCAAGCGATTTTACGACCCTGAAGGAAGAAAGAATGCCAGTTAAGAATGCGATTCGACGACCCGAAAAACCTCGGACCCACGCTCGGGAAAAACCACCTCTTCGAGCGTCACCGATGCCGATCGAATGTGCCGGTCCATCGCGCGAGAGGCGCCTTCGGCATCGGATTCAAGCAGTGCGCGAACAATGGCCAGATGCTCGGGAACATCATCGGATCGTGAGTAATTAGTCCAGGCGTCGCGAACGTGACACACATCGCGCAGCGCCCGAAATAAAACAAGGTATCGGCGAATCTCGGCCGCCAGGCGATGATTTCCCGAGGATTCCGCGATCATGCCGTGCAAACGTGTATCGGCCTCGCGAGCGGCGACATCCCAGGCCTGGTCGCGGGGAGCTTTTTCCAGACCCTTCAAGTCCTGGCTGAGCGCGGCGAGTTCATCGGGCGCGATTCGTCCACAGGCACAGCGAGCGGCTTCGGTCTCCAGGAGCCTGCGGACGTGACTGATCTCACTCACTTCTTTCGGACCGAACGGCCGCACGATGGCTCCCCGATTGGGAAGAAGGTCGACCAGTCCGAGACTCGCTAACTCAACCAGTGCCTCGCGCACGGGCGTCGGGCTGACGTGGTAGGCCTTGGCGAAATGCTGAACCACCAGTCGCTGGCCCGAGGCGAGGTTGCCCGCGAATATCCCCGTCACCAGCCGCGCCGCCACCTGCGCACGCAGACTGCCGTGCGAAACGGGCTCACCATCAATAGTAGCGATGCCGGACCAAGGAATCATCGTTTGACAAGACGCGCGGACGCCTGCCCTCTCGCTGATCCACTTCGGCTGTGCACGACGAACAAACACGCGTGCGCAACTATATGACCGTTTTCACGTCACTACAAGAAAAAATTTCCATAAAATATAGAGTTTTCATGACATTCCAATCGGGGCCTTCAATTCGGTGCGATCAAGGGGCATTTCGAGCTGAGAAGTAGAATGCGCGATCAATCGCCCGAAGCCGGTTTCGTGACAATGCGACGACTCAGAGCCGCTCCGGCAAGAGATCTCGAGACGAATGAACTCCTGTCTCCTGTCGCTGTCACCGATTCTTGCTTTTTTGTGTCGCGTAGAAAAGATGCCCGTTCCAGCTCGAAAAGCATGCGCTGACTCTCCGAGTCGAGTGGATTGCGCTCGATGGCGAGCTTGAGCCAGGCGCAGCGCCTCTTGCACGCGGCCCGCCGCGGCGCAAGCCATGCCCAGTTGGTGGGGCATCGCCGGATCATTTTCGCCATCAGGCGTCGACGCGCGGGCGACCAGCCGCCAGAGCTGGTCGTGACGCGTGGCCGCCTCGATGTAGGGGAGAGCGGCTTGCGACTCGCCCGTCTGACGGAGTGCGGTGCCCAGCCCCGAAAGAGTGACGCGGTCAAACGGATCGGCCGCGAATGCGATGCGGAAATAGCGAACGGCCGTGCGGCCATCGCCGTGTTTGAGGGCGAACTGGGCGCGGAGCCGCGCAGCTCGGCCGTCTGGCAGTCGCCCTCGTCAAGCAGTGACTCAGCAGCCGCGTATTCACCGCGGTCCATCGCAATGGCGATCCGCTTGGCGCGTGCGTCGGCATTCGAGCCCGGAATCTTCTCGAGGATGCGCTCGGCCTCGTCGAGCCGGTTGAGCCGATAGTAAGCGTCGACGAGCGCCAGTTGCGACTTGAGATCATCGGGATCGGCGGCGACGAACTTCTGGAGGGCCGGCAGGTCTCCGGCCGGCTTCCAGTTCGTGTTCCGCGTCTTCGTCCAGTGCAGAACGATCTGGAAGTCGATCGCATTGAGGTCGACGAGCGCCAGAAGCTGGGCATCGAGCTCGGCCTGGCGGTGCTGGATATTATAAATATACACGAGCTCTTTGTGAGGTTGAACGGCCCGCGGCAGCAGCTTCAAGGCAGCGAGAAAGGCCGCTTCGGCAGGCCGGGTCCGACCCAGCCGGATTTCGATCTGACCCGTCCTGAGCCGTGCCAGCGGGGCCAGCGGATCATCATCGGGTATGGCGGCGAGCTCGACCAAGGCCCGCGGATCGCGTTTCAAACCGATGTCGACCTGGGCCCGAAGGTAACGGTCAATCGATGTGGGCGTGCGGATCTGTTCCAGCCGTTCGAGTGCCGCGTCGGCTTCGACCAACTGGCCAGCCCGGTACGCCTGGTCGGCCTGCAAGAAAACGCGGGCTGGATCGGCCTGATGCCGCCGCCAGCCCATCACGCCGGCCGTTACCGCCATTCCCGAAACCGCTACCAAGCTCATCCAGGCTATTCGGCGCGACGACCTTGCATGCAGGATGGCTCGCCGTGAATCGGTTTTCCCTGCCCCAAAATATTCTATCCCACCGATCATCGCCACGAGGCACGGGGCATCCGCGGTCGTCGCTCTTGCCCGTGACCATCGCGGCCAATCCGATGCGTGCCGCAGCCGATTTGGCTGGCTCTGCTCAGGGTTTCTTTTCAGGCTCTTTCTTCTCGGGAGCCGCCTTGGTGTCGGCGGGCTTCGTCTCGGTGGCTGCCTTGGCCTTTGCGTCGGTATCGACTGGCTTCTTGGTATAAGTGGCCGACTGGACGTTCTTGGACATTTGCTCTCTCAATGCATCGATCGCGGGCGAGGGCGGGGCCGCCTTGAACTCGACGGGTCCTGACTCCGGCGGACTATCGCCACATCCGGCCAGCGTGACAGCCAACACGGCTCCCGCGATGACGCAGCTCATTCTGTGCATCGACGTGTTCTCCCATCATGTTTGTAAAGAGATCGGGCAAGGGATATGAATCGAGCGCATGATTTTCGGATCAGCTCGAGAGATCCGCGGGGACGGTGCCCGCTTCCGAGCAACGTCCCCGTGTTTCTTCACCTGGCTCACGCGCCTTGGGGAACTGGACTCTTCCCGCGGCTTACCATGGTCGGCGGTACGATCAATCAGTACGCGTCGGAGCTGAGGGCCTCCTGGCCGTTACGCGTGCCGAGCGACCACCAGGTCTGATAGGTCACGGTATTTTTCACCCAGCGCACCGAGCCGTCAGCAAAGCAAATGTTGACGCCGCCGGGATGATTGCAGCTCGGTGGAATGGCGTCCATGAAGGCACCCCAGCCGCCGTAGGTCGTCGTGTTGAGACTCCCCTGGCCGGTCGGATTGATATTGTAATCGTTGTTGGCCGCGCAGGCCGTGCTGTTGGGCGGCATGTAGTGGTTATAGGCGTCCCACATCAGGCTCGACCCGGCATTGCCGGCCAGCCAGATGTTGCCGTTGACCGGCGGCAGCAAGCCGACCGACTGGGTGATCCCCGGCAGGCCCTTGCAGGCTTGCATGAAAAGGAGTGCCGAGACGCCCCCTTGCGGCCCCTGGTCCCAGATGTTGTTGAGCGGAACCAACCACATATAAGTGCTGGTTCGGGTTGTCGCGGCCATCGAGATCGGAGCCGAGGGACCCGATCCGAGAAGCGTTTCGCTGAAAAGGGCCGTATTCGAGCTGCCGTCGGTGATTCCTTCGATGCCGAAGGTCGTGCCACTGTTGCCGTTCCAGTAGACGCCGGCGTAGGCAAGCGGCGGAGTGTCCTTGAGCGGCACCAGGACGCCGCTCCAGGCCATGAAATTGGCGGGTCCACCGAAATTGGCCACGTAATTCTTGCGGGTTCCCGGCCCGATGTTGGTCGTTTTCTTGTCTTCCGACGGGCACAGCAAGATACCGACCTGGGTCGAAAGCACGGTCGTGTTTTGCGGGTCCCATCCCTGCGACTGTGGGTCCCTAGCCACCCCGAGCTGACCGCGAAATTCAACTGGTTGAACAGGGGAATCTGATCGAGCTGCGCCAGCAGCGATGCCGTCCAGTCCAGCGGCCACGGATCGTAATACAACCCGGTGAGCCCGTTGGTACCGTTGCTGAACGTGCTGCCCCAGACGTTGAAGCTTCCGTTCTGCACCAGGGGTGGAAACGTCCCGTTCTGGGACAGGTAGCTATGGGTGGCAAGACCCAGTTGCTTGAGATTGTTTGTGCACTGAGCCCGTCGTGCTGCCTCGCGTGCACCCTGAATCGCGGGGAGCAAAAGCGCGATGAGAATAGCAATGATCGCAATGACAACCAATAGCTCAATCAGCGTAAAGCCGCGGCGACTTCGCATGCGATTTCCCCTTTCGGGATCACAGGACTGGAGATCGATTTCTGAATCTGATTCGACCCCGCTCTCTTGCGAGCGGGCTGGCTCCATTGGGAACGCCTTCGGGTCATTCCAATCGTCCCTGTCTGGCGGCCCCGCGACCGATTCCGAGGAAAACGACGGAATGAACTTAACCCTTAAGCCCTATCCTATTGAATCACGATCAAACCGCAAGGAGATACCGGACATAAGTCGCAGGGTTCATTCGATTGGTGGGTCACCCATGCTTGCAGGTCGCCGGGTCATTGCGGTTGATTTTGAGCACAGGATCACTGGGCGAGATCGCGGCGCACTGACGCCTTCTCAATCGCGCTTTGAAACGACTGGAAGAAGCACCCGCCAACCTCGCACCGATTTGCGTCTGGATGGCAGCCTCGGAGACTGGCACGCCTCGGTGCGTTCCGGCAGAATTGTCCGGGGAGATTTAATCCGGGTCGCTCCTGGCCTTCTTGAGGTTGGCATCATGGCCCCTCCGATGGGAAGCACAGCGCAATCGTTTGCCCTGGCCAAACAGCAATTCGCCGATTGGGGCGTCGACGTCGAGGCCGCGCTCGATCGGCTCGCGGCGATCTCGATCTCGCTGCACTGCTGGCAGGGCGATGATGTCACTGGTTTTGAAAACTCAGGCCAGGAGATCGGCGGCGGGCTCGCGGTCACCGGCAATTATCCCGGCAAAGCGCGCACGGCTGACGAGCTGCGGTCGGATCTGGATAAGACACTGGCCCTCTTACCAGGCTCGCACCGGCTCAATCTCCACGCAAGTTACGCGGAAACCGGTCAGACCAGGATCGACCGCGACGCCCTGAGGCCCGAGCACTTCGAGCGCTGGATCGACTGGGCGAAGTCGCGGCACGTCGGCATCGACTTCAACCCCACCTTCTTTGCTCACCCCCTCGCGGCTGACGGCAACACGTTGACTCACCTTGACCCAGCCATTCGCCAGTTCTGGATCGATCATGGGATCGCGTGCCGTCGCATCGGCGCGGCGATTGGCCAGGCACTGGAGTCGCCGTGCGTCACCAATGTCTGGATTCCCGATGGATGCAAGGATACTCCGATCGACCGCAAAGGGCCGCGCGAGCGACTCACCGAATCGCTCGACGCCATTTTCGCCGAGCGGCTCGATACCCGTTTCATCCGCGACGCCGTCGAAGGCAAGCTCTTCGGCCTCGGTTCGGAAAGCTACGTGGTCGGCTCGCACGAGTTCTATTTCGGCTATGCACTGTCGCGCAAGAAGCTCTTGTGCCTCGATGCCGGCCACTATCATCCGACCGAGGTGGTATCAGACAAGATCTCGGCCGTGTTGAACTATCTCGACGAGATCTTGTTGCACGTGAGCCGCGGCGTTCGCTGGGACAGCGACCATGTGGTTGTTCTTTCCGACGAGATCGAGGCGATCGCCCAGGAGCTCGTGCGCGGCGATTATCTCGGCCGCGTGCACATCGGTCTCGACTTCTTTGACGCCAGTATCAACCGCGTGGCGGCATGGGTCATCGGTACGCGGGCCATGCTCAAGGCGCTTCTGCTCGCGCTACTCGAGCCGACGGCAACCCTGCGCCAGCTTGAGGCCGATGGTGATTTCACCGCAAGACTGGCACTTCTGGAAGAAATCAAATCTCTCCCCTTCGGAGCGGTCTGGGACCAGTATTGCGAGACGAAAAATGTAGCGGTCGGCCGCGAGTGGCTATCGGAAGTCAAGGCTTATGAGCGAGATGTCCTCGCAAAGCGCGTCTAAGACACGGAGATCGCGTCGTGGGCACTCTGCTCGAGCTGGCCGGAATCAGCAAGGCCTTTGCTGGCGTGCAGGCTCTGAAGAACGTTTCATTCGACCTCAGGCCGGGCGAAGTGCATGCCCTGGTCGGTGAGAACGGTGCTGGAAAGTCGACGTTGATCAAGGTGATCACGGGTGCCCATCGACCCGACGCAGGAACGATCCAGGTTCATGGCCAATTCGTGAGCGATCTCGACCCGGTACGGGCGCGTGCTCTCGGAATCGCGGCGATTTATCAGCAGCCCGCCCTGTTCCCGGACCTGACGGTGGCCGAGAACATCGCGATCGGCCTCGAGCCGGGGGGCTTTCATCAACTTGTTCGCTGGGGCTGGCGGCGCACACATGCGCACAGCTTGCTCAAGAAAATCGCCGCGAGCATCGACCCCGATACCCTGGTACGCACGCTATCGATGCCGGAACAGCAGTTGGTCGAAATTGCTCGCGCGCTGGGGGCCGAGTCGCGCATTCTCATCATGGATGAGCCGACGGCTTCCTTGAGCGACAAGGAAGTCGACCAGTTGTTTCGCGTCATCGGCGACCTGAAGGCGCACGGAGTCGGCATCATCTACATTTCGCACCGGCTCGAAGAGCTGCCCCAGATCGCCGACCGCGTGACGGCGCTTCGGGACGGAGTTCTGGTTGGAACGAGGCGCATGCAAGAAGTATCGCGCGGCGACCTGATTCGTATGATGGTGGGCCGCGAGCTGGCGGCGGTCTTTCCCAAGACGTTCGTCGAGCCTGGCGACGTGGTGCTCGAAATTCGCAACGTTTCCTCGGCACGCGTGGGCGTGCATGGCGTGTCTTTGAGCGTGCGTGCCGGCGAAATCATGGGACTGGCCGGGCTGGTCGGCGCGGGCCGAACCGAGCTGGCGTCGGTCTTGTTCGGCCTGGCGCCGGCGGAGACCGGCGAGATCATCCTCAATGGCCGTCCCGAGATCATCGACTCACCGCCGAAGGCGTCGGCCCTGGGCATCGCCTATGTACCCGAGGATCGGCGTCGTCACGGTGTGATTCTCGAAATGGCGGCCGCCGCCAACATCACGCTCGCGACCCTGGACGCGACTTCGCGGTTCGGATTCATCGACTTCCGCAAGGAACGCGGCCGTGCGGCTCATTTTGTCAATCAGCTTGGAATCAAGACGCCGACGCTCGAGACGCGTGTGAGCAACCTCTCGGGCGGCAATCAGCAAAAAGTCGCGCTGGCGCGCTGGCTGGCGGCAAAGCCCGCGGTCTTGATCCTCGATGAGCCGACCCAGGGGGTCGACGTCGGCGCCAAGGCCGAGATCCACCGGCTCATGTGCGAGCTGGCCGGCCGCGGGCTGGCCATCATCATGATCTCGTCCGAGCTGCCCGAAATCCTTGGCATGAGCGACCGCATTGCCGTGATGCACGGCGGCACGATCGTCGGCGTGATGGAGCGCTCCGAAGCCACGCAGGAATCGATCCTCGAGCTGGCGCTCGGGCACACATCAAGAGCGGCCGCGGTCGTCAAAACGGGCGACGAGATCACTGCCGAAGGCCATCCCCTCGGCGCCGCTCGCCACGATTCTCAGCGCCCGGCAAGTCGTCCACGGCGCGCCCTGGCCGACCTCGTGCACCGGTATCGGCGCGAGATCTCGGTCGCGGCCGCGTATGCTTTGCTTCTCCTGATTCTGGCTGTCGCGGCGCCACGGTTTTTCCGGCCGGATTCCCTGCGCGTTTGTCGTGAGCAATGCGCCGGTCCTGGTGGCGGCGGTCGGGATGACCCTGGTGATTCTCTGCCGGCAGATCGATATCTCGATCGGCTCGATTTTCAGCATTTGCGGGATCGTGGCCGGCCTATTGGCTCAGGCGGGTTTACCCATCGCGGCCGTGGCCGCGGCGTCGCTCATCGCCGGCGGCAGCCTGGGAGCGATCAACGGCTTTCTCGTCGCGCGCATGGGTTTGCCCTCGATCGTGGTGACTCTCGCCACGCTGGTCATCGGTCGGGAGTCGCTCCGGTACTTCCGTGAAGGAGAATTCGTGCGCAACGTGCCGGCCGGATTCCAGTGGTTTGGCCAGGGCCAGAGCGCCGGGCAATGGCTGGTCGTCGGCATCGCGTTCGTCGTCTTTGCCGTGTTTGCACTGAGCCTGCGTCATCTGGCGGCCGGCCGCGCGGTTTACGCCACGGGTTCCGACCCCGAGGCGGCGCGGCTGGCCGGCATCCGGCCGCGCGCCGTCATCTTCGCGGTGTTCGTGCTCATGGGCGCATTGACCGGATTAGCCGCATTACTCAATGCGGTCCGTTTTTCGGATGTCGACCCCAATGCGGGGAACGGTCTGGAGCTTCAAGTGATCGCCGCCGTCGTGGTCGGCGGCGTGGCCGTCACAGGGGGGCGCGGCACGCTTTTGGGTAGCTTGATCGGCGTGGCCCTCCTGGGCTCGATTGGTCCGGCACTCGTCTTCCTCGGCACGAACTTGCCAGCAAATCTCGAGTGGCTTGGCAAGCCGCAATGGGAGAAGGCCATCCAGGGACTGATCATTCTGCTGGCTGTCTCTTCGGATGCCTTCAATAAGGAACGGCGCTGAGAGTCTGTTTCAAAGGCTGCCTTTCGGAGGACGGCCGTGCGCGCCTTGTGAACGAGAGCTCGCTCGATCGCGAGAGAAGGCTCACTACGACCGCTTGCCTCGGCCCCTTTGTCTCGGATTACCAACCGGCTGCACGACCTCGAAATCCTTCCCTTTGACCCGGCGCAATTCGTCGAGGTTTTTGATCCGGGTATCGGGCGCCACCGAGATGCGCCAGTCGCCGCCATTGTCGGCGACGAACATGCCGTGTTTCTTGAGGGCTTTGAGGATCGCCTGCGGGTGCGGCGAGAATCCGCTGATGTCGAAGTCCTTGCGGAGGCGAAACCGCTCGCCCATCCGGGGAAGATTCACGTCGGTCTTGTTGCTGGCATGATGCGTGGCGGGGTAGACATAAGCCTTCCGCGAGTTGCGGATCGTGAACCGGATCGCGTGCTCGACCATGCCGCGCTCGACCTCATCGAAGCGGACAACCGAAGGAAAGATGGGCAGACCGGCGGCGTCGGTCGATGTCCAGCCGTCGGGGCGCAGGGCATTTGACTTGAGGTCGAAGATCGATGCTTGCGCGGCCGTCCAGCCGGCGGCCGTCTTGCGGGCATGATAAAACTCGAAAAGCTTGCCGTTCACCGGGTCGACCACCAGCATATGACGGTCGCCCTGACCGACCCGCTGGATGGTTTCCAGCGGCTGCCCTTCCACGGGCCAACCTTCGATCGGCGCATTGTCGGGAACCGGAAACGGCCCTCGATCAGACTCATCGGGATAATCCGTGACGCTCACCGAAACACGCTTTTGATCGGGTGGCACGAGGATGAATCCCATGTCGAGATTGTAAGCCAGGTTCTTGTCGGGTCCGACCGACTGGATCAGGTTCCGGGAATTGCGGTCGACGGGGTGCGCTGAAATATCTTCGTTCCAGGGGTTATCGGGCGGAAAGACTTGAAGCGCGGCGAGAATCTTGTCGGCCTCTGGCGTGTTGAACATCACGGGATGGTCGATCGCGGGTATTGGCGGCCGAGTTCGTCGTTGCGGCGAAGCTGGTTTACTCTCTCTCGTCTGCGCGATGCGCCATGGTATGCTGGCCGCAGAGGGCGGCGGCCAGAATGAGAGCCGGGATCGCGTAGCGTTTGTATCGGATCGATTTACCATGAAGTCGCATCGTGTCGTTGACCCTGTGAAGTACGGTCTCCATCCAGATTTAGCCCGATGACACGATCGTCGAATGACGCCGCCCGTTCGTCAAGGAGCATGCGGCCATGAGAGACCAGACCCGTCGTGAATTCTTCGAGCTCGCGCTGGCAGCGCCAGCCGGCCTGGCGTCGGCAAGCGCCCTGGCCGCCCGAACCGAGCACGCTCTTGTGGATATCCACGAGCAACTACTCGAGCTTGCCGTGCGCCAGGAAGATGCACGCCGCGCACGTTTCTCGGCCGTGAAATCAAGGTCCCAGCTCGAGTCCCTTCAAACGTCGCTCCGCGGCTCGTTCCTCAGGCTGCTCGATGGCCTGCCGACGGCAGCCGGCCCCCCTTCTGTTCAGAAAACAGGAACGATCGAGGCCGACGACTATATCATCGAGAAACTCGTTTTCGAGAGTTTCCCTGGTTATTTCGTGCCCGCCTTGCTCTACAAACCCACGAAGCTCGCCGCACCCGTTCCGGGTGTCCTCAGCCCGTGTGGTCACTCGACGACCGGCAAAGCGGCAGGTCCATACCAAATTTTGCACATCAATCTGGCGAAGCGCGGATACGTCGTGCTCACCTATGACCCTGTCGGCCAGGGCGAACGGAGCCAGTACTGGGACGCGACCAGGGGTCGCTCGCTCTTTGATCTGGGCTGCGGCGAGCACGCCGTCCTGGGCAACCCGCTCTATCTCCTGGGGACGAGCCTGGCGCGATACCGCATCTGGGACGGAATCCGCGGCCTCGACTATCTCACCTCGCTGCCGGAAGTCGACGCAAGCAAGATCGGCTGCGTTGGCAACTCGGGAGGCGGCACGCTCACCAGCTATATCGCGGCCCTCGACCCACGTGTCACGGCGGCCGCCATCGGTTGCTATATCACGACGCTGCGTCGCCGCATGGGCAACCGTATTCAGCAAGACCCCAGCGCCGATCCCGAGCAAGATATCTTCGGATTCGTAAGCGAGGGTATCGACCACGCCGGCTTGCTCGCCATGACAGCGCCGCGACCGACGCTTCTCTGTACGGCCCGCTTCGATTTCTTTCCCATCGAAGGCGCTGCGCGAGACGTTCGACGAAGCCAGGCGCCTTTATGAAATGGCCGGTGCCGGCGACCGGATCGAGCGCGTCGAAGCCGCCGAAAAACACGGTTTGACCGCACCGCTCCGGCGCGCGATCTACGCGTGGTTTGGCCGCTGGCTGCTGGGTGGCGCCGATCCCGCGTCGGCTGCCGCCCCCGAGTTTGCCGTCAAGCCGCGGTCACCCTCGGAACTTCAAGTCTGCGCGACGGGCCAGGTGGGTCTGACGTTCCGATCGCGGCCATTACTGCCGCTGGCCTTCGAGGAATTCGAGAAGCAGCCGAAGTCAAAAAAAACGCCGTTGCGAGAGCTGCTGAATCTCGATTTCGAGTTTGCGAGTCCTCATGTCTCGAAGGTTGCCGCTGGTTCGAACCGCAATCAGACAACGATCGTCTGCATCAACGACAATGAAACGCGCGACTGGCGTGAGGAAACCGAATTCCTGGGTGAGCTCATGCGGCGGAATCTCGCGATTGTCGTCGTCGACCCGCGTGGGGTGGGCACGCAGCGCCTGGCTCTGGCCGTTCCGGGTCACACCTATTGCGACCCGCTCGACGGCGTCGAGGAAAACATCGCCTATAACGCGTTTCTCCTGGGCAAGTCGCCGCTGGCCATGCGCACGACGGATGTGCTCGCCGCCGTGCGCGATATCCAGAAAGGACGCGCTGGACGCCGCATCGTCTTGTGCGGCAGGCGCGGTTCCGCGCTGGCGGCCTGTTTCGCGGCGGCCGTCGAGCCCTCCATCGACCGGGTCGCGACCGAGGGAATGCTGATGAGTTACCTACCCCTCTTTCGGGCCGAGCCGTTTCCCATCAATGCCGCGACCATCCTGCCGGGGCTCTTGAAACGGTTCGGCGATATCCCCCAGGTCCTGGGCGAAATCGCGCCGCGGCGCGTCCTGATCGCGGCCGGCCAAGATTCGGCCGTGCTCGACAAATCGTTCGTCCAGGTCGCGGCCGAGCCGTTCAGCAAAGCTCCCCGCATCTTGACGGATTGGCTCGAAAAGTAAGATTCCCCCGTGCTGGAATCGCGATCGCGACTACGCTCGCGCTCGCGCGGCGGCCCCAATGAAAAAAGGCCGGTCTACTGGCCCGGCGCAAGCAGCGGTTCAAAGAAAGCCGCCAGGTCGATTACAAGCGGCCGCTGCTGTTCGGGAACCGAGTTGCGCCATCTGGAAAAATCGATGGTGACGCCCTTGATGGCCGGTCCGAGCGCCATGAGGGCTCTCCAAAGATCGGGGTATCGCTCCAGTTTTCGTTTGATGATGAGTGAACACAGGTGCTGCGTATTGCGATCGATCCGGCCGCCCGACTCGCGATTGATGCGCGGCAAGTTGTTCTTGATCCAGGCTTCGACTTCCGCCTCCGACGCGAGGCCAGCCGTCTTGAGATAGTCCTTGGTCGTCGCCGCCTCGTATCCGACGAAGTCGGCCGCGTAATCGGCGAAACGTTTGTCGTGATGAGTTTTCCATTCCCTGGCCATCTCTTCGAGCGCAACGTGAGAAACGGCGATGCAGACCGACTCGTCGAACCAGTTTTCGTCGATCGTCGGATCCAGCCAGACGTGCGTGTATTCGTGGCCCGCTTGATAGACCATCTGGGCCCACCGGTAAGAATCGGGATCGGTCAAGCTGACCCAGTAAGCTTCGGGCAGTCCGCGTAAGTTCACGCGCGGATCGCATCTTCGGCCTTGCGGATCACGATCGGCCGCACGCCCGCGGCCGGAATGGGAGCCAGTCGGGACTTCAGAAGGTTCTCGACACTCGTGCCGATCGAAACGGTCACTGGCCATTTCACGGGGTCGAACCGACCTTCGGCGCGTTCCGGGCCGGGTGTTCGATCTGTCAGCTTCATGACGATGCTCGTCGCCATTGCCGCGGCGAGGGCCGAGGCGATCACCAAAACGACATTGTTTTGCCTTGAAGGCATGCATTGTCCTTATCAAGGTTTGCGAACAGCACCGCGGTCTGACTGGGCCGGTATTGTCAGACCGAGCTTTTCATCAACTGGTCGGGGGATTCTAGCTGTGAAACCCGGAGGGAGGCAACCAGCGAGCGATTTACCTTCTGATGCCGAAACTTTATGATTGGTCACGACTCTGACTTCGCCGCTCCATTCTGTCTTTCTCTCGGGTCACAGGGAACGCCATGCCGGCGCTGGGCGCACCAAACGAGGTCGATGCCGCAGGCGCGGTCTGGACGCGGTTCGAACCGGCTCAGGCGATTCTGGTGGGGCTTTTGATCCTCGAAGCGGCCATCTTCGCGGTCATCGGCACGAACTTTTTCAGCCTGGCCAACGCCTTCGAGATCTTGCGCCTGAGCGTCGAAATCGGGCTTCTGGCCGTGGCGCTGACGCCGGTGATCACAACCGGCGGCATCGACCTGTCGGTCGGCTCGCTCATGGGGCTCTCGGCCGTCGTTTTTGGCAAGTTATGGCGCGACGGCGGCTTTCCGATCGGACTTGCCGCGGTGGCGACTCTGGGCGTGGGTGCGCTGGCCGGAAGCGTGAATGGCCTCTTGATCACGCGCGGGCGTATTCCGGCCCTGATCGTCACGCTCGGCTCGTTCTCGATGTTTCGCGGCCTGGCGGAAGGCCTCACCGGCGGAGTCGACAATTACACACACTTCCCCGAGCGATTTCTCTTTCTGGGTCAAGGCTATTCGTTTGGCGGTATTCCCACTCAGGTGCCGATTTTTATCATCGTGGCCGCGATCTTCTGGATCTTGCTCCATCGCACGACGATTGGCCGCGGCCTGGTCGCGGTCGGCTTCTCCCCGGAGGGAGCACGTTACGCCGGGCTGCCGGTCGGGCGGCTGATCGGGCTGGTGTATTTGCTTTCGGGCTTGATCGCCAGCCTGGCGGCGATCATTTATGTGGCCCATCTCGGTCAGGCCAAGGCGGATGCCGGCACCGGATACGAGCTGGCCGCGATCACGGCCGTGGTGCTCGGCGGCACGTCGATCTTCGGCGGCCGGGGGAGCGTGCCAGGCACACTTCTCGGGCTCCTGGCCATCGCCGTCCTTCAAAACGGCCTGCGCCTGGCCGATCTACCGGCCGAGCTGGCCGGCGTATTGACCGGCACACTCTTACTCGTCGCCATCGGCCTCGATCGTCAGCCAGCGACCACCGGCCGCCTTGTCCGGAACGTTGTTCCCACGTCTTTGGAGAGTATGAACGTGAAGAATTCGCAGGTGGCCGTGATCTGCGCCGCAATTCTAGCGGCGGCCTTGATCAATGCCCTGAGTCAAATTGTGATGATCCAGTCGCTCAAGAACGGCAATGCCGAGCGTGTCTCTTTTGCACCAGTGGGCACATCCGTTGCACGGCCATCCTCGCCCATTTCGGCCTACACGACTCCGATCACGGTGGCCATGATGCCCAAGAGCAAGGGCAATTCGTACTTCATTGCCTGTCGAAAGGGGGCCGAGGAGGCGGCCCGGGATCTGGGGATCACGCTCATCTGGGACGGGCCGACCGACCCCGACCCGGCCAAGCAAAACGAGGTGATCGACACCTGGATCACGCGCGGAGTCGACGTGATCGCCGTCGCCGTCGAGAACCGCGAAGGCATCTCGTCGGTGCTGCGCAAGGCGCGGGCACGGGGCATCAAGGTTCTCACGTGGGACGCCGATGCCGACACCGATGCCCGCGAATTCTTTGTCAATCAGGCGACGCCTGAAGGCATTGGCCAGACGCTCATGGATAATGCCGCACGCGTCTTGAACGGCAAGGGGGCCTTCGCGATCATCACCGCATCGCTCACGGCCGCCAATATGATTGCCTGGCAAAAAACCATCGAGGCGCGGCGGCTCGAAAAATATCCTCAGATCAAGATGGCATCACTGCGTCCGTGTGACGACCTCCAGAAGAAAGCCTTTGACGAAACCAACACGCTCTTGAATGCCAACCCCGACGTCAAGCTGATCATGGCGATCTGCACGCCGGCCGTCCCGGGCGCGGCCGAGGCGATCAAGCAGTCAGGTCGGACCGACGTCAAGGTGATTGGCTTGGGGCTGCCCAACGACAATAAACGCTATGTACACGATGGGATCACCGCTTGTGTGATTCTCTGGAACACCATGGATCTGGGCTATCTGACGATTCAAGCGGCCCGCGCATTGAAGGAGGGAACTCTCAAGCCGGGGGCAACGAGCTTCACCGCGGGGCGGCTCGGTTCGGTGGAGATCAAGGGCGATAATATCTTGCTCGGGCAGCCTTATTTGTTTACGAAAGAGAATATCGATCAATTTGATTTTTAGAGTCGATGCGACGGTAGCGAGCGAATGGCATGGGTCCATCGATATTCCGATGGGTCTCAATTCGTTGTAGCCGGGGTATGCGTCCCGGCCTCGGAGCGGCCGGCTACAAGAGCGGGCCTGCGTCGCTTCCTCATAGTGGCTGGCTACAAGAAACCACGTTATTCGGAATCACCGGTCAATTCGAGCTCGAGCGGCTCCTGGAAGATGAATCGCCAGTTCTCCTTGATCTGCTCCCGCAATTCCTCATCGTCAAGGAATGACCGTCCGTCAGTAAGAAGGAGGTTGTGGGCCACCCTCTGATCCAATTTGAGCGCCAAAACTCGCAAATCATCTTGATGCTTTTTATGCTTGCTCGAAAGTTTGCTAACGAAAATATCATACTCGTCGACCACAAAGACACGCAGTCCACCGAAGTCGCCGAGCCATTGCCGGCGCTGTTGCCATCGGAGGGGGAGATAGTGCGATTGCACGTGGGTTAAAGCAAGTCCGTACTCGGATTCGATTTGATGTAGAATTTCGTGCTGGCGGCGAATCTCGGCGGGCACTTCGTCCACGAAATCAATGTCCGTGGTCGGTCGGGCCGTCAAGCCTTTGATTAACGTGGGGATCGAGCCCGCGATGTACACCTCGATCGAATTGTGAATTGAGCGACCGATGAGGTCGAAGATCTGATAAATGTCCCGAAAATGAATACTGGTCACGAGCCGTCTCCTGATGGCGTGAAATCCGGGTTCGCCGAGTTGTTCATCCAGGATTGCTCGAATCTGGTGTCCGACCGAACTGGACTCCAGCCACCGGGAGAACTTTTCCGTGCCCCAGTACGATCTGATGGCAACGGCTGAGTCACGGACCAGGAGCCGCGTCCGAAAATCTGGCTGACTCTGTTGACGCAGGTCTTCTTCAATCGCGTGGACCAGCGTCTCGCAGTCAATATAGGGCTGTCCCCATACGAGTTTCCAAGGGTCTGGAATCGGCGGAGCTTGGCTCATGGAATTTAGCTCTCGTCGCCATCATCTCGGCAAAGACGTTCGATTGATCCCAAGCAGCGTGCCGGCAAGAATAGCCATGGCCCGCGCGGTATCACGCCAGATGCGTTTTAGCGATTCTATCATGGCGGCTCTATGTTTTACTCATCCTACTCGACAGATCCCGCTACTGTTGCCGCCAGGAACACCCGTTATCGCCACGCGGAGCCCGAAGGCCATGAATCCGACCAAGACCGTCTTTACATCTATTGTCGTCCGCCGCCTTCCTCGCCTTTTTTCTCGGTTTCTCGCCGGCCCGCGCCGAGCGCATGAGCTTCCTCGAAAACGGCTCGATCAAGATCGGCATCGACCTCGATCAGGGGGGCACGATCACGTTCCTCTGGCGGCGGCCGGCGGCGGCGGTCCCAATCTGATCAATTGCCACGACCTTGGCCGCCAGATCCAGCAGTCGTATTATTCGGGGCCCGCATCCGTTTGGGCAGGCTCATCCTGGCTGGAAAAACTGGCCATGGAACCCCATCGGATCGGGCGACGTTTACAACCATCCGAGCCGGGTGATCGAACAGACGAACGACAAGAAGACGCTTTATACCAAGACGATCCCCATGCAATGGGCGCTCGACAACGTCCCGGGCGAGTGCTTTTTTGAAACCTGGATCACGCTCGAAGGCAAGACGGCCCGTGTCAAGAACCGCCTGACCAATCATCGTAGCGACAAGACGCAATACCCCGCACACGATCAAGAACTGCCGGCCCTCTACACCATCGGCAAGCTCTATCGCTTGTTTACCTATTCGGGCGACCGGCCGTTTGCGAATCAGCCGATGCGCCATGTGGCCAACGCCGGCCCGCCCTGGGCCAACTGGAAAGCCACCGAACACTGGGCGGCCCTCGTCGATGACCAGGGTGTTGGCGTTGGTGTCATCCATCCGGGCGTTTATTCATTTATCGGAGGCTTTCACGGCAAGCCCAATACCGGCGGCTCCCGAGACAACCCCACCGGCTATATTGCTCCGGTTCGCCAGGAGATACTCGATCATAACATTGTTTATGAGTACCAGTACTGGATCGCGCTCGGGTCGCTCGAAGAGATTCGAGCCGTCGCGGCCGAAAAGCGTGCCGAGGAGCGGTCGGCCCGATTATCATTTCGACCACGACCGCCAGCACTGGATCTATACCGGTCTGCGCGATTCAGGCTTTCCGATCGAGAACGGCCTGCACTTGATCGGCGGCGCGAGCGACCCGCAGATGATCGGTCCGGAACAGTGGTGGCGCGCTGAAGATGTTCCAAGGCTCTATGTTCGTGCCGCGTTTCGCACGCGCGGTGATCGAGCCGAAATCTTCTGGAGCGTGCCGGGGAGCGGCTTTGGCCCTGACCGGCGAATCGCGTTTCCGATCAATCCCGACGGCCAATTTCACACCATTGAAATCAACCTCCAGGCCGTCTCCAGTTATCGCGGGACGATCACCGGATTACGTTTCGACCCGGCCGACTCGATTGATGAAGACCATGATGCGAGGATCGCGTTTATTTCATGGAAGCCGGATTGAGCAGCGAGCCTGCCGATCCGCTCCGATCCGGGGAGTTGATCTTGCTGGCCGCTCCGCCGATGATGGGGACTGCCGTCCGCGGCGGTGCAACCCGGCCCGGAGCTTTTTCATTCCAACCCGTGCGCCAAGAGAAATCGAGATGATGCCACTACGACCGTCGATCGTGTCGCTCACACCTTTCGTCATGGCTCTTGCCATGTTAACCGCGGCCGCCGATGTGCGGGCGGCGGAGCCTCTTCCGGCCGGCTTCGTACCCCTTTTTAACGGCAAGGACCTGAGCGGATGGCACGGCCTCAAGACCATGGACCCGCGCAAATTTGACGCTCTCAATGCCGATGAGAAGGCCAAGTTGCTGGCCGACGGTGCGGCCGATATGAAAAAGCACTGGCGAATTGAAAACGGCGTGATCGTCAACGACGGCCAGGGAGCCTATCTCACCACCGACAAGGATTATGGCGATATCGAGCTCCTGATCGATTTCAAGATCGGACCCAAGGGCGACAGCGGAGTTTACCTGCGGGGAACTCCCCAGGTGCAGATCTGGGACTATACCGAACCGACCTATACGCGCTTTCAGGCCGAAAAAGGCTCGGGTGGTCTGTGGAACAATAGCCCAGGCGCACCGGCAAAGACCCCCTGGTCAAGGCCGACAAACCGATCGGCGAGTGGAACAGTTTCCGGATCATTCAGGTGGGTGCGCGCACCACGATCTACTTGAATGGGAAGCTCGTGGTGGACCATGCCATCCTCGAGAACTACTGGAATCGCAGCACGCCGATCCCGGCAAAGGGCCCGGTCCAGCTTCAGACTCACGACCACGAAGTTCTCTGGAGGAACATCGCCGTCCGCGAAATCCCGCCCAGGGAAGCCGACGAGATTCTCATGAAGCACGGCGCGGATGGCTTTCGCTCGGTCTTCAACGGCAAGCACCTCGCCGAGTGGGCCGGGCCCATCGAAAACTACGAGGTCAAGGATGGCATTCTGCGCTGCAAGGAGCACAAGGGGGGCACGATCTATTACAACGAAGAGCTGACCGATTTCGTGGCCCGCGTGGAATTCAAGCTCCCTCCCGGTGGAAACAATGGACTGGCGATCCGCTACCCGGGTCATGGCGACACAGCCTATCAAGGCATGTGCGAGCTACAGATTCTCGACGATGGGCATCCGAAGTATGCCAGGAGCCTCGACAAGCGCCAGGCCCATGGCTCGGCCTACGGGATGGTCGCGGCGGAGAAAGGGTACTTGCGACCCGTCGGCGAATGGAATTTCGAGGAGGTGACCGTCAAAGGATCGAAAATCAAGGTTGAGCTCAACGGCACCGTCATCCTCGACACCGATCTCGGCAATGTCAAGTCGTTCATGGCCGATTCGGCGCATCCCGGCAAGGACCGCAAGTCCGGCTTCTTCGGGTTCGCGGGTCACAACGATCCGGTCGAATTTCGCAACGTCTCGATCAAGCCGCTCAATTGACGCTTGAATGAAACGGCCTTGCGTGATTCCGAGACGCCGAGGCTCCCCGAGTCGGCACTGGCACTCGGCTCGTGCGGAGACTCGTCCTCCCGGGATCGGATCGTGCCAGGTCATTCAACGCGGCCAGCTCGCAGATGCAACGGCCAGGTCACGACTTTCGTTTCGTCGGGGTCGCCACCCCAGGCATCTGCGAGCTCATTTTCGATTGCGAAAAGCGGATTGCGGCCAGTGCGTTTCTGGTAGCGCTGCGTCGCCGACCATGAGCCCAAATAGCCCCGCACTCGCTCGAGATCCCAGTGATGGACCATGGCGAAACGGGGCGTGGCCAGTTCCACAAACGGGAACGCCAGGGTTTTGTAGCCGTTTTCGACGAAGCGGCGTTCCGGCGGCCAGTCATTGCCGACAATTTCCGAGTAATAGTGCAAGATGACCGCATCGACTTCCGGCGTGATGGTGTGAAGCTCATAGCACCAGACGGCGATGATGCCGTTGTCGGGCTTCGCAACGCGCCTGACCTCGGCATAAAACCGCGGCAAGTCGAACCAGTGGAGAGCCTGGGCGACGGTCACTAAATCGGCCGACCGGTCAGCCAGCGGTGCGGCGTCGGCGGGCGCGACACGATAGTCGACGTGATCGGCTTGCCGCGCCTGGTCGATCTGCTTCTGGCTGGCATCGGTCGCGATCACGGTCTTGAAATGACGGGCCAGAGGCACTGCGGCTTGACCGTTACCGGTCGCACAGTCCCAGGCCAGCTCATGGGATGAGCAGAGCTCCGCGAGATAGGAAAAAAGGGCATCGGGATAATTGGGCCGAAAAGCCTCGTAGCGGTCGGCGTGGCCGGAGAAATGATCTTTTTCTGTGAAGCTCATGGCATTGTGCTCCATTGCGCAAGCGATCCGTCCCGTTTCCCGTTCGGCCGTCGTCGCCGCGTTTTTTGGGAGGAAATCGGTCCGGTCGATAGAAGCGGTGCTATCGTACCTCGCGCAACCTCGCGATCAATGGGAAGTCACTGGCAACGGCTGAAATACGCGTCACCCCTGGCATTGTTGTTGCTGGATCTCAAGTTCCGGCATCGACCACGACTCACCGTCTCCAATCATTCTGTTCGCTGGCCGGGCACCTTATCGGGCGGTGAGCGCAGACGAAGTGCTGGAGGAGCTCATCACGCATTGAACACCACGACCGCCGATCATGATGATACGATAAGCAAACCGCCGGACTCGGCACCCGAGGATAGGAACGTCGGAACCGATTCATCGGCCGCGCGGGGACCGGGCCGTTATCCGCTCTTGCGTGCGTTCGCTTATCGGAACTTCCAGCTCTTTTTCGCCGGTCAGCTTGTCTCGCTCATCGGCACCTGGATGCAGTCGGTGGCGCAGTCGTGGCTCGTTTATCGCTTGACCGGCTCGGCCCTGCTGCTGGGCACCGTCAGTTTCGCCGCGCAGATTCCGGTCTTGCTCCTCGCACCCGCTGGCGGCAGCCTGGCCGACGTGTTCAGCCGCCATCGGATCATCATCACGACGCAAACGGCCGCGATGGTGCTCGCCCTGGTGCTCGCGGCACTCACGTTGTCGGGCCATGTGCAACTCTGGCACGTCTTCGCGCTGGCGACGTCGCTGGGGGTCGTCAATGCGTTCGATATCCCGGCCCGTCAGGCGTTTCTCGTGCAGCTTGTCGGTCGCAAAGACCTGATGAACGCCATTGCCCTCAACTCGTCGATGTTCAACGGCGCCCGGATCATCGGGCCGGCACTCGCGGGCATTTTAGTAGCCGCCGTCGGCGAGGGATGGTGCTTCTTTCTGAATGCCCTGAGCTACGTGGCGGTGCTGGTCAGCTTGCTCTTGATGCGGCCGCTGCCACAGTCGGCTCCCCACGGCGGCGGAACGCCCCTGAGTCGGATTGTCGAAGGCTTTACGTTCGTTTGCCGCACGCCGCCGATCCGTGCCCTCTTGCTCTTGCTCGGTCTGGTGAGCCTCGCCGGAATGCCGTATGCCGTCTTGATGCCGATTTTCGCCGACCAGATCTTGCACTCGGGCTCGCGTGGTTTGGGTTTATTGATGGGCGCATCGGGCCTGGGTGCGTTACTGGGTGCCCTGGCCCTGGCCTCGCGGCAGCAGGTGCGCGGGCTCGGCCGCTGGGTCACCGGAGGCGCGGCCGGGTTTGGCCTCAGCCTGATCTTCTTCGCCATGTCGCGGCATTTCTGGCTGTCGGCGGCGGTGCTCGTCTTGGTCGGGTTCGCCATGATCGTGGAAACGGCGGCGTCCAACACGCTCATCCAGGCGATGGTCCCCGACGAATTGCGCGGCCGTGTGATGGCGGTTTATTCGATGATGTTCATGGGTATGGCGCCGTTTGGTGCGCTGCTCTCGGGAATCCTGGCGGGCCGTCTGGCGCATCGGCAACGGTCGCGATCGGCGGCCTGGCGTGCATCGCCGGTGCGATCGGATTCGGGCTCAGGCTGCCATCGCTGCGCGTCGTGGCACGCGAGTTGTTGATCACGCAAGAGCTCGCCGGCGGCGACCCAACCGGGTCGGCGGCTCTGGCCGCTGTGGCGGGTTCAAAGGATCATTGAGGTCGAACGGGCGGCTCAACTCGCCGGGACTGCACCGCTCGCACATCGCCGATGGCAGGTCAGTTTCCCGATCTCCCGCGTGCCTCTACCGTGTGGTCTGCGATGATTCACGGCAGCCGCTCAGCGCGTCTTCACCAGCCGCCGATCAGCCGGCTCGTCGAGCAATTGCCTGAGCCTTCCGACGATCCGATCGGCGATCTCGATCGCCACGAAGTGGCCGCCGGCAACAAAGTGCGCCTCGCAGTTGGGCAAGACCTGGCACATTTTCCAGGCCATCGCGGGGGGGACAATAGTGTCTTCCAGCGCCTGCCAGAGAGTGACGTGCTTGTCGGCCGGCAAGTCGCCAAGAGCAAATCCAAACTGATTGTAGAACTTCAGCTCCTGGGCCAGGGTCTCGGGGCCCTGGCCCTGGGTGAAAACCTGGTGGAGATCCTTCATGAAGAGCTCGTAGATATCCGGGCGCTCGAAGATCCGACGGTCGGCCGCCGACCATGTGGCGATCAGGCGGTTCAGAAATCGCTTGGCATCGGCTTCAAATTGAACTTCCATCTTGCGGAACTCGCGCAGCGACAACGCACGGAAGCGGCCGCCCAGGGCCAGCATCATGCGTCGTCGTCGGTCCATCCCTTCGAGCGCACCGCGCAACCGCGCCGGACCCATCCCGCTGATCACGGTCGTTGTTCGGATTCGCGGCGCGAGCCGCAAAAGAGTGGCCAGCGTATAACACGTGCCGCCGGAAATGCCGATCACGCTGAATTCGTCGAGACCGAGCTCGGCGGCGATATCCTCGACATCATTCGCGGCCTCGAGAGGGGTCTCGCGCACGACGAATTCAGACGCGCCGACGCCCGGCCGGTTCGGTGCGATGATCCGCAACCCGGCCTGCCGCGCCTGTTCGGCGATATACGAAGCCTGGTGATGCGACCCGATCAAGCCGTGAAAGAAGACGACGGCGTCCCCGGCCGGGTCGCCATACTCCCGCACTTCAAGCTTGCGTCCGGACCGCGTCGTTAGCAAATGATCAATCATGCGAATTGATGTTGGAATGAACTGATGTGTTAATTGAGAGTTTGATCAAGGCTTGCGAAAAAGCATTTGCTGGATCTTGCCGTCGGGCGAGCGATAGAGCAAACCGCCGAGCTCGGTCGACTTGAACTTGAGGCGAATCGCCGCGACTTCCATGCCGCCGCGTTCCGCGACACTCATGACTTGGACCTTCTCGGGCTCGCCGAGCGCTTTGAGCCGTGGTGCCGCCGCTTTGAGCCGCTCATCGGTGACGAAATGTCCAAATTCCTCACCGAGCCTGGAACGGTCGACCTTGCCGGCCTGCATCTCGTGGAAGAACATGAGCGCGGCATCTTCGGGAGGCGGACCGTTGATCTTGGGCACGTCGGAAGACGAATTACTTTTTTTCAAGTCGTCGATCAGCAACCGCAAGATCTCCGAGTGGAGCGATTCCGCGGGCAGATGCTCGGTGTTGGCCAGAAGGACGACGGCCGATCTGGTGCGCGGGATCATGGCATTGACCGACAAGAACCCGCTCACGGCGCCGCCGTGCGCCAGGACGGTTTCACCGCCGACCCGCCGGACGTTGAGACCGCATCCATAGCCGGTGGAATGGCCGTTCTTGAGGGCGCGCGGCGTCGTCATCGTCCGCCATGACTCGGGTTTCAAGATCTTGCCGCTCATCAGGGCGAGATCCCAGCGCGTGATATCGGGCGCCGAGGCCCAGAGACCGCCGGCCGCGTAGAGCCAGCCGCCCGCCTCGGGTTCGGCCGGCTCGAGCGGCCCAAGGGCAAATGAGGTGTAGCCCTTGATCTTTCCTCTTATGTCCGGGCCTGGCTCGAACGCCGAATGTTTCATCCCGACCGGGTCGAGAATGCGCTCCTTGAGAAACTCGCCGAACGGCTTGCCGCTGACCTTCGAAACCACGCTCCCCAGCACCATGTATCCGGTGTTGCTGTATGACCACCGCGTGCCCGGCTCGAAATCGAGCTTGGCGCCGGCGTATTCGGTCAATAGCGACTCATTGACAACCGGCTTGAGCAGGCGGCGGTCGACGAAGTCGAGCGGATAGAAGTCGGGATATCCCGAGAGATGCGTCATCAAGTCGTACAGGGTGATGTCGCCGGCACGTGTCAACTTCGGCTCGTATTTCGAGACCTTGTCGTCGATCGAGAGCTTGCCGTCGTCGGCCAGCAACAAGATGCACGCGCACGTGAATTGCTTGGTCACCGATCCGACGGAGAACGCCGTCTCGGGCTCGACGGGGGCGTTTTCCTCGACCAGGCGCTTTCCATAGCCCTTGGCCATGACGAGCTTGCCGTCGCGCATGATCGCCAGAGCGAGCCCCGCGTACCCGCCATCATGGACTTGTGCGGCAACATAGGCGTCGATGGCGGCGAGGTCAAACGATCGGGGCAATTCCACCTTTCTGGGCGACTGGGCCCGCGTCGCGGCCGGAAAAACGACCAGCAGCAGGGGCAACGCGAGTAACCCCACGAGGATGGGCTTTGATCGTCGTACCAGGGGATATTGCCATTTCGCCATCGGCCGTGCCTTTGTCAGTGGCTGGTGATCGCATGTTTTCTACACAAGGGCCCTCCATGATCCACGGATGGCAACGGCGTGGTCAAGTGGTTGAAACACTCCTCTGCGAATGACGTCCGCGGTCATGGCGTTTCCCCGGGCGCGTTGTCTGTCGGATCGATCACAGTGATACCGAAAATAACATCCACCGTCCCTGTCCCTTGATTCGAGCGACCCTTGGTCTTGCACCTCGAACAAGCGGTCGTGGGTTGCGTCGGCTCGGTTTGGCCGTTGAAAATGGTTGGTCCGCGCCACGCAAGGCTGTCGATTTGTGACCTCGTCAGATTTTTACATTTTAGAATGATTAGAGATTGCTGATGAAACCGTGGATCGTTCGCATTGTGGCAATCGTGATTGTCATGGGAAGTCTGAGCCTCGCCATTGCGAGCACCGCTGATTCGTCTGATGGCGAGCGCTGGTGGTCGCATGTGAAGGTCCTGGCCGACGACCGCTTTGAGGGACGCAATACCGGCAGTGCTGGCCATTTGAAAGCCGCCCAGTATGTGGCGGCTGAGTTTGCGCGATCGGGGCTCAAGCCGGCTGGAACCGACGGTTACTTCCAGACCGTGCGCCTGGTCTCGCGGGAGATCGATGAGACCCATTCCAGCCTCACGTGGATCAATCGAGCGGGTGCCGCGGAGGCTCTCACGCTGGGCAAGGACGCGAATATCAGCCTGCGAATCGACCCGGCGCCCGAGGTCGAGGCCGAGCTCGTGTTTGCCGGTCATGGCTTGTCGATTCCGGAAGCCGGCCATGATGATTTCGCCGGGCTCGATGTGCGTGGCAAGCTGGTCGTGTTTCTTGCCGGTGCGCCCCGGCGATTCCCGGTCCGCTGGCCGCGCACATGCAGTCGGGGGCTGAACGGGCCGCCGTGCTGAAGCGTCATGGAGCCATCGGCATCGTGACGATCCTCAATCCGAAAAACATGGACATTCCCTGGGAACGCCTGGCACTCGCGCGGTTTCAGCCGGCCATGGTCCTGGCTGATCCGGCCATGGACGAGAGTCGCGGGCTGAAACTGGCCGTCACGGTGAATCCCGATCATGCTGATAAGCTGCTCGCCGGCACGGGCCATACGTTCGCCGAGATTCGCAATCTTGCCGATGCGGGCAAGCCTTTGCCGCGATTCGCGATGCCCGGCAAACTCAAGGCCGTGACCAGCGTCAAGCACACCGATGTCGTCTCGCAAAACGTGGTCGCCCTGCTGCCGGGCACCGACCCTCGGCTCAAGGATGAATTCGTCGTTTTCTCGGCGCATCTCGACCATCTCGGTATCGGCAAACCGATCGGGGGCGATGCCCTTTATAACGGGGCCATGGATAACGCCTCAGGCGTCGCGGCCTTGCTCGATGTCGCCGCGATGCTCAAGGAAAACGGCACAAAGCTCCGCCGCTCGGTCTTGTTCGTCGCGGTGACCGGCGAGGAAAAAGGCTTGCTCGGCTCGCGCTATTTCGCGAATTCGCCGACGGTCGAAGCCAGGAAGATCGTGGCCGACATCAACACCGACATGTTTCTCCCCTTGTTCGCCTTCAAGAAATTGACCATCTACGGGCTTGATGAATCCGATCTGGGAGCCGACGCGGCCGCCGTGGCCGAATCGTCGGGTATCGCGCCTCAGGCCGATCTCGAGCCAAAACGCAATATTTTTATTCGTAGCGATCAGTATAGCTTCATCCGGCAGGGCATTCCGTCGCTCGCGCTGAAGGTCGGCTATGACAGGGATTCGCCCGAGGAGCAGACCGTCAAGAAGTGGCTGACGGACCGCTATCACGCCGCCCTCCGACGACCTGGCCCAGCCCGTGGACAAACGGGCCGCCGGCGCCTTTGACGTCGTCGTGTCGAAGCTGCTCGAGCGTGTGGCCAACCGCGATGAACGCCCCCACTGGCGCGAGACGTCGTTTTTCAAGCGGTTCGCCAAGTAAACGGTCAGAGAGCCTGATCGTGCCTTCGGCCTCTCATCGCTCGCTGGCGTTCAACCCGCCCACACTATTGTCAGCCCGCTACGCGCCACTTATTGTTAAGCGCATGGAGCGGCCCGCGGCACGACGTGGGTCAGCGCACCTCTCCTCTCCTCTCTCTGACCAGGAGCATTGCCATGTGGGTTCGTCAAAGCGATCTCGACGGTGAGACTGATTTCTTGCCGCCTATTCCGTCGCGGATTGCGTCCAACGAGGAGTTCGTGCCACCGCCGCAGTCGCCCGAGCAGAAGGAATATGAAAACCGGCTGGCCCAGATCAGCGACGACACGGCCAAACGGCAGGGGCGCTCGCGCCGAGAGTTCCTGCGCAGCGGCAGCGGCATGGCCGCTGCTCTCCTGGCACTCAACCAGGTGTTTGGCGACTGTTATGAGGTTAACGCCGAGGAGGTCGAGGATCCCCAGGCTTTCGAGGAAAAATGGCCCAAGGATCAGTTTGTCTTCGACGTGCAAACCCACCACGTCGACGTCAGCCGCAAGTGGTATGACGAAACGCCGACCGGCCGGGGCATCAAGAGCTTCTTCCTGATGCTCCGCCCCGAGGCCAAGAACATGGCGCACGCCGTTGACCTTCTTAACCGCGCCCATTACGTGAAAGAAGTCTTCGGCGATAGCGACACCGTGATGTCGATCATCAGCGGCGTGCCCAGCCGCGACTGGGACAAGAACCCGTTGCCCCCCGATCAGATGGTCGAGACGCGCCGGTTCGTCAACGAGCTGGCGGGCTCGCGGCGCGTGCTTTCACACGGCCTCTTGCGGCCCAACCTCGGCAAGCCCGAGCTCGAGGAGATGGAGCGCCAGGTTAAAGACCTCAAGATCGATGCCTGGAAAATGTACACCGGTGCCGAGATCGGCGAAAAGGCCTGGCGGATGGACGATGAAAAGGTCGCCTATCCCTTCTGGGAGAAGACGAAGGCTCTCGGCATCAAGAACCTGTGTGTCCACAAAGGGCTCCCGCTGGGCGCATTCAACGAGGAAGCTTGCCGGCCGCTCGACCTCGAAAAGGCCGCTCTCGACTGGCCCGACCTCAACTTCATCGTCTATCACTCGGGCTTCCGCGGTTTCGGCTGGCTGGCCAATGGCACCGGCCTCAAAGTGGTCGACCCGACGAGCACCGACCCGCAAGAGATCCCCTGGATCAGCGACATCTTGCGCATTCTCAAGCGGAACCCCAAGATCAAGAACATTTACTTCGAGCTCGGCAGCACGTTCAACATCCTGTCGGCCGCCACGCCGCGAACGTGCATGCACATGCTCGGCCAGATGCTCCAGGTCGCCGGGCCCGACCACATTCTCTGGGGAACCGACTCGATCTGGAACGGCAGTCCGCAGAGCCAGATCGAACGGATGCGGCGGTTCAAGATCGCCGACGATTTGATCGCCAGGTACAAGTATCCCCAACTGACGGCCGAGGCGAAGGACCAGATCCTTGGTCTGAACGCCGCGGGGTTGCTGAACGTCGATCATGCCGCGGCGCGCAAAGCGATCAAGGGAGACAAGCTGAGCGCCGTGCGCAATGAGCGCCGTTACAATCCTTTGACGCGCAGCAACACGCAATATGGCTGGATCTGGATGGAAGACGGCGGCACGCCCACGGTCCCGGTCGGTGCGTGAGTGAAGTCTTGCCCTGTCTGCGTCAGCCGAAGGAGGTGTCAATTTCATGTCAATGGCCGAGCCGGATGCCGCCGAGCAATTGAAGGAGGCGTTTCGCGCCGAAGATTCAGCCCGGGTGCGCCAGCTTCTGGAAGCTCACCCGGAACTCAAGCCGCTCATGAACGAGACGTGGGGGCCATTTGACTCGCCGCCGATCGTCAACGTGTCGCAATCGCGAAATGCTTGATGTCTTGCTCGACGCCGGGGTCGATCTCAATGCGCGAAGTCAGTGGTGGGCGGGCGGCTTCGGGCTGCTCGACTGGGCGAGTCCCGAGCTGTGCCGCCTACGCGATCGAGCGGGGCGCCGTCGTGGACGTCAACGCGGCGGCCCGCCTGGGGATGATGGACCGGCTGCGCGCCTTGATTTCGGCTGATCCTCGGCTTGTCCATGCGCGGGGTGGCGATGGACAAACACCCCTTCACTGCGCCTGCTCGGTCGAAGTTGCGGCCTACTTGCTGGACCAGGGGGCCGATATCGACGCCCGCGATGTCGACCATGAATCGACTCCAGCCCAGTACATGATGGGCGATCGCCACGAGGTCGCGCGGTTCCTCGTCGGCCGCGGTTGCTATACCGATATCCTCATGACGGCCGGGCTAGGCTACCTCGATCTGACGAAGGCCCACCTCGACGCCAATCCCGACTGTATCCGCATGCTCGTGAATGACGAATGGTTCCCCAAAGTGAATGAAAACAGCGGCGGCACGATTTATAACTGGACGCTGGGCTTTAACCTGAGCCCTCACCGGGTGGCTCGCAAGTTTGGGCATGACGATGTTTTCGAATTGTTGATGGAATGCAGTCCGGAGCCCGTGAAATTGCTCGAGGCGTGCTGGCTCGGCGACGAAGACACGGTGAAATCGATCCGCGCGCGATTTCCCGATATCGCGGCCGATTTCACCAGCTCTGACCGACGCCAGATCGCACTGGCCGCCCGCAATAATGAGACGAACGCGGTGCGCCTGTTGCTGGAATGCTCACTGCCGGTGACCGAAGTCGGCCAGCATGGCGCCACGCCGCTCCACTGGGCGGCGTTTCATGGCAACACCGCAATGGCGCGACTGTTGATCGACAAAGATGCGCCACTCGAAGCGGCGGATGCCACTTACAGCGGAACGCCCATGAACTGGGCAATGCATGGTTCGCGGAATGGCTGGCGCCCTGATGCGGGCGACTACGGTGAAACGGTCGAAGCCCTGATCGGAGCCGGTGCCAAACTCCCGACCGAGATCGGCGGGAGCGAGGCCGTTCAAGCCGTGCTCCGCCGTCACGGTGTGGCGGGATAAATCACGCGGCGGAAAGGTGATCCTGGCGGCCTTGATTTGGCCGGCTATACGGCGGTCGTACTGAGCCGATATGATAACCCTTGGCACCACCGCCGGTGTTTGGAGATTGGCAATGGCCGGACCCTTTCCAGGAATGGATCCCTATATCGAATGCCGGGGTGGCTGGCCAGACTTTCACAACCGGCTCATCGCCGAGGCGTGCAACGCGCTGGGGGCTCAATTACCAGACAATTATGTCCCGCGCGTTGATGAGCGAATTGAACTGGCGAGTTTCAATGGCCCGGAAGAAGTGTATCGGCCTGACAAGTTGCAAACTGTCGAACCCTTGCTCGTCGATATCCGCGATCACGATTATGAGGAGATTCGCAGCACCTGGCTCGAGGTCCGGAATTTGCCGAGCATGGACCTGGTGACGGTCGTTGAAGTTCTTTCCCCGACAAACAAAGCCGGCGTGGGGCGAGCTGACTACCTGGCAAAACGCGAAGAGTTACACGCCCGCAAGATTAACCTCGTCGAGATCGACTTGTTGCTCGGCGGTCATCGCGTGCCGATGAAACAGCCGTTGCGCCGGGGGCATTACTTCGCGATCGTGGCGCGAGGCGACAGGCTGCCGACGGCCGAGGTGTATTCATGGTCGCTGCGCGATCCGCTCCCCACGATTCCGATTCCCTTGCTCCCGCCGGACGCGGATGTGGCCCTGGACCTGCAGGACATCGTCAATCGGGTGTACAGCGTGGGAAGGTACCGCCGCACGCTCCGTTATGATCAGCCTCTGCAACCAGGCTTGTCGCTCGATCCCAAAGACCGCTTGTGGGCCGAAGCGATCTGCCAGGCGTCGTAAGCCGCGGTATGAGGCCACGATGAATGAATGAACCTCTGTTTGATCGACTACGCGAAATCGCTCGAGAACGCTGCGCCGGCGCCGGGCCCGCGCACGATTTCTTGCACGTGGATCGCGTGGTCCGATTGGCCAGTCGCATCGCCACGACCGAGGGGGCCGACCTGGCCGTCGTCGTGCCGGCCGCCCTGCTCCATGAACTTTTCAATTATCCCAAGGGGGACCCGCGCTCCCACCTCTCGGGCGACGTTTGCGCTATAGAGGCCGTCGCGGTGCTCAGGCAGACCGGATACCCGGCGCACCTGATTGATCCCATACAGGAGTGTATTCGTACGCATGCCTTCTCACGGGGTCTCGTGCCGGAAACCCTCGAGGGCAAGGTGTTACAAGACGCCGATCGCCTCGACGCGATCGGGGCCATAGGCATCGCGCGTTGTTTCGCGACGACAGCCGAGATGGGCGTGCCCTTCTACCGGCCCGATGACCCGTTTTGCCACGAACGCGAGCCCGATGACAAGAAGTGGGGGCTCGATCACTTCTATCGCAAGCTCCTTCGAATTCAGGACCATCTGCACACGGCGACGGCCCGCGCGATTGCAGGCGATCGGGTCCGTTTCATGGAGTCGTTCCTGGCCGAGCTGGGACGAGAGATTTTATAGGATCAACTCCTGCGTACTGGGATCGTTCTGACGGATGGTGTCGTCGGTGCTCACGGGGATACTTCAGGTGGGTCGTTCAAAATTGTCAGCCCGGCTTGAACGTACGCGATCGCCAAGGGGTCGTGCCCCGCAAAGCCTCTGAATCATTCGAAATCGCATCTGTTAAACAGATGTCATGCTAGCAACGGCCGGGGCCAATTGGTTAGAATGGATGGAGTGAGCCATCGGGTGCTCGTGGCCATTCCAGTACCGGTTCGTGCGGACCGGACCGGAGCCGATCCTGCCATGAATTCCCGGTGACCGAGCGAATCGTGCGTGGCGATGCAATTTGGCCCGCCGACCTGCGCTCGACTCATCTGCCCGCCGAGGTATTCCCGCCGAAGCCACACACGCCAAGCTCGTCTTGATCTGATCCGAGTTGAACTATGACCTGGGGCAATGACATCCGAGAGCCCGGTGCGATGGATCGATTGATCGATAACGTCGCGCCATGCGATATCAGGGAGATAACCGAGATGCGAACCGCCTGCGGAAAGGGGTGCCGATGGATCGGTCCCACGATGATGGCCGTTTTGTTGCTGGTCCCGGCTGCGCTCGTCGCTGCGGATAAGCCGAAGAATGAGAAGCCCGGCACGGCGGCATCTTTGCCCAAGGTCAGCTACGACAAGCAGATCCGTCCGATTTTCCAGGCAAGTTGCCAGGGCTGCCACCAACCCGCCAAGGCGGGGGGCGGCTATGTGATGACGGCCTTCGACCGGATGCTCAAGGGGGGCGAGAGCCACGACGCGGCGATCGTCGCGGGGAAGCCGGCGGAAAGTCATCTCGTCGAACAGATCACGCCCAGGAATGGCAAGGCGGAAATGCCGAGGGGCAAGCCGCCCTTGTCCGGCGGCGAGCTCGAGCTGATCTCGCGGTGGATCGCGGAAGGAGCCAAGGACGACACGCCGCGCAGCGCCGTGGCTCATTACGACATGGAGCATCCCCCCGAATACACGCGGCTTCCTGTGATTCCGGCCCTGGCTTTCTCGCCGGATGGCTCGCTTCTGGCCGTCGCTGGCTTTCACGAAGTCTTGCTGTGGAAGGCTGATGGCTCGGAGCTGGTCGGCCGCCTCGTGGGATTGTCGGATCGCGTTGAGTCCCTGGCGTTTTCGCCCGATGGCAAGAAGCTGGCGGTCACCGGCGGGGTTCCGTCGCGAATGGGTGAAGTGCAGGTGTGGGATGTGGCCAAGCGCAAGCTGCGCATCTCGGTGTCCGTCACGTTTGACACGGTCTATGGTGCGAGCTGGTCGCCCGATGGCACCAAGATCGCATTCGGCTGCGCTGATAACACGGTGCGGGCCATCGACGCCAAGACCGGCGAGCAGGTGCTTTTTTCCGGCTCGCATAACGACTGGGCGCTCGACACGGTCTTCTCGGTGGACGGCTCGCACTTGATGTCGGTCGGGCGTGACATGGCGGCCAAGCTGACCGAGGTCGCCACGCAACGGTTTGTCGACAACATCACGTCGATCACGCCGGGTGCGCTCAAGGGGGGCCTGAGTGCCCTGGCCCGGCATCCCAAGCGTGACGAGATTCTGATCGGCGGCTCGGACGGCGAGCCGAAGCTCTACCGCGTCTTTCGTCAGACGGTGCGCGTGATCGGCGACGATTCGAATTTGATCCGCGAGTTCCCCCCCTGCCCGGCCGCATTTATAGCGTGGCGATCAGCAGCGACGGCAAACGCATCGCCGCCGGCAGCAGCCTCGATGGCAAGGGCGAGGTGAGTGTCTACGGATACGAGTTCGACACGTCGTTGCCTCCTAAAATCAAAGCCATCAATGAGAAGATCGTCACTTCGCGGTCGGCCGCCGAGGCCGCCGAGCTGGAGAAGTATCACAAAGAGGGGGTCAAGCAGATCGCCAACGTGAAGATGGAGCACGGCGGCGTTTACGCCGTGGCGTTCCGTCCCGATGGCAAGGTGCTCGCCGCCGCCGGTGCCGATGGCCTCGTACGATTGATCAATCCCGACTCGGGCTCGCTCATCAAGGAGTTCGCCCCGGTTGCGGTCAAGTCGTCGTCGGTCGCGCAAACCAGGCCGGTCACGGCCGTGGCCCCCAAGCTCGAAGAGGCCGTCGAGACCGAAACGCTGCCCAGGGACATCAGCCTGACGGCCCTCGAAGCCCAGCCCGCGGAGATTCGTCTCACCAATCGATTCGCGTATGTTCAGCTCCTTGTCAACGGCAAGACCGCTAGCGGCGAGACGATCGACGTCACGCGCATGGTCGAGACCTCCGTGTCAAACGGGATCGTCGAAGTCACGAGGTCTGGCCTGGTCCGGCCGACGAAGGACGGCAAGGCGATCCTGACCTTGAGCCTGGCCGGCAAGACGGCAACCATTCCCGTGACCGTGCTGGGTTTGAACACGCCGGTTCGCGTCGATTTCGTGCATGACGTGGCCCCGGTCTTGTCGCGGCTCGGTTGCAACCAGGGAACGTGCCACGGCTCGGCGCAGGGGAAGAACGGCTTCAAGCTCTCGCTGCGAGGCTATGATCCGCTTTTCGACGTCCGTGCCCTGACCGACGACCAGGCCGCGCGGCACATCAATCTCGCCTCGCCCGAAGATAGCATGATGCTCGAGAAGCCGACCGGGGCGATTCCCCACGTCGGCGGTGCGTTGATTCAGCCGGGTGAACCGTATTACGAGATCATTCGCGCGTGGATTGCCGATGGTGCCAGGCTCGATGTGACGACCCCCAAGGTGGCCAAGATCACGGTCGACCCGGTCGATCCGGTCGTGCAGCGCGTTGGCTCGAAGCAACAGCTTCGGGTGATTGCGACCTATGCCAATGGCGAAGTTCGCGACGTCAGCCGCGAGGCCTTCCTCGAGAGTGCCAATTCCGAGGTGGCCGTGGCCGGGAAAGCCGGGCTGATCACCGCGGTGCGCCGCGGCGAGGCCCCGATCCTGGCCCGGTTCGAAGGAAGCTATGCCTCGACGACGATGACCGTCATGGGAGATCGCACGGGCTTTGTCTGGGCCGATCCGCCCCGATACGGCAAGATCGACGACCTGGTCGCGGCGAAGTGGAAGCGCATGAAGGTTCTGCCCTCGGGCGTTTGCTCCGACTCTGATTTTCTCCGGCGCGTTTATATCGACCTGACCGGGCTTCCCCCGACGGCCGACGACGTACGGGCCTTCCTGGCCGATTCACGCGAGACCCGCGTGAAGCGCGATGCCGTGGTCGATCGCTTGATCGGCAATCCCGAATTCGTCGATTACTGGACGAACAAGTGGGCCGACCTGTTGCAGGTCAATCGCAAGTTCCTGGGCGTCGAGGGGTCGGTGGCGTTTCGCAACTGGATCCGCTCGCACGTCGCCGCCAATACACCCTATGACAAGTTCGTACGGTCGATCATGACGGCCAACGGGTCGAACCGCGATAATCCGCCGGCGGCCTATTTCAAGATTCTGCGCGATCCCGCGACCATGATGGAAAACACCACGCAGCTCTTCCTGGCGGTCCGGTTCAACTGCAACAAGTGCCACGACCATCCGTTCGAGCGCCTGGACGCAGGATCAGTATTACCAGACGGCCGCTTACTTCGCCCAGATTGGGTTGAGCGGCGACCCCAAGAGCAACGGCCAGATGATTGGCGGCACCGACGTCGAGGCGCCCAAGCCGCTGTTTGAAGTCGTTGCCGATACAGGCAAAGGCGAAGTGGTTCACGACCGCACGAAGAAGGTCACGGCGCCGAAGTTCCCGTATTCGCATACCTACGCCAAACCGGGTGCGAATGCCTCGCGGCGCGTCGATCTGGCGGAGTGGCTGACCTCGAAGGAAAACCCCTATTTCGCCAAGAGTTATGTCAACCGGCTGTGGGGTTATCTTTTTGGCGTCGGCATCATCGAGCCGCTCGACGACCTGCGTGCGGGGAATCCGCCGACCAATCCCGAGCTGCTCGAATACCTGACGCGTGAATTCGTGAAAAACGGGTTTGATGTGCGGTCGATCATGCGAGAGATCTGCAAGTCGCGAACCTACCAGTTGTCGGTTGAAACCACGAAGTGGAATGCCGATGACAAGGTCAATTATTCGCACGCGACGGCTCGCCGGTTACCCGCGGAGGTCTTGCTCGACGCCGTTTACCGGGTCACCGGATCGGTTTCCAGATTCCCGGGCGTTGCGCCCGGCACGCGTGCCGCCGCGCTGCCCGACTCGGGTGTGGAATTACCGAGCGGCTTTTTGACGACGTTCGGCCGTCCCGCACGCGAAAGTGCCTGCGAGTGCGAGCGATCGAGCGGGCTTCAGCTTGGGCCGATCATGGCCCTGGTCAGCGGCCCGACCCTGGGCGACGCCATCGCCGACCCGACCAACGAGCTGACCAGGCTCGTCAATACCGAGGGTGAGGACCTGAAATTGATCAACGAGCTGTTCATGCGGATTCTCAACCGCTCGGCGACTCCCGCCGAGATCGAGACGTGCCGCAAGGACATGCAGGCCGTCGACGACGATCATCGCCGCATGGCCGAGGAGCTCGGCAAGCGCGAAGTCGAATTCGCCATCAATCGGCCCGTTCTGGAGCGCCAGCGTCAGGCCGCGATCAACGCGGCCCAGACGGCTCTGGCGGCTTACGAAAAACAAATGGCACCCAAGGTCGCCGAGCAGGAGCGGAAGAAGGCCGAGGCAACCGCCAAGCTCGAAGCCGACCTGAAGACGTATGAATCGACCGCGCTGGCCAAGAAAATGACCGACTGGGAAAAAGCGCAAGCCGCGTCGGTCGTCAATCGCTGGCAGGTTCTCACGCCGACGACCATGACGGCGACAAATCGTTCCACCTTCGCCGCGCAGCCGGATGGGTCGATCATCGTATCGGGCCCGAACAAGAATGGTGTCGTGACGATCACGGCGGAGACCAACCTGGCCGGCGTGACCGGCGTTCGACTCGAGGTTCTCACCGACAGCCGCTTCCCCAACCAGGGGCCGGGGCGTGCCGACGACGGTAACTTCGTGCTCAATGAGCTCGAGCTGACCGCGGCTCCCAAGGCCGATCTGAAAAAAGCCAAACCGGTGAAGCTCGCCAACGCGCTTGCGGATTTCAGCCAGGCCAATCTTGAAATCGCCAAGGCGATCGACGGGAGTTTGAACGACCCCGCCAACGGCTGGGCCGTCTCGCCGGCCACCGGCGTCGTTCACTGGGCCACGTTTGAGACGACCGAGCCAGTCGGCGGTGCTGGCGGCACGATGCTAACCTTCAACATGCATCACAAATTCGGCAACGCGTGGACGCTGGGTCGGTTCCGTCTCTCGGTGACCCGAGGGACTAAACCGATCGGTCTGAGCCTCCCCGAAGACTTCCGGGCGATTCTCGCCACGGCCCCGGATGTTCGCACCGAGGCCCAGAAAAACACCTTGATCGGCTATTTTCACGTGCTCGACGACGACTTCCGCAATCGGTTGAACACGCTCAACGCGAGCAAGGCGCCCCTTCCCGTCGATCCGGCGCTCAAGTCGTTACGCGATCAGCTCGAGTACGCCAAACGGCCCGTTCAGCCCGACCCCGGACTCGTTGCGTTGCGGCGCGACCTCGAGATGAGTGTCGCGCAAGCATCGCGCGGCGGCTCACCGCCGCGCAGGATATCACGTGGGCATTGATCAACAGTCCGGCATTCTTGTTCAATCATTGAGGCTGGTTCAATGCTCCAGGCATTCCGACCGGGCCGGTTCAGTCGCGGTGCACGCGAATGAAGTGATCGGTGAATGTCGAGTGCGGAACCACGTCTTTCACGGCCGGCATATGACAGCCAATGCAGCCGTTTGCCGGATTCACTGGACACGAGGTTCGTCCGCTCCCTTCGGGTGGACGAACCTCTTCTGTTTTCGACTTGAGCTCGCCCGCGGGCCGGTTGCTCGCGTTTGAATGGCATGCGAGACACTTCGCTTCGTAATGCGTCAGTGTTGTATCGGCGTTGCGATGCGGATCATGGCAGGTGGTGCAGTCTAGTTTGTCATCACTTGCCTCGAAGCAGCGGCTCCAGGTCAGGGTGGTGGCCTGGAAGCGGACGGCGCCCGGGTCGTCACGCTCGACCGTTCGGCCGAGCGGACTGTGACACTGGGCACACAGTTTCACGGCGGCGGCGCCGGAAACAAGTGACGGGTTCACGATCGCCGGATCGGTAAGCTTGGCGGCAACGGCCAGGAGATGATTGCCGCCGGGCCCATGGCACTTTTCGCAGCCGATCCCGTGCTCCGAAGCCACGGGTCCGACGTCGCTGAGCAACGAATGCGGGTCCGTGACGTGGCAAAGAAAGCAACGGCGCACGGCGTCGGCCGTGAGTTCATTGCCGAGGTTTTCGGAAACATTCGCAGGCCGGATCGTGTGACCGGCCGTCACGTCCCAGAACGTGTGGTCCTTTTCGCGATAATGCGAGAGCCGAAGTTCATGGGGCGTACCGCGGCCGTCGTGCCCGAGCAAGGTTAACCCGCGGTCTCCCGATCCAAACGCATAGTCGACAACCGCGTGAAAGACCTTTTCGCCGATGCGCGTTTCCTGCTCCAATTGACCGGCCGCGTTCCGCGTGAGCGTGTGTGAGACATCGCGCTGACCGGGCTCGACAAACCGTGATGGTGGCAAGTCGAGATGGCCGAGCTCCGACGCACTGAAGTAAGTGCGAGCATGGCGCGACCGCCTCTGAGCGGCGAAAATCGCGGAATGGCATCGGGCACAGGCTTGCGACCCGACATACCGCGCGGGTTCGGGCATGAGCCGATGATCGTCGCGAAAGGCGCCCGATTTTTGGTCGGCCGCGACGGCGCTGGCGATCTCTCCTTCCTGCAAATAGGCTCGGCTCAGAAGCCATGAACTGGCCGCGTCAGGGCCTGTATTGAGCGTTTTTTGCAAGAGTTCGCGTGCGGCCGACGGCTGGCCCACTTGCAGGAGGGCTCGCGCGAAATCCCTGGGAGGGATTCTCGGTAGTGGCTTAGCATCCGGGCTTTTTTCCGCTGGTTGCCTTTCGGCGGTTTGCCAGTGGGTGATGGCGCCTGCCGGGTCGTTTTGCGCCGCGCAATACCTCCCATGAGAATTTCGGCTTGAGTTTTCCAGCCGGGCTGAAGCTCAAGTCGATGAGCCAGCTCGGCGGCGGCCATGGGTCGATCGGCGGCCAGGTAGAGTGAGGATAACCGAAAGAGCGCCTCGGCATGGTCGGGCTCGGCCGCGAGTGCTTGCCGCAAGACCTCGGTGGCGCCTTGAGTATTGCCGTCGTTGGCCAGCGCGACACCGAGCTGACAGAGGTCGTCAGGTAGCATGGCCCTGGGCCCGAGCCGCTCGAAGATCGCCAGCGCGGCCGGCGTGCGCCCAGATGCACCGAAGCTCGAGCCATCAGCCGCAAGGCATCAGGGTCATCGGCCCGCACTCGGAGGCGCGCCGCGCGGAACGTTCGGCACCTTCCCAGTCACCGAGCCGATAGGCGGCCATGCCCTGCTCGAGCGGGTCTGGCTGCCCGTGCGACCACGCGCGATAAAGAGCAATGGCCGCCAGGGCCATCACGATGGCGATCGCCATTGACCACTGGCCTCTTCTCCCCATTTTCGGCATGGCGTGGCTTGGTTACTCCCCGATCGATCGAGTGTGCGATATGTCGGATTGGCTCGCCGACTGTTCACGCCTTCTTTGCTTTGAGACCCCTGGTACGTTGTCGATCTCGCCTGCTTACGAGCATCGCCCATCGCGAACGATGCCCGGATATTCACGGTGGCGAGATGGCCAATCGATCCCACGCCAGAGCGGCACGCGACCAGCCGAGCGTTTCGCAGATCGAGCCGAGGTGTTTGCACGCGGCCGCCATCGCCTGCGCGTGGGCCTCGCCATCGAGTTTCTGGGCGGCGAAGTAGTCGGCATAGGCCGCGGGCAACTGGCCGCGCGCCTCGTTCATCTCTTTCGTTCGCTGCCGGTGTGCCATGGCTTCCTTGCGAAGGCCCAGCCGCTCTTCGGCCACGGCCAGCCGGTAATAGTATTTTGACACGGTCGGATTGAGCTCGATCGCCTTTCGGAAGCATTCGGCGGCGGCCGGCCAGTTCCCGGCCTTTTCACGGGCGACTCCCCGGAACATCCAGGTTTCGGATTCGATATCCGCGCCCTTTGGAGCTTTCTCGAGTAAGGCGAGGAACGATTCGAGCTCACCCTGGTCGAGGAGCATCGCGACATGATCACGCCAGGCGCGAACGTCGTCTGGCCGGCGTTTCAGGCACTCTTGAAAATGACGCGCCGCTTCGGCGGGCTGGCCCAGAGCCTGCTCGGCGCGGGCCAGTGCGCGAAGGGCCTCGAGGTCGTCGGGGTCGGCCGCGACGTAGCGCCGGATCACTTCGATTGACTCCTTGGGCGCAACGCGCTCGAGCTCGGGCCGAACCCGCATGGCCAAAAGAACCGGGCGGTCTTCGCGCGCGGCGTGGTCATGGGCGGCCCACATCACGGGATAAGCATCGTCCCAGCGATCCTCGATCGCGTAGAGTTTCAAAAGAGCCTGGCAGGCGTCGTGAAACAGGTCGGCGGGCACGGGATGAAGCGGATCATCCTTGATGAGCTCGAGCCAGGCGGCTTCGGCGTCCCTGGCATGGTCGCGCTCGAGGTATGACTGGCCTTCGCGAAAGAGGGCCTCCGTCTTGCGAGGCGACCAGAAGGGAACTTTGCGCAATTCCCGAGCGCAAGATAAGACATCGCCCCGGCCGGCCAGCGATCGAGCCAACATCATCCGGGCTTCGACGTCATGGGGGGCGCGGCGCAAGCGCTCGCGTAGAGCCATTTCCGCGGTTGCATAATCCTCGCGGCGCAACCAGTTGGAGATCGTGTCGAGGTCGGCGATCGGGCGGGTGTCGCGCCAGTAAAGCCATGCGTCAAAGGCACCCAGACCGACGATCAAGGCTCCGCCGACAACCAGCGAGATCCCTGCGAACCGGGCGCGACGACGAGGCGCCGGGCTTGATTTCGATCGCGCCAGCGGGCGATCGCTGGGAGCGGTAATTTCTTCAGTCGTGATGGTGGTCATGACCGTCTATCTATTCGCCATGGCGAGAAGGGCCGGCGCGCACGTCTTTCCGGCCATCTTTCTTCTCACCTATGTTACTTGAGACGGCTCAAAGCCGCCAGGCTTCGAGCGTTGGTCGGATCGTCGCGCAAAACGAGCCGATGCCAGGCCCGCGCCTCGTCGGCACGCCCCATTTTTTCGCGAAGATCGGCCAGCCGCTGATAAAGCGCCGGCCGCGGCTTCAGGCCCAGATCCTGGATCGTCTGCACATCGATATAGGCTCCACGCGATTGTTTGAAGTCGCGATCTTCAGGGCGAGAATCGTCTTTCTCAGAGGGCTTGTCAAAGTAAACTCCACGCATCTGCAAGAACGCGTCCTGGTAGTCTTTGTAGAGTTTGTTGATGCGGTCGTGCTCGGCCGTTAACCCGGCCTGGCGGAGGGCCAGTCGGTAGCGATACATGACCCCCTGGTTGAACGGCTCGAAGGCGTATGCGCGGCGATAAGCGCAGACGGCCCGGTTCCAGTCGGACGCCATTTGCGCGATCAACGCTTCGTGCTTCGCGAAGCGCGGCTCCGCGGCCAGAGTTTTGGGCATCCGCGAAACGACTCGGCCAGCTTTTCGAGCTCGGAAACTTCGCAGAGACCGGTCAGCCAGGCGTCCCACGCGCGCGACGATTGGGGATAGCGCTCGAGCGAGTCTCGCAAGACGTCCATACCTTCCTGCGCGCGCTTGTATCTGAGCAAAGCCAGGCCCAGGGTCAACCTGATCGGCAAACACTCAGGATGCTGCGCGACGAGCGACTCGAATAATTCGATCTGAGATAAGGGATTGACCACTTCGATGTCGAGCCGGGACATTTCCAGGAGAAGTCGAACGCGGTCGCGCGGGTCGGGCTCGAGCTCGTGCAGCCGCATTCCGAGCGCATGGGCTTCTTCGCCGCGTCCCTCCTTGTCGAGAAGATCGATCAACGCCCAGCCGGCCTCGGGCACGATCGGATCAAGCCGAATCGCTTCGCTCCAGGCAAGCTCCGCGAGGTCATACCGCTTTTTCTGGTAAAGAGCTTTTCCTTCAAAGAATTTGACGAGCGCCGCTTCACCCGGATTGACAGGCCGGATCGAACCCAGGTGTTCGAGAGCCAGCTCCGGCTGGGCGTTCGTCTCCTCCGTGGTGATGCGAGCCATCAAAAGGTGGGCCGTGCCATCATGAGGATTCCGCCGAAGGTAAGAAGTCAGTTGCTCCTGGGCCGGGCCAAAACGGCGCTCTCTGGCCAATGATCGCACATCGCCCAGGCGCGGTGAGGATCTGAGAACCTGTCGAAAAGTGATGACAGCGAGCCCGCCGGTCAGCACAAAAAATGCCAGCAAGACCCACTTCCAGGTGCGGCGCGGAATGCTCATGGCCTTGGCGCTCTGCCCTCGACGCGCGATGATTCATGGAGAAAAAACGCTGATTGATTCTATCAGAGCTCGGCACCGTGATGGCTCGGGCGTCTATCGCATGTTCGCCTGGCCCGTGCCTGGAAGAACGCCATCTTCACGAGACCGAACGCGGCTCATCGGTAGCCAGTAAGGACCAATGAGTTTGATGTTACCATCAACCGCATCGGGAGAAAGTCGGTCTATTTGGCCACGACTGACGCTCGCAGGCCTTTTGATCATCGTGTTGCCAGGTTCCGTCGCCTTCTGGTGGAATCGCGACCACATCGGCTCGAGCACGCTTGCGATTCAGCGATCGCTGGCTGACGGACGAATCGACGAGGCCGTCACGCAGGTCGATTCCTGGCTGCGGAGCCAGCCTGAGTCGGCTGAGGCTCACTACCTGAAGGCCCGCGTCGCGTGGGCTCAAAAAGACCTCAATACCGCCGACCTCGAGCTGCGCCGCGCAGTCGCTTGGCCATCCCTGGTACGAGCTGGCCGGGTTGCAGGGGCTGATCCTGGCCCGCACCGGCCAGCTCGCCGCTGCCGAACCGTCTTTGCGCGAAGCGTTCAACCGCTCGCCGGGGACCGAACCGGAAGTGGCCGAGGCGCTGGCACGGCTTTATCTCGGCACGTTTCGATTGTCCGAGGCCAGTGCGGTGCTCAAAGTCTGGTCCGAGCAGTCTCCAAGAGAGGCGCTCCCTTATCTGCTTCAAACCGAGGTTGATGTTCGTAACCATGTCCGGCCCGCGGAGATCATCGAACGATTTCGCTCGGCGCTTCAGCGCGACCCCGGGTTGCTTCGAGCCAGGCTGAGTCTGGCCGAAACCCTCGAAAGCAACCACCAGAACGCCGAAGCCGCCGAGGAATATGCCGCCTATCTGGCCAAAAAGCCCGACGATGCGCGCGGCTATCTCGGCGCCGGCCGAAATGCCCTGGAGATGGGTCGTGAACAGGACGCCCTGCATTTTCTCGAGCGAGCCCTGGCCCTCTCGCCGCGTGATCCGGTCGTCCTAGCCGCCCGCGCGACTGTCGAGCTGCGCCTCGAACACTTCGATAGGGCGCTTCAATATCTCGATCAGTCGATCGAGATCGATCCGTTTGACCACGGCAATCGCTATCAGCGGATGCTTGTGTTGACACGGCTCGGCCGGAAAACCGACGCCGACGCCGAGCGTCTGGCGGTCGAGCGAATTCGCAAGGAGCAAGACGAATTCGGGGAAATCAGCCGTGCACTGCTTCTTTCGCCCCTCGATGCCGGGCTTCGATTCAAGGCGGCACGCTGGTTGATGAATCATGGACATGAAGACGAGGCACTCGAATGGGCGAACCTTGTTCTTCGTACCGATCCGGCTCACCCGGAGATGAATCGGCTGCTCGCTGATTACTATCGCAGCCGGCACCAGCTCGGACTGGCCAATTTCCATGAAGCTCACGCTGCCCCGTCTTCAGGACAACAACGAGTGCCCGATCCTTCAGCCAAGAAGTGATCTCCATCCGAGGCGATTCCCTGTAGCCGGCGGTATCGATCTCGCGACCAGGACATGCCGCGAGACAGCGGTCCCTGAGAGCCAGGTTCTCCCGCAAGCACGGATTCGTTTCCGCCCTTGAGCAAGGCGGGCGAACTTCGCCCGGCGGCGCGGATGAAAGACGTGAGCCAGGCACGAGAGACCACTTGACAGGGCGCCTGCCACAAGGTGTCTTCGGCACTACTTGGAAGCAACCGAACAGATCTGGTGAACGAAGAGACCCCAGACACCAGGGTGGTGGCTGGGGTCAGCGTTGGGGCACAACATGCACTGCCAAGGGAATCTGGCAAGCCGCTGGATAACGCCTTCAGTCGATCCTGAAGTTCGACGAGGTTTACAACTGGTCGGCGCTAACGACCTCGCCACCGTTAGGCGTTGCGATGGCATACCACGCCTGGTAATTAATGCTGCTCTTGATGAATCGAACCGATCCATCCATGAACAGCACATTCACACCGCCAGGATGGTTCGAGCTGGCATTTACGAGCGTGATGGTGGCTCGGCGGTCCTCAGCCTGATCGTTGTAGTCGCAGGCGGTCCGATTGGGCAAATTCGTGTGGGAGTAAATCGCTGTCGCTCCGTACGCCCACCATTCGCCTTTCCAGTTCCAGTTCTGGCTGCCGGGGCTGCCGTCGGTCAACAGACTCGGGGTGATTGCGGCACAGGCCTGGGCAAACTGGATGTCGGTGGGATAAGCATCGGAGTTCTGGCCGAGCTTGAAGACCACGCCCAGTCCGACTTTAGCTGGCTGCACACCTGGCCCCTTGACCCATTCGCTGAAGATGGCCGAGGTGCTCGTGCCGTCGGTGAAGCTGTTGATATCGACTTGCTTGGAACCGATGGCGCCGTCCCAGGTGGTCAGAACATATCCGGGCCCGTTCATCACCCAGTTACCACCATCGGGGTTATTGGCCGGCGCACCGTTGATCCGGCGGTTGAGCCCCACGTTCGACGGGTAGTTGTTGGCGCCCGGCATCGCTCTTCCAGAGCCGACCTGGTAGTGTCCCGACGTGCCAGGATTTGGCTGGTCGGATGGGCAGAGGAATGTCGAGATCTGCATGCACAGCACGCTGTACTGGATCTCGCCGTACAGGCCGCCATAGGCGTCGATATCAGGAAAGACCGGGTTAGCCGGATCAGCGCCCGGATCACTCCAGCGCGAGCCGTACTGCTGGTTGAACGCGTTATACGCCGTCTGTTGCTCGAGATAAGGGAGCAGGCGCGCATGCTGCGAGAAGTTCTGATGCGGCATGTTCACCGGACTGTTCGCGTTAACAGGGAACCACGACTCGTCGACCGAGAGTGGTGGCACGGCGGTCTGGCTACTGACGTAGTTGTGCATGCCCAGACCAATCTGCTTCATATTGTTTGTGCACTGGGCACGACGCGCCGCCTCGCGTGCGGCTTGCACGGCGGGCAGCAATAGCGCGATCAAGACCGCGATGATCGCGATCACGACGAGCAATTCGATCAGGGTAAATCCACGACGCCCTCGGACCATGTAACACCCCTCGCCAATGTTGGGAATGACTGACATACACGCATGATGCGTGTAAAAAAACAACAACTTGAATGTGAGACGGTTTGCGCGAGCGTTGCACTGGAACGGCGTCGCTCATCTCTTCGCGCCGGGATAGCCGGCAGCCCTGTTCGTCGAACTGTCCTCCTGCTGTTGCTTGAACCACTCCCCTTGGTTGGCTGGCGGCGCTCCTGTCCTGACTTTAACCTTCGAATTCGGATTGGCAGGCCCTGGATCGCCGGCGGCCTTTGCCAAGCGGCTCGCCTCGGTTTCATTATCGGGCCCACAGCCGCTCGCGCTTAGCATGACCAGCGCCATCAGGCCGGCACCCATTCCGAGGATCACGGTCTTCATCTCGAGTTTCTCCAAAGACGACTTGATCAATCACAAAAAACACGCGGAATGCAATCAAAAATCCATCTTTCCAGCGATGAGTTGATCGGCCAAATGCGTGGCTTTGTGGCTGCTTCGACATGCTCGTCGACGCGCACGTATCAATTTTTGCACAAAATTACATCAATCGGTGCGTGCAAGAAATGCCACACTCAGTCAACAATGACCGCTTCCGCGACGGTGAAAACAATGTCTAAATGCGCACGGCATTACCGGACGCGACAGGTTGACCCTGTCATCCGCTTACCGACCCCTATCGCACGTTACGAGAAAGATAAATGATTTGGGTAAAAGTAGTGATGACGAGTGCGTTGTGTCAATAGTAGTTTTTTTACATCGATATCTTCTAAATGCTTAGTATTTGGGCTGCTTTCGTTCAGGTCGATCGTATCGACATTGTCTTGCTGAACACGCTTGCGAGCACTGCGCTCTTCTTGAGAATACGAGGATCGCAGCGCAACGGCCGACGTACGTCGGTTGCCCGCTCGGGACAAGGCCGTTCGAACGACAATTGGCAGACACTCCGCCATCGGGCGAGGACTTGGGAGTGCCCGACCAATGCGATTGCCGAGCCCGCGTCGTAGCCGACGAGCGATCATTTCATTGTCACGTGGCGTGCGAGATCGAACAGATAAGCTCAAAAGCGTGTGTTGCGCGAGAGCGCGTATCGCGGCCACGTCCCGCTCGCCGCGGGCAATACCGAGGCTGTTGACGCTGGTGTCTGCCGTTGGCGAAATTGCTTCAGGGTCGCTTGAATGCGATCCGCCTCGGCTGTCTGACCGAGTTGGCGATAGACCGACGCCAAATTGTAATAAACGGGATATTGCCGCGGCGCGAGCAGCTTGGCTCGATTGAGCTGCTCGAGTGCCTCGTGCGGACGGCCTCGTTGAAGTGCGACTTTCGCGAGGTTCATCGGCGGGTCGAAACTGCTGGGGTCCCACTCGGCGGCCCGGCGGAACGAACGCTCCGCGTCGTCCAGTTCGCCACGGAGGAAATAGATCATGCCAAGCCGGTTCATCAAACTGGCATCGCTCGCATTTTCGAGAGCCTGCGTCAGGCTTCGGTCGGCATCTTCCATGCGCCCGCTGGCGATGAGGTCGTCAACCAGGTGGCTCCAGAAGAGACTGCGTGCCAGCGGCATTTCTTTGAGTTCAGGATCCAGCTTCAAGACGTCCTTGAATGCGGCAACCGCTTGCTGCGGGTTGTTGTCATTGTGGTAGGCCACGCCGCGCAGGGTCGTTCCGATCACGGCTCCATCGGGAAGCTTGGCGAGCCGATCGGCCAGCTTCAAGATGTCGTCGGTCTTTTTCTGTGCCAGGAGTATCGCGGCAAGGCGCCGTAGCGCGGTGATATTCTCCGGCGCAACTTCCAGGATCGCGCGATACGCCGCGATGGCCTGGTCCGGATGAGGGCCGCGTGCCATTCCATAAGCGCGAATCTGCGAATCATTCAGTGATAATTTTCCGGCGCGGCGGTAATACGGCTCGGCAGCGTCGGCGTAGTCGAGCCGGCTCAGGCACCGAGCAGCAAGAAGAGCGGCTTCGCTACTCCAGGGTTGTCGTTCCAGATGATCGAGAGCATGCTGGAGACAGTGGAGGAGATCAGCCTGATTATAGGCAAGTTGGGCTTTGGCGAGTGCATCTGACCGGGTCTGGATCCACGCAGTCAGACCGAGCAGGCCGATCAACAAGAACGCCACTAGCGAACGCGTGACCAGGCGCACTGGACCTATCTCTCCCGTAGCCTCAAGTCTGAGACACGATAGCCTGGCTTCGGATCATTCAGCACACAGGCTCGGGTCACGCGTCTGTTGGGAACGGCGACACTCGGCATCTTGAAGATGTCGAGTATCGCCGCTAGGTGAACCACGAATTTAGAGTTGGTCGGAGCTGACAACCTCACCGCCATTGGGCGTCGCGATGGCATACCACGCCTGGTAATTCACGCTGCTCTTGATGAATCGGACCGATCCATCCATGAACAGCACGTTCACGCCACCAGGATGATTTGAGCTGGCATTTATCAACGTCATGGTAGCACGGTTGTCTTCGCGCTGATCGTTATAGTCGCAGGCGTAGCGATTCGGCAAGTTGGTATGGGAGTAAATCATCGTTCCTCCGTATGCCCAAAATTCGCCTTTATTGTTCCAGCTCTGGTTGCCGGTGGTTGGGGTAATCGCGGCACAGGCTTGGGCGAACTGGATATCACTTGCATAGGCATCGGAATTTCCACCGAGGAAAAAGACCGCGCCCAGTCCGATTTTCGCTGGCGTCACACCGGCCCCTTTGACCCACTCACTGAAGATCGCCGAGGTGCTCGTCCCGTCGGTGAAGGTATTGATATCGACTTGTCTCGAGCCGATGGCACCGTCCCAGGTTGTCAAGACATAACCGGGACCGTTCATCACCCAGTTGCCACCGTCGGGGTTGGTGGCCGGCGCACTGTTGATACGCCGGTTGAGCCCCACGTTCGACGGGTAGTTACTGGCACCCACCAACGAACGGCCGCTTCCGACCTGGTAATGTCCTGATGAGCCAGGATTCGACGAGTCAGACGGGCAGAGGAACGTCGAGATCTGCATGCAGAGCACGGTGAACTGAACTAACCCGTACGTACCGCCATTGGCGTCGATATCCGGGAAGGGACAGCACTGCGGATTGGCGCCCGGATCACTAAAGCGGGCGCCAAAAGACTGATTGAGCGCGTTATAGGCCGTCTGCTGTTCGAGGTACGGGAGCAAGCGCGCATGCTGCGAGAAATTCTGATGCGGCATGTTCACCGGATTACCCTGGTTGACAGGGAACCACGACTCATCGACGGAGAGTGGTGGTACAGAGGTCTGGCTGCTGACATAGTTGTGCATGCCAAGACCGATCTGCTTGAGATTGTTTGTGCACTGGGCACGCCGCGCGGCCTCGCGTGCGGCTTGCACGGCGGGCAGCAAGAGTGCGATCAAGACCGCGATGATCGCGATCACGACGAGCAATTCGATCAGTGTGAATCCCCGACTCCGACGGTCCATGAGAAAAACCTCCCGTGCTGGCTAACGAGCGCTGTACATGATAAAAACGTGTGAAATAAGAACGACCAACCCGACATCCTAATCGAACCACCGTTCGGGCCACTGGCGATTTGATCCGCCAATGACTTCAATCGGTCCCCAAAATCGTGTCGCGATTAACTCAATTTCGAGTGCTGGAAATCCCCGCTGCTCGATCAGCTTACTGAAAAAGCGATTTTCCGACAGGGATCGGACCATGGTGGCGGGATCGACCCGAGGAACTCGCTGCCAATTCAGGATATTGCGAGCCTCGATACACGAATTTTTCCCGCACTGTTCCCGACCTTTTGCCTGCTCGAACGTATCGACAAAATTTCGGCCGGCGCCAATTCGCTCCGGCCGTAAAGGTTCACCAAGCGTTTTCACTCCTCGTCTAGCCCGTTTTCTTGCGTGAACTCTGACGATTTTTTAGAGAAAATGTTCGCTTCAGTATGCAAAGTAGAAACGACAGGTCAACACAAAACCCATCAGGATGCACAGTTTCCTACGAAATTAATCGTCTCCCTCTGCGCGCTGCACGAATCGGATGGTGCTAAGCGGTATCGAAATGACCGTTGGGGCGGACAGCCACCGTGACTCGCCGTGTCGGACCATGGGCGGCTGATTCCGTGCGCGTGGGCCGCGACAGCATGCCTTTTGGTTTCCGTAACCTCCGCCGAGCGGTGCCACGATTGACACGCGTCCACGCGAGGTGATAAGACCGATGCACGGCGAGTCGCGGCCGGATGATCGCCAACGGCCAGGAACTGGCGATTATTGAGGCCGAACGAATTGCCGTTTGGAGAACACGTTAGCCATGCGCTTCGCGATCCGATTGAGCTTGGCGGGCCTGTTTTGCCTGGCGATTGCCCTGGGTGCCGTCACGTGGATGACAGGCCCGGACATGTGGCGCAAGATCTTCGCCGGGTCCGACCAGACACCGACCGCGTCCGTTGCTTCGCCCGAACCGGGGCGCGAGGATGCCTCCGATTCCGAGGCGAACAACATCCTCAAACTATTGCCCGACCCCAACGCCCCATCCGGGTCGCCCCGCGACGTTTTTCTCGCGAAATATGAATTTGATAGCGGCGTTTATCGGACAGCGGCCGACTTCACCGGGCCGATTTCCGATACGGGGTCGCTGGAATCGCTTCGCGACGCCATCAAAGGAAGGACGGCCCGGGGCCTCACTTACTGGAAGGCGCGGTCGGATAGCCTGGTGCTCGACACTCCGGCCACCACCGAACAGGCCGTCGCGGCCATCCGTACCTGGCGCGCCATCGCGTTCCTCGAGATGTATGAAGGGCGTTTCGCCGAAGCCAAATCGTGGCTCGAGCGCGGGTTGCCGTTGACCGCGACCCCCGGCGTCCCGAAGCTCGACCGGGCCTACTTGCGTGCCTTGCTGGGAATCTGCGCACTCCGGCGTGGCGAGATCGAAAACTGCCTCGAATGTCTCGGGCCGTCAAGCTGTATCTTTCCGATCGATCGTCAGGCGGTTCACCTCAAGCAGACCGGTTCGCGAGAAGCGATCGACCATTTCACCGCCTATCTCGACGAGTGGCCCGGCGACATCCGGATCCGCTGGCTGTTGAACATCGCCTACATGACCCTGGGCGAGTATCCCGAAAAAGTGCCCAGCGCTTACGTCTTTCCGTCGGAGCGTTTTCGATCGAAGACCGCCGTCGCCAGGTTCGACAACGTCGCGCCGCGGGTCGGGCTCGGTGTACGCGGGCCCAACCTGGCGGGGGGCAGTATTTTCGACGATTTCAATGGTGATGGTCTGGCCGATCTGTTCGTCACGTCGGTGGCCGTCGACCAGGGGGCAGCGCTGTTTCTCAACGGTGGCGACGGCCAGTTCAACGATCATTCGGAATCGGCGGGCCTCGACCCGCAGTTCTACGCCCTGAACCTCACCCGAGCCGATTACGATAACGACGGCGACCTTGATGTCTTGCTTCTGCGGGGCGGCTGGGAAAAGCCGGCACGCCTGGCACTCTTGCGCAACGACGGAACCGGAAAATTCGACGATGTGACGACCGCCAGCGGGATGGACGAGCCCATCGCCTCGGAGTCGGCCGCGTGGGGCGACTACGACAATGACGGCCTCCTTGATGTCTTCGTCTGTGGCGAATATGCTGGCGGCCCCGATGACGACCCGGGCGCGAAGCCCGATCCCCGCAACCTTTGCCGTCTCTATCACAACCTGGGTAACGGCAAATTCGTCAATGTGGCCGCCCGGGCGGGCGTCTTGAACGAGCGCTATGCCAAAGGCGCGGTGTGGGGCGATTACGACGACGACGGCCGCCCCGACCTTTTTGTCTCGAACATGGGCCAATACAGCGGCCGTCTTTATCACAACGAAGGAAACGACACCTTCCGTGACGTCGCATCGGAAGTCGGAATCGTCGACAATGCGCCGGCGCGGCACCCGTCACGAGCTTCCCCTGTTTGTTCTGGGATTTCGATAACGACGGCCGGCTCGATCTCTTCATCAATGACTGGCGGCCCAACCAGGGGGAGATCCTGGCGGGCTATCTGGGCATACCCGTCTCGATCACCAGCCCGCCGCGGCTTTATCGCAACATGGGGGCCGCCGGTTTCAAGAATGTCAGTCATGACGTCGGCTTCGACCGGCCCATCGCAACCATGTCGGTGAATTGCGGTGATATCGACAACGACGGTTTCCTCGATCTCTACATGGGCACGGGCTGGATGTCGTATTCGGGGTTGATCCCCAACGTCTTGCTCAAGAATATCGATGGCCGCCGCTTCGATGACGTGACCGACTCGTCCCGGACAGGCCATTTGCAAAAGGGCCACGGCGTCTCGTTCGCCGATTGGGACAATGACGGCGACCTCGACCTCTTCACCGTCCTGGGGGGCGGTTATCCGGGAGACAAGGGGTATAGCGCCCTGTTCCAGAACCCGGGCGCCAAGCGGCACTGGCTCAAGATCAAACTCGTCGGCACCAGGAGCAACCGCTCGGCGATCGGCGCCAGGCTCCATGTCGAGCTCGGCGGCTCACAGGGAGCCACGCGATCGATTTACCGGATGATTGGCACCAACGGCAGCTTCGGGGGCAACTCCCTGGTCGAAATGATCGGCCTCGCCGATGCGAGCAAGGTGGCGCAGGTGACAGTTCACTGGCCCACGAGCAAGAGCGTGCAGACGTTTCGTGACGTCGCCGCCGACCAGATGATCGAGATCACCGAAGGCCTTGATTCCTTCAAGGTCCTTCCGCAGCGGCCGATCACTCTTCCTCCCCCAGCCCCATCTCCTTGAGGGACGCTCGTGGTGGACATCCGGCCAAACGATCAGGCACGCAAAGGGTTGCATTCGTGACGGGGAAGCGGAAGCGGAACCGAAAGTGGTGCCGGCATCCAAGACGCGGCATGTTCGTTGCAATCATCATTGCCGTTCTGACGGCCGGGCAACCTGGCTGTCGGTCAAACGAGGCCGAATCCCGATCCACTCCGCGGGTCGCCACGCCATCCGCGCCATTGAAATTCCGCGCTCAAGAACTGCCCTTTCAATATGAGCGTGGCGAGACGGGTGCGGCATGGCCCGTGGAAACAACGGGCGGTGGCGTTGGCATCCTCGACTTTGACGGTGATGGCCTGCTCGACCTCTTTTTCGCGCAAGGCGGCCCACTTGTACGAGGCAAGAAGTCCCCCGCGCCGGCCGACCAGCTCTTGAAAAACGTCGGTGGTGGTCGGTTCCAGGACGTCTCGAGCGCGGTGGGCCTTACTTATAAAGGATACGGGCAGGGCGTGACCGTGGCCGACTACGATGGCGACGGCGATCCCGACATTTATGTCACCCGATACAACGGCAACACGCTCTGGCGCAATGACCGCAACCAGGGTCGTTTTGTGGATGTGACCGAGAGCGCCGGTGTCGCATGCGGCCAGTGGAGCCTGGGTGCGGCGTTTGCCGACTACGATGGCGACGGCGATCTCGACCTGTTCGTCGCCAATTACTTTGCGTTTGACCCGGCCAGGGCCCCGTTTCGGCGTGACGCGTCGACCGGAGCGCCCGACTATGGTCTACCGCAGGACTTCGCCGGTCTGCCGGACGTTCTCTACCGCAACGAAGGAGGGGGAGTGTTTCGCGATGTGACGGCCGCCGCCGGTATCGCTGGCCTCGGCCGCGGCATGGGCGTCCTGGCATCTGACTTCGACGGCGACGGCCGCATCGATTGGCTGGTCGCCAACGATGCCCATAGTAATGCGCTCTGGCACAACCGCGGCGACGGCACGTTTGAAGACCGGGCCGATACACTTGGCGTCGCCGTCAACGGCGAAGGGCTGGCCGAGGCCAACATGGGCATCGCGTTCGGGGATACCGATGGCAACCGCCTCCCGGACATATTGATCAGCCACTTCTTCGGCGAGCATCACACCCTCTGGTGTGCCAGGATCGCCGGCAACGATCAAGGCCTCTTTTATCAGGATCAAACCAGCGAGGCTGGCCTGATGGCCGACAGCCGGCCGCTCACGGGATGGGGCACGGTGTTCGCCGATTTCGATCTCGACGGGCACCTCGATCTTGTGGTGACCAATGGCCATATCAGGCGCGAGCCGGCGCAGGTGTATCCGTATGAAAACCCGCCGATCCTCTGGCTCAACCAGGGCGCGGGGCGATTCTCCAATGTGAGTGCTGGCGCGGGTCCCTATTTCAAGGCACTTCACATGGGCCGCGGTCTCGCCAGCGGCGATCTTGATGGAGACGGCGACCTCGACCTGGTGATCGTTCATCATCACGCCCCGAGCGTCGTACTCTGGAACGAATCAACGAGCAGGGGGAACTTCCTGATCGTGAAGGTTCAGGGGAGCGGTGCCAATCGTGACGCCATCGGCGCCCGGTTGACCGCGTACCTTGGCGAGCGTGCGATCGTTCGCACCGTCGACGGCGGCGGCAGTTATCTCTCCGCGAGTGACCGCGCGGTTCATTTCGGACTCGGTGCCGCGATGTCCGTCGATCGCCTGGAAATTCGCTGGCCCTCGGGCAAGGTCGAATCGCGGTCAAACGTCCCGGTCAATACGACGCTGGAGTGGTCGGAGGCGACGTCGCCGCAACCGGATAGCGCGCCTCCCGGCCACTGACAAGAGCGACTCAGCGACGGCCGCCTTGCGGGCCGAAACGGTTCTTGCAGCCGGCCTCTGCGAGGCCGGGATCGCCGCGGTTCTCGTCGCTGGCCCGCGCGACGCCAGCGACAACGGCAGTTGCCGCCGGATCTCGACCGAGATTCATGACAGACTCTAATTGGGTGCCGGTTGATTTTTCATCACATAATTGATGACTTGCAGGTTTTCCTCGATCGTGTGTTGCCATTGATCATCATATAAATTTGCATTCTGCCCGTTGGTCGGCTTCGATGGTAGCCAGATGTCGGGTTTAACGCCAAGCAGTTGAGTCAATGCCGTGGAATATCCGCGCACGGCATTGCTTGAAACCATCAGGTCGGCCACCAGATCCCGGCGGTGGGCGTAGTTGATCTCGACGGGAATCTGGCCCGAAAAGAGGACGTTTTTGCCGTTCAAGCTCAGTTGGTAGGCGACCGGTGCGACTCCCCGGCCAGCCAGGGCGATCGGAGTGATGGATAGCCCCTGTCCGCTCGACCAGACGTCGGCCGGAACGATGGTTGTCACGGATGGATAGAGCTTCTTGATCGCATCGACACCGGCTGACGAAACGATAACCGGGACGTGCCACTTGTCGACGAGCTCTTCAAGGCCCGCGGTCTCTTTTCGGCCACACGAGGTGAAAAGGACCGCGGCGGGTCGAACCATCGGCGTGCGGCCGAGCTTGTTCAGGCTGGCGGTCACGAAATCGACGATGCCCGCCTCGCCGGCCGCGTCGACCAGGTAAAGCTTCGACGCGACGAAGAACGCATAGACGGCCGATCCCTGAAAATCGCCGAGATAATCAAGGTCGGGAAGCAGCCGCTTGGGGACCCCGTCCAGGAAATCGGCCCCGTCGGCTTCATAGCGCGCGACGAGGGTTTCCATGTCGCGAATTCCTTGATCGAGCATGAACTGCCAGCGTTCTTGCGTCAGGTGCGGGCTCTCCGGTAATGGATCGGCGGCGGGATGGCCGGGCAAGACAAGGTCAGGAACTGGCAGGGCGCGCAGACGCCGGAGCGAGTCGAGGCTTTGCCGGGCGTCGCCCCGATAGCGTGGCGCGAGGTAGGCGGAGTACGTGCCCAGCGGTTTTTCCAGCTCGTGTCGCGGGTTCGCCTGGCCGCGCAGGCTCATGATGACGTCGCCCGCAAACAAGGCGTGAAGTCCCGCGTGCTCGACCAGGTAACACAGGCTTCCCGGAGTATGACCCGCGGCGGCGATCGTTTCGATCGTGGTTTGGCCGATCGTCAATCGCTCGCCGCCGTTCAGGGCGACATCAACGGCCATCGGCCGCTGTTGATAGCCGGGCATGTAGAACGTGCTGAAAAACGCTTCACGCGGCTCCCCTTTCTCGAGTACGGCCGTGTCGCCTCGGCCGGCATAGATCGTCGCTCCGGTCGCGGCACGCAACGCCTCGGCGCCGCCGGAATGGTCGCCGTGCGCGTGTGTCAAAAAAATGGCGCGCAGCCGTTTCCAGTCGAGCCCAAGCTCGGCCATCTGCGACTTGACGCGCGCGGCATCGCCGTCGAGACCTGAATCGATCAGGACCAATCCGTCGGAAGTATCGACGACATAGGCCGCCGAGGGCGAGAGTCCCCCGAGTAGATAGATCCCCGGCGCAATTTTGGTGGCGGCCCGCTCGAGGTGTGCGAATTGCGGTGCGACCAGAGGAAAGCCTTGACCCGCGTGATACTGTTTGAATCCGACGGCCAGTGACAGCGCAACAATGAGAGAAATGAGGACCGCGCCTCGCCAGGGCCGCCGCGCCGCGATCTGCTGCTCTGGCGATCCCGGCATCTCGTGCGTTCCTCGATCAGGCGATGATCTCACGGACGACCTTGCCGGCCACGTCGGTCAGCCGGTAATAACGCCCCTGGTACTTGTAAGTCAGGCGTTCGTGATCGATGCCCAGCAGGTGCAGGATCGTCGCGTGGAAGTCGTTGACGTGAACGCCGCCGGCGGCGACGCTGTAGCCGAACGGATCGGTCGCGCCGTGGATCGTGCCGGCCTTGATCCCGCCACCGGCCCCCCAGACGGTGAAGCACCGCGGATGATGATCGCGGCCGTAGTCGGTGGCCGTCAGTTTACCCTGACTGTAATTCGTCCGGCCAAATTCGCCCCCCCAGAGAACCAGCGTATCGTCGAGCATGCCACGCGCCTTGAGATCCTGAATCAAGCCCGCGCATGCCTGGTCGGTTTCGCGACACTGCTGGCGAATTCCGCCCGGCAAGCCGCCATGATGGTCCCACCCGGGATGATAAAGCTGAATGAACCGGACGTCGCGCTCGGCCAGCCGGCGTGCCAGCAGACAGTTGGCCGCAAACGTGCCGGGCGTTCGCGCGTCGGGCCCGTAGAGGTCAAAAACATGGTCGGGCTCGCCCGCAACGCGGGTCACCTCGGGGACCGAGGTCTGCATGCGATAGGCCATCTCGTACTGAGCGATCCGGGCCTGAATGGCCGGATCGAGAACCCGGTCGTATTCCTCTTGGTGCAGCTCGCGGAGCCGGTCGAGCATCTTGCGCCGGCCGGCCGCCGACACGCCGGGCGGATTCTCCAGGTAAAGCACGGGATCGGCCCCCGCCCGGAACTGAACTCCCTGGTGGGTCGAAGGAAGAAAGCCATTGCCCCACAATCGCGAATAAAGCGGCTGATCGGGCCGCTTGTGGCTGATCAAGACGCAAAAGGTCGGCAAGTTCTGATTGGCCGAGCCCAGTCCATAGCTGAGCCAGCTTCCCATCGACGGCCGGCCCGCGATCGACGAGCCCGTTTGAAAAAACGTGATTGCCGGGTCGTGATTGATGGCCTCGGTATAAAGCGACGTGATCAGGCAAAGCTCATCAACGACCCGCGCGGTGTGCGGCAAGAGCTCGCTGACCCACGCCCCCGATTGCCCGTGTCGTTTGAATTTGAAGATCGAGCCGGCCATCGGCAACGTGGCCTGGTTGCCCGACATCCCCGTGAGCCGCTGCCCCATGCGCACCGATTCGGGCAGGTCCTGGCCGTTCATCGTGTTCAGGAGCGGCTTGTAATCGAACAGATCAAGCTGCGAGGGCCCGCCGCTCATGAACAAGTAGATGACGCGCTTCGCCTTGGGTGCAAGGTGGAATGCCTTGAGAATCCCGCCCGCCGCATCATCGATTGTCAGCGCGTTCGAATTTGATGCCGGGACGACAGTATCGGCCGCGCCGCGAGCTTTTGGCTCCGATAACAAGCTCGCCAGTGCCATGCCGCCCAGTCTCAGGCTGCTGCGCTCAAAGAAATGGCGACGAGTAAGCAGAAGGCGGGTATCAAGGTCGGACGAAGAAGCTTGATGTTCGGTCATCATTGTGCTGCCAAGATCGCGTGGAATCCTTTGTTGAAATTGTACCAAGGGTAGATAGCGAGCGACTACGCGAAGATGAGTGCGCGGAAATTGCGTCGTCTGTTGATCTTCCTCTCCCATCCGCGTTCTCCGGGCCATCCGTGATCAGACTTCGACGCGAATTGACCACCGATTACACCGATGGCACACGTAGTTCTGGGGGCACCGACGCGATTATTGGCGGGAATTATTATCCCCGTGGCGCTTTGACGCCTTCCAGTAAAGCGTGGCGCTTTGTTGGATCGCCCAATGCCTGACGCAGCGTGGGATCACTCCTCTGATAACCAGTGTTCTGAGTGGTGATTGCTAACACGCGACTGAGGTGGCCGTGGGCTCTGCGGTTACTGGTCAAATGTTTCCGACTGATTCGCCTCCCGGCGAGCACGGGAAAGGTGGGCGCTGAGTTCACTCACTCAAACCCGCGTGGCAATCTTTTTCGCTCACGGCGTGATCGTGCGCCCCTTCGCCGAGATGGCAAGCACGGTGATCCCACCGAGCGGCGCGCCGGACGCGCCAGTGACTCCGCCCGACGGACCGCCGACGATCGTGAGCCGGCCGCCGGTCGGGAACTTCTGGGTGCCAAGCAGCGCCAGATCCACTGAATCGGTGGTTGCGCCGTAGGAAACCGTGAATTTCGTGATCGGGTGCAACGTGGTTACAACCTTCTTCTTCTTCACCTTCTTGGTTGTGATCGTGCCGAGCTGGTAATGGGCCGGGTTGTTCGCACTCGCCGGATTGAGCGGGGCACTGAAGTCGATATCGAAGCCGGCCAGGACCGAACTACCGACCGGCTTGCCTTTCTTGTTCGTCTTGCGCTGGAATACGGCGTGCTCGCCGATGATCATCGGCGGTGCCGGTTGGCTCACTACCGTGGTCATGGCCTGGGCGGTCTGTGGCGTCGCCTGAACCTGGCCCAGACTGTCGGTCGCCACGCTGTAGAACCCGTAGGTGTGGCCGAACTGGCCGCTAAAGGTCGCGGACGTCAACGTGGTGTGGGTCAGGAACGGCGTGAACGGTCCGCCGTCGTCCGAGACGAAGATCTCATATGACGCGATGTTGGAGGCGCCCGGTCCCGCGGACCCGCCCCAGCTCACGGTGAAGCTCGTGGACGCGGTCGCGGCCGGCAACGAATTGACCGCGCTGGTGGGCGGGCTGGCGAGATAAGTCGTGGCTTGAGCGCACGTCGGCGCTGGCTCGACCAGGCCGACGTTGTCCGTCGCCACGCTGTAGAAGCCGTAGGTCTGACCGGCCTGTCCGGTGTAGATCGCCGACGTCGCGGAGGTGTCCGACTGCCAGAGCGTGAACGGCCCTCCGTTGTCGGAGACGTAGACGTCGTACGATGCGATGCCGGAACCGCCGGCGTCCTGGCCCGTCCAGCTTACGGCGAAGACCGGCAAGCTGTTGGCCGGTAGCGCGGTGACGCTGCTGGTCGGGGTGGATGCGTCGATCGTGTTGGTGGCCATGTTGGTGGCGAGGGGGGCGTTGGTGTCGAAAACGATCGACGCTTGCTGATTGATGGTGGCGCCGGTGGCCAGGGTGGCCTTGGACCCGACGGTGTACTGGACGTAGCCCTCGCTCCCGACCAGGCTCTCGCTCTCAGGGTACAGGAAGCCATCGAAGACACCCGTCGGGGCCTGCCCGGTGAGCGGGTCGAGCGAGGCGTAGGTTACAGTCAACAGGCCAGTTGCGACGTTGAAGTCGAGGGAGACTTGCACATTCAAGGACGACCCGTCCGTGTTCTGGTAGCTGACTGTCGTCTCGTATTCGGTCAGCCCGGCGGGGATGGTGACGTTGACCGGGCCGAATCCAAACGAACCGAGCTGGAACGTGGACCAGTCGAGGTTGGGGTCGAGCTGCTCGGTGACAGTCACGTCCAGGGCGGCGACGCTGCCGTCGTTCTCGAAGTCGATGGTGTAGGGCAAGGTGCCGGTCGGCTGAATGAAGGACGGCGTGCCGTAGCCGGCGGGGCCGATGAGGGCGTTGGGGTCGTTGGATTTCTCATTGGTCGTGAATAAATGAAAGATCCGAATTGTGGGCAGCTTCTTGGTTTGAATGACTCCGTGCGCGATTTTCTCATTCACGATTTCCCAGTATCTTGCCTTAATCCTGGTCGCCCAGTCCTGACAATTGTTGAATGGCAAAGAGTAATCGCCTTGCACACGCAGCTCATTGACCGCTTGCTGGATGATAGCGTCGTCGTAATAAACAGTGGTATCGAGCGTGTATTCGCTCGACCTCTCGGCAGGGTATTGAGACCATTCCCCTCCAAGTTGGTCAACGGGATTGTGGTAGTCTTGAATATATGTAGTCCCACCCACGGAAGTACCGTCATCGAAAAAGTATTGCTGGTGCGCAACGTTAATATTGAACGTACCAAGAGCATCAGAATTCGTCATGAAAGGCTTGAGCGAATCGAGTGGCCTCAATCCAAAGTAACCAAGCCCGATAGGATCGATATTGTTGGTAGGACCATTTCCGACATATCGCCTGATATTCGTGTCGCCCGCCGCCAGCCCAAGAGGGTCGTTTGAGGTAAATTGCCCTGTGGCTGGGGTGTAGTCACGCGCACGCATAGAGAACAGGTTGCTGCCGATCTGCATCACGCCGAGCAGGCCGACGAACGTGAACGGGTTTGGCAGCGCCGCCGCGATTGTCGTCGTCTCACCGAACGGCAGGTAACTGTACCGATTGACGTAGGTGCCACCGCCGCCGGTGATCCCGATAGTGTTGCCGCTGACGTCGAAGTCGTAGTAGCCGATAGCGTTTGGGCCGGTCTGGCTGACCAGTCCCAGCCCATACTGATAGTGGGCGATCAGCGAGCCGCTGCCGTTGTAAGAAGCCACCACGTTGCCCAGGCCAGTCGGATCGACAAGGAAATTGGTCTGCGTGCCGTTGACGTTCATGCCCGTCATGAAGCCAAGCGAGCTGTACTGGAAGGTCGTGGCCGTGCCATCCGAAGCGTTGATCGACACGAGCCGATTCTGATCGTTGTAGCTGTAGGTGGTGGTGCCGCTGGCATCGGTGGCGGTGAGCAGGTTGCCGTTGGCGTCGTAGATATATGCGGTCGCGCCGGCCTGGGTGATCTGGTTGTCGGAATTACTGGCGTAACTGGCCGTCGTGCCGTTGTTGATGACTTCCGTCCGGTTGCCTGCCGCGTCATAGACGTAGGTAATGCCTTGGCCGCCGGGCAGGGTTACTTGCGTAAGTTGGCCGAGCGCATCGTAACCGTAGGTGGTGACATTGCCCGCGGCGTCGGTCACGCTCGTAATCTCGTCGAGCACGTTGTAGGTGTAGGCGAACGACGAGTTGACCTGGCCGCCCGGCGCGAAGTTACTCTCGCTTTTCAGGTTGCCGGCCGCGTCGTAGGCGTAGGTCGTGTAGGTGCCGTTGCCGTTCTGTTTTTCGCTGAGCCGGCCCAGGCTGTTGTAGATGTAGGTAACGACCATGCGGGTGCCGTCGGAAAGCCCGCTGAGCCGGCCCAGGCTGTCGTAGCTGTACGTGAGCGTGTACCCGCTTTGATCCACGCTCTGGATGCGCTGGCCCTGGGCGTTGTACATGAACGTCAGCCCCTGCCCGTTGGGATACGTGATCGATGTCAACTGGTTGGCATCATCGTACGTCAGCGTGGTGGTGTCCGTCAGGTCGCCGCTGGCGCCGAATGTCTTGGCTTTGAGCAGATTGCCATGGGCGTCGTACGCGTACGTCTCGGAGGTACCGTCGGCGAAGCTCGCCTGGGTAGTCAGGCCTTGGGCGTTGTACTGATTGCTGATCGGGTTGCCGTCCTGCTCGATCGTCTCGGTCAAGTTGCCGAGCGGGTCGTATGTGAACGATTGCTGAGTGCCGTCCGGGTAGGTGATGCTGAGCAGATTGCCGTTCGGCGCGTAGTTGTACTGGGTGGAGTTGTTGCCGGCGTCGGTGATCGACGTCAGCTCGCGGAGCGAGTTGTACGTCCTCTCCACGGTTTGCCCGAGCGGATTGACGGTCTTCGTCAGATTGCCATTCTGATCGTAGGTGTACTGGCCGGTATTGCCGGCCGCGTCCGTCGCGCTGATCAGGTTGCCGTTGCTGTCATAGAGGTATGTGGAAATACCGCCGCGCGGGTCCTGGGCACGAGAAGGCAATCCCAGCTCGTTGTACCAGACAATGCTCTGGTCGCCGGCGCTGTCGGTCGACCCGATTTCCCCCTCGCCCAGGTACGTATAGCTGGTCGGTAGGGCGCCGCTGCTGGCGCTGGTGCCGCTGAGCCGGCCGACGGAGTCATAGGTGAAGTTTTGCTGCGAGCCGTCGGGATTGGTGATTGAGAGAAGGGCGTTGACCGTTTCCAGGTTGTTGCCGGTGTCGTAAGTGTAGCTCGTCGTCAAGCCGGCGCTGGTGGGCCCGGGAGCCTTCACCGAGAGCAGATGGCCTGCCGCATCATACGTGTAGGTCCAAATGTTGCCGGTGCCGTCCGCCTCCTGTGACACGAAGCCCTGAACGTTGTAAGTCAAGCTCAGTTGTTCGCTCGGCTCACTCGGATCGGACGGATTGGAATAGGTGAGCGTGATGAGCTGGTTTTGGCTGTTGTAACTCAGGGTGATTTGGTTGCCGCTCGTGTCTTGCTCGTAATTCAAAAGCCCGTTGGGCAGAAAGACGGACTGATCGCCGGAAACGTCGGTGAACGTGTAGATCCCGCCCGATTGCGTCAGTGGGCCGTGTTCGCCCGCGGTGTCCAGATAGCTGCCGTTAGCCTGTATGGAGAAATAGCTGGCCTCTCCGCCGGAATTGATGGTGACGTTGCCGGCGCCATCGACGCTCAGCGACGTTTGCCAGGAGGTCGCCCAGCCCAGACCGAACACGCCCGGTGTGAAGCGGCTGGCAAGCGACGACATGAAAGTACGGTCGATGGCCAGAGGAAGCTTGCCGGGCGTCGGGAGCGAGGCGTCAACTGCGGAAGTCAGGGACGCAGTCGGTAGCTCCCCGGCGGCTTGCGCGATGAGGAAGGAAAACAGCGTCGCGCATGTTGCTGACCTGGGCCGTGGGTTCGCCGAGCCCGCTGAGGTAGGACGCGGCCTGGGCCAGGGCAGCGTTGAACGTATCGGTGGTCGAGCCGACGATCGCGAGGAAGTTGCCGTAAACCACGTTCCACGCCGCAGCCGGGACGTTCGCCGGCTGGAGCACCGTTTGCTGCGACTCCCAGTCGATGGTCTGCCCCGCTTCGACCCGTTCCACCTGCACAGGGATCTGGTCACCGTCGATGGTGTCGTTCGACAGGAGCGTGAGCGTGAGCTGCCCGCTCTGCCCGGGCCGCAGGATGCCTGCCGGTCCGCTCGGAGCGACGGCCAGGACCTCGGCGCTCTGGACATAGTCGTTCGGATCGTCCGGCGTGCCAAAAGACACATTAGTGTTGGTCGACGAGATGTCCAGCAGGGGGGCAACGATGTCGTTGGCCCTCTCGTTGGTGTAGGTGACGACGATGGTTCCGGTCCGGCCCGAGCGGACGTATTGTGGCACGCCGAGGGTCACGTTGAGACCGGACGCACTGGCGGGCACCACCTGGAAAGTGTTCGGCGCGGTCGGGGCCTGGCCGCCTTGCTGCACGCTCAGGGTAAAGTTGCCCACGGCCGCCCCGGCCAGGTTGAATGTGGCGAATACCTGGCTCGCATTCACGAAGTCGACCGACGACGCGGTGATGGAGGTCGAGCCGAGCGTCAGGCTGGCGGTGGCGGATGGCGTGAAGTTGGTGCCGTCGATCTCGACCGTGACGTCGCCGGCGTTGCCGCCCGTCGCCGGGGAAATGGCGGAAACGCTCACGACGGCGCTCTGCGTGGCGGTGACCGTGAAGGCCGCCGTGGCGGCCGCTCCGGAAATGCTGTGGGCCAGAATGTAGTAGGTTCCCGAAGTGAGCACCTGCGGCACAACAGCCGTCTGGTTCGACTGATTGGCGGTCGCGGCCACTTGCTGATAGCTGAAGAGCGTCGGCAGGGTTCCCTGGCTGACGTAGAGCGCCACGGCCCCGGACGACGCGGAACTTTGCAGCGACACGTTGAGCGATCCGCCGGTCGGCACGGTCATTTGGTAGTAGTGGTCCTGGTCGGCCGCGGTAAACGAATCGGCATAGGGAGTGCCGAGCGTCAGGGCCGGAAGACCAATGTCGATCTGCCCGGTCGTGGCGGCGAGGGTATTGTTGGCCCGGTTGGGATCGGCCAGTTGGTAGAGACTGTCAATCTCCACGAGAACGTAGTAATACCCGGGTGTCAGGGCCGGCAAAGCCGCGGTCAAGCTGGCGTTGTAAGACGTTCCGCCGCCGAGACCGCGATTTTCCGGCAGCATGCCGAGCAAAGTGGAACTAGAGGTGATCGTGGGGGTGGCGGAGATATACACGCTGTCCTGCCAGGTGCCGGTGGTTGCCTGGCTGCTTTGATCGGTCGCCTGCCAGCTCAACGTGATGGGTTGTCCCACGTTTGCGGTGGTCGGCGCCGTGACGGAAGCGGCCGCGAGATCAACCGCGTCGGTCGCGGCATTCTGGATGTCCAGGCCGGTGGAACTGAGCGACTCGGTGAAAAACGGGTTCAATCCGCCAAAGCTGGTGAAGGTGCCCGTGGCCGAAGCGAAGGACATCACATCGAACACCTGGCCGGAGGAGGGGCCAAAGCCATTGACCAAGGCGAGGTTAAAGACGCCCGCCAGCGTAGCCGCCCCCGTTCCCGACACGTGAACTTGCCCGAACAGACCGCTCACAGGTGTGCCGCCGATCTGGTCGTTCAGCGTGGCGGTCGATCTCTGGGTGAAATTGCCGTTGACGGTGAAGATGCTGCCAGCCCCCACGGTCAGGCTGCCGTTATTCGTGAAGGCGCCGGCAGTGGTGAAATCGGCCCCGCCCGCAACCACGAAAGCTCCGCTGTTGGAAGCCAGGTCAGTGATACCGATGATGGTGGCCCCGGCGCCGTCGAGCGTGAGCGTGCCTTCGTTGCTGGTGATGAACGTGCCCGTGGGAAACTCGAGCGTGGCCCCCCCCTTGGCATTCCAGCTACCGCCCTCGAGCGTGCCGTCGGAAACCTGGGTGATGACATTCGCATCGAGGTAGAGGGTTCCGGAGTCGGCCTCGATGGTACCCGTGTTGGTGATGGTGCCAGCGATACCCAAGGTCGACGTATGGTCGCCGCTCGTTTTGCGAATGGCGCCGGCGTTTACGATCTCGGTTACGCCGCCGAAGGAATTGTCGATACCGGAATCGGCCTCGATCAAGTACGAGGCCCCTGGCTCGTTCTTGAGGATGGTGGGAGACACGTTGTCGCTATGCAGGCTGAGGTTGCCGCTTCCGGTCTGGATGATGGTGGCGAAGTTGTCGAGCGTGCCGTCCTCGTAAAAGCCCACGTCGCCGGAACCAGCGAGGTTGAGCGTCCCCAGGTTGGTCACGTCGCCTTTGGAGGCGAAAAAGGCACCGCCGGTCCACTGGAACATGCTACCGGGGAAGTTGAGCGTCGTCCCACCGATTGCCGGGTCGAAGTCACCGCTGCTCAACTGGACGGTGCCGCTACCGGAACCGGCGAGCGTGCCACCGTATGTGACGGTTTGCCCGCCAGTCAGGTCAACGGTTGCTCCCTGAGCGACATTAAAGGTAACGCCGCCGGTGAAAGAGCCGCCGTTGATCGTAACGATGGCTCCCGCACCTACATTAAATATTGTCCCGTCAATGTAGGCGCCAGTGGAAATGGTCTCCGTTGTTCCGGCGGGGACGTTGAAAGTCATCACTCCGGCGACGATTAAAGAAACACTCACAGATGCATCGGGCGCGATCCCATTGCTGGCGGTCACGCTGAAGTTAAAGGTTCCCGCGGCGGGCGGCGTGCCGGACAGAATCCCGGTGGCGGCGTCGAGCTGGGCCCAACTTGGCAGACCCGTGGCCGAGTAAGTCGGGGAAGTGCCGATGGTCTGGAATTCGTAGGCATAGGCCGAGTCAACCCGGGCGGTCGGGGCGCGTCCGCGGTGAATAGAATCGCGGCGATATTCAACGTGCCGGTCCCATCGAAATCATAATTTACGCCTTGCAAGGTGAGCAGGCCGGGGGCCGAAATTGCGCCCTCGTTGGTCACCTGGAGGCTTCCGCCGTACATTGCCGTCAGAGATGCGAAGTTGATCTCGCTGCCGGGGCCGTCCGCGGTGATGGATGCTGGGTCGATGTCACTGTCGGAACCCATCGTAGGCAGGTCGGCGAGGTTGAGTTCGCCCCCGCCTTCCGCGATGACGTCTAGATTCGTCTGGTTGACGGTAGCCAGGGCGGAGACGTCGACCGCGCTGCCAGTGCCGCTGGCCTGGAAAAACGTGCCGTCAACCGATCCATTCAAGGTGGCCAGGCTGCTCAGGTTCACGGTGCCGCCGCCCTGCGCATCGACGGCCCATTCGTCTGGCACCGTCGCAATGGTCAGGGCCGACAAGTCCAGCACGCTGCCGATGCCATTGGCCTGCAAGGAAGGGTAGGTAAGCCCGGTGCCGTTGGTGTTGCCGGTGGAGACGTAACTCGTCAGCCCCGGCAGCGTCAGGCTGGCGCCGTTCTGCGCGCTCAGGTTGGAGCCATCGATGTCCTTCAGGCTGGGCAGGTCGTAGGAACCCGCAGTGACAGTGAGACTGCCTTCGGTCAAGGAACTCCAGGAGTTGGCCACGTGCGGATCGGTGCCATCGAGTGTTACGGTCACTCCGCTGAGAGTCGTCAGGCCGCCGTCGAGGATGGTGCTGCCGCCGGTGTCGGAAATGCTGGCGTTTGCGAGGCTGTTCAGGCTGCTGAGATTGATCTCGCCGCCGGATCCAGCATTGAAGGTGGCGGCGCCTGCCTGCGTCGGAATGGTCAGCGTGGTGAGGGACGACAGGTCCAGCACGCTGCCGGTCCCGATCGCTTGGAACCTGTTGTAAAAGGCGGACGTGTAGTTTTTCAACCCCGGAAGATCCAGGATTCCGCCCCCAGCCACTTCCAGGTTCGTATCATCTACGTCCGTCAACCCAGGAAACACGCAGGAACCCCCCACGACCGAAATCAGCCCCCCGATGTCGGAAGTCCAGGATTTGGCCACGTTTGGATCGGTGCCGTCGAGTACTACGTTGACCAAGTTGAGGGTTGTCAGCTTGCTGTCGAGGATGACGGTGCTGCCGCCGGTGTCGATCAAGGCGGCATTAGTGCCGAAGCTGACCAGAGAGCTGAGATTGATCTCAGCGCCGGCTTCAGCGTCGATTTTCCAAAAGCCGTGTTGTGCCACCGTAGTCAGTGCCGACAGATTCAGCACGCTGCCGGCGCCCGTGGCCTGGAATGTGTTATAGAGCGAGTTAGAGGTGGGCGATAAACTTGTCAGCCCCGGCAAAGTCAAACTGCCGCCAGAGAGCGCTGACAGGTTGGAGCCATCGACATCCGTCAGGCTGGACAGGATGTACACGCCCCCCGTGTCGGAAAGAGTGCTCCCGGTGAACGCGGTCCACTGGCTGGCGGCCAGCTCGCCCGTGCCATCCAGAGTCAGGCTCACCTGGTCGATGCTGGTCAATTGACCGTCCAGGAGCGTCCCACCATCGGTGACTTGAACCGACGCGTTGTTGTAGCCCGATTGGTTGCGTCCGGCGAAACTCGTTGCCACCGAGATATCAAGCTGGCTGTTCGAACCGTCGCTCGTCAACGATACGGGGCCGCTGATCTGGGTCACGGCCCCCAGCCTCACGTCACCGCCGGATAGCGCGTTGACGACGATCCACGAGTTGGGGTCGGTGTCCTCCGCGGTCAGGGCCTTCAGATTAGCCAGGGACAGAACACTGCCAGTATCAGTCGCTTGCAGTGTGTTGTACTTACCAGCGACGGAGGTGTAACTGGTCAGTCCCGGCAAGCTCAGAGTGGCGCCGCCCTGGGCGTACAAGCTTGCCACAGAGATACTGGTTGGACCATTCGCTTGAACCGTGATTCCCGATCCCGAGGCCGTCAGCTCGCCGCCGACCATTGACAAGGCGCCACTGAGATTGGAATTGGCGCCGAGAAGTAGCTGACCGCCGGTGATCGACAACGTGTCGTCGGCAGCCGTCGTGAGGCTTTTCACGGAAAAATTATCGCCGGACGCGATGGTCATCGTCGCCGCCAAACTCGTGCTGATGACGACATCGTCGCCAGATCCCGGAAGGTTGTCGGTGCTCCAGTTGCCGGGGACGTCCCAGTTGCCGCCGTCGGGGTTGATCCAATTCACCACGGACAGCAAGGTCCGATGCTCGAGGATTTCCAGCGCGGGCCGGGTGAATTCCCATGGTCGCCCTGCCCGCTTCAGCGGCTGGCGTCGTTGGCGCTTGAGCGATCTCGACCACAGTTTGACGAACGGCGTCATGACGAATCTCCGGTTGTACCGCGGCCCATGCCATCCAGAGTCAGGCCCACCTGGTCAATGCTGTTCAATTGACCGTCCAGGAGCGTCCGACCATCGGTGACTTGAACCGACGAGTCTCGACGACTTGTCGATCAACGTTGTAAATTCCATGAGCGAGCGTGATCGCGGGATCTCGCTACTCACATGGCTCGGAACGAACCGGAAACCGGACGCAGTTAGAAAATTTTCTGGCAATCGCTAGTTGATGCGCGATGAGAGAGAGGTTGCGCGAGATAGGAAAAGTGCTTTTCCGGCGAGATTCCCGGCCGGGTGGCGGCGATCCCTGCCCGATCAATAAATAATTAGGCGGCCCGGAAAACCTGGGTGCGGGCGGGGGAATATCTGCGCCAGAAGTGGGTGGGCGCGCGATGAGCGGCGACCCGAATGGCCCCGCCGATGATGAATCCACTGCGTGGCTTACTGCCGACGCCGCGCTCTATGCGGGCCGGCCGGGGAACCTTGCCAGAGTTCCGGGGACACCATAACTAGAGCTCCGAGGCACCTTATCTAAATCCATTCAACACGGAATTCGCATCCCCAAGGTGCTTTTGGAACAGACGGGCTTGCCCGAGGTGGAGATCAGCGCCGAGGGCGACTGCCTCGTGATCCGGCCAGTGCACAAACCGCGAACGGGATGGGCCGCCGCGTTTGAAGCGGTGGCCACGCGGCGACGACGGCCTGCTTGATGATCACGGTCCAACCCTTTCCAACTGGGACCAGACCGAATGGAAGCGGCTGAATGACCCCAATCGCGGCCAAGTAGACTGACCCCAATAGCGGCCCGGCATGGCCTGGATGAGGTGCATTGGCCCGGCCGACTGGTGACGCCCAATGCGAGCCGGCCGCCCGCACATGGCGTCGGGCACCTTGACTTCCGCCGTGCGTCTCCGCCAATCTAAGGGAGCCGGGCCGCCCCGATTTGGGACTGCATATATAAACCATAATCCCGATTCAGAAATCCGATGTCCGCGCCCACCTGCCCCGAGAAATCCGCCCTGCGACGCCTACTCGGCGGTGATCTCCGGCCCGAAGAAACGGCCACCCTTGAAGATCATCTCACCTCCTGCAGCGATTGCCGGGCCGATCTCCAACGTCTTTGCGAGACGACCGAGCGCCCGGGCCCAGAGACGACCAGGGCCGCCGGGGCCGAAACCACGACGATGGGCGAGCTCGGTCGGGTCTTCGTGCCGACGGAGCAAACCCGACCAGACGTGCCGGGCTATGTGATCGAGCGTGAACTGGGACGGGGCGGGATGGGCGTCGTCTACCTCGCCCGACAGGTCGAAGCGAACCGGCGGGTGGCCATTAAACTCGTCGCGCCCGCCTCCGCCGAGAGGCCCGACGACCTGCTCCGGTTCCGCCTGGAAGGGGAGAGTCTGGCCCGACTCCATCACCCCAACGTCGTCCAGATCTATGAGGTCGGGTCGGTCGGCGGGCGACCCTTTTTCTCGATGGAATACGTGCCGGGCGGCCCGCTCTCAGCGTGCCTGCACGGGCCGATGAGGCCCGCGGCCGCCGTGGCCGAGATGGCCGAGGCCTTCGCCCGCGCGGTCCACGCGGCCCACCAACGCGGGATCGTCCACCGGGACTTGAAGCCGGCGAACATCCTTTTGACCGGCGAGCCCTGGGCCTCGGGGGCCTGGCCAGGAGCGCCAAAGGTCGCGGATTTCGGACTCGCCAAGCAGATCGAGTCCGACAGCGGGCTGACCCGGACCGGCCAGATCATGGGTACGCCGAATTACATGGCACCGGAGCAGGCCCGGGGGGAAGACACTTCCGTCTCCGCCGATATTTACGCGCTCGGGGCGATCCTCTACGAGATGCTCTCCGGCAGGCCCCCGTTTCAGGCCGGGAACACCTGGGAGACGCTCAGACAGACCGTCAACGACCCGCCGGTCCCCCCGTCGAAGGTCCGGCCCGGCGTGCCCGCGGACCTGGAGACGATCGCCCTGAAGTGCCTGAGCAAGGCCCCGCCAGACCGTTACGCCTCGGCCGACGCCCTCGCCGAGGACCTCCGCCGATACCGGGAGGGGCGCCCGATCTCCGCCAAGCCGGTCGGCGCCTGGCGGCGCGGCGCGATGTGGTGCCGCCGCCATCCCGTGCCGGCGTCGCTGTCGGCCGCCCTGATCGGGGCCCTGGTCGTGGGGGCCGTCGGTGTGCTCTACGGACTGATCCAGGCCCGCGAGGGGCTCGCCGCGGTGCGCCGGGCCGAGACGCGGGCCGTCCACAACGCCTCGCTCGCCCGCGGCGCCGTCGAGGATTACCTGACGCGTGTGAGCGAGAACCGCCTGATCCGCGAGCCCGGCCTCCAGGAACTGCGGAAGGAGCTCCCGAGCGCAGCCCTGGCCTACTACCGCGACTTCGCCCGCGAGCGCCGCGACGACCCGGCGGCCCGCTTCGACCTGGCCGAGCGCATCTGAGGATGGCCGCGATCGACTCCGAGATCGCCTCGATCGAGGAGGCCAAGGAGAACTACCGGGCCGCCGTCGATTTGATCCGTCGCAACGGCCCCCCTACCCGGTCCGACGTCCGCGGGCGGCTCCTCCTGGCCGAGGGCCTCCGCGGCCTGGGCAACACCTTCGCCCTGAGCAGCGCCCGCCGCCAGGCCGCCCCCCCTTTGACCGAGGCAATCGAGCGATTCCAGTCGCTGGTCAACGACGGCCTCGGCGGCGACCGCGCCGTCGAGGGATTGTGTCAGGCCCTCTCCCATCTCGCCTACGTCGAGCAAGAGGAGGGTAAGCCGGCCGAGGCCGAGCGCCTGCTGCGGGAGGAGATTCGACTCGTGTCCAGCCGCAAATCGCCCGGCGACCGGCGGCGGCTGGCGGGCGCGTACCGCGGGCTCGGCGCGGCCCTGATGCGGATCACCGGGCGCACCCCCGAGGCCCTGGTGGCCTATCGCGAGGGGGTGCGGCTCCAGCGCGAGCGGATGGCGGCATCGCCCGGCGACCCCTGGGCGGCCGACGAGCTGGCTGTCTCGCTGACGCAGCTCGCCCAGTTGGCGATCGGGCGAGGCGACCAGGCCGAGGCCCGCATCTGGGCCGAGGAGGCGCTGGCCGCGATCACGCCTGTTTCCGAGGCCAACCCACGGGTCGCCACCTTCGCCCACACACGGTCGCTCTCCGAGTACGCGCTGGCGTACTCGCTGTCGACGCTCGGCTTCTACCGCCAGGCGCGCGACCACGAACGGCAGTGCGCTCGTATCATGACGCGGCTCGTCGAGGAGAACCCGACCGAGCCACGGTACGCGACGCCCGCGCTGGCCGGTCCCTACCTGGAGATCGGGTACATCAGCCGGCTGATGGGGGAGCCAGACGTTGCGCTGGAGGGATTCGGCCGGTCGCTGGCCGTCCAGCAGGCGGCCGTCGCGAAGGACCCCGGCAACCTCATCGTGAACGTGAATCTGGCCATGGTCTATCGCTACCGGGCGCCGGCGCGGGCCCAGGCGGGTGACCCCGAAGGGGGCGTCGCCGACGCCGAACGGGCCGCGGCGATCCTCGTGCCGCTCGTCGAGAAGAACCCGGGCGTGTATACCTGCGCCTTCGAGCTCACGCAGGCCCGCATCGCCCTGGCCGACTGCCTCCGCCAGGCTGGGCGGTCTGACGCCGCCCTCCACGCCTACCGCGACGCCGACGCCCTCCTCGCGACGCTCCTGGACCGCGACGCCAACGACGTCGAAGTCCGCGCCCATCGTGTGACTTGCCACGCGCGCCGGGCCCGCCTCCTGGCCGCCGCCGGCCAGAAGGACGAAGCCTCGCGTCTCTGGGACGAAGGCCGGAAACTCGCCGAATCCCCGGTCCGCGCCTCGCCGGCCCTTTTTTACGCCCGGGGAGTGCTCCACGCCGTGGGGGCCTCGACGACGCGACCTGGCAACGACGAGGCGAAGGCGGCCGTCGAGGCGCTCCGCCAGGCCGCCGAGGCGGGATTCCGGTCGGTCGCCGTCATCGATTCCGACCCCGACCTCGCCCCTTTGCGCGGCCGGGACGATTACCGCAAGCTCCTTGACGACCTGAAGCACGACCCACCCGATGAGGGTCACCGACGAGATACTGCTGAAGACGCACAGGCGGGCGATCCGGCTCTTGAACACGGTCCACCCAGAACACGCCGTTAACGGGCCTGGCAACGGTCCGCGACAAACCGGGCGGTTGGCCCCCTCAGTCCCCTCTCCACATTTGCGGCAGCACACGTTGTGGGATTCGTGAATGTGGCGAGCATGAGAGCTCGCCAAAATTCGCGCACGTAGGTACATTGAGCCTATCAGGAGGTCTCTTACCGTGAAGACACGCGTCGTGCGGATCGGCAACTCGCGCGGAATTCGCATCCCCAAGGTGCTCTTGGAACAGACAGGCTTGCCCGAGGAGGTGGAGATCAGCGCCGAGGGCGACTGCCTTGTGATCCGGCCAGCGAACAAGCCGCGAACGGGATGGGCCGCCGCGTTTGAAGCGATGGCCGCGCGCGGCGACGACGGCCTGCTTGATGATCACGGTCCAACCCTTTCCAACTGGGACCAGACCGAATGGGAATGGTGATCAACCGCTTCGAGGTCTACCTCATCACCCTCGACCCGACAGTTGGCAGTGAAATCAAGAAAACTCGGCCTTGTCTGGTCCTATCGCCGAATGAGCTGAATCGTCACATCCGTACGGGGAATGAAACCGGGACGCGGTTGAATGGCACGGTAATAACCGTTAAACCAGGCCCAGTAAGCGGTTTCGTGCCTCTTTCCGTGGACAATTCAACAAGTCATACTGTTTTGGGCGCCGCTTCTTGGCTCGCGGTTCAACCCGCCCTGGTCGGTTGCCGACGCGGTCATAGGCCATCATGACGAACATCTCTTCCCAGAGTCTGAGACCGCCGCGACGGATCGGCCATACGCGTCGCGTCCCGGAACGCCGTGAACGCTTGCAACGTCCCTTTGAAACTCATCTCACGCGGCTCGGCTCCGTTCTTCGCTGCCGCTGTTACCATCAGCCGCCGAATAATGTTATAGGCTAGCATATGAACCCAAAGTTCCTTGTCCACCAAGTCCGGCGATTTGCAACGCAACACATCCATCTGCATCACGATTTTGATCGACCTTAAGTCGAGTTCAATATTCCATCTCTTGAGGAATAGATCAGCCAGATCCTCCTTGCTGTAGACGATGGGTCGAGCAGTGTCGTCGCCAGCACAATCTCGTCTACGCGGTAGCCCGGCTGCTCGACCCGGAATCGCAATTCACGCACCTGCATTTCATCGGGTATTTTTGCATAGGTTGCTTCGTCCATCCATTTCGGACGCGCCGGTTTGTGCCAGATCACAATATGATCAGTGATTCCAAGGCAGCGACCGCGGCGGAAGTCGACCTTGCGTCGTTGGTGCATACGGAAAACGCCGTCGATATCTCGATCAAGCAACCCGGCAATTCCGAAATACGAGCCGAAAGCCCGATCTCCCAGCAGAATCGAGCCCGCTTTCATCCGCTTCACCAAGGCGCGGAGCAACCCCGTTTCGCCGGTCTCCTTCCCCAAACATGGCCCGAGCGCGACATCCAGGACGGACCCCGTGGCTAAACTGATGATCGCCACGAACCGCGCCAGAGGATATCCCACACCTGGCTTTTGGCTCACCGGTTGAGGATAGACCCGTTGGTTATCGGGCGTATCGGGCATCGATGCCGTCGAGCCATCGACCATGTGTACCGACCGGCCTTTCCAGAGCCACGCCGAACTGGCGTTCTCCTCAAGCAGTCCTCCGATCTTCCGAACCAGCCGTACGATGAAGGAGAGCGGAAGTCGCCTTCGTGCCTTGCAGTAGTTTGACGTGTCGGGAGACACCGCGGGTTGACCTTGGGAAACCAGAAAGGCGTTCAGACTCGCCACGGCCTTGCGACACGAGTGATCGGAGTCCAGGACCTTGGTCAGAAACGTCCATAGAGTCACCAAGGGGGTATATGTGCGCACTCGAAATTTGAGCTTTTCCTCCGCCAAAGCAGTGCTGACCATCTCGCCGTCGAGCAGATCGTGGTACGGGAGTGTTGCGGCGTTTTTCAGCGCATTGGCCTGTTCGTCGACCCGCGGAAAGATATGCTGTATCACTGTCGGCCTCCTAGCCGCGACGAGCCATGGTTACGTCAACACCCATGTTTGTCGCAGGGAGGCCGATTTTCGTCTATACCCAGGTGCCTCTACGGGTTGCGGTTATTACCGTGCCATTCGGGACAGGCCCGAATGGCACGGTGTTAAGGATTAAAATCTTTTGGATCAATGGGTTAGGGCAAGGAATCAAACAAAATCTATGTACTAATCAAGATAGCAATCTTATTAGATACGACTTAAAATCAAGGCAGTTTCTATAGTTCACACGAACCCTTATATAAGAACCGGATGCGGTTGCGGCCGTCTCTTATGGCGCAAATGTTTATTCATTACAGGTTTACGCTTAATACCGTGACATTCGGACCTGTCCCGCTTTTCCCCTCCCGCTTTTCCCCTCCTCCTGTCCCGCTTTTCCCCTCCTTAACAGAAACCCCCCTCAGATTGTCATTATTGGACATGTCCCGCTTTTCCCCCTCTTGTCCCGCTTTCCCCCCTCTTTTTCCGCTTCGGTTTCCGCCCCCCAAAGGCGGGGATACAGGTCACCGGCACTTCGAGTGATAGCGGACGATGCCCGCGAAGTCCTGGCGATTTTTGAAGGCTCCCCTGCCATGCCCCGCGAAGTCCAGCGCCAGGCGGGTGACGACGCCCTCCCTCACCTCGATTTCCCAAATAGCGAAACGCGCGGAAAGTTTGGGATCCCAGTAGGCGTCAGTCGCGAGCTTGATCTGAGGTGAGGTGATGGGCATATCTTGTTCCGCGGCTACGGTATAGACGCCCACTTCAAGCTCCTGGTAGTGGGGCGCCTCGAAAACGAGCTCCCAGCGCTGGTGCCCGGGGAATGTGATCGTAACTCCCCGTTTGAATCCGCTCCGGTCGACCGGCTCTAACTTACCGGTGGCAGGATCCCGGCGCGAGAAGTTCTCAGGCACGCGGAGCCGCACGTGGAACTCCCCCTCCTCAAATTCGCGGGGTTGCTCGGGAAGAATCGGCCCAATAGCGAGGGCCATGTGCGTGATTGGAGTTTCGCTTCGGACCGGGCGGATGAACCGGCCCGCGCAGAGCGCCTCCAGGCAAGGCCAGACGCGGTCCCCAGGGTCGATCGTGGCCTCGAGGCGGCCCACTTCTCGCCCCTCCCGACGGGCGACCATGCTGCAATCCAGTCCAGGAAACACTTCGGGACTCCTGACGGCGATCAACTGGGCTTGGCCCAGGTCGAACTTGAGCTTTTGATTGTGAACGGTCATGGTCGTGTCGCCCAGGCCCGAGACGCTCGTGCCGAACAGGGTCGTTCCGTCGCCACGCTGCGCGACAACGCGGGAGCCGGGGCGAAGGCGGCGGAGCTCGCCAAGCCAGACGGCTCCCGCGCCCGCGATCTCGATCGCCCGGTCTTCGAGCTGGCCGAGAACCGATCCGTCCTTGTACATCGCCTCCAGCCACACGGTCGCCGGGGAGAGCGGTACCGCAGCCGGGGCCGCTTTGGCCTCGTAATGGCTGCCCGCAAGCGTCATGCGAAAATGCCGAGGAGCGCCGCTGCCCAATCCGCCCAGTGTCAGTTCCAGCTCAAGGGCGCGCTTGGACGGAAACACCTCGGTGACGCCGACCTTGAAGTCGACTGTCTCGAGCAGGTTCCGCGCATTCAGCACCGGCGGGTCGAAAGACAGGTCCACACGGTTGAGGAACTCGTCCAGCACATTAACCGGAACGGCCAGACCAACACCCGCTCCGAACTGCGCCCGTACTCGGCCCATGATGACGCCGACGACGCGGGCTTTCTGATCGAGGAGCAACCCTCCTGTGCTGCCCGGGCTCAGCGGCGCGTCGAACTGGATCCGGCGGAGCTCGGTCTTCTCCCTCTGGAGCGCGCTGATGGAACCAGTGCTGATGTGAACAAGCGCGGGCTTAGGTCCGGTGCGCCGATCGAGGCTGGGGCGCACGGGGATGTCGAATGCGGTGACACCGAGCAACTCTTCCACGGACTCTGGCGGCGCAAAGGAAGGCGCCGTGAGACCCACCGCGCCATCCACCTTGAGCAGAGCGAGGCCAGGATTCCAGAGCCATCGGACTACCTTCGCAACGTGGACCGACTGGTTCGGCTTGCCGGGCCGAAGCGTAAGCTGGACGGTCGGAGGGAATTCCCCCACGGTCGGGTGCACGAGAGCCGCGGCCGTGGTCACAAACAGGCCGTCGGGATGGACGCAGAACGCCGTGGACAGAAGGTCTGTCGGCCCGTTCAAGACGGCCGTGGCCTCCGTACCCCGGCGGGCGAGTTCCTCCGCCGTGAGGTCGGGCGGTTCGTCCGCCCCCCTCGCGCCCGCCAGCGTCACGACAAGGAACATCGAGGCAATGATCACGGCTCGTCGGCTCATCCGGTTGTCTCCGCAAAATGCGGGGTTGTCGGTTCCGAGGAAATCCGGCGCGGAAGAGGCGGCTGCCGAGCTTCTGTCGGATAAAGCGCGGCATCGTCACAGGGCTGGTTCACTCTCCCGCGGGAGGGCGAAACTCCGTCGAGCAGAGCCATAAACTGGCGGAACTCAAGATGCTCGACAGAATCTCGCCCTCTTGGGTCGAGTTGCGACTTCAGACTGAAAGAGCCCTCGGCGTCATCTGCAAGTTCTTGAGTGTCTCTATGGCGTGACTTTACAATCGATTCAAGCGCACCGCCATCGTATAGGGGGTGTTCCACGTCGCCGGCTCCGAGAAGAGGGCGCCGCGTGTGACCGCCCGGGAGTCCGCAAGGCATTCCACAGAGAGGATCGCGTTAACGATGGGCCGAAACACATCTCTCCCATTCGTGGTCTCACTGACGTTGCTGGCCCTTCAGGCGAACGCGGGCCCTGCACGGGCCGGCGAGCCGCCAGAACTGAGAGGCGTGGAAATCGCTCGCCTGGGCCGATCGGCCTCGGCACTGGTGCTGGCCGAGAGCGGCGGAGAAGGCTCGGCTTTTTGCGTCGCCGCGGACGGGTGGTTCGTCACGAACCACCACGTGATCGCCCCCGTAAGCGGAAGCCGGCTCTCCCCGCAGAAGGAGGGGGTCAAACTCGTCTTGAACAGCGGCCGGCAAGATCAGCAGATGGTCAAGGCCAAGGTCGTCTGGAGCGATCAAGATTGGGACCTGGCGCTACTCGAGGCCGAGGGCGTGAAGGGATTTCGCTGCGCTCTCGATTGCGTCCGAAGCGGACCTCGCGGCGCTTCGCGACGTGGTGGCATTCGGCTTCCCCCTGGGATCGACCCTGGCTGTCAAAGGACAGGAATTCCCGTCGGTTAACGTGAACCGAGGGACGATCCGGGCCGTCAAGCCAGTTGGCGGCGATCCCGCCGTCATTGAGGCGGATATCTCGATCAATCCTGGCAATTCGGGCGGTCCGCTCATCGACACCAAGGGCCGCGTCGTCGGTGTCATCTTCGCTGCGCGTGGAACGCCCAGGGAAGCCCGGTTATAGCCTGGCCGTGCCCGTCCATCGGCTCAGGCGGTTCCTGAGCCGGCCGCAAATCTCATTAGTCCCAAAGACCATCCCGCACGCCGCGTGGGACCGGCCCGTCGAGTTCAAGGCGACCTTGACCTCGCTGTTCCCTCCTGCAAAGCCGCTGACGGTTGAACTCGTTCTTGGCGGCGCTGGAAAGGGTGAGCGACGCCTGCCGATGAACAGGTCGACGGATCATACCGTGTCGTCGCGGTGCCGTCCTCGGGGGCGAAGCGCTCTCCCGTCGTCAAGGTCCAGGTCGATGCGCAAGGACGTGATCGTGGACGCCTGGGTCGAGGATCTGTCCCTGACCAGCAACGGATCCAATTTCTCGCTCAGCGAGGTGGAATCGCTGGTGATCGATCCGCAGATCGTCAAGTACCGCGGGAAGCTCGTGGTCATCAAGCAGCGTTACTGGAACGGCTCGGCTCGAAACCGGCGACCGCTGAATCGCGTCGAGCCGGTCGGACTGGCGCCGCTCTTCGCGGCGCTCGAGAACCAGGAGCCAAACTTCGATCGCTCAACGGTCACTCGTATCACCGTTGGCGACATCGTTGGCGCCGACATGCTCCCCTGCGCCGTCGTGGCTAGCGAGGCGGATCGGTCCGTTGCGCGACATGCGAATGTGGTGCTCGCCCAGGATTCCGAGCGACCGACTCTCGAGACGGTCAGCAAGGGCGAGTTCATCCAGCCACGCCGGAGCGAGTCGCCGGTGACTTTGTTCTGCATGCTCATCCCGTCGGGTAACCCGCTCAGTGAGGTCGCGGGCGAGTTTCACGAGAGCGGCGAGGCGTACAACTTTGGCACGGCATTCGAGGCGATTGTCGGAGGCGCGAAACTCGCTGACGGCAAAGTCGGTAGCCGTTCCGTCCGCATCGGTCATTTCACATTCAGGCCCCCGGGGCTCCAGGATTTCGAGGCCCGCGAATACGTCCTGGGTGTCTACGATCGCATAAATGCATCAAACAACCCACTTCCGACTGTCGAGGTCCGTTGCCCCGATTTCGCTCATATTCCGAAGTCACCCGAGATCCTTCGCAAGTACCCGGGCCTCATCGCGATCGATGAGACGGTCGTCAACACGCCAAATCTTCGCGGAAAACTTCGAAATAGCAGATTTGATATCCAATTCACTGGTCGACTCCGGGTGTGGGAGTTCGAACTGGATAAGAATCCGATCCCAAATAATCAGCGTGGGGGAGAATCCGCGATTCGACGACTACGCGCTCGACTTCCTGTTGCAGTGCAAGGCAACGAAGCCCGGCGTGCAGGACCCGCCCCCGGTGGCCGGCATGCTCCGTATCCGTTCCTCTTACGAGTGATTCGGGCTTCGGTTCGGGTCCATTTACAGCGTCAGCGTGGGAAAGGACGTGTCGACAATGATGCCGCGAATTTCTCGTCTGGCGACGGTTCTGACGCTGTTCATCGTCGGCTGCGGTTCACCCACCACGAGCCCCCCGACTCCCAGTATCTCGGTCTCGCCCCGTGCCGAGTCTGCGAAGGTGCCCGTTCCCGCGACCCCAAACGTAGCCACCCCCGTGTCCCGGCCGAGAGCAGTCGCGTCCTGGGCATGGGCTCCAGCGGCGACGGGCCCAGCCAGGGTTTTGATCAGGGTCATGTACGACGACGGTGCGGTCTCCGGCCTGATCGCCGATCGGGAGGTGCGGGTCGGCACGCGTATGTTCAAGCTGAGCCATCTCCGCCGCTGGCAACGTCGCGGGAAGAACGTGGTTGAGGCCGCTGAGGGCCCGCCGATCGAGGAAGCGGTGGTGGGACTGGACGCGGCGACGGTGAAGGTGGGGGGCCGCGATGTCGGCGTCGACCTGACGGGCGCCGTCGATCTGTTCTTCGAGGCACCCAGCGACCTGACGCCGGTAGCGGACCTCGAGCAGATCAGGGAGCACCGGTACTTCCGGCCGTTCCACAGCCCGACGCCCGTCTTTGCGGTTCGCGGGTACGCCTTCGATGAGACTCAGCCCAATAAGCGATCTGATATCTATCTCAATACGGTAGCGAGCGACTTCCACGTTGGGTTCGGTTTGCCCTTCTTTGCTGGTAACGGAGCGGAAGCGCTCTGGGTGGAAGCAACCCACGTTAGACCTCGCAGCCCGTTCAATCAGACTTCTCGATTCTCCGACTCGAAGGGCCGGATGCCCGCGATCGCAGAGGTCTCCCGGGGTCCAGGTGGAGAGTTTGTGATCTGGGAGCTCGAGAGGAACGGGCCCCAGGTCGCTCGCCTGGCTCTCGACTTCTTCGGAGGGATGGGTCCAGGGATGATCCGCCACAATTCATCGTTCAAGTGATGGCATGGCGGCAGCGACAGCCGGTCAGTTCGCGTGGCCAAAGGGTCCGTCGACGCGCGGGTCTCGTGAACACCCCGAAGTCAAGAGAGTCGCGATGAGCATCAAATTGTGGGACACTGGCAGAGGCATTCACGCGTTGATTTACCGGGCCGGCGTCCGAATGAACGACCACTCGATCGTCGAAGGGCTCGAAGTTTTCGAGCCGACGGCCTCGGAGATGGCCCACGCCCCACCGACGATTGCCGAATTCTTGGAGGTCAAGGGAGCCAAACAACTCCGGGAATTCACCGGATACTTCACGATCCCCGGCGCAGGGGTGGCCGCGATCTTCGGAGCCAGGCGACCTCGGGCAGAACTAATCGAACGCATCTGCCGTCGCACGGCGGCCGAATTGGGACTGGACGTCGAGGGCATCCGCAACCGGCCTCGGTTCCACAAGGCGATGGACGACATCCGGAACCAGTTCCGCAAAGCCGTCGACAGTGGCGCTATCGAACCTGTTGGGGCCGAAGGCTTGGGCCTTCTCGCCGCGATCAATGACGAGGGGTGGGAGATCGTCGGCTCTGCCGGAGACGGTGACAATCGGCTCTACTTGTGCCGCACGGCGACCGGGTGGATCTACGCGGTCGCCCACGCGAATGGGTCCCGCGGCATCGTGCTCAAGCGTGCCAGAGACGGGAGATGCCGACAACGCCCTTCGACGCTCGCGAAGAATCAGCATGTGCACAAAGCAATGCACGTACATGTGTTATGGCACCAGATTTCCCCCCGGCGTAAAGATGTTCTGACAACGGATTTTTCTCCGGATTTTTCTCTATTCGAGAACGATGGAATCGCTGCATCTGTCTTTGATTGGCCTCGGTCGCTGCGAAGCCTTCTCACCTCAAATCCGACTCCGAGAAACCAAAAAACAAGCTTGACCCCGCGAAGCCCCCCTTTCGGCTCGGCTGCGGGTCTGGGCCCAGCAGTCCGCCGACTTCTTCCACGAGGCGATCGTCGATGTCGATGGCACCATCGCCGGCACCAATGCCGAGTGCAAGCAGGGCGTCAACATGGCCTACAACGGAATTTGGGGTTATCATCCCGCGGTCGTCTCGCTGGCTAACACTGGCGAGCCGCTCTATCTGGTCAATCGCAGTGGCAACCGCCCCTCGCACGAACAGGTCCACGCCTACATCGACAAAACGATCGCCCTGTGCCGGCGGGCTGGCTTCCAGCGGATCTGCTTCCGCGGCGACACCGACTTCAGCCAGACCGCGCATCTCGATCGCTGGGACGACCACGGCGATGTCCGCTTCCTGTTCGGGATCGACGTCCATCGGGGGGAATGAAACCGGGGGGAATGAAACCGGGACGCGATAAGTTGTTTGGCTCGCCTGTGTGGCGCTCGCGGACATTCATTACAAAGGCCGCCGCGAAGTAAAGATAGGCGCCGTAGGGTCACGATAGAGAATACGCGAGACGAGCAAAAGTCCATCTATACCGAGCACCGGCGCGCAGTACATGTCCACGCGCAATGTCTCCTAATTAGGGCAGCAGGTCATCCACCGCGATCTCGCCAATCAACTCGCCATCGACCACGACCGTAACGACCGTGCCGGGATGATACAGATCGACCTGCGCGTACCCACGGCCGGCCGGATGCGTGTAGACCTCGACCTGGCGGTCGACCAGATTGACGAGCCAGTGGACGGGGATCATGGCCGTGGCGTAGACGCCGGCCAGCTGGCGGTCTTCAAGCACGCTGGAAAAGGCGACCTCCACGAGTAGCGCCACGTCGGCCGGTCCGGGATGGCGGCGGATGTAGTCGCCATTGGCACCCCGTGTAAGGGCCACGTCGGGTTCGGGCTCGGAGTGGGGGGGCAGCCGCACCGGCTCTTCGACGCGCACGTGCAGGGGCCGGCCCGCGACAACCCGTTCCAGCGTCACGCGGGCATTGTACAAGGCGACCGAATGAGGCGGGTTCCTGGTCATCTTCTTTACCAGGAATCCGTTGATCAAGTGGAACTTGTCGCACCGCGTGAACACGCCGGACTCGACCAGCGCCTCGTACTTATCGACGGTCATCTGATAGAGCTGCGCGGGAATCCAATCTTGCGGGGGGGCGGCGGTGAGTTCTATCGTCGTGCTCATGCCCGCGCTCCGGCCGACTGGCGGCGCTTGCCGTTCTTCGCGGGCTCGTTGGTCGTCGGCCTGGCCGTGGGCGCCTCATCCTGTTCGCACGCGAACCGGCCCTGCTGCTGCTCCAACTGATCGAATTCATCCTCCAGCCATGAGTTGGCGGTCGCCAGAGCCCCCTCGTTTTCCTGCGACTCGACGCGCTTTTGAAAGAGCGCCAGGTTGATCGGTCCGAACCTGGCCCGCGCGTCGAGCAGGCCGTCGATCGACTCGCGTCGCGGCATGATGGGGATTCCCATGTTAATCCTTTTGCCCTTTCGGTTTCTTGGGTGACGGCGGCTTTGCGGCCCGATGAAACCCTTCGATACGTGTGCTGCGGCCTCCAGCACGACTCGCAAACGAAAGCGGGACAGGTCCCGCTCTCCTGTCCCTGTCCCGCTTTCCTATCCGAGCGATACGATAAAGGCCTGGTCCGGTAGCGGCGGAGCTCGACGTGAACGGCGCCGATATCTCTTGCACCGAACAGGTGTCAAGCAACTCGACAGATCCGTTCATCTCTTCGGCCGTGAGACAGCCGTGGACCAGGACCAGGAAACGGATGATCTCACCAATGGATCGGCTACCCTGGCGGCAGAAGACGATTTCCGCAAGAGTAACGCCGTTGTCATTCAGCACGAGATCATCTTCGTCATTGGTGTCAATGACGCGCTGGTTGGCCAGAGCAAAAGCAACATGGTCAACGCCGTCGGCCCCGATGAGTCCCCGCCTCGGCGGTTATTGTCACATCGATTCCCGTGCGCTTCAAACCTCCAGCGATGGCAGGAGGAACATGTTCATCCAGGTGGAACCGGACCGCGCTCGGCATGGTGGCCCGCCAGCTTTTCTTGGAGCTTGGAAGGATACTTCTGCTTCATACCAGAGACGACGTCCTCGGCTTCATCCATCTGCCATTCCATCTCTTCGCGGTTGTCCCAGTAATAAGCAAGGGCTGCATGGATATCAGCCAGGGTCAACTGGGGGAAGTCAGAGGCGATTTCATCGGGTGTCTTACCTTGAAGTTCGTGCCAGACGTAGATGTCCTGAACCCGAATGCGAGTGCCGACGATGCAAGGTTTCCGCCGCAAACGCCGGCTCGGCTTTCAATATGTTTAACGAGTGTCGGTTCCATACTCTTTATCATAAAAGACGGTCGCATCGCAGACAACACGTCCTGTTCAACCAGCCGGTTGCAAGTCGAGCAGGCTGAAGAGTCGATTGCGGGCACTCGAGGACATGCATTGCAGGAGCCGACGCGATGTAAAGATAGGTGCTGTAGGGCCACGATAGAGAATACGGAAGATGAGCAAGAGGCCATACCGAGCACCGGCGCACAGTGCATGTCCAAGCGCAATGCATAAGCCCAGTTGCTCAGCGCCAGTCGCCGCTGAGGACGAACGCGGCCCAGAGTGCAGGATCACCGCGTGCATCTTGAAGATTCGGTGCTGCCACGCGGCCACCCTCCGGCAGTTTCACGGTTGTCTCGCCGATACCGCGTTCCTTCGCCAGCTCGGCTCGGCGCTTGCTCACCAACTTCGGATCGTTCAGCACGGCGAGCTGCGCCTGCCGCAGCGCCTCCAGCTTGGGCAGCTTCTTGTGCCACAGGTTCATGTAGAACTGCTCCATCAGTACGGTCGTGGCCGCGTCATCGACCTTCCAGAGGCTGGCGACGACCGCACGGGCCCCGGCCGCCTGGAACGCGCGCTGCCAGTCCCATCACCCCCTGGCCCATCTCCAGCGTGCCCAACCCGGTCTCGCAGGCTGAGAGGACGACCAGCTCTGTGCCTCGCAAATCCAGGGCTTGCACCTCCTCGGCCGTGAGGATGCCGTCCTCGCGTGCAGGCGCATCGGCGGACGCATCGGCCAAGGCGGCTCCCGGGTCGCGACCGCCGCCGGCCAGCACGACGCCCGAACGCAAGAAGGGCATCAGGGCGAAGTCGAGATCATCCTCCCCCGGCTTGCCCACCTTCGAGGCAAGGGCGAGTGGGTCATCACGACTGACCGCGGCGCGAAGGGCCGCGATCCGCGCAGGGGACTCGAAGAAACCGTGCGTCCCCAGGTGCACGATCCGCCAGTGGCCGCCGTCGAGCCGCTGCTTGATCGCGGCCTCGGTGGGCTCGGCCCGCATCAGCAGCTCGGCCGGCTGGTCGGCGAAAGTGGCATGGAACAGTTCCCGGGCGCAACGCGCCTCGGGACCAGTCCCCGGCAGGGGTCCGAACCCGCCGCGCTGGGCGACCACCGACAGGCCCAACGGCGGCCGCGCGGCCGGGCCGGGCTGGCCCGGGTCGGCCTGGAAGTCGACATCGCCGACGGCCAAAAGCCCGCGTCCGGGCGGTCCTTGTGGATCGGTCAGCGCCTCCACGGCGCGGCGCCCTGAAGTGACGTAGCCGATGGCCAGGTCCTCAATCAAGTACGAGCCGGGCCGGCTGCCGGGCAAGGCGGCGAAGGGCAATCGCGTCAGCTCGCCGTCTGGGGCGATCAGGACCGTATCGGCGCCGACGAGATGGGGCCGCAGGGGTTCCCAGACCCGGCGGCCCAGCTCGGCGGCAGCCGCTTGCAAGGCACCGCCCTGGGACGTATCGCGGGCTCGCCGCCAGGCTTTGACCGACCCATCGATGGCTTGAGTCGCCCCCAAGGGAACGATCGCCACGGGTCGGCCGCGGCGCGCGACAATCGCCAGCAGGCGGTGCTCAATCTGAAATGCTCGTTTCCCATCGTGGAGTGGCTTGATTTGGTGGTATTCAAGGAAATCGACGAGGGCGACCTCGGCTGGCAAGGCAGCGGCCACCTCGTCAGGCCCCAGCCTTTCCACTTGCTTCTGTTTTCGGTAAACGGCACTCCGACGAGCGACATCTGCCTCGAGATCCTCTTTGGCCTCGCGCAACTTGGCGAGCTGCCGCCGCCAGGCCTCACCCTGCCCTGGGGGCGAAACGCGAAATGCGAGGGTGGCCAGATGGTTACTCGCCTGGGTGAGTTTCGCGAGGGATGACGTCAATTCGGGCTCGTCGCGGGCCAGGCGGTCGTCGTCCCGCCGAGCGTCAGCCGTCGCCTTCCAGTCCAGCACTTGACGGTAAATTTCCGCGGGCTTGGGGCCACTTTCCCGAATCAGGCTCAGGTAGAAATCCAGTACGCCGCGCTGACTTCGGTACATCGAGAGACGTTGGCGTTCGCCGAGGACTGCGGAGGTATCCCGCGTGAAGCTGGAGGTGATCTTGAGTGCATCGACGATCAGGGGCTCAGCGCGTGCGTAGTCGCCTTTCGACCAGTACAACGCGGCCAGGTGGTTGAGGCATTCGGCATAGTCGGGGTGGTCCACACCCAAAGCCTTCTTCCGGATCGCGAGGGCTTCGCGGTACATCGGCTCGGCGCGGGCGTAGTCGCCCATGGCCTTGTATACAAAGGCCAGATTGTCGAGGACTTGGGCGTAGTCGCGGTGCTCCACGCCCAACGCCCTTTTTGGAATCGCGAGGGCTTCGCGGAGCATTGGTTCGGCGCGGGCGTAGTCGCCCTCGTCGGCATACAATAAGGCCAGGTGATTGAGGGCTCGGGCATAGTCGGGGTGGTCGACGCCCAACGTCTTCTGCGTGATCGCCACGGCTTCGCGAAGTATCGGGTCGGCGCGGGCGTAGTCCCCCTTGATCCTGTACAGATCGGCGAGGTTGCGGAGGCATGTGGCGTAAAAGGGATCGCCTACGCGCAGTGCTTTCTTGCTGACCGCAAGGACTTCTCGGAGCATCGGCTCGGCGCGAGCGTAGTCGCCCTTGCGCAAGTACAGCGTGGCCACATTGTGGAGGAAAACGCCATATTGGCGGTGGTCCACGCCCAGTGCCCTCTTGGTGATCGCGAGAGCTTGTTGGTGCATCGGCTCGGCGCGGGCATAGTCGCCCTTCTCGACATACAACTCGGCCAGGAGGCCGAGGCCTTGGGCGTAGTCGGGGTGATTAACGCCCATCGCCCTCTTCTGGATTGTTAACGCTTCGTGGAGCACCAGCTCGGCGCGGACGTAGTCGCCCATGGTCCTATGGAATTCGGCCACACCGACAAGGGATCGGGCGTAGTTGGGATGCCCCCTTCCGACCGCCTTCTCCTCGATCTTCAGGGCTTGGCGGAACATCGGCTCGGCGCGAGCGTAGTCGCCCGTGTTCATGTAGAACTTGGCCAGGTTGTCGAGAACGTTGGCGTAGTCGGGGTGGTCCACACCCTGTGCCTTTTTCCTTATCGCGAGGACTTCTTGGAACATCGACCCGGCGCTGCTCATAGTCGCCCTTGCCGGCGTACAGCCCGGCCAGGCTGTTGAGGGAATCAGCATAGTCGGGGTGGTCCACGCCCAGTGTCTTCTTCCTAATCGCGACCGCTTCTCGGAGCATTGGCTCGGCGTGGGCATTGTCTCCCATGTACAGGTAGTGCGTGGCCAGGTTGTTGAGGAATTTGGCGTACTGGGGGTTGTCCACGCCCGAGGTCCTTTTCTGGATCGCCAACACATCGCGGAGCATCGGCTCGGCGCGGGCGTAGTCGCCCTTGGCCTGGTACAACGCGGCCAGGTTGTTAAGGGATATAGCGTATTCGGGGTGATGCACGCCCAAAGCCAACTTCACGATCGCCAGTGCCTCGCAAAGTTTTGGCTCCGCTCGAGCATAGTCGCCCATGTGTTGGTACATGGTTGCCAGTCTACTGAGGGCAAAGGCGTAATAGGGGTGGTCGTGACCCAGCAACTCGCCCCGAAGCTCCATGGCCTGGCGGCACGGGGCGATGCACTCTGGGTACTTTTGCTGGTTAGCAAACGCGTCTGCGAGCCTGATGAGTCGATCCGCTTCCTGGAGCCGTTGCCGCTCGACGGGGTTGAGCGCCGCACGCCGGTCCAGGTCGGCAAGCGCACGGCGTGCGTCGCCAATCCGCCAATCCTTCGTGTCCGGCTGCCGCTCGCGTATCCTGAGCACCTCCGTGAGCGCTTTCCTGGCCTCAGTCCAGTCCTGGCGGAACTCCTGAATTGTCGCCACGTCACCGAGCGAGGCTCACCACTTGTTCGTGCATGCCGCCTAGCACCTCGCGGTCGATGGCCAGCTCCCTCATGAGCGCAGAAACCGCGTCCTCAAGTTTGCCAGCCTGATACAGCCTGTTTGCCTCCTGCCAGTACCGGTCGCGTTCCGCGAGCTTTCTGACCCTTTCGGCGTCCGAAAGTTTGGACTTGGGGGCCGGTTCGGAGGTTTGGCCCTGACCCCGCGCAGACGCCGCGCCGGGAACCGCCGAGACCATCAGAGCCGTCACGAGAGCGACTCGCGAGATCCGGGGCACCAGCGACCGCGAAGGAATCATCGGTCCGCCTTTCCAGCAAAAGAAGAATTCTCGCCCTTGCAACACGCGGAGATCACTCACCCCGATAAGCAAAGCGCACCGCCTTGATCACATCGAACGGCCCCTGGGTCCGCACTCGCCTCATCAGTTGTAGCAAGGGATCGTCAATCTTGTCGGCCTCGTCGGCGATCCCGCGGTGGAGGCCCGCTATCAGCGCCTCGATCGGCTGGCCTTCGTCGAAGCCGCGCACAGCAACCTCCCGCTCATCGCGGAGCGGTGACGACGGCAGCGGCCCAACCAAACCGATCAGACTCGTGCTCGGGGGTAGTGGCGTGCGACGTGCCAGCAAGAGCACCGTCTCCAGCCCGCCGGGACCCGTCAACTTGTGTCCCTCGTCCTCCGCCTCGGGGCTATGGACCGTCTCCTGCGTTGAGCCTGGCGACGGCCGAGCGCCAAACTTGCCGTCGTCGCGTGGATAGAGCAAGCTCACGTGCCCCTGACTGTCGAGCCACAACAGGTAAACGTGCGCCGGCTGGTTGACGTGAGCTTCGACGCGGACCTTTTCGCCGGGAAAAAGCGGCAGTGCGCCGGACTCGTCGATCTTCAGCCCCTGCTTGCCCCCGGCTTCCTTCGACCAAACGCGTAAAGTCAACTCGCCCGTCAGCGCACCTGGGTGCGGCGGCGTGGGGCGGGTCACGATAATGCCATTATTCGAAGAGGAAATGTCTGACGAATGCCATGCCTTTAAACCTGTCAGCACCGCGAGCACGGCAACAACGCCCGCACCGGCCAGCGCGGCCAGAATCTTGGGCTTTACCACAAAATGCTCGAGGGCCTTCTGAAGGGCCTCGGCCGAGGCGTACCGGCCGGCCGGATCGGCGTCCATGGCTCTCAGACAGATGCGGCGCAGGTCGCGCAGGACCTTGGAATTCTCAAGGGCCTTGCGGTCGAAATCGCACCGGCGGGCGCGGTCCATCGATTCGCGCCAGTTCTTGCCTGGAAACGGCGCCCGACCCGTCAGGAGGTAATAGAGCACGGCCCCCAGGGCGAAAACGTCGCTGCGCGCGCCGACCTTCTCTTGTTCCTCGGGCGATTCAACCCGGGCCTGCTCCGGCGCCATGAAGGCGAACGTGCCGCCGGGAGAGCCAGCGTCTTCCGACCAGGCGTGCCGCAGCCGCGCCATGCCGAAATCGATCAGCCGCGGCTCGCCGGCGTCGTCGACCAGGATGTTCTTGGGCTTGATATCGCGATGGACGATCCCCTTGCGGTGGGCATAGCCGGCCGCCGCTGCGACCTTGGCCAGCAGGGCCGCGGCCTGGCGCGGCGTGAGCCCCTCGCCGCAGGCGACCTGTTCGAGGGTCCGCCCGCGCACGTAGTCCATCACGATGAAAGGCCGGTCATCGTGGAAGTCGCTGTCGTAAACGCGGACCAGGTTGGAATGGTCGAGCTCGGCGAGGATCTTCCCTTCCTCGATGATCTCGCACCGGCCGTCAGGCCGAACCGGGGTCAGCGAAAGCTTCAGCACCAGGTCCTTGCCCAATCCAGGATGGACGACCCGGAAGACGTCCGCCTGACCGGTGCGCGGAAACCGGCCGATCACCAGATACTTGCCGATCGCCGCGGGAAGGTTGGATTCACCCGTGGCGCCAGCCTCAAAGGAGAACCCAAGGTCGGTATCGACGTTCGAGGAATCTGCTTCCCACGGCTTCGCCCCTGGTAAGGGTACGGTGGCGTCAGAGTCGGCTACCCAGCCGTTGGTGCTGGTGGGATCGCACGTAAGTCCGCTTGCAGTGGATGCCGCGGGGATTGCGCCCGGACCCTGGCGCCGCAGCAAGAGCACTTCAGCCTGGTAACGCTCGAACCGCGTGCGGCAGATCGAACAATCGCCCAGATGCGCTTGCATCCCCTCCGAGATCGACTCTCCGGAGGCGGCGGCCAATAGCTCAGCTTCGTCCGGGCAGCTCAGACTCGAACGCATGGCTCATGTCCTCGTCGAATTCCGCGCAGATGTCGCGCACCTGTTTCATGACGCGACTCGCATTGATGTAAACGGCGTTGGGCTCGATCTTCAGGTCCGCGGCAATCTCGGCCGCGCGGCGATTCTTGAGCAGGCGCTGCTCGAAGCAGGCCCATGCCTTGGACGAGACCCGCGTTCGGACGACCTTGAGCGCGTGTTCGAGGATCTTCTCGAGGTGCAGCTTGCGAAACTCTTGCTCCATGGCGACGCTGTCCGTGGGAGTGGCCTGAAGCATGTGGGCGGCCCAGCCTGCGATCGCGTTCTTGTAACTGGCCTTGCGACGAGCGTGGTCGACGAGCGTGTTGTGCATGACACGGAAGAGCCAGATGCGAAACGGGCTTTTTGTCCGGTCGTAGCTCTGAATCTTTTCGAGCAACTTGACGAAGGCGTCCTGGACGACGTCGTTGGCCTCAGACTCATTCAGGCCTCGCTTGCGAAGGTAGGCGAGGAGGATCGGCCGGTAGATGGCGTCGAACTCGCGCCACCGCTCGGGGTCGGCCCGGCAGACCCCCATGATCACCGAGACTCGGGTATCGGCGCTTGCCATGTGTGCCGTCCGGCATTGACGTAAGCATGATGACCATCATCGATCGCGTGGTCATACCCGCAGGATAACCGGCTTGCTGGTGTTAACAGCGGCCAAGAACTGAGCCATTTTCGCAGAGCCACCTGAGCCATTCCGCGATCGATCGATCGCGGTATTGGTCTTTCCCCTCACTGCATGCCGGTTCATCCCTGGTATGGATGAGGTGCCGCAATTATTCTGGGATGGATCCGCCGCCGGGTCGCGGACGAGCGGCGTCCGTGCCGTCGGCGCAAAGTGGCGGCGGGAAGTACCACCTTCCCGCCGCCTGACCGCTCGGGAACGAACCTCCCGTGGGCCAATTCAAGTGTCCCCGCGCGCTGGTGCCGGGTCAACCAGTCGCCGGTCGTCGTTGGCACCCTTGCTGTTGCCGGTGCCTGCTTAAAGGCTGCGAGCGCTGGTTCCTGCCGCCTCGGCCCCAGGCTCGTTATTGCAGTCCTGCTTGCCGGCAAGCCGCCGAGCACTGGCGGTCCTGGCATGCCGGTCAAACTTATCGAGCCACCGACGGAGGTAAGGAACGTCGCCGGAAACAGGCCCAACGCCGTCGTGAGCGGCAACGGCATCGAGCCGCTCTTGCGGAACCGGCGGCCTCCATACCTGCCGTCGAGTCGACTTTGCCGGTGATCGAAGCTCAGTCCCTGTCCGATTCGGCCCCGATGATCTCCGAGGACCGCCATGGCGTAGGCCAGCGCCCAGCCGAAATTCTCCCAGAATCTTGCGATTCGCCCTGTTGTCGGCCCGGGTGTTACGTCCTCTTCTTGCCCTCATCCCGTTCTCCCGATCAACATTTCTGTTGCCACTCATGCCGCCAGGCATTACGGCGAGTTCACCAGCGCGAAGCCCGCCTCAGACTCAGACGCCGGCGCGGCATCCGTGGTCGTTATCTGCGTCATCGTGGACCACCACCAAGCCACCTCGGTCATGTCGCCGCGTATTGAGCATGCCGTCCGCGAGGAATAAGTTTTTCTTGCCCCCAAGAACCGAGGAGGAAGCGGGAGGGCCGGGTCTGCCGGTCCCCCGTTTCCTTGCTCGGAAGTCGGGGCTTGGTAACGAGGTTCCCCATGGCTGACTGGCATCCAGGTGATGTCCGCTTCCTGCCCCTGGCTCAACTGGGCGAGCGCTATCGACGCTATCGGCTCCCCGATCCCGACGCCGAGTCCATCATGGCAGGGTCGTTGCAGCGCTATGGACAACTCACTCCCGTTGTCGTTTGTCTCCGCGATGAGACGCACGAGGTCCTCGATGGCTTCAAACGACTCGCCGCTTCACGGACCCTCGGCTTCAAGACACTGAGTGCTCGGCTAATCGAGGCTGACGAGCGTATGGCCAAGGCAGCCATTCACGGGCTCAACCAGACTGGCCGTCGTCCCCAGGAGTGGGAAGAGGCCTGGATTGTTCACGCCTTGGTGCGTGAAGACGGCATGACTCAGGTCGAGGTCGCCGAGCTCTTGGGCCGCCACAAGAGCTGGGTCTGCCGGCGACTGGCGCTGGTCGAAAAGCTGACCAACGAAGCCCGGGAAGATCTCCGCCTGGGGCTCTTGTCTACCACTGCCGCGCGGGCGCTGGTGCGGTTGCCGGCCGGCAACCAACTCGACGTACTGGCGACATTACACCGCGACGAGTTGACGGCAGTCGAGCTCGAGGGAGTCGTCGATCTGGTGCTCGCCGCGGGAAGCCAGTCGGCAGAGCGGCACATCCTGGAACAACCGCGCTGTGCCTTGCAGCAGGCGCGGCAGCAGGAGGGCTGGGCCTGGGACCCGCGGCTCAGTCAAGCCGGCAATCGTCTGACACGCCGCCTGACCGGCGTGCTCGATGGCCTGGGCCGCATGGAACTCTGGCTTCAAAGTCAGGGTCGCGCCGGCCTGACGCCCTGCGATCGACTGGTGCTCTTGCCAGCCTTTTCCCGGCTGGCTCGCGATGCTCACAACGTGGCCACTCTTGCCGAAGACTTGATCGGGGAGCTTCACACTCATGACCGAACCCAAGCGCAATGAAATCATCAGCCGCTGGCGAGCCGGCTCTTCGATCCGGAAGATCGCCCGTGAATTGGGGCTGGCCCGCAACACGGTCAGCCAGGTCCTGGCTCGGATAAAAGCCCAGCGCAGCGGTCACGAGGGCTCGCCTGCTCGAACGCGGCCCAGCCGGCTTGATCCTTTTGAGCCGGTCATTGGCGAGCTGCTATCCCGATATCCCGATCTGACCGCCGTGCGGCTCCTCCAAGAGCTGCGCGACCGCGGCTTCACGGGCGGATATACCGTGGTTCGCCAGCGGTTGAGTGCGTTGCGTCCTCGCTCGGCGCCGCTGCCGGTGGTCCGCTTCGAGACGGCGCCGGGGGACCAAGCTCAAATGGACTACGCCGTCTACGACCTCGACTTCACCAGCGAAGGCCGCCGCCGCGTCTCCTTGTTCAGCTACATCCTGGGCTACTCGCGACGGCAGTACCTCCGCTTCGTCGAGTCCCAGGACATGACGACCACGCTACGCGAGCACCTGCGGGCTTTCGAGCATCTGGGGGGCGTGGCAGCGACATGCTTGTACGACAACATGAAAGTTGTCGTAACTGGGTATGAGGACGATGTGCCCGTCTACAACTCGCGGTTCCTGGCGTTTGCCACGCACTACGGCTTCCGGCCGGTGGCCTGCCGGCCCCGGCGGCCCCAGACCAAGGGGAAGGTTGAACGGCCCTTTCATTATGTGGAAACCAGCTTGTTCAACGGCCGTACTTTCTCGTCACTTGAGCACCTCAATGAGATGACCGCGTGGTGGCTGGCCCATGTCGCCGACGTCCGCGAGCTGCGCGAAGCCAAGCAGACCCCTTTGCAGTTGCATGCCCAGGAGCGGCCCCATCTCGTTGCGCTGCCGGCCCAAGCCTATGACGTATCCCCTGTGGTCTATCGCACGGTCAACGTCGAGGGCTTGATCACATACTGCCAGAACAGCTATTCGGTGCCATGGCGGCACATCGGCAGCATGCTGCCGGTGCGGATCACCGAGAAGGAGCTGATCGTTTACGGTCCCCACGTCGAGGAGGTCGCCCGCCATGCGCTCCTGGCGGCGAAGGTCACGGGGCAACGAGTCGTGCTCAAGGAGCACCGTCCCGTCGAGGACGCGCGACGGCGGCAGGCGCAGTTGGAGGAGCGGTTCGCCGAACTGGGGGAGCCGGGCCGTCGGTTCCTGGAAGGCTTGCTTCGGATGCAGCGTTACGGCAAGGACCAGGCGCAGCGAGTGCTGGTGCTGTTGGGGACCTACGCCCGGGTGGACCTGATCGCGGCGCTGGAACGGGCCATAAGGTACGGCGCGTATTCTCACGCGGCCGTGGAACGCATTCTCTCGGCCCAGGCCCGTCCCAAAACCATCCTCGAGGCGTTGGCCGAGGAAGAACGGCGGCAGATACCCCCCTGGCTGGGCGAGGACCTGGTCTCTCCCCGGCCGACATCGGGCTACCAATACCTCTGCGAGTCGGAGCCACACGATGACGAAAGCCCTCAAACCACGTCCGGCGAAGCTGGTTGCGACGGACCTGCGCCAGCAGATTCTTGACGACTTCCAGGCGATGCGCATTCCTCTGAAACCTGAGCAGCTCGACGCAGCGTTAGGGCGTGCCGACAGCGAGGGGATGTCGCATCTGGAATTCTTGCGCACCTTGATCAACGAGCAAGCCAACGGCCGCCGCGAACGCGCGCTGGCCAACCGCATCCGCGACGCCGGGTTCGCCGAGAGCAAGACCCTGGCCGACTTCGACTGGCAGTTCAATGCCGAGGTCATCGATCGGGTACGGATCGAGACGCTGGCCGGGGCCGAGTTCATCGGCCGTCGCCAGAACCTGGTCTGGGTGGGACAAAGCGGTGTCGGAAAAAGTCACCTGATCCAGGCCATCGGCCGCTGCGCCTGTGTGCTCGGTTATCGGGTGCGATACGAGACCAGCGCCTCGATCCTGGAAGTGTTAACGGCTGCGCTCGCGGATCGCACGCTGGCGCGGAAACTGCGGTACTACGCCAAATTCGATCTGGTGATCCTTGATGAGTTCGGCTTCGAACGCGTCGAGCGGCTGGAATCACGCGAGGCGGCGAGCTTGTTGTACAAGCTGATCAACGTGCGCGGCGAGCGGTCCACGGCACTCTTGACGAACGTCGATTTCGACAAATGGGGTGAGTATCTGGGTGATCTGCCGCTGGCCATGGCGTTCATGGACCGGATCGTGGACAGAGCGGCCATCCTGAAGATCAACGGCAAGTCCTACCGAGCACACCGGGCTGCACAAGCCTCAGACCGCAAGCCGCCGAAGAAATGACCCGCTGTCAGAGCCGGAGTTGGGCAGTGATCGCCTGCTCCGGCTCTTGACGTTTCAACCACTCCGCAGACCTCACCTCCCCAAAACATCTCGCCATCGCTCCGCCCGGCAACGACGCCGGTGGCTCAATCTGGCCGCGATAATGGCTCAGTTTCTGACCGCTGTCGACATGCTGGCCCTGAGCCAGTAGCCAGCTTGTTTCTTTCCCAGTGGGAGGTTTCGTCACTGACGCCCTCAAACATCAGAGGGGAAACGCCGTTACCTCAATGTGTTCCCGCTGTGCATACCTTGCCAAGTTGGTGCTCCAGCCGGCGCGACAGCGTGTCAACCCAGGGGATCAATCGCTCGAGCCGGCGCTCATGGATCTTCTGTTGGAGCCGAACAACCTGAGCGCCTAGCTCGCGCAGATCGTCGGCATGCACTTGCGAACTTGCCTGAGTCGGGGCCCCGGCCGCCGCACTGGATTTCAACGCAACATGCGAGCGGTACGCCAGCTCACGGACCTTCCGGCTGAGCGTAACGGGGTTGGACCAGGTGCTGTCCTGGCTGGTGGCTTCCGCGGTTTTTTCCAATTGAACGCTGTGCATCGAAGGGTCTCCAAAGATGGACTGAATGGCTCTATCTGTAAGGTAGAGAGCTTTCCCTGCCCAGTTCTGCAAGAAGATACGCACGGCGCTCGAAAACCTTACAAAAGAATTCGCAGTGGAATTGAGCCGCGGCTCTGGACCCTCTTCTCTTCTCGTCGCGTCCAGGGGGACGGCTTTGGAACCAAAGGCCGAGACTGAGAAAAATCGCGACCAAGTCGTGAAAGGTTGCGGGGATGGACACGTATCTGATGAGGAGAGTGATAGAAACCCGGTTGTGAAGCCCTCGTCGCAATGGGTTTCGCCATGGCCGATGATAATCCCCAGCGCTGCCACGCCAGGAGGCATGGGGACGCGTGCGAAGGGTCTGTTCGCGAGCCTTGTTGCGTGCCGAGAGCCGACGGAAACGACTTGGACGTGTGTTCTCACTCGCTTGTGCCGCTACCTGGAACGAAGGTCGCCAGATGATGAATCGAAAACGCCCAGCTCGATGGCTTCTCCTCTTGCCGATCTTGCCCTATCTCGCTTCGCTCGTCCTGCCTGTAAATCCACGTGGTGACGTCTGGGGCTTCGTGCCGCTGGTCATCGGCACGGTTTCCCTGTTTACAAACCCTACGTTCAGCTTGCTCAGTCTGCCGAATCCGTTGTTGTGGCTGGGCGTCTACCTTCTCGACCGGGGATGCATCAAGTCCGTACTCTGTGTGGGAACAGTCGCGGCGCTCGTCGCCATGCTGCCGATCATGAATCCCGAGGAATGCCAGGGGTTGATCGGCTCGCCAGGATATCTAACCTGGGTCGCCTCTATGCACCTGCTGGTGGCCAGCGGATATCTCGCGATTCTGTTCCCCAGGAAGCTTGACCCGATGCAACGCGAGTTATGGGCTACCGAATGCGAGGTCGCCACATTGCGGGCCGAGGTCCGCGAGTTGCGAGAAATGATCGGCCCACCAAAGCTCACAACATGGGATTGGGGTCGAGAAATTTAGGGCATGGTTCCATTCCGGGTCACATCCGCGGCATGCGAGCCCGTTCATGTTGCTGACCAGCACTGCGAGTCGCCGGGGCCGCGGCGTCGCGATGTTATTCGCCCTGCCGATGAGCCGCCGCGTTCACGAATGCCCGGAGGTCGTCGGCCTCGGGCGTGCCGTCAGGGAACCGAAGCGGCGGTTGATCGCGCATCCAGATCCACACAACCTCGACGCCCGTCCGCTCGACCTGGCGAGACGGCGGGATTTCGCCCCAGGCGTCTCGCACCTCGTCGCCCTCCGCCGAGCCCATGAATCGAGCCGCAGTGTTGATATAGAGCACGGCATCCATATCGATCGCGTAGCTGCCGGCGACGATCCATCTCTTCTTCTCCGATTGCGCCACGTCGTGTACCCCCCTGCGAGATCCCAAGATGAGAACTGCGTGACGACAGCGTTCAGCGGACGCAGCCCCACGAGCCGAGATGCACCGGGTGTGTTCCGGGGGGCACGATACCTGACTCGGGCCGGGCTGCCGATGCGCGTCTGCGAAGGGAGCGTCCCGGCAGTGCGACTCAGGGCTCGCTCAAGGTGAGCCCTTGTCGGATTCCAGGAGATAAGTCCAATTAGCATTGAAAAGACATCGTAATTGCACTTATCCCTTGTTCGCACGTTCCGGTAACAAGGCCCTCCCACACACCATAGATAATCGGCGAAACATCGAGCCAGAGGAACAGACCCTTCAAGTTGATGAGATCCAACAGGGCCTCGGCAGCCGTTTTTCCAAGTCCGTTGACACTTACAGGGCGAGTAGCAACCACCCAGAACTCATAAAGATTTTGCGGGACGATGTGGAGCAAACGGCCCTGCTTGGTAAGGCGCCTAACGGCCTCAAGAGCTTCTCGATGCGTGGCGTGAACCGGTTCGGCCATGCGCGTCAAAATATTGGTATCAATCAGATAATTCATTCGCCGCGACCAGCGTAGATGCTTTCGCGGCTGTCATCCATGGTGCTCGGTCCATATCGATGAGGCTGTGAGTCCACCCATGATTTGACGTGTTTGGACCACGCTTCCGGATTGCTTTGCAAGTTGCGACCGTCAGTGATGAAGCCGAACTTCTTTCTGATTTCTTCCACGGCTTTTTCTGTGTTAGCACCGATCGACTGAACCGTGGTCGCTCGCTCATCAGATTGCGTTTCGCCCCTCCAGCAAGCAATCATCTGGTCAACCGTTAAAAGGGGATCGGTGGCCAACTGATGGTCAATAAACTGCTTAAACGCATGTGTGTCTTGTGCGCGCTCGGCTGGCATGTGTTCTCTCGTTGAATTCCTTTCAGGGTATCAGCCGGAAAGGCAGGGGTCAAATGGAAGTTCAACAGCCGAACGGGCTGGTTAAGCCACAGGAAATAGAGTGTCAATCGGTGGAGCGTTTTGGATCGGCCGGGCGTTCACTTTCGCCGTCCCGCGGGACTTCTGGGGTTGCCCGTGCCGGCCCAAGTGGCACTTGGGGACATGCATTGCAAAATCTGATTTGATGTAAAGATAGGCGCTGTAGGGTCAGTTTAGAGAATACGGGAGACGAGCAAAGTCCATCTATACTGAGCACGGAAGCGCACGGTGCATGTCCGCGCAATGCACCAAGGCTGATCAAGAAGCTCGGAAGAATTGACAGTAAGACGGCGACGCGGACCCTGTTCGAGTCAATCCGGGTCGGTCGACGTCGGCAGTCGGAATCCGGAACGACGCAAGAAGTAAGCCATCAATTCGGCCCGGCTCGATACGCGAAAATGCCGGTAGATCTCCTTCACGTACCCGTGAACCGTCAGGGAGCTCAGGCCAAGCCGTGCGGCAACCATCTTCTCGCTATCGCCTTCGAGCAGGCAGCGCAAAGTAGCGCGTAGCCGCGGCACCAGGCCAGCGGGGCTCGGGTCATCACCGGTAGCGAGCGCCGCTCCGAAGTGTCGGCCGAGCTCGGCATGAAAGAGCCGGAGGAGACGACGCTCGCGGCGACCAAAGACATCGCTTCTTGCCGGCCTGAGCAGGGATATCACATTTTGTCGCATACGCCCCGGCAGGTCTTGGAAGCAAATCAAAAACTCATCCTGTTCGCAATGTCGTAACGTCTCGTTGTAGAACTTCGAATTCAACCACTTCGAGTTGTCCACCACCTGATCCCGACTGCAGACTCCGTGACGATTCGCTCGCACCTGCATCGATCGGAACATCGGCTCATGGAAGTAGCCTCCTCGAGCCATATAAGATGTGAAGATTTCCCTGGCGCGTGGGGAACCCCATCCACGGTCCTCGACGTGGAAGACCTGTCCGGGCGTCCCATCACTCAGGGATCTCGCCGCCTCGCCGGCCACGCACACCTGACTGCCGGTCAGGTCTCCGATACGGCATGCGACGTGAATGCGCCAGGCTGCGGGATCGGCTCCCAGGTCGCAGCATTCGCCGACGAGCCTGAAGATTCCCCGCACTTCCGAGAGCCGAAGTCGTTCGGATTTTCTTCCAGCCATGAAATCTCTCGCCGATCGCGGTACTGAACCGGGCTCCCCCTCCCCTGATCAGGGGATGACGAGCGCGTCGCGACTTGCCAGGATGCCAGTTGGCCAAGATGTCAGCGGCCGCGTAGGCTCTCGCTCGAGCGAGAGCTTAGACAGCATTCCACTTTCCCACGAATGCGCAGCCGCCGCCACATCGACGTCCAGACGATTTTCGATCCGCCTCGCCTTGCACTGGATGCAGGCGATGACAAAGTGCGCCACGCGGAGCGCACCAACCGGTGCAAAGTAGAAGCCGTTTGACGAGAAAATCTCCCGACGCACAGGGCTATTGCCCCAGGAATTCTCCCGGTGACAGCGCGATTTTCGGTTTGTGTGCCACCGGCCCGGCGAGTTGCACCCGAGACTTTCGCAATGACAGAACCTTGGCGGTCGCTCGAGGCTCGATCCAAGAAGGTGTTTCGTTCAAGATCTCGCCAGGAAAGAGCTCGTTGAGATGTTGCGTCGTTTTTCTGCAAGACAAGCGACGTCAAGAGCGCGAGCGTCATCAATGCTGGTGGATTCGTGAACTCGACAGGTAATTCAGTCAATCCTGAATCCTTTATCTTCACGTGTCCTCCACTTTTATTTTCGCACCAGGTCGCGCATCGGAGAGCCCTGTTCATGGTTCGCACCATCCCCCCCGCCTGGTTGTCGATGACCATCGCAAAAATTTCTCTGAGAAATGCGCGGGACGTCAAACGTGCTCGAACGTCGGCGATTCACTCTTTCGAACGGCTGGAAAATCGTATCACGCCGACAACGCTTTCCCTGCCGGCCACTCAGGATGACACGCTCTACTCAGAGTCGGGCGACCTGAGTAATGGCGCCGGTCAGTATCTTTACGCCGGCCAGGTCGCGGCCTCACCGCCTGAACGAGGGAATTCGGCCGATCGCCGCGCCGTGATCGAGTTTAATGTCGCGAGCATCGCAACGAGCCTACCCGCGGGCTCGACGATCAATAGCGTGACCTTGGTTTTGCACCTCTCGAAAAGCGCCGACAAGACCAATGCACATGACGTCGGGGTGCATGAGCTCACGACCGCCTGGACCGAGGGAGCTTCAAACGCGGGCGCGGGGGGCGTCGGACCGAGCGAAGGAGACGGCATACAGGCCAAGACCGGCGACGCCACCTGGACCTATAGCAGCTACAAAACCGCACAATGGCAATCGGCGGGTGGCGACTATGTGGCCGCGGCAACCGATACACAGAACGTCGGCCCGTTCAATAAAAGCCTCGAGATGAGTAGTACGAACAAGACACAAGGCAACCTGTATCGCTGGAATGTCACCAGCGATGTTATGCAGATGCTACTTCATCCCGCCGCGAACGATGGTTGGATCTTGATTGGCGACGAAGGCAGCCTGTCATCAATGCAGTTCGATTCAAGACAAGTGCAGGCTCCGCCCGCAGGTAGTGGCATCGCGGACATTGCGCCTCAACTGGTGATTGATTACAATACGCCGCCTTCGATTTCTCAAACCTCGCTGCCGCCCTGGACCGCAGGCCGGCCGTACTCCCGGGTGATCCAGGCGAGCGGGGGCACGGGTTCATACACCTTCTCGACGCGGGGCCCGTCGACGGGCTGGTTCTCGCTCCGAACGGGACGTTTTCGGGAACTCCCGCCAGCCCCGGCTCTTTTCAGTTGAACGTGACAGTCCGCGACTCGGCCGGCGGCACAAGCCACGCTTCACTCCCCTTCACCATCAACAACACGCCGTCGCTGGGCTGCGCTGTCGCAAAGTCAGTGGACGGTGAATCAAGCGCTCAGGTCGGTCACAATCCCCATCGTTGGCGGCACGCCCAGTTTTGCAAGTCCGGCCGTGCTCACCGCGCAGCCGGGAGGGCTCACGGCAATCGTCACTGGCAACACGATCACAATCACAGGCGCGCCCGCGGCAATGGCAAGCTCGATCTCGGTGACGGTGACCGACGCGGCTGGCGCGACGGCGAGCAAAACTCTTCCCATCACCGTCAACCCACCTGTCGCGCAAACCTTTCACGTCAATTCCGCGTTGGATGCCCCCTCGCTCGGTGCGCACGACCCTACATATGATCTTAATGGCGATATCTCCCTGCGGTCGGCCATCATGGCCGCGTCGGATGACAGTTTCGGAACACAGGCGGTCACCGACACCATCGTTGTTCCCGCCGACGACTACTTCCTGTATAGCACGCTGACGATTTCCGGGAATATGAACATCGTCGCCGCGCCCGGCGTGGCGCCTGCTCAAATCCTGATCCTGGGGGAATCGACCACCGACACGATCGATGTCACCCGCGGCCAGGTCTCGATCTCGGGTGTCGAAATCAGCAATGCGCCAAAGGATTCGACGGCCGGAATCCTCAACACGGGCGCCACACTCGCCATCGCCAATTGCCTTTTCACAGGCAACAATACCTCCGCCATCGCGAATGAGAGCATTCTAGCGATCGCCAATTGCACATTTATAAATAATACGACACAATTTTCCGGCGGTGCTGTCGTTAACTTCAACGGCACCGCGACCATCGATGACAGCACATTCAACTTGAACACAGCGAACCAAGCTGGCGCGGTCTACAATGGATTCGGCCGGATGACGATCCGCGGCAGCACATTCACATCGAATATGAGCACCTTCAATTCGGGAGGAGCCGTCGAGAACAATCAGGGTGTCGTGACGGTCGTCGACAGCACGTTCGTGAGCAATTCCTCAGCGTTTGATGGGGGAGCGATCTCGAGCACGGGGCCTCTGACCGTGGTTGCGAGCACTTTCACTCTCAATGGAGCGGCTGGCCAGGGCGGCGGCATCTTTAGCATCGACAACGGCCTCTATTTTTCCCCCAGTACCTTGCTCGTGGATGATCTCATCGACGGAAACTACGGGGCTTCGCTTCCGGCGTTCGTCGATGACTTCACAGGCAACGGGCTACTAGCCGCGTCGCACAATAATTTGATCGGCGCCTGCTATAATGGAGCGATCAGCTCGGGTTCGAATGGCAATCAACTCAACGTTAGCCTCGCGGACGCGGGTCTGGCGCCGCTTGGCTATTATGGTGGCGCGACCCAGACCATTGATTTGCAACCCGATAGCCTCGCGATTGGCACCGGCGGGGCTGTGGCCTCGCTCGCCGCGAATGCGCTCGATCCCAACGCGACATCGCTCCTGGTCGATAATGGGATGGTGTTTAGCGCGAAATCGCTGCCGGTACTCACCTCGGGATCATACTTCACGATCCAGATCGGCGGCGACGAGATGGCTGTGACCGGAGTTCAGCTCAATGCGGACGGCAGCGCCACGCTGACCGTGACTCGCGGCGTGAACAAAGCCTCGGCCCCGCACCTGGCAGGCGCAGGCGTCTACCTCGCCACCGACCAGACCGGGCTCGAGACACTGATCGGCGCACCGACCGACGTGGGCTCGCTCCAATCGTGGGTACCCCTGCAAGTCAACACCGCGGTCGACGACAGCAGCCTGGTCGGTTCCGGTGAATTATCGCTCCGCGACGCGGTTAACCGGGCGAATGAGAATTCGGCCAGCAGCACAACGTTCATTGCCTTTGATCCCGCCGTTTTCGCCGTTGCCACAATAATCAGTCTCTCGAGCAACTTGACCTTCGGCACGCCCGGTCTTACTTCAAACATCGAATTGTTTGCTCCCGCAAGCGGGCTCGAAATCGCCAGTGCGACGCCCAGCGCGACTGACTGGGTTGTTGTTTCCGCGGGAAGCACGGTGGCCCTGGCGGGTGAATTCAAGCTCGGTACAACGCTCGACGTTCAAGGGCAGTCTTATGGCCTCCCTGGCGGTATTTTCACGGTTGCCAAGACCGGCACCCTGCATGCGACTCAGGGGACCGTCCTCGTCGATGGCACCTTCTCGGCGGACGGACAAACCGACATCGATGACTCGGTCGACTTTATCGTCAATTCCGACGGTGTATTCAATGTCGCCGGCACTTCGCGATCTGTGACAATCAATGGAACCCTGGATGTGTTCGGGAAGGTCGTCCTGCAGTCGGGATTCACCGACACCGATGGCAACGAGGCCTACGGCGGGCTTCTCAACGTCTATGGCGACTTGAGAATCGAGCAATTCGGCGCGGTGACTGACGGCGGCACACTGGTCGTCGAAGCAGCCGACATATTCGGCAAGCTGGCGATCTTGCCGGCGTTCACCGATACGAGCCGTAACGAGCAAGCCGCCGGTTATCTGCAAATTTTCTTTGGCACTGTCAACATCTCGCCGACCGCAGCGGTCGCTGATGCAGGGACGATCACCAACGGTTACATCAACTTCGACACGGCTGCTACTCTGAATGTTCTGGGATCGCTGTCGATTTCACAAAGTTCGGTCGACACGAACGGCGTTGCCCAGCCTGGGGGATTTCTCGATGATTTCGGCGTTGTGAACGTTGGTGTGACGGGCTCTCACCAGGGAACGTTGAATGATACAGGGCAGCTAAAAATCGAAAGTGGCGGCAAACTTGGCGACGGCAATCTCGTCGCGGTGTATCCCGGCGGCAATGTGGATATTTTCGGCACCTTTACAACAATACAAAGCCCTGCCGGTCCCGGCTCACCGGGCGTCCTTCACATCTTCTCGTACGCAGCCGTCAATGTCGAAGGTCAATCTGGCCCCAGCAATTCTCCAGGACGACTCGATGACAGTGGCCAGGTCACGGTCGATATCGTCGCGAGCCTCACCGATATGGGAAATGTCACGGTCGAATCTGTAGGGGCTGTCAGCGACCAGAGCCGCTTCCTGGTCACCGGAGCGAGCGCGAGTCTGAGCGTGAATGCGGGCGGCACCTTCACGATCAGCAGTGACAGCAGACTCACTGTGAATCAGCTTGCAATCGCCACCATCCTGGGCGAGCTCGATGTAAACTCGCTTTGCGAGGTGGTCGTCGATACCGGTGCGAGTATTGCTCTCTCCGGCAAACTGGCCATTGGCCAGCTCGGTAGCCTGGACGTTGCCGCGACCGGTGGAATCCCCGGGAACTTCACCGTCGAGCCCGTGGGCAATCTCGCCCTCTCCAACCGGGGCGATATCAGTGTCGAGGGATTTTTCTCGGTGGCGAGCGGCGGCAGTGTCACCGTCGTCGGTGACTTCACCGTCGCTCCTGGGGGCACGGTTTCAGACAGCGGAATCTTTGGTGTCACCGGAGCGACGAGCGACCTCGAAGTCGCCAGCGCCGACGATACCAGAGGCTATGGCGACTTCACCGTGGAGGCCGTCCTTGGCGCATCGCTGTCGATCGCACAGAACGCGACGGCGACAATCGACGGGATGCTTGACGTCGAAGGGAAAGCCTCGGTCAGCGGTGGCGCCACGTTGACTGACACCGCGGATGTGCTCATCGGCGGAAGCCTCGATGTTGCGGGCGCCATGCCGAATTCGCTGGCGGGAACGCTGTCGGCAACGGGCGGCAGCACGTTCGATCTGAATCATGGAGGCATCGCGACCATCGAAGGAAATTTCACCAACACCAGCACGACATTGGAGATCAATGGCATCTTCGTCGAGAACACGTTGACAGTCGGACCATCCAGCGTGATCGAGGGCGATGGGTCTCTCACCGGCGCGGTGATTGTCGACAGTGGGGGAATCGACCTTCCAGGGTTTCGAAGTCGGCGTGCTTTACACAGGGAGCTTGAATCTCAGCGGCGGATCGTCGTTCAACGCAGATCCCGGCCTGCCGGCGCAGGAGGATGTCACGGGGAGCGTGAGTCTGAATGGTGCCACGCTCAACTTCACTCCGATGTCCGGCTTTACGCCGACGGCAGGATATCAATACACGTTCATCGAGAATGATGGCGCCGATGCGGTCAGCGGCAATTTCGTGGCGGGCTCGGGCATCGATGCGGTGGCGCCCGGCACAGCGCTGCACGAAGGCGATGTGCTGAGCACAAATTTCCTTGGGACCGGTAGGACCGCTCGGATCACCTACAAGGCGGGCCCGGGACACAATTCGGTCGCGATCACGTTATCCCCCGTGACGCCAACCATCGACAATGCTCCGGGCAGTTTGACCAACAGCACGACGGCGACGTTCACCTTCTCGGATGTGGATAGCGGAGTGACCTTTCTCACCGGCCTCGATAGCACCGTGCTTCTTCCTTCACCCAGCCCAACCGTTTACAGCGGATTGAGACCGGGGTCGCATACGTTTCACGTCGCGGCCGTCGACAGCCATGGCGATCAAAGCGCCAGCGCGTCATACAGCTTCGCGGTCAACACCGACTTGACGCCGCCGGCCAGCGCAGTCAGCACCTCGCTCGCGGAATCCCCGACGTTCCTCATCAGCGGCAACGTCTCCGCAGCCGACCCGGGCATCAACGCCTCTGGCGTCGCTTCAGTCGCCGTTTACGTCGCAATCGATAATGGTGCGTTTAGCACCACGCCCATTGCCACGCTAACTCCGGTGAACCTCAGCTTCAGCTATCAGGGCTCGCCCGGACATCACTACTATTTCCGGTCCATTGCCACCGACAATGCAAACAACGTCGAGACGAAGACAACAGTCGACGCCGCGATATACATCGCCATTCCACCGCCCGTCTCCAGTGTCGCTTCCGCGATCCCTTACACTTCAAACGCAACGTTCACCATCAACATCACAGGCACCGACGCCTACGGGCCCGGCATCGCGAGTTTCTCAGTCTACGTTGCGGTGAACAGTGGAAGCGGCTACGCTGCACCGGTCCTGGTGGGCACGGTCAATGCCGGTTTACCCGACACTTCGAAAATCTATCGCGCCAGCCTGACCTACCAGGCGGCCGCAGATGGCGTGGCTCACAGTTACGAGTTTTTCAGCGTCGGCACCGACACGGCCAACCGCGTTGAAACGATGCATGCGATTGCCGACCTCACCATCACGCAAACCTTCGCGCAGGCATCGCTGGCATTCACCGGTTTGACGATTCAACATGGCGCGGCCGAGCGGTCGTTCGTCAAGCTCGTCGACCTCGATTTCAATGAAGGTGGCGCTGCTCTCACGAACTTCTACAACGCACTCGTCGCCAACCCGAATAACAACATGCAGTTGCTCGATCGCGCCTATGGAACGACGACCAATCAGGCGGTTTCGCTGAGCGGCGTGAAATTCTCGCTCGACACGGTGCATGATCTGATCGAGCTCGACTTCGGCTCGCTCGGCCTGGGAGGTGTGGCTCGCGGCAGCCTGACGCTCGCAAATTACTGGAAAGCCATGGCCGCGGCAGACGGCTGGTATGAAATGAATCTTGATTTGACCGGCACGGGCAACTTCACCAGCGCAAGCCCGCGCGGCTCGTTCGAGCGACTGCTGGGCGACTCGAACGGAGACGGCACGGTCGACCAGAACGACGTGAGCTTGGTCGCGCAGCAACTCGGGCAAACGGCGCCAGCTCTTGCCGGTGACCTTGATGGCAACGGGGTCGTCGACTCTACCGACACCTACCTCGTCGGCAAGTCGAAGGGCCGATCCCTCGGCGCCAATCCGTTCCATTAATTAACAGAGCAATCAACGGCGGTCTGATTCGCTTCGTGAATCAGGTCAACTGATTTCCCTCGCCGAGCCAGGCGAAAATCCCCTGTTTTCAGAATCGCATCACCTCGAAAGTAACAACCATGAGTATAGTCGATCGATTTTCGCGAGCCGCTTTTCTCGTGATCACCCTGCTCGTCCTTCTGCCGATGCCAGCACAGGCCGAGCTGCTGCTGACCGCGACGGCTACGAATGGCAGCATTTCCGCAAACGGCTCAACGGACATCAAGGTCTACGCGACCAGCGATTCGACGGACAACATCGGGCAATTTAACATTGCATTCGACATTCGCCCCGACGGAAGCAACGCGAACACCCCATTAGCGTCTCTTCAATTTCTTTCCCCAGACCCTAGCAATGATTCAACATTGATCAATAATTCATATATTTACAATCCCAGCAATGGCAACTTCGCCGGTGACGCAAGCTTTCAAGCTGACACCGGTTCGGCATTTGGAGTTGCCACCGACCCAGACAGTACCGGCTATGACACCCACTTCGCGGGATCAGACATTTATGACGGTTCCGACAACAATGGTTATGTCGTCTTGACTTCAAGCACCACTGTTCTTCTTGCGGACCTGGTTGTCACCTTCAGCCCGCAATATACGACGAACCCGGCGGGTGACCTGTTCGACATCACGGTGCAACTTTCGGGTACGGCCTTCGGCGACGGTTCGGGCGGAAGTTCAACCGTCGCCTCGCCTGCTGACGGCGCAACAATTGCGCAAGTCCTGGTTACACCAACCCAGCAGCCGACGAACCCAATCCCTGAGCCAAACACGATGACACTGGCGTTGATCGGCGGAGTAGCGATTGCCGCAGGCGGAACGTTCCGGAAGGGCAAACCAAAAAGAGTACAAGAAAAGGGGACGGGAATCGTTTCGGTGACCAGTTAGTTGAAGGGCACGTTAACCATAGAAAAAGACTCCCGTCCCCCCTTCGCCTTCCCTGGGGGTTGCGGTTATTACTGTCAGACTGGTGTCGGCCCCGCTGCCCGCCAGGGCAAGCTCCTCGCATTCGTCGGGCAGTCTTCTTCCGGTTCCCTCGGGTTCCCGAGCGGCCGCTCGCTAGCCAGCAGCCGCTGGATAAAGTTGCCCCGAGGGCTTTCACTGCGGCCTTCTCCTCCGTGAGTTCTGGCAGGCTCTTCGCGTTGATGTCCCCGTCGTTGTCCTCTTGTCGGAGTGCCGAGACGAGCAGAGCGTCCTGTGCCCGCTCTTCTCGCTCCCTTCCGGTCGCTCCGTTCATGCGTTACTCCACGGTTATGAAGTTGAAGCCGCGGCGTTCGAGTGCTGGCGTGATTTTGCTCTTGGCGACGTGCCAGGCGCTCTTCACCGCGGCAACGGTTTCCTGTTTTCCAGTCACCCGGCTGACTTCTTCCGCGAGGACCCTGAACGAGCCTTCGTTGCGCGTTGACTCACTGTTTGCGCTACCGAAACCAGACCGTTGCCTCACTCGGAATGCTACCCAAAACGACATTTGAGAAAGGGTGCGACCAACCACGGTGTCGCAGGTCTCGGTCTTGTCGTCGCTCAACTGATCGATGGACTGTCATCCCTTGCTCATGACCTGGCCAAGTGCCTGGTGTGAGGTCGACGCCACAATCCTTGGTAACATTCTTGCGTGAGGCAACACGGCAGGGAATTCTAATTGTCGCTGATCAATCACCAAACACCGCTTGGTCGGTTATCACGTTCCAACAGCGGTTCCTCCCTGTCTGCACGCCATGCTCACCTCTCACGCCCGGTCCTCGCGATGCTTACTTACCCTCGCCTGCCTTTATCCATCGTTGCGACAAAACGGTTATATTTGGCGTTTTATTTGCAGGGAAAGCCCATTCGTCGCCGATTGTAGCCGTTATAAGAGACTGTTTGCCGTGACGGTACGAACGTAGAGGATGACTCGATGGTGCGTGACGGGGTTGCGAATATCGTCTTCAGACTCCAGGAATTGGGGTTCGAGCCACGCAAGGTCGGCGTCGACTCGTGGGAGTCGCGCTGCCCGGCCCACAGAGCGCCGAATGGGCGCTCTCCATCACCCGAAATGAACACAATCATGTCCTGCTCGAGTGCCGGAGTCCGCAGCATTGCCAGTATGCGCGAATTGTCGGTGCGCTCGGTTTCGCGAACGACCATGTGTGCGCGGAAACCCCCGATTGGATGATCGGCCAGCTCGCGCGTGTTCCCATTTATCAGGCGACCATGTCGAGCCCCGACGCGACCGACCGAAACGCGGCCGGCGCGAGCGCGGTTGAGGCACCGGAGGCATCACACGGAGTTTTGCCACCCGAAGAGGCAGACTGTCGTGCCGATGCGCTCACGGCGAGCGCCGACAGCTCGCACGATGCCCTGCCTTGCCAGCTCGAGATTCACGTTGAGGGCGACTCGTTGCCGTCCCAGACGCTGTCAGCATTGCCCATCTCCTCGCCTATCAGCTCAGGCTCGCGCATCGAGCAAACGCTCGGCGGTGTCCTGGACTTCCATGAATTGACGATTGCACTGATCGGGGAAACCGGCAAGCCGCGCGAACGTCAGAGCTCGGTTCGGGTTCTGACCGAGCTTGCCTCCGGCGCACGGTTGTTCCGCTCGGCTGACGGCCGCGCGTGCGCCCAGGTTCCGGTCGGCGATCGACTCGAGGTTTATGGGCTCGGGTCGGCTGGATTTCGCGATTGGCTGATCGATGAGTACATGAACGGCCAGGCCGAGCCGCCGCCGAGCCGGGCGATTCGCCGCGTGGTCGGGATGCTCGAGGCCAGGGCGCGATTCACCACCGGCATGCCCGACGTCTTTGTCCGTGTCGGCCAAAACCAAAATAGCGACAGCGACAGCGATGGCGATGGCGATGCCAATGGCGACGACGCGGCATACTTCCTCGACCTGGGTGATTCCAGTGGCCGGGCTGTCGCGATCGAGCATCGGGGATGGAGCGTCGTTGACCGGCCGGGCGTGCACTTCCGCCGCCCCGCGGGACTTCTGGGGTTGCCCGTGCCGGCCCGTGACGGCTCGATCAGCCTGTTGCGGTCGTACGTCAATCTCACGGAGCCCGACTTTCGACTCATGGTCGCCTGGCTGACGGCGGCGCTTCGGCCGATCGGTCCGTATCCGGTCCTGGTCTTGAACGGCGAGCAATCGTCGGGCAAGAGCACGCTGGCCAAGATCCTTCGTCTTTTGATCGACCCCCATGCCTGCCCCGTCCTGGCGCTTCCGAGCAGCACCGAAAACCTGATGGCGACCGCGCTCAACGGTTGGCTGCTCGTTTATGAGAATATCAGCACGATTCCCGGCTGGCTCTCCGACTGTATCTGCCAGCTTGCGTTCGGCGGGGGATTTGCCGGCCGTACGCGCTTTACCAACGACGAACGGAGCGACATCTACGCCCAGCGGCCGGTGATTCTCGCTGGGATCGACGACTTCGTGCTCCGCGGCGATCTGCGTGATCGCTCTGTTTTTCTGCACCTGCCCGAAATCTCGGAGAAGCGACGGCAAACCGAGCGGGCGTTCTGGCCGGCGTTTCGCGCCGACCATCCGCGGATCCTGGGGGGCGTGCTCGACGCGATCGTCGGCGGCCTGCGCGAACTGCCGTCCGTCAATCTGGCGGAGTTGCCGCGCATGGCTGACTTTGCCGAGTGGGGTGAGGCGGTCAGCCGGGGGCTGGGGTGGGGTGCTAACACGTTCCTATCGACCTACAAAGACAACCGCAAGGAGGCGACGCGGATCCTGCTTGAAGATTCGCCGGTGGCAACGGTCATGATTGCTCTGGCCCAGAAGGGAATCCAATGGTCGGGCAAACCCCGAGCTCTCTATGAAGCAGTCATGAATCTCATGGGCCACGCGCTCGGACCGCGCTGGCCCAAAACGATCAGCCAGTTCGGCAGCGAATTACGCCGCATTGCTCCCCAGCTTCGGCTGCATGGAATCCACATCAGTTTTGAGCGGAGAGGCCCTGACCGCGTCGTCATCCTGAAAGCCGAAGGCGCCACTACGGGCATGCCGTCAACCGACAAATCGGACGCATGAATGTCGCGGTTTTAAGGCTCGTCTTGGTTACTCAGGCGCCTCGCCAGAAACCAAGACTAGATAAGCACATCCATAAAGAACCGGCCGCGAGTCGCTTTGTGCGGATTAATCAGGCGCCGCAACGTAACTCATTGTGGATATTTAACATAGGTTAGAATGTTAAACTGTGCTGATTAAGTAGGCGCCTAGCCGTAATATATGGTCGTTCAAGGAGATACGACAAAAGTGCTGGATATGCGGATTAAGTAGGCGCCTAGTCGGAAGTTGTTAATCCGCAGGGCGTTAAAATAATTTGACCAACTTCCGATTAGTCAGGCGCCTAAGCGGAACTCGATGCTGCATAACGAGATGGGTGCAATGCCTTTATGCCAAGACCTTTTTGGGCGCGCGGCCAGACGTGCGCTCTGCGTCACGGCGCTTTGATGAGCCACACGCGCGTTCCCCGTGATGAGCGACCGAGCAAACGGACCAATAGCATGCGTGCTTGCAATGCCGACGAGGTCAATCACCGGCGGTTGACGCGATGGCCTGGCCGATCAGGTCATCCTGGTTGATCCAGGCGATCAGGCGGCGGTTAGGCGCTGAAGGTCAATTCACCGAGAGTCCGCGGCTCGACCCAGCGGCAATCGACGAAGCCCGGCCCCGGTTGCAAGGATTCAGCGTGGGCTCTGGCAAAGTGAGCGGTCAAAGTCACCCGATGGTTGGTGACACCATAGACGACCGTCTTTTGAGGCAAGCCGGGTTCGATGGCGATTCCCGTCAGCCGCAAAACGCCTTCGGCCAGGTCGGTCGTGTTCAGGCCCTTTCGGCCTCCTGGATCGGCCCCTTGGAGATGGACAGTGGGGAACTCCCAGAACGTCTCCCAGAGACCGCCGCGATCGCGCTGAACGATCAAGACCCGGCCCTTGCACGCGGCGATCGCGCAGGCCTCGGAGACGATCAATGGCGGCGGCTTGGGCGTGACGACGGGCAAGCGGTCTTGCAAGCCCAGGCGCCGCGCGGCGCACTGTTCCGACAGGGGGCAGACCAGGCACCGCGGCTCGCGCGGCGTGCAGATGAGTGCGCCCAGTTCCATCAGGGCCTGGTTGAACGTGCCTGCGTCCCGGTCTGGCACCAGGCGCTCGGCGGCCAGCCAGATCCGATCGAGCGTTCGCTTGTTTTTGAGGCTTTCGCGAATGGCGTGGAGCCGCGCCAAGACGCGCTGGCTGTTCGCTTCGACGATCGGCTCGCACCGATCGAACGCGAACGAGAGCACGGCTCCCGCGATATAACGGCCGACCCCCGGCAACGCACGGACCGCGATCGGATCATCGGGCAATGTTCCCCCGTGCTGGCTCACGATCAGGCGCGCCGCGGCGTGGAGCTGACGCGCCCGTCGATAATAGCCCAGGCCCTCCCAGGCTTTCAGAACATCTGACTCATCGGCGGCCGCCAGCGCCGCGGCATCGGGGAACCGGCGCAAGAATCGTTCAAAATACGGGATCACCGCGACCACCGTCGTTTGAACCAGCATCATCTCCGACACCAGGATGCGGTAAGGGTCGCGGTCGGCTCGCCAGGGCAAGTCTCTACGCGCATCTCGATACCAGGCCACCAGCCGCTCTCTGACTCCTTCGAGCCAGCTTCGATCTTCATCAAGACCGAGATCCCCCGGGCTCTCCCGTGAAGACGCCTCGTCTTCCGTCTCGATGCCGCTCGGCCGATCGCCGGGATCAGCGCCTCGACCCCGCGAATGAGAATCCTTTTTACGCAATGCTTCTTGCCTTGAGTGGGTGAGCCTGTCGTGCTTGTGACGGCGATCGCACGCCGACGGGAGCTCAACTTGCGGTTTCAAAAGAAAGGCTAAATGACACGCTTAATAATGTCCGACGAATACTCTTAATAAAACTGCTGGTTTGAACGCTCTCCGAGCAATGAAAAGGGCTCGATTTTCTCGATTGTATGCGGACGCGGAATCCAGAAGGGGCACCTGTCATGTTACCGTGGACCAGAATGAGGTGGAGCATGAGATCGGATCGAGTCAGGCGTGATGTCCCGGCCGGCGCCAGCGTGAATCATCAAAGGCATCGGCCGAACCTCGAAGATGCTAGCGGCGGCAATCGCGGCAAGCCGAATCTGACGATTCGAAGTGTGGCTTCGAGTGCGAGCGAACGGACCTCGTCCGATCGTGAGATCCGGCCCTTGACGGAAGAACAACGCGAGCTGGCCATCAAGTATTTGCCGATGGCGCGCGGGCTGGCGCAGCGACTGTATCCGACCTCGCCGGCTCACCCGGAGGAATTGCAATCGACGGCCTATCTGGCGCTCGTCGATGCGGCGCGAACGTTTGATCCGACGCGAAACGTTGGCTTTGGCGGATTTGCCCGTCATCGCATCCGGGCGCGATCCGTGATTTTCAACGTCTCATCGAAACTGATAACAGCCGCGCGAGTCTTTCGCAGAAGCCCATTGTTCGAAGAACGAGTGAATCGGGCGGCGAGCCGAGCGGCGTTGTTCTTGCGATGCACCCGACGCCTTTGGTGCGTGACGCGATCGATTCGTCGGAAGCCATCGAATTCTGGCTGGCCCGCTTGCCCAAGGCGCAAGCCGTGGCTTGCCGTCTCTTGTATATCGATGGCATGACGCAGGATGAAGTCGCGGCCAACGTCGGCTGCTCAAAATCCTATCTTTCCCGACTTCATCGCGAGGCGATCACCTGGGTGGTCCGGGAATATCACAAGGCCAGTGCGGGCCGCCGCCACGATGACGAGCACGCCAGCGCGGCCGCGGGCACCACGACCGCGCTTCAACGAAAACCGACCGAATCACGCTGATCCAAGGGGTCAGCCGTGGCCGAGAGCGAAAGCCGGCGCCTCGCCTTTTTGCTCTCGCACGGTTGACCCTTGTCGGTTCTTTTGCTCAGGCCGCCCGCTCGGTCGTGGCGAGATGGGCGTGCGCGTGCGTGTCCAGATACTGGCGAATCGTCCCGACGATGAAGTGTTGTTGCTCGTCGCTGAGTTCCGGGTAGAGCGGCAAGGCGACCGTTTCAGACGCGGCCGACTCGGCGTATGGGAAATCGCCCGGCTTGTGGCCGAGAGGAGCAAAGCAGGGCTGCAGATGCAGCGGAATGGGATAGTAGATCTCCGAGCCAATTTGCCGCGTCGTCAGGTAGTCGCGCAGCGGGTCGCGCAACGGCGCCGGCACGCGGATCACGTACTGGTTATACACATGAAAGAATCCGTCGCGCTCGCGCGGCAGGTTGACGACCCCGGTCAATCGGTGAGTGTCGAAGAGTTCGTCGTACCGGCCGGCCGCTTCGCGGCGCTTCTGGGTCCAATTATCGAGATGTCTGAGTTTGATGCGCAGCACGGCGGCCTGAATCGCGTCCAACCGGGAATTGATTCCGACCTCGTGGTGGTAGTATTTGGGTTCCATGCCGTGGACTCGGAGCCGGGCCATGGAGCGGCCGAGCACGGGGTCGTCGGTCATGATCATGCCGCCGTCACCGAATCCGCCGAGATTCTTGGAGGGATAGAAGCTCAAAGCCGCGGCGTCGGCCAGGGCCCCGGCGCGCTTCCCCTTGTACGCCGCGCCGATCGCCTGCGCGGCATCTTCGACCACGAACAAGTCGTGTTTTCGCGCGATTTCGCGGATCGGGTCCATATCGGCCGTCTGGCCGTAGAGATGCACCGGGATGATCACGCGGGTACGCGGAGTGATGGCGTCTTCGATGCGCTTCGGGTCGATATTATAAGTGTCGGGCTCGATGTCGACAAACACGGGCCTGGCGCCGGTACGCCAGATGGATCCGGCGGTGGCGAAGAACGTATAAGGAGACGTGATGATCTCGTCCCCTGTCCCGATTCCCCAGGCCATCAGGGGCAAGAGGAGTGCATCGGTTCCCGACGCACAGCCGACCCCGCGCGTCACGCCGCAATAAGCCGCGAGCTCGGTCTCGAGCTTATCGACTTCGGGGCCCATGACGAACGTCTGGTCTTCGAACAGTCGAAGGACCGCCGGCTCGATTTCGTCGCGGATCGACTGATATTGGGCCTTGAGATTGAGGGCGGGCACGGCGATTGACGTGGTGGCGACGGTCATTGGCGATCACTCCTTTGACGCCTCATTCGTTCGATTGCGAATGGCTTGGCTTGGCTTTGCATGGCGTGGCGACTCGACTGAGCCTTCTTTGCGTATCTTCTCCATCCATGGAGATATCGGACGCTGCACGCTAGGGCTTTGTGCGATTTATGTCAATGGTGATTGCGATGCGTCAGAGTGGTCCGGCATGGTCATGGTTTGCCGGTTTTAGGGATCGAGCTCGCGAATTCGCTCGGAAACCAGCTCATCGAGGAGCGGGTGCGGCCCCAAGGGCGAGCCCAGTATGAACTTGACGCTCGGATGCCGACGGTTCAGCTCATCGCGCGCGGCTGTCAGGTCGCGGCGCAAGTGGACGCCGGCCGAGAGGAAGTAAGGGATCATCAGGACTCGGGTTGCGCCGAGTTGAGCGCACCGCTCGCCGCCGGCGAGTATCTCGGGCTCGGCGAGCTCGAGAAAGCACGGTTCGACAATGGAATAGGTTCCCTTCGACGCGAATCGCGCGGCCAGCTCGTGCAGGTCGTCATTGGCGGAGGCCTGGCGACTGCCGTGGGCGATCAAGAGGATGGCCGTTGCTTGATGAAGCTTGGGCTCTGGAGGGGGTTGGTTCGCTGAGGTTTGCATTTCAGGGTCTTCAAGTTCCCAGCAGCCTGATTCACGATGGATGTTTCTGAAACGCGGAGCCGATCCGCGAGCGTCGCCCCACGGACAGATTGTAGTCGCACGCGCCGAAACCAGGACGCACAAGGTGGAACCGAATCCCTTTAGTCGAGGTCGTTAGTTCACTCATGGGAATCTCCTGCTGGTTTCTGCTTCATGACATACTCCTCACTCCGCCGCAGCCAGCCCAGCCCATCACGAGAGCGCAGGAAAATGGCCATGCACCAGGCGATAGACGATCATGCCCAGAATCCCGCCCGGAATGCCGGCGACATTGCCAATAACATGACAGGCAATGGCCGGCCAGAGGCTGCGGCTCCTGGCACGTAAGACGGCGCAGGCGTATCCCACGCCGAGCGTCGACAGAACGATCGCCAGACCGCCCCACACGCCAAGCGCCGTCCGCATCAGCGAGACGTGCAGCGCCCCGAACAAGAGGGCCGACGCCACAATCGAGGGATCGAGGAGCGAGAGGTTGCCGTCAACATCGCCCTCGTCGTCGTCGGCCATCCACGATTGAACGAGCCCCCGGACGTAGATCTCCTCCGAGAAGCTGCTGAGAATCCAGACGAGGACGATAAGCTGGAGAAAAGTCATCTGTGACGCCACGGGATGCCGCACTCCGAGCAAGATGACGACGACCGACCCGGCCATCATCGAGACCACGGCGAGCGTCAACCAAGGGAGATACGAGCGACTCCACCACCTGGCTTTTCGCCAGCCCATCGCGCCAGACTTCGGCCCAGCAGCCGCCAAACCGCCAGCGATGCCACGATCAGGCCCGCCTTCAAGATGAGCTGCGAAGCGACCGCCGATCTGGTCAAGGTCGGACCGAACGCCAGCTTCAAAGCCCACGCAAGCGCGAAAAATAACAAGAGTCCCCATGCGAAACCAGCGAGCGCTCGTAGCCGACGATTTCGCAATGTCACGACGATGATCTCCAGGATGAGCGTATGCGATCCAGGGAATCTCGCACGGTGGAAGACGCTCAGTGCCGCGGCAGCACGAAGGCCGCGCGGACCGGCGGCGGCATGATCGCATTGGCCCCCTTGACGGCCTTCCAGATGATTTCGTTGAATAGCAGGTCGTCGGCCCGATCTTCGATTTCCAGATCAAGACGCATCGAAACCTCCGCCATCGGCGATCGACGCGTATTGCGGGCATTCAAATCGACGCGTGCCGGCCGATGGAGGTAGGGCGCGAAATCAGGCTGCGCCGTGAATGCGTTGTACATCGGCCGCGCGGCCGCGTCGAACTGTGACATGGGAGGCAGGCCCAGGATTAATTCCATGGTCCGGAGCATCGACGAGGTGCTGTAGAGCGTCGAGTCGACCGAATGGCGTTTGATGTAGGGGCTGATGGCCAGCGCCACGGTTCGATGGGCGTCGACATGGTCGGACCCGTTCTGAGCGTCGTCTTCGACCACGAAGATCGCGAGATTCTTCCAGAACTTGCTCTTGGAAAGCCCTTCCACGACTTGGCCAAGCGCCAGGTCGTTATCACCCACGCAGGCGGTGACGGTCCACTTGCCCGGTGTGGTACCCGAGGTGTGATCATTCGGCAGGCGGAGGATCACGAGTCGCGGCATTTCGCCGGCTTTTTCGAAGCCGGCCAGCTCCTGGAGGAAACGATCGCTCCGCTTGACGTCGGGGTAATCCATATCAAAACTGCGGAAGAACGGGTCGAAATGGCCTTCGATCGCCTTGACTGACGCGGTTGCCGGATCGGCCGGCGTCTTGCCGTTGGCGACCCACTCGCCATAGCTGCGGTAAGTCACCCCTTTTTCGGCAGCCTTGTCCCAGATATAGCCGCCAGCCGGGCGCGAGACCTCGTCGAGGGCCCCTTCGGACGGATAAGGAACGCGGCGGTCGCCCCGGTAGCCGAGCGGCCAGATCCGCTCGACGAAGTCGGTCGCATAGGCTCCCATCGACCATTCATGGCCGTCGGCGCTGACTTCGCTCTCGACGTAGAAGTTGTCAAGAAGCACGAAATCGCGGACCAGGGCGTGGTGGTTGGGCGTGATCGCATCGGGGAACAAGCAGATGTTCGGGTCGCCGTTCCCTTCCTTGATGTCGCCGAAGACCTGGTCGTAAGTCCGGTTCTCCTTGATGACGTAAACGACATACTTGATCGGTGACGGGTCGCCGACCTTGGCGGGAATCGGGTTACCTTGGGCCGGCCTGGGTCCCGTGGTCGCGACCGGCTCGCCCTGCCGCACGGGGCTGCATTCGTAGACTGTTTGCGAATAGGCCGTCATCTGCTTTGGAGTCGGAAAGGGGATGATCGACAGGGTTCCCTGGAACAGGCCGGCAATGTATTCCTGCGTGGGGCTCGGGCGGCCGGCGAACCCAGGACGCGGGCCGTCGCGGTTCGCACGAGAGCTGCCACCTTTGCCGTTGGTCACATAGATCGATTTGCCATCGCGTGAAAGCCGGACCGACGTGGGATACCAGCCGACCGGAATGAATCCCAGGGGAGCGCTGCCGCCCGCGTCCTTGACGTTGATGACCGTCAGGTGATTGGTGTTGGCGTTGGCCACAAAGAGCATCGACTCGTCGGTCGACAGCGCCAGCGAGCTCGGCGTGCTGCCGGGCGGGGCCTTGGGGTCGATCGCGGTGCCAATGGTCTCGACCGGCTTGCCCGCGTCGGCGTCGATCACGCTGACGGTGTTGCGGTTGGCGTTGGCGACATAGAGAATCTTGCCGCCACGCGCCAAGAGCATTTCGTTGGGATGATCCTCGACGTTCCATTCGCCGCTCACCCGGAAAGTCTCGGTGTCGACGACGGCGACCCTGGCCTTGCTCCAGAGGCTGACATAGAGCCGCTTCCGTGACTCGTCGAGGGCCAAGCCGTAGGGATAGCATTCATTGCCCAGTGCGAGCTCGCCTTGAAACGCCCCTGTTTCGGCGTCGAAACGACCCACGGAGTGGCCAAACGCAGCGGCGACGTAGAGCGTCTTGCCGTCGGCGCTGAGGGCCAGCCCGGCCGGAACCCGCTGGTGTTTCTTGGCCTTCTCGCCGTATTCGGGATCCGGCTGGGCGAGGAACGTCTTGCGATCGGGATAATCAAATATGGCCTGGTTGGAAAGCAATCCGTTGGCGTGCTCGAATCGATAAATGCGGTCGTCGAAGCCGCCCCCCGCGTAGATGCGCTTGCCGTCCTTCGACCAGACGAGCCCGGCAAAGCTGGCGGGCAGAGCCACTCGCGCGATGATCCGACCAGTTGAACCGTTGACCGTCATGATTTCGTGTTCGCCGTAGCCGGCATGAAGGATGGCCAAGATCGGCTCGCTGGGATGAACGGCGATCTGAGCGGGAAAGTCGCCAAGCTTCGATTGCCGGCCAGCCGGTTTGAGTGACCAGCCGTTGGGCAAGAGCAAGGTGCCAGTGCGCGTCATGCCGGGCCAGGTCGCGGGCTGTTTGGAGCCAGGTCCCGTCATTTCTCCCGCGCTATTTTCACGGCCAACCGTGGCATGATCGGCGGCTTTGGGAACGGACGTGGCCGGCTTGGCTTGCGGTTTGTCCTGGGCGGTGGAGACCCTCGTCGTCACGCTGACGATCAAGAAGGCACTCAAGAGACTCACGAATTGTCCCGTCCGCAGATCCATGGATTGTCCTCGACTGGCAGGCAGGCTGGCGTGGTGGCAATGACACGTCGTTTCGGACACGCTGGCTTACCAGACTAACGCCCGAGTTTCGCCGGGGCCAGCCACCCCTCAGGGGGCTCGTCGTGTTTCCGGGAGACATTGACGCGACTCGTTATTAAGCATAATCTGGCCGACTTTCCGGAATGCCCCGATCCTCGACCGCACCTGTACGAACTGCCACGGAGGGCAGCCGCCATGCAGAAATTCACCAAACACCAGCTCTTTCAAATCGTCGTCGCGGCCCTGATGCTGGGCCCTCTTGTTTCGGCGGTCCATGCTGATCCGATCACGATCCCCGGTTATACCGTGACCGATCTGAGCTCAGGCACGCCGACGTTCTCGAATGGATTGCTCAACGCACCCAACGGTCAGATTTACGCGTTTCCGCAGACGCCCGCTACAACGCTGTCGCTCGGCCAAGGGATCATGGCGAATTTTCCGCAACTGGTCGCGCCGCAAAGAGGTAACGGTGATAATGGAAATCCCGCATACGATTACAGTTATGTGACAAGCGCATTGATAAACTCCAACGGAGTTGTCGCAGCGACTAACGTTCAGGGAGTCGACGGGCACGAGTACAACCAGACGGAATTTCTGGTCCAACACAATGCGGATGGAACCTGGGGCCAACCGGTCCTTGCTTATGGCTACGGCCCGCTTTTTGAAGGACTCAGTGGTCGATTCTCGGTCGTCGGACTGTCAAAAGCGAACGGAGTCTTGATCCAGAACAATGAGAGTGGTTCAAACATTAATCAATCACTCGTTTATAACTTGAATACCCACACTCTCACGGATCTCGAGCTGTTGTTGACATCGGCGAATCTCCGCTATTACGGTCTGAACGGCCTCGCGATCGATGATGCGGGGAGAATTCTTCTGCAAGCATCAGATGCAAATACCGGGTTCACACGGACCAACCTGTTGCTCACGCCGACCGGGGTATCGTCCGAGCCGCTCGAAGTCGCCGCGCCCGAGCCGAGTACTCTGGCCTTCACGCTCCTGGCCATCGCCGGCGTTGCTGCCCACCGCTTTCATGGTCGCTGTCGAGCATCGTAATGTTGAGAAACACCGCAAGCCTCCTTGGCTATCTGTCTTTGTTCGGGCCAAAGCGATACCAAACAACGTTGTGCGTCGAGCCACCAACAGCTACGACGTCAGGCGTGCCATCACCATCAAGGTCGCCGCCGCGCAGGTCTTGAGCGGCAATATCGCGGTCGATCACCGTTTTCTTCCATGACTGGCCAGAGAGATCGACGTGATACATCGAGATCCGATGATCCTTCCCCCGGTGGCCGGCGAAGATCTCGTCCTGGCCATCGCCATCGATGTCAGCGACCCACAGCGCGTGGCCATCGGCCAGGGTGTCGTCGATCACGGTTCGCGGACCAAATTTCAATGAAGACGGTCGCTGTTCGGTATAGACGGCCACCTGAGTGCCGTGCCAGGGCTCGACGGTCGCGATGAAGTGCGGCACCCTTCGTATGGCCCAGATGAACTTCGCTACAACCGCGCCTGGGGGGATCGCCAGGTGCGCCCGCGATTAAAGCATCAATTTGACATGTTTGAGCATCATTCGATTTGAAGATGATCAACTGCACGCCCTGGTTGTCGGCGGCGAGGATGTCGGCGCGTCCATCGCCGTTGACGTCGATCACCTCGATGGCGTGAAGAACGGTGAATGAGCATATCTTTTCAGAGATCAGTTCGCCATTCGGTTTGACTCGATGAGCAGGGTAGAGGCGGATTGCGGCGGCGGCTTCTTGATAGGTCGGCGGTTTTGCCTCGCGTCCAAAGAGAGGCGCAATGACCAACTCGAGACCGTACCTGCCATCGACATTGCCCCAGCGCAGCCGGTGAATGCTGCCGATATTCCCGATTGTTGTGAAGATCCAGGGATCGCCGAGCCCGGTCCCCTGCTTCGCCAGCGTCAGCTTGCCCTCAGTCGGTGTGTTCATGCCGAATTCGTAAGCGATCGCAATCTCGGCTTTGCCGTCGCCATCAAGGTCGGTCGTCGCGCTCGAGATGATTCCGGGCGTCTCTTTGGAACTGCTGACGAACCGCTTCTTCCAGCCAGGATTTTCGTACCAGGCACAAGCGCTTCCACCGACGGCGATGATGTCGGGCTTCTTATCGCCATTCACGTCGGCCACTTCGACCTGGTAGGCACCCGGGAAATTCGAGTCGATGACGATTCGTTTGGGAAGTTCCTGCGCGTGGCAAGTTGGCAGAAAGCCGTGGGCGGTGAGCAAGAAAAGAACACCAAGCCAGGACGAACGGCACGTCAATCTCATCGGGACACCTCGACTCTGGAGATCGGGATTCATGTTCAACATGCGTCGATTCACTGTCCGCCCAAACCCAGGCGAATGACAGACGTACCGGACTCAAAAGCCCGGTCCTACCAAGGGAGGTCACAGCATGACCTGCTTACAAACTAAATCGGTTGACCGAACCGCACCAGTTCCGTGACCCTTCGTCAGACATCAAGTGCTAGATAGAGCCCGTTTGCGACCAACTCGCGGACTGTTCCCAGCCATGTTCCGTCCGGCCGTCTGGCCGCGCTTCGTAACCGCAATTGGGACAATGAATTGAGTCAAAATCGGACGCGGGTCCAATCACCTGCCGACACCACTCCTCAGCCCAATTCGTGGGCATCGCCACCGAACTCCCGGCTAATATCCGACGGCGGCCGATCTTGATGCCAATGAAGCCGAACAGTGCTCGGTTTCTTCGGATTAGCTAGACAAGAGCCCAACTCGATAGGGGCCGACTTTCCGCAATCCCCGCGGCGCACTAACGAGAATCGTTCATTTCCAGATGCCCGACGACAGCAACCCGGCCCGGGTCAGGCAACGTTCCCCCGAATCCCGTCCGTTTGCCGATGATCATCGCGGGGAGCGCTTAATAGAAGCCCTGGTTGTCTCGTTTGACGCTGACCTTGCCGGCGTATTGTCGCGAGACGAAAACGAAATACGCGGCCGCCAGTGCGAAACCGATCGGCCACCAGATCGCGGCGTAGGCCAGCGAATTGGGACCGGCGGCGACGTCGTAAACGGTGAGCGAGTTTCCGGACGCCAGCGTCGAATGCAAAACTACCGGAAAAATGGCCGCGGCCCCGGTGGCCAGCAAGCCGGCAAGCAGGAGGTTCGACCCGATGAACGCACGCATTTCACGTCGCGTCGCCAGCCCTGAAATCAGCGGATCGCCGCGGCGCAGACCAGGAGCAATCCGAGCCACCAAAATGGGTTGTGAATCGCGTGTCCGAGCAGATCCGGGCGCACCACGCCGGATTCGACGGAGATGACCAGCAGCAGCGGAGCCACCGCCGCCCAGAGTACCCTGCGCGTAGCCCGCGCTGCGGTCATGCACCGGCGCCTTCCGTCTTCAGCGTGAGATAGGTCGCGCCGTGCGCCGCGAGCATCAACGGCGGCGAAGAGCGCAACGGATACCGTATACCAGTCGAGCAGTCCCACGTGGCCGCGTGGCGTGAAATCGGTGAAGAAGGCCATGGAGAACGTGCCGTCGGAAGCAAGCGGAACGCCGCGCGCCATATTGCCCGCCGCTGCGCCGAAGAGGATGGCCAGGAGCGTACTGGCGAAGACGAAGACGAAATCCCAGAACCCCTGCCACATGCGATCGTTGATGTGGCCGCCGACTTCCAGCGAGATTCCGCGCAATATCAAACACCACAAAATGAGAAAGAGCGCGAGGTAATAGCCGGCAAAGGCGGATGCCAGAAGCTTGGGGAATACCGCGAGCAAGGTGCCGCCGAAACCGACCAGCCACACTTCGTGCCAGGACCAGAGCGGACCGATCGCGGCGATGACCTGACGGCGTTCTTCGGGCGTTCGCGCCACAAGCCAGTGGAGCATTCCAGCGCCGAAGTTGCGGCCGTCCAGCACCACGTAGACGATGAGCATGAAGCCAGCAATTCCATACCATGCTGCGATCATACAGACGGCTCCTCTCCATGTTCGGCCGGTACGGCGTCACCGGGTCCGTGACTGATCTCGCGACCGACCAGAGACAGAAACAGCAAGCCGAGCACAGAATAAAGGCCGACGAAGCCGATCAGCGTGAACACCGTGTCGCCGCTGCTGACGACCTTGCTATAGCCGTCGGATGTGCGAAAGAGACCGTAGATCAGCCAGGGCTGGCGTCCCAATTCCGCCGTCATCCACCCCAGCGTGTTGGCGATGTAGGGAAATGGGAACGCGAGCATCAGCACCCAGAGCAGCCAGCGGCTGGATTCCAGTCGGCCGCGCAGGTTCTGGATTCCGGCGTAGGCCATCAGGATGATGAAAATCGTCCCGAGCGTGATCATGAGGTGAAATGAGTAATAGAGCAGCTCGATGTTGTCGGGCCACGACTCCTTGGGAAATTCGTCCAGTCCGTGTACATAGCTTCCGAAGTGGCCGTAGGCGAGAAAGCTGAGGGCGCCCGGGACCTCGATCGGATTGTCGAGCCGCTGGGCCGCAACATTGGGCTGCCCGATCAGCGCGACGCCGGCCATGGAGCCGCCGACGAATCTGCCCTCCATGGCCGCCAAGGTCACCGGCTGGTGGTTGCCAACCATCTTGGCCTGCTGGTCGCCGGTCGGGAACGCAACCAGAACGGAGGCGATCAGCCCCATGACGGTTCCAGCGCGCAGGTACATCGTCGCTTGCTCCAGATGAAGTCCGCGCAAGGTGTAGAATGCGCCCAGGGCCGCCACCACGAACGAGCCCGTTACCAGCGCCGCCATCTGATTGTGGGCGAACTGGATCCAAGCCCATGGATTGAGCAGGTAATGCGCTGAAACTGGCGATGCCCAGCGAGCCATCCGCTTCCAAGTGGTAGCCCACAGGATGCTGCATGAAAGCGTTTGTCACGATAATGAAGTAGCCGGAAATCCAGCTTCCCAGCGCGACCGCCAGTGCGGCCAGGAAGTGATAGCGCGGACCCAGTCGTCTTTCGCCCCAGATCAGCGCGCCGATAAAGGCGCTTTCCAGAAAGAACGCGAACATGCCCTCCATCGCCAGCGTCTGTCCGATGACCCCGCCGGCGTATCTGGAAAAGCCCGCCCAGTTCGTTCCGAACTGAAACTCCATCGGAATGCCCGTCACCACTCCGACGGCGAAATTGAGCCCGAAAATCTTGGCCCAGAATCGCGCGGCCTGGTTGTATTTCTCATCACCCGTCCGCAGGGCACGCCACTTCCAGTAGACCAGGAACCACGCCAGACCCATGGTGAGCTGCGGAAAGAGATAATGGTACGTGATCGTGAAGGCGAACTGAATTCGGCTCCAGAAGGCAGGATCGGAGAAGACAGAGTTCATTGCTTCTACACACCTTTCCGCTCAGCCACCTGGGGATTGACAAGGCGATTCATACCGCAGCATTGAGACAACTCAGTTGTCCACGGGATCGACGATCAGGCAGTTCGCGCCTCTTGCCGCCTACGAACGTCCGAAGCATTGTGGTCTCCTTCGTGACGTCTTACAACGATCGTCAGCAGGGAAGAGCAGCGCCAGCCTGCCCTGCCCCCGGCCCGAAAACCATGCCCGGCGATCGCCGCGATTCCCGCGATGCGGTCGTGTAGCTCATCACCGTCTGCCCCACACCAGACGGAATAACAGACGCGCCGAAATCAAGATCCGGTGGGAAAATAGGGGTGTGGGTTCAAGTCCCACCTTCGGAAATAGCAATTTGATCTCATGGAATGAGTCGCGGCCACTTCCCCGTTCTAGACGTTTTGCAAAGCCCACCGCGCAAAGGCGGTCCCCTCGGGTATCGCGACAATGAACCGCGTCTTCTGACTGTTGGGGAATTTGCCGGTCATGAGACAAATGGGACTCGGCGACAGTGTTCACCGAGGCTCATGACGACCCCGCTCGCGGTTCTGAGCTTCCGGACCCAAGCTAGCCGGCATGCCCTTGAGAGCAGGCAAGAACTGGACCGATTGAAGCGAGTGTAGCGGTTTTGCGGTCGAAAATGGCAGCCAATGGCAGTGGATGGCAGTTTTTGAGAAGGTCTTCAAGCCGTTCGACCCCGCCCGATGCAATCGACAACGTTTTATCCGTTAGCGTTTTGGCGAACTGGTTGACGATCTTTGCTCTCACTCGTCAGCCTGCGAGTCGACCATGATTCCGCGTCAGCGCAACGCGTTCATTGCCGGCATGCAACGGCGGGCGAATGTGCGGTTTCGGCGACTCTCGCAGTGTCGCGCCAACAATTGATTGGTTCGCTCGACCAGCACCGGAGACTTATTGCGTCAGAGCGCCGGACGTCGCGGGATTGGAGACTTGGCCGGACGGATTTCAAGGCATATAAAGTAACATGCCATACGCTGGCGGCTTGTCAAATCGAGTGGCATGAGTCCAATCTCGGCGGCGACAGGCGTATGGCACACCGCCATGCGCGAGTAGTCCGGGATGAACGCCTTATCGCGTCAAGCCCAACTTTTCACTGCGCCATCCGGAGACCCTCGGAAAAGAAGGCGTGGCGGAAAGCCTGACGGGGCAATGATCGAAATAGCGATCGTCCATTTCATTGCCGGCGTTCCCGTGCAGGAGATCATGCGCGCGCACTTGTAATATTTGGCTGCTCACGGGTCCATCGGGAGTTTGCGACATGATCAGCATGGCCTAACAAACGGAAATTCGGACGACTCCGGAAAAATAAATTCTATGTTTATAACGTGTCTGGCCTCTAAATAACTTTATCAGAGCAGCGCATCTTGCCTTTCTTGACTCTTGAATCAGCCCGACTCCGTCGGTACCCCACAACCGGAGAAGCACCCATGATGAAGTGGCTGCACCGCCGTCGCAGCGTCAAGCCGTTTGCCGGGCACTCGAAGCGCAAAAACACCATTCGGCTGGCTCTGGAAGACCTCGAAGAGCGGCGGGTGCCGACCACCTTTAATGTCCACACCGTACAGGGACTGTACCAGGCCGTGACCTCGGCCAACAGCCTGGGCCAATCCGCCCACAGCACGATCAACATTGCGCCGGGAACCTACACTCTGAACGCCGGCACCCTATCGGTGAACACCAACATCACGTTTCGTGGCACCGGCACCGGTCCCGGCAGGACGACCATTAACGGCGGCGGAACTGTCGGTGTTTTCGAAGTCGGCAACACCGCCACCGCCATCCTCAACGATATCTGGAATAACCTGACCATCGCCAACGGTTACACGGCCGGTGATGGCGGTGGCGTGAATGGGCATCTCGACAACCTATCCTTCATCAACGCCAAGGTCGCCTCGAACAACGCCGCCAACAGCGGCGGTGGTATCTTTCTGACCGACGGCCGCATCGCGCTCACCCACACCTCCATCACCAGCAATACAGCCGGGATGAATGGCGGCGGCATCGACCTGTCCGGTTCCGCGAGTGGAGCGAGCGTGCTCATCCTGACCCGTAGCCGCGTCGATTTCAACAAATCCAATTTGATGGGAAGCGGCATAGGGGGCGGCGGCATATTTGACGGTCAGTATCTGGCTGGAAACAGCCTGGGCCTGACCAAAAGCACCGTGGACTTCAACACGACTGGGGGCGACGGCGGCGGCATCTATGGCGGGGGCAAAATCGCCCTGAGCAACAGCCACATCGACGGCAACCTGGCCGCCGCCTCGGGCGGCGGCGTGTACCTGTCGCCGACGTTTGGCGGTTCCCTCTCAATGGCCAAACAGAGCACGGTCGGCCAAACCACCGCGACCTTCGGGAACACCGCCGAGGGCACCGGAGGCGGCGGCGGCCTCTTCCTCGGCACGCAGGGCTCTACCTACGCGTCTAGCATCAGCGTGACTAACAGCCGGATCAACGGCAACGTCGCCACGGCCGGCGACGGCGGCGGCATCAACGCCTTCACCTCCGACATCTACGACCTGTCGCTCAGCCTTAACAGCAGCTCGTTGAACGGGAACCTGGCCGCCGGCTGGGGCGGCGGTTTGGCGCTGGGTACCAATTCGGGTGACACTGTGCCGATGCCCGAGTTCACCGCGAACATCAATCAGTCGAGCATTAACAACAACAAAAGCGGCTCGGTCAGCAACGCGGACCCGGGGGGCGGAGGCGCCCTCATTCTGGCCCTCACTTCCGCCAGTGTGAATGCGACCGTCACAAAAAGCACCTTTGCCAACAATTACGCCGCCGGCAAGGGCGGCGGCCTTTTCCTCCACAGCACCGCCGGCAGCTTCACGGCAAACGTGAGTCAAGACGCGTTCACCGGCAACACATCCGGCAATTACGGCGGCGGAGTTTGGCTGGGCCAGTTCGCGACGACGGGCAGCCTGAACCTGGTCAACGACACAATCAGCAATAACATGGCCGTTGGGTACGGCGGAGGCATCCAAATATCATATGGCGGCAGCTCGGTCACCAACGGGACCAACCTCGTCAACCTCACGGTTGCCTCCAACCATTCCGACGAAGGGGTACCACCCGTCACGTCCTCGCAGCCCGGCGACGGCGGCGGCATCAACGTGGGCGATCCCGCCGATGATCCGTCCGGTGGCATGGTCGGCCTGGGCAACTGTGTCATTGTCCAGAACACGAGCGGCGCCATCGCCGATGACCTCGAGGGGACATTCGCCTACACCTTTAACGGCGTGACGCCGCCGGGGGCGCCCAACATCGCCTCGAGTGCGGCCAGCGTGTCCGGCAGCAACTTCTTCACCGAACCCAACAACTTCGTGGGCAACCCGAACCTGGCTCGGCTTGCGTTCAACACGTGTAAGTATTCGCCGCCAACGCAGACGCAAGCCATAAAGGCGAGTAGTTTGGCGGCGCGTAAGGGCAGCGTTACGCTGGACGCCGCTTTTGCCAACTTGTCGGCGCTGCTCGACCAGCGAGGCTTCAAGAGGCAGGCGTCGCGCCCGGGCATGGTGGATCTGGGCGCCTACCAATACGTGGGAAGCTGATAGGACGCGCATCGCTAATCCGAGCGGGATAATCGATGGGAAGCTGTCGATTCTAGCTGATCGTCAGGGCAGCGAAGCCTACTTCCTTGGGACGCGCATTCCGGTTTAGGGTTTGGACAATTGTCGCTGTCTGGGTATGCCCGATACGGGCTCACGACGTCTAACGGCTCAGGAAAGCGTTCAAACATCGATGCCGGATGCTGTCATTCTGGTCCGCGCCTTTGCGCTACAGCTTTCCAATACACGCGGAGCACTTCGAGCCGCTGCGGCGAAAGCATGACATAGCGATCCTTCTGGCCCTTGCCACATCGCACGTGAATCACCATGCGCTGGCTGTCGATGTCGGCGACCTTCAGGGACGCGACTTCAGAGACGCGCAAGCCGCCGGCATAGGCCGTCATGAGAATCGCACGATGATTGATATTTCTAAGCGGCTTCGCGGTGTCAGCGCTCATGCCGCCAGGATGGCGGCACCCAAACCCATGAAAATGGGGCCACTTTCCGTTTAGCATGGAGCCTATCCGTCGCACGGCCTTACGCCGGTACTAAGAATAGTGCTTCGAGCCCACGTGTCAGCTTGGCGAAGGCATCGCGCGTACCCAAACCTGTGGCCCAGAGGCGTCGCTAGCGACGCCCGAGGAGCACGTCGAGCAGAATGCTTCCTCCCCGCGATGTCGTTCCGTGCGACGGACCTTTTGGGGAGATTCGCCGATGGACGTATTGCATCGTTGTTGCGCCGGTTTGGATGTCCACAAACGTACCGTTGTGGCCTGCGTCCGGAGGGTCGACCCCCGCAGGCAAGGTCTCGAAATTGACCAAGACCTTCGCCACCATGACCGCGGACCTTTTGGCCCTCTCCGACTGGCTTGCAGTCCAGGGAGCGACAGTCGTCGTGATGGAGTCGACCGGATCGTACTGGAAACCCGTCTTCAACCTCCTGGAGTCGCGGTTTGCGGTCGTCCTGGTCAACGCCCATCACATCAAACAGGTTCCCGGTCGTAAGACCGACGTCAAGGACAGCGAATGGATCGCGCAATTGCTTCAACATGGATTGTTGCGATCCAGTTTCATCCCGCCCCGGCCCACGCGGGAACTACGGGACTTGACCCGCCAGCGGACGCAGTTGATCAGGGAAAGAACCTCTGTGATCAACCGGATTCAAAAAATCCTCGAGGACGCCAACATCAAACTCGCTTCCGTGGCCTCAAGCGCCTTGGGGGTCTCGGGCCGGTTGATGATCGAGGCGATCATTCGGGGAGAGTATGACCCGGTCAAGCTGGCCGACGTGGCACGGCAGAAGCTGAGGAAGAAGATCCCGCAACGTCAACAGGCGCTTCGCGGATCGGTAACCGAACATCACCGGTTCCTGCTCGGTACCCAGATGAATCATCTCGATCATCTGGAGCAACTGATTCTGGAGTACAGCCAACGCATCGAGGAGGACCTCGACCCTTTTGCTGAAACGCTGGCACGGCTGGTGACGATCCCGGGCGTCGACTACCACGTTGCGGAAGTCGTCGTCGCTGAGATCGGGCTGGATATGAACCGCTTTGCGACGGCCGGTCATCTGTCGTCATGGGCGGGCCTGGCCAGCGGCAATCATGAAGACGCCGGCAAGCGACTAAGCGGAAAGACGACGCCGGGCAATGTGTGGCTCAAAGGCGCACTCGTCCAGGCCGCCTGGGCTGCGTTCCGTACCAAGGGGACGCACCTGTCGAAGAAATTCCGCCGAATCGCGGGGAATCGGGGCAAGAAGCACGCCGCATTCGCAGTCGCACACACCATGCTCGTGATCATCTATCATCTATTGAAGGAGAACACGACCTACCAAGAAATCGCCGGGGAGAGTGAAGCGGCCTGAGTTGAAGGAGGGCTCTCGGGACCGCGACGAGTGCGCACGCGGAGCCGGTCCAAATGCGTCAGCGTTCGTCGTCCGTCTACGGTTGGCCCATTAAATCACATGATTTTCTGAGCAGCCTTGGTAAGCGGCTTCGCGGTGTCAGCCTACAGCCATGGCGGCACTCGGAACGAACAAGCAACAGAAGCTAGGCGATCACCTTTATTCGGCCACCACCGTTCGCCACTCGGGGTTCATTTCGCGCCGAGCTTGTCGAGCCTCGATCTTGGCCAGCTTCTGAAACGGTGATTGCGCGGGCAGGTCGCTTCGCGTGAGCTCGAAGAGGCGGCGGCGCAGCGACTGCGCTCTTTCAACACGAGAAACCTGCGACCATAGACATAGGCGATCCGACCCCTGAGATTGCGCTGAGTTCTCAAGGAATTTTCAAACCCTGTCCAGCCGACAAAGCCAGTCTGGCCGGTCCATGCCATCATCATCATCATGAGCTGTGGAAGTGAAACACGTTCTTCCTGAACCGACAGGGCGATCTCAGTGAGGCCCTCGTGGATCAGCCCCGCGAGCTCGGTCTCATTGGCCTCGGGAATTGCATCGAGACGAATTTCGGCCTCAACCGCAAAAACCAAGGGCATGTTGAAACGCTCAGTCAGCGAGAGCTCAAGAAACGCTTCCTTACGGGCGAATTCACGGGCCATGGGCGAACGATAAATTTCCAGGAGGATGGATCGCACGTGCTCGGGGCTCAGGAGAGGATTGGTCTTGAACCGGTCAAAATACTTGACAATCGGTGATTGCAAGAAATCGCCGCGCCCCATCGATTCCTCGACGAGGCTGTTGCCTTCATCGAGCGTCAGCTCGCCGGTCAGCGAGGCCAGCATCTCGAAGTGCAACAGGGCGCCGAAATTGTCTCGCAACGGTTTCCCGTCGAGCTGGGGCGACGTGGCGACGACGGGGACATTCTTGGGCCAATTCTTGCGTAGCCCCGCCCGCCACGCCTTGACGGCGTCGTTCTTCCTGCCCGCGCGGTCGAGCAAGAAGCCGTGGAAGAGGCATGCATCCGCGAAGTCGTTATAGCTGATCGACGATCTGGGAACCGTGTCAATGAACTGCGCGATGTCGGCCTCCGCCTGGTCCCACTTCCGCTCCGCGGCGCAGTTTCGCTCGATCGAGAAGCATCGGCAGGTAGGGATCAACCTGGCCAGCAAGGGCGTGTCCGAGATATTTCTCGATCGCGCCAAGTGCAACCGCCGGCCTCCCCGCGGCGATCATGACCGCGGTGTAGTCGCGTGTGATCCCGATGCGATCGTCGACATCGAGATCGGGTGCTTGAATCAGTTTCTCGAGAGTGTCGACGGCGTCGCGGTCGCGGCGGTCGAGCCGATAGGCATCGGCGAGCCGCCAGAGCGTTCGCTGCCGCGCAATGCGATCGCCCTTGACGAGGTCTTGAATGTCGAGGGCTCGCTTGAGGTTACGTACACGCGCCGCGTTCCAGTTGATCCGCGCGTAATGATCGTACTGGCGGTAGTAAGAAAGAATACCGTCGCGCTCGTCTTCGGAAAGGACCAGGGCAAGGTCCGCGTAATCGATGTTGGCGCTCAGGTTATCGAAGATCTGATCGGCTTCTTCGATGGCCTTGGGCGTATGTAACTTCAATAACAGCTTCCAGACCTGGCATGCGGCCAGGATCTGCCAGCGGCCTTTCTCGGCGGCCAGCTTCTCGAAGATGGGCTTTGCCTGCGTCACGCGGCCAAGCTCGACGAGACAGAGCCCCTTCTTGTAAATGGCCTCCCCCTTGACGTCGGCCTGCTCAGTCGTCGTTTCGACGCGCGCAAATTCTTCCAGAGCATGATCGAAAAGACGACGGCCGTAAAGCGAGTCGCCTCTTTCGAGCCGGCTCGGCTCCAGGGGCAATTGCTGTTTGCGGGCCTGCAAAGTGTCGAGCCGCGTTCCGTTCGAGAGCACCACTCCAAACACGCCGGGCCCCGCCGCGGACAACGGAAAAATATCGATGAAATCAAGCTGCGTCTTGCCGGTGGTGAAACTGAGTTTATCACCTTTGATCTGGGCGAAAAGCCTCACCGAATCGGCCGAATGCTCGACCTCGGTTTTCCGCAGCATGACTTTGTCGCGGTGAATCATCATCGTGAACCGACCGGCCGGCATTTCGCGGCCGGACGCCAGCGTCAATGTATAGGCGTGATCGTTGCCGGCGTCAAGGCGAGGCCGAACGTCCTGCCGGCGGTCGAGCCAGGAGTCAAGGTGAACGTCGCTTCCATCTCGACGGCTCCATCGCAGCTTACTTTGGAAAGGATCAACGGGGGGCCATTGCCCGACGGGGCGTTGGCACCGGCGATCAGGCCTCCACCGGAGACGCGGAGCAAACCCGGTTCGAAGGCATCAGGCAGGCGATCGAATGGACCGTTCAGGGCGAGGACCGTGCTGAAATTCCCGAGCCGGTCGCGCAGAGCCGCGTCGAGGCCAGCGACCGTCGCCGGCGCGAATTCGTTCGCACGTCCAATGGCTTCGCGGATCCTGTCGGCATCGCTGAGTGATAGAGCCCGTTCCTGACGGATCATCCGGCCGATCGCGGCGACGAGCTGTTCGCCGAGCGTACGCCGCTCCGCGGCGGCTTTTTCGGGGGCGATTTCTGCGAGTTCGTCGATCTGCTTGACGACAAAATCAATTTCCGCGGTCGTTCCACCAAATCGCTCGTATTGATTGCTGATCCTGTTCTCGATGATGGCCACTCTGAGCTTCTGGTTGATTCCCGACTCGTGTACGTAAGCAATCCAGAGCGCGATCAAGCCGACGAGAACGGCGGCCGCGGCGCTGGATGTCATTCTCTGATGCCGGCGGATGTAGCGCCCGATCCGGACCGAGAGCGGTTCGCGGTAGGCCATTACCGGTGCATCGTCGAGCCAGCGCGTCACGTCTTCGGCTAAAGCGCGTGCGGAAGAATAGCGATCGTGAGGTTCGAGCGCCATCGCCTTGCGGCAGATGGACTCAAGCGGCTTTGGCACGGTCGGATCGATGGAAGTCGGCGGCGGGATGTCGCCCTTGCAGACCCGTTGAATCACCTCCATGAGATCTTCGGAGACGACCGGCGGCCGGCCGGTCAGAAGGGCGTACAGGGTCGCGCCGAGCCCGTAGATGTCGGTCGCGGTCCCCAGGCGCTCCATGTTTCCCGTCACCTGCTCTGGGCTGGCATACGCCGGGGTTCCCATCGGCGATCCCGCGAGGGTATCACTCCGCGGCCCGCTCTGGCTTGATAGGCGGATCAGGCTCTCCGGGTCCGCTGACGAAACATGGTCCGGCGAGGTCGGCTGCGTGGTCGGATCCCGCGTGGCGGCTCCGGCGGCCTTGGCAAGCCCCCAGTCGACGACAAGGGTCTCTCCATATGGGCCGAGCATGATGTTGCCGGGTTTCAGATCACGGTGCAATACTCCGCGACTATGGGCATAAGCCACGGCGTTACAGACGTCGGTGAAGCGCCGTAATAGCTCCCGTAACCGGGCATTGCGGGCGTCTCGGCTCAGGTGTTGGCGACTTCGATCGTGGAACGCGGCGATGGCCTCGCGAAGGCTGTCGCCCGCGATGAATCGCATCGCGTAGAAAGGTCGTCCCGAGGCGTCGTGTCCTAACCCGTAGACCGGAATAATACCCGGGTGTTCGAGCTTGCCCGTGATCTCGGCCTCCTGAACAAACCGGGCGCGGCTGGCGGGATCGTCGGCGTGCTTTTCCTGAATTTCCTTGAGCGCAACCTGACGATCCAGCTCCTGATCGAGTGCGACCGAAACCTCGCCAAGGCCCCCCCTCGCATGGGGCCGGAGCACGCGGAACCGCGTCCCGCTCGAACTCGACTCGCCCAACGAGCGTCTGCGGCACGGTTCGGTAAGGGTCGTTTGGTTTTGCTTCGGCAGAAGGCGCGGACGCTTGCGGGACCGTGCGATAGGGGTCGCCACCGTTTGGACCCCGCGCCGCGGCCACGAGCGGCAAGCTCGCCTGCAAGTCGGAGTCGGGGATTTGAATCAGATCCATTTGAACCGAGCCGATCGAGCTCAGCGCCGCCAGGCTCTTCTGCGGATCGCCTTCGTGTATGCGGATATGTTCGGCGACGAGTGCGTCCAGGAGGGCATGTCTCGATCCACTCAAGGCCCCCTGCTCTTCGAGAATCTGACTAAGGGCTGTTTCCTTTTTCAAGACCCACGTGTTCATCGCGGCGATCAAGGCGTCGCGTGTGATGAAGTCCATCTGCAGAGCGATGATGCCCAGCAGAAGGTTGCGATCGACGGCGGCTCCCTTCATTGCAAACGTCTCTCTTGCCACGCGGGGCATCCGGATCGATGTTTCACACGTGAAACCGGTTCGGCACTTCAGTCAGGGACGGCGACGTCGTTCGGCCGCGCCGGCATGGTCGTCGGATCGTTGCCATTTCATCGCGCGAATGCCAGGATTGCAATCCTCCAAGAGAGGGGAACCGGCCGGTTGTCGTGGCTTCACTGAGCGGAACGGCTCGTGGGGACGTGGTTCATTGGTCAATCGTCGCGTTCATGGCTGGTGGCGCCGCAGGAAAAGCAAAGCCCGGCGGTCACTTTCCCGGCAGCCGGAAAGCCGGGTCGAAGACTTGCGGCTCCTCGACGAAGCAGGCCATCGCACGGGCGAGCAGCGCGAACGAAGGTCCGTCGTCGCCGTAGTCATTCACGATGCGACCGAGAAGCCGCGACGTCTTACGAAACTCACCCGCCTCGAACGCGGCGAGCGCTTCCTCGTAGGCCGGGCCGAGACGGCAGGCATGTGGATCATTCGGATCGCACAGCTCGAAAAGTTCGATCGGGTCGGCAATGTTGACGACGCGGGCCGTTCCGATCGGCGCACCTGAAACTCCTGCGCCGAGCCGGTCGCGGGTCGCGCGGGTGATCAGAAGGTTGGCCTTGAAGTACCGGGACGCCCCCTGAACCCGGCTGCCCACATTGACTGTGTCGCCAAGTGGTCCGTATTTGAATTTACGTCGCGAACCGGTATTGCCGACCCGCGCGATCCCCGTATTGATGCCGATGCCATATCCCATCATTTCGCCGAGTGCGCCTCGCCAACGCTTATCGAGCTCGGGCAGGCAACCGAGCATATCGAGGGCCGCGCGGCAAGCACGCTCGGCGTGGTCGGGCTGGTGCTCGGTGGCGCCCGACATTGCCAGGAGCTCGTCACCGATATAGTCAACCAGAACGCCTTCATGGTTGAGGACACAGTCCGACAGGGTCGAAAGCACGTCGTTGGTCCACTCGACCGTGAACGTGGGGTCGTGATTGCGCGTGATGCGTGAAAAACCGCGGATATCGCAAAAAAGCACGGTGATTTCGAGGTCCTGGCCGCTCAAGAGCTCGGGCCGCGTTGAAAGCTGACGCGCCAGGGCCGGAGTGAAGAACTGCTCGAGCTGCGTTTGAAACGCCAGCGCGGTGCGCTCTTGTTGCAAGCGAGCCAATCCGGTTGCAACGCCGCTCGCAAGCAGCTCGATCAGCATTGCCTCGAGCTTGGACACGCGCTTGCCCGTCGTGACCACGGAATTCAACCGTCGCTCGCCATAAAGCACCGCGATCACGTCCCCCTGCCGATCGAGGATCGGTGCGGCGACCACCGAGTCGACACCGGCCAGGCTCGAGCCTGCGTCGGCCATGGGCGCCCCACCGACTGCGCCCATGTGGTTGAGAGGATCGTACCAGAAGGTTCGTTTGTGCTGGCTCACGTTTTTCAAGACAACGCGACTGACCGGGTCGTCTCGGTTGGGCGCCGCACCCGACGGGTGAACCGCGACGGTCTGCCACCCGCCGTCCGGCCCTCGAACCACGACTCTTCCCGAATCGAGAGAAACGAGCTCCCACAGCCGCGCGTGCGGCTTTCTGAAAAAACTCGGAGTCGCCGGCCGCGCTCTGCAAGACCTCGACGGTGGCCTGTAGCCAGCGGATGACGCCCTCGGCGTCAAACGGGCCAGTCGAGTGCAGGTCAAGGGGCTCGAGCATCGCACGTCTTGGCTCCGCGGAGGCCGGAACCTGCGTCGGCTCGGCCAGGCCCTGCACGGGGAGAACCGAGTCGTTTAGCGACAGATCGCGAAGGTGTACCGACCTCCGGCCGAAGCGTAGAAGCACGGGCAGGGCCACGACGACCTCGGTCTCCTGCTTCACTTGCCGGCCGTTTCCCAGGCTGAACGCAACATGGGCGCTAATGTTTTTGATCCGCACCTGGCCCGGTGTCGTCGCTTCGATTCGAACTTGCCGGCGCGACACGCTGAGCCTCTTCGTTGCTGGCGATCGCCATGTGCCACGTACCATCGGGCTTGATCGACCGATGATAGAGGAGCTCACCTGTACCTTCGTCTTGCCTGCCCAGTTCGGTGGGGTCGCCCCACACGCTGGTAAAAACAATTTGTTCGTCCACCTCGATGCGGATCACCCAGTTTTCGGCCATCGAAGGCTTCCTCACGTGCCGGCGTCGGGCCGACTGGCACTGGTCTGGCTTGATTGGTTCGGACGCCTGTTCGGAGGTTCGTCGCTCGGCGCACGCCGGGTCGGTCCACGGGTCAACGCGCCCGTGCCCTGGAGCGGATGGTCGCCGTTATGAAAGCGATGGCACTCGGTGCACGAATCGCCGGCCCCACCCCGGATTTCGGTGCCTCGACCGACAGCCGGTCCGGAGGAACGCAGGGGTCGGTAACGCAGAGGTCAGACCTGGATTCAAGTTATTTGGACGGCCCGATTTCATCAAGGGCCCTCTCCAAGGAACGCAAATCCCCGCGGACTCGCCCGTCGCTTGTCAAACGGGCGCGGAATTGTCGTGTGAGGTTGGGAACGCTTTGCGGGCGGGATAACCCAAGGATCAACGCGAGCTCCGCATTCGTCGCTGCTGTCCGGGCTCTCGCCACGTAAGCCAACGCCGCGCGGGCTAGCAGCCCGCTGCCCCGGCGTCCCACTTCCACACGCTCGATGTCATCATACTCACAGACGACGTCAATGACGCGCGGCAGGGTTATACCCTGGATTAGTCGTGATTCCCGCCGCCGCTCGCGGCCGGGTTCGCCGTCGACGATCGCCTTGACCCGATTGAGGAACGCTTCGCTGCCGAGGATCCAGCCGTTGTACGCCTGCTTCCAAGGTGATTCTGGCGGCTCCGCGATTCCTGCTGCGACATACCGCCGGTAGGCACCAGCCGGATCTGACCCGCCGAAAGCGCCGTCCCACGACGCCAAGAGCTCGTCTTAGGCCACCCACTCCAGGCGTTGACCGCGATGAGCGTAGCCGGGGAAGCTCGACCAGGTCCAGGACGCCGGTTGTTCCGTCAGTCGGGCTCGGACAGGATTCAGGTGCACGTACCGGGTTACCGTCCACAGATAAGACTCCTTTTCTACCGGTTCGGCGCGATAGCGCCCTTGAAAAACATGCCCGGAGAAATGGTGGCGTCGCGACCAGCCGTTGGCATAGGCCGACAAAACGACTGCATCCCGCGACTCAAGTTGGGCTGCGGAGTCTCGAGCACGACGTGTAGGTGATCAGACAGGATGGCGAACGCGTAAATACGCCAAGAGCACTGAACCGCCGCCCGACCGAGGTGCACTAGAAGCCGATTGTGGTCGATATCGTAGCGCACGATGTCCTGACGGCCGTTGCCGCGGGCCATCAGGTGATAGATCGCGTCTGGATACTGCAGGCGCAAGCGTCGTGGTATGCTCTGACTAGACGACGCTTGCGACCAGTTCGCAAGACCAATTACTTGGAACTAGGTCTGACCCCACTGCTTGAGACCCCACTGCTTGACCCCACTGCTGTGACGGCGGCATCGACGTGGAGCATGTCACAAGTCCGGCCCGGAAGGACATGTCCCTGGAGAGTTCGGGCGTGGTGAGGGAAGACCGGCCGTTTCTATGTGCCGCGCGTGCGACTTCGGCACGCGCGGGTCAGGGGATAAAGATGAGCGACAGACCGGATTCCAACCTCAAGGGACTCGATATCGAACTCGTACGGCGCATCGACGCGATCTGTCGGCAGTTCGAGGCCGACTGGCGGGGCGGCCGCCAACCTCGCCCGGAGGACCGTCTGGGCGAAGTTCCCGATGGGAGCCAGGCGGCGCTAAGGGCCGAGCTGGAAGCCCTGCTCGCCGAGCTGCGGCCGCTGGACGGGCCTGAAACGGACCCGGCGAGCCGGACCGACGGACTGCCCTCGACGATCGCCGAGGCACCAACGATCGCGCCAGGCACGTCGGCAGCGCAGCCGTCACCGGGCCAGGCCGCCATTCCCGTCCACGATGAGCTTACTGTCCAACCCAGCGCGGACGCCACCGTCGACCTCGAGCCGTCGGGGTTGCCCGCGTTCGAGCCAGCGTCAACCGCCCGCGTCCGTTATTTCGGCGACTACGAGATCATCCGCGAGCTCGCGCGCGGCGGCATGGGCGTTGTTTTCGAGGCGCTGCAAGTGAGCCTCAATCGCAAAGTCGCGCTCAAGATGATCCTCGCCGGGCAGCTTGCCAACGACACCGACGTCAAGCGACTTCTATTCCGAAGCCCAGGCCGCGGCGAACCTGGACCATCCGCGGATCGTCCCCATTTTCGAGGTCGGCCAGCAAGAGGGTCAGCATTATTTCAGCATGGGATTCATCGAGGGCCAGAGTCTCTCACAGCGGCTGAATGAGGGTCCGCTGGGTTGCCGCGAAGCAGCCACGCTGATGGTAATGGTCGCCGACGCGATCGAGTATGCCCATCAGTGTGGCGTGATTCACCGCGACTTGAAACCGGGCAACATTCTGCTCGATCAGAAAGGCAATCCGCGGGTAACCGACTTTGGGCTTGCGAAAACAATCCAGGGCGACAGTGGGCTGACCGGCTCGGGCCAGATCATCGGGACGCCCAGCTACATGCCGCCCGAGCAGGCCGCGGGCGATCGCGGCGCGGTCGGCCCGGCGGCGGACGTATATGCGTTGGGGGCGACGCTGTATGCGCTCGTCACCGGCCGCCCGCCGTTCCAGGCCGCCACGGTGATGGACACGGTGTTCCAGGTCATCGCCGAAGATCCCGTGCCGCCGCGGCGGCTCAACGCGACGATCGCGCGTGACCTGGAGACGATCGCGCTGAAATGCCTGGAGAAGGAGCCGGCCAGGCGATACAAGTCCGCGGCTGCGCTGGCCGGCGACCTGAGCCGCTTCCTGGACGGAAAACCGATCGCCGCGCGCCCGGTGGGCCCGACGGAACGGGCCTGGCGCTGGTGCCGGCGGAATCCCGCGGTGGCGGCCCTGGGTGCGGCCGTCGTGCTGGCGCTTGTGCTCGGCACGGCGGTCGCCAGCGCGTTCGCCATCCGCGCGACACGCAATGCGAAAGAGGCCCGCGCCAATCTGCTGCTGGCGAACCAGGAGGCCGCGCGGGCCAACGACGAGGCGCGGAACGCCGCGAACGAGGCCCGCCGCGCCGATCGTGAGGCGGACATCGCCCGCGCGGAGAAGCGGCTCAGCGATCGCCACCGTTACGTCGCCGAGATCAACCTGGCACAGCGGGCGTGGCAGGACTCTAACCCGGTCCAGGTCCGCCGGCTCCTCGATGCGCAGCGACCGCGGTCGTCCGGCGATGCCGATCAACGCGGATTCGAGTGGTACTATCTCGATCGCCTCCGTCAGTCGCACCTGCGGTCGATCGGCGCGGCCGGGCAGCGCGTACATGAGCGCGCGGTTCAGCCCGGACGGCCGCACGCTGGGCCTCGCCGTCGCCGACGGTACGGTCGTCCTCGTCGACGCGGCCACGGGCAAAGAGTGCGCGGTGTTGCGTGGTCACTCGGAGCCGGTCAACGACGTTGCTTTCAGCCCGGACGGCAGGACAATCGTCTCCGCCGCCCAGGACACCCTGATCAAGCTCTGGGATGTCGAGACCGGGAAGGAAATTCGGACTCTCGCTGGCCACACGTTCTCCGTCTACGGCGTGTCATTCCGCCGGCCGGACGGGCGGATGCTCGCCTCGGCCGGCATGGACCTGACAGTTAGGATCTGGGACACCGTCACAGGCAAGAACATCCATACCTTGCGGCGCCACCAGAACCACGTTGCGGGCGTCGCGTTCAGCCCGAACGGGCAGACGCTCGCCTCCTCGAGCGTCGATAGGACAATCGTGTTGTGGGATCCGGACGCGGGCCGGGAGATCCGGACCATCAGGGACGCAGAGTACCCCCTCGGGCCCGTTGCATTCAGCCCGGACGGCCGCCTGCTTTCCACAGGCGGAATGGGCCATGCGGTAAAAGTGTGGGATGCAGACACCGGCAAGGAACGGCTGGTGCTCCGCGGCCACGAAGGTCAGGTCCTCGACGTCACCTTCAGCCCGGACGGCCGCACGCTCGCTTCGTCCAGCGAAGACAGGACCGCCCGGATCTGGGACGTCGCGTCGGGCCGCGAGCTCCGAACCATTCGCGGCAACGACAGCCGGATATCCAGCGTGTCCTTCAGTCCTGACGGCCGGATGCTCGCGTCCGCATCCATCTCTTCGGTTGATGGGGCCGTGAAGCTCTGGGACGTCCGCGGCGACGACGACCCGCGGACGCTCTCCGGGCACCGCGGTGGGGCCGTGGGCGTGGCCTACAGGCCGGACGGGCGAATCCTCGCCTCCGCTGCCCGATGGGGGGCAGCGCGGCTCCGGGACGCCGACACCGGCCAGCCGATCCGGAGCCTTGGTGGCAGTCCTCTCACGGCATACCCGTATAACACGGTGATCTATAGCCCGGACGGGCGGACCACCATCACCGACTTCCAGACGATAACGGCGACGAGCTTCGACGCCGAGTCGGGGCGAGCGATCAAGATGATCGACTTCGGTATCGGCGTAGAGTACGCGGCGCTCAGTCCAGACGGGCAGACCCTGGCCTGCGCGTGCGCTGGCCCGGACCACGCTATCGGGCTCTGGGACGTCGTCACAGGGAGAAAGATCGGAGATCTCATCGGCCATTCGGCCCAGCCGACGACCGTCTCCTTCAGCCCGGATGGACGGACCGTCGCCTCTGGCGGCAAGGACAAGACAGTGCGGGTTTGGGATTTCGCCTCGAGGAAACCCATCCGGACCTTTTCCGATCATACCGAGTGGGTGACAGTGGTCATCTACAGCCCGGACGGACACCGGCTCGCGTCGGGGAGTTGGGACCGGACAATCCGGATCCGGGACGTAAACTCCGGCAAAACGATCGACTCCCTGGCAGGGCCCGCGCTCTTTAGCACGCGGCTCCGGTACAGTCCCGATGGCTGCACGCTCGCCTACTCCGATGACGACGGCTTCGTGCGGATCCGCGAAGTGGTCACGAAGCAGGACATACTGGCCCTCAGCGGGCGCCATGGCGCGATAAACGACCTGGCCTTCCGCCCCGACGGCCGCCAGCTCGCGGCCGCGGCGCAGGACGGGACCGTCCTTGTGTGGGACGCCGCGCCGATCGCTCCGGAGCTACGAGTCCTGCGCGAGGCTTGCAGCCTCGTTGATTACCTGGCCGCCGTGAAGCTGTCCGCCACCGAAGTCGCCGCCCGCATCCGTCGCGACCCGACTATTAGCGATGCAGTACGAGTTCGAGCCCTCGAGCCTCGCGGAGCCTCGCCCGTGAACCAATGTCATCGACGTTCGTAACGAGCCTCGGACGGAGCGGGCATCTCGACGGCCCCGAGAGCAGCTTCGACTCGGACTGGCATATTTCGCCGTGACCCCATGACGAACATTGGCGGGAGCGGAAACGGGAGCGGAAACGCGGATGCGTATTCCGGGGACAGGGTATTCCGGGTATTCCGGGGACACCATACTGGGTATTCCGGGGGTATTCCGGGCCGGGTCACCCAGGGCGGTTGCCCGCCCCGGGTTCCCACAGATCCCAACGTGCGGATTTCCCGCATTGGGCTCGTCATCTCATGAATTCGCTGCGCGACCGAGCAGGCTGTGGACCACACGTGCTTGAGGGAGCCGGTATCGTCGCTCCAGGCGCAAGAACTCTGGCCACGTCATCGGGCCAGCGCGGCGACGCCGTGATAGCCAACGAGGGCAAAGGGGTCAGAGGGCAAAGGGGTCATGCTACTTTCCCTCAAAAAGCAGAATGACCCCAATAGTGTTGCAATAGTGTTGGATGACCCCAATAGTGTTACGACCCCAATAGTGTTACATCGATGAAAAGCTCGACGGAGACTTGATGGAAGCTTGTGAGCATGTGACAACGGAAAAGGGTCATGGTCGCCAGGAAACACGAACGTATCTTCAGATGCCGGCGCCTAAGAGTCTGCCGGGGTTTGAGCTGTGGAAGGGACTCATGACGATTGGCATAGTAAGCTCTTGTTGCATTCGTGGAGGGAAGGAGACCATTGAGGTGCGTTACTACATCAGCAGCCTGGCCATGGATGTTAAGCAGTTCGCTCGAGCTGTGCGTGGTCACTGGGGTATCGAAAACACCTGCCATTGGGTCCTCGACATGATATTTCGCGAGGACGAATCGCGCATTCGAGAAAAGGCGTTGCGGGAGAACTTGCTTGGCTCAACCGCTTCAGTTTGTCACTCCTGAAGCAGCACCCTGGCCGCGACAGCCTCATCATGAAACGTCGCAGTTGTGGCTGGAACGAAAACTTCATGCTCGAAGTCCTTGTCGGAGCAACACTTTAGTGAGCGCTGGCCCTGGGGGCCTGGGTGGGTGACCACCCAGGTCTAGCCGGCCGGGAACCGAGTCCATTGAAGTCTTCCGTCATAATGCTAATTATTAGAAAGTTCGAACAGTTGGAAAGTGTCTTGAAAACACGAGCCTCGAAGCAGACCGGGAGTGCAAGCTATGTCAAATCTGCTGCAACACGGATCAAGTACGCTGGAAATCTACCTGTCCCTCTATAACTCCGCGTTCGATGACTTGAAAGGAGTGCTGATGCAAGTACCCAACGAGAAATTTGGCACTGAGATCCCATCCTGGTCTGGAAACGCAGATGTTTTATCCGCAAAGCTCATAATGGAACACGTCTGTCAGGCAGGCTTTATCTACAACAATTACTTAAGCGCTGCGTTGAGCGGTGGCAAACTGGCCGATAATGCAGAGCTCGGATTCTGTGCAGTCGGTCATCAGTACGATCGACGAGATTCTTAATTCAACGCATTCAATATTGAAGACACACCTTCATATTGATGATAATGCTCTCTCCAATATTACTGTGAAGGCCAAATGGGGTACGACTTACACTCTCGACCAGTTCATGGAGCACGCGATTATCCATGTACTGTGGCACATTAGGCAGCTAAGAATCCTGATAGAAAAAATCTGATGCTCTACGTCCGAAAGTGGAAGCGAGTAAACCTCAATAATGCGCCCCTTGAACAGAGACGTAAGTTCTGTGCTCATAACAGGATAGAAAATATTCGTGCTCGTCGCAGATTTTTCTTGACTTTTCAAGCCCCGCAGCATGAGATTAGGGGGGAACTTTAGGGACAGTGTCGGATTGTCGGCTTTCAGGCTGACATTTACATGTGAGAGGTTGGTCCATGCCATCTGGGTTGACGCTGCTTAGTAGTCTGCATCAGGAGGCTACAGGCATTTCTGGGCTATATTGGGAGCAAAACGTCCATTCGGAGACCTCGGGGGGCTTCGAACGAGTCCAAAAAAGTGCCGGTCCAGGCGTGACTGACCTTGTTACTCACGAGCCCAACTTTGCGTACCATCATTATGGGATTCATATCGGCCAGAATGACAGGCTAACATTCTTTGGAGATCCTTCTCAAACCATCAAGGGGGATTTTGTTGATTGCAGAATCGGCTCACCTACGCTGCACAAACATATTAGACTTAACTTTTCGCCATCCCATAAGAGAAAGCTTGTAATAGAACGAGGCATAGCGCATTCCTTCAGAGATATTGAACACATATTGACTAGGGATGAACCGGTTTGGTTCATGGCCGACAACAATCCCGCTTACAGTCTTGCCAACGATGTTTTGAACTTCCCCTTAAACGCAAGAGAGGACGATATACCCACCGTTCAAGTAAACGACCTTCCAATCCCGGTCGAATGCTATTCCTATGTACTGTCAAAACAGCATGAAATCTATGACCAACAAACTCCTGTTTATGGGATGCGTTACAAGATCAAAGACGGCGCCGCCGACCGTTACGTCCTGGTAACACAAAAATCGTGGCAGAGACCGATTGCTCCTCAATCAACAGGACAGGGAACAGCTCCAGATACGGTTTTTTGGGTCAACTCTTATTATGCATCCTCGGGCGGGAACAGCTATTACATTGTGGAAAGTAAGAACGTTAAGGAGATGGAGTTTTTCATTCAAACTGAGCCCCAGCAAAGTATTGAAATAGTTGAGGAGAGCGAAATTCTATTGACGTTTGTTGGTTACCCTGATGCCACGGGTAATATCGAGTTCGCAAATCAGCAGGGAGCATCGATTGGCAGCCTATCGTTCCAACCGGACCCCTTGCACAGCTTGCGGGTGCCTGGAGGTATGCAAGTTCGGTTGACGGTCTCCGGGTTTATTACAACGCGCCTCGAGCGTTTACTGAGCACGGCGTGAGAAGATTCTTTGTGGGCATTTATAGCATGTGCATATAACCCGGCTATAAACGAGAAAAGGGGAGAGTCTTGTCAAAACAAAAGTCCGCGCCTTCTTCCGCATCTGCGCAAGCCACTGCCAACCTGGGACTCCATGGTTTGGAGTGGCGAACAAACATCGTCATGGCTCACAACCAAACGTCAATCTACCTGATCGAAAACGTCGGGGGGGGTGTAGTAGACATGTTGTTCTTCGTGGACGAACAACCGGTGAACACATGGTTTGATTTGCACGTCGGCCAGGACGACCGGTTGACCTTCTTCGGAGATCCCCAGAAGACGATCTACGCGTCGTTCATTGATTGCCGAAAAGAGTCTCCGACACTCCACCGCAGGATTGACATCAGCTTCAACCCAGATCCAACAAAACACCTGCACATAGAGAGGGGCATCGCCTACAGGACATACAACAAGAAACACGTCACTGTCCGGGTGGAGAATCTTTGGTACATCTCGGACACGAATCCAAATTACGATCTGTCGAACGACAACATTAGCTTCCGAGGCGATGATGATCCGAAGCATTTCCCGGCTGTCGAGGTGAATACCCATCCAGCGCCAGCGGAAGTTCTTCAGTTTGTTCTAAGTCAGCAGCAAAAAGCACTCCTCGCCGGGAAGGCCCGGCCAATCTCTAGCCGAGCTGTCCTAAACAGCGATATGAAACGGGTCACCGTCGTGCCCAAGTAAATACTTGATGTCTCGTCGGGTTTCGGATAGATGCAAGGCCCCTTTGGCGGCACTCAAGTCGTTTCACTTTCGTCTTCACAAGTCTCGGAGAATACAATGGACCTTCAAGAACTTCAGAATCGTGTGACCACGATTTCAGACCCAGCCGAACGAGCCGGCCTTCAGGCCTTCATCAATCAAGTTCAGCGACTTCCGCCCGAAGCCGCAATTATGGGCAAGATTATGCAATCGGTGCTGAGCTTCGGCCAGCGTGACGCCGTGAACAATGCGCGAACTTTCGGTGAGCTTCAGAACGCCTTCGGCCCCAACTTCAATGTCACCGTTGAACCATGAGCATCATGCACGTAGCTAACCTCGGGTTCGAAGGGCTAGAATGGCGACCAAATCTCGTCGCGTCCCGATCAGCATATGCAGTTCATTTGATAGAGAACGTCGGGGGTGGTGTGGTGGACATAATTCACCACATCGCCGCCGATACTTATACGGGTTGGTTTAGTATTCACATCGGGCAAGTGGATCGCCTGACGTTTTTTGGAGACCCTAACACATTAATACAGGGTTCGTTTATAGACTGTCGTGACGGGTCGCCCACTCTTCATAGAAGAGTTGACATCTCATTTAACGCCGATCCGAACAGGCATCTCTTTATCGACCGTGGTATTGGTCATATCCTATATCACAAAACAAATATAACGGTTAGAGTCGAAGTATTATGGTATATGTCGTTATGTAATCCAGATTATGACTTTGCGAATGACTCAATCAACTTCAGGGGGGACGAATTGCCAGACCGTCTCCCGATTGTGAAGGTTAACGATTTGCCACTGCCCGATGATGCGTTGCAGTATGTTCTAACGAAGCAGCAACAGGCCGTACTGAGCGGCGGCGCAACGCCTCCTGCTACTCGCGTTGCCCTTCAGGGTACAATGCGGACGATCAGCGGAAAACCGGCGCGTGACTAATCATCAGCCCGAATTCCGGCTCGGTTCAAAGTCGGACCTCCCTGGGGTCAGACCTAGTCGCAAGTCTATTCTTGCCATTCAACGGCTTACATGGGGCCAGGCCGGAATGGCACAAAGCTAGCGGATCTTGTTAGGGACGGAAACGAGGACGCACCTAGTTTACAGGCGGGCGAACTTCGAGGGGCGTTAATGGAGGCGAGGGGCCCGCGCGTGGTTAGCGTGCTCCGTCCGTCGTTTGTTGGCTTGCTTTGGGTGGCCGGCCCTCGGGACGAACGGTTCTCCACGTGGCGCAAGGTCAGACCTAGTTTCAAGTTATTTGGGGGTATTCCGGGGACACCATACTCAATTATTGACAATCCTTCGGTATTCCGGGCCGGGTCACCCAGGGCGGTTGCCCGCCCCGGGTTCCCACAGATCCCAACGTGCGGATTTCCCGCATTGGGCTCGTCATCTCATGAATTCGCTGCGCGACCGAGCAGGCTGTGGACCACACGTGCTTGAGGGAGCCGGTATCGTCGCTCCAGGCGCAAGAACTCTGGCCACGTCATCGGGCCAGCGCGGCGACGCCGTGATAGCCAACGTTTCCAGATTTCCTTAGCCCCCTCCCGGAATTCCTGGAGGCTGGAGAAATTCCCGGTGATCCCGTAATACCCGTAGTGGCCTTGCAGCTTCTGCTTCAGCGTCTGGTGTTGAATCGCGATCGGTTCATGCCGGTTGATCCGGCACCAATCCGATAACGCTTGAAACGCCCGTTTGAGCCGGCTCTTGGCCGTCTTGCGCTTGATCACCCATCCCCCTTTCCAGGCTTTTCCCCAGTAATGGGTAAAGCCCAAGAAGTCGAATGTCCGCGGCATCGGGGATACCTCTGCCGGTGGATTGGAGTCGGCCGGATCATCCGGTTGAAACCGGATCAGCCGTGTCTTCTCCGGGTGAACCGTCAAGCCGTACTTGCTCATCCGCTTGGGAAGCACGTCCATGATGCGCCGCGCATCGTCTTCTCGGGCAACCCCGATCACGAAGTCATCGTGTCCGTCCGGTAAACTGCATCTTCAAAGTGGCGTGAACTCCCGCGATGATGATCCCGTCGGGGCCAATGGTCCTGTCAGGGAGATCACGCCGTGTCGCAACGCCACACCGTTAATTCACGCTGGAACGCTCTCGTCAGCGATTTCCGCCGTAGCGGTCTGACGCAAGCCGAGTTTTGTCGCCAGCGCAACATCTCGCTCGCCTCCTTTCGATATCACTTCTACAAGCCGCTCTCGCCTAAGCCCGCCCCCGGCGATGCTCGTTCTTCCGCCGGTCTCGACCATCAATTCCTCCCAGTCACCATCCTTCCCGATCCCATCCTTTCGAGCACGGTCTCTCAACCTCACCTCGAACTCATCCTTTCCAATGGACGTCGGATCGCCGTCGCTGCCGGATTCGACACCCAGACGTTGCGTCGTCTCATCGCTGTCGTGGAGGAACGCCCATGTTCGGACTGAGCGCCGCGGTCCGCGTTTACCTCGCCAAGCAGCCGGCCGATATGCGCAAGAGCTTCGACGGCCTGGCCGCCCTCACATCGGGCAGCCTGACGCTCGATCCCCTCTCTGGTCATCTCTTTGTCTTCGTCAACAAGCGTCGCGATCGCATCAAGATCCTGTATTGGGACCGCGACGGATTGGCCATCTGGGCCAAACGTCTCGAACGCGGGACTTTCCGCATTCCAGCCGCTGCCTCGGGTCGCGTCGAAATGACGACCGCCGAACTCGCCGCCCTCCTTGCTGGCATCGACCTGGACACGGCCCGACGCCGCGTCCGCTACTCCCGGCCCGAAACTCCCTTTCAAAATTCGGAGAATATTGCGCCAACACTCTAGCATGTTTCAACGTAGTATTGGGTATGATCAGCGTCGCGGACCCACTCCCAAATGATCTGGAAACGGCCCATCAACTCATCCGCGAGTTGCTGGAGACGCTCGGTCAGCAAATTCATCTCAACAAAAAGCTCCAGCATCAGCTCGAACAGCTCCTTCGCCAGCGCTACGGCAAGAAGGGCGAGCGGATTGACCCCGCTCAGCTCTTGCTGTTCGCCCAGGAGATTTTGGCGCAGGCCGAGGCCGCTCCCACTCCCGCTGTGACCTCGGACCCGGAACCAAAATCAACGCCAGTACCGAGTGCGTCCAAGAAGAATGGCCACGGTCGCAAGCCGCTGCCGGCGAGCCTACCCCGCAAGCCGATCCTGCACGACGTGCCGCTTGAACAACGCGTCTGCCCTGACTGCGGCGTCGAGCGGACATGTATCGGTCGGGAAGTCCGCGAGCAACTCGAATATGTTCCGGCATCGATAATTGTGCTCGAGCACATCCGACCCAAATATGCCTGCCGGGCGTGCGAAGGCAATGTCGTGATCGCCGAGAGGCTTGCCGAGCCGATCGAGAAAGGCTTGCCGGGGCCGGGACTCATGGCGCACGTGGCGGTCAGCAAGTATGCCGATCACCAACCACTTTATCGCCTCGAGGGGATTTTCAAGCGGTTCGGACTCGACTTATCCCGCTCGACGATGTGCGATTGGATGGCCGTCTCCGCAGAGCTACTGGCACCGATCGTCAAGCTGATGCTGAGCCGGATTCTGACGTCCAAGGTCGTCCAGAATGACGACACGACGGTGCCCGTCCAAGACCATGCGGGCAAGGGAATCAAGAAGGGTCGACTTTGGGCCTGCGTTGGCGATCACGACAATCCGTATGTGGTCTACTTTTACACGCCGGACCACAGTGCCACCGGGCCGTGGGAGATCTTCAAGGATTTCCAGGGCTATCTCCAGGCCGACGCATGTTCCGTCTACGATCGTCTGTACAAATCGGAGCAGATTATCGAGGTCGGCTGCATGATGCACGCGCGACGAAAGTTCTACGAGGCGAGGACCAACGACCCGGAGCGGTCGCATCAAGCATTGGCGTGGGTCAAATTGCTTTACGACATCGAACGCGAAGCGAAACAGCGCGAGCCCACCGATTACGAGGCTTTTGTCGATTTGCGGCACAAGCTGCGAGAAGAGCGATCGCTGCCGATCTTCGAAAAGTTCCACACTTGGCTGATGGCCGAGTTGCCGAAAGTTCTCCCCAAGAGCCCGATCGGCGAGGCGATTCAATACGCCTTGAATCATTGGGTGGCGCTAAAGCGTCCCCTCGAAGCCGGGTTTCTTGAACTGGACAACGGCGCCTGCGAGCGCAGTTCAAACCCGTCGCGCTCGGAAGGAAAAACTGGTTGTTCGCGGGGAGCGACAAGGGGGGCCAGACGGCGGCCGTTCTGATGAGTCTGTGCACGACGTGCAAGGAACTGGAGATCAATCCAGAGGCTTATCTTCGCGATGTCCTCGATCGAATCAGCACCCATCCGGCCAGTCGGATCGACGAACTGCTGCCCGATCGATGGAAGACGCTTCGCGAGACCAGCGCCGCCGCAAAGGACTGAGCACCTCTGAGCCCCGGGCCCGTCTTTCACCCAGACGGACTCGGGGCCACTGTGCGCGCCCTGCTGCCGGTGTGGTCGGCGCCACGGACAAACTGCGGGGTGATCGCTGGTGCCGCGGCTCTGGAGTGTGTCGAAAGACGTTGCCCCGAACATGATCGCACGTCGTTGAACCGCTTTGAAGATGCGGTTCACCGGACGCACACAAGTCATCCGCATAGCGAATCAGGAACGCTTCCCCTTTCAGGCGAGGGCGTACTTCGCCGTCGAACCATTGGTCCAGGGTATTCCGGGGACACCATACTCAATTATTGACAATCCTTGGGGTATTCCGGGGACACCATACTCAATTATTGACAATCCTTCGAGGGCTCGGTAATTTTGGGGGTATTCCGGGGTATTCCGGGGACACCATACTCAATTATTGACAATCCTTCGAGGGCTCGGTAATTTTGGATTATGGCCCGATTGGCACGAGTTGTCGCACCTGGTTTTGCCCATCATATCACCCAGTGGGGAAACCGCAGCCAGCAGACGTTCTTTTGCGACGAAGATTACCTGAGCTATTTGGAACTGATGGCGGAATGGTGTGGCGCTCACAAGGTTAAGATCCTGGCGTACTGTTTGATGCCCAATCACGTCCATCTGATAGCAGTTCCGGAAACTTCCGATGGTTTAAGACGGGCGATCGGCGAGGTCCACCGCCGTTACACTCGGATGGTCAACTTCCGCGAAGGATGGCGTGGCCATCTCTGGCAGGGGCGTTTCGCCTCATTCGTGCTTGATGAGTCTTACTTGCTGACCGCCGCGCGGTACGTTGAACTCAACCCGGTGCGTGCCGGGCTGATCGGAGCGCCGAGCCGTTACCGGTGGAGCAGCGCCGCGGCTCACGTGCGTGGAAAAGACGACACACTGGTGACGGTGGCTCCGCTGCTCGACTTGGCCCCCAACTGGCGAGCGTGGCTCGCCCGGGTGATTCGAGAGGAGGATATCAAACTCCTGCGTGCCCACCAGACTACCGGTCGACCACTGGGAGGCGAGGCGTTTTTGGCATCACTCGAAGAGGATCTCGGCAGGATTCTGAGGCGCCAGAAACCCGGCCCCAAGGGACGACCGCCCGCCTCAGGCAGTTAACAAGGGAGTGCTGCGCCAACCGCCGGAATTGTGTGTGGTGTCCCCGGAATACCCCGGAATACCCGCGAAGAGGATCTCGGCAGGATTCTGAGGCGCCAGAAACCCGGCCCCAAGGGACGACCGCCCGTCTCAGGCAGTTAACAAGGGAGTGCTGCGCCAACCGCCGGAATTGTGTGTGGTGTCCCCGGAATACCCCCGGCAGGATTCTGAGGCGCCAGAAACCCGGCCCCAAGGGACGACCGCCCGTCTCAGGCAGTTAACAAGGGAGTGCTGCGCCAACCGCCGGAATTGTGTGTGGTGTCCCCGGAATACCCTGTCCCCGGAATACCCTGTCCCCGGATCTGAGAGGGCTTGGGGGTGAAACTCCCCCGGGCCACTCGACTCGTGATCGGGGTTGCCCGAGAAGACGATGCGCGGCGCATCCTGGACGTGCTTCCCAAGCGGATGAGCAAGTACGGCTTGACGGTTCACCCGGAGAAGACCCGGCTGATCCGGTTTCAACCGGATGACCCGGCCGACTCCAATCCACCGGCAGAGGAAAACCCGCTGCCGCGGACATTCGACTTCCTGGGCTTTACCCACTACTGGGGAAAAGCTTGGAAAGGGGGATGGGTGATCAAGCGCAAGACGGCCAAGAGCCGGCTCAAACGAGCGTTCCAAGCGTTGTCGGACTGGTGCCGGGTCAACCGGCATGAACCGATCGCGATTCAACACCAGACGCTGCAACAGAAGCTGCAAGGCCACTACGGGTATTACGGGATCACCGGGAATTTCTCCAGCCTCCAGGAATTCCGGGAGGGGGCCAAGGAGATCTGGAAACGTTGGCTATCGCGGCGCCGCCGCGCCGGTCCGATGACGTGGCCAGACTTCTTGCGCCTGGAGCGACGATACCGACTCCCTAAAGCAAGTGTGGTCCACAGTCTGCTCGGCCGCGCAGCGAATTCATAAGATGACGAGCCCAATGCGGGAAATCCGCACGTTGGGATCAGTGGGAGCCCCGGGTGGGCAATCACCCGGGGCGACCCGGCCCGGAGCCCGGGATGCTGTCACCGCCGCCGAGATTGTGAAGTCGCGCCACGGCCGCTAGGCTGGATGGAGATCCGGTGCACGTGTTCACGAGCCCTCCGTACGGTGTGAAGCTTGAACGAGACGCCGCTCAGCCTGCTCGACCGGTTGCGTCGTCAGCCGCGCGAACAACCTTCGTGGCGACGGCTCACGATGCTCTACGCCCCGCTGATCCGCCGCTGGTTGCAACAACACGACACGCCCGAGGCCGACGCCGACGACCTGACACAGGAGGTTTTGCTCGTGCTGGCTCGCGATCTGGGCGGTTTCGATCACAATGGTCGAACCGGGGCCTTCCGGCTATGGGTCCGCTCGATCACCGCCAACCGGCTCCGCGACTACTGGCGGGCGCGCCGATCGAGGCCCATCGACGGTCTTGACGATCGCCTCGCCCAGCTCGAAGACCCCGAAAGCGAGCTGGGCCGGCTCTGCGATCGCGAGCACGACGAATTCATCGTCAGGCGCCTCATGGAGTTGACACAGCCTGAATTCGCCCCGTCGACCTGGAATAGCTTCCGCCTCCTGGTCCTCGAGGAGTGGCCGGCCGCCGAAGTGGCCGAGACCCTGGGCCTGTCCCTAAACGCCGTTCTGATCGCCAAGTCCCGCGTTCTCAGGCGGTTGCGGCAAGAAGGCCAGGGTTTGGTCGGCTAAGGAGCCGATGAAGCGCGTGGTATTTTCGCGACACTTGCCTCGCCGTGAAAGGTTTGCAGGGGTTGGTGCACTCTCTGTAAGCCGGCTAACCCCGCGGGTCGTCCTACCTGGAGTATAGCGCCATGAGAAGCAAGTCGTCTCGCGTCACGGCCGCCCAGCGGAAGTCCGCCTATCGCCCCTGGATCGAATCAATGGAGGATCGCCTGCTGATGGCGGTAATCACAGTGACCAGCACCGGAGATGCCATCAACGCGACGGACGGTGTTGTGACGCTGCGCGAGGCGATCACGGCGGCCGACGACAACAAGAATATCAGCGATGTGGTCGGCGTCGGGGCCTACGGGACCGACACGATTGACTTCGACATTCCCGGAACGGGCGTGCACACGATCGCGCCGACGTCTCCTTTGCCGGTCATCACCGACCCGGTGACGATCGACGGGTACACCCAGCCGGGCTCCGCACCAAACACGAACCCCGTCGGTCAGGGGCTCAACGGCACGCTGCTGATCGAAATCGATGGCGAGAATGCTGGGGATGTTCGATTCGGGATGCTTGAGTTTCAGACGACCGACAGCGTCGTGCGCGGCCTGGTCATCAACCGCACGCAGGGGGAAAAGATCGGCATCGATAGCGTCGGGGCGGCCGGCGACATCCAGATTGAGGGGAACTACATTGGGACCGATGCCACCGGCACGGCGGGCTTCGCCGCCTCACCAAACCCGAACTCCAACGCCCGTGACGGGATCTCCATTGGATCGCGCGGCAACACGATCGGCGGGACGACCCCGGCGGCGCGCAACCTGATTTCGGGCAACATCGGCAGCCCCCAGGTGTCTTACGGCGTCAATGACATCTCTTCAATCCCGCTTGGCATCGCCAACTTCGTCGAGGGGAACCTGATCGGCACCGACGTCACCGGTACGAAGGCCCTCGGGAACGGGATCGGCGGCGTCGCTGGCGGGTCGGGCTTGACCGGCGTAGGCCAACTGGTCGTGGGAGGTCCGGAGGCCGGCGCGGGCAATCTGATCTCCGGGAACGGGGGCATCGGGGTCCACATCATTAACGGCGTGGTCCAGGGGAACCTGATCGGCACCGACGTCACCGGCACGTTGCCGCTTGGGAATGCCACAGGCGTGCAGACGTTAGGAAACGTCGTGGTCGAGCACAACACCATCGCGTTCAACACGGTTGCGGGGGTGCAGTTTACCGACATCAATGATGTCCCCACCCTGGGCAACCTCATCACGCAAGACTCGATCTTCTCGAACTTCGGACCGGGGATCGGAACTAGCAGCTACCTCAATGACTCTCCCGACGCCGACGGCATCCAGAACTATCCGACGCTCGCATCGGTGATGCCGAGCGGGGCCGGGACGCAGGTCGAGGGGACGCTCGCGAGCAAGCCAAGTTCGAATTATCGCCTGGAGTTCTTCACCAACGACGAGCGTCAGGAGGACGTCCACGACGTCAGCAACTTCACGATGCCCGGCGAGTTCGCCGAGGGCCGGACCTACCTCGGCACGATCAACGTGACGACCGACGCCAACGGCCTGGCGAGCTTCACGGCCGACCTCCCCGCCCTGCCGGCGGGCCAGGCGTATGTGACCGCGACCGCCACGGACATCACCGACGACGGCAGCGGCCCGCGCAACAACACCTCGCCGTTCTCGGCCGTGGCGGTCCTGGGCGGCCCGAGCTTTGTCGTCACCAACACCAACGACTCCGGTTTGGGGAGCCTGCGCGAGGCGATCTATAGCGCCAACCTGACGCCTGGAACGCAAACGATCACCTTCGCCATCCCGGCCAACGACCCGCGTCACTTCTACTACCGCAACGACGGAATAGCCGGGCAGGTGAGCCTGTCAGACATCGCTGTCACGTCGGCGGCCAACGACGCGACCATCGCCGACATCGACCCCGACTGGTCGTCGAGTTGGTACTCGATTGCCCCGAATTACGACCTGCCCAAGATCTTCGACACGGTCGTGATCGACGGCTATTCCCAGCGCGGCAGTGTTCGGAACACGTTGCCAGCGCTCGGGCCGTTGAACACCGTTCTGAGGATCGAGCTGGACGGGACCAACGCGCCGGGTATCGGGCTGAACCTGGGCTACTTCAACGAGTCGATCGACCCTGGTAACAGCCAGATCGACGGGCTTGCGATCAATCGATTCGGCGGTGATGGCATCGATCTGGGCACGCTCAATGGCGGCGTCACCGTTGCCGGCAACTTCATCGGCACCGACGTCTCTGGCCTGCTCGACCTCGGCAACGGCGGGAACGGCGTGCTGCTCAATGACGAGACGGGAGACACAATCGGCGGCGACGATGTGGGGTCGAGTAATCTGCTCTCGGGCAATGGCGGTGTGGGAATCTTCGTGGTCGTATCGCAAGGGATTCTCATCGAGGGCAACGTGTTGGGCGCGAACCGCCTGCTTACGACCAGCCTCATGAATGACGGATCTGCGATCTATCTCAATGATGTGGACGAAGCCCCGACGACGAATGTGGCTGACGCGAGCGTATCGTCTCCTCCCAGCGATGTCGACAAACAGATCGCGAGGCTAATCAGGGTTACCAAAAACATGATTGCGTGGGCTCCCAATGCCACCAAATACTGGCTCATGCTCTTCCACCAAAAAAAGGCAGAACTCAAGAATACAGCAGCGCAAGTGCAGAACGGTCTGAATATCCTTAAGGTACTCGGCTTCCCAGGCAAAGCCGAAGTGCAAGCCGACGCGGCCAGTGGACCGACGCTGTTATTCGACCTGGGAGAGCCCGGCGTTCAGCCCAACGACGGGGACAACCCCCTCACGCCCGCGATCGACCCCGATTCGGACGACGGCCCCAACGGTCTCCAAAACTACCCAGTGCTTCAGTCCGCGACGTCGGACGCGACCGGCGCGACGATTACCGGCGGGCTCAACTCGCTCACGAACACCAGCTTCCAACTGGATTTTTATTCCAGTTCAATCAGTCCTGACATCGTAAGGGGCGGCGAGCAGTTTCTCGGCTCCATAGACGTGACTACTGACGCATCCGGGAATGCGCCGTTCTCGTTCCATTCGCCGATCATCGTGCCGGATGGTCAGTACGTTCTGTCCAACGCCAGCGTGCTGCTCAGGGCGTCGGACGGGACCGAGGTTCCTGGGGCCACCTCGGAGTTTTCCGACGGCGTCCAGGTGGGGGCGGCGCCAGCGACCGCCAAACTGTCAGTCTCCCAGTCCGCCACGCCGAACCCCGTCGCGGCGGGCAGCGACCTGACCTTCACCGTGACCGTCGCCAACGCCGGCCCTGGCACCGCCACCGGCGTGCACCTGGTCGTCACGCCACCGAGCGGCGCAACCTTCATCTCGGCGACTGGGGGTGTAACGCCGCTTGGCGGTAAATTGACGTTTGACCTCGGGATGCTTGGAAATGGGACCTCGAAATCCTTGAGCGTCGTTGTCCAGCCGCTGAGCCCCGGAACCTTTCTGACTTCAGCAGTCGTGAGCGGCAATCAAGTCGATACGTCGATATCCGATATTACGTCGTCACTGGCCATCACTGCGGTTGACCTGACATCGCCTGAGATCACCAGCGTGGTACCCCCGAGCACGAAGGATAAGAAGCAGGTCATCGTCTTGACCTTCAGCGAAGACCTCAACTCCGCTCGCGCTGCGCTTCTGGCCAATTACCGACTGGTCACGGCCGGTCGCGACAAGAAGTTTGGCACCAAGGACGACAAGATCATCGCGCTGCGATCGGTGACCTACAACGTCGCCACCCGCTCGGTGACGCTCATGCCCCGCAAGAAGCTCTCTCTCGGCGTGAACTACCGCATCACCGTCGACGGGACCTCTGCCCACGGCGTCGACGACCTGGCCGGCAACCTGCTTGATAACGACCGCGATGGCCATGAATCCGGGAACTACGTCCAGATTTTCAGGCTCGTAAAGGCCCCGCCCTCAAAGGCCCGGCGTGTGCTGTGAGCGGCGCACACTCAATCCGCCGTGGGCACAGGACTGGTGAACTGCCACTCTAGGCTCGATCGACTTCATGATTCGCCCTGGCCTCGCACCACATGACCGCGTCACGAGGATTTCCCCATCGGGCTCGGATTCCCAAATATGTTGCAGACCTCCTTTGCGACCGACGCCCACCCAACCCTGCAAGAGCTCGCCGACTTCGGCCGCGGCGCGATCGACGAGACTCGGGCCGACGCCATCGAAAGCCATCTCGCCGACTGCGCCCTTTGCCTGCAAACGCCGGAGGTCACGTGTTGCGACGACCCCTGGATCGACCTCCTACGCGGCGCCGGGCCGCCCGATTTGCAGAGTGCCGATGCCCCGGCCATCGCGTTGGGCTATGAGGCTCGAAGCCCTGATCGGTCGGGGCGAAATGGGGGTCGTGCACAGGGCACGCCAGCTCGGCCTCGACCGTCGCGTGGCGCTCAAAACAGTTGCCGCAGGCCGTGACGCCAGCCCGCATGTGATCGAGCTGTTCCGCCGCGAGTTCGAAGCCGTCGCCAGCCTCAATCATCCGGCGATTGTGCCGATCCATGACGTGGGAGTATGCGACGGGCTCCGTTCTATGCGATGGAACTGCTCGAAGGCGGCTCGTTGGCCGACCGCCTCGCGGCCGGCCCGCTCCCGATCACGGAAGTCGTCGCCCTGGTCGAGCGCCTCGCCCGGGCCGTCCACTATGCCCACGGCCGAGGGATCATCCACCGCGACCTGAAACCTTCCAACATTTGTTTGATGCCCAGGGGACAGCCAAGGTCACCGACTTCGGTCTGGCCAAGCGATTCGATGCCGACCCCGAAGCGGCGGCCACCCGCACCAGCGTTCTCCTCGGCACGCCCGCATACATGGCGCCCGAGCAGGCCGCGGGTCGGCCCGAGGCTGTCGGCTCAGCCGTCGACGTCAACGCCCTGGGTGCCATCCTGTTCGAATGCCTGGAAGCGAAGAAGCGGGACAGAGCGAAGAAGCGGGACAGGTTCGCTTTTGGCAGAATAAGCGAAGAAGCGGGACAGGTTCGCTTTTGGCAGAATAGTCAATCGTCACCGGACATTTGCCCTTTCAACGGTCTTATCGAATTGCCTAGTTTTCATAGGCGGAACTGTCCCACTTTATACTCCTTTATACTCCGACCCTGTCCCGCTTTATAGCCCGACCTGAAACCAGCCCGGTCAACAGAAACCGAAGAAGTTATCGAGGCGGCAAAAGCCTTCATTCGAAGGGATCGGGATGCGTTGCCTGCCGGGTTGGAGACGAAAAACAAGGTCGACCAGCGATTGCGTGAGCTTCTGGACGGGCAAGACCCGTTCCTGGTTAGATGGCATCTTTCCACGGATGGGCACAACACATGATAAGCGTCGAGGAACCGGCCGACTCCGCCAGTTTCGATAGCGATTGTATAACGCCCAACTTGCCAGTATGGGGCGCGGATTCTGCGACAAGAACCGGAGCCGGGCTGGTATGATCGACTTGTTGGCAGGTTCTCGCAAACGCCGGTTGGCGAGTAACCGCAGAAAAGGGGCCAGGTAGACGGTCCGCCCGCGGGAACGCATCACTGATTTGCGATAACGAGGAAGGCAACCCATCATGTCGACCGTGACGATCGAGGAAGCTCAACGCAAGCTGAGCGAGCTGATCCATCGACTGACGCCTGGCGAAGAGGTTGTGATCACCGAGAACGATCAGCCTGTGGCCCGGATCGTGCCGCCTGCGCCAAGTGTGGCCAGGAAGCCGCCGCAATTCGGCACGCTCAAAGGGACCGTGCTCTCCATGGAGCGTTTCGACGATCCTCTCGAGGATTTCGCGGAGTACATGTGATGCGGATACTGATCGACTCGCACGCCGTGATCTGGTCCGCCGACCGGCCCGAGCAGGTCAGTCCGTTCGCGATGACCGCGATGAGCGACCCTGACAACGAGTTGCTAGTCAGTATGGCGACGCTCTGGGAAATCTCCATCAAGTTCGGCCTGGGAAGGCTCCCGTTGTCATTGCCTTACCGCCAGTGGATTGATAAGGCGATCGTCGACCTCGGCCTTTCTCTGCTACCAATCACGCTGGACCATACCGAGCGGCAAGCGCTTCTTCCGTGGTACCACCGCGATCCATTCGATCGACTGCTGGCTGCACAGGCGCTGGTCGAGGACTGGAACTGAGCGCATGAAACGGTCCCACCCTCGGGCAATCTGAGCGCCTAAAACGGACCCACCCCAGCAGCCTTCATCGTAGACTGGCTCTTTTCAATCGAGAGCTACTCGCATGGAGGTATGGATGTGCTTACGGTGGACGATTACGGAGCGATTCGCAGGGCGCGGCGTGATGGAATGAGCATCCGCTCAATCGCGCGCACTTTCCATCATTCGCGGTACAAGATCCGCCAGATCCTCGAGCAGTCCGAGCCGATTCCTCGGCTCCAGATCAGAAACCGTCCCGCCCCCGTCTTGGGACCGTTTCAGGCCGTTGTCGACCAGATTCTGGCCGACGACCAGAACGCGCCTCCCAAGCAACGCCACACCGCCATGCAGGTGTTCCGTCGGTTGCGCGACGAACACGGCTACCGCGGGTGTTACGGCCAGGTGCAACGCTACCTGCTCAAGAATCAACGCCGAGATCAAGAAACCTTCATACCTTTGGTTCATCTCCCTGGCCAACGCCTCGAGGCCGATTTCGGCCACATCTACGTCGACTTCCCCGAGGGACGACGGCAGATCCCCTTCCTGGTCGCCACCTGGGCCTACTCGAACTATCCCTTTGTTCTGGCGCTCCCCTTCGAACGCACCGAGGCGATCCTCGAAGGCATGGTTGCCGCCTTCGAGTTCTTCGGAGCCGTTCCCAAGGAAGTCTGGTGGGACAATCCCAAAACGGTCGCGACCTTGATCCTTGAGGGACGCGAACGACAGATCCACCCCCGATACGCCGCGCTTGCCAGCCACTACGTCTTCAAGCCCCTTTTCTGCATGCCGGCCCGGGGCAACGAGAAGCCCGACGCCGAGAGCACTGTCAAGGCTGTGCAACGCCGTTTTGCGACTCCGGTCCCGCAGGTGAAAGGTTTTGATGAGTTGAACGGTTACTTTCGGCAACGCTGCCAGGCGGAGAAGGAGCGAACCGTTCAGTCGCTCTTGGGCCCATTCGTGATCGGCACGCGGTTCGCCGAGGAGCAGGCTGTCGCGGCGCCGTTGCCAAACCATCGGTTTGACGCCTGCGTGATCCGCCCGGCGGTCTCCGTGGACAAATATCAGACCGTCGCTTTTGATCGCAGTCGCTACAGCGTTCCGCGACGGTTTGCATTCCAGTTGGCGACGGTCAAAGGCTATGTCGACCGGGTCATCGTCGTGGCCGGCGGCCAGGTTGTCGCGACCCACGAGCGATCCCCACATCCCGGCCAGATGATCCTCGACCCACTCCATTACCTCGCGACCTTGAGTCGCAAGCCCGGCGCTGGATCACGCGCCGGTGTATCGTGACTGGAAGCTGCCGGCTTGCTTTGCCGCGTTCCGCGCCGAGCTTGAGCAACTGCATGGGGCACAGGGGGGCGCACGCCGCTATGTGCGGGTCCTGCAACTCCTGGGTGAGCACCCGCTGACTCGGGTGCAAAAAGCCGTCGACGCCTGCCGGCACGACCAGCTAACCAGTGCCGATGCGGTCATCCAGCGGACGTGCTCGCTGGCTGCAATCGAGACCATAGTGCCTGGCGGCTCGCCACCGAACCCCGAGTCGGCCGCGGCGCCCCGAGTTTCGGTCCCTCTCCCCGACCTGAGTCGTTTCGACGAACTCATAGGTGATTATGGGAATGAAAACGAGTCTAGTAATAAAGTCTTGAATATGCACTGTTGCGATTCATCCCCCAGGCGTCCGATCACCACCAATGGGCTCTTGAACCATCGCGAGAGTGGTAACGAGTGTAGTAATGACGGTATGACTATGCGATCATATAATGCATCCCGCGCTGGTGAGAACACCGTGTTTTTCGCCTGAATAGGGGCGACATGGTTGTAATCGGGCTCCGCTAGCGAGCCTGGCTTTCGTTGGGAATTTCTTGGGAGGATCATGTTCATGGTCGATGTTACGATCGAATTGGTCAAAGCCCAGCTCCGGCAGTTGCGCCTGCCGACGATGGGTCAAGAGTTCGAGAAGCTGGCGCGAGATGCCGCCGCGTCCAACCAGACGTTCGTCGGTTTCTTGCTCCGATTGACTGAGGCCGAACTGGCGAGTCGCGCCGCCAACGCGGTCGCGACCCGGATCAAGAACGCGGAATTCCCGGTCTTGAAGGACTTCGACACCTATGATTTCAGCGTGATGCCCCAGCTCTCGAAGCCCAAGATCCTGGAACTAGCACGATGTGAGTGGGTGGAACAGAAAACCAATTGCTGCCTTGTAGGAAGCCAGGGAACTGGAAAAACGCACGTCGCCGTGGCCTTGGGGCAAGCAGCGTGTCGCGCGGGTCTGCGGGTGCGCTTCTTCACGGCGGCGGAGCTGGTCAGCCAATTGGAGAAGGCGCAGAAGCAGTACACGCTGGACCGGTTCCTGGACCAGTTGGAGCGGGCCCACCTGCTGATCTGTGACGAGCTGGGATACGTCTCCTTGAGTCGTGGCGGCGTCGAGCTTTTATTCCGGGTGTTCGCCGATCGCTATGAGCGAGCCAGCATGCTGGTGACAAGCAACTTGCCGTTCAGCGAGTGGAACCAGATCTTCCAGGGCGAGCGGATGACCGCAGCGTTACTAGATCGTCTCACCCATCACTGCCAGATTTTCGAGATGAATGGTGAGAGCTACCGCTTTCGCGAGTCGATGAAAGCTAAAAAGACTCGAAAGGTGGACTGAAAGGCAAATCACCGCTCTTGCCCAAAGCGGCTATTTTGAACACCCAGGTGGGACCGTTTTACGCGCTCAGGGTGGGACCGTTTCTCGCGCTTAGTTCCAGAGGACATCGAGATTGTCAGCAGCGATTCGGTGCTCGATGCCTATGGGGTCACGAGAATCTGGTAATTGGCGGCAACTTCGGGGACACCACACCTAATTCACGTCGACGATCGAGTCTGGTACTTCCACGACCGTCGCAGCACCCACGGCAACAACTCATCGCATCCCTGTTTCACGCTCCGAGAGTTGTGCCTCAAGTCAAGCGAAGATGCCGAATTCCACGATCGCCCGGAACCCCCGAAGCGTTTCTCTTCAAGTGGGTTACGGATTCACGCCTGAGCTCTTGCCGGGACGCGGCTGGCTTTGCGATGCCTGCCCTTTCCGCCGAGCCGGTCAGCCAGGTCGAGCAGCCTTCAGCCGCCGACGCGTCCATCTGCATTCGACGTCCCCGAATCTGTCCCATTTGCAATCGTCGGTTTCGCCCGGCGGGGAGGCAACGAGACAATCCGGCGACCGCTCGCGATCTCTCCGGCCTTGAGGTCGCGATGGATCGCTTGCAGGTTGTAACCGAACTCTTTTGCATAATCCTCGCGTGCCTTCCGCACCTCTCGCAGAGTATCGTCCATCTCAGTCTCCTTCCTCGGCCAGAAGTTCATCAGGGGTGCAAATATTTGGCGGCTCGTAGCCATTCTCTCGGCAAACAGACTCGATTGGATCCCGCAGCCTTGCGTTGGCGATGTGCGTGCAATTCCAGGTGAGCAAGTAGTCCATTCCGTGAACGGCCGCGATCGCCACGTGCAGGGCATCGACCGTCGCTCGCTGGGGTAACGGCACGCGATCCACAAGCGCCTGCGCGCGCCGGGTCGCTTCTTCCGTCTGTTCCAGCAACGTCAGGTCTTGAAGAATTTTCAACCGTTCGGCAGCGGCAGTCGCATCACCCGCCTGACACTCACGCAGAACGACCTGGGAGATCTACAGCTCAAATTCCGCTCGCCGTCTGATCCAACAATCGCGGGTAATCCGCTGATGGGCGGCGCGAATCAAGGTCGCGGCTTGGCCACGCAGTCAGGTCACTCGGGATGGTCGTTTCGAGGTAGACACGCGGGTTCATAGCTTCATCGTACTCCACCTCAATTTCGCCATCAACGGACCCTGGTCTTGGTAATGAGCCCCAGCGCGCGTTCTGTCGCCCATCGAGCGACTCAGTCCTCAACTCACCGCTTTTTTCACCAGACGAGTATGGCAGACGTACCAGACTCAAGAGCCGGTGTGGTAACACCTGTGTGGGTTCAAGTCCCACCTGCGGTATCTGAAACTCACGGCTGCCGGTTCATGCGGTAGCACCATCGGGCAGGAAATAGGCTCGCAAGCTTTTCGTCGATCCGACGGGCCAGGGCTAGATCTTCGGGATCTTGCGAGGCGGTTAAAATGCCGCAGTACGCCGCCCCCTCGATGGTGCAAACTTACGTCGTGGCGCCGATTGTGAGTCAAGACGACACGCCCCAATGCGAAGGCACGACCGTTTGTCGAACAACCTTGCTGACCTGAGGCACGACCGGAGCCATTCTGTTGATAGCTCGTCGGTCACAGGCATAGCCTCGTTAGCCTTTTTGTCCCCACCCCTTGGGCACGCCGGCGGTATCTTCGGGTTTGACAAGAACCTGGGCGAGGTCGGCATCATGCTGCAGGTCGGATTCGGCCGACTTGAGCCGGTTCTCGAGCTGGACGATTTTTTGTTCGAGCAAGAGCACACGTGCTTCCAGCTCGTCTGGCCGGCGTGGGCGGGGGATCTCGGGGTAACCGAGCTGGCGCTGCAAGGCCGCGAAGAGATACATGGGATCGCGCCCCCGATTGGCCCGCGCGATCTTCCCCTCTTTCTCGCCGAAGAGGATCGAAAACTTCGGGACAAACTCGGGATTCTGGCGGCGGCGTTCCAGCGCGAACTGTTCGGAGCGAACAAAAATGAGGTCGGCAAAGTCGACGTCGCCGAGCCGGGTGCGGAGTGTGAGGATATAGTCTTTCCAATCCTCGGTGTAAAACGGATCGGCGGCCATGGCGGCCAGGCCCTTGGTGTAGCCGAGGCGGTTGCGCGCCAGTGACTCGAACTGGAAAACGAAGAGGGCCGCCAGCGTCGGTGCTTCTGACTTGAACTTCGCTTCGCGCTCCAGGATCAGCAGGGCCTGGTCCATGGCGAAGCGGCTCACGTCGCCTTCGGCCTGGTTGATCACGTGCGTCTGAAACGGCGTGAAGTAATGGTGGATGCGTTCCATCGCCGGCCCCATCAGGCCGATCCCTTTGATTTCGGCATACAGAAACGAGACCGCGAGCGGCAGCTTGGTTGTCGATAGCAATTCCTCGCTGACGCGGCCGAGAATCTCTTGCGAGGCCAGACCATCGATGAGCCGCTCACGAAACACGCGAAAAAAGTACGCCTGCTCGATATATTCTTCACGCTCGAGCACAGGCATTATGAATCCTCCGCCAGGTTCGCGTTTTTCGCTCGTGTGAGTGTGCGATGGCCCGTTGCATTATTGAACGACGCTCGTTCGCGCGCCGGGCGACCTTTCGCCCGCCACGATCCAGTGTAGCGCGACGAGTCCCGCATTTGACACCCGGCGTGCGGTTGCCAGTCACGCTTTCGCGTCGGGCCCCGCGTTTTTGGAAAGGCCGTCAGGCCGCGGCCGATTCGACCTTGGGCTCGTCACGAGCTCGGGCACGGGTAATGTGGGATGATCTTTCAAGAGGGCCGCCACCGTGAGCGCGGGCATCGGCTGAAAATGCCGCGCGGCGAGTCGCGCCGAACCGATGACGCATTCTTTTTCGAGGACATAATAACGATTGTACTGATCGATCATGACGTTGGTCGGCTCGAGGTTCAAGTTTTCCACGTAATGAACCCAGCGGCGATTGAACCGGAGCACGGCCGCGATGAGGTCGTTAGCCATGCTCAGGCGGCGGCGGGTCGGAGCCCTGGTTTTGGCCCAGTTCGGTGGCGCGGCGCCGGCGAGCGGCCAGAGGTCTTCGATCGAGGCTTGAAAGACATCTTGCCATTCTCCCGGTCCGGTCACGGCCTGCGACCACTGCTTGAGCCGTAGTTGAACCATGTCGAGCATCTGGCGCGCGCGCTGGCACAGCGCGCGTGCAGGCGGCGCACGGCGACTTCCAGATCGTAACCCCGGCGGGCGAAGGCTGGCAGGTCGAAAAGGCCCATCAGCTCTTTGACTTCGGTTTCGATGTCGGCGTTAAATGTGGGCTGCGACTCTTCGCTTTCGTCCACCGAAACGTCCTCTTATTTATTTCCCGCGCCGGGGGTTGCCCGATGGTCGTCAGGCTATTCAGGCTGCGACGGTAATGCCAGACCTGGTGTTTGGGGCCAATGGCGGCCGTGCGCTGCGACCAGGCCCTGGCCACGGCTTCGAGTGCTTTTTCCGGCTCGAGCCCGGCGGCCGCGGCGGTCCGTTCCCGGGCCAGATCGCTCAAATAGCCGGCCGCATCAGGAATCCGCAAACCCGGTACCACGCGCTCGGCCAGCAACGTTCGGCTGACCGCGTCGGACCAGCCTCGCGAATCGACGTCGGGAGCCGAGGTCGGATCGGGCAACCCTTGTCCCATCTGAGACGTGCGTACCGGAAGCATCGGAAACGCCCGCTCGGCGCGCAGGCGGTTGGAGTTCTCGGGGTTGACCAGGTACTTGGCGACGTCAATGGCCGCGTCGAGCTGCGTGCCGGAAAGCTGCTTGTTGACGCCCACGAGCCAGCCCCCTCCGAGCGGAAGGTAACTGGGAGCGTTCCGCGGCGTGGCCGCAATCCATTCTTGACGCGTGGGCTCAAACACGCGGTCGGAGCCGGGTAACGGAGCGACCCCGACCGGTTTTCCGAGCGACCAGCTTGAAGCACGTTCGGCGCGATCGATCAAGAAGACGACCTTACCCTGACGAAACGCCTCGCGGGCCGCGGCCGCGTCGAACCGTTCCATTCCGGAAGGCCCAAACGCCTTGAGGGCAACCAGATCCTTCAAGGCTTCGACAAAGGGGGGGCTCGCGATGCGCGGGGTCATGCTGTCGGAATCGAACAGGAACGAATAATGGTCGCGATGCAGGCCCAGGCTGGCCGCTCGTGCCAGAAAGGTGGCATTGGCCAGCCCTTCGGTGTCGGCTCCCAGGGCCAGGGCGATGCCGACATCAGGCGAGCCGTCGCCGTTCCAGTCGCGACCGTGAAAGAACCTGGCCATGGCGTCGAGCTGGGGCCATGTCGCGGGGGGCTGCTCGAGCGACAGCCCGGCCTTGAGGGCCGCCTCACGGTTGCCGGCGTTTTCGAACGCGTCGCGACGATAAACCAGGACGAGCGCCGAACCGCCGCAGGGCAAGGCCATGCGGTCTGGACCATAGCGGCTGACCTGCTCGCGAAACGCCGGTGCGATATCCATGTATTGAAACGCGTCGGCCGCCGGCACCTTCGACCGTTGCGTCGCTGCTTGCCGCCCCTGGCTTTCCAGTTCCTCGTCCGACGGCCTGGGGGGCAGAACGGCCTCGTTGGGAATCGTCGCCAGCGCACCGGCGTCGACCATGTCGCCGAATCGCTGTGAAGGGAAGAGCACGACATCGACCGCCGTGAGCGTTTCGAGAGTGACCAGCTCATCGCGGATCGTGATCGACCCGTGGCGCGATGCCTCCCACTCGCCGCGCTGGGGGGCGACGCCCGCCAGTATGGCCGCGTCATCCAGGGCTCCAATCTTGATCGACACGCCGGTAAACGACGGAGTCTGGATCGTGGGTGCTGCCGACTGATCGCCGCAGCCCGTGAAGTACGCCATGGCCACGAGAGCGAAAAAGTACGTCCAATTCCGGAAAAACCGCCGCATGAAACGCCCTCGGAAGCCTGGCCGCGCTGGTCGTTGCTCGCTCGGAAACCGTGACAGTCGTGTCGCGGTCAAGCATCATCCATGGTACGAAACGATCCGTCGCTCGGTCAATTTGCGGAGGACCAAGCGAGGCTGGCAGAATCGAGCAGAAATGAAAGCGGGGCGGGACATCTGATTGGTGATGCCCCGCCCCACGAATGAATAAGTTCGCGATTCCCGGCGCTCTGGGTTTGGTTCCCCGGGCCGCCGCGTTGTCGTCTCGTTCTTCAGCGATCGATGCCGAGCCGGTAGAGGATCTCTTCAAACTGCTCGTGATAAACGTCGTCGGTCGAATGAAGGTGTTCGGCTTCGGAGATGAATTTCAACGTGTCGTCGCGCTTGAGGCCGTAGCTGATCAGGATATCCTCGAATGGCTGAAGGTCGTGGGCATAGACAAACAGGAGCTTGTGCTCGTCGAACTGAACTTCCATGGGACCGCTGGGATTGAGAGCCGCCATGCCAGTACAGCCGTCGTGCAAGAGCAGCGGCTCGTAGTCGTAAAGGGTGCTCTTCAAGATGACGGTGTCGATATGCTCGCGATAGAGGTCGGCATGAAAGCCCGGCTCGGAGTCGTGACTCGATTCCATGACGACGTCGACGACGTCTCCCAGGGGATCGAGCAGATCCATGAAAATCTCGAACAGGTTCTCGGCGGAGACGGAAGCGGCGAGCACGGGCATCTTGTTGCCGCTCTCGGGGTCGCAATACGTATCGCGCCGATAGCCTAACCGGGGAACGACATCCAGACTGATTGAAGGGCGAACAGCATCCGTCAACAAGAAATTACCATAGCGTCCGACGCGTAGGTGGGCATCTAGCTGATCTTGCGTAAGATCATCGAAACTGGTCCGCGACATACGGCTGGGATTGTTACGAAGGACACGCTCGAGGAAGCGTTGAAGAAAACTCATCGAAAAGGCTCCCCTCCTAAACCGCGACGAACTATGGAAAGATGCGAGTAAACCTCGGTCACCGCGTCAAACGGTCTTGGCCGCTCATCCAAGCTACGCCATCCCAGGCATCCGTTTGACACCGCGCCCAAGGTCGAAACCACCCCGGGGACGGGCGCCTTTCCGTTGGCAACGCTTCAATGCTGCTCTCTCTCATATATACCATGCGTGACTTCCAGTTTCGCCCAAGTCGATCACCAATTTTTTTTCGCGACCGGAGAACCGAAGCCGCACAGCACAGGGCCGGACACCTCCTCTACCTTTGTGTTCAAGACCCAACCAGTCGAACACATCCGCCACCGAACGCAACTTCGATACCAATCGCGGATTTTTCACCTGCGTCGCGACGTTCGGCCGGTCCAGCTAAAAACTTGAGTCAAGTTTTGAAAAATATGAACTCTCGGCGCCAGAAGTCAACCGTACAATCGTGAGGCTTTTATTTTGTAAGCATGTGCCCACGAAATCGGCCGCGGACGAATCGGGAAGCAGACATCCTTGATTCGGGAAAACCACACGTCTGATCGAGCTCTTTGGCGTCGCGAGTGCCCCGGCTCGTTCATCGCCCGTGGTGACCGCCGGAAATGGGCAAAGAAGGTATCAGTGCATGCCGGGCGTGAACCGTCGCTCCCCTGTCCGGCCGTTGCTATACTGAAACACGATGTTTTTGGGACGCCTCAAGAGAAAGCGGCGACAAAAAACGACGATGTCAAGCTGGTTGGGTCCGCTGGGTTTGCAGCTTACCCATCCGACCCGACATGGAAAATGGAAAACCGCAATCGGAAAGGCAAGGGCGAATCGTCATGACCATGGATCACGTGGATGCCTATCTCGAATCGCACCGTCAACAATTCGAGGAGCAGCTCAAGGCACTCATCCGCATTCCCAGCATCAGTGCCCAGCCCGATCATGACGCCGATACGCGCCGCGCCGCGACATTCATCCGCGATGACCTGGCTTCGATTGGTCTTGAGCCCGAGCTCATTGAAACGAAGAAACACCCGCTCATTTATGCGGAATGGTTGCACGCCAAGGGCAAGCCCACGATCCTCGTTTACGGACACTACGACGTTCAACCTCCTGAGCCGCTCGAACCGTGGCTTTCACCTCCGTTTGAGCCGACCGTCCGCGATGGCAACCTGTATGCGCGTGGGGCGACCGACGATAAAGGTCAGATGTTCACGCATTTGAAGGCCGTCGAAGCCTGGTTGAAGACGGCGGGCAGCCTGCCGGTCAATGTCAAGTTCCTGATCGAGGGGGAAGAGGAAGTCGGCGGGGCCAGCCTCGAGGCCTATGTACCCGAGAATAAGCGTAAACTGGCCTGCGATTTCGCGGTGATCTCCGACAGCAGCCAGTTCGGGCCAGGGCAGCCCGCGATCACGTACGGCCTGAAGGGCCTGGCCTATTTCGAGCTGCTCGTTCAGGGTGCCAACCGCGATCTCCATTCGGGAACGTACGGCGGGGCCGTCGCCAATCCACTCAATGCCCTGGCGACCATTCTTGCAAGCTTGAAGGGACCCGATGGCAAGATCCAGCTCGCCGGCTTTTATGACTCGGTCCGGCCGCTCGAGGACTGGGAGCGCGCCGAATTTGCCAAGCTCGCTTTTTCGGAGAAAGACTTTCAGGCCGATCTTCGTGTCCCATCGCTCGAAGGCGAGGCCGGTTACACCACGCTCGAACGGAAGTGGGCGCGGCCGACTTGCGACATCAATGGCATCTTCGGCGGCTATGCCGGCCCGGGCCCGAAGACGGTGCTGCCGTGTAAAGGCGGCGCCAAGCTGAGCTTCCGCCTGGTTCCCGATCAAGATCCCAAAACGGTCGAACGGCAATTCCGCGACCATGTCGCCAGGACCTGTCCGCCCGGCGTGACTTACGAAATTATCAGTCACCATGGTGCGCCGGCCGTTCTGGTGAACGTGGAAACGCCCGGCGTGAGAGCCGCGGTCCGTGCGATTGAAACCAGTTTCGGCACCCCGCCAGTCTTGATCCGCGAGGGAGGGTCGATCCCCGTCGTCGGGCTGATCAAACAACATCTGGGCGTCGACACGCTGCTCCTGGGGTGGGGCCAGAACGACGATAATCTGCACGGACCCAACGAGAAGTTTTCGCTGGCCGACTTCCATCGTGGCATCAGGTCGAGCGCTCATCTCCTTGCGGAGCTGGTTAACCCGTCGGTTTCCTGAAGCTCGCTTCTTCAGAACAGAACGCGAACCCATGCCTTCCGAGTCGCGACTCTCTGAGAAGACTCGGATCGGACTCGTCGATATCCAGTAAGGTGTTCTCATGCTCGATTTGAAATTTGTCGTCGCCAATACGGAAGCCGTCAGGCAGAATTGTCGCAACCGAAACGTCCCGGCTGATGTGCTGGCGGATGTTGACCGGGTTGTCGCGCTCGAGGAAGAGCGGCGTGGCCTGCTCCAGTCGGTCGAAGAAGTTCGTCGCAAGCAGAACGAGGTCGCCCAGGCGACCGGTCGAGAGCGCGACGCACTGAAACGGACCGCCCTGATTGATGAAGGGAAACGGCTGAAATCGGCGGTGGCCGAAGATGAAGAGAGGCTCCGGCGTCTCGAAGCCGAGGTGACCCAGCGCCTGCGGCGCATTCCCAACCTGACCCATCCCGACGCGCCAACGGGTCTGACCGAAGACGACAGCCGTGAACTGCGCAAGGTCGGCACGCCGCGGGTGTTCGACTTCAAGGTCAAGGATCACGTCGAGCTGGGCAAGACGCTCGACCTGATCGATTTCGAGACCGCCGGCAAGGTCAGCGGCACGGGCTTTTACTTCCTCAAGAACGATGCGGTGCTTCTCGACCTGGCCCTTCAGCAATTCGCACTCGGCAAATTGATCCAGGCGGGATTTACTCCCATCATTACGCCGGATCTGGCGCGTAATAGTATCCTGGAGGGAATCGGGTTCACCCCGCGCGGCGAAGAGACGCAGGTCTACTCGGTCGAGGATACCGAGCTGAGCTTAATTGGCACCGCTGAGATCACGCTCGGCGGCATGCTGGCCGATGAGATCGTCGACGAGTCGGCGTTACCGATCAAGCTGGCCGGGCTTTCTCACTGCTTTCGCACCGAGGCCGGCGCGGCCGGCCGTGCCAGCCGGGGTCTTTACCGCGTTCATCAATTCACCAAGGTCGAGATGTTCGCGTTCAGCACTCCGGAGTCGTCCGACGCGATGCACGCCGAGATGCTCGCGATCGAGGAGGATTTGTTCCAGTCGCTTGGTATTCCCTATCGTGTTCTGGATATTTGCTCGGGCGACCTGGGCGGACCGGCCTATCGCAAGTTCGATCTCGAAGCCTGGATGCCGGGCCGAGGCGCGAATGGCGAATTCGGCGAGGTCACGAGCACGTCCGACTGCACCGATTACCAGTCGCGCCGGTTGAATATCCGCTTCCGACCGTCAGCGCACAAAGGGACCCGCTTCGTCCACACGCTCAACGGAACGGCGGTCGCTCTGAGCCGAGCCTTGATCGTGATCCTGGAGAATTATCAGCGATCCGACGGCCGCATCGATGTTCCCGAGGTCCTGCGCCCTTATGTGGGTAAGGACGTGATTGGCCCACGTTGATTGATTTGATTCGATTCGATTGGATTGGATTCCAGAAGACACGCGCCTTTCCGTTGTTGACACTCTGAATTCGCCACTTGAAAAAAGAAGTGATGAATCGCAGACCCGAATTCCGAATAGCAGGAATTCCCGATTCGAACGTATGTCCGTTGCATCCGCGATCCTTGTTGCCGCCATGATCGTACTGGGCTTGACCATGGTCGGTCACAGCGATTCGGAGGAGGGTCTGTGCGACATCCGCTCCTGGTTCCCGACCTTCGCGAGCTGATCCGCGACGGCGAGGCCGCCGTCTTGCGCGATTTCTTTACCGACCACCACCCGCGGCGGCTCGCCGAGATCATCGAGGACCTCGAGACCGACGATGGCGATGCTCTCTTTCAGATCTTGCCGCCGCGCGATCGTTCCGACGTCTTCAGTTATCTCGACGAAGACCGCCAGCAGCGCCTGGTCGAGGCGATGCCGCCGAAGGAGACGGCCGAATTGTTGCACCTGATGTCGCACGACGAGCGGGCCGATCTGGTCAACCGGCTCGGCGAAGACGTCGTCGATCCCGTGCTGCCATTTCTGGCCCAGGCCGAGCGCGAAGACATTCGTCGCCTGGCGAGCTACGAGCCGGGCACGGCCGGGGCCGCCATGACCACCGACTATGTCACGCTCCCCCCGCACATCACGGTGCGCGAGGCACTCGAGCTCATCCGCCACGAGGCGCCCGATCGCGAAACGATCTATTACTGCTATGTCGTCGATCACAAGCGCCGGTTGATCGGCTTTGTGTCGCTCAAGAAGTTGATCCTGTCACGCCGCTCGGCCGTGATCGAAGACATCATGCAGCATGACGTCATCTTCGCCCGCGTCGACGAGGACCAGGAAGCCGTCGCGCGCCAGATCGACAAGTACGACTTGATCGCGATCCCGGTCGTGGACACTTCAGACATGCTCGTGGGCATCATCACTCACGACGACGCCATGGACATCTTGCGCCAGGAGCAGACCGAAGACATGCTGGCTTTCGGCGGTGTCTCGCGCGACTCGGAGGCGAACGAGGAAACGTACTGGCAGGCGAAGATCGCCGAGAGCGTGCGGCGACGTATATTCTGGCTGTTCTTCCTGTTCGGCGCGGGCTTCATGACCAAATACGTGTCGCACCGTTTCAAGGGAGTGCAGCTCCGCCTTCCCGATCTTGTTGACTTCATCCCTCTCATGATCGGGACCGGTGGGAACGCCGGCAGCCAGACTGTCGGCACGATCATCCGCGGCCTGGCCCTCGGCGAGATTTCCGGTTCGCAGACGGTTCGGGTGATCTTCGCGAGTCCCTCACGGGGTTGTTACTGGGACTCGTTCTGGGGAGTTTTGGGTTTCTCTACACGTGGTATCTGCATGGCAGCGCCCGTTTGCCGCTGTCATTGGCCTGGCCATCCTGTTCATCTGCGTCTGGGCCAACAGCGTCGGCGCCGTTGTTCCGCTCATCGCCAAGCGATTCGGGATCGACCCCGCCCTCGTTTCGGCTCCCCTCATCAGCACTCTCGTCGACGCCACCGGGCTTATCATCTTTTACAGCATCGCGATCCTGATCCTGATCAAACTGGGGGGAGCCGGGGCACCATGACGCTGGCGGTGTCAAAGCTCAAGACCACTCCGTCCCCTGGACTGCCAGATGTTCGGTCTCAAGCCAAACGTCACCTGGAAGTACCGCGTCGAGTCCGTTGCATGCCATGAAGGGTTCACAGTCCGCCATCTCTCGGACCGGGACGCCCATCGCCTCGAACAGGCGTTCGTCCAGGCCGCCGCCGACTCGATTCCTTGATCTCCGACTTACGCCGAGCGATCATGGAGCCACGGCGGGCGCCTTCCGGAGTCGGCTGGCCTACGAACGCAGGAGCCTCTGGTGATGTACGGTCTTTTGCTCCTCCATGTTGTACTCTCCGGGTTCGGAGTTCTCGCGGATGACGGGTCGAGCGACAAGCCCTCCCGCCCCAAAGTTGAGGTCAGGGGGGATCAGCTCCTCGCCGCACAATTCGCCGCGCTGAAGCAGCGCTTCGAGGCTCGCGAGAAGCGCTTTTACAAAGCGCTGAGGGCGACCAACAAGCTCGATCCAAAGGTTCGTTCCGGGAAGGTCGCCGGCGAGAACGAGACCTTTCAGCGCGACTGGACTGCGATGGCCGACGAGGTCCGCAAGCTCATCCGCGCCCATCCGGCCGACCCGGCTGCCTTCGAGGGCATCATCCTGCTGCCTGGCCTGATGCGGAGCTTCCTCGACGATGACCTGGTGAAGATTGTTCGTGATCACTTCATGAACGACCCCCGGATGGGCCAGCTCTGCGGTGCGCTCGCCTACCGAAGCGAAGACTGGTCGGGGAACCTCCTCAAGGATGTCGCCGCCGCGCACGTTGACCGCAAGGTCCGCGGACAGGCCACCTATTCGCTCGGGTTGTGGTGGCGCTTTGGACCCGACTCCATGATCGTGGGGCGGGACCGCGACGCGTCCAAAACGCAGCAGTGCCTGGCCGAGGCGAAGCGATTCTTCACGCAGGTCTGCGAGGATTACGCTGACGAGACATCAACCGATGGCACGTTCCGGCTCGCCGACAAGGCGCGGGCCGAGCTGGCGCGAATCACGAACCTGCCGAACTTGAAGGTCGGCAAGGTCGCGCCAGAGATCACCGGAGATGACCTGGACGGCAAGCCGCTGACGCTCAGCGGCCATCGCGGTAAGGTGGTCGTCGTCTGCTTCTGGGCAACCTGGTGCGGCCCGTGCATGGCGATGGTTCCCCACGAGCGCGCGCTGGTCAAGCGGATGGAAGGCAAACCGTTCGCCCTGCTGGGGGTCAACTCTGACGAGGCCGACGACCGCGAGAAGGCGAAGCGGGCGACCCGTGAAAAGCTGATGACCTGGCCCTCCTGGTGGGATGGCGGGTGCCGCGGCGCGATCCAGACCGCCTACGACGTCGCCCACTGGCCGACGGTCTACGTCCTCGACGCCGAGGGAGTCATCCGCTACATCGACGTCCGGCGCGAGAACCTGGACCAAGCGGTCGACAGCCTCCTGGCGGAGATGGAGGCCCGAACAAAAAACGCGCCGGCCCGATAACGGTTCCCGCCGGCTGGCTTTCCCGGCGCCTCACGGGAGCCAGCCATTCTCTCTCTCCGCCATCTTATTAGTTGATCGAGCGTGTGGGCACGGGGCTGCGCTAGACCGGCCATTGATTGGCCTGGAGGACGCGAACGGCCTCCAGGCGCGGAAGTCAACACCGAGATTACAACTGCGCACGGCCGCGCTGCCGGCCGGGATTACACGGACAACGTACTGGCGACGATATCGTCGGCGAGCCGTTCGAGGGTTTCGCGCGTGAGCTGGCAGGCGATCGGCTGCCGCTGGCGCGTCGTCTCGTCAAAGGCAAATCGCTCCATCTGAAGCTTCCCTTGTCGCAGGAGCCGCAGCTCGTAATACGTGCGGCGCTCGTCGCGCGGGGTGGGGCTCTGGCTGCGAAGCTGAACTTCGCCGCCGTGATCGTTGACTTCGAGAACCTTGAGCGGTTCCATCAGGTACGTCACGCGCTTCGCCAGGCGATCGCCCCACTGCTTGAGGGCATCGGACGACCACTCGGTCGAGTGCCGTCGTGGCGAACTCGATCGTGGAAAACGCCAGCCCGACGCTATCGAGGGCCGTCAGATTGAGGGTCAGCCGGTTGGGCTGATCCTCGACAGTGACAGTGCACGGCAAGACATAAGCCTTGGTGTTTTCATCAAGCGCGGCGGCGGTCTTTTTGCTCAGACTCATGGGACGAACCTCCCAAAGGACGAATAGAATGATCAGTGCCATCAAACGAAAGGAGCGTGGGCCGTCCATCAACACACGTTTCGAGATGGACGGGGCGCGTCCACAAACGGTGCAAATGACGGAGCGTGTCTTGAGCGTGATCGATCTTCAGGTCGACGCCGAAATATTCGTGCTGTAAATAGAGTTCGCTGCGATTGCGGTGGTTCGCATCTTTCACTCGAATGATCGGCTGTCCGAAATTGGTCAGATTAAAAAGAAGCCGCTCCTTGATCTTTTTAAATTCGCGGCTTTCGATCTCGTACATCTCGGTCTGGTCGTTATGGCGGAAGCTGAAGAGCTTGTAACGGCGGCAAAAATCCACGGTCAAGAACGTGTCGATAAACGTCACGTCGTTGTGGATGCGCCGCACTTCGAAGATTTTCTGACGGCCAAGGCCGAGTTTCTTGTCCCATTTTTGGCGAACGTCGAGGTTGTCGCACTCTTCCCATTCCGGGCCGAACTGTCCTTTGTTCCAGCGCTCCTCGATATCGCGCAGGAGCTCGATCCCCAGCTTGTAAGGGTTCAATCGCCCCGGCTGGGTGGCCATCGTTCCGGAATGGTGGTCGGCGTAGTCGACCAGTTCGGAGGGATGAAGGATCTTCTGGGTCATGATCGTGGAGTGCCAGAATGAGGCCCAGCCCTCGTTCATGATCTTGGTCTGGCCCTGGGGCGCGAAGTAATAGGCTTCTTCACGCACGATCGCCAGAACGTCGTGTTGCCATGCTTTCAAGGGAGCATGCTCGAGCAGGAATAACAGCACGTCGCGCTCGGGCTGCTCGGGTATCACCGCGGGCTTGGACTTTTCTTTCTCTCGTTCGGTTTCCCGCTTGCGCGCTTCCTCCTTGAGAACCTGAGGCGGGTTGACGAACGCGTCCATGTAGTCCTTGCTCTGGAAACGCCGGGGCGTATCGGACGCGTCTTCGCCTTCATCACCCACGAAATCGTAGCGGTTGATCTCGTCGCGGCGCTTGATATGGGGCGAGTAAATGTCGATCAGGTTCTCGAGCGACAGACAGCTATCGATGAAGTTCTCGACGACTTCCTCGCCGTGCCGCTCCATGTGCGAGCGAATGCGATTGCCGTGGTTGGCCATCTCGTCCATCATCTTGCGATTCGTCTGGCTGAACCAGATGTTGTTCTTGAAGAAGTCGTTGTGGCCGTAGACGTGGGCCATGACGAGCTTCTGATCGACCATCTGGTTGCAGCGCAGCAAGTAGGCGTAGCACGGGTCGTTGTTGATCACCATCTCGTAGATTTTTTGAAGCCCGTAGCGGTACCCCTTGGAAAGCTGCTGATACTCCATCCCGAAGCGCCAGTGCGGATAGCGGTTGGGAAATCCTCCAAACGCGGCGATTTCGGAAAGCTCGTCGTAGTCGAGCACCTCGAAGATCGTGTCGTAGAAGTCGAGTCCGTACGACCGCGCATGCGCCTCGGTTTCTAGTTGAATGGCGCGAAGGTCGTCGGGGAGATTATGGGTATTGACCGTCGACATGAGTTCTTCTCACGGGTCGAATGACTGGATTTCTTGACGTTTTGACTCGCTTGCTGGTCCGCCAATCAGCATGACTTCCGCGACTTTACATGGTTCCCGACTCACTCGCTGGCCGCCGGATCGTCGTGTTGCTGTTGCCCGAGACGCGGCTTCAAGGTCTGCTTGACCCAGGTCCGGAGCTGCTTCATCCACGTCGTATCGGACTCGGTCCGCGGCTTCTGGACCCACTCGAAAATTTCGGCAGCCGTGAGGAGCGGGAACGCCGCGCTCGTGGCTGACTTCACATAACGACCGCTGGGTTGAAGAATACGAATCACCAGCTCATCTTCGTCGCAAACCCAGACCTCGGGGACCTTGAACCGTCTATACACCTCAATCGCGACATCGGCTGCGTGCGTGTTGACAGCCTCAACGGCCAGGTCTGGCGGCGGATCTTTTTTGAGATGAAGGTCGTTCTTGCCGCGGATGCGCTCTTCGTTGGCCAGATAATAGGTCTGATCCCCCTCGACGCCACCGCGCTTGGCTTTCCGGCGGAACGTGGTTGAACCGGCCATATTGCAGGGGATGTCGAGACCCGTCACGACTTCAACTACGAACTGTCCGAGCCGAGCCTTCAACCGTTCGTGCGAATAGGTAGGAGACATGAGCCACGCGGTCCCGTCGAGATAATGAATGCGCGGTCGTGAACGCTCGCCGCGGAGGCGTAAGAGCGTCAAATATCCATTCCAGCCAATGCCGCGCAACTCGACACACTGGTCGCCTTGGGTTTCTCGAACAGCTTTTTCTGTTACGGTCGCCGTGGTCATCACCTGTTCCATTACCGTATCGCGGTCTGTTCGGGACAGTCGATTTTCCCCATTCATCACGCAAGAACGTCGGAAACCTTGAGCTGTCCCAGGAAACGCCCTTCCAGATTAACGGGAACATCGTCTTCGGAACCGTAGATTTTGACATCGCGATACGCGGCCGAGTTCCCACGGCCTTGTGGCGCCCCGTAAACTTCGATCTGGCGAAGCGGCAGGTTCACGATCCAGTATACGGCGATGCCCGATGCCGCATATTTGACCCACTTGATACCCCGGTCCTTCGCATAGGTCGAATCGGATACTTCGACGACGGCCGCCAGGTCGGCGCGTCTCGGGGCGCGTGCTCGATAACGATCATGAGGCGCCTGCGCGACCGCGATATCAGGCTCCGGCCGCCAGTGGCGTCCGAGCACGATCGATTTTTCTTCGCGAACGACCCAGTCGGGGTTGAGCCGGGCGCGAAGGGCCTGGCCGAGCCTCACCGACGCTGAAGTTGTGCGGATCGTGCTTGACCATCTTGTCAACCAGCAGACCTCCGAGCAATTCGACGTGATCGTCGTCGCGAAATAGCCCGGCGTCGATCATCGTCTCGAACTGGCGCACCGTCAGACGGTAGGGAACCAGGCCAGAGCTACGCCCCGGCGTCGGCCTGGCGTGCGCCGGCGTCGCGATCGGATTGGCAATCTGCATTTCCTGCGACATCAGCGAGCCTCGAACCGTCTGAGTCTTTTCGGTCGATTTCAAAAACGGGCAATGAATGGCGTCGGCTAACGACCCCGTCCCAGGAACTCCTTGATTGAATCGTAAATCCCTTCCTTGTTGCGAATTTCCGACAGCGCCAGGTTTTCCTCGTCCTCGAAGGCCTCTTCGAGCTCGCGATAGAACTCGCCCGACCCGTAGGGGCTCTCGACCTGGCCGTAACAAAAGAGGTTGCATTTGGGCAACAAATGATCGCGGAGCAAGCTGATGCAATGGCGGTTGTCTTCGCCCCAGTTATCGCCGTCGGAAAAGTGGAACACGTAGATGTTCCAGTCAGCCTGGGGATGCTGTTCGTCGATGATCTTGTTGGCGAGGTTGTACGCCGAGCTGATCCGCGTGCCGCCGCTTTCACGCGTGTGATAAAAGGTATGCTCGTCGACCTCGCGGGCAACCGCGTCGTGAATGATGTAGCGGGTGGTCACGCCGTCGTACTGGCTCTTGAGCCAGGCATCGATCCAGAACGCCTCGGCGCGGACGATCTCTTTCTGGTCGTCGGTCATCGAGCCCGAGACGTCCATCAGGTAGAAGACGATCGCGTTGAACTGCGGCAGCGCGATCGGGTTCCACGAGCGGTAGAGCTTGTCTTCGCGAATCGGAATGACCAGGGGCTCGTGCGGGTCATACGTATTGGACGCGATCTGCCGCTTGAGGGCTTTCTTGTACGTTCGCTTGAAATGGCGGAGACTTTCCGGCCCGGTCTGGCGGATGCCGGTGTACTTGTCTTTCTCCTCGACGATATTGGCGCGTCCCTTGGGCGCGATCCGGGGCAAGGCCAGCTCCTCGCCGAGGATGGCGGCCAGGTCGTCCATCGTCAGCTCGACTTCGAGGATATGTTGCCCGGGTGCATCACCGGCTCCGGTGCCGGCCTCGCCGTCGCCCGAACGGCCGATCGGCTGACCCACATCGCCGGGCCCCTGCCCCACGCCCCCCCGGTTCTTCGTTCCATAGCGAAATTCGGGAATCTCGATCTGCGGCAATGGAATCGAGACGAATTCGCCCCCGGTCTTGCCGATCAATTCGCCATGCGTAATGTACTTACGCAGATCCGACTTGATCTTGCCGCGCACGATTTGTTTGAAGCGATTGGCGTCATGATCGATTTTTCGAAACCACGGCTATATCTTCCTCGCCTCTGGGTATCGAGGGCGTGTCTGCGCACAATGCCCTTCTTTGAACCACATCGTGCTGCAAAGCGCAGCAACCTGCGCTGCGGCCTCAGCGGTCCACCGAGCCGAAAAGCAAAAGATCGTTTAGGGGAATTTCTGCCGGAAAAGTGACGGGTAGGTGCGGGTCGAGGACGGTTCGGCGAGTCATGCCCGAGAGCCAGTGTCAAGGACCCCGTAGTATCCCCTAGCAAATTGTATTCCTTCGTCCTGCTGGTGTCCAAGCCAAATGCTCAAGGCGTGATCTTTTCGCCCCTGAACGTCGGGCTTCGCCATCCTGCGGACACACACTCCGCCTAAAGTTCGACCGGCCCCACGGGCGAATCTTGGATACCTTGCCAAAGTTCCAGGTACTTATCACGGACGTAGGAATTCAATTGGTCGGCGAATTCGACCGGAAGGCTCAGTGTCTGGATCAGAGCGATCACGTCAGCAAAATCCTTGAGGCGCTGAATCCCTCCGGTCATTCCCGACGCCAATTTGAGTTCAACGAGTCTCGGTAGCGACAGATAGCGAATGCCTTCAATGATGACACTCGCCTTCTCCGGATCAGGGAAAGCCACAGCCTTCGGTTTACCGTCACCGGGGAAGTCACCCGCGATCAGGAACTCGATGCGAACACCGTGTTCGGTATCACGCAAGTTTTTACTACCCGTGAACGGAGGCAAATAGCCCAGGCCTTCGACTTTCTCGTGAATCGTCTTCAAGCCTTCACGCGTGACAAGGATGTCGACGTCAACAGTAAGACGCCGGAACCCATGGGCCTCCAAGGACATTCCGCCTGCCACGGCATACGCGACGCCGAGGGTGTCCAACCGTGACGCAATCTTCCGCATGGTCTTGAAGACCGAGTCGTCACGCTGGAAATGGCGATCACCCTCGTCCATGCTCCACTTCCGATCGAGCCTGAGCCGCTGCTCATAAGTAAGAATCGCCTGGGTTTCCGGTGTCACGCTCATCGTCCCGTTCTGACGTTGGCTCGAATCTACTGATCGTGTGGAATCAACTAACTCCCTGCTAATGACTCCCCCGCTTGACATCCCCTCGGCGAAGATGCTGGCCACGTAGTTTAATACGTCCGTCGCCGAGTCTTCGTCGTAGCCGTAGTTGCGAATCAAGCGGGCCTTGACGATGTCGATCTTCTCCTGGGTGTCCTTGTCGACGACGCTCGAGACCAGGCTCGTGAGCTTGATCGTATCTTTCTGATCCTGGAACAGCTTGAGCTCCAGGGCCTTCTGAAGCCGCTCGTTGGTCCGGTAATCGAATTTCTTGCCATCCAGGGCGAGGGCCCCGATGTAGTTCATGATCTCGCGGCGGAAATCGTCCTTGCGGCTTTCGGGGATATCGATTTTCTCCTCGATCGACCGCATCAGCCGCTCGTCGGGCTCCTCGGTCTGGCCGGTGTATTTGTTCCGGACCTTCTCGCGCTGGGTATACGCCTTGACGTTATCGATGTAATTGCCGCAGAGCCGGCTGAGTGCGTCTTCGTCGGCGGCAATCGCACGCTGAACCTCGTTTTTCACGATGTCCTCGTACTCTTCCTTGACGATCGCGAGCAAATGACGGTAATGCTTGCGCGTTTCCTCGCTGTTGATCAGCGAGTGGTGCTTGAGACCCGACTCCAGCTCGTTGAGCACCATGAAGGGGTTGATCGATCGCTCATTGGGGTGGGCGACCAGCGCATTCGAGATCTTGTCTTGCACGTACCGCGGGCTGATGCCGTGCATGCCCTCCCGTTCGGCCTCTTCACGCAGCTCCTTGATGTTGTCTTCGGTGAAACCCGGCAGGGTCTTGCCGTTATAGAGCTTGAGCTTCTGCATCAAGGTCAGCCCGGCGTTCTTGGGCTCTTCGAGCCGGGTCAAGACGGCCCACATCGCCGCGACCTCGAGGGTATGCGGCGCCAGCCGCTTGCCCCGCACCTTGCGGCTGTTGTAGTCCTTCTCGTAAATCTTGACCTCGTCGGCGAGCCGCGTCACGTAAGGAACGTCGATCTTGACGGTTCGGTCGCGCAGGGCCTCCATGAACTCGTTGGACTGAAGCTTCTTGTATTCGGGCTCGTTGGTATGGCCGATGATGACTTCATCGATGTCGGTCTGAGCGAATTTCTTGGGCTTGATCTTGTGTTCCTGGCTGGCGCCGAGCAGATCGTAAAGGAACGCCACGTCGAGCTTGAGAACCTCGATGAATTCGATGATGCCGCGATTGGCGATATTGAACTCGCCGTCGAAATTAAACGCGCGCGGGTCGCTCTCGGTGCCGTACTCGGCGATCTTGCGATAATTGATGTCGCCCGTGAGCTCGGTGGCATCCTGGTTCTTCTCGTCTTTCGGCTGGAATGTGCCGATGCCGACGCGATCCTGTTCCGAAAGGATCATGCGCCGCACGCGCACGTCGGCGACGACGCGCGACCAGTCGCCCGAATAGCGGGCCATCCGCTCGTTGAACATCTGGCGGCAGAACGGGCAGAGGTCGCCTTCGATCGTCACCTGGAAGTCGTGATGACCGCGGCTGCTGTTCAGGATCGACGCCACCTCGGCGCGATGTTCCTGAGGGATCAGATGCAGCGGTTCCTCGTGCATCGGGCAAACGGCGTAAACATCCTCGCCGTCGGGCCCCTCTTCCTTCCAGCTAAAGCTGTAAAGGCTCCCTTCGTCGACGCGGGAGTAGCGTTCCAGGCCCTTCTTGAGCAATCGCGCCAGCGTGCTCTTCGAGCTGCCGACCGGCCCGTGCAAGAGGAGCACCCGCCGCTCGGTGCCGTAGCCGTTGGCGGCGCTCATCAGGATGTTGACAAAGTTCACCAGGGTCCGTTCCAGGCCGAAGATGGCGTCCTGGCCGCCGTTTTCCGGATCCTCGAAGAACTTGTAGCGGAGCGTCTTCTCCTTGTTGACCACGACCTCTTCGGTGCCGTGGCTGATGATCATATCGTAGATCCGCTGGTAGGCCGTGCGTGTGACCTTGGGATCGCGCTGAACGATGTCGAGATATTCCGAGAACGAGCCGGTCCAGTGTTTTTTCTGATAGTCATCCAGATTCTGGCGACTACCGATCAAAACGATCAACTCCGATCCTGTGGACATGAGACATTCCCTCCTGAGGGCGGCTCCATCAGGTCTTGCCGCAGCCATTCACAACAGGAAATTTAACAGGCGGTGTTCACCGGACGGCGCCGCATCCCACAGCCACGTCCGCGCAACGCTGAGGCGTCCTCATCAATTCTCTGTGAGGGCTTGGCCAAATTGTCAATGCGCCACGTCTATGGGGATGCTCGAAGGAGTCAGCGGCCGTCGGGCCGATCGCGATTCAACGGGGTCTGAGAGCACGGACGATGTGGTCTCCGCGCTGCAAGAACGTCAAAGCACAGGATGTCGCTTGGACTCGCGCTCGTCCTGTCTCGTTCATTACAACTCCGACTTCCATCCGCTGTCAAGCGAACCCGAAACGCACGCGAGTCAAAGGGCCCTCGATCAGGCCGGAAATTGTCGGGATTCATCGATTAATCGAGTGCGCCACGCCCCGCCGCGCCTTGCGGCACGATTTCGGTGCGAAGGCCGTCCGTTCGCGCCAGACTGTGAAAGCTTAGCTCAGGTTCCGGGAACGATGAGCTTCGATTTTCCGCCTCCAGAGGCCGCGGGGGTCGCGGAGCCCGGCGTCCACAAGGCTGATCCGCTCGCCGCGCGCTCCGAGCCGGGCGTCCAGATTTCGTTTCGCGCTGACGCCACGCCGAGCTCGCCGGTCGCCGTGGTCACCCGCGGCCCGAACGTGTTGAGGTAATAGCTCAAAATCCGTGTATCGAGAACCATGTAGCCCTCGCGATTCGGATCGGGAGCGACCTGAACGAGCCCCAGCTTGATCAGTCCGAAGACCACGGCTGACGTCGCTTCTTGATTGCCTTGATACCGCGCAGGATGACCGCCAGCGTTCTCACCCAGACTTCGGGCTCTTCAAGGATCATCAGAATTTGAAGCTCGATCATCTCCCAGGACATTTCATGCGCCATGCGCTTCCGCGGCGGCTCGGATTGACGCCCGCGCGCCAGCCAGTTATGGGCCGCCGCGCGGTCATGACGGTGCGCCGCGTCGAGTGCCAGCTCGCCATACAGTGAGGGCGCTTCGATCTGCCCCTTCACCAGGAGGGCCGGACGCGAATCAATCAACTGTCCAACCCGCCGGAAGACGGTCCGGACCCCCCACTCGCGGGCGCGGAAATAAACCGCGAGGATCCGGTCGTCGTCGAGCGACTCGAGCGGAATAAAATGCAAGCGAGGCAGCGAGACGGCCTCGATATCAACGTGTTCCGGATCGATGGGTGGCTCGGGCTTGAGATTGTTGAGCCTGGCGCGAAACTGATCCCAGTCGATGAGCTCGGCCCACGACTCACCCGAGCCCTGAAGCTGCGCGACGGCCGCCCGGAGCGGTGTTTCCAGATCGGGTGTCCTGGCTGCCTGGGCCGGTGTCCGCCAGCGCAACGACGGGTGCGGCGTCTCCGGCCACACCTCGCCGATAATGTAGGCGCCCTGCTCGTCGTTGAGCCGCTTGACATCCTCTTCGCCCACTCCTTCGGGGATGTGCCAGCGCCATGAGACGGCCAGCAGATGCCGCTGGTCCTTGCCCATGATCTTGGTGCGAGGATGCGCGGGCGGAATATTGGCCCCCGCCGCGGCCGTGAACCGATCGACGAGAGTGTCGAGCCGGCCGTCGTCATGAGTCTCCAGGATGACTGCATTCGGGGAGAGCAGAATGTCTCCCATGACCAGCGGTATGTCACGCCGGGTCAGTCCGGCCCTTGGCTCGATCCTGGGTCGATCGAGCAAGAAGAAGCGGTCGACCTCGGCCGACTTGGCATCGTTGGGATCGAGCGGCCGCTTGCCTCCTTCAGCGAAATAAGGGCTTCCGCGGAGCGCGCTGGCGAGACCGTCGCGATTGCGCACTGGCCAGCTCAGGTGCACGAACTCCACCTGATCGCGCGGGGCGGGGCGCTCGATTTTCTGGCAAAGGGCCTCGAGGTCAACGGTGTCGGCCGTCGGGCCCGTGCGGGCGATGTAGCGCCGCAGCGCCGCGATCGCGGCGCCTTGATCGGCAATCCAGAGGCAGCAGAGACCGCGGTTGCGATCAGCGATCGCGCCGGCGCCGGAACCCGCGGCGAGCAACTCAAACGCCGAGGCGGCCGCCGACCAGAGCCCGGCGCCGGCCCATCCCAGCGCCTGGTCGAACGATTCGCGAAACGCGGGCGTGGCGTTCTCGGGGGCCGGCCAGAGCCGGTAAGGATTTCGCTCCCAGAGCGAGGTGTCCGGGGCCAGCTTGAGATTCTGGAGCATCGACGCGGTCTGCTGCGACTCTTCCTCGGTCGCTTCGAGCGCAAGCTCGAGATGCTTGATCGCCGCGGGATGGAAACCGGCCCGCGCCAGCGCCGAGCCGACCATCGCGGCAATCCCGACGAACTCGGGCGCGTGGCTCTCGGAGACAGCGGCGAGCGCCTGTTGAAAGACCGCGGCCCCGTCCCTTGCGTCATCATTCCCGGCCACGATACGCGTGAGGAGCGACCATCCCGTCAGGCTCTCCGGATGCGCCTGGACAAATGCGCGCAAAGTCTGCTTGGCGGCGTCGAATTGCTTGAGATGGAACTGGACCAGTGCCTTACGCATCGAGAGCCACGGATTATTGGCGACCTTGGCCAGCCCTTCATCCAGTGGTTTTAGCGCCAGTTCATACTGTCCGTTCTCCACTAGTCGCTGCGAACGCTCGGCATAGGCCTCGACCTTCTGGCAGCACCATTTATACTTCTGTCCGCTCCCGCAGAGGCAAGGTGAATAGGGGTCGACCAACGCCATCGTGGGCCTTTCTCGAAAAGTCGTTGCTTGGTCTTCTGGCCTTTTCGACACACTAGCAAAAGCTCGCGCACGCCGTCTATGCTGATGCTATTCTTGAGTCGGCCCCGATGATGAATCAGGGCCAGTGAGTTCAGCAAAAGATCATCGGCCCGGCCCCCGCCGGCCCGAGCCATCTCGGCGCCAGTGAACGCGGGAGCTCCGACGTATTTTCCCCGCGGACCGCCGTGAGCCGCCGCTACTCCTGGAGCCGCCATGAACGGCCAGCGCCCTTCGCTTCTTCTGTTCGATTCATCCGCGTGCTGGCATCTCCGTACGTGTTCATGGCGGGGCCGTCAAAACGGCCCGAAGATGAATCGACATGGTTCGAGTATGAGCCGGCGAATCGGGTTGATGACGACCGTGGTCGTCGCGTCGGTGTTTGCGGTTGCCGGTCTCACGCGGCCCGCGCTGGCCTGGGGCCGGATGGCCCACCGTGCGTCGGCCCGATTCGCCGAATCGCGGCTTTCGCCGCGCGCCCGGGCCTCGATTCGCGACCTGCTCGAGCCGGGTGAATCGCTGGCCGATGCCTCGACCTGGGCCGACGAGCATGGTCGCGAGATCTCAGGCAGTGCGAGCTGGCATTATGTCAATGTGTCGGTGGCCGCCGAGCACTACGATCCGCGCGACTGCCGCTCGCAAGGCTGCGTGATCTCGAAAATCAACGAGTTCCGATCGGTCTTGATGAACCCCAACACGCCACACGCCAGGCGCCGTACGGCCCTGCGGTTTTACATCCATCTGATTCAAGATCTCCACCAGCCCATGCACGTCGCCGACCGAAACGACCGCGGCGGCAACGCGCTTCAGCTTCGTTATGGACGCTCCCAGAATACCAACTTGCACCAGGTCTGGGATTCCGGCTTGTTCCACGAGGGATTTCACAACGAAACCAACCTCATGCGCAAGCTCGAAGACCTGGCTGACGGGCCCGGGTCGAGCCAGTGGCTCAAGGGCCGCATCGAGGATTGGGCCGACGAAAGCCTGGCGGTCGGGCGCGGCGCGTATCTCGTTCCAGGCTCCCAGAAGATGCTCAGGAGCGGCGATACCCTCGGCCGTGAGTACGAGCGGGTGAACTTGCCGCTGGCCACTGACCGTCTGGCACGTTCGGGCCTCCGGCTCGCCATGCTCCTCAATGACGTCTTCAAGTGAGAGTTAAGAGCGTCGGGCCCGACCAGGCGGCGCAAGGGCATCGGCCTGGCCGCGCGTCACACTCGCTCGCAAACCAGCCCAGACGCGATCGATCCGCCGCGATCGCGCTACGACTTTTTCGTTCGGGTACTTTTTTTCTTTGCCGGCGCGGGCTTGGCGGTTTTGGCTGACTCGGGCTTTTCGACCGGCTCGTCAGTCGCTTCAGTCTCATCGACGCCATGCTCGAGCGGGCGCTCGCCGAAAATCTTCTCGAAGTTGGCGAATCCGTATTTTCGAACAATCGGACCACTCATGACGATCTCTCCCTGGTTTTTCGTTCCGAGCAATGAGGTTTCCGTTTGATCCGTCCCAATGCCCGGAGAACATCCGTTGTCAGCGATTGTCTCAATGACTTTGCGTGATGTTGGGACGAGCCCGGCTCGTGCCGTGGGACGGAATGGCATTCCGTCCTACGAAATACCCCGACCCGGTTGATGCCCGCGTCCCAGGATCATGCAAGGCTATTTAGTGTAAACAGTACGCGAGACCAAGGCCAGCGCGTGGGCGCGCCGCTGGCGGCGTGTCGCCGCTCTTTGGATGCCGCGACACGGCGATCCTCGGCCCCTCGAACACGTGTGACAACGCGTTCGATGCGACTCGAACTGGCGACGTCCAGCGGGCCTTTTCCTGATCTTCGGCTGAAACCTTGCTCCCTCCATCTCGGCCAGTTTCGTTTCTCAACGGCCTTGCCTGATTCCGAGACGCCGAGACTTCCCGAGTCGGCACTGGCACTCGGCTCGTGCGGAGACGCGCCCTCCCAGGATCGTGCAAGGGCATTGAGTTAGCCCTTCGCCTGAGCTTCGGCGAAGGCCGAATCAAACAGACGGCCCGCCGATTTGAAGCCCATCTTCTCCTTGACGAAGCGGGCTGCTTCGGCGGCGCCATATTCGCGGTCCATGCCGCAATCTTCCCACTCGACCGAAAGCGGCCCCTCGTAACCGATGACGTTCAAGGCCCGCGCGATCTCCTCGAAGTTGACCTGTCCCCGGCCCGGCGAGCGGAAGTCCCAACCGCGGCGCGGATCGCCAAAGTTCAAGTGCGACGCCAGGATGCCCGTGCGGCCGTCGAGTGTCCGGACCGCGTCCTTGACGTGCACATGATAGATCCGGTCCGGAAATGCCCGGATGAACTCGACCGGGTCGATCATCTGCCAGTGCAGGTGGCTCGGGTCGAAGTTGAAGCCGAATTCCGGACGGTGATTCACGGCCTTGAGCGCGCGTTCGGCCGTGTAAATGTCGAACGCGATCTCGGTCGGATGAACCTCGAGCGCGAACTTCACGCCGCATTCCTTGAACACGTCGAGGATCGGGTTCCAGCGGTCGGCGAAGAGCTGGAAGCCCTCGTCAAGGGTGGCATCCGAGACCGGCGGAAACGAATACAAAAGGTGCCAGATCGACGAGCCCGTGAAGCCGTTGACGATGCTCACGCCCAGTTTCTGAGCGGCGCGTGCGGTGTCTTTCATTTCCTGGATGGCCCACTCGGTCTTCTTCCTGGCGTCGCCACGCACCGCCGGCGGCACCCAGTCGTCGGTGCGGGCATCGTTATGATCGAGCACGAGCTGGCCGGTCAAGTGATTGGAGATCGCCCAGCATTTGAGCCCATACTTGCCCAGAAGCTCGTGGCGTCCCTTGCAATAATTTGGCTCATTGAGAGCTTTTTGCACGTTGAAATGATCACCCCAGCATGGCAGCTCGATGCCGTCGTATCCCCATCGGCTCGCCTTCTCGGCAATGACTTCCAGCGTCAGGTCGGCCCACTGGCCCGTGAAGAGTGTCGTGGGTTTTGCCATCTTGATCTTTCTCCCAGTGGCGGAAATCGTGAACTAGACAAAGAGAATGAACCGTGCCTGCCTTCGCTTCAGGTGGATCGCGGCCGTGGGCAGGAGTGTGCTGCGCTGAAAGGGATCACACGAACCGGAACGGGCAGAGACCACGGATGGCAACATACGCGCTGGCGACCGGACTTGTCAATGATTTGACGGTTGACCTGGTGCATCATGATAATGAATCGTGGTCGCAGATGCCGCGGTCCTAACGATGGGAAGATTCACGACGACGGATGCCACCGAGAGCCATTCTTTTCGATTTCGACGGTGTGATCGCCGACACCGATAACCAACACGTCGCCGCATGGCAGCGCACGCTCGCCGCCATGGGATGGCAAATCGCCGACGAGGTCGCCAACCGCGCCACCGAGATCGACGATCGTGCGTTTCTCGCTGAACTCTTCGCCCAGCGCGGTATCAACGGTGCCAGCGTCGAGCCCTGGGTTCAGCGCAAACAGGCGCTGACCGTACAGCTCCTCAGGGAATCGCCAAGGATCTATCCGGGTGTCGTCGCGTTGGTCCGTGAACTGCACGGCCGGGCGAGGATGGCCGTGGTGTCGAGTACCTGGCGCGAGAACATCACCGCGGTGCTCGGCGCCGCGGGCCTCGCCGATTTATTTGATTCGATCGTCGGCAAGGAAGACGTCACCGCGCTCAAGCCCGCGCCCGAAGCTTATGAACTGGCGCTCAAGAAGCTGCGCCTGGCCGCCAGATCGACGGTCGCCATCGAAGATTCACCCACCGGCCTGGCGTCCGCCCGCGCCGCGGGGATATCCGCCATCGCCGTGGGCCATCGCCGCCCCTTCGGCGAATGGGTCGGCGATGCCGCTTATGTCTCCGGCTTCGAGCCGGCCCTGGGACTGCTGAAACACCTTGGGCTCTGAGATCGGTCGACCGGCGTGCACTCGGCGCCGATTCAAGCGTAACGGCGGTCAGTCCGGAAGAGCCGGAACGACGCCGCTGGCTGCGCGAGTCGTTCGGGTGCATTCCGCCGACGCGCTGCGACGTCAGATCCCATCGACTTGAAGAAAAGTGCCCTGCGGGTTTCGAGCGCCTGCCCATCTGGCCATCACGGGCAAGGCCAGCGCAACAAGGCGTCGCACCCGCATGGGCACTGCTTTCCAACACCGTATTGACAAAGATTGCGCGGCTACCCGCCAGTTCAGAGTTCAGCGGACCTTGAACTCGGTCGTGCCGGTCGCGGTGGAAAGTCAGCCGAGTGTGCTGTCATTGGCGACAATAACGAATGCATCGGTGAGTTTCGTCCTGGTGATGCGGGCCGTGATGACCATCGGACGTCCTGGTCATTGGGCAGCCAAAATGCCGGATCCGCCGCCGGTTCCTTTCGTATTGATGTGGCGGAATACTCCCGTTTTTTGTGAACAACGATGGTGAAAATGGGTTCGGTCGTCGCATTTTGCATTGCGGCGAATTGAGGTTTAACGTCAGTAGCGGGTTCACCCATTTTGTGGTTGCCAGAGCAAATGGGTTCGTTCGTCGCGTTTTGGCTCCGGTGTGGCTAGCGCCTGGCAATACCGGTGTCAGCTTCGAGGCGTTGCCAGCGAAAATGGGTTCGTTCGTCGCGTTTTTCGACGCGCCGGCAAGTTCTTGAAACATGTCAGCCAGTTCGGCCGAGACTGGCTCGCCCGAGCAAATGGGTTCGGTCGTCGTGTTTTCATTCCCGTGGCGGGTTCGCGTAACGTGGCAACCAGTCCGGCCAAAGCATCGACACGGGGAGCAAATGGGTTCGCTCGTCGTCTTTTTCGTTGCCGCAGAGGGTTCGCGCACCGCACTGTCGGCATCCGACGCAGCGCGACCGTCACGGTCGGCATCGCTAGCAATCGCCGTGTTCTCGGTGTTCTCGGCGCGTAAGACCTCGTCGGCAAACGGGGTCAAGTCTAATGACGCCCGGCGCCTATTCCCGGGAATGGACGTGCGGGCATACGGCCCGGCAGCGCGGGGCATAGCGCTTTTCTGGGCGGCTCGCCAATTCATTGCCAACTGCGCCGAAACGATGGGCACGAACTGCCTTCGTTGATTTGGTCCACGGTCAACCATTGTGCGTGGTGATCCGGCGGCAACGGCCAAATCGGCCTCGGGTTTACGGGATGAACAAGATGAATTGCCTCATAATTATAAATTAGATAGACAGATAAGGCGTCTGGATCTCGCAAAAAATGGCGTGCCGGTATCGGAACAACTCTTGTGCATGGCAAGTTCGCTGCAACCCAATCCAAAAACAAGTCGGATCCGCCAAAGCTGGCCCGGCAGAGCGGCCCGGTGACTGTACGAAGCGGCTCACGTTATCTTTTCACGACCCGGTTTTCCCGGCTGACCCATTCGCTCGTTGAGCCGCGGACTTCGCAGTGGTCACTGGCGAACTCCACGGGACCGTTGTCGCCCTCTTCGTTTTCGCGGATGGCCTGCTCGATCTCTTCCCGGTTGGCTGCGACGTAATCCCAGGCGGCTTCCAGGTCGGGGGGCGTTATGAAAGGGTAAGTTGACAGGATCTTGGCATCGGTCATACCCGGACGGCGACAGTTGGCCAGAACCCAGACCGGAATCCGCGTGCCATGAACGCAGGCGTCACCGCCCTGACGATCAGCTTGCTTAAAAATCCTGCCGGTGGCTGTGGCCATTGGTCATCCTCCCGAGCTGATCAATGTCTCCGGGAAAAAAGCGACACAATCGCCGTGTCGCCCCTTCTCGACTGCTTTTGATTTCAGGCTGTTAGCCGTTCACCGAGCAATGTTGCTGACCTGAGACACGACCGGAGCCATCACGTTTATACCTCGGCGGTCGGAGGCAGAGCCTCGTCAGTCATTCCGTGATCAATCCGACATCGAAGCGAAAATGCGGCTCGGCGTCCCACGACGCTGCTTTGAAGCTTGACGTCCGGGCGATGATCGTAGCGCAGCTCGAATTCGGTGAGCCACATGCTTTCGCCGAGGGTCAGTAATGCGCCCCATTCGACCGGGCCGCCTTCAACTGACGCGCCAGAAGGGGCTATGGCCCAACAACGTAGCGCCTTCGGGCGACCACGACGAGCATTCGTCGCCCGGCTGCTATGTCTCATGGATAAAGTCAAAGGGGCACGGGCCGCATCCGCGACATTCAATTGCCTCAAGTCGAGCGGATTGTCCTGGAGCTTCGAGAGGAAACCACGCCCCTGCAACGTGGTATTCATGTCAAACGCCCCGCCCGGGACTGACCCGATTGTGTGGTGGACTCGCTTGAGAACGCGTCCGGAATGCCGAGACGAACAATGATCAAAGACAAGTCGCGGAGCCGAGGTCGACCCGAGGAGACCGCGAAGGGGATGGCGGGCGGATTCTCGGTCGGCACACAAAAGTTGGCTACTCCTGGTAGAATCAATCCGATCTGCAGTCGGAACCGGCGGTTCGGAGAATATCGCCTGAACGGGTGAAGGCCCGAAAGGAGCTGCGCGATGAGTGGAATTATGGTCGACAACCCAAGGTTGAGCGGAAATGCCAACCAGTCCGCTAATCTAAAATCCGCGTATATCACAGCCCCGCGTTCCATCGATGCTCATCCTCTGCGCGAATTGTTAGAGGGCAAGGGTTTTAGAACATTCAGCCCAGATCAATTGGACCTACCCTCGCAAAGTCTCTCCCAGTCTATCCGAGAGGCGATGCAGCAGGCCGACCTTGTCATTGCGGTCGTCGGGACGGAAGAAGACAGCAATCATGTCTTTTACGAGCTTGGGTTCGCTGAGGCTCTGGGGAAGCCTACGATCGTGCTTCTGACACGCGACGTCTCGGCGGAACGCTGGCTCACCGCCGGAACCCCCTACTTGCGTTATGACTTATCGAATCCGAAGGGATTGGACTTTGGCATTAGCCAATTCCTCAAGGTTGCCCATCAGAACACGAAGCCGGCCTCCATAGGCAACCGGTCCAAGCCGATCGGCCTCCAGGCGGACGAGTTTACGTCTCGCCTGAGAGGGCTTGGAGCGTCACAGTCCGAGATCGAATTCGAGGCCATCATCGCGGATGCTATCCGTGCCAGTGGCGTGACGTCCGTATCGCAGTACCGATTAGAAAACAAATTCGTCGACCTGGCGGTGTGGTCCGACGACCTACTGCCTTGGGTCGACAATCCAATGCCCATCGAGCTCCGCATGAGGGTCAAGAATACCAATGAGCTGAGTTTGTCCGCGATGCGATTGCTCCGCGAGAACACCGAAGGTGGCATGAAGTGGGGGCTATTGATCTATCTCCGGGCCGAAATCGATATGGCGAAGGCGTGGATGATTCCCAACTTGCTGTGCATCCAGGCAGAAGACTTCATTGAGGAGCTGCGTACCGTTGGTTTCGGAGAGCTGGTCAGGAAACTAAGGAATCATCGCGTCCACGGAGTGCGATGATATGCCGGCTTACGTGAAGGCGATCATCAACGGTCACCTCGGACAAACTTGTTGACGAGAGAGCAGTTCCCTCGGCGTGCTGGGGAGAAAGAGTTCGATCGGGTGAGGATGCGACGATTACGACTATAGGCGCGCACAAGCACCTTTGTGGGCCGCAAGGGTAAAGTTGAGCCATCCACGAGAATGGCGAATCATTTGCCCGCTGAATCGCGGACGCCGCTCGATGAATGATCCAGAAAGATCCGATGACCGAGAAAACGCGAGAGCATTGGCTTGCGCGACTTGCAAAGCTCAGGATTGACGTTCGCGGCAATCCAGCGCCTCACAAACCCTTACTCCTTCTCGTGGTCATCGAACTGGCCGAGCAAGGGCTCTTGCCAAAAGGCACGATCGCGTTGACGCCAGAGCTCGCATTTCGTTTCTGCACTTATTGGTCGATTGTGGCACACCGCCGTACTCAAAAGCCCGATCTGCGATTTCCATTCCATCACATGCAGAGCGGCGGTTTCTGGACGGCTTTTGCGGAAGACGGGACCCCGTCCCCGCATCGAAGCCTCACGCGGTACGCGGTGTTTGACCGCGACTTTGAGGAATGTCTCGCCGACCGAGCGTTTCGCGACGAGGCACGTCGAGTGTTACTGGCGCGATACTTTTCGCCCGATGAGCGCGTGGCTCTTTGCTCGATGCTCGACCTACCCGTTCCGAGCGAAGACGAGATCGCCAGCGCGTCGGTGCACAAGTCGCCCGAAGAGGCCGAACAGCGGGGAAGAGAGGCTCGATTCCGACTCGAGGTCGTTTCTTTGTATAATTACACCTGTGCACTAACGGGTTACCGCCTGATGACCATCTCGTCGGGGAGCATCGTCGACGCGGCGCACATTCACCAATTTTCCAACTCGCGGAATAACGACGTGTGCAATGGCATCGCTCTGTGCAAGAATGCTCACTGGCTCTTTGACGAAGGGCTCTGGACGATCGCCGATGACTATACCGTGAAGGTCGCTTCAGGTCATTTCGCGGAGGACTGCCCGGAGCAGAAACCGCTGACAGGTTATCACGGGCAGAAAATTCGGCTGCCGAGTAGCCCATCATTCCATCCTGCCCCGGCGCATCTCGACTGGCATCGAAGGACACGGTTTCGAGGACGCGGCTGACCGTTTCATGTATCTTCGGCGCGGTCGTCACGCAAGTCTTGGAGTGTTTCCTTGATCCAACGGAGATCCATTTCGTTTTGCGGCAGCCCCCATCCCCTGTCGATGATACTCTGAGTCAGCTCCGCAGCGCGTCGCAGTCGCGCGATCGCGGAAGTCTTGTCTTCGACGGTTGTATCGAGCATCGCGAGTTTGCACTCCGAAACCACAAGATCACGCAGGCTCTCGGGAGTTTCGCCGAAATCGCAAGCGATGCGTTCGCTGATCTCCAGGCCCCGCTGATACGCCCGCAACGCGGCCTCACGCTGCCCCAACGCAAGCTCCACGTCCCCGACACGGTCCAGTGAGACGCTGAGGTCTCGGAGGCTCTCGGGAGTCTCGCCGAAATCGCAAGCGATGCGTTCGAATATCTCCAGGCCCCGCTGATACGCCCGCAAGGCGGCCTCACGCTGCCCCAACGCAAGCTCCACGTCCCCAACCTTGTTCAGTGAGACGCTGAGGTCTCGGAGGCTCTCGGGAGTCTCGCCGAAATCGCAAGCGATGCGTTCGCTGATCTCCAGGCCCCGCTGATACGCCAGCAAGGCGGCCTCTCGCTGCCCCAACGCACGCTCGACGTTCCCGACACGGTCCAGTGAGACGCTGAGGTCTCGGAGGCTCTCGGGAGTCTCGCCGAAATCGCAAGCGATGCGTTCGCGGATCTCCAGGCCCCGCTGATACGCCCGCAACGCGGCCTCACGCTGCCCCAACGCAAGCTCCACGTCCCCGACACGGTCCAGGGCGACGCTGAGGTCTCGGAGGCTCTCGGGAGTTTCGCCGAAATCGCAAGCGATGCGTTCGCTGATCTCCAGGCCCCGCTGATACGCCCGCAAGGCGGCCTCACGCTGCCCCAACGCAAGCTCCACGTCCCCAACCTTGTTCAGTGAGACGCTGAGGTCTCGGAGGCTCTCGGGAGTTTCGCCGAAATCGCAAGCGATGCGTTCGCTGATCTCCAGGCCCCGCTGATACGCCCGCAAGGCGGCCTCACGCTGCCCCAACGCAAGCTCCACGTCCCCAACCTTGTTCAGTGAGACGCTGAGGTCTCGGAGGCTCTCGGGAGTTTCGCCGAAATCGCAAGCGATGCGTTCGCGGATCTCCAGGCCCCGCTGATACGCCCGCAACGCGGCCTCACGCTGCCCCAACGCAAGCTCCACGTCCCCGACGTTGTCCAGTGAGACGCTGAGGTCTCGGAGGCTCTCGGGAGTCTCGCCGAAATCGCCAGCGATGCGTTCGCTGATCTCCAGGCCCCGCTGATACGCCCGCAAGGCGGCCTCACGCTGCCCCAACGCACGCTCCACGTCCCCGACACGGTTCAGTGAGACGCTGAGGTCTCGGAGGTCTTGGCGATCGACCGGCGATCGTGACTCCAATTCTTGACGCAACCGGTCCGCAAGCGCCTTCGCGCGACGATAATCGCGCGCATGGCAAAGCCAATCGATGACCTCGATCTGGTCCCAAAATTCGACGAGGCTCAAATTCCAACCGGCCGGGCGGCCGTCGGCGAACGCCTCGGCGGCCTCCCATGCCTGCTCCCAGAGAAACTCCTTGGAATAAACGCGTACGAGCCGGACCAAAGCCTTGCCCCAGGCGCTCCAAAGAGAGGGGCTCGACTCGGCGGATGGCCGAAGAAAGCAACGCGCCATCAACAGGGCATCCCGCCGTTCGCCCTGGGGAAGGCCGTCAATCGAGCCATCGTGAAGCCAATCGACGAGTGTATCGCGCACGGCCGCCTGAACTCCCTCGAGCTCGGCTGGGTCGAATGCGAGATACTCCGCGGCGACGTGATGAAAAGCCGCCTGCCGGAACTCGCCGCGATTGAACTTCCCGCTGTCATGATCGAGTTGGATAAAGCAATGAGGGGTCTCTCCTCGTCGCAACGCCTCGCGAAGTTCCTCCTCGCCGACCGTCGGCGCGACTTTTCGCACAGCGGCGAGCGCGATTTCCGTCAAGAATCGCACCCCCTGCGCGCTGCTCCAGCCCAGGCAGCGCCTGACGCTTTCTTCGAGCCGCGCGAATCGATCGCGGGCGAGATCGTGAAGCCGGAATGTCCGATTCGATAATTCCGCAACGGCTCGTCGCGTCAGTGATCGTTTCGGGTCGTGTCCTTCAAAGAAACGCGGTTCGCGAATCACGAATAGGAGCATTTCCTCAAGGAGCAGAGGATTGCCACCGGCTTTTTCCAGGAGCACTGACTTCTGTTCATCGGTCAGGCCGGGCAGTGCAATCCCGACAACGGCCCCGAGATCATTGATGGGCGGAATATGGCGCATTCCGGGCCAGGTCGGGCTCAACCCCAAGAGGGATGGCAGATCCGTGAGACGTTGGGGCGGATCGGCTGGCTCAGGGTGCTGGTCGAGCATGGTTTGCCATTCGGCTTCCCAGTGAGTGGCCAGAACCAGGAGCGGCCAGTTTCCGGCTCGGGCGTCAGCCATGAGTTTCCCCAGAAACCGCAAGGTCACAGGGTCGGCCCACTGGGCGTCATCCAGGAAGACGATGACCGGCACGGTCTCGGCCTCGGCGTTCTTGGGATCGAGGATCGTGCGGAAGTAATCGAGCGCCAGTGACTCCAGGTCGGTCCGTTCGCGTTGATGTATCTGTGCTGGCGATTCCACAGCCAGCTTCGAAAGTTTGCCATGCTCGGCCATTTCGCCGGTGACCAGGGTATACAGGTCGCGCATTGCAAATGCCAGCCCAGCTAATGGGACGATGTTGGCCGCGATCGAACCGGTCTTCAAGACGGCTTCGGTCTTCACTTCTTTGATGCGCCGCGACACCGCGATCGGCTGCGTGTGAATGAAGAGGGCATCGCGATAGTCGGCGAGTCCCACTCCGCGCCGACCTGATTTCGCAGATCTGGCCGGTTGAATCGAAGCCCCCACCAGAGCCATGGAATTCTTGGCCGGAGGCGATCATCGACGGCGAACCGTGGGTTCACATCGAGCGACGAGCTTTCAGAGTCGAATGCGTCTGGCCAGTACCCTTCCGGTGCGTCGGCTGAAGGAGGATCTTCATTTCGGCTGAGCCAGCGATAGAACTCCTGGACAAGCCGTGTCTTGCCCAGGCCACTCTCGGCCAGAAGCACGAGAAATTGCGGATTGCCTGCCTTCGCTTGGCGCCAGGCGTCGATGAGCCACTGGAGCTCTCGGTCGCGGCCCACAAACAGCCGCCGCCAATCATGATTCGCAGCATCGCGAGCATCTGACATGAGAATGTCCCCCGGCCTGTCAACTTGGTGGCCGTCCATTATCCTACAGGGATCGGTCGGCCGGAGCACGCGTTCAATTTGGTTGGTCGAAGTCCGTTTGGACGTTCCAGATTTCATTGGTTGCTAGCTCGGTCCCTGCGTTCGATGTCCTTGCGGCATTGCTATCCAAGAAGCACGCTGCGAAACGGCCGTGCGTATGTGTTGGTTACGCGGACTGGCCCCGACCCCGTGATTCCCATCTGACGACAAGCGTGGCACAATGTGAATCAATCGCGGAGACGTTGTTCAGAAGAGCGTGCGAGGTCCAATCCGCGATGCGGGGGCAAGGATCGATTCGATGAAGAGTCCGCCGTTACGTTCCTTTCGAGTCGAGAACTTCAAGTCGATCCGCGACAGCGGGAGGGTGAAGTTCAGTTGGCTGACTGCGTTCATTGGTAACAACGGTGCCGGCAAGAGCAGCCTGATCGAGGCGATCGAGACGCAGCGCGACATCGCACTTTACGGACTCGACGCGGCATTCAGTCGATGGAGGGGCTTCGAGCACGTTTGGAACAAGTCGAGGGAACCGAAACTGTTGATCCGCCCCAACCATAGGGACAGTTATACGCATCCGATGAGGTTTCGTTGGCACTGGCGCGAAGACAGCATTGACGTCCGCTTTCAGCAGACAATCACCAAAGGGCCTGGCGGTAAGTCGCTCTTCATCGAAAACGAACGGCTGATCGAACGATCGGCCGATGAGACGGGTCGCTGTACCCGCAACGATAAGGGCGAAGTTTTTATCAACGGCCGCGCTCTTGCACGGTCTGAACCTTCGAATGGAATTTTTGGCCGGCTCCGCGACGGCAGGTCGTTACTCAGCTATTTCCAAATGGTGGATCTCGGGACATGGCAGTTCTTGATGCTAGATCCGGTCCGGATGGGATATCCGGTAACTCAATCGCTCTCAAGGAGTATCGAACAACTGGCGAAGGACGGGACGAATCTTGCGGAATATTTGAACGAAATTCGTGAGGAGGACCTTTCCGCGTTCGAGGGAATCGTCGACGCTCTCCGGTATGTCTTGCCATATGCCCTCGACCTCCGGCCGACGCTCACAACAGAGTTGGAACGCGCTTTCTATCTCAAGCTCACAGAACAAAACTTCGAGGTTCCGGGGTGGTTGTTGTCCACGGGCAGCCTGCGAATCGTGGCCCTTCTGGCCTGCCTGCGCCATCCGCGACCTCCAGCGCTTCTTGTTGTCGAAGAGATCGAGAATGGCCTGGACCCTCGAACTTTGCATCTCCTCGTCGAAGAGATACGCGCCGCCATCAACGCTAGAACGACGCAAGTGATCTTGACGACACATTCGCCGTACTTGCTTGACCTGCTCGACCTATCCCATATCGTCATCGTCGAGCGTGAAGACAACCAGACGGTTTTTCGGCGGCCCGATCAGGAGCAACTCGCTGCGTGGTCGAAGTCGTTTTCTCCCGGCCGGCTCTATACGATGGGTCGACTGACAAGGGACGACTGATGGCGAGGATCGGGCGAAGGGCACGAGTGGGCATCCTCGTCGAGTGCGGGCGTCAAGGCTTGGATGCCGTTGTCTGCCGCCGTCTCTGCGCCTTGTTGCGCGATCACACCCGGGTCGATTTCGAGGAAGAAATCTTGCCCATGGATAACAAGAGGAATCTCATTCAAATGTGTGGTACAGCGACGGCCACGCTATTCGCCTCAGGATGCCAGCGGGTCGTGATTTTTTGGGATGAGCGGCCGGCCTGGCCGATCGTGGGCGAACCGTTGTGCTGGCATCGCGATCGCCAGGATATCATGGCTGGCTTCTAATGAGCGGACACAAGCGTAGAAGCGTCCTAAAATAAGGCGTTTTCGCAAGCTTTGCATCGCGCAGGTAAGCGTTTTAGTACCCAAATCGGGTTCCAGTATCCACGCGTTCCATAACTTTCTATGGAATACCAGCGCCTGATTCCATTGTTCATATCAACACGCGTCGAGTAAGCAAAAAGTGCCCAAAAGCTTCGTTACGCACAAATCGAGTCTTGGAATTCGAACATAAAACGTCGTGATTTTGTGATGAGTGAAGCTCGTGCTCGATAGGCTAGAGTAGGAGGTGATCCCATGCGACGAGCCCGGTCATTCATGCTCATAATTCTGGCCGTTGCTATGCTTGCTTCGGTTGGCGTATTGGGTTGGAAAAAGGCGCAATTTCTAGCACTTGCGCGGTACTTTCGCGAGCACGCGTCGCGGTATGCGCAGGCTGAGGCGCTGCACGCTGGTGCGATCGCGGAGATCACTAATGTCGAACTGGAAATAGCGGGAGCTGAACCACCATCGGCTCGTGCTGACGATTTTGCGTGGCGTGCCTACAGGCGTTATCTATCAGACCTCCAGGCCAAGGTCAAAGTTGCAAAGTCCTCGCTTGATGCATACGATCGCTATCGTGCGCTTCACCGGTACGCTGAGCGACTTGCGGCGGAGTATGAACACGCCGCAACGAGACCTTGGATTGGTATGGCGGCCCGAAGCACCCCAACTCCTCATTGACTCGGATCAAACAGACGAGCGGTGACTTTGGCATTGATCCCTGACTTTGGCATTGATCCTTTGTCCAAAATGATGTTGGACGAGTCGCCCCTACGCGGGCGACCGTGTTGACTAGCTCCCCTCCCTTGCCCAATGAAATGCGATCTGCTCGCCTGTTGAAAGTTTTCCGCTCACGCTCCCCTCTCTTCCGCCGTCCTGGCCGTGGCACGTCCCATTTGCGGCGTCGCGAGACATTCCGTCGTTTCGCGGAGCGAGTGACCAGGCAGGCACTTTGATTGACCAGGGCGACTTTTGTAATCGACGGTTGAGCGTGCGAGATTTTGAAATCTCGAAGCAATGTGCGACAACTGTGCCGGCGGCTCAGCGGCATCCTGGCTGACAGAATGCCCTGCTCAACGCAGCATGGCCACAATCGCCGCGGCTCCGGCAATGGCCACGGCGTCTTCGATGAAGGCTGCCGGTCGGTCCTTGCCGAATTTCGCGGCGAGCTTCTCGCGCACCGCGGCTCCTCCCAGGGTGCCGATGATGGCGCCGATCACACCGGCAATGGCCCCGATCACCGGGTTGCCGTCGTGCGTGGCGATCACCGCTCCCGAAAGAGCGCTGAGACGATTCGCGCTCCAAACTGAAATGGCACCTTGCGGCTCGGCGTGATCGGGAGCTGGTCGCCGACAAACTCGGCCACCGCCATTAATGACAAAATCCAGGGAGTCGCGGCGTAGCTCATGAAGGCTAGCCAGCTCCCGCTCAGATCCGACGGGGCCATCCGCGCCGCCCAGCTTGCCGCGGCCGGGGCCGTCATCGTTCGTAGTCCGGCGATCACGCCGAGAAGAAACGCGAGAACCACAATCATGAGCCTGTTTTTTTCCTTGTTTGGATCGAGCGATGCAAAGTGTCGACGTAGCACCCGGGGCGATGAATCACGAACACCGGAGTATAGGCAGCGCCACTGGCGAAGGCAATCAGATCGGTTGCTCGTTGAAATCACGACAATCGCCCGCGCGGTCACTGTGCGATCGGCTGAAAAAGGGGGCGTCTGCGATCGGTTTCGCGTGTATTAGAGCATCCAGGGAAGTTCCCAAAACTGATGTGGTAACATGCGTTTTCGATCTCGTCCTGCGAATCGGCCTGTCAAGATCGTCCCGCGGAGCCGCTGAATGGCCAGTCCATCGTCGTTGAGAAATATTCAATTAATCGACGCACGGTCCCCCGGGCGGCCGTTGATTTCTGCCCAGCTCTACCGCGATTTCCCGTCGGTCGAACTCGAGAGCGTCGAAATTCTCTGGCAAGACGCTCGCGAACAGGCGGCGGCCGAAGGAATCGCTCAAGGTCTGGCGCCCCTTGAACACTCTCATTGGGATTGGCGAAAAAAAATCGATAGTGTAGAAGAAGGACACCACATGCTGGTGGCCGTTGAGTGCGAAAGTGTCGTGCAAGGGATCATGGCGGTGATGAGAGTCCCGCGGCACTCGGAATTCTCTGGCAAGCCAGTCGTTTATGTTGATTATGTCGAAACGGCGTCTTGGAATCTCAAAGGTGCTGCGCTCTCACCGCGATTTTTGGGCGTCGGTACGGTGCTGATCGCGGAAGCCGTCCGCCTGAGCATTGAGACGGGCCTTGATGGCCGAATTGGGCTGCATTCGCTCCCTCAGGCCGAGACGTTCTATGAGACGCGATGCCGTATGACCCGGTTTGGTCAGGACGCGGATTACTACGACCTGACTTATTTCGAGTTCGTTGGCCACCAAGCGATGGAATGGCTGGCCTCGATTGGAGAAATCCCATGACCCGCGCAATCTCCGAAGAACGTTTCCGGCAAGCCGCGGAAGCGGAAAGCGGAATGCCGATCTCCGCCGGCGCACGCATGACCCATTTCCGGATGGCGGTGGACTCGGGTCGCCTCTTCTATGTCGATCTAACGAAGGTTCCGGAAGACCGGCGCCCGGCCGTCATAGATGAGATTAAAGCCCTGGTCGAACGGGCAAGCGTCACGTCCGGTGGAATACACAATCCAACGCAGGCGTCCGTCGACTTGGGCGGCCAATAGCCCAGTCAATGCGCGAAATGGATCGGTCCGACAACCGGGTCGTGGATCGAACGAACCTGCAAACGTCCGAGATGACGAGCGATTGAAAGCGTTCTCGGCATTACGCGAAAATCGCATCAACGGCCATCGTCCAACCCGGAAGGCGGGTTCGGCGTCGGCGATCTGCCCCCGGATGAAAATGACCGGCTGATCGGGCGCATCGAAGCGATATTTTACGACACGATCGTTAATGGGATCGACGTCCCAGACGACGAGCGTGCCCGCCTCGAAATAGTCGGCTCGCTTGGCGGCGTGCGCTCTGAAACCGGGATGAGGCCTGGGAAACTCCAGCCTCGACTTCTCATCATTCCGGGGCCGGCGGTTGCGCCAACCGCAGGCTTCGCATCTGCCTTTCAACCGAAATCCGTCGTCAATGCCCCTGCGCACCGCGTTGCGCGGCCGCAGGGACCGGCTGGGCCTTGTTGGCCTCTTCGGCCAGGTCGCCCGGTGAGCTTGGCTTCTCGGGCTTCTTGTCTCCCAGCGTCCGACGGATGAAATCGCCCTGAAGCCGCGTGTAATGCGGGCCGAAGATCCCGTGCCGCGACGAGGGATAAATCATCAGCTCGAAGTCTTTATCGGCCGCCTCGAGCAGCTTCAACCAGGCGCATCGTGTTTCTGAGCGATACGTTGTCGTCAATCGCGCCATGCAAGAGCAAAAGCTTGCCGTGCAATTTGGACGCCGCGCGCACGACCGATGACACGTTGTAACCGTCCAGGTTGTCCTGGGGGATGCCCATGTAGCGCTCGGTATAAATCGAATCATAGTCGCGCCAGTCGGTCACGGGCGCACCCGCGATGCCGGCCGCGAACAGGTTGCTGTGGGTCATCGCATACGACGTGATATAGCCGCCGTAGCTGTGGCCGGCCATGCCGACTCTCGAGCCGTCGACGTACGGTTTCTTCTTGAGCCAGTTGATCGCGTCTTCAATATCCTTGAGCTCCTGCACCCCCAGATGTTTATACGCCGTCCACGCCGAGACGGCTCCTTTTCCACTGGCACTCCTGGGATCCATCAGGAAGACGATGAACCCCTCCTGGGCCAGGGCCTGGTCCCACATGCGGCCCCCGGCCCACGAGTCGGATACCGTCGGCGCGTGCGGGCCGCCATACGTCTTGAACCAGACGGGATACTTCTTGTTCGTGTCGAGGTCGGGGGGCAGGATCAGCTCGGCCTCGAGCGGGAAACCATCCCGGGCCGCTATCTGGAACCGCTCACGCGGGCCGAACCGCAGCCGCTTCAGCTCGTACGACGGATTGGAGTCGACCGTGCGCACCGAGCTCGCCACTGCCTCGATAAAGACGCTGCTTTGTCGGTGTGCTGATATCCGACCAGCTTGACAGGAACTGCTGGCCGTCCGGGCTCAGGTTGATCATGTGGGTCCCGTCCGATTGCGTGAGCCGCTCAACCGGCCCGCCGATTTCGAACGATAAAAGTTCGTCGCCATCGGATTATCACGCGTGGCAACGAAATAAATCATCTGATTTTTGGTATCGACATATTCCAGGCCGCGTACTTCCCATGGACCAGAAGTGACCTGAGCTTTCAGTTGGCCCGAATTGTCGTAGTGGTACACGTGCTTCCAGCCGTCGCGTTCCGACAGCCAGAGGAAGGTGCCGTCGTCGAGCCACTGCACGGGGCCGGGGCTCTCGATCCAGGCCTTGGTCTGGTCGCGGAACAGGCGCTTGACCGACCCTGTTTCCGTGCCCGGGGTAAATTTCACGAAATCGAGCCAGGTCTGGATTCGATTCTGGACGTAGCAATAAGCGGCCGAGCTATCGGGCCACCAGCCGACGTCGCTGATCAAGAATGAGCTCGCCGAATAGTCGGAAAGATCGGCCCAGGAAATCGCACCGCCGGCCCCGGCGACGACGCCCAGGCGGACTTTCGGGTTGGGCTCGCCCGAGCGTGGGTAGTGGGTCTGCTCGAGACGCCGTGGCGAGATCGTGTCGTCCATCACCGTGTGCAGGGGCACACCTGCGTCGTCGAACTCCATGAAGGCCAGCTTCCTCGAGTCGGGGCTCCACCAGAATGCCGGCCAGCGCCGGTTATAAATTTCCTCGAAATAGACCCAGTCGGCGTGTCCATGCCGGAGATCGTCGCGACCACCGGTCGTCAGCCGCCGCTCGGTCGGGGTCGGGCCGCTGATATCGACCGCGTAGAGGTCAAAATCACGCACGAAGGCCACCGATTTGCCATCGGGGCTGAACTGAGGATATTGCTCGCGCCGGGCGCACTCGTGAGCCGGACCGCCTGCGCACCGTCGAACGTGGCGTAATACAGGTCCTCGCCATGTTCAAAGAGGAAGCCACGCTTCGCCGGATCCATGTCGAACATGGTTCGACCGGAAAGCGACTGAGCCGTGCGCTCGTCGACTGACTTCAATCGCGCCAGACTTTTTGCCAGTGCCCTGGGATCGAAGAACGGCTGAGATCGACCGGTCGCGGCCTCGACCTTCCAGAGTCGGCCCTCGCGCACGGCCAGCCAGTGCGTGCCGTCGAGCCAGCGCGGTGCGCCCATCAAGCCGCCGCGCATCCGTCCGCCGCCGCCAATACCCGGCGTGTTGAACGTGATCGGACGAGGCGGCGTGCCCGTAGTGGCAAGCGGTGCGGCCGGCGTGATCGAGATTGGCACCGGCTTGAGCAGCCGCGCCACCGGAAAATCGCCCCCCGTTTTGAGCTCGGAGTCAAAAACGTTCCAGGTTGCCAGGCCATCTTCCGACCGGGGCTCGAGCAGGTAAACGGCGAGGTTTCCGAGCGCCTGGGCCGTGCGAACCAGATAGGTCCCCGCCGGCACCATGCGTGTTTGCGGCCCCCGCGACACCGTCAGCGTCGCCAGGTGATGGCCCTCGAAGCGCCTTGGCGACTTCTCGATCGCGTCGACCTTGTCGACTTCCAGGTCGAGCTCGATATCCTCACGCAGCTCCTGGATGTCGATGCCGTGCCGTTGCAAGAGAGCCACCGCACCTGTGCACGTGGGCGGAATCACGTAGGCAAACGGTTTCGCAACCGATTCGACTCCTTCGTACACGTTCAACAATTGCAGGGTGTAGTCTTTGTCGACGTCGGTCTTGACGGTGCGGCCGTCGACCTTGTTTTCGACAAACCCGAGCACGGTCGCGGGTTTGTCGGCCGCCCTGGCCCGCGACCGGATCGGCACCGGCACGGGCACGGGTGCGGCATCGGCCGCCGAACTACTGGCCCGGCGTCCCTGAGCCATGCTCGGCTGCGTGCATAGTTTCATGATTTCCGCTTTATGAGCGGCGGCCGTGCGCAGGCATTCGAGAACGAAGTCGCGCGTGGCGAGGACGCGCTTTTCATAAGGTGCATGGGAGTAGGCTTCCGACAGGATGGAGAGCCGGTTGCGTAATCCGACGTAGGTCGTGCCGTAGCGTCCCTGGGCCGGGTAAGACGTCCACTGCGTATGGTCGTTGCCAAAATTCCCGTAATAAAACGACTTGTGACCGGTCTCTTTCTCGAAAGCCGCGCTCACCGCGGGAAAGAACGTTTGCCGCATGAAGCTGATGATCCGGGGGTCGCCGGCGGGGTTCTTGGGCCCTTCGTAGGTGATCAAGTAGCGGTGAAAAGACCCGTTGGTGGTATGGGTATCGATGAAGAGATGAGGGTTCCACTCGTTAAAGAAATGGACAAGTCCCTGAGTTTCAGGGGCTTCGAGCTTGATGAAGTCGCGGTTCAAGTCGAGCCCGCGGGCACTCGCGCGCTGGCCCATGCCGTCTTCGGGACCGACCTGTTCGGGACGATTTGTTTTCGAGACCCGCTCGTTGCCGTCGGGGTTGTAAATCGGGGCGATCGCCAGGATGAGGTCTTTGAGGAGCGGTGGGTGGGGACCCGAGAAAACGTCGCGCAGGAGCATCGGCAGGGCTTCCTTGCCGCAAACCTCACCGGCATGAATATTGCCGATAACACAGCAGACTAGCTTGCCCGAGCGATTGGCCTCGGCGCTGGTCTTGACGGGCGGATCGGCCACGATCAGGAGCGGAATCGAGCGTTTTTCGGACGATTGCCCGAGCTCGGTGAGAAACGCGTTGGGCGTCACCCGGGCGAATTCGCGGCACCATGTGGCGACATCGTCGTAACGGGCCGTCGCGCGGTAGCCGCTCTTTTCGGCGACGGTTCGCAGGGGTAGAGCCGTGTTCGGAACCTGACCCGCAAGGGGGAGCACCAGGGCAATCGAAGTCAGCAAGGGGGTCATCACGGCAAAGGTTCCTCACGCGTGGGGACGAACATATCGAAAAACAATGGCTCGAGCCAGTTACGGCAAGCCGCCGGTGCGTCGCGGCGCGGCGTGTCTATCAAACTAGCCGACGTCGGGACATAAATCGAGGTCCACGCGCGGCCAGGCGGATGTCAGCGCCGCGTGGCCGGTTCCAACCCGGGCGATAATTCGAGAATTCCAGGATGACGCGGGCATTATCCGGACATGTGGCATGTCACGTGCATTCAAACGATCCTATTTCGATGGATCGGCTGGCGTGATGGGGCTGCCTCGTTTGTTCCTGCCGGCAGTAGGGAAAATTCAAAGATGTCGATGGTTTCTTGGCGCTCGGTGGTGACGGGCCGGCCGGCCTGGATCATCGCGTTATGGTTGATAATTGCGGGTGTGCTCGGTTGTTTCTCGCCCAACTTGACGAGGCTGGCGGCTGAAGGTCAGGCGCGGCTTCTTGGCGGCGACTCAGAGAGCCAGGCCACCAGCGAATTGATACATGCCGTGTGGCCCGACCAGGCTTACGAGTCACTCGTCGTCGCGGCCCTGTACCGCCCTGGCGGACTCAAGCCCGGCGACCTCGACTTCGGGGCCCGCCTGGCGGAAATAGGCAGCCAGGACGATCGGCCTCAATCCATCCTTCGCGTGCTCGGGCCGCGGTCGGCGCCCGAGGTCGCCGCGCGGCTGCGCAGCCCGGACAATACTGTTGCGCTCGTGGCCTACCAGCTATCCACCTCGTTTGTCGCGCCCGCGACTCACGAGACGGTCGCGTGGCTTCAATCGCGCTGCTCGAAGCTCACGCTTCCGCAAGGGCTAGAGCTGCGCTGGGCCGGCGATGCGCTCATCGGGCGCGATTACATGAGCAACGTTCAGACATCGCTCAATCGAGCGGCCGTTGCCACGGTCATTTTACTCATGATCGTGTTATCGGTCGTGTATCGGTCGCTCTGGCTGGCGCTTGTCCCTCTGGCGACGATCGGGATCAGCCTGGTTATCGCACGGAGCGTCCTGGCCTGGATGATGCTTGCGGGCTGGGATGTCTCGTCTCTTGTCGAATTGTTCCTGGTCGCGCTTCTGTTCGGATGCGGCACCGATCTTTGCTTGTTGATCTCGTGGCGTTTAGGCGAGACGTGGGACCCCGCGAACCCGGCGGCCGCTGTGCGCGGCGCACTCGAGCGCTGTTCGTCGACTCTCTTGACGAGCGCGGGCACGGTGATGGTCGGCCTCCTGCTCATGGGCACGACGCGGTTCAAGCTCTTTTCCAGCACGGGCCCGAGCGTTGCGATCGGCCTGGCGATCACCCTGGCGGCGACCCTGACGCTGACACCCGCGTTATTCGTGATTCTGGCTCGCGTACGGCCGCGTGCCTTTGCTAGCCTCGTCACGCCGCCGACGCGCTGGTGGGATCGCATCGCCGGCGCGGCCCTCGCCCGGCCATTCGTCACATGGGCCGCCACCGTGCTGCTCATGGCGCCTGTGGCGCTTTTTGGCCTGAGCACCGGGTTCATCGAGGATGTCATGACCGAGATGCCGAGGAAAACACCCTCGGTGGCCAATCTCCGCTGGCTGGCGACCAAGTTCGAGGCCGGAAGGCTCGCGCCGCTGACGATCGTGCTCGAGTCCAATTCCGACCTGCACGCGGCCGAGGGCCTGGCACTGATCGATGAAGTCAGCAAGTTCCTGGCGCGTCAGGAGGGCGTGCAAGAGGTTTTGTCGGCCACGCAACCTCTGGGAAGCACAGCGCCTCTGGAACCGGCTCGACTGGCGGAGCGGATCCGCGCCGTGGCCAAGGGCCAGTCCTTGATCGAGGCGGGTTCACGCCAGTTGCAGAAGGGACTGACCGAGGGGGCAGCCAAGATTCGCGCGGTGCTCTGGCTCGAGGAAAAGACCGGCCTGACCCTGACGGGAGCCCCAGGACCAAACCGCGCCGCGGCCGGGTCGAATCTCAAACAGGCGATTGGCGGGCTCTGGGCCGAATCGGCGAAATCAACCCGAGGCGAAACCAACGCGTCGGCCCATGATCCGCGCACCCAGTTGCTCGACGAGCTAGGCCGCGCGGCGGCCGGTGCTGGCCAGATCGCGGCCGGGGCTGCACGCTCACAGCGCGAGCTCTCGACCATCCTCAATAATCCCGCCGGACGCGAGGCGCTCGACCGGCTCTTGATCACCGATGAGACCGTGCACGATCATCCGGAGCTCCTGAAGAGCTTTCGCGCGTATCTCTCGCCCGACGGGCATCGTTCGCGGATCGAAGTCGCGCAGGGGAAACGCATTTACTCGGAGGCCGCGATGGACCAGGTTGACACGTTGCGGCGCCGCCTCAACGAGTTTCTCGAAGATTTCCAAAGCCCGCGGGTGACCGCGAGCATCGCGGGCGAAAACGCCGAGTCGACCGATATTCGAGCACTGGTCCATTCCGACCAGGTTCAGAGCTGGAAGATCGTGCCCCTTGGCGTATTCCTTGTCTTGCTTGTCACACTGAGAGACCCGATGGCGTGCCTGAACCTGGTCGCCACGATGGTGCTCACTTATGCGTTTGCCCTGGGCGCGACACACCTGCTCTTCGTCACGCTTCTCGGCGCGCCGGCCCTCGACTGGAAGGTGCCCTATTTCCTTTTCGTGCTTCTGGTCGCCGTCGGCGTCGATTACAACGTCTTCTTGATGACCCGTCTTCACGAAGAGGCGGAGGAGCATCCACTCCGCACGGCGATTGTCAACGCCGTGGGCCACACCGGCGGCCTGATCACGTCGGCGGCGGCGATCACGGCGTGTAGCTTCGCGTCGTTACTCTTCAGCCCGCTGGGCTCGCTTCGGCAACTTGGCTTCGCCCTTGTTGTCGGGATCTTGATCGACGCCGTCGTGGTGAGGCCCATCCTGGTGCCGTGCGGCCACTGGTTGATGAAGCGACCCGGAACGTGGCGTCAACGGCTGACACTGGCCATGGCCACGTTGCGTGTCGCCAGTTGAGCGAGGTCGAGGGCAGCCGGTCCGCGGCCGCGAACGCTCTCGGCCGCCCTGCGCCGGCTCGCTTTCCAGTAGAAGAGCGATCCGATCAGGCGCGTGATCGTCAGTACGATGCGGAACAACAAACCACCGCGGCCGACCGATACGTAATATTTCATGCCACGCTCTTCTTGCAAGAATCGAGGATGGTGATTTCCGACAGCAAAAGTTGCGGCATCGCCGTGGCGATGACCGGGGGGCCAGTTCGTCCGTCGCAAATACTGCTTTGACCGGCAAACCGATCGGCGATTCGCAGGGCCAGAGTCAGGCCGAGCACGGGAATCGTGGTGAGCGTGGTTCCGGCCTGGTTTGCGAAGATCACCGGGACGTTCAGATCGCGAGCCACCGCGGCCGGGATGGACGCCGCCAGCGGACCAACATGGCCAAACAAGAAGTGCTTGCGGCCACTATGACGACATGCGAACTCGGGCCAGGCCGCGGCCACGAGGGCCATGTCAATTTGCCCGCGGTAGCCATCCCAGACGTCGCGGTCCATCATGTCGGCGCAGATGGCCAGGCCGACCCGCCCCCAGGGCGTCTGGACGATCATTGGTTTCCGCCCCGCGCGGAAGCGGAACGACTCCCAGAAGACGAGATGACGCTTGCGATAAATATGAATCGAGCCCGCGGGCAGGCACAGCGCCAGGGCATCGTAAAGATCGCGGCCGTCGCGCTCGACAAATCCGGCGGCGATTCCCATGCCCCAAAGCCGGCTCCGCCGGGATAGATGCTGAAGTGTTGGTCCACTGGCGTCTTCCGAGTAGGGGCCGAAGTCGGGAACGAGGCCATAGCCGGTGTGAAACATTTCAGGAAGGACAACCAGCTTTGCTCCGGCCTTTCGCGCTTCCCGGAGATACGCGTCAGCAAGTTCCAGGTTGCCGGCTTGCTGCAAGAGCTCGGATGACATTTGCACGGCGCCGGCAACGATTTTCACAGGTGGTTTGCTCCCACGGGCAGGGCGGCTGCCGGAATGTTTGTGCCGGAGCCACGGCGGACAATGTTATTTTTCCGGGCCCGGACGATTCCTTCGGTCAGTAGAAAAGGCGCGGGGCCGTGATAAACCTTCTGACGGACCTGGGCGAAGCCCGTGCCGAACAGAAGATCCCGCAAGCCGCGAGCCGAGACGTGGTGGACGTCACCCTCGACGGTCGCCACGCAAACGTCGTAGATCAGCCAACCCCACACGTTATCGCGATAGCCATCGAGCAAGAGCAGCCGACCGCCTGGCTTCAAGACACGATGCATCTCGGCGACCGCCCGATCCTGGCGGGGATAATGGTGAAAGCTGTTGGCACAGGTCACCACGTCGAACGTCGCGTCGGCAAACGGCAGCCGTTCACTATCGCCCTGTACGGGCACGCCATGTTCGCCCAGACTACGCCAACGGTCGCGTCCGCCGGCCAGCATCCCGGAGACGAGATCGACGCCGTAGATCGTCGCCCGCGGAAGGGCCGCGGCGATCCGCGAGGCGAAGATCCCCGTGCCGCACCCCACGTCGAGGATCGTCGGTGCGCGTTCGCCTGACGCCTTCAACAGTCGGTTGATGATCGCTCGATGTGCGGGGCCGAAGAGAAGCCACTGCAGAATGCTGCGGTCGTAGTCCCGGCTCCATCGGCTAAATTCTCGCGTCGCCTGCAGCTTGTCATATGACATCCAAAATCCCTTCCGCCGCGCAATCGCTCTAAAGCTCTGAAGAGGTATGAACCGCGACTTGCGCAAACGCAGCGCCGGGCGGGCGGCCGCCGGCATGATCGTTTGCATGGCGCCAGGACTTTATCCTTGGTACTCTGGCGTTCGCGCGGTCTTTTTTCTTCATATATGCAATTCCAATGCCTTCATTCATCGATCGGGCGTGTTTTCGCTAACCATGGCGATAGCGTCAGGCTGGCCATGTGAGGTTTGACGTCGCGGTATCTGGGCGCGTCGCAACGAGCGAGACGGTGCGCGATGCGCGCGAAGACGCCCATGTGCACACTTAAATCGTGGTGCACATGGGCGAGAGCACGTTCATTCATTCACTTGAGTTTTTCGGCCGATCAAGAGGCAGTTGCAAGACGAGTGTGGCCAGGCCGGCCGGCGCTGGTCGGTTCGACGACGGGACCGGTCAGAGTCTGTCCTGAAAGGCTCGCCCAGAACCGCACTTCCGGGACAGACCCTCAGTCGTGTACCGGTTGCGGTGCCGAACGAACGGCCAGGGGCTCGCGGCGTGGCCGCAAGACGGTACGGAGCAGGTCGCGATTGAGCTGAGCGATGAACTCCATGGGGATTTGCTTGGGACAGACGGCCTCGCATTCGCCGTGATTGGTGCAACTTCCAAAGGCTTCGCGATCCATGGCCGCGACCATGTTGAGCGTTCGCTCGTCCCGCTCGGGCTGGCCCTGGGGGAGCACATTGAGGTGGGTGATTTTCGCGGCCGTGAAGAGCATGGCCGACGCGTTGGGACAGGCCGCCACGCAGGCGCCGCAACCGATGCACTCGGCGGCGTCCATCGCGGTCTCGGCGTCATCCTTGGGGACGAGGATCGCGTTGGCCTCGGGTGACGCTCCGGTCGGAGCGCTGATATAGCCGCCGGACTGGATGATGCGGTCGAAGGGCGACCGGTCGACGACCAGATCTTTGATGACAGGAAAGGCCCTGGCGCGCCACGGCTCGAGCGTCAGGACATCGCCATCCTTGAAAAAGCGCATGTGGAGCTGACAGACGGTGGTTCCCCGGCGCGGGCCATGGGCGACACCGTCAATCAAGAAGCCGCACGAGCCGCAAATGCCTTCGCGACAATCGTGCTCGAACGCCACCGGCTCCTCGCCCTTCATGATCAGCTCTTCGTTGAGAACGTCGAGCATTTCGAGGAACGACATGTCGGCCGAAACGCCGGGGACCTTGTAGCTCTTGAACTCGCCGGGCGTGTTGCGATCTTTTTGCCGCCAGATTTTGAGCGTGATATTCATGATTACTTGTAGCTCCGCTGCATCAGGTGCACGTATTCGAAAGTCAGCGGCTCCTTGTGCAAGACGGCGCTTGCCCCTCGCCATTCCATTGCCAGGCCGCGACATAAGAAAAATTGGCATCATCACGCTTGGCTTCGCCCTCGGGCGTGCGGCTTTCCAGGCGGAAGTGCCCCCCGCACGACTCTCTGCGATCAAGCGCGTCGATGCACGTGAGCTCGGCCAGCTCGAGAAAGTCGGCGAGACGTCCGGCTTTTTCGAGCGATTGGTTGAGCTCTTCGCCGGTACCCAGAACGCGCAGGTTATTGCGAAACTCGGCGCGGAGCTCGGGGATCCGGTGGAGTGCGCGTTTCAGGCTTTCCTCGGAGCGGCTCATGCCGCAGTTGTCCCACATGAGCTTGCCAAGCTCGCGATGGATGCTATCGACGGTGCGCGTGCCGCGGGTATTGAGGATCGCGTCGATGCGTGCGCGAACATCGGCCTCGGCTTCGCGGAAGGCCGGATGTGACGGGTCGATTTTCGGCCCCGCCGACGATGCGAGGTAATTGGGCATGGTGGCCGGCAGGATGAAGTAGCCGTCGGCGAGCCCCTGCATCAAGGCGCTGGCGCCGAGCCGGTTGGCCCCTTGATCGGAAAAATTGGCCTCGCCCGCCACGAAGAGCCCGGGGAGATTCGACATCAGATGATAATCGACCCAGAGACCCCCCATCGTGTAATGAACGGCCGGGTAGATACGCATCGGGACCTTGTAGGCATCCTCGCCGGTGATCCGTTCGTAGATCTCGAAGAGGTTGCCGTACTTCTCGCGGATCGTTTCGATTCCCTGGCGCTTGATCGCGCCGAGCAGGTCGAGATAGACGCCGTATCCGCCCGGTCCCACGCCCCGGCCCTCGTCGCAGACTTCCTTGGCCGCCCGCGACGCCACGTCGCGCGGCACCAAATTGCCAAAGCTGGGATAGCGGCGCTCGAGAAAATAGTCGCGCTCGGCCTCGGGGATCTCGTTGGGCCCGCGGTTATCGCCTTTTCGTTCCGGAACCCAGACGCGGCCGTCGTTGCGCAAAGACTCCGACATGAGCGTGAGCTTTGACTGATGCTCGCCCGTCACGGGAATGCACGTCGGGTGAATCTGGGTGAAACACGGGTTGGCGAAGTAGGCGCCGCGGCGATGGGCCCGCCAGATGGCCGTGGTGTTGCAGGCCTTGGCGTTGGTGGAAAGATAGAAGACGTTGCCGTAGCCGCCGGTGCACAGGACCACGGCGTCGCCGGCATATGATTGCACCGCCCCGGTGCGCATGTCACGAACGACGATGCCGCGGGCCGTGCCGTCGACGAGCACCAGGTCGAGCATCTCGGAATTGGTATGCATGATCACGCTGCCAGCCGTGATCTGCCGTTCGAGCGCCTGATAGGCGCCGAGCAGAAGTTGCTGGCCGGTCTGGCCGCGGGCGTAAAACGTGCGCTCGACTTGCACACCGCCGAACGAGCGAGTGGCGAGAAGGCCGCCGTATTCGCGTGCGAAGGGTACACCCTGGGCGACGCACTGGTCGATGATATCGACGCTGATCTCGGCAAGGCGGTAGGCATTGCCCTCGCGGGCCCGGAAGTCGCCCCCCTTGATCGTGTCGTAAAAGAGACGGTAGATGCTATCGCCGTCGTTGCGGTAATTCTTGGCGGCGTTGATGCCCCCTTGGGCGGCGATCGAGTGAGCGCGGCGCGGGCTATCGTGGTGGGAGAAACAATGCACGCGGTAGCCCTGCTCGCCGAGCGTGGCGGCAGCCGCGGCCCCCGCCAGGCCCGAGCCGACGACCAGGACCGTGTACTTCCGCCGGTTGGCCGGGCTCACGAGCTTCATGTCGAAGCGGCACTGATCCCACTTTTTCTCAATCGGTCCCGGCGGGACCCTGCCATCGAGCATCTCAGACTCCTTCAGTGGATCCAGCCGGCCATGATGGCAACCGGCACCGAAATAAAGCCGGCAAACACCACGAGCGCCACCACCCGCGACAGATTGCGAAGAGCCGGCGACACACGGCGACTATTGAGTCCCAGCGTCTGGAGCATGCTCCAGACCCCATGGTCGAGGTGCAGGCACAACGCGGCCATCGACAGGATGTAAAACAAGGACACGTACCAGACAGAGAACCCGACGATCAGATTGTCATAAACCGAAAGATGCTTGTACTGGCCCGGCGCGAAGCCGACCGCTCCCACGGTGAGGTGGAGGATGTGATAGATAATGAAGAGCAGCAGGATGACGCCACTCCAGCGCATCGTCTGAGCCGCGTAAGACGTGGCGATCGCTCGCTTCTCCGCGTAATTCCGCGGCCGCGCCGCCCAGTTCATGCGAGTCAGCTCGACGGCCGCGACGATGTGCAGCACCACGCTCAGAAGCAGCACGATCCGCACCCCCCACAAGAGCACTTCCTCGGGGAGGAGTGGCTCGCCAACCTCGCGGAGAAACACGGCATAATCGTTGATGGCCTTGGGACCCAGGAAGATCTTGAGGTTGCCGATCATATGGCCGATCACGAATCCAACGAGAATGATCCCCGTGACCGCCATCACGATTTTCTTGCCGACCGCCGTGCCCCACAGCGTGACAACCGGGTTAGTCGGCCAGACGCGCCGCACCCGCTCGACCGGCTCCAGCTTCTTCCGGTCGGCCTGACGTTCGACCACCGCCCGACTTTCGACCAATCGCTGCCCAGCCATCGTGTCTTTCCTCCGTCGCCGTCACGTTGATTGCTTTTTGATTGAAGGCCAGGGCGAGCGCTCCGGCCCTGAGTCTGATGTCTGATGGGCCAACGCGCGTCGCGTATCGAGCCCGGCGCATCGCATTTTGTGACATCCTGCGCGGCATCGTGCGGACTTCCCAATCGATCTTGCGTGCCTGCTGCGCACACGGTCTCATCTTCGGACGGCTGTCCGGTCATTTGACGGTAAAGCGATTTTCTCGCAACGGTCGTGCAATCCAAGAGTTGTGTTGGTCTTGCGTAAGCGATAAGGTCTCCGGGCAGACCCCCCCTCGGATCAGCAGTCAAACTGGCTGCCGCCGGTGTTTGCGCGCATTGTCGGTCGATTTTGCGACCAACAAGACACTCGATACCGGCCGCACGTCCCACAATTTGATTTTAGACACGTGCCACCGGAATTTCACTCGTCTTCCGAATTTCGTTGGCGAATTGTGACGGAATTCGCCCGCACGGCTCCCGACGAAACAACCATCCTCGAATGATGATCATCGGCTCTCCGGGCGTGCACCGCATTGGATTTATGGGTCGGCTCTGGGATAATCGCTGCGAAAGGGAGCAGCGGCGCCTCACTCGGCGATCATCCGACGGCCCGACGCGCGGACCCACCTGTCAACGGACCGAGCCAGCAATGGGGAATCCCGGCCAGCCTGATCCGAAAAACCGCCAGGATGCGGATCGAACGGCTCGATCAGAGCGGCCGGCCGACGAGTCGCCCGCACAGCAAGGGCTTCCAAGTTCGCGACGACCGATCCTGATCGAGGTCGCCGCCGGCGACCTGATCGACAGGCTCACGATCCTCGAGCCTCAAGGCCGAGCGGATTCACGACATCGCAAAACTCGGGAACGTCAACGCCGAGCTGGCCGCGTTGCGCAGCGCTTTCGTCGCGTCGATCGAGCCCTCGTCCGCGCTTGACACACTGACCGAAGAACTGCGTTGGATCAATGCGGTTTTATGGGATGTTGAAGATGAGATTCGCCGGCACGAGCGGGCGGGCGACCTGGGATCGCGCTTTGTCGCACTCGCTCGGCAGGTCCGCAAGGAAAACGACCGCCGCGCCGCCGTCAAACGGCGGATCAATGAGTTGTTAGGCTCGCGCTTCGTCGAAGAAAAATCCTATGACACCACGGATTGAGCCGGTCCACCGAGGCCAAACGGGGGGCGGAATCATGAACGACGAGGCGCAAACGGATCGCCGCGATGCCATTGTCAAGAAGCGGTTCCAACTGGGCATGCTGGGTCTCATGGCCGCCGTGGCTTTGTGCGCGATCATTGCGCGGGCCGGCGTGTCGATTCGGAAACCAACTTGAGGGCTATCGGCCCTTGCGGGCCATGCGCTCAATCGACGCCGCCGAGCGGAAAGAAGCCGTACAGGCCCTGCTCGAAGAGTCCGGAATCAGCGTCGGCGTGCAAGAGTCTATCGACGCGTTCGTCCAAGCGCTCAGCGACGTCGATCCGGACGTTCGTGCCGCCGCTGCGCAGTCGTTGGCGGCCGTGATCTACCGGGTACAGCGTATTTCGGCGACGGTGCCCGTCGTTGCGAATCAGCAAAATCTCAAGAGGTGGAGTGACGACGCGGCACGCAGACTCGTTTCATTATTGCATGACCAAGTTCCGGCGGTTCGAGTCGCCGCGGCGAACGGTCTGGGCGTTCTCGTGCGGCGCCGGGCTCGCAGGTTTCCGAATGCTCTATGGTTATTCGACGTGCCGATGGTCGTTCAACGGCAGGATGCGAAAACGGAAAGAGACTCGCTTACTATCGCGCTGCCGCCCGAGCTAATTGCCGCGTTGCAAGACCAAGCTGTGAAAGTACGCGCCGCGGCGGCTAGCGCGCTGGCGAATTTCGGTGTCGATCAAGATGACGTTATTCAGGTTCTCCTGGGGATGATGGAACAGGACGATGCCACGGTGCGCCGCGCCTGCGCCGATGCGCTCAACGCGGCCTGGCCGACACCACTATCGGTGGCTCCCTTACAACCATACCTCAAAAGCCACGACCGCGAGGTCCGTTATTATGCGGCGAGTCTTCTCGGCCGCATTGGGCCGGCCGCCAGGGCTGCGATTCCGGACCTGATCACCGTGTTGAAAGAACCCGTGGGCGAGACTCACCCAAATCCCGCTCGTGGGGCGGCCCGTGCATTAGGCCAGATGGGCCCGGATCCGGCCGCGATCGCCGCTCTCGTCGAGGAAATCTCCCCGGCGAACGTCGAGCCCTACTTCGTCGCCATGGCCCGGGTGTCATCACGGAACGACGGGCAGCCAGGCGCCGATGCTCACAGCGACGCGGCCGCCGCCGCCCGAGCGTGGTCACGGGTCAGCGACGCGGCGGCGACCGCCCGAGCGTTGTCGCGTGTCATGGACGCCACGAGCGCACTGGGCGAAATCGGACCTCCCGCGGTCGCGGCGGTGCCCGCAATGATTGCAAACTACCGCCGTGCCATGGAAGCCCGTCACTCCATGGCCCAAGGAACGATACCCATCGCGCTGGCGCGGATCGCTCAAGGTACATCCAGAGAGCCTGAGGTTATCGCGGTCCTCGTCAGTGTCCTTGATTCAAGCGAGGTTGGATTTCATGGAGCCGCAATCAACGCCCTCGGGCGTTTTGGAGCGGCGGCGGCCCCCGCGATCCCCAAGCTTCGCGCATTAGCCGAGAGTAGTAAGTCGATCAATCGCAAGGCGGCCGCCGATTGCCTGATCATGCTGGATCCGCAATCCAGGACGGATGCCACCAAGAAAATCGGCGGGCGGTGACCAGTCTTGTGATCGAGACGGTCACCGCATGCAAACTCACTGATTGTTCATATCCTGACCGGATCAATACGAGTCAGAAGAAATAACCTCGCCAGACGCTCGCGTTGCCATGGCTCGCCACGGAACCGGGTTGATTGACGACTTGAGAAAATGAACCGAGCCGTCGGCGAAGAGCATGTTCGCGCCGCCGGGGTGCCTGCTCCAGTAATCCTCGACGTGGGCTTCAGGATTATTGATCGTACGGCTGCCGTCTTCCAGCCCGGCGGGTCCCATGATCTGGGTCCAGCATTCCTCGGGTGACGGGTTGAACTGGTCGGTTCCCCCTTCGACGAGCGACGTCTTGCCGAGCCAGCCATCGATCGATCGCGCCACCCAGGTCACATAGCTCAGGTTGTGGCTCCGCTCGCCGACCATGATCGTGTTGCTCGTGCCATCGGTCACGGCCGCTAGGGACGTGGCGCTATTGCGATAAAAGATCCCCGCGTGCTGACCGAGCGGGCCCGCCCCGTTGTTGTTCGCTGAATCAAGCGCGCCCGACTGGGCGCAGATCTCACCGATGCCGTACATGCCGACGTAGTTTCCCCGCGCGAGGGTGTCGACGATGTGCGTCGCGCTATAGCTCCCTGGGTTTGCCGGGTCGGGCGGGTCTTCAAAGACCGGAACGACCGACGGGCCAAAATCCGAGGGGCACAAGTAGGTGTTGATCGTGACCAGACTGCACGTGTCGTTATCGCGATACGCGACCGACAGGCTGAAATTGATCGAGCCATACACGGCCTGCTGTTCCAAAAACGGCAAGATCATGCTCCCCCAGGCCCAGCCCGACCCCAGATCGACACCGTGCTGGTTCTCGGCGTCTTGATTGCAAGCGTCGAGCACGGTGCGGTCAATCGCACTGATATAACCCGGCGCGAATACGTTCATGCTATCGTGATAATTATGAAGGGCGATGCCGATCTGCTTGAGGTTGTTGACGCAAGTGGCGCGGCGAGCCGCCTCGCGTGCGGCCTGAACGGCCGGCAAGAGCAAAGCGATGAGCACGGCGATGATCGCGATGACGACGAGCAGCTCGATGAGGGTGAAACCCCTGTCCTTGTTCCGACTTCTTGCTGGTGGGTATTGCATGGCCATTTTCCTTCGAGGATGAATCCGACACGAGAAGATCTGAATGTCTGAATGAAAAATGTGGATGAGATGCCACCACGCGCCGCGAGGCACCGATCATGCCGCCTTGTGGCGTGCGCAACGGTGGGCATGGGCGTACCGCGATCACGTTCAGGATCCGGCCGTAAAAGGCGGGGCCCGCGGGCTCGAAGGAAGCAGAAGTGAAGGCGAGTCAATCGTGGGAAGGGCCGGAATCGCGAATAGCGCGACGTGCGCGATCGAGATTCCGCCCACGACCTCGACTGGCAATTGCCCTTGCAGCAAGAACTGGCAAAGCAAACAGTTGTCGGCCGCGTCGCTGCGCGATTGTACGGAATCGTCCGAGCGGTGCGACCTGGCGTCGGCGCTGCGTTCGTGAGTCAGGCCGGGGACCGCGTGCAGCCAGGGGCCGCACAGAGTCACAACCGCGTGACAGGCGAGCACGATGGCGAAGAGAAGATGTCGAACGAATTGAGACATCAGAATGTTGGATCGCCGAGGACGAATGGAGTCAAATTCAATTAGAACAGTGTAGCCGGGTTCGTCAATACCCGCTTGTTCAAGAATTCGTATTGATCGATCCGCCAGTTGCGGGGAAACAGCGTCAGGGACTGATAATGACGGTGACGTCACATAGCGACTCGATCGGCCCGTCGTCGATCGACCTCGCGATTCCAGCAGCGCGATCGCGGCCGGAACCGACCGCGGCGTCAACTTGAGTTGGATTCGCACCCGGCCGTGGCATGCTCGATTCAGCACCAGGTCTGGGAAGCGGGTGCTCTTGCCGAACTTCGACAGTTCTTCCAGTTTATCATGTGACTTGTCAGCGGCCTCGGGTGCCGGGGAGAACGACACAGTCCCGAATTCATACCCGGTATTTTGCACCAATGTCGCTTGTTTGTAAAAAGTGTCCCAATCCAGAGAGCCGGCGTAGATCGGAGATCCCCTTCAAATGACACCGCGGGGACCTGTCAATCGTTCTGGAAAACGGCTTGCCAGATTGAGAGTTATGGCAAAACCGCGGTCGGGCGTGTCGATCTCTTTGGAGGCGCGGGATGTCAAGGCTGTGACATCGGCACGTCAATTGCTCAAGAAGCGACGTCTTTCCCGAAACGCACTTCTCCTCCCCACGTCCGCCTGGATTGGTTATCATTCATAAGGTCGCTGTCCGGGGCCGCCGCCGCTTCTTGCGTGCGATCCCTGGGCTTTTGTACGTGCGGACGAGCTGTGATGTTCTGGCAGTGTCGTGCAGGCAGGCTGATCGTCAGGATGACGGTCTTTTTTGGCTCGAACAGGAGGTTCGCAATGTCGGCGTGGAAACCCCTGGTGCTGGGCATCGTGGTGTCGGCAACCTGGAGCGGTCTGGTCAATGCTGATCCGATCAGCTCCTCTGGCCACTTCAACTGGGTGGCCTATTTTGCCGGACAGCACGGAAATGCCCCCGCCCCGGCGGTTAATTCGCCGCCCGCGGCTCCTGCGTCGATGGTGATGCCGACGCCCGTTCAGGTCACTCAACCGACCGTCTCGCAGCCGATGGCCAGTCCGGTGCAATCGATCGTCACCAATGTGCCCGCGGCATCGCCGCCGCCCGTGACACAGCCCAGTTCACCCGCGCCGGTTTCCTCGGGGCCCGCTGATGCTTTCATCAACATGGGCACGGGTCCTTATCCGCTTCAAAACCTGATCACCACGGGAAATGCTCAGCCCTGGTACAACAGCTCGCAGATTTCCGGTCTGTTTGGCGGCCAGCCCACGTCGGCGCAGATTCAAAGCTTTGACAACACCATCCTGCAGCGCGTTCAGCAAGCCTTCAATCAGAGTGGTGTCAGCCTCAAGTTAACCGATGATCCCAGCGTGGCGGCCCACCACACCCTGAGCCTTGTCTCGGGAACCTCGAGCTCGACCTTGAGTGGCGCGATCGGAATGACCCAGGTCGGGGCGAGCGGGTTCAGCTTCATCGACAAGATCGCTCCTTCGGCTCAGTCGCTCGACCAGCTCGAATGGATCGTCGCGCATAACGTGTCACACGAGCTGATGCTCGCGCTCGGCGTGCCCGAAAACTACGACCAGTCGGGCACCTATATCGATTCCAAGCTCGCAAGCTGGTCGATGATGGTTAATTCCAGTTCGACATTCAGCCCGGCCGCCGCCCAGGCGCTCAACCAGGCGATTGCCTCGCAAGACTCTTCGCCGTCGTCGTCAAGTCAGCTCGGCGCTCAGATTATCGGCTCCGACAACAGCGTGCCCGAGCCAACGACGATCGCACTCTGGACCCTGGCGGGCGCCGCCCTGATCGTTGCACGCAAGAGAAGCACTCTTCAGAAGCGGCCGATGGCTCGCGCTGAAGCTTGATCTTGATCCTGACTGGCCCGGCCGACACAACGCGCGTTGCCCATTCCAATCGAGAGGCCCTTTCCCCCCCCTTTTTTTCAACGCATGGCCGCCCTGAAGTCATCGCTCCCCTCTGGACGGCTCAACGCTCTGGCATGCCTTGATCCAACCCTCTTTCTCCGGCCGGTCGTTTGATCAGGACCATCTCGGCCTTCTCGATCTCGAAGAGCGGCAGCAGATTGTTGCGGCCGTATTTGGGGACGAGCAGTTCTTTCACTCGCGCCGGCGTGAAGGTCGCGAAAGCCAGGAGATCTTCGTTGCTCAACAAACCGAGGACCTGCTCGGGCTTGGGCCGCAGCTTGAACCGCGACATTCGAACCGCACTGCCGTGCTCGGTCGTCGTCGACGTGAGATTCGTCTGGGCCATTTGCTCCGCGATGGCCGCCTTCAGGTGTGCCTTTCGTTCTTCGATGCGGGTCTCCTGGTTGAGGAGCCCGCAGTATTCGCGAATCAACTCTTTCAGCTCGGTCATTTTGATGGGCCTCGTGATACCGCGACACGCTTGTGAACTTGGTCTCAACAGGTAATTATAAGCGATGTGCAAGGCGATTGAGAACGAGCCATCCTCGGCCACGTTTTCGATCGGGGGGCCGGGGCCATTCGCGAGGTACGCCGCGAGCCTTCGGTTCTTCCGCGCCATACGCTGGCTCGACGGTCGGCGAACAAGAGATCGCCCCCGAAGAGTAGTCGAGCGACATTGAGTTCCGAAGGAGACGAGTCCACGATGAAAGCCGAGCGTCGGTCGTTGACATTCACTTCACTCGATCGCGTGATGCCCGACGTCGATCGGCTGCTGCTCGCCGGCTATACGACGGCCGGTCACTGGACGCTGGGCCAGATGTGCAACCACCTGACGCAGACTCTCACCTGGACCGTCGATGGCTATCCCAAACTGGCGCCCTGGTTCTTTCGCAAATCGGTCGGGCCGCTGCTGCTGAGGTACATTCTCAAGTCGGGCCGTTTTCCCGGCGGCGTGAAGCTGCCGGCACGCTACTTACCAAAAAGCAACCTCGACGACCGTGCCGAAGCCGAGGCCCTGCGCGCCGCACTGCGGCATTTCGCGTCGTATACCGGGCCGCTCAGCAATCATCCGATGGGGGGCACGCTTGACCGCTGTGATTGGGAGCGTTTTCATTGCATCCACTGTGCTCACCATCTTAGCTTTGCCGTTCCGGCTCAGCTGGAATCTTGAAACCGGCTGACGCGCGTTGACACCTCAGGCCCGCCGCGTCGTCAGCGCGTTCGATGCGGCGCGGGGAAGCATGAGCCCCGGCCATCATCGGCAATATCTGGAATCGGGGCCGCGGTGAGCCGCGGCAGCTCGCTGTCCGCGAATCCGCGCTTCAAAAAGAGGATGCAGAAAGAGTCGCGGTAGAGCGGCAACCAGTCTGATTTTAGACTCAGCAAGTTTGCCGTGGGCGAGCCGGTCGATGTGATGACCATGTCCGTTTTCGAGGTTCTCAATAGCGCATCCCATAAGCCGGTGCCCTGCTCGAAGTCACGCGACTGACGATAGGTCTCATCCGAGTAGACAGTTTCCCGCCGTCCGTCCATCGAGACCTTGACCCGGGCGCCAGGTGCCAGATCGCATATTCGCCCCAGTCAAACGGAACGGCCATATTCCCGCTCAGCCCGCTTTGCGCCAGAAATGCCAACGCCCGCGCGGGGTAGGGAAAATAAAATGGCTCGACACGGATACAACCAAACCGAGGGACCGCACAGGCCGCGAAGACCAGGGCCGCCAGGACACCGGCGATCGCGACTCGCCCGTCGTGGCCGAAGCGACTCGGGCCGGGCCGCGTCGGTCGAGCGGTGGTCAGGCCGGCAATGTGCTGACCTCCCAGCGCGACCAGGGTCAATGCGAACAGGGGATAGTGCCGACTGGAAACGAAGGGAAGAATCGCGGCGACACCAAAGATGACGACGGCCTGAAATGACCGACGTCGGCCCGTTGCCACGAAGCTCGCGACTCCCAGCAGCAGCAAGCCAAGAAAAATCTGGCCAGGCACGCTCAGGAGCGACAAGGGCATCCACTCACGGATTTCGGGTCTTGGCACCGTGGCCGTGCGCCCGAGGAACAAAACAAGCTCCGCCCCGTACGGGTTAATCAGGAGCGCCCTGCGCAGAGCAGCCCAATGAGCGCGAGGTGAACGACCGAACCGAGTCCGCGATCGCGGCCACCGGGCAGATCGAGGGCGTATACGGCGATTCTCACGGCAATCGCGATTCCGACCACACCGATCCCGGCCAGCGCGCCGCCATGAAGGTTGATCCAGACCGCGAAGACCAGGGGAAGCGGCCACAGCCAGCGGTCACTCTTCGATTCGGCCCTGTCGAGAAGGCGTAGCGTCACGAAATAGAAAAAGTACGTGAACATTTGAGGGCGAACGGTGCCGAGCCCGAGCCGGAACGGAATGCTCGCCACGGCCAAGACGACGACCGCCACCCAGGGCCCGACGCCGCAGCGGAGCAGGTGACGATAAGCCAGCCCAAGGATCAGCACGCTGAGAAATACCTTGAAGCCGATCAAACCGAAGGGCCCTGCCCCTCCGGTGTCGTAGAGGGCCGCCAGAATCGTCTCGGACAGCCACTCATGGTTGATCCACGGCTGGTGCCCCGTGCGGTACGAGTAGGGGTCGATCTGCACAATCGACCTGGTCCGGATGATGTCTTGCCCGAATCGGATATGCCCCCAGAGGTCGGGGTCGGCAACCGTGTCGGCAAACCAGAAGAGGCCAAAACCAAGAAGCAAGGCTGCCGGAGCGAGGAGACGCGTGTTGCGCCAAACGGCTGCGATCATGGGACGCACCGCGCGGTCACCGAAAGTCGCGGCGCGGCCGAGATTCGCGAATAAGAACGAGAAGCGAGCATACGGCTTTTTCAGCCTCGTTCGTGTGTCCGGGTAGCGCGTGTGCGAGCGGTTTCCGTCTTCTGGAAGTGTGAATCATCATCATCAATTCGATAAACCAATGCCAGGGTACCCATCATTTGAAATTTCGGCTTTTTGGCGTCGAATATGCGGGCGATAATTCATACTTCGGAAGCTGGCGACGATTGTATACGCAATCCTCAATGTGATTCTGAAATTGTGATATGCGTGGCAAATTGTGGGATTTTGCTTGCTCTTTCGAGAAGAAGCGACGTATATTTGCTGGTCTGTCATCCTCTCTCTCCTTTGATTCGTTGCCTCGATTATACCCTCCGCCGGGTTTTTTGCATTGGAGCCATTCATGCGTCGAAGGTCCGGTTTTACGCTTATCGAACTCCTCGTTGTCATTGCGATTATCGCGGTTTTGATTGCCTTGCTGCTGCCGGCCGTCCAGGCGGCTCGCGAAGCCGCGCGTCGAGCCCAGTGCACGAACAACCTCAAGCAGCTCGGGTTGGCCGTGCACAATTACGTCTCGACCAATAATGTTCTTCCGCTGCAGTGCACGTATCCCTCGGGTTCGGGACCAAGCTGGGGCTGGAGCTATGGCTGGCCCCTGGCCGTCACGACGGGTCTCGAGCAGATCAATATTTTCAACGCTTTCAATTTTTCAATCGGGGTCTTCGGGAACGCGCAAGGTTACACGTTCCAGCATGGCAATGACACGATCATCGCCATGCAATTAAATGTTCTCATCTGCCCTTCGGACTCGAAGCCGATTCGTCCAGCAAGCCCATGGGCCGTGACCAACTACGTGGGCAATTACGGCGGCCCGGGCCAGATGGGTGGTTTTACGGGCACGATTGTTCCGTCCAGCGTGGGATGGGGTCCCGACCTTGGAAACACGGCTCCGGTGAAGCTGGCGAGCATCTCCGATGGAACCTCCAACACGGCACTATTCAGTGAGCGATTGATCGGATTGAACCAGTCGACAGTCCCCAGCACGATCTTACGCAACAGTATCGACTACAAGCGGGTCGTCTTCACAGGACCGGCTGTCGGCGGTGGTCAGGATGCCGGGCCGGTCGCCGCTCAGAAGTTCATCCAGGGTTGTCAGAATCTGCCGGGAACGACTCCAGCCACCAGCGTCTATGGCAATGGATGTTACTGGCTGGCGGCTTATCCGCTGCACGTCGTTATCAACGACTATCTGCATGCAGGGCCGCCCAATACGGCGAGCTGCATCAACCCACAGGGCTCCTTCGGCAGCGCGTCATGGTTAACCTTCGTCAACCCGAGCGGCTCGGCACCCCCGTCGAGCAATCATCCTGGTGGCGTTAATATGGCACTGGCCGATGGATCGGTGCGGTTCATCAAAGACTCGATCGGTCTGCAAGCTTGGTGGGCGCTGGGCACGCGCGGTAATGGCGAAGTCATCAGCTCCGACCAGTATTGAACTGATCGCGGCCTTTTTTGCGGTCACTCATCGTGAAATAACGATGGTCGACGGCCTGCGAGTGTCTCTCGCTCGAGAGCCTCGCAGGTATGTCCTGCCCGTGCCGCCATACGCCTGCGCGTTTTTTCCCGGTGCACCGGGAATCGCATTCCCGACGGCCCTTGATGGGCCATGTTTTCGAGCTTTTGTCTGACAAATGCCTTCTTTATTTTCGCGAGGTTCAACGTTGATGAGCCGGCTTGGTATGATGCTTGGGTTCGCAATTCTGATTGCGACCGCGACGGGTTGTGACTCCGGAGTTCCTGAAGGTGTGCCGCCAGGCCCGATTCAAGGTGGTCGAACGCCTGAATTCGAGAAATACATGGAGAAAGCCGCGGGCAAGATGGGCATGAAGAAAGGCCCGCAGAACGCCAAGATCGGCAGCGATAAGAAAAAGGCGGAAGACCAGGCAGCAAAGGATAAAGCGACCGCGGAGCCGGAAAAGGAAAAGGAAAAGACCCCCTGATCGCTGTCGGGTCGTGACGTGGTGAGCCGGGTTCCTGCTCATTTTTGAAATGGAGAAATATTCTGCCACCGAGAGGGTCGCAAGGCGGTCGCCAGACCGTCATGGCCGACTGTCGCTTACGCCATGGGGAACGATTCTCATGGCGGTCGCGCTTGGGCTGGGCGGCGGCTACCTCGACCTGATTTTGATCGTTCTCAGAAAGTACGGCTGGAGCGATCTCCGATATTTCGGCACGGGGAGGGATTTCTGGTGGAGCGTCCCTCTCGTTCACGTCAGCCTGCTCTTGTTCCCGGGGGTTCTCCTGGCCGCCGTCGCCAGGCGGCGGCCGCGGTCGTTTTTGGCCCGATCGACTCCATGGCTCCTGACGACGCTCGCGCTGTGGGGTGCGTTGCTCCGCGCACCGCTGCACGCCGGCGCAGGCCTTCCTCCTCGCCGCCGGACTCGCAACGTCGGCCGGCGCGTCTCTCGCCAGGCTTTTTGCCCAGCATCCACGGCACGCGCGGCGCGGGCTTGGTGGTCTTGTCGCGGTCCTGGTCGTGCTCGCCATGGTCTCATCGGGCCGGTACATCCTTCGTGAATACCGCACGAGCGCCGAGCGCTCACCACCATCGAACGCCCGCAATGTCGTGTTGATCGTCTGGGATACGGTGCGTGCCTCGAGCACCAGCGCCAACGGCTATCCGCGCGAGACGACGCCTCACCTCAAACGTTGGGCGCAAAGCGGCGTCCGGTACGCGATGGCCCTGGCAGCGGCCCCCTGGACGTTTCCCTCGCACGCGTGTTTCTTCACGGGCGAGTGGCCGTACACGCTCAACATGCAGCACAAGGACGTTCTTGACGCCCCCGGTGCCACGCTCGCGGAGTATTTCGCTTCGCGCGGTTACCAGACCGCCGGTTTCGCCGGCAATACGAACTATTGCAGTTACGAGAGCGGCCTCGATCGGGGCTTCGCGCACTATGAAGATTACCCGATGTCGCCGCGGTTTCTTCTGGGCCGAACGGTTATCGGCGCGTGGATCCTCAAGAGTGTCGTGAATCCGGGTGATTTCCATGCCCGCAAATGGATACGCCTTCAGTCCCGCGACGCACGCGAGATCAACGACGCCTTCTTCAACTGGCTCGCTCGACGGCCACCGGACCGCCCGTTTTTCGCGTTTCTCAATGACTTCGATGCGCACGATCCGTACCTGCCCCCGGCCGACTACCTGGGCCGTTTTGGCGTGCGCCGCGCTCGCTCCGCGACTTCCAGCTCCTCACGGATTTTGCTCACCTGAACGAGAATGTCAGCGTGCGCGACGTCGTCATGGCACGCGACTGCTACGACGACTGCATCGCGTTTCTTGACAGTCAACTCGACCGATTGCTCAACACATTGAAGACGCAGGGTCTACTTGATAATACGGTCGTGGTGATCACGGCCGATCATGGTGAATCGTTCGGCGTCCATCGCATTTTCGGCCATGGCGGCAGTCTTTACCTCGACGAAGTGGCCGTACCGCTCGTGGTTCTCGCGCCGGGGGCGCCGGCGAACCGCGTCGTCGACGAGCCCGTAAGCCTGCGCGACTTGCCGGCGACCATCGTTGACCTGGCCGGTCTGAAGGCGGGCTCGCCGTTTCGCGGAACGTCTCTGGCGGCCGGCTGGCCGTCGTCCTTTGCCAGTGGCTCTCGTGATCCGGAATACACGGCCGCGTTCTCGGAGCTCGCCCATCCGACCGTTTTCGAACCTCAAACCGGGTCAGGGCGGCGTGGCTTGCAGATGTCGCTGGTCGCGATCGGTAAGCATTATGTTCGCGACGGCATGGGAACCGAGCGGCTCTTCGACCTGGCACGCGATCCTCTTGAAAGCACCGACTTGATGGCATCTCCGGATGCCAGACCTCTGGCTCGCGACTTTCGGCAGCGGCTGCTCAAGCTGTTGACGGACAACCCCGGCGCCGCCGAAGTCGAAAATGCCTATTTGAAGAACGTCCGTGAACAGCTCCGTTCACTCATCGACGGCCAGCCCTTTCCGGCGGAAACTCCAAAAGACGCGAAGCCGAATTGAATTGAGTGCCCGCCATCGATCGATCAAGCCGTTTTGCGGCCACTCCTATCGATCCGGCATCGCGTGCAGCAAGCCGCTTTGGCGCGCCTGCTCAAAGCGGTCTGGCCGCAAGGCAAACCACGCTTCGCCCCGATGAATGGACTGATACCCGCGCTCGCGCAGAAACGTGCCGAGGGCTTGTCGCTGCCCGGATGGATACGCAACGATCCGCCAGTCGCCGGCGAGCACGACAAGCGCCGGCGGATGATCGTCGAGCTCTTGCCGGAACCGTTCGACGGTGACCTCGCGCTCGTAGATCGGCAATCGCGACAGGATGCGTTCCGCGTCAAATCCGGTTGGATCAAACGTGTTGAACGACAGGAAGAACGAATCATAGCGGTCAATCGGATGGAGCGGCGGCGACCCAACGACGCGATCCTCGGGCCGGGTGACGGTATTCATCCACCGGATATGAGCCCGATCGCGCTCGGCCATGCCGAGGCGCCACCAGCCCCGGGCCGTTTGAAAATCGCCAAGGACCGTGACGAATAACGCGGCGACGACAAGGATCAGCCAGGCTGGACGCGACACCGCGGATAACCGCTGGCAGCCGTCGACCACAAACGTGGAAGCGAACAGGAACCAGGGCGCATAGTACTGTTTGTAGGGATAGGAAACGAGCAGGAGTTGCACGACCAGCCACGCGATGAGCGCGATCCCGTAGGCATCGGGCCGCCGCTCTCGCTCTCGCCGGCCGAATTGATTGATGGCCCACCCGAGCGTGCCGATCACGATCGTGCCGAACAGGAGCCGGTTCGCGACGACGCTGCGCAAGAGTCCATGATCAATTCCAAGGTTCGCGTTGCTCACCGCGTTGTAGCGCACGAGGATCTGAAATGTCCGGTCGAGCTCGATCCCCTGGCCGATCAAATAGACGATGAAAAGCCCCACCGCGAGACCCGTGCCGCCGGCATAAGCGACGATCGCGCGGAGGGCCGCTCGGGCCGGCGGCCGTGACGTGATCATTTCGCACATAACAAAGAGCGGGGCCAGAAGCGCCAGTTTGGGACATAAAAGCAGCGACGCCATGCCCGTCAAGAAGCCAAGCTCCCCATTGCGGTAAGGGCGATCGGGCAGGCGGCCGTACCGGTAGAGGCTCACGGCAATCACGGCATAGGCCCACCCGTCGATTCGAAACTCGACGAGGTACTCGAGGATGGCCGGCTGACAGGCCACGCTCGCCAGCCCGAGAAAGGCCGGCGCCGCCGCTGAGCTCGATGGGCGCCCCCGCGCCGTTGATCGCGGCGAGCCCGCCAAGAAAAAGAAGATTTCCCACGGCGCTCACAATGCGCAACGACCACAAGATCGCGCAGGGATCGCCCGTGCAGGACCGAATGACGGGGGCCAGGATCACAAAATACGGCGGATGACAGTCGAGAAAATCGCGATAGAGGCGCAAACCTTGAGCCGCCAGCCATGCCGAGTGCGCACGCATGACCTCGTCATAGTCGTAGCCGAGCGCAGCGATTCCGGACGCCCAGGTTGCGACTCCGGTGATCAGGAAAACGGCCAGGCATGCCAGCTCGATGCGCCGAGCGACCGGGTATGGGTCATGGTTGCGGCGGCGCCGGCCCGGCGGTCATCGACGGCGCGATCCGGGCCGCACGCGGCGTACGACATTGCGCCCAAAATAGACAACATTGCGACCGAACATCATGGTGACCCCGACAACCGCGGCGATAACGGACGCCACCGGCATCATCGTTTCAGGGCCAAAATAAGCGAAAAGCATCGAAGACCTCGAATCGAACTGCGCGAACGGATCCTGGGAATACCATGTACACCCGGACGGATCGACCTCCCTCTCGATGGAGAAGTCACAACAGTATAACATGCCTCGTCCTGGTGCGCTCTGTCGGGCATCGAATCGGCCGTTTGTCACGAAGCTTGGAGCAAGCACCTATGGATTGAACCGCTCCGGTGTGAGCGGACCCGAGGTGAGCTGGCGCAGGCCGTCTCTCATGCGTTCGAGCACCGGTTTGAGCGCGGGCTCGTCGGCGAGGTTGCGCGTCTCACCGGGGTCGTCGGTCGAGCGATACAGTTCTTCACGGAGATCGCCTTCGCGGCGAATATACGTCCATCCGGCGTCGGTCAAGGCCGCCAGTGGCCACCGTTTTTTGGTAAGCCATTGAGACGGGTCGGGTCCGAACGAGTCGAGGGGCACAACCTCGGCGAGGGCCGGATGCTTTTGAGCCGAGGCCGGCGCTGTTCCGGAAACCGCCGCGGGTGTCTTCCAGCAGCCGGCCAGCGAGTGGCCGGGGAATGGCGAGCGCCGCCGAGGTTCCCATCAGATCGACGATCGTGGCTGCCAGATCGCGCAGGCTCACGGTCTCGGTGATGACGCGCGGCGAAAATCCCAACTCGCGCGAGGGAGGAACGATCAAGAGCGGAACGTGGAGCTGCGCTGGTACAGGCTCGTGCCGTGCCAGAACACTCCGTGGTTCTCGCCGAAACTCTCGCCGTGATCGGCCGTGATGACGATCCAGGTGTTTTCCAGGAGCGAGCGCCGGGCAAGCTGGTCGAGTAGCTGACCGAGATGTTCATCGAGATCGGCGATGCAATCGTCGTAGGCATCGCGCCCTTGGGCGATCTGGCTTTCGGTCGGCCGATTCTGCATCACTTGCGGCCAGTCACGCAATAATGTCGAGTCGCGCCCGGTGCGCGGCCTGGCACTGAAGCGATGAATGCCCGCCGGAGTGAGCTCGTAGGGATAATGGGCATCGTAAAAGTTCAAGAACGCGAAGAACGGTCGATCTGGCGCCCGCCCTCGATCCAGCCAGTCGAGGAATTCCTGGTTGACGATGCCCGCGTCTTTTCGATTGATCTTGAAGAGCCATCCAACCTGCTCGACGAACGGTCTCAGGAGATCGAAATCCAAGCCATCCTCGAGCAGGCGTTCGAACGACTGAAGCCCATCGATGGTGCGATCGACGAGCGCCGTTGATTTGAGCACCGTCAATCGGGGAAAGATGTAATCGCGATAGGTTGCGAAACCGCGGCTCAGGCCCGAATCACGCCCGCAGTACCAGGTGTTGGCGACGAATCCGGCTGTCGCGTAGCCGAGCGAGCCGGCGAATTCGGCCAGGGTGGGATAAACGCGGTCGAGTGGAGTGAACCAGTTACATGATAGCTCGTGCGGCCATCGGCCCGTGAAGAAGCTCGAGTGCGACGTCAAGGTCCACGACGAGGGAGCCTGCGCGGCGGCGAACCGGATTCCCCGCTTGCTGAGCTCATCGAGCGTGGGGCTCGTCGCGCGATCGTAGCCTTGCAGGCTCAGATGGTCGGCCCGTACCGTATCGAGCACGATCAGAAGAACGCTGGCCGCGCTGGCATCAGGCAACGGCCGGCTCTGCTCACGTGCCAGCCGCGCACGATCCTGCCGCCAGAGCGCCATCGCCATGATGGCGACACTTCCGGCCGCCACCGGCAAGCTCAGGCGAACGAAGCGCAAGAAGCCCGCCGTGCGTCGTCGCTCGATCGCCGAAGCGACCTGAAACGCGAGCCCGGCCGCCAGCAGAAATCCCGCGATTCCGTGAATCCGCGGCGCAATCGTCCAGATCGATGGCAGAAACGTGAACAGACCCAGAACCCGGACGACGATTCGATCGCCGGAAGAGGCTCGATTCCAGGCGGCGAAGATCGCCAGCAACGTGCCCATCACCAGGAGGAGGGACGTCGTGGCGACGGGCGTCAGCCAGATGAACTGCCGGCTCATCCAGTAAAGATGGTTGTAATCGAACGTGCTTTTCCGCAACAGAACGGCCGCGACCTCGAGGAGTCCCGCGACAAGACCGCACCAGACCGAGAGGAGCATGATTTGATGAAAACGGAGTCGCGGCGCGGCAAGACCCTCAAGAAACGAGCTGGCCGGCTGTGTCGTGGCGGACTCCCTTTTCTGGCTGAACATCGGCGCGGGTCTCTGGCGATCGAATGGCAAAACTGTCAAACGCATCGTGACAGGGGCCGGCGCCGAGTGTCAAGGTTGCCGCGGAGCCCATCGAGGCGACATACTGGATCACCTGGGACGAGTGAAGTGAAGCTCTTCGAGCGAAATGGCCGAGCCGTCCCGGCTCAATGTCCGTCCTTGCACGATCCCGGGAGGTCGAGTCACGGCATGAGCCGAGTGCCAGCGCCGACTCGGGGAGCCTCTGCGTCCAGGAATCACGCCTGGCCGTCCAGCGTTACAAGGCCATAACCGTCGGAGCGCCGCGATGCGGCAGAGTTTGGGGCGACTCCGGTTGTTCATGCCGCTCGCCGTCACCGTGGCGATTATTCTCTGGGGCGCCTGGAAATGGAGCGAGGTCAGGCGCTATCGCAGAGCGATTGCCGAGATCGAAGACGAGATCGAAAGCGGTCTCCCTGCTCTGGCCGCGCCAATCTTGTGAGGCTGCTGGCCGATTACCCCGAATCCGACGAATCGCGATTCTTGCTGGGAAAATGCGAGATGGCCCGCGGCCGCGCCGAGGCCGCGGCGTCTCAATGGAGTCAGGTCCGCCCCGATTCCCGGTTCGCGCCGAAGCCATCCTCGGCCAGATGGAAATCCAGCTCGAGCTCGGGCGCCTCGCGGAAGCCGAACGTATTATCAAGAAGGCGCTCGTGGATCCGCGAATTGACAGCTCAAGCTTGCCGATCTTGCTCGCGCCGGTCTACTGCCAGGAGGGGCGGCTCGACGAGACGCTGAGACTGATCGAAATGCGCTGGGAAGCCTTGAACCAGAAGGGCGAAGGGGCCACCGAGCCGGCCATCAATCTCGTGCGTGCTCATATCGAGCTGCGCTATGCGCGCCGCCGATGGAGGCGATTCGCGCCGCGCTCGACGAGGCCGCGCAGCGCGCGCCGACGACGATCGGATCGCCCTGGGAAAGGCCAACCTGGCGGTTCGTGGCGCCCGCTACGATGAGGCTCGCCAGTGGCTCGATGTCTGTCTCCGACAACGCCCCGACGATGCCGCGGTCTGGCGTGCGCGGCTCGATTGGGCGGTCGCCGCGAACCAAGGCGACGAGGTCTGGCAATGCTTGAAACACGTGCCGGCCGAAGACGCGACGCCCGCCCAGGTTCACAAATGGACCGCCTGGCTCGCGGCACGCCAGGGTGCTTCCGCGCTCGAACGGACCGAGCTGGAACAATCGCTCCATTTCGATCCCACCGACTTCGCGGTCATGCGCCGGCTTGCCGCGATCTACGAGAAGAACGACGAGCGGCAGCGCTTGGCCGATCTAGGGCGACGCAAAGGAGAAACCGAACGGAATCTGGCTCGCTACCAGAAATTGTACAAACGGAACCAACCGAGACGAGACGCCGAGGAGATGGCCTCCCTGGCCGGCCAGCTTGGCCAACCGTTCGAGGCGCGGGCCTTCTTGGTCCTGGCCGTTGCCCTCGATTCCGATCGTGCTGATCTTCGTGGCCAGCTCGCGTTGGCCACAAAAACGATGGAACCACCTGGAGCGCCCGCGCGCACCCTGGACGACCTGATTAAAGAGCGATTGGCCGCGGGCCAGCAACCCAGGGGGCACGCGCGCTTGACGGCCGCTCCCGCTCTTCGGCAGTCACCGGCGAAACGACAGCCCGCGGAATCTCCCAGAGAGGACGCTTCGGATTGAATCCCTCGCAAACGCCTTCCAGCGTGGCCCGCCAAGACGATTTTCCGCGCGGGCGCCGGCGCTGGTATTTCGATCACCTGGCCAGTTCGGCCGTCGCGGCCGCGTGTTTGCTCATGATGATTTTGACCGAGCCCTTTCTGGCGATCGTGTGGGACGAAGGTTATACCCTGGGGCGCGACGAGAGGGTGCGTAGCTGGCTTGTGGCCCTCCACGATCCGAAGGCATTCGCCGCGCGCTGGCAAGCGCCGATCGAGGAGCTTGTGCCCCCCAACCGCATACCCGCCCCCCCGCGCAACGCGCTCGGCACGCGTGCCGGCCTGCTGAGCCCGCCCGTTCTGGCATGGTTCTGGCCATTTGCCCGCGAGGAACCCGACGGCCATCCGCCTTTCTACACCCTCGTCGCCTTGCTCGGCGATTTTCTGGCTCCAAGCTGGGAAGCCCTGCCACGCGCCCGGCTGGGCACAATGCTCGTTTATAGCCTCACATGTGGGGCGATTTTCTCGTTTTTTCAGGCGCTGGGGAGCCTGGTCCGCCGGCGCGGCCGCCGCCACGTGGGGCTTCCAGCCGCACCTGTTCGCCCTGGCCCATTATGCAACTTATGATGGGTTACTCAGCAGTCTATGGGTCGCCAGCGTGCTCTTGTTTGTCAAGGCGATCGAATGCACGGAGAGCCCCTGTTCGAAAAACCCGCGCTGGCTCTGGGTGGCTGCTTTCGGGGTGGTCGTCGGCGCGGCGATGGCGACGAAGCTCACCGGCTGGTTCCTGCCCCTGCCCTTTCTGGCCTGGGTGTGTCTTTATCGCGACCGCCGCGGAGGCGCTCGCTTTGACCGCGGGCATTTTACTCGCCCTGGTTGTCGTCGTGCTGATGATCCCGCCATGGTGGCATAACCCGGTGGCGGGCCTGGAGCAGTTTTTCCGATCCAATTTCACGCGAGCCAGCACAACGCCGCTCAAGACACTCTTCCTGGGCGAGATTTATGAAACGCCGACCGGCTCACTCCCCTGGTACAACACGATCGTGTGGAGCGTATTCGTGACGCCCGTCGGCTTTCTGATTTTCGGCGCGCTGGGGATCTTCACTGTGCTGGCGCATCCGCGCGTCCATCCGGCGGGCGTTTTGTTCTTGATCCACTGGCTTTTCCTGATGGTGTTGCGGTCGCTGCCACACACGCCGGGCCATGATGCGGTTCGACAGTTCCTGCCGGCTCTTGGGATGTGGGCGCTCCTGGCCGGACTGGGAGCGCATTTCATCGGGCGCCGGCCTGGCAAGCGGGGCCAGGCGTTGATTGCCTTCGCCATTGTTGAAGGTGCGGTCAGCGTGGGCATGATGATGCCCGTCCCTTTATCTTATTTCAGCCCGCTGGTCGGCGGTTTGCCCGGTGCGACGGCCGCCGGTATGGAGCCGACGTTTTACTGGGACTCACTTCAGCCGGAGATGCTCGAATGGTTGAACACACACACGCGGCCCGATCAAAAAGTGTTGTTCGCCCGATATCCGACGTCCTTGCTTTATCTCCGGCAAACACACCGCCTGAAGGTCAAGATTCTCCCGACCGAATCAGGTCCCTGGGCCTGGTACGTGGTGCAGAACCGCCCTGGTGGCCTGCGAAAGATGGATCGCGACCTGATCGCCGGTAGCCAGCCCGCGGCCGTGTATCGCAAACTGGGCGTGCCCTTGCTCTGGGTGTTTCCCTATCACGATGTCGAGTTGTGGCAAGCGAAAGGTCCCGCTGCATCCCTCTCCGCCGATTGAATCACTGACTTTTGCACGAATACCGTTCCCTCAGTGATCAGAGGCTAATGCATTGGTATTCGGCTCTGAGCCTTCGACCTCGGCGCCAGGGGATCGTCGTCATCGCGACGAGCTTCATCGAGAAGCGTCAAGCCGCGTTGCGCCTGAGAATCAAGGGGATCGCGCTCGATGGCCAGCTCATACCAGACGCGCGCCTGGGCGGTGCGGTGGATCGCCTGGCACTGTTCGCCGAGTTTGGTGAAGAGCCGGGGGTCGGTATGAATGGTGTTGATCGCCCCCTGAAGGGTTCTTTTGAACTCGTCGTACTGCCGGGCCTCGTTCAAGAGCGCGGCGGCCTGTGGGTCGCCGCTCGCGCGGAGTGCCGAGCCAAGGCCCTGTAGCGCGTCGTGATCATCGGGCTCGCGGCGGAGCGCCGCACGAAAGTATCCGGCCGCCTTCTGGGCGTTATTCTCGCTCAGGGCCAGGCGGCCGCGCAACGTATTGAGCCGAACGTGATCGGCGGACCCTTCGCGGGCGAGGGATCGTGCTCTTTCGACGTCGCCCCTGTCGGTCGCCAGCTCGACCCTCAAGGCGCGGGCGTCGTGGTCGGAATCATCGAGCGGCCCGAGGATCGTCTCGGCCTCGTCGATCCGATGCGCCTCGCGGAGACTACGGGCGAGTGCCAGGCGCGACCAGCGATCGCTCGGATCCGCCGCGACGAACCCGCTCAGGGTCTCGATGGCCTCATCGGTGTTCCAGATTTGCAAGAAGTTCTGGCACCAGGCAAAGGCAAGGACATGATCCAGAGGCATGAGCTTCGCGAGCGCCTGGAACTGAGCGTCGCAGTCGGCAACGCGGCGCTGGGCGGCGTAGAGGAAAGCGAGCTCCCGGTGCGGCTGGATCTGGTCCTTGTTTCGCAGAAGCGATTCGCGAAACGCCGCCTCCGCTCGACGAGCATGGCGCATGGCCAGCTCGATTTGACCCGTCTTGAGCCACCGCTGCGCGCTAACAGGGTCGGAATCAGGGATCTGTTTGAGGTGATCGAGGGCGGCTTCCGACCGCCCTTGCGCTTCGGCGATCCGCGCGCGCAGCATCCAGTCGAGAGCCGTCGGCGAGACGACCGCGGCGCGGCGGTCGAGAATGGCAGTCGCCGTGTCGAGCTGCTTTGAATCGAAAGCGTTCCAGGCCGCGTAGAGCAAGTCCAGATGCTTGGGTTCGTCCCTGGCACCGCGAGCCCGGAACCGATAGAAGGCCCCTGCCCCGATGGCGATTGCGATCGCAATCACGCCAACGATCAGCACCCGTTTTGACAGCCCGCGTTTCCGCGACGGCGAATCGACATGCCCTGTCTTCATGGTCTTCTGCCTGCCTCCCATCCGTCGAACGAATCGCTTGTGTCGGTACAAGCGCATTGCTTCAAGAGCGATTCCCGGCGAAGAAGACCTTTTTACAGGGTCAGCGGACAATTCGTCGACCGTCACCGCGGCTTACAAGGCGTGCACAAGACTCAAAGGCGGTTGCGGTCCAGGGACGCCTGCTTTTTCATTGTTTTCGGCAACGATTTCTCGACCTGCTCCAGAAACGGTTTGAAAGCCGGAAGGCCGCGCAATCGTTCAAAGGTTGCGGCTGTTTTCAAGTATTGAAGCTGTTCATAATGGCAAAAGTATCCTCGCACGAGTGCCAGTCGTAGTGCGTCCATGGCGAGTGGATCAAGCGTGTTGGCTTTCAGTTTACTTGTATTGCCCGCGAGGGCATATCCTGATGCCACGATGAAGGCGAACCGAGGGGTCTGGATTGTGGTGCGAAACATCGGCCAGTCGACGTTTTCGCGATGCGTGGGCGGCCAACTCTCAAAATCGGCCGGCAAAACCTCATCAGCCTTGAGGGCAAAGGCTTTGACGAGCTCAACGGCCCTGGCTTCGCATTCCTTTTGCCGTGAGGCGAGTTGATCGACGGATGGATCCTTGTCGGCGTTGATCGCGTCGGCGATCTGAGTTTCGACGCATGCGAGCCGCAAGAGTTCGACGGGACTCTTCTCCGTGTGCTTGGTGATGTCGTCCGCCCGAATCATGCCAGAGGCCCGCCGCCAGTCGCCCGTCGCGGTCAAACTCATGGCGAGCAGCCGTTTCATTGACGGGCCTGACGACCACGCTGCATCGCCCGGTTTTTCCAGGGTGGCCACGACCTCGCGGTACGAGCCCGCCTGGAACAAGGCACGCATCCTGGCTTGTCGCGCCTCTTGTAAACATTCCCGCGCCTCCTGGTGCCCCGGTGAGTGGCCCAGCATCGAGTCAAGGCGGGCGATCACCGTGTCATAGAGTGCCATACTTTCCGCATTTGTGGCTGTTGCGGATACTAGCAGTTGAGCGAGCGAAAAGCGGGCCTGAGCCAGGCTCACGGCGAGCACAGATCGCTCGCATTCTCACGGGCCATCGGTTCGATCAACTCGATGGCCTCCCGACAAAGCGCGATCGCCTCGGGTTTCTTGCTATGACTCGTGAGGAAAATGGCGAGGTTCGTCAGATGCTTACCGAGAAAGTGCGTGTAATCGCGCACCGTCGGATGATCCTTCACGAGATCGCGCGAAAGGGAGCAGGCCGTACGCAACTGCTCCTCGGCTAATCGGACCGGGCCATATCGCTCGTACACGCTCGCGAGATTGTTATGGGAACCGGCCAGTCCCGCTCGGAAGCCCGGAACGCTCCGATGAATGCGGACCAGTTGCTCGTTGGCTCGCACGGCGTCAAGCGCCGCACTGAAGGCCGGGGCGGATTGGTCAAGCGCAAGGTAAATCACGCCGAGGTTGTTAGAGGTTATAGCCAACCCGGTCTGGGTATCGACATTGTCGGGATCCTTCCTTGCAATTTCCTGGTAGGTCGCGCATGCGCACCTCCCACTGCTGTCTTGCCTGCTCCTTCTGTCCCTGCGAATGGTGGAGCGCACCCCATCCAATGCAAATTTGAGCCAGTTGTTGCTGATACTTATGCCCTGGTTCCGACTCGCCTTGCAGACCCTCGGCGATGGCCAGCCCATTCTTGTAAGCCTCCTCGGCGTCACCAATCCTTCCGGGTTGCACTCGGCGGAGTGCGCCGAGGGTAAGGTAACTCGCTACCAGTGCCGAGCGATGTTCCACATTGTCGGGAGCGCATGACTCAGCTCGCGGCGTAACGCGAGCACTTCGGTCATGATTGCATCGGACCTCCGCGCGTAATCGCTCACGCGGCCGTTGAAGAGGGTCTTGGCCAGATTGTGCAGATGCTTTGCCAGGTCGGACCGATAGGATAGCTCGTCGGGATAATCCTTGACCAATCCACGCTGCAAGCGAACCGCCTGTTGAAAATGGTCGAGCTGTTTCGCGTTATCCGTCAGTGCGTCGTAAATCCTCGCGCAACGCTCATGAGCGCGGGCGACCTCGAGACGAACTCGCGCCGACCCTCCTTCATCGCCGCGCAGAAAGCCCTGAGAGACTTCCAAGGCCTCCTTGAGCAAGTCGCGTCGAATCACGTGCATGCCCGGAATCGAGGCGAGATCCTTGTTTGCGATTCGGGTCAGGAAGCGGTCGATTCCCTCGAAGGCCCGATCCTGGTTACCCTCGGCCCTGACCCGTTGATTGTCGGCCTCAACCGCGTTCTTGTGCGATTGATTGAGTGCGGCCCGCAAGCGCACGGTGAACATGGTCCATGTCACCAGGAGGCCCAAGGTGGCGACGACCGCCAGCAGTGCCGATACCGAGGCCGTCGGGTGGCGGCGCGCAGCCTTTCCATACTTTTTCCCAGATGGGGACCGGACGGGCACGGATCGGCCGCCCGTCTTGAAAACGCTCGAGGTCATCGGCCAGTTCACCCGCGGAGCCATACCTGCGGCCTGGCTCTCGTGCCAGGCATTTCAGGCAAATCGTGTCGAGATCGCGAGGAATTCGTGGTTGCAGTTGGATCGGCGGCACCGGGTCGCCAGAGCGAACCAATTCCAGCGTTTCGAACACTCCGGTGCCGCGAAATGGGGGCCGGCCGGTGAGCATCTCGTACAGAACGGCGCCTCGCGCATAAATATCCGTGCACGGGCCGATCGCAGCGCGACGGCCATCAGCCTGTTCGGGAGCCATATAACTCGGAGTGCCAAGAATCGCCCCGGTGACGGTCAGCACGCGGCGGGGCGATAAGGGGGCCGATTCTCCGGCCGAACCGTCGTTGCGGAGCATCGGTTCTTCGAGTCGTGCCAGACCAAAATCGGCGATCTTGGGCGCGCCCTCCCGCGTCAAAAGGATATTGGCAGGCTTCAAGTCGCGATGGACGATGCCGCGCTCGTGGGCGAATTGAGCCGCCCGGGCCACGGTCGCAACCAGATTGGCGGCGTCTCTCGGCACCTGGGGCGTGGCGTTGATCCTGTCGTCGAGGCTCCCTCCTTCCATCAGCTCCATCGAGAAAAACGGGGTCTCGTCGATGATGCCGACCTCGAATATATTGACGATCGCCGCGTGCTGGAGCCGGGCAATCGCATCCGCCTCGGCCAGGAACCTGGTTCGGTGATCGGGGCCTGCGTGTGCGCCGGCAAGGATCATCTTGATCGCGACAATTCTTTGGGGCCGTAGCTGCCGGGCCTTGTAGACGACGCTCATGCCGCCGCGGCCGAGCTCGCCGAGGATCTCGTAGTTCGAGCCGATTCGCGTGGCGTTTTGAAGTTCGGCGTCGGACAGCAATCCCGCATCGGGTAAGTCTCGCAGGGTGTCCGCGGCGGCTGGCTCCCCCTCTGTCGGAAGCAGGTGCAGCACCCGGCGCAAGGAACCAAGCACGGGATCGGAAAGCTGTTCGATGCGGGCTGTCTCGGCCTCGCACTTGGCACAGCCTTCGAGATGATCTTCGACCGCGGATAACCGTGGCTCCGCAACCTCTCCACACAGGTAAGCGCGCAGTTCCTCGGTACAAAGGCACGGGATGGGAGTCATGGTTCTGGCTCTGTTCCGAGTCGATGGTTATGACAACAAGTTGCCACCCGGCCGACGACATTGTCAATGGACATGCAAGCGACGTGTGGGTGCGCGAGCACTGCGTGGTCAAGTCGCCACCGTATCCTTGCCCGTGCGCTCGACGCTCATCGCGGTCTCGACAGCCCGTGACGCTCAGGGGAATTCGTGGTAACCTCGACGCCAAGCTTTACCACGCTTTACTTCAAAGTCCGGCCCGCAATTCCTGGTGACCAGACAAGTGAGCGAAAACCAGCCCGGTGAACCCGCTGGGGCCGGAAGAAAGACACCGCTGAGCCTGCTGGAACGGGCCCGCGGGCCCGTTCGCGATGAAGTCGCCTGGAACCGCCTGGTGGCTCTGTACCATCCCCTGGTGCGCTTCTGGTGCGGCCGGGCCAGGGTTACCAGTGCCGACCTCGACGATTTGATCCAGGAGGTCTTTGCCGCCGTCGCGCGCGACCTCATGCACTTCCGCAGCGACCGGCCCGGCGACACCTTTCGAGGCTGGTTAAGGGGTATCACCCGCAACCAAGTCCTGATGTATTATCGCCGCAACCAGGGCCGGCCGACCGCCGAGGGGGGCTCGGATGCTTACCAGCGCCTCCAGGCGCTTCCCGAATTGAACAGCGACCCGGCTGAAGGCGAGGACGTCGAGATGAGCCGGCTTTACCACCAGGCACTCGAACAGGTGCGCGGCGAGTTTCAAGACGCAACCTGGCAGGCTTTCTGGCTATCGGCCATCGAGGGCCGCCAAACGTCGGCCCTCGTTCAGGAGCTCGCGATGAGTGCCGCTGCCATTCGCCAGGCCAAGTCGCGGGTGCTCCGCCGCATCAAGGAAGAACTCGGCGAATTGATCGCCTGACGAATTGGCTCAGTCAGCGCACTCCCTTCCCGCCGCATCCGTTTTTGTTTTCCTGTCACACTCCACGCAATCTGGAATAACAGTCCGATCGTCTGGATTGACTGACTGACCCTGGCCGATGCAAGCGTTGCGGCTGATCGCGGCGCGATCAGCCGGGGACGTTTCTTGGTGGTCCGATGATTGAGGATGCTTCGACGTAACAGCCGGGCGATGTAGTGCCGCGCGTGACAGGCTGTCGCTTGCGGGCTGCAGCACGCCCAGGACGCTCGCGGTACGCGCCGGCGTTGCGGTCGATTCCATTGCCACCTTGCCGACGCACCTTGTTGAGAGGCCACGATGATCACACCGAGCTGGCTGCAAAGTTCAAGAATCCGTGGCTTTTCACGCGGCGCTCGGAAAAAAGGTCAACATCCCGCGATGGCTCGCGCGGCGCGCAACCGCCAGCGATTCCTGCTCGAACAGCTCGAAGACCGGTTGATGCTCTCCGTCACCTGGAATAATCCCGCGGGGGGCAACTGGGACTCACCCCTCAACTGGAGCGGTGGAGCAATCCCTGGCTCCGGTGACGACGTGATCATCGGTGCGCGTAAACGCAGGAGCCAGCGTCAACATCGGCGGCGTGACCGACGCGGCAAAGAGTATCACGGCCGCCGCCCCGATCACACTCGACGGAAAACTGAGTGTCTCGGGGACGATCAACGATAGCAGTACCATCACGCTGGCAGGCGGACGGCTCATCGGCTCAACCGTTTCCGCGGCAACAACCCTGCAGGCGAATAAACAGAGCCCTGCCGCTACCCTGCAGGATGTGACACTGGCTGGCACTCTGACGCTTCCATCGGCTGGAGGCGGAGCCGTCTCGATTGTCGACGTCGCGGGGGCCGGGTTGACGCTGGCGGGGGGCACGGTGATCCTGAGCGGCACGGAGGACACACTGGCCTTTGCCGGCACCCAGACTCTGGGGGGCACAGGCACGGTAAGCCTCGAAAGCGGTGGCGGGATCACCGACTCCGGCTCGGGCCAAACTCTGACCATGGGCGCCGGCGTCGTGATCCAGGGCGACACCTACTCCTTCATTAATCTGGGCGCCGCCAGCCTCGATAACCTGGGGACGATCAATGGCATTGCGCCGGACGACACGGTTCCAATGACCGTCACCGCCACGAACTGGGTGAACCACGGCAAGATCCAGGGACCTGGCCTCACGGGCGTGACTCTGGCGGGCTCGTGGACGAATGCCGCCGACGGCCAGATCATTGCCAACGTCGGCACGGTGAGCCTGACTGGCACCTGGTCCAATGCCGGGACCATCGCCCTGAGTAATAACGGCACGGTCGATCTCGGCGGTACGTTGACCCTTGCGTCGCTGGGGACCGTCAATCGCACGCCAACAAGCGGCGGCACTGTGAACTTGACCGGCACGCTGAATCTGACCGGGGCGACATTGGATGCTAGCACCGGGCCGTGGACGCTCGACGGTGGCAAGATAGTGGGGGGCACGGTCACTGACAATCTCCTGAACGCCAAGACGACGAGCACGCTGCAGGATGTGACGCTAGCTGGCACGCTGACTTTTCCGTCCGCTGGAGGCGGAGCCGTCTCGATCGTTGACATCGCGGGGGCCGGGTTGACGCTGGCGGGAGGCACGGTGATCCTGAGCGGACCGCGGACACACTGGCCTTTGCCGGCACCCAGACCTTGGGGGGCACAGGCACGGTAAGCCTCGAGACCGCTGCCGGGATCACTGACTCCGGCTCAGGTCAAACGCTGACCATCGCCACTGGTGTCGTGATCCAGGGTGACACCTACTCCTTCATCAATCTGGGCACCGACAGCCTCGATAACGTGGGGACGATCAATGGCATTGCGCCGGATAACACGTTTCCGATGATCATCACCGCCACCAACTGGGTGAACCATGGCAAGATCGAGGGACCTGGCCTCACGGGCGTGACTTTGGCGGGCTCGTGGACCAACGCCGCCGATGGTCAGATCATTGCCAACGTCGGCACGGTGAGCCTGACCGGCACCTGGTCCAATGCTGGGACCATCGCCCTGAGTAATAATGGCACGGTCGATCTCGGCGGTACGTTGACCCTTGGGTCATTGGGGACGTTCAATCGCACGCCGACGAGTGGCGGCACTGTGAACTTGACCGGCACGCTGAATCTGACCGGGGCGACATTGGATGCTAGCACCGGGCCGTGGACGCTCGACGGTGGCAAGATAGTGGGGGGCACGGTCACTGACAATCTCCTGAACGCCAAGACGACGAGCACGCTGCAGGATGTGACGCTAGCTGGCACGCTGACTTTTCCGTCCGCTGGAGGCGGAGCCGTCTCGATTGTCGACGTCGCGGGGGCCGGGTTGACGCTGGCGGGAGGCACGGTGATCCTGAGCGGTACCGCCGACGAGTTGAGGTTCGCCGGCACGCAGGTGCTTGGCGGTACGGGCACGGTGAATATGAGCGGTGCTGGCGGGATCACCGACTCGGGCTCGGGCAACATTCTGACCATTGCGCTTGGCGTCACGGTGCAAGGTGGCGACGACGCTTTCATCAACGTGGGCACGGCCGAGCTGGAAAACCTAGGGACGATCAGTGGCAACGTACCGGGTGATTTCCCTCCCTTGACCATTACTGGTACCAACTGGGTGAACCACGGCAAGATCGAGGGACCTGGCCTCACGGGCGTGACTCTGGCGGGCTCGTGGACGAATGCCGCCGACGGCCAGATCATTGCCAACGTCGGCACGGTGAGCCTGACTGGCACCTGGTCCAATGCCGGGACCATCGCCCTGAGTAATAACGGCACGGTCGATCTCGGCGGTACGTTGACCCTTGCGTCGCTGGGGACCGTCAATCGCACGCCAACAAGCGGCGGCACTGTGAACTTGACCGGCACGCTGAATCTGACCGGGGCGACATTGGATGCTAGCACCGGGCCGTGGACGCTCGACGGTGGCAAGATAGTGGGGGGCACGGTCACTGACAATCTCCTGAACGCCAAGACGACGAGCACGCTGCAGGATGTGACGCTAGCTGGCACGCTGACTTTTCCGTCCGCTGGAGGCGGAGCCGTCTCGATTGTCGACGTCGCGGGGGCCGGGTTGACGCTGGCGGGAGGCACGGTGATCCTGAGCGGTACCGCCGACGAGTTGAGGTTCGCCGGCACGCAGGTGCTTGGCGGTACGGGCACGGTGAATATGAGCGGTGCTGGCGGGATCACCGACTCGGGCTCGGGCAACATTCTGACCATTGCGCTTGGCGTCACGGTGCAAGGTGGCGACGACGCTTTCATCAACGTGGGCACGGCCGAACTGGAAAACCTAGGGACGATCAGTGGCAACGTACCGGGTGATTTCCCTCCCTTGACCATTACTGGTACCAACTGGGTCAACGAAGGCACGGTGCAAGGTGTTAACGACGGCGGCGTCGCCCTGGCAGGCACCTGGACCAATCAAGGGATCATCCAGGCGGTGAGTGGCGGCTCCGTCCATCTCGGCCCCGACGACTTGACGGGGTCAGGGTCGTTCACGAACCACGGGACGATTACCGGCGTAGATGGGTTCATCTACCTCAATAGCACGCTGAATAACGCCGGTAGCACGCTGGCGCTGAGCGATTCGACAGGCTCATGGTACATCGAGTTCGGCGAAATTCTCGGCGGCACCGTGACCACTTCTGGCAATGCCGCGCTCATCGCCACCAAAAACACAGGAACGCTAGCAGGGGTCGTTCTGGCTGGCACGCTGACGATGGCGACTCCCCTTCTGCCGGTTTCAGACGCGGGTAAGATCACGGTAACGGGCGGCCTGACGCTGAGCTCGGGCTCGGTCAACTTTTCCGAATCGGCCGTGCTGACCTTTGCCGGTACCCAAACCCTGGGTGGTACCGGAACGGTGACATTCAGTGGCGAAACGGGCAACAACGGCATTGCCGTATCCAGCGGCGCCACGCTCACCATCTCTTCGGGCGTTACCGTCGAAGGAAATTCCGGTACGGTCGGCAGCAGCAGTGCGGGCCTGATCACGAACCAAGGAACGATCGAGGCCACCGGGGGCGGCACGCTGACGGCGCAAGGTTACACCAATTTCGCGGGGGGGACGTTGACCGGCGGCACCTGGTCGGCCGTCGGAGCCAGCGCATTGCGTCTGGTCGGCACCGACATCGCGACGAACGCGGCACACATCGTGCTCGATGGAGCATCCGAACACATCTATGATGCTGCCTCGGGCACAGTCAACGCGCTGGCAGGATTCGCCTCCAACGCCGCTGCCGGCAGCTTTACAATTCAAAATGGTGCCAACTACACCACCGCCGCAGCCTTCACGAACTCCGGAACGTTGACCATCAACAGCGGCGTCACGTTCGCGGTCGGCGGCACCGGCATTTACACACAGACCGGCGGCACAACGGTCTTGAATTCGGGTACGCTCGGTACCACGGGAAACCAGATCGAGATCGAGGGAGGATCACTCTCGGGCACGGGCACGGTTGATGGCAACCTCACGAACGCCGCTCTCATCAATCTGGGCAGCAATCCAGGAACGCTTACCGTCGAAGGAAATTACTCCCAGACTTCCGCCGGTATCCTTTTTCTCAAGGTCGGCGGCGCAGTCGCCGGCAGCCTTTTCGATCAAGTCGACGTCACGGGAACGGCAGCACTCAATGGTACTCTGCGGGTCTCACTTATCAACGGCTTCGCGCCGGACTCGAAGAATTCTTTGACGCATTCAATTTCGCCAGCTCTAGCGGGGCGATTGCGTTATTCGATTCTGCACTGATCAATGGTTTCCCGGCGTTCGCGATCAGCGCAACGGCCACGAGCCTGAACCTTGTGGGTGCGACGATAGCACCCGACCTGGCCGTGAGCAATGTGACATTCACTCCAGCCGATGTCTCCGAAAACCAAAATGTGAGCATTTCATTTGATGTAACCAATCTCGGCACTGTTGCCACTTCAGTGGGAAAATGGGTCGACAGTGTCTATCTCTCCACGCAGACGGCGGTCGACTCGAGCGCGGTACTTCTCGGTCGCATCGCGCATAGCGGCGACCTGACGAGTCAGGAATCGTATTCAGAGAATCTGACAGCCCCAGTTCCCGGTCTCTTGGTTGCGAGCTACCACGTGATCGTCGTCGCTGATAGCGGCCTCGTAGTACCGGACATCAATCGAACCAACAACACGGGTGTAGCCCCGACCGAGTTATCGACGCAGCCACCGCTCTTGAATGTCGGCACGTCCTTTTCGAGCGCAATTGCCGACGGCCAGGACCTTTATTACCGGCTGAACGTAACGCCCGGAACGAACGTGAAGCTAGATGCAACGTTTGCGACATTAGCCGAAGCCGATGTCTACGTTGGATTCGGCGCCCTGCCCACCGCCGGTAACTCCGAGCAATCCGCGACCGACGTGAGCGACTTGACGCCCGAGTTGATTCTGCCGAGCGGTCAGGGGGGTGCTTACTACGTGTGGCTGCATGGTCTCGCCGGCGCCAGTGCCGGCGAGCCGTTCACGCTTCTGGCCAGCCTGTTGACATTCTCGGCCAGCGCTTTCACACCGTCATCGGCCAGCAGCCAGGGTCTGGCAACGATGGACGTCACCGGTTCTGGTTTCACGGCGAACTCAAAAGTGAGCCTGACGCTCAGCGGCGGCCAGACCGTGAACGCTCAGTCCGTAACGTTGATCAGCCCGACCGAGCTGAATGCGACGTTCGACCTCACCAGCGTTTCGGCTGGCAACTACAATGTCCTGGTGACGGACAGCGGCAAGACGTCTACTGCCCCCGGCAGTTTCCAGGTTGTCGCCCAGGCGGTTCCGTCGATCGAGTGGGTGCTCCAGATTGACAGGGAAGCCCAAGCTTTCTATACAAATCCACCACCAGGGTTCCAGATACCACCCAGCTTTCCTAACCTGAATACCGTGCTCACAGGGGCCAGCGGATCGGGGAGCTCGGGCGGTGGTTCTATTGCGGAAGGCGGGCCTCCGGGTCCGTTCCAGGTTGAGCTATATATCATCAATCGTGGCACCAACGATGTGACGATACCCGCATTGCAAGTCACGGTCACGAACACGATTGAAGAGTACTATGATATACCGGCGACAACCCTGGCGCCCTACGGATCGCCGGGTGACAGGCTGGTATTCAGTGCCGAACCCGACCCGTACCCGGATACGCCCGGCACCCAGTGCAACGTCAGTATCCAGGAACTGCCGTCCGAGGACGCGGTCGATTGGGGCAGCGTCGTCGCGGGCGAGCGGCCGACGACCATCGCCCCGGATGCCTGGTCGGCCATCATTTCCAATGTTATTTCGTCTGTAGGCACCACCGTGGGCACCCTGGACGCGGCGTTGCAGGCTGATGCGATCTACCTCGCCCAGGTAGGCGACGCGGTGACTCAACAGCAAGACCTGGTCAAATTCGAGGTCCTCAAGGCCGAAGATCTGGAACCCATGCCGACGCTGGCCAGCGTGGTCGACAAGCCGGCCGCCGATCCGGGTCTGTCGCTGGACTTCCAGCGATCGTTTGGCTCATCCCTTCCTGGCCGTTACCAGCTCGGTCTACTGGGATATGGCTGGGCGTCGAACTGGGATATCTCGGCGCTCGCCGATACCGTGGGCGATGTCTTTATTCGTCAAGGAGCAGTCTCGACCGAGTTCACACCCGTGGGCTCGAGCGGAAAGTACACAAACACGACAGGCAACGGCGATGTCTTGACAATCGCCCAGGGAAGTTATGTCTTGACCGCGCAAGACGGGACGATCACAGCCTTCCTGCCCGACGGCCAGCTCGATTATGTCAAGAACCGCAATGGCAATCAGATCACAGCAGGCTACGGTACGCCCGGCGGCCACTTGACCAGCCTGACCGATTCGAACGGCGACACCCTGACTTTTAATTACAACGGGGACGGATTGGTCAGCCAGATCAACAACGCCGCTGGTAGCACTTTTTACCAATATGACGCTTACGACCAGTTAATCTCGGTATCGAGCGCACAAGGTATATACCAATATACCTACGTCAACGGCCAGGGACTCGCGCAAGAACATGCCCTGGCGTCGATCACCAATCCCGACGGTACTCACACGTATTATCAATATGATATCCAGGGGAGGCTCATCAAACAGAGCCAGGACGGTGGTGCCAATGCCATCGCATATGCCTACCTTTCACCAGGCGGCTATACTGAGACCAATGGCAGCGGAGCAACGACGAAAGTGCTCTATGACCACAATGGCGAGCCCGCCGTCATTACCGACCCCCTGGGGAATGCCTACAACGTCGCTTACAACGCGACCGGACTACCGGTGCTCGTCGCTAATCCGGGGGGCACGGCGACTTCTTACCAGTACGACAGCAAGGGCGACCTGCTCAGCGCGACGGATTCTCTGGGCAGTACCAGTCAGTTGACGATTGACCCGCAGACAGGTGAGCCGGCAACATTCACGAATGCCAATGGTAAGACCACGAGCTTCGGTTATAACACCAATGGCGACCTGACGTCGATCACGCAGCCCGACAGCACCGCCGCCAAGAACGTCTACGACTCGCGTGGCGACGTGATCCAGAGCATCGATGCCCTGGGACGTTCGACTCATTACACGTATGACAGTTATGGTCGTATGATCCTTCGGAACAATCCAGACGGCACCTCCATTACGTACGGGTATGACTCTAGCCCCAAAACAAGCGTAATATATTAGGCACCTTCTGTACAGTTCACAACAACACATGTCAAATGTGTAGACGTACCTTCTAAGTTCGAGGGCCTTCCGGCCCCGACATTCGGTCTCGATCTGTTTCGACTCATGCATCAGTCCCCTTTCTTTGCTCGGCGGCCTCGAGGGATCGGGGCATCCGGACCCCGACTTCAGTGGCTAATCCTTCAGCACAACCTGCACTCGTGGAGCCGCTCGACCAATCGCAGGAAGACGCCTTGCCACGGGTTCCAGGAGAGCATGCGGTAGATCAACCGGCGTCCGCCCCGCACGATCTGACAGGGCATCTCAATGAACGCCGCACGATACGTCGCGAACTCCATCCGCAAGAGGGTTCGCTTCTCAGTCGCGTGCTTCGCCTCGTGCCGCGGGGACACGGGGACCAGCAAGGCGCTCCAGGCCTTCAGGGTCCAGGCCAAGCTGGCCATCACCATATAGCCCCAGTTGCTCAACAGGTTGTCGACCGGCGTCGTCAGTGCATGCACGCCTGTCTTGAGCTGGGCGATCAGGTTCTCTTGATCACAGCGGTCATTGGCCGAGAACACGACTTCCTCGGCCGACATCACCCGGTCATTGGTGATATAAAAGAAGTAGCGATACTCCTCGAAGAGCCGCATCTGCCCTTGGTCGATCCCCAGCCGCTTGCGGACGACGATCATCCGATAACTCTTCTTACAGGCAGCCGGCCGATAATTGAACTCGGCAACCATCTCCTCGAGCAGATGGATGGTCTTGAAGCCACGCTCTCGGACGATCGCCGGCTTGATTCGTTCGGGTTGCCGGCGGGGGGCCGTCTGGATCACGTATCGCGGCGGTCGTTCCAGGAAGCTGTACGCTTGGTCCGGCAACGCGTCGGCCTCGGCCTTGAGGCAGTCGTGGGCCGCATAGCCGAAGATGAAGCGGACGTTCCCCGCATCGTCCCAGGAATCGAGGTCAGCGGTCTCGGCGATGGTCGAGCCATCCCGTGGCAGGATCCGCTCGTCCCAGAGATCCAGGTCCTTGTTCTCGGCGATCTTGGTGTCGCCGCGGAGCAAGACCCTCTTGAAGCCGGCCCGGATGCACAGCGCCACGGCCTTGTTCAGGTATTCGCCGGCCCGCTCCTGCGATGGGCGATTGCCGCTGCGATTGAGCAGGAACAGCGGTTCGGCCGTATTGGCCAGCGAGACCAAGAGCACATGGTAGCCCCAGAGGCCGTTGTAGGCGATGTCCACTCCCTGCTTGCACTCGGCATCGGTCGCGACGATGGTGCCGTCGGCGTCGATGATCGCCTCGTTGAAAAACTCGTCCGGTTGCTGTCTCCAGACCCGCAGACGCGCTTCGTTGAAGGCGTTCATCAAGTCGAGGACATCGGCCTCGGAGCTCGAAGCGGCGGCAGAAGTCGCCAGAGGTGGTCGGGTCGGGGATCCGTTGGGCCCCCAGAGCATCGAGATACACCTCGTCGTTGCGCAGCAGCTCGAGGTGTTCGAGGCGGCGGCCGCCGGCAAGGATGTTCAAGGCGATACTCAACACATGATCGGATTCGTGATAGGGGAGATGGCGTTTGAGCAGATGGAGGGTGTGATCGATCTCGTCGATCAGGCCGACCTTCTGGGCCAGCAGCAAAATGGCGCCGATCCCGCCGGCACTGAGACCGCGGACGCGATCGGCGTGTTCGTAGTGGATATTGGTCGCGGTCATCATCGGTATAGGCCGCTCGGGCCCCGGCGTGTTGTCGAGTCGGTTCTTGATTCGCCGTCGCGCTTCCTGGAAGAATCTCTTCTTGCGTGCCGCGTGTTTTTTTCGGAGAGTAGCGCTCACTCGAAAACCCCCTTGTCTTGGAATAGTGAGGATGTGTTCTTACCTCTATTATTCCAAAAACTCGCGGGGTTTTCGAGCTATTTCCCGGAAATCTTGCCGTTCGGGATATATATCACGCTTGGTTCAGGTCTAGCGGCAATCTGACGTCTGTTACTGACAGTTCCGGCACCGTCACGATGAGCTACGACGCCGCCGGAACGCTCACGAAGATTGTCTACCCGAACGGTCAATTTCTGGCCTACACCTATAGCGCGGGCGAACACCTGACGCAGATCGCCGATCAGACCGGAGTGACAGAGAATTTTGTCTATAACGACCTGGGCCAGCTTGCGAGTGTCACCGATGCCAAGGGCAATCTGATCGTCAGTTACAGCTATGACGCGGCGGGCCTGCTTGCAGGAGAAGTTCACGGAAACGGCACGTATACGACCTATACGCACGACCGCGATGAAAACCTCACATCGGTCGTGAATTTTGCTCCTGACGCCTCAGTCAACAGCAGCTTTACGTATACATACAACGCTCTGGGTCTCGTGACCAGTATGACCACCACATCGGGAACCACGAACTACGGTTATGATTCCGATGAACGGCTCATCGCGGTTGCACTCCCGACCAGCGAGACCATTACGTATCAATATGATGCGATGGGTAACCGCGTCGTCGTCAGCGATAACAATGCGACAACGACCTACGCGAGCAACGCGCTCAATCAATATACTTCGGTTGGCAGTGCGATCTTCAGTTACGACGCCGATGGCAACCTGACGATGACGACGGGCGGACCAGGTGGCAGCACGGTCTATACGTATGATGATATGAATCGATTGATCGGTGTGAAGACCGCCAGCGATCTCTGGACGTATCAGTACAATGCCCTCGGCTTCCTTGTCGCTTCAACCCACAACGGCCAGCTTACTCAATATCTCATCGATCTGCATGGACTGGGCAACGTGGTTGCCGAATATGATGGATCGGGGAATGTTATCGCCAATTTCACGTATGGCGCTGGATTGGTGAGCGAAATCACAGCGGCCGGGGTGGCGAATTATTACGATTTTGACGCGAGCGGTAATACAGCCGGCCTGAGCGGGCCGGCGGGAACCTATGTCGCCAGCTACAACTATCTCCCCTTTGGCGAAGTCCGAGTCGCTAATGGCAACGTGAACAACCCCTTCGAGTTTGGCGGCCAGCTTGGGATCATGACGGCGGCCAACGGCCTCGATTTCATGCGTGCCCGTTTTTATTCTCCGTCGCTCGGCCGCTTTCTGAATCCTGATCCGTCGGGCTTGGCAGGGGGCATGAATCTTTATGCCTACACCGCCGATAGTCCCATCACCATTCAGGATCCTTCAGGACTGGTCGGGTGGGCCAATAATCCCAACTCATATTCCCATGGTGGCGGGCTCGAGCCCGGGACCAGGGGCTTTGGCTCGGGTGCGGTCGGCGCCGCGGAAGCTCTCTTTAATTTTATCGTCGTTAGCCCGGCAGCGGCGATAACAACAGGCGTTGAAGCGGGAAGTTTAGGGGCAATTGCAGGGTTCGCTGTTCTTGTTGTAGCGGACGTGGTAGTCATAATCAGCGTTCCTATTTTAATATTTGATACGATACAAATGCTGAATGTCCCTGTTACCGGACCCGACCCACATCCTCCCGCAGCGCCGCTGTCGGGAGCGCACACTTTGAAAGGGCCCAGCGATCCCAACGCCATCTACGGACCCGGGGGCGATGGCCCACAAGGCTACGTGCCGATTGGCCAGATGCCATACGCGATCACTTTCGACAACAAGCCAACAGCCAACGCGCCGGCCCAGATCGTTACGGTCACGGAGCAGCTTAGCGCTAATCTGGACTGGACGACGTTCCAGCTCGCCGATTTCGGTTTGGGCGGACAGGTTTACGTGGCTCCGCCCGGTCTTACCTCCTATACCACGCTCATCGACGCTACCAGTACCGTGGGTGTCTACGTGCAGGTCGATGCTGATTTCAACCCGCTAACAGGCTTGCTCAATTGGACGTTCACGTCGATCGACCCGACTACGCTCGACGTCCCGATCGGTAATGTCGACGAAGGCTTTCTGCCGCCGGATGTTACACCGCCCGACGGCGAGGCGTTCATCGCCTATTCCGTCGAGTCCAAGCAAACAGATACAACGGGCACGGTCATCAGCGCCCAGGGGACCGTCATTTTCCAGGCAGGGCTTCCCGGGCAGAGCTCGCTCGCGACGCCTACTATTTTCAACACGATTGACGTCGGTGCGCCCACTAGCTCGGTAACCCCGCTTCCTGACGATGAAGATTCTGCCAGCTTCACGCTGGCCTGGTCGGGCCAGGATGACGTCGGCGGCTCGGGTGTCGCGAGCTACGATATCTATGTTTCCGACAACGGCGGCCCATTCACCGCGCTCCTGCGAGATACGACCCAGACTTCGACAACGTTTAGCGGCCAGATCGGCCATGACTACGCCTTCTACAGCGTGGCGACCGACAACGTCGGCAATGTCCAGGCGACTCCGACTGCTGCCCAGGCCACGACCTTTGTCGCCCCAGCGTTGATCGGTATTCCCGCGTCGTTCGTCGTCGACAACGGTCGGTCGTTCTCCGGCATCATCGCCGGTTTCACCGATCCCAACGGCGCTCGGCCGACCTCCAACTACTCGGCAACGATCAACTGGGGCGATGGCTCGGCCGTCGGCTCCAGCGCGACCATTCAGGCCGGCGGCGCCTCCAACGCCTTCAAAGTCCTGGGCACGCACACGTATGCCAAGCCCGGGGTCTTCACCGTGACCGTCGTCGTGACCAGCGGCACAGGCCCCGGCGTTACCGTGAGCAGCACCGCCAACGTGCTGGCCACCGTTCAAAGTGTTCAAATTGACGATGGCTCCGCACAGCGCTCGATGGTTCGCTCGCTGACCGTCACCTTCAGCGGGGTCGTGACTCTCAACGGCTCGAAGTCATTCGTGCTGACCAATAACACGGCGCACACAACGGAGAACTTGGTCGTCACATCACACGTGGTCAATGGCGATACCATTGCCACGCTCGACTTCACCGGCTCCGATATCATCGGCTCGTCACTGGCTGACGGAAGATACACCCTGACAATCATCGGCAGCCAGATCACCGGCCCGGGGGGGCTTGGGCTCGACGCTGGGTCTACAGGCAATGCCGGTTCGTCCGGGACCAACCAATTCTTCCGCCTCTTTGGTGACGCCAATGGCGATGGCAAAGTTGACAACACCGACCTGATCATTTTCCAGAGTGCCAACGGTAAGCATATCGGCGACGGCGGCTATCTCTCGTACATGGATTTCAATGGCGACGGTGTCATTGATCTCGTGACCGATTACGCCCAGTTCCGCAAGCGCTACGGACACAGTATTTGACCATTGGCTCACGACGATGCCCCCTGCCCGTCTTGAAGCCGGCCTGCGTCGACGCGCGAAGTTCAGAGGCGTCGGTTGGTCGGCCCCCGTCGAGAAACGTGCTGATGACGGCTCTTTTTTGGATTCGATTTGTTTGTTTTGAGAGGAAGACGACCTATGTTGCGTCGATTGTGGACGATATCCGGAGCCGGACTCATCGGCGTGCTGCTCGTCAGCCAGGCGCAGGCCGGCTTATTGATCACGGCCGGCGACATCTCGCTAGACCAGGGGGGCAGCGGCTACGTACCCGTCACGATCCAGAGCACGGCGGGGACTGCGCTTCTCGACTTCACGGCTTTTCAGTTTCAGATCAACACGGCCAGCGGCCGGCTCCTGGAGTTTCAGGATTCGCCATACCCCGACCCGACGTTTGGAGCGTCTAACTACGTCTTTTTTGGTAACAGCGCCGACCAGGCGGTCATGAGCGGACTCGGTACCGCGAGCGACACGAGTGCGGCGGGCGATACCTTCATCGGCGGTGATTTCACCGCGGACGGAACGAGCGTCATGGTATCGGCAACATCGGCCATGCTGCTGGTCGACCTGCCGGTGACCGCCGTCACCGCGCTCGCGGGCGATGTCTTCACCATCAGCCTGGTTCCCCTGGCTGATGCCTCACCCGGTGGGCTTGACGGCAACACGGGATTCAGCGCCGGCGGAACGTTCATGCCTTTCACCAGCCAGTCGGGCACGGTCACGATCATGAGCAACTCATCGGTGCCCGAGCCGGGCAGTTTGACGCTGACCGGCTCAGGTGCGCTGGCGCTCCTCCTGGGCTATTCCGTGCGGCGTCAGCGTCGCCGAGCTTGAAGTCGGCGATGCGGCCGTTCAAGGGGAGCGTCGCGGGATGCTCGCGGTTAATGACTGCAGGTCGCCCTTTTTCAGAGGCACACCACGCCGTGCGCCCATTCTGAGATCGGTGCGGGACGTAAAAGCACGCAGGGTGGCGCCCAACCGCGATGGATCGCGGTGCGGCCCACCGTGCCATCCGTTGCCGGCGGGTGTCGCATTGCGTTCGTTGGCGGCGCCCCCCGGATAGCATGATGTGACTTCTCCCCTCGATACCGGGTGGGCCGCGGGCGCTGTGATCCTTCACGAATCAACGCGCCGGTCGCCATCACACGATGACGTCTTTGGCAATTCGTCCCTTAACTGTTAAAATGCCCAGTAGTCGATCGTGCGCGATCAGCCAGCCGGTGACATCACGTGTCCGCATCGTCGCGGGCGCCGGGTTCATCGCCTGACTGCGGCCGCGCCCTGCTTTTTTTGCCAGAGTGATGGGAAATGTCATGGCCAAATTCGAGCTTGTGAGTCCTTTCAAGCCCGAGGGCGATCAACCCGAGGCGATCGAAAAACTGGTCGATGGTTTGCGTCACGGCCGCGCGCATCAAACGCTCATGGGCGTCACGGGTTCGGGCAAGACGTTCACCATGGCCAATGTGATTGCCCAGCACGGGCGGCCCGCGCTCGTCATGTCGCACAACAAGACGCTCGCCGCGCAGCTTTACGCCGAGTTCAAGGAATTTTTCCCGAGAAACGCGGTTCGCTATTTCGTCAGCTATTACGATTATTACCAGCCCGAAGCCTATATTCCCCAGCGCGACATTTATATCGAAAAAGACGCGGCCATCAACCAGGAAATCGAACGCCTGCGGCTCGCGAGCACCAGCGCGCTCGTGAGCCGCGAGGATGTCCTTGTCGTTGCCAGCGTCTCGTGCATCTATGGCTTGGGCTCGCCCGAAGATTATCGCAAAATGATGGTCCGCCTTCAGTTGGGCGACATCATCGATCGCGACCAATTGCTCCTCAAGTTCATCGATATCCAGTACGAGCGGAACGATATCTCGTTTGAGCGCGGCCGCTTCCGGGTGCGGGGCGATGTCGTCGAGCTCTGGCCCGCCTATGAAGAGTTCGGCTACCGGATCGAGCTTTTCGGCGACGAGGTCGAGCGGCTCGCCACGATCGATCCGCTCACGGGCAACGTACTCGAGACCCACTCTGATATGTATATTTACCCGGCCAAGCACTTCGTCTTGCCGGAAGAGCGTATTCAAGGGGCCGTTGAAAATATCGGCAAGGAGCTCGAGCAGCGGCTCACCGAGATGAAGGAGCAAGGCAAGCTGCTCGAAGCCCAGCGGCTGGCGGCGCGAACGCGCTATGACATGGAAATGCTGCTCGAAGTCGGCTATTGCTCGGGCATCGAGAATTACTCGCGGCACCTTTCGGGCCGCAAGCCGGGTGAGACACCGACGACGCTCCTCGACTTTTTCCCGCCCGATAGCCTGCTCATCATGGATGAGTCGCACGTCACGGTGCCTCAGATCCGCGGCATGTTCGCCGGCGATTTCAGCCGCAAGAGCACGCTGGTCGACCATGGGTTTCGCCTTCCCAGCGCGCTTGATAACCGGCCGCTGCGGTTTGACGAGTGGGAGAAGAAGTTCGACCGTCGTCTGTTCGTGTCGGCCACGCCCGGCGATTACGAGATCGCCATGTCGGGCGGCGAGGTCGTCGAACAGGTGATCCGCCCGACCGGGCTGATCGACCCCCTTGTGCGTGTCGAGCCGGCACGCGGACAGGTTCCGGCCTTGCTTGAGGAAGTGAAAATTCGCGCCGCTCGGGGTGAGCGCGTCTTGATCACGACGCTGACCAAACGACTCGCCGAAGACCTTTCGCGCTATCTCAAGGAACAGGGTCTGCGCTGCAAGTGGCTCCATTCCGAGCTCGACGCCTTCGAGCGGGTCACCATCTTGCGCGAGCTGCGCGAGGGGGCCTTCGATGCCCTGGTCGGCGTGAACTTGTTACGCGAGGGGCTCGACCTGCCCGAGGTGTCGATGGTTTGTATCCTCGACGCCGACAAGGAAGGTTTCTTGCGCAGCGAGACCTCCTTGATCCAGACGATCGGACGATCCGCCCGGCACGTGAATGCCGAGGTCGTGCTCTATGCGGATAAGATCACCGACTCGATGAAGCGCGCCATGGACGAAACCGAACGCCGCCGGGTCAAGCAGCTCGCGTATAATGCCGAGCACAACATCACGCCCGAGTCGATCAAGAAGGCGATCCGGCGGGGTATCGAAGAGGAGATCCAGGCCAAGACGATCGGCGCAAGGTCGTCAAGCGTGACGAATCGACCGATGCCACGGAAGAATATGTCGCCGCGCTCGAGGCCGAGATGCTCGACGCGGCCGAGAAGCTGGAATTCGAGCGGGCGGCGGCCTTGCGCGATAAAATCGTCGAGCTGCGCTCAGCCGAAGGAGACAACCCAGGACGGCCCGCCCCATCGCCGCAGGCCCAAAGCGCACGCGCGAAGGCGCGATCCAAGGCGCGGGCGCACGGCGAAAGCAGTAGCCCAAAATGGGTCGCCAGCGTCATAATGAATGAAATCTTTCTCGTTATCCGTTCAGAGGCAAGCTGTCGGAGCCAATCGGGCCATACGTGGAAGTAAGGGTCCGTCGCTTTGACTGCCGGCCGTGTACTTGAGACGCCAAGGAGCAATTCATGCAGTGTTGGTTTCGTCGTGCCGCGAGAATCGAGGAGAGGGTCGCCGCTTCCGCTTCTGCTTCCGCTTCAGTCCGCTCGCAATCGGGATTGGCCCGAGCCATCGTTGGTGTCGTGATCGCAGTGGCCCTCACCTCATTCGGATGCGATTCAGGCTCGTTGCTGCCGCCGGAAAACCCCGAGCTCCGAGGCGAGGCGGGCGCCACGCAGGTGGCCGTCACCGATTCGACGCTGGCCCGCACTGTTTCTGATCTCGCACCTCAACCCGCACGGCCGATCGAGCTCATTTTGAATCAGCACGATCCCGACTATCTCGAGGTCTTGAAAACATCAGCCCGGACGCAGGCTGGACTCGACAAGTTCAAGCTCAAGATCTCGGTGCTCGGTGCCGATGGTGCTCCCGCGAAACAGTCTGAAATCATTCGCGAAGCGCTCACTCATCATCCCCGGGCCCTGGTGATCGAGCCGGCCGACCTGAACGATCCCGAGCTTGCGAAATCGGTGGACGCGGCCGAGGCGCAGGGGATTTCGGTGGTCATGGTGGGCCACCCGCTACCCGGAGCGAAGAAAGCAGCCGACACCGCGGCTGCCAAGGGGAGCGCATCGGCGGGTGCCCGCGGGTCGGTCGTGGCGCTTGAACCTCATTTTGCCGAGTCGGCCAAGCAAATGGTCGCCGCCGCCATCCGCATCGCCCAGGTTTCCGAACTCCAGATCAGTGGCGGCGCCATGCTCGTGATCAAGGAGGGGAACGATCCGTTCGTCGCCGAACGAGACCAGGCGATCAAGGACGCGCTCAAGGCCGCCGGGATCACCCTGGTTGAAGAGGTGAAAATGCTCGCGGATGTCAAGGCGAGCGAAAAACTCTTGAGTGAGCGCATCAAGGCCAATTCGAAAGTCGTCTTGATCTTCGCGGTCGATTCGGTCAGTGCCAACGCGATGCGTGAGGCGCTCAGCGCGGATATCGATAATCGCCTCTTGATTGCCGCCGCCTACACGACCGACGACCAGTTCAACACGATTGGCCGTATCCCGAATGTCGCCGCCGTGGCCGAGTTTACGCCGACTCGCATCATTCGCCGCGCTCTCACGACGGCCAACAACCTGGCTCAGGGCAAGGAAACGCCGGCTATTGTTGATTTTCGAGTCAATGTGATCGAATCGCCGGTGAATTCCAATGTACTCAGGAACCCCAAGGTTCCTAGCCCTGATAAAGCCTATCAGAACTTCGAAGCGCAGAACAAAAAGAAGAAACCGTAAGCCCGCGGCCCTTGCACCCGGATTTCACCTGGCTCGCCGTGGTGTATTCGAGTTCAGAACGGCGGGGCGGTGCGGTGCGTGGAGCGGTCCGGTCTGATCCGGTCCAGTCCAGTCAAGTCCCGCGAGGCATCGTCTGGTCAGATTGCAGGAGGCGATGTTCATGACCGATCCGCGGTACGGCTTCGCCGAGCAAGAGCGCCGCAATGCCGAGACCTTGATCGCCCAGGCCCTCGCGGAAGACCTGGGTCAGGTTGGTGATATCACCTCAACGGTCACGATTCCCAGCTGCAGCCCGGGGAACGGCGCATCTGGTCGCACGTTCGCCGGGCGTGCTGGCTGGCCTGCGCGTTGTCGAGATCCTTGCCTCGCAATTTGAGCTTGCCGGCGCATGGGAGCCGTTTTTCGCCGACGGAGCGGCTCTCGAGCGAGGGAGCCAGATTGCCCGCTTCGAGGGTTCGATGCGCTCTTTGCTGGCGATGGAGCGCACGGCCCTCAACTTCCTTCAACGGCTCAGCGGCATCGCCACATTGACGGCGCGGTTTGTCGCCGCCGTGGCCGGTACCTGCGCGTCGATTTATGACACGCGGAAAACGACGCCCGGCTGGCGGCCGCTCGAAAAATACGCGGTCCGTTGTGGCGGCGGGCGCAACCACCGCTTCGGCCTCTTCGATGCGGTGCTCATCAAGGACAATCACCTGGCCTGGCTTGAGACAAATGCTCATGCCGAGGCAACCGATCCCATCGCCGCGGCGATCGCGGCGGCCCGAGCTCATACGTCGCCCGGCACGATGGTGGAGATCGAAGTCGATTCGCTCGAACAACTCGACCGGGCACTCGCCTGCGGCCCTGATGTGATCCTCGTCGATAACTTCGGTCCGGACCATCTCGTCGAAGCGGTGAAGCGCCGTGACCGCGTCGCGCCCCACGTGCAACTGGAGGCATCAGGGGGTGTCAGCCTCGACACCGTTCGCTCACTGGCCGAAACGGGGGTCGAGCGGATCAGCGTGGGTGCTCTGACACATTCGGCGGTCGCGCTCGATATCGCGCTCGATATGGATTTCATACTCGCATCAAGCCGATTTGTCGCACAGGGCGGAGGTTCGGGAAACCTTGGAACGTGAATCGCGGTGCGCACCGGTGATGTCATCGTTGTTGCCAGGGGGCTCGCCGGCCTTGAATATCCCCCTGCTCGACCGTCTGCGCGCGGCGGGCGGAGATTATGTGCCGCTGGCCGAGCTGGGTTCCTCGCTCGACCTGGTTTGCGCGGACATCGAAGCCCTGGCATCGTTTGGCTTCGGCATCGAACGGCATCCTTATCAGGGCGTGGCGTACCGCGGTCCGGCGCGGCGACTCTGTCCTGACCAGATCGAGCATGAATTGTCGACGAAAAGAATCGGGCGGCGGATAGCCGTCTGGAACCGGGTCGCCAGCACCAACGACATCGCGGCGCGTGCGGGGAAATCACCGTCAAACGACGGCCTGGTCGTGCTGGCCGAGGAGCAAACCGACGGCCGCGGCCGCCGAGGACGTTCGTGGGTCGCGCCGCCTTGCTCGTCGATCTTGATGTCGACTCTGCTCTTCCCGCCCGCTGATCTCACGCCGGCACTCGCCGAGGCCGCCTTCGGCTGTGCATGGCTAACCATTCTGGGCGCCGTGGCGGTCGCCGAGGTCGTCACCGCCTGGACCCATCGTGAAGCGACCATCAAATGGCCCAACGACGTGCGGATCGAAGGTCGCAAAATCGCGGGAATACTCGTCGAGCGCGTGCTGGCGCCCCCCCTGCCCATCCCGAGCGATTTCCCCGGTAGTAGCCCCTCGAATGTTCATGGCGCGGTGATCGGCATTGGCATCAATGTCAACCTCGATCGTCAGACGATTCCCGACGAGCTGGACGGCCACGCAACGTCGATGCAGATCGAAGCAGGCGCCCGCAATTTGACCGTTCCGAGGTCGTGCGAACATTGATCCAACGTCTGGATGACTGGTACGAAGCGAGCCGCACGCGAGGAATTGAAGTCTTGAACGACCCCTGGCGAAGTCGCAGTGAGCATCTCGGCCGCATGGTGAAGATCACAACGGTTGGCGGGCGTGCGATTCACGGCCAACTCATTGATCTCGACTTGCGCCAGGGCGTGATGGTGGCTGAACCCGCGGCGAAGTCGCGCGAACCAGGCGTCGAAGACGCGCCGCCGCTTGCGCGAGTTCCCATCGCTGATATTCTCACGCTGGAAAACGTTTGACCGACCAGGCATCCCGTTTGTCGCGGAAGTGGCCACGATAATTAAACGACTTCCGGTCAGGGTAGCCGGATGGAAGCCACGGCTGAGAACAAGCAATGGGTCGCCTCGCCCCGGGCGAGCGAGCGAGTGATATGCGATAGCGACCTGGCATCGAGGCCAAGCTTGCGAGTATGATCGATCGCATACCCTCGCGACGTCTCACGCCCGGCGGAGAGCCCGATGTCCAGGAGGATCTCGATCAGGATCGCGGTCGCTTCCGGCCTGGCGGCCTGGCTGGCGTGGGGCGCGGCCGAGGGCCTCGCGGGCGAGGTGCCCCCGGCGGTCCGCGACGTCCTCGAAGCCCGATGCCTCGGCTGCCATGACGGGGCCTCGAGGAAAGGCGGGCTCGACCTCTCCGCGCTCGAGCCGAACTTCACCGACGCGGAAGACTTCGCACGCTGGGCGAAGGTCTATGATCGCGTCGAATCCGGCGAGATGCCGCCGAAAGGGCGGGAGCGGCCGACGCCCGACGAGTCGCGGACCCTGCTCGGCTGGCTCGATCGGTCGTTGACCGACGCGGAGGACGCCAGGCTCGCGGCCTCGGGACGGTCGGCGCTCCGTCGCCTGACCCGGGCGGAGTACGAGAACACCGTCCGCGACCTCCTCGACATGCCGGGCGCCGCGCTCTCGGCCCTCCTGCCGCCCGACGGCTCGGCGCACGGCTTCGACAAGAACGCCGAGGCCCTCAGCCTCTCGCACGTCAACCTCGCCAGGTACATCGAGGCCGCCGACCACGCCCTCGACCTCGCCATCGCGACCCGGCCCACCGCCCCGGCCGTCCGGAAATCGCGGCTGTCGCTGGTCGACCGGGGAGGCTTCGACGCCTACCTGTCGATGCAAGGGGACGCCGTCCTCCTCCGCGACGGGAAGCCCGACCCCGAGTACCCGCCGGCCGGCAAGCAGAGGCACCACGATCAGGGGGCCCACGAGGCGATGGGCTCGTTCGAGACCGGGAGCACCGTCGGCGTCTTCCGGCGCGAGGAGGAGTCGGTCAGCCACTACTTCCGGGGGCACACCACGTTCGACCCGGGCCGGTATCGCGTCCGGGCCTCGTTCTGGGCGTTTCAGTGGGACAAGGGGCAAGTCCTCCCGGCCCGTCGGACCGAGGCCGCCCGGCTCTCGGTGGTCCAGCTCACCGGCGACGGCCGAGGAGGCCAGCACCCGAGCTACACCCTGGGCTATTACGACGCCCCCTCGCTCAAGCCGACCGAGCATGAGCTGTCGTCTGGCTCAACCGCAACGAGATCATCGGGTTCGACGTCGCCTCGCTCGCCCCGGTGGCGAACTACAACCGCAAAGGCCACGCGATGGCCTTCACCGGCCCTGGGATCGCGGTCGACTGGGTCGACGTCGAGGGGCCGATCAACGAGACCTGGCCGCCCCGGTCGCACAAACTCCTCTTCGGCGACCTGCCGATCGTCGAGTTCAAGCCCGAACGGAATCCGGGCATCCGCAAGCCGTCGAGGAATGAGCTGCCATGGCTCGGCCTGGGGAGCCTGGGCAAGAACCACCCCGACCCCGTCGCCGGGACCTGGACCGTCCGGAGCGAGAACCCGCGCCTCGACGCCGACCGCCTCCTCGCCGCGTTCCTGCCGAGGGCGTTCCGCAGGCCCGTCGCCGACGAGGTCCGCCGGCGCTACGTCGAGCGGGTCGAGCGTCGCCTGAAGGCCGGCGACTGCTTCGAAACGGCGATGCGATCGGCGTACCTCGCGGCCCTCTGCTCGCCCGACTTCCTCTACCACGTCGAGCCGGAGGGCCGGCTCGACGACCACGCGCTAGCCTGCCGGCTCTCGTATTTCTTGTGGAACTCCGCGCCGGACGAGACGCTCGAATCGCTCGCGGCCTCGGGCGAATTGCGCCGGCCGGGTGTCCTCCGCGCCCAGGCCGAGCGGCTGCTCGCCGACCCGAAATCGCAGAGGTTCATCAGAGACTTCCTCGGCCAGTGGCTCAAGCTCCGCTCGATCGCGGCGAACGACCCGGACCGGAAGCTCTACCCCGAGTTCAACCCCTATCTGCAAGACTCGATGGTCGCCGAGACGCACGCCTATTTCCGGCGAACTCCTGGATCGAGACCTCGATATCAGCCACCTGGTCCGCTCGGACTTCGCGATGCTCAACGAGGCCTTGGCCGACCACTACGGGATCTCGGGCGTGAGCGGCCCGGCCATCCGCCGGGTCGCCTTGCCGCCGGATTGCCCGCGCGGGGGCCTGCTGACGCAGGCGTCGATCCTCAAGATCACGGCCAACGGGACGACGACCTCGCCCGTCCCTCGCGGCGCGTTCGTGATCGACCGGCTCCTGGGCAGGCCCCCGGAACCGCCGCCGGCGTCGGTGCCCGCGGTCGAGCCCGACGTCCGGGGCGCGACGACCATCCGCGAGCTACTGGCCAGGCACCGCAACGATTCGAGCTGCGCCGGCTGCCACGCCAGGATCGACCCGCCCGGGTTCGCGCTGGAGAGCTATGACGTTATCGGCGGGTTCCGGACGCGGTATCGCTCGCTCGAAAAGGGCGACCCCGCACCACGCGGCAAGATCGACCCGTTCATCGGGATCGGCTTCCGGCTCGGCCCGCCGGTCGACCCGAGCGGCGTCTTGCCCGACGGCCGGCCGTTCCGTGACATCCGCGAGCTGCAATCCCGGCTCGCGGATGACCGGGCGATCTTGCTGAAGAATCTCGCCCGGCAATGGCTCGTCTACTCGACTGGCCGAGAGCCCGCGTTCCGCGACCGCAAGGCCCTCGACGCGATCGCGACGCGGGCGGAAAAGTCGGGGCGGCGGCGTCCGCTCGCTCCTCCTCGAAGTCATCCAGGACCCGCTCTTCCAGGCCCGATGAAATCCACCCTCGCCTTGATTCCAGCCTTGATGATCGGATTCGCCGCGGGCCCCGCGTCGGCGGCCGAAGCGCGCGTCAAATGCCGGATCACCGGCCTGTTCCAGCCCGACCGCGTCGACGACCTCCGCCGCCAGGGCGGGACGCTCCGCCATGTCGCAGGGCGACGCCTCGGCCGAGCTGAGGCTGGTCGAGGTCGATTACGACAACGCCGAGGCCACTTTCGCCTACGACCCCGACGCCCGGCCCTCAAGGACGCCCGGCCGGAACAGGTCCGCGAGCGGATCGATCAACTTCTGCGGGACGCCTCGAAGGGCAGCTTCTCGGCCCTGCCGCCGAGCACCGTGCCGGCCGATCGCCGCCAGGAGATCCGCGATCGGCGTGGCCGGCCTCGACTGCAAGGGGTGCGCCTTCGGCGCCTATCGCGCCGTGGCGAAGCTCGACGGCGTCGAGCGGGCGACCGTCGATTTCAGGCGAGGGATCGTGACGGCCCGGGTCGACCCCTCGAAGACCAACCGCGAGGCCCTCGTCGCCGCCTTGAAGAAGGCCGAGGTGGAAGTCGTCGAATCGTCATCCGATCATGCCGGCAAATGAACCAAAGGAGCCAGGAAGCCATGCCGCACGTCGCCCGACCCGCCCTCAGCCGCCGAGCGTTCCTTCGTGGCGCGGGCGTGGCGCTCTCGCTACCGATGCTCGACGCGATGACCCCCGCCTTCGGCCGATCGGCCCGGGCCTCGGATCGGCTCGGCGTCCCGCGGCGGATGGTCTGCATCCAGACGAACCAGGGGATCATGCCCCAGTTCTTCTTCCCCGAGGCCGCGGGCCGGGACTACGCGGCCACGCCGTATCTGAGCAGGCTCGCCGCCCACCGCGACCGGATGACGGTCTTCTCGGGCGTGAGCCTGCCCGGCGTCACCGGCGGCCACCAGGCGGAACGCTGCTTCTTGACGGGCACGCCGCACCCCGAGCGCGGCGGGTTCCGCAACGAGATCTCGCTCGACCAGTTCGCCGCCGAGCAGGTCGGCAACCGGACCCGCCACCCCTCGCTCGTCCTGGCGATGACGCCCGAGAACCAGACGCTCAGCTACACTCGCAACGGCGCCCCGATCCCGGCCGAGAAGAGCCCGAGAAAGCTGTTCCAGAAGCTCTTCGTCCAGGGCAACCCGGCCGAAGTCGCCGAGACGGTCGAGGCCCTCAAGCAGGGGCGAAGCATGCTCGACTTCCTCGGCGAGGAGACCGCGAGGCTCAACCGCTCGCTCTCCGCGGCCGACCGCTCGCGGCTCGACCAGTACTTCACCTCCGTCCGCGAGCTGGAGCGGCGGATGCACGCCTCGGAGGGCTGGGAGCAGAGGCCCAAGCCGGTCGTCGCCGCCAACGCGCCGGAGGACGTCCAGGAGTCGATGCAGTTCGTCGCCAGGACCCGGCAGTTCTTCGACCTGATCAAGCTGGCCCTGGAGACCGACTCGACCCGCGTGATCTCGCTATTCATCGACACGACGGTGATCCACAACATCACCCACCACGGCAATCGACCCGAGGTCGTCGCCGAGCTGAGGGGCCACGAGGAACGCCAGTTCGACGCGCTGAACGGCTTCCTCACCGCCCTGGCCCGATCCCACGAAGGCCCCGAAACGCTCCTCGACCGGACCCAGGTCCTTTACGGGACGTGCATGGGGAGCGCCAACAGCCACAGCTAACGTCAACCTCCCGGTCCTCCTCGCCGGAGGCGGCTTCCGCCACGGCCAGCACCTCGCGTTCGACACGAACAACAACTACCCGCTCTCGAATCTCTACGTTTCGATGCTCCAGCGGATGGGGATCGAGGCCGGCGCCTTCTCGTCCGGGCGGTCGACCATGCGAGGGCTGGAGATGGCCTGATCGTGATTCTTCCGGGCGTCGCACAGCGAACATGAGAGCCGTCCACTCGAGGCCCGGACCGTCGATCGTGCCCATGCCCGGACTCACACTCGCCAGGTGAGCGTCATTCTCAAGTGAGAGCAAACCGAATCAGCAATCGCGTCTTGCCTCCTTCTTGCTCTGGCCGACGTGGTACGATGGTTCTCGTCTCTCGTACAACAACACTCAGACGAGAAATCCTGACCCGGCCAAGGGAGCCGCACGGTGCTGTCAGCGAACTTGATATCTCTCGTTTCGAAGAGGACACGCGAGCGCGGTCGCGATTACTTCGTTTCGCGGATGGTAAAGCTCGACGGAGGCGATGCGTGGCACGCCGACGCGACCGTCCGGGGAAGCCGTTCGTACGACGTGAACCTCTCCCGAGAGCATGATGAGATCAAGGCCTGGTGTACGTGCTCGAACTGCGAACAGTATTTCCAGCCCTGTGAGCACATCTGGGCCACCCTCCTCGCCGCGGAATCCCAGGGTTATCTCGTGGGAGACCGCACGCGAACGCCGCGGCATCTGAAAGTGGTCCCCCCGTATGACGAAGATGACCTCGAAATCGAGGTTTGGTCCGACACTCCGCAACCGTCCCACCCGCGGAACGCCATTACCAATTCCAGGCCCCAGTCCGGTCAACCTCGGCAGACGACCCAGGCGTGGAAGGAGACCTTATCGCGCCTGAGACTCGACAACCCCGCAGCGGTCGGCGATCCGCGCCGAGGCCCTAGCCCCTGGGCACGAGATCGTCTACGTCGTCGATATCCAGGCGTCCCGGGCGGGTAACGGGCTCGTGCTCGAGGTGGCGACGCGCAATCGCAAGAAGGACGGCGAGTGGAGCAAACCCAAGGGCCGGCGCTTCTCGCGGAGCGAGATTGAGCGCCTGCCGGAACCCGCCGATCGCCATGCGATGGCGATCCTGGCCGGTGGCCGCGAGCAAATGACCAGCTACTACCCCGGCCTGGGCTACTACGATAGCGCCCGGCTCGCCTCCACCTCACGCACGCGCTCGGCGAGGCGCTGCTGCCGATACTCTGCGCCACGGGCCGGTGCCTGCTGCGGGAATCGGAGCCCGACGGCTCGTTGCGGACACTCCACTGGGATGACGCCGGCCCCTGGGAGTTCTGGCTGACGGTAACGCCCGACGATATCAGCAAAACGTACGCGATCTCGGGCGAGCTCCGTCGCGCCGGCGAGCGACTGGCGATGGAGACGCCCCTGCTGTTGCTCAGCGGCGGGCTCGTCTTCTGGGAGGATCGCGTCGCGCCGCTCCTTGACTTCGGCGCCTTTCAGTGGATCGCGCTCTTGCGGCAGCAGGGTCGAGTGTTCGTGCCCGTCAATCAAAAACAGGAATTCCTCGAGGAATTGCTCCGGCTGCCGGACCTGCCCCGGCTCGACCTGCCGCAGGAGATGCGGTACGAGGAGGTCACGGCCGCGCCACGGCCTTTCCTGACAGTCAAGCGCCGCGAGGCCCGGGCCTTCACGTCCGACCGGGATCAGAACTGGCTCATCGGCGACCTCTTCTTCGAGTACGACGGGCACGTCGTGCCCGCGCGGAGCCCGGCCCGGAGCGTCTTCGAGCCCGACAAGCGACGGCTATTGTTGCGTGATCCGGCAGCCGAGCGGTCCCTCGAAGCAAGGCTCGAGGTGGTGGGCTTCCACCGCCGGACCGACTATGGCCAGGGCGAGATCCTGGAGCTGCTCGCACGCAACCTGCCCAAGGCCGCGCGGGCTCTCATTCAGGAAGGCTGGCGCGTGGAGGCCCAGGGGAAGCTGTACCGCAACGCGGGCGACTTCCGGATCGAGGTGACGTCGGGGATCGACTGGTTCGAGCTGCACGGCGGGGCAACCTTTGGCGATCAACAGGTGCCGCTTCCCACTCTGCTCGCGGCCCTGGGGCGCGGCGAGGACCTCGTGCCGCTTGGCGACGGCAGCTTCGGCCTGTTGCCGGAGGAGTGGCTGAAGAAGTATGTGACCCTGGCCGGTGTGGGCACGCCAGAGGGGGATCACCTCCGGTTCGGGCGGACGCAAGTCGGCCTGCTCGACGTCCTGCTGGCCGAACAGCCCGAGGCGCGCTTCGACAAGCGGTTCGAGCAGGCGCGCGAGCGGCTCCGCCAGTTCCAGGGCGTTGCGCCCGCCGATCCGCCGGCCGGGTTCCAGGGAACGCTCCGCGGCTATCAGCGCGAAGGCCTTGGCTGGCTTCACTTCCTCCGGGAGTTCGGTTTCGGTGGCTGCCTGGCCGATGACATGGGCCTGGGCAAGACCGTCCAGGTGCTCGCCCTGCTGGAGGGTCGCCGCGAGCTGCGGGCCACCGCCAGAAAACGCCGCCCCCCGCCGTCGCTCGTCGTGGTGCCGCGGTCGCTCGTCTTCAACTGGAAGCAGGAGGCCGCTCGTTTCACGCCGAAGCTTCGCGTCCTGGACAACACGGGCATCGGCCGGAGCAAGCCCGGGGAACAGTTCGACAACTTCGACGTCATCCTGACCACCTACGGCACGCTGCGAAGAGATATCGTCGACCTCAAGGACTACGAGTTCGACTACGCCATCCTCGACGAGGCTCAGGCGATCAAGAACGCGAGCAGCCAGTCAGCGAAGGCGGCCCGGCTGATCCACGCGGAGCACCGCCTGGCCCTCAGTGGAACGCCCGTCGAGAACCACCTCGGCGAGCTGTGGAGCCTGTTCGAGTTTCTGAACCCGGGCATGCTCGGCAAAGCCGCGGAGATGGGCAAGGCCGACTTCGGCCTCCGCAAGGCCGGCGAGGAGGGCCGGTCACTCCTGGCGAAAGCCCTCAGGCCGTACCTCCTCCGGCGCACCAAGGAACAGGTCGCCAAAGATCTGCCCGCGAAGTCTGAACAGACGATCTACTGCGACCTGGAACCTGACCAGCGCAAGCTGTATGACGAGCTGCGCGAGCACTACCGGAACTCGCTACTCGGGCGTGTCGCGCGCGACGGGATCAAGAAGTCGAAGATCCAGATCCTCAAGGCGCTGCTGCGCCTCCGGCAGGCGGCCTGCCACCCCGGTTTGATCGACAAGGCCGGGCGGTCGGGCGAATCGAGCGCCAAGCTCGATGTGCTGCTGCCGCAACTGCGCGAGGTCTTCGACGAGGGACACAAGACCCTGGTTTTCTCGCAGTTCACGAGCATGCTGGCAATTGTTAGACAGCGGCTGGACGCGGAGGGAATTCCCTACGTCTACCTCGACGGCCGCACGCGTGACCGCGAGGGCGGGTGCGGTTGTTCCAGAACGATCCTAACACGAAGGTGTTCCTGATCAGCCTGAAGGCCGGCGGCCTTGGCCTGAACCTGACCGCCGCGGACTACATCTTCCTGCTCGACCCCTGGTGGAACCCCGCGGTGGAAAGCCAGGCAATCGACCGCGCCCACCGGATCGGCCAGACTCGCCCGGTGTTCGCCTACCGGCTGATCGCGCGAATACGGTCGAGGAAAAGGTGCTCGAGCTCCAGCGCAAAAACGGGCCCTGGCTGATGCGATTATCACCGCCGACAACAGCCTCATCAGCGGCCTTGGCCGCGAAGAGCTCGAGTTGCTCCTCTCATGAACTCCGCGGCCGCAAGAGCCGTGTGCGACGGGACGAGTGCCCCCGCATCGGAACTTGTAAGAACCGAAGGAAGCACGGGGCCCGGGAATGGTGGAACCCTCGTCCTGGCGTCTTCATGTCCCCGGGATCGCCGCGCGGTCGTTCCACGGTATTCAGCATTCGGGAGCGGCCGCAAGCACGTTGGCATGGCGCTGTAACTGGTCGAGTAGTCAAACGGGTTGAGCTGGTTCGGCTGGCAGGTCCAGATCAAGCTCATGAACAGATCGCTTACGCCAGCGCCGCCGTTCTTGGTCTTGCAAAACAGGGCGTTCTTGCGGTGCAGGATCGCCTTCTTGAAGGCCCGCTCGCTCACGTTGTTGTCCAGCGAGGCGTCGGTTTGACGCAAGACAATGTCAGCCGATCCCATGGCTTGGGCAAGTAACCGATCGCGTTGCCCGGCTCGAAATCGGTCTACTCCGTCGCGAGGTCGAGGCCGTCGTCTTCCTGGCCTCTGCCTTTCCAGCGCGGCCGTTCGCGCCTTGATGCGGCGTGCTCCGCGGCGTCGTTATCGAGCTCGAATAAGCGGCTCGATTTCGACCGGGCACGCTTCATGGTTTGCTCCTCAAGAACTGGTCCGCCTGAAATGGGTCAGTGAGGTCGCAGGTTCAAATCTTGTCGCCCCGACTCTTTTCAGAAACGAGCCCTTCAGCGAGAGCGTCGAAGGGCTTTCTCATTGCGAGGCCGAGAGTAAGGCTCGACAAGCTTGTTCACCTCGCAAGGCATGCTACGATGACCGGTTTGTTCGATTGATGGAACTCCTTCTCCTGTTCGAGAAAGCATGATTCAAATCCCGTCGCCTGTCCGTTATGCGTTCGGCGAGGGAGGGCAAGAGCCGTGCTAGACCTGTTTTCCGACGACATGCGGCGCAATCCGTACCCCACATACGACCGGTTGCGGGCGGCGTCGCCCGTCGTGCACCTGGCCGCGTTCGACCTCTGGATGATACTCGACTACGAGAGCGTTCGGCGTGCCCTCACCGACCACGCCGTCTATAGCTCCGATCTGTCCCACGTCCCCGGCCAGGGCAACCCGGGCGAGTGGTTCCTTTTCTTTGATCCACCGCGGCACACCCGGCTGCGCGCCCTCATCTCCAAGGCCTTCACTCTGCGCGTGGTGGCCGATCTGGAGCCGCGAATCCGCGAGCTGTCGCGCCGGCTCCTGGACGCGGCGATCGCGCGCAGCGAGGTGGACCTCGTTGAGGAATTCTCGGGGCCGCTGCCGATGCGGGTGATCGCCGAGCTACTCGGCATCCCGGCCGAGGACTGGCCGCGGTACCGGCGGTGGAGCGATGCCATCCTGGCGATCGCCAACACCTTCGCCCGGGGCGAGGCGGCGGAGCGGATCTTCTCGGAGTACCGGGCGGTCACCGAGGAGATGCGAGTCGCCCTGCCCGAGCTAATTGACCGGGTGAGGTCGACGCGCCCGAACGCTCTGCTGGCGGTGCTGGTCGAGGCCGAGGCGAGCGGCGAGCGGCTCACGCCGGGGGAACTCCTCGGGTTTGTTCAGCTCCTCCTGGTCGGCGGCCAGGAGACGACCGTCAACCTGATCAACAACGCGCTGCTTTGCTTCCTCGAACACCCGGACCAGCTCGCCCGGCTGCGGGCCGCACCCGACTTACTGCCCTCCGCGATCGAGGAAGTGCTGCGCTACCGGTCGCCCCTCCAGTGGATGCCCCGGGCGACCGCGCGGGAGGTCGAGGTCCATGGCCGTGTGATCCCGGCCGGCAAGCTGGTCCTGGCGGTGATCGGCTCGGCAAACCGCGACCCCCGGCAGTTCCCCGACGCCGGCCGGTTCGACATCACCCGCAGTCCCAACCCGCACATCGCGTTCGGACACGGCATTCACGCCTGCCTGGGCGCCCCACTGGCGAGGCTGGAGGCCCGGATCGCGCTGGCCGATTTTCTGGATCGGGTCGAGTCGTTCGAGCTGGCGACGGACGGGCCGTGGCAGCCGCGTCAGGCACTGAGCGTACACGGTCCGTCGCGACTGCCGATGCGGCTCAGGCTGGGCCGGCGCGTGGCAGCCCCAGCCTGACGTGGGCGGACATGCGATCATATAACCAGCCGCTGGTGAGCTGGCTCGTTCTGTTTTCCGTGCCTCAAACGACCGGCACGAACTCGCCGAGTCTGCGGTGCCGCGATAAGGTGCCAGGGGGGGTAGAATGTGCCATCCGGTCGCGGACAGAATTGCCAGTGCATTGCGTAGCATGCCGCTTGCGTTTTAAAATATATGCATAACTAGACATTTATGTTTTGTCGCGCCGGTTTTTGCGCCGTCGTGGCCGAACTTGGCGGCAAGGTAGTCGGAAGCAACTTCCTCGACGAGCGCAACTGCAACGCCGGTTCCATCGACCGAGCGTCCTTGTCCCCGTTCTTCGCGCGGGCCGGCGCCAGGTAGGCCCTGTGGGCGGCGATCTCCATCGCCGGGGCGTGAATCCGCTGGCTCAGACGGACGATCGACTGATCCGACCGGCTGGCCGGCCCGAAGCTGCCGTCCTCCCAGAGTCATTGCGGACAGGTGCCGGAACAGCGGCGACGGTGCGCGGACAATGACGCGGTCCGTTCGGGGAGAGCGGCTTCCGGCTCTTGTGGCGGCGGTCGATCCAGACCACGCACTGCCGGGGGCGGGTTCTCGTTGACGGAGAAGATCAGTGGGAATAAAGTCCAAAAAGTCTATAGACGAATCAATGGAAGGGCCGAATCAAAGGGATCGCAATAATTCATCCCCTTTCCGGCCCCTGGTGAACCTGCCTGCGGCCATCCGCCGATCTTTGACGGTGGTTGATTCTTCTCGTTGAGGCGGCGCTCAACTCCGTCGCCGCGGCGGGCCAGGCTTTCCAGGGTCAGTTCCGACATGGCTCTCCTCGATTTCCGATGGAGGCATTAGATAACCCTTTGGGAAAGTTCCGCGAGATGAGCCGATTTATCTGCTCTGACTCGTGCCTCCCTTGTCCGCGAGGCTCTTGTTAGCATGTCCTGGCGGCCCGCGCGTCGACGAAGACAGGGACCAGAGTTCTCACAATGAGCACGGACACGATATTTTACCGCCTCTTCCAGACCAGCCCGGAGACCTTCTTTCTTCTGCTGGGCTTGTCACCCGACTCGGCCAGGCAGACAGCGGCGCATTACCAGTACGAGGCGCTGGAGTTCAAGGAAACCGCGCACCGCTCGGATGGCATCTTTCGGCCCACCACGCCTGGATTGCCGCTCTACTTCTTGGAAGTGCAGTTCTATCCGTTGCCCAGCGTGTTCGCGGACTTGCTCGTCAAGGCGTATACCTTTTTGAAACAGCACGATCCGGGCCAAGAATTCCGCGGAGTCGTCCTGTTCGCCAGTCGCAGCCTCGAGCCCAAGGAAACGCTCCCCTACGAGCCTCTCTTCGCGGCGGGGCTCATTCGCCGCTATTACCTGGATGAAATGGCCGAGGTCGCGAACGCACCCGTGGGGTTTGCGATCTTGCATTTGCTTCGGCTGCCGGAACACCAGTGCCGGAAACAGCGCGTGAGCTGATGGCGCGTGTAAGAACCGAAATCGGCGATGAAGCGATTCGGGCCGATCTGGTAGACTTGATCGAAACCATCATCATCGGCAAGCTACCCCTCTTAACGCGAGAGGAGATTCAAGTCATGCTACAAATAGATGACATCCGCAAGTCCCGGGTCTATCAGGAGGCCCTGAAGGAAGGTCGCGATGAAGGTCGCGATGAAGGTCGCGACGAAGGCATTGAAGAAGGTATCAAGAAAGAGCGGCGCCGCTCGATTTTGCAACTGGCGGCGCGAAACATGACCGCCGAGGAGATCGCGGAATGCTTGGGACTGGACGTCGAGTGGGTTCGCGAAACCACGACAAAAACAAGCGACGGGGCAGCGGGGCAAATGAAACGGACCGGGCGTGCACGCAAGCAGAAGCGCCAGCCGGATTGAGTACGTGATTTGTTCTTTCCGCAGCAATCAATGGCGACGTGCGGGCCTCGATGCCTGTTTCGAACGGGAAATCAGCAGTAGTCGTTCCTTACATTTCCGCCTCATAATCCAAATTGAGATCAGCGCTTCTTCTCGGGCTCCGCTGGCGTCTTGAGCTTCTCCTCCTCATTTTTCAGCAGCGCAGCCACGTCGGCCCAGAGTTGGGTACACGCCCTCTGTTCGTCCGCGGGGAGTTTGGCCAGGGCCCCGGCGTCGCGGATGCCGGCGAGGTCGGTGTCTTGCTGCCAGTGCAGCATGATTCTTTGAACCTCGGCGCGGTCGGCGGGTTTGCCGGTCTCCAGTTGCTTGGTGCGCAGTACCAGGTCGGCGCGGAGCCAGTCGAGGGCCTGCTCTCGGAGGCGGGTCTTTTCCTTGTCGTCAAGCTTGGCGGCATCCTTACCCTGGCCGGCGGCGGCCAACGCAGCGCAGTAAGCCGCGCTGTAGCGGTGCCCGGCGTTCAGGTCGTCGGCCAGCTTGGGGTCGGCGGCGAAGGCGACGGCGTACAAGCCGGCTGCTGTGCGATGGAGCTTCTTGCCCTGGCAGACACCGGCCAGACCCAGGCGTCGCTCCGTGTCATTGGCTTGGAACTCGCCCCTGAAGAAGGCGGGCAGCTTTGCCTCCATCGCGGCTTTCGCCTCCGCCTCGCGAACCCAGTCGGCCGAGGGGTAGCGCCAGCCGGGCTGTTTCGAACCTAACTCGTGGCCTTGTTTAAGCGCCTCGAGGGACTGGGCAAACCGGCCCTGTGTCGATAAGGCGTGACCCATGTTGCAACGGGCCTCGGCGTGCTTCGGGTTGAGTTCGATGGCCCTCTTGTAGCAAGCGATGGCCTCGTTCAACTGGCCCATATCGCTTAGCGCACTTCCCAGGTTGGTATGGGCCGGGGCGAGCTTCGGGTCGAGATCGATGGCCTTCTTGTAGCTGGCAATGGCCTCGGCCAACCGGCCCTTGTCGTTCAGCGCAAGGCCCAAGTTGTAGTGGGTGCCGGCGAACTTCGGTTCGAGTTCGATGAAATGATCAATGGTGATAAGTCCAATGAGCCTGAAGACGAATCAATGGACGGGCCGAATCAGAGGGGATCGCAATAATTGGACTCATCCCCTTTCCGGCCCCATCCCCTTTCCGGCCCTCATCCCCTTTCCGGCCCTCATCCCCTTTCCGGCCCTTGGACTCATTCCCTTTCCGGCCCCCGACCGCAGCCGGGCCGGTGCGATCTTCCTGTCGTGAGCGTCGTTCGAGCTCCGATTCGTTCCCCTCAAATGGGCCTTGAGTCTCGCCGGCCGGAATCCTTGCCGATCGCCGTCGACGCATCTTCGCTTCCGTGCCGGCACGTCCGGGTCAAATTCCAAATTCGCTCGTTTTTATCGAAAAAACCGTTTGCAGTATTGCTATGATTTTCCTTAAAAGAGTTCGAATCTGAGGAGGATATTCCGATGCAGGATCTGAGCCAGATGCTTTCTGCGATCACCCCGAATAACCCGCGGGCTTCGGAGGAAATACTCCCGCTGGTTTATGAAGAGCTGCGCCGGTTGGCTCAGGCGAAACTCTCGCGCGAAAAACCCGGCCAGACGCTTCAGGCAACCGACCTCGTGCATGAAGCGTATCTGCGGGTGACGGAGGGAGCGCGCCCAAGACCTGGGATAGCAAGGGGCATTTCTTCGCCGCCGCCGCCGAGGCGATGAGGCGCATCCTGGTCGAGCGGGCTCGGAGGAAGCGGCGGATCAAGCACGGCGCGGGCCTGCAACGCATCGACGCCGACGAAGTGGAGATCGCCTTGCCAGACGACTCCGTCGACATCCTCGAGCTTGACGCCGCGCTCGATCGCCTCAAGGAGAATGATCCCGAGGCCGCGCGCCTGGTGGAACTGCGTTATTTCGCCGGGCTGACTCTGCGGGAATGTGCCGAAATTTTGGGTAAGTCTCCCCGGGCCGTCGACCGGATCTGGGCTTACTCGAAGGCGTGGATTCGTCGGCAGATGGAACACGAGGCCGGGCTGAGATGAACTTTCTTCGAGAATTTTGGCGAAGATCGCGAGGAATCTCGCATCACTATTATGAGAGGCCCGGTTGAGGCTCAGGTCGCTGGCGAGATCGAGGAAGAAGCGGAACGATGACCGAACGGACCATCTTCGAAACGGCCCTCGATATCGAGGACGCGGCGCAGCGGCGCACCTACATTGAACAGGCGTGCGGACAAAACAAAGTCCTTCTCGCCCAGGTGATCGCCCTGCTGGAGCTCCACCAGAATATCGGTTCGTTTCTGGAACCCTCGATCGCCCGCGCGAGCCGGTTGCTCGAGACGAGTTCGGAGGGGTCCGATCTGGAGGCCACGGGCGCGAAAACCCCTGGCGTCGATGAAGCCGTGCTTCGTCATCTCGGTCCAGCCACCGTTCCCGACGCACTCGGCACACTCGCACATTACGACGTCCTTGGTTTGCTCGGCCAAGGCGGCTACGGGGTCGTGTTCCGGGGTTACGACCGTAAACTCCTCCGCCCGGTCGCGATCAAGATGCTCCACCCGATGCTGGCCGTCACCTCGCCGCCGCGAAAGCGATTCCTCCGCGAGGCGCGGGCCGGCGCATCCGTCAAGCACGACAACGTGGTCCAGGTTTACGCGGTTGAGGAAGATCCAATTCCGTTTCTCGTGACGGAATTTGTCGACGGCGTATCCCTTCAGGACCGCCTTGACGCGGATGGGCCGCTCGAACTCCCCGTGCTGCTCTCGATCGGTCAGCAAGCCGCGAGCGGGCTTGCCGCGGCACACGAAAAGAACATCATTCACCGTGACATCAAGCCGGCCAATATCCTGCTCGAGCGTGGCCTGGAAGAGAAGGTCAAGCTCACCGACTTCGGCCTCGCCCGCGCGGTGGACGATGCCAGCCTGACGAGAAGCGGAGCCGTGCTGGGAACGCCACTCTACATGTCTCCCGAGCAGTCAAATGGCGGGATTCTCGACCCGCGTTCCGACCTTTTCAGCCTGGGAAGTGTGCTCTATGCGATGGCGAGCGGCCGCCCGCCCTTCCGCGCTGAGACCTTGACCGGCGTGTTGAAACGCGTGGCCGAGGATACGCCACGCCCGCTTCGAGACATCATTCCCGAATTGCCCGTCTGGCTCGTCGCCATCATCAACCGGCTTCTGGCGAAGGACCCCGATCAGCGGTTCTCGTCCGGCGGCGAGGTCTCCAGGCTGCTTGGCTCGTGCCTAGACCAGCTTCGTGCGGGCGTTCATGTCTCTCAGGTAAAGATCCCCGGCGCTCTACTTCAGCAAACCGACATGACGACGGCCGCGACCCGCGGCGTCCGTGCGTTCGCGCCTCGAACCAAACGCAGCGTGAAGCCGCGGCTTGCCGCCGGCGTGGTCGTGTTGCTGTGCGCAGCAGGTGCGATCGCATGGTGGTTCGCCAGCAGGTCCGTTCCGATCTCGGCTCTTGTCGAAAAACAACCCCAGGGTCCCGCAGCGGCAACGCTCGCGAGAACCGCACGGCCGAAAATTGAGGCGAGCGCGGGCAAGCCCGTCTCCGATCCCGCCTCCGAGCATACGCTCGCCGAGTGGCTGCTTGACCGCCCAGGGATGCGGCAAATCGGCATTTCACCCAGTCCGGGCGGATCGTTTCGGAACATAAAGCCTGGCGAGGCCCTCCCGAGCGAACCGTTCCTGGTTACTCAGATCGACTGGCCCGACGGAAGCGCGATTCATGACGAGGATCTGGTCCGCATCGGGCAATCGACCAATCTCCATTACCTCACTCTGGGTACCTTTGAGGGGCATCCGTCCGAGATTTCAGACGCCGGGTTATCGCGGCTGCTCAGCCCGTCGGTTTGCCGAACGCTTCGAAGTCTTGACCTGCATTGCCCACTTCCCAACGTCACAGACAAGGGATATCTGGCGGCGGATCGTGCCCATGAGCTGGTCGAGCTCGACATCCGCGGGCTGGCGCCCGGATGCGGCACGTACCTCTCGCGGCTCACGGGTCTTACCAAGCTTGTAAGCCTGCGAGCCTATGGCGAGGAAATTCCAAGCGGCTGGATTGAAACGCTGCCTGTCCGGATGCCAGCGATCACGACGGTCGCCACATTGGGCATGCGACCGACTTCCGCCGATCTGGCGACGCTGCCGCGCCTGTCTCAATTGACCGGCTTGGGGCTGGAGGATGCTGGCATTGACGACTCGACGTGCGAAATACTTGGAAAACTCAAAAACCTCAGCTATCTGTTGCTCTCAAGGAATCCCAAGATCTCCGACGCGGGAGTTGCGCAGTCTCCGGCCTGACGAACTTGGTCGGGATCAGTCTGCTTGCAACCGGCGTGACCGATCGAGGATTCGCGAGTTTCAAACCGGCATCAAAAATCAAATACCTCTGCTTAAATGGTACGACAATCTCCACGGCTGCCTGTAAACAGATCGCACATCTGGCTGATCTTGGAGATCTCGGATTGAAGCGGACTCGAGTCGATGACGAGGGACTTGCACAATTCACCTCGCTCAAAAAACTGCAATCTTTGGACCTGTCTGAATGCCCCGCGATCTCGGATCGAGGGCTCGACTCGCTTGCGAAGATCGGGTCACTGACGGAACTCCAGCTCGACGGCAACCCCCGGCTTACCGAACCGGCGATTGAGCGGCTTCGCGCCGCCCTGCCAGGGTGTCGCGTCACGAGCGATGCCCGGCCAGCGCTTTCGCCGGCGCAGCCCTGATCGACCAGAGTGCTTCGGCCCCCCGCACGCGTTCCCCGCGGAAGGCCAGCGCGACAAACGGCGCGTGCATGTTCGGCGAAGAACAGGCGAACCCGCGCACGACGCCATCTGCGCCGACGATCTGCGTTTCAATCTCCAAAAGAAACTGGGAACAATTCTTGGCGGATCTCGCGAGGCGTTGTCGCATTGCCTCTTGAAGACGGTTCACGAGCGAACATACGACGGGACGAATCGCCGATCGGACGAGTCGCTCGGGGCCAGCTTTCCTGTGTAAGACGCGTGATGACAGATCGGGGCCGATCAATGAAAAGGGGAAATCGATGACGCTCACTCCACCACGACGGATCTCGGGACCCGCGCTTTGCGTGATGGCCGTCGTTTTCAGTCTCAATCCAGGATCGTCGGCCTGGGCGCAGCACCGCTCGGGACATCTCATGTCAAACCCTCAGATGACGAGTGGCCAGGGTAACGCGACCGTTCATCATGGAACAGTACCGCCGCACGATGGAACGATGCCGCCACACGATGGAACGGCGCCGCAGCATTCCGGTTCGCTCCCGCCTGGCCACCCCGCTGGAGCAGCGGCCGCTCAGGCGAATGGATACGCCGTCGGCGCAGTGTATGACTACGGATACTTTGGCGGTCCATTTCTGGATGGCGATGGCTTCAACACGATGGGGATGTCGGCCGCGGACCAGGAAGCCTTCAAGGCCGCCCGTTACTCCGAGATCGCGAACCGGTCTCGCATGCAATATATGATGGCCTTGCAGGCCTATCAGAACGCCAATTTAACTTTGACGCAGATCCAGTTGCTCCAGCGACTCGGGGCACAGAGCACGAAGACGGCGAATGCCGGCAAGCACAAGTCAGGCATGGACGAGATCGTTGCGCCTGAACTGGCGAACTTCGTGAAGTACGACCAGTTGCAGTGGCCGGGCTCGTTCAAGGCGAGCAGCGGAACTTTTGCCGAAAAGCAAAAGGCCGTGAGCAAGGCCGTGGTCGCTGTCCACCGACAAGTGCTTACGCAAGGCCACGCCGAGCCGGAAGCCGTCTTCGCCGCGAAACAAAGCCTGGGCACGCTCGCCACGGTCGCGGCGAAGAGCTGCGCATCAAGAGCGAGCGACGCAGGCAGCTCGGCTTCTATCTGATTCAGCTCGACTCCGCACTCGACCGCAGCGTGGCCCGCCCGGAACTCCAGAAAAAGGACAGCTCGCCAGCCGCCCCCTCAACCCCCGAGACCACCAGCGCGGCACAGTCGCAAGACGCTCAACCAATCGAGTGAAGTGAATAGCGAGCCCGGATCATTCATTCGCCATCAAGACGTGTGCGACGGCATGACCGGACCTTGTTCGCGGAGGATTTTGATCGTCATAACGACATGGACTTTGTTTCATTCCGCTACTTGTTCAATTCCGCGATTGGTTGATCTGGGTATCGGCCTTTTCTCACCGGCCTTCGCTCGATTTGCAAGCCGTTTCCTTGCCCTGCCCGTGTTTAGCGATTTCAATGGAGGGCAACGCGTGACGACTGCATGGGCGGGTCCGGCAGAAAGTATACGCCGGCGCAAGGTACAGCGAGCTATCGTCAATCATCAATCCTCGGTGTATCGTTTTCAAAGGGCCAGACCAGCAGCCCAGTGGCGAGAGTGACGCGGGAGTTAGACGTGGCCCTCAAGCGGCGCCCTGGGAAGACCGAAATGGGGACCGAGCATGATGAACGGGCGGTCGCGGACGAGTGTGATTATCATCCTCAATTTTGTTTTCCTCGCGCCGGCGGCGTGGGGGCGCGGCGAGATCGTCTCGACGGCGATCCAGGACGAGACGAAGAAGCTTCACGCACTTTTCGATGACGAGTGGCAATGGACGCTGCGAGAAAGTCCCGAGTTTGCCACCCGCATTGGCGACCCGCGGTACGACGACAGGCTGACGGATCTGGCGATCCCGGCGATCGAGTCACGTAAGGCACACAAACGCGATTTACTCAAGCGCATTCGCGAAATCGATCGCGCCGGCCTCAAGGGCCACGACGTCCTTTCGTACGACTTGTTCCTGAGAGAAACCGAGCAAAGCGTGGCGCTCCAGCGTTTTCCTGTGGAATGGATGCCCATCTCCCAGATGAGCGGCATTCACCTCAGTATTCCCGAATTGCCGCGGCTGGCTCCCTTGCGAAACGTCAAGAATTACGACGATTTCCTCGCCCGGCTCAAAGCCTATCCGCGCCAGGTCGACCAGACCATTGAACTCTTGAAACGCGGAATCGCCGCCGGCTGGATACCGCCCGAGGTGGCGCTACGCAAAGTTCCACCACAGCTCGCGAAGCAGTTGGCCCAGGATGTCAAGCAAAGTCCGCTCTACAAGCCATTCGAAGACTTCCCCGAGACGATCGGCCCGCGTGTGCGGTCGCGGCTCGAATCCGAGGGTCTCGAGATAATCAAGAAATCAATCGTTCCCGCGCTCGAGCGGCTCAATCATTTCATCGCCGAGACGTATCTTCCCCGCTGCCGAAAGGACATCGCCGCGACGCAGTTGCCCGACGGCGCGGCCTACTATCAGGCGCTCATCAGGTTCACCACGACAACCGACCTGTCGGCCCCTGCGATCCACGAGATCGGGATGAAGGAAGTGAAGCGAATCCGCGCGGAGATGGACGGCGTCATCAAGCAGACGGGCTTTTCGGGATCGTTCCCGGAGTTCTTGAAGTTGTTGCGAACCGAACCGCGGTTTGCGCGGACGGAACCAGACCAGGTGTTGCCGGGATTTCGGGATATCGCCAAGCGGGTTGATCCTGAACTTCCCAAGCTGTTTGCCGAGTTGCCTCGCACGCCTTATGGCATTCGGGAGATACCCGCCTATCAAGGGGAAACGGCCGAGCATTACACACGGGGGGCGGCCGACGGTTCGCGAGCCGGCTATTTCAACGCCAACGTGCTCAAGGGGGCGACCCGGCGGAAGTATGAAATGGAAGCGCTCCTCTTGCACGAGGCCGTACCTGGACATCATCTCCAGGTCGCCCGCGCAAGAACTGACGGATTTGCCCGAGTTTCGCAGGACTGGCTCCTACACCGCGTATAGCGAGGGGTGGGGCCTCTACGCCGAAAGCCTGGGCGATGCGCTCGGGCTCTACAAAGACCCGTACTCGAAATTCGGCCGCCTCAGCTTCGAGATCCACCGCGCTTGCCGGCTGGTCGTCGACACCGGCATGCATTCATTGGGCTGGTCCCGCCAACAGGCGATCGATTATTTGAGAGAGAACAGCGGTTTATCCGAGAGCTTCATCGAAGCTGAGATCGACCGATACATCGTCTGGCCGGCGCAGGCCCTCGCTTACAAGATTGGCGAGCTCAAGATCAAGGAGCTGCGCGCCAGAGCCGAAAACGCTCTTGGACCGAAATTCGACATCAGGAAGTTCCACAACGCGCTCATCGACGACGGGCCGCTTCCGCTGGATGTGCTCGAACAGCGGATTGACGAGTGGATCAAAGCGCAGCGCTGAAACGGGCGGGAAACCAGGACGCAGCTAGTTGTCCTCTGCCAGCGAGTTGCCTCTCCCGCGCTGCGGCGGGCAAGCCGGTCCGAACTCGACTCAAATCTGGTCGTGCGGCTCCGGGGCCTGGTCCTTGACCTTGGCCATGGCCCGATCGAACGCCTCTCGGCTACCACGGTGGGCTCGTGCTTCCAGGTATTCCTCGGTCATCAGCGCCGACATTTTCTCGGCCACGGCCGTGGCGAGAAATTGATTAATCGAGATGCCTTCTTTTTTGGCAAGCTCGCGAACCTGCTTGTGCAGCGATTCCGGGAGTCGCAAACTGATCGTGCTCATGGTAAGACCTCGATCAAGCGAAGAAAAGCGCGGGGGGTGATGGTCCGGAGGCCAAATCGTTCGATGCCCGAGAAGTCACGCTGATTGTAGGTGATGATGAACTCACAGCCTCCCTCGACGGCCAGTTCCAGCACGAACTCATCCTTGGGGTCACGCAAAACGGCCCGCCAGATGAAGAAGATCTGGCGGCGTTCGGCGACCGCGCAGAGATAATCGAGAACATGGTCGATTTCCTGGTGTGTAAGTCCAAGATTCTCGGACTCGCGTTTAAGAACATCTTCATATTCCAACACCAAAGGCACCGACACATTGATCTGAAATCGATCGGAAATCCCCACTAACGAAAGGAGCTTGTGGGACGCGCCCTGGTTCGAGCGCAACGCCGAGAAGACCACATTCGTATCAATGACGACCTGGCACGGCACCATCGTGGTATTATAGACGATACCACTTGTCGGACAATGCCAACCGTGCGGTCAGGAGATTCCTGCTGCTGGCCCGCGCAAAGGCCTGTGCCCGTGCCCTGCTGGGCGATGGGCTCGCGACGAGCTAACCAACCAGAACGAACGGATTTTTTGGCGCGAGCTCCGCCCCGATGGCGCATCTCGAAACAGAGTCGAAGCGGCAGTCTCAAAGGGTGAGAAAACGCCATGTCCGAACGATCGATTTTCATCGCGGCCCTGAAAAAGGACGATGCCACCCTTCGGGCCGCCTATCGCGACCAGGCGTGCGCCGGTGATTTGCTGATGCGCGGAGCGAGCGACTGCTCGAGGCAAACGAGCCGGCCGACAGTTTCCTCGAGCGTCGTCCCGCGGACCTGAATGCGACCGACAATGACGAGCCGATCGCGGAACGCGACGGCACGGTGATCGTTCGTACAGGATGATGGAGCAAATCGGCGAAGGGGGCATGGGCCTCGTCTTTGTCGCCGATCACGCATCGGGTGTCTTTCCGGGCAATCGCCGTTTTCCTCGATCATCAGGCATTGAAAGCTATCGCGAAGATGTTATATTTCGGTATAACTTCGAGGAGCAAGCCATGTACACAACGAATCTGCGCAAGGTGGGCGGCTCAGTCATGCTGGCCGTACCGCCCGCTTTGCTGGACGTCCTGGACTTGCGGTCGGGGGCGAAAGTTGGCCTGACTGTGCGAGGCGGACGATTGATCATCGATCCGCAGCCGCGACCGCGCTATACGCTCGATGAATTGCTGGCGGAGTGCGATCCCAAGGCTCCGCGCAGCGGTGAAGACCGCGAATGGCTCGATGACGGGTCAGTCGGTGGTGAGTGGATCTGATGAAGCGAGGGGAGATCTGGCTGGTCGAACTTGATCCCACGCACGGGCACGAGCAGAAGGGACGGCGGCCGGTCTTGATCGTGTCGCCTGAGGCGTTCAACCGCGTAACGAAAGTGCCCGTCGTTCTTCCGATCACAAGCGGAGGGAGTTTCGCGCGGACGGCGGGTTTTGCGGTGACGCTGGACGGTGCCGGTACCAAAACGACTGGCAATATCCGTTGCGACCAGCCCCGCGCGCTTGATCTCGGTACGCGGGTCGCCAGGAAGCTGGAAAGCGTTCCCAAGGCCATTGTGGATGAGGTTCTCGCAAAGCTGGCGCCGATGTTCGAATAGTGCTTGGCGCTCTGAGCGTCAAACGCAGCGCCCGGGATCGTCACGTGCCGCGCTCGCGGCTGGAACTTTCACGGCCGATGCACGGAAACGATGCTGGCCTCATTCACCTCTGTGACAGTCAACGGGCGTTATCGTGAAATTCTCGTGGAACTGCATCAGCGACATTGATACACTGGCGTGAGTTTCGTCAATCCGGCCGGATATCGTCTTCTTCGGCTCAATTCCTTCACAAACCGGAGCCCACCTCGGGACGAAGTTCAGCGAGCACCCAGGGAGAGGGACGGGCGCATCCCGATCGGTCACGGACCAAATTTGACCCCCGGTGAGCCACGCGAAATGTGACGCGGGAGAGAGACCGGCATGCCAGAAACGCGATTGTCTCTGTTGTCACCCGCAGTCGGGCAAGCCGTCTTGTCTGTCCGTGAAAAATTGCGGCGTTCACGCTCGACCAGGCTCAAGATCGGCGTCGCGATGATCATTGCGCTTGCGACGTCGCTGAATCACCAGGTCGTCTCGGCCCGGGCCGGGATGGGCCGCGCGGGAATGGGAGTCTCCCCCATGTCGGAAGCGCATTCCGGATCGCTCCTCGTCGAATACTTCAAGGAGTGGGTCGGCTCCAGCGATCTCGACCTGTTTCGCAACCGCGTCGAAGCACGCTATAACGAGGGAACCCTCGGCCGCATTCTGGACGGCTCGCCCGACGTGCTGGCGCGGTGCGCGGCCGTTTTGGCGCTGGGGATCCTCGGGACTTTCGAGCATAGTAATGCCGTTCTGGGAAAAGCACTGCGCGATGATGATCCCACCGTGCGAAACATGGCCGAGGATGCGCTCTGGGCGGTCTGGTCACGCGCCGACACGGCCGAGCACAATCAGACGCTCGAGCTGGTCCGCCGGGCGATCGTCCGCGAGCAGCTCGACGAAGCCGAAAAGCTCGCGACCAGCCTGATTGGCGATGCGCCTAATTTCGCCGAGGCCTATAACCAACGCGCCTTTGTTTATTACTTGCAAGAGCGCTTCGCTGAAAGTGCCGAGGAGTGCCAGCAAGTCCTGCGCGCAACCCGTTTCACATCGGTGCGATCGAGGGCCTGGCGAAGTGCCAGATCCGCTTGAACCGGCCACGCGACGCACTCAAATCGTTCCGCCGCGCTCTGAAATTGCGCCCGCATAACAGTGCGCTACGGGATAGCATTCACGAGCTCGAGACGCAGATCGAATCCGAAGGCACACGCTAGAGCGAACCTGGCGTGGTGAGAGGTCGGGCTTGCACCGCTTTCGCGTTCATCCCGTTGTCATTGACGTACCATGCGGCACCCAGAGCGCCAGGCCTTTGTTGGAGTTACGCCTTCAGGCGGCTTTTTACGATATCAACCAGAGCAGACCGGCTAAAGCCAGAACTCCAACGGTGGCCTGTTGGAGTTCCGCCTTCAGGCGGCTTTTTACGATATCAACCAGAGCAGACCGGCTAAAGCCGGAACTCCAACGGTTGCCTGTTGGAGTTCCGGCTTTAGCCGGCTTTTTACGATATCAACCAGAGCGGACCGGCTAAAGCCGGAACTCCAACGGTTGCCTGTTGGAGTTCCGCCTTCAGGCGGCGGGCGAGCCGAAGATTCAGTGAAGGCTGGACTCCAACAAGAAGCTGCGCAACAGACTCGGCCTGCGCTCAGTGCGCTCGGAAGTCGATTCAAGATCAACTTTTCACCGGGCCAGAGCGAGTCCGTTCGTGCTCGCGCAAACCAATCTCGTGCCGTGTCGGATGCCGCAAGACTGGTCGATCGATCGATCGATTCATCCTTCACCGGTCTTAGGTATCGGGGCCATCGTCGTAATCAATGGCGCGACCGCGCTCGCGCCTTGGCGATGGCCGCCTGAGTGAGGGCGAGTGCGGTCCGACAAAAGCATCGACCACTTCTTGAAGTGCTCCCAGATGCAAATGGAGCAGGCTGCCGACCGCATGGTGGTGGTAAAACCAGTCGTTTTCGGCCGAAAGGGCGCCGAAACAACCGGGGCATTCAAGCGGCTCGACGCTCGAGATCAAAGCGCCAGCGGCCGCTCTTGTAACCGCGAACGACTGTTCCGGCGGGGCCAAGCCAGCAGTCGTGAAGCAGCACCCGAGACACAGGGACAGGAGGCTTGGGGTCAGCGAGAAGCTCGGCATCGAATGGCAGAATACCGGCTCCCGGTACTCGGCGCCCCTCGATGATCATTTGCCGACCCAGATAGGCCGTCCCTCCCCCCTCTGAATAGATACGCCGGCCCCGGCAGACGTGTTGACGCAATGAGCCAATCATGCTTGCATTAATCGCAAGTGCGTCGGCATGCTGATCGGGGTGGCCGCAGCCGATCATGACGAGGTCGACGTCGGCCGGGAGCTCTCCATCGCGGAGCGGTGAAAACTCCACGAGGTCGGCCCCGAGGGCCTCGAGTGACTCGAGCGTATCCGGAAAATAGCGTCCGAACGCATCGTCCTGCGCGTACGCGACCCGGAAACGGCGGCGGCGACATCGATCGTGAAGACAATCATGATCGGTTATCTCGAAGTCGGGGCGGGACCGTGCCAGCTCGGCGATACCCTCGGCGCTGGCGTGTTTCCAGAATGCATGCGAAAGGACCGCGATCAAGTCGTCGGGCAGGCGACCGTCGCGGGGGGCACGCTGAAGGGCGTGGCGCGCACCAGGCATGATCTCGATCGCACCGATCACCGGGAGCCTGGCCGCGAGACGGATCATCCGCTTCAAGCGCGGCAGGTCGTCGGGATTGTCGAGCTCGTCGAGCAAGACCGCGTCGACGCCTTCCGGCAGCCGAGGCAAATGGAACGTGGAGGCGCTGACTCTCGCGGCACGACACGACAGCGATAATCGGTAGATCAATCGCTTCGGCGATCGGCCGCAGATCGCCCGGTCGGTCGCACAACGGGTGCGTACGACGCGATATCGGTTCGTCGAGCGTTCCTTCCACGACGGAGACGTCGGCCGACTCGGCACCGCGTGCAAATAGCCCCCGGCAAAGGTTGGTGGGCATCAACCATGCATCCAGGTGGCGTTCGGGCAAGCCGGTGACTTGCAGCACGGCTTCCGTCGCCGTGGGACACGCGCGTGTGCGGAAGTGTTGCACCCGCAACCCGTGCTCGGTCAGTCCGGCGAGGAGCGCCAGCGTGGCCAGCGATGGCTCAGGACCGTTGGCGGGAGTCGCCAGCGCTAGACGCGGAAAATCGCTCATATATCCACCACGTCCCAGGCAGCCATTGCACAAATTGGGTTGAGATCCATCATGGGGAGACGCCCATCGTCGGTGCGCCGCTTCCCTGCGCTCGAGGTTGAGTTCCGATATGAGTCGGCCCGCTTCTGGGCGTACTACCACTCACCACTTACCTCATGAAAAAAATCATGAAGTCCGCGTCAGCCGGAAAACGACGCTCGCTGATTATTTGCGTGTATGAAGACGGGAACCGCGTTGAAAAAGACGTTCTCTTCGCCAGTTCCGTCATTGCAGGCATTCGATTCAAATAATAGCGCTTACGAATTTGACGTCAAGAGCCTTTGGTCAGGAGTTGACGTAGATCTGGCCCTGATGACGAGATGAGGCCCACCGCGGTCGCCGCCGGAACCATCCAAGATCCAGAGCGTGGGCATGGTACGTCAAACCCATCATCCGTGCCGTGACCATGGCGAAATAGAGCACACCGACCCAGAAAGCCCAGAGAGCCAGACCCTCCAGCCAGATATTGGGCAACTTGTAGAGCAGGCCCCAGACACCCAGCGCGGTGAATGTGAGTGTTGCGCTCGCGGTCGCGCAGGGAGCCAGATAGTTCGTGGCGCAGGCGGACGATGGATGAGATGACCGTGATCGGGTTGGCCGCGATGATGTTTTCGTGGAGGAGCGAAGCCGCCAGGGCCATCAGTGCATAACCGGCCCCAAACATGATCAGCTCGGCGAAGACGATGCAATCAAACCAATCAACAGGGCCGCAGTGAGACCAGTAAAAGGCCACGGGGATGCCGCCGAGAAAGGCACCGAACAGGCCGGCCCAGAACCAGCGGCAGAGACCCTCGGCGATATCGGCCGGATGCCACTCGGGCCATCGCGGATGATCGATCTCGCCCAGGGCACTCGACACCAGCATGTGACCGAGGAACAGAAGCGCGTAGCCAAAAGTCATCGAAAAGCTGAAAAGCACGGGCACGAGTATCGGCACGATCAGGAGCCCGATCGCCCAGTCGCTCTTTGTCAACGGGTGCATGACGGCGATGATATCGAAGATGGGCAGAGAGAGTATCCAGAGAACCGGCGGGAGCAGAATGAGCAGGCCCAGCCCCGGCCCGTCGTTGAGTGGATAAATCAGGCACTCGCCCAGGGTCGGCGCGACGCGCGGGTGCTTCCATCGCAGCGGGTTGATCGGGCCGTCCCGGTCCATCTGGGGAATGACGTGAACCGAAGCCGCGACGTTCGGATCATACCATCGCTTGTGTCTGGCCATGTTCGCTGTCCTGGGAACAACCAATCCGGCGATGCCACGACCCGAAAAACGAGCTCGGCATCACGAAAGCGGGCTCGCGGCAGAAACCCTGACGCAAATCCGCGGCCGACGAGATCGTTTCGGTCCATCCGAACGGGCCCGCCCGCTGGCTGCCGGGAGCGCGGCCACGCGTGCGGTCCCCTTCCGATCGCAAGGATCGTCGGGCCCGCGTGTCGCGTCGCTCTCTCATTATTCCGTCGCCATGCTCTGGAGACCAGGGGTGCAGGTTGGCGGGCCATGCCGCCGCCGCGTTCAATCACCTTCTTCCACCTTCTTCCGGCCGTCACTTTATTGCGCGGCCAAACGCGGTGGAACAGACCGGACTGCGCTCGTGTCTCGGCCCGGCTCGTCGTCGAGCCAGCGATGCGCGTCATCGCCGAGAACAGCGGCTGGCCTGGCCCGACATTGACGAATTGACGAAAGGGATAGCCAGGCCAGCAGCCGAGCAGCCCCTGTCTCCGCGAGCCAGAGATCGGTCGCGACGTTTGTCTCGGGGAGCCCGTGTTCTTATGACAAACGGCTCACTTGTCCTTCTTCTTCTTGTCGCCAGACATTTGATCGAGCACGGATCGCACTTCCTTCGCCTGATTGGCGTCGAGCGGGTGCGATTTGAGCAGGTGAAGCACGAGCAAACCGGGCTCACCCTGATAAAGCTTATCGACCAGGCTCGTCAGCCGGCGCTGGCGGACTTCCTGGCTGGAAATCGCGGGACGATAGACAAAGGCGAGCTCGCGGCGATCGCTGGTGACCAGGCCTTTGGTTTCGAGCCGGTCAAGCAATGTGGCCACAGTCGCATAAGACCACTGGCGCCCGGCGGAGCGGAGCGTCTCCAACGCCTCTCGGACGGTCGCCTGCCCGAGATCCCACAAAACTTTGAGCACATCGAGTTCCGAATCAGGAATCGTAGGGGGGCGTTTGGCCATCGGCTGTCGTCTCGACATTAGGACCCAGACAGCCCATGCATCATCACGATGGGGCGTTCTGGTCGCACGCTATGAGTCGTTTTAGGGTATGACACGAACGTCAAATACGAGGCTGGAGACTACTGAAAAGTTATCCTAAGACAAATGTCTCACAAGGTCAATCCCCCAAGCCAAAATCCTCCGCGTTTCCCGCTGCGGCAGGGTCCCTGGCGTTCAAGATGCCTTCTCGAAAGTGCTACGATCAGCCAACCTGGCATCGACGCGCCAAAGTATGGACACGGAAGCAAGCTGGTTCGCGCTCTTCCCGACACAACTCAAGAAACGCCCAGCAGGCGGTTCGCTGGCGTTTCACTGGTGCGTTCGGCTGACAATGGTTCGGCTACGCTCGCAATAATCGGTCTTGTTTGTTCGTAATTGCCAGATAGGTTCAGTTGCGATTCAACCGGGCTGAGTTTCGACACTCCTCGCCAATCCCCAAGGTATTCCTCAGGCGGCTTCAGATGATGACTGCGCTGCTTGACCTCATCGGTGGCGGCTTTTGACAGGAACTGTTCGTTCGGCCGTCGCCGCCTATCTCCCTATCTGTCAGGCGACACTAATTTTGACCCCCTCGAACCTGTACTGAACCCCACTGCCAGCATGCCTGGATGTTATCGGTTCTTGTCGCCTTTTGCGGTCGGTTTTTCTGTCCGTACCTCCGGCTCGCGTTGGGTCGGATCGGGATCGGCAGTCGCCAACCTCGATCGGATCAAGCCACTCTTGCGCTTTTCTCTTAATCGATAACTTTCTCCTGTGATCATCAGTGTGTGGCTATGATGAAGCAGTCTGTCCAAGATCGCTGTCGCCAGGACTTCATCTCCGAAGACGATTCCCCATTCCGAAACCCGCTGGTTCGTCGTCACCAGCAGGCTCCCCTTCTCGTATCGGCGGTTCACCAACTGGAAAAACAGGTGTGCCGCCCGCCGCTCGAACGGTAAATAGCCGAGCTCGTCGATGATCAACAAGCGGGGCTTGGAATACTCGGTCAGCTTCTCATTCAGGCTCCCTTCTGTTTCGGCTTTCCCCAGGTTCGCCAGCAGCGCCGTGGCTGTGGTGAATCGGACCGTGTGGCCCTGCTCGACAACCTTGCGGCCCAAGCCAATGGCCAGATGCGACTTCCCTACACCAGGAGGTCCAAACATCAGCACGTTTTCACCATGAGCAATGAAGTTTCCCGTGCACAACTCTCGGATCAACCGCTCGTCCGCCGATGGCTGAAACGAGAAATCAAAACCCTCGATGGTCCGCACGCATGGGAAGTGCGCAATCTGTAAACCCATGCGGATCCGCTTCCCCTGCTTGGCGTCCACCTCACGCCCCAGGATCTGTTCGAGGAACTCCAAATAGGTCCACTCTTGCTTGGCTGCCTGCGACAATACCGACGCCAGCGTTTCGCGCAGGTGAGTCAACTGAAGCCGCTTCATTGCCGCGAAAACCCGCTCCTCTCGTGGGTCGTCGGCCTCGCTCAGCGTGCTCATGGGCAGCCTCCTTCCACCACCTCGGAATAGATCGACAACGGCCGCGATACGGGATTAGAAATGAACTCGGAATGAGTCGGGGTCTGACTCTCCGCCTCCCGCCGGAACAGCCCCTCGAAGTGACTGGAATTGCGAACCCACGCGTGGGGCTCGAAGCTTCTCACGTGCTGCGCGATGCAATTCCCGCGAAGCCAGATCTCGACCTTCGCCTGCTCAATCACGACTTCCACGGTCTCGCGAACATGCTGATAGGGCACGCTATATCGAATTGTATCGATATCAACAAAGCAGTCTGTGCTGACGCGACGTTTCAAGCGGCGGGTGCGAACGGCCAGGGGGCGTACCGGCAGAGGGCGCAAGGCGTGTTGCTCGTCTCGCTCGAAGCGAACGGCGGGCCGTTCCTTGGTGGTGCCGTGAATCCGACGATCGGCGACCTCGACCATCCAAGTCGCCAGGTGACGCTCCAACCCCTCGAACGAGTTGAACGATCGCCCAGCCAAGGCGTTGTGCTTGACATAGCCAACACCGCGTTCGATCTTCCCCTTGGTGCGGGCACGACGAGGGCGACAGGCCTTGGGCGTCAATCCACGATCGCGGCAGAATATCTCGAATCCTGGATTCCAGACCACATGGCCGGACTCACGATCGTGGGACGTGACCAGAGGCGAAGCGTTGTCGCAGAGCACTTGCTCGGTGAGGCCGCCGAAGTGCCGGAAGGCCCCATCGAGCCCCTCGAGCCAGTCGTCCTGCCGCTGCGCCAGAAACGCCCGGCAGTAGAGCCGCCGCGAGTATCCCAGGACCGCGGTCATCAGGTAAACCTTGACCGGTTGCCCGTTGATCCGCACGACCTTCTCGCCGAAATCGATCTGGATCTGTTGGCCCGGCGGGGTCTCGAACCGAACCGTGGCCAGAGCCTCAGCCCGTTGCGCCTGGCGAAGCGGGCCGACAGCGCGTTGCAATGTTCGTAGCTCGACGTGCAACCCTTGGCGGGCCAATTCCTGTTGAACGACGACCGTGTTTCCCTCGGCGACCGTGCCGAAAAGGTCCTGGACTTCACGAAGCGCGACGGCGTCGAGCCGACGAGCGGCAGGGCGTTCTTGAAAACCGACCGTGGCTCCAGCGAGATAGCGGCGGACGGAGTTGCGGGAGATCCCCAACTGTCGAGCGATCCGTTTGCTTCCGAGCCCTTGGCCGGAGAGCTCGCGGATTCGATCCACGATTTCCGGTTTGACCATCTTGGTGTCCTCCTGCGTAGGCCGCAGGTGAACACGCGTTGCGTCCGGCTGGTCCGCCTGCGAGTCATGCAGGTTGACCAAATTCGAGTCGACCTTGTCCATAGACCCTCCCTAGTCAAGCGTATAGGCGGGGGTCAGTTTTAGTGTCGCCAGGGGGGTCAGTTTTAGTGTCGCCTGACACTATCCCAATGTTCGCCAAATGCGATCCAGTCGCTTCGCAAGGTCAGGACCGGTCACTTGTTGATAAACGCACCAATCGGCCGAGATCTGTTTACCGGAAAAACCGAACCAATCCCGCATCCAGGACGCGTCTCTTGCTCCCGCGAAGGGTCTTCATGGCCACACTCCGCCATGCATCATCGCGTGCGCATCTCTCAGGCACGCTCGTAAATCGTTTGAAGCGTCAACATACGTTAAGTCAGTAAACTGTGTCGGTTATTCAGGCGCCCAACTGCAACATGATGGTGCTTCGAGAGTTGCGGCGAAAAGTCTGGTCATGCTGGTTACTCAGGCGCCCAAACGTAACATGATGATAATTCGAGAGATACGGCAAAAGGTCTGGTCATGCTGGTTACTCAGGCGCCCAAACGTAACATGATGATAATTCTAGAGTTGCGACAAGAAGTCAAAATATGCGGATTACTCAGGCGCCCAGGTGGAAGTCGATGATTCGCATCGAGTTAGAGCGATATTTTGAACTTCCGGTTATTCAGGCGCCCAAACGGAACTCAAAGCAGCATATAGAGATGAGGAAAGCTTCTGTCTTCCTGAGGCCTTTTTTTGGCGCCGGGTCGTGTGCGCGCCACGCGCCACGGCGCATTGACAAGCGCACTCGTATTTCCGTGATGGGGCCGTCACACCGTTGAAAGTGAAGTCGGTGCCGAAGAGGATTCGGGATCTTGCGACTTCTCGTCGAAGTCCGGCCGATTCGCACGCGGCGCCACGGAACATTTAACTGGCTTGAGGTTGTGAATCGCTATAATCAACGGGACTCAAAACCTCGGCCTCGGCGGCCGGTGCCGTCGAAAACCGTTGCCTGCTCTCGGGTCGTTCCTGATGGAGATCAGTGAGAAGTCTCTGAATTTCCCTGCGCTGCTTTCGACTATCATGAAATGTCGATATTGTTGATGGGGTCGCATCGTGAAAATGGATCGTACCTGAGATCATTCTGACGACAGCCGGCACACGCAACGATCCTCGGCGATCGGATTGGGGTTTAAGTCAATGCCGAGTGTTTGATCTGGGTCACGGGATGCTGAAGAATCGCAAGCGGAAAGGCTACTCACATGGCGAGAAACCGAAGGCGGCTCGTCCTGGCAGGTAGTTCGTCGTGCTTTGTCCTTCTGGCGCTATTGATGGCCGCGCAGGGCCAGCAGGCGCCGGCTCCCAATCCGGAGCGCGGCTTCGCGTTTGGCGATAGCAACCTTGACGGCAAGCTGTCTCGTGACGAATTTCGCGACCTGGTGACTGGCGCGGCGCGGCTCAAGAAAGCGCCCGCGAAGAAGGCGCCGCGCAGCCGGGCATGCTCTTCGACCGGCTTGACGGCGATCGCGACGGATTTCTGAGTTTCCCGGAATTCCGGCGGCTCAGCGAGCTGCGTGCGCGAGCCGCGGCGGCTGGACCCTTCGGCAAGGCCGGGCTCGCCCGCAAGAAGCTGGCCGCCGAACCGGCCAGGAAAACCAGGCCGGCACGTACCAAAGGCGACGGCGACGGCCAGGCACGCGCGGAGCGGCCGGTTACTCCACAGGAGGCGCGGTTCTTCGAGACCAAGATCCGTCCCGTATTGATGACCCGATGCGCCGAATGCCACGCGAGCACCGCGAAGAAGGTCAAAGGCGGGCTTCTTGTCGATAGCCGTGAGGCGCTTCGTAACGGTGGCGACACGGGCCCGGCGATCGTGCCCGGAAACCTCGAGTCGAGCCTGCTGATCACCGCGATCGGCTATCACGACGATTCACTGCGCATGCCCCCCAAGTCGAAATTGCCCGACGCGGTGATCGCCGACTTCGAGCAATGGGTCAAGATGGGAGCACCCGACCCCCGCGGCGCCGCGGGGTCTTCAGAAGCGTCTACAAATGCTGATATTGAGAAGGGCCGCCAGTTCTGGGCATTTCAACCGCCGCGGGCCGCGACTCCGCCGCGGGTCATGAACACGGGGTGGCCGAAGACAGACATCGACCGATTCATCCTGTCAGCGCTCGAGGCGAAAGGGCTCAAGCCGGTAGCTGACGCCGATCGCCATGCGTTGATTCGCCGGGTCAGCTTTGACCTGGTCGGCTTGCCGCCATCGCCGGAAGCGGTCCGGTCGTTTGTCGCCGATAAGTCCGACGAGGCTTTTGCCCGGGTCGTCGACGGGCTGCTCGCGTCTCCACGATTTGGCGAGCGGTGGGGGCGGCACTGGCTCGACCTGGCGCGTTACGCCGAGTCGAGCGGCAAAGCCAACATGCTCTATCCCAACGCCTGGCGGTATCGCTACTGGGTCATTGCCGCGTTCAACGCCGACAAGCCGTTCGACCAGTTCGTGAAGGAGCAAATCGCCGGCGACCTGCTTCCGGCCCGCGACGACCATCAGAGGGCCGAGCAAACGATCGCCACAGGCTTCCTGGCCATCGGCAGCAAAACGCACAACATGCAAAACCGCGCCTCAATTTCTGCTCGATCTCGCCGATGAACAGATCGACGTCGCGAGTCAAACGTTTCTCGGACTGACGATCGCCTGCGCCCGCTGCCACGATCACAAATTCGACCCGATCTCGCAGCGCGACTACTATGCCCTTTCGGGCATTTTCCAGAGCACGCAAACCTGTTACGGCACGCTTCCCGGCCTGATTCAAAATGCCAATCCATCGCCGCTCATCGAGCTCCCCGCGACGAGCAATGAGTCCTCCGCCACGCCCAGGCTCGCACCGGCGCGCTTGAAAGAGCTCGAGGATCAACTCGCCGAGCTGATCAAGTCGCGCGATGGCCTGAGCTCTGGCGACCTGATAACTCCCAGGGCGATTCAAACCCGGAACCGCATTGCCGTGCTGAAATTCCGGCTGGCCTCGTACCGCCCCGACGGCACGCCGCGCAGTTATGCGATGGGTGTTCGCGAGCGTCATGAGCCCATCGATAGCCCTTTCTATGTACGCGGCGAGCTCGACCAACCGGGCGAAGCGGTGCCCCGTGGCTTGATCTCGATTCTGAGCTCGCGGGCGGCGGCGCCGATCATCCGTGGGAGCGGCCGGCGCGAGCTGGCCGAGCGGCTGGCGGCGCGTGACAACCCGTTGACACGCGCGTGTGTTCGTCAACCGGATCTGGCTGCACCTGTTCGGCCAGGGACTCGTTCCAACACCCGATAACTTCGGCTCAGCCGGTCAGGCACCGAGTCATCCCGAGCTTCTTGATGCGCTGGCCGTGTCATTCATGGACCACAACTGGTCGATCAAGCAGGTGATTCGCCAGATTGTTCTATCACGGGCCTATCAGCTTGGTTCGTCGTACGACGCTCAGTGCTTCGAGGTCGATCCCGATAATACGCTGGTCTGGCGAATGAGCCCCCGACGGCTCGAGGCCGAGGCGCTTCGTGATGCTGTCCTGGCGATCAGCGGCCAGCTCGATCTCGATCCTCCGGTCGGCTCGGCCGCGGCCCGCGCCGGCGAGGGCCTTGTCGGTCCGTTTCGTGGATTCAACCAGGACGCGCGCGACATGCATCGAGCCGTCTATCTCCCGGTTGTCCGCGACCAGTTGCCCGAATCGCTAACCTTGTTCGATTTTGCCGACCCCAGCCTGGTGACCGGCGACCGCGGGACCACCAGTGGGCCCTCGCAGGCTCTTTACCTGATGAATAGCCCATTCATCATCCGTCAAGCTGAGGCTGCCGCCGAAACCCTACGAGCTGTCGATGGCGACGACGATGCGCGGGTCGAAGCGGCCTACTTGCGCTTTCTGGCGCGGATGCCGACGGATCGCGAACGAGGCCGGGGACGCGAGTTTCTCGCCCGGTTTGCGCCGGCCGGAGCTGTTCACGCCTCCGTTGCGGCCGGCGACCGCCAAGAAAAGGCCGCGTGGACGGCCTTCTGCCAGGCCCTCTATGCCAGTGCCGAGTTTCGCTATCTCGACTGAAATCACGGTCTTATCGGGTTCAATGGAAGCAGGACTTTTTCAACATGTCTGAACATAGTTCCTGGCTCTCGCGTCGGGCGCTCTTGAAGAGCCTGTCATCGGGTTTCGGCTATGTTGCTTTTGCGGGGCTCTCGACGGCCGCCGCGGCCGCTGATCGCGGTGCCAAGGGCTCGCCCCTGGCCGCGCGGCCGCCTCACTTCCCGGCGAAGGCCAAGCGGGTGATCTTCCTTTGCATGCACGGTGCGCCCTCTCACGTCGACACGTTCGACCACAAGCCGCGGCTCACCGCCGACAGCGGCAAGCCGTCGCCGATGGGTCGCCTGAGCGGCGCCAGGCTACTTGGCTCTCCCTGGAGCTTCCACCAGCATGGCCAGAGCGGCCAATGGATCTCGGAGCTTTTTCCCGAGATCGCCAATCGCGCCGACGACTTATGCGTGATCAAGAGCATGCACACGAATCTCCCCGCGCATCCGCAAGCTTATCTGATGATGCACACGGGTCACTCGCAGTTCGTTCGGCCGTCACTCGGCGCGTGGACGCTCTACGGCCTGGGCACGGAAAATGAAAACCTGCCCGGCTTCATTGCCATCAAGCCGGTGGCGCGCAATGGCGGCCCGCAAAATTATGGCAGCGCGTTCTTGCCGGCGATCTATCAAGGAACGCGCATCGGCAACGAGGTGGGCCTCATTGCCGACGCCCGGCTTGGCAATATCAAGAACCCGCGTCTCGATGCGGCCGCGCAACGAATGCAGCTCGATCTGGTTCAATCAATGAATCGAGAGCTTCTGGAGCGCGAACAGGTCCACCCCGGCATCGACGGCATTATTGAATCGTACGAGCTGGCGTTCCGCATGCAGGATTCGATCCCGGCCGTCATGGATATCGCCAACGAGTCGGCGGCAACGAAGACGCTTTACGGCATTGATGACGGTGAAACAAGCGACTTCGGCCGCCAGTGCCTGCTGGCCCGTCGCTTTGTCGAAGCCGGCGTGCGATTTGTCGAGCTGAGCTACGGCAACTGGGATCAGCACCGCAACTTGAAGGCCGACCATGCCGCCATGCCGGAGCCATCGACCGGCCGATCGCCGGTCTGCTGACCGACCTGCGGACGCGTGGCCTGCTCAAAGACACCCTGGTCATCTGGGGGGGCGAGTTCGGGCGCACGCCCCACGCCCAGAATGGCGACGGCCGCGACCATAACAACAAGGGTTATTCAATCTGGATGGCCGGCGGCGGCGTGAAACCGGGCCTTTCGTACGGTCAGACCGACGATCACGGGTATGAAGCCGTCGTCAACCCGGTGCACGTGCACGACTGGCACGCGACCATCTTACGGCTTCTGGGTCTCGATCACGAGAAGCTGACTTACCGATACGCCGGCCGGGAAATGCGGCTGACCGACATCAAGGGAAAAGCGGTCAGCGACATCATCGCCTGAAACTCTTTCTCGAAGCAGAGGGGATGTGATCTCATGCCTTTTCACCGCATGGCGCGATCGTTTTTTCTCCTCTTGTCTCTCGAGATTGTCGCTTCCACCGCCAGGCCGGGATTACAGGGGGCGGTTCCTCCCGGCCGACAGTACGTGCTGACAATCGAGGGTGAAAACACGGTAACCTTCTTGCCCCAGACAGGGATCAGCCCGTCCAAGATTGATTACAGGGGCGCAGGTCGAATATATCGTCAATACACGCACGGGCGACGACGTCGTTTCAACCAAGAAATCGAACAAGAAAAGCACAGCTCCCACGCCCCGGCCCCGGCGCAAGGAGGCTGCGGGGGGCCAGTCCGCGAAGGTGGCCGCAGCGGTCGACGTGCTGGTCCATTCCACCGAGATGACGTTTCGCCAGAACGAGAAGCCGGTCATCGATTCGCGAATTAGCCGGTCACGGTTTCAGGGACAGATCAGCCCCGAGTCGCCCGTTTTCAATGTGACGTTCAAAGAGGCTCCGCCTCGTTTGCAGGAGATCCTCAAGGCATTTGACACCACCGCGGCCACGCTTTTACTCGACGAAAATTCTCAAGTCGTCAGCCGAAGGTTTCGGAACGATCTCCCTTTTCATGCAATCGTCGAGACGTTGCTTTCGATCCACACACCGATTCCCCGCGCGGTGGCCTTCTGGGAAGCGCCGACGCAGCTTGCAATGGGCCAGAGACAAACGGCCAAGGGGATACTTCGTTTCGAGAAAGAAAAGACCAGCATCGACACGACCGCCAATGGCGGCACCGTGAAAGTGAAGGTCTCAGGCCGTCTCAAAGCCGAAGGCGTGGTTGTCGGCAACTACGTCAAGGATGGGATCTATTCCGTCACTGGCGAGCAGATATACGAGCCGAGCTCACGGGAATGGCGCTCGGCTCGATGGTCCGTGGCCGTCGAAAATGACCTGGTCAACGCCGCCGGGTTGGCCGTTGCCCATGCCAAGGGAAAGATGCTCGTCGCATCGCGACTGTTCAACGATACGGCCGACACCACCAATTCGACGATCGCGACGCCGTGAATTTTGATCGACGCCGCGACGCCGCTCATCAATCCGGCGGCGTGCTCCGCGGGGTCGCATCGCCTGGGACGAGCCCCATGGCCCATTTGACCTGTTCGACCCACATCTTCTGAATGTCGGGCCGTTCCCAGACGTCTTGTTGATGTCCGAGGCCGTTGTAGAGCACGCGTCCCTTGCCGTAGTTGCGCGCCCACATCACGGCGAAGTCTTTGTCCTTGCGCTTCACGCCTTTTTTCGTCAGGTCGAGCTTCGCCGCATCGAGTCGCAACAAGACGCGTACATTCTCTCGTGAATATTCTCTGAGCTGATAGATTTCATCCTTGAGGGTGAATGCGTGGGGCAGGAATGACATGCCGGGAAACGCGGCGTCTTCGACCACGAGCGGGGCGTCGAATACGCCCCACGGGTGGCCGTCGAAATAGCCGCCAATCATCTTGCCGTACTCGGGCCACGCGAGGAACGTGATCGTGGCGCTGATGAATCCCGATGAAGCCTTTACCATCGTCGCGAACGAACGACAGCAGATCGGCCTTTTGCGAGTCGTCCATATCAAGGTTGCCGTCAGTGAAGAACACGACGGCGTCGAAGGCATTGAGATTCTTCGCTTCCCACTTTAGAGGTTTCTTGGTGATGGCCGTGCAGTCGGTGCGGAAAAACGTGTTCCACCCGCCCGTGGCGCGCCCCAGCTGATAGAGCGTCACCATGGCGGTGGAGACCGAGTCATGCTGATAGCCTTTGCTCTGGCCGATCACCAGCAAATTGCGCGCTTTGACCTTCTCTTGCGCTAATGATGTGCCGGCCATGACCGGAATCAAACACACGAACGCGAGCCAACATCGCATGAATCGCATCGAAGTCTTTCCTCCATCAAGGCCGCGCGACGGATTCGCCGCGCGACGGGCTATCCGCGACCGTTGGCAGGGACGAGCTCGGCGTCAATAAGCTCGCGCATGAATTCGGCCGCGAGCCGGGCATTGTGATCGGCGTATTCGATACCCACCGTCTGGCCGTCGACGATCGGCAGTTGATGGCAGAGCTCGTAGCTGATGTAGCCGTCGTAGTTGATGTCGGCCATCGCACGCGCGAAGTCGCGGTAATACGTGTTGGTATCTTCACCCACAACGCCGTCATTGCGCTCGTAACCGCGGATCGATCCATCGGGGCGGCGCTCGAACTCGCCACCAAAATGGGTCAAGACCTGGAGCGGTCCGAACTCGCGGGCCGCCTGAAGCATCGTGGCCGCGCTCTTGTCGTGCATGAGGGGGGCATCGAGGCTGACTTTGAGATAGGGCGAATTGATTTCCTTGACCATTCGCATCAAATCGTGATGATCGTCGATCAAGGGCTTGTGGTTCTGCAGTGCCAGGGTGACTCCGGCGTCGCCGGCATACTGGGCGCACTCGATCAGGGCGTCGCGGCACCAGCCCCAGATCTCGTCGCGTGAGAACTTCTCGTGAACGATCGGCCAGAGGCCCTCGGCGATGTCGTAGGTTGCCAGCTTGGGGTGCCGCGTCACTCCCCACCAGGCCAGGAACACTCGCAGCGTCTGAGCGCCCAGGTCCGACGTCATGCCGATCATGTCGCGTACGTAGCAGATCTGGGCTTCACGGACCTCGGGAACCGGGTTGCTGAAGTCGTTGTTCGCGGCCACACCGAAGATGTCGATCCCCTGGTCATCGGCGAACGACCTCAGCTCGCGGCACTTCGCCGTCGGCCAGTCGAGCGGGCTGCCATGTGGCCGCTTGCCATCGATCTCGAGGCCGTCGTATCCGAATTCCTTGGCCTTCTTGATCGAATTGCGCAGCGACAACGCTTCGCCGCGGTACCACATGCCCAGATAGGTGATCGTATAGAGCCCGAGTTTCATGCGTGTTTCCTTTCGCTTCATCTGGCACAGAGATCGACAGAAACGTGAGAGATTCGCCGGGACCGCGCTGGCAACGGCAACCAACCGTGGTCACTTCACTTCACTGACACTTACTTCAATCGGCCAGCCGCCCAGAGGATCGCGTTGTGAATGAGAGCCCGGTAAGACGGATGTTCAAAGATCGCCGGGCCGTGACCGAGCTGGATCGCCACGACACGCCCTCTGGCACTCGGGCCAACCCACGCCACGACCGGGCTGCTATGAGGGTTGTCGGTCTTCAGCAGCGGCTTGACATCCTGTGATATCCACATGCGGCCGTAAGTCTCGTCGACGACCTGAAACGGCTGAAGTCCCGAGGTGATCGGGTGATCGGCGGCCGGTATGACGGAAATCGACTCGTTATTCTTGACCGTCGACGACGGAACGTCTCCCTCGCGCGACAGCCGGTAGCTGCCGCCGACCGTCTCCTGATACCACCAGTTCCATTTCTGGTAATCGAGCAGGGCGTGATGCAAGACGACCACGCCCTTGCCGCTCTCGACGAAGTCGCGAAGGTTTTGCTTGCCCTTTTCGCTCAAATCTCGCGAGAAATCATACATGATCACGACGTCATACTTGCCGCGGAGGTCGTTTTGAAACGCGCTGGCACTGTCGGCGACGGGGATGGTTCCCAGGTCTTTGTAGCCGCCAAAGAGCGAGTAAAACGCCGTGTCGTGATCGTGCCCCCCGGTGACCAGTAGCGGCCGCACGGGCGCGGCGCCCGTTGCCGCCGAGCTGCTCGGATGTTCGGGTCAATTCTTTGATATAAATGTTTTTGAATTGCACGAGACTCGGCGGGCCGATCCACTCGCCATTCTTGCCTTTGGCTCCATGATGCTGGAAAGCCAGGCGCCCCCGGTCGGGAAGATTGGGCAACTCGGCTTCGGTGATCACTGTCTTGCCATTCAAGACCACGGTCAGGTTCTTGTTGCGCACGGTGATCTCGAAATGGTTCCACTGGCCGACGGGATTATCGGCCTGGGTGTCGCGGCGTGACGGCCGTGCGCACGGCGGCCGGGGTCTTGGGATCGGTGCGCAGGCTGTACACTTCGCCCGAGCCGATGGGCCAGCACCAGATATTCACCTGATACCAGCCGTTGCCACGCAGAAAGATACCGGAATCGGCATCGGGCAAGGCCAGCCGCAGCTCCTTGCCGAAGATGTCCTTGGCGTGCGTGCCGTCGGGCAAGATATAGGGGACGCCTTTATTGAGGTAAGGCGCCTCCTTGAGCCGCCAATCCACTTGCAGGACGAAGTCGCCGAATTCGCGATCGCTCCAGAGATTTTTATCTCCTTTGGCCTCGCTGCTGGCGTCGTAATCGATCGCGCCGTCGACAACCTTCCAGTGGCCGTTATCTCCCTCCGGAGCTTTCCAGCCCGTCAGATCGCGGCCATTGAAAAGCGATACAAAGCCCTCAGGCGGGCTCGGCGCTGCGCCGCAAGCGCAGAAGGCGACTGAGCACTCCCCAAGCTGCAAAGACCCGGGCTTGCCGTTTGATCATGATTTTGTCCTGTTTCCTGGTGAGGAGCCATCGTCGCGTGCGCTGGCTGCTGCACTGTAAGCGCAGAGCCCGAATTCTTTATTGCTCAGCAGCGGCAAAATCTGTTCCAGAAACGGCAGGCGCGGCCCCCTGCGCCTGGCGATAGTGCTCGCGGTACTCGCGGGGCGTGCGGCCGAAGTGGCGGCGAAATTCCCGCGTGAAGTGACTCTGATCGGCGAAGCCAGAGCTCAGGGCGACGTCCGCCAGAGGCTGCGCCGTGTACACGAGGGCTCGGCTCGCCATGCGCATCTGAAGCTTACGCAGATATTTCTGAGGCGTGAGATGAAATCGACCGTGAAACTTCCGCTCGAACGCGCGGAGCGACATGTGCGCCAGACGCGCCAGTTGCTGGTTGGTGATCGGTGTATGAAAGTGGTCGCGCAGATAGGCCAGCACAGGGCCGAACTCGGTTCCCACGTCGCTCTGCTCGGGCGTATCGAGGCGCCGCGTGATGCCCGCGGTTCCGATGATCGTTCCGCACGCGTCGTGGAGCGGGATCTTGTTGGTCACGTTCCAGACGCTCTGGCCGTCGGGCTGCCGTACCATTTCGATGCGGTTGACGATCCGCTTGCCGGTCAGCACGTGTTCATCATCGAGGCGAAACTGGTCGGCCAGAAACGGCGGTGAAAAGTCGTAATCGGTCTTGCCCACGATGTCTTCCATCCGCGCACCGTTCTCGATCCGGTGGTCGCCCAGCTCGTAGCTCATCAGAAATGCCCGATTCACCCAGCAATAGCGGCCTTCGCGATCCTTGATCCAGACCTGGGCATTGTCCACGCAGTCGAAGAGTTCGGCGAGAGCCAGGAAGGGCGCGTGTTCTCTGGTCACGGCGGAGACTCGTGGTCTTGTTGAAAATCATCAAGGCGTCAAGCGGGCCGTGGCGCGGAGCCACCCTTCACGGCGAGAATGCCGTCAAGCGGGCTCGCGGTCGTGGCGGATCTGATTTCAGTGAACCCAGCTTGCATGAGCATCTGCTTGTATTCGGCGAATGTGCGTTCCTTTCCCTCGGTGTAGAGGAGCATGCCGAGATTCTGCATCACGGCCCACCGCGGGGCGGTCTTTGTGTCGTCGAGCAACTTCTCGGCGACGAGCAAGGCGCCGCCGTCAGGAAGGCGGGCGTAGATTCGTTTGAGCAAGGTAAGGCCCCTGGCTTCGGACCAGTCATGGAGGATACGCCCCAGTGAATACAGGTCGCTCGCCGGCAATTCGTCCACGAAGAAGTCGCCGGCGATCACGTCAATGCGGCTCGCGGCCGGTGACTGGGCCACGATCTCGCGAGCCAGATTGCCGGTCTCGGGCAAGTCGAAGACGGCGCCACGCAAGTGCGGGTAATGCTCGCAGGCGGCGATGACGAGATGGCCGGTCGCGCCGCCAAGGTCAACCAGTCGGCTAAATCGGCTGAGGTCGAATGCCCGCACGACCTCGGGCGAGCTCAAGAGCCCTTGACCGTGCATGCCCATGAGAAACTCGCGCATCGCCGCGTCGGTCTTGAAAAAACTCGAAAAAATCGGGCCGTCCCAGCCAAACGTCTCTTGCCAGCGGTTGGTTCCCTCGCGAACGGCGCCTTCGAGGTTGCCCCAGATCTTCCACAAAATGGTGTTTGAGTAATTGAGATAGCCGGTCATTCGCGTCGGGCTGCGTTCGCACAGATAGGCCGACGCGGTCGGCGTGTTTTCATAGAGGTCGCCGGTCTTCCTGAGCACTTGCAAGCACACGCAGCCGTCGAGCAGCCGCTCGAGGGCACCGGCGTCGAGCTTCAGGGCCTCGGCCAACGACTGGGCCGAATGGGGCTGCGATTCCAGGGCGTCGAAGACTCCCAGCGCGAGCGCGGCAAACATGGTCTTCGAGCGCCGGAAGGCTTCGAGCAAATCGAAGATGATGCTGGGGTCTGGAGCAGACTGATCTGGGGTCATCTTGCTGCTTTCCTCGGAACGGCGACGAAGCAATGAAGTGGAAATGTGATTGATTGAATCAAAGGAAGGCCGTGATCCCTCATGACTGGCCTTACGGTACAATCATCCGGCACTATAGCTGGCAATCGGGGTTAATAAGATCCGGCGGTGGTGGTAAGCTCGCATTTGCAACGCAATGTCTGATGATTATCAAAAAAGCACTCGAGAGCAACGGCCCCGTCATCACGTCTGCGCAATCGACTGGATCCGAACAATCGCGCCTGAATGATGAGCCGACAAAGGCAAGATCAAGGTCGACGGAGTTTCCATGGCGACAAGCTTGAAAACGCCCCCGCGTCTGGACGTCTCTTCGGCGATCAAGGTGGCCGAGAGCCTGTCACCCGACATGCGCTTGACGCTCGGCGGCGTAAGCTGGGGCGACTACGAACTCTTCTGCGCAGCCTCGGCTGAAGGTCACAACCTGCGCATCGCTTACGACGGAAGGAGCCTCGAAATCATGACGCCGGGCCCGCTGCACGAAAGCCTCAAGGATTGGCTACGCGTTTTCGTTCATGAGGTTACAGTTGGGCTCAAGATCAATTGCCGAGGATTGGGCGAAACAACCTGGAAGCGGCCTGACGTCACTCGGGGACTCGAGTCCGACCTTTGCTTCTACTTCGACCAGGAGAAGTTGATCGCGTGCGACCAAGAGGACCTGAAACAATCAAATAACGTCGCGGATTATCCGGACCCCGACCTTGCCATCGAGATCGACCTTTCGGAATCGAAGATCGATCGCGCGAGCATTTATGCCGCGCTCCAGGTATCCGAAATCTGGCGATTCCAGGATCAATCCGTGTCGATCGATCGGCTTACTCCTTCGGGAACTTACGACGTCGCGAAAGTGAGCGGCATCTTGCCCGTCAGTGCCGCCGAGATCACACGGTGGTTGATCGCCGAGAATCCGCGTCAGCAAGTGACCTGGACCGTGCGGTTGCGCGAGTGGATTGAAACGGACCTCGGGCCACGCCTGAATGCCAACCAGTAGCAGGCAGTTAGTGCATGCCATGCATCGCGAGAAGCTCGCGCCCGCTTTTTGCGACGGCGGCGACGCAAGCCCATCTCTTCAAGCTTCTTAAAGCCACTCGACTTTGCCCGGGACGTTTTTCCCCTTGTGACATCATGAACATCGGGCTACCTTACGCCCCTCGCGACGCATGCGAGGAGGAGTCATCAGCCGTTCAGACGGGAGGGACCCCGCGCGATGTCTCGATTGAAAGTTCAAGGCAGCCGTCTGAATAGGCCGGACCGAGCCGCCGCCGTGCGAACGCGGCCCGGCGCCGCAGCGGCGATCGGTCGGCCGCGAATCTTGTTGTTGCCGCTCATGCTCGTTCTCGCAGTGCACGCCCGCGGACAGGACGCGGATTCGCCGTCCGAGCATGCGCAGTCCGCACCCGGCCGGCACCACGGCGATGACATCCACGGCAGCCAACGAGGCCGATGCCGCGACCGCGCGGGCCGAAGCCCTCGAGCGGCTCAAGGCTTATGAGCCGGGCCCGACGTCCGACGCTCCCGCGACACCGCCAGTCAAGCCGGCTGCCGCCAGTACGACAATACCCGCGTTGCCCGCCGCAACGTCGGGGGGCACGGCGGCGACGACAACGGCTGCGGCAACGTCTCCAACGGCCGCTCATTCGAGTAACACCTCGCACAAGAAGTCGGTTCCCGAATTGCTTCAAGATCGCTTGCACTGGCTCAACGAGCACGAGGCGGCCACGCTCGCTTTGCAAAAGGCCACTCATCCCGATCCCAGCCCCGAACAGCAAGCGGCCGAGGCCAAGGCTGAAATCGCTCGGTTGCAGAGCGTTTTGTCCCTGGCGGCTCAATCTCCCGAAAAACTCGTGCCCCCCCTGTTCCAGGCGAGGCGCGGCGAGGTTTCAAGCGCACTGGCCTCGGAGATGAAAGACGCCATTGAGACAGAGCGCAATGAATTGAAGGAGTGCAAAACCAAGCTGGATATATTACGCACCGAAATCGCCAAGTGGAATGGAACGATGAACATGCGGCGAAAGGAACGCGATAATCATTTCCAGCGCGTGTCGGCGCTAACCGCCAAGGCCGGCGAATTTCGATCGGCCGTCACCGATGCCCAGACCGCCGCCGAGCGGAGGCTCGCCCAGGAGCGCTTGACTAATTTTGAGTGGGAAGTCCGCGTCGAGACCCTTCGGCTTCGGGTCATCGAAGCGCAGCTTGCGCTCGAAACGAAGCTGGCCGATGTGCGCGATTTGCGAGCCGAAGTCTGCCGCGCTTCGATCCAGGTGGCCATGAAAACGCTCGCGCCCATGGAAACGCGTTATCAAATTGTGGCCGAAGATCAGGAGCGCAACCTGGCTCGGGCCAAGGTGACCGAAGAAGACAAGGCGCGATCGACAGACGATCCTCTCGAGCGTTTTCGAGCCCGGCGCAGTGCCGAGATTTTGGCGCTCGAGGCCCTGGTGGTCAAGAGCGAGCAGACCCTCGTGATGCCCCCTCCCCCGTCTTATGATGAGCAAAAAACCCTCGCCGACCGTGCCGATCTCGACTTCGCCAACATCAAGGAGCTGCTCGACGATGGCAAGGTCAGCCGTCTCGACGCGATCCGGCTCAATAACGAATTTCGCCGTATCGGGCCGGAGCGCGATCGCCTTCTGAAAAACGAGATGGCCGCGGTCGAATCTCAGCTCCAGTTCTATGAGAATACGCTCACAAGTGTTGAGCTCGAGCTGCTTCAGGATTCGCTCCATGATCGCCTCGAGCACGACCTGCTGCGGGAACGGCTCTCGCCGGCGCGCTGGACGATCGGTGAGACGATGATCGACGAGCTCGAGAAGAAGCATCGGTCACTGCTCTTGCGTCGCCAGCGAGCTCTCGAAAAGTTGAGCGAGTCCGCGTCGCACACGCTCGTGCAGATCACGCGCAGGCTCGGAATTCTCGAACAGGAGTACGGGTTCATTCGAACCAATATTTTCTGGGTTCGCGATCAGGAACCGATCGGACTTCTCACCCTCACGCAGGGGGCTCGCGAGGTCAATGTGCTCGTCAAGGGTCTCTTACGTCTGACCCAGGAGACTGTCACGCCCCATCTTTGGGGCCAGCCGTCCGGGGAGTTTGCCGTTGCCGCCGTCGGAGTGGTGCTCTCGCCAATCGGACTTGTGTGGCTACGACGCATGCTCGGGAAACGCTTGAAACGCGACCCGGCGCCGACCAGTGCTTGAACGCCTTATCACGTCGATACGCCGTTACTTCCCTGTCGAACGGGGAAAGCCGTCGGGGCCAAGACCCTCATAAACGACAACGACTTTCGCGTCGCGCATGGGCACGGATGAAGCGTGAGCGAATCAATCCAGGTGCAAAATCGAGGACGGGCGACGACTCATGCAACCCTTGCGATCCATGGCGGTTGGTTTAGTCAGGGCCGCCACCTGGCCGCTCTATCTGATTCTGCTTGCGTACGCGTCGCGCGTCGGGCCATGGCCTCGCAGCCTGGCCATCCTTGTCTCGGCCGTGCTGACCGGCTGGGCGATCGCGATCTTCGTTCACGACGTTCTCCGCTGGCTGACCGGACCGTCCGGCTGGCCTGACCGCAATCTCGGCGTGCCCCGCGCGGTGATGCGGCAACTGGGAAGCACGGCTCGCTTTGTGGTTGCGATCGCCGTGGCCTTTCTGCTTCCCGTGTACCTTTTCGATCATGAGTTGATCGCACCCGAAGGCAAGTCGATCACGGCTCCTGCCCTGGGCCGGTTGCTGGTCCTGGCGTTCGAGCTCTTGGTCTGGTGCGCGTGCGTTCGGCTCTTGCGTGGTTACTCGCCGCTGCTCGAGTGGCTTTCATTGCCCCTGGCGGATCCCGCCGCGGTCGATGATGCCGATCCGGCGGCCGCCGCCGCCTTGCCCACGGCCGAGCTCGCGACCATTCCTGTTTCCGAGTCCGGTTCCGACCTGTCGCAACGACCTTTTACCGTCTCGGGATGGTGTTATTCAGGACTCGTGTGGCTTGGGCGTCGTCGCCGCCTGATCGCGGGGATCGTGCTTGCCGCCATGGCCGGGATCATCGTGCTCGACGTTCGCGGTTATAGCTTCACCGCGCGGCGGCTCGCCACCGGTGGATCTCAGACCATCGTCGTCATCGCGCTGGCCGCCGCGGCATACCGAACGCTCGTCCAGGAGATCGGCAAGAATGCCAGGAGGCTGGTGCTGCCTCATGGTTCATGGGCGATGGCCCTGACCTCGGCCATCGCGCTGCGATCGAAGGTCCGGCTGCGTGGGGCCATCGGCGGCTCGGTTTCCGCGCCGTCGGCCTCGAATGCCGAGGTCGCCGACGACGATGACGAGGCAGCTCGACGACCTTGCCGCCGGCCTTCGCCGGTTGGTCGCGTACAGCATCACGGGCCTGACCGTGCTGGCCCTCGCCTGGATCTGGGAAGTCGACATCGCCCTCGTGCAATTCTTGCTGAACAAGCCCTTATGGGCCGCCGACGCCCAGACGGCCGTCACCGTCGGCGACGTCGCCGAAGCGACCCTCGTCGTGCTCCTCGGTGCATTATCCTGGCGGTATATGAACACCCTCTTTGCCCTGACGATCTTCCCCAAGATGCCCGATGATCCAGGAGTCCGATTCGCTGTCGTCACCCTCTGCCGTTACGCCGTGCTCGGGCTCACCAGCTTGATTGCGCTGGGGGCCATTCATCTGGACCTTGCCAAGGTTGGGGTTGTCCTCGCGGCACTTGGCGTCGGGTTGGGCTTTGGCCTACAGGAGATCGTCTCGAACTTTGTCTGCGGAATCATCCTGCTCCTGGAACGGCCGATCCGCATTGGCGATGTGGTCACGGTGGCCGGAACGACGGGCAAAGTCGATCGGATCAATATCCGCGCGACCACGATCATCAACGGCGACAATCAGAGCATGATCGTGCCCAATCGCGAATTCATCACGGGCAACCTCGTCAACTGGACACTCAAGGACAAGATCCTTCGCGTGCCGATCAAGCTGAACGTCGCTTACGGCTCAGACCCTGACCGGGTTGTCGAGCTCTTACTCCAGATCGCGCGGGCGGATGCCGACGTGATGATCAATCCGGCCCCGTCGGCGGCCCTCGAGGGGTTCGGCGAATCGGCCCTGCTTGTCGCACTCTACGCCTACGTCCCCGATCCCGGCCTGGCCGGCACGGTGCGGCACCGCCTCTGCGCCGAGATCCAGCGCCGATTCACTCAGGATGGCATTGTCATTCCGTTCCCGACACACGAGCTCCACGTCAACAACCGGGTTGCCAGCGAGCTCCAGATCGCGTTCGAAGCCGCGCGCGGCGATTCCGCCACCCCTGCACCCTATCGCTTCGACACCGGCAAGAAGGCTTTTCTCGCTCCTCACGTCGTCAATGCCGCCACTTCATCGGGCACAAATCCCAAACAATAAGCGAACAGGCAGTGCGACCGATCCAGGCTTTCCAGGGGGCAACCCTCGACTGAGCCTGGATCGTCAAACCGAACCGACACCAGAGGCGCTCGCTCCATGCCGTTAAAAGGCGGGGTCCTCTCAAGAACACGGCTCGTGAGAACCGATCAATCTTGAATCAAGTCTCACGTGCCGGACGCTGAAAATTGCAAGATTCCGAAATGTTCACTGCAAATCTTCTAAAGAGAGGTCGCAGCGCCTTTCTTAACATAATTTTACCACATAATGGAATAATGTGACTGGATCTGTTATCCTTCTTTGTCGATAATCGGGAGCGTAGCGAATTGATTTCAGAAGCGCGGATCTTTGTTCGCAAGATTGTTGGGACAAGGTATGTGCCACGGACGGCAATGTCGCACAATCTGTCTTCAGTTCCTGTTGGCCGCGACCGCGATTCAGGGCATCACACCTGACGCACAGGATCTTGCTTCAATCAACGCGTTTTTGATTCTGTGCCCGCGGGTTGCCAGCGCGAATCACCCGACCGCCGATGATGGCCTGCCTGACGACGTCTGCGGACTGACGAATTCTGAGAACAACGTGATCGTGCGCGGAAGAATAGGCAAGAGCGAGCCGAACCTCCTCGAACCACAGTCGATGAATTCCAATTCAGATGTCGCGTGCTTGCACCTTCTTCGTTTGACTAATCAGGATAGTCACGCGGCTCGAATCGAAAACCCAATTCAATCGACGTGCCGCCTGAAGTGTTGAGTCGGGCTCCCGCCAGGACTCGGCGAATTCGACGGAGCGACAAGCCTGATGCCGGCAGACTTTCCTCCGGCTTTCAGGGCATTGAGTTTCGACACCTCGAATGGAATCGCCGCGTTACTCGGATCCGGTCGATCGTGCCGGGCCGCCGGAGGTCTACTCCCCTCCTCTCTTTATATTTGTTAATTCCAATCCTTCTTTTCTGAAGGAGTGAATACCCGTGCGCACGTACGACCTTGTCTTTGCTTATTTCTCACCAGAAACCCTGCTTCCCGCCACATCGATCGTTGCCACGATTGTCGGCATCATGATGATGCTCGGCCGCGGGTCGCTGCGACTGTTTGTTCTGTCGACGCAGCGCGGATTGCGGCGATCGGGTCGCGTCGCCGGCACGAGTCGGCCGCACGTGCAACTCCCTGATGATGTCCACTCCCCGTCAGCCGGCCGCTGAGGGGTCGAATCATGCTCCAAGACCCCATCCGGGTGGAACAGGAGAAGACTCAATGAGCCGGCTCGCGACTGGTCCGCAGTTGCTGACACACGAACGGAGAAAGGCGGCCGACGAGGCCCTTCGTCATGAGGTCGAAGTCGGCTCCGCTTTTCTTCCGGGCCAGGTTCTTGTTTTCGCCGTTTGGATTGGTCTGTTGACCGGTCTGCTGGAGCTTCTCGCACTTTACGCACGCCGACATTTCGCGGATCACGAAGCCGTCACGGCCCTGGAGACTCAATCAGCACGCCCGCTGGATGATCCCGCTTTCGCACGCCATTATTTTCACGACGTGCGCGCTGCCGCTGGCCGGCATCGCCCGGCGCAATCGCTGGAGGAAGCTCGTCGGAGCCGGTATTTACGGGCTCAGCTTCCTGTCGGTGCTTTCTCTCCTTTCGACATATCGCGGTTTGACGACAATCGCCAGCATGTCGCTGGGCTCGGGGATCACGCTTTGGCTTGCGCCTTCGCTCCTGGCCCATGCGCGTCGGCCAACGCGGCTGGTTAGGACGACCTTGCCGGCGATGATCCTCTTGCTCCTAGGCTTTTACAGCCTCAATGCCGGGCGGGAGAAATTTGATGCGCGAGCTTTGCCCGGTGCACCGGCGGGTGCGCCCAATGTCCTCTTCATCGTGCTTGATACGGTTCCGCGCCGAGAGCCTGAGTCTTTACGGCTACACGCGGCAGACGTCGCCCCACCTGGCGGAGCTTGCCGGGCGCGGCGTTCGCTTTGATCAGGCCCGCGCGACGGCGGCCTGGACGCTTCCTTCACACGCGAGCATGTTCACGGGCCGTTGGCCTTATGAGCTTTCCGCGCGGCCCGATCGACCGCTCGATGACACGTATCCCACGCTGGCCGAATTCCTCCGCAATCATGGCTATGCGACCGCCGGGTTTGCCGCCAATACCTATTTTTGCAGTCAATGGTACGGCCTTGGACGCGGGTTCACGCACTATGAAGACGTTGCCCTCACGGCCACCGAGATCGTGAGAAGCTCGATCATGGGCCGTTATCTCCTTCGAAGGCTTTCCCCCGGTAATAGCAGCCGCGCCACCGCGTACTTCGAGCGGAAGGACGCCGTGACCATCAATCACGAGACCCTCGAGTGGCTGGGCAATCGATCGAAGGATCGCCCTTTCTTTGCTTTTCTGAATTATTACGACGCGCACGACCCCTACCTTGCCCCTGCCGCGGCGCCGCGCCACTTCGGCCGTACTCCGACCACGTTCGCGGATGTCGCGACCCTGAGAGACTGGCTCAAGGTTGTGACGTCCCCTGTCTCATCGCACAACCTCGAGCTCGCTCGCGACTGCTACGACGACTGCATCGCCTATCTCGACAACCAGGTTGATCGTCTCTTTTCCGACCTTCAGGCAAGAGGTCTGCTCGATAACACGCTCGTTGTCATCACGGCCGACCACGGCGAGTTGCTTGGCGAGCGCGGCGAGTATGGCCATGGACAGAGCTTGCACCACGAAGCGGTCCACGTCCCCCTTCTGATCGTCGCGCCACGACGTGTGCCGGAAGGGCGGGTCGTCTCGACTCCGGTGAGCCTGCGCAATCTGCCAGCCACCGTCGCCGAGCTCCTTGGGCTCGAAAAAAGCTCTCCCTTTCCAGGTCGTTCGCTCGCCAGGCACTGGGCAGTTGATTCGAAAACGGCCGCGCCGGAAGACGACCTGCTCCTGACCGAGACCGCCGACGAAGTCAGCAAGAATGCGTTGTCGGCACGGTGCGGACGGTCGCTCTTGCGGCATGACAAGCTCTACATGCGTAATCGAGACGGCCGCGAGCAACTTTACGACCTCGCCGTCGACCACGCTGAGGAGCACGATCTGAGCACGTCACCCCAGGCCCAGCCGCTCATGGCCGAGTTCCGGGAGACGATGCGCGGTATTGACGAAAAAGCAGACGCCCTCGAGAAGTCACGCGCGGCAGGTCGCAACGGCTCGGGTGGCGTGCGGGTCAATGGAGAATCGCAGGCCGCGCTCTGGCAACAAGACCACTGAGCAGCGGCTGAAGAAGCCTCGGCCCGGTGGCCGGGCGGCTCGATCTGTCAAACGCGCGAGGCGAGGCGTCATCTCAGTCTCGCCAGAAGTTGAAAACTACCTCCCTGGCGCTGCCGACGGCACTGGTGCCGAGGGCGCGAGGGCGCCGAACCATCATCGGTGTCGGCATAGAGAGCTTCGCACAGTTTGCCCAGGACTCGACCAGCCGCGGCGGTGGCTTCGGAAACCGGATGTCCGGGCCGGGGCGCGTCGATGGGAACATTATTGACAAAGACCGCGAAAACGAGCGACCGCCCCGAGGCCGTCTCGAGATAGCCGGCCAGCGCCTTGCTGGTCAGCACGGTTTTGCCATCAAGGTCGTTGGTGACATAAAACGTCCCGGTCTTGGCACGCGCATGGCCGCGAGCGGGGCTATCCGGGGCGACTGATTTGGCGAGCGTTCCATCCCGGCCGAGGATCGGCAAGGCCGCGTCATAGGCCGCGAAATCGGGTCGGGCCGACATGCGCGCAAGAGCGTGACGGTCGCGCGTGGCGTGACCAGATCGGCACGCGATCCGCCGGCTCCACCACCAAACGAAATGGCCCGCAGGTCGATACCCAGCCCCTTCAAAACGCTCCCCTGGCGCACCAGACCGGCGGCGAGGGTATGCTCGTCATGGCGGGCGGCAAGGAGCAGCGGCAGCGTGCTCGCATGAAGGTTATGGCTGACCTTCAAGATGACGCGGAGAAATTCACGGAAAGGGGGCGACGTGTACTCGGCGACCCTGGAGAGCCTGGCAACCTCGGCGCGGGGCGGCAGCGTGCCCGGTTCGTTCAGTTTGAGATGGGATGTCGCGACTTTCACGCCGTGGCGCCTCAGGGCCTCGATCAGCAAGGCCCGCGCGAACGAGGGCGGATCGTCGATTTCGTAAACCTTCACGACCCGCGAATGGCCGACGGGCAACTGGCCCCTCACGGCAACCCGCCAGGGGCCGGCGGCTTCAACCTCGAGCTGCGCCGGCTGGCCGGCCTCGACGGTTGCCACCTGGGCATCCATTGTCACGAATTGCGTCACCGGCTGGAATGTCACCAGGGCAGGATCGCCCACCTTCGCGGCCGGCACGGCCAGAATATCGATGACACTGTCATTGACGACCATCGGGCTGATCGCGCTCGGGCCGCTTCCTGTCGCCTGGGCACGTGCGAATAGCCGGTCATCGACGATCACCTCGCCCTTGATCGAATGAATCCCGGCCGCGTAAACCTCCCGCGCGATATGTTCAAGGCCGGCTAGCGGGTCGGTCGGCACAATCTCGCTACGAAGATTGCCGTTTGCATAGGTGTGATCCTCATCACGAAATAGCAAGGTCCCGTCCGGGCCCGTCCGGCCGCCCATGGCCAGGTCGCCTTGCGCGATCAAGATCAGGTCGCCATTGAGCGTTCCCTTGGAATCGATCTCGCCCCGACGCACCACCGGAGTTTGAAATCGAAAGTTCGGGCCGAGCTCGACCAGCGCGGCCGCGGTACTGAATAATTTGGTGACCGACGCGGGAGCGAAAAGCTGGTCAGCGTCCCGTTCATAAATGGGCTGTCCCGTCTTACGATCGACGACCAGAATGCCCCAGTGGCCGTTGGCATATCCCGGCGTTTTCAGCACGGCATCCACGCGCTTTGAAAGGTTCGTCCGCGACAGGCCGCTGTCGGTCTCCCGTGCCCGGAGGCCCGCGCCGAGGCGTCCCTCGCCAAGGCTAACCACTCCAAGCAGGGCCAGGACGAGTCGCCGCCGGATGCGTCGCTCGGTCGGAAATTGGCGATGTCGCTGTTCCATTGGCTGACTGGCCTTCAGTATCGGCCGGAGAGGGCTGCCGCGAACGGCCCAATCGGCCGCCGCCATCGACATGCCCGCGCCGGCTCGGTTGACGCTTTGTAGAGTCAATCAATGGCCGAATCAAGGGGGCACCGGTCAACACTTCGATACATCTAGTCGAAGAGAAGATGATCGAGGGCACTGCGCCGAGCTCGGATCACGCTCGAACAATGATTTCGATGTCCCGGGCGTGTCGAATTGAACGCGCCAGACGAAGGAACGACCGAACGGCGCGGGTCGGGGAAGACCGAGCAAGGATGCGAACGAGATGGATCCTGGGCACGGGGTCGTACCCGGCTGGCTGGCTGTCTCAGCGAGCAAGCTGCAGCGACGTAGCCGCAACCAAACCATTAAACGAGGCGCGACCGACCGCCAGAACCGGACTACCGTGGCAGAGGTTTTCGCTCAGATCTTCCAGCCACGACCGATCCGGAACCAGCGAGGGCTCGGCCTCGACAATGATCAAATCCTTCGGCCGGCCCTTGGGTGCAACTTGCAAAACCAACCGAGCACCACGAAGTGCGGACCGTCCGGATTCAAACCAAGAATCGACGATCGCTCCCGCGACCACCATTTCTGCACCCATCCTGGTATCCTCCCTTCGCGGATCTAGCGCCCGAATGTCTTCTGCTTTCGCTTCCGCTTCAGTGTCGTTGTCTTGATGGAACGGATGCATCATAGCAGTCAACTACGCCGTGGTCAAGTATTCTTGGTCAGAAACGGAATCGCAGGGAGATCGCCACTTCAAGTCGCCATTGAGAGCCCGAAACCGCCAAGTTATACGATTCATTACCAAGTCAGGACGGAAAGTGCTAACTATTTTGTTGGAGATCATCTCTTAAGGCCGTCTTGAGTTAGTGGCAGCGTGATTGGATGCAGTGAAATCATGGTCGAAATTTCAACAAATTATCAAGCACAAAGGTGAAATGCCGCGTTTTATTAGAAAAGATAGATCTTGAATGGCGCGTGCATTCGACTATAGGTGCATCGTCTCCGCGAAAATCGCGGTTTATCGACTGATGGCATGGACTTCGCTAGTGGAAGCCAGTAGCTGAGGATGGGACATGAGTTTTCGGGTTGAAACCCAGGGCCGCCCAGGAAGGGACGTTTACTGGCTGCACGACGATTCCTCGGGGGCGTCGGCGGCAATCTTGCCGGGTTACGGCTTCAATTTATTCGACTTGCGACTTCCCGTCGCGGGTCAGATTCGGCCGATTGTTTCCGCGGCCGTCGATTTCGCCGAGAACCCGAGCCACCCTGCACGAAGTGGAATTCCGGTCCTTTTTCCGTTTCCAAATCGCATTCGAAACGCCAGATTCCGTTTCAATGGTCGCGACTTTCAGTTGCCTGCCAACAAAGGGCCGCACGCGATTCATGGCTTTGCGATGGAGGCCACCTGGGATGTCGTCGAGCACCAGGCGACATCGGCCGAAGCCTTTATTGTGGGGCGGTACCAGATTTCGCGGCAATCACCAGACGCCCTTTCATACTGGCCCGGCGACGCCATCCTGGAAATTCGTTATGGCCTCGCCGCAAGTTGCCTCTCGATGAAAATCACCATCGTCAACCCGACGGAACACGATCTCCCGTATGGATTCGGCATCCATCCCTATTTTTTCTTGCCATTTGGTCCGGGAACCGACGCGCGCGAAAACGCGCGTGATCCTCCCCGCGTCGAAATACTGGGTCCTTGAAGACTCGCTGCCGACCGGTCTTGTGCGACCCGTTGACCCGCGTCTCGATTTCCGGATGGGCCAAGCAATGGAAGGGCTCGACCTTGACGATGTATTAACAGGGCTGGAACTGAATGATGGTCACGGCCGGGCTCGCCTGATCGACGACGAAGCCGGCACGGAATTTCGCCTCACGTTCGACCGCGCCATCAGGGAATTGGTTGTCTTCACGCCCGTCAATCGCCCCAATACGCTGGCAGTGGAACCTTATACCCAAACCACCGACGCGATCAATTTGCAGCCGCGGGGCATCGACGCGGGGCTTCGCATTCTCTCGGGCGGCCAAAGCGACAATATTCACATGACGATGGAAACGCTTTCGTGGTCTTGATTTAAGTGACAAAACCTGATGTTTCTTGACGCAGTATTGAACAATATCACGCGTTCGATCGTCGAAGGTTTCATAAAAAGGTTTGTCAATGCGAGTGGTGAATCCTGGAGTAAAGGGTCACGGTTTCGGGTCGAAGCCGTCAACACTCCTGGATGTTGTGCGGGTTTAAAATGAGATGGTGGCTTGCGAGTCGTCATTTGCTCGTGGGTCCTGGCTGGTCGTGCTGCACCTTGAGTCTCTCATTGGTTTGCGTGTGCACTGAGATGGCCCAGTAGGTGAAGCAGGGGGAGATTCCGTGGTGGTAACCAAGGAACTGCTCATGGAGCCAACCTTGGCGGCAGGGAATGGCGACCTGCGTGGGTTGCGCCTTGATTTGCTCCGAAGCGCAACCGAAATCTATTTGAAGCTAGCCTATCCGGGCGGCGCCGACACGGTTCCCGAGCCGGTGCGCCGCCGCCTCGTCTGGCGCGATGGGTGTGAGCCCGATGTGCTTCTCTGTGCGGCCCCATTCGAGCGAGCCGGCAAGGCGGCCGATCGATCGGCACAGATTTACGCCCTGCGGTTAGGCAATCACCGCTATCCGCACATGAAACTGCAGATTCAGCCTTGGCCCAATGACGCTGGTTTCATGCTCTCGGTGAACAGTCACGATCAGGTTTCGGGCCTTGACCCGTCGGCCGAGGGTGCTCAGGCGTTTCGCGAGCTCCAGGCCGAAAATCAGCGGCTCAAGGAGACGATTGAAGAGGCCTGGGATGACGCCGGCCTCCCGACGTTTCTTCGTTATCTGCGCGACTATATCAAGAGCCGGGCCGAAGGTTCCTCGGACCTCGCCCTCGGCGACGAAGCCGACAGACGCGACAGTTAATTCAAGTTCAACCAGCGCACGCCGCCGCGCTCGATTGCCATTGTCATGCCGCCAACTGGCCTTCATTTTCGAAGGCGAGTACAATCGTCGTACGCGCGATTGGGCCAGGCGTCGCACTGGCCGGCTACGGAAAGAGCCGTCAAAGCAAGGGTCGAGCGTCCCTGTTAACATTCAAACAGGTCGAAGCTCGCTGCCGGCGTATCGAGATAGTGAATTGACGAGACGAGAAAGATCGAGCTTTCATGGATTTTACCACGCTCTCGCTGATTTTCGCTCAGGCCCAGCCGGCCGCCTCGCCCTCGAGTTCACTTTATTCGCTGGCTTTGCGCCGCTGGTGCTCGAGCCTCACTCTGTCGTCGCCGCAAGCCATTCCCGGCCCTCATGGAGTCTGGGCTCTTCTTGCCGGCCTGTCGGCGTTGCTGGCCCTCGCCATCATCGGCCAAGGGCCGCTCGTCGCGCTCAGACAGTTTTTCGATCTGTCTGGTCATGTGCGTCTGGTTGATCGCGCGGCCCGCCGTGTCTGGCGCGTGGGAAGAGTTGTCGTCGTCGCGATCGGTTTTACCGTCTTGTCATGGACCACCAGCCAGGGATGGGTCTATGCCCAGGAAACCCGACGACTCGACCTTGTCATGTTGCTGAAATCTCGGAGTCTCGGCGAGCTGGCGTTCGAACAAGGGGTCCTTGCCGCGCTCACTCCATTACGCGATCTGGCGGGGCTCGCCGATAATCTGCCCCTCTTGATCCTCGCGGCGATCGTGGTTTTTCGGATGTCGTTTGATCTGCCAGGATGGGGCACTCCCCAGCCCGATTATGAGGCCGAGTTTCCGCCCAAGCGTCCGCGGCATAGCGGCTGGGCGACGCTGGGATGGGGCTGTGCATCCCTTTATGCGCTCTATCGGATCGTGGCGCAGATTGGCGGGCAATACCGACTTGCCGCTCGGGAATTGCCTGGTGATCGAGGCGATCCTGATCCCGCTCATGATGGTGATTTCCGATGGCATCTTGCTGGCCTGGCTCTTGACCGAGATCCGCAACTCCGGACTCGACGATTCACAAGATAGCCCGTTCGACGCACGCGAAGTCGTCTCCTTGATGCCAGGAGCGGCGCTGGCCTGCGCGGTCAGTACTCCCCGCGCGGTATCTGGCGACCTTCGTCTGGCTGGCGTCGGGCTACATGCCGACGTCCGCGGCCGCCTCGCCCGTGGCGGAGTACTTTCGCTGGCAGCTCGGGTGGGGACTGACGGATATCCAGGCCGCGGCGCTCGCGGGTCTTGGCATCGTCGGAGGAGTGGCGTGGGGCCGCGGCACGATCCGCGGGGCTTTCGCAGGATATGGCCGATTGTTGTCGGTGGCGGGCGGGTATCTCGCGGCTGTGGCTGTCATGGCGGCTTTCGCGGCAGGCGTGGGAGCGGCGATCGCCTACGCCGTCGTCCTGCTCCTGCCCGTTCAAAGCTGGGTTCTGGGCGCGGCCGATAGCTATGCTCATTTCGCCACGCTGCCGGTCGGTCTCTGGACCCTCGCCGCCATCATCGAGCTGGCGGAACGTTCACTCCCCACGGCCACCCTCGCGCAGGCCGGCGATCAAGCCCGACAAGACGACACCGCCTCCGCCCCGATCGGCGTCCAGGGCCATCTCTATGAAATCAGTCCCCAATCGCCCACGGCCATGAATCAGCCCTGAACAGCCTCGCACGATCCTGAGGCACGCCAACCGATCGATTGGAATCTCCTCGTCCCCGTGGGCGCCGCTGGAATGGTGCTCGCGATGCTCCCGCGTCTGATCGCCAGGACCGTTGCTGGAACTTTTCGTCGGCCGGCCGCGGCTCCGCGATTAAAGGCACACCTTGCCTTGCCAGGGCGACCGAGACTTTTCTCACGCCCACGGCTTCATATCGAAGAAAGCGAGCTCGCGTTCGTGCGATTTGAGAATGGTCCGTTGCCGTAGTGCAAAAATGCGGTCGCGCAGCGCAGGAATTCCTCGGCCGATGAAGGGCAGACGACATCGTCGGGAATCTTGAACGGGTTGCCAAATGCGTCGCACGCCGAACAGCAGAGAACGATGTTCCAGTAATCTTCGAGCCAGTCTTCATTGATTCCTAATTCCTCGCCGCCGAAGCTCGGGACGACGTGATCGACGGCCATCATCAACCAATGATCGTACGTATCGGCGAAATTGAGGCCACAATACGCACATTTGCTGATGCCCGTGATCCGCTGGAGTTTCAGGCCATAATCGTGGCGGCAGTTATCGCCACTGAGGCGGCCGATCGGCCGCCGGCCGCGGTGAGGGTAGGCATCGAAAGGCATCATCAGCGAGTCTCCGGGTGTTGCTGCGAGGATGGCGTGTCTTGTCTTGAGATCGAGATCCGGGGAACGATACAGACCCGGCCAGTGGGCCGCGCCAGATCGTCACGCGGGTCGGTTCTCGGGGAGGGCCCGTATTTCGGCGAACGCGGCGACATCACCACGGAGCGCCTCGGGCGGTAGAGAGGACATAGTGTAACGACCATGTCGGCAAGACAAAAGTGTGACGTGGACGGCCGCCGAACTTTGTCCCGCGAACGTGCGTGAAGACCCGGCCGGCGTGCGCGCGTGCCAGCGCCCGGAAAGCTCCACTTGACCTTTTGAGCCCAAACTCGATACTGAAGGATCACCCGAAAGTGATACGCCTTTCCGACAACATTTGCTGGAAGCTCCCTTGACACGTCGAGCACGGAGGCTCGCATGCGAACGAGGATTCATCGCGCCGAACACGGATCGGCTGCGGCATTACACGCCAAGGTCAATTCTCCTCGGCTTGGAATGAGCCAGAGTATTCTCGATACGATCGGCCGGACGCCGCTTGTGCCGCTTCGGCGGTTGCAAGAAGGGGTGCCTGCGCAGATTTTCGTCAAGCTCGAATCGCTCAATCCGGGCGGTAGCATCAAGGACCGCGTCGGCCTGGCGATGGTCGAGGAGGCCGAGCAGCTCGGCTGGCTGCAGCCCGGCGGCACGATCATCGAGGCCACGGCCGGCAACACGGGGGTCGGCCTGGCGCTGGCGGCATCCGTGAAGGGTTATCGCTGCATCTTTGTCTTGCCTGACAAGATGAGTGGCGAGAAGATCAGGCTGCTCAAGGCCTATGGCGCCGAGATCGTCATCACGCCGACTTCGGTACCGCCTGACTCGCCCGAGAGCTACAACGGCGTGGCCGACCGCCTGGCCCGCGAGATCCCTGGCGCCTGGCGGCCCAACCAGTTTGCCAACCTGGCCAATCCCGAGATTCATTATCGAACGACCGGACCGGAAATCTGGGAGCAAACCGCCGGTAAGGTCACCGCCTTCGTCGCCGGAGTCGGCACCGGTGGCACGATCTCCGGCGTGGGCCGCTATCTCAAGGAACGCAATCCGCAAGTCAAGATCATCGGCGCCGATCCCGAAGGCTCGGTCCTTTCTGGCGATGCGCCCAGGCCCTGGAAAGTCGAGGGCATCGGCGAAGATTTCGTTCCCAAGACGCTCAACGGCCAGGTTGTCGATGAGTGGATCCGAATTGGCGACGCCGAGAGCTTTCACGCGGCGCGGGCCATGGCGCGTCGCGAAGGAATTCTCGTGGGCGGATCGTCGGGCACAGCCGTGGCGGCCGGTCTCAGGTACGCCCAGCGCCTCAGCTCGCGCGACGTGGTCGTCGTGCTCTGTCCCGACACCGGCCGCAACTACCTGAGCAAGTTTTATGACGACTCGTGGCTGACCCAGAATCATCTTCACCGCGGCGATCCCCCCGCACAGACGATCGGCGACTTGCTCCGTGCCCGCGGCCCGCGCACGCTGGTGACCGTGACCTCGGAGGCCACGGCCGCCGAAGCCGCCGACCTCCTGCAGGCCAGCGGCATCTCGCAACTGCCCGTGATGCGTGATGGTCGCTCGGTGGGCAGTATTCAAGAAGTGACACTCGCCCGCTTGCTGCACGACGATCTCAAGCCGGACGACATTCGCGTCGGCGATGTCATGGCCCGGCCCTTGCCCCAGCTTGACGTGGGCGTGCAGCTTGTTGAAGCCTATCGCCTGCTCATGGCTGGAAACTCGGGCGTGCTGGCCCTCGACGGTGATTCCGTGATCGACATCATCACGCGTATTGATTTGATTCAATACTGGACACGACGACAAAAAGCCTGAGCCGGATGCAAACGAGTGGACCGGGCAAGACGACGGGAATGCACACGCTGCATTGTCAACGCATCATGTAAGGGAAAGGTGACCCGATGGCCGCCGATCGAAGCCGTACCGCTGAAGGCTTTTCAACCCGCGCGATCCACGCCGGCCAGGACGCCGACCCAGCCACCGGGGCCACGGTGGTTCCCATCTATGCGACATCAACGTTCACGCAAGAGGCACCCGGCAAGCACAAGGGCTACGAATACGCGCGTAGCGGCAATCCCACGCGAACGGCCCTGGAAACATGCCTGGCAGCCCTCGAAGGGAGTGAGCGGGCCCTCGCGTTTGCCTCGGGTCTGGCCGCGACCACGGCCGTACTTTCGACCTTGAAGCCCGGCGACGAAGTGGCGGCCGCGGCCGATCTTTATGGCGGCACGTTTCGCCTGCTCGAGCGCGTTTTCAAGCCGTGGGGGCTCGTGTCGCGTTTCACGGAAGACGCGAGTGCCGCAGGCTTCGAGACGATCTTGAGTCCACGCACCAAGCTTGTCTGGATCGAGACGCCGACCAACCCGTTGCTCCAGATCGTCGACATCGCCGCGATTGCCGAGCTGGCGCATCGCCATGGCGCGATCCTGGCCGTGGACAATACGTTTGCTTCGCCCTATTTGCAGCGTCCCATCGAATGCGGAGCCGATATCGTCGTCCACAGCACGACCAAGTATCTCGGCGGGCATTCCGACGTCATCGGCGGCGCGGTGGCCGGGAGCCGGGCGTTGCTCGAGCCGATCGCGTTTTATCAGAACGCCGCCGGCGCAGTGCCGGGACCATTCGATGCTTATCTGTTGCTTCGTGGAATCAAGACGCTGGCCGTGCGCATGGAGCGCCACTGTGCCAATGCCCGGATTCTCGCCGACGTGGTTAGCCGGGCAACCGCAAGTCGCCCGGGTTTACTATCCCGGTCTGGCCAGTCACCCGAACCATGATGTCGCCCGCCGCCAGATGCGCGACTTCGGCGGGATGATCAGCGTGAGCTTGAAAGCGGGCGCGCGCCGGCCGCCCGGGCGCTCTTATCGCGGACGCGGCTCTTCAGCCTGGCCGAGAGCCTGGGGGGCGTCGAGTCGTTGATTGGCCATCCGGCGACCATGACCCATGCGAGCATCCCGGCCGACATCCGTTCGGCACGCGGGATTGACGATGGCCTCGTGCGCCTGAGCGTGGGCATTGAAGATATCGATGATCTGCGTGCTGATCTTGAGCAGGCGATGGGCTGAAAGCTGTTCCTGACACTTTTTCGAGAGCTTCACGGCCGAACCGCTACGAACGCGCCCGCGGTCAAACTATCGGAACCGCGTCGCGGCGTGTTAGTATTCAAGATGCACTGAGACTCATCACGTCGCGATGGGCTGTGCCGGTTGTTGCGAAAAAAGAAGGGATCTGGGAGTCTCGACGTGATGAGCGAAAAAGTGACCATCGAGATTCCGGACGAAGTGTCGCACCGAGCACGCACCTTGGCCGTCGCGGTTAACCGCCGTTTTGAAGATGCGGAGATTGACTGGATCAGCCGGGCCGCTTCCGAGCCGGACGTGCAAGCTTTGTCCGATGACGAACTGCTGAAACTGTGCGACGCGACCTTCGAAGCCAGCGAGCAAGCCGAATTGAGCGGTCTACTCGCCGACGCCCGTGAAGGCGTGCTCAACGCGGCGGGAAGTAAGCGGCTTGACGACCTGATGGCGACCTATCGACGCGGCCTGGTACTAAAGGCCCGTGCGTGGAAGGAGGCTGTCTCGCGCGACCTCCGAACGCTACCGACCGATACCCTTGCTAGCGTCAATCATGCGTCGTGAGTCTATCTCCGCCGATGTTGAGGCGCATGTCCGTCGAGCGGCTCGCAACCGATACGGCTATTGCCTGAGCCCCGGCATTTGGTGATGGCTCGCCTTGAGATCGAGCATATCATTCCTGTCGCCAAAGGGGGTGCGAACTCGGAATCAAACCTATGGCTGAGTTGTCCGCTGTGCAATCGCTTCAAGGCCGCTCGGACTATGGCGCACGATCCGATGACTGGCACGGAAGTTCCTGTGTTCAACCCTCGCACCCAGCGCTGGGTCGAGCATTTTCGATGGTCTGACGACGGTGTTCGAGTGGTCGGTCTCACTCCAACCGGCCGGGCCACGGTGATCTTATTGCACTGGCCGACGATCCGGATGCTTTGATCGTCCGCGCTCATTGGGTACTCGCCGGATGGCATCCGCCGACTGATTCATAACAACGGCCTTGCGATAAACATGAGAATTCCGCGAAGAGTCGTCAACCGCGTCTCGGTGAGCGTGCGCAGCAAAGTAGGCGATGATCTTGGGGCCATGCCGCGTATAAAGCTGGATGAACGGCGTGCGTGCCACGGCGTGCGAGGACCTCGGCAACGAGGTCGTCGTCGGTCGGCTCGTTCTCGGCAGCGGCGGCGGTCATGGTGACGAGTTTGAGGGCCGTCACCGCTCCGATCAAGAGACGACTGAGCAAGTGCCTCATGGGTACACCACCACCGGGCGCATGACCGGCACCTCGACGACCTCGGTGCACGTTCGCGCCGCGCGGTAAGGCCGGCCGCAGCGATCGTAAACCGTCACGTAGCGAACGCGGGTCACCTCGCGGGCCTCGTAGGTGGTGACATAATAAACCACGCGGTGGCAAGCCGGCTCATAGACGTCACCGCCGCGGGCCGGTGCGCCGGTCATGACAAGTCCAGAAATTCCCACGGTCAGAGCCACGGCGAGGTTCTTGAACAACATCGAGCGAATCATCTTGTTTACCTTTCCTTTTTTGGTCGTTGCTTCAGCGGTCTTCCTCGGACCCGGTTCGCGAAGGATAACGACCACAGGGGCCGAGTCTTTCGGGCATAATCAGAAAAGATGAAGAAATCTCGCTTCTCACACCGCCGAAGGCAGCGCCGCGCTCCGCGTCCGGACGCCTGGCTTGCACCAGGAACATCCTCGTGAGAACTCTTCGTGCCCTATTAGCGTGGCCCGGGGCGTGGCGCTCAAGCCGAGCGGCCACGCCAAGCGATCGCTCGTTCGCGATGCCGTCGATTACACCCAGCACGTCGACCGGGATGAGAACCGGACAGTGGGCTCCTGACGGGCTATCGCCGGGCCAACATTGTGCCAACCGCGACTGACACCTGGCTCAGGCGCAGTGCCGCTATCGGCGTTTCATGGCCACGAAGAAGTCGTTCTTATCGTCGATGTTTTCAAAGGATGTCATCGACCGCAACAATCACGCCGGGTAGCGCAGCGATGTCCGTACTCTCGCCGGGCTTCAAGATCCGTATGTCCTGATAGGTTCCGTCAGGTCGTGGGCCTCGATTAACTTCCAGGCAGTTGTCCCGCGGACTCAAGATCCAGAACTCCTGGATGCCCGACTCGGCGTAGAGCGGCCTCATGATGTTTCGATCGTCGTCAAAAGATGAGCCGGCGACTTCGATGAGGAAGATATCGAGGGGCTGAGGATGACCAGTAAGGTAACGCCCCACGGGAGGACGGACGAGCGAAATATCGGGCTCCGGCTCGCTATCGGCAAGCCGAACAGGATCCTGGCAGCCAAGGACCGCCGACTCGCCAAGTTGACGATCGAGCAACCGAACGAGTCGTTTAACGCACGTTGAGGCCCGATGGACATCTTGGGAACAATCTCCCCCCGAATAAGTTCCACCCGGTCTTTCTCGGTAAGGACGCCGAGCCGGACCATCTCCTCGTAGTCGTCGACCGAATACTTGGTAATCGCCATGAAGGGCTCCAGTTGCCGGAATATCAACTCCGTCCCGGGGCATGTCGCGTGATTGATTTTACTCCTTCGAAGACGATCCCGCGAGGTCGCCATGTCACTCGGCCATGGACCAAGACTCTGGGGCCGCTCTGCCTAATCTTGCGCGTCGAATGGCCATGATGAAGGGCCCAAAGACTGCTACAATGAGACTGGCGACCCGCGGACAAGCGGGCGAAAGGCTTCCTCGCTCCCTTCGAGGAATCTCGACATCCCCAGGAGCGCCGATCATGGCGACGGTTCCCCAACAGCGACGGACGCTCGAAATTGATTATCCCACCGGAGATGGAAAGCCCGTGGCGGAATCCGAACTTCATATGAGGGAATTGTTTGACGCCGTTCAGGTACTCGACGTTCGTTTCGCGGGCGAACCCAACGTCTATGTCGGCGGCAATCTTTTGCTCTATTACGAGGAAGGCAACCCGCGCAAGCACATTTGTAAAGCTTCGCCGGTCCCGTTTGTTCAGTACGGCGCATAGTCCGGCCCAGTCCAGCTTCCGGCGAGAAGGAGAAGGGAGTTGGCTGACTTGCCACTTGTTGTTGAGGTGTCGGCGTCGGTGTGCGATGCGCGATCGATCTACGAAGTGTCATTCGCTTCAGTCGGAGCGCAGCCACCCAGTTCCACCTTCTTTTCGGGGCTCAGGTTCCAGGGCAAGAACATGCTGATGTCGCCGGGGACCTTGCCCCCGGCCGCCGCGCAGTGCTCGAAATACCATGTCAGCCACTTGCGGGGGTTGAGTCCCCATAGCGCCAGTGTGGCGAAGATCGAGAACGCCGCCGCCGTCAATTGGCCACTCCAGAGAGACCCCGAGCCGTAGAAGTTCTTCCGTGCCACTGCGGCGCCGCGTGCACGGCGTTCCGAAGTATTGTTGTCCATCGGGATCCGCGGGTCGTCCACGAACAGCGTGAGCCCCTCCCAATGCACTGCCAGGCTCTCCAGGACCTTCCGGCATGGTGTCGCGAGATCCGTTCGGGCCAGCTCCGTCTCCCTCTGCGCTTTCAGCTCGGCCACGGTCTGGCGCAGGCAGCATTCCGCCTCTGCGAAGGCCTCCGAGCCCTTCTCAGCCGCCAGCCGGCGGTGGTTGAGTTGGTAGAGGACGCGAATCCGCCGTAGCCATTCCAAGGCCCATATCTTCAACTCGGGCCAACCCTTGCCCACCCGGATGAAGTCGCGCCTCACATGAGACCAGCAAAACGCCAGGACGATCACACCATCCTTGACCCAGCTCATCGCCTTGTAGGCGGCATAGCGATCGACCACCAGCACCCCAAGCGACTCGGCCTGATAGTGGCCCTCGGGGACGACGTGGCTGCGACTGGCATCCAACACATAGGCTACCGTGTCGGGCCCCGACAAGACCCACAACCACCAACCGTATCCTTGCTTGCCTTGCTGGACGACGAACACCCGCCATCGCGTTTCATCGGCCAGATGCAAATCCCCCTGAGGATTCCGCTCCTTGATCGCCTCGTAAATCGGCCGCAGCAGAACCTCCAGCCGCTGCAAGCCATGGGTCACGGTGCCCGCGGCCAAGTCGAGGTCTCCCAGCCGCCAGAAAGCCAGGAAGCGTTCCGTAGGCCGATAGCTGGAATACTTGTCCAAGACGATCTCGACCCAGATCGAAGTGCCGTAGAGGCTCTTGGGAATCAGCTTGGGAACCGGTGGGGCGGTGAGGGTACGCTTGCCCTGGCAAGTGCAGCGTCGCTCATACCGCCGCCGATGAATCACGCGGCGATAGGCACAGACGTCGATCTCGATTTGTTCGGAGTCTTCCGTATCACTCCGGAGACGAAACGGTTCTCCGCAGTCGGGGCAGACACATTGCTCGGGGGGACTCGACGAATTTCTCACGAACCTCGAGTGCGGAATAATCCCGCCGTTTCGGTCCGGGATTTCCCGGTTGCTGGCCCCGCTTGAGCCTGGGTATCCGCGCGTTGTCTCGGGGGTCGTCCAGGTGATTGGAACGATCCTTCAGTGATATGGTCTCGGAGCGTCGACCGAAGAGGTCGGCCTGGAGCTTCCGTTTCTCACCCTGGAGTTGTGTGACTTGTTGTTCCAGCTCGCCGATGCGACGCACGGCATCGCGATGGCGACTCTTCCAATAGCCAGCCTGCTGACGCAACTCGAGGTTCTCTCGCTCCAGATGATCGACCCTGTCGCGCAAAGCAGTAACGTCCCGGCGCAAATCTTCCAGCAGCGTCATCCACTCGGTGGAAGAGCGCTCGGGGCAACAGACTTGAGCCAGTTGACCATTCATAGCCAACTGGATGTACCCGAATTGAGTCCAATAGTATAGAAGTGGCAATTCGACCACTAATCCCGGAAGTGATCGACCGGGCGTTTCCTGAGCGAGAAAAAGAACTGAACAAACGGGATCGGCGAAGCTTTACGCACATTTCGCCTGATGTCTTTGTCTCCCTCAATGTTCCGAAGGAGCCCAGGCGCGATTATTACCTGGTCTGGAAGGAAGGCAAGGCGCCTGACCTCGTGGTGGAAATCACGTCAAAGTCAACCAAGCGGGAAGATGAGACGAAGAAGCTCATCCTGTATCGTGACGTGTTAAGAGTGACCGAATACTTCCTGTTTGATCCGAGGGCCGAGTATCTCGATCCGCCGCTTCAAGGATTTCGGCTGGTCGGCAGCCTGTACGTGCCGATTTCGTCGATTAACGGCCGACTGCCCAGCATGGTGACCGGATTGCACCTGGCGCGAGAAGGTCAAAGCTTGCGGATGTACGATCCTGTCACCGGCCAGCGGCTACTGACGCCGCGGGAGGCGCGGCAAGCCGCCGAGCAGCGTGCTGATGAGGAACGCCAGCGCGCCGAAAAGCAACGCCAGCGTGCCGATGAGGAACGCCAGCGCGCTATCGCGGCCGAGGCGGCTCGAGATTCGCTCGCCGAGGAGAATGAACGCCTGCGCCGCGAGATCGAGGCGCTCCGCGGTCGTTGATCCAGATTTGCAGTGCTGAGGGGCTTCTTTGGGATAAGAGGAGCGCGATCATGGCGACGGTTCCCAAGCAACAACGGACGCGCGAAGTCCAATATCCGACAACGGATGGCAGGCCCATGGGCGAGACCGAACACCATATCGACGAGCTGATCGACACGCTGACCGTGCTGCGCGATTGGTTCGCGGCTGCGCCAATGTCTACGTGGGCGGCAACATGTTGCTTTTCTACGAGGAAGGCAATCGGCGGAAGCACATCTCTCCCGATGTCTTCGTGTCGAAGGAGGTTCCCAAGAAGCCGAAGCGGGAGTATTACCTGGTCTGGAAGGAAGGGAAAGCGCCCGATCTCGTCGTGGAAATCACGTCGCTGACGACCAAGCGGGAAGACGAGAAGAAGAAGCTTATCCTCTATCGTGACGTGTTGCGAGTGCCGGAATATTTCCTTTTCGATCCGAGGGCCGAGTACCTTGATCCGCCACTTCAGGGATTTCGGCTCGTGGCGGGTGACTATGTGCCAATTGCGGCGGTCGACGGCCGGCTGCCGAGTGCGGTTCTGGGTTTACACCTGGTGCGTGAAGGCCAGAGCTTGCGGTTGTACGATCCGGCGACGGGCCAGCGTCTCCCGACGCGGCAAGAAGCACGCGAGGCCGCCGAGCAGTGCGCCATCGCGGCCGAGGCGGCTCGAAATTCGCTCGCCGAGGAGAATGAACGCCTGCGCGGCGAGATCGAGGCCCTTCGCAATCGTTGATTCGAGTTGCTTGCGCTCAACGGGCAGGCAAGAACGATCCTTGATCAGGGAAGGTTCCCCGCGACGCTCCGTTCGAACCACTCGATCAACTTCGGCAGTGTGACGTCAAGCGCATAGCGCTCGTGGATCAATGCCGTTCCACGCTTACCCAGCGCATCAAAAGCGGGCGGATCGCGCAAGACGGCCAGCGCCTTTTCGGCCAGACCGTCGACGTCGAAGAAGTCGGCGAGCAGGCCGTTCGATCCGTCGCGGATCACCTCGCGCACGGGGCCCGTGTTTGACGCCAGCACCGTGCAACCGCAAGCCAGGGCATTCAAGAGCGACCACGAAAGAACAAACGGAACGGTTAAGTAGATGTGTACATCGCTCATGCTAAAAATGTCCGCCAGCGTGTGAGGCGGCACCATTCCCGTGAAGATGAACTTCGATAAGTCGTATTCATCTTGCGCCAGCACGTGCTCGCGGAAGGTCTTGTGCTGGATGTGTTTGTCGTCGCCACCATAACAGATGCGATCGCTGCCGACGACGACGAACACGACATCAGAGTACTCGTGATAAATGCGCCGGGCCGCCTTCATGAAGATGTCGAACCCGCGCATCGATTCGAACCCGCGGCTCACATAGGTGACGATACGCGTTGATGGCGCGATTGTGCGGTCGCCCACTCGTCTGGAGGAGTTGGCACGGCGCTGGAAGACGTCCGTCTCGATGCCGTCAAAGATGACAGCGATTTTATGCCGCAGCTCGGCCGGGAACAGGGATCGCTGAAAATGGGTGGGCGAATATCCCGATCGGCAATTGACCAGATCGAGCAACACCATGGCATTGCGTGCCCGGGCTCGCAGGAAGTCGATCTCGGCCGGCGCGAACTCAGGGCGGAAATCCATGTCGGACTGATGCGGGTGATAATAAAACTCGAAGTAATTCACGACGGGAGCATCGGGATAAAGCTCAGGCAGGAAGAGCGTCGACCCAAAGCCGCTATGGCCGACGATCAGGTCGGGGCGAAGCTTCGGATCAGCCTTGCAGGCCTCATACACAGCGTGCGTGTGCCAGACGCTATTTTCAAAGGTCCTGCTGCAATAATGGGTCGATTCGCGAGCGCCTCCCTTCGATTTGTACTGGATCTTACGGATACCGGCGACCTCTCCGGGGGGCGTCTCCGACACGAACGTGCACGTCCATCCGTGTTTGGTGACCAGATGACGGGCTATATGCCCGAACTGCGCCGGGAAGTTTTGGTGAACGAAGAGAACGTGCATCTTGCTGTGCCGCTCGGGGGTGACTTGGTGAATCAGGTCGTCGGCCCGCGCAAGGCGCCGGCGGTCGCGGTCGCGGCAACCGGCTCGCAATCGCGAGGCTATTTTGGACACATCTCACTGATTTCCACCACGAACGAACCGAGAGTAAGCCGTTTCGGGCTTGAAAGTCAAAGCCCGCGCAACCAGGGCTAAAGGGTTTTCGACGGCACCAGCGGCCCAGGCCGAGGTTTTCAATCCCGTGGCTCGTGACAAGTCACAACCTCAAGCCAGTCAAATGTTCCATGGCGTCGCGCGTGTTAATCGGCTGAACTTCGACAAGAAGTCGCAAAATCCCGACTTCTCTTCACCGGTACGCCTGTCCATCCCGGAAATGCGCGTGCTCGTCAAAGCGCCGTGACGTGACGTGACGTGACACGACGCGTGGCGCGCAAGCGGCCCGGCGCCCAAAATGCCTCGGGAAGACAGACCTTGTCCCCATCTCTTTATGCCGCTTTGAGTTCCGTTTAGGCGCCTGAATAATCGGAAGTTCGAAATATCGCTCTAACTTGATGCGGATCATCGACTTTCACTTAGGCGCTGAGTAACCGGCATGACCAGACCTTTTGCCGCAACTCTCGAAGTATCATCGTGTTCCGATTAGGCGCCTGAGTAATCGGCATGACCAGACCTTTTGCCGCAATTCTCGAAGTATCATCATGTTCCGATTAGGCGCCTGAGTAACCGGCATGACCAGACCATTTGCCGTATCTCTCGAAATATCATCATGTTCCGGTTAGGCGCCTGAATAACCGGCACAGTGTAACGATTTAACGTATGTTAACGCCGTAAACGATTTGCGACTGCGTCTAGATGGTCCACGCAAGGTGATGCATGGCGGAGTGAGACCATGAAGACGCTTCGCCGGATCAAAAGAGGCGTCCTGAATACAGGATTGGTTTGGTTGTTCCGGTAAACATGTCTCGGGCCGATCGATGTGGGTGAAATGAATAACCGGTCCTGACCTTGCGAAAGGCCTGGATCGGATTTGGCGAACGTGGTGAGTGCGAGGGCGGCGACGGCCGAATCGACAGTCCCTGTCAAAAGCGGCAACCAATGAGGTCAGACAGCACAGCCATCATCTGAAGCCGCCCGAAGATACGGTGGGGATCGGCGAGGAGTGTCCTATCTCGACACGCTTCGCGACGATGCGAAAGTCACCACACGTTTCGGTGATGATGGCGACTGTGTCCCGGCTCGGGCAGCAGGGAGATCGACCCATCCGCGACGATCGCATCGATGGCCGCGGTGACTGTACTCTTCCTGATTTCGACGGCTGGCTGAGCCCTGATGAGAACTCCCGCGCCACCGAGCGTGCCGACATAGTTGCCACCAGGCTGGCCGTCGTTATTGCCGTCGAGCGGGCGGCCCTCGGCGTCTTCAAGGACGGCCGCGTTGATCGTCAGTTGCATGGCCTTCTTCGGAGCCTTACCCCCAAGCATGAGCGTGACCGTATTGTTCGACGCATTATAAGAAGGCGAGCCCAGCCCCACGGGCTTCGTAAAGCCGGATGTTTTTTTCTTGCCCGCCGCATCGAGCGTGTACGCCCCCAGATTGGCGGCAGCACCTGCGTCGAGCGCACCGCTGAAGCTGATGAGCAGCTCCTTGACCGACTTCTTGCGGCCGAGCTTGACGGTCTGCCATTGAACGCCCGTGACGTAGACGGGTGCGACTGTCAGCGTTGGTGGCGCCGCATTCACGACAAGGGTGCCATCAACATATTTGATCGCGTAATTTGAGGACGATAGCCCGCTCGGAACAATTGCATAAGATCCGGCCGGGCTCGCCAATGTGGCCAGCGTGGTGAAAGCCAGCGTTCCGCCCAGCACAGACGGCCCCTGGCCGAGAACGAAACTGCTGTACGTGGCATTAAACGATGGCACGGGCTGGCCGGCGACGCTGCTCGCGTTTCCAGCCGTGATGGTCAAGGGCGCCGGACTGACCGCCAAGGTGCCGCTCTGCAAGCTCACGTCATAATCATTCGCCATGCCGGTGCCGCTCGACAATACCCCGTCGATGGCATAGCTGCCGGCAGACGCTCCGGCGCTATCGCCTGCGCTGCTGTAAGCGATGGCGAGGCTCTGACCGTTGATTCCGGTGGCAATCGTGGCCGGCAGGTCGGCGGCCAGGTTAGCGGTGCTGCCGTAGATGTGGCCGTCGTCGCCGATCTTGAAACTGAAAGCATAGGGAGCGACCGTCAGGACGCCGTTGGTCAGCGTGACGTTGTAATCGCTCGTCTGGCCGGTGCCGGCAGACAGCACGCCGGTGATCGGGAAACTGCCGACGTTAGCGGTCATGGTGTTGCCCAGGCTGCTGTATGCGATCTCCAGATTTTCGCCGTTGACCCCGGTGGCAATGGTCGCGGACAGGTCGGCGGCCAGGTTAGCGGTGGCGCCGTAGACGTGGCTGTCGCCGCCGATCGTGTAGCTGAAGGCATAGGGGGTCACCGTCAGCGCCTCCTGGCAAATAGCTAATCGTGTAGTCCGAATCGACGGCGCCACTAGCAGTGATAGCGTAAGGACCGCCCGCGACGTGGCTGCCGGCGGTGGCAGTCGTCAGTGCGGGCTGGGTGGTGAGGCTCGCTGAGTTATCGTGATTGACGAAGCCGCTATAGCTGGCCGTCAGGGTCGGCAGCGCCGCGCCGTACACCTTGGTCTGGTTGTTGGCGGTAATCGTCAGCGGTGCGGGGGTGACGGCAAGGCTACCCGCGACATACGAGATTGTGTAATTGGGATCGGCAGCGCCGCTGGCCGTGATGGCGTATGGGTTGTCCGACGCATGGCTGCCCGCGTTTGCGGTTGTCGACAACGTGGGCTGGGCCGTCAGGTTGGCCGCGGTGTCGCCGTTGACGAAGCCGCTGTAGCTGGCTGTCAGGGTTGGCAGCGCCGCGCCGTAGACCTTCGTCTGGTCGTCGGCCGAGACGATGAGCGGCGCCGGGTTGATGGTCATCTCAAAGGCGGCGCTAGTGCTCTGCGCATTAGTCGTGTCGCCGCTGTATTCGGCCTGGATCGCGTAAGTCCCGGCCGCGAGTCCCACCGTGGAGAACGTGCCTGTGCTAATGCCTTGTGACGTACTGATCGCCGCTGTGCTGAGCGTCCGGGTCCCGTTGACGAAGACCACCTGACCGGTCAGCGCAATTGTGTCTTGCCCCAGCCCCGCAATGATCGCCGTGATCGTTACGGGCTGCCCATAGACGCTGGAACTGACCGAAGACACGATGAGGACGTCGGTCACGTCTTTCTCGATCGTAACATCCTCCGGAGTGCCCGTGGTGCTGCCGATGTTGTTCCCATCGCCGCCATAAGTTGCCGTGATCGAGTGAGCGCCAACAGCAAGCGCCGTTATAGGCAGGATAGCCGTAGCCGTTCCGTCGGCGCCGGCAACGGTCGCTGTCCCGATTACGGTCGAACCGTCGGAGAACGTCACGATACCGCTCATCGCCCCCTCGCCACCGCCTTGCTCGGTCACTGAAGCGATGAGCGTCACTGGCTGGCCGACGACCGCCGCGGCGGTTGATGCGGTCACGGTCGTGGTCGTCGTCGCCGGTGCGCCCACCGTGATGCCGATCGGGACCGAGAGGCTCGGCATGTCGTTGGAATCGCCATTGTACACTGCGTTAATCGAAAGCGATGGCCCGAGTGGCAGCGCCGCAGTAGTGAGAGTCGCGGTGGGCACACCGTTCGAGATCGTCAGCGTCGCGGTTCCGAGGATCGTCGAGCCATTGAAGAACGTCAACGTGCCGTTTGGAAACACCGCACTGGGATTGGTGCCTGGCTCGGTTACGCTCACAGTCGCTGTCAAGACCTCCAACTGGCCGAAGACTGGCGACGCCACCGACGGAGCGGAGAGAACGGTCTGGGTCACATTTTGTCCGGCCTGTCCGACCGTGAATGTCAAGACGGGCGCCTGGCTTCCCTGGTCGTTGGCGTCGCCCACATAGACAGCGCTGATCTCGTGAATGCCAGCCGCGAGTGTGGTCGTGATCGAGGCAACTCCGTTGGCGAGCGAGCCAGCCCCCAGGTTGGTACTGCCGTCGTAGAATTCGACGCTTGTAGTGGGCGTACCTGATCCCGGGCCCTGCACGGTGACTGTGGCCTCGAAGGTCTCGGATTCGTCGACATACCCATAATTGGAGTCTGCTGTGACCGCGGTCTGGGTCGTATCCTTGCTCACGGCTAAAGTGACAGACGGCGAACTACTCGGCAGGACGTTCCCATATCCAGAATAGATGGCAGTGATCGTGTTGGCTCCGAGGCCAAGAGATGTCGTCACGAGCGTTGTCGTCGCGTTGCCGCTGGAGTCCGGTGAACCCAGTAATCCCGTCCCAAGTGAGGTCGTACCATCGTAAAATGTGACCTCTTGTCCGGCGGTCCCGTCTGAAACGACCGCGGTCAATGTCACGGATTGCCCCAACACTGCCGTCGTCGGCCCGCTCACTATCGTCTGACTGTGATAGACCTGGCGTAATCCTCCACCACCTCCCCCACTACCGACGACAATCGCGATACTTCCCGAGGCCACCGAATCGTCGGAATCTCCCGAATAAGAGGCAGTGATCGTCGGCATGCCCACGTCTGCGCTCGTGGGGTCGAACGTGGCCGTGGCCGTCAAAATCGTGCCGACGAGCTGATAGGTGACCGGCATGCTCGAGGACAAGGAACCTGACGCGTCGGAAAACACCACGGTACCCGTCGGACTACCCGGACCGGGAACCGTGACCGTGGCCGTCAATGTCAATGGATAGCCGGCAATGTCGGTCGGCGACGAGGTCGTCAGGTTCACCAGCGTCTGGTCTTTGGCGACGACAAGGTTGACCGCACTGGAGGCGCTTGTTGCGTCATTCCCATCACCTCTATATTCGGCCTCAATCGTGTAGGTGCCCGGTACGAGCGTGAGCCCGCCGAGCGTCGCGGTGTCCAATCCCCCGGTATCGGCCAGGTCCGCGACGCCCAGGCTGGTCGAAGCGATGAGGCTTCGGGACCCGCTCGCCGTCGCGCTCGCCGACAGCGTGATCGTCGCGGACGAGGCATTGATGCTCTGGATCGTGGCCCCGCTCGGGATGCCGGCGCCAAGCACTGGCTGCCCCACGACGAGTCCTGTCGTACTGCTAAGTCCGGTCACGGACGCCGACCCGCTCGTCAGGCTGCCGTTGAAGGTCACAACGTTCTCTAAGAACGTGACCGAACCCGTTGGCGTGCCCGATCCCGAGCCGGAGATGCTGACTGTCGCTGTCAGCGCCTGGCCGTAAACCACGGAATTGGAGGCGACGACCGTCTGGGTCGCGTTTTGACCCACCTGGAGAATTACCGGTGCGGCGCTACTCGCTTGGTTCTTGGAATCGCCGTCGTAGAACGCCGCAACGTAATGTGCCCCATTTCCCAGGGCTGTAGTGGCCAGCGTCGCAGAAGTCACTCCGCCCGAGGTAGTCACTGGTGCCGTCCCGAGCGTTGTTGCTCCATCCAGGAATGTCACGGTCCCTGTCGGTGTATCGCCTTCCGTTATGGCGTTAGCGGGAACGCTGATGTTCACGGTCGCAGTCAGCGTCACCGACTGATCCGCGGATAGTGTGCCGGACGTCGCCGCCACGGCGGTCTGCGTCACGTTCTGTGCGAGGCTCCCCACCACAAAATTCACCGGCGCAGAGGTGCTGCCTTGATTGGATTGGTCGCCGCCGTATACGGCCGTGATCGACCGAATGCCCGGTGCCAGCGTGGAGGTCGTCAATGTCGCCGTGGCCTGGTTATCGACAATCGACAGCGAGGCCGTACCGAGGATCGTCCCGCCGTCGTCAAACGTCACGATTTCGTCGGCTCCCGTACTAACAGGGCCGCCGTTGCTCTGCGCGCTAACGACGGCGGTGAATGTCTCCAGCTGCCCGGCGGTGACGGTCGGCGAGGAGACGCTTAGCACCGTGACCGTTGGCTGACCAACGGTGACTGCGACCGTCGGCGATGTACTCATCAGATAAGCCAAGTCGCCCGAATAAACCGCCGAGATCGGGTTCGCGCCGCTCCTCAAGGCCGTCGTGGTGAAGCTCGCCGTCGCGTAGTCGGTCAGGCTGTTGTCGTTAATGGGGGGAGTAAGTGCGGCCGGGGACGAGTTCAAGGCAATCGTGCCGTCATAGAACGTTACCGTTCCCGCAGGCATGCCGCCACCCGGGAAGCTCATCACCACGGCGGTCAACGTCTCCGGCTCACCCGAATTGAGGAATGTGAGCTCGGGTACCACCTGGGCCTGCGTGGCGATCTGTCCCGACTTTTCGACTGCAAGCGCAACCGTGCCCGAAGTGCTGCCGAGATCGCCGCTATCACCCGAGTACACGGCCGAGATTGCATACTCGCTGGCCGTCAATGTCCCTGCTGCGATCGTGTAGGACGCCGTGGTCACTCCGTTCGCTGTGCTCACCTCAATGGGTGTACCCAGCAGATTCTGCTGGGCATTCTCGGGGTTAATGGGACCGTCATAGAACGAGACGGTTCCGCTCGGCGGGTTCGTACCGGTGCCCGCGGTCAGGATAGTGGCGGTCAAAATATCCGACGTGCTCGAGCCAACCGGGTTGGCAGAGAGCGACAGCACAGTCTGAGTCGCGACTTGAGCCGATGTCCCGATCGTCACAGCAATCGAGACGCTGGCGGCTGCATCATCAGTGTCGCCCGCGTACGCCGCCGTGATCGTATCATTTCCCGATCCCAGGGTCGTGGCCAGTAGTGTGAGCGTAGCTATATCGGCTCCGTTAACAACGCTTAGTGTGCTGGTGCCCAGCGTCGTCGAACCCTGTTCGAAGATTACGGTCCCGCCCGGCGTGCCTGAGCCCGGTGCGCCGGCGGTGAGGCTCTGGGGACCACTGGCCGTCGCGCTCGCCGATAGCATGATTGTGTCAGTCGACGAGCTGATGCTCTGGATCGTCGTCCCACTCGGAATGCCGGCGCCCAAGACGGTCTGCCCGACGACCAGGCCCATCGTGGCGCTGAGGCTCGTGACGGCGGCCGAGCCACTCGTCAGGGTGCCTGTTAAAGTCACACCATTCGCGGTCACCACGGCGGTCAGGGTCAGGGCACCGGTGCTGGCCGTCAGACTCTCGGAACCGCTGGCCGTCGCGTTCGTCGAGAGCGTGATCGTGGCGGCCGAGGAGTTGATGCTCCAGATCGTCGTCGCGCTCGGAATACCGGCGCCCAAGACGTTTTCCCCGATGACCAATCCCGTGGTGTTGGTAAGGCCCGTGACTGACGCCGATCCGCTCGCCACAATGCCCGTGAAGGTCATCGACCGGCCCAGCGCCGCCGGGCTCGGTGACGCACCCAGCGTGAGCTGGGTCGCATCCTGAGCAACCGTCACGGCGACCGGCGCCGTAGACGCGCTCGACACGTCATCGGCATCTCCGGAATACACTGCAGTGATCGAGCTTGCTCCGACCGGAAGAGATGCGGTCTCGAACGAAGCAATGGCAAGAGATCCAACCGTTTCGAGAGTCGCGATTCCTACGGTCATCGTACCATCAAGAAACGTGACCGCGCCAGTCGGACTTACTCCGTTCGCGCCAGCGGAAATCGTGGCTGTAAACGTCTCGGCTTGGCCGAACACCGGCGAGCTTGTCGTCGCCGCCACGGTGGTCTGCGTGGCCTGCGCGACCACGACAGATACTGCCGCAGAGGGCAGGCTCTCCGCGTTATTGGCGTCGCCAGAGTACTCTGCCGTGATCTCATGCGGTCCCAGGGCAAGGGCCGGGGTAGTTGCGCTGGGCGTGCCAGTGGTGACATCCAGCGTTGCGGTGGTGACGCCGCTCGCGGTGGTCAGCGTCGCCGTGCCGAGAATGGTCGGGCCATCGAAAAACGACATGGTCCCCGTCGGTGACGTCGAGCCGCTTCCAGTGACAGCAGCCGTCAGGTTCACTGATTGGTTATAAGCTACCGTGGTCGTCGAAGCCGAGAGGATAGTCGTGGTTGGCGGAACTCCATCGACGTTGACGGGGACAAATCCGGTCTCGGCCTGACCAGAGTTCACCACGATCGGAAAGGCTTCGAGTTGCGATGGATTTGTGGGATCAGGGATCAGGCATTCTGCCGTGAATTGCTGGTTGCCGACCACACTCAGGGTCAATGGAACGCTCAAAACGCCGTCATCAGACGGCTCGATGTAATAACCAGGTGCCGAAAAGGTAAAACCGTTCGTACTTCCGAGGATGAAGCTCACAGGGTCCGAATAACCGGCCACCGGATTGCCGTACTGGTCGGCCAGCGTGAGCGTAAGATCGAAACGAGCTCCTTGGCCGACGACGGGCGGGACCGTGATATCGAGCTGATCGAAGGTAGACGGATCGACGACTATCTGGGCAGACCCCTTGAGCGGGCCAATCGCTGTAAGGGTCTCGGAGCCGCTGGCAGATGCGGCTGCCGAGAGCGCAATCGTGGCCGTTGCATTATCGATGGACAGGATCGTCGTTCCACTTGCGATGCCTGAGCCCGTCACGCTCTGCCCGACGGCAAGCCCCGTCGCGCTGCTGACGCCTGTAACGGTCGATGAGCCGTTCGTCAGGGTGCCAGTGAAGGTTGTGCTGATGGTCGCGCTCGCGGCGAGCGTCGCATTTCCGGCCGTTATGAGGGCTGCGGTGAACATGCCCGTCCCATTTTGCAGTGTGGCGGAGCCTGGCACGTCCGCATTCAGGTTCTGGTCGCTGCTAGTTAGCGTCACCGTGCCGTCATAAGACGGGATAACGTTGCCGAATTGATCTACGGCATTAACCGAGAAACTCGCCGGGGTGCCCGCTGTGGCATCCGCCGGGCCATCGATGTTAAAGCCGACCATCGGTCCGGGATCCAAAGTCAAGGTGCTGGAGGAAGAGGATTCGATGTTGCCTGAGGCGGTCGGGACCTCGCCACTGACGGAAATCGTCTGAATTCCGGCCGTGTCGGACGTCACCTCGAAAGTATGCGATCCGTTATCGGCCATCTTAAACTTGTAACTCGAGGGCAGGCCGATGTCGGTTCCGCTGGTCGCCAAATCCACCGTCCCGTCAAAGTCGGGCGCCGGCTGACCTTGGAGGGGATCCAAGAGCGCCACCGTGACGGCGAACGTTTCGCCGGCGGTCAAGGTAGACGTTGGAGAGACGAAGACACTTAAGTTGGGATGCGCGAGGAAAGTCGACGTGCCGCTATAGCCGTCGAGCTGATATTCCATGCCCGAATTGTCGATGATATCGACCGACCAACCATTGTTATCAACAACCATTGATCGGACATTTTGCTCATCCAGAAGCCAGCCCGAGCTCCCCGACAGGGAATAAACCCAACCCGGTTCGTTTAACCCGGCGTTGCCAGTGAGTAGATATAACACGCCCGTACCGACCGTTGAGATTGCCCCGTTGGATGCGAGACTCTGCCCGATGACGGTCCCGCCGGCGTCGTCAGACAGAATCATCTGCGCCGGACCTTCGGTAGATGCGGACAGGGTTGCGCTCGATCCCAGGGTGTAATAGAACAGACTGCCATTGAATCGCAGATCGTACACATACCCAACGGCACTCAGGAAAATAGATTCGACGTTTGAGTCGATCTTCGTCTCGCTCGAGGCCGTGGTGGCGTCGAGAACGCCCCCACCAGCGTGCAAGGAGAAGATCGTCGAATCGGCATTCCTTACCAAGAAGGACTGGACGCCATTATCTACCGGGGACGACCCTGACCCATTATAATAGTTGACAAGATCTCCGTTGATCTCCAGGGCCAAGCCACCAGTGTAGGTTGTACTTTGGCTGGCCGAGCCTCCAGTTGGGTCGACCAAAGAAACTGTAATCTGATAAGTATTATTCGCCGCGTAGATATGGTTCCCGGTCACGTTGAAATTGCCCGACACGCCGCCGGTGACAACGCCGGAGGAAGTCGATCCGTCGCCCCAATTAATCGTTGCAACATCTGTACCGATGCTCGCACCAACGTTCTTATCCGTAAAGGGCGCGGACAATTCCACGATTGGTGACGCGCTCGTGCCTGTGGCCGTAGCGGTCGCGGCAGCCACCGGGAACGGAGCAATCGGCCAGACCGATTGTTGTGGGCTGTCGTTGTCGACCTGGACACTGAAATTATCGATTCCCCACGTGAATGTGTTGACCGGAAATTTGGCCGGGTCCCCTGGGGCCTTATTTACCGCCAGTCCGAAATCGTAAACCTGCACGTCGAAGCCGAAGTAGATGGGAGCACCCGAAGCGGAAAAATTTGGCTGAGAACCATTCGTGTCGCTGGAGAAATCGGCCGCAGTCACCGGACTATCGGCCGAATATTGGACCCACCCGGAGCCGACTGTCGGTGTAAAGAGGACATTGGAGTCATAATCCGTGCCGCTCTGCTGAATCATCAGGCCGATAGACGGTGGATCGGGAGCCCCATTGAGAGAGTAGGCACTGCTCGAAGGGATGGTGATGTCAAATGACGGGCTAAGGCCAGAAATTGCACCTTGCGATCCAGGATTGAAAGAATAGTTGGAAAAATAAAAGTCTTGTTCGAAGTAGTCATACCACCTAGCAAGCGAGCCGTACTGAACCTCGTACCCCTGCGTGACGTCGGTGCCGGTCAGGTATGAACCTGGGTCACCCCCTGTCAGGCTCTGGCTGACGCCGGCCGAATCAAGATTGGCGGTACTGTACTTGGTCGTCGAGGGCCAGTTGGAATTGAGAAAGGTCGAATCGCCAACGCCTTCGCCAATCACAGAGGGTTTTCCAAGAAACTCCATCTGCTCGATATTGGTCGTTGCGAGGTCGTCCTCGACGCCGTTGACGTCAAACGCGAACGTATCACCCGTCGGGTGATCTAGCAGCACAGTGATGTCATCGCTGGGATTGGCCATGAAGGCAATTTCGTTGTCCGTGCCTCCGCCGCCATTATACACATCGTCGGCTCCCCCATAGATCAGGGTGTCATTTCCGGATCCGCCGACTAGGGTATCGGTCCCCCCGCCGCCGTCGAGGGTCACGCCCATGCTCATTCCTGCGGCTTTCAAGTAGTCATTGCCCGAACCCCCGACCACGTCTACTCCGGTGATGTCCGTCGCAGTCGCGGTCATTTCCCAACTTAACTGACCGCCCGGAAGGATCACATAATTACTCACGAGAATTGTCGGGCCGTCCTGTCCCAGTACGATTTCATCTCCCTGAGTGTCTCCCGAAATCACCAATTCGTTGGTGGTCCCTGGGTTCCCCGACACCGTGTAAGTACCCGACGCTCCGACTTCAAATATGTTCGTCCCAGTCCCGCCGACGAGGGCGTCGCCGCCGGATCCTGTGGCACCCGAAGCGTTGAAGGTATTCAACCCGCTATTCCCGATCAGCTCGTCGCTCCCGCTCGTGGCCGTCAGGTTGTTTATACCACCGCTACCGGCGATCAACTCGGTCGTTCCACCAGTTGCCTTCAAGTCGTTAGTCACCTCCGTCCCGTCGCCTCCGCGGAATACGACGTTCGGGATCGTGCCGTCGGTCGTCATCGTGTTGGTAATCGCCGCGCTCGGGGAGGATACACCATACACACTCACGGTGTCGAAACCGCTCGCTTTGAAGGTAATATCGTTGGGGAGGTCGATTGATCTAGACACGATGCTCATGTTGAGCCCAGCCGCCCCGGAGCCGCTGATGTCCAGCTCGCTTATTCCGGGCACGATGGCAGATGGATAACTAAAGACCGGCGGCGATGGGAGATCACTGTCGATTTTGACATCGTCGTTTCCCGAGCCGCCGTAAATGGTGACCGCAGCCGACTGGGCTTGGGCAGAGACGCCTTGCTCGTCGATCGTGTCGATGCCGCTCCCGCAATACACGTCCAGCCCTTCGTCAATACCGTTAAGGGTCGGCTTTTGACTGATCGTCATCGTTGCCGTGTCATTGGTACCCAGCAAGTCTGCCCCGATGTTTTGAATGTTGGATATGTTGGCGGTCTGCGCTGGCTGGGAGTTGAGGGTCAGAACGAGGGTGCTAGAACTGCTTGTGTTAGTTAGAGTTATGGCGTTCTCCTGCCCGGGCGTGTCTTCAAAAATCACAGTGTTCTCGCCGCCGCTTCCGCCCACCAGCGTATCGCTTTCAACGTCCCGCAAGGTGAGGAAAAATGTCGTGGAACCATTTTGGCCGCCGCCCAGTAGGTCTGGTTTTGCTCCGCCGTAGATCATGTCCTGGCCCGAGCCCCCCAGAACCAAGCTCGCGTAAATCGGGGTGCCGCTGCCATAAACTACATTGAGGAGATTATTAAGCTGAATTCTTTCTTCCAGGATGGAATCGTCTTGGTTTGTTAAATCGGTGTACTCGGTTTTCAGATCGGACGGAACCGGCAAATTCGCATTAGTATACTGAGTTTCGAGTGACCGAAGCTGAGTCAACCGCGGTTGCAATTGCTGGTCTTCGGCCAGGAGTTGAGCGGCGATTCCGGCTTCGGTCGTCGGTGTCGTTGCGCTTGCGAGAGGATTGACCGGGGGTGTCAACAGAACGTTGAAGTTGGCGAGGCCCGCGTCGATTGCCCGCGCCGAGTAACCCTGGGCCTGGAGCGTGCTCGCGTCCGCGAAGATCGTCTCGTTGCCATTGCCTCCGAGGATTGTGTCGATACCCGAGCCGCCGACCATTGTCGCGTTACCCGCGGTTTCCGCGGTGCTGCCGATCATCGTATTGCCCATGTTGCCACCGAGCAGCAGGTCGGAACCAACGCCGGCAACGATAACGTTCGAGCCGTTGCCGCCGACGAGCGTGTCGTTACCGCTGCCCGCGAACATCTCGGCGCCTGTAATTCCTGGCGCGGCGATCATGAGGTCGGCGCCGTCACCGCCGTGCATTATGTCGTTGCCTGTGCTGTAAGTCGGAACCCACTGGCCGCCTTCCAAGGTGGCGTTACCGCCGATCAGCAGGTCGCCACCGTTGCCGGCGAAGAGCTGGTTATCGCCGTCGCCGCCGACCATGGTGTCATGGCCAGGCGCGGTCGTGGGCTGTGAGGAGGAAATGAAGCCCGGAGGTAGGATCACCGGACTCTGGTTCGCGGGCAAGACACTGACGTTGCCATAGAGCATGTCGGCGCCGGTCCCGCCAATCAGGAGATTATTACCCAAACCGCCAACCAACGTATCGTCGCCGGGACCGGCGACGAGCGTGTTGTTCCCATCACCGCCGAAGATCGAGAGGCCCTGTTGCACGGACGGGTCGACCTCCACATAGTCGTTTGCGGGAACACCTGCAGAGGTGTCGCCTGTCCCTCCGTCGATCGCGAGCTGCTGCACGCTCGGTGGGAGTGTGAAGGTGACTGCGCTTCGTAGCTAGGTGGGTTGGTGTCCGGGTTGTAGAGACTGGCGCTGTACGTCTCGGTCGTACCCGGGACAAGGGTAAGGTCGATGTGATTGTCCTGATTGGGCGGGCCCTGAAGTACAAGAGTGTCGTTACCTGTGCCGCCGACGATCGTGTCTTGGTCCGTGCCGCCCGCCGGGTTGAACGCCACGACCATCGTATCGGCGCCTGGCCCGCCGTAGAGCGCGCTTAATCCAGTGCCCCCATCCAGGTAGTCGGTGCCCGATCCGGCGTAGAGCGTATTTCTACCGGGCCCGCCGATCAGGACGTTGTTGCCGGTACTATCGCCGTAAATCAGGTTGCTACCGGCGCCGCCGATCAGGAGGTTGCTGCCTGAGCTTTGGCCATCGCCTTTGCCTGCGCCGGTGACGTCGAAGCCATTACCTCCATAGATTGTGTCGTTTCCCAGCCCGCCTTCGATCGTGTTGCTGCCGGGGCCGCCGTAGAGATTGTCCTGCCCGAAGCCGCCCCTGATCGAGTCGTTGCCGCCGCCGTAGATGACGCTTGGGCCAGAACCGGCCACGATCGTATCGCCCATCGCGATATTATTGAACGTCTCGCCCGGGCCGCCGTAGACGGTGTCAGTGCCGCCGTTGCCGTAAATTTGAACGGCCGATGTATCGACTGCCGGATACGATGTCATCGCCAGCGGGAGAGTCGACGGAACCGTGAAGCCTCTAACCGGCAGCCCAGGATAATTATTTGTTTGTGCCGTGGCGCTACTGGAATTGATGATCAGGTCGTGACCATCCCCGCCCTCGATTACGGGATAGGTCAGGACGCCTTTGGTCGTCTCTGGGGCGTGGCCCGCGCCGCCGTAAATCGTATCGGTACCATCTCCGGCCGCGATGTAATAGACCCCCGAGCCTCCATAGATCACGTCATCGCCCGGTCCGCCGTAGATGCTATCGTTACCGCTTCCGCCGATCAGCGTGTTCACACCTTGGCCACCGACAATCAGGTCATTCCCCGTGGTCGCCGCAATAAGGTTATCGCCGTTGCCGCCAACCAGGGTATCGCTGCCTGAGCCGCCAATCAGCGTATTATTATTGTTTCCGCCCTGGAAATAAACGGGGGCGGCGCCATTGGCGACGTCATAGATCGGGATATCGAAGCCCTGGGTCGTCGTCACTTGCGCTTTCGCGGAGCTTCCGCCCTGGTATTCGAACTCGTTGACGGCCGGGAACTGCTTGGTGCCATGGCCCTTCCAGTTAATTGTGAGCGTGTGGGTGCCCGGAGCTTGCGAGAGCTGCAAATTGTCGTACGCCGTGGCGCCGTTGGACCCCGACGAGCCGTTAAAGGTCAGCAGGCCGGTAGTGGAATCGTACGTGACGGGCCAGGACGGCGCTCCGCCGCTTCCACCTCCACCGGGCCATGCGGGGTCGTGCTCGATGTTAAAGACTGGGATGTCGACGCTGAAGGAGGCACCGAAATGGAGGAAAAAGAGGTCGATCGAGGCGTAGATCGTTCCAGTGAGACTTCCTTCAATGCCCTCACTGAGTGAGTCGATGAAGTCCTGGGGTAGGCTCGATCCGAATAACATCATGTCGGAAACGTAATCTCGACCAGGCACATTTGAGTACGGGTCGGGGGCCAGGCTGACGTATGGGCTGATGTCGAACCCGATGTTTCCGCCCGCTTTCGCCAGCGGTATGCCAAAAATCTCCACCTGGCCCTGGACGCCTGCGTAGAGGTCGAAGTTCAGGCTGACGCCAGTGCCCTGCTGAATCCAGAAGCCGTTCGTGTCCACCCCGAAACCCGCCTTGTAGCTCAGGTTGGCGCTGGCGCCGAAGGTGGCATCGATCTCGGCACTAACGATGCCGGGCACGCCCAGACTGTAGACTGGAATCGTCTCGTTGAAATCAAGCAGTGGGATGTCTCCGGAAGTCGACCAGGAGATCAGGTCGACCCGCTGGCCGTTCAGCAGGTTGTTGACCATGGTCGCGAGTGCGGCCGGGCTTGTGTTGCCATCATTGATCTCGATTCCGAGGTCCTCAAGGGCGCTGAGGGCATCGCTCGGGTCGAGGCTGCCGAGACCGAGGGCCTCCCAGACTAGGCCCAAAACAAGCGTAATATATTAGGCACCTTCTGTACAGTTCACAACAACACATGTCAAATGTGTAGACGTACCTTCTAAGTTCGAGGGCCTTCCGGCCCCGACATTCGGTCTCGATCTGTTTCGACTCATGCATCAGTCCCCTTTCTTTGCTCGGCGGCCTCGAGGGATCGGGGCATCCGGACCCCGACTTCAGTGGCTAATCCTTCAGCACAACCTGCACTCGTGGAGCCGCTCGACCAATCGCAGGAAGACGCCTTGCCACGGGTTCCAGGAGAGCATGCGGTAGATCAACCGGCGTCCGCCCCGCACGATCTGACAGGGCATCTCAATGAACGCCGCACGATACGTCGCGAACTCCATCCGCAAGAGGGTTCGCTTCTCAGTCGCGTGCTTCGCCTCGTGCCGCGGGGACACGGGGACCAGCAAGGCGCTCCAGGCCTTCAGGGTCCAGGCCAAGCTGGCCATCACCATATAGCCCCAGTTGCTCAACAGGTTGTCGACCGGCGTCGTCAGTGCATGCACGCCTGTCTTGAGCTGGGCGATCAGGTTCTCTTGATCACAGCGGTCATTGGCCGAGAACACGACTTCCTCGGCCGACATCACCCGGTCATTGGTGATATAAAAGAAGTAGCGATACTCCTCGAAGAGCCGCATCTGCCCTTGGTCGATCCCCAGCCGCTTGCGGACGACGATCATCCGATAACTCTTCTTACAGGCAGCCGGCCGATAATTGAACTCGGCAACCATCTCCTCGAGCAGATGGATGGTCTTGAAGCCACGCTCTCGGACGATCGCCGGCTTGATTCGTTCGGGTTGCCGGCGGGGGGCCGTCTGGATCACGTATCGCGGCGGTCGTTCCAGGAAGCTGTACGCTTGGTCCGGCAACGCGTCGGCCTCGGCCTTGAGGCAGTCGTGGGCCGCATAGCCGAAGATGAAGCGGACGTTCCCCGCATCGTCCCAGGAATCGAGGTCAGCGGTCTCGGCGATGGTCGAGCCATCCCGTGGCAGGATCCGCTCGTCCCAGAGATCCAGGTCCTTGTTCTCGGCGATCTTGGTGTCGCCGCGGAGCAAGACCCTCTTGAAGCCGGCCCGGATGCACAGCGCCACGGCCTTGTTCAGGTATTCGCCGGCCCGCTCCTGCGATGGGCGATTGCCGCTGCGATTGAGCAGGAACAGCGGTTCGGCCGTATTGGCCAGCGAGACCAAGAGCACATGGTAGCCCCAGAGGCCGTTGTAGGCGATGTCCACTCCCTGCTTGCACTCGGCATCGGTCGCGACGATGGTGCCGTCGGCGTCGATGATCGCCTCGTTGAAAAACTCGTCCGGTTGCTGTCTCCAGACCCGCAGACGCGCTTCGTTGAAGGCGTTCATCAAGTTGAGGACATCGGCCTCGGAGCTGAAGCGGCGGCAGAAGTCGCCAGAGGTGGTCGGGTCGGGGATCCGTCGGGCCCCCAGAGCATCGAGATACACCTCGTCGTTGCGCAGCAGCTCGAGGTGTTCGAGGCGGCGGCCGCCGGCAAGGATGTTCAAGGCGATACTCAACACATGATCGGATTCGTGATAGGGGAGATGGCGTTTGAGCAGATGGAGGGTGTGATCGATCTCGTCGATCAGGCCGACCTTCTGGGCCAGCAGCAAAATGGCGCCGATCCCGCCGGCACTGAGACCGCGGACGCGATCGGCGTGTTCGTAGTGGATATTGGTCGCGGTCATCATCGGTATAGGCCGCTCGGGCCCCGGCGTGTTGTCGAGTCGGTTCTTGATTCGCCGTCGCGCTTCCTGGAAGAATCTCTTCTTGCGTGCCGCGTGTTTTTTTCGGAGAGTAGCGCTCACTCGAAAACCCCCTTGTCTTGGAATAGTGAGGATGTGTTCTTACCTCTATTATTCCAAAAACTCGCGGGGTTTTCGAGCTATTTCCCGGAAATCTTGCCGTTCGGGATATATATCACGCTTGGTTCAGGACTAGGGAGTTTCGGGAGGTACTCATCCAGGCCGGTGATCTGGGCGATCGACTCGTTAACCAGGGGAAGCGGGTCCTCCAGGGCCGACCCCAGCGAGCCCAGGAGCGAGAAGTCAGACAAAGAGCCCAGAAACTCGGAACCGATTGCGGAAAGAATGCTCCCGGCCGAGGGCTCGCTGAGTTGAAACTGGGGCGGTTGGAATGTGCTCCCGCTAATGTTATCCGTAAATGTCCCCGTCCAATCTAACTCTGGGAGCGGCGGGACCTGTGCCCCCAAGGTTGCTGTCAACCGCACAGAACCGTTGACGCTCCCTGTGGCATGAGTGACTGGTTCGTGCTCGACCACTGGAGGTTCAAAGTGGCCGAACTGATGTTCAAAGAAGCGGTCCCGCTCACGGTGACGTTGGCTAGATCGCCAATCGCAAAGCTGCCGCTAAGACTGCCGCTTGCCGTGACGTTCGAGAGGGTCAGTTGGGAATTGTTGGACACGATTAAGGCAAGACTTCCGCCCGAGCCCAAGTCGCTGACGCCCATCGTCACCACCGCCGCGATGCTCCCCAAGGCGAGTAGGTGCGGCGCTTGCCGGCGGGCCAGTGAGGGAGCCGGTCAGCGACCCATCGTTCAGGTAGGGGAAGCCGGTACCGCTGAAGTCAGCGACACCCACGTTGTTCAGGCTGAGGTTGGATAATTCGGAACTCAGTCCGCTCGAGTTCGCTGGGTTCCATTGCATCACGAGGTAGTCGCCAGCGTATTGGCCCGTGCTAGCGGGGGTGCTCGAAAAGTCCGATCCCTCCGGGGGATAGACGACGGATATGCCATACCCTGCCAGGTCCTGGCGCAACATAGCCAAGGTTGGGTCTGAAGCGTCCGAGATGTTTGCCTGCGAAAATGCGGACGAAAGCACACTTTCGATGTCGATGCCTCCCGCTGTCAGAACCCCGTCAAGCCCCTGCTGAAGCAACGGAACGTTCAAACCAAAACCCTGTGTAACCAGTGAGCTCAAGTTCGCCCCCGTGGCGAGCGAGCCCACCCTGGAGTCGTAGAACGTCAAGACATCGTTCAGAGTCGGCGGCGTGCCCGCCAACAGGGTGCGGTCTTCCAGGAAGAGAGGCTCCAGCGAGAGCCGCCGCCGCTTGCGGCCACGACGCCGGTCTTCGCCCGGCCGAACGGCCATGCTCTTTCGCCGAGCCCGCTGACGCCCGTACGACATGATGTACTTCCTCAAGATGGTAAAGTCAGTCATCACTTCGCTGTCTTCGAAACATTTCTCTGGGGTCAGTCTGGTGACGGTCGCTGTCCGACCGCTCGCGTTCAGAAGCTGCGCTGGCCAATTCACCGCAGGCCGAATCTTGACCTGTCTGACCATGCAGCCGGACCCGCCGGCGTTAGACGATGATGAGAATCTCTAGCAGCGAGCGATGGGTATTGATACGATTCTGACGCGAAACCGACCTGCGACGCTGCTGGTCCATGCGAGCAGCGCAGGCCGCCCCTGTCTGAACAGTCACATCGTCGGAGCAAGATTGGACGCGGCGTTGCGGTTGTTACGTTTCCTTCTCGATTGCGCTGGCGAAGGCTCATTGAATACATCGAACCTTTGGTCAAATGTCAAGGCTGTGGTAGGATGCACGGAATAAAGTCAGCAGCGGTAAGCTCGGGCGTTCGCAATTTCTCCGAGATAAGTCGAACCTATGCTAATGAGCGAGAGTGCTCGGAAACGACGGACAAAGAAATTGCGGATCTCTCCGCATTCTTGAGGCCGGGGCCGAGCTGTTGGCACGCAAGTCCTTACTTACAGCGGTTTACGCTCGGACCGCACACAAAGCCCGCCGTGGAGGCCGAAAAGTCCGAAGCTGAAACTGAAGCGCAGTACGCAATCAGCGGGTAAACCGCTGTAAATCTCGGCCGACACGAAATTTAGCGATCGCAAATCCTTGCGGACGAGTTGATGCCCGTGCACCACAGAAACCACACCGCCGACATTCAGGTATGCCTTGACCGCCTGCACAGGGCGATGGCTCGGCACACTCCGCGCTGCTCGAATGCGCTTGCGAGCGTCTTACACGCCTCGCGAGAAAGATGTTAAGGGGTTTCCCGCAGGTGCAACGGTGGGAGCAGACGGACGACGTTCTTCAAAATGCTCTGGTACGGCTGCGGCACGCGCTTGAGACGACTTCGCCCGTGTCGGTCCGGAGTTTCGTCAATCTCGCGGCCGTGCAGATCCGACGCGAGCTCATCGATCTCACCCGGCATTACAATGGTCCGCATGGCATGGGGGCACACCATGAGAGCCACCTGCTAACCAATGACTCGGGCGAGTTGCCGGTGGAGCGCATCGCCGTCCAAGACACCAATAATCCCGAGCACTTCGAGGCGTGGACAAGGTTTCACCAGAGCGTCGAATCTCTCGCCGAAGAGGACCGCGAAGTCTTCGACCTCCTCTGGTATCAGGGCCTCACGCAAGCCGAAGCCGCCCAGATTCTCGAGATCTCGGAAAAGACCGTCAACCGCCGCTGGGTCGCCGCGCGGATGAGGCTCGGCATGGCCCTCGGCGGCCAGCTTCCCTTCTGACTGTTTCTTGACGACGTCGGGTGAATCCATGGCGACATCGGCCGCTGAAGACCGATTGCTCGATCTGCTTGTCTTGTGGGATGAGCTTCGCCTCGAGGGGCGTGAGGCGACCGTGGAGCATCTTTGCTCCGATTGCCCGGAGCTCGCTGGTGAATTGCGTGAGCGGATCGCCGCACTGCGGGGGATCGATCCCCTTCTTGATATCGGGCAAACTGACGTTCTTGCGACTCTTGAAAACCCCGCCATCGTGCGTGACACCCATCGCGATTTGCCCGACCAGATGCACGCCCTGGCGACTTATCGGCCCCAGCGGCATCACGCGCGAGGCGGCCTGGGCGAAGTGCTTGCCGCCCGGCAGGAAGAGCTAGGGCGACATGGTCGCCCTCAAACGGATCCAGCCCGAGCGGCTTCACGATGCGGCACGACGGCGATTCCTGCGCGAGGCCGAGATCACCGCGGGGCTCCAGCACCCCGGCATCGTGCCGATCTACGGCCTGGGGCACGATGCCCAGGGGCCGTTTTACACCATGCCCCTGGTCGACGGTCAGACGTTCCAGGAGGCGATCGCCGGGTTTCATGCGGACCAATCCCTTCGTCGTGAATCGGGTCCGGGAAGTTTGCGGTTTCGCGAGCTCCTTCAGAGATTCGTGACGGTCTGCGACACCGTCGCCTACGCCCACGACCAGGGGTATATTCACCGCGATCTCAAGCCCTCGAATATCATGCTCGGCCGCTATGGCGAAACCCTGGTGATGGACTGGGGCCTGGCCAAGCACTTTGGTACGGCCGATTGCGACGGCGAGCCGGAGATGGCCGCCCCTTCTCCGAGCCCCTCGCCCAACGCCTTGACGGCCACCGGCGCCGTGCTGGGCACACCCCAGTACATGAGCCCCGAGCAGGCCAAGGGATTAACGACCGGGCCCTCGAGCGACGTCTTCAACCTGGGTCTCATCCTGTACACGATTCTGACGGGAACGCCCGCATTTCAGGACGCGGGTCTGGGAGGGGGCGATCCGCTCCGGATGGTCAGGAACGCGCTCGTATTGCCGCCCCGTCAACACTATCCTCGGCTGGCGCGGGCGCTCGAATCCATCTGTCTCAAAGCGCTATCGGCTCAACCCGAAGACCGATACGCCTCGGCTCGTGATCTGGGCAGAGATCTGGAACGATGGATGGCCGATGAGCCCGTGTCCGTTTATCGCAGGCACTTCGGCGAACGCCTGACGGTCTGGGCGCGTCGGCATCGCGCCTGGGTCCAGGCGGGGTCAGCCGCGCTCGTGCTCGTGACGGCCGTTTCGATCATCGCTTTGCTCGGCATGGATTCGGAGCGTCGCAAGGCCACCGAATCGGCGCGTGCCGAGGCCGCCGTGCGGAAGCAGGCTGTCGCGGCCGAGGCCGACGCGCTCGCCGCTCTTCATCAAGCCAAGAAGTCGACCGCGCTACTGACTCTTGATACCGGTCTTCATCTTTGCGACCAGGGCCAAGTCTCGCATGGCATTCTTCACCTGGCGCGAAGTCTCCGCGAGCTTCCCGATGGCGAGCCTGATCTGGATCGCGTGATCCGGGCGAACCTCGGTGTCTGGGGGCGCGAGACCCATCGTTTGAAGTTCTCCGTTGCCCATCCAGGTTTTGTCGACATCGATCGGATCGCGTTCCATCCCGATGGGCACACGTTCGTGACGGCGGGCCATGATAACGTGGTCGGACGAGATGAGATTCGGCGGTGGGACGTGGCGACGGGCAAGCCGGCCGGCACCGCTATCACCCATCCGATCGGCGTCAGGGTGCTGGCGATCAGCCCGAACGGCAAGACCTTCTTGACGGCGTCGAGCGATCCCGGCACGTCCGTCTCGGAGGTGAGGCTGTGGGAGGGAACGCCCGACGACCCCTCGAGCCGTCTTCTCGACCACCCCGCGGCCGTCCTGGCGGCGGTCTTCAGTGCGGACGAGAAAACCCTGCTGACCGCGTGTGATGATGGTCATGCACGACTCTGGGAAGTCGCGAGCGGCAAGCCGGTCTGTCCCCCACTTTCGCACAAGAAGGCCGTGGAGGCCGTGGCTTTGAGTGCTGACAGCGAGATAGCAGTGACAGGAAGCCGTGACCGGACCGTTCAGGTGTGGCGCGTGGCCGACGGCAAGCCGGTCGGTGTGCCGCTGAATCATCCGTCGGAAGTTTTTGTCGTCGCCTTGAGTCCCGACGGTAAGTTGATCGCCTCGGCAAGTCGAGACGGTACAGCCAGGCTCTGGGATGTAGCGACGGGCAACGCCACGGGCGTGGTGCTGAGACACCCCTATTCCATCAGGGATAATGACTCGTCGTTGCAGTCCGACAGCGACACGCGCAACCAGACGAGCTTGATCAAGTCCGTCGCGTTCAGTCCAGATAGCAAGACCGTGCTGACCGGCAGCATCGACGCGACGGCACGGCTCTGGGATGTGGGCAGTGGCAAGCTCATCGGCGAGCCGTTCTTGCACGAGGGGGACGTCAATGCGGTGGCCTTCAGTCGAGACGGGGCGACGATTCTCACGTCGACCATCTGGAAAACGCATCTCTGGGATGTGGCGGGTATCGGTCAGACAAGGCTGACGTTGTCGCACCCGCACTGGGTCGGCGCGGTCGCCTTCAGTCCAGACGGCAAATGGATTCTGACTGGAAGCGTCGATCCCAATCCGCTGAACTTCACGGGATTGAAAGGGCAAGTTCAGCTTTGGGACGCATCAAACGGAACGGCGATCGGCAATCCGCTGCCGCATCGCCTCTGGATCTTGAGCGTCGCCTTCAGCCCCGACGGCCGCCGCTTCCTGACGGGAGGCGGGCCGATGTTCGGCGGGGCCGGCGAAGCTCGTCTCTGGCAAACAGCCACGCGCAGCCCGATCGGCAGCGTGCTGACGTATGACGAGCCGATCTATGCCGTTGCCTTCAGTCCCGACGGCCGAACATTCCTCACGGCCGGCCGAAACAAGCTAGCCCAGCTCTACGACGCGGACAGTATGCGGGTGATACTTGTCTTTGGACATGAAAACAACATCCTGTCCGCGGCATTTAGCCCGGATGGTAAAACGCTCCTGACCGGCGACGATCGGGGAACGGCCAGACGCTGGAACGTCGCGACCGGAGAGATGATCGGCGAGCGGGTCGCCGTGTTTGGACTGGCGAAAAAAAACTCGTCTGGAAGTCATGAACCGCCGATCGCTCGGTCCGAAAATCCTGTGAACAGTCTGTCGCCCGGACGTCTCGAGCGGACGGGTCGTGATGGGCGTGGCGTTCAGCCCCGATGGGGGTACGTTTCTGACCGGTGGCGGCAGTCCCTCGTTCGGAGAAGCGCGTTTATGGGATACCCTGACCGGAAAGCCCACGGGGAGGGTCTTTCATCATCGTCTCATGGTTCGACCCGTGGCGTTCAGTCCCGACGGCAAGACTGTGTTGACAGGAGGCGGGGACAATACAGCCAGGCTTTGGGACGTCGCCACGGGGAGGCCAATCGGCGCGGCCCTTCAGCATGACCACTGGGTGTCGTCTGGAACCTTCAGCCCCGATGGGCGATTCATGTTGACCGGGAGCCGCGACAAGACGGCCCGGCTCTGGCCGGTCGCGGGTCCTCTTCAAGGTGAGGTGCAACGCATCATCCTCTGGGCCGAGGTTATCACGGGCATGGAACTCGACGACACCGGAACAGTCAGTGTGCTCGATCCCGAGGCCTGGCAGAAACGCCGGCTTCGCCTGGAGGAACTGGGCGGGGCGCCGGTCAGCGGGTGAAGTATGGGCCATGTTGTGTGAGTCGATCAGGTTTTGGATAGGCGCGCTGCGCGGCCGGCTCTGACAATTCAGTACTCATATAGTGAGCCTGGATAACCTTGTTCAATTCGGAGACGTTTCATTTACCGCGTTCTTCCTTTCCCGCATGTTGCACGCAAGAACCCTCGTTCTCACGCTCCCGCGTGGGAATATCGTCGGCGACGCTCCGCGTCGTCCGCTCGCAACGCCGCCATCCGGCCAGCAGACGAGGACGCAGAGCGTCCGGGACGGCATTCCCGCGGAGGACCGTGGGAACGAGTGTGGAGCGCTCCGAACGCTCAGGCAATGCAGTGCGCCAGATCATCGAGAAAATTCCAATGATCGTTCGCGCGCTCCAGGATCGTGCAAGGCTATTTAGCGACTGACGGACGGGCGGGCGAATTCCATCCACTTCAATCAATACTGGTCCGAGCTCACAATCTCGCCGCCGCCACGCGTTGATAATGCCTGATACACCCCATTCGGCGGTCCGTGCATGAAGAGGCCCGTCGTCGAGTTGTAGGTGACGTTGGTCGGTACACCGTTCGCCGGGTTATAGGGCCACGTATTGATCGTGTCCTTGAGGAACTTGACCGAGCCATCGAGGAAAGCGAAATTGCACCCGCCGGGATGAAAGCTCGATGCCGCGATCGAGAAGTTGTCCTCCTGGGCATCAAACGCGTAGAAATAATCATTATTCGGGTCGTCGCCGATCCGGCCGAACGGGTTCATCGGAAAGAGCGTGGTGAAGAGCGTATCACCATAGTTTCCTGATACCCAGGCCCCGTTGTACTGGAAGTCGATCGAGTAATTGACGTCCGGCGTCTGGCTGAATTTGCCGTGCGCTTTCTCGCTGAAAGCGAAAGTGTTCGAGAGCCCGTCTGTCACCGAGGCCAGTGACGCCGGGCGGCACGCTGCCGGGATTGAGCGGGGCAATCGGGTTGGGAGGCGCGGGCGGATTCCAGTCGGGCCAGCCGAGATAAAAGAACGTGCCATTGGCCTGATTCAATATGGCTTGATGCTGGGCCGGCGATGTGACCGAAACGGGGACCTTGCAGAATGACCCCATGTTACCGGCATAGCTCGTGTAGGTGAGAATCTGGGTCGAGCCGTCCCAACCCCAGCCCGCGAACGGCAGATGAAGGCCCGCGATCGTGCCATCGCTGGGGCACCACAGCACGTTCAGGCCGACCGCACCGACCGTCGAATTGTCGGCGACCCAGTTGATCAAGCTGTAGTTGTAAGCGTTGGCCAGCGTTTGCTGCTCAAAATAGGGGAGCATCCGCACGAAGATGCTACTGCCCACATAATAGCCGTAGGGACTGAAGGAACAGTTCGGTCCCGTATTCTCACGGGCCATTCCATAAGGGTAGAGACCGTGAGCACTCTCGTAATTCGCCAGTGCCAGGCCGAGCTGCTTGAGATTGTTCACGCACTGCGCCCGCCGCGCCGCTTCGCGGGCCGCTTGCACGGCCGGCAAGAGCAGTGCGATCAAGACCGCGATGATCGCGATCACGACGAGCAGCTCGATCAGTGTGAATCCACGGCGTGCCGAACGTTGAACGCCACTGTTTGAAAGCATGATGTCCTCTCTCTTGGTGCTGAAATTATGGGTAACGGAGTTCCTGGTTGGAGCGATAGCCGATCGTGCCGCGATCTCAAGCTACAGTAAACCGCCTTACGTGATTCAGAGACGCCGAGGCTCCCCGAGTCGGCACTGGCACTCGGCTCGCGCGGAGACTCGCCCCTCCCACGATCGTGCAAGGGCATTTTGATCGGAGCAGGCGATGTTCTGACTTCACGGCGTGCGCGGCCGACCCTTGGATCCGCGCCCGGTTTTCAACGATTTAGCCGTCCCTGCCTCCACATCGACTTTGCGGCGGATCAGCTCTTTCTTCGATGCCTCGGGGATCTCCTGCACGTTCGACGACCCGCCGCAACCGTCAAGGCCGGCGACGGTCAGGCACACGCCGATGATCGTCCAGGAGAAAACACGTCGTGGGCTCGGCTGGCTTTGCATTGCGCCGCTTTCATTCCGTTTGATTTCGATACTGATACAAGATCTGAATGCGCCAGCAGCCCGCAACGGCCATTGACGTCCGCTCCGTCACGGTCGGTTTCGCCACGAGTTAAATCACGATGCCGGCGCAGGGCCAAACTGGCCTCTCGCGGCGCTGGCTCGTTGACGCTCATGTCATCCGAAACAAAACTGAACGAGACGATCGGATGCGAAAACGCATTCTCGATCGATGCCGACTCGGTCGTATCGAAAAAAAGAGAGTATTCCGGAAGCGCCCGTCCTGCGCAGGGCGTTTTCCACATTCGATGCAGGTAGGTCTTCGGACTTCCGGGCTGGGGTGTCGAGCCTTCTCATCGGTGGGACCCGGTCTCGGCTTGGTCCAACCAACAATGGCAATAAGAGGGGTAACACCCGTTAACGCACGGTTACCGCGGCGGGGCCGTTCCGGAATTGCGCCGGATTCCCTGTTCGCCGATCCGGGCAGGCTACCAGGATCGGCCACCAACATCTTGTAACGTGGTTGGATCTTAGCGGGTTGGATTCAAGGATGTCAAGAATCTGATGCTCCCCTTCTCGCCTCCGGTCGACCGCGGTCGCACGCCAGACGTCAGTCATCGCCGAGTTGATCCGATGCGCCGCGGTGACCGGTGACTTGACTGAGCGGCTCGCGTCGGAAATGAATGGGATTCTTCTTCTTCCGTGGCCGCGGTGCGTGTTCTGTCCCGCCGATCGATCCTGTCCTGTACTCGAGAGAGCTGAACTTCGTGAGATCGTTGCACTTGTCTGAAGATGGATTGGCAGTCTGGCTCGGTCTGATTGTGGTGGCGCTGGCCCTGCCCGCGGCCTTTGGGATCGACCTCCTGGGCTGGCTCGCCGGCCCCCAGGTCTGGCTCGAAGTCGGTAAAGCCGTTCAGCCGGTGTCGAAAGCGTATGCGGGTTGGCCCGGTGTGTTGAGCCTGCTTGCCACGTTTGTCTTCGTCATCGCGATCGTGAGTGCCGGCGGCTTTTTGCTGGGGGCCGATATCAAGACGTTTGTTCCCGCGCTGTTGGTCATCTTATCGTTGAGCGTTCTTTGCTGGATTGCCGGCCACAACGCGTACATCGCCCAGACACCGGACAAGCGCGCGGCGATGGGGATCTCATGGTCTCTTGGTTTGACGGGTGAGGCCGGCTTCATCGTGGCCCTTCTGGCTGGACTGGCGATCGGTAACTTCACGCCCGGACTTGCCAGATGGCTCAAGCCGGCGGCGCGTTCCGAGTGGTTCATCAAGACGGCGATCGTGATCCTCGGCGCCTCGCTAGGGGTCAAGGCCGCGGGTGCTTCGGGGCTGGTATCGGCCATCATGTTTCGCGGCCTGGCGGCGATCATCGAGGCTTACTTGATCTACTGGGCACTTGTGTATTTCATTGCGCGAAAATACTTCAAATTCAGCCGCGAGTGGGCTGCGCCCTTGGCCTCGGGAATCTCGATCTGCGGGGTATCGGCGGCCATCACCACGGGGGCCGCGATTCGAGCTCGGCCGGTCGTGCCGATCATGGTGTCGTCGCTGGTCGTGATCTTCTCGGTATTTGAGCTGATTCTCTTGCCGCTTTTAGCGCAAGCTTTTCTATGGCGCGAGCCGATGGTCGCCGCGGCCTGGATGGGGCTGGCCGTCAAGACCGATGGCGCCGCCGTGGCCAGCGGTGCGATCACCGATGCGCTGATCCGGTCGCGCGCTGCGGCGCGGGGATTCATTACGAGGCGGGCTGGATCCTGACCACGACGACGACCGTCAAGGTATTCATTGATATTTTCATCGGGATCTGGGCCTTCGTTCTCGCCGCGGTCTGGGCCTACGGGATCGAAAAAGAGCGCGGCCAAACCGTGCCGGTCGCCGATATCCTGCGGCGTTTTCCGCGATTCGTCGTCGGTTATTTCGCGCTCTTCGTGCTGTTTCTGGGCCTGGCGCTGCGCGCCCTGACTTGCTAAACGGCCTCAAGCTTGCGACCGCGGAGTTTGACCTGGTGCGTGGCCTCTTTTTCGTCATGACGTTTTTCTCGATTGGCATGGCGTCGGATTTCAAGCGGCTCTGGGCCGAGGGGATTGGTCGGCTGGCCCTGGTTTACGTGATCAGCCTGTTCGGTTTCATCATCTGGATCGGCCTGGCGATTTCATGGTTGTTTTTCCACGGTGTGCACCCTCCGCTGCTGGCGGGAGGAGCTTGAATGTCTGATCGCAACGATCCGGTTCCTGACAAGGAACGCGACGCCCCGTCACTGGCGCGTGAGCTCGAGGCGATTCCTTACGAGCCGCTTTTGCCGATCGAGAAAAAGCTGATTGCGGGGTGTCTTCTCCTCGGCGTGCTGCTCCTGGGGCTATTGCTCTGGGCGAGTCATACACTATTTCCGGTCGTCGATATGGGCACCAAGCCATGACTTCGAAGCAGTCAAGTTTCGATCGCCTTACTCGCCTCCGCCACACTCGGGTCAAGGGAGCCACTGATGATCGCGGTCTTGTTCACATGCCTCTTTTTTGTCGGCCAGACGGGTCCCTCCGCCTCCTCCGCATCATCCCAGGTCGGCCCGGCGTCGGGATCACTGGTGATCGACGGCGGCGGCGAAGTGGCCGAGACGCGAAAACGCTTCGTCGCGCTGGCCGGTGGTGGCGACGCCGAGTTTGTGCTGATTCCGACCGCGACCGAGCGCGATCATGTCGACGCTTACCACGATCAGGAAATCTTCCGCCGCGATTTCGGCGTGAAGAACGTGACCGTGCTTCATACGCGTGATCGCAAGGAAGCCGACAGCGAGGAATTTGTGGCACCGCTGTTGAAAGCGCGTGGTGTCTGGTTCGGCGGCGGCCGGCAATGGCGGCTGGTCGATGCCTACATGGGAACGCGCACGCAGCGCGCGATCGAGGGCGTGTTGGCTCGGGGCGGAGTCATCGGTGGCAGCTCGGCCGGTGCGACCATCCAGGGCTCGTATCTCGTTCGCGGGGCGCGTGAGGGGAATCACATCATGATGGCCAAGGGCTATGAGCAAGGCTTTGGCTATTTGCGCGGCGTTGCCATCGACCAGCACTTGATCGCGCGGGGGCGATCAGATGACCTTGTTGAGGTGATTTCCAAGAAGCCCGAGCTGCTCGGTATTGGAATCGACGAGACGGCCGCGGTCGTCGTGCGCGGAGACTTGCTGGAGGTGATTGGCCGCAGCGTCGTCGGCATTTACGACGGCAAGAACCACGATGGCAAGGCGTACTATTTTCTGGCACCCGGTGAACAATTTGACCTTCGCCTGCGCAAGCGCGCGGGAAACGTCGCGAAGACCCGGAGTGTGGCCGCCATGACACTCGAGGTGGCGAAGAGACCGGTTCAATCAGTCGAGCCCCAGCTCGACGAATTCGTCGCCCGGAATGCGAACTCGGCCTGGACCATGGCCACGAAGATCTGGGAATGGGCCGAGGCTCGGTTATCAAGAAAAGCGGTCATCAGCCTTGCTTGCCGACACGATGGAGCAGGCTGGGTTCAAAGTCGAGCGCGGCGTGGCGGGAATCCCGACGTCGTTCGTGGCCACGATCGGCTCGGGCAAGCCCGTGATTGCCATTCTCGGCGAGTACGACGCGTTGCCGGGCCTTTCTCAAGACGCCGTGCCGAACCAAAAAGCACGCCCGGGAATAGCGGCGGGGCACGCCTGCGGCCATCACCTGTTCGGCGTGGCGTCGGCCGAAGCCAGCCTGGCGCTGGGCGAGCAGATCAAAGCGGGGCGGATCAAGGGAACGCTGCGATTCTACGGCTGTCCAGCCGAGGAAGGGGGCAGCGCCAAGGCGTTCATGGTCAGGGCCCATCTCTTCGACGATTGCGACGCGGCTCTGCACTGGCATCCGAGCAGCCAGAACTCGGCCGGTGACGGAGCCAGCCTGGCCCGCATCGCGGTCAAGTTTCGTTTCCACGGTACAAGCTCGCACGCGGCCGCCGCGCCCGAGGCGGGTCGATCGGCGCTCGACGCGGTCGAGCTAACGAGCCACGCTTCCGAGTTGTTGCGGGAACACACGCCCGACTTCACCCGGATCCACCACATCATCACGGCGGGGGGCAATGCGCCCAACGTCGTCCCAGACTTCGGCGAAGTTTTCTACTACATTCGCCACCCGCGTTCTCAGGTCGTGCAATCGCTTTATCCCCGTCTGGTCAAGTGCGCCGAGGCCGGAGCGGTCGGCACCGAGACAAAGCTGGAGACCCAGTACCTGGGGGGCATTCTCGAGATGCTTCCCAATCAAACACTGGCGCAGGTTGCGCGGGCGAATCTTAAACGCTTGCTCAATCTACAATATGATGAGAGAGAGATGGCATTCGCACAAAAAATTCAAGCAACGCTCATGAAACCTCCCTCGCTGGCAACGCTGACTGCCATCGCGGAACCGACCGGCCAAGGCGGGGGCGGGTCGACCGACGTCGGCGACGTGTCGTGGGTCGTGCCGACGGTCGGCTTTACGACGGCATGCTGGGTGCCCGGCACGTCGGCTCATTCCTGGCAAGCGGTCGCGGCCGGGGGAACGACGATCGGCCGCAAAGGCATGATCCTGGCCACGCGCGTGCTCGCGGCTACTGGCTATGATCTATTCCAATCGCCTGAATCATTGAACTCGGCAAAGGCCGAACATCGCCGGCGGCTCGAGGGGCACCCGTATCAATCATTGCTTGGCGCCGACCAGAAGCCGCCGCTCGATTATCGATTCAAGCCCGGCGAAAGTGCGCCGAAGTGATCAATCGTGGGACGTCCGATGATTCCGCAATTGATCACGCTCTTGCATCGACATCTCTATCGAAACAGCTTTAACGAGTCGTACGGCCGAGATAGCCGACGATGGCCCGTTTGAGCTCGAGCGGCTCGATCGCGCCTGTCTTGCGGTAGATGATCTTGCCTCCTGGAGCGACGAGCAATGTATACGGCACCGGTCCGGGCCATTCCTGGTCGAGAGCCTCGGCGAACTGATCGCGGCTGTCGACGCTCGAAATATAGTTGGTCGCCGCGACGTGGTTTTCCTTGAGCACCCTGGCGGCATCTTCGCGCTTGGCTGGCTCGTCAAGACTGATGGTGACCATCTGGAAATTGCGCCCGCGGTACATCCGGTTCATCGTCACCAGCTCCGGCAATTCGGCCACGCAGGGTCCGCACCAGGTCGCCCAGAGGTTGACGAGCAAGAGCTTCTTGGTGTCATTCTTGATCAGCCTGGCCACACCGGGTAGGTCAATCGTTTCGAGGCTGACGGCCTCGGCATCCCACTTGGCCAGCGACTTCTTGGCATCGGCCTCCTTCTCGGCCCACTTGGTTGAGCAGCCAAAGACGCGCGTGGTTGGAACCGGGACTTCGGTGCCGGCGAGCAGGGCTTCGATCGCATTCTTGGTGTCGTGCGACTTGACGGCTTTCACCTCGGCGTCGTCGAACCGGCCGACATAGCGCAGCTTGCGGTCATGGTCGAAAACGTAGACCTGCGGCGTGGCCAGAACGCCATACGCCCTGGCCGTCGCCTGGGTTTCGCCATCATAGAGATAGGGGTAATTAAATTGATGATCCTTGGCGCGGATTTTCATATCTTCAAAAGAATCGCCAAGATCGGTAAAGCCCAGTTCATCGAGCCGCACGGCGGCCGGGTTATTGGGCGAGATCGCCACGACGGCGACACCCTTGTCGCGATAATCAGACTGGAGCCGGGCGAGCCGTCCTTCGTAGGCCTGGGCGGTGGGGCAATGGTTGCACGTGAAGACAATCACGAGAATCTTGGCCGCCGAGAACTCGGATAATTCGTGCGTCTTGCCGTCAACGCCTGGAAGTCGAAAATCGGGGGCCGCCGCACCGATCGGCAATGTCTTCAAACCGGGCGGGTCGGCGACGGCCAGCGCGGCCGGCAAGAGACAAACAACGAGAGATGCGAGAATCTGTTTGAAAGTCACCTGCGTCATGGTCAATTCTCCGTCTTCTGGCAACCGATGCTCAAGCATCATGGCCGTCAATTTAAGGTGGTGAATCCCGTCAATCTGAACCTCTTGCGCCAGCCTGTGCCGTGCCGCGTCACCTGGTCTGCGACTCGAGTGGACGAACGGATACGTCCTTGAAATAAACGCGGGAATTGTCGTCGTGGTTCTGGAGGCCCATGTAGCCCGACTCGGGGCGTGGGCCACGCGCCGGATCGCCTTCACCCGACTTTTCCGGGGCGCCGGGCTTGAGAGTGCTCGAATCAAAATCAGAGACCTGGATGCCATTGATTGTTGTCGTGATGCGATTCCCTTTCAGCATGATTTCGAGGGTGTTCCATTCGCCAGGCTTCGAGGACTTGGCGGCGGCCCTGGTGAAGGTATAGATCGATCCGGTGCTCCGGCCTTCGGTTCCCGTATCCATGACCTGCACCTCGAAACCGTGGTGAACCGCGTACCACGGATCAACGGGACGGTCGGCGATCCGGACGTACACGCCGGAGTTCGAGCGGTCATTGGCCGTCTTGTAGACCACGCGAATGATGCAGTTGCCGAGCTTCTCGCGTGAATACCAGAGGAGGCCCATGCCCCCCTCGGTGCGGAGGACTCCATCCTCGACCACGAACTTGCCGGGGCCAACGTGCTCCCAGCCGTCCAGGGTGCGGCCGTCGAAGAGCGGCCGCCACTCGGCCGACGATCCCTTGTCGCGCAGCGCCCGGCATAAGAAACGCAGGTGAGAGCCAATGAGGCGACAACCACGAGGAATAAAAAGCGGCGGATGGGCATCTTATGGCGTCCTGATTGAGTAGCCTTCGGGACCAATCGCCCGAAGCTAACGCGCCGGCCCTGCCCGATCAACCAGAACGAGTCATCGTGTGCCTATGTCGGGTGGCGGATGGACGCGAGCAACGCCTGTCAATGCCCTGACAATAGGGCGATGAAGGGCCCGCTCAATCAGCCAGGATTTCGCCGTCTTTCATCCTGATCTGGCGATCGGCGGCTTGGGCGACGTCGTGGCTGTGGGTGACGATGACCAGGGTGAGCCGGCGCTCCTCGCGTAAGCGGTGGAGCAACTGAATGATTTCATCCTGGCTCTTGCTGTCAAGGTTGCCCGTCGGCTCGTCAGCGAGCAACAAGCACGGATCGTTGGCAAGGGATCGCGCGATCGCGACCCGCTGGCGCTGGCCGACCGAGAGCCGGCCCGGGCGTGTGATCGCGACGGTCGCCAAGGCCGACATCGTCGATGAGCCGGGTGGCGCGCTCGACGCGCTCGCGCGGCGGCCAGGCTCCTTCAAACATGGGGATCTGCATGTTTTCGAGCGCGGTCAGGGTGGGCAACAAGTAAAAAGATTGAAAGACAAAGCCCACTTGATGAGCCCGGAACTCGTCGATGCCGAGATTTGACAGGGACTTGTCACGAAAATAAACGTCGCCTTCGGTCGGCCGGTCGAGACCGCCGAGCAGGTGCAACAAGGTGCTCTTGCCGCAGCCGCTGGGGCCCGTGATGGCGACCGACTCCGATTCTTGAATGCTCAGAGAAACTCCCCGGAGCGCGGTGACGTCGCCGTCTGGATAAAATTTGACCAGCGCGCTCGGCGCGGAGGATGCTCGAAGCGGTCGAAGATCCTGTCTGGTTACTCATAACGGAGCGCCTCGGTCGGCTCGAGCGCGGCGGCTCGGGCCGCGGGGTAAAGACCGCCAAGCAGGCTGAGGCCGATGCCCAGGGCAAGCGCGATCAACAAGACCTGTGGGGGCAGATTCGGATTGATGAAGCCGCGCGCCGTGGGGGCCAGGATCAAGACACGCAGCCCGACGGCCGCCAGCACGACGCCCAGTGCCGCACCGATCAAGGCGATGACGAGGGCCTCGCCCAGAACGAGCACCAGGACCCGGCCGCGCCGCCAGCCGACGGCGCGAAGGATGCCGATTTCGCGTGTGCGCTCGAAGATCGACATGAGCATCGTATTGAGCATGCCGATCGAGCCGAGAAAGAGGGCGACGGCCGCGGTCGTCCAGGCCATCGCGCGTGCGAGCCGCATCTGCTGGTCGCCTTGCACGTGCTCGCGGGCCGGGGTCGCGGCCACGCCAGTGATCGTTTTTTCGATTCGCTTGCACAGTTCCGCGACGTACTGGGTGTCTGAAGACCTGGCCTTGATCAATAAACCGGTACACTGCCCCTCCCGGCCCATCATCTTCTGAAGCGTTTTCAAGGGCATCAGCAAGCCGCCATTCTCGAACCAGCTTGCGCTCTCGAAGATCCCCACGACCTCGAAATCCTCGCCGCTGATGTCGAGATGCTCGCCTGGCTCTTTCTGGAGGGTCATCGCCAGGACGCGGCCGAGAATGACGGTCTTGCCGTCGCCCGGCTCGAGCGATCGCCCCTTCAAGATCTTGACCCCGCGAAACAACATGCTTCGGGGGACCCAGCCGTTGACCAGCACGCTGACGAGATTCTCTTTTTCAAACGCAACCGTATCCACGAGCGACGGCGACACATCGGCGACCCCGTCGATCTGGCGCAAACGATCGGTCAACGTGTCGTCCAGGCTGCTCGAAAGTTGATTCGAGCTGCCGGCATGGACGACGACGAGATCGATTCCTTTAGAATTGTAGATATCGAGAAACGACTTCTCGAAGTTCCAGGAGATTCCGACCAGGATGGTCACCGCCGCGATGGCGATGGCCAGGCCCAGCGTGGTCAGCACCGTGCGGACGGGCCTGTGGAAAACGTTCTTGAAGATCACAGTGCTAAACCGCACGGTTCGGTCCTCGGCTTCCAAGTTCGATTCGGATTGAATGCCCATGCATGATCCTGGCCGGGCGAGTCTCGCGACGAGCCGGATGCCAGTGCCGACTCGGGGAGCTTCGGCGTCTCGGAATCACGTCGGGCCATTCAGGCCGGAGCATGGCCGACCAGCACATAGCCCACGCCCCACCAGACCTTTTCGAAATGGTAATCCTTGAACACACGCTCGGCGATCGCCTCGATGTCGAGGTCGCGATACCGTTCGACCATTTCGGTGAATGAGTCGCCCAGGTGCATCATCCGCGACACGATCCATCGATCGATGGCGGGAACTCCCAGTTTGTGGCCAACCATCCGGTCGGTCAAATTGGGAAGCTCGTCGGAAATGACGATGGGGGCGCCCGGTCGAGCCACGCGAACCATCTCGCGTAGAGAGCCTTCCGGATCGTTGAAGTAATTGAACGCACCGATGCTCAGGACCGCGTCGAAGCTTTGACTTGCCAGGGGCAAATCCTCGGCCTCGCCCTGCGCCAGCCAGACGGGCCTGCCCGCCGCGCGGCGGCGGCAAACATCGAGCTGGGTGCGTGTGATATCCACGCCGATGATTTGCCAGTCGGTCGGAAGCCAGTCGAGGTAAACGCCGTCACCAACGGCCACGTCGAGCAGCTTGAGGCCGGGTGTCTCGGGGAGATGCCGGAGAACCTTGTTGCGCGCCCGGCGTTCGCCGCCATTGCACATCCAGGTCACCCACTCCCAGAACCGGAACTTGGGCCAAAGGGCGCTGTCGTAGAACTCCTGGGCGATCTGATTGTTGTCCGTCGTCTTGTCCTTCACGATCAGGATATCGTTCTCGATCGGCAACCGCGTTGCGCACTGGGAGCAGACCATCGATGGACTGCTTTGAGAATGATCGTAGCGGAGCGTGCCCTCGCACTTGAGGCACCGCCAGACATCCCAGTCGCCATTCCAGTGCGAGGCCGAGAGGTTTTGCGCGGTTGCGGTCGACATCGGGATCACCTCATCATTGAATGAAAGACGCATATCAGGATAGGGAATCGTTCACGAGACAATATCCGAGCTTATGCCAGATGCGATGCCGTATCGCATCAGGCCAGACGCGACCGGCGAGGGCTTCGAGGTCGATATCGAAGGTCAGCACCATTTTCGCGAAATCGGCATCGAGCCCCAGCTTTTTCATCCACCACGCGTCGAGGGCCGGGATGCCCAGCAAGTTTCCAAGACCGGCCCGGTGCAGGCTGGGGATCTCGTCGGCGATCACCACGGGGCGTCCCGGCCTGGTCACGCGGCGCATTTCACACAGAGCGGCTTCGTGATCGCGGAAATAATTGAATCCACCGACCGACCAGCAGGCGTCAAACGTGGCGTCAGGGAACGGCAGGTTTTCTCCCTCGGCCCACGCGAGCCGCCCGCCGGCACGCGGGTGGCGGCGCTGACATAGCTCTAACTGCGTACGCGCGATGTCGACTCCATAAACGGCCCAGTCGGCGGGCAAGTAAGGGAGATTCTCACCGCTGCCGATACCGACCTCGAGCCCGAGTGCCTGCTGGCCGTCGGGTTTGATCGCGTGGCGAAGAATCTCCGTGCGGGCACGCCGCACGCCCCCTTGCAGGAGCAGGAAGGCCTGTTCCCACGGGCCGAATTTGATCCACCCCGGCCCGTCATAAAACGCGGCGACAATCTGGTTGCGGCCGGCGAGCGGACCAATCGCCTCGACGATCCCGTCGCGAACAGGATACGGTCGCTGGCAGGCCGGGCAGGTCGATTGCCCCATGAGGGCCTGCCCACAAGAGAGGCATTGCATGAGCTCGAGGATCGCCGGAGCCGTCGCTTGCGATCGGGTATCGGATGATACGTTCATGACTCTCTCACTCAGACATTTCTAGAAATCGATCTTGAGAGCCCGTGGGCCAAACCAGTACATCAGCCGATCGAAGAACCAGTCTGGCATGTACTTGAGAATCGCGACGCTGATCCTCATGTCCCACGGGAAGACGCAGTTGCGGGGCCGGCGATCGATGGCGCGGATCAGGTGCCGCGCCGCGTCCTGTGGCTCGAGCATCTTGACCGGATATTGATAGGGAATATCGCAGCTCATCTGGGTACGAACGAAGCCCGGGCAGACGGTCGTCACCGTGACGCCGCGGCGCCGCAGCCCTGGGCGCAATGCCTCCAGGTAGGCGATCAAGGCGGCCTTCGAAGCCGAGTACGAAATCATCCAAGGAAAGCCGCGATAGCCGGCCAGGCTCGCCACGCCCAAAATATGGCCGTGGCCGCGCGAGATCATGGTGGGCAAGACGGCCTCGATCGAATGGGCCACGCCCACGAGATTGACTTCGAACGTCTGCCGGAGCGTTTCTGTTTCCAGCTCAGGAACCTGGGTGAGCGTGCCAACGCCCGCGCAGGCGACCAGGACGTCGATGGGACCCATGACGCTGGCGATCTCCGCGATGGCCTTCAGCAGGGCTGGTCGGTCGGTCACGTCGACGGCCGCGTGGGCCACGGTCGCGCCTTGCTCTTTCAACGTGTGTGCAAGCTCGCCCAGTGCATGGGCATCACGATCGATCAACCCGACGGGTGTGCCGCGACTGGCCAGGGCCTCGGCCGTTGCGCGGCCAATTCCGTGAGCGGCCCCCGTGAGCAGCACCGTTTTCTTGATGTTCATCTCGCTGCTTTCACAACGTGTGTCAGTGGTTCGCGCGACGTCAGGTATTCATGGAGAAGCTCGACAAACTTCGGCCCGTTCTCCTCAGGGGCGCGATGCTTGGCCCCGGGAACGAGCTGATTGACGCAATGCGGCACGTTTTCACCCAGGTATTCGGCAGTCGCGAGGAACGGCGAATGCTCGCCGAAGATCGCCAGCACGGGTTGCGTGACGCTTCGAATCATGTCTTCCGTGAGGCCGGCCACCGCCTTGGCATCGTCGCCGCACGTCGTGGTGGCCAGGCGCAAGAGCCGGTTGAGGCCCGGCAATCCGACCGCCTGGCGGAATTTCAGGAGCCGATCGCCGTCGAGGTGAAGAACCTGATCAAAAAAACGGCCCAGATCGTACCAGTGCTCGTCGGAGAGCGTCACGCCGGCCTGCGACGCCTCTTCACGAAAGTTTTGCCAGTGGCCCCAGCGACTCAGATCCTCGAGGTGCCGTAGCGCCGGAAAACTCGGGTCGGAGAGAACGACCGAGTCAACGCGATGGGGATAGAGCGCCGCCACGTGCATGGCGATCACCGCGCCGAAGCTGTGCCCCACCAGGGTGGCCCGCTCGATGTCGAGAGCGTCCATGATCGCGAGCACGTCAGCCGACTGATCGGCCGAGGTGTAGCCAGTGCGTGGCACGTCGCTGTAGCCGTGCCCCCGCAGGTCAAAAGCCGTGACACGAAACGTCCGGGCGAGCACTCCCATCGCCTCGCACAAGAACCAGATCGACAGGTCGCCGGTGACTCCATGAATCAAGATGAGGTCTGGACCCGAACCGGCCTGCTGGTAGTGAAAATTCAGTCCGTTCGCCTTGAGTTTCGGCATGGAAGGTTACTCAGAAAGATGATGGACGCAAGAACGCTCAAAGGTTCGCGGCAAGGAAATCGACCAGCTCGCCGATCGCAAGATCGCGGTCGGTCCGCCGGCCCAGTTGGGCCATCAACTCCTGAAATGGGAGCGTTTTACCGTAATGGTCCTGGAGTCGCTCGCTGAGCACGACGGCGTCAATCGATGCCAGGCCGAGATCGGCGAAAAACCTGGTGTTCTCATCGATCGCGGCCGACGATTGCACGCCAAGTTGCTGTTCGAGAACTGCCGTCACGTCGTCAAGTATTTCCGTGCGGGAACGCGCAGTGATCACAGGTCCATTCCTTTTTTTATTGTCCAGGCCCACGCGCGGTCAGACCGCCGGACCGAAACGACGCGTAAAACAGTTTCGCCCTTTGAATCCATCGGCGATTCCATCGACAAAGGACGGACCCTTACAAGAATCACGCCCGTGCCTTCATCGAATCCGATAACCTCGATGGCGGCGGCCCCGCTGGCTGACAGTCGGCCCCAGGCGCTCGCCGCCGCTTCTTTCGCGCAGTAGAATCGAGATATCCATTCGCTTCGATTTGATCTGGAAATCTGATCGAAAAGCGCCTCTCGGCCGGGTTGAACGCCGATAGCTCGACGTTCTCCGGTCGATCAACGATCGCCTCGACAGCGATTCCCAGGCGGACCCCTGGATCAATGGCCGCCAGTGCCACCGCCACTCCGTCGGTATGAGCGATCGAGATCGCGGGAGACGCGTCGCGCGTTGATTGACCCAGCTTCACCAGACGAGGCTGGCCGTTTTCATCAGTGGCGATCGCCAGATCGGCCGGGTAAATTCCCGGTCGGCCCATGTCTTTCCAGAGTCGCCGGGCGGCCTCTTTGGCCGCGATCCGACCCCATAACGTCTGGGAGCGGTGCTGTTCGGAAGTCGTCGTTGCGAGGAATTCATTGCGCTCGTGCGGTCCGAGCTGAGTGAATTCTAGCACGTCGCGCCAGACGGGGCGGCCCATATCGGCCGGAGGCTCGAGCCAGACGGCCTTGACGCCCGAAATCGGTGCTGACTCCGGGTCATCGAGCAAGAGTTCCTCGCCGATCAGGTAGTCGCGTGGCTGCCGAAATGAGTCGCGGTAACGGTTCGGCCAGTGAAATCGCCAGTCTTCCCAGTCGCGAATCCGCATCCAGAGGGTTCCATCAGGTCGAACGAACTGAGCCTCGACGCGGATCCGGTGTCGTTCCAGCTCATGGATCGTGATCTGGCAATCAATCTCGGTACCGACGGCCGGGCGCGCACCATGAATTTCCAAATCTTCCATATGAAGGGGAAACATCACGTTCCCTTCAGCGAGGTAATCAAGACCCCATGCGCCGAGCAGTTGCGTGAAATTGTCGATCACGACGAGGTCGGTGTGGAAGCTGGCCGGTAACTGTCCCGTTTTGAGCAGTGGCTCCAGCGGGAGGACCCGCAGTCGACCCTCGACGCCGCGTTCCGAAAGAGACCCCATATGAGAGATGGCCTGGAAATGGGGGCCATGAAAGAGCCATTGCTCGTTGTAAACCGATTGGTCGGTAAACTTGCTCGGCCGGGCATTCTCGAGCGAAAATGCCGGGGCCGGCGGGGTATCGCCGCGTACCTCGCCAAACACGGCGATGGCTTCGAAAACTGGCCGTGGAGTGTCAGTCTGGCCGCCGATCCCGCGATTGTAGATGCCGACCCAGACACGAACACCGTCGGTTGATGACACGCGGTGGCCGCGGAGCTCGAGATGAACGGGCTCGTCCTCGTAGCGGACCCACTTGTGCGCGCGAACGGCCTTGACGCCGGTGAGGATGAGATCATCGCGTGCGACCATGGCCGCGACTTGCGCCGTCATCTCGACCATCACCGCGAACGGAACAACCGGGAGCCCCACCAATGTGGGATCGAGCGCGGAGATCTTGCGGCCGCCCAGCGTATGATGCTGGGCGACGGGATCATCGTGCGCTTCGATCTTGAGCAAGGTCTCGATTTCAACGCCCGGAACATGCCGCCGCACTTCGCCGACCCAGGCGCCACGGGGCCTCGGTGTGGGGTGGGCGGGCCCTGCCTGGTCGTACGCGGCCCCATTGTTACCGTGACGTTCGTGAGTTGTCTCGCCGTTCTCGATCGCGTGGTGGCTCGACGCCTCGGCGAGCACATGCATCGGCTGTTCGCCGGGACGACTCGCTTCGCGGTCTGTGACGGCCAGGTAGGTTGTCATCACCTCATGTTGTGTTTGCAAGAACGATCGCATCGTGGATTGAAACTGGAGCATCGCCTGATCCTCGGCCGCCGGGTCATTCAAGATCGGGTCGACCGAATCGCACTCTTCATCCGGAAGGGTCCATGAGTCGGAGACCGGTGCTCTTTCGGCTTCGACGTCCATCGTGAAGCGTTGCGGGCGAGAGGTCGCCTCTGCGACGGCCATCATCGAAATCGGAATATGGCCGTGGTGCGAAAATCCGTTGGTGTGCGGATGATGATGATGATCGGGCTCACCGCGCTCGTCGTGCTCAGCCCCGCCATCGCGGCCGAAGTCGTTCGAGACCGCTTCAGACAGGGCCGGCTCGACGGGCGAAATCGGGCGGGCTGCCGAGGCAATTGCTCGACCAATGCGGCCGATGGCCGCATCTCCGGGAAAGCCGATCTTGAGCTCGACGGTGGGCGTGGGTGCTGGCTTCGGCGCGTTCCAGTCGATTTCCACGAGGACGCCGCCGCGCATAAAGGTAGTCGGTCTTCAGCCTGGCTCCGTGGGCGAACGTCGATGCGACCAGATGGTTGAGCTGGGTCGGCCCGGTGCGGCGCGGCAGATTTGCCGCGACGGTGAACGAAGGGCGCCCTCGCAATGTGTCTTCCACGAATCCGGCCAGGTTGCCTCGCGCGCCGACGTCGATGAAAAGACGAAGCCCATCATCGTGCATCGCTTCAATCGTTTCGCGGAACGCCACCGTCTGGGTCCACTGCGCAATCGCGAGCTCACGGATCGCCGCGAGTGAGCCTGGCATGCGCCCGCGCGACGCGCACGAGTAGATGGGAATACTCGGGGGGCGGAAATCCATCTGGTCGAAAAATTCGACGATCGGACCGATCACGGGCCTGAAGCCGGGCGTGTGATAGGCCCGCGAAAAGGGCAGCTCCTCGAACAGGATGTTCTCGCGCCGCAGGCGTTCGATGACACGCGAATGATCCGCGGCGGGAATCGCCAGGACAACCTGGTGCGGGCAGTTGTCCATCGCGGTGTCAACATCGCTGGCTCCCAGGTCGCGACAGAGGGCTTCGAGACGGTCTTTGTGTGCTGCGACCGCGACGAGCCGGGCCACGGGCAAGTCGCCCGCTGACTCGAAACCACTCATGATCGATCCCAGGCGACCAAGCTTGTGCTGAAGCTCGCGATCGGTCTCGAAGACGCCCCCCGCGGAGAGAGCCAGGATTTCGCCACTGCTATGACCAACCACGGCGTTCGGACGCAAACCTAATCGGCAGAGCAGTTGGTAAAGCGCCCACTGCGCGTTGAGAACGACGTTGACGGCCGTCGTCGTTGACCAGAGCCCTTGCTCGCCCCCCGACGCATCGCCAAAGAGGTGTTCACTCGGAGATTGAGTGTGGCCCAGATCACGCGCAATGCGGTCGGCCGTGTCGAAAGAACGGCGGACTTCGGGAAAATGAAAGCAAAGATCGGCCATCATTCCGAGGTACTGCGAGCCCTCGCCCGGAAAGAGGAAGGCCAGACCTTCGGGGTTCGTGTCGAGCAGCGGCCTGTCCCAGAAATACACGCCGCGACGATCGTGAAGGAAACGGCACGCTGGATCGCCAAGCCGGCTGGGTAACGGCGTGAGGCGCTCAATCAAGTCGGGGAGGGATGAAACCACCACGCCCAGGCGTGCGCTTTGTGGCAAGTGTTCGCGGCGGCTGTTGAGCGAATAGGCCACGTCGAGCAGGCTGTGCTCTGGATCGTTTTTGAGCCAGTGCAGCAGCTCGTCAATTTGCGCGATCAAGCCGGGGCGATCGGGGGCCGATAACAAGATCGCCTCGGTGTCCCACCGTCGCAGGGCCCCCGGCCGGTCGCTATCGGCGGATTGCGCATGCTCTTCGAGCACCGCGTGGGCATTGATACCCGCGAAACCAAACGCGTTGACGCCCGCGCGCCGCGGCGTGATTTCGTCGCAGTGAATCCACGGGCGCGCCTTCGCATTCAGGGCAAACGAGCTCTTGTCGGCCGCCAGGAGAGGATGCGGTTTCTCGGTGTGCAAGGACGGCGGCAGCACCCGGTGATAAAGCGCCAGCGCCGTCTTGATCAAACCGGCCATCCCCGAGGCCGGCATGGCGTGGCCGATCATGGATGAGACGGCGCCCAGGGTCCGGTGCCCGTGCGCCAGCCTGGGAAAAACCGCGTTGAGTGCACGGAGTTCGGCGCGGTCGGCCGCTGGCACGCCGAGTCCATGGCCTTCAACCAGCATGACGCTGCCGGGGTTGATCCCGGCGCCGCGATAGGCACGGCTGATAGCGCGGGCGTGCCCACGGGCGCTGGGGGCGGCCAGTCCCTGGCTCTTGCCGTCGCTGGCGAGCCCGACGTTCTGGATGACGGCGTAGATCCGGTCGCCGTCGCGCTCGGCATCGGCCCGCCGCTTGAGAATCAAGACGCCCGCGCCTTCGCCCGGTATCATGCCGTCGGCGTCGCTGGAAAAGGGGCGGCCGACTCCTGAGCGAGACAAGGCGTTGAGCTGGCGAAAAACGAGGGGGAAATCGACGTCCGCCTCGAGGTAAACGCCGCCGGCGATCGCGATTTTGGCGCGCCGTTCCAGTAGTGCGCGGGCCGCCAGGTCGACGGCCACCAGGGATGAGGCGCTCGCGGCATCGACGACGAAGCTCGCTCCGTCGAGATCGAGCCGATGGGCCAGGCGGCCGGCTGTGGCATTGGTCAACTGCCCGGGGATCGTCGCCGCCTCGAACGCGGGAAGCCCGCGGCGAAGGTCGGCGCGAACCTGATCGAGCCGGGCCTGCGACCATTCCGGATGAAATGCCGCGAGAACGGCGATCGTTTGATCGATCATGCGGCCGTGCTGGAGCCGCGTGAGGTTGCCGCGATTGAAGTAATTGCCTCGACCGATGACGACTTCGACACGGCTCCGCTTGAGGGAATCGATCGTCAGGCCGGCGTCGGCCAGCGCGGCCATCGCCGTTTCGAGAATCAAGAACTGTTCGGGCTCGCCCCCTTCGACGGTCAGCGGCATGACACCGTGCTCGGCGGCCGCGAAGCGAACGGGCGATTGAAGATAGCCGCCGCGGCACGAGGGAACGCGGTCGCTGGCGGCTGAGCCCGGGTCGCAAAATGTCCGCGAGTCCCAGCGGTCGCTCGGAACCTCGCTGGTGCAATCCCTGGCACTCAGGATGTTTTCAAAGAAAGAGACCAGATCGGATGAGCCGGGAAAGTGGCAGCCCATGCCGATGATGGCGATCTCATAGGGGCGCCCCCACTTCATGATGAGAAGACCTCCGCGCGCTCGGGGCGAAGCGACACGTTGGCCATCGGCTGTTCGAGCGTTCCGAGCTCGCCCGAATAGATCACCTCGACTTCGCCTTTACGCCCGTGGCGAAGCTCGTTGACCAGAAGCGATCCGACCCGACTCGCGGCGAGATCATGCCGAGCCCGCGGTTGCCCAGGTGGCTTTCCAGTTGCGAGACCATGCCCACGCCCGACCACGGGCCCCAGATGATCGACACGACCCGCCCCGGCCAGCGACGGTCGAGCCAGTGGGCCAGTTTATTGAGGCATCTCGTTGGCAGCCGCGTAGTCCGACTGGCCCACGTTGCCGAAGCGGCCCGCGATCGAGGAAAAAAGCGCCGTGAACTTGAGGGAGTCGCCGCGCACCAGGCGAAACAAATTGAGCAGCTCCATCGACCTTCGGCCCAAGGACGCGATCAAACGATTCGATCGATTTGTCGCGGATCAACTTGTCTCTGATCAGGCCGGCGCCATGAATCAGGCCGGCCACTTCGCCGTGGCGGCGGCGCCAGTCGTCGAGTACGCGAGCCATCGCCGCCGGGTCGCGAACGTCGCCTTGTGCGTATTCGATGGTCGCACCGGTTTGCCGCAGGATCTCGAGGTTCGCGCGGATCTCTCGAGTGCGACGAAGTGCCTGGAAGGATACTTCGATTTCCGCCGGGCCGCCGGCGCGGCCTTCCGTGCGTAGGCGATTGTAAAGCGCGGTCTTGATCTCCGCCTCATCGCTCAAGCCTTGCGTTTCAGACGACTCGCCGGCCGTCGTCAACGGCGTGGTGCCCACGATCAAGAGGGTCGGCCGCCAGAGCCGCGCCAGCTCGATTGCGGCGAGGGCCGTGATTCCGCGTGCCCCGCCCGAGATCAATACGGGATCGCCGGGCTTCAATTCCAGGGTGTTCACCGACGTCTCGAGCGCACTTTCCACGGTCTTGAGCCGGATGCGCCGCCCCTGGTCATAACCGACTTCAGCCCAGCCATCCCTGGCAAAGACTTCCGAGAGCAACCGGCCAGCGATCGAGCCAATCTCGTCACTCGCCGCGAAATCAACAACCCGCGTCCGGATCTCCGGCCATTCTCGCGCCAGGGTCTTGGTCAGGCCGGCGATCCCGCCATGCCCTGGAAAGAACTCGGCGTGAGGGCTCCCCGCACTCGCGAATCGCCCGCCCATTGCCGTGGCCGCGATCAGGCACGCGCCCCCCTGGCGGGCTGCCGTTTCAAGATCGCCCGCCATGGCCTTGGCGAGTGAGAAAAGGCCTTTCACCTCGACATCGATTCGTGCGGACCAATCGCCGTCGATCGACTGCGCCAATCGAGTGTCGGCAAGCGGAAGGGCATGAATGATTCCGGCGAGCGGACCGTTTGAACGTAGCCGTTCGAGAACCGCTTCGATGGCCGCCGGCGATGTCCAATCGACGGGCGTCTCGGGCCCGCCGATACGATCCACGGCGACGCCCGCGGCCATCAACTCGGTTTCCAGGCATCGAGCCACCCCGCGGCCATCGTCGGTGATCACGATTCGCCCGCCGGCCATCAAGCCCGCGCCGTCGCGCGGCAACGGTGCATCGATGGCCTTCAAGATCCGTCGCGTCGTGCCGCGGTCGTGCTTGCCGTTGGGGTTGCCACTGGCCGAAGAAATCAGGTCGGGTCTGGATGATCTGGCGGACGTTTTCACAGTCGCGGCGGACTGCGGCTGGTCCGAGAGATTCGCCATCCGGTCGACGATCACGCCGAGCGTGCGTGCCCGGGCCATGGCGTCCATCATCTCCGGAGAGTCGGAAGTCGCCTTGAGCCCCGGAAATTCATCACGCATCTTTCCCAGGATTTCAACCCGCTTGATCGAATCGATTCCCAGGTCGGCCTCCATATCCAGTTCGAGCCCCAGCGTTTCAATCGGGTAACCGGTCCGGTCGCGCACCGTTTCAAGCAGCCGCGCGGTGATCGTCGCACGGCCAGGACCATCAGGCGTTACGCTCGGCGCCGGCGGAGGCATGTGGGCCTTGCCATTGCCGTTGCTGTTAGCGTGGCCATTCCCATTTGCGTGGCCATTACCGTTGACCCCATTAGACTCATACCGATTGCGAACGAGTGGTTCGGCCGGCGGCACATCGACGATCACGCCAGGGCGTGGTGCCGGCGCCGGCTCGGGCACCGATTCCGGTGCCTCTAAACTGGAGGGCGGGGGCGACGAGACGGTCGCGGAGACGATGGGCTCGACATGATGATGGTCGTGCTCGGTTGTCCTGGCCGTCGCCGGCATAGGCAAACCCGCAGCGGCACGCCCGGTCAGATAGGCGAGCATCGTCGCTTTCTGCACCTCAAGGAACGTCTGCATTGTCTGCTGAAACGACTCGATCGCGCGATCGGTTGACGTTGTGGCGCAGATGACGATTTCATGGCGATTGGTAAACCTGGATTGAAAGTTCGTTTTTGGATCGGGTCGGACATCGGCACGGTGGCCCGCTCGCCGCGCGGGCCAGTCGAACGACCAACGATCGGCTTCGTAACCGGAGGCACACCGTGCGTGCCATTCTGTGCCCCGTGAAACCCGTTCGGCGAAGCGGTATCACGGGGCTCGACAGCAGGTTTGAGCGCGGGCTTCGCCTGAATCCGTCGTGATTCAGGCAAAGCCTGGCCCAGTCGAGGCTGTTCGGGTTCGGAGAACGGACGGGCACGGCTTCCATTGACGACCCAGGTCGACGATGTGAGCGGGGCCGTGAAATCGCCAGGAGGTAAATTTCCCAGATCAAGAACCTGCGCTGCGCGGCCCTCGGTCAACGAGGCGAGCCGCAAGGAGACCCCGGCCACAACCAGGCGGGCGACCGTGCGCAGGAAACCGGTTACGCCTGATGCCCCGGACGGATCACAAGAGACAGCCAGATGCGGGCGATTCTTGAGGATGGTGTCGACCAGCGGGGCCAGAATCGAGCCCGGCCCGACTTCTACAAAGACGCGTGCGCGGTCGCGATGCATCGCCTCGATCATCTCGGCGAAACGCACGGGTCCCGCGAGATGATCACCGAGGCGCGTGGCAATCGCCGACGGCTCCGAGGGGTGCGGGGCCGCATCGAGATTCGAGTAGACCGGGCGGTCGGGACCCTGGATCAGCAGCCGGCTCGCCAGGCGCGACAGCGGCAGACGCGCGGGGGCGACCAGGGGCGTATGAAAAGCCGAGGATACGGGCAAGGGCCGGCAGCGAATCCCGCGGGCCTCCGCCAGCTCGATCGCACGTTGCACGGCGTCGCTCGGCCCGGCGATCACCGTTTGCCTCGGACCATTCCAGTTGGCGACCAGCACGTCCGGGACCATCTCGATCAGCGGCTCGACCTCACTCGGTCCGGCGAGAAGAGCGGCCATCGCGCCAGCGACGCCTTGACCCGCCTCTCGCATGAAACGGCCTCGGGCCGTCGACAATTCGGCCAGATCGGCGGTGCTCAGAGCGCCCGCGGCGTGAAGCGCGACCAGCTCGCCATAGCTGTGCCCGCCCACCACATCGGGCCGGCAACCGAGGCGCTCGAGCAATCGCAACATGCCAACGCACGCGGCGCCGACGGCCGGCTGGGCGACTTCCGTCTGCATGCAGCGCGCGTCGTGTTTCATTGGCCGCCGCTTCGCCATGGGCCGGCGGCGGAAAGACGAGCGGGCCGACCGCCGGCAGGCGACGGTCCAGAAGCGCCCGATCGACCTCCTCGAAAGCCCCGCGCACTTCCGGGAAAATCACGGCCAGCTCCCTGAGCATCCCGGGGGCCTGCGACTCCTTGGCCGGGAAAGAGAAACGCCAGCGGCTGGCCGGCCCACGGCGCCTTGGCCTCGAAGCCGATACCCCGGGGATCGTCGAGATGGGTCTTTCCCTCGGCGATCGCGGTGCGCGCCGAGCTTGATCTTGTCGCGCAGATCCTGGTGATCCGACGCGACGATCACCAGCGTCGCGCACTGCGCTTTCATCGTTTGACCGCGGCTCTTTTTCCCTGGCCTGGATGAGCGTGTGCGACAGGTCGCGAAGTGACGGACGGGCTCCACGATCAAGCGCGGCGGCCAGTTGGTCGAGCGGTTCGAGCAACCGCGCTTGATCGCTGGCCTCCCAGATCAGCAATTCGGCCGGCCAGTCGTTCATGGTCGCTTCAGGCGGCGTGGCCAGGTTGCGATCATAGGCTTCGAGAACGGCGTGGAAATTGGTGCCGCCGAACCCAAACGCACTGACACCCGCCGTGCGGGGCGTATCGGAGTCGTGGTGTAGCCACGGCTGAGTCTCAGTGCAGAGCCGAAGCGGGCCGTCGTGGAGATCGAGCTTCGGGTTGGGCTTCTCCACGCCGATCGTGGGGGGTATGACTTTGTGATGAAGGGCCAGCGAGGCATTGATCAATCCCGCAAGGCCCGCGGCGCACTTCGTATGGCCAATCGACGATTTCACCGAGCCGACCACGCATTCGCGCGGCCGGGCGCCGGCTTGCCGGAAGAGCTTGCCGAGCGCTTCGATCTCGACGACGTCTCCCAGGGCCGTGCCCGTGCCATGGGCTTCGACGTACCCGACGGTCGCCGGCGAAATGCCGGCCTTCGTGTAAGCGCGATCGAGGGCCCGGGTCTGGCCGTCGACGACGGGCGCAGTCAGGCCCGCGCGCGGCCGTCGCTCGACGAGCCGACCCCCTTGATCACGGCGTAGATCCGGTCGCCATCGCGCTCGGCGTCCGCGAGCCGTTTCAATACGACCGCGGCAACCCCTTCACTGATGACGATTCCATCGGCACTGGCGTCAAACGGCCGACACCGGCCGCGTGGCGAAAACGCCTGGGTCTTGCTGAAGGCGAGATACGTGAACGGATTTTGAACGGTATCAACGCCCCCCAGGATGACGACGTCGGCCGCGCCGGTTTCCAGCTCGCGTACGGCCAAACTGGCCGCGGCCAGCGACGAGCCGCACGCGGCGTCGACCGTGTAATTCGCGCCCCCCAGGTTGAGACGATTGGCGATCCGGCCCGCGGTGACATTGAGCAAGAAACCCGGGAACGAGTCTTCGGTCCACTCGGGCAACAGTCCCTGGCACGACTCGATCGCCTCCCTGCCGCCAGCGGGCAACACCGTGTCGAGCATGGGCAAGTACGAGCGAAACGCGTAACCCATCGCAAGCTGCGCGGCCCCGCCCCCCATTCCCAGCACCACCCCGGTTCGCTCACGAGGGAACGGCCGCTCGGCGTACCCGGCGTCCGCCAGCGCTGTTCGCACCACCTCGAGCGCCAGCAACTGCGCAGGCTCGATCGATCTGAGGCTCGAGGGGGGCATGCCGTAACGAATCGGATCAAATAGCACGTCGGGAACAAAGCCGCCCCACTTCGACACGATCTTGTCCGGCGCCTTCGGATCGGCGTCATAATAGAGCCGCCAATCCCAACGGTCGGCGGGAATCTCGGTGATCGCGTCGATGCCGCGCAACGTGTTGGACCAGAACCGCGACACGTTTGCCGCGCCCGGAAAGACGGCCGCCATCCCGACGATCGCGATATCCGATGGCCGGGCGGGACTGGCCTCGGGCGAAGGCAGCCCGCTGGTCTGGCCACGCTCGAGAAAGGTCGTGCTTTCGGTGCAAAGCGCGTGATGAAGATCGGCGATCGTCGTCGTTTCCTTGCGCAGCACGGCGGCCTGGCCCAGCATGAACAGACCATTTTTCGCCTGGTATTCGTCGCTCACGGCGACGAGTGGCGACCCGGCTCCCTGGCTGCGCTCCATGCCCTTGGCGGCCACGCGGAGGCGGCCGACATTCAACCCTTCGAGTGCCTCGCGGATCGCCTCGGCTGATCGTCCCTCGGCAAGTAGCCGTCTTTTCTCTTCCTCGAACCGCGCGGTGAAGGGCGTCTGGCTCACCCGAACCTGGTGCCCGGCACCCGATTCCAGCAAGACCGTCGCTTCGCAGCGCACGACTTCTTCCTGAAAGCGCGCGACAATCGCTCCGGTGTCAACCGCCTCGCGGGTGAAGAGATAGCCTGTTCCGACCAGGATTCCGATGTTGACCCCGGCTGCCGCGAGCCGGCCGGCGACGGCGGCGACCAGGGCGGCCGAACGGGCGTCGTGGATTCCCCCCGCGAACACCAGGCTCAAGCCGGACGCGGGCACGCCGCGGTCAATGGCGTCGCGAACGACCGTCACCGCCTGTTCCCAAAGGACGAAGCTCGACCGAGGTCCAACGTGGCCGCCGCACTCACGTCCCTCAAGGATGAACCGCCGCGACTCCGTCTCGCAAATATTGATCGAGCAAACGCGGTGAGGGGGCGTGCAAGAAAGTGGCAATCCCCCGATTTTCGAGTTCCGTGGCCTGATCGGGGCGCCCGCCCGCGATCAGGGCGAACGGCGGATGAAACTCGCGGACCACCGCCATCTGCTCGGCGCGAAGCTCCGGCGGCACGAAGCCAAGAATTCCAACTCCCCAGGGTCTTCCACCAAGGTGTTCAACGGCTTCGTGCAAGAGTTTACGAACGTCGTCCCCACTCAGCATGGCCAGCGCCAGAAACGGTAAGCCGCCACCGTCTGAAACGGCCCGTGCGAACCGCGGCACATCGCTGACGCGGGTCATCGGACCTTGAAGGATCGGGTACCGCGTTCCATTCAGCGTCGCGAGGGCCGACCCTTCGGAAAGGGGTGCGCCCCCGCGCCGCGGCGATTCCGTCGGTGATGGCGCGTTCGAAGGCCTGAACGATGCCGCCAACCGTCACGTGCTGCCGCGCCATTCGTTCGGCAAAGGCCGCATCCTGCCCAACGGGGGGACACTGGCCTTCGTTCCAGCCGACGTGATCGTGCACGGCCTTGTCCCAGTCCGCCGCGGTTCTCGTACCGGCCTCGCGTAGCCGAACGAGCGCGTCCGAGCCGGGAAAGCCGAAGACGCGAAGACTGGCCCCCGATTTCGCGGTGATCACCGTGGTCTCGCTGCCGTCCCACCGCGCGATTCGCTCACGCCATTGCGGGCTCAACCGCGATTCGCGAGCCAGAAGCAATGAGCCTTCGATGACCACGCCCGCCGCGCCGGCCGCGATGCAGCCGGCCGCCACGTTTGGTCCAATACCACCGCGTACCCATACCGGCGCCGTTGTCTGCCCTAGCGCCGCTTGCAACAGCACAAAGGATGACAAAGCCCCGACCCGGCCTGCGGCCTCATGACCGGCCACGATCAATCCACTCACTCCAGCCGCAACCGCCCGGCTGATCCCGGCACGCGACGTCACTTCGCCCAGAACAAAACGTCCCGCGTGTAACGCGCTCTTGACGGCCAGCTCAAAATTTTCATGATCATCAAAATCGACCGGCAACACGACGTAAGCCAGTGCCTGTGAATCGTGGTCGAGTCGCAGCCGAGTCAACATCTGTTGGGCCGTGACTCGAATGCCGAACGGATTTGATGTCAAACGTGTGATTTGTGCACAAATGTCAACTGGAAAGGCGTTGTTTTCGGAACACAAGCCAAAAATGCCTACGGCCGATGCGCGACACGCGGCCGCGACGATGGTCAATCCGTCGCGTCCCTTGGGCGCGGCGCAAGGATCGCAGGCAGGTCGTTGATGATCACAGGTGCGTGCTCCCGGTTGCCGTAATCTGAAGAAAATATACCCGACGCGAGCGATTCAGGAGACTGGCCGGGCTAGATAACTTCTCTGGGGACCATATATTCCACATAATCCGCTTGCGCGTTTCCGAATCGGGAGGTTCTTCGGAACGCATCGATTCTGCCGATGAGCATTGCGTCGAAAACTGCTAAGGTATCGTGGCTCTCCGGATAGCCGGACAGGATTTTCCCGGCTTTATTAAGCCCCTCATCATCGGAGGAACGCATGGCTGCGGGCAAAACAATGGATGTTCGACGATGGCAGGCTATTCTCGTTACGAGCTTGATTTCGGTTTTGATCGTTAATTGTTCAATTGGGGTGTGTACGGGTTCTGTGCCGATTGCGTCGGTTGTCTCGTGGCACATGGCGAGCTATAGCCAACCTCGGCTCGTTTATCTCCAGCCTGGCCTCCGTATCAAGAATAAGGCGCCTCAGGACTGGAGTCATCTCGTGATCAAATCTCTTCCTCGTTTGGTATCTGGAGATCGCGGGAGTTTGCCAGCCGGTTCGTCGAAAACAGCCACGATGTTTCGCAACGTGCTGCTGGCGAATGTCAAACCGGTTGATATGAATGAAAAAGATTTCGAGCTAACCCAGGTTGGCCTCGGCATCTGTGTTCCCGATCCTCAAGACGAGGACCAGGATATCGTGGTCACTGCCGACCGTCTGGAGGCCTTGGGGCTCGATCATCTTTCGATGGTGCAGAAGATGGTTCTCGACGTGGCTGAGGTCGAGATGGCCGAAGGCCGCATCATCGCGCGAACGCCCACGTTCGCACTTTTTCGCGCCCATCACGATGATCGACACCGGGGGAAAGCATTCCAAATTCAACATTCATTACGCATTTTGCGTCGAGCATACAACCGGGAAGCTGCATGTTGGCGTATGGGCGCTGCGGCCGCCGTCGGAAACCCAGCAAGCGCCCTCCACAATTGTAAGGCTTTCGTCGTCCAATCCGTCCTTTCCTTGCGAGCTTGATGTCAAGGCCAAGCGAATCCTCGGTACCGTCCCTTATTCATGGTCGTTCGCTGTGCGTGCGCTTCCGCCTGGGGAACGGCTGCGCGTGCCGCCGTCGCTGGGCAAATTGATTCTGGACACCACGCGGCGTCCGGCGAGTTTCACCGACGAACTCGAACGACAACTCGTGAAACTACTCACGCCTGCCGACGCCTCAAACATCGCCGGCAAGAAGTCGACTATGCCCGGTATCGGTGATGGCCGGCCAACAGCGCCAAACATCGCCGACGATAAGCCGATCACGCCACGAGTCGATCGCTCGGTTCGAAGAACCGCGATCCCTCCGCCCTACCAGCGGCAGCAGTGAAACGAGACCGACGACGTATTATGACAAGAAATCGGTGAAAAGCGAGAGGCTCGACCGGCGAGAAAGAAAAAGAAGTCATTCACGCACCCCACGCATTCGTTTCGCCGTTGCATGGGTCGAGGTGATCGGCGATCAGAGGTCTCCGGTTACGCATTATCCACAGTGAGGAGATCGACTGCCATGATCGCGCCAGAGAGGAGCGAGGTGTTACACGCCGTTGAAGAGCTGAGCGAGGCCTGCCCGGAGTATCGCCTCGGCCAGATGATAGCCAACTTGACCATGTTGGCTCGCGGGGACGAAGAGGGGGCGATCTGGGACATCGAGGATGGGGAGTTGCTGGCTGCGGCGCGGAAGCACCTGGCTGATTGGAACGCTCGGCACGAACCCGTCGCCTGACCGCTTGCTGTAGCGGACCCCGCACCACCGTAACGGTTTTTACTTCGATCCAAGGCTTCGCGGCGGTGCGGGACCAATGAGCTCGGTCGGGAGCCAGGGGAAACGCTCAGAGCGTTGCGATGCCGGTTGACATCAATGGTCAGACGCAAAGTGCGTTTGCCTAAGCCCCCGCACTTCGCCATTCTTACCGCTGCAATGGCAGACAAAGCAATTGATGACCCATTGCAAGCTTTCGCTTGCGCTTCAAGTTCACACATGAAACCGACGCCGTATTCAAACAGCTTTCGACGTGACCCTTCTCACCGGTTCGGGAGGTGACTGCGGTCATTTTGAGCGTTTCTTGATCATCTCTCGCCGCAACTTGCGGATCTGATCTTGCGCCGCGATACTGAATTTCGAGCGCAAGATCGGTGCTCCCTGGAACCACGCATGGGGCTCGACGAAGGCGATGTGCATTTCCACGAGAAGGGCGTCGCGTTTCAACGTTGGATCGGCCCGGCTGATTTTCACGTAGCTGATTCCACCCGCGTAAGGCATCAAGGCCAATGATTCGGGGGAGGCATCGGGCCTCTGCTTCAGGGATTTCCAGTTGTTGCCAAACGCCCCGGCTTTATTGAAGGCCGGATCGGTTCGCGAAGCGACCACGATCGACTGTGCGGTTTGCGACGCCATCACGTGATTTGTCGAGTTAATGTCGATCCGATCGAGAAGTCGTGCATGAATATGTGCGTACCATGAGCTGTCGTCGTCCGGGAGTGGTACGGCACTCCCGGCCCCTTTTATCTCGGCCGGCGTGAGAACGTGGGTTTGAAACCACATGTTCGCGACTTCAACTTCCTTTTCGTCGGTGCTCGCGGCTCCCTTTGACACGTCGACCTGCTGGAGTTCGCCGGGAATCACATACCACAGATCAGCGAAGCGGACCAGGGTCTCGGCCGTCTTGACGTCGTGCACCCTGATGATGAAGGGGGCCGTCACCGAGTCGCGCAGGAGGTCGTCAATCGAGTGGTTGGCTCCGGCGACCTCCTTGAGTACGGCTCTTTGCGCCTCGCCAGTCTGACCCTCGACGAAGCTGGGGGCTGGCAAGACGATTCGCCCGTTCGCGCCAGCGCTCAAACCCTGGTTGAGCACGTGCGCATAGACAGCATTCCGGGCATGGCCCGGCTCGACCTTCGTCTGGCCGGCCCAGCAGATGGTCAGCAATAACGTATGTATCAACATGGCTCTTGAATCGGGTTATTCGGGATGTAACGGGGTTGAGAACAAGTTTGTTCGTCGGAGAGACGATAGTAAAGGAGGACGCGATCTTTTACTCGAATTGCGATCGCACACGATCGATCGGCGCAAGTGCGTCTCAGCAAACGGGGTGCCACGATGGCGGCATGGCATGAAGCTCATCAGGATCGAAGGCGACGATGTTTCCTGGTCGTGGCCTTGGCGAGTTTTTCGTGCCTTGGCGGCTGCCATGCCTTTCCGATCGCCGCGACGTTTCGCGGCGATGTCAACGGAAACGTGACGACCGAATCGGCGCTGCACGGGTCGGTCGAGGTCAAGATGCCCTCGTCGGTTGACCCCGGCCAGATGGTCGGTACCGTCGTTCGCGGCGGCCGCGGCGACGCCTCCTGCGCCCGGATCGCCCTGATCGATGTTGACGGGCTGCTCGTGAACCAGAACTTTGGAAGCCTCATGTCGATCGGTGACAATCCGCTCTCGGCCCTGCGCGACAAACTCGAAGCGGCCGCGCACGATCCCCGGGTGACGGGCGTCGTGCTCCGGATCAACAGCCCCGGGGGGAGCGTGACAACGTGTGATATCATGGCCGACGAGATCCGCCATTTCCGCGCCGAGACGCAAAAGCCCGTCGTGGCTAGCTTGATGGATCTGGCGACTGCCGGGGCTTATTTCGTCGCGATCGAGAGCGACATGATCGTTGCGCACCCGACGGCTCTCACAGGGGGTCTCGGCGTGATTTTCAACCATTATAATCTCGAAGATGCGATGGGCTCGCTCAACGTCTCGGCCGATCCGGTGAAGTCCGGAAAGAAGATCGATATGGGAACCTTGACGGCTCCCCTCGACGATGAGACGCGGATCATGCTGCAGCAGATGGCCGACGCTTATCGCGATCACCTGTTCCGTCGCGTCAAGGAACGCCGGGTGCTCATGACCGTGGGCGACCACCGCGTCATGGAGGATGGACGTGTCATCCTCGCGTCGACGGCCCAGACTTTGCACATGATTGACCGTATCGGTTATCTGCACGACGCTATTGCCGAGGCCGAACGGATCTGTAACGTGCCTGGCGCCGAGGTTGTGCTTTTTCACCGTACTGGCTATCCGGCACACTCACTCTATGCTATTACTCCAACGCCCGCCCCGCTGAGCGAATCGATTCCGATGAGCTACCCCGGGCTTGATCGTTCCAAGTTGCCGACGTTCCTTTATTTATGGCAGCCCGACCCGACCGTCCCGAAACTGAGCTCGCACTGACGGCCGGCATCACAAAGGTTGAATCATCGCGTTTGGCTACGCAGACGACGACCAGCAGGGCCAGTACTTCCTGCGACCCCGAGCCCTCCGATTGGCCGGTGCTCGTCACGGGCGCCGGCGGTTTCGTGGGCGGCCATATTGCCAGAAGTCTCGCGGCAGCCGGACATGTCGTCAAAGGTTTGGCGCGTCGCGTCCCGGCCGGTCTTCCGGGTGATCCGGCCGTCGAATGGGTCATCGGCGACTTACGCGATCCGGATGTCAGGCGCCATGCGCTCGAAGGGGCGCGAGGCGTGATCCACACCGCGAGCTGGGTCTCGCTGGGGCCTGATCGCCAGGGGATCAGTCGTGCGATCAACGTCGACGCGACGCGCGACCTGCTCGAAGACGCGGCCGCGATGGGTGTGGAACGTTTTGTCTACACGTCGTCGCTTTATACACTGGCGACCGGCACGCGTGAACAACCGGCCGACGAATTCCAGCCGTGGAATCTGCACTGCGTCGATTCGGCATACGCGCGCACCAAGCGCGAAGCCGAGCGGTGCGTGCGCGACGCCAATGGGATGCGCCGGGATTCTCGACGATCGTCCTTTGCCCGGGCATGGTTCAGGGCCCGCGCGATACCAAACCGACGTCGACGATGATCGCGAAATCGTATTCGCGAACTTTAGTCGCGCTGGTGCCGCCGGGTGGCATCCCGATCATCGACGCCGAAGTGCTGGCCCTGGCTCACCGTCGAGCCTTGATCTGCGGCGCGGAGGGCGAGCGTTACGCGGTTGTCGGGCCGTATCTGACCTATCGGGAGATCGGTGAGGCTCGTCCAGGCCGCAACCGGCCGCCCCCGATGGTTCATTCCTGTTTCCGAGCGTCTCGAATTCCTCGTCGTCCCGGGTGCTGTGGCTTGCGGCCCATTGCTCCGGCGATGGTGGCCCCATGTTTCCCGCTCACTGGCCGCGGGCGGCTTTCTCAACCTCTATGTCTCTGGCGACCGCGCCGACGCCTGCTTTCAATTGAAACATCCGCCCGCGATCGAGTCGATCCGGCGAGCTTGTGAGGCGTGGCCGAGCCAGGCGAGGCGAGGCGAAGCGAAGCGAGGCGTTTCGCGGGATTACCAAAATCGCGAGACGCCCCCCTGCCCCGGCATGAGTGGCCGCTCAGCTATTCGCGATGTCGCGCACGCGCCGCTCCTGGATGAACCCACGGCCCGCGATACGGACGCGTGAGCAGGCGCGTCGCCTCCTCGTCGCCAACGACGAGACCGGCCTTCGGATCCCACGTCAGGGTGCCGCCCGAGTTGCATCGCCATGTTGGCGAGAATGCAGCTCGTTGTTGAAATATAACCTTCCTCGATGTCGGCGACCGGCCGGCCGCGTGATTCAATGGCTTGCAGAAAGTCTTTCATGTGGCCGCGGATCGCCGGGGCGACGTGGCGCTCGAGGTCTTTCTCGGTCTTGTCTTCAGGATACTCGTCGAGCTCGTATTTCACCTCGCGGTGAACCGGCTGGCCGCCGTCATGCGGCGTGAAATCATACCCCATGACACTCGCCTTGAGCGTTCCCTTGTCGCCATAAAGGGTCGCGCCCCAGGGATATTTCGGGTCAGGAGCGTCGCCCCACGTGCGATGCTGCCATACGACATCAAGATCGCCGAAGTCAAACGTCGCGGTCTGCGTATCGGAGATATTGGCCTTGGTCCCCTTGCTGACCAGGATGCCCCCGCTCGAGCTCACTCGCTTCGGCCAGCCCAGCTCCAGCATCCAGCGCACCATATCAAGCATGTGAATACACATGTCACCGACAATTCCATTGCCATATTCCATGAACCCCCGCCAGCCCCGCGGATGAACGATCGAATTGTAAGGCCGCATCGGGGCGGGGCCCGTCCATGCTTCATAATCGAGGTAATCGGGGGGCCTGGTATCCGGTGGGTTTCGAATTATTTCGCATGTGATAATAGCAATAAATCTCAACAAGAGCGACCTTGCCAAGCTTCCCGGGGCGAACGATCTGGTCGCGGGCCTCGATCAGGTGGGGCGTGCTACGCCGTTGCGTGCCGACCTGTACGACCCGCTGATGCTTGCGCGCGGCGGCCAGCATCGCCTGGCCCTCGGTGACATCGACGCTGATCGGTTTTTGAACGTAGACATCGACTCCCGACTCGACCGCGGCGATCATGGGGAGGGCATGCCAGTGGTCGGGAGTGGCGATCAAGACGATATCGAGATCCTTCTGGTTGAGCATCTCGCGGTAGTCGGCAAACGTGCGCGGTGTTTTCTTGGATGCCTGGCGGTGGGCGACGATGTCGGCGGCTTCGGCCAGCATCTTCTTGTCGACGTCGCAGAGCGAGACAACCTCAATGGGAGCGACCTGGATCAATCGGAGCAAGTCGCACTTGCCGTACCAGCCGCTGCCGATCAACCCGACACGCTTGGCCCCCGGAGCGTTCGAGCCGTAGGCTCGAGTGCGCGAGCCGGCCAGCGCGATACTCGCCGCTGCCGAGCCAGTCTGGAAGAATTCGCGACGATTCATGGCGTCTTGTCCTGGGATTTTGAGTCGTAGACAGTGCGCGACCGGTTCCACGCAAGTTAGCCTGATCGCTGGCGCTTGTCTATGGCGTGGCGAACGGCCGGAAACGGCCGGCGAGCGCGAAGCCGATCATAGCGATGGCGGCCGCGGTCGCGATGGCCGAGATGATGGCCGATATGCGAATCATGGCCGGCTCGAACCGGAGGCTGACGCGCAGTTGATCCCGCGCCGTTCAAGCGAACGGCCTGCAGACCTTCATCAACGCGCGCAACCGGAATTTCCGGTCCGTCGTCGATGCGAGCGTGCCAGCCGGGGTCGTAGGCCCGCGTGATCACGAGGGTGCAAGCCCCGTCGTGTTCGATCACGCCGGCCCGGCCGTCCCACGAGACAATGCGGGCCGACCGAGCGCGAGGCGCAGAGGTATCGCGTGCCGGCAGATCGGCCGGGTAGAACCAGGCCTCGTCGCGCGCCTCGCGATTCGACAAGATGTTCAGGAGCGTCGGCCAGTCGGGCGCAACCCGCTCGCGGAGCGCCAGGCGGACCGGAGGAAACGGATCGGGATGGTGAATCAGGCGCCACAGCCGCGTCGCCGGCTTGCCGATCGGTCGATAACCGAGTGCGTCGAGCGCCGGGTCGCGGCGAGGAGCGTCTTCCCACTCGTTCGCGACCGGTGCCACCGGCTCGTCCCAGACCGTGTGCGTGACGCCGAGCCGCCGCTCCCAGAGACTCGCGGCCAGGTCGTGCCGCGCCCGATGCTCGTGAATCGAGTGGAGCAGTTGATTGAGCGGCGTGAGCGTCATCCCAAGGTAGGGAGCGGCCGTGGTCATCCCCGCGGCAACAGGCATGTCGAAGACGACTCCACCCACTTTTCCAACACTCGGGTCAGCGGCGATCGCCGCGAGAACCGGGCTCTGTTCCGGGAGCCTGACAGCCCACCCCCACACCGTGAACGACGTGAAATAGAGCACTCCCAGCTCGGCCGCCGTGACCAGGGTCGGCAGCCAGCCGCCGACACGCCCCGACCGCCAGACTGCCAGGGTGCTCAGGCTGATCGCCCACACCATCAGTGCCGTCGCGATGCCAAATGGCAGCCCGCCGATCCCCGGGTCGGAAACAAACTCGCGGCGCGACGCCAGCACGAAGCCAAACACCACGGCGGCCCCGCCGAAGAGGCAGGCGGAGGCCAACCCGGTTTTGAAAATACGCGCCAGCTCGCGCGATCGAATCCGTGGCCAGCCAGGAGCGCCAAGCCCAGGCTCGCCAGCAGCGTGTACCGCGCCGGTGCGCGAAAATAGCCCAGGCCCGGAAGCTTCAAGAGCATGGCGTAACCGTCGAGCCACCACCCCGGCATTGTGGCCAGCCCCAGGCTCACGACGACGATCAGCCGCCAGAAATTCAACGAACGGCTGCGATTGAAGTCCAGGATACCGGCGAAAGCGAGAATCAGGGGGATTGTCCCGACGTAAAAAAAAGCCTCGAAGCCAGACGTCTTGAGAACCTCGAAATGGGGGTCCTCGGCGCCAAATCGCAAGCCGCGGAAGAAAAACGGGATCGCCGGCTCGATCCAGTGCGAAGGGGGATACGAAAAGAAGGCCATATCGTGCAGCCGGCGGCTCATCTGTCCGACCGAGCGTGCCAGGTGCCAGCTCGGTGCAAGCTGAACCGCGGCAATGGCGATCCCCCACGCGGCCGCCGCGACCAGTCCCGCGACGCGGCGCAGCGGAACTCGGGCCGCGACTCCACGCCAGAGCCCCGATAAAACAACCAGGCCGTTGGTCCACATCTGGATCTGGAAATGGCCGAGCGTCCACTGAAGTCCGAGCGTGAATGCCAGCAAGACCAGCCAAACGGGCCGGCCGGAGCCAACGAACAGATCAGCCAGCAGCAGGGCCAGCGGTAAGTAAGGCATCAGGCAATAAAACGGCTCGTGCGTCGCGTGGATCGCCTGGAAGCCGCAAAGCGAGAACGCCAGCGCGGCCAGGGCGCCTCCCCACGGGGTCAGGCCAAGGCGCCGCGCGTAGGCGTAAGTGGTGGCCGCCAGTGCCACCCCATGAAGCCACATCAGTAGCCGGTAAGCGAACGAGACGTCGCAGAACCGATAAAAAACCAGGTTGGGCGGGTAGAACGCCGCGACGTGGCTTTCGGCCACCAAGGGTACGCCGATGCCGAACCGGTCGCTCCAGAATGGCAGACGACCCTCGCGGAGCGCGGCGGCCAGCTCGGCCTTGAGCGGCCGATAAAGGCGGTCAGGATCGCCGCCGACCGGTTCGTACCCGACGAGCAGACCGCCCAGCAAACTGCCCACCGCCATGACGGCGAACAAACCGGGCCATTCACGGCGCAGCAGCCCAGACGGAGTGAGGGGCATGAAGAGACTTGCGCAATCGTCAATTCGAACGATCGAAGCTCACGATGCTGCCGAGATCAAATAGGATAGAGATTCTTGAGCCTCTCACGCGCGGCGGCACTTCCCTTGGCGGCCTTGATGAGCGGAAACGTTTGAAGCTTGCCATCGACTTCGAGCGTGAGCACGCCGTTGCGGATCACTGATGTGGCCACGCGAATATAGCGCGTCGTGCCATTCGGCAGCCAGATATGGATCCGCTGAAGATTCGGCATGAACGTACGGCGGCTCACACCGGTCGTCTTCTTGCCGACGCCTCCGAGATACTTTGCCTTGCCGCGATCGGTCTTATGGTTGCCGAACGTGGTCTTCTTACCGCTGACAGGACACTCGCGGCCCATCGCTGCCACCCCTCGAATTCCCGATTCTAGAACGTCTGGTTCCAGATGGAGGAACTTCCTCAAAGGAAACTTGTACGTTGTGTATTCAGATCAAATGACCGCCAGAGCCTGACCGGGAGCCAACCCAGAAGCCGCAGTCAGGCAACCGATTGGAGGCGCGTCATTTCTTGGACTTTGCCACTTCTTTTTTGGCAAGCGGATTATGCGGCTTGCTCCGCTGCACGTTACCGCACTCTTCCACCAGGTAGCAAACCTTGTGAGGAGGGACCGCCAGCTTGCACTGCGGACAGGTATTCAATGCGGGAGCGACCAAAAAGTCGTGACTCCTTCGCATCCCTTGTTTTGACGGTGACTTACGTCTTTTTGGTACGGCCACGAACACACACTCCGGATCCAATCCTGTAGCGGCTTTTCTTGAGCGAAGAGTCCCATTATCCGAATTGCCGGGGGCATTTCAAGGCCGAGTTGACCAGAGGGATGGCGGAACGGGTGGTCGCGACCGTCGCAGCGTCCGGTACTCTCGGGCATGGCCGGGTCATCGCCGCGTGCAAGCGACAAGCCCTGATTCTATTCTTATCCACGATCTGCTCATCACTTTATTATGAGATCGCATGATTGTCGCCGCGCGTCGGAACCTGGCCATCCTGGAAGCAGACGCCGCGCGTCTTCCCATCTAAATAGACTTGCACGATCCCGGGACGTGGCGTGGAGTAAGCTCTGGCGAGGACTCCAGAAATATCAGCCGCCAGCCAGCGCGCCAGGGTTCGCTTCGGCTCGAAAAGTTGGTAACGGTCTTGCTGATCCGACACGGGCGCGTCGCGAGGAGCGTTCCCACGGGGGAACCGTGGAAACGAGAAAATCGGCGGGCCGCTTCGGTAGAACCTATGGGTTATGCATAGCGGGGACCACGGGAGCGAGAAAAGTCCGATCGATCGTTCACGCGCCCCAGGATCATGCAAGGCTATTTAGTTTCCCCAGAATCGCGCAAGATTTGTTTGTTGATCGTGTCGATTCCTCTGAGCCAGGAGGTTGTGAAACAGGGACAGACGACCGGAACGGAACGCCGGGCCAAATGCCCTCGTACGATCCTGAAAGGGCGAGACTCCGGACGAGCCGAGTGCCAGTGCCGACTCGGGAAGCCTCGGCGTCTCAAAATCACGCAAGGCCGGGTTCGAGCGGATGGCTGTGACACGACCTGGAGGCAAACCGCGGCGCGCGATCATTGACTCATAGCGACTTGACCGGCCCTGCCGGCCTGTTTGGATTTGTATCGGACGGTGCGCACTCGATACCCGCGGCCGTTTGGAAACGCGGGCTTAACCTTGGACATCCGACCTCGATGATTCAGTACAATCGAAACAGATGGATGAGTGCCGTCTTTTCCTGGCGCGGAACGGCGTTGCGTCGTGCCAAGTGGCGTGTGTTGGCGATGACCATGTATGCCATTGTCATCCATGCGGCGTATGAAGTCGGCGTGTCGCTCCATGGTTTCGTACTGGAAGACTTCTTCGGCCTCGACCCCGGTCAGCACGCCGTTCTGGGAACGCTTCTGGGATTTCTGATCGTTTTTCGCATGAATGCCTCGAACAATCGATACTGGGAAGGACGCACGAGCTGGGGACAGATCGTCAACGCTTGCCGCAGCCTGGTACGGGTCGGTGTTGCCTACACGAATCGAGGCGCCGAGCTGGCCGACCTGGTCTCGGGATATGCCGAATGCCTGCGACACTCGCTCCAGGGCAACGAGTTCATGGCCGAGATTGCGTTGTACCTACCCAGGGAGCTGACCCGGCAGGTGATGCGATACGGCAATCCGCCAACCTGTGTCGCCCTGGCCATCTCGGCCTGGATCGAGCGAGAATACCGCGAAGGCGCGATCAACGCCCAGATCGTCCGGCAGATGGAGGACCTCTTGTCTCAACTGGTGAGTGCTCAAGGCGCCTGTGAACGAATTCTCAAGACGCCGTTGCCGTTTGTTTACGTGGTCATGATCAAGCAGTTGATCTTGATCTACCTGCTCTCGCTCCCCTTCGCGGCCGGCAATGTCAGCGGCTGGTGGACGCCCGTCTTGGTGATGATCATTTCTCTCGGATTATTCGGGATGGAAGAGGCCAGCGTTGAGACCGAGGATCCCTTTGGCAAGGATGAAAACTGCCTCGACATGGACATTTTCACGCTGGGTATCGCGCGCGATGTCGGCCAGATGGCCGCCACCAAGTCGGCCATCTGGACGATCGACTTCAGTGCAAACGAGGCCCTTCCTTGACACCCATGTGCATTTGCGATGAGCCGGAATCGCATTGGCTATTGACCGTCCTTCAAACTGATACGAACGCGCCTCCGCCAGAGCAGCAACTTGAGTGGGTTGCGACAAGGAGATCGTGATGAACAAAGAGACACTCTTGCAAGATGCGTTGGCCAAACCCGAGGCCGAGCGCGCCGCGTTTCTCGACGCCGCTTGTGCCGGCCAGAGCGAACTTCGCACGGCCGTTGAAACGCTCCTGGCGTCGCGCGCGGCCGTCGAGGAGGGCCACGGTCCGCCCCCCGACGGTTTCGTTGCAACGATCGAGTCGAACGCATTGCAGATCACCGACGCCGTCACGGCTGAACTCGGCATGCAATCAGATTCGCCGCCCTTCAGCATGGGCAACGCCAACCGCTCTATCGGCTCGCTGGCCGGCAGCGTCATCGCGGGGCGCTACACGCTTGAAGAGCGGGTCGGCGAAGGGGGCATGGGTGAGGTCTGGTCCGCCAGGCAAACCGAGCCCGTCAAACGCAAGGTCGCGCTCAAGCTCATCAAGCCAGGGATGGATTCCCGCGGCGTGCTCCAGCGATTCGAGCAGGAGCGGCAAGCCCTCGCGCTCATGGACCACCCGAACATCGCCAGGGTGCTTGACGGCGGCATTACCCCGAACGGGCAACCGTTTTTCGTCATGGAGCTGGTCGATGGCCTACCGCTCTCGAAATTCTGCGACGAGGCGAAGCTCACATCGAGAGAGCGTCTCGAGATCTTCCTGCCGATCTGCCAGGCGGTGCAGCATGCCCATCAAAAGGGAATTATCCACCGTGATCTCAAGCCGGCCAACATTCTGGTGACGCTGATCGATGGCAAACCCGTGCCCAAGGTCATCGACTTCGGCGTGGCCAAGGCGACCGCTGGCGGTCTGACCGATGAATCGCTGGCGACCCAATTCGGCGCAGTGGTCGGCACACTTGAGTACATGTCGCCCGAGCAGGCGGGATTTTCGGGAGAAGACATCGACACAAGGTCAGACATTTACTCGCTGGGCGTGATCCTCTACGAGTTGCTGACGGGCCTGCGGCCCTTCAGCCCGGCGCGGTTGAAGAAGGCGGCTCTCCCGGAGATGATCCAGATCATCCGTGACGAAGAGCCGTCAAAGCCCTCGACGCGGCTGTCGACGGACGCCTCGCTGGCATCGCAGGCGGCGCTGCGGCAGACCGAGCCGCGCAACTTGATGTCGATACTGCGGGGCGATCTTGACTGGGTGGTGATGAAGTGCCTGGAGAAGGAGCGCGACCGACGGTACGAGACGGTCAACGGCCTCGCTCGCGACATCCAGCGCTACCTGGCCAATGAGGTCGTCGAGGCGCGGCCGCCCAGCGCGGGATATCGGCTCCGAAAGTTCGCCAGCCGGCACAAGGGCCAGGTCGTGGCGGCCGGCTTGATCATGCTATCACTTGTATTGGGGATGGTGGGCACCACCTGGGGGCTCTTCAGGGCGGCGCGGGCCAACACCGCGCTGGCCGCGGCCAATGCCGACCTGACCGCCGCCAATACCAAGGTTCAAGTGCGTTACAATCTGGCCGTCGACGCCGTCAAGACGTTCCACACGGGCGTCAGCGAGGATTTCCTGCTCAAACAGAACCAATTCAAGGAGCTGCGGGACCGGCTCTTGAAATCGGCTGCGGGCTTCTACGCCAAGCTGGCGGCCCTGCTGGACAACGAGACCGACCTGGCCTCTCGGCGCGCGCTGTCTACGGCGAACTTCGAGCTGGCCAATTTGACTGACAAGGTCGGCCGCAAGGAGGAAGCCCTGGCGGCCCATCGCGCGGTGCTGACGTCGAGAAAAGCGATGGCGGCCACACCGGACGCCGACCCCGAGACAAGCGCCGACGTCGGTCGCAGCTTGACGGCCGTCGCAACCCTCCTCGAGGGTATCGGCAAGTCTAACGACGCCGTGGCAACGTACCGGGAGGCCGAGGCTCTACTGGCAGCCCGGCATGCTTCGGCCCCGACCGATGAACAGGTCCGCGCCGCCCTGGCCGACTGCCGTTCTCGACTGGGATATCTGCTGTACACGACGGGACACGCCAACGACGGCTTGCTGGTCCTCCGCCAGGCTCGGTCTGACCAGGAACTGCTGGCAGCGGCACCCGACGCGACGATGGAGGCCCGGCGCGAGCTGGCGAACACGATCAACCGGATCGCCAATCTGCTTGCAAGAACGGGCCGGCCCGCGGAGGCCGATGTCGAATACCGCAGGGCGGTGGCGATCTATCAGAAACTCGCCGAGGAAAACCCGGCCAATTCCGAGATCCGGCGTCGTCTGGGATTGATCGCCAACAACGTAGGCAGCCTGCTGTTGACGATCGCCGGCCGAGCGTCGGACTCGGAAGCCGCGTTCCGCCAGGCAATGGCGATCAAGCAAAAGCTTGCCGACGACAATCCGGCGGTCGCCGAATTCCGCCATGATCTGGCTCTTGGCCACAGAAACCTTGGCGAAGTACTGCATCAGGCCGGCCGCGCTGCCGAGTCAGAGATCGAATACCGTGAGGCGCTGGCGATTGATCAGAAGCTGGCCGAGGAAAATCCGACCGTGTCCGAATTCCGCGGCAACCTGGCGGACGGCCATTCTTCGCTCGCCATGCTTTTACACCAGATGGGCCGGTCCGCCGAGGCGCAGGCCGAGTTTCACAAGGCCATGTCGATCCGGCAAAAGCTCGCCGACGACAATCCGACCGTCACCAAGCTTCAGAGCGACCTGGCCCGTAGCCGCCACAATCTGGGCTACATCCTGGCCGAGTCGGGCATGCCACAGGAGGCGGAACCGCAATATCGCGAGGCGATGGCGATCCAACAAAAGCTAGCCAACGACAACCCGACCGTCCCCGGTTTTCGAGATGAGCTGGCGAATAACGATATCGATCTGGGCCTGCTGCTTGCCGAGACGGACCGGCCAACCGAAGCCGAAACCATCGAGCGGAAGGCAATCGCGCTTTACCAGAAGCTGAGCGACGACAACCCCAAAGCTCCTGGCTACAAGGTGGGCCTTTCCGGCGCGTTTTACTACCTCGGCGACGTGATCCGCGCTCTCGGCCGGCCGGCCGAGGCACGCGAAGAATACGAACGAGCGATCGCCATCCACGAGAAGCTCGTCAAGGAGAACGCGAACCCCTGGTATCGCAGCCTGCTGGCGCACTCATTGCGGCGGCATGGGCTGGCCCTCCGTGAGCTGGGTGATACCAATGGCGGAACCGCCGATACCCGGCGCGCGATGGCTCTCTACGATGGCCTGGCATCGCGGTCGGCCGAGGAGTCGTTTGAGACAGCCTGCTGCCATGCGACGCTCGCGGGCCTACCCGGGGTGTCCGCCGCCGACAGTGAGCGCGAGGCTCTTCAGGCCACGGCTCTACTGAAAAAGGCCGTCGATACAGGCTACCGCAACGCGGTGGCCTTCCGGAGCGAGACGGCGCTGAATCCATTGCGCAGCGCACGGATTTCAAGAAACTGCTCGAGGAGCTGGAGAAAAAATCACCGGCGGCGTCGAAAAAGTCGCCATGATTTCAGGGGGAGTTCCTGAATATCATATACGACTGCACAAACTCCGCGAGTTCCGCGTGGTGTCCCCTTAACACCCGCTTTCTACTCGATTCGCCATCATCTGGCCGCCGCATTCTTCAAATGCATCGAGCTCCCTTCTGGCGATCCGGCGCTCACCGTTAATCTTCCAGTGCGCCCTTTTGAAAACGAGGCATACCAGGCGTACCCCTCGGCGCCTGATAGATAAAACATCAAGCTCCCTGCCGTGTTGGTGACCGTATTTCCGCTATACCAGATAAACGCTGCGGACTTCGCTACCTGATCGAGCGGCACGGCGAACGAAGCCGATCGGCCGGGCTGCTTGCGGTGCAAGGGCTTTTCGTGAGCTGTGAGTGTAAATCGCGAACCAATGGCGTCCCGGACGAAATGCTTTTCCGAGCGAACGCGATTGGGATTGAACGGAGGAACAACGAGTTCGGTCGGTTCTCGTTCATTCCATGTACTCCAGAATCCCAGCCATTTGTAATCGAACCAGTTATCGATGTGCACAAGGTAAACTTCGCGCACCGAGAGTTTGGCGATCGCGCCATTGACGATCCGTTGGACCGGCTCAAGAAAGGGGGGGTCGTCGCCGTCGGAAGGCATGAGCTCAATCATGAAATGATCCTCAGCAAATGTTGATTCAATACTTCTCAATTCATTCACGATCATGACCTTGTTGCCAGCAAGAGACAACGCGTCGTGTCCTGATTTCGCTGTTCCCGCTCGTTCGCCAGCAGATTCGACCCCTCGCGCCGGCCTGGCTCACGCGAGGGCTTTATCCGGACCGATGGTCGGATATCATGGAGATCGATGATCAGCCGATTCGGAGCCGTCGGCAGTCAGCATGGTCATTTGTTTGCCTGGCTGAGTTCTGGGTTCAACTCAAGTCGGTTCGATAAAGCGGTATAGCCGGGTGGAACCCACCAGGCAGAAACGCATCGTTCGGGCTCAACACGGGAGGGACCAAGAAGTGGCGGCGATTGCGAGGCGTTTCCAGTTTGTTGACGGGCTTTACGACGGGAAAGTTCGCGCCATCAGTTGCGACGGCCTGGTTCCAGGGGCCTCACTCGACTTGACGCACTGGCAAGGAAATCAGACGCCACGAAAGTATAAAGCCGACACGTCGACCGAGATCGCCTTGAATTTCGTCTCCTCGCCGGAAGCCCTGGACGAGTGGGGCGACGCCACGGTCGTTATCAACAACCACTTTGATACCGACGGGGTCTTGTCGATCTGGACTCTGCTTGAACCCGAGCAGGCGCGCGAGTATCGCGACCTCTTGATCGCGGCGGCCGAGGCCGGCGATTTCGACGAATGGCCGGCGCTCGAGCGCGGCCTCTGGCTCGACTCCGCGATCCGCGCTTTGGGCGCCCTGGCCGGCGACGACGATGCGGAAGCCTATCGAAGTGTTTTTGCGGCGCTTCCCGAGTTGATTCGCAACCTTGACGATCGGCGTGACCTCTGGGGCCCCGAATGGGATGCGCTTCAGACGGCGACCGCCTCACTCGAATCAGGCCAACTTCGCGCCGAAGTGGTCGGGTCAATTGGCGTCGTGATTCACCGGCCCGACCAACCGGAGATCCCGGGCCCGCTTCTGGCCAGGCGGTTTCTTCCGGATGCCCGCCGCTTCTTGCTCGCCTTCGCGCGGGATGATAGCCATTTTGACTACCGTTACGAACGTCCGCATTACGCCTGGGCCGATACGGTGGTACGCCCGCGTATTCCCGCGCCCGATGCCGCGCGCATCGCCGCGGCGCTGGGAGCGGATTGGACCACCGACGGCTTACCTGGTCTCACGGGCATCGTTCGGACAGCACACCCCATCGTGGAACGCCCGGATGATCTTCCTGGTCGGCTCGCGAGGCTTGATGAACCAGCATAAGTCGATCGATTACGATTGGAAGAGCGGATTGGAATCGCGGTTCCTTTTGCGATTGCTCTATAAGTCCCTCGACGACTTCAGAACCATCCTTTTGTCTTCAAGGTCACTTGCCGGCGATCGCCATTGATCACGAGCCGAAGTCGATTGCCCAGGATGATCTGTATTCCTAGCAGAGGCAGGCGGGGGGCAATGGGCAACTCATCGGCAATTACCGCAATTCCGCCATCCATTTTCAAGCTGTATGTGCCGGCGAACGCTCGCTTTCCCGGTTTGTTCCGACACATGAACAGTGCCGACGAATAACGCGGCACGAGATGCCCGGCGATTTTCGCATGGCCGATCAACTTCAAATTGCGCGGCCCCCACCTCTCCATGTGACGACGGGCAATCGACAGGTTATGTGAATGGCCAGTGTCGAGTATTGCCGGGAACGGTGGTAGCTCCTCGGATAGGCTCATCCGCACAATGGCCTGGTTCTTCCAGACCTGATAGGCTTCGCCCCGCACCTCGATCAGCGTCGGCTCCTCGTAAATGGGAAGTCGATCGAGGATCTTCATTCGAGGGGGATCAGTTCTTCGAATTCATGGAGGGTCGAATCACTCTCCGGAATCAACTCGCTGAGTTTGCGGTATATGTCTTCCTTGATCACGACATACGCGGTATGCGTCTCGGGATCTTCCACGCGAACCGGCTCTTCACCAGCCGCGTCGATTGCCTGCTTCAGTTCTGGTGTCAGCGTCATCGTCCCCTCCGTACAGCGATTGTATCAGCCCAAGACAGGGTTGCTAAGTTCAGTCTGCAAATTCCTTTTTGCACGGATTTTGTTCTGTTCGACCGGTGGCGACACAAATAGAAACAAGATTTCGTTCGACTCGATAATTCATGCACTTGGCCGTGGCAACTTCGGCTGCCGGCGCCCGATGCCGCCCGGATCGCGGCTGCGCTGGGAGCGGATTGGACCACCGAAGGCTTACCTGGTCTCACGGGCATCGTTCGGACAGCACACCCCATCGTGGAACGCCCGGATGATCTTCCTGGTCGGCTCGCGAGGCTTGATGGGCCGGCTCAGGTCGAATGATACTGAGGTAGTCAGTTGTGCGACTGACCCGAGGTTAGCCCTGGTTTTAGCGTTCTTACGGTCAAGGCTGGTGGAATTGTCGGAGCAACTCTCGGAAGTCCGGATTGTCGCGGATAGGCGCGAGGTCGGGATCGGACTCGAGGCTGACGACGTCGGCCCAACCGCGGTCCTTACCTTTACGCAGGCAATCGAGCGCGGCGCACGTGTAGCGCCTGGCCAGCTCTGCATCAAGGCCGGCGGCGGCCGCGGCGAGAGCAAATCCGCAGGCGGCCTGGAAATAAAGATGTTCATCTTTCGGTGGAGTCGCCACCAGTTGCGTGGCGATCCGCGGCCTCGGCGTGCTCACCGCAACGGGCCAGCACGACCATGAGATTCACCTGTGGCATCTTGACGCTGGCATCATTCGCGAGCGCCTTGCGGATCTCCAGGCACTGGCGGTATTCGGCGGCGGCCGACTCTGTGTCGCCAGAGTGGAGTGCGCACGTCGCGTCGTAATAGAGCGTCTCGGCGAGCATGGCCTGTGTATCCACATTGGTCGGATCGGCTTCGGCGCGTTTCTTGATCAATAAAAGAGCTTTGCGGTGGAATACACGCGCTGCTTTCGGGTCGGGCCCGTGCGGATAGCATAAGAAACCGTCGTTGTTGTGCGACCGGGCAATCGTCGAGACGACGGGCCAGAAATCGGGCTTCTCGGCTACGAGTTCTTCGCGGAGCGCCTTGCATCGATCGAAGAGGCGGCGGCCTTCGATCTTGTCACCCATCCTGAGGTTGAGCTCGGCGAGCTTTTCGTAGTATCCTGCCAGCTCGAGGCGAACCTCCGAATCGCTGGCCCTTGCGGGTGAGAGCGACTCGCGGGTCGCGATCTCTTCTCCGTAGAGCGCCGCGCTGACGCGAGGCGGCCCAGACGCAGCTCGACGCCGGCAAGGCCACCGAGTGTGCGGGCGAGATCGTACTTCTTGTTATCGTCGTCGGGCTGACGTGCCAGACACGCGCGGTTGATCTCCAGGGCCGCGGTCAAGTATCGCTTGGCTTCGTCTGTGTCAGACATGTCTTGAAAGGCGATCTCTCCGAGCAATCGTTTACTCCGGGCCAATCGCGTTTGCGCCGCCAGGTCGTCGGGGCTCGCCGCCGCCCATTTCCCGACGATGGCATCCATCCGCCGGAACTGTTCCATCGCCTCGGCAAACCGTCCCTGCGATTGACGCAACTGCCCGAGCCGCTGGCGAGCAGTCGCCAGCGATCGCCAGTTACGCTCTTCGTCGGCCGGCCCCCAGCCGATCTCTTGACGCAGGTCGGTCATCGCGGCGGCCGCGGCTTCCAGGTTCTTGATCGCCTTGTCGAGCATCTGCTCGCGCACGTCGTGAAGCGCCGGCACGTGCCGCAGCTTGCCTTCGAGCACCACGATCAGCTCGACCTGGGCGTCGACAGCACTGCGATTCTGGACGTTCGCCGCGCGGGCCGCGTTCTCGGCGAGCGTGCGCTTGGATACGGCTTCGATCCGGCGCTCCTCGGCCTTCTTGTTGGCGGCCTGAAGGTCGTGGTTGCTGCGGTTGATCATGATGGCCGTGGCCATCGAACCGCTCGCGACCACGACGAGCAAAAGCGCGACGATCGCGGTCAGAACCGCGACTCTCGTGTTCCGCAAGCACCAGCGCCAGAGCCGCTCCGTCGCGGAGACCGGACGCGCCAGAATGGTCTCTCCTGCCTGGAAACGGCGCAGGTCTTCACCCAGCGCGAGCACGTCTGGATATCGCCGCGCGGGCTCTTTCTCCAGGCACTTCAGACAGATAGTTTCGATATCGCGGGGCGTCTTGGGCTGAAGTTGGGATGGAGCGACAGGCGCGTTATTGCGAACCATATCGAGGGTTTCAATGACCGACGTTCCCTGAAACGGAGGCCGGCCGGTGAGTAGCTCGTAGAGAATCGCGCCCAATGCATACTGGTCGGCGGCTGGCCCGACCGAATGCGTATCGCCCCGCGCCTGTTCGGGGGCCATGTAACTGGGCGTGCCCAGAATCGAGCCGCTTCGCGTCTGGCCCGATTCATCCTCGAGGCGCTTCACCAGACCGAAATCAGAGATTTTGAGGGTTCCGTCGTCGGTCAAGAGGACATTGGCCGGCTTGAGGTCGCGGTGGATCACCTTGTGCTGGTGTGCCACATTGATCGCGCGTGCCAGCACTTCGACGATGCGCACCGCATCAACAGGATCCTGCGGTTTACCGCCGATTTTTTGCGCGAGGCTACCGCCCGCGAGGAACTCGAGCGAAAAGTAAGGGCGGCCCTGGTTCTCCCCGATCTCGAAGATCCGGACGATATTCGGGTGCTCGATCGCGGCAACGGCCCGCGCCTCCGCCTCGAACCGATCCAGGTCCTGGGATGAAGCGCCGGCCCCGCCCCGGATCATCTTGAGGGCGACGAACCGATCCAGCCGGATTTGTCGCGCCTTGTAAACGATGCCCATGCCCCCGACGCCCAGGATGCTGACGATCTCGAAGCCAGGGACGCCAGGCTCAACGGATTCGCCCGAAGTCACATCGACACCGGCTGGCAATGTGCGCCTCATCAGCCGGCACATTCACATCGAAGGAAAGTGTTTCGCTGCGGTCGCCGCTCGAAGCGAGGTCGACCGTCGTCCCGCCGGTCTCAAACGGCAGGGTATCGTGCGGCCCGCGCGTGTCGATTGAGCGCTCCTCGATCGAGCGCTGGGTCACGGCCTCGGCCGCCAATGGCGGCGAGTGGTTCTCTTCGATACCAGACAACCTCGAAACCAACGTTGGCGGCACCGCGGGAAAGTCAACGGTTGCTGTAGCGACAATGCAGCTCGGGGAGATCTCGCTTTCGAGGTGGTCGCCGCTCTCGGGAGCGGTCTCCACATGCCGTCGAACATCATCGACGCCAGACCTGTGTGGCTGCGAAATTTTCATTGGTTTGAAGCCTTGTTCATGCGATTTGAGTTTCTCGACTTGAAGAATCGCGCCGTCGATCCCGTTCTTGTCACGCGTGGATCAGTCGTCGCGAGTAGTCGGGCGCCAGGACCGCAAAAACCGCCGGTCATGAGCAGATTCACGGAGCGCGACCGGGTGCCTCGGTCGGTCGCGGCGAAACGCCCAGCCCACGCAAGAGGACCCGCTGGCCCCCGCGCGACCGGGATGATCCCTGCGTTGTGCGAGATCTCATTCGTCTCAACGCTCGAGATCGCACCCGGGAAATCGGCCGCGACTTCCGTGCCTGGAAACTGCACTTGATCTTGCGAGAAGACCATCCTAGCGATGGGGGCGCCAGCGACCACATCGGGCCTTTCGTCGATCAGGTTTTCGCCCTGTGTGTGACCATATGAGATGTTCCAGCTCGCCGTGATTGATTGGGGAGCGATCTGATCACGAGCCAGCGACTGAGCCGGCAAGACGAGCGGCACCAGGAATTCCGTCTGGATGGAAGACGGTTGACCCGTGACCGCGGTTGTTGCCAGCGCGCCGACAAGCTGTTGCGGAAGCAGGGAGGTAGAAGCGGTCTCAAGAATCGTCGGGGTCGCTGGCGGTTGGACTGCATGACTGGCCGTTGCCATCGCGACGGACGGGGTCGTGCCCGGTTCTGTGAACGGCAAAGCTCCGCCTGGTTTGACGGCGGCGGCTCCGCCGAGACTGTTCAAGAGAGCACTGCCGCTGAGCACCAGGGTATCGACGATCAAAGCCATCTTGAGCTGGGCATTGCCGCTCTCGGCGAGCTGGGCCGATGGTGCGTAGAGGATACCACTGGCACCGGCGATCGCATTGCCGCTCAGCGAAACAGCTTGCTTATTTGCTGATGGCTGGATGATCAGCACACCGGCGTCGGGGCCTGTTGCCGGCGCGCTCAGTGTGATCATTCCGTTGCCGCTCAAGCTGATCCCGCCGAACGTGCCGCCGGCGGCAGGGAACGTGGTGCTCCCGTTATACAGAGTGACGCCCGCGCCATTGACAATCGCGTTGCCCGATACTTGAAAGCCGCCTCCCTTGATAATGTAAACGCCCGCGCTCATATTCAGGACGGCATTGCCCGAAGCCGAGATCTGGCCATAGATGCCGGGCACGATCGTTGCCTTGGAATTTCCCGCGAGACTGACAGAGCCGAGATTGCTCAGCCCGGCGACGCTCGGGGCCGCGAGGCTCGCCAGCGGATCGGGTAGAGGCACAGCCTTTGTTACCGGCGTGGGAGTGAACTTCGCATTGCCGCTACTGGTGTAGCCGCCCACGATATCAATGACGGAAGCCGATAGCTGGGCATTTCCACCGGCCGTGATGGCCGTCGCGGCGCTCGAGTCGACGAAAACCCCGCCGCTGACCGTGATGGATGCGTTCCCTGACAGGTTAACGGCGCCGGCCGCGGTCGCGTCCAGAACAATGACCGACTGGTTGATCGTGATCGTGCTGGCGATGGCATTGCTCGCGAGGAAGTTGCTGTCTCCTGAATACGAAACCTTGACGACGTGTAGACCGGGAGTCAGGATCGCCGTCTTGAGGCTTCCTGCACCACTTGTCAGCGTGGCAGTGCCCAGGTCGTCGCCGGTTGTCATATCGAAAAAGTCGACCGTTCCGGTGGGTGTGCCGGAACCGGGAGCGTTGGCGGCAACGGTCGCTTTGAGCGTCATCGACTGGCCGAACGGACTGGTCGCGGTCGAGACACCAATCGTGATGCTGGTCGCATCGACGACCGTCAAATGGCTGACGGTCGCCGCGCTTCCGCGGTTATTGGTATCGCCGCTGTAGAGAGCGGTGATCACATGCGGACTACCGCTGACTGACAACACGACTGTACTGTATACGGCGATGTCCTGGCCGTTGACGACGTGCAGTGGGGCGGTACCCAGCAAGTTGGCGGGAGTTGCGGGGCCGTCATAGAAAGTCAACGATCCTGACGGGATACCAAAGCCTGACACAGTCGCTGTCAGAGTCACGGGCTGGCCGTAAACCGTCGAAGCCGTGGACGCGTTCACCAGGGTCGTGGATGTCGCCTGCGAGATGGCGGCCGACGCCGTTGACTTCGCCAGTAATGCATTTTCATGGCTCACGGTGACTGTGACGGTGCTTGTGCCGGCTTGAGCATACGTGTGTGCGCCCGATACCGAAAAGACGCCGGTGATGCTGTCGAAGGTGATCGCTCCGGTCGACGTCTGGCCGTCGCCCCAGGCAATCGAAGCGCCGTAATCGGCGATGGGGTCGCCTCCTCCGGGGTCCGTGAATGTCGCGAAGACGATCGTGCCGGTCGTGACGCCGACGTGTGCGGCAACCGGCACGGCCGAGACGTTCACGGGCTGCGCGACGGCAACGACGTTGATAACAAAAGAGGTGCTTGCCGCGCCCCCGTCGTGCTCGGACACCGTTTCGGAGATCGAATGATTTCCCACACTGGCATAGGAATGAGCCAGCGCAAGCGAGCCGGATCCGGGCGGCGAAAACGTTGACGACAGCCCGTCACCCCAGTTGACGCTGACCGTCCAGGGGCCGACTCCCTTGACAGCAAGTGAACCGAGATTGATCGTGACATTCTGGCCCGCGGCGGCACTTTGGGAGTGGGCCGGGGCCGATAAAATCGGAGTGACGGCGTTCGACGTCACCGTCGTGACGGCCGAGGCGGAGCCGCCGTTCTGATCCGATATACTCAACGCAGCAGTGTAGACGCCTGCGTTGCCCGGGCTAAACGTGAAGACGGGGCCCGTGCCGTCGGCGATGATCTGGCCGCTCGACGCGACGACGTGCCAGTCGTAAAAATGACTGTCGCCATCGGAAGGATCGACGAACGAGCTCGTGAGGGTGACGCTGTCCCCCTCGTTGACCGTCTGGTTCGGCCCGGCCGAGGCTCGAAGGTACGGCGCTTTGGTCACGAAAGTCGGGGTGCCCGAGCCGGCGAGCACGGTATCCCTGGGCGGTTGCGCCACGATTGTGTCGTCGCCGGTGCCGGCGATGATTGTGTCCTGTCCCGAGCCGGCATACATCGTATCGCCGGCCGGCGGGTCGCCGGCGGCGGCAAACGTGTAGAGAAACAGCTCGTAGGCGCCAGACTGTTGCGTGCTCTGCCCGGCGTCGGAATACGGCGTGATCTCGACGTAGTAGGTTTCGGTTTCCGGAAGAGTGAGGTCGATGATTGTCGAATCCTGGTCCTGGAACGAATCATCGTCGAATGCCACGACCTGCCCGCTTGAATCGTAAACGGTCATCGTGGTATCGAACGACCCCTGCGGCCGGCCCAGCACGCGTGACATGACTTGCAGGTTGACGAGCGAGCCGGCTTGGCCCGAGAACGAATAGAAATCCGTCAGGGAATTGCCAGCGGCATCGAGGCCAAGCTCACCAACGACGTCAGCGGCCGTCACGTCGAAGATCCGATCGGCGTTGACGCCTTCGAGGTCGGTGTCGGGGACCACGAGTGGAGACAGCAGAAGACTCTGGGCGTCGCCCATGGCGTAGTGCGCCCGGTTTGTTCGATCGTCGGGCTGCCGTCGGCCCCGAATGCCAGCTTGACCGACTCTCGTTCGCCAAAGAAGGGGTTGGCGACGGCGTCGAAAAGTGTCGCATGCACCGAGGCTCCGGAGGCCAGGATGTGGAGGACGGTCTCGACAGCGCCAGTTGGCCCGGTATAGGTTGGGCGGTATAGCGTTGGATCGACCTCGTCGTAGATCCCCGACCCGATCGGGCCGTAGGAATCGCCATGTTCGAGGCCCGAGAGATGACCCAGCTCATGAGCCGCGATGGTGGCGGATAGTGCAACGAAATTTCCGCTCGTGGCACCGGGCTGCCCCGCGCGGCCGAGCAGGCCATTGACGTTGATCGATGCCCTATCGCCACTGGAGACCTGGAGCCCGTCGGCCGTCAGGTCCGTCGTGCCTTCGATTTCGAGATCGCGCCAGTCGATCGACGTCGAGCTGCCTCCCTCCAATCCCGTGAGCGATGGATCATTGAAAAAAATCGTCGTGAACGGTCCGGAGGATGGTTGCTCTTGCGTGAACGTGTAGGAGAACGCCGAATAATCGGCCGACATCTGGGCTTCGATCGCATCGCGTTCCGGCTGGGTATAGATGTGCTCGCCGGGGATGGTCAGGGTGTCGAAATCGAGCAGGATCGTGCGGTTGATTCCACCTTCGAGAACATCATTGCCGCCGAGCCCGGCGATCAGGTCGAGACCGCCGGCTCCTGTGAGGATATTGTCACGTGCATTGCCGATAATGGTATCATTGTAAGGGCTGCCCAGAACGTTTGAGATGCCCAGCGGGTCGGCGATCGTGAGAGTCAGGATGCCGGCCATGACAACTTGAGGTCCGCTCTGGCCGAGGTCGATCTGGATCCCCATCGGGGCCGCGGAAAAATCGAGCCCGGCCGTGCCGGTGAACGCGGCCTCGACGATGGTCTGGCTGCCGCTTGATCCGCTGTTGAAAGTAAATGTGTCATTGCCGGCGCCGCCAATCAGAGAATCGTTGCCGGCACCGCCGATCAAGGTGTCGGCCCCGAGGCCGCCGATCAACGTGTCGTTGCCCGCTCCCCCCAGCAAGAGGGAACTCCCCGAGAATTCGGACGCGTCAAGCGTGAAATCGCCGGGTCCCGCCGACAGGATGGCGTGGTGAAAACCACTCACGGTCGACTCTTGAGTCGGCAAGCCGGCTCCCGATGTTGTCAAGGTCGTGTCAGTCAACACGATATTCGATGAGCTGTACAAAGCCAGCCACGAATTGAGGCCAGTGGCCGCGATGTTATCATTGCCGCCGCCGCCACTGATCGTCGCGTTACCGGTGCCGCCGGCGAGGGTGTCGTCGCCGGAGCCGCCATAAATGATGTCGTCGCCCGTTCCCCCCACGATCGAATCGTTACCGCCGCCGCCAGTAATCGTGGATCGGCCGGAGCCGCCATAAATGATGTCGTCGCCCGTGCCACCGACAATCGAATCGTTGCCGCTGCCGCCCGTGATCGTGCTCGACTTCTGTCCGCCGTAAATGATGTCGTCGCCCGTTCCTCCCACGATCGAGTCGTTGCCGCCGCCGCCGCGAATCGTCGTGTTGCCGGTGCCGCCGTAAATGATGTCGTCGCCTGTGCCCCCGATGATCGAATCATTGCCGCTGCCGCCGGTGATCGTGCTCGACTTCTGTCCGGCGTAAATGATGTCGTCGCCGGTGCCCCCGACGATCGAGTCGTGGCCGGCGCCGCCGTGGATTGTCGTATTGCCGGTGCCGCCGTAGATGATGTCGTCACCCGTGCCGCCGACGATCGAATCATTGCCGCTACCGCCGGTGATCGTATTCGTGCCGTACCCGCCATAGATGATGTCATCGCCCGTACCGCCCAGGATCGAGACGTGGCCGTTACCGCCGGTGAGCGTGCTTGACAGTGCGCCGCCGTAAATGACGTCGTTGCCCGTACCACCGATCAAGGTATCGTCGCCGCCGCCGGCGGTGATTGTCGTATCGCCCGAACCGCCGTAGATGATGTCGTCGCCCGTACCGCCGACGATCGAATCGTGGCCGCTGCCGCCGGTGATCGTATTGGTGCCGTTACCGCCGTAAATGATGTCGTCGCCCGTGCCCCCCACGATCGTGACATGACCGCTCCCGCCGGTGAGCGTGCCCGACTGCGCGCCGCCGTAGATGACATCGTTGCCGTCGCCGCCGACGATCAAATCGTCGCCGCCGCCGGCGGTGATCGTCGAATCGCCGGAGCCGCCATAAATGATGTCGTCGCCCGTGCCGCCCACAATCGTGGCGTGGCCGCCGCCGCCGGAGATGGTATTGTTGCCGTTGCCGCCATAGATGATGTCGTCGCCCGTGCCTCCGACGATTGAAACGTGACCACTGCCGCCAGTCAGCGTGCCCGACTGCGTGCCGCCGTAGATGACATCGTTGCCGCTGCCGGCCACGATGGAATCGTCGCCACCGCCGGCCACGATGGAATCGTCGCCACCGCCGCCGGTGATCGTCGAATCGCCGGAGCCGCCATAAATGATGTCGTCGCCCGTGCCGCCGACAATCGTGGCGTGGCCGCTGCCGCCGGAGATGGTATTGGTGCCGTTGCCGCCATAGATGATGTCGTCGCCCGTGCCGCCGACAATCGAGACGTGTCCGGAACCGCCGGTGAGGGTGCTTGACTGCGAACCGCCATAAATAATATCGTCGCCCGTGCCCCCCACGATGGTATCGTCGCCACCGCCCGCGGTGATCGTCGTGGTTCCGCCTCCGCCGTAAACGATGTCGTCGCCCGTGCCTCCCACGATCGAGTCGTTGCCACCGCCCCCCGATATGGTGGTGCGGCCCGAGCCGCCATAGATGATGTCATTACCCGTGCCCGCCACGATCGAATTATTGCCAGCGCCGCCGGTGATCGTCGAACTGCCGACACCGCCGTAGATGACATCGTTGCCGTCGCCGCTGACAATCGAATCGTTGCCCCCGCCGCCGTTGATCGTCGAATCGCCGGGGCCGCCATAAATGATGTCGTCGCCCGTGCCGCCGACAATCGTGGCGTGGCCAGAGCCACCCGAGATCGTATTGCTACCATTACCGCCGTAAATGAGATCGTTGTCGGCATTGGCGGTGATCTTGTCGCCATTGGGTGAGCCGATGTACTTGTCGAACTGACCTTGGAGAACAACGACGTCACTCCTCGAGTCGACGACCTGAGTCTGGCCTGTATTCATGGCAAGGTTGAGCGTGATTCCCAGCGCGGCGATCGAGAAGTCGAGGGTATTGAATCCCCCCGTGTCGCTGACCAGGGGATCGGTGCCGGGATTGATCCGGTATACGTCGTTTCCCTCGCCGCCATAGAGCGAGTCGCATCCTTGGTTCGAGACGAGGGTATCGTCGCCCAGGCCTCCCACGAGGCTATTGTCGCCGGTATTCGCGATGAGCAAATCATCGCCCGAGCCGCCGAGCAGCGACTCGTTACTCCCGTAGCCATCGAGCTCCACCGGGCTGTTCAGAACAGACGCGTCGACCAGGTCATTCGACCCGTAGACAAGTGCGATCACCTGTCCCGCGCCGGCGATGGGCGTCGACGAAACGGCGCTGCCAGCGATCGACACGGTGACCGCCCCTGGATTGATCACAATCGTCGCGGCCGAGCTCGTGATCAGAAAGACCTGCGCCTATCGACGCCGGTGGCGCCGTCGCTGTCGGTCGCAATCGCGGTCGCGACCAGAACGCCGACGGGGCTGGGCGTCGCGAACGTGAAACTCGGGCCCGCGCCGGTCAAGATCACGACCCCGTTTTGCGTCAGAGTCCAGGCCAGGGTGTGTGTGTCGAGCGCGCCGGGGTCGATCACGGCGCCGGTCAAGCTGATCGTGCCTGCCCCGACACCGCCGCTGCTTTCGATCCGGACCGTCGGCGGCACGTTATTCACGACGATCAGTTGGTCGACCGAGGTCGTGCTCACGTCGTCCGAGACCGAAACATGGATCGTGTAAGTGCCCCCTGTTGGCGTGCCGGCCGGGTTGTTTCGATACTGGTGCGCGGCGGAATAATCAAAGACCCCGGGGGCGGCCGCTGATACAATCTGGCCGAACAGGTCGAGCAACAGCGTGGGCGCCGACCCGTCGCCCCAATCGATGATGACCTCGTGCGGGTCGAGCGCGCCCGGGTCGCTGAACTGGCCGTTCAATGTGATCGTGTCATTCTCGCTGGCGACCGGCTCCGACAGACTCAGGTCGGCACTCGTGAACAAAGGCGCAACGTTGCTGACAGTCACGCTCGTTGATGCACGGCCGATCTTGTAGATCTCATTCGTCACGGAGGCATCGATCTTGTATTGACCGCTTGACGCCGCTGCCGGGTTATTGGCGTAGCGATGAGGTGTAGCGAACGTCACGACTCCTGGAGGGAGAACGAGTGTCGTCATCGGCGAACCATCGCCCCAGTCGAGCACCACGGTGTTGGTGTGAATTCCACCGGGGCTGATGATCGTTCCGCTGGCGGTAACCGCCCCCCCCTCATTGATACTGGATGATGAAAGAACGAGTCCGGGCGCCGCGAACGATGGTGCCGGATCCGCGATGGCGACGCCCACGCTGGCGACGGAAGAGCCGCCAAAGTGATCGACAAGCGTCACGGCGATGCTGAATTTGCCCGCGGAGGCACTTGCATATCGGTGAGGCAGGGCGAACGCATAGGAACCAAAGGGCAAGATAACGGGGGACAACGGCGAGCCGTCGCCCCAGTCGACCGTGGCCGTGATTGGCAGCAAACCCGGATCGGTGAACGTGCCGCTCAGGATGACCGAGTTATTCGAGGCGTTGGCGAAAGTCACCTGGGACAAGACGCTCAAAGGTACGCCCGGCTGATAGATGTAGGCCGCTTCCGAACCCGGGATACCCGAGCCAGGACGAGCCGCGGCACCGACGGCGATGGCCTGATCAGAGAAACTAACGGACTGACCGAAAAAGCCAGCGGCCACCGGCGTCGGCGAGCCGACCGCGGCGATCGCCGCGCCGAAAGTCGGACTTGTCGGATCAGCGTCGAAGAGATAAGCGGCGCCGGCGTCTGACTGGCCGACGTTCGCACCGGGCGCACCGATAAGAGCCGTTGTCCCTGTTCCGGCGACCGAAGTGCCGAACCCGCCACCGGCGCCATCAGGCTGGACGAGCGCCGCGATCAGACTGCCCGAGGTTGCGTTAAATAGAAATGCAGCGCCCGCTCCCGCGCCGGCCGAGCTGTCGGCGGGTGCACCGATCAAGGCATTCTGGCCGACGGCCGCCACCGCCATTCCGAATCCTGTCGGCGAGGCCGGATGCGGGTTGAGGAATACTTGCTGTTGATGGCCCGTCATACCGCTGAAAAGATAGACGGCACCGGCTGCTGGACCGGCCGTATTGTCGGAGGGACGCCGATGAGCACGTCGATGCCCCGGCCAGCCACCGCCGCACCGAAAAACGCACCGGCCTGAAGAGTCGGGTTAGTGATGTCGAATAGCAAACTGCCAAACGTCACCTGATCGGGGTCGCCCCCGAAAACAAAGACTTCGCCTGTTCCGGCCCCTTTTCCTGGAGCGCCGATCACCGCGTTCGTGCCGGCCGAGGAGACCGACGCGCCGAACTCCGCTTCGTGGGCTGCATCGGCATCCGGGATCGTGAATGTGGCCAGCAAGCTACCAAACGAAGGGCTGTCGGGGTTGGCGTCGAAGAGATAGGCGGCACCATCGCCGGGCCCGGTCAGTGCGCGTGCCAGGCGCACCGACCAGGAGGTTATTACCGAGCGCCGCCACCGACGCCCCGAAAAGATCGCCGCTTGTCGGGTTCGGATCGGCAAAGACCCGCAGCAGGTCGCCGTAAGTGTGCACGCTGACCAGGCCGCCCACGTCGTCGGGGTTGGCATCGTAGAGGTAGACCAATCCCGCCGGGATATTGCCGGCATCGAGTCCGAGCCGCGCACCGACCGCGACGGTCTCGTCGACCGAGGCCACGGCCTCGCCATAGCCGTCGCCGGCCGACGGTGCCCCGAGCGCCAGCGGCGGTTCGTACGAACCAGGAACAAACGACGGAGCCACGTTGTTGACGATCATCGTCGCCATCGCCACGCTCGTGCCGCCAAAACCGTCGTTGACGGTGAGCGTCACGGTGAATGTCCCTGGCTGGTGATAAGAATAGATTGGAGTTGAGCCCGTGGCCGTGCCGCCATCGCCAAACGTCCACGAGTCGGTGAGCGTATTCTGGTCGGGGTCGTGCGACCCGGTGCCGTCGAAGAAGATCGCCTGACCCTCGTTGACCGTGCGAGTCGTGAAGCCAAGGACCGCTACGGGCGGATGGTTGATGCCGACCGCCAGCGAAAACTCCGAGGTGTTGCCGCCGGCGTCGGTGGCTGTCGCCGCCACGTACTGGGCCCCCTGCGCCGGCATCGGAAACCCGATGGAGAAGCTGGCGATGCCCGCGGCATTGGTCATCACCGATCCCGAGCCGAGAAGATAACGGCCCTCGCCGTAACCAGAGGAATTCATGGCTGAAAGTGTGTAAAAGTCGAGCGTGAATGCCGCGCTGGGGCTGCTGTTCAATGTGCCGATGACGGTGGTCGTCCCCGGTACGTTTGCGATCGAGGTGATGACAGGAAAGTTCTGGTGATTGTTGGGGCCGGTGTGTGGCACCGAGTTATTCAAGGTTACACCGTCGCCGCCCAGGTCGATGCCGAGCCCTGTATCTGAATAAATCGCGTTGAGGCGGATGTCGTTTCCATTGCCGGCCGTGGCGTCGACGTTGACACCAATCCCCGCGCTAAAGGCAATGGTGTTGCCGGCTGCCGCGACGGCTCCGCCAATCGTGTTATTCGCCGAGCCGCCGGTGATTAACACTCCCGACCCATTTCCCAGCGGAGTCGAGCCAGTGATATCGGTGCCGATCAGGTTGCCTGCAACCAAGGCGCTGTGGTACCCGCGGCCAGTCCGACTCCCGACCCTGCGTTCGCCGAGATGATATTGCGAGCACGGCCCCGGTGCCGCCGATCGTGACGCCGGACGCATTGCCGACAATGACGCCAAACGTAGCATTGCCGAGCCCCTTGGTGCCCGTCTTGTCGGTGCCGATCATGTTGCCTTCGAGGGCCGTAGCAGTCGCGGTCGGTCCGTTGATGGACACGCCTGATTGCGCATTGGCCGAGATCACGTTGCCGGCACCTTGCGCCGTTCCGCCGATCGTGGTGCCGGGTGCGCCAGTGACTGAGATTCCGATCTTCATGTTGCCCAGCCGTTGGGTCCCGGTCTGGTCGACGCCCACGTAATTGCCCTCAATCAGGGTGCTCGACGAGCCGCTGTTGACGTCGATGCCATCCGCATTGTTTGCCGAGATGACGTTGCGGGCCAGGGTTGTTGTCCCGCCAATCGTGACAGCCGCTGAATTGGCGATCGAAACGCCGGCGCCGAGATTACCCACCGCGGTCGTGCCGCTTGCATCGGTTCCGATCAGGTTGCCCGCGACGACCGTGCCGGACACCGCGCCGGTGATGACGACGCCTGACACATTCCCCGAAATGACGTTGCGCGCCCCCGCTACCGGCCCGCCGATCGTGTTGGCGGGTGCGCTGATAATATTGACCCCGGCGCCGCTATTGCCGATCGGTGAAATCCCTGAGATATCAGTACCGATCAAGTTGCCTTGCACCAGGTTGTCCGTCGTCGTTGCTCCGTTTAATTGGGCTCCGTCTCCGTCGTTTCCCGAAATGAGATTGCCCGCGCCGGGGTCCGTGCCACCGATCGTGTTGTTGCTCGCCCCATTCTTGAGGATGATTCCGTTGAACGAATTGCCCCGGTCGAGCATGCCGCTGGCATCGGTGCCGACGAAATTGCCGATCACCAGATTCGCGCTGGCGTTGTTATACAATGAGATCCCGGAAAAGCGACTCCCGGAGACGACGTTGTGCGCGGCGCTGGTGGTACCGCCAATCGTGTTGGCCGATCCCCCGGAAACAGAGATCCCGTAATCGTTTGTAAGGGCCGTGACGCCGTCGGCAGCAAGGCCGATGATGTTCCCGGCGATCAGCGCGTTTGAGCTGCCGACGAGATAGACCGCAGGGAAGCCCGTTCCCACGAGTGCGCTGACGTTGCCCGATATCAGGTTGCCGGAGTTTTGAACCGTTCCGCCGATCGTCGTACCATCGGACGCCACGAGGTAAACGCCGTTATAGATGCTTCGTACCGCGTCGCCGGCCGCGTTCGAGCCGAGGTAATTCCCGAGTACCACGTTGTCGGGCGAGTCGCTGATATAGACGTCCGCGCCGAGGTTGCCCGATATCACGTTGCGCGGTCCGCCGTCGACCGTGCCGATCGCGCTCAGACCGCCGATCGTGTTATTGTTCGCGCCCGCGTCGACGTCGACGCCATCGCCGTAGTCGCTCCCGGCCAATCCGCCGTTGGCCACCACGGTGTCGCCGTCGGAACCGAGGCCGATATCGTTGCCAGCGACCAGATTGCCGCTGGGCTCCGCCGCCGTAAATGAGAACTCCGCCGTCGTCATTGCCCGATATCACATTCCGCGCAGCCGCCGTGGTCCCACCAATCGTGTTACCTGTCGCGTTAATGATCTGGACGCCATGGCCAAGGTTGCCCAGGTCGCCGAGGCCGTTGGGCGAGGTGCCGATGTCGTTGCCAACGACAGTGTTCCCAGGCGCGCCATCGATGTCAATTCCGCTCCCCGCATTTCCACTGATCAGGTTACGGGCCCCCGCGACCGTGCCGCCGATGGTGTTGGCCGAAGCGTTTGATACGACGATGATCCCGTGGCCAATGTTTTCGAGCACGTTGGTGCCTGTGACGTCGATACCGATCAGGTTGCCTTCGATCAGGTTGCCCATCGCGGTTGCGAGTGCGATGTAGATGCCGCAGACTGCATTGCCCGAAATGAGGTTGCCGGCGCCAGGGACCGTGCCACCAATCGTGTTGTCGCCCGATGAGATCGAAATGCCCGCGCCGTTGTTGCCGAGCGGCAACACGCCAGCGGCATCGGTTCCCATCCGGTTTCCAGCGAAGAGGTTACCGGCCACGTAGACTTCGACGCCGTCGAAGAGATTGCCCGAAATCAGGTTGCCAGCACCGGCCGCGCTTCCACCAATCGTGTTTCCCGCCGACCCGACCAGGACGCCGACATTGTTTCCGACCTTCGCGGTTCCTGCGGCGTTGGTCCCGATCAGGTTGCCCTCGACCAGGTTGTCAGTCGCCGGAGAGTTGATGAGGTACAAGCCGTCGACCGTGTTTCCCGATATCACGTTAGCGGCACCGGCGATCGTGCCACCGACAGTGTTACCCGGGGCGGAATCGATCAACACTCCAATACTGTTGGCCAGCCCGATGTTGCCCGTGACGTCGGTGCCAATCAGGTTGCCCGCCGCCAACTTGCCTGTCGCCAGGACACCGTAGATGAAGAGACCGTCGCCGGTATTGCCCGAAATCACGTTGCCGGCTTCGGGTGCGGTGCCTCCGATCGCGTTTCCGGGCGCTTCAACGACCCCGACTCCGACACCGTTCGAAAGTCTGCTAGTGCCTGCCACATCAGTGCCGATCAAATTGCCCTCAATCAGGTTTCCCGTGGCGTTGACACCGGAGATGAAGACGCCGTAAGACGTGTTTCCCGAGAGCAAGTTCGACGCACCGGCCGTCGTGCCGCCGACCAGATTGCCGGGCGACTCGAGTTCGACTCCGATGGAGTTGGGCAGTGGAGCGGTGCCGGCGGCGTTGGTGCCGATCACATTTCCCTCGACGACATTGTCGGCTGTTCCGTCTCCCTGGTCGATGTCGATGGACACGCCCGCGCCGGTGTTGCCGGAGATGACATTCCGCGCACCCGTTGCGGTACCGCCGATCGTGTTGTTCGTCGCCCCGCCGCTGATGACGACCCCTCCGGAGCTTGATTCTCCGTTCGGCAGGGCAGCGGTCCCGTCGAAATTGGTTCCGATCAAATTGCCCTCAACCAGGTTGCCGGACGTCGTGTCTCCGATGATTTCCACCCCCGCCGGGTTCGGGTAGCTACCTCTGGCCACGGTGTTGCCGGAGATCAGGTTGCCAGCGCCGGGGGCCGTACCGCCGATCGTGTTGCCCGACGCTCCTCCTTCAATGAATACGCCGCTATTGCTGCCCAGTGCGGCGGTTCCTGCCGCGTTGGTGCCGATCCGGTTGCCTTCAACCATGTTGCCAGTTGCGTCGGGGCCGACGATGTAAATGCCGCGATACATATTGCCGGAAATGACGTTGCCCGCGGAAGGCGATGTACCGCCGACCATGTTGTGACCACCGGAAAGCACATACACTCCAAAGCCATTCCCGATCGCGCTGGTGCCGTCGGCATTCGTACCGATCAGGTTCCCCTCTACGAAGTTTCCTTGTCCTTGAGGATCCTCCCCTGCGTTCTGTAGTAAGACACCGTAGTCGCTGTTGCCTGATATGAGATTTGCCGCTGCAGCGATCGTGCCGCCGACTGTGTTATTGGGCGCATTGATATCGACGCCGACATCGTTCGAAAGCGGGCCTGTGCTGGCGGCGTTGACGCCAATCTGATTGCCCGCGATGAGGTTACCGGTCGCGGTGTCGCCAAAAATGGAAATACCAAGAAAATCGTTGCCCGAAATGAGGTTGCCCGCGCCGACCGCAGTGCCGCCGATCGTATTATCGGGGGCATAGTCGATGGTCACCCCATATTTATTGCCCAGAGAGGCGGTACCCGCGGCGTTAGTTCCGATTTGGTCGCCCTCAATCAAGTTCCCCGTGGCATTGACACCGGAGATGAAGACACCATCTGACGTATTTCCCGAGACCAGGTTCAACGCGCCAGCAACTGTGCCGCCGATTAGATTGCCCGGCGACTCGGAGCTCGACCCCGACGGAGTTGGGCAGCGCAGCAGTGCCGGCGGCGTTGGTGCCGATCACATTTCCCTCGACGACATTGTCGGCCGTGCCGTCTCCCTGGTCGATGTCGATGGACACGCCCGCGCCGACGTTGCCGGAGATCACGTTCCGCGTACCGGCGGCGGTGCCGCCGATCGTGTTGTTGTTCGCCCCGCCGCTGATGACGACTCCACCGAAGCTCCCACTGGAACTCCATGCTCCGTTCGGCACGGCAGCGGTCCCGTCGAAACTGGTTCCGATCAAATTGCCCTCAACCAGGTTGCCGGACGTCGTGTCTCCGACGATTTCCACCCCCGCCGGGTTCGGATAATAACCCCTGGCCACGGTGTTGCCGGAGATCAGGTTGCCAGCGCCGGGGGCCGTACCGCCGATCGTGTTGTCGGTTGCACCGCTGACAATGGCCACCCCGCAATTGCCCCCCAATGCCACGGTGCCATCCGCGTTCGTACCAATCCGATTCCCCTCGATCAGGTTGTCCGTGGATTCGAGCTGCTCGATCGTGATACCGTAATATGTGTACCCCGCGATGATATTTCCGGCACCGGAAATCGTCCCGCCGATTGTGTTGCTCGTGCCGTCGATAACAATGCCGCCGCTGCCCGGGATCGCGACATTGCCTGTGGCGTCGGTGCCGATGAAGTTCCCTTCGACGAGGTTACCCTCGCCTTGCGGGTTCTCCACGCCTTCCGCGTTGCCCAGTTCGAGTCCGTCTGCGATGAGGTTGGCTGCGCCTGGCGCCGTGCCGCCGATCGTATTACCGAACGAAGAGACTTGCACACCGGCTCCGAATTCGGCGCTATTCAGCAGGGTGGTACCCGCGGCGTTGACACCGAATTGATTGCCCTCGATCAAATTGCCTGTCGCGGTCGAGCCGGAGACAAGAATGCCGCCATAATTATTACCCGAGATGAGATTGCCCGCACCCGCGGCCGTGCCGCCGATCGTGTTGTCTGGCGAGGGTTCGATTCTCACTCCATAGTTATTACCCAGCGCGGCGGTGCCCGCTGCGTTGGAGCCGATCCGGTTGCCCTCGATGAGGTTGGCCGTTGCGTCGGCGCTTGAAATGTCCACGCCATACCTGTTACCCGAAATGACGTTAATCGCGGCCGCGGTAGGTCCGCCGATCGTGTTGAACGAGGCGCTCGCATCGATCAACACGCCCGTCTCATTCGCAAGAGCGGTCATGCCGGTATCGTTCGTGCCGATGTAGCATCCCTGGACGAGGTTATCGTTGCTTTCCAGGGCGATCGCCGCTCCTGAGAAGCCGCCTGAGAAGCCGCTCACGACCATCGCCTGAACCGTGCTGCCGTCGGAGCCGACCCCGAAAGACAGGCCGCGCGCACCGGTGCCCGCATTCGTTCCGTCGATCTGCACGAGCGGCACGCCAGCGTAGCCAGGCCCGCCCTGGCTCCAGCCGTCCACCAGCACAGGATTCGTGATGTTGGGCATTCCCGAAGACGCGACTATCGTCTGCTCGCTGCCGACGCTCCCAATGTTGAAGTCGATCGTGTTCAAACCGGGCGTGGCATTCGAGTCGATGATTGCCTGCCGGAGTGATCCGACGTCGGAATCGGCCGTTGTGTTGACCAGGAACGTCGCGGGCATCAGTCGACGCTCGAGGTCGTGGAAATCTGGCTGGAATGACTGGTATTTCTTCTTGCGTGATTTCAAGCTCCGGATTCGCTGCTCGCCGGTTTTGATTCGCGCGGTGTCGCGTTTGGCATGCGGCTCGTGAGATTTCGGCATCGGCGAAGCCTCGATGGTGACGGGACAAATGGATGTCGCTGCGGTTCTGGGCTTTGGGGTCTTGTCTCAGTAAGCCGGCGCGGGCGTTTTTCGTGCAAACACCAAAGCGGCAGGTCCGAAGCTTCGCGGCGACGCCACCAGCGCGTGGACGCTCTACGCGCTTCCTCTCTATTCGAAACCGCGCGCACGGGCTCCGGGCGGGACAAAATAATCTCAAAGCCAACCATTTCTTCTCTTTTGAATGGCAAACCACACGCGAAAACGCTTGCGAAACAGGTGGTTACATCAGTGCCGGGCGCGACAAAACTCGGCATGCAAGAGCCGCCTGGTCCATCGAGCGCCTGGGTCGGAAGCTTGACAGCCTGTTGCACTTGGGCGATTCTGAACTCAGTTCATTCACTTCAAAAAGTGCTGATCGTGAACAATCGCCAAATCGGAAATCCGACGGCCGTTCGAGCGGCCCGGGCATTTACAATGAAACGTCGACGACCAGGCACTCCACATGACCGACGCGACGGATGAAATCCGATGGCTGCGAGAGCGAGGTACGTGCGAAGGCAGCCAGGTACTGGGCACACTCCTGGCGCGACATCGCGATCGGCTCAGACGCATGGTCGCGCTGCGGCTCGATCATCGGCTGCAAGGAAGAATTGACCCGTCCGATGTGATCCAGGAAGCCTACATGGAAGCGTCAGCTCGGCTGTCGGAATATCTGAACGAGCCGTCGGTACCCTTTTTCTTGTGGCTGCGGTTCTTGACGGCACAGAAGCTGGTGACGTTGCATCGACATCATCTCGGCGTCAAGATGCGCAACGTCAATCACGAGGTTCCACTCGATCACGGGATGGTTCCCGGCGCGTCGACGGCGACGCTTGCTGGCTATCTCGTTGGCCACGACACTCGCCCGAGTGACGCCGCCATGCGAGCCGAGCTGAAAGCTCACGTCCAGAGAGCACTCGACAGCATGGCCCCGGCTGAACGAGAGATCCTCGCCTTACGTCATTTTGAACAGCTCAGCCGCGCCGAGATTGGCAAGGTGATTGGTATCTCGGAAGAAGCCGCGGGCAAGCGCTACATTCGGGCCCTGGAACGGCTCAAACAGATTCTCGGTCAGGGCCCGTGTGGGCTGGAGAACATCAGGCCATGAATGACGTTTCGGCCGGATTCGATCCCGTGGACGACCTCGTTGATGGATTCCTCGAGCGGTATCGCCAGGGTGAAAGGCCCGCCATTACGGAATACACCGACAGGTATCCCGAGCTGGCCGAACGAATTCGCGCGTTGTTCCCGGCCTTGCTTCTACTGGAACAGATGGTGCCCGAGACTGATGAAAGCCATGATTCGCGGGAAGGGCGAAATGGTAAGAAAGCAGTCATACCAGATCGCCTGGGCGACTACGTTATTCTGCGCCAGATCGGCTCCGGAGGCATGGGAGTTGTCTACGAGGCGATTCAAGAATCGCTGGGCCGGCATGTTGCGCTCAAGACCCTGCCCTCTCACCAGCTTGGCGACGCGACGCGGCTCGAGCGGTTTCGGCGCGAGGCCCGCGCGGCGGCACGGCTGCACCATACACATATCGTTCCCGTGTTCGGCGTTGGCGAGCACGATGGTCTTCATTATTACATCATGCAGTTTATCGATGGCCAGGGGCTTGATACGATCCTCCGCGAAATCCAGCGATTGCGCAGCGAGGCCACGGGATCAACCGCGCCTCGCCAAGCAGCTCTCCGCGGCCGGTCGACGTCCCTGGCCTTTGGAATCTTGAACGGCACGTTCCAACCATGCGGCGGCGACGATTTCGAGCTGGCGGAACCAGGCGGACTGAACCCGGATCGCGTCACTGCGCCGGCCGCTTCGGGTCAGCGAATCCAGTCGCCTCGACTGGCTGACACTTCGGAGCTGACGACACAGCCGGACGCCCGGTACTTTCGCAGTGTGACCCAGATCGGCATCCAGGTCGCCGATGCTCTGGAATATGCCCACCAGCAGGGGATTCTTCACCGCGACATCAAGCCCTCGAACCTTCTGCTCGATGTGCAGGGCCAGGTCTGGGTGGCCGACTTCGGCCTGGCCAAGGACCAGGGAAGTGATGAATTGACGATGACCGGCGAAATCGTCGCTACACTCCTTTACATGGCCCCCGAGCGGTTCCACGGCCAATGTGATCGGCGTTCGGATGTCTACGGCCTGGGAATGACGCTCTATGAGCTGGTCGCGCTGCGACCGGCGTTCGATGCGACTGATCGTCACATCTTATTTCATAGCGTACTCAACGGCCGGCCTTCGCGGCTGAGGTCGGTCGCGTCGACAGTGCCGTGCGACCTGGAAACAATCATCGAGAAGGCGATCGCGCGCGACCCCGCTCAGCGCTATGCCACGGCCGCGGCTCTCAGCGATGATCTGCAGCGATTCCTCGAGGATCGGCCCATTCACGCGCGGCGAACCTCGCCCTCCGAGCATCTCGTGCGCTGGTGCCGGCGGAACCCAGGACTGGCCGTGCTTCTCTCAACAGTGGCCCTTCTACTGGTGTTGATCACGGCCTTGTCGTCAACGGCGGCGATACGTCTCAACCGGGAGCGCGATCGCACGCGCGCCACCTATCTGGAAAACCGTCGCACGCTCTATGCCGCGCAGATTCACCTGGCCCACAAAGCCTGGGAGGACGCGCAAATCTCGCGCGCCGAGGAGATCCTCGCGAGCCCCCCCTGCGTGCCCGAGCGTGACGACGAGCGCGAGCTGCGCGGCTGGGAGTGGTATTACCTGCGGCAGCTCTGCCGGAGCGAGGCTCTGACCCTCGACGACACCGAGACCGAACTCTTTAGCGTGGCCTTCAGCCCCGACGGCCGCTGGCTGGCCGCTGGCGGCTGGGACGGAAAGGTTCGCAAGTGGGACCTGGCGTCGCCAGGCGCGGGGGCTGTGGTGCTTTCGGGTCATTCGAGGGAAGTGCACCAGGTCGCCTTCAGCCCCGACAGCCGCACACTGGCCTCTGCCGGAAGCGACTTTTCGGTTCGGCTGTGGGACGTCGCCAGCGGGCACAGATTCAGTCTTTGCCTGCCCGGGCGGACACAGTGAGGTCCGTCGCGTTCAGTCCGGACGGCCGCCAGATCGCCACCGCGGGCGTGGACAGGCTGATTTACTTGTGGGACACGGCCGACTGTCGCCTGTTGCGCACGATCCCGGCGCACGACGCGCAGATCCTTTGCATCGTCTATAGCTCCGACGGTCGCAGGCTGGCGTCGTGCGGACAGGACCGCAAGGCGAAGGTCTGGGATATCGCGAGCGGCCGGTTACTCCAAACTTTCGCCGGCCACGTTTCCCAGGTGAGCGGCGTGGCCTTCAGCCCTGACGGCCGCATCCTGGCAACCAGTAGCGAGGACGAGTCGATCCGTCTGTGGGACGCCCAGACCGGTACGACCCGGGCCGTGCTCAAAGGTCATGGTGCGTGGGTCTACAGCTTGACCTTCAGTCCCGACGGTCATCAATTGGCCTCGGTCGGCGACGACGGAACCGTCAGGCTCTGGGACCCCGAGCTTGGAGTTTCGGTATTGCAGCTCAGGGGCCAGCAGGGCATCATCCGGGGCGTGGCGTTCCATCCAAGTGGACGCTTCCTGGCTTCATCGGGCAAGCATGGAACTCTCAGGGTGTGGCCGATCGAAAATGGCCGGCAAGAGTACCGTATCATCGGTACGCATGATTATCCAGTGACGCGATTGGCCTTCGGCCCGGACGGTGGGCAGCTCGCGTCGGCGAGCAGGGACAAAACGATACGCGTCTGGGACGTCGCCGGCAGTAAGGACGCCCTCATTTTGCGTGGGCACAAGGGCGACGTCTGGAGCATCGCTTACAGCCCTGATGGCCGACGGATCGCCTCGTGTGGGTGGGAGAACACGGCTCGGCTCTGGGACGCCCACTCCGGCGATCTCCTCTACGCCATGAGCGTGCCCAGCGGCGCGGTCTACTCGATCGCTTTTGACTACACTGGCCGCCGCCTGGCCCTGGGTTGCAGCGATGGAACGATCCGGATCTGGGACGACCGCGGTCAACCTCTCGATGTCTTGCACGGTCACAAGGGGCCGGTTCGGGATCTGGCTTATAGCCCCGATTCGAAGCGGCTCGCGTCGACCGGCCAGGATGGCACCGTCCGGATCTGGACTCTTGACAGCCGGCACACGCCGCGAATCCTGGAATCACCGGCCACCTGGCAGCGAGCCGTTCGATTCAGCCCCGATGGCCGATTGATCGCGACAGCCGGCGGCGACGGCGTGTTGATCGTTTGGGACGCCGAGACCGGCCTCCGGCGTCAGTCAATCCGAAGTCACGAGGGGATTGTGACAAGCCTCGCCTTCAGTCCTGACGGCCATCGCCTGGCCTCGGCCGGCACTGACCGCTGGCTCAAGCTCTATGATATGGCGACGGGCCGCGAGACCCTGAGCATCAAGCTCGACGCGACGCAGGACAACGTCGCGTTTGACCCCAGCGGCGAGCGAATCGCCGTCAGGGGTGTCGATTTCCATGTGATGCTCTACGAAACCACCCCTCGTCCATCCGCGTATTCTCTCGCCGAGAGGCTACGGCGAGCAATCGTGCCGCGTCTTACCGATCTGCCCGCTTCGATATCACCGCCTGATCCCGCCAACAGGCTCGCCATGCCACTCAACTGTTCGACGGCGAGACATGGGTCGTTGTCGCCCGAACCTCCGGTCGGCCACTGACGCAGAAAATGATGCGGGAATTCGGTCCACTATGGTTCCAGGGTCAGCAACGACCACGCGAAACAGGTTTCGGTCGACTCCGCAACACAATCGCGCAGGCTGCCGTCCCTTGCCGTTAAAGTGATCCTGCTTCACCCACCGCGATCATCCGCTGGATCTCATCGGTCTTGAATCCGAGCGCCATCGGCCGCGCCACGTTCGGCAGTACAGCGACGTCATAGAGCTCGCGCACCAGGCCCTCGACACGCAGCCAGTGAGCGACGTCGCCGGAGCGCAGATCGATGACCAGCAGTCCGCACCGGGCCTCGGCCGAGCGTTTCGCGAGCTCTTGCTCGAGCGCCAGGCCGCCAAAGGTCTTGTCGTCACGCGGCCGCGAGAGCCCCACCACGGCGTGGTCGCCGACGAAGGCCAGGCCGCGCAGGTAGCCCGGGCAAAAAGCGAGCGGCTCGAACCGGCCGACAGCCGGATCGACTGATCCAAAATGGCCCGTGCCGGAATTGTGCAGCCAGAGCCGGCCTCGGTAGAGGCGCGGTGAATGCGGCATCGACAACCCGGCCGCGATCACATCGCCAGTGGGAACCTCGAGTACGACTCCGCCATCGACGCGCTGGTCGCGCCAGCCGTCGACCACGTCGCTTGTGCCCACGGCCGTGAGATAGCGCGGACGGCCGTCTGCAAGGGCCATGCCGTTCAAATGACAGCGATCCTCGGCGGCCAGCTTGCTCAGGAACGGCGGCCGCCAGAGCGGCGTGAAGCTCGCGCGCTCTGCCACCGTGGCGATACAGCCAAAACTCGTCGCGACAAACACCGGACGTCCCGCGGCGTCGATCGCGACGTCGTGAATATCGAGGTCGCCCGTCGTGTAAGCCAGCTTCGGCACGTAGAGCCGGTCGTGCCCTTGATAGAGCTCGGTTGGCTGGAGCAGGTTTTCGAACCGCCAGAGCTGATAGAGGGTGCTCAGCCAGAGCGTCTGGCCATCGGCCCAGAGACCCATGGCGCGGTTGAATGTTCGCTCGAAAACGGTCAGGCGGCCTTCCGGGTGACGCCCCAGAAGAAACAGCTTGCCCGTCTGATAGGTGGTAAAAGCCAGGCTGACACGCTGCTCGGCCAGCCAGGCCGAAAAATACGGCGAACCGGTTACCTCGACCCAGGGCCCCGCCTTGCCTTCCACTCCGGCGCTCGATGTCTCGTTCATCAAACAGGCTCGCAAGGGGCAGGAAATGAAACGAACGGTCCGCGATCGATCAATCGGCGCGCGTCATGGATGCCGGCGTCCTTGCGACGCGGCGAAGGCCCGCACGGGGCGCGATTCGCGAAAACGCCGGCGCCAGGAGCACGGAGATGAGCACGCCGGCGATCGACTTCAGTCCGGCGATCATCGAATGTGCGGACAGCGACCGCAGACCGCTGGTTTCGTCAAACGCCTGATCGCCCAGGAGCGGATCGGCCGTGCCAACATCATCGCGACGCGGCCGGGGCCGTGCCGCGCGCGGACCGCCTCCAGACACCCCGGGCTCGGCATTTTCCGGGCTGGGATCGCGTGGCGTGGTTGGCAGGCGCCGGTAAAAGAGATCTTCGTTCCAGGGGTCGCCGGCTGCCCCGAGACTTCGCGACAACCCGCCGACTTCCGCCCCTTGATAGTCTCGTCAGCGCCTCATCAAGGCCGCTCACAAACCTCGTCAAGGGGGACGTATCTCCGAAAGCATGCTGGGCCGACAGGCCGGGATCGCGTTGTGCTGACTCGCCGACTTCGTCATTTTCGGCCCCGAAGTCGAGAATGGGCACACTCAAATACGTGTTGCCCTCGACCGACACGAGCAGCGCATCGCCGGTTCCCTTTGACGACCCGCTGGAAAGCGATGTGAACCCGCCCAGTGACAGGCCGACGGCCGAAGTCGCCGTTGCGGACAGAGCACCCGAGCTCGTCGACGCCGAAGCGGTCGCGCTGGCCGCGGCACTGGCATTCGCACTGGTCGCGACCGCGCTGGCGGTCAAGACGGTCGGCTGGCTGGTTGTCGCGCTGCCCGGAAGTTGAACGTTGTTGAATGCAAACGTCGGCGCGGGCGTGCCCCCCGGCGACGGGACGATGCCCCCTCCCGAAGCGGAGGCGCTTGCCAGCGAGAACACCGAAAGATTGTCGGAGCCCTGGCTGCTGACGAGCACCTCGAAGAGGCCATTGGCCTTGGCAACCACTTCGATCGAGCTGGGCAGTAACGGCGTGCCTCCAACGTTGAGGAGTTGAGACTGCACGAACAGGCCGTTGCCCTGCGGTGCCAGAATGTCGACGACTCCATTGGCAAGGGCCACGACGACCTGCCCGCTCGCCAGGGCCTGCGCGGCGACCACTTGCTGACCGGAGTATGCCAGCGTGGCACCGCCGCCGGGATCAGTCGAGGTCAAACCGGACGAGGTTTCCGCTCGCTGTCACCACGTAGCCAAGGCTACTCGCGCCGGCGAACGTGGGAGGCTGAACGACCGCACTTCCCAGGTTGAAAAGCACCGTCGGCCGCTGGTCGTCGAAGAAGCCGCCCCCCACTCCCGGCAGCAGCGTGACGGTGCCGCTGCCGCCGTTGACCACGGCGAGGTCTGGAATGCCGTTAGCGGTCAGGTCGCGTACAAAGACCGCGATGGGGCCGTTCCCGCCGGATTTCAACCGCGGACCGGGAATTCCCGTCCAGTCGCTGTTTGCATCGTAAGAGCCAAATAACACCGAGATGTCATTACTTCCCTGATTGGCGATCAGCATGTCTGGAATATGATCACCATTAATATCGGCCACGGTGACGTTCACGGGTGCCGTGCCGACGAAGTAGGTCTCCGCCGCGGGTGCGAAGTTCGACGACGCCATCACTGATCGACGCCGTTCGATAAACCTCGACGGTGTTGCTCCCTGTGCTCACGACGATCGCGTCGGGCAAGCTCGACGCCTTGTCGATGACCGCCCACTGAACGTCGCCCGGCGCGAGCTGTGCCGAAGTCGATGAACTCGCACCCAGCGTTTGCACCGGCGCGTATTGATTACCGCTCGCCGACGGCGCCTGCACCGTCACGCGATTGTTCGCTTGATCCCCGACGAGCACGCCGGCCTGGCCAGGGCCTAGCAGGTCGGGCACGACCGAGAGGGAAACACGCGACCCCTGGATCTGAAAGGTTCCGTCCCCTTTGCCATCCATGATCAGCACATCGCCAAAGCCGTTGCCGATCAAGAGGTCGAGCAGGCCCGGCCCACTCCCGGTGACCACGGTCAGCCCCGCGGCCTCATCACCGACGGGGATGCTGAACGTGTGCTGAAATGTTCCTCGGCCGTTGCCGGTGTAGATCCAGACCTGGCCGGTGTCTTCCATCAAGACGGCCAGGTCGAGGTTGCCGTCGCGATTGAAGTCGCCGGCGACGATAGCGTCAGGCCGGTCGTTGATGCTCAGACCGTCGCTCGTCGACGTCGTCAGGGCCAGCGAGGGACTGGCGAAGCCGCCATCGCCGTCGGCCGCTAGTGTCGTGATGCTATGTGCATCTTGATTGACGACCACGACGTCGGCGAGGCCGGTGCCGGTGAAATCTCCCGCGACCAGGCTGACTGTCTGGGCAAACGAGCTGACCAGGGGGTTGCCGGCGCTCGTTCCCAGGCCATAAAGGCCGGTGCCGGCGCGAAATCGCAGCGACTGGCGGAACGAGTGCGCCGGATCGTTGAGCAGTACGGTCACGTCGCCCGACGGCCTGGTCGCTCACGATGATGTCGGGCAAGCCCGTCGCCGTTGACGTCGCCGACGGCGACGTCCGAAGGGGCGATCCCGGTGGTGATCGTCAGTGGCGCCAGGAAGCCGCCGGCCGCGGTTTGAAAGGCGATCGAGACACTGTTGTCCAGAGCGTTGGCCGCGATCAGGTCGTCAAGCCCGTTGCCGGTCAAGTCGGCGGCGCTGAGGCTCGTGGGCAGCGCCGTGGTCGAAAACGCCGTCGTGCGCGTGATCTGGCCGGCGGTAGTGATCGTATAGATCGAGACTGTAAAAATAAACTGATTGGTCGACAACGCCAGGTCGTTGTGCGCGTCGGCGGCCGCGATGGCGAGCCGCGATCCGACATCGAGGATCGTGATCGATCGCGCCGGCCGGCCGGGGTTGAGCACGACAGGAGGCGCGAACGTGGCGGCCGCGCCGGCGAGCCCCTGGCGATAAAGTATGTTGCCGGAGCGATCGAGCACGATCGGTATCGAGGATTCCGTCGCCGTTGAAATCGGCGAGAAACGGGGTATCGGAGATACCGACGCCGCTGCCGGCGGCGACCGGCTCGAACGAGCCATCACCTTTGCCCAGGAGCACGCCGGCGGCACTGTCGTGATTGCCGACGGTCACCACGTCGGGCCGGCCGTCGCCATTGACGTCGGCCACGATCGTCTCGACGGGTGCTAAATCGGTGTTGAATGTTTCCGGATTTCTGAAGGCTCCGTTGCCATTATTGAGCAAAACGGACACGTTGTTGGCGGCATAGCCCGTGGTGATGATGTCGGGCTTGCCGTCGCCATTGAGGTCGGCCGTGGCTACGGAATAGGGTCTGGAGCTAACAGTATAAACCTGCTGGGGCAGGAAACGGCCATTCCCGATGCCCGTGAGGACGCTGACGGTGTTACTCGCCGCATTGGCGGTGACGATATCGGCCACGCCGTTACCGGCCAGGTCGCTCACGGCCACGGCGAACGGCTGCTCCCCTGTGGAGTAGAGCACTTGAGGCGCGAAATTTTCGTAGGTCTTCGATCCGCCCAGGTTCAAGAGCACGCTCACGGCATCGCTGGCCGAATCGGCGACGATGATGTCGGGCCGGCCGTCGCCGCTCAGGTCGGCCACCGTGAGCGAATACGGCTTGGCTCCAACCGGGAAAACACCTTGCGGAAGGAAAGTGCCGTCACCCCTGCCCAGAAGCACACTGACGGTGTCATCGTTATAGTTGGCGACGACAAGGTCAGGGATACCGTCGCCGTTCAAGTCGGCCACCGCGACGGCGCGCGGGCTGCGGCCCGTTGGAAATGTGTTTTGCACACTGAAGGTGCCGTCGCCGTTGCCCAGAAGCACACTGATCGAGTTGCTTTCGGAATTGGTCGTCACCAAATCGGGCCGGCCGTCGCCGTTCAGATCCGCAATCGCCACCGACGTCGGCGCCAGGCCGACCGATACGGTCTCACCCGGTCCGAACGTGCCATCGCCATTGCCGAGCTGTACGGACACCGTGTTATTCAGAACACTCGTCGTGACGACGTCGAGACTGCCGTCGCCGGTCAAATCGGCCACGGCCGCCGAATAGCGATTCTTGCCGATCCCGAGCGTGATGGGAGCCTGGAAAGACCCGTTGCCATTCCCATGGAGAATGGTGACCGTGCTGGCGTTGCGGTTGCCAGCGACCAGGTCGGGCTTGCCGTCGCCATTCAAGTCGGCCACCGCGACCGACGCCGGCCCGCTCCCCGCAGCGAAGTTCTGTGCGGCGCGAAATGTGCCGTCGCCGTTGCTCAGAAGCACGCTCACGGTATCACTGCCGTAGTTGGCTGTGACGATATCGGGCTTGCCGTCGCCATTCAAGTCGGCGAGCTGCACCTCGTTCGGACCCTTGCCCACCGCATACGTTCGTGGCGGCCCGAAGGAGCCGCCCCCCTGGTTCAAGAGGATGCTCACCTCGTTATCGCGGTAGTCTGAAGTGACGATATCGGGCTTGCCGTCACCGTTCAGATCGGCCACCGCCAGGCCATACGGACGCGAGCCGACCGCGAACTCGCGCGCGGGCTGAAACGTTCCATTGCCGTTGCCCATGAGCACGTCGACCACGGTGGCGCTGAAATGGCTGACGACCAGGTCGGGGATACCTTTTCCTGTCAGGTCGGCGACCACAACCTCGTATGGTCCGGACGCCACGGGATAGGCTGCCATTGGGGCGAAGGTGCCGTTACCGTTGCCAAGCAGCACACCGACGGTGTTGTCGTTCTTGTTGGTGACGATCAAGTCTTCCTTGCCGTCACCCGTCAGGTCGGCGACCTTGATATCGTAGGGATCGCTGCCGGCGGGCAGGTTGTAGAAAGGCTGAAACGTGCCGTCACCGTTGCCCAGGAGCACACTGACCGTGTTGCCGCCGTAATTCGCGGTCACGATGTCTTCGATGCCGTCACCGGCCAGGTCGGCAACCGCCACCGAGATCGGCAGTCGTCCCGTGGGATAGGTTTCCCTGGTCTGAAACGACCCGTCACGATTGCCCAGCAGCACGCTCACGCTGTTATCGGACCGGTTGGCCGTGATGATGTCGGGGATGCCGTCGCCGTTGACGTCGGCCACCACGACCTGGAACGGGCGCAGGTTAGGGGCGGGGGCCGACTGCTGTGCACCCGTCGAAAAGGTTCCGTCGCCGTTGCCCAGGAGCACGGTCGCCGTATCATCGCCTTGATTGGCCGTGACGATGTCGAGATTGCCGTCGCCATTGACATCCATGGCCGCGATGCCGCGCGGTGAATTGCCCGTCGCAACGACGCGCTGAGACTCGAAAGTACCGTCTCCGTTACCCAGAAGCACGCTCACCGTGTTGTCGCCCCGGTTGGCCGTCGCGACGTCGGGCACGCCGTCGCCGTTCAAATCGGCCACCACCATCGAATACGGGTCGAACCCGACCGGGTAGACCTTCTCGGCTTGAAACGCGCCGCTGCCGATGCCCAGGAGAACGCTCACGCTGTTGTCGACGGCGTTGGCCACCACGATGTCGGGCTTGCCGTCGCCGTTGACATCGAGGACCGCAAGTGAATAGGCACCTGCTTCGGCCGGAAAAACCTCCTGCGTTCCGAACGTCCCGTTCCCCTTGCCGAGGCGCACCGCCACGTTGCCGCTGACATAGTTAGGATAGATGAGGTCAGGAATGCCGTCGCCGTTCACATCGGCCGCCGCGGCCGGCCCAGGGCCCGCGAACCCTGTTCCGTCAGTCGTGGCGTAAATCTCGGGCGCGGCGAATTCGGCGTTGCCTTCACCCAGCATCACCCAGATTGTGCTATCAGCATAATTGCTGACAATCAGGTCGGGGATGCCGTCGCCGTTGACGTCGGCGACCGTTGCGCCGCCGGGTCGAGTTCCCACGGGAATCACGATCTGAGGCTCGAACGTGCCGTCGCCGTTATTCAGCAAGATGCTGATCGTATCGGAACCCTTGTTGGCCGTGATGATGTCGAGCCGTCCGTTGCCGGTGACGTCGGCCACGGTCACGCGCCAGACGCGCTGGCCAATCGTATAAGTTTCCGGGAGCGAGAATGTTCCGTCGCCGGTGCCGAGAAACACACTGACCGTGTCATCGACACGGTTCGCCACAACGATGTCGGGAATGCCGTCGCCATTCAAATCGCCAGCGCCTACCCACGCCGTGCCGGCCCCCGCCGGCAGCGGGGCAAATGGCAACGTCGTGGGTGTGAACGCGGTGGTGAGCCGATAACTGCCAGCGCCGGCGGCCGGCGAAACAGTCAGCAGGTACACCCCCGGGTCGAGAAATTGCACGATCTGGCCGCTGTCCGACTGAATCAAGACCTGGCCCGTTGGCCCTGACAGGGTGAGTCGCGGCACGAGTGTTCCGCCAGTGGCGCTGGCCTCGACTTTGACTTCACCGTTGCCCAGCGCGCTGCTCACCGTGAACGACCAAGTGTTTGTCTGGCCCGAGCCGAGCATGCCGAGAACCTCGGTGTCGAGCCCGCCATCGACCAGCGACAGATCGGTTGCGCCGGCACTGGCGCGGGTGTCGATTGTCAGCGGCTCCCAGTCGACGCCGCGGTGGACGCCGCTCTTGTCGTTCGAGCCGGCCTCGGGCACGCTCGGGTCGGCCACCATACGCAGGCCGAGATAAGCCGGCCCAGCGGCTGGCCCGGCGGGCAGTGTCACGGTCATGCCGCTCGGCGACGCGAAGTCGCGGCCTGATGCGCTGGTGACGAGCTGGGACCGCGTGAAGGTTGCGACAACCTGAGAGGAGCCGGGGAAGAGACTGCTCGTGGAAACCACCACCTGAACCAGGAAATTGCCAGGATCAGCGCCGCCGCGGTTTTCCACGGTGAAGCTGACGGGAACAGTGTCGCCGCCGGCCGCCATATCGTCGTCCGTGCGAAACGAGCTGCCTGTCAGGTCAGGCAAGAGGGGCGTTGACGTTGTGAGTGAGACGTTGAGCGTATACAGTCCGGTGGTCGTGCCGGGCGTGCCACTAGCAGGAACGTTGGGATCGTAGTTGTTATCGGGAGCGCTGCTGACGCCGATATAGTACGTACCCGCCGTCGATGCCTGGAAATTCAGCCGTGGATCGCCCCCCTGCTGGTTGTCGAGCGCCAGCGGCGTGCCGCTCGAATCGAAAACCCGCAGAAGGCTCGTCAGTGCGCTGCCGGCCTCCTGGGCACTGATAGCCGCGCTCACCGTCTCGCCTTTCTCGAGCGTCACCGAGTAAAGGTCGAATTCATTGGGAATGGACAAGTTGTGCGACACTTGGGCGTCGTTGAACGGGCCGAACTGAAGCGCCACCGCTGACTTCAGGGGCGAGGTCGCCAGCAGCGTGCGCTGTTCCAGCCAATCACCTTCGAGCCGCCGGAACGACCACTGGCGGCGGATCGGCCGGCGCAGGCTCGCGGGTCGCTCTGAGACAGGCATGAATCATTTCCCCCGCGGCAGCTCTTGGTAAAGTCGTGCAAACGTGGGATGCCGGCGCAGCGTCGCCAGGGCCGCGTCCGATCGAACATGCGTCGACCAGAAGGCCCGGCGCTCCTCGGCGGGGAGTGATTGCAATGCCTTCTCAATTAATTCCAACGCGCGCTCACGATAAGAGGGCGGGCACTGGGCATAGATGCGAGCGGCGTTATACAGCAGCCGCGGCGTCGTTGGCCCGTGTTTGAGGGCTTCCGCCGCGTCTTGCACGGCCTCGCGATAACGGCCCATGCTGGCACGCACGAAGCCCCGGCCGTTGTAGGCGTCGCCGTTCCTGGGATCGAGCTTGATGGCCAGCTCGAAGTCGCGCAGCGCCAGCTTCGGTGCCTCGACGATCAAGTGCGTCCAGCCCCGATACGTCTGCACGGCCGACGTCGGGTGCAGTTCCAGCGCTTTGGTGAAGTCTTCAATCGCGCCAGGATACTGGCCCAGCTCGGCGCGCCAGGCCGCGGCCCCGGTAGACTGACTCGCGCGGCGCCCGTCTCGAGATACGTGTCAAATGCCTTGATGACCTCGTCAAACCGATTGAGCCGGAACAAGGTTTCGGCCCGCAGACGCTGGCCGGCCGAATGGTCTTTCTTGAGCGCCAGGGCCGCGTCGAACGATGCCAGCGCGTCGGCGTACTTACCGGCCGCCAGGAGAAGATGGCCGCGTTCGACCTGGTCGTCGACCTGATAGGGCGAGCTCGTGTTCTCGCGTTCGATCGCCTGGTCAAAGTCCTTGAGTGCCAGGGCCGGCTCGTTGCGTTCCATTCGTAGCCGCGCGCGCAAGCGGTAAAGGTGCGCCAGCCCGGGCTCGAGCTGGACGGCCCGGTCAAGCTGGTCGAGAGCCCGATCAAGCTGGCCCAGTCGGCGGTAGGCCTGGGCCAGGTTGACATAAGCCTGGTAGGCCTTCGGCTTCTGCTTGATGGCCGCGTTGAGGTCGGTAACGGCATCCTGAAATCGTTCCTGCCGAACGCGCAAGACGCCGCGATTGACATAGAGAACGTAGCGCGCATTATCATCGAGCGGCAAGTGCGCAGGCCTTCTCGAAATCAAGATCCGCCGCGGCCCAGGCTTGCAGCTCTTCCTGGGCGAAGCCACGCAGCAAGTAGAGCCAGACAAAGTCGGAGCGCTGAGCCAGGCAGGCGCTCAATAACGCACGCGCCTCGGCGGCCCTTGCCTGGCGCAAGAGACAGATCGCATTGAGATATTGCGCCCAGAAGTGGCCGGGCTTGCGTTCGAGCACCTGATCGAATTCCTTGATCGCGTCGACGAACTTTTCGCGACGATAAAGCTCATCGGCCATGAAGAAATGATCGAGAACATCGTCAAGCGATGCCCCCTGGGCGGCCGCCTCGGCTCGAGCGGCCAACGCGTGATCGCCGAGCATGTTCAGGTACCGCGCTTGCCGCAAATGAAAGGCTCGGGATGGAGCACCCATCCGCCGCGCTTGCTCGAGGACACCGAGCGCTTTGCGCAGGCAGCCTTCCTTTTCCGACGGCTTACCCGCGAGCGCGGTCTGTGCCTCGGTTTCAGCAAGGATCAACAGAAGCTGATAACAGTCGCCAAGAATCTCGGCTTTCTGGTGCTCGGTCAGGTAAGAATCCACTTTCGGGCGCGACTCCGACGACTCGAAGACGTCATAAACGGCGAGCGCCTGTTTGACCGAGGCCCGCGCGGCCTCGAGGTTGGCGGCGAGATCCATGCCGGTGTAGAGCGTGCCCAGGAACTGGGCTTCATCACGTTTGACCACGAACCGCTGGAGACGGGCCTGCGATTCGCGCCGGTCGGCCTCGACACGCAGGTGTTCCTCAACCTGCTTGAGCAGCGCCTCCGCGGGCTCTTTCAGCGTGTTGAGTCGCGGCTCGTTGCCGATGGTGGTCAGGGCCTTTTCCAGGTCGAGCCGCGCATTTGACCAGTCGCCGGCCGCCACGGCGACACGGGCGCCGTCAAATCGCTTCTGCCCCTCCTGGCGTAACAGTGAGAGCTGGCGCTCTTCGAAGCGCAGTCGAGCTCCCGCTGGCGTGCCTGGCGCTCCTGAGTGAGTGCCACATCGAGCTGTCCCCGCAGCGAAACATTGTGCCAGAGCACAAAGAGCACAACGCTCGCGACGGCAACCGGGATCGTGGCCAGAAGCGCCACCATCGTGGGCCGGCGCTTGCCCCATTTCCAGGCACGCTCCCAGGCGGGCGTGGGCCGGGCGAGGATCGGATCGCCCTCGACGAACCGCCGCAGGTCGTCAGCCAGTTCGGCGGCCGTCAGAAAACGCCGCCCCGGCTCTTTCTCGAGGCACTTCAGGCAAATCGTCTCGAGGTCGTACGGTACCCGCGGCTCGAGCTGGCGCGGCGGCACCGGCTCTTGCTCGATGACCTGGCGGACCGTGTCGATCGGGCTGCCCGCCTTGAAGGGGGGCCGGCCGACGAGGAGCTCGTAGAGGATCGCGCCCAGCGCATAAATATCGACAGCCGGGCCGATTTCGCGGTTCTTGCCGCCTGCCTGCTCGGGCGCCATGTAGCTGGGCGTGCCGAGGATCGCGCCGCTCTGCGTCTGGCTCGAATCATCGTCGGTGCGCTTGGCCAGACCGAAATCAGCGATCTTGGGCACCGAGGTTTTTGACCAGTGATCGGGCGGCAACGACGCCGAATCGCCATCGCGGCCGCGGGTGGCCGACGATTGACTGCTCGCCCGAGCCAGCAGAATGTTCGCCGGCTTGAGATCACGGTGAACAATTCCGCGCTGGTGGGCGACGTCCATGGTGCGCGCCAGCGTCTCGACGAATTGCGCGGCCCCGCGCGGGGTGGTCGGGCTCTTGGCGATCCGCTGGTCGAGGCTGCCTCCCTCGACGTACTCGAGTGAAAAGAACGGCCGGCCTTCGTGCTCTCCGGTTTCGAAAATCTGGACGATGTTGGGATGCAGCAACTTGGCGACGGCTTCGGCCTCGGCGCGAAACCGCGCCAGGCCGACCTGGCCGACATGGGCCCCCGCCAGCACCATTTTCAAAGCGACCAGTCGCTGCAACCGCCGGTGGCGTGCCTTGTAAACAACGCCCATGCCGCCGCGGCCGAGCTCTTCGAGGATGTCATAGCCCGGTACGGCCACTCCTTCGAGCGTGCCGGCTTTGGCGAACATGCCTGCCGCCGCCGCCGGGGTGTCGGCTCGCGTCGGCGTAAACGATGACTCGGGCCGGACAATGGCGCTCGAATCGACGCCCGTCGAAATGTGAAAGGTCTGCGAGGAGTCGTTGAGCTTCGTCCCGTTAGCCCTACTCACCGGGTCGCTGAGCTGAAACGACTGGTTCTGTTCGCCGCTTCCGTCAGCCAGGCAGACCGTGGCGGCGCCGGTGGCCTCGGGAGCGTTGTCTCTATTCGCCAACGAGTCGTCTCGCGGCGTCGGCGTCGGCGCTGGCATCGTCAGTCGAAAGGAATGGTCGGACGCGTCGGCCATGGTTCGAGGCGCCGGGCCGTCGCCCCTATCGTCGCTATCGAGTCGTCGCCCGCTGGTTCCCTGCTGGATGCCATACATGGTTTCAGCCGACGAGGCCGCGCGGCCTGACTGGGCGATGTCGCGATCGGCCATCGTGCGAAGAATCCCGTCGTCGCCGAGACTGCTTGCGACTGTGCTCCTGGCGTCGTTGGCGAGACTGCTTGCGACTGTGCTCCTGGCGAAGAGCTCGACGGTTTCGGCCGGCGAGCCTGTTGGCCGCAATGGCACTCCCGACTGATCGGCGAGCGTGTTGTTGCCGCCGAGCGTCGCCCCAATCCCAGAAACCAAGGTGCGACAACGTTCACAACACCCGAAATGCGCGCGCAAGACATCCATTTCGGCCGAAGGCACCGAGGCTGGGTTGAGAAAAAACCGCTTCAGTTGCGCTGGATCAGGACAGGGAGTTCTTGGGCTCACGGTGTTGGTTCCAACCCACTCTCAGCCCTCGGGGATGATCCGGACCCGCTTCGCGTCGGCGGCAATATCAGTCGTTCACCAGCACATCGTCCCTGCAAAACTGAAGAAGATCGCCGGCGCCAGACTCCGATAGCGGCTGCCCGTCATCCACTGCCCGTTAAAGCTTCCGGAATTGACACAATATAGCGAATAGAATGAGTTGATTGCAAGCAATGACAGCCGGTCTCCGGCGACCCAGGCGTCCGAAATGACCGCTGTGAATCGGTCAGCTCAGGTGGCGGAGGTGCGGGGCTTTGTAAGACTGTGCAGTAGTCGTCATCAATGCAGTTGCGACGCGCGATCGCGACTGACGTTCACGGCGAAGGCGACCCACCGACGAAGCGTGAGACAAGGATACCGGCATCGGCTATCGCTGCGCAGTCGCGCTTCTGAGACTATACCACGTGCCGGACGACTTGCCCGGTCGGCGCATGGCCTTCGAGCCTTCTCTGGTCATAACCTCGATGATCGGCGCGATCGAGATGCCGTGGATTTGATCGTTCGATCGCTCGGTTCGGGAAGGCACAAGACTGACACGAGGGGAGCCTTACGCAAATATCAACATTTCGGCTATGATGACTTCGTTGGCCAAATCATCATAACGCCCGACCCAATGATGTTTGAGTGTAATAGGCGCAAGTCCTTGGACAGAAATGCCTTCAGTTCCCAAGCCTGGATTGAGTTCGTGCCAACTCGACCGGAGTGGAGACGTGCTTGCCACGCGACCTCCCGCCGGTTCTCTGCTTCGACGATCCATTGATCAGTGCGCTATCGGCGGCGGATCGTGCCCTCGGCCAACTTAACGGCATCATCAGGGCGCTGCCAAATCCCCGGCTGCTCATCCATAGCTTCGTACGACGGGAGGCGGTCCTGTCTAGCCGCATCGAAGGGACCGTTGCCTCACTCTCTGACCTTTATCTTTTCGAGATGAACCCAAAGCGGGAGCAAGAGATACCCGACGTTCGCGAGGTTGCCAATTATGTCCGGGCTCTTGACCATGGAATTGAACGACTCAAGTACGCTCCATTTTCTCTTGCCGTTGTCAAGGAGCTGCACGCTATTCTTCTCGACGGAGTTCGCGGGTCGGACAAATCTCCCGGGGCCTTTCGCCAGAGGCAAGACTTCATCTCTCCGAGCGAAAGGATTGAAGACGCGAGTTACATTCCGCCACCCCACGAGCATGTCCTTGAAAAGCTTGAACGGCTTGCGGACTTCGCAAATCGCCCCAGTGAACTACCGTTGCTCGTCCGACTTGCGATGGTCCACTATCAATTCGAGGCAGTCCACCCGTTTGAGGACGGCAACGGTCGGGTCGGCCGGCTCCTGATTTCGATACTGCTCGACCGGGAACGTGCGCTCCCTCATCCGGTACTCTACCTTTCAGCCTACTTCGAGAAACATCAGCGGACCTATTACAACTTGCTCCTCAAGGTGAGCCAGACGGGCGACTCGAACTCGTGGATCGCCTTTTTTCTGCGTGGGGTCGCCGATCAGTCCGTTGACGCCGTCGAACGGTCGCAGGCCCTTTTCGCTCTGCGGGAAGACTGGACCGGGCGTTGCCAGAAGGCGCGGCGCCAGGGCGCTACTTCTCAAGCTCATTGACATGCTATTTATCAGCCCTTACGTCGATACGGCCCACGCCGCGCACGAACTCGCGGTCCAGCACCAGTCGGCCCAGAAAAACATCGAACGGCTTGTGACACAGGGCATCCTCGAAGAGGTGAGTGGCCGAAGACGCAACCGAGTGTACGCCGCCCGCGATATCATCCGTATCCTGGAGGAAACTCCCGGACTTGATGAAGCTGAACGAGGATCACTTTCATGAGCCAAATTCGCCTCTGCGACGAACAAAAGATATTGCTCTCCGAGCTTTACGCCAGAACGAGGAGAACTCTTGACGACCTGCCCTACACCGAAGAATTCGAATACCTTCATGCGTCTTTTCTCAACCGGACCGGGCTGAACATGAGCCGCCACGACGTCTGGCGTGCGATTGTCAACATGCGCACAGCGGGCCAGCCTGGCAGAAAGAGACCACTTGATCCGGCTGCGAACACGGGTAATGGTGGATAACCACGAGAAGTTGGTCAAGCTTATCATCATCAATGATAATGATTCGCATCTAAAATTATCATAAAACTCTATCAGGTCCGCCGACGCGATTGTTCCACTCAAGTCCCTCGGGCAGATCGTCACGCGCGTACTCGATATGAATGACCCGGCGATGGCCGACCGCGGCTGATTTTGCCGATGCGTGAAGAAGAAGTGGGCACATCGCCACGACGCCGCCGCACTTCACTTCGCACACGACCTCCGGCACACGCTTTTTCCACTCGTCGATCTGGTCGTCGAGCCAGCCCGATCGGTGTGAGCCGGGCAGCACGCGCAGCGGACCGTTATCGGGGCCGCAATCATCGAGGTGCACGCGCACGGCCATCATGTTCGCAAGAACGGGAGCGGGGGGTTGCACTTGCCACACGCCCGCCTTGTTCGACCAGCCGACGTATCCGGCCGCCTCGGCCCGCGCGGCGACCGAGATCACGTTGTCCTGGTGCCAGAATAGCGACCAGTTCGTGCCAGGAACCTTGTCAAAAAAGATGGCACGGACCGCGAAAGCACGCTCACCCAGAACGGGAGTGACCAACTGACGAATCTCCGCCTCTCTTGCCAGCTCCAGGGCCGCCGGGCAAATTTCCAGGAGATTCCGTACACCGTACACCCCACGCTTGCGGCGGACTTCGTCTCCCTCCGGAATTTCAGCGACTGCCATGCGCAAGCGCTCGACCTCGACGTCCGAGAGCACGCCTTCGCGAATGAAATAGCCGTCGCGCTCAAACTCGCGAGCATATCGGTCTTTATCAAACGGAACTTCGTTCGGAATACGTGGACTTTCTTCCATTTTTGTCGCTCATCACAAACAGCCGGACGCTGGATTTATTCGAGTGATTCACTCGTCGTAGCGTGCCTCGAACTCCTCTGTCAATCGTGGGGCGGGCAATCTTCATTGTCATCCGGCGTGGATTCTTGTCGTGATCTGATGAGCCGCCCGTAGGCTTGCATTGGTGGATAGGGTGCTTGATGCTAGGAGCCGATGTAGGATTACGGATGCAGCAGAGCCAGGTCTCGGCTCGCTCGCGAGACCGAGCTTTGTCGCAGCGAAGGAAATCACGATGTTCTGGAGCCGTGGATTGGAAAAGTTGCGCGAGGTCAGTCGATTGCGGCGGGTGCGTTCGATCATTCTGGCGATGCTTGTGATCACTGGCGTGATCAACTACGTCGACCGCAGCACGCTTTCGATTGCCGAAGAGCCGATCCGCGAAGAACTCGGTTTAACGAACACCGAGATGGGCTTGTTGCTTTCGGCATTCTCATGGAGCTATGCGTTTGCACAGTTACCAACGGGCGCCCTGGTCGACAAGGTTGGTCCGAGGATCCTTCTTGCCACGGGGCTGGCTCTCTGGTCGGTGGCGCAGGCTTGCGGAGGGTTGGTCTCCAGCATGCGGCAGTTCGTCACGACGCGCATCGTGCTCGGCATCGGCGAGGCGCCTCAGTTTCCGACGGGCGCCCGCGTGGTCAGCGACTGGTACCACGTCCGCGAGCGCGGCTTGCCGACCGGCCTGTTCAACTCGTCGTCGAGTCTCGGGCCGGCCCTGGCTCCTCCGCTTCTCACGATGCTCATGGCAACCTTCGGGTGGCGGAAGATGTTTTTCATCATGGGGGCGGCGGGATTGATCGCCGCGCTACTGTGGTACATCCTTTACCGCGATCCTGGGCGTGCCGGCCTGTCCGAGGCCGACCTCCAGTTGTTGCGTGGCGACGAACCTGCTTCGAGCGGCGATGTCGTGCTGGCCCGATGGCTGCGCCTGTTCCGGCACAGAACGACCTGGGGAATGGTGCTCGGCTTCGCCGGCGCCCTCTATCTGATCTGGCTCTACCTGACCTGGTTGCCGGGCTATCTGAAAGTCCAGCATCACATGACCACGTTGCAAATCGGATTTGCCGCATCCGTCCCTTTTATTTTCGGTTTTCTGGGATCGTTGTCCGGCGGTGCCATTTCGGATCGACTGGCGGCCCAGGGCATTTCGCCCATCAATAGCAGGAAGCTGCCGATTGCCGCCGGCCTCTTCGGCATGGCCCTGTTCACGGTTCCCGCTGCCGTGACCAACGACCGCAACGTGGCCGTCGGGTGCATCGCGCTGGCCGTCTTTTGCGGCAACGCGGCCACGGCCAATGCGTGGGCGCTGGTCACGACGACAGCGCCGGCGGGCTATGTCGCATCGCTGGGCTCAATCCAGAACTTCGGGGGATACTTCGGCGGATCGTTCGCACCCGTGATCACCGGAAAAATCGTCGATTTGACCGGCTCCTTCACGCTGGCTCTCCTGTTCGGAGCGGTCGTGGCCGTCATGTCGGCGCTGATTTATCTTGGTGTGGTTCGCGAACCAATCCCGGCCGCGTTTCTGGACGGCTAACGACGACAGACACACGCGTGTTACCGAGTTCTCGCCGCCACAAATGCCCCCCGAACGCGGGCGCCAGACTTGTCAATTCCCGTGCCGGGCATCAGACAGGTGCGCACTCCGGGCCCCCGCGAGTAATACTGTTTGTATACGGCGTTCATGGGCGCGTAGTCTTGCATGTCGCTCAGATTGACGAATCCGGTGACGATGTCGTCGAGTTTCAGCCCGGCGAGATCGAGGATTTTGACATGGTTCTTCGCCATCTGATGGACCTGATCGCCAACCGCGGCGGAGGCCGAAGTTGACGAGCCCGTGGATCCAGGACCGAACCCCGAGACATAGAGCGTGTCGCCCGCCCACACGCCGGGACTCGCCGACACGGCCCCGTCGAACGGCCCCATTTTCAGGCCCTCCGGCCGTACGACCTTGCGGGCTGCCAGATTGGTTGTGGCGATGCAGGTGATCTCGATGTGCGTTCCGCCCGGAAGCCAGTCGACAAAAGACGTCGACGCGGCGGGCAAATCGCCATCCTTGAAAAACTCGTTGTAGACCTTGTCGGCGACTTCGAGGTTTTCAAAACGATCAAGGAAAACATTGCTCATGACGACATGCCGGAAATCGAGACCAGCCTGCTTGAGGATCGCTTCGACGTTGCGCATCACCTGCCGCGCCTGTTCTTCAAAGGTCGCGGGATGGCCCCCGCCCGCGAGCTGGTCTCCCTGGCCCGAGATGTAGAGCGTATCACCGGCGAGAATTCCGGGACTGAACGGCAACTTCGGCGGCGGAGTGCCGATCTGCTTCTTGCCGGCGAGATCGCCGTACGCGACGCACGTGATCTCGAGGCGCGAGTCGCCCGGTACCTGGGCGACCCCGAGCGTGGTTCGTGCAGGAGGGTCGGTGGGGAAAAACTCCGCGTAATGTGTGTTGACCTCGGCGTACTGGTCGTGGTCCTCGAGGTAGATATACGTCTGAACGACGTTGTTCATATCCATGCCGGCCATACTCAAGACCTTGCGAATCTCGCCCAGGCAATTCTTGACCTTGCCAGCGGTGCCTTCGGCTGGCTTGTAATCGCCTTTGCCCGCGACGTAGAGCGTCTTGCCGACGATGACACCCGGAGCAAAGAGGCCCGAGGGCCGCTTGCCGTCTTTCGTTGCGAAAATCTTGGCGGGTGCCTGAGCCGTGGTCTCTTGCTCAAGGCCCAGGGCAACGATGACGAACGCAAAGACGAAGAGACCGGATCTCGTCATGGTATCATTACCTTCGAGGCGGAATTCGTACATTCATGAAGCGACGCACCGGCTCGAAGTTTAGCAGAAGCAAATCCGTCATTCCATCGTCGGACGACGGAACCTCGACAACGGGCTCGGCAGGCCGCATCATATCCTGGGGCCGGCATGACACCATTGATCGGATCCAGATCGGAGCCTCTGCATGAAACTGTGGCGACTGATCATCTTGTTATCGCTCGCAGCCACCGCGCATGCCCGAGAGCAGTATGACCTCCTGCTCAAAGGAGGGCATGTCATCGATCCCAGAAATAAGATCAACGAGATCCGTGATGTCGCCATTCGCGACCGCAAGATCGCGGCCGTGGCCCCCACGATCGACGCGACGACGGCCTACAAATCCGTCGACCTCAAGGGTCTTTACGTTATTCCCGGGCTCGTCGATATTCATGTGCACGTTTTCGCAAGTACTGGCGAAGCGCAATTCGTATGCGGGCGAGCGTAGCGTTTATCCCGACGACATGACGCTACGCAGTGGCGTCACCACGGTGGCGGACGCCGGCTCGTCCGGATGGCGCAATTTTCCGACATTCCGCGAGACCATCATCGCCCGGTCGAGGACTCGAATCTTCGCGTTTCTGAACATCGTCGGCCATGGGATGCGCGGCCAGCGTTTTGAGCGGGATGTCACCGACATGGAGGCCGGGCCGACTTCGGAAATGGCGAAGAAGCACAAGGACGTGATCATCGGTATCAAGACGGCCCACTACATGGGTCCGGATTTCGCCGCCGTCGATCGGGCCATCGAGGCGGGCCAGCTCGCCGACATCCCCGTGATGATCGACTTCGGTCGCGTGGCAACTCAGAAGACCCTGGCGGAGCTCCTTACCAGGAAGCTCCGTGCAGGCGACATCTATACTCATGTCTATTCCGGGCTTCGCGGTGAGCTCGATCCGACCGGCCATGCCAACCCCGCGCTGTTCGCGGGACGCAACCGCGGCGTGATCTTCGACGTGGGGCACGGGTCGGGGAGCTTTACCTGGCGCGTCGCCGTTCCCATCATCAGGGAAGGCTTCTTGCCCGATTCCATCTCGACCGATATGCACTCAGGCAGTTCTACCTCGAGCATGAAGGACATGCTCAACGTCATGAGCAAATTCCTGGCCGTCGGTCTGCCGCTTAGCGACGTGATCCTCCGCTCCACCTGGAACCCCGCGCGTGAGATCAGGCAAGAGCAACTGGGTCATCTCTCGGTCGGCGCCATTGCCGACGTCGCGGTCTTGAGACTTGAAAATGGCGACTTCGGCTTCCTCGACATGTTTGGGGCGCGAATGCCCGGCACTCAGAAACTGACCTGTGAAATGACGTTGCGCGACGGACGGATCGCCTACGAGCTCAACGGCCTGGCCCGGCCCAACTGGGACACACTCCCCAAGAGCTATCGCGCAACCGGCGACACGCGATGGGAATGGAATCGCGACCTCGGCCCGGGGCGGTCGAACACGGTCTCTCCCCCGGTCGCTCCGTAATAAAGCTCGCCGATGTGATCTTGTTTGTTTTGTTTCTTACCATCGACTCCTGAGGCTCGCGATGAAACGAGTAGTGATCAAACGTCGGACCGCACTGCGCACGCTGGCCGGCTTGCCTGGCGTGGGACTTCTGACCGATCCCGGCCAGGCTGAAGCCCACTCGCGGGAGTCCGTGAGAGGCCGGGACGTGATCGAGGAACTCGGCGTCCGGTCCTTCATCAATGCCGCGGGAACCTTCACCGCTTTGACCGGGTCGTTGATGCGCCCGGAGGCCGTCGCGGCCATGCAGGTCGCGTCCAGGAAATTTGTGCGGCTCGAAGATCTCCGTGACGCCGTCGGCAAACGGATCGCCGAGCTGCTCCACTGTCCGGCCGCGCTGGTGACTGCGGGTTGCGCATCGGCGCTGTCGCTCGCCACCGCGGCCTGTATCACGGGCGAGGATCGTAGCCGAGTCCGCCGCCTCCCCGACACAACCGGCATGAAAAACGAGGTCCTCGTTCAGCGCACCCACCGGGTCAACTATGACCACGCCATCCGCAACGCCGGCGTGCGGATGATCGAAGTTGACGACAGCATCGCGCTGGAAAAGGCGATCAACGACCGCACCGCCATGATGTTCTTCCTCAATTCGGCCGATCCCCAGGGGAAAATTCATCACGAGGAATTCATCGCAATCGGCAAGAAGCACAAAATTCCGACCTTGATCGACGCGGCGGCGGATGTCCCCCCCGTCGAGAACCTCTGGCGGTACACCAAGCTTGGCTTTGACCTGGTCGCGTTTTCTGGTGGTAAAGGTCTGCGCGGACCACAGTCGTCGGGCCTCTTGCTAGGCCGCGCCGACCTGATCGAGGCTGCCAAGCTCAACTTCGGCCCCGAGGGCGATAGCCTCTGCCGCACCAACAAGGTGAACAAGGAGGAAACGATCGGCATGCTGGTCGCACTCGAGACCTTTCTGAATCTCGATCACGCCGCGGTCTGGAAGGATTGGGAGGCACGGTGCCGGTCTATCGCGGAAGCCCTGAAGGGGATTGAGGATGCCCACACCGAGATTTTCGTCCCCCGCATCGCGAACGCGGTGCCGCACCTGAGAGTCAAATGGGATTTCAAAAAGCGTGGGCTGACTCCGGCTGACATGGTACGCAAGCTGCGCGACGGCAAGCCGAGTATCGAGGTCAATCCTGGTTCGAGGCAGCAGTTAGTCATCGGAGTCTGGATGATGGAGCCAGGGGAAGACGCGATCGTCGGCGAGCGGATTCGCACAATCCTCTCGGCGACGTGACGCAGTATATCGTCATGTTTTCGCAGCGCACCGGCGCACGGGTGAGCCCGTCAAAGCTGTTTCTCGATCAGTTGTTTCGGAATCGGCGGTTTACTCGGCCGCGAGTCGAGCCACTTGAAGAAGTCAGCCTTGATCGGATCGGTCCAGGGAACGTCGATCTGGCCCGGAGTGTAGATGCCGCTCCGGAGACGTTCGTGGCCGAACTCGTCCTTGAGACCGACGATCTCGGCGGTCACGACGACTTTTTCCGCCAGGTGGGCCGGGATCACGACCACGCCTTCGTTCCTGGCCAGAATGACGTCGCCCGGCAGCACGGTCACGCGGCCGATGCGGATCGGCCGATTGATCGACGACAGTACCATGTTCTTCATGAAAGACGGATCCCAGCCGCGAACGTAGGCATTGAAACCTTCGATTTGTTTCAAGCCGTCCGGGTCGCGTGCGCCGGAGTCGAACACGACGCCGGTGCCGGTGCGCGCGGAGATCGCGTTGCCAAGGTTGTCGCCAATCATGGTTCCGTCGGCGACCTTACCAAACCCATCGGCCACATAGACATCCCCTCGTTTGAGCATGTCGATTGGCCACGAGTTCGAAGGGCCGATCCGGCCTTCTGCCTTGCCGTTCTTCATGATGGGCTCGACGAGATCGGGCCGGCTCGGCAAGTATGCAGCGGTGAGTGCTCGACCTACGAATGGGCGGTCCAGATGGAGGATCGTCCAGCCCCCCTCGAACTGATTTTCGTATCCGTCGAGCCGAAGGACATCCCAGGCCTCCTCGATCGAGACTGCCTTCATGCGCTTGAGCAGGTCATCGGAGACTTTGGGCCGACCGTCGGGGTATCGGTCGCCTTTCCAAAGAGACGTTATCGAGAGCAACTCGGCCCGGGAAGCGGCAATCCCGCCAGGGCGGTCCGGGGCGGCCGGGTAGGGTCGGTCCTGGGCGATCACGATCGCCGAGATCGCAAGCCAGGCCACTGACAAGGAAAACGCCGCTCTCATTTCCGTCGCGCGGACAAGGCTGCAGGTCATCATCCAAACTCCGGCATGTGCGTCAGCACCAAACGGCATGACGTATCAGGGTCAATCGATCGTTGCATGGTTAATCCAGCAACGGATTGTTACCACGGTTCGTAAGACGCGACAAGATCTCGCATGCCATCGCGGCGAGAAAGCCCTTCGCGATGTCTGCCGTGAGACTGGCCGCGGCGCTGGGGACAGTATCCCTGAGCTCGCGACTATTCTTACGTGCATGTCGGCTACCGAAGAGCACTCCAACGAGTTAGGCTATCGTTGGTGAGATTTTCCCTCTTTGGCAAGATGCGGGCACGCGACGCAGTGGCCGGTCGGCGATCGGCGGAATCGCCGCTTGGGCGCCGTCCGAGAGTCAGCGGTGCGAGCTCGTTCGAACGGTTGGAGTTTGCCTGATGCCCTCAAGGTACACGAGGATGGCGTCCCTGGCTTTCGCCGCGGTGAGCGCGTCCGTTTTACCGATCTCCGCGGCGCACGGCGAAGACCCGTTCTCGGCCGCGATCCGGCCCACTGACGCGAAGACACCCGAAGAGGAGCGCCGGTCGTTCCATGTTCCGCCGGGGTTCGAGGTGCAGCTCGTCGCCGCCGAGCCTGAGATCCAGAAGCCCATGAACCTCGCATTCGACGCACGCGGGCGGCTCTGGGTTAGTGGATCAACCGAGTACCCGTTCCCCGCGCCCGCCAGCCGATCGGGGCGCGACTCGATCCGCGTTCTTGAAGACAATAACGGCGACGGCCGGTCTGACAGGGTCACTGTCTTCGCCGACGGGCTGAATATTCCGATCGGCCTTTATCCGTACAAGGATGGAGCGATCGCGTTCAGTATCCCTTATATCTACGATCTTCAGGACACCAATGGCGACGGCCGGGCCGACCGCCGCGAGGTGCTTTACGGCCCGCTCGGGTTCGACCGCGACACGCACGGCATGAACAACGCCTTCCGCCGGGGGTTCGATGGATGGGTCTACGCGAACCACGGGTGGCAGAACATTTCGACCATCAAGGGCAAGGACGGCAGCCGGATCGACATCCAGGGGGGCAACACTTATCGCGTGCGGCCCGACGGGTCGCGGGTTGAATGGTTCACCCACGGGCAGGTCAATCCGTTCGGCATGGCCTTCGATCCCCTGGGCGACCTCTACAATGCCGACTGCCACACCCGACCGATCATGCTGCTGTTGCGCGGGGGGTATTACGACAGCTTTGGCAAGCCGCACAACGGGCTTGGCTACGTTCCCCCCGTGATGGAACATGCCCACGGCTCGACGGCCATCGCCGGCACCACCTGTTATACCGGGACAAACTTTCCGGCCAGGTATCGCGGCAATATGTTCGTTGGAAACGTGATGACCAGCCGCGTCAACCGCGACTCGATCCGCCATCAGGGCTCGTCACCTCGCGCGATCGAGGAGCCCGATTTCCTCATCTCCGACGACCCGTGGTTCCGGCCTGTCGACCTTCAGGTCGGACCTGACGGTGCACTGTATATCGCTGATTTCTACAACAAGATCATTGGCCATGTCGAAGTTCCACTCAACCATCCCGGCCGCGACCGGGTGCGAGGGCGCATCTGGCGTGTTGTTTACAAGGGAGACGGCCACGACGAGCCGGCTTTGAGCCATTCGCCCAACCTCCGGGCCGCCGACGCCAGGGGGCTGATCGCGGCGCTCGATCACCCGGTGCTCGCCGTTCGTATGCGGGCCGCCGACGAACTGGCCGACCGGATCGGGCACGGGGCGGTCGAGCCGCTGCGCACGGCTTTCGGCGCGGGCTCGCCCACGGTGCGCGCCCACGCACTCTGGACCTTGCATCGCCTCGATTCGGCTCGCGACGTCGACCTCACCGCGGCCGCCAATGACTCCGACCGACTGGTGCGCACCCACGCCATGCGTGTCCTCGCCGAGACGCCAAACTGGAATGAAAACCTCCGGTCGCTGGCCCTGCGCGGACTCGCCGATTCTGACCCGTTCGTCACCCGTGCGGCCGTCGACGCGATCGGCCAGCATCCGCGCCCGGCCGAGGTCGCCGCGTTGCTCGCGGTCTGGCACCGTGCACTCGAGTCCGATGTCCATCTCCGGCACACGATCCGCCTGGCGTTGCTCGAATTGATCAAGCTCCCCGGCACGCTCGCACACTGGTCCGCGAGCGGCCCGAACGAGGCCGATCGGGCCACGATCGCCGGTGTGACCCTGGCCCTGCCCAATGATGAGGCGGCGGCGTTTCTCATCGATTATCTCCGCTCGCACCCGGTCGCGCCCGAGGCGATGGGACCGCTGCTCGCCCATGCAGCCAAGCATCTACCCAAAGACGTCGACATCTCGGCACTCGCCCGGATCGCGCAGAAGGGTGTGGCCGAGGATCTCGACCTCCAGCTCAGTTTGCTCGTCGCTGTGCGCGACGGATTGCGAAATCGAACGCAGGCCGAGCCGGCATCGATCCAGGAATGGGGCACGAACCTGACTCGTCGCTTGCTGGCGTCGGTCGCGCTACGGGAGACCGACTGGGCGGCATTCAATCGCGACGGAACGCGCGGGCCGTCATGGCGGATTGAGACTCGCGAATCGGCCGACGGCGTGGGCCGGCTGCCGTTTTTCAGCTCGCTTCCGCTGGGCGAGACTTATATGGGGACGTTGCGCTCCCGCGAATTCACGATCCCGCCCCGCCTGAGCCTTTATGTCTCCGGCCACCTCGGCTACCCGGATAAGCCGGCGTCGCCCGTCAACCGGGTACGCCTGCGCATCGCAGGTACAGACCAGGTCGTCGCCGAGGCGCTCGCGCCCCGAAGCGATGTGGCCCAGCCGGTGTTGTGGGACCTGTCGGCCCACGCCGGGAAGCGCGGGGTGATTGATGTCATCGACGCGCTGGACCTCGACGCCTACGCATGGATCGCCGTGGCGCGGGTTGAGCCGCCGGTGGTCGTCGTGCCCAGACTCGACCCCGAGATCGTCGCGCGGCGCTCGATCGCCGCGGCGCAGCTCGTTGATGCTCTCAACTTGCGCGAGCAAGAACCGGCCATGCGCAAGATGGTGCTCGACATGCTCGCCGAGCCTTCGGTTCGCGCCGCGGCCGCTCGGACGCTCACCGCTTTTCATCCCGATCCGAGGCGCTGGCGCTGATCCGGATCGCGGCTGACACCAAGCTTTCAACCGCGGTGCGCGAGGTCATACTGACTGATGCGGCGTCGGCCGATCGTCCGACGAAGAAGGACCTGGTCGCCAAGGTCGCCCGCGACCTGCCGGCGCGTCTACAGGCCAACCTGGCCGAGTCGCTAGCCGAGACGAACGACGGTGCCGAGCTGTTACTCACACTGATCGAAACGGGATCGCTCACGGCCAGCCACCTTCAGTCGGCGACCATCCAGGCCAAACTGAAATCACACAGCAATGGTCATTTCACAAGCAGCATCGAAAAGCTGACGTCGGCCCTGCCGCCGGTCGAGGAGAAAACGCGACGACTGATCGCGGCGCGAAGCCAGGGGTTCGCGAGCGCCCAGGCTGATGCCAGGCGCGGCCGGCTGGTGTTCGAGAAGAACTGCGCCGGCTGCCATCAGATAGGCGGCCGCGGCGCACTCGTTGGTCCACAACTTGACGGCGAAGGCCTGCGTGGCTCGGAACGAGTTCTCGAGGATATTCTCGACCCGAATCGCAACGTCGATCCGGCGTTTCACGCCACGCTTCTGGCCCTGCGCGACGGCCGTGTGATCTCCGGTCTGGTGCGCCGGGAGGAAGGTTCAAACCTCGTTCTGGTCGATCGCAGCGGCAAGGAAACGACGATCCCGTTGGCCGACGTGGAAGAGCGGCGGCTGACCCGGCTCTCGGCCATGCCGGCGGACTTTGGTGCCGTGATTGCCGAAGGCGAGTTGTACGACCTGGTCGCGTTCCTGCTCGCCGTCGCGCATTAGCCTGGACGGAGGGCGACGCATTCCGCCTGGGATACGCCCCGGATACGACGCCGGGCACGAAGTGTGCCATCCGGGTCGTCGCTGAGTTACAATCATGACTCATCGAGTTGGAGACGATAACCAAGATCGGGCCTAAAGGTATGCCACTCCGCGATCACTTCCGTTCCTCATCCACTTATCTGAAATGGGAAGCGCTCCACGGAGGCTGGCCGATGATGATCGCCCAGCGACTCAATTCGATATTGCCCGAGGAATATATCGCCCAGCCGAGTGTTCGCCTCGGGGAGTTGATGGCGATTGATATTGGCGCACTCGAACGCGAATCGAGCCGCGACTCTTTCCATCGCGTCGACGCCGAAGGCGGTCTGCTGGTCGCGTCCTGGGCACCCCCGGAACCACAGATTCTCCTGGACACCGAATTTCCGGAATCTTCCGAATATACGGTGAACGTCTATACTCAGGACGAATTCCGGCTCGTGGCCGCCGTCGAGCTGGTTAGCCCATCGAACAAGGATCGACTCGAAAGCCGCAAGACATTCGTTAACAAGTGCGAAGCACTCTTGAGGAAAGACGTCTGCGTGACGATCGTCGATGTCGTCACCAGCCGGACAGCCAACCTCTATGGCGAACTTCTGGACGAAGTGACCGCTCGGCGAACAGCCGTCGCCGCGAGTGCGATCTATGCCACCACCTGCCGCGGTCGGCGTTCAGGGCCGCGATGGCGGCTGGAATCCTGGGAGCACGAACTTGCGATCGGAGCTCTGCTCCCAACATTGCCGCTGTGGTTATCAGAGGATCTGGCCGTACCTCTCGAGCTGGAGACGACCTACGAGGAAACCTGCCGGTCACTGCGGATTCGCTGACAAGCCTCGCTTTCAGCATGAAAGTTTCTTTTTCGCGACCCCCGGATGTGCGGCGCCGGTGCATAAAACAAATCAAGCCACGCTCAGCGCTTCATGACCTTGGCTCGCACAGGTTCAACGAACGGCTTGACGCCGATGGCCTCAAAGAGTTCGGACGGGTAATAGGCGACGCCGCCCTTCATCACAAGACTGATCTTGCGAATAGCGGAGATGTCTTCGGTCGGATCGCCATCGACCAGGATCAAATCGGCGAGTTTGCCGGGTGTGATCGAACCCAGGCGGTCGAGCGTGCGAGTGTATTTCGCGCCGTTCCAGGTGGCGATGCGCAGGACCTCGCTGGCCGGAATACCCGCCTTGACGTAGAGTTCGAGCTCACGGTGGAGCGTGAAGCCCGGCAAGGCGTCGGTTCCTGCCACCAGCGGTATCCCCGCGGTGCATCATGCCCACGAATTCGACCATCTTGGCAAACGACTTGCGGTAACGGCCGACATTGGCTTCTGTAACATCCATCGGATTGCTGAGGAGCCCTCGCTGAGCGACGGCCGGGAAATGTGCGGCGACGGAAGCATATGCTGGATTCATTTCTCCCTGGCGCTGGGCAATCATACCCTCGAAGATCGCCAGCGTGGGGTCGATGACGGTCGGCCCACGCCGCAAGAGCCCGAGGAACTCGCGCACTTCCGAAGATTCAAGGTTCAGCCCCTGCGTATTCTCGGCAACCAGGTAAAAGCGTGCCAGGGTTCGCGTATCATCTGTCGGCTTGACGAAGAAATTGAGCATGACCTGGTTGATGTGCTGGATCTCATCGTATCCCTGGCGCACGGCGTCTTCGGCTTTCATGAAAGCCGGCACGTGGCCGCTGACACGCATGCCGCGCTCATGTGCATAAGCCGTGGCCGTGGAAACCCACTCGGGCTTGAATGAATTATAGATCTTGATCTGTGGATAGCCGCGCTGGGCGTACCAGTCGATGGCCTTCTTGACCTCGTCGAGGTTGGACACGACGAATCCGTTGCGGGCCGAGAACTCGCTCTTCCCCTCGATGAACCCGGCCGGCACGATGTGCGGACCGACTATGTCACCACGATCGAAGCGGCCGGCCAGCTCGCTGAGCACGGTGTTATCGTTGCCCAGGTCGCGCACCGTGGTCACGCCGCCAGCGATCTGCTCGACTCCGCTCCAGCTTGACATGTGGCCGTGCATATCAAAGAGCCCCGGTAAGAGAGCCCGGCCGTTCGCGTCGAACACGGTGGCCACACTCTGCGCCGGCGAGCCAGTCTCATAGAGCGCGGCGATGCGGCCGCCATGAATATAAACGTCCTGAGGCTGCCCGAGCCGTGCGTTTTCAGCATCAAAGACCCGCGCGTTGCGGATCAACACGGGTGTGCTGAGCGGGTGGCGAAACCTGGCGGCCAGACTGCGTAGCCGCGCATTGTCTGCCTCGACCTGCCGCTGTTCAAGGGACGGGGCGGCGGACTCCCATCCCGATTCGACAACCTGAATCCAGCCCGGCTGGATCGAAGCAAAAAGGTTCAAATCTGGACTGCGCGTGGTCCAGCAGTAAACGGGCTCGAGGTTCATTCCAGTCACAGCATACAGGGACAGCTCGCGAGCCTTACCGGCGAGCTCGATCCGTTCATCGGCCACCTTCTCGACGGCCAGCTCACCCGATGGCAGGGCCGCGAGCCGACCGTTCGGCTGCGCGGCCACGGCCTTGATGATCCGTGCGAGCACTTCGGGCGACGACTCAATCGGAAGGTAGACACAGGACGCCGCTCGCTCCACGCTGCCGTGGTCGGATAAGGTCTTCCATTCGGCATGGCCATCCTGTGATGAAAACGTGTCTTCGATCGGTGCGCCGAAAGTCAATTTCCCTTTACCCGAATAACGGCGAAGAGTGCCGTCTTTGGCGAGTGTGAATTCCTCTTTAAGATCAGGACCACGGCCATTGTTGCGATAGCTGTAATCGACCGTGAACGTGCCATCTTGGTTGGCCGATGTAACCAGTGCGCCTCCGGCTTGGCCCTGAAAAAGAACGGTGTACCGCCTCGTCGTTTCGCCCCGTGCGGAAACGACGGCAAACAACATCAAGACCGCCAACACGATTCGCATGACGATTACCCCGGGGATCACGTGACAAACAAGTGCGCGCAATGGCGGGCCGATTATATGCGGGTCGTCTCGGCACGAAAAGGATGCGGAAGCTCCGGAGCAAGGATCCGGTTCCTCATCGCTACGCGTGTGAATGCGAGCGATTATCCGACGTCTTTCAAATCAGCTCGCCTGGCGGCATAGGTCTCGTCAAAAGCCAGTGCGGCCGCGTCGGGCTCGATACCCCAGTGGCGGCAGGCTTGGGCGTACACCGCGGGCCACCAGTTCTCGTGTTGCGTCAGGCCCTGATCGCGCACCTGTTCCCAGTTACTGGTGATGCGCAACCACGCCTGGTCGCCATAATCGAGGGCTTCCTTCCAGTGGCCGAATTGAGGAACGTACCATTCCCGGCCGATCGCGGCGTGCAGGACTTCATCGGCCCAGTCATAATCCTGGATCGTGGCCATCAGTGGATCGCCCGAGCGAACGCCGACTTCCCACTCGTACCGCTTGCCGGTCTTGGGCATCAGGCCTTGCTCGATGAAGTAGAGCACGGCGTGCCGCTCGAGCGGCGTGCACTCGGTGTTGAGCCGTGTCGACCAGTTGTGCGTGATCCTCGCCTCGGTCCAATCGACGCCGCTGGCGACAAAGCCCACTTCGCCCATCATCGCGTGCCGGGCCTCGTCCCAGAGCTGGCGCGACATCGCATGATAATAGCCCCAGGGCTTGTCTTTCGTTTCGGCCAGGATACTCGCCATCATCTCGGGCACGTCGATTTCGCGCAGCCGCTTGAAAAGCATCATCAAGGCTTTCGCACCGTCGGGAAAGCTGGGGTTATAAAGAAACGACTCGGCATTCACGCCTTGATTCCAGAGATCGCGGAACCGTTCGTCACGGCGCGGGGTCGGGTCGTAAACATACGGCCTGGCCGAATGCCGTCGCGGCGGCGGAAGAGCGCCAGATGGAAGGTCGGCACCATCGAGCCCACCGGCCGCCTCGAGCGTGGCATGCAGTTCATCGAGCCACGCCTCCATTGTCGACTTCGTCTCACGGTCGACGAGTTGTGCGATGCAAGCTTTCCCGAACTGAAGCATGTCGTCGATTTCGAGACGAGCAAACCGCCCGATGCGGATTGAGGGCGCATCGGTCAGGGGATTGGTGTCGGCCTTGTGCCGGTCAATGGCCATGCCCAGGGCCGGCAGCGCGACCTCGTAGATGCCCACAAGCAGCTCGGCCGTTGTGGGCGTGGCGAGAATCTCGTCGAAGAATTGCTCGAGTGCCAGGTCGGGCACGACGTCGAGTCCCAGCGGCGGCTCGCGCATCTCGCCGACACGCTGGCGAAGGGCCGTCACATGCTCAGCGCACAAGTAAGCATGATGAGAAAAGCCGGTCTTCAGCTCGTAGATTGGCTCGGCCGTGATCCGGGCGGTGAAGATCTCATGGAGCCGCTTGAACGCATAGTGCTGGCGCTTCAGCCGGGCCACGCAAGCCTCGACCGATAAGCCCGGCCGCGCCGCTTCGGCGATCGTGGCCAGGCCGGCAAGCGTTGGCAAACCTCGATAAGACTGATACGCGGCGATCGAATCGGCTTGATTCATGACGACGGCTCCACGTCAAAGGAGGTGGATTGGCAATGATGGCCGCTCGCGGCGGCGGCGGCTCACAACAGAGATAAGCAGTTGACGACACTGGCTCGATCGCGCAGGGGGCGAGTAAACTCGCGCACGAAAACGTTATCGAATTCCGCAACAAAATCCGAAGGTTTTCGCGACCCGTGAGCTCGAAGCGCGCCAGTGTGAGATCGAAGTCGAAACTCAGAGGCTCGCAGACCCGTATAGAATCGACGAAGATCTCGAGTGACCCGCTTCTGTAATAATAACAGGAGGTTATTGACCTGATTGCCCTTCTTGTTGGCGGGGTTCGTGAGCGGGCCGATCGTCGGATCGACGTAGCGAAACTGCCTGGCAAACCCGACCGACGACAGATCGAGCGCTCGCTTGCGGCAATCGGGGCATTGTTGCAGGTGCAACCTGATCTCTCCGGCCAATACGTCGTCGAGCTGGCCTGAACCAAAGGCATCGAGCGTCTGGTCGGTCGGGTGCAACGAGCAGGGGGCGTCCATCACGCGGGCTCCTGGATGCGTCGTCGCGATCTGCGAGGTGGCAGGTTCTCAGTCGAGTCACACCTGCGCGGAAATACGCCTCAGCCGAAATGATAACCAACGTGTCGGTTCGCTTCAAATGGGCGTTTGTCAAGGCTTTGATAACGAGAAGCGATGCACCGAGGGACATCGGTGATAACGACTCGACAAACCTCGCCGCAGGTACAGGAAGCCGACGTGGGCCCGATCATGCCGGATTGCGAAACCTGATCTTACCCGCTCCGTTTGATCGGCAATCGTCACGATCGCCGACCGGCCCTGCTTTCCGCCACCGCATTGTCGCGGAATGCGGTATCGTTGTGCCGCCCTGTCCACGTGCGCCTCTCGAAAACCAGGATGGACTTCCCGTTCCGAACAAAGTAGATATCCCAGTGCAACCTGCCAACCATCAACCCGATTCTTATTCATTCGATTTGATCAGGTTGGTTTGGATCGACGCCCAGGGCCAATTTTTTCGCTCGCACAAAATCGACGGATAATCAAATGATGGTCGTAAAGCGCACGCCTCGAGAACGATACGCGTTGACGTTAATTGAGCTGCTGGTCGTGATTGCGATCATTGGCGTTCTCATTGCCCTGTTGTTGCCGGCCGTCCAGGCAGCGCGTGAAGCGGCTCGCAGGCTTCAATGCGGCAACAATCTTAAACAGATCGGTATTGCGTTACATAATTATCACGGCGTTGCGAATGTCTTTCCACCCGCGTACGAGACATTGGTCCAGATCCTCCCATCGGGTAAGGCGGGCCCTGAACTTGGTCCGGGCTGGGGGTGGGGTGCCATCGTGCTGCCTCAGCTCGATCTTGCTCCTGTTTACGATTCGATCAATTTCAGTCTGGCGATCGAGGCGCCAAGTGAGATGACTGGCCGCTCGACGCAGTTGAGTGTGTTCCTGTGCCCCAGTTCATCTAATAATGGCCCTGTCAACTTCTTGTACGGAGGGCCTGCGGGCGGCGCCAGTGACATCGCGCCTGGACAGTATGTCGCCTCGGGGGGTCAGTTTCTCACCGAGGCGGCCACCTCAAACGGCGTGTTTTTTCGTAACAGCGGTGTCGGCCTTTCAGGTATCACCGACGGGTCGAGTGGAACCATCATGATTGGCGAACGGTCCAGGAATGTGGCGGATGCGACCTGGGTGGGTGTTATTGCGGGTGCTCAAGTGTGCACCAATTCATCATGGCCAGTTCGAGCGTGCGAACCTGATTCGACACTGATCCTCGCGTACACTGGTCCGCTTCCCGATGGTTCATGGGTCGATGTTCCAAATTATGCCGGCGCCCGCGACGATGATTTCTGGGGTATGCACCCTGGGGGTTGTCACTTTCTTTTCGCTGATGGCTCGATCCACTTCCTCAAGCAGTCAATCGATCCACGTGTGTTCAGTTTTCTCTCAACCCGATCGGGCAGCGAAATCATTGGGAATAATGAGTATTAGCAGGTCCGAGTCGAAATGTCGCGTTGCGTGCGTCCGGTCCGGCAAGCCGCATCGTTGAAGCGATTTCGAGCGTGGATGGATGTTTGGGGCACCGTTTTTCGGGCGCACGGACAGAGGCAGGGGCACGCGTGGGCATGAATCGTTGGAAGGGCCGAGTATGCGGCGGCCCAATACATCACCGTGAGGATATTACTAGGGCTTGCCATCCGTGCACACGCACCGACAAAAACGGGAATTTCAAACAAGTGGCTTCATCGGCCGAGCGCGTTATACCGCATTGAGATTGCGGATAAGGAAGACCATTGCCGCTCAAGAACGATCCCAAGAAAGCGCTCCGGATCTCGATTGCGGCCTTATGCGTCGCGACGGCTCTCATTGCTGTCGACTTCACCCTGCTTCGCTGGAGCATCATCGAAAGAGAGTCGAATGTTACCTGCCGGGGCGTCCTCTTCATGATTAACGCACTAGGATTCGGGCTTTACCGACTCGTCAAAGTCGGCCGTAAAAGCTGCCCTTTTCTTACCGGGTTTGTCGCGACGGGCTCGGTAGTTACTCTGGCCTATTTCGACTACTGCCAGTTGTTCCACAATACCGCGATCCGCTCCCAGCAATGGACGCTTGCGCCGATCTCCGCGTTCGTCAGGGTTGATCATCTCGACTACATGGACTTCCCCTCCCTCGGTCCCGGCCGGCTGAATACGTCACGGAGGGTGCTGTATTCCGTGATCGCGACGCCGATCGTTACGGGCATGATCGCCCTGCCGCAACTGCTCCTCGCCGTGCTCGGGGGCTCGGTTACCAGGGCATTAACAAAAAAGCGGCAGGGCAGGCGTAGACGGCAGGGCACGGACGACTTTCGCGACTTGTAGAGTCGTTATTTAGCAAGAGGAAGCGACCGAGGAGGGGCGAATCGTCGTCGACATCAACCAGGCGGCTATCGTTCCCGTGCAACGACGGGTGACTGTCGTGACCATCGAGCAGTCACGTCGATCCCGATCTGGCCACGTCGATCATCGTGCAAGACACGTCGATATCCGAATTCGATCCGGACTCTACGACCCTGGTAATTTGGGACGACGTAAAGACGACACCCTCCGATTACACTGGGCCCGGCGTGAAGCTGTCCCGATGCTCTGGCCGTTCAAGCAAGGATCGATGGTGATCGAGACCTGGCACAGCCACGGCCTCGTCTTTATGCTATCCTGAGCGACAACGTCAATTTCGAGGTCAATGTCGACCGGCCCTGCAAGTCTCCGTGTTGATTGTCGGAAACGGACATTCTCCGGCATTTGCCACCGGACTTGATTTAAATCAAGTCCGATCATAATCTGTCATAGTGGTTCTCTTTCCATGGACGATCCGGCCGAACACGCACTCGTTGTCAAAGCTTTTGCAATGGCTTATGGCGAGATGGGTTACGTCAATGGCTTTGTCGAGTGGAAAAGTGACAAGGCGGCCGCTTTAGCGCGGGGAAAGTTGGCGGATCTTGATGGGTTCACGCCCGAGCAAATCAGGATTAAGTCGATTGAATTCGTCAACGGCGGTGGTCCGATAAAGCAGTCGAAGGAAACTCGGGAAGAATATGCTCACGACTATCGTTTCAAATACATAGTCATTCTGCCCGCTGACGGTTTTCCAAGAGGAATCTTTGTCGAATTCGTTCTTGTCGACGATGTGGGCCCACCTGTTCGAGTCGAGAAGCGACTTTGCGATGGCCCAAGTGGGCATGGGTCAGCGTGTCCGTATCGAGCAAGTGCATCATTCCTGTTCGGACTCAGGACGCCGCCGTCTGGCGTAGATCTCCCGAAGCATTGCTTGAGCGCACGGATCTTCCTCGATCCGTCCGATGTAGTTGAGGACGAAGTTTGCCGCATCACGGACAATCGGGCAAGAAGCGGGCAGCCTTCGTGGTTGCCCACCTCAATCAGATCCCTCCAAGCCGGCCCGTCGAGTCACCAAGCCGCGGCACGCCGTCGACGCCCATCCGGTCGAGCATGCTTAAATACAGGTCGGTCATCGGCCGTGACTTGAACTTGACGTTACGCCCTGCTTCGAGCGTGCCGCCGCCGGCGCCAGCCAGGATCACTGGCAAGTTCGCGTGCGTGTGCGAGTTGCCGTCGGCATTGCCGCTGCCGTAGACGATCATCGAGTTGTGGAGGAGCGATTTGCCGTCGATATCCTTGACGGTGTCCATCTTTTCGAGGAAGCGGGCGAATTGCTCGATGTACCAGCGGTCGATCTCGGCGATCTTGTCGAGCGGCTCTTTCTTGTTGCGGTGGTGCGACAGGTTGTGATGCCCCTCGCTGATCTTGATGTCGGGGAACGTGCGATTGCTCCCTTCATTCGCCAGCAAAAAGGTGGCAATCCGCGTCGAGTCGGTCTGGAACGCCAGGATCATCATCTCGTACATGAGCTGAATGTGCTCGCGAAACGTCGACGGAATGCCGGCCGGCGTGTCGACGGCCGGACCCTCGAAATCCCGGAATTTCTCGGCGCGTTCCAGGCGTTGTTCAATTTCACGCACGCACGAGAGGTACTCATCGAGCTTCTTCTGGTCGCTGTAGCCGAGCTGCTGCTCGAGCGATCGCGTGTCGTCGCGGATGAAGTCGAGAATCGACCGCTGCTGTTCACGACGCAACTCAAGGTTCTTGCGACGCTCAGCCGGCGCACCGGCGCCAAAGAGCCGCTCGAATACCAGTCTCGGGTTTGGCTCGGGCGAGACCGGGACCGTCGGATTGCTCCACGCGAGGTTGAACTGATAGGCGCAAGAATAGCCGGAGTCGCAATTGCCCGACTTGCGGACGCCGTCGCATGTCAGCTCGAGCGACGGAAATCGGGTCAAGTGGCCGATCCGCTGGGCGGCGACCTGGTCGACCGAGATTCCCGAGTGAATATCGGCGCCGGCCGTTTTACGCACACGCACGCCGGTGAGAAACGTCCCGCTGGCCCGCGCATGGTCGCCCGGTCCGTCGAGGCCGCCGATGGCGTTGAGATGGTCGAGACCACCCATCACCTGGACATGCTGCTTGACGCTTTCGAGCGACTCCAGCGTCCGGCTCAGCTCAAAATCCTTGCCGCTCCCCTTGGGCCACCAGTGATTCTGATTGACGCCGTTGGGCACGTAAACATACGCCATTCGCAGCGGTGCACCCGAGGCCGTCGTCGCGGCACCCGGTGCCGTCGCGGTGTTCGCCAGGAGGCCTGGCCTGATAAACGATTCAAAAGCGGGGAGGGCCAGTGAGACTCCCACGCCGCGAAGAAAGGTCCGGCGTGACAGGTCGCTCTTCGTCCGCCCAGAGATAATACGGTGATCTTCTTGCCGTGAATCGACTGTGTTCATGGTTTGGCTCGGCTCGGGACGTTGAGGGCAGAAGTTCGCGTCAATGGTCCGCCGGTCGCGGCGGCTCTGTCTCGTCGTTTCTGAAAAGGGGCCGATTCGATCACTCCCATCAGGAGGGCCGAGAACTTACCCCCCTCGCGATCAAGCCGCGCGACGATCTGATCGACCGTCTCAACGTCGTAGTCTTCAAGGCCGCGGCCCAGGGCATAGATCAGTAACTTTTCGGTCACACAACGGTAAAAGTCCAGGTAGTGCCGTTCCTTGAGGATACGCTTGACATCGCGGATGTCATGAAACGATTCCCCCGTGAGCAATCGGCCCGACGCGTCGATCGGCTCGCCACTTTCCTTCTCGCGCCAGAGGCCCAGAGCGTTGAAATTCTCGAGAGCCAGCCCGAGCGGGTCCATGCCGCGCGTGACACGAGCTGCACAGCGGTTTGGCCCGGTGCAGCGCCATCAGCTCGCGCACCGTCGGTGTCTTTCCCTTGGCTTCGGCCTTCGACTCTTCGAGCGAGGGAATATCCGCCGGCGGCGGGGCGCGGGCGTCCCCAGCAAATTATCAAGAATAAACTGCCCACGCTTCACGGGCGAGGTTCGGGTCGGGTTCGACGTGACGAGCAAGATCGAGGCATGCGTCAGCACGCCGCCCCGCGGGCTGTCCTTGGGAAGCGATACCTTGCGCATCTCTTTGCCGACCACATCCTTGATTCCATAAAGCGCGGCCAGCTTGGCATTGAGGAACGTGTAGTCACAATCAATCAGATCAAGCAGACTGCGGTCTTCACGCGCGATATAGGTGAAGAGCATCTCGGTTTCACGACGCATCGCGGCGCAATTCCGTATCGAGGATGAGCCGGATGCGCGGGCCGCCATCCTGCCGGAGCACGGTTCGCACATCGACCGTGAATCCTTCAACATCGAGAACCTGCAGCCACTGGCCGACAAAGTTTTGAGTGAGCGCGTCGCAACGCGGATCGGCGTGCATGCGTTTCACTTCGCGAGCCAGATTCTTGCGCAGCTCGCCGCGCTCCGCCAGTGTCGTCAACGCCTCGTCGGGCATCGTTGACCAGAGAAAATACGACAACCGCGACGCCAGCGAATACTCGTCGATATCAGCGTATTTTGACTGGGACGATTGGCCTGTCCGCGGCTCGGTCGCCTCGACGCGAAACACAAACCGGGGCGAGGCAAGTACGGCGACCATGGCCCGCGCCACGCCGCTCTCGAACCGGTAGCCGGGTTGTCGATAGATGCCTTCGGCGATCGCCACCAGCCGGTCGAGCGTGACTTCATCGACGGGACGACGGAACGCCTTCGTGGCGAACCGAGCGAGGATCTCGCGGGCATACTGACGACGCTCGCGCTCGCCTTCGGGCGGCTCGGTGCGCGGGAAGAATCGGTCGTAATTCCGCGAGCGGACCCATTTCTTGGGGTCGACGGGCCCTTGCATCTTCACGGAAACGATCCGCAGGTCGAGCGAGGTCACTGGCTTGTCGCTGGGCGTCCGCGGCTCGAGCTCGAGAGTCAGCCGATGGTCGCCGGCGGCCAGATGCTGCTCGATCGTGTAGGTGTAGGATTTGAAGTCTTGCCAGGCGTACGTCTCGCGCAAAATCTCGCGGTCGTCAACCTTGAAGACGACATTGCACTGGCCGGGGTCGAAAATAAAGGCGCCGTCGACAGCCAGGTCGAGCACGACCCGATAGTCGCCTTCGGATTCAGCCGTATACAGGCGAGATAGCTTCGCCTTCTTGTAAAACGTGAATCGATCACCGTTGCCGGGGCCGTCGACGCTACGAAACTCGGCGCCCCGGTAAGTGCGCTCGGCCATCATCCGGGGAACAATCGGCACGGCGGCGGCCACGATCGCGTCCGCCGCCTGCATGTATTTCTCGAGCAAGAGGGGCGAGACCGACAGCACGTCGCCAATCGTGTCGAAGCCGTAGCCGGTGTCGTCGGGCGGAAATTCTTCTTCGGCCTTGAAGTCAAAGGCCATCAAATCGCGGATCGTATTGCGATATTCGACCCGGTTGAGACGCCGGATCGTCACCCGCCCGGGATCGGGATCGAGCGGATCGCTGCCGAACACGTCGCGTTTGATCCAGTCGGCCAGGAGGGCGACGTCTTGTTCACCGGGCCTGGCCTTGCCCAGCGGCGGCATGATCCCTGCACGCACGTTCTTGAGAACCGACAACCAGAGCGTGCGACTCTGCAAAAGAGCCTCGCTCGATGCGAATCGGTCGAGCGTGACGTTCCCCTTGGCCGCTCCGTCGCCGTGGCACCGGTAGCAATAATCGATCAGGATCGGCTGGACCTTTTCCTCGAACCGCTCGATCGCCGGGGCTTCGGCCGCCGAAATCACACCCCGCGATCCAACGAGGATCATCAAAAGCATAAGGCCGCGAACGACATGCGTCGGGCATCTCTGAGTGCCAGGCACACCGGCCTCAGCGCCGGGATCGGAACACGTTCTCAAAAAAACGCGGAAAGCGTGCATGAATAATTCGCTGGTCGTTGGACAGGAGGGATTGGAAAGCCTGGTTAAATTATCATAGCGGAAAAAGCGCGCGCGTTAAACAATAAATGTAAATTCGGTGGGCGAGCTTGATTTCATCTGTTTTCCTGGGCTTTTGGCAGTCAAAAGGAAAGAGGCGTCATTGAGGGTCGACCGGGACCGCATTTTTTCGCGAACCCTCGGGGAATTCTGGGTTTAGGCAATCTGGCCGTGGGCTAGCGACGCATCGATCCGGCAGCCCGTGCGCTGATCACCGGCGTGATCTTTTTGATTGTGCGCAAGTATCAGCCGGCACGCGATTCCGACGAGGCCGGCGATACTGACTTTAACGGGATCGACTCGATCCAGAAGAAAACTCGATAGGCGCGTGGTCACGGCTTCGACGGCGTGGTGATCTGAGAGGTCGGGCCGGATTGCGCGGGGCAGCGACCTCGTTGCCGCGCACCATGAGCGACATCGTCTCGAACCCGTGAGCGACTTCGTCAGCTTCACCAGCGGGCAAATCGGGGAGGGCCAAAGCCAGCAGAGCCGACGGCAAGAAGAGCGACCCGGCGGCGATCAGGGCGATGCGATAGTCGCCGACTGCCGAGATGAGCCCGAAGATGAGCGTTCCGACCGCCGACGCGATGCGGCCGATGTTGTAGCAAAATCCCGCGCCCGTCGTGCGCAACAACGTCGGAAACAAGGGGGGAAGATACATCGTGAAAAGTGCGAAACCGCCCGAGAAGACGCTGATGGCCGGGAGCAACACCAGCAAGGCGCGATGACCGCGCGGTTCGAGATAGGTTCCCACGATTGCCAGGAAATAGCCCATCAACATCCAGGCGATCGTGCGACGCTCCCCGAGCTGCCGCGCCAGCCACGCCGCGATAAAATTGCCGGCGATCGAGGCTGACATCACCAGCAACATCGTGACACTGACCAACCGCCGCTTGTCATCTTCGGGCCAGGCGGCGGTATCCGGCAGATTATAAAGATGTTGTTGCGACCAGAAAATGAACGCCCAGTGGGCTGTGAGTGAACAGGAACAGATCAATATCAGCAGCAACGACACCCGGCGCAATCCCGGTCGGAACAGGTCCCGAATCGCGGGCTCACGCGCGTGCGGCTGCGCCGTCGCCCGCGCGGTCTGCCACTCTTCGGTTTCGGGGATTTCACGGCGAATCCAGAAGACGAGCAAGGCCGGCAAGATGCCGACCAGGAAGACCAGCCGCGGATTCGTGCCGGCGAGTACAAACGTGGCGACCGAAGCCAGGAGGATGCCGACATTCACGGCCGACTGCAGCACGGCGGCCAGCCACGGGCGCCAGTGCCTGGGCCAGGTTTCCGATAAGAGAGACGCGCCGATGGCCCACTCGCCGCCGATCCCCAGCGCCGCCAGGAAGCGAAAAATCAGCAGATGCCACCAGGTCAGCGCCACGGCCGACAGCCCCGTGAAGAGAGCATAGGTCAAGATCGTGAGACTGAGCGCCCGGCTTCGCCCCAGACGATCGCCGAGCCGGCCAAAAAACCCGCCGCCGAGCGCCCAACCCAGCAGAAAGGCCGCCTGAATCCAGGCGCTGTATTTTTTCACCCGGGGGTCGGCCGGGCTCGAGACATCGAGCAAGCTTGCCACGAACGGGGCCGCCACCAGGGTGTAAAGATGCATGTCCAGACCGTCAAACAACCAGCCAAGCCACGCCGCGACGCCCGACTTCCACTGGGTCTTGGTCAACGTCTGGAATCCATCACTGCGCGGTACCGATCGCTCATCAATCACCGTTGCCTTCATGAAGGCTCCTCTTCTCTCTCATTAATGTTGACCCGGCTATCATGGAACTTGCGGACTCGACAACGAAGAACCGAATTATTCCGCGCGGCGGGCACTCATACTGATCGCACGCATGTCATAGCTCCGATAATCCTCCGAGATGAGCCAACAGATCGCGACATTTGATCAAGTTTGGGTCATGGTACGTCGATCGGCCGCAAGAATTTTCAAGAAATAGGAAGGAATCCGTCATGGGTAGGCTCGTGGTCGGTGCACTGGCGGCGGGCATTGTGGTGTTCATGTGGGGAGCGATCTCGCACATGGCGACGCCAATCGGAAAAATGGGATTTCGATCATTTCCCAACGAAGAGACCATCGTCGCGGCGATGAAGGGTTCGATCCACGAGACCGGGATTTATCTCTTTCCCGACATGCCCGATAGTCAGACGCCGACGGAGAGTGAAACGAGCGCCTGGGAAGCCAGGTACAAGCAAGGACCCACCGGCTTTCTCGTCTACCACACCGACGGCGGCGAGGCGATGTCGCCCCGCCAGCTCCTGACCGAGCTGGGAAGCAGCGTCTTCGCGGGCTTGCTCGCGGCCGGCGTGCTGAGCCAGGTCAAGTCGGGCTATCTGGGACGCGTGCTCATCGTCACCTTGATGGGAATGTTTGGATTTGTAAGCATCAATATTTCTTACTGGAACTGGTACCGATTCCCGATCGATTTCACGACGGGCGCCGCGCTCGACGAGATCATCGGTTGGTTTCTCGGTGGGCTGGTGCTCGCCGCGATCGTTAAGCCCTTGAAGATCACGAAGCCCACGAGCGACCCGGCCGTCTGATGCAATCGATGAAAACCGTCTGGAAGCCCGGCGCGCTGACCCTCCTGGCGGGTGCCGCTTGGTCACGCTCACTGACGGCTCGGTTTGGCCTGAGCGGCGCCGGCGCTGGCGGCGGCGCCGGGTCTTCGGCCGAGGTGTGGTCGTGAACGATCTTCCAACCCTCGGGAAACTTGCGGATGATGAGCGTGAAGAGTCCGCCAGGCCTGCCGCCATCGGGGAGTCGCAGTCGCCACTGGCCGCGCGCCAGGACCACGTCGGGGCCGAGAGGCTCGATCTCGACCGCGGAAAATGTCAACTGGCCCATCGCTCGACCCTCCGCCTGGTAGCGGCGACGATACCGATCGCGCATCGCCTGCCAGCCATCGGACCGGTGTCCGCCTGACTGAAACACCACCTTGGGTGAGTTCCAGTAGCCGGCCAGAAATCCGTCGAGGTCTCCCCTGTTCCAGTCGGCGGCCTGACGATCGAGCAAGAGACGCGTGTCGCGCACCGGATCGTCCGCCTGACTATTCCGTGCCAAAACCGGCCGCAAGCCGATGGTGGCTGCCGCGATCGCGCCATGACAGAAGATCCACCGCCGTCTGTTCCTCATCGTTTTATCTCCTTGAAAAGAGTCGTGGATAAAAAAGTGCGGTCCCGAGAGTGCCGGCGGAGCGGCGACCGCTTTTCCATCATGGGCCGTCGTACGCTTGGTTTGAAGCGCCCTGCCACGACGCCAGGATACAGCCCCCGCGAACCCTCAAAATCGGTGCGCAGTTCGTGAGGCTTATTTGTCGCTAATCGCGCGATCGTGCTTTACCATATTCGACACAACCCTCAAGGCCGGGATACGAGAGCCGTCGGCTTGTCTTTCCGTGCCGGGATGGCGATTTGAATTCATCTTCAGGTGCTGCCTCGTGAATACCAAGATCGAGATCGTCAAGGATTGGCTCCCCAGGTATACCGGGCGGCCGCTGGCTGACTTTGGCAAGTTCATTCTCCTGAGCAACTTCGTCAGCTATGTGGAATTATTCGCGGAACAGTTCGGCGTGGAAGTGATTGGCCGCGGACACCCGATGCAGTCGGCCACTGCCGACGATTTGACGATTCTGAACTTCGGGATGGGAAGTGCGATGGCCGCGACCGTGATGGACCTGCTCGGCGCCGTCGAGCCGAGGGCCGTCTTGTTCCTGGGCAAGTGCGGCGGGTTGAAGAAAACCAAGGTCGGCGACTTTATCTTGCCGATTGCCGCGATTCGCGGTGATGGCACGAGCAACGACTACATGCCGCCGGAAATACCCGCGTTGCCTTCCTTCCGTTTGCAAAAGGCAGTATCGGCGATGATCGTCAAGCATGGTCTCGACTACTGGACCGGCACGGTCTATACCACCAATCGCCGCGTCTGGGAACACGACGACAAGCTCAAGACCTACCTCACCAACATTCGCGCATCGGCCATCGACATGGAGACAGCCACGATCTTCATCGTCGGCTTTGTGAATCACATTCCCAAGGGGGCCCTCCTCCTGGTATCAGACAGCCCGATGACGCCGGAAGGAGTCAAGACCAGTCGGAGCGATAAAGCCGTCAGCGAACGATACGTGCGGAAGCATCTGGAGATTGGCATCGCATCATTGATCGAGTTACGCGACTCTGGTGAGTCCGTCAAACATATGAGATTTGAAGCAATCGGTGACGACAGGAAGGACCGACGTCGATCGCCGTCCTGATAAACAAGGATTCTCGTGACTTCCCCGAAACGAAGCGGCTACTACGGATTCAAGGTCATCGGCACCCTCAAGATTTTTTCCGGTGCCGTCGCCCTGATCGCGGGCATCGCGGCCACCCACTTCCTGGCACACGATCCGCGCCCGGATAGAACGCATGATCGCCCACTTCGGCCTGGATCCCCAAAATCAGGTCATTCACCGGGTGATCGCGGCAATCACCGGAGTGGATCGAACTCATCTCCGTGCCATCGAGGCCGGCACATTTTTCTATGCGCTCTTGCATTTGGTCGAAGGGACTGGATTAATTCTAGAACGCACGTGGGCCGGGTATCTCGTGGTAGTCGCGACCGGATCGCTCATCCCATTCGAAATTTACGAGATATTCAAAAGGCCAACTCCCTTGAGGTTCGCCCTCTTCGTCCTTAATGTGGGAATCGTCGTCTATCTGGTCGTCGCCCTGCGGAAAGAGCACCTTGAGAAAAGTGCGCGGCAAGCATGAAGATGTTATTTCTTGCGTCTGGCAAGCGACACGATGATCGGATCCGGATCAAGGTCGCCCTGCGCAACCCGGTGCCTACCAGCCAATCGCTTCCGACTGATCCGGCCCAAGGCCACGCTCGTTGTGTAAATTGTACTACGTTTCGGAATATACTATACTCGGCGACTGTTACAGATCACCCACCAGGAGACCGGCACCATGGCCGCAGCGTCAACGTCAACATCAGTCAGGAACAAGGGAAAGACCGAATTCGTTCAGGAGGTCTTGAGAAAGAACCCCAAGGCCAACACGACCGCGGTCAATGAAGCGTGGACGGAGGCAGGCCGGGAAGGCGCGATCAGCGCCACGCTCGTTAACAAGCAGCGGGCGGCGATGGGATTCGCGGGCAACCTCCGCGCATCGAACAAATCCAGGACCAGCTCGCCACCAGGTTCAGCCACGGCCAGCCCTGGAGCAAAGACCAGTCGCAAGCAAGGTGCCTCGCCTGTGGCGTCCGCCCTGCATGGCCAGGCATCGAGCAATGGCTCGAATATGGCTCATGCCGCGACTTCCGAGCGATCGGCCAAAGCGACAGACCGGCTTGGGTTGCTCGAAGAGCTCGAAGCCGATCTCGATCGCCTGCTCTTCAAAGTGATGGGCATGGGGAACTTGTCGGCTGTTGAAAACAGCTTGCGGCAGACGCGGCGACTCTTGTACGGCAGTTTTTCAGGCTGATCGTGCCGCATGGAAAATGCCAACCTTGTTGCACCGATCGCGGAAAGCGCCGGGTCCGATCCGGCGTTCTCTTTACAACAGCCAGAAGTCATGGAGGATATGTCTCATGATGTGAGCCCGCCCACCCGATTCTCGACAGGAGCACAGCCTCGTCACAGCACGGCCAGCGGCCGCCGCCGATCGTGTCGGTTCAAGATCTGGGTTTGATGAAACACTCGTCAGAAGAACACAAGAGAATACGGTTTGGCCTCTGTTGCGTGTTTCACGACCAGCCAATTCGGTTTTTCAACACGACAGCCGCATCGATCGCTCGCCTCGCGAGACCCGAGGCTCTGGCGAAACTGAGTCGCTTGTGCCTGGCCAACGGACAAGCTTTGCACGCTGCACTGGTGTTCTGTCGCGACAACGGAATTGGTTGTTTTCGGATCAACAGTCAGATCTTGCCGCTCAAGACTCATCCGCACCATCGTTATTCGATCGACGATCTGCCGGATGCGGCGGCCATCGAGGCAACCTTCCGAGATTGTGGGCAATTCGCAAGTCAGCTCGATATCCGCACATGCTTTCACCCCGACCAGTTTGTGGTGTTGAACTCCACACGTCCGGACGTCGTTCAGGCGTCGATCGACGAAATCGAGTATCAAGCCCTGGTGGCTGAATGGGTAGGCGCCGACGTGATCAATATTCACGGTGGCGGAGCTTATGGAGACAAGGCGAAGGCGCTCGTCGATTTTGCGCGAAACCTGGAGCGGTTGTCCCCTCGAGCTCGGTGTCGTCTCACTGTTGAGAACGACGACAAGCTTTATACCCCGGCCGACCTCTTGCCAGTCTGCGCCGCGGAAGGGCTACCCCTGGTCTATGACGTGCACCATCATCGGTGCAACAAAGACCATATGACCGAACACGAGGCGACCGCGATTGCCGAATCCACCTGGAATCGGCAACCACTGTTTCATATCTCGAGCCCTCTGGCGGGCTGGAATGGTCCGAACCCCGCGCGGCATCATGATTTCATCGACTTCAACGATTTTCCCGCGTGCTGGGTCGGTCGTAGCCTGACGGTTGAGGTGGAGGCGAAGGCCAAGGAAGTCGCCGTATTGAAGCTGATCGAGATGTATGAAAGACTTGCAATGCGCTCGGTGTGATCGATGACTCCTGCGCGGAGACGGCCCGGCCGCGGGCCGAGCCGGAGTGATCTTCGACCGACCGTGAGTGGCTTCCTGGCTCTACGCTCAACGGCCCGGAGAGCATCTGAAGTTTCACGAAGGAGATCTTCCGTGAATGTCACCGTGTGCATCTTGAACACTTGCATCATCATCGCGATGTTCGCTGGAGCGCCAGTCGAGCACATTGCGGAGCGGGACGACGTTCACACTGGTGAATCCCCGATCGCGTTTCCGGGGGCGGAAGGGTTTGGCAAATGGGCCCTGGGAGGGCGAGGCGGCGACGTTTATCACGTCAGGAACCTCAACGATTCGGGCCCCGGTTCGCTCCGCGAAGGGATCGAGGCGACGAGCGGGCCCCGCACGATTGTTTTCACCGTTTCCGGCACGATCGAGCTCAAGAAACGAATCAAGTTCAGTGGATCGCGGCTGACGATCGCCGGCCAGACGGCACCAGGGGATGGAATCACGCTCAAGGATCATATGTTCCAGCTCGAGAACGCTTCAGACGTGATCGTTCGTTATCTTCGCATCCGTCTGGGCGACAAGAACAAACCAGTCGGAGCCGACGACACGATCAATATCGAGCACGTCAGGAATATCATGCTCGACCACATCTCGGCGTCGTGGGGAATCGACGGCATCATGGACCTGGCGTATGCGTCAAACGTGACGCTTCAGTGGTCGATCTTCGCGGAAGCCTTGAATCGCAGCATTCACCACAAAGGGGCGCACGCGATGCTATCGTCGTGGCGCAAGCTCAAGGGTCATGTGACGCTCCACCACAATCTTTTCGCCAGCAGCCGCAATCGCCATCCAACTCTCGGCTCGTCGCGGGAAACGATACCCGAAGCCATCGTCGATTTCCGCAATAACCTGGTTTACAACTGGGAGGGACCAACCAACCTCGGAAATTGCCGGATCGAATTCATCGGCAATATCTATCGGCCCGGCCCAAATACGAACCTGGCGCGCTTACCTCTGGCCGTGAAAGCCGATCGTGCTGACGTGCATCTAGCGCGGGGATATTTACGCGATAATCTCTTCGAGCCAAATGCCACTTGGACAAAAGAAAATAGCCTCGCGGTCAATTACGCTTCTGAAGACGGACCGGGCTATGGTAGCACTACACGCGAGGTCTTCATTTCGCCCACGCCGTTTGTACCAGATGATGCGCGGCCTGCGACCGACGCGCCGAGCGTGGCGAAGAAACGGATCCTGGTCTGGGCCGGAGCGTCTCTGGCTCGTGATTCGGCCGACCTGCGCCTGGTCAATGGAGTTCGCACGGCCACCCATCGGCGAATCGACTCGCAAGACGAGGTCGGCGGCTGGCCGGCTCTCCACTCGCTCGCTGCGCCAGAAGACCGCGATCGCGACGGCATGCCCGACCGGTGGGAGCAAGCGCACGGTCTCAACCCTGACGACCCAGCCGACCGTAACGGCGATCGCGATCGCGACGGATACACGAATCTCGAAGAGTATCTCAATAGCCTGTGTCCACGCGAACAGATCGGGCGTTGATCATGCGGCACCAAAACCTCGCCACGTCATCCTGCTCGCGCCAAATTTCGTGCCTGGCGGTTGCAATGACACACATTTTTGGGCAGATGAGGTCGCGTTGCTGGAACGGCTCCCGCGGTGACGCGTATCTTCGACCTGGTTTCTTTGCCGCCGCGGCCTGGCGTGATTGACTCGAATGCATTCAGCCGGTCGAGCACCATCGTCGACATCAATTCGTGACTTGCCGGTACAGATTTCCTACAGGTTTTCAAACCTGTAAAAGGCATTCCAGAGCCAAACTTGTCCTGTGCAGGAACGCTGAAGGCAGCAGTCGAGTTGAGGCGTGTTCCAGAAGGGCGCTTCGCGGGTCTTGTAGAAAGCGGGCGAGGAGATTCGAACTCCTGACGTCCAGCTTGGGAAGCTGGCATTCTACCACTGAATTACGCCCGCGGCTGATGACGCCGATCTCGATCAATCGAGACGACTCCATCAATCAACAACGGCATTCTATCAGCGGGCGTCAAGCCGAGCAACCCGCCTGGCAAGTGGGCACATGGTGAACCAGCACGAAATTTTGGCAATCCCCAGAATTTCGACATCGATGCCGTTTCCATCATTCTCACCGTCCATCATCCGGCCGCCGGTTTGCCGGCGGCCGGCGCGGGGGTCTGGCGGGGCAGGAGCGATGGGGCCGGCCCCTGAGGAGGCGTGGGCTTGGCAATCACGATTCCCAGACCAATTTCGTTGGCGGCGTCATAAGCCATGACCGTGTTGCGGTGCGCCGTCGCATATTCGGCTGAGATCAACATCGCCTTTCGGCGCGTCGCCTCGCGTGATGACCTCAATCGTTCCACCAGGACGTTTCGATCCGCGGCGATCGGCTCGCGATCGATCTTCATGGCGCCTGAGGCGTCGATTTCCACGAGGATGTAATCTTCCTTGAGCTCATCGAGCGACCGCGAACGCCCCTGGGCGACGGCACTCGGCGCTTGTTCGGCTGATGGTTTGGGGATCTCGAGCGTCTTGTACAAGACCGTCTGCGCGGCCACCATGAAAAACAAGACCAACTGGAATGCGACGTCGACCATGGGCGCCAGGTCGACTCCTCGACGGTCATCGGCCCGCTGCGCGTCAGCGAGAATTCTTCTTCGGCAGCGACCTCGACCAGACCACCGACGCCTGCCGGGCCTCGATCGTTCGCACTGGCAACCGGCAACGCCAGCCGACTGGTACTGCTCAGATTCTCAGCACCCGCGGCGGCGGCGGCACGCGGTGTCAGGGCCAGGCCCGCGCCGGCGACGCCGCCTTTGTTTCGATTGGCATCATCATCGTCATCGTCGTCGTCGAGGATTTCTCGGCCCGTGTTCTGACCACGATCGCTCTTGGGGCTCCGGCTTTCGTCCTCAAAATCATCGTCGAATTCTTCCGAATCGGATTCGTCATCATTGGCCCACACCCAGCCGCCCGGGGGCAAGACCTGCGATTTCGCCGGGCTTTCCGGAGTCGATTTCGATTCCACGATCATGTCGTTCATGACCGGGAAGGCCACATCGTCTGACTCATCCTTCAATTGGAACCAGTCCGGTGGCTCCAGCGTCCTGGCTGGCGGCAGCGTCGGGACACGTCCTGAGTCTTCAATTTGAAGCTCGTAATCGCTCGGCTCGGCACGAGGGACTGGCGAACTCGTTTTCGGCGGGGGTGCTGGCGTTCTCGACGGAGGAGAGGAAGGCGGACTCACGGTTTTCGCGTGAGGAGCGGGCGTCACGCTCTTCGAGGCCACCAGGGGCGGCGTGATGATTTCTTGGGGAGGCGCCGGCGGCTGAGCGACGGTTTTCGACAAGACTGGTGTCTCGGGATCGGCGGGCAGCACCTCTGGTTCCAGGAGGTGGGGCATCTCGGCCACTCGAACCCAGGCCACGGTTGTGCCTGAGGGCCTGATGAGATCGTCGTCGTGCATCTCGCCGCGCGCGATTGCTTCGCGAATGCCCGCCGCGGTCAAGCCGCGCTCCAGTTCCAGACGATCACCGTGGAAGACGTCCCAGGTTGCCAAGCCGGTCTCCATTTGCCTGTTTCAATCAAGAGGCAGGGTGCCTCGTACCGAGCGGCGCTAATGACCCTGGGGTTCTTGAACGCCGACATGAACCGTGATTCCTTCAACCTCGGCGACCGCGCCGGCAACCTTGATCACCTCGCCGTGCGGAACATCGCCATCGGCCTGAAGGATGACCTTGCGGCGCCCTTCCTTCACCCCCTCGGCCACCGCCTGGCGCGCCTGATCGAGCGTGGCGACTGCACCCTCGCCATGTCCGAGCAGAAGCTGGGTTTCGCCCCCTGGTCCGCTTGGCTTGGTCAGTGTCAAGAATGTCGCGGCCGTCTCCTCGACGCCGACACCATGGCGGGCGGGAGGAACGTCGACCTTCTCGCCGCCGGTCATCTGCACCGAGAAGAGCATGAACGTCATTAACTGAAACACAACGTCGACCATGGGGGTCATGTCGATGTGTTCGTTGAGCTCCTGATCGACATCGCGGCGGAGCAGCATGGTGGCGGTCTGACCTCTGACTTTAAGTTTGGTTAGCCTCGAGCACTTCGAGGAAGTCCTGGAGCTGCCGCTCGGTTCGATCGCGTAGCCTTCGTAGTCGTGCGTGGACATCGTTGCCGACGAGCATCATCGGATTGGCAATCAACAGTCCGGCCCCCGTCGCCCAGAGGGCCAGGCTGATGTCGGTGGCCAGCGCATGAGGATCGGCCTTTTCCGAGCCGCCGATCCGGCTGAAAGCCGCGATCATACTGGCCACGGTTCCGACGAGCCCCAGGAGGGGGCCCATCCTGACAATGGTCGAGATCGAGCCGAGCCGATTCTCCATGCCGGCAATGACCTCGCTATGAAATTCGGTGACCACAAGTTGCTTGATCTTCGTGAGCCCCTTGGCGCGGTTGACCAGTGCCACCGAGATCAGTTGAGCCAGGGCCGTATGCCAGTGTGGCGGGCTCTGACAGAGGTTGATGGCGGAGTCATACCGGCGGGCCTGGCACAAATCGCGGACCTGATCGATCAAGAGCCCCGGCTCGCGGATCGATTTCTTGATCAGGCTGCGATAAAGCAAGATGCAGTTATAAACACCCCACACCGCCAGCAAGGCCAATGCCGCATAGATGACATATCCAAAAGCGTCGATAATTTTCGTGACATTCATGAAAATCGCATCTCGGGTCGAAAACAGGCCGATGGTCAAAATGGCGGCTGAGAAAGTGCACCGTCGCGCCGATGACTCGATGAACGGGCCGTCACGAACGGACGAGCGACGCTATTAGTATATTATTGTGCCGGGCGTCTGACGGCGCTGCAAGTGGAGTGCATCCATGACCCATCTCGGCTACGGGCACGCTCGGGCGCAACGGACATCGAGCTCGTCCCGATCCGCTCCATCGGGTTGGATACGCGGCTTTTCGGGGTTTGCGCAAGGCCAGGGAAAACGCTCGAACAGCCTCGCCCGGTGCAATGCCTTGCCAGCTAGGGCTCGGCGCACGACAATGCTTCAGGACGTTTGCGATTGTGCGACTGCACCGGAACCGGTCAAGCAACCGTTGTTTTTTCGAGTTTTCCCATGCCGCGCACCGTTTTGATCATCGACGATGAGCGCGACACCAACGATATCCTGGCCAATCTCGTGCAGGCTCGTGGTTTCGAACCAATTCAGGTTTTCTCCGGCGAACAGGCCCTGGCGGCTATCGCCGAGCAAAAACCGAGTCTCATCCTGCTCGATTTGATGCTCCCCGATATCGATGGTTTTGAACTTTGCGACCGCTTGAAACGTGCTCGAGAAACGAACCTCATCCCGATCGTGATGGTGACCGCACTTCACGATGCTCATCACCGCGCCACGGGTGTGCGCGTGGGGGCCAACGGCTACCTGACCAAGCCGTTCACTCCGTCCGAGCTCCACGAGATGATGGATACGGCGCTGGCCTGGCATGAAGAGCATTTGAAGCGTGGCACGACCGGCGAGATCAATTTCGACGTGCGGAGCGAGCTCACTTATCTCTCGCAGGCGAGCGATATGCTCGCCGATCTTTTCGCCCATACACCGCTTTCTGACCGCCACCTCAAGGATTTGAAGCAGGCCGTCATGGAGATGGGGGGCAATGCGATCGAGTGGGGCCATCGCAAGAACGCCGACCTTGTGCTGCGGATCACGTACCGAATCGATCCGACAGCCGTGACATTGATCATCAAGGACCAAGGGCCCGGCTTCAACCCGCGGAACCTGCCTCACGCCGCCTCTGACGACGATCCGATCGGCCACATCGAGATCCGGAACGAACTGGGGCTTCGCGAGGGCGGCTTCGGAATCATGCTCGCACGCGGATTGGTCGACCAGTTCCGTTATAACCGCGAGGGGAACGAAGTCACGCTGATCAAATACTTCGACCCTCAGAATCGTCCCAAGACGTGAACCGGGCGAATGGAAGCTTTCGCCCTCGCTGCTCTGTCCGGTTCACTCACTCAGGCTTCTTCGACTTGACGATCGGCTCGACGTCGTTGGCTTCGGCCATCCTGGCCTGGCGCGACCGTTTCGCCCTGTCGCGAACCGACGCTGACGACCGGCCGCCGCGCTGATGAGCCTTCGGGGATCTTGGTTCGGTTCCCGCCTCCTGACGAGCGGACCGCACCGGGGCTCGTGAATCCCTGGCAATCGCCCTGCGCCCGATCTGATCAGGGGCGCCATCGCCATCATCCCACTGAATCCAGGCCGGGGCGAATTCTGTCGTCAAGCGTGCACTTGTGCCGGCGCTTGTCGCCAGTGCATCCCACGGGGGCAACGGGCCTGCTCTCAGATCACTCGAAATTCCGCCGAACGTCGCGGTGCGATTACCCGGATTATCGCGTTCGGAGGAATCAAGGACGCCGTTCATTCCGGCGTTGAAAATGGCCGTGCCACCCCCCGCGCCCATTCCACCACCGCCAGCACCGCCCATTCCGCCGCCGCCCAAGCCGGCACCGCCACCGGCACCACCCAGACCACCACCGCCGGCACCGCCCAGACCACCGCCGCCACTGACAGCTCCCAGTGGAGTCGTGAAGTTGGTGAATCCGTTGACCGCGTTAAAGTAGCCATTCACGCTCAGTCGCACGTACGCGCCGGTCGGCAGAGACGACCGGGGTGGTGGTCAACGTCTGACCCGAGAGTGCCGGAGCGACAATCGGCTCAAATGCGACTGCACCACCTTGCCCGAGGGCCTCTTGACCGGGGCCATGAAGCGCGCCGAAGACCACAAGTAAGAAAAGGGCCCAGAGGCGTCGAACCGAGGGCATGTCGAACCTCGTCTTCCTCGGAGAGGATCTGTTGGGACGCACCAATCTCCCTGGAGCGCGGTTGATTCAGTATGTCTCGATTATGGCGGTATGGCCTGTATCTGACCAGAGTCGAATGCCCGAAGTCGATGTTCGCGGCAGCCGGCAATCTCGAAAGGAATCGATCGGATTGAAGAACGACGACCCCGTCGATCGCGAATGCACGCACGAAGGCCAGGTCAGGTTTCGCGCGGGATGATCCAGCATGAATCGTGCGGTTGCATACCGACGCGAGGGTAATAACCGCGTGCTTTGGGAGCGGCCAGGAGGACGAGAGTCGTCTTCCGCCCAGCCCATTCGTGGGTGAGCCTGATGACTCCTTGCCGATGCCCAAGCGTTGATAGTTCGTGTCAACCGCCAGGTCGGATAGATAGGTGCAGAAGCTATAATCGGTGATCGCGCGCGAAACTCCAACGAGCAAGCCGCCAACCCGTGCGGTCACGATCAGGTCGGCATGGGCAAGCATGTTCCGGATCGTGTCATGGTCACTGACGGGCCTGCGCTCCGCCAGCGTGGAGCGGACCAGCACGTCGATAAACTCGGCGACGTCAAGTTCCGGGTAGGTTTCGCGGTGGTAAGAAACGTCCATGGCCGATCCCTGGCTCGCGCCGGCTGGCCGGTCTTCAGGAACTTTGGTCCCAGCGCCAACAAGCGCGATCGATTGAAATCAAACGAGTGAGTTCAACTGAGCGATGACGGTGCGTGCGGAATGGGCAAGATGAGTTCGCCCAGGCGCCGGAATGTCTTTCAGGATTTCTTCCTGACCGGCCCTTGTCCATAGACGGCGTCTTCCCCGAGCTGCTCTTCAATACGGAGGAGCTGGTTGTACTTGGCGATCCGGTCGGATCGGCTGGCACTGCCGGTCTTGATCTGTCCACAGTTGGTGGCGACGGCGATATCGGCGATCGTGGTATCCTCGGTTTCGCCCGAACGGTGGCTGAGCACACTGGTCCAGCCAGCGCGATGTGCCATCTCGACGGCTTCGAGAGTCTCGGTCAGGGTACCGATCTGGTTCACCTTGATCAGGATGCTATTGGTGCAACCCTGGTCAATGCCTTTGGATAAGCGTTCGGTATTCGTGACGTAAAAATCGTCGCCGACAATCTGGACCTTTGCACCCAGTGACTTCGTGAGGGCTGCATAGCCCGACCAATCGTCCTGGTCGAGTGGGTCTTCGATCGACACGATCATGGGATACTTCTCGATCCACGACGCGAACAGCTCGATCATCTGCTGGCTGCTGAAAATCTTGTCGGGAGCCGACTTCCAGAACTTGTAGCCCTTCTTGTCGCCTTCTTCAAACAGCTCGGAGCAGGCCGTATCGAGGGCGATCGCGATATCCTGATCGCGGCCGGCTTTGTAGCCGGCCTTGTCGATGGCTTCGAGGATGAACTTGATCGCTTCCTCGTTGTCGAGGTTGGGGGCAAACCCGCCTTCGTCGCCGACATTGGTGTTGTGCCCTGACTTTTTCAAGACGCCTTTCAGCGTGTGAAAAACTTCCGCGACCATGCGGATCGCCTCGGAGAACGATCGGGCCCCCACGGGCATCACCATGAATTCCTGGAAATCGATCTTGTTGTCGGCGTGCTTGCCGCCGTTGATGATATTGGCCATGGGCATGGGAAGCACGCGGGCATTGGACCCGCCAATGTAGCGATACAAGCGGGAGTCCGTGGGCGGCGGCGGCCGCTTTCGCGGCCGCCAGGCTGACGCCCAGGATCGCGTTGGCGCCGAGATTGCCCTTGTTCGGCGTGCCGTCGGCCGCGATCAGCGCGCGATCCAGTCCCACCTGGTCGGCGGGATCGCGCCCCACGGCGACCTTGGCGAGCGCCCCGTTCACGTTGGCCACGGCCTTTGACACACCCTTGCCAAGGTATCGCTTCTTGTCGCCATCGCGGAGCTCGACCGCTTCGTAGATTCCCGTGCTCGCTCCGGAGGGAACCGCGGCACGCCCGAGCGTGCCATCGGCCAGGATGACGTCGACTTCAACAGTCGGGTTACCGCGGCTGTCCAGGATTTCTCGCCCGAGGACACGCTCGATGGCAAATGGCTGGCTGCTTCTACTCATGGCGATCGACAAACTCCGGAACATCGACGGGTCGCAAGGAACGTCGGCCTTTCACGAAGAAAGGAACCGAGTTTCCCGTCTGCTGTTGAATCCTCGGGCCCGCGGTTGCGATCTTATCTCGACCGCGTCTTTGTGCATTCGTTTTATCCGGTACATCCGCGTCGTGGTCAAGCCCGCGGTCAGGGCAAACGGCTTTGAAACGGCCATGAATGCGGCTGGTGGATCGATGCAAATAGAGGCTCTGCTTCCTGTTAGGCAAGACACGCGGCTTGTCGGCCAGGGCGTCGGGCGCGGCCCGATCATTTTCCTCAAGCCCGATCGGCGAGAGTCCATTGCGGGCGGCTCCCGCCTCTTCGATGCGTGGGGACCAGGGTGTATTTCCCTCAAGAAGAGGCGGGAACCGCCGCGCGGTGAGGACTCACGGTGCCAGTTCTCGAGGGCGCTTGCCTCGCTCGGGTCGGATGACTCCGGGTCGAAGGCTCATTTTTCCCTCGTCATCCAAAGCGCCCGGGCCGCGGTCCGTCGGAAAGAGTTCGTCCCTTTCCTCGGGCTGCAGCCCGGTCGCTTTGAGGATCTCGATCGAGCCCGTCGAGGTGGGATCCGCACGGTTGAAAGGTCGAACAGACCCGGCGGCTCGCCGTGTTGGCTGGATCGCGATCGTGGCGAACCAGCCAAGACGTCGGGCCGGCCGGATCCGGTCGAGCCTGAGCGACTGCCCGGCCTTCGACAAGTTATTCCAACTCGCGTTGACCGGGCCATATGGATATCGGCGCTGTGCCGGGTCAGCTTGACCCTGAGCCATGATTCAACGCGCAGTCGTTTCTTCAATCCTTAGCAGCGGCAAAACGTATTTGCCGAGGAATAAAGGAGAATCCGGCCCCATGTGACCTCCAAAGTAGCCCCGGGCCGCCATCCGCATGTGCCAGCGTATTTGACGGAGCTTTTGATATTGGCGAGTCTGGTCAGGGTCAGCGGCTTCGCGGCGCGGCATCTTGAATCCAATCAGACCGGCACCCACCGTTTTCACCCGGTCGATCGTGCCAAATAAGCACGTTCCCACGCCGAGGACGAGCACGTCGAGCGGCGACCAGAAGACAACCATTTCGTGTTTCACGGCGCGAAGCGCGACAGTCAGGTTGTAATTGGCCGACAGGGCTGGGGCCAGAAACACCACGCGCTCGACTGTATCGACACCGAGCCGCTCCAGAGCCTCTCACGGCGACACCGCAGCCGCCCGATTTGGCGACGATATAAATGGGAGACCCCGGTTGACCGGCTTTGTAAACACCGATCGTCTCGGCCAGTGCGAACGCCTGAGTATCGCGATTCTCGACATCACTCAGGTCGGCATACCACCTGCCGAATCCGCGGCCCCAGGGAACGATCTGAACCTGATATCGAGGGTGTCTCGACTTGAGCAAATGGCGCAAGGCGTACCCACACCAATCGAGACCGCCGACACCGCCGACGGCGATCACCAGCGCCAGGGGACCGGCGGGCGAATTATCGCCGGCCTCTTGCGATTGAGCCGAGGATGAACCGGACGTCTGCGTGCTCGACATGGGCAGAGACCTCGGCGCGATGCGATGTGCCGCCATTCAAGCGGGTGCTGGTTCGGTGTCGGCATCCTGCCACTTCATCGCCCGGGCGTGGCGCATGGGAGCGATCCTCAGGATGACGTCTCCATTCTGAAAGAGCCGGACGGCTCCGTTCGATTGGCTGACGACGACCGCCACCGCTTTTGTCACCTCGGTGATCGCGGCCGCGGCCCAGTGCCGCGTTCCCAGCCCCTTGGGGAGTGTCAAACCCGACATCGGCGCATCGATCAGGCGGCAGGCGGCCTCGACCGTGCCATCGCGCGCGACGACGAATGCACCGTCGAGCTGGGCGATTTCCTTGATCGCTTCGCGCACGCGAAAGTCGCGGACATTACGTTCCTTGCGACGGTACCCTTTGAAGGGGTCGAAACCGATTTGACGGGTGCGGCTGACGACGTTTCGCGCATCGCCGACGACGATGAGCGTTCCAACCGCTTTCCCCTCACGGCCTTCTCGGCCAATCTCGACCGCGACGTCGACGACGGCCTTGAGTGTTTCAAACGGCACCGAGGTTTCGAGCGCCCGCAAGTCGCGTGCGGTGAGCCGCTCAAGGTGCTCGCCCAGACGGATCACGGTCAAGGAATCGAACGCCTCGGCGTCAAACCCCGAATAGACCACGACAACACGCGCACCGGCTTGCAAGATGTCGTTGGCGACCGCCTCGATCAAAGCCAGGCTAATGCGTTCGGAGATCGCGACTTCGGTCGGCTCGAGCTCGATCGCGATCAATCCAGCCTTGCGGATGGCGTCAAGCTGCCGTTCCGCCGGACTGGCGACCAGGATGGGGATATCCTTGGTCGCCAGCATGCGGACCGTATCCCAGTCCATGGGCCCTTCCGCCAAGATAAGCACACCGACCGCCCCTAACCGCCGCGCTGTTTCGCACGCAAGCGATAGAAACGGTAAGGGTGCCGTCGATTTCGACACGACACTTGGCGTCACAACGGGCGACCTCGCTCGAAAAAACCGGATGAAAGGCGACCAGAATGAGCCTCTTTGCGGCCTCGCCATGGCCGGCTTGAGAAAAACGACCGGAGAGTACTCCGAATCGTCGCGTTTCCGAACCTCGCGCACCTGGCGACAAACGACACCTAAAAGCATCGAGCCGACGCGACTTCCAGGGTCGCTCGGCTCGAAGGGCTTTATCTCCAGGAACCCGGATCAATCCGACGCGTTTGACCCGGATGGAATCTCGCACTCGTTCAGGGCTTCTTGGTTTCAGCGGCCTTTTTGGCTTCCTCAGCCTTTTTGGGTTCCTCGGCCTTTTTGGGTTCCTCGGCCTTTTTCGGTTCCGCCGCTTTGGTTTCTTCCTTCTTGGGCGTGGGAGCCGGGCCCTTGGCCTTACGGACTTCCTGGATGTATTGCTCCAGGATCCGGGCGCGAGTGTCGTACCACTGTTTGAGTCCCGCACTCGGAGCGATGATCCGAACGTCTTCGGCGTAGTTGATGCCTTCAACCTTGCCGTATCCCGTAAACCAGGCGCCAAAGACTTCGGGGCTCACGGCATACGGCTTCTTGGTCGCCGAATTCTTCATACTGACTTTGTCCATGGCACGGCCGTTGATCAGGATGTCGAGGATCGGCGGCGGGTCGATCGAGGTTTCGACGAGCCCAGCGTCTTGCGCGGCGACGATCGCTTCGGCCACGGCCTTTCGCGCGGCGTCGATTTTCGCCTGAACCTCGGGTGGGATCGGCGGCAGCGGGGGCTCGGTGGCCTTGGGTGCTTCGGCCTTGGGCGGCTCTTCTTTCTTGGTTGGCTCGCTCTTGGCTGTATCGGTCTTGGCCGCCTCTTTCGAGGAAACTTCAACCTTTGGCGGCGTGACGGCTTTCTTCGTATCCGCCTGGGCAAACAGCGGACTCACGCGCAGTGCTTCCGATCACAACAACCAGACAAAGCGACATGGCAAGCAAGACAAAGCGACGTACCACCATCAATTCTCCTCTTCCTGTTCCTAGTGTCATTGGTCAGTGGGTTGCACATCCCAGCGGCATCACGGTGCCCCGAGGCGCAGGCGGCTGAGGGCGCTTCAGACGATGGCGCATTTCCGCTGCGTGCGTTTTTGCCGAGTTTACCGGTCGCCCAGCCTGCATGCCAGTGCCATTGAGCCCGTCTGCCCGATTGTTCCGATCTTTCTTGAGCGGAATCGCGGCCCTCAGACCCAAATCAAGAGGCGTCACGGCCAGCTGGCGACGGAATGCCATCTTACTGTCGAATTTTGCTCTGAGTGAAGTGATATCTGGCCACGGCCGACGAGGTCACGCGACCCAACGCAGGAAAATGGTAGATTGGGAGATTGATTCTGGAGTTTTGCGTTAACAAGGGAAAACCTAGAACGTCGGTTATGCCCAGGGACCGGTTTGCCGAAATGATTAGTGAGGTCGAGGGGGTAGTGTTCCGCCGGTTGCGGCGGTCCCGGACCAACGGAGTCGGTCGTCGGGAGGAACGCGATGAGGCGGATGCCATCAAGCGCAAACAGGGTCCAGACACGTCGAGCACGGCCGTTGATCGAGGGGTTGGAAGATCGTCGCCTTTTGAGCCATGCACCGGTCGGGCGTTCGCTCGTGGCGGCCACGCCGACGGGCCGCTTTTCCCACCACGGCACGATGTTTTCCTACACCACGCCCAGTGGCGGCCACGCCACGATCCACCTGATCGGACTGGGCAATCTTGGCGGCACCAGCGTCAGCAGCACGGGTGCGCTCAACCTGGTGTACGGCGGGACCAATGCCTATACGAAGATCGTGAGCACAGTCCAGGGCGGGAGTCATTTTGCGCCGCTGGCGAGCATCTTGAATAGCCAGCTAATCGCTTCGGGCGCTCCGAACAGCCTCAGCGGAGTTGGCGGCAATGTCATTGCGTCCGTCTATCTGCGTCAATTTGATCTGATTCCGGGCGGAAACATCAATTTGACATCGGGCGTGGGAACTCTCGTGCTCGATTCGGCGAATTCCAATTCGCAGATCCATCTGCGGGAGCTGCCGCCACCGCCGACGGTAACCACCTCCACGTCAAGCGTGGCGAGTCAGGAGCTGGTGTCGTCGTCGTCACTGAACAGTTCGGCATCGATACGATCCGTGAATACCAACGGGACCGCCAACAGCGGCTCGAACACCACGTCGACGGCGAGCAGCGGCACGACGCTCGAGGCGGGCCAATCGACGTCGATCACGAATGAAGGGGTCACGGCCACGTACGTCAGTAGCGGCAACGGAAGCCAGACCTTGACGGCTCTCTCGGGGAGCTTCACGGCGGGCTCCAATATTGTCGAGCCGCTGCCGACGGGCACCCCCGGGCAGTCGCCACGGCCCGCGCCTCCGGGCGTGATTCTCAAGATCAACCAGGTCAAGGGCGGAACCACAGGTTCCACGAACCTTCTCACTGACGCCAAGATCTTCGGTTATGATCCGCTCACCGGCCAGGTGCTCAGGTTCAACATCAACTTGAAAACGGATGTCGGTACCGTGGACCCGAGCTTCACGCCCATCAACGTGCCCGGGAGCCCGGCGTCGGCCGGCCTGAACCTGGGATATGATGGCAACATGCTCGTCGTTCTGGTGGGTTCGGGCTCAACGGTTTACGCATACAACGCGACCACCGGCGCCGCCGTTGGCTCGTTCACCACGTCGCAACCGGTCAATGCGATTGCGACGGCCGACACGGTCACCGTTCTCGGCAGCTATGCCAACAATCAGCTTCAAACCATCAATTTGCAGCAGAGCCTTCAGACGGGAGTCGCCCAGCCGGCGACGGGGAGTTCCACGTTCACGCCGGCCGCCGGATTCACGCTCCTGGGCGGACTCGCGGGCATTCCGGGCTCGACGGCTCTCACGACGACGGTCGCGGCCCTCTTCAACACGTTCCAGCCCAACCAGCTCGAGCTTGGAACGCAAACAATCAGTACAGCGAACGTTTCTACGCACAAGAAGAAGACGACGCTCACGTACAAGCTCAGCGGCGGAACGCCGACGGCCTATACGCCGCTGGGCACCTATGTACCAGTCAATCCGAATCTGCCGAATGCGACCATTCCGGGCTCCGCGCTGGGGAGCGTCGACCAGAGCACGGCACTCGTGGCCAGTGCGTCCAACGGAGTCAATACGATCACGACCTCGTCGGGCGTGCTGACGCTCGCTTATCCCAACCCACTGGCCGCTCTGAGCGGGACGTTCCGCGGCGATCTCACGAGCTCAGCCTTGATCGACATCCAGGGTGACGTGCAATCGGTCCGCGGCGGCAGCGCCAACGGTATGGTCTTGAACGACAATGGCAACCTGAACCTTGTCAAGTTCTTCACCGTGACCAACTCGACGATCGTCGGTCAGCCCCTTGGCCACGTCAATATCGTCAATCGCTCGAACGTGCTGATACTCACGCCGTCACGCACGATCAACGGCAGTGAAGGCTCGTTCCCGGACGACGGCCGCAATGGCGTGACCGTCGACCCGAACCTCCAGCCGATCGGGCCGTTATCGCAGACGGGCGATTGACCCGGCTCAATGGCCAGGACCGTTTCCAAAAGAATGCGGCCAATGCGCTCCACGCGAGTCGAGCCGGCACCTCGGCCCTCGCCGCTGTAATCGTCCGACAGCACGCAGCCAGGCGGCCCAACTCGCGCGGGCACACGTTCGTGGCAAGCGAATTGTCAAAGAGCCGATCAAACCCCGGCGTCATGATGGTTCGCGTCGGGCCGAGCCGAGCCAAAGCGGAGCGCAGATTTATCCTTAAACGCGGCGGCCGTCCGTTCGGGTCGACCGCGAGCGACCCTTCCGGCGATTGCAGCCGGCGGACAGGGAAGAAAAAATGCCAACGCGCTCAATCGCGAGGGATCGCGCAACCAGCCCGGATCGTTTAGCCAGACGCCCAGCACGGCGGCTCGGACGCAGGCATCAACCCAAACACTTCGACGAGCGAAAGGTCACCTGAGATTCTCGGTGCGCCGGTGCCAGTCAGTTCGGGCATCGGTTGGTTTGCAACGGCCGGTCGGCCAGCCATGCGCGGGTCGGGCTGTGGCGGATGCACGTTTTTGGGTTCCACCGTCTCTTTGAGCCCGCACTGTTTTGTCTCATCGCTCATCTTCCCGGCGCGACGCCGGCGAGCGACGGTGCCGTCGGCATGATCGGCGATGTCGCGCCGGGCTGCATTCTCGACGTGTTTGGCGGGCCTGGTATGTGGCCCCGAGCGATCGTCCCGACTCGACACGTTGGCGATCGCCGCCGCGCTCGTTCGCGCGACGGGCGCATTCGCGACGCGATGCGTCGAAGCCGGTGTGTCGCGCTCGTCATTATTCGTGGTCTTCGACGCCTCGTCAGTGGCATGGGAGACTGACGGGCGATCGTCGTCGCCGACCGCCGTTTCCACGGCACCACCCGGTCTGGAGCGCGCGGCCTCGCGGCGGAGTTTAAATACCATTTCAAGGCTGCGCTTGATCGCCAGGCCACAGGCCAGCTCGTAACGGCGTAGCCGCTCTCCCTCGGCACTGTCGTCAAAGCCGAACGCGTCGGCGTTCAAGGCCGCGTTCGCCGCGGCGCGGGCCTGGTGCTGTTCGAGGTCGGCTCGAATCCGCTTTGTCACGTCGTCGATCATCTCGATCAACGTCTCGCGGGCGAACCGCGCGTTGAGGGGAGTGATGAGATCGAGGCCGCGTTCCTTGAGCCGCTGATGGAAATAGGCATGTTCATGCGGCGGCAGCTCGTTGACGATCTCGGGAATCTCGGTTCCCGGCCGTCCGTCCATCGCCTGGCATGCCGCGAAGATCATGAGCACGTCGCGATCGTCGACGGCATCGAGCGGCTGCCGACTGAGCAGCCGCACGGCCTTGAGCTTGTCAGACGGATGCCAGCTCCACGCGTTATCGAGGATGTCGCGAAGCTCGGACCAGCGGTCGAGCAGCCACTGGCAGCCACCGGCCGTCGCATGCAGGCGCAACACCACACGCCGGGGCGACAACAACTCGACGGGCGCGATCTTGCCGCGAGCCGTCGGCGCCGAAGGCTTGCGTTGCTTGATCTCGGGCTCCGCACCATGGTCGTGCGGAAAGGTGGCCAGCGGCCCGCGCGGGTCGTGAAAGAGCTGCTCGCCGAGCACGAGCACTTCGTCAGCCTCCACGGCCGCCGCGGCGATGCCGGCGTGATTAGTTCTGATCTGGGTCCGGGCCGCCATCGTGCGGCGCAGTGTCGTCGCGCATCCGGGAGTAAGCGACGGCGTCGAGAACGAGCTCGAGCTCGGCCTCGTTGCACGGCTTCAGCGCCTTGATCCAGGCGTCGGCGCACGACAGGGCATCAGGCGATGGCGCGCATTCCGGAACATCGGAGAACTCCGCATGCGCCTGAACGAACGGAATTTCCGCATGCTCCTGAACGTCGAGTAACTTCGCATGTTCTTGAGCGTCGAGAAATTGCGCGACGTTCGGGCCGCCGGGCCATTCGGCGTGCTCCCGAGAGGCCGTTGCCTCCCCATATTCCAAATGATTGTCAGACCCTTGCCTGTGCTGCGGAACATCGAGACCTTCCGCACATTTGGGGACGACTGCTGGTTCGGCGTCAAGGTCCCGATGCTCCGGGACGTTCGATGATTCCGCGTTATTCTGAACGTGCGCAGCTTCTTCGCGCGGGGCATCTTTCGTGGTTGTCAGGCCCTCTTGCGCAGTTCTGGGCTGCCGCCTCAATGATAGGCGATGCCTTCTTGACCGCCGCGCAGTCACGGGAAACGCCAGGCGTCGAACCACATTTCTTGGCGGCACGGCGCTGTTTGCGGTTGAGAGGTGCTGCGCATCTGGGCGCGAGTCGATCGTGTAAAAAGTTCATGGTTGACCCTCCTCACTGTTGTGGAATGGCGACCTTGCCATATATATCGGCATTCTGAAGGCTGGACTGCATAAAAAGGCTAGAGACTTTAGCCTAATTAAAGGTCGTAGGGTGTTTGGGCAGACAGAAAGAGCTCGTTGGGGCAGCAAGTTACTAAGTCGGCGGTGCGGATCGCTGCACCGGGTGCAATTGGTGTTTTCCGCGTGATCGGCGAGGTCGGCGAGGTCGGCGAATTGACCCCGGCGATACACGCCCGAGCCAAAGAGCGTGAGAAGAAGATGGCGAATGGCGGGGCCGTTCAGCGGGCCGCGGGTAAGCGAGCATAAAGGTCAGGCTAGAAATTCACGTTGTAAGACGGCTCGGTCGGTTAGCTATCGGACGGAGGCTTCGCGCCTGAATCTGGAAACAAAGCCTGACTTCGCGATGGGCTCGCGAATGACTCCGCGACGCGCTCATGAAATCCGGAAACCGGGCCTTGCCCCGCGAAACGCCACGAACAAACCCGAGGAAGTCAAAAGTGGCAGGCCGATCGAGCGAAGCACCCAGCGGCCGAGACCGTGAAGTAAGACGGCACGCTTGGTTTCATTTCGTGTCCGTTGACGTGGGCGATGGACAATGGGGCGGCTCAAGGGGTTTCTCCCACACTGGCGAGCACCTGGACGGGAACCGAGGCATCGAGGAAGAATCCTGCCTGTTGCAGTTAATTGAGTAAAGGCAATACCGCGAGCACTCGGCCGGCCCGCCGCGCTTTGACGAGAACGCCTAGCGTGCCCGTGAAACGAATGCCAAGTGCCTTGGCTTGTTTGCGGGCTTCGGCGTCGTCGAGAAGTACGAGGGCATCTTGAGTTTGCAGGGCCCAGCACAGAACCTCGCGCTCGCCGTGGCCCAGTCTCACTGGAACGCGACAGTCCGCGGGCGGCGAGGTTGCTTGGATCATGAGCCATGGCAATCGACCCAGGTCGGGAAGGTCCACTCCTTGTCGGGCCCCGCGCTGAATCTCCTGGGCGACGCCGTCGGGGACGATCACCTGCTGAAAGAGATTGGCAAGGAGCCCCAGGCATCCGATCTGATGCAGGTATTGCAGCGGTGACGTGTCAGCAATGACACTAGGTCGTGTGGACAACAGTCAGGCAAGAGGGGTGGACCGGGCTATTTCAGCAGGATCAGGATCGAGGCCACATGGATAAACGCCAGGAAGTTCCGAGCGGTCTTTTCGTAGCGGGTGGCGACCCGTCGGTATTGCTTCACCTTGAACCAGAATCGCTCGGCCAGATTCCGATCCCTGTAGCGGTCCCGGTCGTAGGCCCGCTGCTCGGCCCGGTTCTTCAGGCTGGGGATCACCGCCTCGGCCCCCTTCGCCTCGATCGCTTCGACGACGGCTTTGCTGTCGTAGCCTTTGTCGGCAATGACCACTTCGACCGGCGATCCCTCGATCAGGGCCTTGGCCTGCGACATGTCCGATGCCTGCCCCGGTGTGAGGATCAGCTCGACGGGCAATCCCAGGCCGCTGACGGCGCCGTGAATCTTGGTCCCGAAGCCTCCCCGGCTACGCCCGAGGGCCTGTTCGTCCTGTCCGCCAGTCCCGTCCCCTTTTTTGCGCCGGCGGCGCAGGGATGGGCGCGAATGATCGTCGAGTCGAGAATCAGCCACTCGAGATCGGGGTCTTGGAGGGCCTCAAAGACGCGCTCCCAGACCCCCTTACGGGCCCAGCGATCGAATCGCCGCCAGATCGAGTTCCAGTGGCCAAACCGCTCCGGCAGGTCGCGCCATGGGCGCCGGTCCTGGCGATCCAGAGGACCGCGTCAATGAATAGGCGGTTGTCCTTGGCGACCTTGCCGTGTTGGCCCGGCTGACCGGGCAAGAGGTTCTTGATCCGTTCCCAATCGTCGTCCGAGATAGAATGGCGGTGTCGCATGGTGGGGCCTCCTTGGTGCCGATCTGACTACGCCATTAGCCCAAATTGACCAGTTATTGTCCACACGACCTAGGTATTCGCGATCTCTTTTTCCAGTTCGGTCACGGTCTGGCGAAATGTCGCGACGCCGTATGCACTCAGGCGTTGCAGAAACACGGGTTTGGGGATGCCGGCGAATTCGGCCGCTGCTCCGGAAGAGAGCCGGCTTAATTCATAAAGCTTGACCGCTGCCAACATCCGGACTTCGTCGGCGGCGGATTCGACCGGGATCTGCGATGCCGCAAGCGATCGGTCGGGGATTTCCAGCGTCAGAGAACACATAGCCAACTCCTGCGTTGTGAACGGAATTTCAGGCGAAATGAGCCTCCTGATCATCTTACTTGATCATCCAGGTTCCACATCATAGCCGTCATTCAGCAGTCGTCGGACTCGCTGATCCAGATTCTTGCTGGAACTAATGGAAGACACCGGAGACAAAAATTGGAAAATTTCTCCTGTTCGCCTGCGCCTTTCGCTCGCCGATTCCGCTGAGTGAGTCGGAGGACCCATTCCGATGAACGAGTCTCGACCTGTTTGCCGCCGTCATTGCCATCGCCCAACCGCAGGAACGGGCTGCCCTGCTGGAGCGTGAATGCGCCGGCCGGCCCGACCTGCGAGACCGCATCGATCAGCTCGTGAGCGAGCACTTCAAGTCCAACGCCGTGCTGGACGTGCCCGAGCTGGAGCTGACCACCCCTCACGCCAGCAATGGTTCCGAGACCGAGTCTTCGCCCCTTGCCGCCGAGGTTCCTGGGACGGTCATCGCCGGTCGGTACAAGCTGCTCCAGCAGATCGGCGAGGGGGGCATGGGCTCGGTCTGGAAGGCCGACCAGACCGAACCGGTCAAGCGCCGGGTCGCCGTCAAGCTGATCCGGGTCGAACGCGGCCAGTCGCGCACGGTCCTGTCGCGGTTCGAAGCCGAGCGGCAGGCGATCGCGGTCATGGAAAAGTGGCAGGCCGAACGGGCGAAGTATCCCGAGAGCAAGTCGGCGGAGAAGAGATGAACCCCGGCGTGGTACAATTTCGGCGGGGCGTGACCCGCGCGGATGAACGACTGAACGCCGGTTCCGGCACGATTGACGACCACAGCCTCCAAAAAGCGGACGATTTGACAGTCTCGCGAGACGCGCAGTCCGGCGCGGAACCTGGAACCGACTGCCCGCGAGGAATCGCTCGGGAAGGCAAGCTGGAAATCTGTGACCAACGAACAGACGTCCGACAAGGACCGAAATATGTCATTAACCATCACGATCGATCGGACCGCGGGGGGGCGATTCCGGGCCGAGCTGTTCGATGATACGCGCCTGATCATCGAGTATGACGAACTTTCGCAACTGGTCGAGGAACTCAAGCGGAGTCTCGACCTGATCGACGTCATGCCGGATGGTAGCCTCCTGGTCGGCCAGCTCAAGACGAGCAGCGATGCCGATGAGGCCGTCGCCCGGGCCGAGGTCGAGCGGTCAGCGATGCGAATTGACGAGCTCGACGCACTGATCGACCGGCATCCCGTCCCCGCGGAGTGGGGTGACGAGCCGGGGTGGTCGGATGCCCTATGAGTACGGCCAGATCGTCCTGGTCTCCATGACCGACGGTCGGGGCAATATCAAGCCCCGCCCCGCTGTGATCCTTTCCCCAAGCGAACAGATTCTGCCGGAGGCCGAACTCCGCGTCGTCTGCGTTTCAACGCAGGTCGAGGACCCATGCCCGCCCCACCACATACCGCTCCCGTGGCAACGGCCGCGTCATCCCAGGACGGGTCTGAACAAACCCAATGTGGCGAAGTGCAACTGGCTGGCGCGAATCAATCAACGTGACGTCATCAAGGTCCTGGGATTTGCACCGCCTCAACAGCTCGCGAGGATCGGGCAGGAACTGAGAAAGCTCCAAGGCGATGCGATGGCGAGGGGGGAGGGTTTTCCCCAGTAAGGAATCGCGAAAGATTTTTCGCATCGCCTGCGCCTTTCGCTCGCCGATTCCCGCTGAGTGAGTCGGAGGACCCATTCCGATGAACGAGCTCGACCTGTTTGCCGCCGTCATTGCCATCGCCCAACCGTCTGAACGGGATGCCCTCCTGGAGCGTGAATGCGCCGGCCGGCCCGACCTGCGAGACCGCATCGATCAGCTCGTGAGCGAGCACTTCAAGTCCAACGCCGTGCTGGACGTGCCCGAACTGGAGCTGACCACCCCTCGCGAAAGCGCCAGTTCCGAAACAGAGTCTTCGCCCCGTGCCGCCGAGGTTCCTGGGACGGTCATCGCCGGTCGGTACAAGCTCCTCCAGCAGATCGGCGAGGGGGGCATGGGCTCGGTCTGGATGGCCGACCAGACCGAACCGGTCAAGCGCCGGGTCGCGGTCAAGCTGATCCGGGTCGAACGCGGCCAGTCGCGGACGGTTCTGTCGCGGTTCGAGGCCGAACGGCAGGCGATCGCGGTCATGGACCACCCGCATATCGCCAAGCTGCTTGATGCCGGCACGACGGCCGAGGGCTCACCCTTCTTTGTCATGGAGCTGGTCAAGGGGATCCCGCTCAACGACTATTGCGACGAACACAGGCTGAGCATTCGCGACCGGCTCCAGCTCTTCATGCAGATCTGTTCGGCTGTGCAGCATGCCCACCAGAAGGGGATCATCCACCGCGACCTGAAGCCGACCAACATCCTGGTCGAGAATCACGACGATAAGCCAGTTCCCAAGGTGATCGACTTTGGACTGGCCAAGGCCACCTCGGGGTTGCAGCTCAGCGAGCACACGCTGTTTACCGCCTTCGGCAGCGTGATGGGCACACCGCTCTACATGGCGCCCGAGCAGGCGAATTTCAGCGCGGTTGATATCGACACGCGGGCTGACGTGTACGCGCTGGGCGTGATTCTGTACGAGCTGCTGACGGGTACGACGCCGATCACGCGAGAGTCGATGAAGAAGGCCGCGCTCGATGAGATGCTCAAGCTGATCCGCGAGCAGGACGCCCCGACGCCGTCCAGCCGGCTGAGCACAACGGAGAGCAAGCCGAGCATCGCCGCCAACCGGCAGATGGAGCCGCAGAAGCTGGGGCGGTTCGTGAAAGGAGAGCTCGACTGGATCGTGATGAAGGCGCTCTCCAAGGAGCGGGACCGGCGGTACGAGACGGCCACCGGGTTCGCGCGGGACGTCGAGCGATTCCTGAACAACGAGGCGGTCGCGGCGGGACCGCCGAGCACGAGTTACCGGCTGCGGAAGTTTGTGAAGCGGAACCGCGGGCAGGTGATCGCGGCCAGCTTGATTCTGCTGGCGCTTCTGGCCGGCCTTGTGGGAACGGGGTTCGGGTTGATGCGGGCCGAGCGTCAGCGGCTCGTTGCCGAGCGGGCTGCCAGCGCGGAGCGCCTTGCCAAGCAAGAGGCCGAGGCCAGACGCGCGGAGGCCGAAACGCAAGAGCGGCGTGCCCTGGCGGGTGAAAAATTGGCCAGTGAGCGGCTCGTGCAAGTCGAAGCGGAAAAGAAGAAGACGGAAGAGGAGAAGCAGGTCGCCGTCGCGGTGAAAGACTTCCTGCAAAACAAGCTGCTGGGCCAGGCCGACGTGAAGGCGCAGGCCGATGCGCTGCTCAAGGCCGGCGCGCTGGCGGCCGAGGCGAAGACCGACCCGACGATCGGTGAGTTACTCGACCGGGCCGCCGCGGAACTATCCGAGGCAAAGATCGAGGCCAACTTTCCTGGCCAGCCGCTGCTCCAGGCGGAGCTTTTATTCACTGTGGGGAACACCTATCGTGGTGTCGGCGCGTACGAGCGAGCGATCGGATTCTTGCAGCGCTCGCTGGCACTGCGAAAACAGCATCTCGGCACGGACCACCCCGACACGCTCGTGATCATGAACGACCTTGCTGTGGTGTACCACGATGCCGGCAAGCTGGACCTGGCACTGCCGCGCTTCGAGGAGATGCTCAAGCTCCAGAAAGCCAAGCACGGCCCCGATCATCCGGACACGCTCAGGAGCATGGGCAACCTTGCCATGGCTTATCTGGATGCCGGGAAACTGGACCTGGCCCTACCGCTTTTTGAGGAAACGCTCAAGGCCCAGAAAGCCAAGCTCGGCCCCGATCATCCCGACACGCTCATGATCACGAACAACCTTGCCCTGGCGTACCAGCAGGCCGGGAAGCTGGACGTTGCGATACGGCTTTTTGAGGAAACGCTCAAGCTCAGCAAAGCCAAGCTGGGTCTCGATCATCCCGATACGCTTTCGACCATGAACAACCTTGCCGTGGCATATCAGCATGCCGGGAAGCTGGGCCTGGCCTTGCCGCTCCTCGAGCTGACTCTCAAATTCGAGAAAGCGAAGCGCGGCCCCGATCATCCCGACACACTCACGAGCATGGCCAACCTTGCCTCGACTTATCACGATGCGGGGAAGCTGGACCTGGCGCTGCCGCTTTTCGAGGAAACGCTCAAGCTTCAGAAAGCCAAGCTCGGCCCCGATCATCCGAACACGTTCACGAGCATGAACAACCTTGCCCGGGCCTATCACGATGCCAGGAAGCTGGACCTTGCCCTACCGCTTTTTGAGGAAACGCTCAAGCTTCAGAAAGCCAAGCTCGGCTTCGATCACCCCGAGACGCTCGGGTGCATGGGCAACCTTGCCCGGGCCTATCAGGATGCCGGGAAGCCGGATCTGGCCCTACCTCTTTCCGAGGAGACGCTCAAGCTCCGGAAGGCTAAAATGCCTGATCATCCCTACACGGTCGGGGCCATGGCCGCATTAGGATTCTTGCTCATCGAGAAAAGACTCTTCACCCAGGCCGAGCCGCTGCTTCGCGAGTGCGTGGCCATCCGCGAAAAAACGATGCCCGACGACTGGAGGACCTTCAACGCCAGGCGGCTGCTCGGATCGGCTCTCCTGGGCCAGAAAAAATATACGGAAGCCGAACCGCTGCTCTTGAAAGGTTTCGAGGGGATGAAACAGCGCGAGAAGTCGATTCCGAGGTCTGACGGAGGCGAAAAGCGTATTCCCGAAGCCCTTGATGCGCTGATCGAGCTTTACACTGCAATGAACAAGCCCGAGGAGGTCAAAAAGTGGCAGGCCGAACGGGCGAAGTATCCCGAAGGCAAGCTGGCGGAGAAGAAATGACTGGCACCGTGCGGGAATGTATAATCCGGTAGAACGCCGTTCGGAGGATTGTTGATGAAAAAACTTCGAGTCGAAGTGATTGACCGCACTTATGCAGCAATCCTGGCCGTCAAGACGCCGGCAGAGCGCGCCGCCATGGTTAATTCGGCACACCGAACCGCACGAATCATGGTGGAGAGTCGAGTCCGGCAACTTTACCCGGATTGGACCGACGAAGAGCGACACCGCGAATACCTGCGGAGAATGTTGGGTGATGGAGCAGCTCGATATCTTGCGTCACGCGGTTGAAGCGCTCGAGCGCATGAAAGTCCCGTACATCGTTGTTGGGTCGATTGCCAGCATCGCCTACGGCGAGCCTCGCTTCACGCAAGACATCGACATCATTGCCGCGTTTGAAATGAAGCACGTCGACGAGCTGATGGCTTCCTTTCCCGAGGACGAGTTTTACTTGAGTGAATCGGCGGTCCGAGACGCGATACGGACTTCCTTCCAGTTCAACGTGATTCATCCAGGTTCGGGCAACAAGATCGACTTCATCCTGCCGCGCGACGACCATTGGGGCGGCACTCAAATGGGCCGGGGGCGACCGGTCCGACTTTTCCCTGACCGCGATCTGATGATTGCCGCCCCCGAAGACGTGATCCTCGGCAAACTCTGGTATTTCGCCGAAGGGGGTGGTGATCGGCATTTGCGCGACATCGCGGGGATATTGCGGGTCACCGGTGAGGGCGTCGACCGCGCCGAGGTCGAGGCGCTGGGCGGCCAAACTGGGGTACCTGGATATCTGGAAACAGATCGTGGCGAAAGTCGATGCTCCCGATGGCCCGCCAGGGCCGGGCAACCCATGACGGCCCTCTCGTGCCACAGGCTTTCTCATGAACCCCGCCGAATTGTTACCGCAGGTCTATCACGAGCTTCGCAAGCTCGCGGCCGCGAAGCTGGCGTCGGAAAAGCCCGGGCAAACGCTCGACGCAACCGCCCTGGTACACGAGGCATTCTTGAAGCTCGGCGGCGACCGATCGTTCGCGACGCGCAGCGACTATTTGAAAGCGGCCGCCCAGGCGATGCGTCGAATCCTGGTCGATCACGCCCGCGCCAGGAACGCCGCCAAACGAGGAGGAGGCGGGCGCCGCGTCGATCTGGAAACCGATCATCTGGCCGTCACGGCACGCGATGACGGCATCGAGGCGCTCGATGTTGCCCTCTCGCGGTTGGCCGTCGAGCAGCCCAAACTCGCCGAGCTTGTCCAGTTGCGCCACTTCGGCGGCATGACCCTCTCCGAGTGTGCCCAGGTTCTGGGAGTCTCGGCGGCGTACTGCCGACACGTGGTGGTCGTACGCGCGGGCCTGGCTTGCCCTTGAGCTCAAGGACAAGTAAACACTCTCCGGTCCTGGCTATCGTCGGATATTGGCCGGGAGCTGGGTGGCGATGCGTGCGAATTGGGGACGCCAATCAACTCGCCGCCGTTCTGACGACGACTCAGTTGCTTCTTACTGCGATACTTTCGATTCTTCAAACAACGCTCCGTCCCCGCGATCGCCTCATTTCCGAATGGCAAGCGCCGATCGCGCAGAGTATGCTGAAGTTTGGTTCGGACCGCGATCCGCGGACGGCGAGCGAATGCCTATCGACGGGTGCATTTGATGACAAACAGGACTCTTGCCTTTTGCCTCGCCACGGTGCTCGGATTGGCACCAGGCCCATGCGTTGTCGCCGCCGATGATGATACTTTCTTCCGCACTCACGTCGCGCCCGTCCTCGAGATCCGCTGCCTTCATTGTCATGACGAAACCACCCACAAAGGAGACCTGTCACTGATCTCGGCGTCGGCCGCCCTCAAAGGGGGCGATGCCGGCCCAGCGATCGTGCCCGGCAAGCCCGAGGAAAGCGTCCTTCTCGAAAAGATCAGCGGCAACCCGCCGGAGATGCCCCGCAAGGAGCCTCCTCTCACAAAGGACGAAGTCGCCGCCATCCGGCGCTGGATCGACGACGGTGCCCACTGGCCGGCCGATGTGACACTCAAGGACCGCCGTTTCGACGGCCGGCGCTGGTGGGCTTTTGAGCCACTCAAACAACCTGCGATCCCGACCGTGGCCGACCGCGCATGGGCGCGCACACCGATCGATTCGTTCATCGCGGCGACATTCAAAGAGCACCAACTGACACCAAGCCCCGAGGCCGACCGCCGCACCTTGATTCGCCGTCTGACGTTCGACCTGATCGGCCTGCCGCCGACACCCTCAGAAATCGAGACCTTTGAAAATGATGATAACCCCAACGCTTATGAAGCCCTGGTCGACCGGCTCCTGGCCAGTCCTCACTACGGCGAGCGCTGGGGACGGCACTGGCTCGACGTCGTGCATTACGGCGACACGCACGGATACGATAAAGACAAGCGCCGCGACCACGCTTGGCCGTATCGCGATTACGTTATCAACGCATTCAATTCCGACCTGCCTTTTGGACAGTTCATCCGCGAGCAGGTCGCCGGCGACGTCCTCTATCCGGGGACGCCCCAGGGGGCCGTGGCGACTGGGTTCATCGCGGCCGGCCCGTGGGACTTTGTCGGCCATGTCGAATTGCGCGAGGGAACCGTCGACAAGCTCAAGACACGGCTCCTCGACCGCGATGACATGGTATCCAGCACGATGTCAACGTTTGTCAGTATGACCGTTCACTGCGCACGCTGCCACGATCACAAATTCGATCCGATCGCGCAGAAAGATTACTACAGCCTCCAGGCCGTTTTCGCGGGCGTGGATCGCGGCGATCGGCCCTGGCGAGATGGGCGGCAATCCGGGCGCCGACGCGAGCTCGAGCGGCGGCGCGAGACCGTCGTGGCGCATAATCGGGCGATCGCGTCACGAATCAAGGCGTTGAGTAGAAGTAGCCCGGCAATCGAGAAGCTCGACGACCAGATCGCCGTCATTCGCCGTCAGCTCAGGGATACGCCACGTCGCTCATCGGGCCGGCCAAGTCCGAGCAACGGCTACCACTCGGCGATTTATCCCACTCCGGACGCAACGGCGTGGGTTCAGGTCGACCTTGGCGCACGCGTGGCGATCGATGAGATCCGCCTTTTCCCCGCGCCCGGTCGACTTTCCCGATGCGCCAGGATTCGGCTTTCCGGCTCGATTTCGCGTCGATCTTGCTGACGATCCGACGTTCAAGACGGCCGAGAATCTTGTCTCGGTTGAATCCCTGGATGGCCAGACTCCGGGCGACGATCCGTTTGTGGTCAGGCCCTCGGGCCGTGCGGCGCGGTTCGTTCGGGTGACGGCCACGCGATTGTGGAGGCGACACGACGATTACGTATTCGCGCTGGGCGAGATCGAGGTCATCTCGGGCAGCATGAACCGGGCCCGCGGTGCCAGGGTCACTGCGCTCAATTCGATTGAAGCTGGCTTGTGGGCCGGCGCCAACCTCATCGATGGCTTCGATAGCCGTCATGCCTGTCCGGACCCATCGGACGCGAAAGCAAACCAGCGATATCAGCTCCTGGCGCAGTTACGTACACTCGAGCACGAGCGACAGGTTCACGCCGCGGAGCAGATCACTCCGGCATTGCGAGATGAGCGCGACACGGGAGTCGCCGGGCTCGCGGCGATTGACAGGGAGCTCGAAGCGTTGCGAAAAGAGGCGGTCGTGTTTGGGATCCAGTCGCACGCACCGCGATCGATCGCGGTGTTGCGGCGCGGCGAAGTTGAGCAACCGGGCGAGGCGGTTGAACCAGGGGCGCTCGGCTGCTTGCCAGGGCTTCCGGGCCGCTTCGCGCTTACTGATTCCGGTCACGAGGGAAGCCGGCGGGCCGCGCTGGCTGAATGGCTCGCGAGCCCGCGAAACATGCTGACCTGGCGTTCGATCGCCAATCGCCTCTGGCAGTATCACTTCGGCCGCGGCATTGTCGAGACACCAAACGACTTTGGACGAAACGGGGCTTTGCCTACTCATCCCGGCCTGCTCGACTGGCTGGCTGTCGAGCTGCGCGATCACGGTCAGTCGCTCAAGGCGATGCATCGCGCGATCGTTTGTAGCGCGGTCTATCGTCAATCGTCTCAAAGTCAGACAACGCACGAGGCGATCGACGCCGACAACCGTTATCTCTGGCGACAGAACCGCCGCCGGCTCGATGCCGAGGCTCTGCGCGATAGTGTGCTGGCCATTTCCGGCACGCTCGAGCGAGTCATGGGTGGGCCGGGATTCGATCTTTTCTATTTCAAGGATGACCACTCGCCGACCTACGACCACAGCGACCCGGCCAGGGTCGATCATCCCGGCGTGCGGCGGCGGACCGTTTACCGCTTCAACGTTCGCAGCGTGCCCAATCCGTTCATGGAAGCACTCGACTGCGCCGACCCGAACCTGAACACGCCTGTCCGGGGCCAGACCCTCACCGCGCTTCAGGCCTTGGCACTCTGGAATGACCTGTTCATGGTGCGCCAGGGGCATGAATTCGCCCGCCGCCTCGAAGCCGACCCGTCCCTGAATAACATGCGGGCTCGGGTCGCCGCCGCGATTCGACTTTCGCTGGGCCGAGCGCCCGACGATGATGAGCTCGAAGCGCTCTCCGCATACGCCGCCAAACACGGCCTGGCCCACGCGTGCCGGTTGCTCTGGAACACCAATGAATTCATCTTCATCGATTGACACAGCCGCCAGCCAGAAACACGTGTCGACCGCGAGGGGAGGTCGTGAGACGATGCCCGAAAATGAGCCTGCAATCGAGCCCATTTCGGCCGGCGCCGGCCCGACTCGCCGCCGTTTCCTCTGGAATACCGGAGGTGGTTTTGGCGCACTGGCACTCGCTCACTTGCTCGGCACGGAGTCAATTGGTGCCGATCGTTTGAATGGCATGCCGGCGACGCCCGATCGCCGATCGCGTGATGGCCTGCATCATCGGGCGAAGGCCAGGCGGGTCGTTCATCTGTTCATGTCGGGGGCGGCCAGCCAGTGCGACACGTTTGATTACAAGCCCGCGCTGATCAAGAAAAACGGTCAGAAGTTCGATCCCGGGGGCAAGGTCGAGCTGTTCCAGAGCGAGCCAGGGGCCGTGATGGCAAGCCCGTGGAAGTGGCGGCAATACGGCCAGAGTGGCCAGTGGGTCAGTGACCTGGTGCCGCACCTGGCGGGGTGCGTCGACGACATCGCGTTTTTGCCCGCGATGGTCGCCAGGTCGAACGTGCATGGGCCCGCGACTTTCATGCAGAACACGGGTTTTGTGCTGCCAGGGTTCCCGAGCATGGGGGCCTGGGTGTCTTACGGGCTGGGCAATCTCAGCGAGAATTTGCCGACGTTCGTGGTGCTGCCTGATTCACGCGGCTTCGCCCCGAACGGACCGGCCAACTGGAGCGCCGGGTTCTTGCCGGCCGCCCATCAGGGGACGATGGTGCGGCCGGGGGCCAGGAGTCCGATCTTCGACTTGTTTCCCTCGGAGGAAGCGGGCCTGACGCCAGACGCTCAGAGCGAAGGATTGGCACTCCTCAATCGATTCAATCGCGTGCATGAAGCCAGTCACGCCGGCGATTCGCGGCTCGATGCGCGGATCGCCAGTTATGAGCTGGCGGCCCGGTTGCAATTGAGCGCGCCGGAAGTCCTCGATTTATCGTCCGAGTCACGGGCGACGAAAAAGCTTTACGGTCTCGATCAAGCGATCACCGAGGATTTCGGCCGCAACTGCTTGATCGCGAGGCGCCTGCTCGAGCGCGGCGTACGATTTGTTCAAGTGTGGAGCGGTGCCGATAACGGCTTCCCACGCCGTAACTGGGATTCGCACGAAGACATTGCCCGCGACCACGGATCGATGGCCGCCGGTATGGATCAACCCGCGGCGGCATCCTTCGCGACCTCAAGAGCCGCGGCCTGCTCGACGATACGATCGTGATCTGGACGACCGAGTTCGGGCGCATGCCATGCAGCCAGGGGACCAAGGGACGTGATCATAATCCCTTTACCTTCACGTCATGGCTGGCCGGCGGCGGTATCAAGGGGGGTATCACCTATGGCGCGAGCGATGAGTGGTCGTACAAGGCCGTCGACAAGATCACCTATTGTTACGACTTGCACGCCACGGTGTTGCACCTCATGGGAATCGACCATACCCGACTCACGTTTCGCCATAACGGAATCGATCGGCGGCTGACCGATGTTCACGGTCATGTCATCCCCGAGGTCCTGGCGTGAGTGGGACTTGTCCGGGTCGAGAAACTCGGCCGGTTGCGTAAATGCCCTTGGAAGACTCTGGAAGCGCGAGCCTCCGGACGAGCCGAGTGCCAGTGACAACTCGGGGAGCCCTGGTGTCTCTGAATTACGCCAAGCCGTTCGGTGGTTGCCCCGAACCCGATCACAGCCTCAGTGGCGCGCGCCCGTGCCGCCCACCTGGGCTTCAACACGCTTTCGCTCGGCCGAAACGATGGCGACCTGCGAAGAACGAGCTGGCTCGGCGGCCAGGATTCGTTCGGCCTGGCGAAGGCGTGTCAGCCAGAGCTGGCGGCCGGCGTCGTCGTGGGCGGCGACCGTCGCCACCCGCTCGGTAAAATGCGCCGGGAAATGCGAGTACCCCGGCCACGAGGTTTTCATCACGTCGTCCCATAGATCGAACATCAGCACGCGGGTCGTCGCCGACCTGGTTTTTGAAGCGAGGCTCGCCAGTCTGACCATCGCGCAGGTTTCAAGAGCCGTCCACACTCGCGCGCTGCGCTCGGCGAGCGGAACCCGTGCCAGATAGGTGGCGAGTTCCACCAGCGCGCCGGTCTCTTCCAGGGTGTCGATCAGGAAAGTGTCGAGAAAGGGTCGAAGTCGCGGCTCGAGCTGATCGCGACGAATCGTCGGCAAGAGAGTGCGCCAGCGATCGGGGCGAGCGGCCGGCGACTTGTGAGCCTGGCTGGTCTCTTTCGTCGGCGTCGGTGCTGGCAACGCCGAAGCGGCAGGGTGCCTCACAATCTCGCGAAGTGATGCGTCGAAACACCATCGCAGTCTTTTCGCATCACTTTCAGGTGTGACACCCTGACCGGTCATCTCTTGCGATGGCGGCCCGGGTGCAATGGTCTCGACTGACCATCCGGGAACGTTTCCCAGTGCGGCAAGCCACGCGTCTGGGCCGATTCGATCGCCTGATTCCGACCTGGCCACGCTGCCGGAGCCGCGCCGGGCCGTGGTCGCTTTTTCCTGGGAGCCTGAGAGCCGATAGAGCGGATCGCCGAGGTAGCAGAGGCGCCATGGAAATCCGAATGTCTCCAGCTCGCCTTGCCGCAAACAGGCCACCAGCGGGATTCCCGCGGCGAACAGGCTGGCCACGAGTCGTGGGGAGCGAAATGAGTGCAGGAATGGCTCATAGACCGAGCCGAAGTAGTTGAACGCTCCGTTTTCGAGCCAGCGTCCGGCGATGGTCTGGAAATCGGTCGGGTCGGCGGCGGAAAAGCTGTGAATCATCATGACGGTCGCCGGCACACCACGCGGGATATCGCTGGGCCGTCCCTCACCGCCGACAATGTGAAATTGGTCAGGCGCACCCGACGAATTGAGCATGATCATGTCGAAGTGGTTAACCGGATCGACCGTGCCATGCCAGTCCGCGAGGTCGGCCGCGCCTGCGGCGCGATGCACAATCGCGGGCAAGCCGTTGACGAGGGGAGCCAGTTCCTGAGCCGCCTCGGTCATCGCATATTCAGACCAGGGCGTGCCGCCGTGATAGGTGTTCCATAAAAGGGCCGACCTGGGCTGAAGAAACAGGGACGCCATGGCGCGCGCCACGCTTTCGGTTGAATCACCGAGCAGCCGGCCCGTGTAGGCCCAACGATGCCGCATCTGATTGATCCAGCCGGCGCCGCCGTTCGATTCGTGGCGGCGTCCTATGAAATCATCGAGTGCATAAAGACCTTGCAGGGGCGCGTTTCCCTCATTCGACGCATATCGAAAGGGCCAGTCGCCCGCGATGGTGAGGAAGTCGCAATCGTCGCCGAGCTGATCGTACCGGGGCACGACCCACGCGACCCGCTCCTCAATTGTGCGCGCGAAGAACCACGCTTGAGGAACCGATAGCACGTCGCCAAATCGTAAGGGCCTCAGTGACGTAGCCGGCGCGGAAGGCCGCGCGAGCGGCGCCTGGACTTGCACGAGGGGCTGAAAGTGCCCTGCGGCCAGGGCGACAGCCCCGGCGAGCATCGGAGCCTCGGGCGCGGATAAGACCACTCCGGGGGGCGTTTCACCCAGGCCCTCGGGGGGCAAACTCGCGAGCGTCACCGGGTCGCCAGGCAGAGTCGAGCGTGACCAGGCCCGGACCGCGGCGCGCGCGGCGTCTGTCCAGACGTCGTTCTCTTCCGCCTTCGAGGCCGTCGCGGCTACCGGCAGAGTGCGCCGATAGCGCACAATCCGGGCCGGGTGAAACGCACGCACAAATGGCAAGGTCCATGCGGGATCGTCGATGAGAATCGGGAAGTAATACTGCTCGTCCCAGGCGGCGATCGCCTCGAAAAACGTCGGGACATCGGGCACCAGGCAAACCTGGTCGATGACACGGCGCCGCGGACCGGTTTTATGCTGCCAGGTCGCGGCCGCCGCGCGCAGAAACCCCAGGCGGGGGTCGCTGATTTCAACAGGGCCAGCCGGGGGATTGCCGGGCTCGCGGTTGCGATCGGTCAGCGTTCGCACCAGATAATTCCCGATTCGACCGCTACGTCGGCCCAAACCTCGCCAGGCGACCGATGTCGCACTGATGAGCCAGACCGCTAGCGCCATGGCCGGGATGACGATGACCCATCCGATGCGTGAACCATTCCTGGTCATTGGCTTTCCTCAATCGATGCGCTGCACGGTGGGGGCCCGCCAGACCGACCACGGTATGCCAGACCGCGCACACCCGGCCTTGCGCGGGTGCCGGCGTTCGCTGCAGGGCCGTTTCATTCTGGACTGACAACCGGATTTGCGAGGGCGAGACTCTGTCGAGCCTGTTCCATTCGCCCCGCTTTTGGCTCGCTCAACAGAGTCTCGCGCTCCCGGGAGAATGAAGCGACTCCTGGCGTCCACTCAACCCTGGGTAGAGCAAACGTGGCATACACGTTATACTTCAAAATGGTCGTGGAACCCGCAACCCCCGATTTCCGGGCACCGCCACCGGGACGCGTCATCGTTCAATTACACCCGACCCGACCAAACGCGTCGTCTTCCGGGCTTGGCTGGAAGACCTAGCTGGTGTGCTGCCTGGCTCGTCAAGGATCAAGGTCCCATGAAGAAGGGCGGCATCCTCAATCCGGCAATTTGTTCCCTGTTGGCCGAGCTTGGGCAATCCGACGAACTTTTGATCGTCGATGCCGCCTATCCGCTGCCAACCGACGGTCACGTCATTGACCTGACGTTGACGCCGGGCATTCCCCGACTGCTCGACGTCTTGCGAGCCGTGACCGAGGAGCTTGTCGTCGATGCCGTCACCGTCCCTGCCGAAATCAAGGAATACAGCCCGCGCATCTATCAAGAGATCCTCAAGATCGTGGGTGAGACCGACGTCGACGAAGTGCCGTTCCATGAATTCAAGGAGCAAGCCCTGGACGTCAAGGGGATCATCCGCTCCGCCGAGTTCAGTGCCTATGCCAGCGTGCGCCTGGTCGCCGGGAGTGCTTTTTAATTAAAAGGGGTCGCGTCAATTGAAAGGCCGTGGCGGGCCTTGTAAGCCGGATTCTGTCGTACCGTCGACTGAACGCCAGAGGCGCCCAGGCGATGGCCGGATGATCATTTCTCTGGGACGTCAGTTGCCTGGCGCCTCAAGCGACCTACCCGAGAGTCGTGACGGATCGGGCCAACCCGTGCGTGGCTGAAAAAACGACTGCGCCGCGGATAAACCGCGCCGCGACATCCTGCCTGCCACGCTGCTCCCTTATTTGGTCTTGCTCCCGATGGGGTTTACCAAGCCAAGCCGGTCACCCGGCCTGCTGGTGAGCTCTTACCTCACCGTTTCACCCTTACCGCGACCATGATCTTGCGATCACGTTCGAGGCGGTTTGCTTTCTGTTGCACTGTCCCTATCCGGCCAACGATTCGGTCGCCGGCCAGGACGGTGGGCGTTACCCACCATCGCGCCCTATGGAGTCCGGACTTTCCTCCGCGGCATTTCCCCGAAGCCAGACGATCGGGCCGGTTTCCCGGCCAGACAGCCTGAGTTCGAGCGCCGCGGCGATCATCGCGCCCGCCACGACTTCGCTTTCATCATACGTTTGAGCCCGGAGCCGAACAACCCGTGGACGTGCGATCAGACGCGAAAACGATGGAAATCTCGGCAGCAATACTCTGTGTTATGATGGATCGAAATCGAAGTTGGGAATGAAGTCACCGATTTCCCACGCCGGGTTGAGCGGAGATGTACCTTTGAGTACTATATCGAAACCGCCAGCTCCGAAATCAGCGGTTACCGACGTCGAGGTCGATCTCTACCGCTATGGCTGGCGCTACGTGCGTCGAACTCAGGCCGACGGTTCCGAGACCGTCGATGAGATTCCGCTCACTCTGGAGGACGTGCTCCATCCCGAGGAAGGGGACTATATTGTCGAGAGTGATCCCCACGCCGGAGATCTAGCTTATCTCAGGGCCGTGTTCAAATCACGGCTCGCAAACGATCCTTCGGCCGCGGTGCTCACCGACTGCCGCGTTTGACTGGAGCATCCCCGGCCTCAAACCGCTGTGTCCTGACGTCGGCGTATTCTTCGGCGTCCATCGTCACATCGGATGGTCGACCTTCAATGTCGCCGACGAGCATGCGCGTCCCGCGCTGGTCATCGAGGTGACCTCGCCGGATACGCGGAGCAACGATGTCGGAATCAAGGCCGATTATTATCACCGCGCGGGCGTGCCCGTGTATGTCATCGCTGACGTCTCCGAAGACAAGGAAGGCGGACGCCAGATCAAATTGATCTGCTACGACGACGCGCCGCGCCGATACAAACGACGCAAGCCCAATCGTCGTGGCTGGATCTGGCTGGCACCAGTCCGCCTCTGGCTGGAATTGACGACCGACCGGCAGGGGGGCTTTCTCCGTCTGGCGTGCTTCGATCCGGACACCGAAAAGGAGATCGAAGTCTTGACCACAATCGGCCCCGAGTTCGCGGAGATTCACGCCGCTGCGCAGGCCGCCCAGGAGCGCATCCGCACTCTCGAAGCCGAGATCCAGAAACTACGAGGCCAGCGATCGTAAACCCCACGCGTCGTTATCAGAGCATGACCCGATCCCTACCGAACGGCGATCGGATTGCCCGGTGAGCCGGTCGCGCCTTTGAGCCGCAGAGGTGCGAAGATAAAGGCAAATTCGTAAACCTTGTCGGCGCCAGTGCCTCGAGATCGAGGTTTTCGAGGTTATAAATCCCGTGCCGCACCAGCAAAAGCTGATGGACCGGGAAGGGACGTTCCGGATCCTCGGACGGTACGACTTCCGTGGCCCAGGTATCGCTGCCCACGAGCACGATCTTGTGGTCGCAGAGCCATTGCCCGGCATCCATGCCGATTCCGGGCTCGCCGGCCGAAAAAGCGGCGTTGTCCTTCATCCAGAGTTGACCGTGGCCGGTGCGGATCAAGACGACGTCTCCCTCACGCACGTCAACGTGCTCGGCGTCGATCGCCTTTTGAAGGTCGCGTGACGTGACGACCTCGCCAACCTTCATGCGATCGACCGCGCGCACGGCCGCAATGTCGAGCAAGATCCCCCGCGTGAAGAAGACCCCCACGTTCTCGACGCCCAGTTTTTCGAGGCCATAGGCCGTGCCGAACTGTGATCGCTTGAAGCCGTTATAGAATGTATCCTCACCGTCGACCCGCACGCCGACGTGCCCCAGGCCATCGAGCTGCGTGCCGATCTGGCCGATTTCACCGCTGAATAAATCGTCATGATAGACCCCCTGGTTCTTTCCCGACGGTCCGCCGGTCGGGGAGCCGGGGATCGTCAGGCTGAAATGCCGCTTGCCGGGCAGCGGCATGCCATACTCGTAGACACGGCCCAGCGAGAAGATTTGACCTGATTTTATCAATCGAGACGCCTCCTGGACCCGATCGGGCGTGATCCGGTTGACGGCGCCTCGTTGATCGTCAGCACCCCACTCCGACGGCCACCATTTCGGACCAATTGGCGTCGGACCTGAAGCGATCTGCGATCCCGCCAGGCAACAGAGCGTGATTCCGAACAAGAATCCCGCGGCCAAACCCATGCCGAGCTTCATGATAGAATTCCTCCCAAGGAAACGGCTTGCAGGGCTTGCAGGATGACCGGTGAGCCCGTAGTTTTCAAGCGGCTCGCAATTTCCAGTACCGCCGATGGTCCCCACGAATAACGTTGCAACATCATCCGATGCCATTTCCCTCCCAGTCGCGTTCCGTGCCCCTCCCTGATGACTTGCGTACACGGCCCACCTGGGTTCGCTATCGCGTTCTGGGGGCGGGGTGTGCCCTGGCGATCATCACCTACATTCACCGCGTCGGGTTCGCCACGGCATCCGCCGAGTTCAAGAATTCGCTCGGTCTTTCCGACCGGCACCTTGGCTACATGATGGCCGCGTTCATGATCGGCTACGGCCTGTTCGAGATTCCCTGGGGCTTGCTGGGCGACCGATTCGGCGTTCGGAATACCCTGGCCGCGATTATTCTAGGGGGCTCAACGCTCACGGCCTGTTTGGCCCTGGTCGCTTTCCTGCCCCGTAACGTGGGTCTGATCGTCGCATTCATCGTCCTTCTACGGTTCCTCTTCGGCGCGTTTCAGGCCGGCACATTCCCTTCGATTTCGCGGATGATGGCCGACTGGATGCCGATGACCGAACGCGGCTCGGCGCAGGGCATCATCTGGATGGCGAGTCGAATGGGGGGGCGCACTGGCACCGCTCGTCCTGGGCAGTCTGTTCGTCCTCATGGCCGACTGGAAAACGCCGCTCATCTTGCTTGCCGTGCTGGGCGTGGCCTGGTGCGCCTTGTTCTGGCCCTGGTTTCGCAATCTTCCCGAGGACATGAGCCAGGTCAACAGCGCCGAGCGGACCCTGATCGAGGCGGGTCGCGGTATCCAGGCCAGCGGCGCAAGCCACGGCGATATTCCCTGGCGGCGCATGATCAAGTCTGCGCAGCGTCTGGGCGCTTTGCCTCATGTACGGATTTCTTGGCTTCAGCGGCAACTTCTATCTCACACTGTTGCCGACCTATCTCAAGAATCACCGCCATCTCAGCTCGAGCGTCAGCGGCTGGCTCACGTCGTTGCCGTTTGCGTTTGGGGTTATCGCGTGTCTGGCGGGCGGGTCGCTGTCCGATCTGATCATCAAACGATGGGGTCAGCGCCGGGGCGCCGCATCGTCGGCGCCGCCGGCCTGACCGTCGCCGGCCTGGCGATTGTTTCTGTCCCACAGGTCGAAAACGTCGGAGCGCTCGGCGTTCTTCTGGTCCTGGCGTTTTTCGGTAATGACCTGGCGATGGCTCCCGCGTGGGCCGCGGCCGCGGATATTGGCGAACGGCATACCGGCACGCTCGCCGGAACAATGAACATGATCGCCAGCTTCATGGCGGCCGTTCAGGCGATCGTGATCGGACGGCTCTTTGAATCCGACGACAAGGTCACGCCTTTCATTCTGCTCGCGATCAGCTATGCCCTCGGAACGCTTGCCTGGCTCGGCGTCGACGCGCGGCGGACCTTCGCCGAATTCGAGTGATCTCGATTCGGATTCAACTCAATTTCCGCTTTGTTCATCCATGCACGAACGTTATCGTCGTCAATTTCTTTTAGATTGACCACATATCAAAGGTTACCACATGAAGGTATACTGAGCGCAAGCGAACAGGATAACGTCGTCGCTGGCGACAGGAAAGCACCTCGCTCGCAAGACCAGGATCCCGAAATGAGCCTCGCTTCGTGTCGACGAGTGATGCGCCTTCGACGTACACTCGTCATCCTGAGCGTTCTGCCGATTCTATTTCGAATACAGACGAAATAAGTAGTTACCAAATCAGGCTGCGCAAATCAAGTCACCAAGGGGCGGAGTCGCCTTGTTCTGAACGCATCCATGATGGGAGAGTTTTAATGTCACGAGTTTCAAGGTGGGCGGGCGCTGTGCTGGTTCTGGCGGGCGGTGCCTCGCAAGCCATCGCAGCCAATGTGGTTGTGGAGATTTCGGGGACGCTAGGGGACATTGGCTATGGAAATCAGCCCGCTCTGCTCAATGGCGGCTCATTCTCCGGTTCCGTGACGTTCGCGTCGCTGCCAACCGCGAATTCGCAGTCGGTTTCGGAAACGGCCAGCGTCAATTTCTATGATGCGTCAAATCATTTTCTGTTCAATGTTGGTCATGGCGTTCTTTTCGATAGCTACGATACCCTGAACGCCGGGGCGTCGGGATATACGTCACTCGGCGTGGGTGGAACGACTTCCTACGCTGGAGACACCATTCAGGTGGCCGGCTTGAGCCTCACGTTCGCCAACTGGTCATTCGGCAGCGCCAAGGGAACGGTGATCGGGTATGGCGACCCGAGCTATGGCTCATATATCTCTTACACTGATGCCACGACGAGCACACCGTATTCAAGTTCCGTGCTGTCGGGGCAGGCGATCGTGCCGGAGCCCTCGACCATGGCCCTTGGTCTACTTGGCATGGTTGGTGTGCTCGCTTACGCCCGATTCAATCGGCGGAACGGCGGTCGGTCGCGAGACGAAGACATAAGAATGTCCGTAGCCGCGCTCCGATGTTTTCGACCGCGCTGATCAAAGGTGCCGAGCGCTGCGCCGGAATGTCTGGGCTCCAGGGATAACAGGCTCGACGGTGACAGCACGACGTTTTCCTCAGGGCCGGGATTCTACCCAAATTGTGAACGATCCTCGACGGGCCGGTATCCGTGAAGGGCGCCCGGCATCAGTTTGTCTTCTGCCTCCGATTGTTCGGGCTGTCGTGCTGCCATTCCGCGCGCCGAATCCGACTAGACAATCGGTATCATTTGCTTGAATCGCCAGGACGACAGCGAGGGCGCCCGGCTCAGGGAGAGGATCCGTATTCGACTCCAGATCACCTGACACTTATTAACACGGCACGCTGTTCAATGTAAAATTCAGCACGGCTTGGCAGCAGATCCACCCCCTCATGGAAGTGCGCGCGGGTGGCCGGCGTGGCGGAAGCGGTTTCTATTGCGCCCCAGCCGGTCGGAGATCAAAGACGCGTGGAATACTTCGACGTGCTCATCGTCGGCGCGGGGCTTTCTGGAATCGCCGCGGCCTATCATCTACAGACAAAATGTGCTGGCAAGACCTACGCCATCCTCGAGGGACGCAGCGCGCTCGGCGGCACGTGGGATCTGTTCCGCTACCCGGGCGTCCGCTCCGATTCCGACATGCACACGCTCGGCTATCCGTTTCGTCCCTGGCGTGATAAAAGAGCGATTGCCGACGGCGAAAGTATTCGCGAGTACATCGCGGAAACCGCGCGTGAATTCGGCATCGACCGCAAGATTCGGTTTAATCAGCAGGTCGCGCTGGCATCGTGGTCGTCACAAGAGGCCGCGTGGACAATTCACGCGACGGGGCCCGATGGCGAAACCGTTCAGCTCGCTTGCAACTTCCTTTGCATGTGCAGCGGCTACTACGACTACGCCGAAGGTTATTTGCCGGGCTGGCCGGGCATGGACCAGTTTCAAGGCCAGATCGTGCACCCGCAGAACTGGCCCGAGGATCTCGACTACCAGAATAAGCGTATCATCGTGATCGGCAGTGGCGCGACGGCCGTGACGCTCGTGCCGGCCCTGGCCGAGTCCGCCGCACACGTGACGATGCTCCAGCGCTCGCCGACCTACGTCGTTTCACGTCCGTCCGACGACGCGGTCGCCGAGTGGATTCACCGCTTGTTACCGAACCGGCTGGCCGTTCGTTTGATCCGCTGGAAGAACGTGCTCCTGGGGATGTATTTCTACAACCTCTCGCGGCGCAAACCCGACCTGATGAAGGGCGAGATCCTGCGTCTTGTGCGCGAACAGCTTGGCCCCGAATACGACGTCGAGAAGCACTTCACGCCGCGATATAACCCGTGGGACCAGCGGATCTGCGTGGTTCCTGACGCCGATTTGTTTGTCGCCATCAAGTCGGGCAAGGTGGCGGTTGTCACCGACGAGATCGAGACGTTCACCGGAAGCGGAATACGACTCAAGTCGGGCGAGCAACTGGATGCCGACATCATCGTCACGGCGACGGGATTGAAGCTCAAGAGTCTCGGCGGGATGCAGGTTGAGATTGACGGCGTTCCCAGCGACAAGGAGGGGCGAATCAGCTACAAGGGAATGATGTTGCGTGGGGTTCCTAACTTCTCCTTCGCCCTCGGCTACAGCAATGCCTCGTGGACGCTCAAGTGCAATTTGGTGGCCGAATATATCTGCCGCCTGATCAATTATATGAGCGCAAATAGCTATGACTACGCCATGCCGGTTGGAAGTGAGCCGACGATCGTGGACACGCCGACGGTCAACCTGACCTCGGGCTATATCCAGAGGGGGCTCGACATTCTTCCCAGGCAAGGAGCCACTCGGCCGTGGAAGTTTCATCAGAACTACGCCAAGGACATCGTCGACCTGAAGTTAAGCGCCATTGACGATGGGACGATGGAGTTTGTTCGTCTGCCGGGCGGGCGGCGGACGGTGTTTGATACGAGTGAAGCACGATGCCGCGGTTGAGCGGTTCGTGACGGCGACGGCGATCGCCGCCTGAGCGACAAAGAACGTGGCAGAGGTGAGGGTTCCCGACTGAACCACGTCAATTCGGCGTCGTAACTGGACGTGCCCGTCGCCTCGACCTTCGTGGCGGTGAGCCCAGTGGCGAACGCTCACCAATTGATGGGCAGACAGTGTAAGAGGGTATTAAGCCGGATCTTGGCCGCGTTGATCGTGACTGCATTGGGCGGGTCTTGGTCGTCGCGTTCGTGCACCAGGTGGTTGCGATATTCACGAACTTCGTGAACGTCTTCTCGGACGTCCGTCGAGATGGCCCGCCCTTGTCTGATACCCGCCGTCCAATCTATGAGGTTACTCGTGTTAATACGGTCGTCCAGGTCCCCCGTGATTTTGCGACGATAGGAGCAGAGCGCCGTCTCGAACTCGGCCCACATCCGGATGATGTACGTCGACTCCACCGCGTCGGCAGTCGCGATCAGGTCGCGGGGCGATGTCCTTGTCGGAACACTCGGCAGTTTGGCGTTACCAGTTAGAACCGCTTGCTTGAAGTGATTAACGCCTGCGGCAACCACGTAGCATTCCCGCTCGGCGCCCTTGACTCGGTCGATAAACGCTTGCCGTTCAGCCATTGGCGGCCATTTCGTCGAGGATTTTTCGGATTGTGGTTTCCGAGTAAGCCTTGGGCTCAATCTCAGTAACGCCTGCCGCCGCCATCGGGTTGGGCCGGCCTGCGTAATGGATGACCCAGTGATTTCCCTCGAGGTAGAGGCCCGCGATGTCGTCGTAGGCGGGCGCCACATACATGTCGACCGCACCATTCGCACCAGGAATCGAGCGTCCGACCGGGTTCAGCACGACCTCGACAGTGTTTTTTTCCATGAGTAATACCGGGACTTTATAGGTTCCGAGCTCGCGTTCAGTGACCGTCTTGTCAATTCGCCGGGTCCGCCAGCCCGAAGCTTCGGCCCAGCTCTTGACCTCCGCAACGAGGGTGTCCAAGCGATCGAGCCATTCACGCTTTGCGGCGTCGGAGTCGATCTCAGGACTGACTTCCCTTGTCGTCATCGCAAGGCCCTCCGCGGTATCAGGTCAGTTAATTCCATCACGTGGCGGCCGGAAGGTCGCCATCAGCACTGCCTGGTGAGCGCAACGGTCCACAGCTTGAATAAAACGATGTCCTCGGTCGATCGAGGCAATGGAAGGCCCGTTGCGCCTGAGGCAATTCTTGCGATGAGCATCAGAGTTTTTAAGCCTACCCAAATCGACAATTCCATTTTACCAAGGCCGATTTCGGCTTGCACCTGCACCTTTGATACAAGGACGCCTGACCGTCCCGCAAGGCGGCGAGAACGCGGTCGCCATCCGGTGCGAAGCACATTCCGAAGAGCATGTCGGGAGAGGAAGTTGCCCGAGTCGTCGCGGCTCTCAGGATCGGAATAGCGCCGCCGGCTCGAAAGAACGGCCCACGGCGTCAGGCGAGCTTATGCCCAGCCAGCTTTCCAGGACCGACGTATAGATACGCCGGAAGTCGGTGGTCATCTTCGGTTCGCCGTCGCCCAGGTCGGTCAGGCTCGGCATATTGCCGGCGACACCACCGCGCACGCCGGGGCCAGCGAGGAACACCGCGCCCGCCGTCCCGTGATCGGTGCCACCCGAGCCGTTCTCCCGGATCGTCCTGCCGAACTCGCTGAACGCCAGCACGGCCACTCGTTCGGAGAGCTTTGCCGCCTGGAGGTCCTCGAAAAACGCGGCCACCGCGCCGGCAAACTCCGAGAGCAACCGGCTATGCGTGTCCTCCTGTGCGGCATGCGTGTCGAAGCCGCTCTGTGTGGTGTAGAAGACCCGCGCGCCGAGATTGGACTTTAGTAACCGGGCTGCCAGATTGAGCCGTTCCGCCAGACCGGTGGATGGGTACCTGGCCGTATCCTGACCGCTGGCGACGTGCGCCAGTTGTCTTGAGGCCGTCCGAGCGTCGACGGCCTGCCGGCGGACGAACGCGAGCAGATCGTCCTGGCTGTGACTTGTCGCGTCTTGTTCGAGCGCAGCCGATTCCGCGAGCAGCATTTCCTCCAGGCGACCGAGCGTTACGCGCCGTGCTACGCCGGCCACGCAGGGCTCCGGGGACCGAACCGCAGAGCGCGTAGGAGGTCGCGGCCAGCGGGTCGAGGGCCCGCCCAAGCCAGCCGTAGCCCCTGTGCTCCTCGGGGTCGAAGCGAGCCGTGTGCCAGATCGCCATGCTTTCGAAGTGCGACCGGCTCGGGTTGGGATAGCCCACGCCCGGGATGACCGCGAGCTGTCCGTCCTGTAGCAGCTTCTCCAGCGGCTTTAGCGATGGGTGCAGGCCCAGGGTGTCGGACAGGCGCACCACGTCCCGCTTCGGGATCTTCAGGGTTGGCCGAAGCTTTGCATAGCTGGGATCGGCATGGGGCACGACGGTATTGAGGGCATCGTTGCCGCCGTCGAGTTGGACGACGACAAGGACGCGGCCGTCCCGATCGGTCGGCGCGGCTCGTGCTGTGCGGGCCACGAACAGCGGCACCGCTGGAGCCAGAGCCAACAAGGACGACGACTGCAAAAACGCTCGACGTGCCAGCATGGCAGGTTCCTTTCGGGTCAGGCGAGCTGTGCCCGCGGCGATGACAGCAGGATCGTGATCGCTCTCGCGGCGCCCGGGGCCGGGTCGGTCCCAAAGAGCAGGCGATGATGGAACAGGAGCACGGAATCGGCATCAGAGCCAAACCCATATTTCCTCGGCAAGGCTGCTGGATTGTAGGACGAAGGCCGGCCGACGCTGGTGCCGCCGACCAGGGAAGCCGCGTAATTGGCCCGGGCGATCAATCCGCGTGGGTGAATCCAGGCTCGGCCACCCGGCCAGCCTCCCACATTGGGCGGCTCGAACAGTTCCTGGCCCATTCGCGTCGACCAGTCGGCCAGCGCGAGCATGCTGGGGGCTGGGTCGAACATTTCCATGGCTCGCGCGGCGCCGGCGACATACTCCACCGGGCCGAGCACGCGCGTGCCCAGATTGGCATCGGCGAAGAAGGCTCGCGATTTCAGGATGGTGCCGACGGCCCAGCCGATATCAAGGCCGCGCTCGCGGAACTCGGTCGTCAGCTCGCTCACGGCTTCCGGAGGCAAGGCGGTCTCGCCGAAGAACAGACGGCACAGCTTGCTGGCGATACGCTGGGCCGTCGCGGGCTGGTCGAGCAGAATCTTGACCAGATCCGACCCGGCCCACCTGCCCTTTTGCCCGAGAATGGTCTTCTCGCCGACGTCGTGGCGAAGCGTGTTCTCAGCGAACCTTTCATCGTCGACGGTCCAGCCCGTCAATGCCCTGGCGGCTTCGTTGACGTCACGTTCGGAATAATGGCCAACGCCGAGTGTAAACAGCTCCATCAATTCGCGGGCCAGATTCTCATTCGGATGCCCCTTACGGTTGGCCGGGGCGTCAAGGTAGATGAGCAGAGCCGGCTCACGAATAGCGGCGCCTAGCAGGTCTGCGAAGCGTACGCACGCATGCCGGCGCAGCGTGTCGTTTTGGCGGTACATCAGGGTAGCGTCTTCTACCTTGCTGTTGGCGGTGGCGAAATGATTGTGCCAAAAGAGGGTGAGGCGCTCGGTCAGCGGGTCCGCGCCAAAAAGCATGCGGTAGAACCACCAGGCATTGAGCCGGTTGATCTCCTGCCCGGCAATCGCGGCATCGGCCAGCAGTTGGGCCGTGGGAGCAAAATCAGCACGTGATGTGCAGGCCGCTCCAGTCAGCAAGCGGCTGACGCTCTCGATCGGCCCATCCCTGAGGTCGCGCTGTAGTTCTTCCCAGGTGGCGGCGAAGGCGGCTCGGCGGTGGAGGTGAACGACGCGCCGCAAAGTCCAGGGCGACCTTTGGTCGGGCTCGAATGGTGCCCAGAGAGCGGAGACCATGGTTATTCTTCCTCGGCGAGCTTGAGCTTGCCAAGGTCGGTGGTCCGGCCGGACTCGACCTTTGCGTTATTAACAAGTCGCCCGGCCATAGCCGCTGCGTTTGCTCGCGTAGCGGCGCCAAAGTTGGAACTCGAGGCCCGGGATGACTTCGTCGATGATGAATGTGCCGCCGGCGTCGCTAACAACCTGATCCGCACCGTGAATGTGCGCGTGCACACCAATGCACATTCCATCGATGTTAATGCCGGAATTATGATAGGTGAGGTTCACGTTGACGCCGCCCACAGGCTTGCCGGCCGCGTCGACAACGGTTCCCCGAACAACGCCACAGGGGCGCAACCGCACGACCACAGGCCCTTTCTCGTCGCTCTTGAGCGTGAGCGTGGCGAACAGCTTCTTGGTGGGTTCGTGGAAGAGCAGGCGCCGCGAATGGCCTGAGTCGGACACGCCCTGGGCCAGCCATGAATCGGTTTCAGCGCGCAACGGATCGTCGAAGCCATATTGGCGGCCTTCTTCCCAGACCAAGGTGTCGACGAGCGGGCGGCCGGCGGCGTCCTGGAGATTGATCGCGACCGTACTTGCGGGCTCCACGGTAATGTCCTGCGTGATGGTCGTGCCCGGCTCGATCTGGAGGACCTTGCAAAAGCTTCCTTGCAAGCTTGGAAATCCGCCGTCGGCCGAGGCGTAGGCCCCGGGATGGCCGGCCGGGAAATACTGAGGATACCTGAGGTCGGCCTTCGCCGGCTTGTACTTGATCGAGCGATACATCTGCCCCGCAGGCGACCACTCGTGGTCCACGCCGCCCATGAGCAGCACAGGGCCGGGGACGGTCGCGATCCGGAAGGTGCCATCGTCCGCAGTTGACGTGTTGAAAGCATTGTAATCGTGCAGGAGCGAGGGATGCAGGCGAGCGAAATCGTTGCCGGCCAGGGTGGCCAGGTGGATATCGCCGCGGATGCCTTTGCCGGTGGCCGCGTCGATCAAGCGTCCGGTGATAACCGGCGTCTGAGTGAAGCGAGTCACGGCGATCTCAGCCGCGATGGGGGAATAGTCATCGGTGTCGGCGAGTGTGACTTGTCGGCCCAACAGGCCGGCCGAGAGATCGGAGTTGACCCGGAGCCAATAAGAGTTGCTTTTGTGAACCCCTCGAATCTCGTAACGGCCTGCCGCGTCGGTTTTCGCAGAGGCACCATTACAATGGACTTCTACGCCCGTCCAGGGTTTGCCGGTGCCGGCGTCCCGGACGACGCCACGGATCACCTTGCCGGGCTCAATTACGAAGACGGGTTCCGGCCCGTGCAGCACAGGTGCGGGCGGATGACCCGATCCCGAGACGATGATTGGACTCTGCTTGCGCGGTCTCATTGTAAGGCGTCGCGTTGAAGCCCGGGCGGTTGACCACACGCCACTCAGCAGCGGCGCTGCCGGCCCCCGACGTGCGTAGATGGACGAGCCGCTCCGCACCGGTATCGGTGAGCGTGAACCGCCCCTCCGCATCGGTCGTGGCCGGGGCAATGGCGCCGCCTTCCTGCCAGAGGTTTCTGTCTGCTTCCGGCCACAGGAAGGAATACATCCGGTTCGTCCAGGCAGACAGGAAACGATCCACGGAGTTTCCGTTGAAGGCCCCGACGGTGGTGACGGCCACCTCAACCCCCGCAACCGGTTTGCCCTGCGTGTCCACGATTTTGCCGTGGATCACGTTATCCTTCACCAGGCGCAGTTCGACGGCCCGCGCCGGGTTGAGCCCGGCGATACCGGCGAAGTCGATCCCGGCGCCGAAGCGCACGCTGTGAGGAAACGCTTTGACTCCGCCTCCCTGGGAATCTTGACCGTGAACCGGCCATCGGCGCCCGATGTGCCGAGGTTCTCGGGCTTCTGCCCCCTACCAACCAGCATGAGCCTGGCCCCTTTGAATGGCCGGCCCTGCGGATCCAGGACCCGACCAGAGACGTTCATCATCGGCTCGAGCGCCGGCCGTTCGGTAACGGCTTGCTGGGCGACGCGATTGGCCGGCATGGCCCGATCGTCTGGCGGCGTCGCGCCAGTCGGCATCAAGAACCGGCCTCCGAAACTCAGGGCGCTGACTCCGAGCAGGATCAGTGCGACTATCATGGATGTTTTGAACGCGACTTGCATGGCGACCCCTTTGAGGATTGCAGCCGCGGCGCCGCGGGGGGAGCCCGCGATCGCAGCCAGGACATCCGCGAACACTGCTGGCTGGGATGCTTTCGCCGGGGACGTGGCCGCCAGCGTCAAGAGACCTGCTCCCAGGGCACAGCCACGGCCCATCAACGCGGCGCCCAGGCGTTTCCGACCCCGCTCCAACTGGATCTTGATCGTACTTGCCGGCACGCCCAGCCGTACGGCTGCTTCGTCCCGGGTCAGCCCTTCCAGATAACACAGAATCAACGGCTCGCGGTAGCGAGGCGGCAGCCTGTCCAGTTCTTCGTCCAACGCCGCCAACAACTCGCGGCCGCTCATTCCGTCGATCGCGTGCACGACTTCCGGAACAGCCGCCTGCGCCTCACGCCGAGCTCGACGTTGAGCGGCAACCCGAGCATTGCGTGACACCTTACGGGCCGTGACGTAGAGCCAATTCGCCACCGACGCTTGCCAGCGGTTGTGACTGCGGGCCTTGCGGGCCAGAATAAGAAAGGTCGCCTGGAAAGCGTCCTCGGCATCCTGCAGGTTCGGCAAGACCCGGCGACAGACGCCCAGGACCATGCCCCCGTGGCGGCAGAGCAGCCCTTCAAAGGCGGCTTGATCGTTGTCATCGGAAAAGCGGCGGAGGAGATCCGCGTCGCTGAGGCCAGCCTGCGCCGTCAGTATCGCCTTCAATAAAGCCGTCGTTGAAGCCCTCGACATAACCACCCTCCGGTCGCTGACGGTCCTTCTACTAACATCATGTGCGCCGACCGCCGGGTGGCATCAACCAATCTCCGTTCCGCTAGATCTCCTTCTTGAACAGTTCGACCGCCTCTTTCAGTGGGGTGTGACACATCAGGAGTGTGTGCCACCGGGACACAATTCGTCCGAGGTCAAACCAGCGAGCCCGCCTTCGTCGACGCGCTGGCCCCTCTCATTGTCTCCAGTCGCCGCACCATCAAGGGTTGTTGAGCAAATAGCCACTCTTTGGATCACGCCGAATACGCCCCGGAGCATGGAGATGGAACTTCAGGCCAACGGACGCCCGTTCCGTCGCATCAGCCCCGCAACATCGAAAGGGGCTCGAATCGCTGCCCCAGAACCGCTTCCGCCGGCACTCCCAGCCACCCGTCGATCAGCGTGGCGTAGACGCGGCGGAAGTCGATCGACCATTTGAGGTCGCCATCGACGAGATCGCCGAGCCGGGGTGTTTCGCCGATCAGACCGGCCTTGACCTTCGGGCCGGCGAGGAAGACGGGCCCCGCCGTCCCGTGATCCGTACCAAGCGATCCATTCTCGGCTGGGCGCCGGCCGAATTCGCTGAAGGCCAGGAGCAGCACGCCATCGGCCAACCTGGCGGCGGCGAGGTCATCCAGCAAAGCGCGGACGGACCGCGCGAAGTCGCCAAGCAACTGCGCCTGGGTCGACAACTGCGCTGCGTGCGTATCGTAGCCGGATTGGATCGTGTAATAGACCCGCGCCGGTGCGCCCGCCTTGATGGATCGGGCGACCAGTTCCAGATGCCGGCCCAGCTCGCAATCGGGGTAGCGGGCGGCGGAGCCGCCAGTCCGTCGGGCGGAATCCGCGAGCTGCGCGGCGGTGATGTAGGCGTTCGTCACCGTGCGATGGACGAACGCGGACAGGTCATCACCGGCTGGACGATCCGACGATCGAGCCGCGGCCGCGGGGATGGCCAGCGCGAGGTCAGCCGGGTCGGCAAATGATGCCGCCACGCTGCGTCGCCCGCGCAATGCACGCGGCAGATCGCGCTCGCCGATAAACACCGCCGACGGCCCCATCATTGCGCCTGCACGCTCCCCGGGCGCGATGCCGTCGAGGGCGCGGCCCAGCCATCCGTGAGACTGGGGTTCCGGGTCGTCGGGCCGCGCGGTCTGCCAGATGGCCGTGCTTCGGAAGTGTGACCGATCCGGATTCGGGTATCCCACCCCCTGCACGATCGCCAGCCGGCCGTCCTGAATCATATCGGCCGCCGGCCGCATCGCCGGGTGCAGACCGACTCGGTCGGTCAGCTTGCACACACGATCGGTCGGGATGCGCAGCGCCCGGCGATGCCGGGCATAGTCCTCATCCCCGAACGGGACGACCGTGTTGATGCCGTCGTTGCCCCCGTCGAGCTGGACCACGACCAGGATCCGGCCGTCGCGCTCGGGCCGGGCCGCCATCGCGGTTCGCGAGAGGAAGCCCGGCACCGTCGGTGCCAGAGAGAGCATGGCCGAACGCTTCAACACACTGCGGCGATTAAGCATGGCGGAGTCTCCCATCTTCGTCAGGTCAACTGGGCCTCGGGTCGCGAAAGTAACAGAGCGACGGCGCGGTTAAATCGTTCGGGGTCTGAGCCTCCTTCAGCCGCGGACTTTTCGAGGATCATCCGGCAGGCGGCCGCGTCGATCGAGCGGCCCAGCGCGAGATCGCCGAAGAAGCGCAAGGCGTCGCCGGAGTCCTTTCCCCGCCCGTGGCGTGCGGCCAGGGTGCAGAGGTCGGGAACGTCGGCGGCGGACCCGGCGTTCAAGCGGCCACCGACCAGCGCCGCCGCGTAGTTGGCCCGGGCGACGACCGAGCGCCCCGACAGCCAGTTTCGACCGCCCGGCCAGCCGCCGACATTCGGAGGCAAGAACAGCTCCTGGCCCATGCGGCCGGTCCACTCGGCGAGCAAAAGCGTGCTGGGGGGCGGGTCGAGGCGTTCGAGGCTCTGCACCGTGCCGATGACGTGGGCGGCCGGCTCCGACACCTGTGCGTGCAGGTTCCGCCTGGAGAAGAAGAGCTCGGAGCGAAGGATCAGCTCAACCGCCCGCCCGATGTGCAGGCCGTCGGATCGCATTCGCTCGGCCAGTTCCGAAACGGCGGATTCGTCAGTGACGCCCTCGCCCAGAAACGTCTGACACAACCGCCAGGCCAACCGCGCCGCCGTGGCCGGGTGCTGAAGCAAGAGGTCGGCGACCCTATCGCCGTCGAAGCGGTCGGTTTTCCCCAGGATGGTCTTGGGTCCATCGTCGTGCAAGTCCGGCCGGACGGTGTACCGGCCCTGGACGACCGTACGGCCGGTCAGCGCCCGCGCGACCTCCTTCACGTCGCGCTCCGAGAACTGGCCGGCGCCCAGGGTGAAGAGCTCCATCAACTCCCGTGCCAGGTTTTCGTTCGGCTTTCCCTTCCGATTCGACGATGCGTCGAGCCAGTCGAGGAGGGCCGGATCGCGGATCATGTCTCGCAGGAGGTCGCCGAACGGTCCGCGGCCATGGCGGCGAAAGGTTTCGTTCTGTTGCCGCATGGCCTCGACGTCTTCGACCTTGAGCTGGCTGGTCGCGAAGTGGTTGTGCCAGACGAGCGTCATGCGCTCGGTCAGGGGATCGGGCGTGAAGAGCATTCGGTAAAGCCACCAGGCCTGGAGCCGGCGGATGTCGCCGCCGCGGGCGGCTGCGTCGCTCAGCAGATCGGCCGTCGAGGCGAATTCCGCGAGCGTGCCCTGAACGCGGCTGGTGCCGTTCATGATCCGGTCTATCGCCGCATCGGGGCCACTCTCCAGATCGCGCTGTAATTCGTCCCAGGTCGCGGCGAAGCCGGCCCGGCGGCGGAGCGTCCAGGCGCGAGCCAGGTCCCAGGGGGCAACCGCGCTCGAACGATAACCTGACCATAGCGCAGGGCTCATTGAAAATCGGCTCCGCGTGGAATTGAAGCGGTGGTAGTCAATCTTTCCATCGGATGTCGCCGACATCCGTGGTTTCGCCTGGTCGGACGGCGGCATCTTTGACTGCGAACCGCCGCGGTCTGATCACGGCCCGGCTCTCCGCCACGAGTGAATATTCGCAACCCGTCGGCACGTCAGGCACTGTGAATCTTCCGTCACTGCCAGTCGCAACCTGGGCCAGGTTCGGTGAGTAATCACCGCCCGGTTTGAGGCTGGGCCTGATGTTTGCCCCCGCGACCGGGTTACCGTCGGCATCCACGATCCGGCCGGTGATTGTCGCGGTCGGTTCGAGCATCACGATCACGGGTCCGTTCTTGTCATCCCTTTCCCTGACGCGAATCACTCGCCCGAGTTTTCGCCCCTCGTGGACGAGCCAGACCATCCGATCCTCTCCCGGTCCCAGTGTCACCACATCGAGCTCGGCTTGAGCTTCGGCTTCCTCACGGTAATGGCCGCGTTCGCGGCGGCCGCCGGTTGTCACTCCGCCCACGGGCGTTCCCTGCGGGTCGACCACCCGGAGGCGGACTTTCGCTCCCGGATCGAGCACGATGTCGAGATGGACGGTCCCGGTGCCCTCGGCGGGATTGATTTCTTTCATCGAAGTCGGGAAATAGCGACTCGCCGTGACTGGGTTATTCGCGGTGGCAAAGTGCCCGTGCTCGTCCATACCCTTGATCGACTCGGAGCCGGCACCGCGGCGATAGGGCTTGCCCGTATAGACCACAGCCCCAACGATCGCTCGACCGGGCAGCCCGACCAGGCGGTAGCTCCCGTCCGCCTTGCTCTGGTATCGATTTTGATAGCCAAATCCAGGCATGTAGACGCCGCCGCGGAATTCGGAAGTGGCCTGGACAAACTTGTTATCGAGAAAGGGGAGGTAATGGAAGAAGGCTCCTGCGACAGGCGAGCCCGTTTCTTTATCCGTGAGCTTGCCCTCGATCCAGATCCCCTTGTGTAAATTGATCTCGATCGGAATGGCCCCGAGCCCCGGCGGGTCGGGCACGGCGACGTCCTGCATGAAATAGGGCTGATCATCGTTGGGCACGATCAACAGCCTGTTTCCCTGGCCCTTGGGCAGTCCCGCGAGGTGGAAGCGGCCCTCGGCATCGGTGCGCGTCTTGAGGCTCTGGGTGCCGACGTAACTTGAGCCGGCGAAGCCGAAGCTCCAGACCCCGGCGTCTTTCATCGCTGTCTTGGTCTTCTCATCGCGGACGACGCCCTCGACGACCCGGCCAGGAGCCGCCGTGAACGTGAAATCCGCTCCGTAAATCGTCTGGGTCCCCGGGCCCCAGCTATTGGTAAATCCTTGAGCTGCGAACGGCTCAACCCGCCGCGTCACGACCTTGAGGTGCGTGTGGGCAATCTTGGGTCCTTCAATCGAGAGAGTGACGACCTTTTCGGCGCCAAGGCCCTCGATGCGGTACCGGCCCTGGGCATCGGTCTCCGCCTTTCTCGAGGGCTTCTCGGTGTTGTTCTCGATGTGCCGGTACGCCACCCACGGCGGCTCGCCTTGCCGCACGGCCTCCAGCCAGGGACTCAGGTCGCCTCCCTTGGCCGTTGAGGTGGAGTCAACCTGGATCGTGACGCCTCGAACTGGCCGCCCTTCCAGGTCGACGATCCGGCCCGTGATGGGGACGGTGCGAGCGGGGATCTTGCCCTGTTCGAGCTTGGCGGCAGTCGGTGGCTCTGAAGTCTTGATGGCCCGGCCAGTCGCCGCGTCGCGCGGCGCCGGCCTGGGATTGCCGGTAGACGCCGACTTTCCGGGTTTTGGCTCATCTGCGAGGATGGTCTTGCTGCCACCGCGGACGTCGAGGAGGCCGGCGAGGATGGTACCCGCCAGGCCCGCCAGCAAGGTCACGGCGAGGGTTCGCCCACCGGCCCGGGTCGAGAGCGATCGCGTGGAATCGAGAATTCGCGCGATCCGTCGCGCCAGCAGCGAACGCAACGAGATCATTCCGACCCCCGACGGCGCCAGCGGGGGCAGCCGGCGCTCGGCCAGTTCGAGCAGGTGGCCGGCATACCGGCCTCGGTCGGCGCCGAATGCGACGACGACATCGTCGCAGACCTCCTCGGCCGTCTCCTCGATCCGCCGCGACAGCACCCAGAGCAGCGGCTGCATCCACATCGCCGCCGTGGCCAGTTGCCGGAGCAGGTTCCACAGCCCGTCACGACGGCCCAGATGCGCCAGTTCGTGGACGAAGGTATCGCGCAGGTGCTGCTCCGTGTCCTCCGGAAGCAGAATGGCCGGCCGACGCAGGCCGTCCAGGCATGGACTCGACAGGAACGGAGAACGAAGGACCCCCGGTAGCCTCAGATGCATTCGTCCGGAAAGCTCGCGGCAGAGCGCCTGGGCCTCGGGCTCAGCCGGGACGGCCGTTCCTCGCAGGCGGGCCATGCGGCGGTGGCCGATCAGCAGCCGCGTGGCGAGGATCGCCGTACCCAGCAGCCAGAACGCCAGCATGATCGAGGCCATTGAGGCGAGCCAATCCGGGCCGGTCACCGACTCGGCCGGTTGTGGTGTTGTCCCCGCAACGAGCACGCGCGGAGGCTCGACGGCCGAGGGCACGATGTCCCTGCGATCAAACGATCTCGGGACCACGGTGGAACCGGGCTGAGCAAGGGGCCCGTCTCGGTCGGTCCCGCGGTCAGCAGCGTCGATCTGGTCATCCGCCGCCACGCCGGGCAGCCGGATCACTAGGCCAGGGAATCCCATCGCGGCGCTCGCCATGGACGCGAACGGACAGATCAGGACGGCGACAAGGATCGTGCGATAGAGGGCTGACTGGACGGCCGGCCCCCGCTTCTTCAAGAACTGGCCGGCCAGCAGGCCCACGGTCAAGAGCACCGTCGACTGGATTAACCAGGTCAAGACCTCATCGATCGGAGCCACGAGACCGGCTGTGAGCAGTTTCGATGTCATCACCGCGCCTCCGTCAGTCTTGTTGCGATTGGTCAATCAGCCGACGAAGTGCGTCCAGCTCTTCGCGCGACATCCGTTCGTTTTTCAGCAGGTGGGCGACCAGGCCGCTCACGTTGCCGCCAAAGACGCGGTCGAGCAACTCGCGCGCGGCGGTCCGCTTGACCCGGTCTTCCTTCAGCCGGGGGAAGAACACGAACGTGCGATCTTCGGCCTGATGGCCGACCGCCCCCTTGGCTTCGAGTTGTCTCAAGAGCGTCTGCACCGTGCTGTGAGCGACTGGTTCAGTTTCGTTGAGGGCCTCGGTGATCTGCCGAGCATTGGCCCGCTTGCGGTCCCACAAGACCTGCATGATCCGGAACTGCATCCGCCCAAGTTGGGTCTCGCCCATGGCCCACGCCTCCCGAACCGAGTTATCATTTACCGTAGTAAATCTACCGAGATAGACGATGGTCGTCAAGGGGGCGAGCATTGCTCCCGAGAAAGTAAGGGGGCCCAGGGCCAGGGCACGATTGATCTCGACAGATCGGCGCTCGCGGCTGGATCTTGGGGCCATGAACGGCCCACAGAGACGGCCTCAGCGGAGCGTTCTGCGATACAGCGTGGGCAGCCTGCTCGCCGCTGTTCTCGTTACCGGCGCTGGTCTGGGTTGGATCGTACGCGGCGCTGCGATTCAACGTGATGCCATCGCGGTGATCGAGCGCAGCGGTGGACACGTTGAGTACAGCTCATCGCGCTTGATTCCCCAGCGCCTGGCCGACCAATACGGTCTCGCCATTACCGACGCAGGGCTTGACCATCTCCATCGGATGAGCAACCTGACGTCGTTGCACCTGAGTGGAACGAGCGTGACGGACAGGGGAATTGCCAGGCTCCGCACGTTCACTCGCCTTCGCGAGCTTCAACTTCCCGGGACGGGCATAACCGACAACGGGCTGACAGAGATCGCGGGACTGTCGGAAATGCGGATACTCAGTGTGGGTGGCACGGGCATCACCGACGCAGGACTGTCTCACCCGGAGGGCATGGTCAAGCTCGAAGAACTCTACCTCGATCGAACGGCACTGACAGACACGGAGGCTCATTCAACTGAGGCGATTCAAAGGTTTCAAGACTGTCTTCGTGCCTCGGACCCGCGTTACCTCCGACGGGGTCGCGATACTTCAAAAAGCTCTGCCACTGGCACACATTGATATGTGGAAACCGCTGGTGAGGGGTCCTAGGTCGACGTCTGCCGATAGCCATGCTGCCCGCCAGGCGGTGTTATCGCGGGAATCCCGCCGTGGTGCGAAGCGATAGCCCCTGTTTCCGAATTCATAGCCGGGCTTTCCTGGATTGCAACACTGGCCAGTCGATTCCGTGCATGGGCCGTATGACGCCGGCCCTCGACGAGGTCCGCATGGTCTGATAGCATTATGCTGACGTTCCAGGAGTCCGGATCGGAGGTCGTCATGCCCGAGATTATGGTTCACAACGTCGACGGCGCCGTCGTTGAGCAACTTGAGTCGCGCGCAGAGGCAACGGCCGATCGTTGCAGGCTGAACTCAAGCTCATCTTGGAAAACGCAGCTCGGCCAGCGTCTAAATCGCTTTCTCGGGCCGCGTACCGCGCCTTGGTGGACGAAGTTCGCGCGGCTTCCGGCGACAGGCCCCAAGCCGACAGTGCAGCGCTGCTGGCAGAGGACCGGGCGCGGTGAGCACTGCTGAAGGATTGCCGGCGCCGACAACATCGGTGGTGGTCGTCGATGCTAGCGTCGTGATCAAGTGGCATGTAGCCGAGATCCACGCCGACGCTGCGCGGTGATTTCTCAGCGATGATGGCCCTCCGCTTCACGCACCCGATCTCATGTTCCCGGAGGTCGGAAACATCCTATGGAAAAAGATCCGCCGCGGTGACCTTACCGAGGAGCAGGCACGCCGGATCGTTCGCCTGGTGGCAATTGCGCCGCTGGATGTCCATCCATGCGCACCGCTACTGGAAGCCGCCCTCGAGATCGCCACTCGAACCGGGCGCACGGTCTACGACAGCCTGTACATGGCCCTGGCCGTGCAATTGAACTGCCGGGTGGTGTGACAGCCGATGAACGGCCCGCTGGGTACTCACATCCTTTGGGTTGCGGACGAAGTCGGCGTGCCCGCTGTCGGAAAAGTCGGCGACAAGGACTCAGGCAGTCAGATGGATTAGAACATTGGCGCGAAACGGACCAGCGAAGGGGACGAAGGGACAGAGAACTTATCGAAAGCGAAGCGAAGAATCGGCATGCTGCCACTTTGGCAAACTCGACATGGTGACGGTGTCTCCATCGATACTGAAAAAGATCCTGATGTCGGTTATTGTTCGCACGGCACAGACGCCAGGCATCCCGACGAGCTGTTCCGAGTTTCTGCGTACGGACTCGTCGCTGTCCCAGCGTTCCAGTTAGCGGAACCAAGCGTGTATCCGGCGCTCGCCGTCTGGGTCTAGCGTCCGCATGGCCATTTCCACGGCTGGGGCAAGAACGACCTTCTTCATGATCCACGCTCGGGTCAGGGGCTTCTCAGAACGACGGTTTGCTTCTTTGATCTTTTTCAGAACGGGCGACTGGGTCGCCTCCGGTCGTAGTCGCTCCCCGTGGATGATGTGAGAGTAGACGTCACAGCCCACGTCCCGTTCGGCGAATATGACGACCCGTTCGGGCTCCATCACGGCGGTTTTGAGCGCCTCTTTCCCGACGCGGGGCTTGATCATCTCAGGCGGATGAGCAACCTGACGTCGTTGCACCTGAGTGGAACGAGAGTGACGGATAGGGGAATCGCCAGGCTCCGCACGTTCACTCGTCTTCGCGAGCTTCAACTTCCGGGAACGGGCATCACCGACAACGGGCCGGCAGAGATCGCCGGACTGTCGGAAATGCGGATACTCAGTGTGGGTGGCACGGGCATCACCGACGCCGGACTGTCTCACCCGGAGGGCATGGTCAAGCTCGAAGAACTTTACCTCGACGGGACGGCACTGACAGACGCCGGGCTCGTTAAACCGAGGCGATTCAGGGGCCTCAAGATTGTGTTCGTGCCCCGGACCCGAGTTACCACCGACGCGGTCGCGATACTTCGAAAAGCTCTGCTGCGGGCACACATGGATATGTGGAACCTCTGGTGAGGAGCGAAAGGGGGACGCGGTTGAGCGCCATCAAGCTACGCGTCGCCAGGCGGTCTTGGCAGTTCGCAGTAACCCGCGCAGCCGCCGGGCGCGGTGCCATCTGGATGATCGAAACGAAGTGACCCATCCCGATGTCGACGTGATGCTCGGCCCGCTTGCCTCCGGATCGGGCGGTCACTGTCGCCTCGACCTCGTCATTCTCGCCATCTGGTTCGCGTCCCATCATGCGTCCATCATGTGACTGCCAATCATGCGGCATGGAGTAGTTGAAGCGACGATATTGATCGGGCGAATTGATCCGCCGTCGGGCAAAGGTTGTTCTCGAAAATGAAGCCCGGCGGCAACTCTCGGGGCTTATCTTCTATTTCGACGAGATCTCTCGCCGCGCCAGCAGTGTTCGTCGAGCTCTGAACGATCAGGCTGCGTGTGCGCCTTTCGGCCGCGCGGCGGGCAGCGCGTCGTGGCATATGATCGGGTGACGGAGCGTCACGTTGCGTCGGCGCGAAATTTGGCCATTTCATTCTGACTGGAAGGACCGGAGGATCCGTGCGCGGCGGAAATGCTGACGAATTCAGCGCTGTCGTTTCGCTCGAGACAACGCCACACTCCGGCGTAATCGATCGGTTCCATTCGATCCCCTTGATGAACGCGGTCATTCAATACGAACGCGGCAGAACGGGCTGAGCCGCGGGTCTCGATCGAAACACGACGACCGAACCCATTTCGTGGGGTCGATGGCAGTGAATGAAGCAATTGGACTGATCGTGTCGCGCTTGAAGGAGCCAGGCTGCTCGAACCAGCGGCGGCTTGCGGCGAACCAACGCAATCTAGCAGATCAAAGAATCCGTCGAACGAAGCCATTGACGCGGGAATGAGTCGCGCCTGACCGTTCGATTGGATGGGTCGCCTCTCCACTCCCATCGCGAACCAGCTCGGACAGACCTCGTTCCGCGACGAACGAACCCACGCGGCGAAGTCGAGAAACGCGACGAACGAAGCCATTGGCGTGGCAACGATGGAGTCGCATCGAACGTCCCGGTTAGCCTGTTTGAAAAGTTCGAACCGATTATCACGGATAATGCAACGAACAGGCAGGATTTAGGAATGGAAAATGCGGCAAAAACACGATCGGTCTCGTTCGCGGGAACACGGATGCCGACGACCGGATTCTTGAATACAACAGGTTCGGAAGGCCGTTTTGTGGCGTCCCGACGGTGGTTTTCGCGTTGATCGAAATGAGGGTGTTGAAAGGCGCGACGTTTTGCCGCATTCTAGACACCGCAGTGCAAGCCCGCCGTGTTTCCCGTGATTGTCAGCCGTGGTAAGCAGGGCCAGTCATGCCGCAGATCTTTCATCCGAGTACCAACACGCTGTCGCGGCTCACCATCTTCGGCGCAACGGGTGCCGCGCTCGGATTGTTGGTCCTTTGCTACCTCATCATGCAGTCACCCTACCAGACGCAGGTTGGCGTGATCCGGCCGCAGCCCGTGCAGTTCTCGCACGAGCACCACGTGGCGGGGCTCGGGATCGATTGCCGTTACTGTCATACATCGGTCGAGTCGTCGTCGTTTGCCGGGTTGCCGCCGACTCACACGTGCATGAGCTGTCACTCGCAAATCTGGGGGAATAGCCCGATGCTCGAACCGGTGCGGGCGAGCCTCGCTGAAAATAGGCCCCTGCAATGGACGCGGGTGCACGACCTTCCTGACTTCGTCTATTTCAATCATGCGATCCATGTTCAGAAGGGGGTCGGATGCGTTTCCTGCCACGGCCGCATCGACAAGATGCCCCTGGCCTGGAAGGAAGAGCCGATGACAATGCAATGGTGCCTGGAATGTCACCGGCATCCGGAGCGGCACCTGCGCGACAAGAAAGATGTGTTCCGCATGGATCTCGTCCTCTCGACGCAAGAGCAGCTTCAGAAAGGACAGGAACTCGTGAAGACCGAAAAAATTGAGCTCGACCGCTTGACCAATTGCTCGGTGTGCCACCGATGAGCGACCAACCTGACCGCAAAAATCCGATGGGTGCGATTCCGGGCGACGGAAGCTCGATGCTGCCGATTCTCTCGAATCCGCCGCGCTTCTGGCGTAGCCTCGAACAGCTCGAGGGGGCGGGGCCTCCACCAGATCTTCTGGCACTCGAGTTTCCCGACCCGTCGATCGAGGTGCTCGACGAGCCGTCGCGCCGCGACTTCCTCCGGTTCATGGGGGCGTCACTGGCCCTGGGGGGCATGGGCGGCTGCGTTTATCAGCCAACCGAGACGATCGTTCCCTACGTGGAAGCCCCCGAGAATCTCGTCCCGGGCAAGCCGCTCTTTTTCGCCTCGGCGGTCCCCATCGATGGATACGCCTGCGGCGTCCTGGTCAGGAGCAACATGGGGCGGCCCACCAATGTCGAGGGCAACCCGGGCCATCCCGCCAGCCTGGGCGCCATCGACATCTTCGCCCAGGCCACGATCCTCACGCTCTATGATCCCGACCGCTCGCAGATGGTGTCCCACAATGCGCGTGTCGACACGTGGGAGCATTTTCAGACCGTGGCGCTCGACGCGCCGTGCGCGGCTCCTCGCCAGGAAAGGAGCCGGCCTGCGCATCCTCACCCAGACGGTGGCCTCGCCGACCTTTCTCGACCAGATGAAGCGCCTGAGCGAGCAGTTCCCGGGCGCAGATGGCACACGTATGAACCGAGCAGCCTCGATAACGTCTGGGCCGGCACCCGGCTCGCGTTTGGCGAGGATCTGGCCCCGATCTATCGCCTGGATCAGGCCGACGTGATCGTCTCGCTCGATGCCGACTTCCTGGCTCGCGGGCCCGCGCGACTGAACATGGCCCGCGGCTTCGCCGCGCGTCGCGAGATTGGCGACGCCCGGTCGGCCAAGGTCATGAACCGGCTCTATTGTATCGAGCCGACAATGAGCTTGACCGGCGCCTCGGCCGACCATCGGCTGCCCGTGGCGTCGCGCGATGTCGGTGCGCTCGCCCAGGCGATCGCCGGGGCCGCGGGCGTCGGCGGCGACCACAAGCTTCCCGACCGTCTCGCCGGTCATGAAAAATGGACGGCTGCGGTCGGGCGTGATCTGGCGGCCCATCGCGGCAAGTGCCTGGTGATCGCCGGTGAGACCCAGCCCCCCGAGGTTCACGCGCTGGCCCACCTGATCAATCATGCGCTGGGAAATGTCGGCAAGACGGTCGACTTCATTGCGCGCGTCGATTCGGGGCACGGCGATCAGATCGCATCGCTCCGCGAGCTGATTCGCGACATTGATGCGGGTTCGGTCGATACGCTGATCATCGTCGGCGGCAACCCTGTCTTTGACGCTCCGGAAGATCTCGGCTTCGCGCAGGCGATGGCTGGCGACAAGGTCCGGCTGCGGATTCGGCTGGGTCTTTACGACGATGAGACCTCGCAGCTTTGCCACTGGCATATTCCCGAGGCCCACCCCCTGGAAGCATGGAGCGACTTGCGGGCCTTCGACGGCACCGTCTCGATCCAGCAGCCACTCATCGCGCCGCTCTATAAAGGAAAGTCGGCTCACGAGGTCATCGCGGTCTTCCTCGGCGATCCGACCCCGGCGGGCCTGGCAATCATCCGCGATTACTGGCGGCGCCAGAACCTCGGTGGAGATTTCGAGGCCGCGTGGCGCGCGGCGCTCGAGGCCGGCCTCTTCATGGCGACGGCGTCGAAACCCAGGACCGTCGCACCCAAGCTCACGAACGTGACCGTTCCCGCGGCGCCCCTGGCCGGAGGCGCCGAGAATATCGAGATCCTCTTTCGCCCTGATCCGACAATTGGCGATGGCCGCTGGGCCAATAATGGCTGGCTTCAAGAACTGCCCAAGCCGCTGACCAAGATGTCGTGGGATACGGCCGCCCTGCTCAGCCCGGCCCTCGCCAGGCGCCTGGGGATCTCCAGCGAAGACGTGATCGACCTGCGTTATCAGGGTCGGTCGCTGCAGATCCCGGCCATGATCATGCCGGGCCAGGCGGAAAACTCGATCACGGTCTTCTTCGGTCAGGGGCGGAAACGGGCCGGCCGGGTCGGCACGAACGTGGGCGTCGATGTCTACCGGCTGCGGACCGCCGACCAGCTCTGGTCGGGCTCCGGGCTCGAGGTCGCGACGGACGAGCGAACGCACCCGGATAACGGCCATGCATGATCATTTCAGCATGGACGGGCGCGACCTCATTCGTGTGAGTGATCTCGAAGATTATCGCAAGCACCCGCATTTTGCCCAGGAAGCCGAGCACGAGCCCGATCACGGCCTGACCCTGTACGACGATCCCGAGCCGCAAAAGCGCCGCGAGGAAGGGTTCGGCAATTCCTGGGGGATGGCGATCAATCTCAACACGTGCATCGGGTGTAATGCGTGTGTCATGGCCTGCCAGTCGGAGAACAACATCCCGATCGTGGGTCGCGAGCAGGTGCTGGCGTCGCGCGAGATGCACTGGATCCGGGTCGACCGCTACTTTGAAGGCGACACCAGCGACAACCCCAAGGTCGATTTCCAGCCGGTGCCGTGCATGCAGTGCGAGAAGGCCCCCTGTGAGGTCGTCTGCCCGGTCGGGGCGACGACCCATAGCGCGGAGGGGCTCAACGAGATGACTTATAATCGGTGCGTCGGCACTCGCTATTGCTCGAATAATTGCCCGTACAAGGTTCGGCGCTTCAATTTCTTGCACTATGCCGACGAGATGACGCCCAGCCTGAAATTGATGCGCAACCCCGAGGTCACGGTACGCTACCGGGGCGTGATGGAGAAATGCACGTACTGCGTCCAGCGGATCAACGACGCTCGCATCACGGCCGACATCGAGAAACGTCCGGTCGGTGGCGACGAAGTGGTGACGGCCTGCCAGGCGGCGTGTCCGACCCGGGCGATCGTTTTCGGTAACTTGAACGACCCCAACAGTGCGGTGGTCAAGGCCAAGGCCAGCACGCGCAACTATGCCCTCCTGGCCGAGCTCAACACCCGGCCGCGCACGACGTATCTGGCCAAGCTGCGCAATCCCAACCCCGAGATCGAGGCAGGCTCGCGCGATGACTCCTCCCAACGATCCTGACTCGGCCTACACCCGAGCGACCACGCCGATCCTGGGACCCGAGCATACCTATGCGTCGGTGACCGACAAGATCAGCGCGCTTGTGCTGGTTCGGCCCTACAACTGGCGATGGTTCCTCGGCTTCGGGATCGGCTCGGCCCTGACGGCGCTCCTCTTCGTGTCGATTGGATACCTGTTTTACGAGGGCGTCGGCATCTGGGGCATCGACGTTCCGGTCATGTGGGGCTTTGCGATCGTCAACTTCGTCTGGTGGATCGGGATCGGCCATGCGGGCACCTTGATCTCGGCGATCCTCTTGTTGCTCAAGCAAGACTGGCGGACGTCGATCAACCGGTTCGCCGAGGCGATGACGTTGTTCGCCGTGGCCTGCGCGGGGTTATTCCCGTTACTCCACCTGGGGCGTCCCTGGCTCTTTTACTGGCTCCTCCCCTACCCCAACACGATGGCCCTCTGGCCGCAGTGGCGCAGCCCCTTGATCTGGGACGTCTTCGCGGTTTCGACCTATGCCACCGTCTCGCTCTTGTTCTGGTACGTTGGTTTGATTCCCGACCTGGCGACGCTGCGTGACCGGGCCAAGAACCGCTGGGCGCAATACATCTATGGCATGCTGGCGATGGGCTGGCGCGGGTCGGCCCGGCACTGGCACCGCTACCGCACGGCCTATCTCTTGATGGCCGGCCTGGCGACCCCGCTGGTCGTATCGGTGCATACGATCGTGGCCTTCGATTTCACGATCGCGATCTTGCCGGGCTGGCACTCGACGATCTTCCCGCCTTATTTCGTGGCCGGAGCGATCTTCTCGGGCTTTGCGATGGTGGCGACCCTGAGCATTCCCTTGCGTGCCGCTCTTTGGCCTCAAGGATTACATCACCGATCGCCACCTCGACAACATGGCCAAGGTCATCCTGGCCACCGGCATGATCGTCGCTTACGGCTACCTGATGGAAGCCTTCATGGCCTGGTATGGCTCGAATCCCTACGAAAAGTTCGTCCAGCTCAAGAATCGGCCGTTTGGCCCTTATGCTCACACATACTGGATGATGATCACGTGTAACGTGATCGTGCCCCAGCTTCTCTGGTCGCGGTGGATACGCGGTAATGTGCGTTTTGTTCTGGCTGATCTCGATTCTGGTGAATATCGGGATGTGGCTCGAGCGGTACGTGATCGTCGTGACCAGCTTGCACCGCGATTTTCTGCCGTCGTCGTGGTCGATGTATCACGGGACGTTCTGGGACTACTCGACGTTCTACGGCACCCTCGGTCTTTTCCTGGCGTTGATTTTTCTGTTCATTCGCTTCTTGCCGGTGATCTCGATCACCGAGATGCGCGAGCTCGTGCACGAGACGCAGCAGGAACACGAGCGGCAGGCCGAATCGACAAATCCACACGGGGCCACGCGATGAGGACGCCAACTCGCACAGCCGGCCGTTTACGGCTTGATGGCCGAGTTTGACGATCCCGATGCGCTGATCGAGGCGACGCAGCACGCCTATGATCGGGGTTATCGCCTGATGGAAGCGTACACGCCTTTTCCCGTGGAGGGGGTTGCCGAGGCACTCGGCTTTCATCGCAACCGGATTCCCCAGGCGGTGTTTATCGGCGGTCTGCTTGGAGGCATCGGCGGCTTTTTCATGCAATGGTTTTCGGCCGTGGTTCATTATCCGATCAATGTCGGCGGGCGGCCGTTCAATAGCTGGCCGGCGTTCATTCCGATCACATTCGAGCTGACAATCTTGTCGGCGTCGATCTCGGCGCTGCTGGCGATGCTCTGCGCACAACGGTCTGCCCCGCCCGCATCACCCGGTTTTTAACGTGCCGAGTTTCGCACTGGCGTCGCGCAACCGGTTTTTTCTCTGTTTGCAAGCGCGCGACCCATTGTTCGAGCCCGACAGCGCCCGACACTTTCTGGAGGAGCAAGGGCCGCGGGCGATCGCCGTGGTCCCCGCTTGAGAGACATGACAACCGCTCGATTGCGACAGAGGAAAACGAAGGTAGGTGTGGTGTGCCGCCCATGAGCCCAGGACAATCCAGCGTGAAGTGCGATCGCCCGAAAAGCACGAGTGCCGCGCCGGGGTCGGGGCCCCGCCCGCGCACGTGCCGCTGGTGCTGGTCGCCGCCGCCCTGTTCGCGCTGTGCGGCTGCCGTAACGAGATGTATGACCAGCCGCGGTATGAGCCCTACGAGGCCAGCGACTTCTTTGACAACGGCATGTCGTCGCGGCCGCTCGTCGCCGGCACGGTTCCCCATTACGACGCAGCCGATCGGAGTCAGGCCGCAAGCGTGACGTTCAACGACGGGTCTGATCGGCGACAAGCTCGCCGAGACCTGCCGTTTCCGGTGGATCGCGCCGTGCTCGAACGTGGCCAGGAGCGGTTTCGGATCTTTTGCACGCCCTGTCACGGCGAGCTGGGCGACGGCCGGGGAATCGTCGTTCAGCGCGGTTTCAACCCGCCCCCCTCGTTCCATTCCGACGAGCGTACGCCAGAAGCCGGTCGGCCATTATTTCGACGTGATGACCCGCGGTCATGGAACCATGTACTCTTACGCCGTCGCGAATCCCGGCGCGTGATCGCTGGACTATCGCGGCCTATATCAGGGCCCTGCAAGTGAGCCAGCACGCGACGGCGGCCGACCTGTCGCCCGACAGATCGATCCCAGCTCGAGGAGGTGCGGCCATGACGACCAGTATGACGGCCGACCCCGCCTTGATCGAGCGCCTCGACCAGCTCCAGATCCGCGCCCTGATCGTGGGGGCGCTCGGCCTTGTTGTCGGTGTGGCGGCCTGGGCCATCTGGCCGGCCCATTTTTTCCCGTCATATCTCGTGGGGTTCCTTTACTGGCTGGGCATCAGCCTGGGCTGCATGGGGCTGACGATGCTCCATCACCTGGTCGGAGGCTCGTGGGGACTGGTGATCCGCCGCCCACTCGAGGCCGGCGCGCTGACCGTGCTGCCGCTGGCGCTTCTCTTCGTGCCGATCTACTCTCGGCATGGCGGCCCTCTATCCCTGGGTCACGGCCGACTCGAGCCGGGCACGCGGCCGCTGGTCGATCAAAATCCGTATCTGACGGTCCCGTTTTTCACGCTTCGCGCCGTCGTTTACTTCGTGATCTGGAGTGCGATGGCCTTGTTGCTCAATCGACTCTCGACGAGTCAAGACACCGCGCACCGACGCCAGCGCCCAGCCAGTGGCTCCAGGCGATCGGCGGCCCCGGGATTGTTCTTCTGTTCGTCACGGGGACGTTCTCGGCCGATCGACTGGGGGATGTCGCTTGATCCCCAGTGGACCTCGACGATCTATGGCGTCGTGCTGATCGTGGCTGACGCCCTGGCGACCCTGGCCTTGATGATCGTCGTCGCCGGCTTCCTGGCGGCGGAACGGCCGATGTCCGAAATAGCGACGGCCGGGCGCCTGAACGACCTGGGCAACCTGATGCTGGCCTTTGTCATGCTCTGGGCCTACATGTCATTCTGCCAGTTCCTCATCATCTGGAGCGGCAACCTGTCGGAAGAGATCCCCTGGTATCTGCGGCGCACGCGGGGGGCTGGCAATTTGTCGCGGCCGGCGCTGGTCTTGTTCCAGTTCTTCTTGCCATTTTTCGTGCTGCTCTTCCGCGAGAACAAGCGGGCAACGACGCAGAGCGTCGCGCGTGGCCCTGTGGGTCCTCGTGATGCACTGGGTCAATCTGGTGTGGCTCGTGATCCCGGCCGCGTGCCGACCCGGCCAGGCCGCACATCCTCTGGCCCGAGATTATCTTGAGCGCCGTCATGACGGCCGGGATTGGCGGCATCTGGATCGCGTTTTTCATTCACTGGCTGAAGCGCCGTCCGCTGGTGCCGCTGCATGATCCCAACCTGGTCGCGGCCCTCGCGCACGATGGAGGTCACTAACATGGCTGACTTTCTCCCGCAGGCGATGCCATCTCCGCAGGCGGAAGCCAGGTCACGAAGGCAATACGATCGGGCGTCAAGGGCTATCGTTATTTTCGCGGTCGTGCTGTGATTGGCGTCACGATGTTCGTCGCAGTTTGTACTGGTCTTTTTCATGCGAGATCTCTCGCGGGAAGAAATGGTTTCAAAGTCGCTCGCGCCGCCCCATTTCGCCAATGACTCCGGGTCCGTTTCCCAATCCCAGGCTCCAGGCCGATCCCCCCGTCGATCTCGCCAGGCTCAAGGAGGCCGACGCTACGACGACTCGAATGGATATGGATGGGTCGACCGCGGAGCCGGGCATCGCTCATATTCCGATCGATCGAGCGATTGCGATCGTGGCCAAGTCGGGGCTACCCGTGATCCCTGGCGCCAGGAGCATGGGCATCGTCGAGGCCGCGAAGCCCATCAGCGCCACCGAGAAACCGGCGGACGCCAGTGCGTCGGCCGGACGTCCGGCCGAAAAACCAGCGACATCCGCGCCGAGACCGGAGCGCAAGCCATGATGCCCTACAGAATGACGGCCGCGATGCTCGTGCTGGCCACCGGCGGGCTCACTTCGCTGGCGGGGCAGGCACACGCCCAGCAAACAGCCGGCGGCGTGGTCAAGCCAGGTCGGCTTCGACCAGAAGCTGGGCGTGCCAACTCCCGCTCGACCTTGAAGTTCCGCGACGAGACGGGCCGCGAGCGGCCCCTGGCCGAGTTCTTTGGCCGCCGGCCCGTGATCCTGGCGCCGGTCTATTTCCGTTGCCCGCTCCTGTGCAACCAGCTTCTTGAATGGCCTGACCCGCAGCCTGAAGCCGGTGTCGCACGACTGCCGGTAAAGATTTTGATGTGATCGCCTTCAGCATCAATCCCGACCGAGACGGCCGATCTGGCCGGCGCCGAAGAAGAGCCGCCTATCTCGAACAATACGACCGGCCGGGCTCGGAACGGGGCTGGCACTTTCTCGACCGGCGATCAAGCAGGCGATCACGGCGCTGGCCGAGGCCATCGGGTTTCGCTACACGTTCAACCCGCAGACCAAGCTCTACGCCCACGCCGCGGGCGTGGTCATCGTCACGCCCGACGGGCACATTGCCCGCTATTTTTACGGGATCGATTTTCCTCCCAAGGAGCTCGAGAGCGAGCTCGAGCGAGCCAGGGCCGGTCGGATCGGCACGCCGATCGGCCGGCTGCTATTACTTTGCTACGACTACGACGCGGCGACCGGCAAATACACGCTTTCGATCGTGCGGCTCATCCGCGTGCTGGGAACCGGCACCGCGCTCGCACTGGCTGAGTTTCATGCTGGTGATGTTTCGTCGCGAAGGCAAACAACGTCGGATGATGGCGGCCGAAGATACATGGGCGTGGCCCGTGCGACGAGCTCGGCGTCCGGCCCCCGTTTCCGCCCGGCGGAGCCGAGGTGAAGAACTAAACATGTGGAATTTTCCGTTATTTCCCGATCAGGCGTCGAAGCTTGTCCGAGCAGGTCGATGCGCTCTACTTTTTCGAGCTGGGAATCGCCGTTTTCTTCACGGCCTTGATTTGCGTGCTGATCGTCTCGCTTCGCTGTGCGGTACCGCCAGAATGCGATCGTCGATCGCTCGAACCCGCCGACCGTCAGCAATCACTGACTGGAAGTGTTCTGGATCGGCGTGCCGCTGGTTCTGGGAATGGTGATGTTCGCCTGGGGGGCCGTTCTCTTTTTTCAGGTCTACGACGCCGCCGGGCGATGCGCTCGAGGTTGCGGTCGTGGGCAAGCAGTGGATGTGGTATCTGCAGCATGCCGAGGGACGTGCCGAGATCAACGAGCTGCACGTGCCCCTGGGCCGGCCGATCAGGCTCAACATGACCTCGCAAGACGTGATTCACAGCTTTTATGTACCGGCGTTTCGCGTCAAGCAAGACGTGTTGCCGGGCCGCGATACGTCGCTCTGGTTCGAGCCGTCGCAAGGTGGGCCGCTACCATCTTTACTGTGCCGAGTATTGCGGCACGAATCATTCGACGATGGGGGGCTGGGTGACGGTGATGGAACCGGTCGACTTTCAGCGCTGGCTGACCGAGGGGGAAGCCGGGCCGTCGATGGCCGATCGAAGGCGAGCGGCTCTTCGTCCAGCACCACTGCGCGGGCTGCCACCGGGGCAGTCAGACCGTGCAAGGCACCGAAGCTCGAGGGCGTCTTCGGCAAGCCGGTGCCGATTCAAAATGGCAAGGACGTCCGGTTCGTGACGGCCGACACGGCCTATATTCGCGACTCGATCTTGATGCCCAAATCGCAGGTGGTAGCCGGCTACGAGCCGCTCGATGCCGTCATACAAGGATCAGATCCATGAGCCGGACCTTCTGAAAATCATCGCCTATATCAAGTCGATCGGAGCGGAGGGGCGAGGTCAATGAGTGTCGCGACTGTCGAGTTCAAGGAAGATTATCTGCAAGCGTACACGCTGAAGTCGTGGCTGCTCGACCAACGACCACAAGCGGATCGGCCTACTGTACATGGCCTCGATCACGTTTTTCTTTTTCGTGGGCGGGGCCGCCGCCACCGTGATGCGGCTCGAGCTGATGACGCCGCAGGGAGACGTGCTGCGCTCGCCCGACGAATACAACCGGCTCTTCACGATGCACGGCGTCGTGATGATCTTCTTCTTCCTGATCCCGTCGATCCCGGCCGTGCTGGGCAACTTCCTGATCCCGCTCATGATCGGGGCGCGCGACCTGGCTTTCCCGTGGGTGAACCTGCTCTCCTGGTACATCTACATGATTGGCGGCTCGATCGCCCTCTGGATCTTGATCTTTGGCGGGATCGACACGGGCTGGACGTTTTATACACCCTTCAGCACGATGTTCTCGAACACGATGGTCGTGCCGGCGGCGACGGCCGTATTCATCACGGGATTCTCGTCGATCCTGACGGGCCTGAACTTCATCGTGACGATCCACACGATGCGTGCGCCAGGGATGACGTGGTTTCGCCTGCCGCTCTTTGTCTGGGCCCACTATGCGACCAGCCTGATCATGGTGCTGGGCACGCCCGTGCTGGCGATCGCCGTGGCCCTGGTGGCCGTCGAACGACTCTTTCGGGTCGGCATCTTCGACCCCGCGCTGGGGGGCGATCCGATCTTGTTCCAGCACTTGTTCTGGTTTTATTCGCACCCGGCGGTGTACATCATGGTGCTGCCGGGCATGGGCGTGGTTGCCGAGATCGTGCCGTGTTTCTCGCGGCGGCCGATCTTCGGCTATCGCTTCATCGCCTATTCGAGCATCGGCATCGCCGTGCTTGGCTTCTTCGTCTGGGGCCATCACATGTTCGTGTCGGGCCAGTCGATGTATGCCGGCATGGTGTTCTCGATCCTCAGCTTCCTGGTCGCGATTCCGTCGGCGATCAAGGTCTTCAACTGGACGGCCACGATGTACAAGGGCTCGGTCACTCTCGCGACGCCCATGCTCTATGTCCTGGGCTTCATCGGGTTGTTCACGATGGGGGGCCTGACCGGGTTGATGCTGGCATCGCTGGGCCTCGACGTGCACGTGCACGACACCTATTTTGTCGTCGCCCATTTCCATTACATCATGGTCGGCGGGGCTGTGATGGCCTACATGGGCGGCATTCACTTCTGGTGGCCCAAGCTGAGCGGCCGGATGTACTCCGAGCTCCTGGGCAAATTGTCGGCGCTCACGGTGTTCCTCGGCTTTAACCTGACGTTCTTCCCGCAGTTCGTGCTCGGCTATCTGGGAATGCCGCGCCGCTATTATGAATACTCTCCCGAATACCAGGTGCTCAATGTGATGTCGACGGCCGGGGCATCGATTCTCGCGGTGGGCTATGTACTCCCCCTGGCCTATCTCTTGTTTTCGCTGCGGCGGCCCCCCGACGCGGGTCCCAATCCCTGGCACGCCACGGGTCTCGAATGGCAGACGGATTCACCCCCTCCTGTCCACAACTTCGACGAGCCCCCTGTCGTGACGAGGGGTCCTTACGCCTACTCTCCCGGAGGAATCGAGGGTTTCGATGCATACGGCCACGTCGCATCACATTGATACGGGCCACCCCGCAAACCCAGAGGCTGACGAGCCGATCCTGTCGCAGCAGTTTGACGACGTGGATCAGCAAAGCGAAGCCTCGGTGCTCGGGATGTGGCTCTTTTTGGCGACCGAAGTGATGTTCTTCGGCGGCCTGTTCACGGCCTACACGGTCTACCGCATCAATGCGCCGCGCGAGGTCGCACTGGCCAGCCGCGAGCTCAATGTCACACTCGGGTGCATCAATACGCTTGTCCTCCTGACGAGCAGCCTCACCATGGCCATGGCCGTACGTGCATCACAGTTGCGAATGAACAAGGACCTTGTCCGGTACTTGCTTGCGACCATGGTTCTCGGGACGGTCTTCCTGGGTATCAAGGCCGTCGAGTGGACGGCCGATTATCACGAGCACCTGGTCCCCGGGATCAATTTCCAGGTTCCCGAAAAAGACGTGGCCCTGGTCCAACGGGAAGGGCTCAAGCCGGGAAACATGGAACTGTTCTTCATTCTTTACTTTTTCATGACCGGCCTGCACGCCATTCACCTGATCATCGGCGTCGGCCTGGTCGGAGTCATGACGTGGCTCTCCTGGCGCCGTTGGTTTTCAGGAGGAGGGGCCGTGCAGATTGAAGTGACCGGATTATACTGGCACTTCATCGATATCATCTGGGTGTTCCTGTATCCGTTGCTCTATTTGATCGACGTTCACCAATGACGCAACACATTGCCTCGAATCGCAGCAACTTCACGATTTTCATCGCGCTCATCGTCCTCCTGCTTGCGACCGTGGCGGGCGCGTATCTTCCCCTGGGTTTTCTGCACTTTCCAGTGGCCATGGCGATCGCCACCGCCAAGGCCGTCTTGATCGTGCTTTACTTCATGCACCTGAAGTACAGCCACCGTCTGACAGCCGTTATCTGCGCGTGGTCGGTTCTCTGGCTGGGTGTCATGGTGGCGATGACCTTGAACGACTATCTCTCTCGCGCACCCCGCGGCTGGCTCGATATCCCGGGCAAATGAATGATGCCTCCTGATCAAGAGTCATGGACGATCACGCGAGTGCGTTGATATCTGGGTTCGGACGGTCATCACGGCTGTGCGGGCCCTTGGGATACGAGGGCTTTGACCATCTTGCGGAAATCAGTGAAGAGTTTGCTGCCGTCCTCGGAATTCGCACCGGGTCGATAACGGCGCTGCCGGACGGCCACAAGACGCTGACCGGGCAAGACGACAAGGTACTGGCCGAGATAGCCTTGGGCCTCATAGCCGTAAGCCGGAGTATCAGACGACATGGATTTCAGCGGCGGCGGATTAGCGTCGATCTCCCGGAGCTTGGTTCTGAGCACGGCATCGGCACGAACAAGAGGCCCTATGGTTACCCAGACTTCATCACGCTCAAACATCTTGTCTCTGAGCTTTTCGAGCTTCTCTCGCGATTGAGCGGTCATGCCGCGGTCCATGAGGTTTTTGATAAACGCGTCGTCAATCGCGACACGCGTGGTGTCGTAAAGCACCCACCAGAGCAGACCAGAATCGAGACTCAACTTCTGGCCCGGCACGATGGACTGTTGAATCCAATGATTGCTGATGATGTGTTTACCCTTCCACGAGCCACCTTCCAGCATCATCTGGCCGATCTTTGCGAGATCGATAGCGCGGATCTGCAGTCCGGCCATTCCGTGCGGATTGCCCGCCTTGTCGAGCGTCCATCCGAAATTCTTGATATCCAGCGGTTGAAAGATCTCGGCCGCGATGAATCGGTCCATTCGCGTTCCCGACACACGCAGAACCACACCCGCCAGCAGATTGACGGCCTTGTTGTTGTAAAAGAACTTCGTCCCCGGATCGCTGCTCAATTCGGCGGCCAGCGCCAGTTGAACGAAATCGGGGCTCGCGTAAATCTCCATCGTCATCGGCTCGGCTTGCAGACCACTGGTATGATTGAGGAGCTGGCGGATCGTGATTTGCTGTTTCCGGCCCTGTTTCCACTCGGGGTAAAATTCGTAAATGGGTTGGTCGAGCGACTTGATCTTGCCCATTTCGATCAGGCGGCCGATCGCCAGGCTCACGATCGACTTCGTCGCCGACATTGCCTCGATCGGCCCGCGCGGCTGGCCGAAATCCCAGTCGGCGATGAGACGGCCGTCCTTGACGACAACGACGGCGTCAGAATCGGCTTCGGCGGCCCGTTTCCGCAGCCGCTCAAGGGCATCGACGTCAATGCCCGATTTTCCGGGTTCCGCACGCTCAAACGCGGGAGCTTCCACCACTTTCGGCTCGTCGCCGCACGCAGGCCAGCCTATCAGAGGCAATCCCGCGACCAGCACAATGGCCAGGATCATTTTCCGCTTTAGCGCAATAGACATCGCGTGAGCCTCCGCATCGCGAGACTTAAAACAATGGGTCTATACTCTAACACAACCGCCACTGAACGGGAGACTCGCGATAAGATTCTGCGCCGGATGCCTATCTCGGCGGCCAAGGTGAAACTCAATGGCTGTCAATTCCGAGAGGGCTTTCAGGGTTCAAGACGGCTTTGGGATGAGCATTTCAACCAACCAAGGACGTGAAGAAAGATGCGGCTCATTTTCGCCGGCCAGGTCCAATGAAGATGCTACGCTCGTCGGCGCCCCGGCCGCGATCGTCGGAACACGGCGGCATTCGCTTCTGGTTTTGCATCGAGCGTTTCTGGTAGGGTCATCAAAATACGTGTGCTCAACATTTTGAGCTTTTCGCCTTTTACCGGATTATCGGATTTTCGCGATGCTCCTCGCCGGGATCACGACCCTGATGCTGATCGCCGCTTGTGCTGACGTACGCCACTGGGAAGACGAGATCGTCTATGTCATCATCACCGAGAAATTCGCCAATGGCGATCCGTCAAACGACTATATGAAGCAGCGCGATATCAAGGATCGTGCCCGTTATGAGGGTGGTTTCTGGGGGGGCGATCTGAAGGGCGTGATTGACAAGCTGGATGACCTGGCCGACCTTGGCGTCACCACGCTCTTGATTTACCCGGTGATGCAGAATGACGAGCGGCCGGTCGGCAAGTTTCTCCCGACAGGCTACCGACCCAAGGATTATGAGCACGTCGACAAGAACTTTGGCGATGAGGCGATTCTCCGGCAGCTCGTCCGTGCGGCGCACGATCGCCAAATGAAGGTGATCCTCGACATGCCAATCACGCTCCCTGGATTTGAGCATCCGTTTCTTTCTGACCCATCCAGGAAAGACTGGTTCGGCAAGCCGAGCGAATACGGGACACCGCGCTGGAAAGTCGAAAACCCGCAGGTCGCCGACTACCTGATTGGCGTCTGCAAGCGATGGAAGGTGCGCAGCGGGTGTGACGGCTTCCGCATCGATTCGGCCCATCTTCAGCCGACGGCTTTCTGGAAGCGGTTTGTCACCGAGTTGAAGGCGGCACCGCCGAACGGCCAATTTGTGATCTTGCCCGAATTGACGGTCAATCCGCGACAAATCGGCAAGATCGTGGCCGAGGCGGGTTTCGACGGGGCTTATGACTTCAGCGTCATGAGAGTGCGCGACGTCTTTGGCAAAGGGGGCGACACGGGCATGCTCGCCTTCGTCGCTGGTGAGGCGAAGGCGTTTTATCCTTCGCCCCGCAAAATGCTGGGACCCATCGACAATTACGAAGATGCCTTCGTATCGATCGCCAAGGAGCCCAAAGCCGCACGCACGCGGCTGGCTCTCACCTACCTGCTGACACTCGACCGCGTCCCTCTTTTGTACGCTGGCAACGAGCTGGCGACCGCGTTTCGCGAGGTCGGTGGCGCGTTTCCGGCCGACCGGCGGAACTCGCGTTTCTTGAAAGAGATCAAGGCCTTGATCGCCCTTCGCCGGGGCGAGCCCACGCTGCGGCGCGGCGACCTCGCCATCCTCACCGCACACGATTCCATCTTCGCGTTTTTGCGAAGTCTGGACGAAAAAAACCGCATCCTGGTCGTTCTCAACGGTTCAGAGCATCCCCAAGAATTTGCCGCGCCGATTGGTAATCGAACGTGGCAAGATTGCCGTCTTGTCGACCTGATGACCGACGGCGTGTTCAAGGCAAGGGGCGACGCGGCTGCCATCTCAGTCGAGGCTTTCGGTGCACGGATCATGAAAGTCGACTGAGGCGACGAGAAGCGATCGGTTGTGAGCGAAAGCGAGATCCGGCCGCACGTCTTCGCCCTGAACCTTCGCGCTGCCTCGTTGACGGTATCTCGGCGCCGCAGGGCCGCTCGCGGGACTTTGTGGCACGACGCAAGGACTGACGAGCCTGGGATCATTCGCGCGGATCGGTCGTTGGCCACCCGGGGCAAAACCTGGAAGTTTCAGCAACTTTTTTGCTTTCGCGACAGGTTTCACCCCGTCCCGGACTTTTATTAATAGTGGCAGAAATGAATGGTAGTCAAAGACGGCCGGTTGCTCAGTAAAGGGTCAGTCGGGCGGTGTTCGCCCGGGTCCCCTGACGACGATCGGCCCATCGCGAGGACGATTCCCATGAATTGCCTACGATTTTTCCGACAAACCGACGATCGAACCAGACGCCTTCGGACCGTGCGCCGGCCGGTCGTCGAGAACCTCGAGGGCCGACAGCTCCAGGCCGGTATTGTGGGCCAACACATCGGCGTGATGAGCGCACCGATTCAAGGCAATCATATCGGGACCAGCGTCGCGGCCGTCGTCCCCAAAAAGACAGCGCACGTCGACGGTATCGTGGGCCAACACATCGGCGTGATGCAGCGCACCGATTCAAGGCAATCATATCGGGACCAGCGTCGCGGCCGTCGTCCCCAAAAAGACAGCGCACGTCGACGGTATCGTGGGCCAACACATCGGCAAGACGAGCCGAGCGATGATTCAAGGCGCTCATATCGGTAGCGTCGTCACGGCCGTCGCCCCCAGCAAGGGAGCGCACATCAACGGTATCGTGGGCCAACACATCGGAATCGCGTGATCCAAGCGCCGTGACAAGACCGTACAGTCGATGGCGGTTCCAAAGTCGGGGCCAGTTTGCCAGATACTGCGCATGCCGGCCCGGCCCGCCATTTCGGGCTGGCCGGCCCCCCCGGAATTCGTGAGTTGCGTCGAGCATCGAAGGCTCGGTGAGCGGGAGTCGGCATTGCTCTCCGGCGCGTCTCCTGGCGCGTTGCGGCGAGAAGGTCCGCCGGGGACAATGGATCAAACGAAGTCGTTCACGATCGTCGAACGCGACGCACTGCGAAGATCGCTGGCTTTCGCAAACCGATTGCAACGCGTAAGCGCGAACGAGAGTCCAATCATGGCGCATCCTTCCTTCCAGAATCCTCGGGCGAAGTGTATCACCGAGGTCCCCTCGGACGGATACGACGCCGTACGCGAGCTGGAAGAGTACCTGGGCGATCCGAGCGATCCCGCGCGGCCATTTTCGTTTGCCAGGAGCCTCGAGTGCGATGAACAGGAGGTTTACCCCCAATTGGCGGCCGAGGCCATCCGCGACTGGGGAGCCGCGGAATATCTCATCCCTTATTCGCTGGCTGGCAAGCTTGGCGACCTTGACCAGCTCTTTGAGCTGGTCAGAGCCATTGCTCGTCGCGACCTGACGGTCGCGGTCAGTTTCGGCGCCAACCTTCTTGCCGCCCTTCCAGTCTGGATCGCCGGAGGCAGGCCGCAACAAGAGTTAGTCGCGGCGATTCTGAGGGACGGCGAGTGACTGGCGCTGGCCGCGACCGAGCGCGGCCACGGCAGCGATCTTCTCGCCAACCAAACATATGTTGAGCGCGAACTGGCAGTCGAGCGGCTGACCGGCGAGAAATGGTTGATCACCAACGCAAGGAAAGCTTGTGCCGTCATGGTTTTCGCCCGACGCTGTTGTGGCAGGGCTACCCGACAATGGCGAGTTGGCGATGCTGCATCAAGGGCGATACGGGTGCACGTCTTCTCCACCTCGATTTGTCGATGCCGCAATAGGACGGTTACATGAGCGCTCCCGGTTGTGGGAGGATTCAAATCGTGCGCTTGTCGACCCGTACGACGGCCGCCCCCGCCGCCAGTCGACGCGTCGACTGGAGCTCGCCAGGGACTACCGTGCGATTCACGCAGCCGCATCGTGCTGGCACTCGTGGCATCGCCGTGCACCGGAAACCAGTGACTTCTTCGCACGCGGTGATTGGTTAGCTTTGTGCATGCGCCGTTCCTGGCTCGGCCGGGTGCCACGACACCCTGGTGCGCCAGGTCGGAACAAGTCTTCGCGGAATTGTTCCGTCAGTGGGAAGAAGATCAACCGTTTTCACTGGCGCCTTATTGACAGCGAACCGAGGCACCAGGAACTGGGCCGAGACGCCGGGCGACGACACCCGCGCCGAATCGCTCCTTTGCCAGGCCGTGGATCTCCGGCGGAAGGCGCAGGGCGTGTCGCATCCGGACTATGCCGGGAGCCTGAGCGGCCTGGCCCATCTTTCCCTGGACAGAGGCGATGATGCCGGTGCCGACGCCGTGGTGCGTACGCAGTTGGTCGTCAGCAACATCCGGTGGACCAACGGATCGAATCCTTTGGACAACGTCGTGTGGTAGGGAACTTGAAGAAACCGTGTCGAGAGCCAGATCAAGAGCAAGAGACCCAGGCCCACCCCACATTGCAGGTCGGAAATACCCGCGGGTCGGAACCAGAACAGCAGCACGGCGGTTCCCAGCTCCAGAAGCATCGGCGGCGCGACGACCCATGTGGTTTGCGAAGCATGCCTCTGTTCGTACTCCGGGAACTCGGTGCGGCCGATCATCGCAAACAGCGGGTAATGAACGACCTGTACAAACCAGATCAGACCAACCATGAAGAGAGTGGTCCCCAGGTGAACCAGGAAGAGTAAACGGATGAGCGCTTCGTTCATCATGATTGTTTTCAAAATGGTGTCGGCCGTTCGCCACAAAATCCTCACGATACGACGCCCCGTCGTGGGACTCACGTCAGGTAACGAACGGGCAGCGGTTGGTGATCTCGACTTCGGCCCAAGGCATGCGGCAAGGTCACGAATCTCTTTTGATGTGCTCATGTGATGATACATTCCGCCGCGGGGTGTCGTCCTGATGTGTTGCCGCATCTCTGAGGATCATGGCGAACGGCACCCACCAGATCAGGTCGTTGGTCAGGATGGTCAGGCCGAAGACAGGAGGAAACGTCCCTTTCCCGAGTGCCGTGGCAAAACCGATCGGCCCGAAGATCTTGCCGAGAAGACCGGCAAGAACGATCGGCCAGTGTTTCCGCGAGTCGCCGGCCGCGATGATGTAGCCGATGCCGTAAACGCCGACGATCATGCCGACGCACTGCCAGATCTCGGGGTAATTGAGGCGGTCAATGCCACAGAGGTCAAACAGCAAGTTGGGGAGTGCGATCACCAGGCCGCCCCATGCCAGATTGTAAAGCCCCGCGGCCCAGAGCCAGCGGTGCGCCCACGGGGGCGATTGATGGGGATCGGAGACCGAGCTCATCGACGACTCCTTGCCTTCACTCGAGCGCGAGCGAACGCTGCCAAGACCGCCATCGATTCCCAGCACCTGGCCGGTAACCCAGCTCTGCCGGGGGTTCAGGAGCCATTCAATCGCCGCGGCGACGTCAGCGGGTTTCCCGATCCGGCCGAGTGGGTGCATGGCCGTCGATGCTTTCAGCGAGGCCTCGTTGGCCGTCAGCCGGGCGGTCATCGGCGTTTCAACGAGGCCAGGAGCCACACAGTTGACCCGGGTGCCTCGCGGGGCATACGTGGCCGCCGCGGACAGGGTCAAGCCAATGATGCCCGCCTTGGCGGCCGCGATGGCCTCGTGGTTGGCCAGGCCGACGCGGGCGGCCGCCGACGACACCAGGACAATCGACCCCCCTGTGGTTGTCATCGCGCGTGTTCCCGCCCGTACAACGGCGAACGCGCTGGTCAGGTTCGTGGCGATTGTGCTCCCCCATTCGGTCGCGCTCGTGGCGTGGGCCGGCTTGAGCAGGAGCGAGCCCACACAGCAAACGATACCGTCAAGCTGGGTGTGCATCTGCACGGCTTTCTCCACGCACGCCTCGACGTCCTCGAAAACGGTCGCATCGACCGCGTATGCGAAGCCCCGAATCTCGTCGGCCAGCGCCTGAAGCTTCACCTCATTCCGACCGGCCAGGACCAGGCGGGCCCCTTGCCCCGCGAGATGGCGACAAAGTTCCGATCCGATGCCGCCGGTGGCGCCGAAAATCAGGTACGACGGGCCCAGGTCGAGGTCGGAGGGAGTCATGCCGCAATATCCTTTGGTCGGCCAGTCGGTCGAAAATTCAGGGCGCAGGCCATTCGCGACAGCCGGAGCCATCCGGCTGGGGAAGCCCAGACAGGCGAGGCCAGGGTTGATATTGGCCGGCATGGAGTGCCTGGGCGATCCAGCAAATCAACTCGCGAAGCGCAAGTGGAGATGGCGCAAGAGACTACCCGGGCCACCAGTATAGGGTAGGCAATACGATGCGACCGTCAAGACGGCCGACACCGCCGTGCCGCCGGAGACGCTGGGCTACTGCCCGCAGAACCGCGATAAGGCTCGCCCGGGCTTTCCATCCGTATATACCATCACCATGTCCGCATCGTGTTCTCGACGAACTTTCGACTCGTAGTTTTGCACTCAGGAGTTTTTTCTCATGGCGAACGAAACAATGCTTGAAGACACGAAGACCTGGCCCGACCTTGCGATCGGCCTTTACGACCGCCTCACGGGGCGCGGCGCCGAGATCGTTTACGAATTTCAGGATCTCGAACTGCTGATTCCCAGCAGCGCCTCACCCGAAGCCACGCACGCCAAGTGGAGGATGAGCGGCGTCATCAAGATCCGTACGCGTGACAATGTTCAAGCTTGAACAACTGGCCGCCGGGCTCGATGTCGTCGGCCATCTCTCCATTCTCGCGGATGATGCAGCCTTCCAGGTCGAATTCGGGGCTGACGCAGTTGAGGTCGTGCTTCCCGACCTCCGGACGGCCTTGCATCTCTTCAAGACGTTTTCACGCGACGACCGGCGAGCGTGGGCCAGGTCGGTCCATTCGGTCGTAGCGCGCACGGGTCGTGAACTGCGAATCTGGGTGAAGCACCGGCAGGTCGGTCGGCTCGCGGCCGCGAGCCAGCGAGGGTGGCTGGCTGCCTGGCTGGGTGTTGACCCCTTGGAAGTGAACACTGGCGCCGTGCTGGCGACGCTCCTCGGCCAGAAGCCGCCAGCGCCCGATAACAGGACTTTGGGCGATCACGGGATCGAAAGGATGTATAAAGCCTTAGCGAGGGTGAGACGTCACACTTGCACGTCAGAACCTGGGGACTTATGGTCAAGCGCAATCTTTACGATCGCTTTTCTTTCACCGATCAATCTCTCTGCGCGACGGCGTCGCACCGAGCTCGCTGGCGCCAGCCCGGTTCTCGGGGTTAGCTTGGCCTGATTGTACAAACGATCATTTGCGGAGTTCCGGGGACGCCATGCATGACTCGCGGCGATCATTGAGCATGGCGTCTCCCAGAATTTCCGACGTCGCATTGACTGGGCGGCCGGATGACTATCAGGGCCGATCGGTTTCATCGGCGAGAAGCAAGCTCATTTACGCAGGTACAGCCAGACGAAACCCGTGCTGTCTTCCTGCATGAATTTGCTGCGATCTTTGTAAACTTGTTGATAATGCTGCTGTGCCTTCTCTCTCTTCTTCTCGTCGTCATTCCCCGTATTCAACTGATTGAGCGCCTCGGCGATCGATTTGTTCCATTCGGCGAATTTCTGCTTGAACTCGGCTTCGGTAAGACCATCCGCCGGTGAAAGCAAGGCCACCGTATCGCCGACGAGAAGGTCGAGCTTGCCGTCGGAATTGACGTCGTCGACCCAGATTCGCGTGCAGCCGAGGGGCCCTTTCAACTGTTGATCGCGGAGGATCTGGCCGAACTCATGCCGCGGGCCACGTTCGATGAGCGGTCGAAACGTCTCCAACCGAGGGGGCTGTCCGGTTCCCGCGCGATTCTCGGCCCATTGTACCCCGCCTTCACTTGATCCGCTCAGCAGGTCGAGGTCGCCATCGCCGTCCCAGTCGACCACGAACGGGTCGCTGTGGCCCCCGACAATTTTCAGGGGCTGATTGCCGGCCTTGATTTCCTCGGGTTGCGGCGGGAACTTGCCTTTCCCTTGTCCCTTGAAGAGGTAAAACGTGCCAGCGAAGTTGCCCACGACGAGGTCGAGATGCCCGTCGCCATCCCAGTCGACCGCAAAGGGACGCGTGCAGATATTTTCGGTCATCTGATGACCGTTAAGGGGGATGATGAGCGGTTCGCCGTCGGTACCCTTTAACACTTCCGCCTCACGAAACGTGCCGTCGGCCTTGCCGTGGAGAACCTGGAACAGTCCCGCCATGGCTTGCTCCATGCGGGAATACGAGCCTGAAAGAATGTCGCGCTGGCCGTCGCCATCGAGGTCCACAAACTGTGGAGTTGAGCTGGTGCATCACCACACGCCGGGCACTTCGGCGACAGCGCCATTGGCCTTGAGCCAGTCGCCCGCCGCGAGCTTGCCATCGCCAAGATTCTTGTAGACGCGAATCTTGCCCTTCTTGAACTGGCCGACGAGCAGATCCTTCTTGCCGTCGCCGTCGATGTCGGCCCAGCAGGGGGCCGCGTAGCCGGGGCCTTCGACGCGAACCGGCATTCCGTCGGCTTTGAGGCGAACGGGCGGTTGAAATTCTGCCGAACTGTCCGACGCAAGCCCTGCGCCCAGGAGGAGCGTTGAAAGCAACGTCAGCGTCATGGCTTTTCCCTCAAGAGTTGAAAGCGGAGACGACCGAACGGCACGGTGCCGATCGGCGGATTCTGACCACGTCATTATAGCTCGGACGACACGCGGAAAGGAATTCGGAACGAGTGCGCAGGGGTCGAAGGCGACCATATCGAGGGACGACGGCAACCGATCGTAAGCAAGTCGTGATTGGAGTTCTCCGCGACGGCTGAACTTCAACGCGAGCTGCGCTGCCGGCCTCCTCCACAAGCGATACAATGATCACGAGCGTTCTCGTGACGAGCCCATCTCGTTGGGGGGGGAGCAGCCATGCGAGCCAAAGGAGGCAACGGCTTGGGACGATTCAGCGTCGAGATTGAGGTCGCCAACAACGACGACCTGGCTCTCATGCGCCGTGGCCTGTTGCCGAAGGACCAGGTGCGCCGCGAAACGATCCAGGGACTGGTCGATTCCGGAGCGACCAAGCTTGTCTTGCCCGAGGCCGTCGTCAAGCGGCTTGGCCTATCGCCTGGCAACTCGGTCAAGGTTCGCTACGCCGATGGGCGCCGGGCCACGCGCCGAGAGATCAAAGGGGTTTTCGTCCAGCTCCTCGGTCGAGACGGCACGTTTACGGCCATCGCTGAGCCCAAACGCGAGACCGCTCTCATTGGCGCGATTATCCTCGAAGACCTCGATCTGCTCGTCGACTGCGTGACCGGGCGGGTCATTCCGCGCCATCCCGCGGGCGCGATTTATGAGATCGAGTAACCCGAGGCAAAAGGGGGACGTCGCGAACGTCGTCAATTGTCAGGTCGATGCACTCACCTCGTAGATTCGTCGATATTCGCTAACACTCCGTTTTGATGGCTGATCTCCTCCGATCGACGGAGGCGATCGAGTTTCAGTCTTCCTCGTGGTAGCACCACCCGCCTCCGAGACTGACGTGCCACCAGTCGCCTCGGATCGGGCGAAAGCAGTCATACGGGCCGGTGATGACACCCTTGTGTCGAACGAACCCGCTCGGACCGCCCGGGTTCGAGTCGATGAGCAGAGCGACGTTCCCCGTCTGGGGATCGAGCTTCGAAGCGACTAACCGGAACGGTCCCGCAAACCGAGGAAATGAGAGGGGCTGCCCGGCTTCGATTTGATCCGCGACACGCTCCAGGGCCGACCTCGCCGTCAGAAATCTCAGACGAAATGGCCAAGCCGTCCAGGCCGTCAGGCCTGGCATAGCCGCCAGGATAACGACCCACATCCAGGCTGATTGATACCAGTGCTGCGGGCTTCCCTTCGGGCTCGCTGCCAGTACGGCCCACGCGTGCCCGAATCCCACCAACGTCGGCAGAATGACGATAAGCCATAGGACGAATAAGCCGACGGATAAGATTCCGGGCAAGGCGCAAAAGGCTGCGAACAGAATGTTGATTGAGGCTGCCAGACTCCAGAAGCTGATTGCGGCGAGACGTCGATGCCGTCCGTCCAGCAAACGTCCCGTCGCGAAAACGGCAAGACATGGTAGCGACAATATGAGCGCGAGACCTTGCATACCTTTGGGCAAGGCAAGTACGACTGCCAGGATCGCGACGCCGATCATGAAACTTCGGATCTTGAAGCGACCGGCAGGGAACTGCAAAGCCCTGCTCCTTCCCATCGACATACGAGTAACAGTCGCCTAATACCCCATGCAGCATTCCGGCTCACCGCCCCCTGCCCCGCTCGACCCGCGTCGCGGGGACGGGTGCTTGGCCTCGGCGGCCCGGTCATAGACCATATGCCCGCCGAGAACCACGTGCGTGACGTGCGTCGTGTATTCAAATGGATCGCCGTCGTAGAGCACAACGTCGGCCACCTTGCCCGGCTCGATGCTGCCATACTCGGAATCAATCTTGAGAATCCGCGCCGCGTCGAGCGTGATGGCCTTGAGCGCGCGTTCGTAACCAAGCCCGTTGGCCATGGCGATCGCGGCCTCGAAAAGAGGGGTTCGGGTCTTGGGCACGTATGACTCATATCCCGAGATAATCGCCAGCGGGATCTTCCGCTCGGCGAGGATCGCGGCGTTATTGAGAGTCGTGTTGAAGGTCTCAGGCGTTCCCGGGCGCTGCATGGTCGGATGAACCATCACAGGGACCTTGGCGGCGGTGACGGCGTCGGGAATGAGATAAGCCTCGGTCGCCAGGCTGAGCGACGCGTCCAGCCCGAACTCATCGGCCAGTCGCAGCGCCGTAGTCAGGTCGTCGGCGCGGTGCGCAGAAAAGATGGCCGGGATTTTCTTGTCGAGAATGAGGCGCAAACGCTTCGTGCTTGAGGTTGCGATCGGGCGGCGGCGCGTCGGCCTTGGCCGTGCGCCGCTTCTTGCCGTCATTGGCCGCGGCGACCAGCGCATTGCGAATCAACGCCGCCGTGCCCATGCGGGTCGACGGAGCCTTACCCGGATACGACGTCTTGGGCACTTCACCCATGTGAAAAATCAAGGCCGATGGGAACCGCACGGTCATGGCCTCGGCCGTCGTGCCGAACGTCCGGAAGATCCCCGCCTGGCCGCCAATAACATTGACCGGGCCCGGACAGGCCTGAATGACCGTGACTCCGTGCCGCAGCGCGAATTCCAGCAAGGGCTCGTTCGGATTGAAACTATCGAGAATCCGGGCATCAGCCTGGTTCGGGTCGCTCTTTTCGTCCTGATCCTGGTCGGCCGGCACGTTGAGACGGCCCGAGACGCCAACGACCGTATGCGCGTCGATCAGCCCGGGCGTCACGACCGCGGCCGTGATGAGCGGAACACCCTCGGGAACCTTGATATCGCTCGCCTTGCCGACGGCCCGAACCTTGCCCCCCTCGATCAGGATCACACCATCTTCAACCGGCGAACCGTTCACGGGATGCAGGCGCCCGGCGCGGATGGCGAACTTGTCGGTCCTGGGCGGCAGCTCGGGGCTCACGGCGGTCGCGGCGGAGTCCTTCACCTGAGCTGGCGGCATCGTGGCGGCACTCGGTTTGGGCCGCATAGCTGCGTCGGCCAGGGCGAAGCCGCCGACCGCGTAATTGTGCTGCGTCGCGTCGGCACGGTCATAACGTTTCTGGCCGTCGATATATGTTTGCAAGACCTGGGTATACACGCTGAAAGGCCGGCCCGAGAGCACCAGGAAGTCGGCATCCTTGCCCGCTTCGATCGAGCCGATGCGGCGTTCGAGATGGATCATCTCGGCCGGGTTGAGCGTCAGGGCTTTGAGCGCCGCGGCTTCGGAGAGGCCGCCACGCACGGCCAGGCTGGCTGTGCGCAAGAGGAACCGCGATTCGGTGACGAAGTCATCGGTGTTGATCGCCAGCTTGACGCCGGCTTTTTCGAGGATCGCCGCGTTTTGCTCGATCAGGTCGTCGACCTCGGGTTTACCGCCGGGGCTATCGGGAATGGTCAACGACACGGGGATATGGCGTTTCGCCAGATCGCTGGCGACCTTGTAGGCTTCGGTTCCGTGTTGAAGGACGACCTCGAAGCCGAATTCCTCGGCGAGCCGGGCGACCGTCATGATGTCGTCGGCCCGATGCGAGTGAAAATGGACGGTTCGCTTGCGGTCGAGCACTTCAACGAGCGACTCGAGCGCCAGGTCGCGCTCGGGCTCAGTCGGCTCTTTCGGTTTCGCGTCGGCGCCTTCCTTTTTGGCCGCGTCGTCCCTCGATGTCTTGAATTTTTCAAGTGCGGTGCGATAGCTCTGCCACTTGCGACGGTAGTCAACGGCCTTGAGAAATTGCTCGCGCTGGATGGCCGCGAGCCGCATGCGAGTTCCGGGGGCCTGGTTCTTGCTGCCGTAGGCGCGTTTGGGGTTTTCGCCGTTGGCCATCTTGAGCCCCCCTTCGGGCGTGCCGGGCTGGACCATCATATTGGTGATTGGCCCGGGGCGGAGCTTGACATAAAGCGTCTGACCGCCGATGGCATTGCCGCTGCCGGGCATGATGTTGGCCGTCGTCACACCGCCGGTGAGAGCCATCCGGATACCCGGATCTTCGGGCCAGATCGCGTCGAGGGCCCGGATTCCCGATTGCACCGGACCAGTCATCTCGTTGCCATCCTGGTGGGCTTCGACGGCCGGCCGGGGATAAATGCCGATGTGCGAGTGCGTATCAACCAGGCCGGGAATCACGACCTTGCCGTCGAGGTGATGAACGGTTGCGCCGGCGGGGATAGTCAGCTCGCCCCTCTTGCCGACGGCGATGAATTTGCCACTCTGAACAACCAGATCAGCATCCTTGATCTCGAGGCCGCTCACGGTCATGACGGTCGCACCACGAAAGACGTGTGACGAATCATCGGCACGACCATGATTCGCACCGAGGTGTAGCAAGACCACGAGAAGAGAGCCAATAAATCCAGGGGTTCGCATGAGTATTCTGAGTCCAGTGATCGTGTAAAGTGAGCGGGACATATTTGTTTTGCATCCGAACGATAACATTGCCGATAATCGCGCTGCAACATCACAGCATCAACGTTCAATGCAGTCGATTTTCATGCGCCGTCGGCTAGAGAAGGCCGGACTCGGTAACCGGGCCACAATTGCTTTCCACGAGGTCGAGATGAACGAGCAAGCCTGGCTGGCGTGCCACGATTCGATCCCGATGCTCAAGTTCCTTCAAGGAAATCTCGGCGATCCAGACGATTCGCCCGACGACAAGACCGATCCCCCGAGCGGGCGAGCCCCGGGTTTGCCTTCCGGAACGGCGATCGAGCGCAAGCTGCGGCTTTTCGCCTGTGCCTGCATGAGGCGAGTCACGGGCTTCGGCGGTCCCGACGAGAAACATGCGATCTGGATCAGCGAGCAGTACGCCGACGGACTCGTCGATCGGGCCGCACTCGAAGAAGCCTTCGTTCCGGTGAGGAACCTTCCGGAGCCGATCCCTCTGGATGCCGACTACGCGCTCTCGGTGTTTGGACCGACGGACATGGTCTGGGAAGCCCGGCTGATCGAGGTGTTCTTGACCCTCGGACCGGAGTTGGATGTCCAGGCCGTAGCGACGAAGACCGCGGAAATCATCACCCTTTGCGAGGGCGCCGAGTACTTATCCGGGCGGGGCCGGGCGGAGAAGTGTGAGCAGGCGCATCTCTTGCGCGACATCTTCGGCAATCCGTTCCGCCCCGTGGGTCTTGACTCGTCCTGCTTCAATGAGAAGACGCGAGCCATCGCCGAGACCATTTACAATGAGAAGTCGCGAGCCATCGCCAAAACCAACTACCGCCAGGGACAATTCGCGAACTTGCCCCGGCTTGCGCGGGCGCTGAAGAAGGACGCCGGTTGTACGGATCGGGCACTCTGGGACCACTGCCAGTGGCCCATCCAGCATGTGCGTGGGTGCTGGGTTGTTGATCTGGTGTTGGGAAAATCATGACGGCCAGTATTCGCGTGATGGGTCCATGCGTGTTCTGGCATCGTCGTTCCGTCATGGTCTCCACTCTAGTAGACTTGATCATGCGTGCCCAGGGCCAGGAGCAGGACCGCCTCGGAACCGTCGTGCTCTACAAATTCAAAGACCACACGCAGGTTGTAGCCCGCGCTGCACGCCCAGCAGCCCGCGAGCGAACCTCGTCATTTGTGCGAACGTAATGACGGGTGCGAAGCGTCAGCGGATCGTTGCTCCAGTGTCGCCTCAAGCGTCGCCGCCATTGCTGGCCGCGACTTCAACCAAGACCGGAGCTCTCGCGCAAAAGCGGGCGAGCGTAGCAGGTCCCGTCTCAAGACGACGCCTCTTTGAGCAATTCGGCGGCCGTCACTGGCTGGCATTGGCCAGCGGCGAACTCTCGTCGGACTTGCGCGACCGACGCTGCCACACGCTCGCGCCCCTCTCTGCCAGGCGTCGACTCAAAATTGCGACCAATTCGGCTTGTGCGTCGACGTCAAGTTGCTCGGCCGCGTCGAGAACGTCTGCGAAAACAATCGGTTGGCTCATGGTCATCTCCTGCGACAATCAGAACGCCCTCAGACTACCGCAAAGTTCAGGGCTCGGACAAGAGGACCGGAACGCAATGGAGACCCGCGTCGGGCCGACGGGAGGTCAGTTCGGGAAACAAGGCGTGAAAGCACGCGGCCGCGTGCTTGCTATTGTCTCTTGCGCAATGTCGGCAGGATATTGCGGAATTCCCCGAGCATCTCGTAGGCCCGCGGGGATCCAGCGACGTTGGACTGCTCTTCCGGGTCAGTACTCAACATGTACAATTCTTCGAGGCCATCCGCCGTGCGGATGTAGTGCATCCCCTTCGCAATGAGCGATTTCATCGGGCCCTTGGCGGCAGGCTCGCGGCCCTGGTTAGTCAATAGCTCGGGTTTACTTGTTTCCATGAGCAATGGTTCCTCCGGACGAGCGAATTGACCACCGTGGCGCTGCCAGAACCGTGAGAGTGGCCGGCCGGGGAACGGCGCTTCCGCGGCTAGCCCGATCAGATCGACAATCGTGGCCGGCAGGTCGCACAGGCTCACGGGCTCGGCAACGATGCGATTCGACGGCACTCTCGCATCATGATTGTTGATAATGACCAGCGGCACCTGCACGAGCTGGCGGTACAGGCTGCACCCGTGGAAGAACAAAAGGTGGTCGCCAAGATGCTCGCCGTGATCCGAGGTGATGATCACCAGCGTGTTGTCGAGCACGCCACGCTGGCTGAGCTCCTGGATGAGCATCCCGAGCCGCCGATCGAGATAAGCAATGCAATCGTCATAAACATCAACAGCCATGCGCACATCGTGATAAGTGAGGCTCGCCTTATCGAGAGTGTTCCACTGGAGTAGTGCCTGGCGGTCGAGGGTTGATGCAGGACGCAGGCCGAAGGCTGGCGCCGTTCGGTCGGGAACTTCGTAAGGGCTGTGCGCGTCGATGTAATTCAAAAAGGCGAAAAAAGGGCGGCCAGTTGCCCGTCGACCGGCTAGCCATCCCAGAAAGGAACGATCCACGGCCGCGGCGTTTTTCAGATGCTCCCGCGAGCGGGGAACCAGGTTATACCACCGCCCGAGAGACTTTTGCAGAAGCCCGTCGAGGACCATGGCCCACGACGTGATTTCGAGCCGATGGCTCAAGCCGACATAGCGGTTGAAGACGTCGAAGACGTCGATCGGGAAATCCTCATAGTGGACGAAGCCGCGTGCCAGGCCGGTCTCACGGCTGCAATATTCGAGATTGGCGACGAATCCGGCCGTGTCATATCCATGGGAAGCGAGGTACTCGGCAAGCGTCGGAACATCGTCTCTCAGCGGCGACTTCCAGCCGACGCCGAGCTCGTGGGGCCAGCTCCCGGTAAACATGCTGGCATGGGAAGGGAGGGTCCACGGCGACGTCGAGAACGCCAGGTCAAATCGAACACCGCGGCCAGCCAGCTTCTGAAGGTTCGGCGTCGTCGGCCGGGTGTAACCGTAGAGAGACAAGTTCGCAGCGCGTACCGTATCCCACACGATCAAGAGAACATTCCGGGCGCCCGGTGGCGCGGCGGGCAAGGCGGATCGCGCACGGTGCTCTGACCAGGCGCGCCGGCCGATCGTCAGCACCATGATCGCCAGCACGACTGCGGCAAGCAGGAAAACCGAGCGGTGCACCAGGCGCAAGAACGCCATCCGCCGTGGCCGCACCAGGCGGACTAGCTGCGTGGTGAGGCCACCGCAAATGAGCAGCGAGGCCCAGACATGCAAGGGCAGCCGGCGCAGACGTCCAGGAGCCCGACGAAGAAGAGGACACCTTCCGCCGCGCCCACGCTGACGGACTTTTTGCGTGCCTTTGCAAAAAGAGCAATGACGAGTGCCGGCGCGAGGACCAGAGCCGTGACCCCCACGGGGATGATCCAGGCAAAGTTGCTGCCGAGGCGATAGAAGGCGCGCCGATCGAGGTGCGCGTTCGCAATCATGACGCCCAGGTCGAGAAACCCCGCAATCAAGCCGACCCAGACCGCGAGCAAGAGCACCATGGCTGGCCCCACGGCGTGTGGCGGCGTGACGTCGTCGGATTCAGGTGCCATGGAGTTTCAACACTCCCTGAGTCGTGATTTCGGGATGACGATTGATCAACGCCCACTCACAACGAATGATATAGACGCATTGACGCAACCGCTGTCGCGCCATTTATCAAGCTTACCAACTTGAACAATGGCAGTGCTCGCTTGTCTTGGATGCCGGCATCGCAAACGGGTAACCCGCTCATCGCCGATCGGTCGGTACGCGAAGGATTCATCAACGTCGTGCTCCGGATAGGGCGAGCTGTCACTTCATGGCATCGTCACGGGTCACCGGCGAAGCAGAGCTCGACGGGTTGCGCCGGCTCGTCACTTTCGGGTACGCGGTTTACAATCGATCAGCGGCGTCACTCACGGTTGGCGTGAGGGTTGACTTCGAATCTGGCTTCGAACGCCCCGATCCCGTGAGTGGCGGGCCATGGGAGCACCGGGATGAGTGATGAGCCTTTGGCGGAGCAAGTCGCTCTCATCATCAGGGAGAACGCGGAGCGGCAGGCGCTATTGGCGTCGCCCGAGCCCAGACGCGCCGGCCGCCGACCGCCGGGCCGGGTTCCCCTTTCGGCGGCGGCCGCGATTCTGCTGGCGACATCATTCGGCCTCTGCGGCGGCTATCTCGATCTGTTTCTCATGCTCTTCAAGAAACTCTACTGGGAGGACGAGTGGATCGTTCGAATGGGAAGGGATTTCGCCTGGACCGTTCCGGTCGCCCACGCGGTTCTGCTGCTCGTCCCGGGAACGGTGATCGCGGTTGCTTGCCGGCCCAGGCCGCGGCTCGTCTCGCCCCGCGCGGCGGCGTGGCTCTTCGCAACGCTCGCAATCTGGGGGGCCTTGTTGCGGCTGCCGCTCTACGGTTGGTGCACCCTTTTGCTGGCCGCCGGGCTCGGCCGGCCGTTGAGCGCCGCGGTTTCGAACCGACACTGGTCTCCGCGAGTGGTCCGATACACCGTGGGGGCGCTTTTCGCCGTGCTCGGCGTTCTGGCGGCGTTGTCGTCAGGACGTCAGGCGATCGGCGAACAACGCACTGTAGCCGGATTGCCGACGCCCCCCGCGGGTGCCCGCAATGTTGTGCTCATCGTCTGGGACACGGTGCGTGCGAGCAGCTTGAGCGCTTATGGCTATTCGCGGAACACCACTCCGAACCTGACGCGGTGGGCACGCGAGGGCGTTCGATACAATCTGGCCCTGGCCCCGGCGCCATGGACGTATCCCTCTCATAGCTGCTTCTTCACCGGCCAGTGGCCCTCCAGGCTCAATAGCCAGTGGAAGTTCGAGCTCGATACACCCGATCCGACGCTGGCGGAATTTCTGGACTCACAGGGCTATCAGACCGCCGGGTTTTCGGCAAACACCAACTGCTGCAATTACGAGACCGGGCTCGGTCGCGGCTTCGCCCACTTTGAAGATTTCCCACTGACGTCAAGGTCGCTCGTCGGCCGCACGGTGCCCGGGAACTGGATCCTTAAAAACATCTTGTTTCGTGGCTTTTATCACGACATGAAGTGGATCGGCCTCCAGTCCCGCGGCGCACGGGGAACCAGCAACGCCTTCCTCGACTGGCTGCGCCGGCGTCGCCGTGACCGCCCTTTTTTCGCCTTCTTGAACTATTTCGACGCCCACGCGCCCTACATACCGCCGCCGGGATACCAGGGCCGCTTCGGAATCCGGCCGAGGCCGCCTCGGGATTACGAGTTCCTGCTCGGCAACATGGCGATGGCCAACAATCCGACCTTCAAACGAGACGTCCAGATGGCTCGCGATAGCTACGACAACTGCATCGCATTTCTCGACGCGGAGCTCGGCCGGCTGCTTGACGAGCTTCGAGGCCAGGGGCTCCTGGAAAACACCGTGGTGGTCATCACGTCCGACCATGGGGAAGCGTTCGGCGGTCACGGTCATTTCGGTCATACCTTCAGCCTCGATCTCGACGTGATCGGCGTGCCGCTGTTGATTTTATCGCCAGGGGCACCCGCGGGCCGGGTGGTTGACGTTCCCGTCAGCCTTCGCGACCTGCCGGCGACGGTCGTCGATCAGTCAGGGCTCCCGCCCAGATCATCGTTCGCGGGCCGTTCACTGGCCGCCTACTGGCGGTCGCCACCCGGGGCGATGGCCGATAATCTCACCTCGCCAGCACTCTCCGAGCAGGCCGATCTGGCCGTGTTCCAGCGTCAGGGGCAAAACGGCCCTGCTCGAACGGGGCTGCAGATGTCGCTGGTGGCCTCGGGCCATCATTACCTTCGCGACGGGATGGGAGCCGAGACGCTTTACGACATCAGGAAAGACCCGGCGGAGAATGTCGACCTGATCGGCTCGCCCGCCGGTGACAGTGCGGCGAAAGCGCTTTCGAAGGATGCTCCTTGATGTCCTGACCGATAACCCCGGCTCGACCGAGGTGGAAGCCGTCTACTTGAAGTCTTTCAGGCACGATCTGAAAAACAGAATCGACCAGGAGAGCGACCCGGAGCGAATTGCCGCCGGCCACTGATGAAATCGGCAGGCGCCGAGGATCTCGTCGGCAGGGTGTCTGTCTACCCGCAGGACGTCGACGTCGACTGACCAGCGGCGATCAGGGCGCACTGCCGCCGCCGGACCGCGATTGCACGGCGAATGACCGCAGCAAATCGGCCCGGTCGGGCGGGTCGAAGCCAAGGACCGTATCGAGCTCGCTGCGCGCGGCCTGGACGTTACCCAGGTTGAGATAGCACTGGACGAGCAACTTACGGACGGCCAGGGACGCCGCGCTGAGGCGCAGGGCCCGCTGGCACTCAGCGGCCGACGCCGTCCAGTCAGAAAGGTGGAAATACACCAGGGCGAGCTCGGCGTGATAGTCCGAACGCGATGGATTGATGGCGACCGCGCGCTTTAGATAGGCCGCTGCGTCGGGTCGTCGATCGAGCTTGGCGGCGAGTCGAGCCGCCTCGACCAGGGCCGATTCCCGGGTCGGTTCCCATGACAGGGCGCTGCGGAACGCCGCCAGGGCGTCCTCGGGCCGCCCGAGGCCGCGCAGCGCGTAGCCCTTCGACTCCCAGGCGGTGACGTCATTGGACCGCGCGGCCAGAGCCGCCTCGAGTAACGGAAGTGCGATTTTCGCACCCGCTGCTCCGCCCTGACACAGGGCCACGCCGCGGTCGCGCTCGACCTCGGCGCGTTCGTCGGCCGTCAGCCGCTCGCCGTCGAAAATGATCAGGTGGCGTCTGTCGCGGGAGTTCTTCCGCGGCCTGGTTCCGACGAGGTCGTCTCCTCCTCCCGGACGACGGGGAATTCGATGATTCGCCGAGGCGGCATGGGGGATGTCAAGGTTGCTTTCCCGCGGCATGTGACAGCCCGCGCAGTGATCGACTTTGCTCTGCGCCAGGCGGTCGCTCGCTGGGAGGCGACAGCCGCGCTCGGCATGACACTCGAGGCAGCGGCCCCGGTAGTAGGCCACTTTCTCGGCCGGCGTCGGGAAATGATGGGGATCGTGGCAGGAAAGGCACCCGAGCCGCCTGCCGCTTTCGCGGAAACATCGGCTTTCATGCATTTGTTCAAACTGGCCGACAAACCGGTCGTCGGCGCGGTCGGGCGGTTGCACGAAGACAGTCCAGAAGCGCGGGAATGGCAGTCCGGGGCGAAAATCGTCATTCTGACGTCCGGCCCGCACGACCCGCTGCTCGCCGGCCAGGTGGCACTGCGCAGACATCGTCACGCAGCGCCGGCGTCAGGCCGGCCGGGTCAACGATCGTCATGTCGTGGCCGCCGACCACGACCGGGCGCGCCACGTGAAGTTCGCCAGGCCCGTGACAGCGCTCACAACCGATCGCGTGACCGTGGAAAACCAGCGGCCGAGGCTCGCTGGCGGGTGCTGGCTCTCGCTCGACCCGGTTGGCATGGCAGAACAGGCAATTGGGGTTGATCGGCCGGTCGAAGTGATGATTCGAGACGTCAAAACCGGGGGAAAGCCCCCAGCGACCGGTCCGCGCGTACCACGTCAGGGGCGACTCGAAAAGGAAACCGCCGCGTTCGACCAGGTAGGCCGCCCCCTGGCGGCCGAAGCCGAGCACGAACTGGACCTCGGCCTCGGTTCGGGCGATGATCCGGCCCGTGGCGTCGCGCCGCGTTTCCTGGTGCAACACGTGCCCGTCCCGGCGCTCGATCGAGTACTCGAGGCCCTGGCTCTCGAAGAGAGCCTGGCTCGATCCTTCGTCGGCCTTCTTCACGGTGGTGTCATCGATCGGAGCGAAGGAGCGGCCCATCGGATGCTGACGAAAAGTCTCGGCGCTGCCGGGATGGCAGCCGACACACCTCGCATCGCCGAGATATTTCACGTCGGGCCGTGTGTTCAGGTAGGGCGAGACGGGATCTTGAAATGGGACGATCCGCGGCGTCGGCGTGTGCCAGGCAACACCGATCATTCCGGCGCCGGCCACGAGCAGGACCGTCGCGAGGACCATGATCTGGTTTTTTCGCGATCTCCACGATCGGGATTGACGTTCGATGGCGTGATCCACCTGGCTGCCCAGATCACTACGCTTGCCGGCCAATTTGGGCCAGCGCGACTGACTCACCGTGCGGGGAACGATTCGCAAGGTCAGCCGATTGTACCGGTTCAAAATGAGGGGGTCCATCCGTGCCCCCCTGCCTGTATGAGGGTAAATCGGATGACGGATTGACTGTGCAGTTGCCCTGCCATTTGACTTCGTTCCAGCCTGTTGCTGGAGATGGCGCTGCCTCTCGCCGAGGCGCCGGATTGCTGATAGTTTGGAGTCGGCTGTGGCACTCGGCTCGTCCAGAGACTTGCCCTCCCAGAATTGTGCAACGGCATTTGGTGGGAAGATTAGCGGCCGATTCTTCTGGATCTCGCGCTGTCCTGACCCTTGCGATCGGCCGCAGAGCTTTATCGGTCTGAGTCTGGGCACATTCCGCCAACCGGAGACATTGTGGGGATCGATGAACGACGCACGTCATGGCATTTCTCCGGAAACGGCCGGATTGCAGGCAGTGGCCGCGGCGCACCCTGGCTGGCTGGGTACGCTCTTCCTGGGGCTGGCGCTCTTTGCCACTTATATGAGCAATGGCCGGGAGATGGGGACAGTCGACACCATGTCGGCGAGTTTGCTGCCCCTGGTCATTCTCCGCGGTGAGGGAATCTACTTCGATAACAGGATTCTGGGCCGCCTGGGAGCGAATGTCTCGCTTCCCGATTACCTGACGATCTCGCACGGGCGGCGTGGTGACGCTCTATCCGATCGCGCCGGCCCTGGTGGCCCTACCGTTCGTGGCGCCGCAGGTCGCGGCGTTCGATCTCTTTCGTCCGGGTTGGGACCGAGATCGACGCACGGCGGTCGAGCAAAGTGTCTTGATGGTGAAGCGGTCGATGGCGGTGATTGTCGCGCTCGCGGGGATCATCCTTTACCGCCTGCTCTGGTCGCTGGGTCTGGGGCAAGCTGCATTGCCGGCCTTGCTGGCGGCCTGTCTGGGATCGGACCTCTGGGCTGTCGGTAGCCAGGCGCCATGGCAGCACGGGCCGGCTGCGCTGGCGTTGGTCTCGGCGATCGCGCTATTGCAGGCCCGGCCGGTTGGTCGCCTGCGACTGGCCCTGGCGGGGGCATTCACGGCGTTGCTCGTCGCCTGCCGCTTGATGGACGTCGTCTTCGCGGCCGCCATCGTGGCGTGGCTGGCGTGGACCGACTGGCGCCAGCTTCGCTGGTTCTTGCCGGTGCCGGTCGTCACGGCGATCGCCTTGCTCTCGTATAACCTTTGGTTTTTTGATACGGTCATCGGTGGACAGGCCAGGCTGGAACAATTTCACTCGACACGGCACGGCGTATCGGGCACATGGTCGACGCCGCTTTTCGACGGGCTACTGGGAACCCTGCTGAGCCCTAATCGCGGACTGCTCGTCTTTTGTCCGTGGATCGCCGTGGCACTGGCAACGCTGGCGGTACCCGCCGTACGGCGTAAGCTAGCTGGTCAATCACTGATTTGTGTTCTACTTGCATCACTCATTCTTTATGCGGTGATGCTTTCCAAATACTCGGTGTGGTGGGGCGGACACTGCTTCGGGCCGCGCTACTGGACCGACGCCATCCCCGTCTTCGCCATTGCCTTTGCCTACGGACTTGACTGGGCGCGAATGCGATCACGAGTGCTGGCAGCGATCGCGGCCACGGCGGTCATTCTTTCAATCGCCATCCAGATCATCGGAGTTTTCTGCTACCCGAGCAGTTGGAACCTCAAGCCGCGAAACGTCGACGTCTTCCATGAGCGCCTCTGGGACTGGCATGACACGGAGCTGTCGCGCTCGGTTATCGAGAAATTCAGGGTGGACGCACGATGAGACGCTCTTTGGCCCGGTCGGCACGCCGCGGCCGGCGCTCGGCGGCGATCGACGCGGATCGCTGCTGCTCGCAGAAACTTAAAGAATTATGTTGCTCTCCGAAACAATACGGAACTAATCTTGAACTATGTGAAATTAATGTAGAATAATCGGCCGTCGGGTACGACCGAGAGTAAGATCGGGATGCTGTTTATATCATTCCATGTTAACTGGGGTAGACTATCGATGCGAGTTCCGCGAATTGTCCATGGGATGGCGCTTTTGCTGTCGATCGGCGCTGCCGGAATTGTCGCTGGCTGCGGCTCGTCCACGGAGCCGAGCCGGTCGATCGATGGAAGGCCTATCGGAAAGGCCATTGCGGAAGATCGCAAGAGCGTTCAGCAAGAGCGGCTCAAGGAAAAACGCGCGGGAAAAGGAGCCGCCAAGCAGAGCGCACAGTCCAAGGAGCCAGGTTGAGCGAAGCCCATTGAGCAAGAGGCCACGCGAGTGTTTGCACCACGGAGATCACGCTTTTTGGAGCGCCGGGTGCACTCGACTGGGATCGCCTTCGGACTTCAGCCCACTGCTAAGTCTCTCAATGGCGGGAAGATCAGTATCATATGTCTCGTTATCGATCTTTATCCCCGAGTCCGATGCCCGGCAAGACGTTTTTCAGTTCTCTAACAAGAGGGATTCATCATGAAAGCGGATACGCGTCGTGGCTTCACGCTGATTGAACTACTCGTTGTCATCGCCATTATCGCGGTCTTGATCGCTCTTCTGTTGCCGGCGGTTCAGTCGGCCCGTGAGGCGATCGGCGGGCTCAGTGCACCAACAATCTCAAGCAGATTGGTCTGGGTATGCACAACTATCATACCGCTAACGGGACGTTTCCGTTGGGTGGCACCTATACCACGGCCTATTATGCTGGCTACAACTACGGGTTGGGGGCGGGATGGGGTTCCTGGAGCGCTTCGGCCCTGATGCTGGGCTATCTGGAACAAACGACATTGTATAATGCGGCCAATTTCAGTTGGACCGTCGGGATGGGGCCTGGGTGGAACATCAATCGAACCGTTTCCAGCAGTATCCTCAATGTCTTTATCTGCCCGTCCGACGGTTTGTCCCCAACTCCGATCAACACGTCCAACCAGTCTTGCTGGCAGTGGACCGGCGCGACTAACAATTACTCAGCGTCAATGGGCACGACGACAAATTATGGCGGTAAGGGATCGGACACATCCGGGATGTTCACCCAGGGTGGCCGAGTCTATGGCGTTCAAAACGTCAATGATGGCACTTCCAACACCATCGCGTTCGGCGAATCGCTCGTGGGCGACGGCACCATCGAGCAGGTGAAATGGCGGGATGGCCCGGTCCTGACGTCGGCATCGGCAACCGGCAAAGGTCTCCTGGACGTGAGCACCAATCCGACTGCGGTCATGACCGACCTCCAGGCTTGCGCGGTGGGCTTGATGGCGCAGACGCCCAACGGGACCGGCAGTCAGAACCAAAAGGGATTTCGGTGGGCACAAGACGATGGCGGCTTTGCGTTATTCAACACAGTTGTGCCGCCGAGCTCGACCCAGTATCCGTTCATCTGGTGCGCGTTGGGGAGAAAATCAACAAGCTCGAACGCCTCCGATGGGATGTACCAGGGGACCAGCAGTAATCATCCCGGCGGTGCCAATTTCCTGTTCGCCGATGGAAGCGTGCACTTCCTGAAATCGTCCATTGCGCTGAAGACCTACTGGGCGCTGGGGACCAAGGCCGGCGGCGAGGTCCTCTCCTCTGACACCTACTGAGCACGATTCGCAAGCCCGGCTGTCCGTCCATGGTGCGCCCTTGAAGCGTCAGCGCGGCTCTCAGACAGGTTATGATGGTCTTGGCGTCGGCCTGGCCGTCGTGACTGTCTAGAGCCGCCAACCAGGAATTGTTGATGCTGTGCGAATACTCCACAATGTTTGCAACCGTCCAACAATCGACTCACGGGTGACAGCTACCGTGACGAAACGGTCGGCGTTCTCGCCAATGACGCGGTCGGCCGTCTGGCGATCATGAAGGTTATCAGGCGCACCTTGGTTCAAGTCGGTTGCTCATGTGAGCGCCGACTTGGTGGTTCAGATCATCCAGGCAAACGTCGAGGAATGCACCTGGTTTAAATTAATTCACATCGTAAGCATAAGAAACCGACGGCAGCCTCTTGCTCATTTGCAAGGAGTGACGATGAGTCGGTCCGTGCTGAAAACCGACATGATCCGAGGCGGCAATCAGGGATTCCCTGCTCCGAAACTGCGGAGCGTCGTCCGCAAGTCGGCTCTCTTGAACCTGTCCATCGTTCTCACTTCTTGTCCCGTCCTCCTTTACGCGGGCGGACCGAAAGCTGTCGTCCCGATCTTGAAAATCATGATCGGGATCAGCGTCTTGATCTGGGGCTGCACGTTCGCGGTGTTTTCGCTCGTTTCGCTGGTCTGGATCTATGGTGCACCGGCCTCCACCCGGAAACCGGTACATTCGCCACTTCGCAAGGAGGTGAGCGGGGTCGCTGATCGTTGGCTGGACGGCCCGAGCTGACCGGATCGCTCGATTCGATTACTTCGATGCCGTTTCAAGAAGTGCTGGAATAAAAAACGTCGGTATATCATCGTGCTGGAGATATGTCCGTACAAACAGGACGCCCGACTGCTTCAAGGCCGGCGCGATCTCGGCGCGGAAATTGTCGGCGGTATGGTCCTTGACGAGCGAGTCGGCACTCGCGCCGATGCCCCTGGCAATCTCGTTGCGCAAGGCGTCGGCGACCTCTTCGGTCTGCGTTTTTGGGCGGTAGATGCAGACAAAACGCGCGGCGTTGCTTTGGCTGCCGGCAAGTCGGCCTGCACGCTTCCATCGCTCGCAGAACTCAACGAATCCGACGACCTTCGACCAGTACGTGCTGTCAAATAGCCAGAGATCGCTCGGTACGCCCGTCTCGGGCAGAATCAGGGCCGATTTCGCCGCCTCTTCAAGAGGCAATCCGGCCCCCGAGTGGCCGCACAGATAAACGCGATCCAGGCCCGGCGGCGCGTTGATATGCGCCGTTGATGAAGCCGCGGCCTTGCGGGCGGTGAATTTCGAGGCGAGATAGGCCGGTCCGTCGGGCCGGCTCAGGCATGCGAGATGCTCAAGACAGTCGTCGACGAGCAATCCCAGTCGCGCGGGGTCGGCGTATTGCCCGGCCGGCTCCTTGGCCCAGAACGAGCCGGTGGCCAGTGTGCTCACCTCGGGGACCAAGACGATCGGCCGCGTTCCCGTATTTTTCGATTCGAGACGATCAAGCTGATACACCAGGGGGGCCGCGTTTTTACTCGAAGCACCGGCGGCGGCCGCGCGGTCGGCGGCCGCCCAATCGGGGACACGTGAGTGGCCCGAGCGATCGACGGTGACATAGCCGTTATGCCCGTGCAGATAAATCAAGACACCCCGGTCGGCGCCGGCCGGAACGCGGCACCAGACCGCTCGCGCATCACGCAAACCGGCCGCCGGAACAAGAGGGGCCTGTGATGGGAAGATCAGAGCTGTTGCCGGGTCGATGGCAATGTCGTCATGACATGCGTCCTGCTGCAGGATTGCTGCATGTTCAGAAGGGCAACCGCCGGCTTCAATACCGCCGAAACCCAGCCCAAGGGCCATGGCTCGCAGCGCCTCTCTACGCGAGACGGTCGGGCAATGACGCTCGGGAACGTCAACATCAAAATTGAGAAGATCCAGGACCGCTGGCATTCAGGGACTCCACTCATCACACGCTCTGAGATAATCTTGATGCCGAGAGCGCCGCTCGGTCACCACGGTTTTACATCTAACGGTCACGGATTACTGAGTCTATTTGTCGCCCTGTGAGGCACAACGTGCCGGTACTTGCCCGGCCGGAACGACGACGACCGATGTCGGGCCGTTCGCCACATCGAGGTCGCCCCGAGGATGACGGCCGTCCACGGGATCAAGACGGCCGGGGATGGAGCCGTCAGCCACTGTCGGCTTTCGACATACCCGCTTCCGTCGCTCCTGTCCGCCGACACCAGAGACCTCCGCAGGGGGATGGCGCGAGGGCCGACTCTCGGTTCGTCCATGGAAAGACCAATCGCTCCGTCGATCACAATGGGGCTGCCCCCTTCGCGTTCGCCCATGTCGTTCAACGACCCATGTTCTTGCTCTGGCGGATCCGAGGCCTCATTCTCGATGATCGACGGATTGTAACGCGTGTTCCCGGCGGCTTCACGCCCCGGTTCGGCTTCGGATGTCAGCGCGCTCCTGATCTGGCGGCGAGCCTGTTCAAACGCCTTGTCGAGTCCCTGCGATTCCGTGAACTTCCGCGGGAGACTGGCAGAAATCGGCGTGGAGCGGGTTGCCAGTAGCGGGCCCTCGTCGAGAATCTCCTCGGCTGGCCCAGTGTCCTGGCCGAAATCATCGTCAGAAACTCTGGGCTGGCCCAGACCGATCGGAACGGAAGCTGACGTGGCCTGCGCAATGGCATCGCTCGTCGTTCCGATCGTCGTGTCGATCAGCGAAAATGCGACTGGCGAGCTGGTAACCGAGACCAGGGTCGGAGTGAACGAGGCGGCCGTATCGAGCTCGCCGAAAGGCTGCGTGAGGTCGGGGTTGCCGCCGGGCGTCGATGGCTCGCCGCCGTGCGCCACCGGGTTCCCCAGGGGGAAGAGGAGAGCCGTGTCTTCCCCCTCAGTTGTCGCGTAGAGTGAGAAGCCTCCAATGGTGTCGAGCGCCAGGGCGGAGAGGTGAAGGAGCTGAGAATCGATGAGGTAACTCGCGGAAACAACGTCGCCGCTGGCATCCATATCGAATATCCCAAGGTGTCCGTCGCTCTCGTTCGCCACGAGCAGGGTCGTCTCGTTCTCGACGATCAGAGACACCGGTGTGCTTCCCTCCGAGGAAACCGTCTGCGTGTCAAACGTGGACCCATCTATGAGCGTGATTGAGTCAGAGCCGGCATTGGGCACAGCGATCACGGGCGGCCCCGCTCCAGTTGGCATGAACACGGGGCCGCCGGGCAACGAGCCCGTCGGAATGATTGTCGGATCCTGATCATTGAAAAACCCGTCCGCGAGGCCCGGCAAGATCCTCACATCGTTTGCCAGGCTTTCGCTGACGACGAGATCGAGGACGCCGTCATGCTGCAAGTCGGCGACACTCGTTGCCGACGGCCCTGCACCGACGCGCAGCCGCGGCCCGTCGATCAACGTCCACGCCGCACCCGTGCCTTGCCCGAGGAGGACGGATATGTCGTTCGAACCCTCATTGGCCACGATGAGGTCGGGGGGAGCCTGACTGCCATTCAAGTAGGCAACCGTCACTCCAGCCGGGTCGGTACCGACCGCGAAATCGACGGGAGCGGCTTGAAAGAGACCATTACCCAGACCCAGGTAAACACGCACGTCATCGCCGCCGCCATCCGCATAAATCAGGTCGTTCAAACCGTCGCCGTTGAGATCGGCAAAGACTGGTGGTCCGGGATCGCGTAGGCTACTGGCGATCCTCGTGAACGTGGCTGCGCCAAGGTGCCGGGCTGCTGGAGCGTGACGCGATCGGTGGCTTCGTCGCTGATCGCCACGGCGCCTCCGACCGGATCGATTGCCAAACCCATTCGCGTGTCGGGGAGGCTCGGCGTATTGAAGACTCCATGCCCGCTATCGACCAGGACAAGTACATCGCCAAAAGAATTGCTGAGAATCAGGTCGGGAAGGCCGTCGCTCAAGCTTGCGACTGCCAGGCTGGTCGGATCAAAGCCGGTTGGAATCCTGGGCGACCCCTGGCGAGAATCAACCAACCCGCCCTGACCATTGTTCAGGAAGATCTCCACTTCACCCGATTCGAGGACGGCGATGTCGGGCAGGCCGTTGCCAGTGAAGTCGCCCACCGCGACCGCCAGCGGGGTCTCGGCGGTGTCAAATGCGATCGGATTGCCATAGCGCCCGCTACCGAGTCCCGGCAGCACGTTCAATTGATTCGACCCCGGTGCGATCGTGACCAGATCGGGAGGCTCATCCGGATTGAAAGCGGCCGTGGCAATTCCCGTGACCCCTGCCAGGCTGGTGACGTCATTGGGCGAGTTCGCGTTTGAATCGCTGTAATCGGACAACCCCGTCCCGGCGGCATAACGTGGCATACTCGCCAGAAAGTCGTTGGTCTGCGTGAGGACCTGAACCTGGCCATTGATCGCATTGGACACGGCGATCATCGGGAACGGCCCGTCTTCGGGAAGGGTCACGAGACCGGAGAGGCCAGGATCCACCATCAACTTGAGTGGTGTTCCGGATGGACCGTTCGGTCCGTCTTTGAAGACGGCAATCGTCCCCTCCAGCGAGTTGATGACGAGCAGCTCGGACTGACCGGTTTCGCCGTTCTGGACCGCCGAGATCTCGGTGCTCCCGGCTGGGATCGAGAGCGTGCCCACGAGAGAGAAGCGGCCGTCCCGATATCCGAAGAGATCGACGAGATCGCCGTCGGTGGACAGGCTGGCCACCAGTGGAGTCGGGGTCCCGTCTGATACGCGCGATGCCTCGAGACGGGCGGCCCGGGTTGAGCGTCGCCGGCGATCCGTAACCGATCGTCGTGGAACTCTGTGTGAGTATCGGTCGCCACAGAATATTGCCCGATGCATTCAGGGAAATGACGTCGGTCGTCCCGTTTCCCTGGATATCCGCGACCAGAGGGGTCGAGTCGCTCGCCGGGCCTGCCAGTCCGTTATCGCTGAATGAATTCCCCCGGTTGATCCAGATGTCGACGTCATTGCCGATGAGCTGAGTGACGGCCAGGTCCGGTGGACCACTACCGACGAATGAGCCCGCGGCGATGGAGACCGGGAGCGAATCCACGACATAATTTTGCTGTCTTGGAAACGTGCCGTCGCCCGGTCCGGACAAGATGTCAATATATCCTGAACTGAAGTTACTTGCATCGGTCAGGGCGATCTCGTTGATACCGTTGCCGCTGAAGTCGCCGATCACGAGCGAAATGGGATCGGAGTGGGGCGTCACCGAGATCCGGACTTGATCAAGAGGCATCAGAGGGAGCGAGCCGGGTGTCGAGGACGTCTTCTTGCCCTCTCCCAGAAGGACGGAGACAGAACCCGACGACGCATTGGCGACCGCGACATCAGGTATCCCGTCGCCGTTGAGATCGCCCACCGCGAGACTATCGGGCTCCGAGCCGACCGATATCGCGACGGGGGCTGCGAACCGGCCGTTGCCCAGGTTTCTCAAGATCGAGACCGTGTTCGAGGCGAGGTCGGCCACCACGAGATCGAGCAGGCCGTTGCCTTCGAAGTCGCCGGCGACAATGGACACCGGCTCTTGACCGACGTCGTAGACGCCGGCGCTTCGGAACGTGCCATCGCCATTACCCAGGAAGACGGATATCGAATTCGACTCCGTGTTAGCTACGGCGAAATCCTCGATATTGTTGCCGGTGAAGTCGCCCACGACCGCCGAGGCTGGAACGAGCCCGACCTTGTAGCTTTGTGCCTGAACGAACGTGCCGTCGCCATTACCGAGAAACACGGTCACTGACGACGCACCGGCCGCAGCGACGACGAGATCGAGCCGGCGGTCGCCGTTGAAGTCACCCATGGCGACCGATGCCGGGAAAATGGGTGTCGATAATCGTTCCGAGATGACGAAGCTGCCATCACCCTCGCCAAGCAGGATGGTCACGTCGGATGAGAGGGCGTCAACAACGGCCAGGTCGGGAATGCCGTCGCCGTTGACGTCGCCCACGGCGACCGAAAGGGGTCCATCGCCGGTGGCGTTGGCGGTTTGTCCCTCAAATTGTCCGTTGCCGTCTCCCAGGAGCATCGGTACGACACTCGAGAGCGTGCTGGCCATGGCCAGATCCTCGCGGCCATCGCCGTTGAAATCGGCAGCGACGGCCGTTTCACCGAAGAGCTGGCCGGTGGCGACCGACGCCGCGGGATAAGACGGCACGACCTGGATCGGTTGCTGCAACGTGCCATCTCCATTGCCCAGAAAGAGCGAAGCGGCGACGGAGAGCCCGTGAAGCACGACCACATCGATATTCCCATCGCCGTCGAAATCACCGGCCAGCAGGGATTGGGGCAGGAAGCCGGCCGTGACCTCCCGCATCGCCGTGAACGTTCCATTCGTCCGACCGCGCAGGATAACCAACCCCCCGAGATCGGCCGCCGACAACGACGAAGCGTTTGCGGCGATCTCTTCCAGCTTGCTCAGGGTCGATACATGACTAAAATCATTGAAGTTCGCATATTTGTCGATATCTCCCTGGTCGGCGACGGCCAGATCTTCGATGCCGTCGTCGTTGAAGTCGGCGACGACAACCGAAACTGGATCGATGCCTGCTTGGACGACATCGGGCGCACCAAACGTGCCATCACCATTGCCGGGGAAGATGAGCACGCCTCCCGGCTGCCCTGAATCGCTTTCGCCGTAAGTGACGGCGAGATCGGCCGGGCCTCGGGGACTGCCGCCGAAAACTCCGACCGCGATCGACGATGGTTGGCCCTGGATGCCGTACGACCCGATCGCGAGCGTTTGCGCCGATTGAAAGACGCTGTCCCCTTTGTTCTGAAAAATCTGGATTTCGCCCGGGTTGTCCTCGACGACGGCGAGGTCGGTGCGCCCATCGATCGTGAATACGCCGGTGGCCAGTGCAACAGGCGTCGCCTCGACATGGTCGACGATGGGCGTCGCGAATGTCCCATTTCCCAGGCCGTCCATGATCGAGATCGTCCTGGCGCTGGCATCCGCGATCGCGACGTCGGCGTGGCCGTCGCCATCAAAGTCGCCACCGATCATGGCCGAGGGATCGGCCCCGGGGCCGACCAGAGAGGAATTGGGGACGGGCTGAAACGTGCCATCGCCGATTCCGAGGTTGACGCCCGCGGGCGTGAGTAAATCCGCAATGTCATCCCCGTTGAAGTTGCCAGCCAGGATCGGGGCGTATTCTCCTGTTTCATCGCCTTCAACCGGCTGGCCCGGAGCGGTCGCTGGAGTGAATGTGACCGACGCCGAGAATGCAAGCCCCGCGGGCCCGCCGAGTCTCCAGTTCAAGCGGTTTCGCATCGACGTGCAAGTCGATCCGCGTGGCTGAGCCGTCGGGGCGTGGCGCATCGCTCTCGACCAGAATCGCGCCTGATGGAGTCTGCCTCAGAATCACCTCGACCTCGCCCGCCGACTGGAGCTGGACCACCAGCCGCCCCCCACTGACCGGGATGTTCATGGTCTGGGGGTTCAGCAGGTAGAAGTCCTGTCCACCCGCGCCGACGGTCCCCGTCATCACCAGAGTTCCCGTCCAGATTCCCGATGGCGATTGAACCAAGGGAATATTCTGAAGAGTCGGCTGATTGCTGGCCGTCGACTGCGACAGGGGGTTTCCTGACGGAAGGGTTCGGTCCTCGAGTGCCTCACCGGATGGGTGGAATCCCCGGGCACCACTTTCGGTTGAAGACGCCAAACGGCGCTCGAAGGAATATCGGTATAACCTCATCGATAAACCCTCCGCCTGGGTGAGCGAGGACGACCCAGGCCGATGGGTCAGAGTCATTGTGACAGCCTCTCCATACGTCCGGGCGAGGCCGTGAGCGTGCGGCCGTGGGGGTCGATCCAGGGTTTGACTCAAATTACCGGCGGACATGGGTCTTCGAGCTCCGTCGGATATCATGGCGATTTGATCTTGAAGGTCAGCGTCGACAGGTCGGAAGTCAGGCCCATGATCGCGCTGTTCGGGGGAAGAACTTGCGGACCTCGACGTTCAGGCCATACTCGATCGGCTCGTGGTAGTCCGGTTCGTTGATCAAGGTTGTGAGCTGCGTCCCGATCTCGCTGTCAACATCCGGTACGGAAACCGCGCCAAGGAGCGTGTTCACGTACCAGTTGCCACGACAGGTCACCGTTGGATTGACGATCTGGAGATATTGATCGGTCGCATCGAAGACGATCGGCAAGGTCAGGGTCGCAGACAGGCCCGTTACGCCGACTGCCGGCCCGTTTGGCGAGATAAGCGCGTTCGTGTTGTCTTTGAATCCAATGGTCACGACGACAGAACCGTTTTCCAGGCTGACGTCGAACGAATTTGCGATGATCTGATTGGCCGAATACGTGATGCCGCTCAAGATGCCGCCCGGTGAGATCGGCGGGACCGTGAATTGTTCATCGACCAGCCCCGGGATGTCGAGAAAGGAGTTTGACGCGTCAATTTCCGCCGAGGCATCACTGGGGTTCAATTCGGAGTCGATCACAGAGTTCGAGACTGTGAATGAACTTGCTTGCAGGTTATCGAGCGAGTACTCAGCGCCGATCGAGCCCGTGACCCCGGGAATGCCCGGAATGGGATTCTTCGGGTCCGAGCCGAGCTCGGCCGTGTACAGGGCGCGAGACGGGGCCGTCGCCGTGAAGGTTACTGTCTGGGAATTGGCCAACGACGGGATGAGTTTGTTGCCAAGCGCGACGTTCGGTGCGGGGTTCGCGAGGACTGCGGGCGGGCTCCCATCGGCGTTCGGAGGGTTCAAAATCGTGGTCTCGCTATTCTGGAAGAAGATCATGTAACCGCCCCCGGCGTAGTCCGACCCTTCATTTGTCACGGTCGCGGTGAGCATGTAACTACCATCTCCCGAAAGAGAGGGAGTGGCCTGGAGCGACTCGATCACAAGGTCGGGCGGCGGGTCGACATTGTGGATAGTCAATATGGCCGTCAATGGGCTACCCAGGACCGCATTTCCGCCGGGCGCGCTCAAGGCCAGGTCAACGGTGAGGTCAGGATCGTCGTCATGGTCATCAAGGATTGGCACATTGAATGTCTCGGAGTTCACGCCGGCGGCGAACGTCAGTATTTGAGTGGTTGGCGTGTAGTTGACGTTCTGGGCAGCCGAGCCGCCGCTGATGGTGGCCACTGTGACCGAGACTGGCACCTGCGAGTCGACCGTTCGCGTGATCTGGATGCCCACCGTGCCGGCATCCTCGTTGACTGCGTAGCTTGCCGCCGAGAACTGGATCACAGCCGCGGGCGGCGGGGGCGGCGGGTCGACATTGTGGATCGTCAGTATGGCCGTCGATGGGCTTCCGAGAATGGCATTCCCGCCCGGCGCCTCAAGGCTAGATCGACGGTGAGGTCAGGATCGTCGTCATGGTCATCAAGGATCGGCACGTTGAATGTCTGGGAGTTCACGCCCGCGGCGAACGTCAGTGTCTGCGTGGTTGGCGTGTAGTTGACGTTCTGGGCAGCCGAGCCGCCGCTGATGGTGGCTACAGTCACTGAGACTGGCACCTGCGAGTCGACCGTGCGCGTGATCTGGATGCCCGCCGTCCCGGCATCCTCGTTGACTGCGTAGCTTGCCGCCGAGAACTGGATTGCGGCCGGGGGCGGCGGGTCGACATTGTGGATGGTCAGTATGGCCGTCAACGGGCTACCCAGGACCGCGTCGCCGCCGGGTGCGCTCAAGGCCAGGTCAACGGTGAGGTCAGGATCGTCGTCATGGTCATCAAGGATCGGCACGTTGAATGTCTGGGAGTTCACACCCGCGGCGAACGTCAGTGTCTGCGTGGTTGCCATATAGTTGACGTTCTGGGCAGCCGAGCCGCCGCTGGTGGTGGCTACAGTCACCGAGACTGGCACCTGCGAGTCGACCGTTCGCGTGATCTGGATGCCCACCGTGCCGGCATCCTCATTGACTGTGTAGCTTGCCGCCGAGAACTGGATCACAGCCGCGGGCGGCGGGGGCGGCGGGTCGACATTGTGGATCGTCAGTATGGCCGTCGATGGGCTTCCGAGAATGGCATTCCCGCCCGGCGCGCTCAAGGCTAGATCGACGGTGAGGTCAGGATCGTCGTCATGGTCATCAAGGATCGGCACGTTGAATGTCTGGGAGTTCACGCCCGCGGCGAACGTCAGTGTCTGCGTGGTTGCCATATAGTTGACGTTCTGGGCAGCCGAGCCGCCGCTGGTAGTGGCTACAGTCACCGAGGCTGGCACCTGCGAGTCGACCGTTCGCGTGATCTGGATACCCACCGTGCCGGCGTCCTCGTTGACTGTGTAGCCCGTCGTTGAGAACTGGATTGCAGCAGCGGGCGGCGGTGGTGGCGGTGGCGGGTCGACATTGTGGATGGTCAGTATCGCCGTGGACAGTCCGCTCAGCGTCATTTTTCGCGACGATGCACTGAGAGCCAGTCCGACAGTGAGGTCGGGGCCAGCGACTTGATCATCGATGACCGGAACCGAAAATGTCTGGGTGCGTACACCCTCCGTGAAGATGAGGGTCTGTTCGATCGGCGTGAAATTCACCCCCGGGACAGCCGTGCCCAACGTATTGGTGGCGACCGTTAGCGCGACCTTTGATTTCACATTGCCGGAGCGCATGACCTCGATCAGGGCCGCACCCGCGTTCTCATTCACGTCGAAGGTCGCCTGAGCGAAACCGCCAGGTATCGCCTTGCTGCGACGCGCTTGCGGGGTGGCGCGAATGAATGTGACCTGAGAATGGGGGATGGCTTCGATCGTCCGAAACGCCGGCGCCGGGCGATCAGCGTGTTCCGCTGGAGCGAGCGAGCTTGCCCAGAATCGTGATGGCTGTGCCCCCTCAAGTCGACCGAACGCTGAAAGCAGGCGACGATCTTCGAGCCCCTCGATCGAGGCCCTCAACCGCCGTTCTCGGCGTCGCTTGTGTGCATCGGCCATGGTGAAATCTCCGGTCGCTCGATTGCTCGTGGTTCAAGAATGTCAGGGATACAGGACGAGCTTTCCTTCCGATCGTGCCCGTGGAGGCCGGGGTGGAGAAAACGCCAGATTGACGTGAGCATCAAGGATCCGGGCCGGAGTCGCGCCGCCGACTTCCGTCGATCTGAGTCTCGGAGCGAAGTTCCGAGCCAAGGCGTTCAGGCGGCCCGTCAACGAGGTGGAGCGATTCGAGGCCTGTCCATGACGCTTGCGTGTTGGGGGCCATTCCAACGCGATTCCGGATCGTACTCGAGGACGCCGGAACCATTCTGTGTAACCAAGGCGTCGCTGGAGGGCCCTGAGCCCGGAATCCTTGTCGATCTCGTGCCAGAACGGAGGCTGGTCGACGGCCGCAAGCCGCTCCGAGGCGGCGACCAGCAGACGCTGCGTGTGATCGAGGCGCTGGCGCACGGCGTTGACATCGTTCGTCAAGTCGGCGGCCTGCGCGTGGATGCGGGCGACGCGGTAAAGCGTCAGCGTGGTCGGGGAAGACTCGCTCTGCAGTGCCAGCCGCGCATGATCGAGGGCGTCGCGATCAAGTCGAAGCGCGACGCATGCCGCGCCCAGGCCGCAATGCGCCTCGGCCGGGGAGTCACCGTGTTCGAGTGCCCTCTCGAAGTCGGGTCGAGCCATCTTCGGCGAGTTCGCGGCGAGATACGACCACCCACGCACCAGGTAGAGCGAGGTCCGGTGCGGATCCAGGGTGAGGGCACTCGTGTAGGCCTCGATGGCGGCCGAATAATCGCCGCGCCGGGCCAGCAAGAGCCCGTGCATCTCGTAGACGATCGGGCGGCGGTGACCGGTGTCGAGCGCCCGTCGGCAGGCCGCGTCGGCTTCGTCATAACGGTGGGCTCCGAGCAACGCCTCGATCTTGCAAAGATGGGCGGTGAAATCTCCCTCCGACAGCTTGAGCGCCTCGGCGGAAATCTGGGCGGCGCTCGAGTAGTCACGCTGCTCCGAGAGCATGTGTGCCTTGACGACCAGGTCATGCGCCTTGATCCGAGGATCGTTTTTCTCAAGCCGGATCGCCGCATCCAGGTCTTCAAGGATGCGGTCGATATCGGCCGGGCTGAGAGGGTGCTTCTTCAACAGGATCGCGGCCCGGCGCGATGAGGCAGGGGTGAATCGGGGAACCGCCCGATGGCCTCGACGATGTGCTTGTCGACCTGATCCTCCCTGCCCAACTGATGCAGAACATGGGCCAGCGAGAGCAACGGTTGGATCCAGCCGCCGTCGCTGAGCCGCCGGGCGTCTTCGAGGTCGCGTGCGGCCCCCTCGATATCCAGGGATTTGCCTGTCGGACCCTTGGGGAGCAGCCGGAGGGTGTGCCGGGCGTAATGGATCACGGCCCGCTCACGCGGCACATTGGTCCTCTCGAGGGCCTGGCGGTAATCATCTTCGGCGGCGTCGGCGAGGCGGCGGACTTCCTCGTTCCAGAAGGCCGCCCGGGCGGGTTCTGTCGCAATCCTCAGCCTGGCCAACCGCGCCGCCTGGTCGTTCGCCGTGCCTCGTAACATGTAACTCCACGTCAGGTCCGGACGCGTCCGGACACACTCGTTGAGCTCGGCCTTGGCCTCGAGCGGCCGCTTCATCTTGAGGAAGCATTTCGCCAGCAGAAACTGGGTCCAGATCCGTCGCGACGGCTGATTCCGCTGGGCCAGCTTCAAGTTAATGACGGCCGATTCGAGGGAACCATGACTGTAGTCGATCTGACCGAGGAGATAATCGTCATACTCATTGGAGACGGGCTCGGCCCCCCCTGCCCCTTTCGGTGGCTCGGTTCCTGGCGCTTTCTCGCCCAGCCGTGTCGCGATCTCGCCCTGGATGCGGCCGTACGCTCGCGTTTGGAATTCCCCCTGGAGGTCCGTCGCGGCCGCCAGAAGGCGGCTGGCCTGGCCATCCGAACGGGTGCCGTCCTTGACGGGCAGGGAATGTGATTCCACATCGGCCAGGATCAAGAGGAGGGCCAGGACGCTGGCGCGGATGTCGTTCCGCTCTGGGACGGAGAAGGTTCCTCCACGCGCGGCAGCCCTTCGCGAGGCACGTCGCCTTCGCGGTAGCCGGCCAGCTCCAGGGCGAGTCGACTCTGCCGCGCGACGTGGGAAGCCCACTGCTTCTTGTCCTCGTCGCGGAACATGGAGTAGCTGAGGAAGGCGTCCTCGCGACGACGAGCGAAGTCGCGGTACCAGTCGCGGTCGTCTTTGGCTTGCCGCTCGGCGGCCTGCCTCCTGGCCAGCTCACCACTGGCCACCTCGCGGGAGCTGGTTCGCGCCGGCGCTGACATCGGCAAGCCGCCGCTCGTCCCCGACCGTATTCCGCAGGCCGTCGAGCACGCCGAGCGCCCCGGCGTGATCACCGGCAGCCACTAACCCGCGGCCCCTGGCCAGCTCACCATCGGCCCATTGTTTCGTCCTGGCAAACTCCTCCGATTCCGCCTTCCATCGCAGGCCGATCACGATGGCGATCACCGCGGCGGCAGCGGCGACCCCGGTGACTTTTCGACGTTTGCGCTCGCTGCGGAGCCGCACCTCGGCGGCGGCCCGCTCCATCTTGAGCCGTTGTTCGGCTGCGGCGCACTCCGTCTGGAGTCGATTCTCGGCGGCGACCCGTTCCTCCTGCAGATCGTTCTTCTCGAGTCGTCGTGTAGCACTCGATCGCATTGGCAAGCTCCCCGGCATTCGCGAATCGCTGTGCCTTCTCAGCCGCGAGGCATCGGACCGCGATCGCGGCCAGATCGCGGTCGGGATGTTTGCCGAGTCGGGTCATGGCGTCGCCCAGCTCGCCGAGAGCGGCGGCCCGCAGCGCAGCGTACTCGTCGCCCGAATAGGGAGGTGTGCCCGTCAGGATTTCGCAGAGAATTGCTCCCAGACCAAAGACGTCGGTCCGCTCGTCGAGGTCGTCGACCTGACCGCTGGCCTGCTCGGGCACCATGTAGGCCGGCGTACCGATGACCGAGCCGTGCCGGGTCTCCGGGTAGGTCGAGCCACTATTGTTGTGGGGGGAGTCAAGGTCCGGCGGCGCGCGTTCCGATCGGAACCTCGGCGGGCTCGGCCAGGATCCGGCCGCGGGCCAAGACCTTGGTGAAGCCCCAGTCCATCACCTGCACTTCACCAAAGGCGCCCACCATCACGTTCGACGGTTTCAGGTCGCGGTGGATCACACCGACCTCGTGCGCGTAGGCGACGGCCTGGCAGATCTTGAGGAAGATATCGAGGACCTGGACGGACCCGTCGGCCGGACGAGCCTGGAGATAGGCAGCGAACGTCTGCCCCCGGACCAGCCGCATGATGAAGTACACGCGATCGTCGGGCGGTCGGAACCGCCCAAGCTCGTGAACCGGAACAATATTCGGATGCTGAAGCTGGCCGGTGACCTGTGCCTCCCGGATCAGGCGTCTCTGGGCGTCAGGGGATTGCTTGAGCTTGTCTCGCAGGACCTTCATCGCCAGGTCGCGGTCGAGGACGTGATCGTAAACGCGATAGACCACGCCGACGCCACCGGCGCCGATCACTTCACAGAACCGATAGCGAGTGACGTCGTTCTGGATCAGCGCCGCGTCCCCGCCCGGGAGCGGGGCATCAGCAATGGTTCGGCGCTCTTCCTTGACCGGTGGGATCTCGAGGTCGATATCGGTGTCGGGCGCGGGAGCCTTCTCTCCGCCGGTGTCGAGCAAGCCCCGGAGGGCCAGGCCATGCTCCGGGAACAAACGCAAGTACACATCCGCGGACCGGGGATTCCCGATCCTGCGGCGGACACGGATCTCGGTGTCGATCAGGCGGAGCACCGCCTGGCTATCATCAGCCAGTTCCTGATACTGGGCGAGATAATCCTCGACCGGTCGCGGCACGCCGGCCTGATGGCGACATTCGATGTCCGAGAGGATCAGCTCGATCAACATCCGCCGCCGGCCGGGCCCGCCCGGAAGGTGCGAGCCGATCTCGGGCCGCCCGCCGGTGCGCCAGGCGGCCTCGAAAGCCTCCAAGACTTGCTCCTGCTCCCTCCACTCGTCGGCGTGGTGCGAGGTGCTCGGTATCTCGCTGACGGACATCGGCTCACCACCCCCCCGCGCGGTGCCTCGACCTCCCTGGCCGTCGGCCCCTTTTTGGCGGTCAGGATTCGCTGGTTTCACTGGCCTGCATGGCCAGTAGCTGGTCTTTGACGCGCTCAAGAACGCGATAGACCTTCCGCTCGTTGAACTGGAGCGTCTCGGCGATCTCGGCAACGGAGTCGCCCTGGAGCTTCCGCTCGAGGATTGGTCGCTCGTGCGGCTGAATCTTGCGATAAAGAATCGCCAGCGTCTCGTTCAGGACGGCCAGGTCGGGGGGCGACGGCTCGTCATCGGCGATATCGAAGCCCCCGTCCGATTCACCATCCGCCGCCGGCTTTGGCCAGGCCTCTCGCGAAACGTCGCGACCCTGGGTAAATAAAGCGCGTACCTTCCGGCTGCACTTCCGCCGGGTCATCGTCGCGAGTAAGGACCAGAGGCTTTCGGGGTCGTCGAGGTCGAGCCGGCCGTCGACGGCCCGAGCATAGAAACTCCGCATGACCGATTGGAGTACGTCTTCAGGGTCCACCTTCTGAAGCATCGGACCGTGGAGCTGCTGCCGGGCCAGGCCGATCAAGCGACGCGCATATCGGGCAAATACTTCATCGCCAGCGTCGCGAGGGGACACTGCGAATCGGGACGCCAGTCCGTCGAGAGGGACATCTTGCGACATGAAATTCTCGCCCACGGCGTCGGGACGCTCCAAGGGTAACAGGGCGATTCGGCGTCGAACGCGTCGGCATCGGAAGCGAAATTGCTCACTGTGCGGAGTCCGATGCAATCGCGTCAGCGAATATGCTAATCGACCCATTACCTGGATGCAAGGGTGTCGTCGTCTGCCTGCCTGCCCCATGTGGCAGCGAGGCTGGACCCTCTGGACGAACATGAATGGCCGCGAGAGCGCAGCCAGGAACCCGATGGCTCGGGCCGCCAACCGACTGCGGAGTTGTCGAACGGAAAAGCCGATGTCAGAGGCCGATAGGGGCCTCGTGCGAGCGAGCAGGAAAACGACGAATTCCGTCCAGAGCCGGTTCATGATCTTGACGCTTGTTCCGTGGTGGTAACCGAACGAGCAACGAAAGGGTAAGCGAAGGCGTATGTCGATTTGGATTTGATCGCGTTTCTCGAAACGAATCCGCGAAACCTGAAGTCAGAAATAGCGAATCACGGGAAAGAACCGCTCGACCATGCGAGGGTCGTCACCCAGCGTCCAGGGGCCCGATTGGCACCAGCAGCGTCCCAGAGCGGGGAACACGTCGACACCGACGACCAGATCGGCCGGCCAGCCCTCGGTTCGCAACAAGGCCCAGCCGCAAATTGCTCTCTCTGGAGATCCTGGCGAAAGCCAGTGGCCCGCTGCGAGGTTGCGGACGGTGGTGTCGATTCGTCGGGCGGCCAAGCCCCAGTCGCTTCCGGATGCTCGGGATATGGTTCTCGGATAGAGCGCCGCCATGATCCAGGCGGCCCGAGCCCAACCCATCGTCTGGTAGAGGAGCAAGGTTGCCGTCATGAGCATCCATAGCCGGACTGACGTTGGCAGGAGTCGGAACGGCCATTTCATCGATCGCACGAGCAACACCAACCCATGCGCAAAGCGGTCCCGGAGTCTATGGACCCAGCGATCACGGCGGCACGCGCCGTCAATCATTGCGCTCGGCAATAAGTCATCGACGAATTCCTCGATTTCCTTCTGAATCCGTTCGACCGGAACGGCGTGGACCGCGGCGACTCGCCGGGCGACGTCCGCGGAGTTGTACCGAACGACGCTGACCGGCCGCCAGGTGGTGGCGAGTCGTATCAAGCACGACACACCCAGTTCAGGCACCCTCGAAGTGCCGGCACGCGACGAAGCGATCACGCCGGCCGGTACCGCGAAGGCGACGCCATTCTGCTCGCCATCACCGTTTGCCATCAGGTGCGGAGCGTCAGCGATATCCGGAATCGCGCCATGGAACCCCCCTCGGAAACGACCCGAACACGGTGGTCTATCTCACGGTTCCAGCCGGGCCTTTCTGTGCCGGAAATCTCGTGTGTCGACATCAGGTCAATGCCCATCGACGCCGATACCCGACAAATCAGTTCCGGCATTTCGTTCACGATGGCCTCCGTTCGCGGTGCCCACCGTTACCGTCACGACCGCCCTCTCGCGAATCAAGTCGCGCTCTCTCGAAACACTCTTGAAAGGCCGCGGCGCGATCGTTTCAAGGCGACAGAAATCCCGTCGTGTCGCCGCGGTCGCAATCGGCTTGAATCGATCGGCCGCCCGACCTTCTCCTCGATTCACGACGATCGGCGGCAACACGATCGGAAAAAGGCCGTGGGCCGAGTCGCACGGCCGCCGGTGGACAACGGATGTCCGCGTTTCAATCGACGGCCATCGCCGTGCGTACCGCTGCGTCACGGCGCGATGCTGACACGCCCGCTCGGGCCCCGGCGGCGAAATTGTCGTGGGCGATTTCGAGTGGAATCGTTTCGGTCTCATCGTGCGACAGAGGCGGCCAGGACGCGTGTCGTCCGAGCCAGAGCAGGTAGGAAAGAGTCAGGTTGAGACGATCCATCTGGATTCTGAGGTTGCCGATTCCCAGGGCGCTGCGACGAAGGCACTCGGTCAATACTCGACGATCGACCCAGTCGTCAACTTCGGGAGGCGAACCGGCGATCAGGGCCTCGAGCTCAGCAAGATAACGTGCGACGCCCCGGAAATACGGCTCGTTGAAGAAACCCGCCTTGGGGCGCGTGCGGATCTCGTCGGGCAGAATTCCGTTCATCGCCGCGCCGAGTATCGGCTTGGGGGCCGTTCGGGGCAGTGGATCGATCCGGGCGTGGATACCCAGGCTGTAGCGAATCAGGCGCGGATCGAGGAACGGGTGCTCGGTCAAGATTCCCCGTGGCGCGGACAGATAACACCGCCCCAGGTCGCCGACTCGGCCCTCGATTTTCGCCCGGGCAACTGAAAGCACGGTTGGACGGGAACCGCCATAGCGCGCCGGACCAGGTCGACGGACCGCTCACGAAGACGGTGTCGCCGGGCGAAATCGGGCCGAATCCAGGGCGGAATCGTCGTCTCGCCCATCGCTTCCCAGGGAGCGGTGCCGCCTCTGATCATCTGGCCAAGACCATCGGCAGCTCGAGCCGGTAACAAGGGCTGGAGACCAAAAGGTCCGAGAATCGACCAGACGCTGCAATTTTCGGCCCGCGCGGCGTTGCGGGCCTCGACCCAGGCGTGACGGAGACGGCCATGCCTGATGTGGTCGGCGATATGGTAGGGGCCCGTATCGAGGAACTCGTCGGCGCCCTGGCCGGTCAATACGGTGTTCGCACCCGCCTGCGCGGCGACCTCGACCCGCTGGGTCTCGATTTCGGCCGTACTGAGCCACGGCCATGGCTCGTCATGCGGGACCGGGTCAGCATAGCGATCGAAGTTCAGGAAACCGTCACCGACGATGAAATGCGGTTCCATGCCGATGCCACCGCGAGCAAGGCCTTCGATCATGGGTCGTTCGCGGGCGAGCACTCTCATTCGATCGTAGACCAGCGAGATCGTCGCGAGCGGGCCTTGTGCGCCGGCGGTTTCCTCCAGGGCCAGGAGCATCACCGAAGTCGAATCCATGCCACCAGATAGATGGCACGCGTTTTTTCCACGAAGTCGCTGGCGGACGGCCCCCCGCAAGCGATCGAGATAGCCCTGACCGATCTCTTCAAGCTGGTTCGTTCCGGGGTCATCGATCTGTTCGAGCCAGTCGCAATGTGTGCGGACCTGAACGCGGGACCTTGGCAGATCGATCGACACCAGCGTTCCGGCACGCACGCGCTCGACACCCTTGTAGGCCGTTCGTTCACACGGGGGCTCGTTCTCGGCGAAACACGTCAGAAGGTGGTATTCGGCAAGATAATCCTCGTCGACTTCGTCGGCCCTTACCCACTCGCGCGGGCGCGGAGGCTCGTTCCCAGAGCGACACGGCAACCGCTTCGAGCCAAGAATAACGGAAAGCCGCCGAGCAGGTCTCGGCGGGCAACCAGCAGGCCGGCGCGAGCGTCCCACACGGCGAGCGCAAAAGTCCCTTCGAGCCGCTCAAGGCCCGCCAATCCATGGCGCCGATATGCCTCCAGCGCCAGGCTCGCGTCATCAAGACTCTGCAAGCGGCGGCCGGCCGGCTTGAGCGACGCGATGAGATCGTCACGATAATGCAGGCGGCCCAGCAAGGCGATGGCATAGCCGGGCTCGCTTTGGAAGGAAAGAAGGCCGCGCGACCGGTGCTGTCCGTTGAGTTGAATCGAGGCCCGGCGGCCCTCGCCGACGATGCAGAATCCGACCGTCATCTCGATTGACCTTTCGCTTCAGGAGTAACGGATCACCGGGACGAACCGCTCGCAACGATCGCGGTCGTCGCCGACCGTCCAGGTGCCCGACTCGCACCAGCAGTGTCCCAAAAAAGGAAACAGATCAACGCCCACAACGAGCTCAGCAGGCCGGCCAGCCAGCCGCAGAAGGGCCCAGCACCCTACGCCCGCTCCTTGCACTCGAGCAAGAGAATGTGTCCGGATGCGACACGTCGCATGATCCGGTCGACCGATGCAACCGTGTCGGCCCACTCGCCAGGGCAAGGTTGATTGGGGCCAGAAGTTGTGAGGGCGCGAATGAAAGCCAACGTACGAGACCAGCCCAGTGACTTCATCGAAATTCGCGTCAGCGTCATCAAGACCCAGGCCCAGGCCGTGGGCCGGCGTCGCAGCGTGAATTGAAACAAGCGGGCCATCATCAGAATCACGCGTCCGCCAAAAGCATCCCGGCAGGATCGCTGCGGCACCCGACCGTCCAGGTTGACGATCAGGCCTCGTTCAACCAGGTCGTCCAGGAAGTGATCCAGGTCGGTCTTCACCCTTGTGAGTGCAACTCCGCATTGCTCGGCGATAGCCTGCGCCGCCTCATCCGGGCCGTCGAGGAGAATCCGATTGAGCATGGTCGTGCTTGTCGCGGGCAGGCCGTAGAAGCGGCCTTCCATGTCGAGCAGACGCGATGTGCCGTCCTCGACGTTCACCAGTACGACATCGTCTGCCAGAGCGTACCCCGTGGCGCCCCCAGTTCGGGCGTGTGTCACGTCGACGATCGGCGAAACTTGGGCCATCGTTGCCTCCTCTCCGCAATCTCAAGCCGGACGACCGGGGCGCCGCAGATCGTCATTGTCACGCGGTGCCCCGGTCAGGCATGAGGCGGTAACTTGATCGGTCAGCCGACCACGAAGCCTCGGCTCCCGGTGTCGTCATACTTGTGACGGCCCGAGCCCCGCAGCAGGTCACGCGACTCGCCGATGACGAACATCACCGGCGCGTCATAGACCGGCCCTTGCGCCACGGTCTTCGATTGTTCGGAAACCGCGATCAATTTCCGGGTCACGTTCGAGTTCTGATTCTTGTCGCGCATCGTACGATCCTTTCTCAGTTGCCGAGAATTGTGACGGAATACACTGCCGAGATGACATCTCCCGGGATGGCCCGCCGGCTGTCAGAAACGGCTCAACGGGTGCCAACATTGTGCAAATGCCCGGCAGGCGCAATTCCTGACAAATTTTTCGCCGGGTCAGGAAGTATATGTATGAGATTCTGAGATCTCGAACATTAACTATTACGATGGTGATGATAACCAGGTTGCGCCGCGGCGGTTCATTGTTTCGCCGCGCCTGGCGGTCTCATGAAAAAACTTGTCGGAATCGAGCCGTACTGGGCATTAGCTCCATGGACGCCGTGAGCGATTTGACGAGGACGCTCACGGGCAAACGGATTCATCACTTCGCGGCCAATCCGCGAGTGGCGGTTGGGAGTACAAACTCATGACGCCTGATCGTCCTCCATTTCACGGGGGCCAGATCTTCTTGATCGTAGCGGCTTATCGTCGACCTGCCCTTTTCGGGTTGGCGCTGGCAGCTCTGGCGTCGCTGCTGGCGCTATCGGTTCCGCTTCTCATCAAAGGGTTCATTGATCGGGTCGCCATCGCCGGCCACTGGGCCGATCTGCCGGTATTCGTTCTCGCCATGACGGCGATCATCATCGCTCAGGCACGTGTCGCGTACGATCTCGGACGTGTGATCGGACGCGTCGGGAACGGAGTCGTGCGCGATCTCCGCCACGCCGTTTACGACCATATACAAAGGCTTAGCCTTACTTACTTCGACCGCACATCGGCCGGCTCGATGGTTTCGCGACTCATGGACGACGTCGATGCGCTGCAAGGCCTGATCACAAATCAAGCGGTCACGATCCTGACCGATCTCGGCACGTCCTTGGTCGTCATGGCGTTCCTCATCATGCGCAATGAACGCGTGGCGGCCGTCGTTCTGGGCATGGTGCCAATCTACCTCGTAAATCTCCGATACTTTGGTGACCGGATCCGGAACAATAGTACCCTGGTGCGCACGAAGATGGACGCGCTACTGGGTGGTCTCAAGGAGAAGCTCGACGCAATCGCCCTGATCAAGACCGCGGGCCGCGAGCAGGCGGAAACCGACGATTTCGCGATACTCCTGCGTGACGTACATGCTCCCCGCGTCGTCGACGCGCGGCTGCGTGCGACATTTTCGGCGCCAGCGCGCTCATCAGCGGTATTGTGCCGATCATCGCTTTCGCCGTGGCCGCCCACGATGCGCTGCACGGCCGAATGACGGTTGGGGATGTCATCGCCGCCACCGCGATGGCCGGGCTCATTTTCAGCCCTTTTTCGCGCGTGGCGGACATGAGCTACACGTTTGAGCAGTCGTGGGCAAGCGTGCAACGCCTGGCTGAAGTTCTCGCCATGAAGCCCGAGGTCGCCGAAAGAGCCGGGGAAACCGAGTTGATCGGCCGCGCGCGGGGCCTGATCGAGTTTGACCGCGTCAGTTTTCATTACACGGCGGGCGTGCCGGTCATCCGGGACCTCCAGCTTCGCATCGAGCCCGGCACGAGGGTGGCGATCATCGGCACGACAGGGAGCGGAAAGAGCACCCTGGTCAACCTGTTGCTGCGGTTTTACGAGCCGACTGAGGGCGAGATTCGGCTTGATGGAGTTCCGCTACAACGGCTAGGCCTCGGCCATCTTCGCCGGCAATTCGGTGTTGTTCTCCAGGACCCGAGCGTGCTCAGAATGAGTATCGCCGAGAACATTCGCTACGGCTCACCCCGGGCGACGCTCGAGCAGGTCGAGGCCGCCGCCAGGGCCGCATTGATCCACGACTTCGTCATGTACTTGCCTGACGGGTACGCGACCGTCGTCGGCGAAGGCGCGTATCCGCTCTCCGACGGCCAGGCCCAGCGGTTGGCAATCGCCCGGGCACTCTGCAGGGACCCGGCGATCGTGGTCCTAGACGAGGCTACGAGTTCTCTGGATGAGAAGAGTGAGGCGCTCGTCCGACAAGGTCTCGAGAACCTGCTCCGCGGGCGTACCTGCGTGGTGATCGCCCATCGGCTGGCGTCCATCATCGCCGCCGACCAGATCGTCGTCGTGGAACAGGGACGCATTGTTCAGGTGGGTACGCATCGGCAGCGCCTGCGCAACCGCGATGAAATTGATCGAAAGCGCCGGGCCGACGAGTTCCGAGATCAGGGCGCAGTTCGTGAGCCAGTCGAAGTCGAAGCGCCCGCGCCCCTGGTTGCCGGGCTGGTGCCGGAATTATGTACGTGATGCATTCTGTCTGTGAGGCCCGTTCATTCATGTTGAGCACGTGCGTCATCAGCTTCTGGTTGACCCTGACGGTGCCCGCGGCCGGCCCGGACGACCGATCGTTGCATGTTCAGATCGATAACCTGGTGACAACACGCGACGGATGCCGCAGTGTTAGCCCGCTCGTCTCTGACGCTGGTTTCGTACGTCGCGTCTACCTCGACATCGCCGGCCGGATTCCATCCGCCGCGGAGGCGAAGCGGTTTCTCGACGACCGCGGGCCTGGCCGAAGAGCGCGGCTGATCGACGAACTGCTCGGCTCCGCCGACTATCCACGGCGCATGGCGGAGTGGACCAGTGCATACTTCACGGGACGCGTCGGCTCAAACGCGGAATGGGATGCGTACTTGTTCGAGTCATTCCGGGTGAACAAGCCATGGGATACCCTGTGTCGCGAAATCTTGAGAGCGGCTCCCGACGAAAACGCCGCTCGGGGTGCCGCGTTCTTCATGGCACGACGACTTGCACCCGACGAAGCAGGCAACGTCGATCGGGCAACGCTCACGCGCGACATTGGCCGGCTCTTCCTGGGCAGGGATCTTCGCTGCTGTCAATGCCACGATCATCCAGTCATCGATGAATATAAACAGCGAGATTTTCAGGGCCTGTACGCCTTTGTACGCGGCGCATCGGTCACGGACCCGAAAAAACTGGCGGTCGCCGAGAGCCCGATGACCGAGCGACTGAAGTACACATCTGTTTTCACGAAGGTGACTCGAGAAACGGGGCCCCGGGTTCCTGGCATGCTCGAGGTGCCTCTTCCCCCCGCCGACGTGGCGAAACAACACGCTCGCCCGCCCGACCCCAAGACGGGATTTCCGGGGGTCCTGAAATTCAGCCCGCTGGCCGAGCTGGCGGCGCAACTGCCCGTCGCATCCAACGACGCCTTCGTCCGGACCGCCGTCAACCGGCTATGGATCCTGATGATCGGCCGTGGTCTCATCGACCCGCCTGATCTCGATCACGCGGAGAACCCCCCGGCCTACCCAGGGCTGCTGAACCTGCTGGTCAAGGAGTTCGCCGCCCATCGTTTCGATATCAAGTGGTTCTTGCGCGAAATTGCGTTGTCAGATACGTATGAGCGCTCGACCGAGCTGCCCGAGGGTGTCGCCGCGCCCGGACCCGCGACGACAACGACGGCGCAGGAGAAACCGATGGCGGCCGAACAGATCTTCTGGAGTGTCCTCGAGGCGACCGGCGAGCGCGCGAGAATGCTCGCTGATCGGCCCGGCCTCGACGCGCTGCGCGCTCGGTTTCGAAGCGCCCTCGCCGGCCCAGGGAATGAGGCCGAGCCGGACGGCGAACTTTCCCCGCAAGGAGCATTATTCTTGCAGAATGACGAATCGTTGATCGCCCTCCTCAACCCCGGGAACGGCAATCTTGTCGAGCGGCTGACACATTTCACCGATTCGGGGAGCCTGGCCGAGGAGTTGTACTTGACCGTGCTGACGCGGCGCCCCATGCCCGAGGAACGCGCTGACGTGACGCTCTACCTGGCCCGGCATGGTCATGATCGGCTCAAGGCCATCCAGCGCCTTGTCTGGTCGTTGCTCGCCTCCGCCGAATTCCTCATCAACCATTGATCGTGTGTTCAATTCGAGGAGCTGATCGTGACAAGCGATGACCTTTGCAAGCCGGCGGAGCACGAGCCTCTCACGACGAAGCTGGATGGGCCTGACCGCCGGAGCTTTCGCGGGGCTCGCGGGTTTTGCGCGGGCGAGCGAGGCGCGGCAGAGCCCGAAGAAAATTCTGATGATCTGGTTGAACGGCGGCGTCAGCCAGCTCGAGACGTGGGACCCCAAGCCCAATACCCGGTTCGGCGGACCGTTCCGGTCGATCGCCACGGCCGTTCCCGGTGTTCGCGTGTCCGAGTTATTGCCCGGCTGCGCCAGGATCATGGACAAGCTTGTCGTCGTGCGCAGCCTCTGTACCAGGGACCGAGAACACCTGAGTGCCGTCGAGCGGATCCAGCGCGGCGACCCCAGCGACCGCGGCGTGCCTTACCCTTACTTTGGAGCGGCGGTCGCGTACCAGCTTGGTGCGACCGGAAAGGGTCTGCCCCCATACGTCGTCGTCAAGCCGGGCGAAGGGGGCTTCGTGCGTCGCGACGCCGGCTTTCTCGGTCTTCAATACGGTGCAGTGGTGCTTGGCGACGGCAAGCCACCGCGCAATATCCAGCGCCACCCGGCGCTCTCGGTGTTTGACGCGACCGAGCGCGACGCACTCCGCCATACGGCTGACCAGCGATACCGCAAGCGACGACGGCCGGAGGCTGCCGACGGTGTCAAGCGTGCATTTGACTCGGCGGACGAGCTACGGCAGTGCCTCCATCGCCTCGACTCGTCGCGAGCTTCCCCTCGCGATGTGGAGCGCTACGGCCAGAGCGACCTCGGCCGCCACTTGCTGCTGGGACGCCGGCTGCTTGAAAGCGGCGTGCGTGCGGTGAAAGTGTCGTCGAGTGGTTGGGACACGCACGGCGATAATTTTAACGCTCACCTCAGCATGGTTCCCAAATTCGACCAGGCCTTTGCCGCTTTGATCGACGACCTGATCGACCGGCGGATGTTTGACGACGTGCTCGTGGTTGTTCTTTCCGAGTTCGGCCGGACCCCGCGGATCAATGGCTACGTGGGCCGCGACCACTGGCCCGACGCGTGGTCGCTCGTGATGGCGGGCGCCGGCCTCAAGCGTGGAGTCGTCGTGGGCTCAACGAGTGCCGAGGGGACCTGTGTGACGCACGACCCGTACGACATCGAGCACGTTTTCCACACGTGGTTTCGAGCACTCGGCATCGACCCGGCGATCGAACGATATGATCACGACGGCCAGCCGCTTCCGATCGTGCAACCAGGGTGCGGCCCGATCGCTCGAGCGCTTGCCTGATAAAGGAATAAAGCCATGTTCAGCCAGATCGAGACGTCCCCCGGATTGTTGGGCTTGAAGCACGTCAAGAGCATCACGGCCGGCTGTCAGCTCACGACCGTGCGGCACCGGCCGTGTGGCCAGTTGGTCGCCGCCGGCGGCTACGACGGCAAGGTTCACTTGTGGGATCTCGCGTCGCGGGAGTCACCCGAGCTGGCGCCCTTGTGCGGCCATGACGGCTGGGTGCAGGCCCTCGCATACCGGACGGACGGTCGCCTGTTCACGGCCGACACGTGGGGCCGAATTTGCTGCTGGTCGCATCCTTCACGGTCGCATTTACTTTGGGAAGTTCGTAAGGCACACGAAGGCTGGGTGCGGGATCTTGCAATCAGCCCGGATGGTGCGACTCTTGCAAGCTGTGGCGCCGACCGCTCCGTGCGACTCTGCGCGCCGACGACGGACGGGCCCAGCATGTCCTCGCTCACACCGACGACGTCTCTTGCCTCGCGTTTCATCCGAGCGGAAAGCACCTCGTCGCGGGCGACCTCAAAGGAGTCATTTGCCACTGGGAGCTGACGTCGCGGCGACGGGTCCGTCAGCTTGATGCGCGCCGGTTGTATCTCTATGATCGGATTCAAGACGTTGGGGGAATCCGCCGCCTTGCGTTTCATCCGTCTGGCTCGCCCCTGGCGTGTTCGGGTTGTGCCCCGAAGGGGGGCGCGTTGATCATGGGAACGCCGGCAGTGTTGACCTTCGACTGGTCGGATGGCCGGCTCCGGAATACTCGCTTGATCGGCTCGGACTCAGACGGTTTCGTCGATGATCTTGCGTGGGTCACGAGTGATACCCTGGCCGGAGTGACCAGCGGTCATCCAGGGAACGGGCGCCTGTTCTTGCTACGGCCGGCCGACGATGCCCCGTTCTTCACGACGCCGCACGCGAATGGGCGATCACTGAGCGCTCCGATCGGTGGCATGCGCATGGTCTCCCTTGCCACGCAGGCCGTCTCTCCAGCGACTGCGATCGCGACCAGTAGCAAGAAGGATTACCCCGATAACGTGTCGATCCTTCATATCTGGGAGCTCGGCACGAAGGTGTGAAGGCCCTGCGAGTTCGTGGCCGAAGCGCGCGGTCGCGTCAAATGTTCACGCTCGGTTTGTTTGGATGGGGCATGCCGTCGGCCGCTACGTGGTAAATTCCTCGTGAGCCAGGAATTTTTGGCGATTTCTGTCAAACTGACCGGCACTCGCGGCATTGACTGATAGGGGCGTTCTCTATTTCTATTCATGGCAAAGCTTGACAGGAGTGAAATTCATGAGCCGCGTCCACAAGCATTTCTTCTCGCCTTTCGCGGTCTGACTGGTTCCTTATGCGGCCAGGTCTGGCCACAGCGAAGAGGATCTGCAGAAAGACCTCGATCTGAAAAATCGGTTGAAGGACCAGTACGCGCGCGACCACGGTTATGAGCCCGGCGTTTGCTGGATCCTGATCGTCCATCCCGATGGACGGACAGAATTTTATCCGTTCGACGATCCCGACGGGATGTGGTGTTGCGCGCGCCAGGACGAAATTCTTGCCCGGCTGGATCAGGAGCGTCTCGAAATGATGCAAAACCCTGGCGAGGGCGCCGAACAGTGGCCCCCCTGGCCGCCCGGCATGAAATGAAACCCTGTTTTGACGGAGCCCGGAAAACCCGTGAGTGTTGATGTGGCGGCCCACCAATCGATGGATTCGTTGCGAAGATTGGAGGGCCGCTACCTGAGGCCGCATCGGTGTACGCTGGCGCTCGGGCTGGCATTCATGCTCATCCAGACCGTGATGGTTCTGACGATCCCGATGCTGCAAGGGTGGGTCCTCGACCAGCTCGCTCGAGGACAACCGAGTGCGCCCGGCAAGTCGGGCGAGGCCGCTGGCGAAGCTGCCATCTTTCTCGCCCTGGGGGTCTCGCTGGCTTGTTACCTCGGTCGCGTGATCCTGGCCTGGAAGGCCAATTCCGAAATGGGGCGGATCGCGCACGAGGTCGTGATGAACGTGCGAGCCGATCTGCACGCCAAACTCATGCGGCTCGCCATGCCCTTTTTTGATCGGAAACAGACCGGCCGGCTCATGGCGACCTTGACCAGTGACGTCAGCGTCATCCTGACGTTTCTCTCGAGCGGTCTCCTGCAACTCCTGAGCGATCTGATCCTGGCGATCGGAATTGCGGCGCTACTCGTTTACCTTCAGTGGCAGCTCGCGCTCGCGGCGATGATCGCGCCCCCGTTACTCATCCTCAACCACAGGCACTTTGCCCCTCGAATACGGCACTCGTCGTCGCACCTTCGCGCCATCGTGGCCTCGATCTACGCCCTGATCTGCGAGCGCGTATCGGCCGTGCGGATCGTGCGTGCCTATTCCAACGAGAATTTCGAGCTCGGCCTCCTCGAACGCGAGATTGACGACTATCGTGCGACGGCGCTGGAGGTTTGCAACGACTCGGCGTCTCAAGGAGCGATCGCCGCCGCGGTCGCCGGGCTGGAGACCGTCCTCGTGCTTGGCTGTGGCGCATCCTTGATTCATCAGGGGCGGCTCACGGTCGGCGCATTACTGGCGTTTTGCGGTCTCTTGACCCTGCTTTACGCGCCCATTGTCCGCTTGACACAATTACAGGCAATCATCGCCGCGGCACGAACCGCGTGCGAGCGAATCTTCGAGATCCTCGACGAGCAGAAAACATTCACCACGGGCGCCGAAATACGTCTTTCGCGCCGGCCACGAGGGGCTCTCTCGTTTCGTGACGTCCGGTTCGCGTACGACGAGATCGGACCATTCGTCCTGGACAGGGTCACGATCGAGATCGCGCCAGGCGAGGTCATCGGGTTGGTCGGGCCGAGTGGCTCTGGCAAGAGTACCCTTCTCACACTGGCCGCGCGCCTGTACGACATTTCCCCCACGCACGGGGCCATCATGCTCGACGGCTTGAACATACGCGACATCCGCCCAGAAGACTTCAGACGTGAGGTTATGCTGGTGCCGCAGCGGCCTATCGTCCTCGAAGGAACGCTCCGTTCCAATCTGCTCTATATGAACCCTGGCGCGACTGAAGGCCAGATCCGGCGTGCGCTCGAGATCGTCGATCTGGCTTCGACCGTGGAGTCGTTTCCGAGGGAACTGGAAACCCAGGTCGGCGAGCGGGGCCAGACGCTTTCCGGCGGTCAGCGGCAGCGGCTCGCACTGGCGCGAGCCATCCTCGCGGACTCGGCGGTCTTACTCCTGGATCATGGCCTGAGCGCGCTCGACGGCGAAACCGAGGCCCGGGTCTGGACCGCCTTGACGGCCTCGCGAAGGGGCCGGACGAGCATTATCGTCTCGCATCGACCTGATACCCTCGAGCACACGGACCGGATCGTCTACCTCGAAGGTGGCCGCATCATCGAGAGCCGAACGCACGCCGAACTGGCATAAGCAAAGCGGCCGCGCCACAAGGCCCGGAGCGCCATCTTGGGGACGACCTGACTCGTCGCGGTCGGGGCGGCGAACTTCTGGCGAATCCGGTGTCCATCAACGGTCCAACGGTCGCGGCGTGTCGGGCCCGCGCCGGAAATGATAGTGGTAGAAAGCTTGCATTCCGACCTGCTCATAAAGCGAACGGGCGCCCCTATTGGCCTGGTCGACCTGAAGGTAGATATGCCTCGCGCCCAGATCGTTTCCCCACCCCGAGATCGCACGCAGAGCCGAACGTGCGCCGCCTTGGCGACGGAACTCGGGTCGTGTAGCCACGCAGAACACGCCCAGCCAATCGCCTTCCAGTACTCCCAGGGCCGTGGCCACGCTCTCATCGCCCACTGAAACAAGGGCAAAGCCGAGCCGGCCACGGACTCGGGTTAACACGGAATGAAGGGCTTCCGCGGCGAGTGGATCCATCCTTTCAGCGGCGCAGTAGGTCGAGAGCCAGCCGCGGTCTGCCTGATCGCCGACTCCGGCGATGGTGCCGGTCCCGGTGCCGACTCGAGCGAGCACCGAATCGATCAGCGCGATGAAGACCGCGCCGTCTCCCACACGATCGTAGCCGCGCTCCGCCAGGATCGCGTCGAGCTCGCCGGGCCGCGACGCGGGACTGATCCGAAAGGCCGGTCTGAGCCCGCGGCATTCGTAATAGTCTTCCACGCGCCGCACTTGCTCTTTCAACGGCAAGCCAACCGCGGACCCGGAATGGGATAACACCGAATTCGATCGATGCGACATCCCGGCCGTGACACGAAGCTGCCAGCCCTCGAGCATCCGGATGTCGGCAGGCGGCCAGGCCCGGGCACACAGGTCTTCCAGCTGTCGAATCATGTCGTTGATCATTTATAATAAAATGCGCATAGAATCAACTGTTGGTCATCATGAGTTACATGTAAAGCGGCACCTTGGTCGACGGCCATTAACCTGGTAATCCATTGCCGGTCGACGTCATTTCGCTTCGTCCTGCCGATGCGTCGGCCGCACAGCGCCGGCTGATGTCGCGAAGGCGGCTGGTTTTCTGGATCAGGATGGGCAGACCGTCGAGGCCGCCGATGAACATGTGGACGTAACGTAACATGGCAAGTATTTCGCCGGGCGTGGCCGGGCCCGAGCCGCACGAGCGGACCAGCGACACCGCGATCAGGGCCAGCACGAATAATTCCATCGCACCGAAATTGAACGCCTCGGAGTCGGACAGACGAACCTGGCACTGCGTGACGGCGGCATAATGGCCGCGGATTTCATCGGGATGTCCCCCGCGGATGACATCGACCTCGTGTTCGAGTGCATCGTGAAGTTCGCCGCTGTATGCCAGGGTCCGGCGTGAATATGCGATATTCAGGAATCCGGCGGGCACGACCAGGGCGATGCAGAGAAGGACCGTCGGCCTGTCATAGGTCGCGAGGATCGCCAACCCGCCTATCATCGAGAAGATGATCCGGATCGCGATCGGCACGTACTGCTCGAAGAAGTCGACGAACTCGTGCGATAAACTCGATCGCGCCGCAATACGCGTCAATTCGATCTGGCGACGGTGCTGATCGACCACGAGCTGGCTGACCAGTTCCGCATGGATGTGGCCGAACATTCGTGTGTCGTACGTCCGCCGCGATACGCCGATCAGCAGGTGGATCACCTGCAATCCCATGAACATGGCCAGATTATAGTACGACCGGTCAATTAACCCGTCGATCGCCAGCCCGAGCGCGAACGGCTGGGCAGTCGCGAATGTGTTTTCCAGCATGAACAGCGTATATGTCAGCAGAATCGGCCAGCCGTGTCTCCGGAAAATGGCACGGAGTATTGCAAGCCCTGCCATCCCGCCATGGCCGGGAACCGGAAATCGGTCTGAGCCCGTATTCAGGCAAGCCGCGCCAGTGACCGTTGCCAAGATTCGCCCCCTACCGGAAGTCTTGCCGCCAGGTGCCGTTGTGCGGCCGAAAGGTTTTACAGCCTCGAAATGACTTTCATGCTCTCGGAAACCAATGCACGCAGTCCGCGTCTTGAGATCCAGAGATCATTTCGGCCATTGCCTGATTCTGTGTATGCCGGGTCAGGCGGTTTCCCGACAGCCAAAATCACTGTCCTACAGCCGCGTGTTGCGCATTTGACTCCGTGGCACGTTTTCTCCGAGCGGCTCGCCGGTTTACAGCGAAATGTCTTGGGGGGGTTGTCTGGATTTTTTTCGACCATCATTTGTCAATTCAAGGGGCTCCGGCGGCATCTACCATTGGGGCGTGATCCAGGCCTGACAAGCTGGGTCGCGTCGGTTCGAGAATTCATGGGATTTAGCAATTTCGAGAGGACACGATATGGTAGGCACGCTTTCTCGCGATGCCCGATCGCATCGCTCCGAAGTGCGCGATCGGCTGGCGCATATCCGTCTGTCCGTCGCCAGGACTCGCCACGAGGGACAGACCTGTGGTCTGAACCACTGGGGCGACCACTTCAACAATGGCGCCGATGCCCAGGAGCTGAACGACTGGGGCGATCACTTCAACAACGGCGCCAATGCCCAGGAGCTGCAGCTACTGGGGCGACCACTTTAACAACGGTGGAAGCTTTGACAGCGAGCTGAATTGAACTGAACAGGTTATCGCCAGATCGTCTCCGGCGGCCATTACGACGGCCGGAGGCGCTGGCGGCCGCAACTTTTTTCAAGTGCGAAAGATTCGTGTCATGGTGAAGCCAGCTCCCAGCCAGATCCAGCTTGTGGTCGTTCAACCCACTCCGTTTTGCAATATCGACTGCCGGTACTGCTATCTGGCGGACCGAAAGTCAACAAAGGTTATCAGCGAGCAAGCGCTCTCCAAAATCTTCGAGCGCCTTTTCGCGTCGAGTTACCTGGGAGATAAGGTCTCCCTGCTCTGGCATGCCGGCGAGCCGCTCACCGTCCCCATCGCGTTCTACCGGCGCGCATCCGCCATGCTGGCGGAATACAACGCCGGGGGCGTGCGGGTGCTTCAGCAGTTTCAAACCAACGCCACACTGATCACACAAGAATGGTGCGACTTCTTCAAGACTGACAATGCCGAGGTCGGCGTGAGCATTGACGGTCCCCGGCGCATTCACGATGCCAACCGGATCACGCGGAGCGGCAGGGGCACGCATGACCGCGCCATGCGTGGCGTCAGGTTGCTGCAGGATAATGGCATACCATTCACGAACATCGCGGTGCTGACCGACCTGGCCCTCGATCACCCCGATGAAATGTGGGAGTTCTTTGTTGAGCATGGCCTCACGCGTTTGGCCTTCAACATCGAGGAAAAAGAGGGGGCCCACAAGGAGAGTCGGTCGCTCACGACGATGGCGTCGTACGGTACCAGGCCTTTTTGCGGCGGTTTGCGGAGCTCAGGCGTCTTACGGGTCGCAACGTCGTCATTCGCGAGCTCGACAGCATGGAAAGACGCGTACTCTTCGCCACCGGCGAACCCCACTCGGCGCTCAACCGGCCGATGGCCACGCTCAGCTTTGATTGCGAGGGTAACTTCTCCACGTTCTCGCCCGAGCTCTTGACAGTTGAGCACCCGAAGTACGGCCACTTCCGTTTTGGCAATGTGTTTGATTTCGCCATTGATGACATTTTGCAGCGACAACATTTTCTTTCGGTCTACGAAGATATCGATCGAGGAGTCGAACGGTGCCGGGCCGACTGTCCGTATTTCAGCCTGTGCGGCGGAGGCCAGCCAAGCAACAAGCTCGCCGAGAACGGAACGCTCGACTCGACCGAGACGATGCAATGCCGGCTGATCATCCAGGGTCTCTGCGACCTCGTCATGGACGAAGTCGAGCCGCTGCTGGCGGCCGCCGGCCAGTCTTGATGAGTTGCGGGAACGAGTAACTGATCCAATCTTGCTTTCGAGATATTTCGATGATCTTCCCCCGACCGCGAATTTCGCACGCACTTTTGCTCTGGATAGGGTTTGCCGCGGCAAGCACGTTCGCAGTCCGCTCCGGTTTTGGCCATGCAGGAGCCGAGCCCCCGGCCAAGGTCACGGATGACGACATCGCCCAAATGAAGACAACCCAATATCAAGTGGATCGCGTCGTGATCAAGTATCAGCCTGTTATCACCGACTACCAGGGCGAGGAACTCGTACAGCTCTGCTACGACACGAAGGCGGAAGCCCAGGCTCGCGTCGACGAGATCAACGACTGGGACCGCCTGGAGAAGCTCGGTGTCGAGGGAAAACAGCATAAGAAGGTCGAAATTCGCGAGGTCAAGGAAGAGACGCACGAGCCGGTTCGCGATGAGGATTTGAAGGCCGTCGCGAAGAAGCTGGCCAAGGAAAAACGGTACGCGCCAAGCGGTAAGACCACCCATTGCAACCAGTTCGTGCACGATTTCGCGCGTGAGGTTCTCAACCGCTCTCTCCCCGAACTGGAGGGGCGAGCTTCTGGGCAACTGACCCAGTTGAAGGACGCAGCGAATCGCGCCGACTCGTCCTGGCGCTCGCTCTCGTTTCAGGATGATCCCGCGAGGGGGTTTCGCATGGCCCAGGATCTCGCGAATTCCGGGAAGCTCGTCATTGTGGCCATTCCCGGTCACGTGGCTATCGTCGTCCCCTCGTCAGAAGGGGCTGACGGGCTTTATGACTCTCAGAAATCGAAGTCCGGAAATCGCGGCTGGGGAATGCGCGTCCCTTACGTGGCGCAGGCTGGCAAGAAGGTCTCCGAATCGATGCCGCTGAGCGAAGGCTTTCCGCCGTCGTCAATGGCTTCGATGGAGATCTTCGTACTGACGCCGTGAATCCCGCGGGCGGCGGTCGGTGATGCCATTCCCCAATCGCACCAGGCCATGAGTTGTGATGTCCCCTGCAGTCGTTGAGGCAGAAGCCCGGCCGATGTCCCGGTGGCCAGGCTCGTGCGGATCGCGCTGGGCCGGGGCGGTTGAGAATTCGATCCCCCGGCCGGCATCCGGGATTGACCAAAATGGGCCAAGGAGTCACGCAATTGATCCATCGCAATGGCAAATCCGACGATGTTCGCAACGCCGCGCTTCTGGCGGGGCTCTCGCTTGTTTTGCTCGGCCAACCGGCCGCCGCTCAGGACGCCACCGGGTGGGTCGGGCGGCAGGTCGTCGAGAAATACCGCGAGATGCAGATCCAGTATAACGGGCAGGTTGTCGACACCGGCGACATTCACCGCGTCTACCGCGTCACACAGATTAACGGGCCGTGGCTCTGGGTTGACGCCCCGGGAGCCAGGGGCTGGGTGAACTCGGCCGAGGTCATCCCGCTTGATGCGGCCATCGCGTATTTCAGCCAGCAGATCCTCGCCTACCCACGCAGTCCTGGCGGATACATCTCCCGGGTGCTCGTGGAGTGTGATCTCGGCCGATATACCCAGGCGCTGGTCGATTACTATCTCGCCACGCGTGTCGAGCCGAGCAACGTCTTCGCGGCAAACAACCTGGCCTGGGTCATGGCAACGTGCCCCAACGACGAGATCCGCAATGGACGGGAGGCCCTCAATTACGCGCTCAACGTCAACCGGCGCACCGGCTACGCCTCCGCCGCCCAGCTCGACACCCTGGCCGCGGCCCATGCCGAGCTGGGCAACATCAGCGAGGCCGTGCGCTGGCAGTCCCAGGCGGTCTCGTACTCGCCCAACGACCAGGAGCTGCGACAGCGCCTCGAATCTTACCAGCAGGGAAAGCCGTGTCGTTACGGCATTCGAGGCACCATCTCCCGGGCCGATCAGCAGTACATCGAGAAGATCTTCGCCGACTTCGGCATCCGCAAGTTCGCTGCCATCGCCGGCGATAATCCCGAGTTGATCCGCAGCCTAGCCAGGGCGAACGAACTACTCAACAGCGAACGAGGGCCGTCATCGGGTGATGTCGCGGGCCGCGATAAGAGCTCGAAGGACGATCAGGCCATCGACGTCATCCAGACTGAAACGCGCACCAGGGTCGGTTCCAAGTAACGAAAGGCGAGCGGCTGCCGCAAGCGAAGAACGCCGACGGGGCGGCCGCTCCTGGAGACACTAGCAATGAACGGTCACTTCACATCCATTTCGAGTCCTCGCCCGTGGCGTATCCTGTTCGTCGTCGTCAGTCTGCTGGCAACGCAACTGATCGCCTTCAGCCTGGCGGCCGGCGCCGACAGAAGCGGCGATCCGGTCGCCGATGATTTCAGCGTCTCCTTCTACCGGGTCGGCAGTCCCAAGGTCGGCGAGCTCGACTCGGTCCGCAACACCTATCAACAAGCCATGGCCGACGTCGAGCGGCTCCTGGCGTGGACCAACTCGTTCGACGGGTCGCCAATCGTCGATCGCGTCGAGGTCGAGTGGGACGAGGTTGTCGACGAGCTGGAAGGCGGCAAAATCGTCAAGAACCGATACAAGGTCAAGCGCACGTTTCGGCCCAAGCCGAAGCCCCGTTCTTCTCGCCCTGTTTCAACACCGGCCGAGCCGCCCGTCGAGTCGAAGCCGAGGACCGAGATCCCAGGCGGCCCGACGCGAGTCACGACGCCGGTCCCGAGGCAAAGCGGCACCCCTGCTGCCGTTGGCGGGCTCGACCCCAATTTCTTCGACAAGATCGGCGCGGCACCCGACCAGGACGCTTCGGCATCGAGCGGCAGCCGCCGGACGGTTCGTCTCCGACCGCCGTCCTCGTCGGTTCCCTACTCGGGGCCTCGAATCCGCGTCTTCAACGGCCTGACTGGCGAATTGATCCAGCAATACAACTACGACGCCAACGGCAATCGCGACAGCGGCCGGCCCGTCGCCGACGACAAATCCAGGGGCGATCAAAAGCGGCTAGTCATGGACGAATCACAGCCCAAAAACCAGTCGGATACGGGCAAGACCACCTTCAGCTACGACAATAATTTCAAGAAGACCGCCGGCGACCCCAACGATCCTCGTCTCCAGCGGCGGGCCGAACTCCAGCGCAAGAGTGAGGAGATCGCCGCGGGCAAAGCATCGATCCAGTCGGAGCGCGAGCGCCTCCAGCGTGAGCAGGCCGATCTGGACCGGGAGAATCAGGCCCTTTCCGGCCAGACGGCTCAGGTCGAGCAAGCCCGGCAAGAGCTTGATCGTCTGCAGCAGCGGGTGAACCAGGACCGTCGCCAGATCGAAGAGCTTCAGGATCAATATGCTGACTATGCGGGAGGCGGCTGGAAGCGTGGCTACAACCTTTGCCCCGACGGCAGCACTTACGATAACTGCACCGCCCACCCAGGCGCAGGCAGCGGTGGTATCGCAATGCTCAGAACCGGATGAGCCAGATTCGTTCCCGGTTGAATGAGCTGAGGCTCTGGCTCCCCACGGCGGAGTTGCAGCTCAATCAACAGCGCGACACCGTCGCCGACATGCAGAGCCGGCTTGGAGAGGCCCGGAGGCGGACCGACCTGGATTTCCGTCAGCACGCCAGGTCGGTCGAGCGTCTCAATGCCCAGCAGTCTGCCTGGGAGCAACAGGCCAGCGCCTACGTCCAGCAGGTTCAAGCCCTTCAGTCGAACGGCCCCTGATGCCGCCGGCCTCTCACCGGCTGGCCGCCCCGGGGCTTTTCAACCATTTCGCGGTCGTGGGTCCTGAGCAAACGCTCATTTTTGTGCAGGACTTTTTCGGCAAAGCCTGGTTTTCGTGCGTGCCTCACGATATTCCTGGAGGGATTGCCGCGGAACGTCCGCGGTCGACCGGATCTCTTCGAACGAGGCAATTTCATGAAACGGACTGTCTGTGGCTTGTCACTGGCAATCTTCCTGGCCGGCGCCGCGGGATCGACATTTGCCGACGAGAAGGACGCGACTGCGATTATCGATAAAGCCATCAAGGCCATTGGCGGTGAGGAGAAGCTGGCCAAGGCCAAGGTCTTCACGACCAAGACCAAGGGGACGCTTACTCTTGAGGGCAACGACAACGACATCAAAGCTCAGGTCACCGTGCAGGGCCTTGACCATTATCGCTCGGAATTTGAAGGCGAGTTCAACGGCAACACGATCACGGGCGTGACGATCGTCAGCGGCGACAAGGGTTGGCGCAAATTCGGTGATAACATCATGGAATTCGACGCCGATGCCCTCGCCAACGAGAAGCGAACGGTCTATCTGGCGGTCATTCCCTCGACGCTCGTTCCGCTCAAGGGAAAGGAATTCAAGCTCGAGGTCGCAGGCGAAGAAAAAGTCGCCGACAAACCGGCCGTCGGGCTCAAGATCACGGGACCAGAGGGAAAGGATTTCAAGCTTTACTTCGACAAGGAAAGTGGCGTTCCCGTGAAGCTCGAGGCCAGGGTCATCGGCTTTCGCGGTGAAGAGTACACCCAGCAGAGTCTCTACTCGAACTACAAGGATTTCGACGGAATCAAGAAAGCGACCAAGATCGTAAGCACGCGTGACGGCGAAAAGTTCATCACGCAGGAAGTCACCGATTACAAGATTCTCGACAAGGCGCCGGCCGACGCCTTCGAGGAACCGAAGTAAAGACAGAACGGGTTTGCCTTGCCGCGCCGGAGCTCGCTCGCTCGCTCACGTGCGAGCTTCGGCCGCGCCCGTGCTGGCCGGAGGCTATTCCTTCAGTGGCAAAATTTCCACTTTGCGGAACTCGATCGGGTGGCTCTCGGATTGAAGCGAGATGTAGCCTTCGCGAAGCGCTTTGTCGCCGTTTCTGATCAATCGCCGGGCGTCGGGGTCGCGGTCATCGAGCTGGGGCTGTTCGTATTCCAGCACCGTCTCGCCGTCGATCTTGTGCTTGATCAGTTTGTCCCCATGGACCTCGACCTCGGCGGTCACCCATTCATCGCCGTGAAACGTTTTCGACCGTGAATCAATACAATGCTCGGTGATCAGGGTGTCTTTCATCACGATATTGGTCCCGGGCGTACACACGTTGCCGGTGGGCCGCTTGTCCTTGCCATTGCCCCCCAGAAATTGGACCTCGATCGAGACAGGGAAGTCCTGTTCTTTTCTCATCGTGTCGGGACTCTGGCAGTGAATCATCACCCCGCTATTCCTGATTGCCCAGCCCGGGCCGCCCGGACATTGATTGCCGACAAACCGATATTCAATGCGCAGGCGATAATGCGAATACTTGCGCTCGAAAAACAGATGGCCAAACTGATCGTTGAATCGGGGATACTGGTCGTAGACCACTTTCAGAACCCCATTTTCGACCCGGAACGTGTTTCCGAAATTATCGCCTGACTCATGGCCTCTGATCTTGGGCGTCCAACCTTTCAGGTCCTTGCCGTTAAAGAGCGACACCCACCCCTCGTGATCGGCCGTAATATCGCCGCCCTGCGCGAGCCCTGGAAAATGTCCATCCAAGGGACAATATCATCAGGATTGTGAATGTCAGAATAGAAGCCCCGTACGTCCAGCGGGCCCTGGTCCAATCGTGTGACTTTCGCATTCTGTGATTGCTCCTGGATTCACTGACCGTCGGCGCCGCCGGCTTTCGTGGGCCGTGTCTATTGTCGATTTCCCCGATCATAGCTTCCGTCTACGTGGCGGGCGATGCCGCCGCTCGTCGGGCGGGCCATTTCCGCTGGAAATGGTTTGCCGCCGCGGACAAGATCGGGCGGCCGTGGCCGAAGCACGCGACCTGAAAGTCAAGCGCGGCAAGCTTCTGAAGGCTGCGGAGGCCTTCGTCGAGATTCTCATAAACGGGGCTCAGAGCGAGCCCGAACACATGGCCGGCCGTGTCGGCCGCGAAGAGCACGCCGCCATGTTCGGGCCACAGGAACGCCAGTTGTCCCGCGCAATGGCCCGGAACATGAACGGCCCGGAGTCCGCACGGCAGCATCTCGCCGTCATGGGCTTCATGGTCGATTTCCGCTGCCTCGACCGTGGTCGGGGCCCGCGCGATCAGAAGCCGTGCCATGAACGCGTTAAAAAGTCCGGGGGCCGCCGAAAGGGGGCGTTTCGCCATTCCCGAGCGTACGAGCGCGGCATCGAGCGGGTGCATGGCGGCCGGCGCTCCGGTCGCGCGTTTGATTTCGGCCAGGCTCCCCGCGTGGTCGCAATGGGCGTGCGTGACGAGAATCTGCCGCAAATCACGCGGTTCACGGCCGATCGAGTCGATCGCGCTCAAAATCTGGGCCGTACTTCCGGCGACTCCCGTATCGATCAAGACGAGCCCATCGTTCGTGTCGAGAAGAAACGTGTTGACGAAGCCGAGCCGAACCTGCCAGAGGCCGGGAACAACCTGTGTCGCAGTCATTCTTGTGCGCCTCAACGAGACTGTTCAAGCCAGACGGATCATGCTCCCAGCATAGCCGATCAGGAACAAGTTTTCTGTCGTCCAGACGCCGCACCGCGAAACTCGCCACGTGACGCGGGCACCGCGGCGGAGGCGACGCCGTCGTGGGGCTGGATCGATTCGCGAGTCGATGCGAGAATAGCAGAGCGTGGCGCCTCGATTGGTGCGTTCGCGTCGCCCCGTTTCGCCGGCACAATCCCGGGAGCTTTCCAGATGGATGGTCGAAAGCCGATTTGGTTTGCAATGGCTCTGACGCTGATGACCCTCGTTCTCACGCCTTCGTCGCCGGCCGGCGAAAACGTCGCGGATCAGTGGGATAAAAAAGCCGCGGCCCGCTATCTCGATCAGCGCGGTGACGAGTGGTATCGATTCAGCTCGGCGAATCGCGGGGAGGGCGAAACCGCCACGTCGTGCATCAGTTGCCATAGTCTGCTCCCCTATGCCCTGGCGAGACCGGCTCTCCGCCGGGTGGCCAACGATCGCGAGGCGACGAAGTGGGAATCTCGAGTCCTCGAACAGACAAAACGTCGCGTCGCCAACTGGAGCCAGCTCGACGAGCCCGAGTTTCAGCTCTTCTATGACTTCAACGAAGACAAGAAGAAACAATCGCGCGGCACCGAGTCCGTTCTCAACGCCCTGGTCCTGGCGCTCGACGACCGTTTTCAGGGGCGGCGCGAAGCCAGCGTGAAAACTCAAAGCGCCCTAGCCATTCTCTGGTCGACTCAACTTCGTAATGGACCCCAGAAAGGTGCCTGGAACTGGCTCAACTTCGGCCTCGAGCCATGGGAATCGACCCAGGGAACCTATCTCGGTGCCTGCCTGGCGGCGATCGCGGTCGGGTCTGTCTCCGAGGGTCAATCGTCAATCGCGGCCGCAACGACGGGACGAGCGAAGGACGGAGTGACGGATCTGCGTGCGTATCTGAAGACGCATCGGGACGCGCAGAATCTTCATAACAAGATCTGGCTGCTCTGGGCCTCATCCGTGATGGACGGATTAGTGACTCCAGCCGAAAAATCGCGACTCGTCGATGAGATTCTTGCCAAGCAGCAATCGGATGGAGGCTTCAGCCTGGGCTCGCTGGGCGACTTCACGCATGTCGAGATCAAGAGCCCGCCCACAACGCCCGACGCATATGCCACGGGGCTGGCCTTGCACGCACTCCAGCTTGCGGGCCTCTCGAAAGACGATCCGCGCGTCAGCAAGGGACTCGCCTGGCTTCGCGCCAACCAAGACCGTAGCGGCGCCTGGCGCGCCGCCTCGGTGAACAAGGTTCGCGCACCCGAATCGGCCAATCCCGCGAAAGCCAATGTCGGCAAATTCATGTGGGATGCCGCGACCGGCTACGCAGTGCTCGCGCTGAGCCATTAGGTAGGCTTACCTGTGATTTCGTTGCAGGCTGTCCCCATTATCAGTCGGCCGGTCGCTGGCTGCTAAACGGCCTTGCGCGATTTTGAGACGCCGAGGCGCCCCGAGCCGGCACTGGCACTCGGCTCGTCCGGAGACTCGCGCTCCCAGGATCGTGCACGGGCATTTAGTGGTTTCATCGAATCCTTGTTGATTATCATCACCCGATGATGAAAAAAATGCGCACGCATTCTAAATCATTATCAAGTCAAAACTTAGGATAAATGCATGTCAGCCACGTTGTCCGATCGGCGGGCGACGTTGCCCTGTCTGTCCGATTCGGCGGTTTGCCCGTAACAGATATCGAGAGAACCGGAGTGGCATTTTCTTGTCCTGTGCGTATTTTCCAGGTTGGGCATGTCTGTCGAAATGCGTGCGTTGAGCTAGACCGTCGAGTCGTCGCCGAAGTTTGCGTGTTATGCCACTCGATATCGTCGCTGGAATATTTTGAATCTTGAAAGCGTCACGCGCCGGGCGCGTGGCCAGGCCGGCTTCGCGATGGAAGGCGTGCGGTTGCCACCGGCGCGGATCGTGAAGTGCTACGTGGCCTCTGGGTCGTTTGAATTCACGTGAGCTGGTTCGAGAACCTGCCGATGGCAACCGCGCTGACGGTGCGCTTCCGCAGTATTGCGCGACGTCGCGATCGCTCGTCGACATTAACCAGGAAGGATTTCAACATGGGTTTGTCATTCAACCGTAACGGCGGCCGATTCTTTCGTGCGAATCCATCCGGCACCGGCGAATTGCGCCGGCGAATTCGCGGTTATCGTCCCGCGGCCGACGGCCTGGAAGATCGCGTTTTGCTGGCCAATGTCAGTGTGAATCCCGCGCAGGTCGTTCGCTCGGTCAACACGCAGCTCTTGGGCGTCAACGTAGCCTGGTATGACTCTGTCTTGAACACCAGCCAGACGCAACAGATGGTGAACGCGGCCGGCCTGACCATGTTTCGATTTCCTGGCGGGTCGAGCTCCGACGATTTTCATTTCAATGCGCCGCCGACTTACAACGGCGAGGGGACCGACGGCAGCATGGCCAGCTTCATTGCGTCGGTGAATGGCACGGGAATGGCGACGCTCGACTACGGCTCGGGAAGCCCCCAGGAGGCCGCGGCGTTTCTCGCGTATTTGAACGCGCCGGTCGGCAATACCAAGGCCATTGGCAACGGCCAGGAATGGAACGATTCGACCAGCTCGTGGCAGACCGTCAACTGGCAGACCGCCGGCTACTGGGCCGGCCTGCGCGCCTCGGCCCCGCTCGCCACCGACGACGGACTGAACTTCTTGCGGCTGAATCATCCAGCCCCGTTCAACATCCAGTACTGGGAGGTCGGCAACGAGGAATACGGCGGCTGGGAGATTGACCATCATTCGGCGCAACACGATCCGGCGACCTATATCTCATTTGCCAAGCAATTCGCCACCTACGCGGCGGCGATCTCGCCGACGATCTCGATCGGGCTCGACGTGGGCAGTCCCGGGTCTGATTTCAATAGCTGGACGGCCGCCATTCTGCAACAATCCGTTGCGCAGGGGTTCACGCCGGGCTTTCTCAGCGATCACAACTACGTGCAGGCGCCCGGCAGCGAGAGCGATTCCAACCTGCTCTTGAACACCACGACGGGAACCAATACCGATCCGTCGGACCCGAGCGATCCTTACAACTGGGCGGCGCGGGCATCTAATTATGAAAGTCTGCTCACTCAATACCTGGGGACCGCCGGCAAGAACGTCCAGCTTCTGGCTACCGAATTCAACTCGGTGTATTCCGATCCGGGCAAGCAGACGACCAGCCTGGTAAACGGCCTCTGGCTGGCCGACTCGCTCGGTGCGCTTCTGGAAACGCCATATAACGGAGCCGACGTCTGGGACCTGCGTAATTCATACCAGTCCGGGGGCAACGCATCATCCACCCTTTATGGCTGGCGGCAAGACGGTGATTACGGCTTGATCGGCAGTCCCGGCGGCACGGCGCCGGCATCGGGCAGTTATGTGCCGTACCCGACTTATTTCGCGGAGCAGCTCGCGTCGAAGATCATCCAGGCCGGGGGAAACGTCGTTCAGGCGACCAGCAGCGATCCGAACCTGACGACCTATGCCGTGCTCGAGGCGAATGGCCAGGTTGATTTGCTCGTGGTCAACAAGAGCGCCACGAGCAGCATCACGGGGCAATTTCAGTTCGCCAATTTCGTTCCGGGTCCTCAAGCCAACGTCTGGCAGTACGGCGAAACTCAAGATACGGCGCAAAGCCAATCGAGCACAGGCGCATCGGCACTCGCGAATTTCACGACGAACCTGTCCGTCAGCGGCTCGTCGTTCAACGACGCTTTCCCGGCTTATTCCATGACTGTTCTGGTGCTCAATAAGGCGACGGGCACTTCATCGGGTCCGACGATCACCCATGTTGCCGCGGCGTCACCGAGTCCCTTGACGGGCAAGACGACCGCGCTGTCGGTCTCGGCGACCGATCCTGCCGGAGCGTCGAGCTTGAAGTATACCTGGGCGGCCGTCGGAACGCCCCCCGCCGCCGTGACCTTTAGCGCGAACGGCACCAATGCCGCGCAAGCTGTGACCGCGACCTTCGCCAGGGCCGGATCATACTCCTTACAGGTCACCGTGACCGATCCCAGTGGCTACGCGGCGACGAGCAGCGTGACCGTGGTCGTCAATCAGACCATTACGGCACTCAAAATCTCGCCGGGCTCGGCGACGGTTGCCGCAGGGGGCCAGCAAGCGTTCACGGCGACGGCCGTCGACCAGTTTGGCTACTCTCTGACCACGCAGCCGACACTCGCCTGGTCCGTGAAAAGCGGCGTCGGTACGATCGGCGCGACGACCGGGCTGTACACAGCGCCGATGGCCGCGGGCTCGGCGACCATCCAGGTTGCGAGCGGGTCGTTGAGCGCCACGGCGGCCGTCACGGTATCGCCGCCGGTCGCGCTCAAGGCTTCGGCCACGTTTTCCCTGGTTGACGTGTGGCAGGGAGGATTCACGGCGAACATCACGCTCACGAACAGCGGCACCACGCCCATCACCAACTGGATCCTTCAGCTCAACTTCGCATCGACGATCACGTCAATCTGGAACGCGACGATCTCCAGCCACACCGGCACGCAATACGTGCTGAACAATGCTGGATACAATAGCACGATCGCGCCCGGTCAAAGCGTGACGATCGGATTCAACGGCAGTTCTTCAGGAATTCCGGCGGCGCCGACAAACTACGTCCTCAACGGCGCATCGATTCCTGGCTACGTGCCGCCAATCGGCCCGATCGAGGCCACGGCCACCTTCGCCGACGTGAATGACTGGGGATCGGGGTTCACCGGCAATATCACCGTTGCCAACACAGGATCAACGTCCATCATCGGCTGGACGCTGTCGTTTACTTTCGCCGGCACGATCAGCGATATCTGGAACGCCACCATCGCCAGCCACGTCGGCAACCAGTATGTCCTGCAAAACGTCGGCTATGATACGACGATTCTGCCGGGCCAGAGTTTGACGATCGGGTTCAACGCCTCGCCGGGACATCCAGCGGCTGGCCCATCGAACTATGTGCTCAACGGCGTTGCCATTACGTGACAAATGTTCTGCGATCGCGAGAAGAGCAGAGGCTTCGCCCTCACACGATTCTCCGCCACTTTACAGCGGTTTTCCCGCGTGTCGCGAACAAAATCCCTCGTTCCACGCTCTGCGCGGAAATGCCGTCAAGGACGTTCCGCGTCGTCCGGCCGCCGCGCACTTCGAGCGGGAGAAGAGGACTCAGAGCGTCCCGGACGGCATTCCCAAGGAGGACCGTGGGAACGAGTGTCGAGCGCTCCGAGAGTTGGGGCAAGTCGCTGCGCGGGAACAAGGATTCGGTCCGCTTCAAGTCTCGAAGCGACGACGGGCCCTGACCGTGTGCGATGCGATCGAAAGCCGCTGTAGTCCTGATAGGAAACGTTTGGCAAACGGCGTGATCGTGCCGCGCGAGCGCGGTCCCGCGCTGATTTCTGAACCGGCACCAGCCAATCTTGGCGCCCATTCTGTCATTCTCTTTCAACATCTCTGGGCAACGCCTCTCTACGCGCTGACCGCGTGCAAAAAAATTTGCCCCGCACGGTGACTTTTTCGTGCCCGGCGGAAGTAAGAGGTAGGGCCTCGTGCGCCGACCTCGAATTGACGATTTGATCTGTCGCAAAAGCCAGCGACGATGACGTCAAGCAGCGAAGAATCGGCGAAATGCCCCCTGCAGCACCGAATCTTACGATTGGCCCGGCGCGCGGTGGTTGTCCGATCGAACGCTCAATGACCTGATAAATGCCATTCTCGATCACGACAATTGCCACCGCGCTGTGAAAAGACACTGATCAGGAGATCCAGATGAAGATTGCGTCGCCAACTCGACTTGCCAACTTTGTACGGCGGGCAAAGCAGAATCGGCTCACCACGGCGCAGAAAAAAAAGCCCATCCGACGGCGGCGGCTGTTTGGCGAAGTACTCGAAGACCGCACGCTCATGACGTTCGACTTTCAGTCGGCGTTCGCCCTGTCGGGAGGCGGGATCTTCCCTGAAGCAGTCGCAGTCAGTCCCGACGGGAACTCGTATATTGCCGGCATCTTCGCAGGAAGCCAAAACTTTGATCCGAACGGTTCGGCCGCGGGCAAACTGACAACCGGCACAGGTGACACTGCAGACGGCGTGTTCCTCGCCAAGTATACGTCCTCCGGGGCCTTTGTCTGGGCAAGGCAGATGAACGCGACGTGGAGTTCGGATCAGCAAACTCCGGTGGTAACCGCCCTGGCCGTCGACCCAAATTCCGGTTCCGTTTACGCCGTTGGTATGCTCGATGGACAGCTCGGTTTTAGCGGGGTGGGTTCGTCGGTCGTACTGAACCCGGGGTTGAGCGCCGGCTTTGTGGCCAAGTTCACGCCGAGTGGAACAATCGACTCCGGGCAGGTCCTGCAGCTCGGAGGCATCGTCGGAGGAACGCCCGGCGGCAGCTACGCGCTCAGTAACGAGGTAATTCCAACAGGGATCGCAGTCGATTCAACCGGCCAGCACGTGGTGATCACGGGCTCGTATTTCGGATCGGGGGATGGCGAGACCGTCGACATTTACCCGGGCGTTGGGCCCGCCGGCGGTGTTAGCTCACCTGCCTACGGGAGCGACGACAGCCCGTCGCGAGACACTTTCGTGTTGACTCTCACGAGCAGTTTCGGGTTCGTCGCCCCTCCCGATCGTTTGGGCTTTTCCAACGGAGGGGGTAGATCGAGCGTCGCCGTCGCGGCCAATGGCGACATTTTCGTCGCGGGGGGTATTGGCAGTGGCCTCTTCGGTGAAATTCCCTTCGTGGCGAAATTGAATATCAACGACCCCGGCCAACGGATAGGACCCTATTCTTTCAACGGGGATTCCAATTTTAGCTTTGCGGGAATTGCGGTTGATTCCGAGGGAAATGCCTATGTCACGGGATCATTCTTCGGGACCGACGTTTTCCACACTACCGGGCTCAAAACCGCGACGCTGGTCAGCGCCGGCGCCGACAACATGTTCATTGTCAAGGTCGACCCATCGCTCAATCTGACCTGGGCGGAACGAATCGGTTCGAGCGGATCGGACTTCGCCATCGGCCTGGCGATCGATGGATCGAACCATCTTTATCTCGCCGCCAATCTGGCTGGAAGTGCGACTTATAATCAAACCGGGCAGCCGACTCCGATCGCCCCCGCGACGAACCGAGACGCGGGACAGTCGGGAGTCACGGTATTAAAACTCGACACCGGTGGAACGCCTACCGACATACTGGCTGCCGGCGGCGGCGCCCAACTTGTTTTGCTTTCCATTTCATTGGGGACGAATAACGCCCTTGCGACAAACCCATCGGGTCAGGTCGCCATGGCGGGGCTTTATACGGGAAACCTTGATTTCAGCGGCACGAAACTTCCCACCAGTGCATCGACGTCGGGTTCTATCACTGGCGATACACTCGCCAACATGGCCTTGGTGAGACTCGGCGACGTGTCTGCCGCCCCTCCGGCCCCGCTGTTCGTGGGCGAATCACGAGTGATTGTCGCCCTGGGATCCGGCAAACACCGTCACGGCAAGAAAGTCACCTATTATCAGCTCAACTTCACCGCACCGCTCAACATCCAGGCCGTTGCGATGACCTCATTATACGAGGTGACCCAGGTCAAGAAGGGTCATGGCAAGAAGCATCCAAACAAGACGATCAACGTTCAGGTCACCTCGGCTGTAGCGGGATCGGATGGCAAGTCCGTGCGCCTGGCGTTGGGCAAGTTCCAGAAAAAGCTGGGTCTGTCGCTCACCGCACCCGATCTGCCCGCCGCCAACGGCACGAGCGTTCCGTTGTTCACGACGACCCTCTGAAACGTCTGCGCTGCCTCACTCCTCGTCATCTTTTTGCTGAAGCTTGGCCAGTACGGCCAGGTCTTCGAGGGTCGTCGTATCACCGGTGCTTTCGACCCCGGCGGCAATATCGCGGAGCAACCGCCGCATGATCTTGCCGCTGCGGGTCTTGGGCAGGGCATCGGTGAATCGGATCTCGTCCGGTCGCGCGAGAGCACCAATTTCCTTGGTGACGTGGGCGCGCAACTGCTGGCGGAGCGACTCGCTGGGCTCATGGCCCGATTCGAGGGTCACGAAGGCCGCGATCGCCTGGCCCTTGAGTTCGTCGGGCTTGCCGACAACGGCCGCCTCGGCCACGGTCGGATGACTGACCAGGGCGCTCTCGACTTCCATGGTCGAAAGCCGGTGGCCGGCGACGTTCAAGACATCGTCGACGCGGCCCATGATCCAGTAGTTGCCGTTGTCGTCGCGCCGGGCGCCGTCGCCGGTGAAATAGCAGCCGGGGATATCGCTCCAGTACTGGGTCTTGTAGCGCTCGTCGTCGCCATAGAGCGTCCGCAGCATCGACGGCCAGGGCTTCGTGATGACGAGGAAGCCGCCGTGATTGGGCGGGCAAGGCTTGCCGTCCTTGGTGACGATCTCGGGAACGATACCCGGGAGGGGTCTCGTCGCCGATCCGGGTGTGGTGGGAGTCGCTCCCGGGAGCGGCGAGATCATGATCGCGCCCGGTTTCAGTCTGCCACCAGGTATCGACGATCGGGCAGCGTTCACCGCCGATCACCTTGTGATACCACATCCATGCTTCGGGGTTGATCGGTTCACCGACCGAGCCCAGCAGCCGCAGGCTCGAAAGATCGTGGCGGCGGGGGAACTGCTCGCCCCATTTCATGAAGGCGCGAATGGCCGTCGGGGCCGTGTAAAGGATTGTGACCCGATAATCCTCGATGATCTTCCAGAACCGGCCCTCGTCGGGCCAGTTGGGTGCGCCCTCGTACATGACGCAGGTCGCTCCGTTGGCCAGCGGGCCATAAACCAGGTAGGAGTGGCCGGTCACCCAGCCGACGTCGGCCGTGCACCAGTACGTGTCGTCGTCCTTGAGGTCGAAGACCCATTTCGAGGTCAGCGCGGCTCCCAGTAAATAGCCGCCGGTGGTGTGCAAGATCCCCTTGGGTTTTCCGGTCGATCCCGACGTGTACAGGATATAAAGCGGATGCTCGCTATCGAGCGGCTCGGGGGGACAGTTCGACGAGGCATTGGCCTCGAGCTCGTGCCACCAGTGATCGCGGCCCGGCGACCAGTTGACGTGAGTACCGGTGCGGCGGTAGACGACCATGTGCTTGAGCGTCGGGCACAGATCGGCGGCGGCGTCGGCGTTTTCCTTGAGTGGAACGAGCTTGCCGCGGCGATAGCCGCCATCGGCGGTGAGCAGCACCTTGGCCTTGCAGTCCTGAATCCGTCCCGACAACGACTCGGCGCTGAAGCCGCCGAAGATCACCGTATGCGGCGCCCCGATCCGGCGCACAGGCCAGCAGCGCGATCACCAGCTCGGGAACCAGCGGCATATAAACGGCGACGACGTCGCCTTTTTTAACACCCAGTCCTTTGAGGACATTGGCAAATTTAGAAACCTCGCGCTGGAGGTCTTGGTAGCGCAAAACGCGGCGATCGCCGGGCTCGCCTTCCCAGATGATGGCCGCCTTGTTCTTGTTGGGCCCATCGCAGTGGCGGTCGACACAGTTATACGAGGCATTGAGCTGGCCACCGACAAACCATTTCGCAAACGGCGGCTGCCAGTCGAGCACGTTGTCCCAGGGCTTGGTCCCAGCTCAGGATCCTGGCCTGCTCGTTCCAGAAGCCTTCGGGGTCATCCTTGGCCTGGTTCCAGAGCGTTTCGTACTGGGCGAGGCTGCCGATATGAGCCCTGGAGGCAAATTCCGCGGGGGGCGGAAAGAGCCGCGTCTCGTGAAGGACGCTGGTGATCGATCCGCCGGCGTGATCAGAGCTCATGATCGCAAGACTCCACATTCGCTGTGAAAGACGTTTGCATCGGGGGAGGAGATGTTCGAGGTCATGGCGGAGTCAGAAGCTTTCGTATCTTTGGCTTCCTCTGACTCAAAAATCATCGACAAAGGAATGCGAAACCCAGGTATAACCTTCTTGCCGTCAAGTTCGTCACCAGGCTGAAGCATGCCAACCTGGGTCGCCGAGTCGTATACATAGATCTTCATCATGCTCGGAAAAATCACCCAGACCTGGCCCACGCCGGCCTGAAAATACGCCCCGACCTTCCAGACGACGGCTTCGGCGAGTTCCGAGTTGCCGATGACCTCGATGGCCACATCGGGGACAACGTCCCAGGCTTCGGTGGCGGGTACTGCTCGCCTCAAAGGCCACCGGCTCGCGGAAACGAAGGCGAGGTCGGGACGTAGCCTCAGCGTGCCAGTGCGATCAAACTGGAAAGAGTCGTCGTGACAATGCGGCCCATTCGGCTGCGCGGACAAACGGACCCAGCAGGTCTAGCAGAGCGGAAATCAGGCTGGATTCTCGCACCCATATCCGCTGATTTTTCACGACCTCGCCGTCAATGACTTCGTAGAACTTGGCTGCGTCAGAATCCAGGTGGGCAGGAGGCAGCGTGTTCCGGTCGTGAATCGCGCTGGCCATGGCGAATCTCCTCTTGACGATGCCGGGCACGATCGGCCCATTCCAACGGCCTCCAGGACGTGGATTCTAACATCGCCAGCATGAGCCCACTACAGGGTCTCCGGGCAATCAACATGTTGAGTTGTCGCCCGCCGTTGCGAGACCGGAAACGCTTCGTCACGTAAGGTTCAATCGAGCAACCGCCGCGTACGTCGCCTCGAGAAGCAGCCACATTTCGAGGCGCTGAAGCCGCCGCGCGATCGCTTCGCTGGGCGTGCCCGACGGCGCCCGGGTACACAACTCGATCATGACCGTGGGATTCCACGTGCCGCCTGGAATGAGACGCTGCGCAAGCTGCGACTCGCCGTGCTGATCGAGCAATAAACGCGCTACGCTCGGCGAGCCCTTTGAATGTCGCATGTTTGCCGACCCGGCGAAACCAGTAGCCGGCATTGCCCGCATCGGGCTCGCGGCGATGGGCGATGCCGTGCCAGTAAGCTGAAAATTCACTTTCGCCCAGGTCGTCGGCCTGCTGGGCGGCGTTGTGGCTGGCGTCCCAGAAATCGTGGATCTGCAGGAGTCCGGCGGCCAGGCAGAGCCGCAAGGGGTGCGCTGTACGGGGAAAAACAGCGCCCAGGCGGTTTCGTTCAGCGAAGAGAGAAGCGCCGGAACACGCGGTTTGGACTGCACCAGAGGCGGGCCCAGCGATTGGCCATCACCAAGCGCGGCATGCGCCACCGCCGCAACCAGATCGGCCGGGGTGAGCTTTTGCGACGTCACCAGCCTGGCGGGAGAATCGCCGGTCGCAAGCCGGCCGACGACGTCGTCCACCGTATTCCACTGGCTCCAAGCGTGGCGGTGCCGTCGCCCAGTGCCAGTCGACCTTGAAGGATATCCATCGCCAAGTTGATCACCTCACGCAGCCACGATCATCCCGTGAAGAGCCGGAAAACATCTTGATACGTGACGAAGACCATCAACGACAGGACCAGGATCAAGCCCAGATAGGTCCCCGCGATCAGGGCCGATTCGGGCAACGGCCGCCCGCGCACCTTCTCGGCGATCAAGAACACCATCTGGCCGCCGTCGAGCGGCGGAATCGGCATGAAGTTGAGGACCGATAGGTTGATGCTGAGCATGCCCAGGAAGTAAATAAGGTCGCTCAGGCTCGAGCCGGCGGCCGAGTAGGCCACCTGGGCGATCATGATCGGCCCCCCCAGGTTCTTGGGGCTCAACCGCATTTCGGCCAGGCTGCGGAAGATTGAATAGACCATGAAAATATTTTCGATCGTTTCGTCGTAGCCGTGCCGCACGGCCGTCGCCAGGTTCTCACCGGGCAGCTTGTGAAGCACGGGCAGAAATTCCAGGCCGCGAAAACGATTTGGCCAGGTCTTGTCGATCTCAGGTGCCATCTTGATCGGCAGGGACGAGTTGTTGACAATCAGCTCGACTTCCTTGATGGGCTGACTCTGCAGGCTCATGAGCAAGGTAAACCAGCCGGGCGATTCGGTCTTCAGGTCGACCGTCCGGTCGGCGCGGTCCCACCCGAGCCAGGCGCGAATTCGCGACAACAGGCCCGTTGGCTTGCGCGGCGGCAGCACCACGGCGCTGACGACATCGCCCACCTTGAGGCCGGCTTTCGCCGCGGGCGAGTCGGGGCGCATCGCAACGACATGGGGCCGGACCGTGCAGCAGAAGCCGGCACCAACGACGTCGATCGGCTCTCCCCGCATGACGGGGCTGGTCTTGGGGAGGCTGTCGTCGGGCGTCAGAGTCAGGGTCTTCGCCTGCTTTTTCCCATCGACGGCGACACGCTCGACTTCAAACGTCATGGGCTTCGAAGCACTGGCGTAGCAGATTTCGGGAAGCCGAATGGGGTCGAAATCGGCACTGCCGTTGACCTTGACGATGCGATCCCCCTTGCGAAGACCGGCGGCCTCGGCGGGCGAGTCCTTGCGCACACCGCTGACGGGTTCGATCTGCATCGTGCAGCCAAAATCGACGAAATAATTCGGAGCAAGGGTCATCTCGAATTTTTCGATCACGGCGCCCGGGTCGCCCGAGGATGTCAGGGAGCGCCGTTCGATCAGGTGCTTGATTGGCTTGTCGATCGATCGAGCCAGCAGCCGGTCGTACTCGAGATAATGACTCAGCGGCTTCGACTCCTCGCCGGCGGCCGCGGCCGCGGTCAGCACATCCACCTTCGACTGTCGTTCCTTGAGGTTGGGCCCGTCGTAGCCTGGTTCTTTCGAATCCGGGGTTCCCGGCGGCATTTCAAAGGTGGCGATTTCGAGGCTCTCGCCCGGGGCGATCCCGATCGTGGGGGCATCGGCCGACGCTTCTCGGCGCGGTTGCAATTCCAGCTCGATCAACCCGTCGGTCCCCGGACGCTTCACCTGGAAACGGAGCACCTGGCCCTTGGCGCTCAGGAGGATGCGCTTCTTCACATCGACGAAACCATCAACCGGCTGGTTGTCGATCGCGACGATCTGGTCACCGGCGCGAAGGCCCGCGTCGTACGCGACCGATCCGGCACCGACGGCCCCCAGAATGGCCGTCAATTCCTCACGCTCGGTCGTGTATTTGTACGTGAAGCAAGCCAGTGCCAGAAACAGGTTCATGATCACCCCGGCCGAGATGATCGCCATCCGCGCACTGACTGACTTGTTGGGATAGGCCCGGGGATCGGTCGATTTACTCTCGGGCTCGTCGGGACTTTCGCCGAGCATCTTGACGAAACCGCCAAGGGGGAGTGCCGCCAGGACATATTCGGTCTCGCCACGCCGCCAGCCAAAGAGCGTCGGGCCAAAACCGATCGAGAACTTCTCGACCTTGACGCCGTTCCATTTGGCGAGGAGGAAATGGCCCAGTTCATGAATGAAGATGACAAAGCCCAAGCCCAGCGCGACCTTGGCGATGGTGAGGACCATATTCAGGCTTTCCAACGATCGACCTCCCGTCGTGCCCCCGCATCGACTTTCCAGAGCGTGTCGAGCGTGGGCCGAGGATCAAAAGAATGATGATCGAGGGCGGCGCGACAGGCTCGAGAGATATCGAGAAAATGAATCTCGCCCTTCAAGAAACGCGCGACCGCGGCCTCGTTGGCGGCATTGAGGCCGCCCCGGCGTGCCTCCCTGCCATCACCTCGAATCCCAGGTCCAGACAGGGAAATGTCTCCCGGTCCGGCGGCTCGAAGTGCAACGAAAATGCTTGATCCAGGTCGAGCCGCTCTCCCGGCGAGGGTACGCGATCCGGATACGTCAGGGCGTACTGGATCGGCAAACGCATGTCGGGAGGAGAAAGCTGCGCGATGACGCTACCATCGACAAACTCCACCATCGAATGTACCACGCTCTCCGGATGGATCACAACCTCCACTTGCTCGGGCTCGAGATCGAAGAGCCAGCGTGCTTCGATCACCTCGAGCGCCTTGTTCATCAAGGTCGCCGAATCGATCGAGATCTTCGGCCCCATTTGCCAGGTCGGATGCCTGAGAGCGTCTGCCGGGGTGACGGCCGTCAAATCCTTGCGGCAGCGACCACGAAATGGCCCCCCCGATGAAGTGAGAATCACGCGCTTCACATCACGCCGCGCACCCGCTTTGAGCGCCTGAAAAATGGCCGAGTGCTCGCTATCAACCGGCAGAATTTGAGTTCCCCGCGCGCGGGCGAGATCCATCACGAGGGGCCCGGCGACCACCAGCGTCTCTTTATTGGCCAGCGCCACGACCTTGCCGGCCTCGAGTGCCGCCCAGGTGCCGCTCAGGCCGACGGCCCCCACGATTGCACTCAAGACACGGTCGGTTTCGACGTCTTGAACCATCCGGATCAGGCCGTCCAGGCCCGACAAAACCTCGACACCTGTCCCCTTGAGCTCGCCGCTCGACCAGAGGGGCAAGCTCAGGGTCGGCAAGGGCCACAAACCGCGGGCGATGGGCGATCGCCTGCTCGACCATCTCTTTCCAGCGCGCATGGGCACTCAGACCCCACGCCTTGAAGCGTGCTCCACCGTCGTGCTCGATCACGCTCATGGTGCTGCGGCCGATCGAGCCCGTCGAGCCGAGAACCACCACGCGTGTGAGCGACTCGCTCTGGCCGGTCGCCCGGGTCGAGGTCAAGCTCGGCTTCGCGGCATGCTCGGCGCTCGCGCGGCCAGTGCTGTCGATCGCCAGCGGCTCGTGATCGCTCTCTATCAATGTGCACCCTGAACCAGTGGTGAATCACGCTCGGGCCATAGCAAACTATAGAGGGTCGCCCGGCAGCGAACAAGCCAAGGATATCTTTCCACCGCGCGTCGAACATGTTCAATTGGAACATCACGACAATGCCTTTTATTTTTTTCTAACATCGGTCCGCCGGTTCGTCTTGACGTACTCACGCGGATACGGGGCGTGCCCCCCTGGCTCGCCGCGACAGGAGTGATTCATGCGTCTCGGTCGTTGCTTGCCGCATCCTGTGGGCGTGTTGGTTCTCGGCTGCGGATTTCTTGGCGCGGTTGTCGGCTGTTCCCAGGAGGAACGTCTCGTCGCCGATCCGGCGCCTTGCCGTTTTATCCTGGACCCGCCAATCCCAAAGCGACGTCATCGGCTCCCCCATCATCGGCGGCCTCATCATCGAGTCCAGCAAAATTGCCCGAGAAAAGCGGCGTACCGCCGCTGGCGAAATTGCCCGAGACGCGCGAAGCCCCGGAGACAGCCGGGGCCGCACCCGGCTTGATCGATGCGCGGTTCGGCACAAACGAGGTCGAGCGCCAGCTTCGCGTGGCCCTGCGGACGGCCCAAAAAGGCGACACAGTCGAGGCGTCGCAGATGCTCGACAAGATCTTGAGGGTCGAGCCGATCCATCGCGAAGCCCTCTTCGGAAGGGCCGTGATCGGCATGGACGCGGCGCAGCGCGCCACGGCCCCCAATGACAAGCTCGCCGCCGTTGCCGAAGCCGAGACGGCCGTTCGCGCACTCACGAGGGCCTATGATACGCTCAAGGCTCACGAGAAAGACTTGCTCAGTCGCGTCCTGTATACCAAGTTCAAAATCCTCGCCGAGCAAGGTCAAATCGACAAGGCGCTCGCGGCCCTCAAGGAGGTGAATGATTCCGGGCGTGATGGCTTCGCCAAGGCCGAGGCTCGACGAGTCGCTGGCGGCGCTGGCAAGACGCCTCAATACAAAGCCGCCAACAAGGCCGACGACGATCAGAGGCTGGCCATTGCGCGCGAACGCACCAAGGGACGTCTCGGCGCTCCCCTCTCGCCTCGCTTCGACTTCTCGGTCTCAGACCTGCAAGGTAAGAAAGTCTCGCTCGGCGATTTCAAGGGCCAGGTGGTTCTCGTCGACTTCTGGGGAACCTGGTGCGGACCATGCCGCGAAGCGATCCCCTTCCTCATGGGACTTTACAAAAGACAGCATCCGCACGGCCTGGAGATCGTCGGGCTCAGTTACGAGCGCGACGCCAAGAATGAAACTGAATCGCGCGATATGGTGACGAAGTTTGTCAAGCAATCGGCCATTCCTTACCCGTGCTTGCTCGGCGACGAGAAGGCCGTGCAGCTCGTCCCGGGCTTCAAGGGCTTTCCCACGACGGTGATCGTCGACCGCGCTGGCAACACCCGGCTCATCATCACCGAAAGCGATGCACAAACCGCCGAACTGATCGACGACGCCGTTCGTGTCCTTCTCGCCGAGCCGGTTTCGCCGGTCGCGGCCAAGCCGGCTGCTTCCTCGGGGCCAGCCGCGACCAAGGGAGCACCTGCCAGGGTCGCAGCTCCTTCAAGCCCACCTGTAAGTAAAGAGGCGGCCGGCGCCAAGAAGCCCTGAGGATCATGGCAACGTCGATGATTAGATTCTGGATAAGATTGGAGGTATCCGCCCCACAATCGCCGCTTGCCGAGCGATTCTTGCCCACGACCAGCCGAACGGAGCCAGATCAAGGTGTTGGATGAACAAGGGAGGATCCTTAGTCGAACTATGCGGTGGTCTGCGTTGTCGGAACTGGACCTGCAAGGCACAATCCGAATAGGATAACCATGGTGTGGGCGTGGGAGACGAGAGGCAAAAATTAGGACGCGTCCTCAATGATTCGCGCCGTCATTCAAAACGGGCTCATCCGCCCGCTTGATCCCTTACCAATCGAATGGGCCGAGGGTCGCGTGGTCATGGTTGAAGATGCGGAGCCGGGCATTTCCGATGATCTCGACGAGTGGTATCGAGAACTCAATCGCCTGGGCCCGGCCCAATATGAACCCGGCGAGCGAGAAGAAATTCGGGCCCTGTTGGCCGAGGCCGACGTTCAAGCCAAGGAACTCGTTCGTCGCGAGATGGAAGCGCCCTGATGCGCCGCTACCTCTTCGACACCAATCACCTCAGCGCCGCCATCGACGATGAGGCGGGCGTCCGGGAGCGCATACTCCAGTTGCGTCGGGCGGGCGATCGCATGGGAACCTGTGTTCCCGTACTCTGCGAACTGGAGACAGGGCTGGAGCGCACTCAACGTCGATAGCAAGATCGGCGCATCCTGGCGATGCTCCTCCGGCAAATCCGCATCTGGCCCCTCGAACCGCCGATGGCCTTGGTCTAAGTGCAGGTTTACCATGAGTTACGATCGCGCGGACGTGTGCTGTCCCAGGTGGACATGATCCTTGCCGCCTTGAGTCGGTCGCTGAACGCAACCCTGCTGACAGACGACCGAGACTTCGAAGCGTTGCCGGATCTCCATGTGGAGAATTGGTTGACGTACAATCGGGGTCACAGGTAAGCAGGGACTGTCGCGTCCGGAGACACTGAAACCGACCTTCTTGCGTTTGAGGCGGATGTCTCGGCGTCGATCCTGGTCAATCGCGTGCCGTTGCGCATCCTCGGGTACTGCGTGATGCCCGATCACTGGCACATGGTCGTATGGCCTCGGGACGGCCAGGATCGCGAGGTCTCGGAATTCCTTCGATGGCGGATAGTGACCCACGCGCAGCGGTTGCATGCCCATTTCGGCACGTCTAGGTTCGGGCACATCTACCAGGGACGTTTCAAGTCATTCCCGGTCGAAACCGACGAGCATTTTTGTGCGGTGCTACGCGACGTAGCGGAACCCTTGCGGGCGAATCTGGTCAAACGGGCGCAAGACTGGCGGTGGTCGAGCCTCGGTCGCTACACGGACACGAAGAAAGATGACAACACCGGCAGCATCTTGTGCGCCTGGCCGATTGCTCGACCCAAGGACTGGACTTCTCGAGTCAACCGAGCTCAAGGCAGCAAGGAACTGCAAGCAATTCGCCGCAGCGTGCAGCGCGGACAGCCCTTCGGCAACGAGATATGGTGCGAACGGATCGTTCAGCGTCTGGGCCTTGAATCCACGCTGCGTCTTCGGGGTCGTCCAAGAAAACCACCTTCCCCGTCCCAAGAAAGACTCCCGTCCCCTTTTTCACTCAAGACGTCCCCTTTTCCACTTTCTCCCCGAAAATGGCGATCGGCGAAACGACCGGGGGGACTAACGTGGCGACTGGACGGATCGGGGGGCGGTTCGGTATTGTTTGCCCAATTGCTCTGCCAAAAACCTCCCGGTACTCGATGCTTTGCACGCCGCGACTTCTTCGGGAGTGCCACAGACGATGAGCTGGCCCCCTTTGTGTCCTCCTTCCGGGCCGAGGTCGATGACGTAATCGGCCGTCTTGATCACGTCCAGGTTGTGCTCGATCACGACGACCGAATGCCCGTTGTCGACCAGACGGTTGACGCTCTGCAAGAGCCGATCGATGTCGGCGAAGTGGAGGCCGGTCGTCGGCTCGTCGAGGATGTACAAGTTGTGTTTTCCGCGTTTGAGCTTTCCCAGTTCTCCCGCGAGCTTGACGCGCTGGGCTTCGCCACCGGAGAGGATCGTCGAAGGGTGGCCAAGCTTGAGGTATCCGAGCCCAAGCTCGTTCAATACGCTTATCTTGCGGACGACCGTCGGTTGACCCGCGAAGAATTCCTCGCCTTCCTCGGCCGAAAGATCGAGGACCTCAGCGATGCTCTTGCCCTGGTACCGGACCTCGAGCGTGTCCTGGTTGTACCGTGCTCCCTTGCAGGACGGGCACACGACTTCCACGTCGGGCATGAACGAGAGTTGGGTCGTGATCGTTCCTTCGCCGGTACATTCCTCGCAGCGGCCACCCTTGACATTGAAGCTGAATGTCGAGGCGGTATAGCCCCGTTCCCTGGCCTGGTCGGTTTCGGAAAACAGCGTACGAATCGCGTCGTAGAAACCGAGGTAAGTCGCGGGATTGGAACGCGACGATCGGCCGATAGGAGATTGGTCGATATCGATCACGTCGTTGATGTGTTCGCTGCCGGTAAGTTCGTCGTGCTCGCCAGCGAGGGTGCGGCTGTCGTTGAGAAGCGCATGGAGACGTTTGCGGACGATCTGATGGATTAACGAGCTTTTGCCCGACCCCGATGCGCCTGTGATACAGACGAATTGTTCGAGCGGAATCTCGACGGAGATGTTTTTGAGATTATTCTCGCGAGCGCCTTTCACGAAGATCGACTTGCCCACAGACGTTCTCCGCCGGTCCGGCACGGCGATGGTTTTCTTGCCGCTGAGATAGCTGCCGGTGAGCGAGTTGTCATCCCGCAGGATCTGATTCAGAGGCCCTTGGGTCACGACTTTGCCGCCGTGAACGCCCGGGCCGGGGCCGATCTCGACGACGTAATCCGCGGCGAGGATGGTGTCGGCGTCATGCTCGACCACGATCACGGTATTGCCCAGGTCGCGGAGCCGTTTCAACGTCTCGATCATCTTGACGTTGTCTTTGGGATGCAGCCCGATGCTCGGCTCGTCGAGCACGTACAGCATCCCCATGAGGCCCGATCCGATTTGCGACGAAAGTCGAATCCGCTGCGACTCGCCTCCTGAGAGAGTCGCGGAGCGACGATTCAGGCTGAGATAATCGAGCCCGATCGAGATCAACAGTTCCAGGCGTGTGCTGACCTCCCGCACGATCGTCTCGGCGATCGCTCGCTGCCGGTCGGTTGCTTTTATCGATTTCAGGAATGTCAGCAGTTCGGCGAGGTGCATCTGGCCGAATTCGAAGAGACTGCGACCCTCGATCGTGACAAGCCGGCGTGCGTGTTTCAGGCGAGCTCCCTTACATTCCGGGCAATCATATTCGACCATCACCTTCTTCAGGTAATCGTCCATGCCTGCGTTCGACGTGCCCTGTTTGCGATACTGGCGATAGTGATGCTCCAGGTGATTGACGACGCCAGCGTATTTCATTCTCTTGCCGACGTGTTGCTGCCCTAGTTTTGCTCCAGGAGGCAGAACGACTTCAAACTGTTCGCCCTTGGTACCGTAAAGTAGCACTTGCACATATTTTTCGTCCAGATCCTTGAATGGCGTATCCAGGCTGAATTTGTAGTGAGTGGCGAGACTGTGGAGAATCCGGCCGCCCCAGCTATCGCGGCCGTTACTCATCGCGGCGGTGACGAAGGCTCCCTCGTTCAATGATCGTTGTGGGTCCGGCACCAGTAGAGTCGGATGGACCCGCATGGCCGTGCCGATACCCGCGCAAGTGGGACATGCGCCCGCCGGATCATTGAACGTAAACTGGGCCTGGTGCATCTCGCCGGCGACAAGCCGATGAGTGGCGCAGCCGAAACCTTCGTAAAATTTCTTGCTCGCGGCGCCTGGCTGCTTCGGCTTCACGATATGAAACCCGAGCAGACCATCTCCCAGTTTTAGCCCATGCTCCAGCGAGGTCACGACCTGCTGCTCAACGCCGGGATCGGCGACAAAGGTATCAATCACGGCCTCGACGGTATGCGCCTGGTCTTCATCAAGGTCGATATGGTCCCCGAGGTCGCACGATTTGCCATCGATCCGCGCACGGCGGTAGCCGTTGACGCGGATTTGTTCGAACAGATACTCATAATCTTCGCCGTAGATCTTGTAGACAGGCGCCCGCACCTCGACTTCCGTCCCCTTGGGGAGGGAGAGCAGATGCTCCATCATCTGATGGGGTGTGCGGATCGCGAGTGCCTCTCCGCACGACGGGCAGTGCGGCGTTCCCATCGTGGCGAACAGCATCCGCAGATAGTCGGAAACGTCCGTCATCGTCCCGACCGTCGAGCGGGGATTGGAGCCGACGGTCTTCTGGTCAATGGACACGACGGGAGACAGGCCGTTGACGAAGTCGACGTCGGGCTTCTTCAGTTGCCCCACGAACCTCTTCGCGAACGTGGACATTGACGCCAGTAGACGCCGCTGCCCTTCGGCGTAAATGGTGTCGAAGGCCAGCGACGACTTGCCCGATCCGCTCATCCCCGTGAAGATGATCAACTTGTCGCGCGGAATCTCCAGGTCGATATTCTGGAGATTGTTCTCGCGGGCGCCGCGAATTTGGATTGTCGTTCGCATGGCTAAACGTCGAGGAGGTAAGCCGGCTCCTCGACCCGTTCGAGGCTGCGCTTCGTCAACTTGAAAGGAGCGGAGAGTTTTTGCAGCAATCCTTTGCGCTCCAGCCACTCGCACGCCGATTCCAGATGCCACGGGTGTAACTGCGAGAACGCGAAATGATCGCTGATTTCTGACAGGGGTACCACCCGGCTCTGCTTCTTGAGATAGCCGAGCAGTGGTCTTAAGTGAACCTCGTAATGCTTTTCAAGATACCCGTCGATCGCGTCGAGGGCCGTCGACAGAACGCGGCGATTCTTGCGCTTGGCAAGCACATCGAGATAGATCGTCTGAAACAGATCGGGATCTCCTTCCATGGCGCGGTAGATCACATCCTGTTCCCAAACCTGCCCTCGACGGATGATTTCCGTGTACGCCACGCTGTGTGCGGCCCCCAGGATTTCCTGAGCGGCCAGGTCGAGGTCACCCTTGATCTCCAACCGCTTGACGGCATGACGATGGGCGTGGAAAGTCCACGTCGAGAACCTCAGCAACTCCCGCTCCTGGTCCTTGATCGCGACGCTGTTCGCCTCCTTGAACCAGCCCTCGATCGACGGATCGCTGCTGTAGACAATCCGGCGCTCGGCGAAGAAATTACACGAAAAAGAGGTCCGCGACGCCCCTTCGACCATTTTCTTGAAGCGGCTGCGAGGAATCACTTCGGTGTGGATATTGATGCCGTTCTCGACGAGGATGCGGAAGACACGCTCCTCGTTGCCGTCGCTCGGCAGGCGCCGGCTCACGCCGTCCGCCTCGATGATCCACAATTCGAGCGACTCGCGCTTCCAGATGGTTTCCGTCGACAGGCTCCCTACGAGCACGATGGCAAGGACGTAACGATCCTCCGCAATCCGCCCGATCAACTGATCGAGCGCGGTCTGGAATTTCGCCACTTTTTCAACGTCATCGTTCACGGCCACGGGATTCGCCTCGTCAGAGCGCGCAGTTCGGACGCGATATACTAACATAATTCGACCTCGCTGGCTTGCGGATACCAGGGGTGTTCCAGTTTTTCAATATATAAATCTTCGAATTATCATATATTAACATATAGAATAGAAATTTGAAAGCTAAAGGGGGCATAGCATTCTTATGGAGCCGGCCTTTTTGAGCCGAACGCGGGCATGATCGAGCGCGCCTGCGACGCTGAGCCTTTCAGAGGAGCCGCGGTGCGCCTCTCTCAAAGAGGCTGTCACAGCAACGGGGCATACAATCTCGTTCTTTCGAGCTCAATCAAGACTCCACCGCCGCGGTGGGGTCACCTCGAACCGCCCGGTGGGCGGGCTGAAGCGAACGCCAACCTTCCAGAGCTGGTCAGGCTGGTGCTTGGCCAGGAGATATTTCATCACCACTTCATCGGACGGCGGCATCCCCGGATCTTGAAAGACGACGCAAAGCCGTGTCAAGGCGCGGCGGGTCTTGGCGTCCCAGACTTCGATCAGGCCGTGGGGCCGGCGTGGAATCCGGTAGTACTTGTCGCCGTTCAAGACGGTCAGGCAATCGAACTGGCAAAACTCGTGGAACTCCTTGGGCTCGACGACGTTGCGCACGAGCTCGGCGGCGACCAGCTCGGGCACGCCTTGCTGGTAGTTCGAGGCGTCGAGCCGCATCGGCTCGTTCTCCTCGGTCGGGGCCGGCTGGCTCTTGCCTTCGATCACGCGGAAAACTTCACACGAGACCATGCGCGCATACCCGGCACGTAAGGCCGGGCTCGAGATCACGAGCTGCGGAAACGAGGCCGCCGTGCGCACAACCTCCTGGGCGAAGGCGCTCGACCTCGCGCTGGAGTTTTTCCATCCAGTATCGAGGCAGCTTGGCCCGGTCGCTCTCCGTATAGCGGAAGATTCGCGGGCCGATATCGGGGACGCGAACGTCGGTTTCGCCCCCGTCGCGATTCAAGGTTCGCAGCACGTTATCATAGGTCGCCTCGCCGCGCACGAATCGCTCGGCCGCGTCGGCGTGGCCCGTGCTCTTGACCCGCACGACCCGGTAGCTGGGTCGAGCCAGGAAGACCACCTCACGGGCCAGCGAGTCGTCCCGGCTCCGGACATCGTTGACGTCGATCTCCCAGGCGCAAGTATCCGGTGCGAATCATGGCGACGCTCAGTAGGGAACCTTGGCCCCCGGCCAGCCTTTTAACTTGATTCTGGCCGAGGCGCGAGGCCTCACCCGAGCGTCCGCTCAGAAGCCGACGGTCAGTGGATGGCCCGGCCGTTGCAAAAGCGACAAGCGCGAGTGCGATCGCGCTGGCTCGCGGTCGGTCAGCCGCCAGAGCCTCCCTGAATGGCAGGAACGATCAAGATTTCCGGGGCTGACTTTTCAAACTGGCGAATGGGCGTCGAGCGGCCAGGGCCGTCGAGGCGAAAGGCAAGCCGGCCCGCGGTGAAATGCTCGGCGAACGCGGCTTCCGCCGTTCCGACCGTTTCGGGGACATTTTGATCCCATTCGGCCAGTGTGAGGTCGCCATGTCCCGTCTTGAGTAGCCGAAGCTTCGCCATCGTGAAAGCACTCCTTCCTCTCGCCGAACCGGCTGGCTCCGCCAGCGAGTTCCCTTCAATCATAGCTCGGAGTAGACATGTACACGCCGGAATCGCGACAACTTCAATCCCGGTTGAAAATCAAAGCCGAGGCCAATTTTACTCACCCGGGCTGCCGAGAGCCACAGCGATCGCCGGCCCGCGGCAAACCGATCTTGACAGGCCAACAAGTGGGCTCCAACCGGTCCGGTTTTAGTTTCAAATTACTGAGACTTTTCCGCCGCGGCCTTCGCGCGTTTTCGTTCCTCTTGCGGCTTGGGACGCTTCTTCCCATAAGTCCCTCGGAAAATCTTGCCGCGCTTCGAACGCCTATCACCCTTGCCCATCGATCGTCGCCCCCTTTGAAACAGTTCTCTCGATTTCCGGAATCGGCTTGAGTTTCCGATCATATCCGATTAGGATCAATGTCGTCACTGACGTTTGTCGTATTGGCCGCATTTCTCGATTCCGACGGCCGGAGTGTGAACAATGTTCCGTCGTCGCCTGCTCTACCTGATGGCCTTCTCCGGAATCTTGACCCTCACCGCGGGCTGTCAGAGCCGGCATGAGCCCGGCGCGTCATCCACTAGTCCGGTGCCGTCAAAGCCATCGGCAGGACCGATCGTCGCGTCGGCGAAATCGGCTCAACCGACCGCGGCCAGTGTTCCGGCGCCCGCCGCCCAACCGGTGCCGGAACCGGCTCGGCCGGCACTCCGGATTTCACCCGAGTCGTTTACCATAACGGCAGACGATCCCGGTTTGCAACTCCTGGTGACTCGAAACGAGGCCGGAGCGGTCACCGATCTCACCTCGCGGGTCGCCTGGACGGTTGAACCGAAAGGCCTGGCCGAGCTCGAACCCGGCGGCTATCTCCGGCCAACAGGGCAAGGGCGGGGCGTGGCCACCGTGAAGGCCGAGCTCAACGGTCAACTCGCGGAAACGAAGATCGCAATCGAGCCGAGGGCCTCACGCTCATGGGATTTCGCCGAGGACATCGTTCCCATCTTCACCCGGCTCGGCTGTAACACGGGGGGCTGCCACGGCAAGGCCGACGGCCAGAACGGGTTTCACCTTTCGCTCTTCGGATATGACTCCGCGGGCGATTTTCGAGCGCTGGTGCGCGACGGCGGCCAGAGGCGCGTGTCGCGCCTGGTTCCCGAAGAGAGTCTGTTTCTGGCGAAAATTGTCGGAACCGTTCCCCACGGCGGCGGCCGCCGGCTCACGGCCGCTTCGCCCGAGTATCGCACCCTGGTCGCCTGGGTGCGTGATGGTGCGCCCGAGCATCGCGGCCCATCTCACGGCGCCGTCGCACGCGTGACGGTCGAGCCCGACGCTCAAGCCTTCGCACAGCCGGGCCCGCGCCAGCTCCGCGTGCTGGCTCACTATGAAGACGGCCACAAACGCGACGTGACCCGGCTGGCAACCTATCGAGTCAACGACGATTCGGCCGCGACCGTCACGCCCGAAGGTCAGGCAACCCTGCTGCGCCGCTTTGAAACCGATGTGATCGTGCGTTATCAATCATTTGTCTTGAGCACGCGGTTATCGACGGTCATCAATCCCGATCTCCGCTTCGACTACTCGAAGGTCGCACGCAAGAACTTCATCGACGACGAGCTGATCAAACGGCTTGCGGTACTCAAGGTCCCGCTCAGCCCGCCAGCCAATGATGCCGCGTTTCTTCGCCGGGTCTCACTCGATTTGACCGGCGAACAACCTTCACCCGAAGAGATTCGCCGCTATCTGGCTGATCAGGACAAGGACAAGCGCACCAAACTCGTCGACCGGCTCCTGGCCCAGCCGGAGTTCGTGGCGTTCTGGCGCATCAAGCTCGGCGACCTGCTGCAAATCAGCGCGGCGCGCCAGAATAACGGAGCCTACCGGTACCAGGCGTGGATCGATCAATGCCTGTCGACCAACAAGCCGTGGGACGAGGTGGTGCGTACCTTGCTGACCGCCGTGGGCGATCCCACCGACATCGAAAAAGGCGGACCCGTCAACTATGCCATGGACGCGATCGAGCCCAACGTCCAGGCCGAGCTGACCGCCCAGCGCTTCCTCGGCCTGCGAATTCGCTGCGCCAATGCCACGATCATCCGTTTGACATCTGGACCCAGGACGCCTATTTCGGACTCGCTTCGTTCTTCGCCAAGGTGCAGCGCGGCGGCAATTATCGCGGCGCCATGATGAGCCGGCCGGTCATCACGATCAATCCCGACGGCCAGGTCATTCATCTCCGCACCAAGCAACCGGTCAGCCCGCGGCAGCTTGATGGCAGGCCCGTGACGGTGGCGGCCAAGGACGATCCTCGCAAGTCGCTGGCCGAGTGGATGACCGCGCCGGACAATCCGTACTTTGCGCGGGCCGCCGCCAACTGGGCCTGGGCGCAGCTCTTTGGCAAGGGCCTGGTCGATCCGCCCGACGATATGAGCCGGGCCAATCCGCCGGTTCATCCCGAGCTGCTCGATGCGCTGGCGCGGCACTTCGTCGCAACCAAGTTCGATCTGCGAAATCTGATCCGCACAATCGCTCTCTCGGAGGCTTACGGTCTGTCATCGGCAACCGTGCCGGGCAACGAGCGCGATACGCGCCTCTTTTCTCATCAGTTGGCCCGCCCCTTGACAGCCCAGCAAATGGCCGACGCCCTGGCCCAGGCGACCAACGTGCCGACGCGTTTTCAAAATCAGACGGCCGCGCGGCGCGTCATCGATTTGCCCGACCCGATGACGGCGAGCACCATCCTCGACACGTTTGGCCGCTGCCCGCGCACGGTGACGTGTGGAGCGACCCCGTCGCCGACACTATCTCTGCGCCAGGCGTTACTTCTGATCGGTGGCGACGTCATCGAGAGCCGCGTATCGAGTCTCAACGGCTATCTCGCGAGCGCCATCAAGCTCGAGCTCGAACCCGAAGAGCTGGTCGAGAACCTCTACTTTCGCACCGTCTGCCGGCCTCCGACGCCCGAGGAGTTGTCGCACTGGGCGGCCGAGCTGAAACATGCCTCGTCCCGACAACAAGCCGCCGAAGATTTGTTCTGGGCCTTGCTCAATTCACGCGAGTTCGCTTTCAACCATTGACGTTCATTCATAAAGGCCATCGACGCGACCAGGCCCGACCCGACATTGACCCGACCCGACCCGACTTTGATTGCTGACTGAGTCACTCGAGCATCGATTGAGCCTCGTTTCTCGGTACAAATGAGGGAGAACCGACCATGTCAACGAATGCCAACTGGCGTCCCTGCCGCGGCCCGAGTCGTCGCGAGGTGCTGCGGATCGGTTCGCTCGGATTCCTCGGGCTGGGGCTCGATGATTGGTTCCGGCTCCGCGCCTTGGCCGGTTCGAAGGCGAGCGGGTCGGCGCCGCCCGTGAAGAACTGCATCCTGATCTGGCTGGCCGGCGGACCGTCGCACATCGACACATTCGATCCCAAGCCGCACGCAGCCGTCGATGTTCGTGGCGAATTCAAGCCGATTGCGACGTCGGTACCCGGCTTACAGATCAGCGAGGTTTTCCCCAAGCTCGCCAAGGTCATGGACCGCGTGACCTTGATTCGAAGCATGACCTCGCCCGAGGCCGACCACGATCGGGCCGCGCATCACTTGTTAACCGGCTATCGGCCGTCGCCGGCCCTGGTTTATCCGAGTTATGGCAGCGTCGTCGCCAAGGTTCGCGAGGCAGCGCGAGGCGCGCTCCCCCCGTATGTGGCCGTTCCAGACGCACCGATTTTTGCGTCGAGCGGTTACCTGACACCGGCCTACGACCCGTTTGCCGTGGTGGCCGATCCGAATGCCGAGAGTTTCCGCGTGCAGAATCTTTCGCCGCCGGACCGCCTGACGCTCGACCGTCTCCGCCGCCGCCGCGACATGGTCAGGAAGCTCGACGAGTTCGCCCATGATGTTCCGGGCACTGACCTGACATCGAGCCGCGACCAGTTCGCCGAGCGGGCCTATTCACTTCTCACCTCGAGCGCAGCGCAGTCGGCGTTCCGGATGAATGAAGAGTCGAACACCGTTCGCGAGAAATACGGTCGAACCACCGCCGGCCAGTCGTGCCTGCTGGCGCGGCGGCTCGTCGAAGCGGGCGTGTCGTTTGTCACTTTCAACGATCGCGGTCCTGGTCCGCTCGGCTGGGACACCCACGCCCAGAATTTCCCGACCATCAAGAACAACCTGGCCCCGCCCCTCGACCAGGGGGTTGCAGCACTCGTCGAAGACCTGTCGGAACGCGGTCTTCTCGACAGCACGCTCGTCGTGATGATGGGCGAATTCGGCCGCACACCCAAGGTCAATCCCATGGCGGGTCGTGACCATCACGGCCGCGCCAATTCCGTATTGCTCTTCGGCGCGGGGATTCCGGGCGGCCTGGTCGTGGGCCGCACCGATGCCAGTGGCGACGCGCCGGCCGAGCGCCCCGTCACACCGGCTGACCTCGCGTGCGTGCTTTATCGCAAGCTCGGGATCGATCCCGAAACCAAGTACGAAGCCCCCGACGGCCGGCCGATCCGCCTCGTTGAGGGGGGCAATCCGCCCAGGGAACTTGTTTGAGAGGCAGTCAAACAGACAGGCAGAGCCGCGAACACGTTGACCTTGCCGCACCGCGTGCCCGCGACAATCGCGCCTGAGCGATTTGTTCGCGGACTTATTTGTTGTTCGCGCTCGGATTGATAGCGATGTTATGTTCATCCAGACCGAACTGCTTGCAATAGCGCCGCATGTTGTCCTGAGCGGGACAGTAAGTCGGGTCAAGCTCGAGGGCCGCCTTGTATGAGCGGTAGGCCGCGTGATACTGGCCAGATCGCTCGCGGAGAATGCCCGCCAGGGTGTGGACCTCGGCCGAATTGGCGGCCACATCGAGGATCCGTTCGAGAAGCACGGCGGCGCGAGTCAATTCATTGTTGTGTAACGCTTGCCGCAATTGCCGCAGGGCGTGTGCCCGGTCGTCGCTCGACGTCTGGCCATCGAGAAAGACCGGGGTGATCGACGATCGTTCGGCAGGCTTGAGCGTCGCCGCATTGCTGTGGCCGTTATGCAGTGCGTATGCGAGCATTCGTTGCGGCGTGCGGGAGCCGAGCCGCGTTTCCGTCTCGTCGCCCACAAACATGATGGGAACCTTGTTATTCATCAAATGCCTCCTGAAATCGAACGAAGACACGCAACCAGCGATTAGCCCCGCGCCGCCCCGAGCATCAAGCCGAAACCAACGAGTCCCAGGCCGATCAACCACAACGCGGAAGCCCGGTCTCTGGCAGCGGCCGCCCTCCGACCGAAGTGGCCCGTACACCAGCTCACCGCCATGATGCCGATCCCCAGAACGAGACAGGTGCGCGATAAAATCAGGGCGATATACAAGTGCGTCTCCCGTCGTCTGAGCGGCCACGCGCGGTCTGCAAGTCGACCAGCGCCGTGAGGTGAATCCGAAGAGAGATGCGAATGTTGATCCGGTTGATCCAGGATAACCGCTCAAGTTCTTGAACAGTCTCTTCAACTCGCCAGGAAGAATAGAGATCACAAAAGTGATTGCGCTTGAACGTCTATAAAAGCCCGCCTCATGGTTCAATAGCAATCACCATGCCCGATCATCGGTGGTGTCTGCAAATCATTGACAGGCCGACACTTGCGCAGTTGCGACCTCGTCAGAACGGTGGTCTGAGTCGTGCATTCTGCACGGTTTCACAGGCAAATTGCACGAGTGTGCCCATCTCACTCGAATCCAGTTCTCTACACCACGCTGCTGATGGTCTTGTGAGTCCGTTTACCGCGCCTGGCGTGGCGTGGCGATGAGTTCATGCAGGCCTACAATTCAACTCGTCTGCTGAATCGGGCCAGCGCGGCATCGAGATTAGTTGAACGGCGATTGGCTTTTTGTCTGGTCAATTCGACAGCGTTCGGCGGCGTAACGCATCGCTTGTTGCGTCGATGTGCAAGTTTTGGGAGGACATGCGCTCATCCAGCCAGTATCATGCGATGGGCCCGGCGCGATCTCCGAGCTCGCAGCCCGAGCGTATCCGACCATCACCGACTGGAGTCCACGGATGACTGCCTCCGCTGCCGCCGATCGCCACCTCCTTTTCGGATTGCTCGCCCTCCAGAACGGAATCATCACCCAGGTCCAGCTCGTGGCTGCGTTTCAGGCCTGGACGCTTGATAAATCCAGAAGCCTTGCCGACCACCTGGAAGCTCGTGGCGACCTCTCCAGCTCCAGCCGGACCCTGCTCGAAGCGCTGGTCGGCGTACATCTCAAAGCGCACGGCAGTGACCCAGAAAAGAGCCTGGCCGCGGTCCACGTCGCCAGGTCGACGCTGGAGAGCCTGGCACGCATCGGCGATCCAGTTATTGAAGCCACCCTCAGCCACGTGGGCTCGCACTCGACCGAAGCCGACCCCAATCGCACCGGCACTTATTCCGTGGGCCTGGCTACCAGCGACGGCCAGCGGTTCCGTGTCTTGCGTCCGCACGCCCGCGGCGGGCTAGGCGCCGTCTTCATCGCGCTTGACGGCGAGCTCAACCGTGAAGTCGCCCTCAAGCAGATCCTCGACCACCACGCCGACGACCCCACCAGCCGCCAGCGGTTCATGCTCGAGGCCGAGATCACCGGCGGGCTCGAGCACCCCAGCATCGTTCCTGTGTATGGTCTCGGCTCCTACAGCGACGGCCGCCCGTATTACGCCATGCGGTTCATCGAGGGGGATAACCTCAAGGAGGCAATCGCCCGGTTCCACGCCGACGCGTCATTGAAGAACAACCCTGGCCGCCAGTCGCTCGAGCTGCGCAAGCTGTTGCGCCGGTTCACCGATGTTTGCAACGCGATTGACTATGCGCACAGCCGCGGCGTCTTGCACCGCGATATCAAGCCCGGCAACATCATCGTGGGCAAACACGGCGAGACCCTGGTGGTCGACTGGGGCCTGGCCAAGGCTCTCGGTCAGAGCGAACCGTCGAATGGAGCCGGCGAGCGGACACTCATACCCTCGTCGGCCAGTGGCAGTGCTGAGACGCTCCCCGGCAGTGCCCTGGGCACGCCGGCCTACATGTCGCCCGAGCAGGCGCGCGGCGAAATCGACCGTCTCGGGCCGTGGTCCGACGTCTATAGCCTGGGTGCCACGCTTTATTGCCTGCTCGCCGGCCGGCCGCCGTTCGCGGATGACGACATTGGCGAAATCCTCCGCAAGGTGCAGCGAAACGAGATCGTGCCGCCGCGACAAGCCGGAGCGGCCATTGACGGGGCGCTCGAGGCCGTCTGCCTCAAGGCGATGGCGGCACGGCCCGCAGATCGTTATGCCTCGTGCCGCGCCTTCGCCGAGGATATCGATCGATGGGCGGCCGACGAGCCAGTGCTCGCCTGGAGCGAGCCATTTTCAATCCGGGCGCGGTGCTGGATGCGCCACCACCGTACGGCCGTGGTCGTCGCCGGTGCCTTCCTGGTTTCGGCCGTGGTGGCCCTGAGCGGCGGGTTACTCGCGGTCAACCGCGAACGCAGCCGCACCGCCAGCGAGCGCGACCGGGCCGAGCACGCACTCGTTCAGGTCCGCCGCGAAAAGGATCGCGCCGATCAGGCGCTCGTCGCCGAGACCAGCGCTCGCAAGCGGGCCCGCGAGGTCCTTGACGACACCACCTCCGAAGTCGTCGAGAAATTCCTGGCCGCGCAAGGGACGAAACTCGGGCCCGATCAGGAAGCGTTCCTGAAGAAGATGCTTGCCTCGTACCAGGAGTTCGCAGCCGAGACGGGCGAAAGCGAGGAGAGCCGGGCCGCCGTGGCCAATGCCCATCACCGCGTCGCCACGCTGCACCGCAAGATGGGTCAGGCGCAAAACGCGCGCGATGCGTGGCAACGCTCGACGGACCTCTACGGCAAGCTGGCCACCGATTATCCGGATCGAATCACCTACCGCAGCCTTCAGACGGCCAACCAATACAACATCGCGGTCATCGATTTTGAGTCTGGACGCACCAAACCGGCCGAAGAGGCGCTCGCGCCAACCTGGAAATTCAGACCAAGCTGGTCGCCGAGAAGCCCTCAGACCTTGAACTGGCCGAGAACCGTGCCAGGACGCTGCAGATGCTTGGCAACGTACTTGGCCGCTCTGGACGGACCGCCGAGGCGGACCTGGCCTACGAGTCGGCCGAGCAAGAGACCCGTCGGCTGGTCGCCAGTCCGGCCGCCAAGCCCGGCTTCCGTTCCTTGCTGGCCCTCCTTCTGCAACGCCGGGCGCAGCTTCAAACCGCTTCGGGTCACGATGCCGAGGCGGAAGCCTACTATCGCGAAGCGGTCTCGCTTTTCAAACGGCTGGCCGCCGACTTCCCGCTGAATATCGAATACAAGGGTGAGGTCGCCGCCGCCCAGACCGACCTGGCCCAGTTCCTCGCGAAGATCGGCAAGACCGTCGAGGCCGATGCTGTCTTTCGCGAAGCTCTGGCCACAGGCAAGCAACTGGCGGCCGACTTTCCCACGGTGCCGAGCTATCGAGCGACCCTGGCAAGCTCTTATTCAGATTATGCGATTTTCTGTGCAGGCGCCGGTCTGCAAAAAGAAAGTGAAAACGCGTTTCGCGACAACCTGGCGCTGCGGAGGCAACTCGCGGCGGACTTTCCCTCAGTTCTCAAATACCGCGAAAACGTCTCTGCTGCGCTCGTCAACCTCGGTGTGACCTTCGCGATCACCGAGCGGCCGAAGGAGGCCGAGGCCGCCTATCGCGAGGCGGTCGCGATCAAGAAGCAACTGACTGTGGAAGTCCCCGATGATACCGGTTATCGCACCGATCTGGGTCGGCTGTTCTTCAATCTCGCGCTTGTCCTGGATAAGGAAGCCAAGGAAGAAGCATTGCGGGAAAGCATCTCCCTCCTGCGACCAACTCGCGATCGGTCGTCTGTCCCGCTGACAAACCGCTTGATACTTGCGAAAAGCTGGAGTCAGCTCGGGCTCACCCTGGATCGCACTCGTCGGAGTCTCCGAAGCGGAAGCCTCATTCCGCGAGGCAATTGGCCTTTACAGTGGGCTGGTCGCTCAGGCACCCAAGGTATTGATCTATCGTGAAGAATACGCTGTATGCAAGAACGGACTCGGCGAATTGCTGATCGAGCTCGGGCGATCAGCGGAAGCCGAAACCATGTATCGCGAGGCGATCGCGATCTACGAGCGTCTGATCGCCGACGTGCCGACCAATCCGATCTATGGCATGCACCTCGCGATCGCGCTGGCCGATCTGGCGGATGCCCTGGCCGATCGCCGCGACTTCATGACCGCGATCAAGTTGCTGGGGCGAGCGTCGCCTCTGATCGATGTGGCATTGAAGGCAAATCCGGACCGCGCGGAGTACAAGCGCGCCCTCCGAACGAACCGTCTCATCGAGGCGCGCTGTCGTGCCGGACTCGGCGATTCGACCACCACCCTGGAGATTGCCGAGTCGATCGGCCGCCTCGGCTTCGACAAAGGCGCCGACAACTACGCCTCCGCCCGTGCCCTCGCCCGGTGCATACCACCCGCCGGCCACGATGACCCATTCCATTTCGCCGACCGCGCGATGGCGACGCTGAACCGGGCCGTCGCCGCCGGTTTCCACGACACGGACGCACTTCGCGAAAACCATGACCTCGACCGGCTCCGGGAACGCGACGACTTCCGGCTGTTGATGATGGACCTCGCGTTTCCAGCCATGCCGCTGGCGCACGAGCATTGAGTCTTGTCGTCGTTATCGAACCGGCCGATATCCCGCGCGGATCATTTCTTTCGCGACTTCCCGGGTGGTGGCCGCGCCTTCGAGCTGGCTTGAGGTAATCGCCTCTTCGATAAGCGAGCGAATTATGTAACGATCCTTCGTATCAGGGTTGAGAATCGGCTCTGGATCTGCACACGGCCGCCAGCCGAGAGGTCAATTCGATGCAACCCCTCTTGCAACAGGTCAATAACAGAGTACGTAAAAGGCGTGCCGCGAGTATCCTTGAGCGCGATTGAGATCCGCGCCCCATCCGACGGAACTTCAAACTGAACCACCACTCTCGATGAGACATACCCTCGGGGGGCGTCAAGTAACGCAGCTTGTCCCAGTGTAAATATTGACCTTTGTGCGTGGGCTCTTGCACGCTCATCAGCTTGACGCCATCGGTCGTCAACGCCGCGAACAACTCGGATTCTGGCGGTGGCACCTGCGGGAATTCCATAAACTGCACCGCTTCAGATCTTTACGTTGGAAATACTAATTTCATACTAGCTTTAACTAAATTAGTATGATTCATGCAAGACCTTGGCAATCATCGCTTTGGGATATCCTTGTAAGCCAATGCGAAATCGTCATCCTTCAGGTGAAGGCCATGCATTACTCACTAGTCAAAAGTCTGCAGATGAACAAACTTTATGGTTACTGAGCGGAAACGCGTAGGCTGCCTGCGTCATACCTGGCCGGTCCCCGTCGAAAGCAGAGTGGATGGTCGAATCATGTTGGTGGGCCGCACCTGTTCAGGGAGGGCGGAGACACCCTGGACCGGCTGGAAGAAATCGCCGCCGCGTGGAACGGACGTATGCTCATTCCGTTGACTAATCGTAATGTGTGCCGTATAGTGCAACAGAGGAAGATCAATCAAGAGGGGAAGTGCGATACGCGACGCCCAGGTCATCTGACCCTGGACCGGCTGGAAGAAATCGCCGCCGTCGCGTGGAACGGACGTATGCTCATTCCGTTGACTAATCGTAATGTGTGCCGTATAGTGCAACAGAGGAAGATCAATCAAGAGGGGAAGTGCGATACGCGACGCCCAGGTCATCTGGGATGCTGATGACGATCTTGATGGAAACGTTCAGCATATCGCCGAAAACGACCTGACCGTTGATGAAGTGGAAGACGTGTTACTGAACCCCGAGAGCAACACTCTGATCAGTCGAACGAGTGGCCCGCCGATCACATTCGGCTGGACGTTCAACGACCGGCACATTGCGGTTATCTGGGAAACCGTGTGCGATGACCCCAGGATGATCCGGGTTCGCACCGCTTACGAAGTGCAACCGGAAGGAAGGAAAACATGAGCCGCCCTGAACATGCCGCTTCGCCGCGCGAGAGAACGCCCGACGAGCTGGCCGAGCTGCGTGCGGAGCGGGCGCGGTTCTCGCGCGAACGACCTGGCCCGGAAGAACTCATGGCTTCCGGAGAGCATGAAGGCCCTTATCGTCAAGGAAACATCATGGCGCTCTTGACCGGCATCGCCGAACTCAAGCGCCGACGGGAGCAGCGAGGTTTGAGTCTCGCCGATGTATCGGAGCAATCTGGTCTGGATCGGGGAATGCTTTCCCGGTTGGAGAACGGCAAGATCCTGAACCCGACGATCGCAACGCTCTGGCGTTATGCTGACGCGATCGGAGGCGCAAGTGTCCCTGGTTGTGGAACCGCTACCACTCGGAACTCCTTCCTGAATCGACGGCTGGACGTGGACGTAATCGGACAGCGCAGAGGGGAGGTTTTGGGTCGGAATCAGTCGCTTCCTGACGTGATAGCACGATCGACTGTTCAGGAACCGATGAACGCCAACCCCTTGAAAACAGGGGGTGCGGACGCTTACAGTCATGTCCTGCCTCTTCCTGACGCAACAGGGAGCGCGTCCGTGGCTGGTGCCCGGCCCGGTCTTCAAAACCGGTGAGGGGTCTGGAAACAGGCTCCTGGTGGGTTCGATTCCCATGCGCTCCCGCCATTAGCCAATAACGACTTACGTCAATCGTAACCGTCAAAACGCCCCATGAACGTTTGCGAATGCCACCCTATCCCATATCGGTTATTCGACCCTTTTATCGGTTTCAAACCGACATAACCGATAAAATAACCGATACGGAAACCGATAGAAAGACCGGTGAGGGGGCGTGAACGTCCTATGCATCAGATCGGTATGCGTCTATAGTGGTTAGAGGGTAGGGTTTTTTGACCCTGGCGTTTTGTCGTTTGCGGGGTCGTGTCGTATGTCGTATGTCGGAACCCGTCTACAATTGCGATAACCACCTACGTTTTCATTTGAGAAAACGAGACGCCGCAAGCTGCGATCCCCAGCAGCCCTCGCAATAGGAACGGGAAGCCCCCCTCGGAACCGTGGTAAATTTACCACCCGTTCCCCTCTTACGACTAAAACCCCCTCGGAACGGAACGTCCAATCTATCGACCACATGTCTGACGACTCGTTACAGAGGCTTCCAGGGGCTTGTCGAGATGACTGGGCTTGGAACCCCCCTAGTGAATCTTAAAAAACCGAATCTAAGGCGAAAAATGCGTCCGTGGGCAAGCCGATTCCAAAAGCCGCTCCCGTATATGTTGCGCCCCCTCCCTATTCAATTCTAAACTAGCCGCCCCTCCGAGAGATCACATCTTCAAGCTTATAGCCAAATTCCTTTTCCAATTTGAGCATCTGGGCTTGAGCCTGATTCATGATTGCAAAAGCCGGATTCTTGTAGCTGATTCCGTTATTGGCTTTCAAGAAAGCCCCATTGACTGACACATCAGCATGGGCGTCTTCATAAACCGCTTTGTAGTGAATGTAACGCTCGATCTTGATAAGATCGCAGTCATCGAAACTGGCAAACGATCGAAGCTTCGAGGTCAAAAGATTCCACGTTTGTTCGGCCTTGTCGTTTCCGACGAGTGACGCTGGTATCGGGGGGATGATGGGGTTGTAAATTTTCATATGGTATTTAACCCCCCTATAAAAAAAGGCAAAACCCTTTTGGTTCTGGTCTTTATCTAAGTCATTGACGGTGCGATTCTTGAAGTGACAAGCGTTTAGGAATCAGAAGCCCCCTGGATAGCTGCCCACGCATTGAGTTCCGCAAAGAACTCTTCATCAGACATCGCCATATCGTCTTGCTCCAAACTGGTATCAATATCGGGTTCTGTTTCGCTTGTCATATGTCGTAAGTCGGAAGCGGGACTTATGACACTTCCGACATACGACACGTGACACAATGCCGATAGCGTTGCCGATGCGTTCACGATACTTCCGACTTCCGACATATGACACGTTGCCGTTGAGGGGGACGGCTCATCCGTCCCCATCGTGAACGACTCGTCAACAGTATGAGTTGAACTCATATCCTTTTCCTCATCGTCATCGCCAATCGGGGGCGTCCCCGGAAACCATGCCTCGGCATCACGACCCGTCGTCTTGACGCTCTTTCGATACGCCATCCCATGCGTTTCCAAGAACGATAAACCGGCATCGAAGTCGGCATCGGTTTCGGGTCGTGACGTTCGTCGTAAATCCCTACGATGGATTCCAGGCGTTGCCGAAATCGTGTTCTGTAGACGGATCACGAGATGATCGTTATCACCTAACCTTAACCCACTATCAACGTTCGGCGATGGCGTTCCGAAGATACGGACCGCACTCGACTCGCAATAACGCCAAACCGCTAGACCGGCCCGTAAATGGTTCTCGTTCACGACCCGTGAGCCATCGAGAGCGGCATAGATCAACGCCAGCCGAACGACCTGAGCACGACCACGACTAACGACCAGACCATACGATCCCGGTTTCGCTTCCGTTAACGCCCCGTAGACGTTGGCCCATAACGCTTCCGCTTCGGGCGTTCTCGTGATCCGGCCAAGCTTCTTCGCTGCCGCTAAAGAGGCAGCAAGACGTTCCGTAAACGGATCGAGAACGCCAGCGTCCCCGCCAGTCGGCAATAGCTTGGATCGTTCAACGCAAACCCATAGAAATCGGTTAGCGAACCCGTTGGCGATCTCATTCAAACCAGACGCTTTCGCCATCGCCATCTTCAATTCCGTTGGCGTAATATGGCCGATGACGCTCACGTGAGCGTTAGACGCTCGCAACGGTTTCGCTGGTCGTTTCTCGGATGATCGTGAACGAGTCATTACCGATAACGTCTTTCCGTCCCATGCGTCCCTCATGACGGGGGACAGCGTATTTCCGTCTCGTCTCGCCACCGTGATCGTTCGACCGAATTCGGCTTCGATGGCGATGAATCGTTTTTCACCTTGCATCGTGACCGACTCGTCATCGTCTTCGGTTTCGTGATCCCGGACACGTTCGATCAATCCTTCACCAGACGATAGACCGCTTCCGAGACGATCGTCTTCGGAATCGACAAGACGCATCAGGTATTCGCATACGTCTTCGGCTTGTCCTTTTCCGCTGGCGGTATCGCCCACGAGAACCGCAAACAGATTGGCGTGATGCCGGGTCGTTCCGACAGGCGTCCACGCTCCCCTTCCGATGACGTTTCCGACGTGAACGAGCAACGACACGAGAACCCCCATCGGATCGGCTTCCGTTTCCGGTTCGATGGCTCGCACGATGTCGCCAACGATTCCGTGATAAGCGTCTTCGACAGGATTGCCGTTTAAGCCCCCTGGCTTAATTCCAGGAGCGTCCCCGGCATCGGGGTCGATAGATTCCACGTTCTCGTTCTCCGATGCGTCTACGGGGCGTTTATCGTCTCGTTCCGTTATCGTCTCGTTTAACGTATCCTCACGTTTATCGTTTATAGTGGTTATAGGTTTAGGGTTAAGGGATGACGTGTCGTTTGTCGTATGTCGTATGTCGTAAGCCGTAAGGGTAGACGTGTCGTTAACGTTCTCGTTTGTCGTTTCGTTTACGTTTGCAAACGTTGTCGTATGTCGTATGTCGTATGTCGTATCGTTGACGTTAGACGATGACGTTTCCGTTGACGGTTCGTTGACGTTAGACGTTTCCGTAAACGTATACGTAAACGCCCCCCCTATAGTCCCCCCCACGGAAACGGCTTCGGGGGGGCTTCCGACATATGGCATACGACACGGCTCAACGATCACGCTTTGCTCAATCCCTCCCCCTACATCACTATCGACGTTATCCGAGAACGAGAACGCATCCGGCTTATGCCACAGATCGTGAACGTGTTTGCGGACTTTCGATTCGTCTAACGGGGGCGTACAACGGGACGCCCACGACAACGCCAACGCTTCGATTGTCTCAACGTCATCGCCCCTACGCTTATGCGATCCGATGAGACGCCAAAGTGTTTCGGTTCGCTTTTCGGAGACGCCAGGATACGACTCGAAATCGTTTTCTGTTCCCATCACGAATTCGTCGTCGTCAACGCAATCGCCATCGTCAACGCTGACGTCTTCGGGGTCGTTGACGGGGTTCGCGGAGCGAACCCCATCGTAAACGCCAGCGACTTTGACCGGATCGCTCACGATGGCGAGTAGCCAATCAGGAGCGTCCGCTAACGGTGTCGCCAACGGAATGAGCCATTCGTAGACGCCCCCGGACACGTGGTCGGAAGGGGGAACGATGACGTAACCACCTATCGTTTTCGTGTCGATCCCAGGAGCAACGGGACGGTTCTTGACGACGACGCCAGGGGGACGATTGAAGTAGACGTGACGCCCCCCGGAACCGCTTTTTACCATTGGCGTGATCGGCATCGGGCCGTGTTCGGCTTCCCATGCTTGAAGCGTCTTATCGCCCCCGTTTTTCGGATCCGAGTCGATGGCGAAAACGTTCTCATCGAAAGCGATTCCGATGTTGAGCCAGGAGGCGTTTTCAAACCATCGTTTGATCGTTTCGGGATCGGTCGTTGCTTCATTAACGCCACGTGGGCAGGCGGGATGTTTTCCCGGCTTGTGAGCGTTACCGTCTCGTGTCTCGCCACAACTACAAACGCCCCCGATCAAGCCATACACGGGAACGACCCGATAACCGAGACTCGCAATTTCGAGTGCGGTCTTTAATTTCGTATTCGTAACTGATATCATAAGTGTCCTCTTTAGCGAAAAAGTGTAGATGAATACGGGGGCGTGGTCGTAAGGGATCACGCCCCCGTTTGCGTTACTTCGGTAGGGATGCCACGCTCTCGACACGTGTCCCTTTACCGTCTTTACCCTTCGATACGGTAATCAGATACGACTTACCGATGGCGTCGTTCGGTCGGAACGACTCGCCAGGAGCTAAGTCATGTCCCGCCAAACCCTTCAAGATTCGGCCTAGTTTGTTGTTTGGAGTTGGCGGCATCTTATCGATAAAACACGATGCCTTCATGCCTTGTTGCGGACCATCGGTCGTTATCGTCCACGACCATTTAACTGTGTCCCCCTTGCTAGTCGTGCATGGTTCACGACCCGCAAACGTTGCAAAATACGTTCCTGCGGGAACGCCCGTGGCGTCCCCCATCACGTATACTTCATCTTCCATGATGCTCATCTTAAAACCTCTTTACGAAAAACGCTCCGAACACTTAACTTTCCGCAACGATTGCCGACAACACATCGGCATCGTGAGGTAAGGTTTTCTTGGCGAGAAACGAATCCAATATTTGCACTGGAATTCGTCTCGCTTTACCAATTTTGACGGATGGCAATTCACAACGGTCGATTAAACGATAGACCGTTGCAACGCTAATTCCGAGACGATCAGCCGTCTCGGAAACGGTGAGATATGCTGTCATAACGACCTCCTTGTCATATCTACGCACCACGATATCGTTTCTCGCATGAGCGATCAAGAAAAATCACGGAATCGCATGCAGAATCTTTTGGACACAAAAACGATTGTTGGATTGTCTACAATCGTTTTGCACTTTCAGTCTGAAAGCAAAACGAATTCCATCGTTAGTGTAAAACGAATTCCATCGTTGTGCGGCAAACGAAAAAGCCCACGCTGGCGACAACGTGGGCTTCTGGCTTACGACATATGGCAACACGTCAAAACGTTCTGATACAACCTACCCCCCAACCACTATGAACGATGGACGTTCCGAGACGCATCGAGACGTGATTGTGCATCGGCAAACGATTGCGTGCGCCAGTGTCCATATACGGTTTCGATCATGCGAACACTCGTCCCCGCCATCTTGGCGATTAACATCACGTCTACGCCAGCCATCATCGCTTCCGATATCCAAAGATGTCGAAACGAATAGACTGTGAGCGTATCACGGACGCATGCACGCTCACGAATCGCTCGGAATCGTTCCGCTACGGAATAACGATCCCAGGGGCGTCCGTTTCGTGGTTGAACGAAGATGAATACGTCCCTGCTATTGGCGTCCTCGCAACGTCTCGCCACGATGTCGTAAGCCGTATCGTTGAGTGTGATCGTTCGGGGGACGGGCGTCTTGAGCGTATGAACCCGTTTATGCGATCCGAGTACAATTGTCCGGGTCGTTCGCTGGAAATCGGAAACCCTGGCGTTGAGCAGTTCGGACGTTCTCGCCCCCGTGGCGTAGAATGTCCTCAGTAAGTCGCCAAACCCACGCCAGGGGTTTGCGTCCCCCTGGCGGTATTCGTTCGGCTCACGTCTACGTGAGCCACGACCCGTTCCCATTGTGGATAGATCGGCATCGGCAAACGCTAGCAAAGCAGACGCTTCCGCTGGCGTCATCAATTCGGCTTCCATGAGCGGTTTCAACGGGCGTCGAATCGGCTCAACGCTCACGAATGGCGTTCCGTTGGTCGTGAGCCCTTTACGGGACGCCCATCGAAACATCGCCCCGATTGAGACGACATGCTTGTGGACATAATCAGGGGCGTAAGACCGTAGGGAAGCCGTGAACGACTCTAGGGACGATCCGTCAATCGAGTCGGCAGAAACGCCCCCGTTGGCGTCTACGAACCGTCTTACATGACGCTCACGTTCCTCATGGGTTTTCTCGCTTCGATTCGTCTTGAGCCACGACAGGAAGCGTTGAGCCAAATCGTCAACGGTCAACGTGGTCGTGGTCGATTCCTTATCGTCCTCGGAACGACCCTTGAACCGTTTGAGAGCGATTGTGCGGGGCGTCTCGGATATCTTGCCGTAATACGTTGCTTTGCCGTTGACGTAGGAAACCCAGTAACCGTTTCGTTCCCGTAAAGTCGGTTTGCGAGCCATCGAAAATCCCCCGGTTTGGGGGCGTTTTATCGGTTTGAAACCGATATAATCGATTGCCGATGGACGTAAATCGTTGTCGTTCAACCGTTAAAATGGTGCCCGGCCCGGTCTTCAAAACCGGTGAGGGGTCTGGAAACAGGCTCCTGGTGGGTTCGATTCCCATGCGCTCCCGCCAGCGACGCAAACTGCGCACGGTTTTCTGACCGTGCGGTCCGTCAGAGTCCGGAATCATCGCGCCATTGGCTGAGTCAATCAAAATATCCGCACGCTTTTAGATGTTCAACACTCCGGCGGATTCTCTCCTGCCGCGCCTCGAGTCCCGGTTCGGGCTCGCCGCCGATGCCTTCGATCTCGATCGTATACGGGCCGCCGAAGCCGACATCGTCGAGAATCTCGCGCACCCGCGTGAAATCGACCGAGCCGCCGTCGCCCACGGCCGGAAAATACCAGTCCTCGAAGCCGCCGCGATTGTCCTTGACGTGAACGTTATGCACCAGATGCTTGACTTTTTCCAGCTCGTGACTTGGGTCGGTCCCGTGGTTGTAATAGGCGATATTGCCCGTGTCGAAGTTGAGACGGACCGAAGGATGGCTCACATCGGCCATGAGCGCCAGCATCGCGTCGGCGTTTTGGGTTGGCCCCTTGTGTGTTTCGAGCGCGATCGTCAGCCCGCACTCGGTGGCGACGTCGCCGAGATCGGCGCAAGTGCGCGATGACGGTCTGCCGTTCGGCGGCGTCCACCGGTTGGCCGGCTCCTGAAACGCAGATCTTGACGCCAAACCAGCGCGCGGCAAACCGGATGCGCCGCTCTGTCAGCTCGAGTCCTTCTTGCGTACGGATATCGGCACCGCCGACGTTGCAGCCGCTCACCTTGACGCCATGATGTGCCAGGTGATCGCAAAATGCCTGGGCCGTTTGATCGTCGGCCTTCTCGGTGATCACGACCGACTCGGGGATCACCAGGCCGCCGAAATCATGGCCGCGGAGCGCCAGCTCGAGATGGTCAATGCCCGTCGCGCGAATTTGTTCGGCGGCCGTCCACACACCGGCCGGTCCATAGCAGTTGGTAAAACAGCTCACGATCCGCATCACTTGATCATCCATCCAATTCGCCGGGCGTGGGCCCGGAAGTGCCAGGGCTGATCTGTTCCAGGGCGACAGGAAACTCGCTCGCGGGGTCGACCACGCGCAAGGCCAGCCGGCCGTCGAGCACGTCGAGCAAGAGCTTGCCGCAAAGCTCGCCACGCCAGCCCTGGCGAAGTGCGGGACGAACAGCCTCGTTACGCCCCTCGATGTGCCAGCGGACCAGTTCCTTGAGATCGGCGACATTGGCGACCAGGGAGCCCGCAAGATGGTTTTGCACGCAGCACTGGGCCAACGCCGCGGAGAGCAGGTTCGTCACCGTCGAGAGCCCGGGCGGTTCCTCCGGACGCAACGGCAGCTCGGGAAGGTCGGCTTCCGGCACGGCGCGTGCCTTGTCCAGAACAGCCAGGATCTCCTGGCGCGACTCACGAGAGCGGGGCGGTTGAAATCGCGCAAGGCTTCGAGATCGCGGCGATTCCGCGGCTGGCGCTTGGCGATGGCCACGAGCAGGTCGTCACGCACCACCTGGCGCATTGGACGATTCTGGCGCCGGGCCTCGTCCTCGCGCCAGTCGGCAAGCTGCCGCGCCATTTCGAGGCTGCGGCGATTCAGTTGATGCAGTCCGGGCAGCCGTCGCCAGCGATCTTCGTCGCCGCGCTGGGCGATCGCGTCGAGAAAATCGGCGAACTCGGCGTCGGCCCACGCGTTGCGGCCCATCCGGTCCATCCGCGCGGAAGATATCGGCGATCTCGAGCAAGTAACGCACATCATCGAGCGCGTAATTGAGCTGGGCCGTGCTCAAGGGCCGGTGCCGCCAGTCGGTGCGCGTTTCACTGCCGGCCAGGCTGATTCCCAGAACCTGGCTGACCAGATTCACGAGCGAGAGCGGATAATTGAGACCGATCAGACCGGCCGCGATCTGGACGTCGAACACCTGGCGCGGCAGGGCCCGCGTGCGCAACAAGCAGATCCTCAAATCCTCGCCGGCCGCGTGCATGACGATTTCGACGGCCGGGTCGAGCACCACGTCCCAGAACGAGCTGACGTCGCGCACGGCCAGGGGATCGATCACGGCGAGCCGTTCGCGCGTGGCCACTTGAATGAGACAGAGGACCGGCTCGAACGTGTCTTCACTGACAAATTCGGTGTCGAACGCAAACTGGCCAGCCGCCGCAAATGATCGACCAGAACCTTGAGCTGGGCCTGGGTCGTGACGATCGACTCGGGTAGCGGATCCGCCATCGACTTCAGTGCTCCAGGCTCTGCAAAAACTGTAAGATGGCGGCATTGGCGGCCGCATGGTTCTCATAGGGCGCCATGTGAGCCGCGTCGGGAATGACCTCGAGCCGCGCGTTGGGGATCGCCTCGGCCATGGCCTGGGCCTCGGCCGGCGGGGTGATTGTGTCGTCGGCGCCGACGATCACCAGCGTGGGAACGGCGATCTTGGCGAGGTCGCCGCGGCGATCGGGCCGGATGGCCATGCCGCGGAGTGCGCCGGCCACCCCGATCGGCGCGGTTCGCTCGATGACGGCTTTCATCGGTTCGACGCGTTCGGGGCGCTGCTCCAGGCTCATTTTCGAGAAGAGTCGCGGCAGCATGGTGGCGGAAAGGGCCGCGGTGCTATCGGCGGCCAGGACGGCCCGCGCCGTGGCCTCGCGCCCCTCGGCCGCTTCGGGCGTGTCAGCGCCGGCGCGCGTGTCCATCAATATCAAGCCGCGAACGCGGGTCGGATATCGCACCGCCAGCGACAAGGCGATATAGCCGCCCATCGAAAGCCCGCCAATCACCACGGGCCCCATGATCTCGAGCGTCTCCAGGAGCTCGACGACATCATCGGCCATGGCGTCCATCGTATACACGCCCTCTGGAACGGGCGACTCGCCAAAACCTCGCAAGTCGGGGGCGATGACTCGGTAGATCGAGCCGATTCCCGCGAGCTGTTCGTCCCACATGGCACGGCTCAGCGGAAAACCGTGCAACAAGACGACCACCGGCCCGGGCCCCTCGTCCGCGTAAGCCAGATCCATCGAACGACTCCTTGCGCTAGTTAATCCAGGTGGCTCGAACGTCCCGACAAAGCATGCACGATCGATAGGCAAACGCACGCGCTGCATATTCGATGCCGTCAATCCGGGCCGATTGACGCGATCCACGAGACCGATTGCTCCCCATTCAAAGACAGCCACGCCGCCGCGCGGACCAGCCCCGCACTGTGTGTATCATCGCGCTCGATTGTCGTCGAGTCAACGCCGCGGGTCTGGCGAGGTCTGGCGGGGGCCTGATAGACCCCCGTAGAATGAGGTGGGTTTTTCCCCACGCACTCGAGAGAGGATTCGCAGCGATGCCTACCCCAAATGAACTTTACGACCAGGCCGCCGATCGCCGCGACCAGGGGGACAAGGAAGGTGCGGTCGCCAAGCTCGAAGAAGCCATCGCGGCCGACCCGAATTTCGCCCTGGGACACGGCATGCTCGCCAAACTTTACGCCGACTTAGCCCGCGCCGAGAAAGCCATCGAGCACGCGCGAAAAGTCGTCGAGCTCGAACCCGACGATGCCTTCAGCTACACCGCGCTTTCGGTCATCTATCAGCGGTGCGGCCGCATTCCCGAGGCCGAGCACGCCAAGGCCATGGCCTACCAGAAACAAATGGGATTCGATTGATTGATTCATCGATCGATCGATCGATCGTTCACTTGCCGCTTTGCGATCTCTGCCGCTTTGCCATCTCGCGCGAGGGAGTTTTTCCGGATGATGACGACGTGTGACTCGATCGTGGCTTCGGGCCTGCGCTGGGGCCAACGGCTCCTGGCCATTTTTTCGATCATGGCGATGACGGCCGGCGGCGGCGGGCGGCTCGTACACGCGGAAACGAAAATTCAGGGCGTTTCCGACCCATGGATCGACTCACACTTGCCCGAACTGATCAGTCTGTACACTCATCTCCACACGCATCCCGAGCTCTCCGAAAAGGAAGTTGAAACGGCCAAACGGATTGCCGACGAGCTGCGGAAGGCCGGCGCGATTGTCACGACGAACGTGGGCAACCTCGGCGTCGTCGGCCTGCTCAAGAATGGTGTCGGGCCAACCGTGCTGGTGCGCACCGATATGGATGCGCTGCCGGTCGTCGAAGAGACCGGGCTCCCCTATGCGAGCACCGTGAAGACCCGCGATAAAGCCGGGCGCGAGGTGGGTGTGATGCACGCCTGCGGGCACGACATCCATATGACCAGCTTCATCGGCACGGCCCGCTGGCTGGCCGCGCACCGCGATCGCTGGTCGGGCACGGTCGTTCTGGTCGCACAGCCCGCCGAAGAGGCCGTCGAAGGCGCGCGGGCCATGCTCAAGGATGGACTTTATACCCGGTTTCCCAAACCCGATTTCGCGCTGGCGCTGCATTGCCGCCCTGACCAGGCTTATGGAACGATCGCCTACTGCTCGGGCCCGGCGCTCGCCAGCTCGACGTCACTGGTCGTGATCATCCGTGGCAAGGGGGGCCATGGCGCCTGGCCGCACCGTACGATTGACCCGATCGTTCTATCGGCGCTCTTGATCGTCGACATCCAGACGATCGTCAGCCGCGAGATCGAGCCTGGCGACCCGGCCGTCATCACGGTCGGATCGATTCATGGGGGCACCAAGCACAATATCATCCCCGACGAGGTCAAACTGCAACTGACCTTGCGCTCGTTCAATGAATCGGTCCGTCAGCAGCTCATCACGGGTATCCAGCGCCGTGCCACCGCGCTGTCGCAGGCGCACAATGCCCCTGCGCCGACCGTGGAAGTCGAGGAAGGCACGCCCGCGACGATCAACACGCCCGAGCTGGTCGCCCGCGTGGTGCCGGCTTTTGTCGAGGCACTCGGAGCCGCCAATGTCTCGCCGGCCAAGCCCGTCATGGGGGCCGAGGATTTTTCGCTTTACAACGCGGGAAACGTGCCGATCTGCATGTTCTGGCTGGGCACGTTGAGCCCCGAACGGACTCGCCGCGGCCAGCGCAAAAGGGGAGACGCTCCCGGCCCTGCACTCGGCCAAGTATTATCCCGATCCCGGGCCGAGCGTCGCCACCGGGATCCGTGCGATGACCGCCGCCGTCGTCAAGCTGATGCCTCCAAAACATTGAAGGCCTGAGGCGGTCAAGAGAACGCGATCAAGGAGCACCATCGTCGGCGTTCTTCGGTAGCCAGATCGCCGCCGGGGGCTGGTGACGTGAGCCTCGGTCCCGGCAACCCCAGGCACGGCGCTTTGGCACTTCGTTTGCCCCTCCTAACGTCACTCGAGACGGGTCGTATGTGACGACCCAAAGCGATCAAGCGCGCCGCCGAGGCTCTCGCATGAAAGAGGACGCACACAATCCGTCCGCCGCGAGGAACGGTTTTCCTGGGTTTGTCCGGGTGCGCGGAGCGCGCGAGCACAACCTCAAGAACATCGACCTCGAAATCCCCCGCGACGCTCTCGTGGTGTTCACCGGCGTTTCCGGCTCCGGCAAGTCGTCGCTCGCGTTTGGCACGCTCTACGGTGAGGCGCAGCGGCGCTATCTCGAATCCGTTTCGCCTTATGCCCGGCGGCTGTTTCACCAGCTCGGGAACCCCGACGTCGATGAGATCGAGGGCCTGCCCCCGGCCGTGGCCCTCCAGCAGCAGCGCGGCTCGCCTTCGACCCGCTCGTCGGTGGGCAGCGTGACCACGCTCTCCAACCTCCTGCGAATGCTCTACTCGCGGGCCGGTGATTACCCCCCGGGTCAACCGCTGCTGTACGCCGAGTCGTTTTCGCCGAACACGCCGGAGGGGGCGTGCCCCGAGTGCCACGGCCTGGGCCGGGTTTATGAGGTCACGGAAAAATCGATGGTGCCCGACGACTCGCTGACGATCCGCGAGCGGGCCATCGCCGCCTGGCCGACCGCCTGGCAGGGTCAAAACCTCCGCGAGATCTTGATGACCCTCGGCTACGACGTCGACCGTCCCTGGCGCGATCTGCCCCAGAAGGATCGCGACTGGATTTTATTCACCGACGAACAGCCGACCGTGCCCGTCTATTCAGGATTCACGGCCGAAGAGGTGAGGCGAGCCCTCAAGCGTAAGGAACAGCCGAGCTACCAGGGAACGTTCACGTCCGCCCGGCGCCATGTGCTGCACACCTTTGCGACGACGCAAAGCCCCCTGATGAAAAAACGGGCGCTGCAATTCATGCTGAGTAGCGAATGCCCCCTGTGCCAGGGCAAGCGGCTGCGGCGCGAGTCATTAAGCGTGACGTTCGCGGGCCTCGACATCGCCGAGATGTCACGCGTCACGCTGGCCCGGCTCGCTGTTATCATGCGTCCGTACGTGGAGGGAACGGCCGCCGGCATGGACAGATTGTCCGTCGAGCATCCCGAAAAACGGCTGGTTATTTGTCGAATTGCCCGAGACCTCGCGGCACGTCTGGCCGTCTTGATCGACCTGGGCCTGAGTTATCTCTCCCTCGAACGAAGCACGCCCACGCTCTCGCCCGGTGAACTTCAGCGATTGCGCCTCGCGACCCAGGTGCGGTCCAACTTATTTGGTGTAGTTTATGTTCTCGACGAGCCCTCGGCGGGACTTCACCCCGCGGACACCGAGGCCCTCTTGCGCACTCGACCGCCTCAAGGAGTCGGGGAATTCGCTCTTCGTCGTCGAGCATGACCTTGACGTGATTCGCCACGCCGACTGGATCGTCGACGTGGGTCCCGCCGCCGGCGACCATGGCGGCTTTGTGCTCTACAGTGGCCCACCTCAAGGGCTGAGAGACGTCGAAGCCTCCCAGACTCGCCGCCACCTCTTCTGCGAAGCCGCACTTCCACAGCGCGAGCCCCGCGGCCCGAGAGGATGGCTCCGGCTGGCCGACGTCACCCGGAATAATCTGAACCGGCTCGAGGCGGCATTCCCACTGGGTCTGTTCACAAGCGTGACGGGCGTCTCGGGATCGGGCAAGTCGAGCCTGGTGAGCCAGGCCCTGGTCGAGCTGGTGGCCGAGCAGCTCGGTCACCCGCTGGCTGTCGACGAAGAGGAGCAAGGCTCGGAGCTCGATCGGCCCTCCGTCACCACCCTTGATGGACGAATCACGGCCGGGATGGAGGGCATCCGGCGCCTGGTCGTGGTCGACCAGAAGCCGATCGGGCGCACGCCTCGTTCCAACCTGGCCACGTATACGGGGCTGTTCGACCACATCCGCAAGCTGTTCGCCGCGACCCGGGCCGCCCGGAGCCGCCATTATGATGCCGGGCGGTTTTCCTTCAACGTCGCCAAGGGGCGCTGCGAAAATTGCGAAGGCGAGGGCTTCGTGATGGTCGAGCTGCTTTTCTTACCGAGCGTTTATGCACCATGCCCGGTCTGCCACGGCGCCCGTTACAACGAGGAGACACTCGAAATCAAGGTCCGCGGCAAGAGCATCGCCGACGTCCTGGGGATGACGGTCGACGCGGCCTGCGAATTCTTCGCCAACGACGCGCAGGTGCTCCGTTCTCTCACTGTCCTGCGCGAGGTGGGACTGGGCTACATTCGCCTTGGCCAGCCCGCGACCGAGCTCTCCGGCGGTGAGGCCCAGCGGATCAAGCTGGCGACCGAGCTCCAGCGAATCCAGCGTGGTGATACGCTGTATGTTCTTGATGAGCCAACCACGGGGCTTCATCCCTCTGACGTCGACAAGCTGATGGCTCAGCTTGACGGCCTGGTCGAGTCGGGCAACACGGTGATCGTGGTCGAGCACGAGATGAAGGTCGTCGCGGCGAGTGACTGGGTGATCGACATCGGCCCCGGCGCCGGCGACGAAGGGGGCCAGATCGTGGCGGCCGGGCCGCCGTTGGAGGTGGCCAGCGCAGCGAAGAGTCGCACCGCCGGCTACCTGGCGAGGTTCCTCGAGCGCTCTTATGAACGCGTGAACGCCTGAACGCGGAGCGACGAACGTTCGCCGATGAATCAACGCCTTTTGCGCCGCGCGGAGACCATGGCCCGACCGAAAATGCCATGCGGATGAGGCCTTGTTCTAGCACGGGAGCAGATATGAGGTTCACCACGGCAAGCCAGAGCCGTTCGAGGCGATTGTGGGTTGATGTACTCTCTGCGTACTTGGCTGGGCGCGAAGGACCGTCAGTGAAAATAGCGTGACCACTACGGGCCGGAGTCCTCGTCTTTCTTGAGCAAGCGTTCAATAATCTCGCTCTCCGAATTCCGGAAGGTCAACCGGTCACTGCTGAGCGACCAGATCTGGGCGTCGCTGCTGAGAAAATTGACTACACCTGACTCCGGATTTTGGTGAACAATGCCCGCTCGCGCCGTCGCCATTGATAAGTCTCTGGGTTCCATCCAATGAATTTTACTTTGATGGGTTTCCATGATTACCGGCTGAATCCGCGTCGATACGCCGTGTGTGACGACTAATCGATCGACGTCGAGGCCGCCGCCATTCTCAATTGCGAGAAATGTCGTCCAGTCGTCTCGTGCGTTGAAATCATTCGGGCATTGAAACATATGGGCCACTCGTTCATGAACCTCATTAGCAAGTGCAGCATTTTTCAGACTGTTCCACGCTTGACTGAAGTCATACCGCTCGTAAACATCAGTCAGTCCGCAATAGGGAAGAATCAAGACTCGCCAGCTATGAATTGGCTTACCTACGTGATCGCATACGCAGATCGGAGGAAAAGAGCCATTAACGGCGTGGTAGTTTTGGATTGCCAGGCCGATCTGCGCAAGCCTCCCCCGACATTGAGCTTCTCGGGCTTCCATCCTTGCGCGACTGATGAGCTGGATCAACACCATAAGCAGACACGTCGCGCTGAAGATAACAGCAGCAACGCCCCGGAACGCTTGCGATCGCGGGCAAATCCTCGGAAGATCCACAGGGTCGCTCATCGTATGGCACCCATAGAAAGGCAAAGTGGGGCATGCTTGGCCAGCTACAGCGTTTGCCTCGTTAGTGTTGCATGATTCAAGAGCCCCAGGCAACCGCACATCCTTTGCAAAACTGCCAAGCCTATTATAGACGCTCATGAGGAGGTTTATCCCTTTGACCACCATGAACATTTCGATGCCCGACGAGATGAAGGCGTTCGTCGAAACCCGCATGGCCCAGGAGGGCTTCGCTTCCGCCAGCGGATACCTCCGCGCCCTGATCCGCGACGCCCAGAAGCGCCAGGCCAAGCGTGAACTCGAAGCCAGATTTCGCGAAGCCCTGGAGAGCGGCCCCGCCACCCTCATGACTCGCGATGATTGGATGGCGTTGCGTGCCAGAGCTGTGGAAGAACTGGCTGGCGAGACCCTCTGCCCGTGAGCCAGCTCATTCGCCGATCATCGAAGCGGACGAAGAGCGGACGAAGGGGAGCGGACGACGGGGTCGAAGGGGACACTGCGGACGGGGTCGAAGGCGCGGGGTCGAAGGGGACACTGCTAATTGCCCCGGAGATTTAGGTAAATTAGTGAGATCATTGGTGCCCAACTGCGTGTCTTACGTCATTAATTAGCAATCTCCCCTTGGATCTCTTGAATGCCCTTGCGCGATCCTGGGAGGGCGAGTCTCCTGACGAGCCGAGTGCCAGTGCCGACTCGGGAAGCCTCGGCGCTTCGGAATCACTCAAGGCCGTTTAGACGGCCGCCGAAGTCGAAGCGACGACCGGAATATAAGTCACCCCCCGTGACTTGCTCAGATCCACATTTCCGAGGCTGTTCCGCACGATGATGTTCTGTTGCACGAGCGTTCCGCTACATGTGCCAGACGCGTAGAGACCATATCCCAGGTTGCTCACGATGCCGTTGCCGGACGTCGATGCATTGCCCGCGGCCAGCGTGTTGCTGCCGCCGATCGTGACCTTGCGAGCACTCGAGAGCGTCACTCCGTTCTTGGCGTTGCTCGTGAGCAAATTTCCCTGCACCATCGTGCCGGCCGCGTTGCCCGTGAGGTAAATGCCGTTTCGGGCATTTCCTGTAATGGCGTTGGCCGTCGTGCCTGTTCCGATCGTGTTGCTTCGCGCGGCCGACAGTTTGATCCCGTCCCTGGCGTTGTACTGAATGGAGTTGCCTATGAAGACATTCTTCGGCGACGACTTGATCGTGACCCCGGAGCCGCCGTTGAAGCGGATGATATTCTGAAATGCCAGGGCCGTGCCGCCGATTTTGTTTGATGACGTGCCCTGCCCCATGTCGATGCCGCCCTTGCGGTTGCCCAGCGGGTTCTGACCGCTGGCGTTGGCTCCCATCGTTGTGTGAAAAACGGCGTTATCATGGGCCGAGCCAGTGAAATCAATGGCGTAACCACGATTATCCGAAATGGTCACCTGGGGCTCGATCGAGGGCTGAAAGCCGCCGATCGCGTTATCATGAGCGTGCCCCGTGATCAGGATGCCGTCGCCGCCGTTGGCAATTCCGCTCTGAATGTTGGTATTCGTGCCGATCGACGTCTCGGTAACCTGCACGCCGGTTGCGTGACCGCCGAGCTCGATACCGTTTCGAAGGTTGCCCGAAACGATACACGTGCGAATCAGGTTGTTGCCGCCGTTTGACGTCACCAGGATGCCGTCACCCTTGTTGGGGGCCGCTCCGCCGAACGCGTAAATACCGGCGAATGTGTTGAACGACGTGACGCCGCTGGCCGAGTCGCTGACCTCGATACCATTGTGGTTATTGCCCGAAATCACGTTGCCGAGCGGAATCACTCCGCCGACCTGCGTGTCTTGCGAGTGACCCGAGATGAGAAGACCGTCTCCCTTGTTCGCGACGATTTGCGAGTTATCGGCGGCCGCACCCATGAAATTGGCCTGAACGGTGGTGTCGTTGGAACTGGTGATCCGCAGTCCGTTCCCACCGTTGCCGCCGAGCACGTTGTAAAACACGAAGGGATTTTGCTGAAACGTGCAGCCGATCAGTTGATTGCTATCGGCCTTGACGACCGCGACGCCGTCCTGACGATTACCAAGCGCCGAGTCGCCTGACGCCGCTGTCCCGACGAAATTGCCGCTCAAGAGGTTCTGGGTCGAACCGTTCTTGATGAGCACGCCGTCGCCACTGTTGCCCGAGATCAGGTTGCCCTGGGGCGGGCGGACATACACTTGCCCGGTGGGGTCGTTGCCACCGGTCGCCTGACCGCCGATGATATTGTGCTCGGCGCCTTGCGTGACAAAAATGCCGTTCCTGGCATTGCCGCGGCGTCGTGTACCGCTCAGGTCGGTGCCGATGTTGTTCATGGCGATGACGTTGCCATCGGCACCATGGATGCCAATGCCATTACCTGTATTGCCGCTGATGACGTTCGAGAGTTGAAAGCTCGTATTGATCGTTCCTTGATACGGCACCATATTGCTACCTGAAGCGTCGAACCCAACCACCTGATTTCCGTACACGGCATCGTTGCTAGTGACGCTGGGGCTCGGAAGTGCGGCGGCATCGCCAAGGCTCACCCACACGGCCGGACCAAATGACCCGTCGGTGTTGCGCCTGACGGTCACCCACGAGCCCTGTTCGGGCGTCGTCGAGCCCGATCGAATGGAGTCGGCACTGAGCGTATAGACGCCGGATTCGGTGCTGCTGATGCCCTGGAAATGAGTGACGTAGTCTTGCCCTTGCTGCCCGTTCTGGTAAGCGAATGGTGTCCAGTGGCTGTAGGCGCCTGTCGCCGAGTCGTAGTCGACCAGGTACCCGTTGCCGACGGTGGTGGACGGATTCACGACGCTCGAATAGCCGCCGCAAATCGTGTAGCTGGTGCCGCCGTTATACCAGATACCGTATGCCGTCGTGGACACCGCGCCTGGAAAGGCGATGTCGGGCAAAAAGCTGTTGGTTGCCTCGCTGTACATGAACGCGTGGCCCGTATCGGGCAGAAGATTGGCTTCCGGGCCGTCGGCATTGCCGACAATCAGGTTGCCCATCGTGCTGTGCGCGTAGGTGAACTGGGCGCGGGGATAATCGATCGCCTGGTAGGCGGAGGTCTGATCGAGCTGAGCGGTCGTGCCGTTGAAGACGAACCCGTGAGTTCTTGCGTCCTTCGTATAGGAACCCACCAGACGGAGGCTGCCACCGCCGAGATTATCGGGACCATAGACGCTGGTTGTCGCCGCATCAGGAAAATTCACGGCATAAGCGGTTCCACCGCTGGCGGTGATCGGACCCTCGTACAAGAGGCCGTTGTCGTCTGACGTGCCGGTGATCAGGTACTGACCCGCCGCGTCGCCGGCCCGGATTCCCTGCCACCCGCTGACTGGCATGCTCGTGCCGCTGCTCGTGTATACGGTTGTCGTCGGATAGTAGTTGATGCTCGAGACCGGGTCGGTTTGGCCGATCAGGTCGTTTTGCGATGAGGCATTGATCCGGATGCCATCGCCGTGGTTGGCGGCGACTGTCTTGCCATTGGCGCGGAGGCCGATGTAGTTAGCCTGAACGGTAATTCGCGATGCGCTCAGAGTCACGCCCGCGCTACTCGCTTTGACCAGGGAAAGCGATTTAAGCGTCGATCCGTCAGACCCCGCGGCGAATTGCAAACCTTTCTTGCCATTGAAGTCAACGGTCACTACCGGAGAGCCCGCGAACGTGGGGGCCGTCGCGCCGTCAATCGTGACGGTATCGGTGATCGCCGGCAGGGCGCTCCTGGTGAGCCGGATTGTCCCGGCGACGCCGAAGTCGATCGTATTCGCACCCGGTTGGGCGTTTGAGTTGATGATCGCCTGTCGCAATGACCCGGCGCCGGCGCTATGTAGATTCGTGACCGTGAACGTCGCCAGCAATTCGCGATTTTCGAGAATTTCAAGGCTGCGCGCGGGAACTTGGACGGTCGCCGGCGACCGCGTGAAATCACCTTCGGCGAACGTCGTGCTTTGAGTCGACACAGGTGCCCGAGTTGCATCGTGAATCGTTCCCCATCTCGTTACTGGCATTCAACCCGCATCGCAGCGGTGGCGTGGCTTGCTATTGAGACGTAGAACAAAAACGGCCGAGAAACAAGAAATCGGGAGATGAAGAAATCGATCAGGCAGTCAGTCAGCCGTGGCGGCGAAAGGTTCGCCGCATGGTGGACTGCGCGATTGACGTGATCATGGCGGCGGTGCGCGGTATGATCTGTTGAACGGACGGGTTCGGCGAATTGCGGAAATCTTCGAAGGGTAGAGGATCGGGCGATGGCAAGTCAACACGGAGCGAAGCAACAAAAGCGGTTGGCGAAACAGAAAGCGAAGCGGCAGGCGAAGCACAAGATGCTAAGCCAACGAACCTCGACCGATCCGGCCATACGGCTTCAGCGGGCCGCCAAATGGCCGATCGTCCACTCGCTCGTGGATGCCGGCATCTGGGATAAGGGCCTCGGTCACCTGCTGATCGCGCGGCAAGACCCGGACGGGGGCGTCGTTTTTGCCGTCTATCTTGTTGATGTCCTTTGTCTGGGTGTGAAGAACGCCTTCTGGCGCGCGGGGACTTCAAGCGAATTTGACGAAGTTGTCAAGAAATTTCACGACAACACGGGACCTCTGCACTCGATCACCCCTGAGTGTCTTGCGAAGATTGTTCACGGAGCCGTCGAATTCGCTCAATCGTTCGGATTTCCACCCCACCCAGACTACCGCCATGCGGCGCGGCTCCTCGACGGAATTGATCCGGCCTCGTGCCGGCGTGAATTCTCGTTTGGCCGCGACGGCAAGCCTTTCTACATTTCAGGACCGTATGAGTCGGCCGCCGAGATCCAGGCGATCATTACACGCACGCGGCAAGTAGGGGGACACTTCATGTCGATGTTGCCACCAATGGGCGATGTCGACCTTCGGCCCCTGGAGGATCAAGATGAGCCATTGCGATCGCTCGAGGTTGACGACGATGATGAATGATTCGGTCGTTTCATGCCTGCACACTCCGATCGAGCGATCCATGGCTCAGGCCAACATCGAGATCGAAATTTAGACGAATTCCGAGTTTGCGATTTCGCGAGTGAGTCGGAGCGGATTAGATGCCCGCGTTGGGAACAAGCACGCGGATCGGAGCAGGTCATGCTACGCCCTGGCAATCCAATGTTCGCTCCACGCTTCAGTGCCTATCGAAAGAGCGGGCGGCGCAGCAGATCATTCTCCGGCGAACTGCTTTCTGACATCTTCTTGCGTCAGGAACGCACCCGCGTCCATCCGGCCGCGAATCGCACGGCATTGCCGCGAAACCTTGGGTCGCGTTCGATGAGATAATCAATAAGATCATCATCGAGTGGCATCACGGCGAAAGAGCCATAGTCTTCGGATTCAAGCAAAACTCCCTTGGCGCCGGCGGCCTTGAGAATTTCGCCGATCGGCGTGCTCGGGTCACTGACTGGTTGTGTGGTCATGTCGATTCTCCCAGGTAGCCATGGGATTCAAGCTTGCTCAGAATCTGAATGACAAGAACGCTCTCCTCGCTGACCTCGTAGAATACACGGAATTCGCCAACGCGAAGCCGATACTGAGTCGGCGCAGGATCGCGGAGCCGCTTGATTCGAGCTTGACTGATCGTGGTTGGGTTGACGGCCAGTACTTCGTCAATCTGATCGAGAACGGCGGTGCGATCGAACTTTCGCATCTTCCTCGGTTACTCGAGAGTCTCTCGCGAGTACCGAATTTGATACGCACCTTACGAATCGCTCGTCGTCGAAATTCTACGCGAGTCGGCTCATCGCTCGTCCGCGATTGGTTTTAAGCCCAGACACTCCGATCGAGCGATCGATACCCGACGGCCTCGGCGATGTTTTGCGGCCTGATATCGTCGTGGCCCTCGAGATCGGCGATCGTTCGCGCCACGCGGAGCACTTTATCGTGAGCGCGGGCCGAGAGGCCGAGATCCTCCATGGCCGCCTTCAACAAAGAGCTAGACTCGGGCTTCAAGACGCAGAACTTGCGGACTTGCCGCGCGCTCATGCGGCCGTTGACCTGGGTCCCCCGGGAGCCGAAGCGCTTGATCTGGCGCGCCCGGGCTTCGAGCACCTGGACGCGCAAATCGGCCGACGTGGGGCCTGGCGGCATCTCGGCGAGCTGCGTGAAGGGAACGGCGGGAACTTCGACGTGAAGGTCAATGCGATCAAGCAGCGGGCCCGAGATCTTGCTGAGGTACTTCTCAACCTGGGGGGGCGTGCAGTTACACGCACGGCGCAGGATCAGACCTATAGCCACATGGACATGGGTTCATAGCGGCGACGAGGATGAATTCGGCCGGGAAGTTGGTGCTTCGCAGGGCTCGGCTGATGGTGACGCAGCCTTCCTCGAGCGGTTGGCGGAGCACTTCGAGCGTCTTGCGGTTGAATTCGGGCATCTCGTCGAGGAACAAAACGCCTTTGTGGGCGAGCGAAATCTCGCCTGGCTGAGGGATCGTGCCGCCGCCGACCAATCCGGCATCACTGACCGAGTGGTGTGGAGAGCGAAATGGGCGAACGGCCATCAGCGGCTGTCCGGGCTTGAGCAAACCCATCGCGCTATAAATGCGGGTCGTCTCCAGGCTTTCGGCGGGGGTCAAAGGGGGCAAGATCGTCGGCAATCGTTTGGCCAGGAGCGTCTTGCCGGTGCCGGGCGGACCGATCATCAGAATGTTGTGGCTTCCGGCGGCGGCGATCAGGAGCGCGCGCTTGGCATAGTCTTGTCCCTTGACGTCGACAAAGTCGTCTTCCATCACGGAAAGCTGCCGAAAAACCTCGTCAAGGTCGACTGTTTGCGGGTCAAGGTCGAGTTGACCGGAGAGGAAGCCGACCGCTTCGGCCAGGCTGCCGATCGGGTAAACGTTGAGCCCCTCGACGACGGCCGCTTCGGGGGCATTGGCCGTGGGCACGAGCAGGCCCTGGCGTTGTTCGGCCGCGGCCTGTAGCGCCATGGCGAGCACGCCCTTGACGGGCCGCGTCTCGCCCGTGAGTGCCAGCTCGCCCACGACGGCAAATGAGCCGGGCCGGTCGAACGCGACCTGGCCGCTACCGAGCAAGAGTCCCAGCGCGATCGGCAGGTCGAATCCGCCGGCATCCTTCTTGAGGTCGGCCGGAGCCAGATTGATGACGACGCGGTCGATAGGCCGGCGGTACCCTGAGTTGACGATCGCGCGTTCGACGCGATGCGTGCTCTCCTTGACCGCGGTCTCGGCCAGACCCACGAGCACCGTCTTGGGCGCCGAGGAAAAGGAGACGTCGACTTCCACTTCCACCGGTGTGGCGTCGATGCCAACGAGCGTGTACGACGCGAGCTTCGAAAGCATACGTAACTCATGTCCACGTGACGGCCCGATCGATCAAAAACGCGGCCCGGCATCGTGCCGCCATACCGATCTCTTGCCATCACTCGACAACAGTCTACCATGCTCTGATGGATCGAACAGCCCCGCGGCAAACAATTAGCCGGTTCCACCCGGGCGGCGGCTGACTTCGGTCTCAATGCCCCTTGCACAAGCCTGAGAGGGCGAGCGTCCCGCGAGCCAAGTCCTCGTCAGTTCGACAGACTCTCGCTCCCAGGATCGTGCAAGGGCATTTAGCGCTCGAGCAAGACCACGATTGTTTCCTCGAGCGCTCCGGTGAAGCCCTTGACGTGCGGCGTCGACATCGACTTCACGCTCCAGCCCTGGCGCGCGAAATGGTTGAGGGCGTCCTCGAGCCGGGCAAGGTCGAATTTCCCGTCGAAGAACTTGTCGCGCGGGGTGAGTACCTTGTATTCACGCCGCTGCTCGGAGACGGCCACGGAGGTGGCTGGCGCAAAGGCCGCCGTCGTCGCTTCACGCTCATCGGGCTCTGAAGTCGCCTGCGCATTGAGAGCGTGTCCCACATCGGTGGCCAGAGACCACGACGACGCGTCAAGGCCTTCCACCTCGATGCCGTGCGGCCCATCAATATTTTCGTCCGGGAGCTTCGAAATCAGCCCGGCCGTAGCCCGCGCCGCCGGCACCGGCGCCGAAACCTGAAAACTGCCGCCGCACACCTTACACTTGATTCGCGCGCCAATCAGCGACGGGGCGATCTTGCCCCGTTCACCACAGGAAGGACACGTTACATAGGGCATTCTGTCTACCTCCCTTGTCGCCGCGCCAGCCGTGTTCGCACCGGCGCCACGCCCGGATGAAACAACCGTCGCGGAATCCGCCCGGATGAGCGAGCCGCCGATCACATCATCTAACTGAAATGTCACTCGGTGATCGATGCCGATCGCGCTCTTGCACCTTATTAACCGAACCCAGGATGATTTCCTAGCGGCCAGTCCGGTCCGTGCGGTCCCTCAAACTCACCGGACGTCGCGAGTGCCGCGCGATGTTGCCCGAAAGCACCAAGGCGACCGCGTTAAACAGGGATCAAAGCGTGTTTCCCTTGACAATTCATGGATGGGCCGTGACGATGGCCAACGGTCATTCCAGAGTCTGGTCGTCGAAAGGTACAGTGATGTTTTCATTGCGTGAGCGTGTTGGTTCAGGGAAGCAGCCACTCATGGGGTCTTCGCAGATACTCGATCGAGTCGACGCGTTAATTGATGATTTATTGAATGATTCTAATTTGTATTCATCCTCTTTGGCATCGATCCTCGTGGCGGCGCGAATCCGTGAGCGATGGGTATCACATTGCTCTGGCTCGTCGGATGTGGGACGCCAGCAACGATCTCAAGTTGCGACAGGGACAAACGCTTTCCCCGGGACCGGCGGCGCGCAAGTCGAATTGAGGCCCTCGAGGGCCGGGCAGGTCGGCTCGAGCGGTCAGTTCGTCGCGTCCGCAACTGGCACGCATGACGACGGCACGAGGCCCCGGCTCCGTGCGGCCATTCCACGGTGATGCCGCCATTCTCGATGCTGGTGCGGTCGCGCAGAGCCTTGCCTACCGCGCAGGTCGCATCCTGTTGACGCGGCGGTGAAATCGCCACGTCACTGATATTCAAACGCAGCCAACGACCGCGCTCGGAGCTAACATGTGAGAATAGACCGCGCTTGGCCACGGTCGTATCCGTGGCGCGCGCCTTGTCGCTGCGCGAGGTCGAGCTGATGCATGCGATTTACGCGGATGTCGCCTTGGTTCTCGGATTGATCGTGGCAACTGGCCTTCTTTCGATGGCGGAAGTCGCGATCGGGGCGGGTCGAAAATCGCGACTGCGCGACTGGTCGAATCGTGGGTTTCGTGGCGCGACGGTTGCGCTGGCTTTGAGCGATGATGCCAGGGCCGTGCATCAAATCGTCCATGCTGCGACGTCGTTCATGGCGAGTTTGGCGGCCGCATACGCGGGGGTAACGATCGTGCCGCGCGTCTCGATCGCGCTGGAGCGCCTTGTTGCTGTTTCGTCTTACCGCAACCTGCTGGGGTTGATGCTGACCGTAATCGCGATCACGGTGGTGACCATTGTCTTCGGCGAGCTCGTACCGAGACGCCTCGCGCTGGCGCGACCGGAACGGATCGCCTGGATCCTGGCGAGGCCCGTTCAAGCTCTGGAAACCGTGTTGTGTCCATTCATTCGGATCCTGAGCGCGGCGACGGATCGCGTGCTACGTCTCTTCGGCGTACGGCCACGGTCCGAACCGGCCGTCACGCAAGAGGAGATCTCGGTCTTGCTCCAGGAGGGGGCCGAGGCGGGGGTTCTCGCGGCAGGCCAGCACGAGATGATCAAGCGCGTGTTTCGCTTCAGTGGTCGTCGCGCAAGTGCTTTGATGACTCCGCGCAACGATGTCGTCTGGATCGATCAATCAGAGTCGCCCGAGGAGATTCACAAGAAGGTCGTCTCCAGCCCGCACACTCGATTCCCGGTTTGCGACCAGAGTCTCGACAACCTTCTAGGCATCGTTCAGGTCAAGGATCTCCTGGCACAGGATCGAACGTCGGAGTCATTTCGGATCAAGGGCCGCCTGACATTGCCACTCTTCCTCTACGAAGGGACGCGCGGTCTCAAGATTCTCGAAATGTTCAAGACATCAGGCGCACGCGTGGCGGTTGTCCTCGATGAATACGGCACCGTCGAAGGCTTGCTCACCCTGACTGATATTCTCGAAGCCATTGTCGGCGATATTCCTGTCGCCGACGACGACGGCGATCCCGCAGTGGTGCAAAGATCCGATGGCTCATGGCTCATCGATGGCCGTCTCCCCCTGGACGAGTTTCGAGAAATCGTCGGCCTGCCGTCGACGCCCGACGGCGATTTCCATACCCTGGCCGGGCTCGTGGTCACGCGGATCGGTCATATTCCACGCATCGGAGAGACGTTTGCACTCCTGGGGCTCAACTTCGAGATCGTCGACATGGATGGCAATCGCGTCGACCGGATCCTCGTCAAGCGAGGTCCCGATGGCACTGGCGGCCGTTGATCCCAACGTCCCCGGCCGTTGATTCCCGCGATATCAAGAGCGACAACTCAAGACACCAATATTTTGGCGAAACAAATCCCAAAATCGTTGAGTTGACGAGATCAGTTCGCTGTCGCGGCGCCGCCCGACGAGAGTTTGGCTATTTATCTGACACACTCGAGAATTCGGCCGTATTTATCTTGAGTCTGCCGCACAGGCAACCTGGAGTGGTGCGAATTGTCAACACGAGTGTTCGGCGGTGTGATCGTGCATTGAATATGATATAGTTGGATGATAGCGGACGTGATCGCAGCTAACGCGTGTCGACGCGAACAGGAAGTGCATGCTCGATGAGCACCGAAATGTGGTCGGTTAAGCGAATCGGCCGACCGATTTGCGCTGGGATCAGCGCTTTTATCTTCGTGTGTTGCGATGCGCAAGCGGGGCACGTGCACCACCAGACGCTTGCCGAGCATCGTGCGGCCAAGGTCCACCGACAGGACAAAACGTTCGCCGAGCATCCTGCGGCCGACCTGCGAAAATACGACCGTTTAGTGGCGCTTCGTGACCAAAACGTCGCCCTGTTTGACCGGATACACCCGTTGATCGGACGTGTGCTGGGGAGCGAACGGTTTTATGAGAAGGAATTGTGGAAGCTGGAGACGCATCCGGGCTGCCTTCATATCAACTGGCCGTGCCTGACGTCGGTTCTCGAAGGCAGTATGATTCACAGGCAGTCCTTATCGCAGATTCCCACTTCCGGCCAGATTTTGCCGCCGCCGCTCTCGGAAGGTTCAGTCGCTGTGCCCCCTAGCCAAAGCGGTGCGGCGCCGTCAGGCGATACCGGTCAAAGCGGCGCTGCTGTGCCCGAGCCGTCCTTCGCGATCCTGGTGATCAGTGGCGTTCTCGGTGGACTGGTCTTTTCAGGTCGTAGGTTAATCATGGGAGCGACAAGCGGATAGGCGCGCGCGGCCACTCAGTTGATCGGCCGAGCATTGAATCAAGCCGCACTGGAGCGTGGCCCTCGATGGCTCCTGGCCAGTATTGAGCGCGATCGCGCGAGGCACGCCTTCCACGTTACTGGCCCCACCCTGGTTGAACTCAAGACGCGCCGATTTTTCTGCTTTGCGGCCGTCTCATCACTCATGAGTCGTTCGCGCCACCGTCAAATTGGCTTACCCGGTTGATTGAGATGCCGCGCGCCGATAGACTGCGCGCGGTCAACATCATCGGGCTGCCTCCACGAGGATCACCCAGCATGGCTTCCTCCAAGACGACGCGGCGCGGATTTCTCGAGACGATCGGCGGAGCAGCGGCCGGAGCAAGTTCACTGGCCGCGCTCGAGTCGGCGCGGGGGTTCGCGGCCAATGATTCCCTCACGGTCGGATGTCTGGGAACCGGCGGGCGCTGCCAGACGCTGATGAAATCTCTCGCACAGGTTCCCGGCGTCAAGATCGCGGCTGTTTGCGATGTCTACGACGCCAACCTGAAAAGTGCCGCCAAGCTCGCCGATTCGCACGCGTTTGCGACAAAACACTATCGCGACGTGCTCGATCGCAAGGATATCGACGCCGTCTTGATCGCCAGCCCCGACCACTGGCATGTGCCGATGGCCGTCGACGCGTGCAACGCGGGCAAGGATGTCTATGTTGAAAAACCGATGACTCACGACCTCGCCGAAGGGACCGCGATCATCGAGGCCCAGAACCAGAATCACAAGATTGTCCAGGTAGGGATGCAGCAGCGCAGCATGCCCCATATTCAGAAGGCCCGAGAGCTCGTCAAGGCAGGACGGATCGGCGAGCTTTTCAAGATTCACCTGACGTGGAATCGCGGTGGTTCGACGCGATTTCAGCGGGGACCAGGCGGGATCGACCCGCGTCAGGTGGCCTGGAAAGACTTCGTCGGCCACGCCCCCGACCAGCCGTTTGACGAATTTCGATTCCGGAACTGGCGCTGGTTCTGGGATTTCGGCGGCGGACTTTTGACCGACCTGATGGTTCACTGGATCGACGTGGCCCACTGGTTTCTCGACGTCGACCATCCCGAGAAAGCCACCGCCTTCGGCAACCACTTCGCCAGCAAGGGGCTCTGGCAAACACCCGATACGATCGAGTGTCTCCTGCAATATCCCAACAACGTTCAGGCGCATTTCGAGGGGACGTTCTCCAACGCCAACCTCGGCGCGATGATCGACGTTCATGGGCACCCAGGGGACGCTATACATCGACCGAGGACGATACGAGCTCAACCCGGAACCCGGCCGGGGCACAAGCCCGACGCATGGATCCTCGGGACGAACCCCCGCAAAGGGGCTGATTTCTACGACAAGCCCGACGGCGAGTTGCTCCACCTGACGAACTGGGTCGAATGCGTTCGAGTCCCGGCAGCGTCCCAACGCCCCCGCCGAGGCCGGCGTCAGCGCCGCCTCGGCGGCTCATCTCGGAAATCGGGCTTTTCGATCCGGACAGGTGGCCACCTGGCCTTCAAGCATCACGTCGCCGTAGGCGGGCAAGATCCCGCAAGGGACGCCGTGTTGACCCTGTCGGTAGCCCAAGAACATCCATAAAATCAGACGGCGTTGGTGATGAGTCGGCAATTCTCTCTGTAGCCGCGGCCTGGAGCAAATGATGAAACGCACCGTTCTTTTTTTCACAATCGGCGTCGTGTTGGGCGCGGATATCTCGCATGGCGACGACACATCCGGATTCGATCATAAAGTCGACGTCGTTTACGGGCGGAAGTTTGGCGTTGCGCTCACGATGGACGTTTTCACACCCAGGGCCAATGCCAACGGCGCGGCCATTGTCTGGGTCGTCAGCGGCGGTTGGTTCTCATCGCATGATTCGATCAATCCGGGGGGCGTCGCCGAATTGCTCAAGCGAGGATATACCGTCTTCGCGGTCGTGCATGGCAGCCAGCCTCGGTTCACGATTCCCGAGATCGTGGCTGATATGAACCGCGCGGTGCGCTTCATTCGCTATCATGCGAAGGACTATCACATCGACCCGGACTGGATCGGAATCACCGGCGCATTGGCGGGCGGGCACCTGTCACTCATGCAAGGCACGGCCGGCGACCTGGGCGATCAATCGGCCAAGGATCCGGTCGACCAGACGTCGAGTCGCGTGCAGGTCGTCGGTTGCTTTTTCCCGCCGACCGATTTTCTCAATTACGGTAAACCGGGCGAAATCGCAATCGGCTGCGGCGTTCTGAAAGGATTCAAGCCTCCGTTCGACTTCCACGAGCAAGACCCGACCACGAAGACGTTCGTGCGGATCAACGACCTCGACAGGATCCTGGCGATCGGCCGGCAGATCAGCCCGGTCAACCACGCGTCGTCCGACGATCCTCCGACCTTGATCATCCACGGCGATGCCGACCAACTGGTTCCGATTCAGCAGGCTGAGCTGATCCTCGAAAAATTAAAGGCTTCGGGCGTCGAGACCAAGCTGGTCGTGAAGAAGGGGGCGGCCACGGCTGGCCCGACTGGGGCAAGGATAGCGCGATCATCGCCGATTGGTTTGACCAGCATCTCAAAGCTCGGAAGGCCAGCAACCCCCCGGCCAAGCCGTGATTGTCGTCGATGAGTCGTGGTCAGCCTGGTGGTTGAACAAAAAGGACTTTTCCCACCAGGCCGACCGTCGTGAAACCGGCTTATTGCTGCCGGGGTAACACCAGCATGGAAAACACGCTTCTGCTCGAAGACCAGGCGCTTTGTGCGGTCGAGTCGCCCGAGGCCATGAATCTGGCCGAGGCCAGCGAGCCGCGATCGCCACTCTGGTTACGGCTCGGAAGACTCGCCTGGGCGCGATCCTGGGAACCGCCTGGCGCTTGAATGGCTCGTTGGTCTTGCGTCGCTGCTTCTCACCCTGGCGACCATGGCGGCGTTGCCGATCGTCCAGTTTCTGACCCTCGGCTATTTTCTGGAGTCGTCGGCACGAGTGGCCGCGACAGGCCGGTTCCGCGATGGATTGATCGGCGTGCGGACCATGGCTCGGATCGGCTGCGCGGCGGCCGCGATCTGGGTGACGCTGGTGCCGCTCTGGCTCGTCGGGTCGTACGCACGATCGGCCGAATTGATCGACCCCGGCGGTTCCGTGGCCCGCCACTGGCGCTGGGGATTTGCGGTCTTGATGGCCCTGACGGCCACACATATCGCGATCTCGTGTGCCCGAGGCGGCCGCCTGCGCGACTTTCTTTGGCCGGTTGGGCACCCGTTCTGGTTGATCCGCCTGTGGCGCTCGGGGGGACTTTATCGCGAGCCCCGCGACCGCCTCTGGACGTGCGTCGCGAGTCTCCGTATTCCATATTATTTCCGGCTCGGGCTTGTCGGGTTCGTCGGCACTCTGGCCTGGCTGATCGTTCCGGCGCTCTTGATCGGCGCGACCGGTCGATACCCGGTGCTCGGCTTGATCGGTGCGATTCTCCTGGCCGTGATCGTGCCGTTTCTGCCTTTCCTGCAGGTTCGTTATGCGGTCGAAGGGCGAATCTCGGCCCTCTTTTCCAGGCGGGCCATCCGCGACCGCTTTCGGCGGGCCCCGTGGGCTTTCGCATTCGCGCTGCTCGCCCTCTTGCTCGCGGCGATCCCGCTCTACCTGTTGAAGATTGAGATGATCCCACGCGAGGCTGCCTGGTTGCCCAGCCTTGTTTTCGTCGTTTTTCTGGCCCCGGCCCGGCTCCTGACCGGTTGGGCCTATGCCCGCTCGGGCCGCCGCGAGCTGCCGCGTCATTGGTTCTTCCGAACCCTCGGCCGCGTTGCCATCGTCGTCGCCGCGCTCTTTTACGTCGCGATCGTCTTCCTCGCGCAATACACATCCTGGGAAGGCGCCGGCAGCCTTTACGAGCAGCATGCCTTCTTGCTCCCCGTCCCGTTTCTCAAGATGTAGGGCGATCAAGATGAGGTCGCCTGCCAGGCGCCCTGCCGCCTTGGGCCCTCGATATCGCCGCCTTTCCCGGGCACCAGTCATCGCGCCAGGCCCATCGCGTTGGGCCCGCTGATCGTCTGCACAGAGATTGCCCGGTGCGTTGCCGTTTCGTAGGCTCGAACGTGCAGGCGACGAAACCTAACAATATGCAGAGCCAACTGTTACACGACGCATGTTCAGCGATGATCGTTCCAACACGATCGTTCCAGGGAGACGTCCGGCGTCATGTCGCGGGCTCATCGTGTGGTACTGCCCGGCGCCGGCGCGTTGCGTGCTGGCTGGGCTCATCTTGATGGTCGGGCTGGCACTGGCGAGGCACGCCAAGCCGGCACCCACCTCCACCGAGGCGATTGTCAAAGCGCCCGCCCTGATGATCGATCTGAACACCGCGCCGCCTTACGTTCTGGAAACCCTGCCGCATGTCGGGCCAGCACTCGTGCGCCAGTTAGTAGCCGAGCGAGCGGCCCGCCCGTTTGCGTCGCTCGACGATGCCGCAAGCCGGGTCAGAGGCCTGGGCCCGGCAACGCGCGCCGCATTGCCCCCTATTTGAGTCTGGCAACGCCCGAACGCCGCCCGTCCGGTAATCTCGAGGCAAGGCCGGTCAGCCAAGTCGCCGCGAAGCCGCGATCAAGAAAGCGAAAAATCGCTGGCAAGGTTCGTGGCGACGAGAATTCGCCCGCCATGGGTCCCCGACTTGTCTCCCGATCGCTGGACTGACCAAGGCCGATTCGTTCATTCGAGTTTCGGTCTGGAACCGTCGCGACTCTTTCACACAAAGCGACGGTCGGCTACCTCTGCGCTCGTTTCACGGCTCTCACATCGTAAACCGCGGGCCGCGTGAACAAGAAGTTCATTAAGTTGATTGAGATTGTCGATATTGACCTTGCATTGAGGAACGGCGCGGTCGCAAAATAGGGTCTCGCGTTTCCGCAAGCGGAGGATCGCGTGCGATCGAGCCCCGGAGCGGAGTCTCGGAGCCTGAGCGTGCGTTGGTCGTTCGTGGTCAAGCATCCCTTTGGCGTACAAATCAATGGCGCCTGACCGTCTGGCTCGGATGTGAGATGGCGGGCTGCACGCTTTGTTCTGGCGATTGAAGAACGAGGGTCTTCACGATGGGTCAGCAGACCGGATTGAATCACGTTTACAGAACGATAGACGGCGCGTCGTTCCTTGCCGGAAGTGCTCCAGAAAACGCCCGCGTGGGGGACATCCGTGGCGCCCGTGGCAACAGTCATCTGGCAAGCGGTGAGACAAGTTTGGCTCGCGCCGCGATTGTTGGCGCTGGCGGACTGGAAGGTTCGATCCAGCGTTGTCATCTCACCACCATCATCGAGCCAGGGGTACTGGGCGGGTGCGCCGCACGCGCTGCTTCATGATGGGACGTACTGGCTCGCTTATCGCCTGCGCCGGCCGGTCGGGTTTGGACGTGGTTACGCCAACGTGGTGGCTCGATCGAACGATGGCGTGGGGTTCGATACGGTCTCGGTGGTGTATCAAGACTCGTTTGCCGCCGAATCGCTGGAACGTCCGGCGCTGCAGATCGCCGACGACGGGCGATGGCGGTTATACGTGAGTTGCGCGACACCCGGTACGGCCCACTGGAGGATTGATCTGATCGAGTCAAGTTCGCCGGAGGGCCTGGGCTTGGGCCGGCCGCGGACCATCCTGCCAGGCGGAGATCACGTGGCGGTCAAGGATCCCGTCATTTATCACGATGAATCTGGCTGGCACCTCTGGGCGTCATGCCATCCGCTCGACGACCCGGCGCAGACCGACCGCATGACAACCGCTTATGCAACCAGCAATGACGGGGTGAGCTGGGAATGGAATGGCACGGTCCTCTCGGGACGGAAGGGGCACTGGGACGCGCGGAGTGCGGATCACGGCCGTTCTGCCGGATCCTGTCGCGCCTCTCGCTTTTTACGACGGTCGAGCCACCGCTCTTGAGAACTACGAAGAGCGAACCGGACTGGCCATCGGACGGTGCGGCCTCGGAGGAACATTCGCGGCCCTGGGTGACACCCCGGTGGCGCAGTCTTCGCCACCTGCCCGGGGGCTGCGGTATCTCAGCGTTGTTCCGTTGCCGGACGGATCTCATCGTCTCTATTTCGAGGCCGGATGCCCTGACGGATCGCACGAATTGCGAACGATGCTCGTGCACGGCCGAGCCGTCAACCAAGGCCGAGCCGGAAAGATCTGACGGCGCGAGGGATCAAATTCGCCGGCAGGAACAAACTAACCTCGTGCAGGGAATTCACGCGGCACGCGGCGGGGGTCCGCACGAGTTCGCGGTTAACGCCGCCGATTGAGCACCCGGGCTCGGGAGAACGCCGGCATGGCCTTGCCCCACTTCTTCGTGATTGGTGTTCCCAAGGCTGGCACGACGGCCCTGCATGTCGCGCTGGCACAGCATCCTCAATTGTTCATGTCAGAAATCAAGGAGCCGAAGTTCTTCATGAGCGACGGACCGCCCCCGGCACGTGGCGGGCCCGGCGACGCGAAAACGTTCCGCGAGTACGTCTGGCGGCGTGAGGATTACGAAAACCTCTTTGCGCAGGCACCCGACGGAATGCTGTGCGGTGAGTCGACGCCGTTTTATCTGTACGATGCGGCCGCGCAGCGGCGGCTGCACGAGGCCGTGCCGGAAGCCAGGTTGATCGCGGTCCTGCGCGACCCCGTCGACCGGGCTCATTCCAACTGGACCCATCTCTGGTCGGCCGGGCTTGAGCCCCAGGGCGATTTCGTGGCGGCTTGCCGACTCGAGCAGCAGTCGCGTCGCGGCCCGATGGGCCCCCTTCTGGCGTTATCTCGATCTGGGCCGCTACGGTGCGCAATTGCAGCGCCTTTATACCTACTTCCCACGCGAGCAGGTGCTCGTCCTCCGTTACCGCCAGATCCGCGACGAGCCCGTCGCGACACTCGATCGAATCTGCGAGTTCCTTGGCGTCAAGCCTCGCCTTCTCAGGGAGATACCGGCGGCGAATGTGACCACGCACGCGACGGCCTCGCTGAAGAAACGCGTCCTTTCCGGAATGCTGCGAGCTCTCACCACGATCGACCGATGCCTGCCGGCCCCGCTCCGGCACCGTGGCGAGATTGCGCTGCGCGGATGATCCAGTCGGAGCAGCGCCGCCGGCATCCTCTCACCCTGGAGCAGCGTGCCGAGCTGATCCCTTACTTCGCCGCTGACATCGCCCTGTTGCAAGATCTGACTGGCCAATCATTCGCCGAGTGGCTACAGGTCGCACACCGGACGTATCACGCCGAGGTCAAGCCAACCGGTCGGTTTGGAACAGCCTATCAAAGCATTGACCGGCCTTTGGCCGAATACCACGATCGCATGGTGCAATCGCGGAGCATCTCGCTGCCTGACGGCGAGACCTGAAGCGAGTTGCGTCTCGACGGCAATCGCGAGATTTCGACGAGATCACCCCGGCGGATTTTGCCGAAGCCCGCCGCGTGGATCGAACGATTACAGCGCCGACTTGACGTCGACCCAACGCACCGCCACGTACTGCACCTAACCCTACGTATCGCCAGTCACTGCTATGCTCTTGGCTTATGGGTCGCATCCTTGGGCCGTCATTTATCGAAGGGAAGGCTGACCGCCTGATCTGGTGCGTGCCCCGAAATCCATTCGTCTGATCTCAGTGCACTTCTCACGATGTTTCGAGCAGTTCTCACTTCGACCGCTGAACGGAACTCGGGCGTTGGGTTAGTCAAAGTAATACGGGGAGTACCAACGGGAAATACGACGTCAGAGCATGTCACGCATTGTTTATCGTCGACCCTGCAAAGCGGCATTCGGCCTCGATGGGAGAGGTAAGAGTTAGGTGGCCAAATATCCGGCCAAGTCGCGGCAAGATCCGCGATCAACTGCAAAATTCAAAGGTAAGCCAAAGCTCGAACAAATATTCTAAAGATTCAGATATTTAAAGTATTTTTATCTATTTGGCCAAGATTCGAGAGACCTGGGGGTCCCGATCAACATCGCGCTTCCGAATGTGCGGTGGCGGTTCCATTCATTTCTTGGCGCTCTTGCGCTCTTGGCGGTTAAGTCTCCGATTGTGTGATGCGCTTCGCGTTCCGTGCATAGAACGTTCGTTCCGAAACAGCCTTGATCTTCCTTATTCTGATGGACGTTCACGGTGGTTCGAAGAAAGGAAGGGCGAGTGCATGGCCATTCGCCGCGTCGCGAGCATCGCAATCACTACGAATTGGCGGCGGCGGTATCGGGTTGCACTGGCCGGACCTCGATGAGGATCTGTCGATCTCTGGCTTGATGGCCGGGGTCGATCTGAAGTCGGACTGATCGCTCGCGCCGCCCGGACAATCCTCGTTGTCTCCGATGGGTCAACCGGTCGTACCGCATTGCGCCGCACATCGCGAAAGACGGCGATCCATGTCCGCGCATCCGCCAGCGCTACCGCGCGGGGTAATCTTCCCATTGCCCCATCAAGCTACCCCACGGGCGGCGGCCATGGTATGGTTGTTGGAGGAATGTTCGATAATCGGTCCGGTCTCGCGACGCGGGCGCGGAGGTGCATGTGATGGCCCGGATTCTGCTCATTCTGGCGACGATCGCGGGACTGGGGGCATCAGGCCCGAGCGCGCATGCGGGCGATCCGGGCGCGGGGTCGGAATCGTTCTTCGAGCTGAAGGTGCGGCCGGTTCTCGCCGGGACGTGCGTGAAGTGTCATGGCGCGAAGAAGGCCAGCGGAGGCCTGCGGCTCGATTCGCGCGACGCGATGATCGCCGGCGGCGAAGGCGGCCCGGCTATTGTGCCGGGCGCCCCCGAGCGAAGCCTCTTGGTCCGCGCGATCAGTCATGCCGACGATACGCTCAAGATGCCTCCGAACAGGCCGCTCTCGCGCGACGCTCAGAACGCCCTGGCCGCCTGGATCGCCGCGGGCGCGCCCTGGCCGAAGTCCGATTCGGCGCAGCCGATCCAGGGTCAGTCGCACTGGGCCTTCGAGCCGCTACGGCCGGTCACGCCGCCCGCCGACCCGACGGGCTGGGCCTCTTTGCCGATCGACCGCCTGGTCGCCGCCGGTCACCGGTCCGACGGGCTGCATCCAGTGCGCAGGGCCGACCGCCGCACCTTGATTCGCCGGGCGTATTACGACCTGATCGGCCTGCGTCCGGACGCGGGGCGGATCGACGAGTTCATCAAAGATGGTCGGCCTGATGCTTTTGCACGGCTGATCGACGAGCTGCTGGCTTCGCCCCAGTATGGTGAGCGCTGGGGCCGCTACTGGCTCGACCTCGCGCCGTTACGCCGACACGGCCGGGGATAACTCCGACTATCCGATTCCCCAGGCCTATCTCTACCGCGACTACGTTATCGACGCCTTCAATGCCGACATCCGCTACGATCGGTTCCTGCACGAGCAGATCGCCGGCGATATCCTGGCCGCCGACGGGCCGCGCGATGAGTATGCCAGACGCGTGATCGCGACCGGGTTCCTCGCCCAGGCGAAGCGGTTCGGCACCCGGAAACTGGAGGATACGCATCAGATCATCGAGGACACGCTGAACACGATGGGCCAGACGGTGCTCGGCCTTTCGCTCCGCTGCGCCCGGTGTCACGACCACAAGTTCGACCCGATCACCGCGCGCGACTACTATGCCCTCTACGGATTCTTCGCCGGAACGAACTACCCGTTTGCCGGGGCCGAGGAAGACCGCCGGCCGAGCGAATTCGCGCCCCTGGTACCCCCCGACTGCATCAAGGACTGCGAAGCCCAGCACGCCCAGACACTGGCGCGACTCAAGGCGAACCTCAGGGCCGCGGAGGCTGGAGGCGAGGCTCTGGAGCACGTCGGCGACCTGGCCCTGAACGCGGCCGTGGCCGACTTCGTTGCAAAGGCGTCGGCCTCGAACGCGAGTCGTGATGCGCTGGCGCTCGCGAAAGTCGAGCTGACCAAAGCGAGGCGGAGACGCGACGCCCAGCTCAAGCAACTGCGGGGCGAGATCGATAGCCTTCAGAAGGCCGGGCCGATGGCCGCGGCCCCGCGGGCTTACGCCGTCCGCGACGGCAAGCCGACCGACGCGAAGCTCCAGATCGGCGGCGACCCGCGCAATCTCGGGACCGTGGTGCCGCGCGGCGTGCCCAAGATCCTCGAACCAGACGGCCGCATTGACCTTCCGCCCAACGGGAGCGGCCGCCTTGCCCTGGCTCGCTGGCTCACCGAGGGTCCGCCCCGAGCCTTGACGGCACGGGTCATGGTGAACCGGATCTGGCAGCATCATTTCGGTAAACCGATCGTACCGACACCTTCGGATTTCGGCCTGCGAGGGACGCCGCCAACCCATCCCGAGCTGCTCGAATGGCTCGCCTCCGAGCTCGTCGCCGCGCGCTGGTCGATCAAGGCCATGCACCGGCGGATCATGCTCTCGGAGACTTATCAACTTGCCTCCGAGCACGACTCGGCGAACGCCGCGATCGACACGGGAAATGCCCGCTACTGGCGATTCGATCGCCGCCCGCTCGACGCCGAGAGCCTTCGGGATAGCCTGCTCGCCCTCGGTGGCAACCTCAAGCTTGACCGGCCCGGCCCGCACTCGTTCCCGCCGCCGCGAACCTGGACGTTCACCGCGCACCACCAGTTCAAGGCGGTCTACCCCTCCGAGCACCGAAGCGTCTACCTGATGGTACAGCGCCTCCATCCGCACCCGTATCTGTCCCTGTTCAACGGACCCGATACGAGCGTGACCACCGCGACGCGGGACGGCTCAACGGTCCCCCTCCAGGCCCTCTATCTGCTGAATAACCCCTTCGTTCACGACCAGATGCACGGCGGTTCGCGAGCCGGCTGATCGCCGATGCGCACCGACACGCCTGGCCGGCTGCGATTGGCCTATCTCGGGGCATTCGGCCGGGAATCGACGGCGGGCGAGCTGGCTAGAGCGAGCGAGTTCCTGGCGCAATACCGGCGGAGCCTGGTCGACGAGGGCGTACCGGCCGAGCGTCAAGAGGGCGAATCATGGGCGGCCCTTGCCCGGGTCGTTCTCGCTTCCAACGAGTTCCTTTACGTGGATTGACAGGGAAAGACGAGCCACGGGGGTGCCACGACAGATGGCCGCTGACTCGATGAATCGACGGACCCTTCTTCGCCGAGCCTCGGCCGTCGCCGCGGCGGGCGGACTCGGGCTGCATCACAGCCTCTCGATCGCCGCGGCGGCGAACGCGGCCGGACCACTGGCGCCGAGCCCCGGCCATTTCCCGGTGCGGGCCAAGCACCTGATCGTCTTCTTCATGACGGGCGGGTTCTCGCATCTCGACACTTTTGATTACAAGCCAAAGCTCCAGAAAGACCACGACAAGAAGGTTGGGGCGCTCAAGGTCCTTGCATCTCCCTACAAGTTCCGCCCTCGCGGCGCCTCGGGGAAAATGGTCAGTGAGCTGTTCGAGCACGTCGGCGCGGTCGTCGACGATCTCTGCTTCCTTCACACGGTCCACGGCGACTCGGCCGGGCACTCGGCCGCGACGTTGGGCATGCATACCGGCTCGGTGACGATCCCACTGCCAAGCCTGGGCTCGTGGATCAGCTACGGCCTGGGCACGCTCAACGCCAACCTGCCGTCGTTCGTCGTTCTCGCAGCCAGGGAGCCGTATAACGGCTACCAGGTCTGGGACTCGAACTTTCTTCCTGCCTATCACAAGGGCGTGCGCGTGATCCCGGGGCCTACGCCGCTGCCGGACGTGAAGAGCCCGGTGGCATCGGTCACCCGGCAGGAACTGGAACGGCGGATGCTGCGCGACCTGAACGAGGCTCACCTGAGGGCGCGTGACGGCGACGAGGCCCTGGCCGCGCGCATGGCCACGTTCGACACCGCCGCGGGCCTGATGCGCGAGGCCCCTGATGCCTTCGACATCGCCAGCGAGCGGCGTCACACCCTCGACCTCTATGGGGCCGACGCGGGCAACCCCGGATCGTTCGCCGCCCAGTGCCTGGTCGCCCGCCGGCTCGTGGAACGAGGCGTGCGCGTGGTCGAGCTGTTCGACGTCGGGTCGAACACCAACTGGGATAGTCACACCAATATCGACGACCATCGAGCTCTCGTCGCGCAACGTCGATCAGCCGATCGCGGCCCTGGTAACCGACCTGAAGCAGCGCGGTTTACTCGAAGAGACGTTGATCGTCGGCTGCTCGGAGTTCGGCCGCACGCCCTATCAGGATTTGACCCCGCGCGGCCGCGGTCACCACAGCCGTTGCTTCACCTGTTTCCTCGCTGGCGGCGGCGCAAAGGCCGGGACCAGCTACGGCCTCTCCGACGACTACGGCGACGGCCCCGCCGAGAGTCCCGTGCACGTCCATGATTTTCACGCGACCATCCTGCGCCTGATGGGCCTCGACCACACCCGCCTCACCTACCGCTATTCGGGGCGGGACTTCCGGCTCACGGACGTCTACGGCAAGGTGATCGGCGACGTCATCGCATGAGGCGATGAGGTCGGCGGAGGCTCGGGCGAGCGGCGTCGCGTCACGGTCTCTCAGGCCAGAGATCAGACCAACTTGCGCAGCGGCGACCTCGCCCTTCGGGGAGGAGAAAAGACGGCAGCTCGGCCCGCCTCGTCCGCCTGCCGTCGGAACCCGCGAGACGGCGCGAACCTACTTGTCTTTCTTCTCCTTCTTCGCCTCGATATCCCATTCCCGCTTCTCGCCTCCGAAGTCGGACGCGCCCTTCCCCTTGAGCTTATCGCCGTCAATCTTCAGCTCGTACTCGACGGTGATGCCGTCATCCATCCCGGCGAGCTTCCGCACGGCGGAGAATGTCAGGGTATCGTCCTTCAGCTTCAGGTCCTTGAGCTTCGCCTCGTCCTGGTCGGGCCAGCTCATCGTACCGGTGAGCTTGTCCCCGTCCTTCATGAGCTTCAAGGTCGATGTCCGCTGCTGCCCGCCGATCTCATACTCGCACTTCCATGTCCCGACCGGATCGACCACCTTCTCGTCCGCTGCGCCCGCCAGGCCGCATACCCCGAGGACCAACGCCAATGAGAGAATCGCCTTCATGATCGCCTCCGAGATCGTGGCGCAAGGGACGCCGTCCAACATAGACCGCGACCCGCCACTGCCAGCGATTGTACCCATGCCGCGACCGGTGGTCAGGTCCATGAGCCCTCTTGGCGGGGCAACTTGCAGCAATCGCGTGCCGAGTCTGGACTGTTTCAGCTCAAGGGCGTGCCTCTCCGTCGGCAAGAACTGGGTCGCATCGCACGCGAAATTTCAACGCCAAAGGTCTTCATCAAAATTCGGGAAATGGTCGACGGTCGGCCAATCGCTGGTCTGCTCGACGGCTTGTTTGATACGCTTCGTGGCCTCAGGGTCGACACCGATATGCCCCTTCATGGTACGGGCGCCGTTGAACGCGACTGCCCAGTCGATACCGTCGCCGAGATGGCCGATCACCGCGCGGACGCCGGGAAGGCCGCCGGTCTTGAGGTAGGACGGGCCGCGTGGCGTTGACGAGACGGCGTCCCAGCCTAAACCGTACCAGGTTCCGTTAGGGCGCTTCTTGTGCGGCGGCCGAGGTGCCGCCAGCATTTCTCGAAACGTTTTCTCCGAAATGAACGGCCGGCCGCACGCGCCCCGTAGCGTGGCAAGAAAACGGGCCAGGTCGACCGTCGAGATGATCAGTCCCCCCGCCGAGCCGCCCGCGATATTGAGCGACGGCAAGAGCCGGCCCTCGCCGCCATACTGGCGAGCCGTATCCCGTCGGTGGGGCCCGCCGTGGCCGTAATAGGCGGTCGTGATATCCATCGGATTGAAGACCAGGCGATGGATGGCCGGCCCGGTGGGGATGCCGACGACCCTCTCGATCACGGCACCCAGAACGACAAAGCCGAAATTCGAATAGGCGCTCGATTCGCCAGGATTGTAGGCGAGACGGCGTTTCATGAACGCCGCGACGAGATCTTTCTCTCGGACCTGGCTAACAGGGACGCCCAGTTCGTGAGCAACCCGGGCTGGATTGGGCTGCTTCCTGTATCCGGCCGAGTGTGTGAGAAGCTGGCGGAGCGTGATCTCGTGTGCCCGAGGGTCGCGTGGCCTCATGCCAAGAATCTTGAACGCACGGTCCTCGAGACCGACCTGTCCTTGATCAACGAGACGCATGATTGCGGCGCCCGTGATCGCCTTGGACACGCTCGCAACACCGAAGAGCGTCGTCGGCCGCGCGGGCAATCGGTTCTCGACAGACGCCCAGCCGAAGCTCCGGGCATAAACCAGCCGCCCGTCCTTGGCCAGGCTCAGCGACCCACCGGGAATCTGCTGCGACTCGATGATCTCGCGCATCAAGTCGTCGAAACGTTCGAGACGCGGCGCCGGCGGTCCCGACGTGGGTATCCGGGCCGAAGCGGCCATCCCGAGAGCCGCGGCCTTGAGAAACTGGCGTCGGAGCATCGTTGGCTATTCCTCTGCCGCCAAAATGATCGGGATCACAATCAGCGGAACTTCGTTGTCTTGTGTCGCTTCGTGGCATTTCCCGCGCTGGCGCCGCCGCTCATTATAATCATCGACGAAATCGACGAAAGTCCCTGATAAAACGGGACGCGCAGACACGGAACGCGCAGACACGCATTGCATGCCATCTCGTGAGGCATCCAAAAGGATTCCATCACAACGACAAAGACCGGGCGATGGCCTCCATCATCAGCGCGACGATGACTGCGGCGAAACCCCAACGTTAAAACGGGGATGCTCAACGTCGGGCTTGCTCGACTTGAGCCTCGTGCATCCCAGCCAGGCGCCCAGAACGAGACAAACCACCATGATGACCCGCTCGCCGAACAGGATGGAAGGCGGTTCCTCAGGGCCCCATGCGGCGTGGCCAATCGTCGCCAGTACAGCCGCGACCCCCAATCCCGCGAGCACCCGCGAAGGATCGCCGCGATATCCCATGCGTTGCGTTTCTCCAGCCACGATGCAACTGAGCCGATTGCGCACGCCAGGATGAAGGTCAACAAACAGGCCAGCCAGAACTCGCCGATTTCGAGAAATCCTGCCGAAATGACGTTGATGTGTGCGCCCGAAAGCTGTTGCCAGCAGCGTACCAAAAGGCCCAAAGGACGGAAGCGCTCGGTCGCAACCAGGTTCGCCGCCACGATGAAGGCAACGATAAAGACGATCAGGAATGTATAGTGAAAAGCGCCAAGCGTCCGCTTCAGAATGAGCTTCCAGAAGATCACGAAGTCGATGGCACCCAGCAGAACCCAGATCGTGGGGTAGATCACCACGTCCCAGGGCACCACGCGCAAAAGGGCCAAGGTCGCGGCGGCCAGCGCGACCACCATCATCACCTGAGCAAGCGAACCCTGTTTGCTGCCGGACACGGCCGTCCTCTTTTCAGGAGCGATCGGGATTCGCGCGGGCCACAGGTGGAAGTGCGCACCCCACGCGCTCTGCTTCGGAAACGCGGTCGGTCAGCGCGTCGATGGAATCAAGAACCGAGGCCGCTTGCAATCCGTGTCCGTGCCGCTACGGCCCGGCGCGTGGTATCGCAGGCCGGTGTCTCGATCAAGTCGTTCACGACTCGAGCATGAGTGACCGGTGAATCGGTCAGCGACTCTTCGCGGCCGTGATGCTGATATTTCAAGCGATCATGATCGAGCCCTAGCTGGTTCAAGATCGTGGCCAGCAAATCGGGGCAGCTCACGCGGCCGTCGACGGCGTTATATCCGAGGTCGTCGGTGCGCCCGTGTACATGGCCCGCCTTGAAGCCGCCGCCGGCCACGAGCAGGCTGAAGGCATTGCGGTTGTGATCGCGGCCGTTACCTTTCTGCGAGATCGGCAACCGGCCGAATTCGCCCGTCCAGACGACGATCGTCGAATCGAGCAGCCCGCGCTGCTTCAAGTCGCGAATCAAGCCGGCGGTGGGTCGGTCGACCTGCGGGCAGAGGGCTTCGAGACCCGGTTTGATGTTCTCGTGATGGTCCCAGGGCATCGTTCCCGACTTGATCGGCACCATCACCTGCACAAACCGCACTCCCGACTCAACCAGGCGACGCGCCATCAGGCAGCGTGTGCCGAAGTTGGCCGTGATCGGGTCTTCCAGCCCGTAGAGCCGGCGCGTCGGTGCTGTTTCGCGGCTGATATCGAGCACTTGCTCGGCACTCAGTTGCATGCGCGCTGCCAGCTCATAATTGCGGATCCGCGCTTCGAGCACTGTCTCGGTCGGATAGAGCTTGCGGCGCTCCTGGTTGAGCCGTGCCAGTGCGTCGAGATTATCGCGCTGCGCGGCCTCACTCGTCTTGACGGCTGGGTGCAGGTCGAGAACGGCCGCGCCACGCGATTGAATCTCGGTTCCCTGGTAGGTGGCGGGCAGCCAGCCGCTCTCCCACATCGTGGTGCCACCGTTGTTGTACCCGTCGGGATCGCGGAGCACGACATAGGCGGGCAGGTTCTGATTCTCGGTGCCAAGTGCATAGCTGATCCACGAGCCCACCGACGGCCGGCCGGGGAAGATCTTGCCGCTTAACAGGCAGCGCGTCGCCTGCGGATGATTGTTGTTGTCGCTGTACATCGAACGCACCAGGCAAAGATCGTCGGCAATCGAGCCGATGGCCGGGATCAACCTCGAGAGCCTCCATGCCGCAGGCGCCATGGCGATCAAACCGGAACGGGCTGGCCAGGAGGCGCTTGCTTTCGCTCCCGGGCTGCAGCGTCTCGAAGCTCTGGCTGTGCGCCTGGCCGTTGCGTTTGTGGAGTTCGGGCTTGGGGTCGAAAAGATCGATCTGGCTCGGGCCGCCCACTTGCATGAGCATGATGACCGACCGGGCTCGCGGCGGAAAATGGCCCGGCCGTGCACTCAGATCGGTTCGATTGGCCCGGCTTGCGGTATCGACGTGTGCATGGCTCTTCTCTTGTGTCAAGAGATGGGCCAGCGCCAGAGTACCAAAGCCGAGCGACGCCTCTTGCAAGAACGCACGACGGCCGAGCCGGGCCATCGGCCCGTCATGATCGAAGGCCGACGATTTCATGGCCATGCCAGAGCGTTGAAATTCACTCATGAATCTTATTCCGCAAACAAGAATTCGCTCGTGTTGAACAGCGTCAAGCAGATCTGCGTGAGCGCCTCGCGCGACGCCTCGTCCGGGCGCATACCGGCGGAAAGGCCACGCGACTCATGGCGGCGCCAGAGATCGACGCACGTGGCGAGCTCGGCCGGATTGGGCTGACGGGCCAGGACCATCCGGAACGCACCGGTCAGCCGCTTCTCGACCGAAACCGTCGCGCCCGCGCCCTGTTCGACCCTCCTGGCCAGGTGGGCCGCTTGCTCGGCCAGGAAGGCGTCGTTGATCATGAACAGAGATTGCAGAGGCACCGCTGATGTGCCTCGGGCCAGGCAATTGGTCGCCACCAGGGGCTGGTCGAAAACCGTCAATAGCGACAGGTTATACGCCCGGCGCGTGACCAGATAAACGCTGCGGCGATAGCGGTCGGCCGGCGTGCGCAAACGCTCGCCCGCGACCGTCACCATGCCGTCGGGCTGCGCCGCGATCATCACGGGCGGGCCGCCGGCCGCCCGATCAAGGTCGCCGCTCGCGGCCAGGATCGCGTCACGCACGACCTCCGATTCGAGCCGTCGCAATCGCATCCGCCAGAGAAGCTGGTTACCGGGGTCGATGCTCTCGGCGCGTGCGGTCCGGGAACCCGCTTCATCGGCCGAGTGGGATGATTGCCTGTAGGCCGTTGACATCATCATCTGTTTGATCAAGGGCTTCATGCGCCAGCCGCTGGCGACAAACTGGGCGCTGAGCCATTCGAGTAATTCAGGATGCGTGGGCCTCATGCCCTGAGCGCCGAAATTATCGGGCGTCGCGACAATTCCCTGGCCGAAAAGCTGCTTCCAGACGCGGTTGACCATCACCCGTGCGGCCAGCACGGCGGCCGGTGAATCCGGTTTGGTCAGCCAGCGCGCCAGCTCGCTGCGCCGGCCGGTCGTACCGTCGTGCGGAGCCGGGGCACGAGCGAGCGCATCGGCTTCCGAGCGGCAGAGGACCCTCAAAAAGCCAGGGCGCACCTCGGGGCCCGGGCTTTGCTCGTTGCCGCGCAATAGCAGGTGTGTGACCGGGGTCGGACCATGATCGTAGAGGGCCTGGATCAGACCCCAGGTGCGTCGTGTCGTCGCGGTCGCGGCGATCCGGGTTTCGAGCTCCTTGGCTTTTGCCTTGTCGTGCGGGCCGACCTCTTTCAACTGCCGCCGCAAGTCGTCAAGCCGGCGGTCGAGGGCGGCGTTGAACCGTTCGGCTCCGGCGAGCTCGGCCGGCGCCATGTCGGCGAGACCGCGATTCTTGCGCCTGGGTCTCGGTGGGGATGACGGGGAGCCAGGCTTGCGGATTGTAAGCCGGTGCGAAGACGGCCATGAAGCGGTAATAGTCTTCGTGCGGGATCGGATCGAACTTGTGGCTATGGCAGCGGGCGCAATGGACAGTCAGGCCCAGGAGGCCGGTTCCCACGATCTCGATCGTGTCGTGCATGATGCCGAAGTAGTTTTGGGGGATCTGCCCGACGTCTTCATGCGTCATGTCGCGAGCCGTGCGGAGATAGCCCGTGGCGATCAGGGCCTCGCGCATCTCGGGCGTGAGACGCTTCGCCGGCCGCCAGTCGTGGAGCTCGTCGCCGGCAAGCTGCTCGGTGAGAAATCGGTCATACGGCTTGTCGATGTTGAAGGCATGAATCACGTAGTCGCGATATCGCCACTTGCCATCACTCGTGATGATGTTGGTCGCGTCGGTGTCGAAGCCAACAGTATCAACGTAGCCCGCGACGTCCAGCCAGTGGCGGCCCCAGCGCTCGCCGAAATGGGGCGAGCCGAGCATTCGATCGATCAGTCGCTCGAAGGCTCCAGGTTGATTATCACTGGTATATGTGTCGACCTCTTCGGGCGACGGTGGAAGGCCGAGAAGGTCAAGGTAAACGCGGCGCACCAGGGTCGCCGGCTCGGCATCCGCCGAGAAGCTCAGGCCTTTCTCATCGAGCCGGGCGAGCAAGAACGCGTCGATGGGTGTGCGAATCCGGTGTCGTTCGTTGCCGGCGAGCGTGGGCACGGCCGGTCTGGCAATCGGGCGGAACGACCAGAATTGCCGGTCTTCCTCGCGGATCATCGTGACGGGCGGTGGGATGCGATCGGGGTGCTCGGCGCGGGCTCCAGCCTTGATCCAATCGCGTATGAGCCCCGCCTCGCGGTCGGAGAGCTTGCGAGCATTCCCCGGCGGCATCTCGTGGCGTGCGATCCGCTCGAGCATCAAGCTCGATTCAGGATCAGACGGCTCGAGCGCTGGGCCTCCCTTGCCGCCGCGACGAGCACTGGCCAGGGTTCGCAGGTCGAGCCCCCCCTTCGCCGCTTCGGCACCATGGCAGCCGACGCAGTTGGCCGCCAGAATCGGCCAGACATCGCGCTCGAATTGGAAAGGAGCCTGTTGTACTCCGACATCGTCCCCCAAAACGCCGGCCGCCCCGAACAGGCAGAACACGACGGGCATCGACGCCATCACCTTTCGCCACTGGCGCAGCCGTCATGGGAATCAATCCCTTCCGGGTGAGGTTCGACCATCGCTCGATTCGCGTCGTCCGACGTTAAACATTTTATTAAAAATAATACCGCGATGCGAGCCGGAGCCTCAAGTCACTTCGAAGGGTGGACAGGCCAGTTTCATTCTGGACCGACAACCGGATTCTGGGGGCGGCGCGTCACTGTCACGGTCGACGCACGACATGGTTTGCGCCGTTTTCGAATGGTTGATGTGATCGTGCCGGCCGGCGTCCGGATTCCTCGCTCAAGGCAACCGGAACCTGGTGAGAATTGAGAATTCTCGAAACGAGAAAGCATAGAAGCGTCTGCGCTGCTCAAGGCGGCGCGCCGTGTGGCGCACTGACAGCCCCGCGCAAAAAATGTCTCGGGAAGACAGAAATTGTCGCATCTCTTGATCCCGCTTTGAGTTCCGTCTGGGCGCCTGACTAATCGAAAGGTCGAAAAATCGCTCTAACGCGGTGCGGATCATTGACTTCCACCTGGGCGCCTGAGTAACCCGCATGACCAGATCTTTAGCCGTATCTCTCGAAGCATCATCCTTTTATGTTTGGGCACGTGAATAACCGGCACAGTTTAACGATCTTCCTTATGTTGAATCGTTAAAGCGAGTTGCGATTGGGCGCGTGAATAACCGGCACAGTTTAACGATCTTCCTTATGTTGAATCGTTAAAGCGAGTTGCGATTGGGCGCGTGAATAACCGGCACAGTTTAACGATCTTCCTTATGTTGAATCGTTAAAGCGAGTTGCGATTGGGCGCCTGAATAACCGGCACAGTTTAACGATCTTCCTTATGTTGAATTGCCAAAACGAGTTACAATTAGGCGCCTGAATAACCGGCACAGTTTGACGATGTAACGTATGTTGTCGCTTTAAACGATTTGCGAGCGCGCCCTGAATGATCCCCATCAGGTGATGCATGGCGGAGTGTGACCATGAAGACGCTTTGCCCGATCAAAAGAGGCTTTGTGAGTGCAGGATTGGTTTGGTTGTTCCGGCAAACAGGTCTGGGCCGGTCGGTGTGATTGAAACAAGAAGTGGCGTGCACGGGACCACTTGAGCGAGACGGAGACCACGAACGAGTTCTTGCTGGCACTCGCGGCCACAACCAAGAAAGCGCGCTCCCTGACTCATGTCTGGCGGATTGATTGATCGCGGGTCGTCATGGACAGACCACGCTGCGCCCCGCGGCCCGGCAATTCATATGAGGAATTCGACATCATACCTGGCGGCAAGAGCCCGGAGCGCGTCAAAGTTCTGCTCGGGAAGCCCATCGACCTCAACGAAGTAGTTCGAGAATTGCCCCGGGATGATGGTCAGGAGAACCTTGCCCGGTGTTGGGCCGACGTTGCGGAAAGTGTACGGGATATCGCGGGGGCAAACGGCCGTCGCTCCCGCCGGAGCCTCGAGCGCCTGCTCGCCGAGCGTGATCTCGAACAGACCCTCCAGAACGTAGAAAATCTCTGTCTCGTGCCGGTGGACGTGCAACGGCGGTCCGTGGCCCGCGGGGACTTGCTGCTCTGGCAAGGCGTAGGCCCCGCCCGTTTGCTCGCTCAGGACTTTGAACGTGCTCTGGCCACCGAGAACGCCCACGACTTTGCCGGAGCCCGGCGCGTTGACGATCGGCACGGTGGTCTCGGTCGTGAGCAGAAAAACGCGATCCTTTTCCATGTCGTCTCTCCCCGCTTGCCATTGCGAGACCGCCGACGTCTCCGCTCTGTTCGATTCAGAGAGGTTCGTCGCGACAAAACTGGAAAGCCGACTGGTAACGAGCTGTCAGCCCCAAGCACTGCGCTGTACGCCACATTTCGTGCATTGCAGCGTGAGGTAACTGTAATTGAGCATGTCGTTGGGATCGTCAGGATTGATCCAGTTATGGTCACAGCTCGAGTCCGGCTCGACTGTGCGACGGCCTTCTGACACTTCCGGGATCTCCGGTTCGATGTCGCTGCGCGTCTCCTTACCGATACTGCGCATGGTGATACCAACCAGGCCGCAGCCGCATGCCGTGATCGCGCCGCCCAGTAGCATCAAGCCATCGAGCCCGGACGCCATCGACGACAGCCCGGCTATCAGAGCGCATACACCGGCGAGCATGATCTTGAGTCGAAATAGAGTCCATTCCACAAATTCAGTCCTCACGAACCACGGGAGTGACGATCATCGTCCGAGGATCAGCTTAATCCGTTGAGTGGCTGACAAGAAGGGGTGTCAGCGCACAGCCTGATCGTATGGAGCAGGGCGGTTTCTTCTTGATCGAACAATCTAAACGACATTGCGTGACTCCGAGACGCGGAGGCTTTCCGAGTCGGCACTGGCACTCGGCTCGTGCGGAGCGAGACTCTGTCGAGCCTTTTCAGTTCGCTCAGCTTAAGCCTTGGCTCGACAGAGTCTCGCCCTGACGCGGAGAATGAAACAGTCCTGGCTCACAGCTCAGGCGCTCTTGCCAGCGATTGACAGTTTGCATTAGTCTGTTCGCATGAGCATCGAAGAACTTCAAATGGCTGTTGCCAAGCTTCCCGACGAGGAACTCGATCGCTTTTCTCAATGGTTTGAAGAGTTTCTGGCGGATCAGTGGGACCGAAAAATTGAGGCCGATATCCTTGCCGGACGCCTGGACGCGGCCGGTCGCCGTGCCGACGAGCAATTCGAGGCCGGCCGATGCACGCCTCTACCGCCGTGAACCATTTTGCCACTCCCGAGTTTTGGTATCATTATCGCAATCTAACGCCGGAGATCCGCGAACTGGCTGATCGATGCTTTGCAATGCTGCAGGCCGATCCAAGACACCCGTCGTTGCGGCTCAAACGGATTGGTGATTTCTGGTCTGCTCGCGTTGGACTGCGTATCAGGGTTCTTGCCCGCGAGCGTCCCGACGGCTTGGTCTGGTTCTGGATCGGTCCGCATGATCGATACGAGCAATTGCTCGCGCGATGACCGGCGCCGGTTATGTGTGGGCGGCAATAAGGCGAAAAAGCGTTTCTGTCGCCAACGGTTCTTTGACGGAACCTGGGGCATCGGGGAACCCGGGAAAGCGTGTTATCGTGCCCGTCCGCGCGTAACTTTCTCTGCGCATTGGCGCAATGTCTCCTCGCGTCACCTTGGATTTCCGTCTTCAGAAAAAAGGTGGAGCAATCCTCGGCTCCCGTCACATTACTATGCAAAGGTGATGCGAAACCGTCGCGGGAGGTCACGGATGCAGAATGGGCAGCGGTCCTTCCTCCAGCACATTGAGTCGCTGTTCGACGCTGGAACGATCGGAGAGCACACCGACCGCCAGCTCCTCCAGATGTTTACGGGCCGCGACCGGGCGGCCGCCGAGCTGGCTTTCACGGTGCTGGTAAAGCGTCATGGCCCCATCGTTTTCCAGGCATGCCGCGCGGTCCTCCAAGACCCCCACGCGGCCGAGGATGCGTTTCAGGCAACCTTCCTGGTCCTGGCGCGGAGGGCGGCGGGTCTGTGGGTCCGCGGCTCCGTGGGACCATGGCTCCTGTCGGTTGCCCGTCGAGTCTCTTTGAGCGCCCGCACGGATGCGTCTCGACGGCGCCGCCACGAGCGGACGGCCGCCGAGCTGTCGACGCCGGCCATAGAGGATCAAGAGTGGGATGATCGCAACGCCATTCTCCACGAGGAGCTGGGACGGTTGCCGGCGAAGTACCGGACGGCGGTGTTGCTCTGCGATATGGAAGGGCTGACGCAGGAGCAGGCGGCCCGCCATCTGGGATGGCCCGACGGGACGGTTCGCAGCCGTCTCGCGCGGGCGGCGACGATTGCGTGATCATTTGGCCAGACGCGGCATGGCGCCTACGGTCGTGCTCGGGGGTCAAGCCTCGATCGTTGAAGTGACTTCGGTATCGATGGTTGAAACCACTGTATCTGCGGCTCTTCGGCTCGCATCGGGCCAGACGGAGTTCGGGATACCAGAGGCAGCAACTGCGTTGATGAAAGGAGCGTTGAAGATGATGTTCTGGAGCAAGGTCAAAATGGCCGCGTTCGTCGTGCTTGCGAGTGCCCTGCTCTGCGGCACGGGCCTGGTCGGGTATCGAGCGATTGGACGTGCACAATCGCCAGCGGCCATTGGAAAACAACAACCGCAAGCGCAGATTGGCGCTGAACGAAAACCGGCTGCGGCAGACACCTCCGGGTCCGACTCTAGCAATACATC
>CAWFRS010000009.1:0-8957 GCA_963818265.1 uncultured Planctomycetota bacterium | reverse complement strand
TTGCTCCGGCCGATATCATTCTGGCGCACGCATGCTCATGCCCATGCCTTGCGATTCGCACCAAGAGAACGGCCCATCACGTCACCCCAACACTCGAGAAACCATGATCGGAAAGGGAGCAGGAGGAACTTCCGATGGAAGACCCACTGATCGAAACCTGGCAGATCCACGATCGAATCAACCTGTACATGCTGGATGCGATCTCGGAGGAGGACCTGGGCTCGACCCCTTCCCCCAAGTGCAAGACGGTCTATGATCTCTTCGCTCATATCCACAACGTCCGGCTGCTGTGGCTGAAGGCCACGGTGCCCGAGTTGATGCACGGACTGGAGAAGCTCGAAACGAAGACGATCGGCGAGAAGGCGAACCTGCGGGCGGCGCTCGAGGCCTCCGGCGACGCGATCGCGCAATTGTTGCAAAAGGGCCTGGCCGCAGGGGGAAAGATCAAGAATTTCAAGCCGCACGCCCCGGCGTTCCTGGGATACCTGATCTCGCACGAATCCCACCATCGGGGTCAGGCGGGTTGGGCCTTGAAACTGTCCGGTCACCCTCTCGATAAGAAGACAGCTTTTGGTCTTTGGGAGTGGGGCGTCCGATAGGACCCTCTGGGCTGCCGCCGCCGAGCGGATCGTTCGCATTCGCTCGGCACCAAACCGACGCGCCACAGGAACTTGCATTCGTCTCATAAACCGCTCAACGCAACAATAGTTCCGGCTTGCAGAATGGGGCCAACTCGTCCCCTCGGCCGTAAGTCCTGTTGGGTCAAAACTTCCGCCGGGCTGACGGACGCGCGTGCTTCCATGAAATAATGTCTTACTCAATCGTTCGCAAGTCGATAGTGAGAAGCGTATCGATGACATCGAGTCGCGAGGTTACATCCTGGATGCTTCGGCCGATCACACCGAAGCGTGTTACCCGCTGCCAGCTCCACGCCGCCGGCCGTGCCGCGGACGCCTTAAGCGTCCACTTGCCTATTTGACCGACTCGGCCCCGGAAGCACTCGACGAGCGCCGCGGCGAGCTACTTCTCTTTCGCTGGCTTTTGCACGCGCTCGGTCTAAAGCGTTGCTCAAGAGACGCCGAGTCATGTCGTTTGCGGGGTCCAGCCGACTCGCAGAGCGAAACTCGTTAACGGCTTCCTCGAGCTGGCCGGTGAGCTTGAGAGCGATTCCTAGATGGAGGTGGCCCATGGCCCAGTCGGGGCTAAAATCCACCACTTTGCGAAACTCAGCCAGAGCCTCGTCTTTTGAGCCGAGCTGGAGCAAGGCGTGCCCCAATCCGACGTGGACCGCGAGCCACTTGGGAGCAAGCCGGATTGCTTCCCGGAATTCGCCGACGGCATCCTTGAAATTGCCGATCTGCACAAAAAAGCCGGCCAGCCGGCCATGATGGATCGGCCAGTCCGGATTCAGCTTGATCGCTGATCGGAGCTCCTCAATCGCTTCCTGGTAGCGGTGCTGGTCCCCGTAGAGTTTCCCAAGCCCTTCATGGGCAACTTCCAGCCGGGGGTCGATGGCCAGGGCTGCCTTGTACTCGGCAATCGCTCTGGCGACGTCGCCGCTCGCTCCCAGTGCGGTCGCCAGCGACACGTGCCGGATAGGCTTCTTCGGATCGAGGGCGAGCGCCTGCCGTTGGCTAGCCACGGCCTCGTCGTGACGGCCCAGTTCGGAGAATGCCACGCCGATCCCCGAGAGCGCATGTGCCTGGTCGCGGCAATGGAGCGCGATCGCCTTACGGAACTCGTCGATAGCTGCTGTCAGCAAGCGCTTCGCATCAGCGGGGTTGCCGGGCGCGGGCGAGTCAATCCGTGCGCTGCGATCGACCCAGTTGCCGGACAGTGAGCTGACGGCGCCCGAACCGAGCTTGCCGTCGCGGCCGCTCGGCAACATGTTGGCGCCCGTAAACAAGAGGGCGCCGCCAATGCGAAAATGACTTTCAGCAACCTCTCCATTGAGATCGATGACTTTCCGGTAAGCCGTGACGGCTTCATCGAGGCGTCCCCGATGGGCCAGCGCCGAGCCGAGACAGAACCAGTGCCTCGCGTTTTCCGGCCGCACCACGGTCAGCCGCCTGAAGACCTCTACTTCCTCTTCAACGTCGCCGTGGTCGCGCAACATGTGGCCCAAATCGTGGCCCAGCTCGGGCCGTAGCGACTGGGCCGCAGTGAAATAGCGGATCGCGCCGGTCAGGTCGGGTGGATCGAGATTCGACAGCGAGACGGCGAGGTCATAATTGATCCAGACGTCGCGCGGGTCGTTCAGTCGGACCGCTTGAAGAAGCCCGACCGAGCCGGCGTTGTCATTGCACCCGCGGAGCGCCAGGGCCAAAAGTTGCACACTATGACTGTCCAGCGCTCGGGGATCGGCAGCGGCTGCCTCGGCCTTGATTGCTCGCTGATCGTTTCGCAGGATCGCATCCCGAAGCCGGTTGCGCCAGGCCACCGCATCGATCTGCTGCGCAAGCATAATGAGCCGCTTCATCTGCTCCACATCTGTTGGCTCGCCGCCGCGATGTATGGCCCAGTCATCAAGGATGGCCGCTAGGTCGGCGGCGATCTTGGGAAACCGTTTGCCTATCACGGCGGCGGCCTCGTGGGTGTCGTTGGAACGCAGGTTAATCCCGTTGTCGGCAAAAGCGCGGATATAGTCTTCGTTAACTAGAGCGGGTGCGAAGGCGTCACCGTGGCCGGCACGGATCTCAGAAAGGCGCGTCAGGAGGCGATCGTTGCGCCGCAACTCGTCATTGGCCTCTTTAATCGCGGTCTGCTCGGCTTGCAGCTCTTGCACTGTCGTCGCGATTCGCCGGGCAAGCGCGGGCATGTCGGCGCGCGCCCAAGAGTGACTCGGCTCGCTTGGCCGCCTGGATGGCCTCGGCCAGAGCGGCGAGATCAAGGGGCGTCGCGTTGTGAGCCCGCAGATTGAGAGCGGCCGCGTCGGCAAGAGCAGAATTGGCCTTCTCAACAACGTTGCGAGCTTGAGCTTCGTGATCCCACCAGAGGTATGCAGTGGTCGCCGTGCCGATCAATACCACAAGCACGACCGATGCCGCAATGGCGGCGAGGAGCTTGCGGGCTCGGCGCTCGTGCCTGGCATTGGTCGTGGCGACTTCCTTGGCGAGCTCCGCAGCGCGGACCCGTTCCTCGGCCGACGTTCGGTACGTCGAGATCGATCGTCTGACGGCCTCGGCATCGGCAGGCCGGGCGGCCCAATCTGGGGCCAAGCAGGCACGCGCAAGTTCGATCAGCTCGGCGTCGGCGCCACAGGCAGCGACGCGGGAAAAGCAAGGCTCCAGATCGCAGTCGCGAGCCTGCCGCCACAGCTCTGGAAAAGTCGCACCAAGATAGGGCGGCTGCCCGGTCAAGATGTGGCAGAGGATCGCGCCGAGCGCGAAGACGTCGGACTGCTTGCCGACCTGCGCGACTCGGCCGCTGGCTTGCTCAGGAGGCATATAAGGTAGAGTGCCCTCCACCACCGCATCTTCGTCCCTGTCGCCGTTCGATGGTCCGCTTGTAGGCGGCGCCGTGAGCCGCTTGGCCAGGCCCCAATCCATCACTTGCACTTCGCCAAATGAGCCTACGATGATGTTCGCCGGCTTCAGATCACGGTGGATTACCTCCTGCTCATGGGCGTATGCGACTGCGTCGGCGATTTGCTCGAAGACTCTGATCAGTTCATGCCGGTCGATGGCTGGGTCCGACCGCTTGTCGAGTAGTCGGCGTAGGTTGTCTCCGTCCACGAGCTTCATCGCGAAGAACAGGCGATCTCCGGTCAACCAGCCCAGCTCGTGCACGGGCACAATGCTTGGGTGCTGCAAGCTTCCAGTGATCTGCGCTTCCTCGATGAAGCGCCGTTCCATTTCCGAATCTCCCTGGTATTCTTCGCGCAAGACCTTGACTGCAAGCGTGCGGCCAAATTGCCGATCGCGACTGCGATAGATCACGCCCATCCCACCTTCATCAAGCTTATCCTGGTCGTCAAATTCGTAGCGGGCGGGCTCGTCTAGCAGGCGGAGAGGTCCCTCGAATCGAACGTCAGTTGCTGGCCGACGCCGAAGCACGGGTTGCTGGTGCGCGTCGGGCAGGGCAGCCGCGTCGCTGGTCGGCAAACCAAAGACTTTGCGGACTATCGCGACATCCTCGGGGAACCGAATTTCGTACTCCGCAGGCGCAGGCTGCTCGCCGTGTTCTGCCCGAAACCCGATCTCCTCGAGGATCAGCTCGCGCAGAATCATCCGTCTCGGTACGTGCGAGTGCTGACTCAGGACGTCTTCGATCGACGATGGAGCATCCGAACGAATGCCGGTGACAAATCCGCGAATGATCGATTCCACCATCACCGAGTCGTCGCGAAGTGGGCCAAAGTCGTTATCCATCGGACGCTTCCCTCACAACTCAAGTTCCAACCCTTTGAGCTTCTCCCGGATCCGTTCGAGACCCCGATAGACTGTTCTCTTGCTAAGGCCAAGCCGCTCCGCAATTTCGTCCGGCGACTCACCTGCCAGCCAAAACTGGAACAGTTCCTGCAAACGGCTATCGGTCAGGGATGCGTAGACCAGTTCGAGAATCTCGTCAAGTTCCGCCTCGATTTCTTGCGGTGAGCGCGGAGACGGGATCACATCCAGGAGCACTTGAGACGACGAGGCACCGTCGCGCGGTGAGCTTTCTGAAAACATTGGCCCCTCCCGGTGATAATCGCGACTGGCCACTGAGTGGAATTCAACCACCTGACAGAGCTTGCGGTAAGTAATCGCGAGCACGAGCGACTTCAACGCTTTGCGATCGTTGATCACGAACTGGTTCTGACGCTGGCCCTTGCAAAAGCTGTTATAGGCAGCGAGCGCGATGTCCTCTTCGTCCTCGCGTCGGCGCACCTCGGCGCGAGTCTGCGCCTAATCCAACCCTCCAGGAGCGGACGAAGCCATTCCCAGACGGCCGATTCGGCCATCTCGCGCAGCGCGACGTCGTCCGAAAGCATCTGGCGGACAAGCAGAGTGACAGAGCCGACGTTGTTCACGAATCCCCCCTCTTGAACCGGTGTTCCCCGCGCGCGGCTATTCCGTCCCCAGCAATATAATGGGGGAAACGATTCGTATCGTGACACTATACCCAGAACGATGTCTCCGATCAGACGGACGTTGGCACATTCGGCTTATCTCAGCCGCATTAAGGCTCCAGCGGGCCTGGGAGTCGAGTTGAGATGTTCCCAGAAAACCTACTCGGCACAGAGTCACCCTTCTTTCCACGGAGCCAATGATGAATTCCGAGCTTATCAACCTGGCAGTGATCCTAATCTTGGTGGGCGGCACCATTGTGTGCGTGACGGCGGTTTGCGGTGGCGTGCTGCGAGCACGCATGAGCTCCAAAAGGTTTGAACTGGAGCTCGCGGCAAGGGCGAGCACCCGTCGCAAGACGCATCCGCGCTCCACGTCAAAGGTCGGTCACCGTCGGCGCAAAGACGTAGCATCGGCGGCTCGAGATTATGAAACGCTGTAAAATAAGGTTCCTGATTTTGGATATTCAGGCCCTTCCGGGTAAATGGGTTTGCAGAGCCGCGTCCTGCGCGCGTCGGTCCGAGCACACCGAAGTCACTTCAGAGCGGCGACGGTCTTCGGATCGATAACGGCAAGCATGCTGACTCGCATTGGGCTAGGAAGTGACTTCCCGGCGGCTTCGGGCGACGACATCGAAGGAGATAGAGTCGCAGGGCTAACCCTTCTCGCGGCCCAGAGGGGCGGGGCGGAACGCACGCCCCGCCGCCCCCGACGCGCGCCCGGAGCGGGATCAGGTGAGGTGACGCGGGCCGGGAAGCGACCCAACCGGCCCGCGTCATTTCAGTCGGGGCTTATGGCGCGAAAAATGTATGAAGTGATCCGTCGTTGCGACTGCCGGGATCGGTGTGGGCAGACCCGGGCGCGGGCGTGCCCGGCCGGGGTGCGTGGCAGGCGGTCGGAAGAATGGGCTTCCGAAGTCTCGGTTTTGATCCGCACGACGTCATCCGACCAGGAGTCGATTCGATGGCAAGTGGGTGTCCTGAAGGTTCCGGCTCGTTGGGCGAGAACTGGGTGCCGTCGCCGGAGCTGCTCGAGGAGCGCGAGCTGCTGAGCGGCCTTACCGGCGGCCTCTCCGACCTGGCCGCGGGGGCGCCGGGTGAGGAGGCCGCGGTCGTGCCCGACCCCGGCGTCGAGGAACCGCCCGCGGTCGTCGTGCCGCCGACCGAGGTGCCGGTCCGTGCGGCCGCCGCGCAGGCCCCGGCGATCGTTTCGACCCAGGCTCCAGCCCCGACGGCCCGGTCGCCCGCCTCGGTGGGACATGCGACGGCGCCGGGTACCGAGGCCGTCGACACGTTGCTCGCGAAATTCGCCGTCGCGGGCGAGTCCCACGCCGATTCGACGGCGGGAGCCGTGGTCCAGGGTCCCACGGCGAGCCACGCCGCAGACGCGAAGGCCGCCGAGGCTCACGCCGTCCCCGCCCACGACACCGGGACGGCGGGGGGCCGGGTGGACGGAGGGGCGAGCACCGACCACGAGATCGATTTCTTGCCGACCGACGAGGAATACGTTCAGCCCCACATGACATCGGAGACCCCGTCCGTCGAGCACTCGGCGGAAACCGTCGAGCAGGACATGGCCGTACCCGAGGATCACCGGTTCGAAGAGGGAGAGGCCCCGACCGAGGCGGTCGCGCTGACCGAACGGTCGCTGCTGCCGTCGGCCGGAGACCACGCCGAGCCGAACCCGAGCGGGGTCGTCGCCGAGTTGGGGACACCCGGGGTCCGCCCGGCCAGCGAGGTCACGATCGTCAAGCAGGCGGAGCCGGAGGCGGAGGCCAAGGCGGACGAACTCGTCTCCCGGGTCTCTCAGCTCTTCGACCTTGTCCCGAACTGGCCCGGCGTCGACCACGATGCGCTCGAAGACGCGGCGCGGTCGGTGGTCGCGGACGGTGCGCCGGCCGGCTCGGATCTCCCCGACGTGGTCTCGACCCAGGACGTGACAACCTGGGCGACGGCTCTGGCCGGCACCGCCGTCGGCTTCGGGATCGCCCGCCACGAGCTCGGCCTCCAGAACCGCGACACCGCCGACGCCCCCGCTGACGAGGAGTTCGAGCTGACCCGCAGCTTCACGTAGCCGGGGCAGTTGAGGTCTCGTCCGTGCCACGCGACATAAGTCGAGGTAGGGCGGGCACGGCCCGCCGACCCAACCCATTTCGACCGAGGCACTTATGCGGTGGGCGGTGCCCACCCTGCAAGAAACCGGTCGCTCGGTGAGACACAGAGGGAGCCGAGGTGCCAGCCGACCCGCCCAGCTGATTTCGGTCTCGTAAACTCGTCTCGATTCCAACGTCTCACGACTGGCGCGCCTGCCGGGGATTCATGAGACCGGCTCGGCTCCGAGCGGGAGTTGTGCGACACGACGTGCCTGCCGGGCGGTTTAAGGTCGTTCGGCTCTCCTCCCTTCCCCCTACTTGACGACCCGCCAATTCTGCTATCGTGACCGTCGGGTCATCGACATGAGGCAAGTTCAGGGCTCCCATCATGGATAAGAGGACGTTCCTGGGATTCTTGGCGGCGATCCTGGGTGGCATTCCCGGGCGACGGCTCTTCGGCCGATCGTCCGACGACACGCCTCCGGCAGGCCAGCTCACCAACTGGGCCGGCAATTATCGGTACAGCACGGACAATCTGGTCACCCTCGATTCGGTGGAGAAGGTCCGCAGCTACGTCCGGGACCATGATTCGATGCGGGCCCTCGGCACCCGCCATTGCTTCAACGGGATCGCCGACAGCCCCCATGCCCTCCTCTCGCTCAAGCCGATGGATCGCTTTGTCTCGCTCGACCCCAAGGCGTCCACGGTGACCGTCGAGGCGGGGGTGACCTATGGTCGTCTGGGCCCCTATCTCCACGAGAAGGGCTTTGCCCTGCACAACCTCGCCTCGTTACCCCACATCTCCGTCGCGGGCGCCTGCGCCACGGCGACGCATGGCTCGGGCGTCAGGAACGGGAACCTGTCCACGGCGGTCTCGGCCATGGAACTGGTCACGCCCGACGGCGACGTGGTATCCCTCTCGCGTGACAAGGACGGCGGCTCGTTCCTCGGCTCGGTCGTCCACCTGGGGGCGCTGGGGGTGGTGACGAAGGTCACGCTCGACATCCTGCCCACCTTCGACGTGAGTCAGGAAGTCTACGAGAACCTCCCGATGGCGCAGCTCGCCGGCAACTTCGACGCGATCATGTCGGCCGGCTACAGCGTGAGCCTGTTCACCGATTGGCAGAAGGGAAGGATCTCGGAGGTGTGGGTCAAGCGTCGCGTCGAGGAGAAGGCGGCGGATCTGACGCGGTACGGCGCGACGCGAGCGTCGAGGAACCTGCATCCGATCATCGAGCTCTCGGCCGAGAACTGCACGGAGCAGATGGGCGTTCCGGGCCCCTGGTTCGATCGGCTGCCCCACTTCCGCATGGGGTTCACGCCGAGCAGCGGCAAGGAGTTGCAGGCCGAATACTTCGTCCCGCGCGATAACGCGGTCGATGCGATCCTCGCGATCGAACGGCTGCGGGATCGGATCACGCCCCACCTGTTCATCTCGGAGATCCGCACCATCGACGCCGACGAGCTGTGGCTGAGCCCGTGCTACAAGCGTCCCGGCGTGGCCATCCACTTCACCTGGAAGCCCGACTGGGACAGCGTCCGCGACCTGCTGCCGGTGATCGAGAAGGAGCTATCCCCGTACAATGTCCGACCCCACTGGGGGAAGCTGTTCGCGATCGAGCCGGCGACCCTGCAATCGCGATATGAGCGAATGGGCGACTTCAAGTTCTGGAGGGTGCCATCGCTCTGGTGCCAGGGATTTCAGCCCTTTTCCCCTGGTTTTCGTCCATGACCCGGCTTGAGTCGGCAGCCTCGAGAAGAGGACCGCTTGAAGGTTGAGGGGCCTCTCCTGTGAAGTGACAGTGTCTAACAAGCTC
>CAWFRS010000008.1:0-1140125 GCA_963818265.1 uncultured Planctomycetota bacterium | reverse complement strand
TTCGAAGGGTTCTGGCTCGGGATTGTTGAAGCATGTGTAGAGTCGCTGAACGAACCGGAACGCGCCAGGTTCGTCTTAATTTCCCCTTCGTTTCCTTCGTTGCCTCCTGTTCGAAGGGTTCTGGCTCGGGATTGCAGAAGCGTGTGTAGAGTCGTTGAACGAACCGGAACGCGCAACGTTAACGTTGCTTCTGTCTTCAAAGCTGAGACTCGTTGTCAAGATCCATCAGCCATCACGCGGACCGGCGGGAAGTTTGACTGGCAATGGCGTCGCAACGCCCGGCCGTAAACGCGAGTTGGAACCTTGGCCACCGGCGTCACGGTGGAATGCCTGGATCACCGGGACGCCGCTTCGCGTTCAGGCCCAAGCGTCCTGCTCTGCGGTCGTTTTTGGCGGAGGTCAGCGAACATGCGCCTGATTTCATTTCTAAGTTCAAAACTTAGACATGGATGGGGACGACGCCAAGAATTAAAGTAGGACAATGATCATGGCGTCTAAATCTGCTCCACGGCCGCACCTCGGCGAATACGCGGGTCAGTTCAGCAGCGGAAATTTCAATTGAAGTCAGTGGGCCACGACTCGTGAATATGCATGGCGCAGCGTTTATCTCTTCTTATCACTGGCACACTCCGGGTGAATCCGGTGACCGGGTTCGGTGCGGCTAACCCGAATGGATTTTCGAGGAATGCCTCTTGTGTCGAAGACGATCGCCCCAGGCCGCATGATGTCACCGTCAGACCGGGTCCAGGAACCGCCACGTCGTCCCGCCTGGGTTCGCTCGATGTGCTCATCTTGTCGTGCTGGTGCGGCCTGGCCGGCGGGCTGCTGGAGGTCGCCACGAGGGTCGTTTTCCGGTGGATTGACCCGACAAAGCGACTTTATGGGCTCAGCCGTCACTATGTCTGGCTGACGCCGCTCTCCATGCTCCTTTTTTTTGCGGGAGCCGGCGTGTTCCTGGCACTGGCGACAAGACTCTGGCCAAGACGCGGCGCATGGTTCTGCACGCGCTTGATCGGCTTCTGGGCCGTTCTGCCTACCCTGTTCGTGGCAGGGCCTCGAATTTACGCGGCGGCCTGGGTGATCGTGGCTCTGGCGATCACCGCCCGCGCAGGCGAAATGGTCGAGCGCCATGCGGCAACGATCCGGCGGCGGCTGGTGCTGAGTTTCCCCATGCTGCTGGCCGCCGTCGTGGTGCTGGCGACCCTTCTGTTCGGCGGCGACTGGGTCAAGAGGCTGCGCGAGACGGGCCGGCCTCTACCTCCGGCCGGGTCCCCCAACATCTTGCTGATCGTGCTCGACACGGTCCGCGCGGATCGGCTCAGCCTCTACGGTTATGGGCGGCGCACCACGCCGGCGCTCGAGCGACTCGCCGAGCGGGGAATCCGGTTCGATGAAGTGCGTGCGACGGCCCCCTGGACGCTCGCATCGCACGCCAGCTTTTTCAGCGGCCGCTGGCCTCATGAGCCTCGGCGTCAAATGGCTCACACCTCTGCGTGGGAACTTCCCCATGCTGGCTGAGTATCTGGGGTCTCGCGGCTACGCGACGGCGGGTTTTGTCGGCAACAAGCTCTATTGTTCCTACGAAACGGGCTTGAATCGTGGATTCACTCACTACGAAGATTATTCACTCCAGAAACTCATGCCGTTGCGCACCGCCTGGCTCGTCGATCTATTTTTCAACGGTGTGAAAAAGGTCGGCACGTTGATTGGCCGGCTTTTCAACATTGGTCCGTTCCGCGGGGACGAGCAAGAGTCGTGGTTTTCCGACCTCGTCTCGGTCGTCAATCCCAGAAAGAACGCGGCGACCGTCAATCGCGATTTTCTCCACTGGCTGCGCGGTCGAACAGAGCCCGCGCGGCCGTTTCTCGCGTTCCTGAATTATTTCGACGCCCACACGCCGTATTTGCTGCCCGGTCACGCTCGGTATTCATTCGGGCTAAAGCCTCAGAGGATGACGGATTTCGTCTTTCTCAGCGACTACTGGACGTCGGTCGACAAGCTGAAAATACGGCCCTACTATCGAACGCTCGCCTGCGATTCCTATGACAACTGCATCAGTTATCTCGACGAGCAGCTTGGCCATCTTTTCGACGAGCTGGCCAGAAGCGGAGTTCTCGACCGCACCCTGATCGTGGTGACCTCCGACCACGGCGAGGAGCTTGGAGACCACGGCTTGTTCGATCACGGGCAGAGCGTCTACCGCGGTGAAATTCGAGTTCCGCTCTTGATCGTGCCCCCCGGGCGCGACCGCGGACAACACATTGTGCCCGAGATGGTCAGTCTTCGCGATCTGCCGGCCACCATCGTCGACTCGGTCGGCCTGGCGAACGGCTCGCCGTTTTCGGGACGGTCGCTGGCGCGATTCTGGCGTGAACCTGCGTCAAAGTCGTCTTCGGCGCCGGGAGATGCCATCTTTTCGGAGCTGGTCAGCCCAAACCCGTTCGACCCCAACCAGGGCCGTTCGCCAGCCTACCGGGGGCCCGTGGTGTCGGCCGCCCAGGGCGATTTTGTTTACATTCGGAACCTGGGCGATGGAGCCGAGGAATTGTTCAACGAACGGGACGACCCCGGCGAACTTCACAATCTTGCCGCCGCTGAATCCGCGCAGGCTGTTTTGATGAATCTGCGGCGGCAGCTCCCGATGTTGAACGTGGGCCGCTCGCCCGAGCCGCGCTGAATCGCGACCGCATCGTCAGGGGACGCAGTACGTCCGTAGCGGCACACAGGCACTGGCGGATGTGCGGGGAGTGAGCATGACAGTCGAGGCGCCGCCGGTTGCGACTATAAGTAATGCAACCACCAAACCGCTCGATTCCGCTGCTTCAGGCCCGCATACCATCGACAGGGATAATACAAGATCGCAATGGTGACGACCCACACGGCATAGACCACGGGCAAGCCATGCCCGTAACCGGGCGGGTAATCGAAACTCCAGGTGAACCAGTCGATCGGCGTGCCGGAGGCGGCCGAGGCAACATTCGCCATCGTGTGGATTACGGGCCACTGAAGCACATAAAAGAACAGCGGAACGCGTCCCAGCACCACGATGGCGCGCCAGAGCGGCCCTGGCGCATGCCGGCGCTGACCTTCCCAGTAGTCGAACGCGGCGAGAGCCAGCAGACCCGGTCCGAGCGTCATGCTGACATAAAGCAATGAAGGCGGGTACTTCTGACAGTTCACGAACGAGAGGACCGTCTTGATCGGTGAGCTTTCAACCTTCCAGGGGGCGGGATCGCCATAAGCGTTGAGCCACCGCAGCACAACGAAGATGGCGATCGATCCGAGCCCGGTGAAAAACGTGACGCGAATACGAGTCGGGCGTTCGAGCAAGAGCACCTGGCCGAACCCGAAGCCAAGCGCCATGATCCCGAACCACGGAATCAGCGAATAGGCCATATGGATCGTGGCGCCTTCCCCAGCGCGGTGCCGCCCGGGCGAAGCAGCAGGTGCCACAACCAGCTCCAGCCTCCGAGCTGGCCCGGCAGCGTTCTGAATGATTCGAGATCGAAAACATTGTGTGTGGCGACGAGCACCACGCCCAGCACACCGATCCAGCGCGCTGAAACTCCGAGTGCCACGAGCGCGGCCAGCGAGACCATCGACAGCCCAATCACCCAGATCACCTGCGTCAGCACGAAGCGATAATGGAAGTTGAAGTTCCATCCCCATCGCACAAACGTGAGCTCGAGCACGATCAAAAACAGGCCGCGTCCCAGCAGGTAAAGTGCCAGGTCGCGCGCCGTCGGAGCCTTGCCCAGCGCTCTGGCCATGTAGGCGCTCACGCCCGCCAGGAACAGGAAAATCGGTGCACAGAAATGGGTCACCCAGCGGGTCAGAAAGAGGCCGGCCGTGATGTTCGCCACATCCGTCAGATCGAGCCTCGGATCGCCGAAAAACTCGCGGGCGTGGTCGAGGATCATCAAGACCATCACGGTCCCACGCAGGAAGTCGACGCACGTGAGCCGTCCGCCAGTGAGGGAGCCCGGAGGCGCCGGAACGACCGCTTCGGGAACGGGCAAAGCGGCGGCGGCGTTCATCGACCGAACCCCCTCATGGCAGTGGCTGGCTCAATACCCGTCAGAGCTGATGACTTCGCCGCCGTTACGCGTCGAAAGCGCCTGATAGACCCCCAGGGTCGTACCGGGCAGGATGCTATAAACACAGTACGGCGGGTAGCCGTCGTTGCCGCTCACGCAATTACTTTGAGTAATGTTGACGGGTAGATATTGGCCCGTCTGGTTGATCTGCCACGAGCTGATCGAGTCCTTGATGAAATGCACCGATCCGTCGGCAAAGCCCATGTTGACGCCGCCAGGATGAAAACTTGTCGCGGCGAGCAGATAGGGCGTGGCGTCGCCAGGAAACTGATTCGATTGCGAATTGAATGGCGGATAGGGATATTCCCAGGCCTTCGGAGGATTAGGCTGCCACATACAGCTCTGCATCGTGTCGCCGTAACTGCCCGCCATCCACCAGTGCCAGCAATACTGGTCGGACGCTGTAAGGCCGCCGTAGACGCCCTCGCCGAACAGGAAGGTGTTGCTGGTGCCGTCGGTCACCGACGCAATCGAAACTGATCCGCCCAGGAAGATCATGCCCATGGCGTTGCTCAGGAGCGCCTGCCAGTTCGACAAACCCGAGGTTCCCGCGGAGCCCCGTGGCGGATTGCACCAGGGGCCCGAGATGCCGCGATACGAGTTGTGCGCGACGGTATACCCGTAGAAGACGCCCGTCTGGGAAACCAGGGCGTCGCTGGGGCACCAGTAACCGGAGAAGCCGGTGCGCAGGATCGTGTTGTTCGCGGGCGTCGTATAACGCAGGTTGCCGTTGTAGGCGTTGAAGAGCGTGGATTGCTCCATGAACGGCAAGATCGGAATGAGGACGCCGTGCTCCCAGACGGCGCCGGCAAAGACACCAGCGGCCGCCGCGGCATCGTAGCCGCCCATCGGAAACGAGTTATAAACCTGGACGTAGTTGTGAGCGGCCAGCCCCATTTGCTTGAGGTTGTTCGTGCACTGGGCTCGTCGCGCCGCCTCGCGCGCCGCCTGAACGGCCGGGAGCAAGAGTGCGATCAACACGGCGATGATCGCAATCACCACGAGCAGCTCGATGAGCGTGAAGCCGTGCCGCCGGCTTCGACCAGGCGGTTTCATGGATCCCAACATCGGTCGACCCCTTGAGAAAAGATTCGAAAAAACGTGAGCGAACAACCTGCGTCGGCGTGAAAAGAATGGCGTGGTTGAACCAGCCCTGAGCGCGGAGCGTGCCACGCGGGGCTGAGATGCAGGCAGGCGACCTACCGCCGCTTCGGCGGGGCCTTCTTGGTGGCCTCGGGCGGATGAATATCCAGGTACTTGGCTCTTTTTTCTTCCGGTTTTGGATTCGCCTTGCTCAGGTCTTCCTCACCACAACCCGAAAGATTCAACGTCACCGCCAAGACTCCCAGCATCCCGGTAATGATCCATCCTCGCGAGAAACCTCGATCATGCCGCAACAATGCTGGCCTCCTGTTACGAAACTTGTCTGCGAGACGTACGTTCACCAACCATGCCGTCTCAGTACACCAGGCGTGTTCGCGGTTCGCGTGGGCCCGCTCTGGGGCGACGACCGGCACGGAGACTCCCTCAAAGCCCGTCGGCCCGCGGACGACGCGGCCTCACTTCAAACGGGATAAAACAAGGGCACCGAAGTTCAGGATCGAAGTCGTGCAGGTAACCACCGCGAAGATCGCTCGTCGAGAAAAGAGGTTCGGGACAGCGAGCCAATTCGCCGTCGCGGCGATTCTTCTAACTGGATCGCGCCTCACCGCGATTCGGCCCCAAGTTTCCGCAAGCTTACGGGCGATGGGTATGCAAGAGCAAGTCCCAAGAACCCTAATTTCAGGCGGAATGGCGGTCATTTCGATATCAATCGGCTACGGGCAAACAATTTGCTGGTGGTGAGATGTCGTGCCCGGGCGCGCCGATCGCTGGATAGACGAAATCGTGTCAATCACCGCCGAAAGCCAGGAAATCGGGAAGACGACAGGCGTAATGGACGGGAATTTGACCGCCGCCTTTTCGATGTAATGGACCGGTGCCGCGCGAATTGCGTCCATTCATAAGGTTCTTGCGATGTCTTTTCGGTCCGAGATTGGTATACGAACCGCCGTGTCCCGGCGTGATCGTCGTCTCGGCCGACCGTCGAAATGTCATCCTTGCATGACATCAAGTTTGGACAAGCGAAATCAGTGGCCTACGGCCGGCGCCCGCGATTCAAGAGCCGCGGCGGTGCAGCAGGGCCTGGCCAAGCCGTCTGGAGAGTCAGAGATGGGAAAGTACCACGGCGGCGACGAGGCTCGATGGACCGCGGAGGGACCGCTGGCCGTCCAGGAGGATCTTCGCCAGAGCGAGGAGCAGTTTCTGCATCTCGTCTCGGGCGTCACCGACTATGCCATCTTCCTGCTCGATGCCGAGGGATACGTGCGGACGTGGAACGCCGGGGCCGAGCGCCTCAAGGGCTATCGTCCCGAGGAGATCATTGGCCAGCATTTCTCGCGCTTTTACACCGAAGACGCCATCTCGCGCGGCTGGCCGAGCGAGGAGCTACGGCGGGCGTCGGCCGTCGGCCGGATCGAGGATGAGGGCTGGCGTCTGCGGAAGGATGGCACCCGGTTCTGGGCCAACGTCGTCATCACGTCGCTCAGGGACAAGTCGGGCCACCTGCGCGGATTTCTCAAGATCACCCGAGACCTGACCGAGCGGCGAGCAGCCGAAGAGGCGTTGCGAGAGAGTGAGGAACGCTTCCGGCTGATGGTCGAAGCCGTTCAGGAATACGCCATCTTCATGCTCGACCCGCAGGGCCGCGTCGCGACGTGGAACGCCGGCGCCGAGCGCCTCAAGGGCTACCGGCCGCACGAGATCATCGGCCAGCATTTCTCACGCTTCTATTCGCGAGAAGATATCGAGTCGGGCAAGCCGGAATGGGAGCTCGAAATCGCGGCCTCGACGGGAAAGTACCAGGAAGAAGGCTGGCGGGACCGGAAGGACGGCTCGCGGTTCTGGGCGAGCGTGGTCATCACCGCGCTGCGCAACGAGACGGGCGAACTCCGAGGCTTTTCCAAGATCACCCGCGATATGACCGAGCGGAAGCTGGCCGCGGACAATGTGCGCCGCGTGCTCGAGGAAGAAGAAGCGCGTCGAACGGCGGCCGAGGAAAATTCGCGGGTGATTGAAACCCAGCGACAGCAGTTACGCGAGATCAACGCCGAGCTGGAGGCATTCTCCTACTCGGTCTCGCACGACCTGCGTGCGCCCTTGCGGGCCATCCAGGGGATCGCCAACGCGCTGCTGGAAGACTACGGTCCGAAATTCGACGGCGTCGCCCGCGATTATGCGCAGCGCCTCGTTGATTCGGCCCGGCGCCTCGACGCCCTCATTCAAGACCTGCTCGCCTACAGTCGCCTCAGCCGGCTCGAAATCACCGTCCAGCCAATCAAGCTCGGCGCGATCGTTTCGGAGGTGATTAACGGCCTTCAGCAAGATATCATTGATCGTCGAGCCGATGTCGCGGTCGAGGGCCCGTTCCCCGACGTGATGGGCCACCGCGCCACGGTCGTCCAGATGGTGACCAACCTGCTGTCGAACGCCCTCAAGTTCGTCGAGCCCGGCCAGCATCCGCGGGTGCGCATCCGTGGCGAGCGGCGCAAGGGGTGGGGCCGCCTCTGGTTCGAGGACGAGGGGATCGGCGTCGCCCCCGAACATTCCGAGCGAATCTTCAACGTCTTCGAACGGCTGCACGGCAATGAGGCCTATCCCGGAACGGGTATCGGACTGGCGATCGTCAAGAAGGGGGCCGAGCGCCTTGGGGGGCGCTGCGGCGTCGATTCGGAGGACGGGCAGGGGAGTCGCTTCTGGTTCGAGCTGCCTATTAAGGATTCGAGCTCATGAACGTTTCGGCGTACACGATCCTCCTGGTCGAGGACGACTCCAACGACGTCCTCCTGATCCGGCGCGCCTTCAAGAAGGCCAACATCGCCAACCCGCTGCAGGTCGTTGAGGACGGCGACCGGGCACTCACTTACCTCGAGGGACAAGGGCCCTACGCCGACCGGGAACAATATCCCCTACCGATCCTCGTCCTGCTTGACCTGAAACTGCCCAGGCGGTCGGGCCTGGAGGTGCTCGCGTGGCTACGCCAGCGCCAGGGGCTCAAACGCCTGCCGGTCGTCGTGTTGACCTCTTCAAAGGAAAACAGGGATATTGACCAGGCTTACGACCTGGGCGCCAACTCCTATCTGGCCAAACCGGTTGAATTCGACGCCCTGGTCGAAATGATGAAGTCGCTCGGCGTCTACTGGCTCATCTTGAATGAGAACCCCAAGATCGACGCCTCGTGACAACCTCGGGCACGACGGTGAATATCGGCGGGAGCTGCCCGGCGAGTGTGGAGCGGAGGGAAACGTGCACGGCAACACGATCTTCCTGATCGTTGATGACAACGAGTCTGACCGCTTCCTCGTGGTTCGGGAACTGAGCAAGGAGTTTCCTCAAGCCTCGTTTCAGCAGGTCAGCGATGCCGGTGGCTTCGCCGCGGCCATGGAGCAAGGCGAGTTTGCCCTGGCGATCATTGATTACCAGCTCGGCTGGACCAACGGCCTCAAGCTGCTCAGAACGATCAAGGGCCGGTATCCCTACCGGCCGGTTATCATGTACACGGCCACCGGCAGCGAGGAGATCGCCGTCGAGGCGATGAAGGAGGGACTCGACGATTACCTGCTCAAGGGGGAAAAACGCCTCCCTGCGCCTTCCGGGCGTCGTCCGAGCCGCACTGGAACGGGCCGAGACGCGCCGCAAAGCGACGGAACTGGAAACCCGGCTCAACTCGCTGCTCGGCCGGGTTCACCTCGGGTTCTTTCGAATGACCCTGGACGGGCGCTTGCTCGACTGCAACGGCGTCTTCCTCGACCTTTTCGGCGTGGCAACTTTGGCCGACGCCCAGGCCCTTGATCTTCAGCAACTGTACGATGCGACCAGCGACCCCGAATGGGAAAGCACCGCCGGCGATCCGCCCGCTCATCGCCGGAAGGAGCTTCGTTTGCGACGCGCCGACGGCAGCTCGCTCTGGATGCTCCTGAACGCCAGCAAGGTCACGCCCCCGGAAGGGCCCGCTTATATCGAAGCGATCATCGACGATATCACCGGTCGAAAGGTGCTGGAGCTCGAGCTAAAGCGGCGCGTCGAGCAACTGGCCGAGAACGACCGTCGAAAGAACGAGTTCCTGGCGATGCTGGCCCACGAGCTGCGCAACCCCCTGGCTCCCGTGCGGAACGCCTTGCACATTCTGGAAATGGCAGACGCCGGCCCGGATGTCACTGAAGAGGCCAAGGCGATCCTCGGCCGCCAGATTCCCCATTTCGTGCGGCTGGTCGACGACCTGCTGGAAGTGGCGAGGATCGTTCAGGGCCGGATCGAGCTCCGCAAGGAAACAGTCGACCTCGGCGAGGTCGTGGCGCGGGCCACCGAAATGGCGCGACCGACCCTCGACGATGGCCGGCACACGCTCGAGATAACGATGCCCGCTCAGGCCGTTCTGGTCGAGGCCGACCCGGTGCGGCTGGCCCAGGTCTTGACCAACCTGCTGCAAAACGCGGCCAAGTATGTCGACCGCCCGGGCCGCATCTGGTTGAGCGTCGCGGTGGAGGCGGGCGAGGCCGTGATCAGGGTGCGCGATCAGGGTGTTGGCATCGACCCCGAACTGATGCCCTACATTTTTGACCTGTTCATGCAGAGCCAGCGGTCGCTCGACCGGTCGCAGGGGGGGCTGGGTATCGGCCTGACATTGTGTCGCAAATTGATGGATTTGCACGGCGGTACGATCACGGCTGATAGCGAAGGGCCCGGTCAAGGCAGCGAATTCGTCGTGCGTCTGCCCGCCAGCGCGACGCCCACGCCGGGCGTCGCCCCTCCCGATCATCCGGCCCCGCCGGCGGCGCAAACCGGCCGCCGCGTGCTGGTGGTCGACGACAATGTCGACGCCGCGCGAAGCATGGCGTTCTTGCTGCAGCTCTGGGGAAACGAAACGGCCATCGCTCATGACGGGCCGGAAGCCCTCGATCAGGTCCGATCGTTCCGTCCCGACGTGATCTTCCTGGACATCGGGCTGCCGGGCATCGACGGTTACGAAGTCGCCCGGCGGATCCGGTCGGACAGCTCACTCGGGAAGATTTCGTTGTTCGCCGTGACCGGATACGGCGCGGCCGACGACCGCAATATGGCCTGGGAGGCCGGCTTCGATGCGCACCTGGTGAAGCCGGTCAAACCCGAGGACGTCGAACGCCTTCTCGCTGGCGATGGGTCGGGCTCGTCATGAAAATTTCCGAGAAACGCCGCGATCAGGCCATGATCTCATTGACGACCCGACCGGCCACATCGGTCAGGCGGAAATCCCGCCCGGCGTAGGGGTAGGTCAGCCGTTGATGATCGAGACCCAGTAGTGCCAGGAGCGTGGCATGGAGGTCATTGGTGTGCATGCGGCCCTCGACAGCCGCGGATGCCGAATTCGTCGGTGGCCCCGTACGAGAAACCCTGCTTGACCCCGGCGCCGGCGAGCCACATCGGGTAGCCGGTGATGTTATGGTCGCGGCCGTCTTGCCCCTGCGAGGTCGGCAGGCGACCGAACTCGCTGCCGAAGAGGACCAGTGTCTCATCGAGCAAACCCCGCTGGGCCAGGTCGGCCAGCAATGCGGCTGTCGGCTGATCGACGGACGCGCAACGGTCGATCAATCCCTTGTGAAGGTTGGTGTGGTGGTCCCAGCCCGACTGGCAGATCTCGACGAATCGCACGCCCGCCTCGCTCAGGCGGCGGGCCATGACGCACTGCCGCGCAAAGGCCCCGGCCAGACCGGGCTTGACACCGTAGGCGTCAAGAACCGACTGGGGCTCGCGCGAGATATCGAGCAGCTCGGGCACTTTTCCCTGCATCCGGAACGCCAGCTCGTATGATTCGATGATGCCTTCGAGCTCCTCGGGCGCATCGGGATCGGCCGCGCGGCCGCGGTTCAGCGCCTGGATCAATTCGATCTGCCTGCGCTGCTGCTTGTTCGCGATCTGCGGCTTCAGATTCGGCACGTACCCGAGATCGTTGATCCGCGTGCCCTGGAAATGAGCCGGAAGAAAGGCACTGCCGTAATTCACGGCTCCGCCGAAGTTGGAGGGCGGGTTAATGGTGACATAGCCCGGTACGTCCTGGTTCTCGGTCCCCAGGCCGTACAGCGTCCACGCGCCCAGGCTCGGCCGCGTGAGCGCGGCATTGGCACTGCCGGTGTGCAACTGCACGACGGCCTGCGGGTGGGCCGGCGTGTCGGTGTGAAGCCCCCGCAGCCAGCAAAGTTTGTCGGCATGGACGGCCATGTGCGGCATGAGCTCGGAGAACCACGCCCCCGACTCGCCATACTGGCGAAAGCGAAACTTCGAGGCGGTCAGGATGCCGCCGCCCGGGCCGGGCTTCCCGCCGTTTTGTTGAAGCCTGGGCTTGTACTCGAACGTATCCATCTGCGAGATGGCGCCTTCCATGAACAGAAAGATGATCCTGGTCGCCCGGGGCTTGAAGTGGGGCGGTTTCACCGCGAGGGGCTGCGGCCGTGCGTGCGCTGGGGTCGTGCCCGAGGCTTGCGCCTGTGCGGCCTGCCCCAACATCCCGGCGAGCGCCAGGTGGCCGAAACCCGCTCCAGCCGACCTGAGCACCTGGCGGCGCGACAGCGGGGACTTGATCAGCTCGGGAGCAAACATCGGACTCTCCTTCGCAAGAAACCGATCTTGTGCGGGGATGAACGACCGTCATCGGATATATCGGAACTCGGCCGTGCCGAACAGGGCCTGCGCCAGCGCGAGCCACGCTTCGGTGCGGGCGTCACTTGCTCTCACGACGGGCTCAGCAATCGGCTCGGCTGGCTGGACGGCCTTGACGGTGTTGTTTTTTGGTGGGGCTTTCGGCCTGGCGCGTGCGGACGGAAATGCGGCGAGCGCCACATGCCGCTGAGCGCCGGCCGGCGCGTCCAGCTCGGCCTCCGCTGTCTGATATTCAGCCAGGAACGCCCGGCCAAGCTCCATGTCGTTTGAACCGGGTGCACGCCCCAGAACGAGTCGGTACAGAGCCCGGATGCGGTCGTCGTCGTTCGCCGGCTGCTCGAGAAGTCGCGCGGCGACCGCCAGCGCCTGCCGTCTCACGAATGGCGAGTTCAATAGATAGAGGGCCTGGCCGGGGACCGTGGTGATCTGCCGCATGCCGGTGACCAGTGTTTGATCGACCGGGTCAAACGCGACGAGCGGGCGCGGGGTGATGCCCCGCAGCATGGGGAGGTAGATGCTCCGCTCGCTGCTCGCGTCGGCCCTCTCGAGTACGCCTCGTGCCTCCGGGCCGCTGTCGCTCATCTCGACCATCTTCAGCTCGCGAATCGGCGAGACCTTAAGCCTCGCGGGGCTCAAGCGCCGGCCGCGGCGAGCATCGCGTCGCGAAGCTCGGCCGCATCGAGCCGGCGCGGGCTGTGCCGCCAGACGAGGGCATTGGCCGGATCGGCAGCCATGTGCTTCGGCGTGGCCTTCGAGCCGAGCCGGTACGCGTGGCTCAATACGATCGCCCGCACGAGCCGCTTGATCGACCACCCCTCGCGGATCAGGCGAGTGGCGAGATGGTCGAGCAATTCGGGGTTCGACGGCGCGTCTCCCGTCGTGCCGAAGTTGTCCACCGTCGAAACGATCCCGCGCCCGAACAGGTGGTACCAAACGCGGTTGGCAATCACTCTGGGCGTCAGCGGGTTGTGTGAGCTGGTGAGCCAGGCAGCCAGCTCGATTCGTCCACTCTGGCTGGTGTTGACACGCTGTGCCTCGGGGACCTCGAAAGCCGTCAAGAAACCGCGGGGGACTTTCGGCCCCAGTTTCTCGGCCTGGCCGCGGATCCGCACCTCGGTGTCGCCGATCTCCTTGGCATCCCTGACGCCGTGCACCGCAAGACCGCGCGTTGCCGGATCAGTCGCGGCGAGCAGCTCGGCTTGCAGTCGTTCATACGCCACGCGAAAGCGCCGTTGCACCGGAAGGCCGTCCGGGCCTTTGGCGAGCCCCTTGGGCGTACCGCGGATCTCATCCCAGGCCTTCCGGGCCCCGGCAACCTTGGCCTCGAGAGCCCGAACCTCGCGCCTGGCTCGGCCGGTCATCACGCGCCTGGCTCGGCCGGTCATCACGCGCGAGTCTGACAAGCATCGAGGGGTCGTAATAATCGAGCCCGCCTCCGCCCATCTTGTTGCGCACGCCCGCGCAATTTTCGGTGCTCGTGAAGATCCCGGCGAGCGCATAGTAATCGGTGGTAGGAATAGGATCGAACTTGTGATCGTGGCAGCGCGCGCAGGTGACTGTCAGGCCAAGGATCGCCCGGCTGACGGCGTCGATCTGGTCGTCGACGTTGTCCATCACGAATCGCACCTTGAATCGCTGGTTTACGTCCTTCACTCCGAGCGCCAGAAAACCCGTGGCGATCCGCAAGCGGTCGCGCTCGGCCGACGATTCCGCGGGAAGCAGGTCGCCGGCGATCTGTTCGGTGACAAATCGGTCAAACGGCACGTCGGCGTTCACGGCATCGATGACGTAGTCCCGGTATCTCCAGGCGTGCGGGTAGGGGATATTTCGCGATGGACCCGTGGAATCGCCATAACGCGCCACGTCGAGCCAGTGCTGGCCCCACCGCTCGCCGAACTGGGGCGACGCGATGAGCTCGTCAACGAGTCGGGTCAATGAGCCAGCCGAATCGTCTTTCAAAAACGCGTCGATTTCCTCGGGTGTCGGCGGCAGGCCGGTCAAGTCGAACCTGACGCGACGCAGCAGGTGGACACGCGCGGCGTCTTCAACGGGCGTCAGCCCCGCTTTTTCGAGCCCGGCGAGGATGAAATGATCGAGGTCGTCCGCCGGCCAGGAGGTATCACTGACCGCCGGCGGCTCGGGATTGGTGAGCGGCTGCCACGCCCAGTGCGCTCGCCGCAGCGGCTCGTACGATTCGTTCGAATGGCCGAGCGACGCCGGAATCTTTAGCGGCGGCCAGGGCGCGCCGTCCTGGATCCAGCGCGTGATGGCCGCGATCTGGTCTTCTGTGAGTGGCTGGCCCTCCTTGGGCATCCGTCGAGCGGCGTCCTTGTGGGCCACGCGTTTGAGCAGGAGGCTACTCCCCGGGTCTCCCGGCACCACGGCCGCGCCGCTGCTCCCCCCGGCGAGCAAGCCGTTACGATCGTCGACCCGCAGGCCGCCCGCCGGCTTGGTATCGGCCGAGTGACACGTGTAACAATGCTCGACCAGGACCGGCCGGACCCTGGTTTCGAACCATTCGTAGTCAGCAGCGCGTTCGCCTGGAGGTGTGCCAGACGCCAGTGGCACACCCGTGACGAGAACGATCGAGAGCAATGTGAGGAAATGTATCTTTGAGATTATGATTCGTTCACCCCGATCAATCGTCAGTGAGCCGGAAAAGGTCTTCGGAGATCGGTGCGGCGACCGCCGCGCTTCGGCCGCGGCGGCGCGTGACATATCAATATACCGTAAGAGACGTCTCAATCCGAGGCCTGGGCGACTTGCCGACCTGGCCGCCAGAGCGGCTCCTTGAGCTGGGCTGCCCACGAATCCCACAGCGATTGCAGCTCGGCCACCTTTTCGGGATGCGCCGTCGCGAGATCTTGCTTTTCACCTGGATCGTGCGCCAGGTTGTAGAGACGCGGCTGCGTCACCTTGACCTCGGCCTGAGCTTTGGCCCGCGTTTTCTCATCGTCGTCTGCTTCGGTCCGGTTGCCGGCCCGCGAACTGGCGTCCGCCGTCGCCTTGGTCCTGGCCCGTGCATTCGGATCATCAACGGTCCGGTCGTAGCGCACCAGCTTCCAATCTCCGCGACGAACCGCCGATTGCTCGCCTAGCCGCCAGTAAAGCGCATCATGCGGCGCGTCTGACGTTTGGCCCTTGATAAAGGGTAGAAGATTGACGCCGTCGAGCTTCCATTCCGGCTCCGCCCTGACCCCGGCGGCCGCCAGGACGGTCGGCAGGATATCGAGCTGAATCACGGGCAGGTTGTAGACAACGTCTTGCGGGAGTGTTCCCTTCCAGGTCAGTACGAACGGAACGCGGATGCCCCCCTCAAGAGTGGTGCGTTTCGAGCCGCGCAGCGGGTCGTTACGCGAGGCGTTGATGGTGGTACCCGGCATCGTGGGGCCTCCGTTGTCGCTGATGAAGACGATCAGCGTATCGCGCTCGAGCCCTGCCAGACGCAGGCTGTCGAGCACCTTGCCCACGCCTTCGTCAAGTGCCGTGAGCATCGCGGCATATTTTCGGCGCGGCTCGTCTGTGATCGATGCGAAGCGGCGCAGGCGATCGTCGCTCGCGTGCATTGGTGTATGAACCGCGTTGAATGCAAGATACAGCAGGAACGGGACTCTCTTATGCCGATCGACGAACGACACCGCTTCGCGGGCGAAGGCATCCGTCAGGTATCGATCTTCGGTGACGACTTCGGTTCCGCGGTAGATGGGTGCGCCCTGTCCCGGAAAATAGGGATGACCGCCGCCCAGGAAGCCGAAGAACTCGTCGAATCCGCGGCGCTGGGGATGGAACCGAGGTGCGCTGCCGAGATGCCACTTGCCGACAATTCCGGTCGCGTAGCCAGCCGACTTGAGCCGATCGGCAATCGTGGTTTCCGAAAGCGGCAATCCGACATTCTTGGCTTCCGTTTTCCCGGGATTGAACTCATGACCGAACCGCTGCTGGTATCGGCCGGTTACGAGGCCGGCCCGGGTCGGGCTGCAATAGGGACACGACACGTAGCCATTGGAAAATCGCACGCCGTTGTGCGCCAGCGAGTCGAGGTTCGGAGTGGGGATGTCACGGCACCCGTGGAATCCGACGTCAGCGTATCCCTGGTCGTCCGAAACGATGATCAGGATGTTGGGTTTCCGCGCCTCGATCGCGATCGCGGTCGCTGGCGCGAGCCCGCAAAATATCGACAGGGCCGTGATCCGCGGCCAGAATTTGATATCCGGTCTCATTGTCGTCCTGTTCCTTCCGAATCGTCTGTGGACTTGTGAAAGTGTTTTCTGACTGCGGTGCGCTTGATCCCGGCCGGGATCTCAGTAGCTATCGGAACTGATGACCTCGCTATTAGCGCGAGTGCCGAGCGCCCACCAGGCCGCCTGGTTGATCGAGTCCTTGACGAACCGGACACTTCCGTCGGCCATCAGCGTATTCACGCCACCGGGGTGGTTGCTGCTGGCATTGACGAACTCGGCGTCGCCGATGGCGGCGCTCGAGCAGAAAGCCCAGGGATAAAGCTCTGAATTGGGCGTCAGGATCGTATTGAACATCGTCTGTGCCTGGGTGCCATGGAGCCAGAAGTTCCCGCGGCCCGTGTTGAGCGTGCCCGTGCGGTTGTTCCACGACGAGTTGCAGAACTCCAGTGCCGGCAAGACCGTGGGCCAGCTCGACGAGACATTAAACACCTGAGCCGCGACCGGTAGCGACGCAAGCTGCGCAATACCGGCCGAGCGAGTCCAGTAGGTCGAATTGTCACCAACGAGGCCTTCGGAAAACGCGATCGTATTCGATGTGCCGTCGATGCAGTTCTGAAGGCCGTAAGACTGCCAGAAAGTGAAGAGTCCCGTGCTGCCGGTCGTCGTCTGCGTGACGGCGGTAACCGTCGTCGTGCCGAAGCTGTCGTAATAGCTGTTCAGATTGGTCACACCGGCGTTGCCATCGGACGGGCAGAGGAACTCGCTCACCCGGCTAGTGTAGACGGTGCTCTGAATGGGGCCGCACGTGTGGCTCGTGTACATTCCCCAGTTGAAGTTGATCGCGTTGAAAAGGGGCGTTTCGCCGAGATAGCCGAGAAGCTGACCGTGAACGCTGATTCCGTGCTCGGCCATGTAAACGCCAAGATCCACCATGTTTTTTGACGAACCCATCGGGAACACGTTGTTTGCCGAGTGGTAATTGTGAAGTGCGATTCCAATCTGTTTGAGATTGTTCGTGCACTGGATTCGCCGCGCGGCGTCTCGCGCAGCCAGGACGGCGGGCAAGAGCAGTGCGATCAAGACCGCGATGATCGCGATCACGACGATGAGCTCGATAAGTGTAAACCCTGGCTGAACGCCGAACAACTGGCTCGAATGGGCGCGTCCCGGGCGCCGTGGCGCTGAAACGGTTGTCATGCGAAACTCCGACAAGTCCGAGCGTGCCTCTGGTGGAACCAGTCAGCATGCTCTGCAATCGAGTTAGAAAGCCTCTCGATGACGAGTCGGCGGCGTGGATGCGAGCGAACTTGCTGCTAGCGAAACCTTTGCTTCTCCACTCGCTCGATCTGAACGATCACATGATCCTGGATGATGATCCGCACCTCGCCGTATTGAATGCTCCTGACGGCCTTATTGATCTGGTCGAGAACCGAATCAGGCGGCGGCCCTTCACCTGGCCGGGTGGTCTCACGATCATTCGGGGCGGAAGACTTATTGCTTGCCATGAATACACCAATCCAGCTTCAAGCCCGGCATGGAAGCCGGCGAGCTCTCTTTATGTGAACGACTCTTTCTGAACTATCTTCCGCCAATGTCGCTCGTTGTCGCCACATTGTTCCAGTTCAAAACAACGCGATCAAGAGCAATATCTATAATCTCGATCGAGTTAGTATAGATAGTAGGTGACGTTGTCATTTATCGGCGTGGGCGGCGGCTGAGATGACTCTGGCTCGCGATTCCGGCGATGTCCGTGCCGGGAGAGTCTGTTTCCAGCATGCCAATCGGGTTTTTTCACGTTATGGCGATGACGCCACCATTCACCAGATATCGAGTACTGATAATGACATATGATTCAAGAAAAGCACGCTGGGGTGCATCCGGCTTCGCTTGACCCCTTTTGAACGACTCACCTATCATATTGTTAACGTCCCTGAAACGAGGATTCGGCGAATTGACGCCGACAACGGACGCCACGGATGGATGTCGTAACCGGGCCAGGTACCGAAAGAGTTGAATCACGACGATGGTTTTCGCGGTGGTCTTTTGCGACGAACGGCTTGAAGTCGAGGTTCCCGAGGACCAGGTTGTCGCCTCATGGGTGGGGCCGCCGGCCATCGAGCCCGGCGCTGAATCGGGTGCGATCCGCCGCGCGCTCGAGGAACCGCTCGAGTTTCCGCCGCTCCGCCAGATGATCGTGCCGGGCGACCGTGTGGCCATCGCGTTTGACCTCACCGTGCCGTTGCCGCGGCTTGTTCTCGACGAGCTCACGGCGGTTCTCATGGATTGCGGCGTTCAACCATCGGATATCACGATCGTCACTCCGGCGGGCGATCGCGCGCTGTTCGAGAATCTGGTTCGACCCGAGATCAGCCGTGTCAGCCACGAGCCCGACGAGCGAACGCAGCTCGCTTACCTCGCCGCGACCAAGCAGGGCCGGCGAATTTATCTCAACCGATCGCTCACCGATGCCGACGTCGTGATCCCTGTGGCTCGGCTCGGCTTCGACCCGATCATGGGTTATCGGGGGCCATGGAGCGTGCTGTTTCCCGAGCTGAGCGAACGCGCCACGATCGATACACATCGCGCGCGTTTTCGCGATGAGCCAGAGAACCTCAAGGCCGCTCGCGCGAATGTAAGCCTCGACGAATCGAGTGAGGTTAGCTGGCTACTGGGGAGCCAGTTTCATATCGGACTCTTGCCCGGCTGTAGCGGCCTGGCGTCGGTGATCGCCGGGCGCGAAAGCGTGGTGCGCACGCAAGGGATCGCTGAAGTGAATGCGGCGTGGCGATTCACGCCACCCACGCGCGCCGAGCTCGTGGTGGTCGGGATCGGGCGGGCCGGATATCCGGGTACCATCGATGACCTGGCGCCGGCCTGGCCTCGGCCGCCGAGCTCGTGCAGCACGGTGGCAAGATCGTGGTGCTCTCACGCGTTCAGGGTGCGATCGGCCGAGCGATCTCTTGCCTCGTTGATGTTGACGAACCGAAGAAACGGCTAGCCGCGCTGCGCGGCCACGAGGCGGCCGAAGACTACGTGGCGGCCCGGCAGATCGCACACGCGCTGGCCTGGGCCGACGTGTTTGTTCTGAGCGGGCTCGAAACCGAAAAAATCGAAGAACTCGGGATGGTCGCGATCGAGACACCCGACCAGGCGCGCCGACTGATCGCCAAGGGGCGTTCGTGCACCTTTGTCAGTCACGCCGAGCTCACCCGCGCCAGCACTCGCGACGAGGAAAAAACAAATCGAGATGATGACAGCCGCTGAACTCGCGACGTTCACCACCGGGGCCGCAATCATCGATCGCTCGGATCGCGTCCGGCTCAGCATCGCCGGCCCCGACCGTGCCAAGTTCCTGCACAATTTGACCACCAACGAGATCAAACGCCTGCCGCCCGGACGCGGCTGCGAGACGTTTGTCACCAGTACGCAAGGCAAGACGATCGGCTACCTCATCGTGCTGATCGCCGACGACACGATCATCGCCCGCGCCGACTCCGGGGGCGCCGAGCTCGTTTTACCCCATTTTCAAAAATATGGGGTGTTCGACGATGTTTCGATCGATGACGAAAGCGATTCGACGTTTGAAATTCACGTGTTCGGCGCCGGGGCTCCCGAGGTGGTTCGGCAGGCCGCCGGCCGCTTGCCTGACGATGTCGATTACGCTCACTGCCGCGCCGAAATTGCCGGCGCCGGTGTGCGCATCGTTCGCGAGTCGCCGACCGGTCTGGCCGGGTTCACGCTCATCGGAGAGCGGGCCGCCGCCGCGGCAATACACCGAAAGCTGGCGGATGCCGCCGTTGGCGGGGAGCTGGCGGAAATTGACGGGCCCATCTTCGAAGTGTTGCGTGTCGAGGCCGGCACGCCCGTGTTCGGCAAGGACATCAACGACAAGAATCTGCCCCAGGAGCTGGGGCGAGACGATCGAGCGATCAGCTTCGTCAAGGGCTGTTACCTGGGTCAGGAGACTGTCGCGCGGATCGATGCCCTCGGACACGTCAATCAGGTCATGAAGGGATTCGAGTTCGAGCCCGGGGCGGCCGTTCCCCCTGCTGGCTCGGCGCTCGAATTCCAGGGCAAGCGCGTGGGCACGATCACATCAGCCGTTTTTTTCGAACGCACGCGGCGCGGCCGTCGGCCTGGGCCTGGTCAAAGCCACGCTTGCCGAGCCGGGAACCGTGTTGGATGTCGTCGACGCGGCCGGCGTCATGAGCGGCACCGCGACGGTTCGTAACTTGCCGATGACAGGCCGACCGTGATGGCGCGCACGCCAAGCGAGTCACCGCCGCGTGAATTTCCGCGAATGAAACGCACGCAGGGAGCCGAGACAGGGCGCGTCGCGACTCCCGCGTGAGCCAGGGGCGGAATTCTGACGCAAGAGCTCGTCTGGACTCTTACCCTTGCTCCAGAGCCGAGAGACCGTCTTCCGGAATATTGGCAATCTGCACAAAAGACGCAGGTCTACGGGCCAGGCCCATTTCCTCGAGCACGAGAACGCCGTAGGGCGAATTCGGGTTGCGCCGACCGGCCAGACCGCTGGCCGAATAGTTCACGCGCCCGCGCAAGATGGATGCGCCGCAAGTGACTTGGACCATGGGACGTTCGGTCCCCTGGCGCTGGCGAATATCATCGAGGATGGCCTGGCACTGTTCGTAGGTCATTCTGAACCCTCCTGGTTTCCTGAAGACGGCCGACAACGATCTCGAGCGGAATCCACTTGGGTTTTGTTTTCCACGTCGCGGTGGAAACCGCTCGGCGACTGCGCCCGGCAGCCCGCGCCGTCCTTCGATTGGCGGGGCCATTTTGAATATCGGGCCCGCGACGTCAAGTGCGACAGAAATGTCTCGAAATATGATCGGCGTTGACCCTCCGGCGGATTTATGCCAAAACTCGCGACCCGGGGCAGCCGATGAATGAGGGAGAGCGGCGGCTGGGTTCGCGGTGGGCAGCGGGCCAAGCAGAGCGAGGCAACGCGCAGTCGAGTCGAGTTGAACCGAGTTGAGTTGAGTTGAGTTGAGCTGTCCACTTCCTTCTCAGGATGAGGAGTCGGTCATGGGCGCGGAGCGGCCAGTGTCAGAGACGTTACGCCCCGGACTGATCCCCCATCGCTGGACGCGGGTTGACGACCCGACGACTGTCGCGGTCGTCGCGGCTCACGAGACCGTGATCGCGGGGGGCGGGCCGGCCGGGTTGACGGCCGCATATGAGCTCAGCAAGCATGGCCGCTCGTGCGTGGTGCTCGAATCCGACCCGCGAATGGTCGGCGGAATCAGCCGCACCGATCAATACAAGGGCTACCGCTTCGATATCGGCGGTCATCGCTTTTTCTCGAAAAGCGACGAGGTCAATCGCCTGTGGCGCGAGGTTCTCGGCGAGGAGCTGCTGACACGGTCGCGCCTGAGCCGCATCTATTACGATCGCAAATTTTTTCATTACCCGCTCAAGCCCGTCGATGCGCTCTGGAAACTCGGTCCGCTCAAGGCATTCGCCATCGGCGCGACCTACCTGAAGGCCAAGATCAGGCCGATCAGGCCCGAGCGCAGCGTCGAGGACTGGGTCGTCAACCGGTTTGGCCGGGTTCTCTTCGAGATCTTCTTCAAGTCGTATACCGAAAAAGTCTGGGGGATGCCCACGTCGAGCATCTCGGCTGATTGGGCCGCGCAGCGGATCAAGGACCTCGACCTGGTGAAGGCCGTGACATCGGCCCTGTTCGGCCGTTTCGCGAAGGGGCGCGGCGAGATCATCAAGACGCTCATTGACGAGTTTCAATATCCGAGGCTCGGACCGGGCCAGATGTGGGAAGTCGCGCGAGACCGCATCCGCAGCCAGGGGGGCACCGTGCAGCTCGATCGCCGCGTGGTCGAGGTTGAGCACGACGGCTCGATGGTCACCTCGTTCGTGACACGCGATCACGAAGGCCGCCGCACCCGCTATCAAGGGCAGCATTTCCTGTCGACCTTACCCATTCGCGAGCTGATCCGCGCCATGAACCCGGCGGCACCGGCCGACGTGCTGCACGCGGCCGAGTCGCTCAAGTACCGCGACTTCCTCACCGTCGTATTGATCGTCGATCGGCCAGAGACCTTCCCGGACAACTGGATCTATATTCACGAGCCGCAAGTACGCGTCGGCCGGATCCAGAACTTCAAGAACTGGTCGCCCGACCTGGTTCCCGACCCGGCGATGACCAGCCTGGGGCTGGAATACTTCTGCTTCGAGGGGGACGACCTGTGGACGATGCCCGACCGCGACCTGATCGAGCTCGGGCGTCGCGAAATCGATGAGATCGGGTTGATCCCGGCCTCGTCGGTCGTTGACGGCTGCGTCGTGCGCATGCCCAAGGCCTATCCGGTCTATGACGACGTCTATCAAACGCATCTCGGCGTGATTCGCGACTGGCTCAAGACACTGCCAAACCTCGAGCTGGCCGGGCGCAATGGCATGCACAAATATAATAACCAGGACCATTCGATGATGACCGCGCTTCTGGCCGCGCGGAACATCCTGGGTCTTGGCCGGTTTGACACCTGGAAGGTCAACACCGACGCGGAATATCACGAAGGGTCCAGCGAGGGGAACGAGGTTCAGCATGGGCGCGCGGTGCCGCATCGTCTGAGCGCCGACTGACGAGTACGGTAGTGACGGGCAACGGCAGCCCGCCGGGCCGGCGGGCCGCGATTTCCAGTTTCATTTGGCCTGACCCGAAAGACGCAAGTGAAATGAAGCGACGCGTGCTTCGTCATTCCTGGACATGGGAGCGGCTCGACGCCCGGACGCTCTTGAGCGTGAATGCCGTGGCATCGCCGCTGCTCGTTCACCCACTCGCGTATCAGGTCGTTCAACCTAATTTGCCGATCCTGCCCTACGCGACGCCCTCGAAAAAAGCGACGTTCATCGATCCGACCGTGTCGGTCTTGAACGGCCAATCGGTCGTTCTGGGATACCAGGACTTCATCGGACCCTATGCAACGCTCGACGGCCGCGCCGGCGCCATCAAGATCGCCAATGGGTCGGATGTGCTGGATAATGCGACCATCAAGGCGGGGCCCGGGCGGCTGCACGGCAACTCCGTCGTCTCGATCGGTACAGGAGTGGTGATCGGCTTTGGAGCCAAGGTGGTTGGCCCGAGCAGCATTGGCAGCTTCGATTCCGGGAGCAAGCCCGTGTCGATCGGAGCCAGGGCCGAGATTGATAATGCGACAATCGCGCCGGGGGCCATTGTGTCACCGCTGGCGCGGGTCGGACCGGGCGTGACGGTGCCGTCGGGGTTCCGCGTGCTGCCGGGCATGAATGTCACCACCGACGCCGAGGCATCCAACCCGAAGCTCGGCATGGTCGTCGCGGTCACGGCGTCGGATCTTTCCACCCTGACCAAGACCTTGTCCGAGAACGAGTCGCTGGCGACGGGTTACGCGGCGCTCTATCAAAACAATTCGGCGACGGGCGTGAGCCCGGGCGCGAGCCCGACGGTATCGGGGATCGATAACGGCGATCTCGCCACAATACTCGGGGCCAACCAGCAGCCCGGTCCGACGTCGGCGTCATTCGAGCCGGCCAGGAGCGCCCCGCAATTCGTATCGCCGCGGCAGGGCCTGGTGGCGTCGGTCCTCAGTAACTTCCCCGCGCGGATCACCGGCGGGGTGATCGTGAACATGCGGGCGCACGATCTTGCCGGGAAGCTCGGACGAGCCAACGCCATTCGCGCCGACCAGGGGCAGCCGATCACGATCGGCTCGATCGCCAGGACGGGTTCCCGCGTGACGATCAATTCACCACTGGGCGGAACGCTGACGATCGGCCGGGATTTCCGGGCGGGAAACAACGCGGTCATTCTCAGTGGACCAGGCGTGAACGCGACCATCGGCGACGATGTGAAGATCGACGCCGGAGCCGTCGTCAACCAGACCTCGCTGGCGCGAACTCGGTTGTTGGCGAGGGCGCATATCTCGATCAGCTCCACATTTCCGGCCAGGACCGTCATTCCGGCCAATGCGATCTACATCAGCAACAAGTTCATGGGCTACGTGCAACGGTGATCACCGGCGGGCGACGAGAGTGCGGCCGCGCGACCTCGTCTGGATGCTCCGGGAAGTCAGCGCTGGCCGCCGCGGCCGGGCGAACTCAACCCGAACTTGCTCGAGGATTTGATTCGCGGCCGCCATTGACAGAAAGGAGACGGATGCTAGGATTCGCGTCTCTTCTCTTCAATTCCATTCAGAGCCAATCACGCGACCGGAACGATACAAGATAGCCCAGGGCGATCGATCGCCTGTCGCCGTCAAGTGCTCGTCTGTCTCCGAACGCGTCCCGATCGCCGCGACACACGCCGGCTGGCTGCACCGGGTCGCCCCGTACGTGCGGATCCCGGTCGCTATCGGTGTGGATCAGTGCCCCGTAAAGAGGCCGTTCGATGCCCCGAACGAAAGATCATCGCACAGGTCGTTGTCGAGGTGATGACGCTTCGTGTCGTCCTCTGAAAATGTCAACTTATCAAGAAATCATGGTCTGCCGGGTGAAATGGCTGGCGTTCCTGGCGGCGCTCTCGACCCCCGCGATGTGCCATTCGGCGCGTGCTCAGGAGCCGGCCCCCAAGCCGCCACCGGCGGTAGCCGCGGCACCGCCCGTCTCGCCTCCTGTTGTGCTCCCGGTGCCGGTCTTGCCCCCCGTAGTCCCAGCGCCGGTCCCGCGCCTGCGCGGCCGTGGCCGCGGCGGCGTCGCCTCCTGTGGTCGCCGCGGCGCCGGCCTCACCCCCTATCGTCGCCGCAGCGCCGGTCTCACCCCCCGCGGCTGCCGCAGCGACCGCCGATGCACGTAGCGAGCGCGAGGCCGCGTTACAAGACGAGGTGCAGCAACTCAAGGCGATGGTCAAGGACCTATCGACCCGCGTCGAGGAACTTTCGGCGGGAATCAAGATGCCTGCCGTGCCAGAGTCGAATTCGAGGGCCGGCGCGACCGACGGCTTGAGCGGGGCGGACGGAGATGCGTCAGGCAGCGGCGCAGGCGCTCGCGGCGGCGGGACGGGAGGCGACGCCGCCGGTGGTGGCGGCACGGGCCCTCAAGACGCAAGTTCGGCCGGCGGCGGATCGGCGGCCGCGGGGGCCACTCGAGTCGAGGCGAACGAACCGCTTCAATATGCCGGGCGTCTCGGCGAATTTTCCGACCACCGGAATCTTTGGTCCTGGATTTCAGCTTCAGACCAAGGACGGCGAGTTTCAGCTTCAATTCCATGACCTCACGCAGGTCGATGGCAGGTTTTACACCCAGGGACAGCAGACCCCCGTCACGTCGACGTTTCTGGTTCCCCGCCAGTGGTTTATTTTCAGCGGCCGGCTCACCAAGCCGTTTGAATATTATACTTCGATCGCCGAAGGTATCGACAGCCTGAATATCCTCGACGTCTTCCTCAACGTGAATTTTGACCCCCGGATCCAGTTCAAGATCGGCCGCTATAAAACGCCGTTTACTTATGAGTTTTACAACCTGCCGATCAATGGATTCGTGACGCCGGAGCGGTCGCTCTTCTTCAATAACTTCGGTCTCAACCGCGATATCGGCGTGATGGCATGGGGTCAGCTTTTCGATAACCGATTCGATTATGCGACCGCCCTGGTCAATGGCACGCGCAATGGCTATGTCGATGCCAATGACTTCAAGGACTTCACCGGCTTGGTGAACTTCCGGCCCTTCGCCACCTGGACCGATCACCCGCTCGAAAACCTCAATTTTGGCGGCTCGACCGACGTGGGCCTCGAACAGAACGCGCCCATTCCCAGCGTGTTCCGCACCAACGTCGCGACCACGGGTAACCTGGCGATCGGCCCCGAGTTCCTGGCGCTCAACAAGAACGTGACCGAGTCGGGCATGCGGGCTTTCTGGGCGATGCACCTGGCTTATTACTACAAACACCTCTCGCTCATCGGCGAGTGGGAGAGCGGTTATGATAGTTACGCCCTGGCCAATCAGTCTTACAAGACTCGGGTTCCGGTTGAGAGTTTCTATGCGATGGCCGGCTATTTCCTGACGGGCGAGACCGTGAGTAGCCGCGGAATCGTCAAGCCGCTGCACAATTTTGACGTGAGGCCCGGTAAGAGAGGCCCGGGAGCCATCGAGCTGGTCGGGAGGTACAATTACCTCAACATCGGCCACCAGGTCTTCACGTCCGGATTCGCCGACCCCAGCATCTGGACCAACCAGCTCTACACGGTCGATGCCGGCGTCAACTGGTACTGGACGCAGTATGTCAAGGTTTATCTCGGCTGGCAGCACGCCGGGTTCGGCAACGAGGTTCTGTACGCGCCCGAACATTTTCATACGTCGAGCGACCAGTACTGGATGCGATTCCAGGTTTTCTTCTGATGACGTGATGACGAGCGCGACAAATCCTCCGGGAACCCGCGATCGCGGGACGACTCTCGTCGCAGCCGAGAAGAACCGCGGCTGATCGCGCGGCCATTTGAAAGTGTGCAAGCCAGCAACGCCGCGCCGGCGTGGCCAGACGCTCGCGCACCGCAGGGTCGTGGTCGTCAGAACTTGCGCAGGGCCGCCGCCTCGTCGGGAAAGATCTCGAAAATCTTGTCGAAGTTGCTGACCCGGAACGCGTCTTGAATCACCGGCCGCAGGCAGCAGAGCCGGACCTTGCCCTTGGCTTCCTGTACCTTGCGATTAAGCTTCACCAGGTGGGCAAGCATCGCGCTGGAAACGAAGTGGGCGTTCCCGAGATTCAAGAGCACCTTGGCAAACCGCTTCGACTCGACGAGATCGATCAACTCGTCGGAAACGCCCTTGACCTTGTCGCCCTCGAACATTGACACCGTCTCGAGAAAGTTGACGACGGCGACTCCATCGACATTTTTGTACGTGATGTATTGATAGTCGGTCATTCCCATGGTGCGGACTCCTCGGCGAGCTTACTTGTCGGCCAGTCAAAACGAGCGAACGTCGATTGCGACGGGCCCGGCCCGCTTGAACAGGAGAACCGCTACCGTTCACAACCTGTGCAAACCTGCCGAACATCCCGATCATACCGATAAACCCCGGCTGATTCCCAGTCCGTTTTGGCCGTGCACGCGGCCCGAGCGTGCGCGAGGGCGACTCGCGCGGCCTGCGATGAATGCAATGAGGCTTGCGGGTCGATTCGGCCGCTGTTCTTCGCGCGATCCGCGATTTTTTGGCGAGATGGCATCGCGGGCGACGCGGCACAAGACGACAATAGGACAAAGTGCCGCCCGCTGGGGTGTTTCATTCTCGACTTAGAACCGAATTTGGGAGGGCGAGACTCGCCCGGTGCAAAGTAGGTCTCGAATCGACTTCCGAACGGATTGAGCGGAGGCCGATTCTGTTGCACGGCTTCTTGTTGGAGTACCGCCTTCAGGCGGAATCTTCGGCTTGCCCGCCGCCTGAAGGCGGAACTCCAGCAAAGGCCTGGCGCTCTGGATGCCGCGTGATTCGTCAATGAAAACGGGATGAACGCAAAAGCGCTGCAAGCCCCACCTTTCACCACGCCAGTCTCGCCCTCCCGAACAGAATGAAACAGCCCTGGCGCCGGCCGGCTTGCGTCCGGCATCCTTGGAAAAACGGGGTGAACGAATGGTGACCGAACAGATTGTGGCCGACAACCGGCGCGGGGCAGTCCGCCAGAAAGACAATCACGATAGGGCCAGCTCGCGAGGGTCGGCCAGGTGGGCCTGGATCGGCCTGACCTTCCTTGTCGTGGCCGCCGGCACGGCGGGCGTTTCGTTCTGGCTGATGTCAACTCCGAAAGATCGCGAACGGGCCGGTGAGACTGCTCATCATGCCGATTCGGGCGCATCCAGGAAGACCCACGTTGCGACCGTGCAGGTGGTGAAGCCCGAGCGCGGTGGCATGGAACGCGTGACCAATCAACCGGGAACGATTCGAGCGTTCGAGTTCGCGCCTCTCTACACGAAGATCTCGGGGTTCATCAAGACATTGCACGTCGACCGCGGCAGTCGCGTCAAGAAAGGCGAGCTGCTCGCCGAGATTTACGACCCGGAACGCGAAGTTGCCGTCCTCCAGGCCGAAGCCAGCCTCGAGCACTCGAAAGCGGCCGTCGGACAGGCGCGGGCCAGTATCTTGACGGCCGAGGCGTCCGTTCTCGCCGCCAAGGCGCGGCAAAGCGAGACCAGGGCCACGCTCGACCAGCAGTTGGCCAAGCGCGATTATCGTCGCAAGGAATATGAGCGGATCACCGAGCTTGTCGCGCGGAAGTCAGTCGAGGAACGCTTGAAGGACGAGCAGCTCGACGAATACCATGGGGCCGAAGCGGCCGTGCTCTCGGCCCGCGCCGGAATCGAGACGGCCGCGGCGCTGCTTGCCGAGGCCAACGCCAAGGTTGAAAACGCCAGGGCCGACCTCAAGGCGGCCGAGGCGCAGGTTCAGGTCGCGCGGGCCAACCTGCAGCTCGCGAAGGTCTTCGTTCAGTACACGCGAATCGAATCGCCCTATGATGGTGTCGTCATCGCACGCGGCGAGGCCGTTCATCCGGGATCGTTTGTTCGCGCCGCCGATCAAGGAGGCGACCACGAGCCTCTCTTGACCGTCGCCATGACGGCCAGGATGCGAACAATCGTTCCGGTCCCCGATCGCGACGTCCCTTTTTGCCACGTCGGCGATCCTGCGACCGTGACCCTCGATGCACTCGCCGGCCGGGTTTTCCACGGCAAGGTCGATCGCACCGCGGAATCGGAAACGCTCACCGACCGCTTGATGCGGGTCGAGATCGACCTGGATAACTCGGACGGCGTTCTCCGCGACGGAATGTTCGGGCGGGCCAGCATCCTGCTCGAAAAGGTCGTCAAGAGCTTGACCATCCCATCCTCTTGCCTGATCAATCGCAATGGCAAGGGCGAAGGCGATCTGATGATCGTCAAGGATGGCAAGATTCATCTGGTTCACGTTCACGTGGGGATGGATACAGGGCTTCGCACCGAGATCGTCGATGGAATCTCCGACACCGACGCCATCATCCTGCAGCCCGATCCTTCAATTTCGGAAGGAACCGAGGTCCGCACCGAGGTCGTGCACCCAACGCCCACCAAACCGATGCCCAGGCAGACCGACTGAGCGGCTCGGCGCGCGATTCACAAGCCTGGATTCACCCGAGAAAGGGCAAGCTGCCGAAAAAGAAGACGATGCCCGAGTGTCCGCATGATGCCCGGGCGTTCGCGGGGGCGTTTCGCCGCTGTCATGGAGGGGAATGGTGCATGTATTCAAAACGCCCACGCGCCGGCCGGCTCGCGTTTGACCACCTCGAAGGCAGACTCGTTCTCAGCGGCACGACCATACCGGCCAGTTCGATCGGGACGGCCGCGGCCAGTGTGACCGCGCCAGGCGCGGTGGTTGCAACCACCATCGACGTCGCCGCGCACAACTTGACGGTCGGCAAGTCTTCGACGGAATTTGGAATTTTTGTCGGGCCGGGCTCGCGCAGTGGGCTCGCGCCGCGGATCGTCGCGGTCGAGACAGGCGGCGGCCAGCGATTGGCTCTCAAACAGGGGCGCCCCTTTGTCGCCGGGCGCGATTCAGGGCAGGCCGCGGCTTTCGTCAAGGTTTCAAACCCGGGGCCGCTCACCATTCTGGTTTCGGGGAAGCACCACTCGACGGGAAGCTTCGAGGTCGATACGACACTGATCGGCGATGCCAACGGCGACGGAACCGTGAATCAGGGCGACCTCGCGGCGTTCGCCGCGGCCTACTACACCACGCCCGGCGATCCGAAATATAATCTCGCGGCCGATTTCAACCACGACGGAATTGTCAACCAGGTTGATGCGCAGGCGCTCGAGGAAAACATGGCCCCGGCATCGCCCGCGGTTCCCCTGGGGCTCGTCATGAATCTTCTGCCCGCCGACCAGGCGCACTACGCCGCGCCCAAGAACTCGGGGGGCTCAACCTTCAAACGCAATGTGACCATTGAAGGGCATACGCTGCCCGGCAGTATCGTGCTCGAGGATAATGCCAACGGTTATTACAAGTGGAACGGCGGTGCGATCGCCACCGATGCCAATGGCAATTTTTCGGTTCAGGAGACGAATACCGCCGGCGTGACCACCGATAATTTCCTGATCATCGACCCGTTCGGTCGACAGCTTATCCGCTCCTATCCCGTCTACTGGATTCCGTATGCCGCGCCCGGCTCGAACCTCGTTTGATGGCGAACCCGTGACCACTCAGCGGCGCTCGTCGAAAGCTCTCGCTGGCGACGCGCGCTCACGAGGGTTTCGGGTCTGGACCCGGAACGCTGCGCCGGTGTAGCACGAGGGCCAGGCCCAGGCCGTTGGTCACACAGAGGCAGGCATTGAGCACGAAATAGACCCAGTTGCCCAGCATCCAGCTATAGACAACCTGTCCCGTGACGCCGATCATCGCCAGGATGAAAAACCAGAGGGTCGACGCTGCCGCGTGCTCATCCCGGTTCTGCCATTGCTTGTACGCTTGTAGCCCGAATGTCGGTAGCAGCACCATGGCGCTTCCCCATCCTATGAGCTCTCTCATTTTCGGCACTCGCAAAGAAGAATGGATTTCGTCAATCGCTGATCGATGAGCGTCGAGATCGCGTTGTCCCGTTGACCCGTGTGTTTCGGAGGCGCATCCGCGTCTCGCAACTCGCCAGCTATCGCGAGCAATTCTCACTCCAAATGACCGGACACGAACGGTGACTGCGGTTGCGGGGCCGCTGGATCGCGGTGCGACCTCGCTGGCCGTGGCACGCGGAAGACGCCGTCCGTGGCGCGTCTCGCCGCGATCGTTCGTTACGACCGTAAAAGTTTGACCAAGCCTCTGAAACGAGTACTCGAACTCGACGCCCGCGCAAGCCATCCAAACGGCAAATCCGAGCCAACCGGAAGTGAGCTAAAGGCAGCCTGAATCACGACTAGAGAACAACTCCGCACGAATAAACCAGAAAACCGTTGCCGCGTGCTAAATCGTCATGATCCCGATTGCTCTTACTGGTCGATAAATTCGTTGCATCGGCCATGTCGAGAGTCGAATACGCGGATCAAAACGCAGTGGGAACGAACCAGGAACGAGTGGAACGATGGAACGATCCACGGCCGTTTGGATATACGCGACAGCCCTGATGCTCGTGCCGGCGGCGGGTGTCGTGGCTCAGGATCAGCCGCCGGTCGGGCCGCCAGCGCTCCCCATGACGACGCCCGGTGCGACGCAAGTGGACACTGGCGGGCTTTCACCGCCGCAACCGCCCGGGCCAGGTGCGTCGACGGCCACGGGGCGAACGCCGTTAGCGGGCGAGCCAACGACCAGTGACGACTCCTCGAACGATGCGAGCCGAAGCCCGCTGGATACCGGCGCACGGCTTTCGCCGCCGAAGCCGGTGGCCGGTGAATTGCGGTTTCCGATCAACCTCGCCACCGCCTTGCGCCTTACTGATGCCCGGCCGTTGATCGTGGCCGCCGCACAGGCGAGCGTCTGGGTCGCCGAGGCCGACCTCGCGCACGCGAAGATCCTCTGGATACCCACGCTCAACATCGGCTTTGACTACATCCGGCACGATGGTGGCGGCCCCGACTTCAACAAGGGCATCTTGACGGCCGTCAGTACGAACTTCCTGTACGCCGGGGCCGGGCTCACGGGGTTTCCGTTCGGGATCATTCCCATCACCGACGCCATCTACGAGCCGCTCGTGGCGCGGCAAAACCTTAACGCGCGTCACTGGGACGTTCAATCGGCGAAAAACGATGCCCTGATGCGTACGGCCGATGCCTATTTCCTGGTCCACCAGTATCGGGGGATGTACGCGGGATCGATCTATTGCGTCGAGCGCGGTCATGAGCTGATCGAGCGTATCGCCGTTCTGAGCCGTGACCTCGTTCCCAAGGTCGAGGTCGATCGGGCACGCAACCTCGTCGCTGACCTGGAGCAACGCGCCGTCTCGGCGCGGCAGCAGTGGCGTGTGACTAGCGCCGATCTGACGCAGGTGCTGCGGCTCGATCCGCGAGCCGTGGTCGAGCCGCTCGAGCACGACCATCTTCAGGTCACGCTCATCGATCCGGCTCGGCCGCTTGAAGACCTGATGGCCGTCGCCATGACCAACCGGCCCGAGCTGTCGTCGCGCCAGGCCATGGTCGCGGCGGCCGAGGTCGCCGTGCGCCGCGAGAAGGCGCGGCCTTTCATCCCCAACTTCGCGCTGAACGGATTTCAGACTCCGCTCGAAGCACTTCAGGCCGGGATCTTTGGGTTCGGGCCCAATTCGAGCCTGAATCAATTTGTTGGCCGCTTCGATCTCAGCCTTCAACCGCTCTGGCAGCTTGACGCCATCGGTCTCGGCAACCTTGCGTTGATCAAGCATGCGCGGGGCCAGGAGTCGCAGGCCATCGTCGAGCTATTCCGGGTCCAGGACATGGTCGTCGCGGATATCACGCGAGCCCTGGCGCGAGTGCAGTCGGCGGCGGCGCGGGTCGTTCTGGCCGACCGGGCCCTCCGAACCGGAATCATCACGGTCAACGGTAACTTCGAGGGCCTCAAGCAAATCAGCCGCTTCGGCAATGTGCTGGTGTTGATCAATCGACCGCAAGAAGCTGTGTTCGCCCTTCAGTTGTTGCACACCGCATTCAACGAGTATTTCACGACCGTCGCCGAATATAACCGCGCCCAGTTCGAGCTGTTCCACGCCCTGGGGTATCCGGCCCGGGAGCTGGCGATCGAGCGGCCCCCCGGCGATGTTCAGCCCGTGGATACCTCACGGCCCGACTTCTTGCCCCCTGTCGGAAACGGACCGCCTCCGGCGACTCGTTAGACGAGCCGGCCCGGCCCGGTCGGACCCGATCGAGCAAACCGGTCTCCGTGCGGTCTCGCGAAATGTAGTGACTGGAATGGGATGGATGGAATAATGCAGCGCCCCGCCTCGCCATTCTTGGTGACCTTGATCGCAACGCTCATTTTGTGTGCGTGTGCGACCGCCGGCGCCCAGCCGCCCGCCCCCGGGGCGGCCCTCCTCAAGCCGCCGGCGGGCGTTCAAGATCCGCCCGCGCCTTCGCCGGGCTCGTCGCCGCTCACGACGGGCGGTCCAGGTTCTGCGGCGCCGGCCTCCACCGTTTCACCCGCGATCGAACGTTTCATGCAGCAAAACGCTCGGCGGCTGGCGGCGCCCGAAATGACGGACCCGTCGCGGATCGCCCGGCAGCTTCCCTCGCCACTGCCGCCGCCGCGGCCTCCTGGGAACGATACCCCAGGGCGCCAGGCGGGCTCGGAGCCATCGCCGGATAATCCGCTGGGGCTCGCACCCGGGCAGGGGCTGGAAGAGGGTAATCCCATGCGAATGGAGCCTTCGCCGCTCGACGCCGACATGGCTGTGCGATCCGCGCCCTTTCGCGCGACGGATTTCCGCTTCCCGTTGAATCTCGCGGGCGCCTTGCGTCTTTCCGATGCCCGCCCGCTCATCGTGGCGGCCGCGCAGGCGAGCGTGTGGGTCGCGGAAGCCGAGCTCACGCGGTCGAAGCTGCTCTGGGTCCCCAACATCAACTTCGCCGCCGACTACATCCGTCACGACGGCGGCGGCCCTGACTTCAACAAGGGCATCCTGACGGCGGTCAGCACCAACTTCTTCTACGGCGGTGGGGCCCTCTATGGTTACATCTACACTGCCGACGCAATCTTTCAGCCATTCGTCGCGCGCCAGATGTTGAACGCTCGCCACTGGGACGTTCAGACGGCGAAGAACGACGCTTTGCTACAGACCGCCGACGCCTATTTTCTCGTGCACCAGCACCGGGGAACCTATGCGGGCAGTCTTTACTGCGTGAAGCGCGGCCGCGAGCTGGTCGAGCAGCTCAAGACGCTCAGCCGCGACTTGATTTCGGAGTTCGAGGTTCAGCGGGCTCAAAACCTGCTCGCCGACCTCGAGCAAAGGGCCATCTCACAGCGCCAGCGGTGGCGGGTGCGGAGTGCCGACCTGACGCAGGTTCTCCGCCTCGACCCGCGTGCGGTTGTTGATCCGCTCGAACAGGATCATCTTCAGATCACATTGATTGACCCGGCGCACAGCCTCGAAGATCTGATGATGGTCGCGATCGCGAACCGGCCCGAGCTGGCGTCTCGCCGCGCCTCGGTGGGCGCGGCCACATCGGCCGTGCGGCGCGAGAAAGCGCGGATGATTCTGCCCAACATTTACCTCACAGGCTTCCAGTCTTCGGGCGGTATGCTGATTCAGGCGGGAATCTTCGGGCTCGGTCCCAATAGCAGCCTGAATCAATTCGTCGGCCGAGACGACGTCAGTGTCCAGCTCCTGTGGCAGCTCGAGGGGATCGGTCTCGGCAATCTCGCACGCATCAAGCGGCAACGCGGCCGGCAGTCGCTGGAGATCACTGCGCTCTATGCGGCCCAGGACAACGTTGCCGCCGACGTGACACGGGCGCTGGCACGGGTGCAGTCGGCGTCGACGCGCGTTCTTCAAGCCGACCGTGCTTTGCGTTCGGGCATCATCACGTATAACGGCCAGGTTGAGGGTCTCAAGCAGACGAACAGGTTTGGCAATGTCCTGGTCCTGGTCAATCGACCGCAAGAGACGGTCTATGCCCTTCGGCTGTTAAACACGGCTTTTGACGAGTATTTCGCGACCGTGGCCGAATACAACCGAGCACAATTCGACCTGTTTCACTCGCTGGGCTACCCGGCCCGGGAGGTCTCCACGGTGCGGCCGCCCGGTGAGGACCGCCCCATCGACACGTCGCGGCCGTCGTTTCTGCCGCCGGTTGGCAATGGCGCGCCGCCGGCGACACGTTGAGTCGAACGGCGCGTGGGGTCGCTAAACGGCCTGGCGTGATCCCGAGACGCCGAGTTTTCCCGAGTCGGCAGTGGCATTCGGCTCGTGCGGAGACTGGCCATGGCATGGTGAAAAGTAGACCTTGACTGAGTCTTTCGGGCGCTGGAGTCGGCCCGTTTTCGTTGCGCGGCGGTCCGTTAAAATCTCGCACTCAGGCGCAATCTCGGGTTCATAAGAAGCCGCCAGAAGGCGGACTTCCAGCAGGCCACCGTTGGAGTTCTGGCTTTAGCCGGTCTGCTCTGGTTGATGTCGCAAAAAGCCGCCAGAAGGCGGACTTCCAGCAGTCCACCGTTGGAGTTCTGGCTTTAGCCGGTCTGCTCTGGCAGATATCGTCAGAAGCCGCCAGAAGGCGGACTTCCAGCAGGCCACCGTTGGAGTTCTGGCTTTAGCCAGTCTGCTCGCGCTGATATCGTAAGAAGCCGGCTAAAGCCGGAACTCCAGCAGTCCACCGTTGGAATTCTGGCTTTAGCCGGTCTGCTCTGGCTGATGTCGCAAAAAGCCGCCAGAAGGCGGACTTCCAGCAGGCCACCGTTGGAGTTCTGGCTTTAGCCGGTCTGCTCTGGTTGATGTCGTAAAAAGCCACCTGAAAGGCGGAACCCCAACAAAGGCCTGGCGCTCCTGGGTGCCGCGTGGTTCGTCAATGAAAACGCGATGAACGCGAAAGCGCTGCAAGCGTAAGCTTTCACCACATCAGAGCGAGACTCTGTCGATCTCTAACCGCCCATCACCCTCCACCCTCCACCCTCTGGCTGCCGCGTGGTTCGTCAATGAAAACGGGATGAACGCGAAAGCGGCGCAAGCCCAACATCGCACCAGGTCAGACTCGCCCTCCCCGGATCGTACCGGGGCATTTAGACCGTTCTTGTAGCCGGTCTCCGTAAGGCCGGGAATGCTCTGGCTTCATGCCGAGCCGTTGATCCGGCGGTCAGCGGGCGGTCTTGGTCGCCGGGATTACGCGTCTTTGCCGCGGCGTTTCCAACCTCGGAGCAGCCTGCTACAGCAGGAGCACGACGCGGGAGCGTCGCGACGAACGCATCTACAAACACCGCGGGAATCAGGAAGAATTCCGACTCGAAACTTACCGGCAATGCGTAGCGGGCGACCGTGGGAACGAGAAAACGTCGATGTCGCCGCGCTCGAACGCACAGGGCATGGCACGGAAAGCCGCGCACCAGCTAATGCAGACGCCACGGCTCGAAATCCGCGTTTCGAGCACAATCAGAAGCAGAAGGCAGACCACCCTCACCAATCAATCGCCGGCCAGCGGCGGTGGCGAGCCGAGCGCGACCCACAAGCGATACTGAGATTGATCGTAGCGGACGAGGGCACGCACCAGGTTGACTCGCGCGCCCGCGAGCAGGTCGAGGCTGTTGAGAAGCTCGATGGGCAGGACGTCGCGTGGCTTGTCGCCCCCTCGGAATCTCGTTCGGTCGAGATCCTCCTTGAAAGCGTGCTCGGCCGTTGCGAGACTCGTTGCGAGCGATCTGAATCTCGTTGTCGGCCGCACGCGCCTGGGCCACCGACTGGCTGACCTCGTCACGCGCACGGTTGATGGTTCGCGCGGCGCTCGGCATCGGCTTGCGCCATCTGCGCAGTCCTTTGCTTGATGAGTGCCAGATTACCCGCGCCGAAATTCTGGAGCGTCCAGTAAACCGCGACGTCGAAATCGCTGCGGCTGGCAAAATTGCCGACGAGCGGGGGCACGAGGTTGCTTCCACCCCCGAAGCTGCCGCCGCTGAAACCGAGCCAGAGGGTCGGAAGGAGCGGGCGGCCAATCTCTTCCTTGACGCGAGCGTCGGCTTCGCCGATGAACGCGGTGCGAGCCTGTATATCCGGACGGCGGTGCAGCGCGACCTCGATGAGTTGCGATTGCGGCGTCTCGAGCGAAACCAAATTGAGCGGCACGAGCGGACCTCCGATCGGTTCGAGCCGCACCGCGGGGTCGAGGTTCAGCCGCTGCGCCAGCCGTGCCGCGGTGACGGCGACTTCTTCCTCGGCTTTTTGCACGAGGGCACGCCGTCGCTTCCATTGTGCTAGCGCCGGTGGGCATCGGCCTCGCGCCCCTCGCCGGCCTCGGCGTAGTTTTTCGTGAGGCGATAGACTTCCTGAAATTCCACCTCCGACCGGCGTTGAACCTCGAGGATCGACTGGTTGCCGAGCAATTCCACGTGCAAAACCGCGACGTCGAGCAAGATATCGAGGGTCGTCGCTTGCGCCGCGAAACGAGTACCGGCGAGCCGCTGCCGCGCCGCCAGTGGCTCGAACCAGGCGTCGGTGAGCGGGGTTGAGACATTCACGCCCGGGATGTTGACTGTGCCCGCGACGAACACGCTGGCGCCTGCGCCGAGGTACAAGGATTGGAGCGAGACATTGATGATCTTTCCCGAAGAGCGCTCGAGAACTCCGTTATGCCCATGGTAGCTGGCCCCGCCGTTGAGCGAAGGGAGCAAGAGCGTGCGTGCTTCGAGCTGAAGCGCGAGCGCTTCGAGAATCAGCGTGCGGGCCGCCCCGATGGTCGGATTGGCGGAATCGGCAAGCCGAAGCGCGGTGGCGAGATCGATCGGGTAAGTGCCCGACGGCGGCGGTATCACGTCGCCGCACGGAACCACGAGCGAATCCGGGTCGGGCAAGGGGGGTGACGCCGCCGCGGCGGCCGGCGCGGGCGCGGGGCTTTTGACGTCGGATGGCTCGGTGCCGGGCGCTGTCTGGCTCGCGGCGGCGGAGGCTGGCACGATGGCCGGTGACGAATCCGCGGCGTCAAGTTCGTAGGTCAGCCTGGGGCGCGGCCGCGATGATCTTTCGGGGTCCCAGGCGTAGAGTGCGTCACGCAGGATGTCGAGCTCGATGGGCGTGGAGCCTCTTTGGCTTTGGCTCTGGCTTCGGCTTTGGCTCTGGTTTTGGCTCCGGCTTCTTTGGCTGCTGAGTCGTGTGCGCGGCGGGCGCGACATCGCTCGCAGGCGGATTGGGCGGGCCGACGTCGCACGTGAGCCGCGCTCGCGGTCGCGGCGATTTCTGGCCATCGCTGGCGTAGATCGCATCGCGAAGATGTCGATCTCCACCAGCGCCGAGCCTTTGCCGCTGGGAGCACGGCTGTCTTGCTGCTGCTGGAACGCGTGCGTCGAATCAGCGTGTGACACGGCGGCGAGAAAGGCCAGCGAAGCCGGCAAAATCGAATGCAGCGCGCGCACCACTCGTTTCGGACGGCCGGGAACCCGGTGGCTCTTTCTTACCATGCCCATCAACGCATCCTTTCCCATGCGAGATCTGCCCGCGGACGTCAGCGGATGGCGCCGGCCGGATCATCGCCGCCTTCTTGTCGCGGCGGCGTGAGCGGCCGGCCAGTCGCGCCGGGATCTCGAGACCGTCTTCCGCCAGACGGCTCACCAGCAGCAGCCGGCGCGACCGAACCGTCGGCTGACGGGCCGCCGGCAGGCGAGGCGGCCGCTCGCGGAGCGGGGGCCCGTGGCGCCGGCGGAAGCGCCGGCCTCGCGGCTCCGGGCGCACCTGACGGCGGCGGAAACACCCCGTCCACCGGAACCGGACGCGCGAGCGAGTTCGCCGGCGGTTGACCGAGCGCGACATACATGGCGAACTGGGCGCGATTGTAGTCGACGATGGCGTCGATGTATTCCACACGCGCATTGGCGAGCAAGTCGAAACTATTCAACAGCTCGATGGGAAGCACGTCGCGCGGCCGATCACTGCCCATCAACATGGTGCGATCGAGGTCTTCATGGTAAGCCAGATCGCCGGATCGCACGGCGTCTTCATAGGTGGCGATCTGGTTGAATCGCGCGTGGGTGCGCGCATAGGCCTCGGCGATCTCGGCGCGCACCTGGTTGAGTATCTCGATCTCTTGAAACTTGGTGACTTGAAGCCGAGCGTCGGCCAGGCGAATCAGTGCGATATTGCCGACACCCATGTTTCGAATGGTCCAGTACGTGATGGCGTCGAAATCCTCGCGGCCGCTGAAGCCCCCGAAGATGGGCCGGACCAGGTTGCTGCCGCCCCCGAAACCGCCGGCGCTGAAGCCAACCAGTATGTTTGGCGAGAAAGGCAAGATCCTGGCACCGTCGAGGTTCAACAAGGCCGCCTGGATCGCCGCTCGCTGAGCGGCCAGCTCGGGACGGTGCAAGAGACCCAGCGCGATCAGCTCGGCCACCGGCATCGGGTCGGGAACAAGCGGCTGGGGAACGACGTAGGCGTCGGTGGGATGGAGCCGGATCGACGGGTCGAGATTCAAGAGTCGGCAAAGATTGGCCGACGCCGTGAGAACCTCGCCCTCAGCCGCCTGGATATAGGATTCGCGCCGGGCGAGCTGGGTGGCGGCGCGATTGGCGTCGGCCTGCCGCCCCTGGCCGGCCGCCGCGTAGTCGGCGGTCAGCCTGGCGATGAGGCGAGCCTCTTCGCGGGCCTGCAACTGGGCGGCGCGGCGGCCCTCGGCCCGCAACAGCTCGCTGTAAGCCCAGGTCACCCGCAGAAAGACCTGGTTGCGCACGGCCACGGTCTCGAACTCACGCTGGCGAACCGTTTGCCTGATGGCCAGAAATTCGAAGAGTCCCTGTCCGACGTTCCCCTGGAGGAAGACACCCGGAATACTCACCGTCCCGGCGGCGACCGCGTTGGCCCCGGCCCCGACATAGAGGGCCGAACGATGCACCGACAAGATATTGCCGCTCGACTGCTGCAAGTTGCCAGCGTGCGAGTCGTAGTTCATACCGGGGTTGATCGACGGCAGGAGAAATGCCGCCGCGAGCTGCCGCAGCGCCACGGCCTCGAGGATCCGGGTGCGCGAATATTGAGCTCGGGGTTCTGAACTCCGGCGAGATTGAGCGCCGTCGTCAGGTCGATCGGCTGGGCTTCGGGATTCAAAATTGACGCCGGCGAAACGATCGGGGGGGGCGGCGCTCCGGCACTGTTCGGGCGGGTTCCGGGCGTACCGGGTGCCCCGGGGAGCGGTCGAACCGGCTCCGGCAACGCCGATGGCAAGCGATCGAGAGGCCGGATGGGCTCGCCGGCGGCCTCCTGAGCCTGCGCCGCTGGCAGCGAACCCCAGCTCGCCCAGACGACCGAGAGCCAGCATGACCCCGGCGATCTTCGTGATCGCATTCACAGTGCTCTCCCGGCTCGTTGCCGCAACGAAAACGAAACTGTCGCGCTCGGACCAGAACCATCGCAAGTCATCGTCTGGAAATTCGCGTCAACTTGACGATAATCCCGATTCAAACACCGGCGCTTTTTGACTCCGATTGTGCCGAGGTTAACATAAGGCTTATTCCGCAACGCTTTTGCCGCGTCGCTTGAGCCAACCAAAGCTCATGAATCCACGTGCCTGGCGAGTTCTGATTCTTGTGCTGCTGGGTGTTTCCGTGTCGATCGTCCCGGTCAGGGCGCATTACGCGCTGACCCCGCCGAACAGCGTCACGGGTCCAACATCCTCCCTGCTGCCGCGCGCGCAGCAGCGCATCCGGCTCGTCAGCATGCGTGACGGATCGGAGCGGTCGCAGCGCGCCGAACGTCTGATCGCCAGCGCGACGCCTTACCACTTCAAAATCAGGGCCGACGAACAACGATCGTCAAGCCGGCCTTCGGGCCAGGACGATCGACGGCTCCCCAGCCTGAGCGCTCTGGCGCATCCCCTTCGCTGTTGAATCAGCCCGCGCTGTTCTCGTGAGACGCGTTTTCGAAAAAGAGCCGGAGCCGCCTGTGCGGCCATGGCCTGAAGCCACGCCTCGTCAACTCATCTCCGACCGACGCAGCCTTGCACCGATTGATTTTGGGGGATCGTGATTCATGAATGGCTTGATTCGAGCATCGCTTGGCAACCCGTACGCCGTGACGGTCATGTCTCTGACCTTCATCCTTGTGGGGGGCCTGAGCCTCTGGAACATCCCGATCGACATCCTGCCGGTCTTCAAGAGTCCGGCTGTGCAAACGCTGACATTCTACGGCGGAATGTCGGCCAACAGTATCGCGAACGACATCAGCAACCGCATGGAGCGCTGGACGGGCCAGGCCAACGGCACACTGCGGCAAGAGTCGCGCTCGATCATCGGCGCGAGCATCGTGCGTAATTATTTTCAGGGCGACGTCGATCCGAATGGCGCCCTGACCCAGGTCAACTCACTCTCGCTGGCGGTCATTCCGAACTTGCCTCCGGGCACTTTGCCGCCGGTTGTTCTTCCATTCGACCCGACCGCGATGACACCTGTCTGCGTCGTCGCCGTCGATAGCCCCGATCCCGCGAACAACGAATCGGTCCTTTACGACGTGGGCCGCTACGAGGTTCGCAACATGATCATGTCGATACCGGGAGCCGTGGCGCCGGTCGTCTTCGGCGGCAAGGTTCGCGCGGTGCTGGCTTATCTCGACCGTCAGCAGCATGCAGTCGCGCGGGTTTTCGCCACTCGACGTGATGAACGCCCTCGACGACTCGAACGTCTTCTTGCCCAGTGGCGACGGCAAGTTCGGCAACCTCGATTATGTGCTCGACTCGAATTCGATGTTCGAGAAGGTCGCCGATATGGGCGATATTCCGTTGCGCTATGAAAACGGCCGCGCCGTGTACTTGCGCGATGTCGCGACCCCGACCGACGCGAACTACATCCAGACCAATGTCGTGCGCGTCGACGGCAAGCGCGAGGTGTATATCCCCGTGTATCGCCAGCTTGGCGCCAGCACGCTCGGCGTCGTCAACAAGCTTGGCGCCTCGCTCAAGGATTTCGAGGAGCGGGTCACCCGCTCGGGGATCCGGCTCAAGCTCGTGATGGACCAATCGGTGTATGTGCGGAGCTCGATCAAGGCGCTCGTTCAAGAGGGCGTGCTGGGTGCGATTCTGTGCTCGCTGGTCATTCTCTTGTTCCTGGGCGAGATGCGAATGACGGCGATCGCGATCATGACGCTGCCGATCTCGATCATGGCCTCATCGGCGGCTCTCTATTTCACGGGGCAAACGATCAACGTGATGACCTTGGCCGGCATGACCCTGGCCATCGGCCCGATGATCGATAGCGCGATCATCTGTTTAGAAAACACACATCGTCACCTGGGGATGGGTGCGACGCCGCACGAGGCGGCCTATCTGGGGGCGAGCGAAGTCGCGATGCCCGAGCTGGTTTCGACCTTGTGCACGTTTCTCGTGCTGGCTCCGCTCGTCTTCACACCGGGCCTCGGCCAGTTCCTGTTCAAGCCCATGGCCATGGCCGTCGCCTTCTCGATGATCGCCGCGTATTTTCTGTCACGCACGCTCGTACCGGCCTGCAGCGCCTACTGGTTGAAAGGTCATGATCACGACGAGCACGAGCACGCAAACGTCGACGCCGGCCATCCTGAGCCGCCGCATCGAGAGCCGGAAACATTTCAGATCAGCGGTGACGGCGATCAGAATGGGAACGGCCAGAAGAGCCAGCCAGGCATGATCGGTCGCGCGTTTGCCGCCTGGCAACGGAAGATCGATCGGGGGATCGAATACTACGTCAAGGGTCTCGATTTCGTCCTGGAACACCCCTATATCACGATCGGTGTCGGCTATGGACTGCTCGTCGCCACCGTGCTGGTGTTCTGGCCGATCATGCGGCGCGAGTTCTTTCCCGAGGTCGACGCCGGATCATTCGAGATGTATGTGCGCGCGCCCAGCGGTCTGCGGATCGAAGAGACCGAAAAACGGATCAAGGCGGTCGAGAGCTTCGTTCGCGACACGATCGACGAGGAAGACCTGCTCCTCGTGCTATCGGAAATCGGCGTGACCTCCGACTGGTCGGCCGCCTACACGATGAACGCCGGGCCGATGGATGCGGTGGTCAAGATCCAGTTGACCGAAGAGCGTTCAAAGTCGGCGCAAGAATACGTGCATATTTTGCGCACGGCGTTTCAAAACGACGACCGGTTCGGCGATCTCGAGTTCGCCTTCGACGCCGGCGGTATGGTTCGCTCGGCCATGAACGAGGGCCGTTCGACACCGATCAGCGTGCGAATCACGGGGAAGAATGAGGTGGTCGCTCACAAGATCGCCACGTCGATCAAGAACGAGGTGAAGAAGATTGACGGCGTCGTCGACGCGCGGATCATCCAGCGGCTCAATTATCCGCAATACGTGATCAAGGTCGACCGGGCAAAAGCGGCCGAGCTCGGGCTCACGCAGGACGACGTCATGCGCAACGTCGTCGCGGCGTTCAATTCGAGCATCCAGTTCAACAAGCACAATTTCTGGATCGATCCCAAGAGCAAGAACCAGTACTTCGTCGGGGTCCAGTATTATGAAAATGATATCAAATCGATCGAAACGTTGATGGATATTCCGATCACGACCCATCGTCCGGATATGCCCAAACGGGTGATTCCGATGCGGAACGTGATCTCGGTTGAGCTCAATACGGTTCCGACCGAGGTGACGCACTATAACATTCAGCCGACCATCGAGCTGACGATGGGCGTTTACGGCCGCGACCTGGGGCACGTGTCCGACGACGTGACTCATGTCCTCAACAAGTTTGGCGAGGTGATCGAGCCAGGTAAATGGGCCCCCTACGATCCCGACAGCCCCGACCAGAAACGATTGCCGGGGTCGCAAATCGTGCTTTCGGGCGAATATCTGCGCATGAAGGAGACGTTCAGCAGCCTGGCGGTCGGCCTGACCCTGGCGTCGCTGCTCATCTATTTCTTGATGGTGGGCCTCGATAAATCGTTTGTCGTGCCCTTGACCGTGATGACGATCGTGCCGCTGAGCTTGATCGGCATCTTGCCCGCGCTTTACGTCACGGGCTCGGCGGTGAACGTGCAATCGCTGCTCGGTTTCATCTTCATCGTGGGCATCAAGGTAGCAAATTCGGTGCTGATGACCGACTATTCGCAGGAGCTGCGCCGGCATGAGGGCCTTTCGCCACTCGAAGCCATTCGAAAAGCGGCCAGCCTGCGCGTGCGGCCGATCACGATGACCGCGCTCGCGGCCTTTTTCGCGTTGATTCCGGGCGCGCTGGCGCTCGAGCGTGGCAGCGAGGCGAATGCACCCCTGGCGCGAGCCATTCTGGGCGGCTTGCTGGCCGGTGAGCCGGCCACCCTGTTCGTGCTGCCGGTGATCTACAGCTTGCTGGTGAAAGAATCGCCCAAGGAACGTGCCGACCGCGAGCGCCGCGCCGCATCGAAAGAGGGACACGATCATGACCGCGGCGAAGTCGTCAAGGGCGACGACGCCGATCAGGCTCACTGAGCCAAGGATCGAGCCGCGGGGACGGTCACGCCGGCCCCGCGGCCGTCGCCGCGATCGCTTGACGTCCAGCAAGGGCCACCGTTGGCGCCAAGATTACACACTCGGCTCGGCGCAGCCGCGTCTGATCGACAAACGACTGGGTGGCTTCGTCGAGGATCAACGCGCGATGGCCGTTGGTCGGATGCACGTAGAGCGATTTGGCATCGATGACTTCGCGCGCCGGGGGCGGCGAGAGCTCGTAACGAACCGGCTGCGCATGGTCGGCCATCTGGAGGCGCGAATCATAGATGCTGTTGAATTTCCAGAGCATCTTGAGCGTGTTGGTCTGACCGCGCGCCAGGTTGCCAGCGAGAATGCCGGCGAGCGACTTGACGGCCCGCCAGCCCAGATGCTTTCGGTTCAAGACTTGCTGCGTGCGGACGAGCTCATGATAAAACTCGGCAAGCGGAAGCTTGGTCGGCAAGACCGCGTGTTGAATATCAAACAGGCGATAGTCGCGTGTCGTGAGCCGGCGTGATTCGGTCAGCCAGCTCTCGGTGCCGGGGTAGGGGGTATTGACGCTGATATTGACGATTTCGGGAATCTCCAGGCACCACTGGCGAATCAGCTCGAAGCGGCGATGATCCCAGTCGGGATCGGCGATGATATTGATCGCCACCATCACCCCCAGCGATCGGGCGAACTCGAGTGCCTCGAAATTCTTCGACAGGCTCACGCGCTTGCGGTGCCGTTTCAGCCCTTCTTCATCGATGGCTTCCACGCCGAGGAAGATGTACTGCAAGCCGATCGTCTTCCAGAACCGGAAGACGTCCTTGTTACGCAACAAGACATCGCCGCGCGTTTCCAGGTAAAACTGTTTCTTGATTCCCGCCCGCGCGATCGCCTGGCCGATGGCCATTCCGTGCTCGGCCTGGATGAAGGCGACATCGTCGACGATGAAGACACCCGGCTCCTTGATCTGTTTCAGCTCGGCCACGGCCGCATCGGCACTCTTGATGCGGTAGCTGCGGCCGTAAAACGTCCAGGCGCTGCAAAATGAGCAGTCCCAGGGACAGCCGCGGCTGAATTCGATCGATGCACACGGATCAAGCACGCCGATGAAGTATTTGCGGCGATGCCGCAAGAGATCGCGCGCGGCGACCAGGTCGTCGAGGCTCTTGACATAGGTTGCGGGCGGACCACTCCCCTCCGGGGCGATGACGCCGGGCACGCCAAGCAAATTGAGCCGATCGCCGGTCGCCGCCGCATCGAGCAAGGGCGCGATCGAGGCCTCGCATTCGCCTTTGAGCACGCAGTCGATCGCGCCATCGGCATGGGCCAGAATCTCATGGGCGATGAACGAGGCACTATGGCCCCCCGCGAAGATGAACGTCCCGGGAGACATTTCGGCGGCCATCTTCGCCAGATCGATCACTTCGGGCACATTCGCGAGATAGTTACACGACAGGGCAATCGCGTCTGGCTGCCATTCCTCGAGAATACGCTGGTAATCGGAATGAGATTCGACCTGCAAATCGAGGAGCCGCACGTCGTGCCCGGCCTGACGCGCCGCGGCGGCAATCAGCTCGATGCCCAGGGGCTCGAGACGCAAGAAGATCTTCGAGTACATGAGCGAGCTGGGATGCACGGCGAGAATTTTCATGGCAGCGCTGCGACCAAACAAAGGGGTGCTGAACGAATCCATCGCCACGCTTGTAGCACGAAATCGCACGATCGACCAGAAGAACTCGCACGCTCGAGGCCGCAGCAAAAGACTTTGGTTCTTCCGGCATACGACCGCGCCGGAATGTTTCTCCCAGTCTCTCTATCTTTCACTGATGGAGGTATGTTCTGAACGCGTGAACAGACCGGCGGCCGTTGTTCGGTGCGATTCAAACGTCAGTCTCGTATCGCCGCAAGGGCTTTGTCGCTCCGACTAGCCGTAGACTTGCGTCAACGGGGTCGCTTCGGGCCGTTCGTGAAAGCGCCCCCTCGTGAGTCTAACCGGACGCAGAAACACGGACTGCGTCGCAACCGGCAATGGCGTCGGTGTGTCGAGATGTCAGAGTTTTTTCGCGTCGGCCGTCTCCCGACGCGACTGGATGTGGGGCTGACGCATCAGCCATCCGCCGGACATCGGGCTGAGCTTGGATTCACGCGGTTTTCAGGGAACTTTCAGGGTTCTCGGGAGTCCCTGGTGTCGATCGCATCATACTTCCATTGGACCGCCGTCGCCAATGCGTGCGGTGGAACTGCGAACACCGATTGTGCACGCGACTTGACGGCGATCAGGTTGGTCCCTTCCCGGCCGCTACCGGCTCGATTCGTCAAAAACGTTTTTTTTTGGCTATCGTGTCCGGTTTGCACTTGGCTTCGAGCCCAGAGAGATAGACGAAGCTCGGTTTGAACCGGCGACGTTGAAGCCAGCTCCTCCCGTTAGCTTCGGTTTCACTCATTTACGACGACCGTCCGTCGAGGGGCCGCCTGGCAGCGCGACGCTTATCTTGCAGTTTACATCACACGAGGTCCAAACTCATGCGTGCGACTCTAATGGCGATGGTCTTGGCAGCCGGCATCGTCTCGGTGTTGCCTCACCCCGCGCCGGCTGGCGAAATTCTTGAAAACTTTTCTTCGGGAACTCTGGGTGCCTGGACAAGCACGGGTGCCTGGTTTGTGGAAGGCACGACGAACTCGAGCCCAAACCTGCTCCCGCCGAATGGTTTGTCATACCAGGCCCTTTCCGGCGCGCCCAACCAGCCGTCCGAGGCGGCTGTGGGAACACTGACATCCCCCGAGTATAAAGTGAGTTTCACGACTCTCACTTTTCTCGCGGCCGGTTGGAGCGGTAGTGGCTCCGTCGGTAATGGCGAGAGCTATTACCAGATCCTCGGTCCAAATCTCCAGATGTTGACGACCACTGGCACCGCCCAAGTAGATGGCTGGGTCACGAAGAGTGTTAACCTGCTGAGCCTGGGCCTGACTCCAGGAGAAGGTTTCTTTCTTCGGGCCGTCGACGGCCGTGACGAATACGGCGCACCCGGCGGCAACTACTCATGGATGGGAATCGATTTGGTCCAGGAGACTGGCGCAGCGGTGCCGGAGCCTGCGAGCATTGTTTTGATGATCATAGGTTTTGGTGCAATGGCCGGAGCGCCGATTAACGCGCCGTCGCTAAACAATCGAACGTCCGCAGCCAGCAGTCGAGGCCCTACCCGGGGGTGGACGAGCGCGCGTGGCCATGCTCGCACCCTGACGCTCACCGAGCGTCTCGTTCCGCCCTCGGGTCTCCTACGGCATCTGACTCAGTCTTTGGCGACAGTTGATCCGCCGCGTGTCGACGGTTTGTGCCATTGATCGAGCGCCTGTATACGCATTGCTCATCGCGGTTGATAAGCGAACGAGTCGAAGAACTCGCGGGCATTGGCGCCAGTCAACTCGCCCTTGTTGGCCGTGACGGAAAGCTCGAAAAGCCAGTTCCCGATCACGACGGTTTTGACTCGCAGTTGCTTGGGTCCAAGCCCGGGGGCCTCGACATCGCATTCTTTTGCGGGGCGCGCCGCGAGCAGCGTGTCGCGAACGTGGCCCGGCTCCGCGCCGCGCTCCTTGGCGACGAGGGAGCGGGCGGCATTCATGATCTGCTCGGGGCTCTCATTTTGGCGGGCGGGGGGCAGGTTGACGACGCGGAGACCATAAGAGATTCCACCGGCGCTGCACTGCCAGACATGGGTTTTGTCGGCGCCGAGGATGCCTGGTTTTTCCTGATGCTCGGCGTGGACCGGGAAATTGATGTGCCACTCGCCGTCGCGATTCGTGCTCCTTACGAAGTGCCAGCCGGGAAATGTGATGCGGCCTTCCTTGCCCAGGACGATCCTGGCATTGCGCTCGCGGTTCTTTTTCAGATCGCTGAGCGGAACGAACGGGAATTCACTCCACTGTGTGAGATGGTCTCCCAGAGCCACGTATTGCACCTCGGCGTCGCGCCAATGAGTACTTAGATGGCAGAACGTGGCAAACTTGCTTCGGGCAATGACGTCGTCAGGGTAATGCTTCAAGTATTCATCGTAGACGCTTTGGATATCGGCCCAGACTTCGGGGAGTGCCAGATAGGTGTTCTGATTCTCGCCGGGCATGCAGGCGATCCGCCAGTGAGCGTCGGCGACCAAGAGGGTGATTCCGGCTCGCCAGTTTTTTGTGTCGCGGCAAGCACGCCCAAAGGCGAGCATCTCCTCGGCCGAGCCATGCCACTTGGGATCGAGCCAGTCGAGCTTGGTCAGACAGGCGTTCCGCCGGTCTCCATCCGCTCTCATGGCGCGGTCGAACCATAGCTCCATCGTGGTACGGTCGCCTTCGAGGGATTTGTCGATATCCATCAGATGGACGGCCGCGTAGGCGTTATCGGGACGGAGCTTCCACGCCGCCTCGAATGCGTTTTTGGCGACCGCCAGCCGTTCCTCGAGCGAACTGAAGCCGCTCGCCGGCACATCGGAGGCGAAGGCATTGGTGCGGGCTTCCCAGCCGTAATTGAACCAGAAGGTGCCCCGGACCAGGAGCCGCATTTCTTCGAGCTCGGGAATGTTCGCCATCTTCGCATCCGCTCGCTCATAGGCGATCTCCGCGGGCACGCCGAGCTTGCGATAGTCGGCGATAATATTGATGACCGTGTCGTGCCATTTGTCGACCCAGAACCCATTGCGCTCATCGGACCTGGCGCCCTCGGCGAGCAGGTTCAAGGACGAGTCGAGTGCCTTTTCGCTCTCTTTCTTGCCCGCATCATCATGCGCCTTGCTGTCTAACAACTCGCTGGCCAAACCTTCGAGCGCTCCGGATCGTCGGAATGCGGGATACTGGCTCGCGGCATAGGCCCAGGTCGTGTCGCGTCGTAGGCGTCCCAGGGTTCCTCGATCGAGCGCGGCGGAGACGTTTGAAGACCGGGTGAACAGGTTGGCGACAAGCGGATCGTCGCAGCCAGCGTCCATGGCGGCCTTCGCCACCCGGTTGACCTCGGCGATGGTAACCTTGGAACCCGGCTCAAAGCTCTGGCGGACGGCCAGATCCACCGCCTTGCGGGCGAGATCATCCCAGCGCGGGCTTCTCTTCCCGACCTTGTCGTAGGCACCCACGCTGGTCCGCAGGTGCCATTCCAGCAACCCGCGTTTCTGGTTGGCCAGCTTGGCGTCGTCTTGCGGGATAGGCTTGGCTTCGGGGGTCGCTTCCCGCGGTTTCCCGGCCTGGGGATGAAGGCCGGCCGCAACCTCTTTCAGGCTGGCAACTGCGGTTTCCAGGATTTGGCGGGAGCAACCCACTGTCAGAAAGAGCAGGGGAACAATCGCGTATCGCATGACTTCTCCTGGCATGCTTCGGCTGGCTGTTGTGCTTTCGACCGGGATCACGAGGTAAATCCTCCCATTCATGGTATCATTCACTGGATCAGGAGCAACAGGCCACTCCGCGCCGGGTTACGCCGAATCGCGAACGATCTCAACGAGGACTATTAATTATTCTCTCAAATTGAAACACGAGAAGAGTTTCACCGTTTCATCAACCTCCGCAACCGGATGCCGATGTTCACGATAACTGATATCGTGAGAACCAAAACCAGCCTCCCGAGGAAGAGAAAGAGGGGACCGACCACCACGTGCCGAACCGGATCCACGTGTGCCTGCCCATCATCCAGCCCAGGGCACAAATGATAAATCCGACGATCGCCGCACCAATGTACAACAGCGGCCATATCTGCAAAATGCGGTCTATACGCATCATCCATTCACCCGGGAATGCCCGGATCCAGAGGCCCGCGCCACAGGTCCAGATCCTGCGTCTTCTGTCTTCCACGAACCCATGGATCAGGCGCGCGGGGCTTGATACGATTTATACTGGTCAACTTTGTGCAACAAAGTGAGGCCCCACGGTCGCCGGACTCGTTTGGCCTGGGATTAACGTGCCGATTCTTCAACGAAGAACGGAAAGGCATCTCGAATGGGCAACGATAATGGACGCGGCGCCGACCAACTGGCGGGAAACTCGTCGGCGTCAGGTCGCCTTTCCGAGTCAGATCCTCTCTTTTCGGATGACCAGTCGAGGGCCAAAACGAAAGCGAGTGGCCCGCGCGGCATGATGGGCCGCCTTGCCGGCCGATGGTGGCAATTCCTGCTGACGTGGCTGGTCGTTACGGCATCGATCGTATTCGTCATCCATGTCTTCGTTCGGCCCACGTACACGGCCTCGAGCCTCTTGCGCATCGAACCGGCTGGGCCCAGCGTCTACGAGCCGCTACGACGGGGGTCGGATGCCGATAGCCGAAGCCTGCCTTTCCTCAAAACCCAGGTCAACCTGATAACCTCGGACATGGTGCTCGACCAGGCGGTTGCCAATGCCTCAGTCGCCAAACTCCCCAAGATCAGGAAATCCGCGGATCCCAAGAGCGAGCTCCGTGAAGAACTGAAGGTCGAGATCATTGATGATGCGAATCTGATCCGCGTCTCTCTGGATCTGCCCGACGCCAACGAATGCGCCCCGATCGTCCGGGCCGTGGTTGAGGCGTACCTTACCCAGCACACGGAATACAGTCGCGGCGCCACTCATGAAATGGCGAATCTGCTAGAGCAGCAATCCAATAAACTTTCGGCCGAAATTGACTCCAAGAAGACGTCGCTCGAAGCACTTGCCAAAAAACCTGCCATCGCCGTCAGCCCCGCTGAGATGCTCGACCTCAAGACCGAAACTGATCCGATGCAGCCGACATTTCACACTGTGACGCCAGCACAGCTTTCCCGGATGATCGACGAACAGATGCGGTGCGACAACGAATATCTCGAGGCTTTTGCTTATCTCGAGGCAACCAAGGCCGTCCGGGTACGTGATCTCAACAAGCTCAACGACGAACTTGAGGCGCGAGCCGTCGAAGAGTTCGAGAAAGATGCCAGGGTGGCCGCACAGATCGATCAGATTGCCGAATACAAGAAACTCGGCGAACCGGGCCGCGACAACTATGAAAAGATCCGGACTCTACTCGAGGCAGCGCGGCTGGAAAGAATTCCGAGAATCCGCAAGCGGCTGGCCGAGGCAGACCGGGGAGCGCTTTCAGAGTGGAAGGTCCGCGAGCTGGAAGTCGCCGCGGAAAAGGCCCGCAAGAAAAAGGATGCTTTCGCGCAACAATTCGCCAGGGTGAAAGTCCAAAACGCGAAAACCAATGATCAGACCTTCGAACTCACATATTTAACCCATCAACTTAATGTCCTCATGAGCAAGGAAGACCAGGTCAGAAAAAATCTGGATCAATTAAGATTTGAGGCGAGTCAGGACCGGTATCGCGTGATCCTGGTCGACCCGGCCTCGGCGCCGAAAACCCCCTCAAACAGTTTGCGGCTCAAGTGCATGGCAGGCGCCCCATTGGTTTCGTTTTTTCTGGTCCTGGCTCTATTCCTGGCGTATCCCGGACCATCTCGACACGTCTGAAGAGTTGCCGTTGTGATCTGAGATCACACGCGTTTTGTCGCAAACGGGCTCCGACGCTCCGTCGGCGGCCGAACGGTCTCTTACCGATGGCGTACATTGAGTTACAAAAGCTGGCGGCAGCAGGGCAAGTGCAGAAAAGCCCTCTCTTGATCCCGCGAAGCGGCTGATGGTCGCACTCCGCCACGTGTTGGTTTGTGCGGATAATTCAGGCGCCCAGTCGTAACTCATTTTTGGAATTCGACATACGTCAGATCGTTAAACTGTGCCGGTTATTCAGGCGCCCAGTCGCAACTCATTTTTGGAATTCGACATACGTCAGATCGTTAAACTGTGCCGGTTATTCAGGGCCCAGTCGCAACTCATTTTTGGAATTCGACATACGTCAGATCGTTAAACTGTGCCGGTTATTCAGGCGCCCAAGTGTAAATGGATGGTGCGTCGAGGGATACGGCAAAAGGTCTGGTCGTGCGGGTTACTCAGGCGCCCAGGTGGAAGCCGATGCCCCGCATTGAGTTAAAGCGATTTTTCGAACTTCCGATTATGCATCGTCCCAAAACTGCCGAAATGGGCCATTTTCAAGGTGACACTTGGCAAGATTTTGCCACTTACTCCTTGATGTTTGAGGGGATGGGCCTCATGTGTGTGGTTGTCAACCAGATCCATACACAAAAGGACCCACCCCATGCGCAAGATACCCTTCCGCGTTTGGATCGCCAATGCAGCCGCCACTTCCATGGAGCCCGCGGCTCGGTCACGACCCAAGCCCAGCAGGTCGACTGCAGTCGGCAGACCGTCTACGAACATGCTCAAAAGGTGGAAGCGGCCGTCGGAGTCGAACACGGCGGCGGGCCGACACACGAGGAGCTGACCAGGGAGAACTTGGCTTTCCGCCAGGAAATTGCCCAACTGTGGGACTGGTTATCTCAGACCATCGAGCTTCCTGCGGCCAAGCAACAGATGTTCGCCGCCAAGGGCATGGGCATGGGGCTCAGCCACAGCCAAATCCACGACTTATTGGCATTTCTCCTGGGGGCCACGGCGTGTCCCAGTCGCTCGACGATTCATCGCTGGGCCCAAGCCGCTGGAAAAGCCGCCGGTGCGGTCCTCAAGGGACTGGATCGCGGTTGCCGGGTGTTGGTACTGGTCGGCTGTCTCGATGAAATCTTTTTCCACCGCCACCGGTCCTGGTAGGGATTGATCCCCAAAGCATGGTGTGGTTTCTGGAAAAAAGGCGGCCAATTACAAAGGTTCGACTTGGTTTGGAGAATTGCAGCCTTGGACCTCGTTGCGTTACGTGACGTGCGACGCGGGCACGGGACTGCAGTCGGGAATCGCCCAGATGCAACAGCACCAACGCGAGATCGACCAAGCTGCTCTGTGAAGGGGTTGGACGTCTTCCACACCAAGAAGGAAGCCCACCGGGTCTTGAGCGTCCTCTGGAGCCGAGTGGAGCGGCTCTGGGAACGGGCTGAGAAAGCGAGCCGAGCCCTCAAGCGAGCCCAATGGCTGGGCCGTAGTGCGTGCGGGTTGACGCACCCGGTCAACAAAGCGTGGAAGAAGGCGACGCTGGCTTTCCAACTGTATGAAAGAGGGAAGCGGCTTGGAAGCGGGTCGAGCCAGCTCTGGATGTCTTTCGTGCCGACGGTCAACTCAACGATCGGGCCTTGGCGCAAGCGCAATCGCGTGGGCTTTGCCCCGGCTGCCAGGCTCGGAATGGTCCAAGGTCCGTGGGCTCCTTCAGAGCGCCGAGTCGTTCACGTTCTTGGATCGGCTGCACGATCAGTTGGGTCAGCTATCGGTGCCCGCGGCTACGCGTGACGCCTTGGTACTGTTATGGTGGCTACGTCGGCAGCGGCCGAGGAAATCGGGTAAGACGGATATTACTAGTCGTGAACACATATTATATTTGATTCAAATGCTTCTCTGCCGGGGACTCGACTCCAACTGGCGTGAGTCGTACCGGCTGGTCGCGACGGTGTTGAGTCAAACGCTGCGAGCCAGCGCGCGGTCGAGTGCATGAATAGCGTCCTCGCATGCATCAATCGCGACATCGTACAGTAACTCAGGGGATGCTTGATCTCAAGCGGCTGTACTGGAACTCTCGGGTGTTCCGCGGTGGCAAGCGGAAAGGCCTTTGTCCCTATGAGCACCTCGGCTTGAAACTGCCTAGCTACGACTTCTGCACTCTGCTGGAAGCTGAGATGAGCACGGCCTTTACCGAAGCCAAAGCCGTGGCTAAAGCAAAAATCGCGGCCATCGCGGCTTGACGTAAAAAGTGTCAAGCTGACATCTTGCGATTTGGGACGATGCCTTCCGATTATGCAGACGCCCAGGCGCAACACGAAGCGGCATAAAGAGATGAGGACAGATTCTGTTTTCCCGAGGCGTTTTTTTTGAGCGCCGGACCGTGCGCGCGCACGCGTCACCGCGCCGTGATGAGCGGAGCCGCGTTTATCCCTGCTCATTTCCGGAGTCCTCTCCAGGTTGTGGTTGGATTGAACGAGAAATTCGGAAGATACAGGGGCTTCGCGGATACCGTTTTCAGTAACCGGGCCTCTTTGTTACAATCGGGGTTTCCCTCGCTCGCGATCCGGAGCCCGTGAAGATGGCCGAACCCGTGACCCCGCCGCCCCCGCGCAAAAAGCTTTATATCGAAACGGTCGGCTGTCAGATGAACCTGCTCGATAGCGAGCTCGTCGTTGCCAAGCTGCGTAACGAAGGGTACGAGCTGACTGACGACCTCAATCAGGCCGACGCGATCCTCTATAACACCTGCTCGGTCCGGCAACACGCCGAAGACAAGATCTATAGTGCCCTGGGGCGGATCAAGCGTCTGAAGGCGCGCAAGCCCGAAGTGAGCATCGGCGTGCTCGGCTGCATGGCGCAGAAAGATCAAGACGCGATTTTCAAACGCGCGCCCCATGTCGACATCGTCGTCGGCCCGGGTCAGCTTGCCCGGGTTCCCGAGATGCTCGCCCGCGTTGGACAGGACGAGGCCACGCACCAGATTGCCGTGAGTCGGCGCGCAACGATGGGTCGCTCGGCGTGGTGGCGCAGAGCTTCGAGAACTACGACGCCGATCGCGAGCCCGCAATGCGGACCAGCCCGTGGCAGGCGTTTGTTCGGGTGATGATGGGGTGCGACAAGTTTTGCACTTATTGCATCGTTCCGGCCGTTCGCGGGCCCGAGCAGAGCCGGCCGCCCGACGCGATTCTGGCGGAAGCCCGCGTGCTCGCCGATCAGGGGGTCAGGGAGATCACGCTCCTCGGCCAGACCGTTAACAGCTATCACTATACCGAACCCGACGGCCGGCAGTCGCGGCTGTCTGACCTGCTGGCCCGGTTGCACGAGATTCCGGGCCTCATGCGGATCAAATTCATCACCAACTTTCCCAACGATATGACCGACGATTTGCTCCAGGCGGTGCGCGACCTGCCCCGGGTGAGCCGCTATTTGCACGTGCCCGCTCAGAGCGGCTGCGACCACGTGCTCAAACGCATGAAGCGCATGTACACAGCCGGGTTTTATGAGGAAATGCTCAGTCGCGTGCGCGACACGATTCCCGACGTGGCGATTTCCAGCGACTTTATCGTCGGATTCTGCGGGGAAGACGAGGCCTCGTTCGAACGGACGGTTGGCCTGGTCGAACGCGCTCGATTCAAGAACAGTTTCATCTTCAAGTACAGCCCGCGGCAGGGAACCAAGGCCGACGGACTTTATGCCGACGACGTGCCCGAGCCGGTGAAGAAGCGCCGGAATCAGGATTTGCTGGCCTTGCAGAATGCGATCAGCCTCGAAGACAATCGGCAATGGATTGGGCGGAGTGTCGAGGTCATGGTTGAAGGGATGAGTCGCAAGACGACTCGCCGCGAGGGCTGGGACGAGCTCGACCAGTTGACCGGACGAACGGCGTGCGACCGGATTGTCGTATTTGCGGGGACAGAACGGCTGATCGGGCAATTCGTACGCGTCGCCATTGACGACGCGAGCGCTGTCACCCTGTTTGGCCGCGTGGAAACCACCGAGCACATTGCGACGCCGGTTTGAAGGGAAGTTCGATGGGCGCTCCGCTCGGGGAGCTGGTCAAATGCTGGATGGACTGGGGCGGGATCGACCTGCGCCCCGCCGGCACGCTCGACTGGCTAGAAACCGGTTTCGCCGCCACCGCCGATGCGTGCCGCCCGGGTGCCGATCCGCGTGTCATCGCCGACTGGGAGGCGCGCCACGGCTACCGGTTGCCCGCCGGTCTGCGTGCCTGGCTCATGCTCTCGAACGGGTTATTCGCGGACGGGCCGATCATCCACCCGATCTCGGCCATCGGCCCGATGATTCCGTTTGCGCGGGTGCCCGACCTGATCGTCCAGCCCGAGAGCTGGTTCGAGCTGGGCAACCCCAACGTTCAAACTGTCTGCATCGATCTGGCATATCGCTTGCCGGATGCGGGGTTCCCAATCTTCACGTCGGGCGATGATGCCTCGCACAGCCCGCCGCGGATCATCGCGCGCGGCTTCGAGGAGTGGTTTCTCACGCTCATACGCAACGGGGGCGAAGAGTACTGGTTCAAATCGGGTTTCACCGACTTCGGCGACCCGTGGCAATCGCATCGGGCACACGTCAAGAACCCGCCTTTGTCGCACGAGCTCCTTTCCTTCAGGGACCGCGTCGTGCAATTATTGCGGACGGGAGCCGACGAGCTCGACATCGCGACCGACCTCGGCTTGACGCGCCCGGATGTCGAGACGATTTTCCGATATTTGCAGCACGTCAGCCCCGAGCGCGTGGCATCGCGGTCTTCGGGTACGTGACGTTCGCTTCTTTCGCGTCAGGCGCCAGGCGGCGTTCGACATGACCCGCGGCTGATGGAGCGATAATTGATGACGCCGTCCTGGTTCTTGAGATACCATGATGTGCCCGAGCTGGTTCATCGCTGGCTCGCGGGGCTGGGAGTACGCGATACCGAGCGCGGTGCGCGCGACCTCGCCGATCTCACCCGGCGCGCCGGACCAGAGGGGCTCGACCTCGTCGCGCGGATTGCCGTTCAGCTTGATGCGCTCTTGCCGCGGTGTGCCGATCCCGGAATGGCCTTGCTCAACCTCGATCGCTTCATCGCGGCGGTGCCGCGCATCGGGTCGATGCTCATCGCGCTGGCCGAAAACGCGCGCACGACCGAGATTCTCGTTCAGGTCTTCAGCACCAGCCAGTATCTGACAGAAGTCTTGATCCGGCGCCCGAGCTACTCGACTGGTTACAGGCCGGCGCCGAACGGCGCGATCGCTCGGCACTCATTGATGACCTTTGGAAGAGCGCCCGCGACGTCGCGAGTGAAGACGCGCAGCGCCAGCGCTGCGGCGATTTCGCCAGCAAGAGACCCTGCGCATCGGCTACAACGACATCGTGCGCGGGTTTCCCCCTGGAGGTGATCACACAAGACCTTTCCGATCTCGCCGATGCTTGTATCGAAGTCTCGGTGCGGCTGGCGCGTGCGCGTGCCGAATCGCGGTTTGGCACGCCGATCGGCGCTCGCGGCGCAGCGGCACGCTTCGTCGTTCTGGGGCTGGGTAAGCTCGGCGGCCAGGAGCTCAACTACAGCTCCGACATCGACCTAGTTTTCCTGTACGATGAAGACGGCCAGACGCAGGGTCCCAAGGTCGTCTCGAATGCCGAGTTCTTTGTGCGCATGGGGGGCGACATCGTTCGGTTGCTCGCTGATCATACCGCGCTGGGGATGGCGTATCGGGTTGACATGCGCCTTCGCCCCGACGGCGAACAGGGTGCGCTTGCCAGATCGCTCGACGCCACGCTCGGTTATTATGTGACGCGCGGCCGCACCTGGGAGCGCAGGCCTTGATCAAGTGCCGGCCGGCGCCGGCGACCTGTCGCTCGGCTCGACCTTTCTTGAAGCCATCACGCCGTTTGTTTACAGGCGCATCTGAACGCGGCGGAGATCGGCGAGATCAAGGCGCTCAAGCGCCGGATCGAGCAGCGCACGGTGTCGGCCGGGAACGCCGAGGTCGAAGTCAAGACCGGAACAGGGGGGATACGCGACGTCGAATTCGTCGTTCAATTTCTCCAGTTGTTGAATGGCGGCCAGTATCCCGAAGTTCGCCACGGCACGACGCTCGAGGCGATCGCACGGCTGGAGCGAGTCGGCTGCCTGAGCGCCGAGGAGCGGCACATCATGGACGACACGTACCGTTTCCTCCGCCAGGTCGAGCACCGCCTTCAGATTCTCTTCGACCGCCAGACCCACGAGATGCCGCGCGATGCCGAAGCCGTGCGGAGCTGGCACTGCGCATGGGCTATGCGCCCGCGAGCGCATGGGAAGCGCGCAACGGCCCGACCGCCCGTTTCATGGCCGATTATCGCAGCAAGACCGAGCTCAACAGGCGGATCCTCAACCACCTGTTGCACGACGCATTCAGCGGCGACGCCGGCCAGGCCGTCGATCCGATTGTCGACCTGGTGCTCGATCCGGAGCCGACGCCCCGAGTTCATCTCGAAGGTCCTCTCGCTTTATCCGTTTCGCGACCGGTCGACGGCGTATCAAAATCTGATGGCGCTGGCACGCGAGGACTTTCCGTTTCTATCGCAGGCGCGTTGCCGGCACTTCCTCGCCGCGATCGTACCGCGCTTGCTCGAAGCCGTCGCGGGCACGCCCGACCCCGACATGACACTGACCAATCTCGAAAAGGTGTCGGCCTCGCTGGGGGCCAAGGCGGTGCTCTGGGAACTTTTCAACTTCAATCCGCCAAGCTTGCGGCTCTATGTCGAGCTCTGCGCGACCAGCCAGTTCCTCTCGGAGATCTTGATCAACAGCCCGGGCATGATCGACGATCTTGTCGATTCGCTGGTCGTCGATCGGCCCGTGCCGGGCGCGGCGATCAAGGCCGAGCTGGCCGAGCTCTGTCGCAAGGCCGACGATCTGGCGCCGATTCTCTGGAGCTTTCGGAACAAGGAATGGGTGCGGATCGGCACGCGTGATATCCTCGGGCGCGAGCCGATTCGCGATGTGACCCGCGAGCTGGCCGACGTGGCCGAGGCGATCGTCACGCAGGTGGCGCGCGAGCAGTGGCGGATCCGCCAGGACCGGTTTGGAGCCCCGCGCTGTCTGGTAACGGCCGCCGCGACCGCTGGGCGATCCTGGCGCTTGGCAAATTCGGCGGCCGCGAGCTCGGTTACCACAGCGATCTTGATCTCATTTTCCTTCACGAGTCAGAAGGGTTCACGGACGGCTCTTGCTCGATCCCCAATGAGCAATTCGTCACTGAAGTGGCGCAGCGGGTGCTGAAAGCGCTCGGAAGCGGCTCGGCGCTCGGCCCGCTTTACGCGGTCGACACGCGGCTGCGGCCGCACGGCGCGTCTGGTCCGCTCGTTCAGAACCTGGCCTCGTTCCTGTCTTATTTCAGTCACTCGATGCAGGTCTGGGAGCGAATGGCGCTGACCCGGGCCCGCGTCATCTTCGCGACGGGCGGCTTCGGATTGCGTGTGAGCGATGCCGTGCGATCGATCTTGATCGAGCCAATGGATCGGCGCAGCTTGCGACGGAAGTCGTCGCCATGCGGCGAAAGCTCGAAACATCGCGATCCCGCCACGACCTCAAGCGGGGGCCGGGCGGACTGGCCGACCTTGAATTCATCGTTCAATACTTGCTGCTCAAGCACGCATCAGAAATGCCTGACTTGTTGCGGCCCAACCTCTGGGATGCCCTGGCTGGCTTGCGCAGCACGGGGATTATCGGTAACGAGCTTCACAATGAGCTGCGCGACGCGTACGACTTCCTGCGCACGGTCGAAGACCGGCTCCGCCTGATTCACAATCGCGGTGTTTCCGAGCTGCCTGAAAACACCGTCGATCTCGAGCGCCTGGCCCGCCGCCTGAGCGACGAAAAAGTCGCACCCAGGCTGCGCCGTTGAGTCATTTCTCGCTGATGCGTCGCGGATCACCCACCGCACGCGCGACCTCTTCGACGAGATTGTTGGCGTCCACGCGCGCATCGCATCGCGAGGGTCGTGAGAGCCTGAACAATGACTGTTATGTTGTCAGGTTGACGCGATAGCGACGTGATCGGGCCACCCCTCGGATTCCGGGACGAGACGCCAGCCGGAGGGGCAAGGCTCTGCTTTTGAAAGGTCATTCCAGGGATCCCACGTGTGCTGGCTTTCTGCAACTTGACTGGCACCGCGGTTGCCAATGACAATTAGTCGACATGAATGATCGGCGCCCGTGCCTCGTGTCTCCATTTCGTGCATGAGAAGGCCAAGGCTTGAGGGATTCTCCCATGAGAACGAAATTCGCTTTCTTGATTTCATTTTGCGGCGTGGCCGGCGTCGGAATCGCGATGGGGGGCGGCGGTCAGCCGCAAGCGCCACAGCCTGTGGCCCCGGCGATCACCAACGTGCGCGTGCAAGAACCGATCAAGAATGCAAGTAATCCCGAGGAAAAGGCCGTCATCGCCGGCGTCGAGACGTTCGCGAAATTATATTCCGCGGCGAACGTGAAACAGTTGGCCGACCTGTTTCTCGACGACGCGTCGATCATTGATCCTGACGAAAACGAGACGCGCGGCAAATCGGCCATCGCCGAAATGTATACGGTCGCATTCAAGGAAGCGCAAGGCTTGAAAGTCACAGCCGAGGTCGAGGAGGTGCGGTTTCTCACTCCTGACGTTGCGCGAGTCAACGGCCAATCACAGGTCGCCTCCAGCACGGGTGATGCAGCCGAGTTCACCGAATTCAACATTCTGCTCGTCAAACGAAACAACAGGTGGATGATCGCCGAGATACGTGAACACGCCGCCCCGGCCGCGGAGGTTTCGCCTTATGACCGCCTGCGCGACCTCGAATGGATGGTCGGCGAATGGGTCGATGAGAGCGGTAGCAACCGGATCCATTCGAATGTTCGATGGGCCGATAATCAGAGCTATCTCGTGCGAACTTATCAGGCCGAGATCCAGGGCGAGAAAAAGACGTCGGGCACTGTATTCGTGGGCTGGGATCCCCAGTCGGGTCAGATCAAGTCCTGGGTCTTCGACTCGCACGGCGGCCACGGCGAGGCCTTCTGGACGCGGACCGGCGAAAAGGAATGGGTTGTCAAGGCCCAGGGCGTGCTCCTCGATGGCCGCCCGACGTCGGCAACACAAGTTCATACGATCATCAATAAAGATTCAGTCAGGACGAGCTCGGTCGATCGGATCATCGGCGGCCAGGTGGCGCCCGATATTCTTGATGTGGTGATGGTTCGAAAGGCCCCAGCACCGGGAGCGGCAAACCCGGCCCCCGGCACACCCAGGGCGACTTCTGGCGTGGCCAAGCCGGCGGCCAAACCGGCAACGCCGAGATGAGTCGATCAGACTCAGCTTCTGTTAATGCGCTCGTTCCATGCTTAGAAGAGCGCGGCCTGGCTGACGCGGCGGATGCACCGCTTGCTCGTCTTCCGCGACTGTCCGATCCACGTTGACACCGTTCCTTCGTATGAGGTCTATGATGTACCTGCGACGACTCATACTTTCGGCGTGCTTCCTTCTGCTCATGGCGTCGGCGAATGACGAGGCGCACGGCCAGCGCGGCCGTGGCGCCGCTCGCGGCGGAGGTGGTGGCGGCGGAGCGCGTCAGGCGGGCGGTGGTGGTGGAGGCCGGACCGCTGGCGGCGGGATGACGCGGCCGTCAGTCCCATCGAATCACTCTGCGATGGGCCGCGGCGGTACGGACGCCGGGAGGACCCGTTCTGCCGGGATGACGCGGCCGTCGACCCCTGTGAGTCGGCCCAATGGCGGCGGCAACCTGGGCCGGCCCGGTGGCGGGAATCGCCCCGGGTTCGAGGGTAATCGCCCCGGTTCAGGGGGCATCGGCGGCGGCGGGAATCGCCCCGGGTTCGAGGGTAATCGTCCTGGTTCAGGGGGCATCGGCGGCGGCGGGAATCGCCCTGGGTTCGAGGGTAATCGCCCCGGCGCAGGGGGCATCGGCGGCGGCGGGAATCGCCCTGGGTTCGAGGGTAATCGCCCCGGCGCAGGGGGCATCGGCGGCGGCGGGAATCGCCCTGGGTTCGAGGGTAATCGCCCTGGCGCAGGGGGCATTGGCGGCGGGAACCGCCCCGGGTTCGAGGGTAATCGCCCGGGCGCAGGGGGCATTGGCGGCATCGGGAATCGACCCGGTCTCGAGCGTCCGGGCGGTGGCGACCGCAACCCATTCGGTCGTGGGCCGGTGGCCGGCGGCGGCGATCATCGGCCCGGGCCCCCGGGGAATAACCATCCCGGAGGGCCCGGCAATCGCCCTGGCGCGCCCGGCAACCGGCCCGGGTGGCCCGGCAATCGTCCTGGCATCGGTTCCGGCAACAACATCGGGTCAGGCAATATCGTTCACAACGGCGACAATTTCGGCGTGGTCAATCGTCCCAACTTTGGCGGTAACACGATAAACACCGTCAATAATTTCGGAGGAGGCCGAAACGGAAACGGCAACCGGGGAGCCGGCAACTGGGGTCTCCAAGGGAACTCGAACACGAATATCGTCAACAAGACTATCAACAATACTTCAAATACCGTGATCAACGGCGGCTGGGGCGGCGGCCAAGGCGGTAACTGGGGCGGCGGCGGGTATGGCAACTGGGGCGGCGGCGGGTACGGCCGCTGGGGTGGGGGCTACGGCGGGTATGGCGGTGGCCGTGGTTACGCGCCCTATTATGGAAACTGGTACCACGGTGGATTGGGGAACAGCGCGTCATTCTGGACGGGTATGGGAGTTGGCGCCCTCACATCCTTCGGGATCGGATCCGTCTACGGCGGCTACGGCTTTGCGTCGCCGGCCTACGGATATGCGAGCATGCCGGTGTTCAGCTATTTTCCGACCTGGGGAGTGAGCAACTTCACGGGATGGGGTCTCGGATCTTATGCGAGCACATCGCTCTACAGCGGCTATACGAATCCGTATTATTCCACGTACGTCGCGACTCAGCCGGCTCAGGCGGCTGTCGTCTACGATTACTCGCAACCGATCAACGTCGTCAGCGCGCCGCCGGCGGCAGCGGTCGTTGACAGCACCGAGCAGATTTTTTCGGCCGCGCGACTCGTTCAAGGCAGGCGACTACCCACGCGGCGCTCAACCTCTCTGACCAGGTGCTGAAACAGACGCCCGACGCGGCCGTAGTGCACGAATTCCGCGCTGTGCTTGTTCGCTCTCAAGCGGTACGACGAGGCCTCGGCGGTCGCGTATTCGGTTCTCTCGGCCGGGCCGGGCTGGAACTGGTCGACCATGGTGGGGCTCTATCCGGATGTCGACACGTATACCAATCAACTGCGAGCGCTCGAAGCTTTTGTGAACAGTAACCCCAACTCGCCATCCGGCCAGTTCTTGCTTGCGTGGCAATATCTCACCCAGGGCAACCAGGACGCCGCGGGAACACAATTCGCGCGTGTCGCCCAGCTCTTGCCCGACGACAAGCTTTCGGCCTCCTTTGCCAGGCTCTATCAAAAGTCGAAGGAGACCACCCCGGCCGCTCCCGCGAATGGCATGTTGACGGCAGACAACACAGCCAACACGGCGCCGCAACTCGCGGGACCGATGCCGTCCCGCCGGTGCCGCACGCCCCGGACTCGGGCCCTGCTTCCGATGCCAGTAATCCCGCGACCGCGCAACAAACGCAGCCACCGCCTCCCTCGGACTTGCTGGGGACATGGCACGCCAAGCCGTCGCCCGGCGTCGCGATCGACTTGACCCTTCAGCAAGACGGCCAATTCGCGTGGGCCGTCGACACGCAAGGCAAGAAACAAACACTCAACGGCCAGGCCGGCTTCAAGGACAGCACCCTCGCGCTCATCCAGCAAGACGGCCCGCCTCTGGTGGGTAAGGTCACTCAGGACGGCGCCGACAAATTCGTTTTCGCGCCGGCCGGCGCCGGTGACAAGGCACCTGGCCTGACTTTCACCCGGTAACGCATCGCGAGCCAATCGCCGATCACAGTGTATGCACGTTGAGGAGCCGTTGCGCCCGCGGCGAAACGGCCGTTGTTCGAGCAAGCCGCTGAAAGCGGCGAATGTGTCACTTCACCGGGAGCTCGTGCCGGTTGGGTCGAGTTGAGCGCTCGCGCGAGCAGCCAGATCGAATAAAGGCGCGCAGCGTTCGTCTCTCTTGATGCGGCTTTGAGACATGTCCGGACCAGGAGCCAGCTCGTCTGGCGCGGGCTCGCTTCGAGCCCGCTGGTGAGCCAGGAGTCCGGTACGAATAAATCAGAAAACGGGTTTGAAATCGCGTCGTTAAGATGCCGCCGCCGACCAAGAGCGAGTTGCCGATGGAAGATGAGGGACCCGACCTCGCGACGTGGATCGACGACGAGATCATCGCCCTGCGCGATCGTTGAAGGGACGGCAAGAAACACGGGCGAGCGCTTCTTCGAATCGCTAGTCGCGCATCTTGCGAAGGCGCTCGGGGTCAGCTATGCCTTTGTCGCCGAGTTTGCCGGTTCAGCGACGCGTGTGCGAACGCTTGCGTTCTGGGGCAGGGAAGAGATCTTGCCCAACGTCGAATACGACCTTGCGAATACCCCGTGTGAGGATGTCGTGCGGGGCGGGCTTTGCCACTATCCGTCACGCATTCAGGAGAAGTTTCCCGACGATCAGGGCCTGCGCGATCTCGCCATCGAGAGCTACCTGGGCGTGCCGCTCGTCGACGCGGAAGGCAAGATCCTCGGCCACCTGGCGGTCTGCGACGAGCATCCGATGGCGCTGGAGCCGCGCTGGCTATTCACGTTCCGCATCTTCGCGACCCGCGCGGCCGTCGAGCTCGAACGGCTGAGAGTCGAACAACGCCTGGTCGAAAGTGAGCGCCGCTATCGGGACCTCTATGAGGAAACGCCGAATGCTTATGTGTCGCTTGGCGCCGATCTTCGCCTGATCAGCGTGAACCGCCGGGCAACCCAGCTTCTCGGTTATGCCGCACCCGAGCTGATTGGCTCGAGCATACAGCGCTATTTCGCGGCTTCGCCCGCGAGCCGGCGACGCGCCGAGGAGGCGTTTCAAAAAGGCCTCGCGGGCGTCGACGTGGCCGGCCTCGAGCTGGAGATGCGCCGCCGCGACGGCCGACCGCTCTGGGTCACTCTCTGGATGAGGCCGTTGCGCGGCGACGACGCCACGGTCGAAGCCGTACACACGATCTGGGTCGACATCACCGACCGCGTGCTCGCCGATGCGGAGCGTGCTCGCCTCACCGAGCAGAATCTTTACCTTCAACAAGAGCTCAAGTCGGCTCACAACTTTGACGAGATCGTGGGTGCAGCCGCCCCTTGACTTCAGTGCTGGACAACGTGAGCCGCGTCGCCCCGACCGACGCGACTGTCTTGATCTGGGGCGAAACCGGGACAGGCAAGGAACTGATCGCACGCGCGATCCATGCGACGAGCCAGCGGGCATCGAAGCCGCTCATCAAGATCAACTGTGCGTCGTTGCCCGCGGGACTGGTGGAAAGTGAGCTGTTCGGGCACGAGAAGGGGGCATTCACCGGGGCGATCGCCAAACGGATCGGTCGGTTCGAGCTCGCCGACGGCGGCACCATCTTTCTCGACGAGGTCGGAGAGCTTCCGCTTGAAACTCAGGCCAAGCTCTTGCGTGTTTTGCAATCGCGCGAATTCGAACGCGTCGGCGGCCAGGCGGTGATCAAGGTTGACGTGCGTGTGATCGCCGCAACCAATCGCGACCTGATCAAGGCGGTACGCGAGCGGACGTTTCGCGAAGACCTGTACTATCGGCTCAGCGTCTTTCCAATTCCGCTCCCTCCACTTCGCGAGCGCCGCGAAGATATCCCGCTCTTGGTCCGGTTTCAGCTCGAGCGGTTCGCGACTCGAATGGGGCGGCGAATTGTCGAGATCGAGCCTGCAACGATGAAGCGACTTGTCGACTACTCCTGGCCGGGTAATATCCGCGAGCTAGAAAATGTGATCGAACGTGCCGTGATCCTGTCGACCGGTACAACGCTGGAGCTGAACGTCGACGTGCTCGGCCCATCGCCGTCCGAACGTGGTTCGAGCTCGGATCTCGCTCTCGTTGATGTCGAGCGCAATCATATCCAGTCCGTCCTCGAACAAACGAAATGGGTCATCGAAGGGCCGCGCAGGCGCCGCCGTTCGACTGGGACTGCATCCCAACACATTGCGCAGCCGCCTCAAGAGGCTGGGCCTCTCGCGGGCGTCCCACGAACCTTCGTAGCGGCCACGACATGGCGTGAGCCGGCGCCTGTTCGCATCAGACACGCCCGGCGACAGGCGTGCGCAGCACCAAGATGTATTGGACTACGAGCCAAACAACTTATGTCGACCTTGCGTACGACCCTGGGGCGTTGGCACGGCAGTCGCGTTGTGGGGGGGCGTGATTGATCCTGGGGCTCAGCTAGCTATGCTCACGATTTCGCGGACAAGAATCGCCGATTAACCGTGGAGCCAGCCAATCGTGACGGCACCCGATGGAGAGTCTCACGTCTTGAGCGCCGAGCTCGACCGCCTGAATGCGCCGCGGCTGTTCAAGGGCGCCAGGGGCGATTTCGATGCGCGTGTCGTTGTGACCGGCGTCCTTCACCCCGCGGGACGATCAACGATCGCCGAGTATCCGGCCCCGTTTCACGGCGGCGGAATCCTTTTATGGCAAGATGAAGAGAATTACATTCGTCTTGAGATCGCCGCGGACGTGCAACACGGCAAGTCTCGCCCCTATGCCAACTTCGAGTACCGGAAAGACGGCGCCCTGGCATTATCTCAGGGCTTGAAGATCAGCGACAACTCGAGCCACCTGAGGCTGAAACGGCGGGCCGACACAATCTACGCGGCATTCGGCCCCGACGGCCTGCGGTGGACTTCCTTCCCGCCGCTTGTCACCAAGCTCAAGAACCGTGTACAAGTTGGGATTGCCGCGATCAATACGTCTTCAAAGCCCCTCAACGCTGAATTCGAGAAATTCGTGATATCGGAGAATCTCGACCACCAGAACTGAGCGTGTTTCGAGGACCTCCGATCATTCAGATGCACGGTGTATCGTTAGCCTTGAATTACTTTAACATGTTCACTAAAAGGAAATTGAGATGCCACTTTCGATTCGATTGCTTTCTCTTGCCGCGGCTTTCTTTCTGCTAGCCGCACCGGCCGCCTGGTCGCAAGACAATGCGAAACCGGCTCCCGAGGAGCTTACTGGCGTGAAGGTCGGCGAAAAGGCGCCTAAATTCACATTGAAGGACCAGGCAGGCAACCCCCGGTCGCTCGATGAATTTCTCGGCAAAGGCAAGGTGGCCCTGGTCTTTTACCGATCCGCCGATTGGTGACCGTTCTGTCGCAGGCAACTGGTTCAGTTGCAAAGTGAGCTGAAGTCGATCGAAGCCGCCGGAATCCAGGTCGTCGGGATCAGTTTCGACGATCCGAAGGTCCTGGCGACGTGCGCCCAGAAGATGAAGATCACCTTCCCGATGCTCTCCGATCCCGATAGCGCCACGATTGACGCCTACCACATCCGCAATACAGCAGCCCGTGGCAAGGCCGACGGGGTGCCGCATCCAGGCACGTTCGTTCTGGATCGCAACGGCGTCGTACGCGCCAAGCTTTTCCTCGAAGGTTTTCGAGAGCGGCACAAGCCGAGTGCGCTCGTGGAAGCGGCCAACGCCATCAAGTAGATCGTATTCGCCGCGGATGACAGATTCCGCCGGTATACGATGTGCAACAAAATCGCGGGTCGGTTCGACTCGCCCTGGCCCTTGACCTCGCGCCCAGGTGAGTATACACTTACCACGACTGAGGAACTGGATCGATGGTCAAGCCAGCCGTGAAGCTTTCGAGTGACGAGCGTCGTACCGCGATTATCCAGGCCGTGCGCAAGGTGTTTGCCGAGCGTGGCTTTCATGGGACGACGACGAAGGCGTTAGCCGACGCGGCCAATGTATCGGAGGCGCTCTTATTCAAGCATTTTCCGAACAAGGAAGCGCTTTACGCGGCCATGCAGCTTTTTTGCTGCAATGAGAGCGATCCCGAAAAAATTGATCGGATCCGGGCGCTTGAGCCGTGTACGTCGACCCTGGTCTTGATCGTCCACATGATGGTGGCGCGAACCGTGGGCACCGAGCCGCTGAGCCAGGAAGACGCCGTCGCCCACCATCGCCTGATGTTACGCAGCATGATCGAGGACGGCGAGTTCGCCAGGCTCTTTTATGAGCGCACCATGCCGTGCTGGACCTCCAAGGTGGGCGAGTGCCTCGAGGCCTCGATCGCGGCGAATGAATCGGTAGCGGGTCCAGTCATGCCGAAGCTCGGTGCGCTTTTCGCCCGGCAGCTTTCCCGAATGATCATGCTTTCTCTTTTGCCGACAACCCCCATTGTCGATTACGAGCTTTCGCGAGAAAAACTGGTCGAACAAATCGTCTGGTTCACTCTCCGCGGACTCGGTGTAAAAGACGACGCCATCAGACGGTATTACCACCCAGACGCTCTCTCCGTCTTGATGACCTAGACTCACTTTGATCCAGGCGTGATCGAAGAGACGTCGTTGTGTCTTGACACGCTATATGAAGGTGCGCCGCGGCTGCATGCTCGCAGCGTGGCGTCTTGACTACGAATTTCCACTAAGTAAGTACGAACTTACAGAGGTTTTGAACATGAACGTTCCTCATCGTGAAAAACAACCGCGCAAGGGCCAGGTCAGCGTGCAAGCCGTCCTGGGGCTGGGAAGCTTGAGTGCGGCCACTCTCGCTTATGGCCTTTCAGGAGCCGACCTGTCCGAGGTCATCATCGTGCCCATCCTGGTGATCGGCGTCGTTCTGTTCGGCGTCGCGGTCTATCGCCGAACTCGCGCACGGCAAGAATGGCTGGCCGCCTGGGACGCCTATGCCGCGCGGGAATTTGTCGCCTCCGCCGAAAATCTTGATGGCCAGGGTGAAATATTCTCGCCAGCGCATACGAATTGATTGTGCGACTTCGAGATCGCACAAAAAAATAGAATGACTGGTATTCTGTTCCTTACAGATTTTGTGTACACTTCCGGCAGTTGTGTACAGTGCCTGTTGTGCTCATTGTCATGAATGGAATTGATGAGTTTGAGGGCTAACCCACGGAGGAACATCTGATGCTTGTCCTCAGCCGTAAGATTGGCGAACGAATCGTTATACCGCATTGCGAGCTCTCGCTGACGGTTGTCGCGATCGAGGGCAACAATGTGAAGCTTGGGATCACGGCGCCGAGCGAAGTCGGCGTCTATCGCGAAGAACTCTGGCAGAGGGTTCGCGCCAACGACAAACTCGGGAACAAAGCAGCCGTTTAAACGGTCGCGACGCCAGGTGGCCATGTGATGATGTGAGTGGCGTGCTTTCGCGGTTTTTCAGTGGAGAATGTGGACAGGAAACAGCCCTGTGGTGCCGCGCGGCGTTACCTGGATTCAGATTCGAGCCTGTTGAGCACAGCGCGTGCGACGTCGACGGCGATCGAGCTTGATCGATAATGGTCTCTGGCCCAGGTGAGCTCGGCGATCGCAGCTTGCCGGTCGCCGGCTCGCAGCTTGACGAAGCCCACGAAGACATGGGCTTCGGCCTGCTGCCGCGCGTCGACCGCGGTTGCCAGGAGCGCTTTCTCCGAAGATTGACCGCGCAGGTACCGAAGCACGGGGGCCGGCCAGACGCGCGGCGACAGGTTCGTGAGGGCCTCGTCGAGGATGCGCTTGCCGTCGGCCTCGCGGTGAGCCGCGCTGGCGCCGAGAGATCCGAGAATGGCCATGTACGGAGCCAGGGGATCGTTCCAGCCTTTGAGCCGCAGGTAGACGCGGGCATCGTAGTCGCTTCCCTCGACACCCGCGGCCAGCCGGGCCCAGCCTCGCAAGATGTACGTCTCGGCATTCTCGGGAGCCAGGACGATCGCCCGATCGTAGTCGGCCAGCGCGCCACGCCAGTCACCTGTCTCGCGACGCGCGTTGCCGCGCTCGTTGTAGAGACCCACGTCGTTCGGGCGCGAGCCGCAGAGCCATGTCGAAGTCGCGAACCGCGTGGTCAGACCGCCCATTCTCGGCGCGTAGACGCGCTCCGGCCGTGAAGGCGGCCGTGAGACGTGGGTCGAGCTGCGTGGCCTGGTCGTAGTCCTCGAGGGCGCGGTCGCGCATTCCCAGTCGCGCGAAGACCTCGCCGCGGTTAAAAAGTGGAATCGCACTTCGCGGCGCGAGCTGCACGGCTTCACTGAGGTCGGCCACGGCGCGGTCATACTGGCCGGTCGCGTATTCGGCCAGGCCGCGATTGGTGTAGGCGCCGGCGTTCTTGGGGTCGAGCTCGATGGCCCGCGTCAAGTCGTCGATGGCCCGTTCGTACTGGCCCAGCCCGTTGTAGGCGGCGCCTCGGTTCTGAAAGGCCGTGGCCCGCGTGGGGTCGATATCGATGGCAACTGTCAAATCAGCGATCGCCTTGTCGAACTGATTCATCCGCACGAGTAATCCGCCGCGGTCCTTGCGCGCTCCGACGTTCCTTGGCAACAAGCGAACGAGCGCATCGTAGTCTGCGAGCGCCGATCATTCTGGCCGCGCCGGGCGTAGAGGCCGCCGCGATAGGAATAGGCTCTGGCAAAAGACGGGTCGGCCGCGATCGCCTGGTTAAAATCGGCGAGGGCCAGATCATCACGGCCGAGCTCGGTGCGAATGATCCCGCGGCCACAATGGGCTCGCGAGTGCGACGGATCGAGGCGGATCGCTTCGGAATAATCCGTATCCGCCGCATCAAACAGCTTGAGAGCGGTCAGAATCTCGGCGCGGCCGGCATGGCCATTCGGATCGGTGGGATCGATGACGACCGCCTGACTGTAAGCCGCGTAGGCTTGCTCATCCTGACCCAGGCGATGATACGACTGACCGAGGCCCTCGTAGGCGCCGGCTCGTCCGCGAACGATCTGGCCGCGACCCTGCCCGCCCATGGCGCCGCCGCGATTCTGGGGCTGTTCCCATAGTGCGATCGAGGTGCGGAAGCTTTCGAGGGCCTCTTCATCGCGACCGACCATCAAGAGCGCAATGCCGCGGTTCCCCCAGTTTTCGGCAAACGAAACGTCAGGAGCCGGCGGCACGATCCACGTGCTCAAGGGAGTCAGCCCGGTGTTCGCGCCGAAGACGCGGGCACCCCAGCCGCTATACTGGTTGACGCGATCGAAATCCTCGAGGGCATCAAGAGGCCGATCGACGCGCAGGTAACAGACTCCGCGCTTGATGAGGATTTCCAGGTCACGCTTGTGCTGCGCCAGAACCTGGTCGAAGTAGGGGATCGCTTCTTGAAATTGGCCCGCCGCATAGTGACGGAGGCCGGCGAGCTTGGCGTCGTTGGTCCCGCCGGCGTGTGCAACTCGCACGATCGTTGCGCAGAGTGCGATCGTCAGTCCCAGCGTCCTTGCAATTCTACTAAGCGGCATGGCCCATCCTCGCCGTCGCTCGCGTCGGAGAACGTATCTGTTCTCATTGTCGACGCAAACACAGGGCGTGAATCGACGAGCCAGGCATCACCGCGCGACGGAGTTACTGGTTTTGTGGCGCCTGCACGTTAGAACGGCGGCGGCCCGGCCTCGGAGCGACCGTTCACGCGCAAGAGGCCGCTGGCACGCGAATCTCCCGAGCCGCCGGCGACGGCATTTTCGTTTGGGTCTTACCGTGCCTCATGGTCAGCACGGCCGCCAAATCGGTCGCCGGGATGAACCCGATATCCGCGCAGGAAGTCGGCCGAGGCGACCGGCTTCTTACCGGGAAGCTGCAACAAATGAAGCGCAACCGCACCCTCGCCCGCAGCGACGATGAGACGGTCTCGATCGGCTTCGAGCACAGTTCCCGGAGCACCGTCGCCCGCCGCGACGCTCGTCTTGTGCACGATCACCCGGACGGGCGGGCTATTCTCGGGGAGCCGCGCTTGCCATGTCGTCTGGGCGATCGGCCACGGCTGCATGGCCCTGACGAGGTTATGAACGGTCTGCGCTGGTTTCGTCCAGTCAATGAAGCCGTCTTCCTTCGAGAGCTTGGGCGCGCGTGTGACCTTCGATCGGTTCTGGGGCAGAATGGCGATCGTGCCGTCGGCGAGAGCCTTGATGGCGTCGGCAATCAAGGGAGCACCCAGCCGGGCGAGCCGTGCTTCGAGCTCACCGGCTGTTTCATCCGGTCCAATCTCAGTTCGGGCGATCGAAACAATTCCCCCCGCGTCGATCCTGGGCGTCATGCGAATCACCGTGACGCCGGTCTCTTTTTCGCCATGTTGAATGGCGCGGGCCACCGGAGCGGCGCCGCGGTAGGCGGGCAGGATCGAACCGTGAAGATTGATCCCGCCGAACCGAGGAATCGTTAGCACGTCGGCGGAGAGAATTTGCCCGTAAGCCGCTGTCACCAGGAGATCGGGCTGCAATCGCCGAATCAGGTCGCGGGCCGATTCGCCATTGACGTCGTCCGGCTGTTCGACGGTGATCCCGCGGTCCAGGGCCGACCGCTTGATCTGGCTTGGAACGATCTCTTGTTTACGACCCTGGGGGCGGTCGGGTTGCGTCACGAGGGCCAGTAATTGATGCCCCGTGTCAATCAAGTGCTCGAATGTCGGCAGCGCGAAGTCGCCCGTGCCTAGCATGACGATCCGCGGCGACAAAACCATGATGCTTGACACCCCCCGAGGATAGCGCTTCGACCGATTTGCGACCGCCCCGTCTCGGGTCTCGGCCCGCCGTTGTGACGAGTCGAGCGAACCATGCGACGGCAACCAGGATCTCGATCAGACAAGAACACCGTTCGCGGTCGGCCGCTCGAGCATGTTGAGCAGTCGCACGAGCTGGTGGTCGGGCGGAATCGTACCGGCTCCCTGCGCCTTCTTGTATTCCACTTCAAAATTCCGGATCTGTTCCGCGGCCGTCCGGAGCGCCTGCGGCTCCAGATAATCAATGAATAGTTTACCGTCGAGGTGATCCGTCTCGTGCTGAACGGCCCGGCTGAACAGCTCGTGGGCTTCGTGCTCGACGAGATTGCCTTCGAGATCATACGCACGCACACGGATCTTTTTGGCGCGACGGACCTTGCCGTAGAGGCCGGGCAGGCTCAGGCACCCCTCTTCATCCTCGACCGACGAGTGGCGCTTGATGATTTCAGGATTGATGAAGACAAGCTCCTTGTCCTTTTGCGCCGCGTCGGCTGTCAGGTTGAGAATAAAAAAGCGAAAGGGCAGACCGACCTGGTTGGCGGCCAGGCCGATGCCCTGCGCCGCGTACATCAGCTCGAACATGGCGCTGATCGTTGATCGCAAATTGTCGTCGATCTCACTGATTGGACGCGATTCATAGCGCAGAGCCGGATGCGGATAATTCACGATCTGAAGCACGACGGACGCTCCCCGTATTCCTGTTGAGCCGCAAGACCTTATTTTAGCGGCATCGCGATGAGTTTTCTATGATGAAGAGCGCGCCTGGAGCCACGTGCAGGCGAGGCGCGCGGGCATGTGAGGGTCAGCGCGGGGGCGAAGACGTTTTCGGGAAGAGCCGGGAGCCGCTCGCCCGATTCGATCAGCGCGTCCCAGGCCACCGACGGCAGGAGGAACACCGGACCCGAGGCCGAGGTTCCCTCGGCGGCGAAGATGTGTCCGTCCGGTCGCGAATAGCCGATCCGCAAGGTGCGCACCGGCTCGGCCCCGCTCAGCATGACCTCGGCGGTCAGCCGTGGCCGGAGCAGTCCCGTGGACGCTTCGATCGGGCCGTCATACTGCACGAATTTGATCGCCTGAAGTTGCGACATCGCCTTCACGACGGTGCCGATCCGCGACTGGTCGAGACCCGACGCGTCGGAACCGGGCTCGTCGATCCATTCGGGCTGGCCCTTGATCGCGGCCGTGTGCCGCTTGAAAGCGACGCTCCGCGGCGGCCATCCCCAGTTGAGCACCAGTCGCTGAGCCCGGCTTTCGGAAAAGCTCAAAACGAGGTGGTCGCGCAATTCGGCTTCCAGCGGTTTCAGGATGTCCGTCTTGAGCGTGAAGACGAACGACTTGTCGTCAACTTGCGCATAATAGGCGGGCGTGCGCGGACCTGCGCACCGATCTTCAGCACGTGGGGCTGATCGGTCTCCCAGATGATCTCGGCCGTCGGCCGGTCGAGACCGTAGGTTTTGCCATCGCCGGCCGAGAGTGCCACAAGCTGATCGGCCCGCAGCGCCGATAAGATCGCGAGAATCTGCGTGACCGATTTCGTGTCGGCCGGCCCCTCGATCGGCCGGCAAGCGCCAGCGATTGGGACCCCCCTTTGAATCGGGCTCGAGCACGTCAGTTCGGCCCGCGCGGATCAAGGTCAACTTGCGGACGTCGGCCGGATTGAGCGTCAGCATCGTCAGGTCGCGAAACGCCAGCGAATTCCTGGGCAGCACGTCGAGAATCGTGTCAGGCACCGCGAGGACGCTTTCATCGTGCTCGAGCTGTGCGAACACCGTCTTCCTCAAGAGGTCATGTCGACCAATTTTCAAGACCACGGCGGGATCGCCTGACGGGCCCTCCGCTTTCGTTTTCGGCCCGCGCGCCTCCCAGAGGGAAATTGTCATCGTGGGCGGATCGAGCCCCGCGGTTTTGGCCATATTGCTGGGCAAGAATTCGCTCGTCGTCAGGCCATCGAGCCGGGTCAGGAACGACGCCACCGATATCCGATCGGCCTTCGCCTCGACGGGCAATGCGATCGACCATCCACCCGCCGCTTTTTTCAACTGGAACGGGTCGCTCAGCCCCTTGATTTCAACCTGTGTGATGGTTGCCGGCTCGAAATCGAGCACTTGCTGGTTGCGCAAGGGGACGAAATTCGCGGGGATTTCCGAAAGAGCCCTGGCCTCGACAATCACGACGTCATCCTGATCGCCTTGCCGTGCGTAAACCCTATCCTTGTTGTCGGGCACGGGCTTGCCGACGTGCAGGACGAGCGGAGCGTCGCCAGGCCGGGTCGTCGTCAGCTCGACCGTGAGCTCCGAATTCGCCAGACCGAAGGGCGCAAGGTCTTTCACGTCGTCGGCCACGAATCCGTTTTGACCGTCGACAACCCGCAGCGACGACAGGGCCGATAGAAGGCTTTCGATCCTGGCCGGATTGGCCGGAGTCTTGACCGGTGCGGTCAATCGCCACTTGCCCCTGGCGTTTCGCTCGGCCCGGATCTCTTCCGCACCCTTGCGCTTGATCGACAGGGTCGCGACCTGAAAGGTTGGCACGCCCATGACCACCTGCTCGCGCCAGTCGTTCACCGGCAGGTCGATCGCGTTCAAGAGCTTGTTATCGACCACCTCGATCCCGGCTTGTGGCTCGGCCCGAACGTAGCGGTTGCCGCGCACCGTCTTGCCCAGCTCAAGAGTCGCGACGGGCGCGCGATCTCTTGCACCCGCGGTCGACGATGCCGATGACGGCGGCCCCCAGAGGCGCACGGTCGCCGCCGGCGGTTCCAGGCCAAACTGCGCGGAGCGCCGGCCACATTACCCGAGTCGACCGAGCGGCGAAGATCCTTGAGGTTGCGCACCAGCGTTTCGAGCCGCGTGGGCTCCGCCGCGACGTTTCGGGGCTGGATCATTTGCCACTGGCCGATCCCCGCGCCGCGGCGCCGGAAGACCAGTTTCGTCGTCCCCTTGTCGATCGATAGCTCGCGGACATCGCCCTCGGGCAGTTCGGTCAGTCCGGGCAAGAGCCGCGTCTCGCGGAGCCGCCGCTCCTTGCCCGTTCGAACGCCCGCGTATTCGAGCGCCCAGTACACGAAAAGGCTGCCGAAGAACAGTACGAGCAATGTGTAAGTGAGGCGATTGTTCTTCATCATTGACGCCGCGCGACGTAAACAGTGATGCCCAGAGCGATGATCAACATCACGGCAACAGTGGATGGAACAAGGATGAGGCGCGACCGCAACAGTGGGTCGACCGAGAGTGTCAGGGCGACGTGCGTGTGCGGCGGAATGCCCTGCGTATCGGGCCGGTTGCGCAGCCAGCTCGCTGCATTCATCAGGAGGTCGAGGTTGGTTTGCTCGATCTCGAGAAAAACGTTTTCGGCCATCGCCGGCGCGGAGAATAGCACGAGCCGGGGCTTGCCGTCGGCCCCCGGGTTCGGTCCGGGCGAATCCGAACGCTCGCTCACCGCGATGCCGACGGTGACCGGCCCGGGTTCGTCGTTCTCGGGATCAAGACGCACGGTCGGGTTCTTGGGATTCGATTCGACCCACGAGAAATTCGTCGTGCGCAAGATCGGCACCGGCACGAGCCCGCGGTCGGCCGGCTCGGCGGCGGGGCGGCCGCGCACGGCTTGCCCGGCAATCTGGATGGGAGCCGCGCCGGGCAAGAGCACGGCGCGGTTGGTCCCCAGGGGATCGATGATCGGGTGCTTCATGGCGGCCGAGGTTGGTGCGAAAACCATCGACGGGTTGCTTCGGTAATTATATCGCGGGTCGATCACGAGACCCGGGCCGAGCGCCAGGTTGAACGATTTCAAGAGGTCGTCGAGACCCGATGAATCAGCGTTTCCCAGGAGCAACAGAGTTGGGCCGCCGGCGGTGGCGTAGGCTTTGAGCCGCTCGACCTCGTCGGGCTTGAACGATGTTTTCGGGCCGGCCACGACGAGCAGGCTCACATCGGGGGGAATCTGGTCCTGGATGATGTTCAGGTCGATCACGTCGCAGCCAACCTTGGCGAGGCGAGCCCGCCAGTTGCCGATCCCGCGGCCGCGTGGATTCAGGTCGTTGGTGGCCGGCTCGCCGTGGCCCGTGGTGAACGCGACTTTGGCCCCTTTGCCTTCTCTGAGGCGGATCAGGGCCGAGGTGATCTCGTCTTCGCCCGTGAAGGCCGACGCGAAGTGGTCTTGTTCGCTCCCGGGCGCACCGGCCTGGAGCGGTTGAAACAGGTCTTGATTGCGGACGACGACATGGCGCACGTTCTCGCCCTCGCCGTACTCGATGACGACCCCTCCGCCGTGCAAGATCTCGAGTTCAGGCACCCGTTTGATCAGATCCTCGCCGCGTGTCAGCTCGCTGAACGGGTCGAGACTGGCGACCTGGACAAACTCGGGATTCACCGCCTTGTACGAATCAAGCAACTGACCGACGCGCTCGCGTTGCCGCACGGCGCGGCCCGCGGCCGAAGACCATCGTGAACGTGACCGGTTGTTTGAGGCTGACGAGCTGGTTGATCGTCATCGTCGAGAGCGAATATGTCTGCTCGCGAGTTAGATCAAGGGGCTGCCCGCCATATCGAAACGCAATGCTATTGATCACGATCAAGATGCCGCCAACGAGCGCCGCGTGCAGGAACGTGTTCGAGAATTCGATCGTCCGCCGCAGCGACGGGCTGGCGTGGCGGTAGCGCTGGTTATACGAGATCAAGGCCAGCACCAATCCGAATCCGATCGCGAAGATCGGCAGCGACCAGAGGACGCCCCGCGCGATCGCCACATAGGCGGCCCCGAGGATGAGCATCATCCCGACCACCACGGCGACGACGATCCGGTCGCGATAGCCGGCCCGCGGCGCATCGGCATCTTCCTCGGTCTCGGCCGATTGGCCCGGCGGAGCGCCACGCAATACCCAGGTGCCCACGATGAGCGCGACCACCGCGGATCCGATGATCCAGAGCTCGCTTCGGGATAGATAATTCAAGAATTCATACTTCATGAAAAGAAGCCTCGCCGGCGACGCCCGACAGATGGTCACCGGTTGGTACGCATCTCCAGCACCTTCACGGTCAGGTAGAGCGTGAAGACGCAGACCGACAGATGGAGAATCAAGATTCGCAGGTCAAGCTGGCCCAGGCTGAAGCTCTGAATCTGGTAAAGGGGTGCGACGAAGCGAACCGCGTCGGCCCATCCGGCGTGCTGCCGTACGCCGAAGAGATAAACCAAGGGGACCATGACCACGAGCAGAAACAAGAGCACGAAGGTCCAGATCGCGGCGATGATCTGGTTCCGCGTGAGCGCGCTCAGGAATAGCCCGATGCTCACGAGCATCATCCCCATCGTCGTCAGGCCGAGTGCCAGGGTCAGAAGCGGGCCGATGTCGAAATCAAACTTCGCCTGATAGTGCAAGAACGGCAAATAAAGCGCGAACGGGATCAATAACGCCATGTACATGACCACGCCCCCCAGCCACTTGGCGACGACGACCTCGGCTTCCGTGACGGGGAGCGTGAGCAGGGTTTCGATCGTGCCCGAGCGGCGTTCCTCGGCGATCAACCGCATGGTCAGCATCGGCAACGCGACCAGGATCGCGATCCAGAAGGCCGGGCTGCCCGAGACATAGGTGCTCATCGGATCGCGCAAGCTGGAGATCTCGCGCTGCGGCACGCTGAGTGCGTCGACGAGCTCCCAGAAATTGAGGAACGCGATCACCTGGAACGCCAGCAAGACCATGTAGGCCATCGGTCCCAGGAAATAAGCGCCAAGCTCGCGATTGAAGAGGGTCGAGACGTGTCGCATCATTCAAACGGCCTCGAGGTGAGCGGCGGCGCCGAGCGTGTCTTGCGTGACGGCCTGGGTGAAACGCTCTTCCAGCGAGCTCCGGCGCAAATCGAGCTGACGCACGGGCCAGCCGTTTGACACCAGTTTCACGCTGATTGTCTCGCGAAGGTCTTCGGCGCGCCGCGTTTGAATCTCAAACGAACCGCACTCGCCGGCGCTGCTCGTGATTGTGACGCGTTCGACACCGGGAATCGTTTGAAGGGCCGACCGCACCGCGTCGACCGGGCCCCGCGCCTCCAGGGTGATCATGTCGTCACGACTGAGGTTGGCAATCTGATCGTCGAGTGCGATCCGGCCCCGCGCGATGATGATCACGCGCCCACAAACGGCCTCGACCTCGGAGAGGATGTGTGTCGATAGTAAAATCGTGTGTCGCTCTCCGAGCTCTCGAATCAAGGCGCGTGCTTCGCGGATCTGAAGCGGGTCGAGGCCCGAGGTCGGTTCGTCGAGAATCAGGATGGGCGGGTCGTGAAGCATCGACTCGGCCAGTCCGACGCGCTGGCGGAAGCCGCGTGAGAGCTGGCCGATGATCCGATTTTCAACGTCGCCGAGCTGGCATCTCGCGATCGCCTCGCCAATCGCACGGCGGCGCGCAGCGCGGGGAACATCCTTGAGCCGTGAGCGGTAGCGTAAGTATTCAACGACCCGCATCTCGGTGTAGAGAGGGACGTTTTCCGGGAGATATCCGACGTTGCGCCTGACTTCCAGCGGCTCGTCGAGCACGTCGTGGCCAGCCAGATTTGCCCGGCCGCTGGTCGGGTTCAAATAAGTTGTGAGCATACGCATGGTCGTCGTCTTGCCGGCCCCATTGGGACCGAGCAGGCCGACGATCTCGCCCTGTCCAATCTCGAAGCTGACGCTTTCAACGGCTTTGTATGCGCCGTAGCGCTTCGAGAGTCTGTCTACCTGGATCATGCGTTCGCCCGACGATCTTCCCGGAGGATTACCAGATGAACCGTGAGATGGCGGCCTCGTCCTTCGGCCGCTTTATACGATGAATCGCGCGCTCGCGAAAGCCCCACCCTCAACTTGCGCGTGGCTTGCAGACCCAGACGAGGACGAGCATCAGCCGCTCGGAAGGCGCCGCCGATCTGGCGTCGGCGAGCTCACGTTGCGGGCGAGCTGTCGTCCCCGATCGATCAACGGCAGACCCCGCAACCGGCCGATGACCGGCAGCCGGGCGGGGCGCCGCCAGAGGTGCCTGCCTGGCCGCGGCCAGAGGATCGCCGGGCGCCAGGGCCTCCGAGGGTGCATCGGGCGACTCGGCCGAACCGGGCACTCGCGGAGCACCTGATGCCGGGTCTCGCCCGCCGTGCTCAAAAGCGGAGTGAGCCGCCAGCTCGGGGCCTGGCGTCGCGGTTCCCGGCGTGCCGCTCTCGGCCCCCGCGCTGACGGCGCGGGTTCGTAGCGCCAGGGCCTCACGCGAGATCGACACGTCACCCAGGGGCGATGGAGCGAGCGCATCGACCTGGGTGATTCCCGCGAGCTGAGTCACGATCCGGGGCTCACACGCCTCTTCTTCGACGCGATCTTGAAGGGCAACCTTGAGCTGATCCTTGAGCCGGCCAAACTCCTCCGGATTGACGAGCAGGGCGAAAACGGTCGCCTCCTCGGGATGGCGGGGATCAATCACGATTCCCTGGGAGACCGTGATCTTGTAAAACCCAAATCGCGTCGTCCGTTCGATCGCACTGGCGATATGTTGCTGGGTGTCGCCGTCGCCGCCGTTCTTGACGAGAAAGATCCGACGCTCGCTGGGATTATCGAGCATCTGCCGTGACCGCTCAAAACTGGTATTCGTCATCGACTGGCCATCGCGAGATCCTGACCCCGTCGCGACGGTCGGCGCGGCCGGCGGCCTGGTTGACTGTCCCGAAGCATCGCTCGCCACCTTGATCATGTTCTCACGGGGATGCAATGCGAGTGCCGGCGCGGCAGCGTCAACGGTTGTACCCGGGTTAGAACCCGTGTTGACATCACTGATCAAGTTGTCGAGCTGCGCGGTCCGCGGATCGAGGCGCCGCCATGGCGAGATGGTCGGCTCGCGGTTTCCAGGCGACGCTCAATGTGACGGCCAGCATCACCGTGGCGGCCGCCGCGAGAACGCTCGCGGCCAGCCAGACTCGATCGGGCCGTACCTTCCACGCCCCGTTATAGGGAAACCGTTTGAGCCGCCGTTGCCGACCCTGGATCTGATTCATGACGCGGGGCGCAACATCGACCCCGGGCCCGCGGTGCAAGCCGGCCACAAGGTCGCGGACGACAGCCAGGGAACGTAGCCGTTCGGCCAGCTCGGGGTTGACGGCCAGTGCCGAATCGACCCGCTGCTGCTGGTCGATATCGAGCTCGCCATCAAGATAAGAGCTCAGGAATGTATCGTCGTCACTACTAGTCATGATGGATCAACTTCACGCAAAGGGGACGGCTTCACAGCGCCGCACGCGTCAGCGGGCTGCCAGGCGCGGCGCTGCGGCCGGATCTCGATTGGCTGCCATTGAAGACGACGCTTCGGGCGCTCTGTCCTCGAGATCAACGAGTCCTCGCAGAAGCTCGCGAAGCTCGCCGCGAGCGCGATGCAAACGGCTTCGAACCGTGCCAATGGGAACATTAAGGATCGCACTGATTTCTTCATAACGATGACCATCAAAATCCTTGAGAACGACCACGGCGCGATGTTCCGGTCCGAGCTTGTTGAGTGCGGCGGCCACGAGCTTTTCACGTTCCACGCGGCTCCAGCGGGATGGCCGGGTCGGCGTCGGGCGACTCGTCGGCCGGATCGCTCAGGGGGGCTGCCGGGCGTCGGCCCAGCGTTGGCCGCAGGATCGATCGCACACGCCGGCGGCGGTAGCTGCTGAGCGCCAGGTTCACGGCAATACGGTAAATCCACGTGTAAAACGAGCTGTCTCCCTGGAACTGATCGAGCTTCTCGAAGGCGCGAATGAACGAATCTTGCAAGATGTCTTCCGTGTCTTCCACCGAGCCGACAAGCCGCAGGATCGTGGGGTGCAGCCTCCCCTGGTACCTGCGCGACCAGGGTACCGAACGCCTCGGTCTGGCCAGCGCGACAAGCGAGCACCAGGCTGTGGTCGTCGAGTAACCGAGACATCACCATGATTCGACGCTTGAAGTTGGTGGTTGGTTCCGGGAAATGTGCCGACAGGCCACTCGGCTCACGATCAGACCCCCGCGTCGCGAATCGCGCTTGTGCCAAGCCCCGCCCTCTTGTCATCTTACGGGCGCGGACCGGAAACGTGAATGCGGGCGGCCGAAATTGCAAAAAGACAGGGCGTCGCGTCGCGCCGCGAGCCTCCGCCGTGCGGGCGTGGTCCGCGGCGTGCGACCCACCGCCCTGATGTGAACGCCCGGTCAAATCGTTCAGGCCCGCGCCTTTTCCCAGGCGCCAGGGTGCGGTCGAAGGCGGCCATCGCGTTTTCGAATCGCTCTTTGTCTTCGTGATAGAGACCGCCAGCCTCGAGCGGCAGCCGGCGGACGGCTTCCGCCACCTGATCGCACGCGCCCTGCATCTGATGCAAGAGCCGTTCGAGGTCGGCCCGGTTCGCGGAGCTCGCCGATCCAGGCAATTCCTGCCGCGCCGCGGTCAGCCGCTGCTCGCACGATCGCAGCGCGCCGTCGAGCTCGGCCCGCTCGAGCAGGTGGACTCGCTTCGGATACGAGGGATTGGAAACTTGATCGCTGGTTCGCGTGGCGACCGCGTGTTCGTCACGTGGCTCGACATTGAGGGAAGGAACGGTCACTCGGGCGACTCCTGCTTGAGAACGAGAAACGCAACGCACCGGTCCTGGGTTTCAGACCGAAAAACCCGGTCGTCGACTCGCGTTGAGCTCGAGCCACGATCGAGTTACAATTTTGACCGGTTCAGCCGGCCATTGCCAGACCATCTGGCCGCATCCCGTTCCGGACGTGGCGAAATGTCGCACGGACAATCCAAGCATGCGCGTACGCGCCATGCGCCGGGCTGCGATTCTGACATAAGCCGCCGGTATCCCAGGCAGCTCGAACACAACGCCGCTGGCGGCGCGGACGGTTTTCTGGTGTCCCACTCAGCGCGATCGGTTGAATCGGTCGAATCTTCTGATATCAGAAACATGCGCCCTGTCACTGGTCAAAACCGGTCGTTCCGGCGGAATGATTTTTTCTGCTGCGCTATCGGTGCTATAAGCGGCAAATTCGGCGCGGTTGGCATTCCCGCCGGACGGAGCAAACCTATCTCCGGATACACCGACCACGACGTTTTCGCGTAAGAATCGAGAGAGACTTCATGTCGCCGCGATTGCAGTTCAAATGACGCGAATCCGAAAACGATGCTCGGCAAGGCCGAGTTTCGTCGTCAAGAATTGACTTGCAATTGTCTTGATGTCTGGCCAAATTGAAATGAGATGGAAATGATCGCGGAGTCGATCGGCTGCATCGGAGTCTTGATCGCACTGCTTGCAAGCGGCGGTTCGAACGGAACAACCCGCCGTCAAGGGTTGGATGCCGGGTACGGACGGCTCAAGAGGAAGAGCCCGTGCGACACGGTCGTTTAACAAATTGGGTCGCGCTCGATCGATGTGGCGCGCTAGCCCGGATTATTCAAACTTCGCCCAACAAAGAGACCTCGGTTGACGTATAAGATGTTGATACAACGCACTTTACACGTCAACACAGAGGTCCTCCATGAGTTTACAGTCTGTTCCGCTGGTGTCACTAGATTTCTTTCCGTCCCGGCCCATTCACGTCGAGATTTCTAGCGCACCTCTCTCGAGCGACGCCGGGCTGTTGCCGATCCGTCAGTTCGATGAGGAGATTCGCTTCACGGAGCAGTTTGCGGCCGCGATTTTAGACAGGCGAGACCCTAGCTTCACGCAGCAGTCGGTACTGAGCATGGTTCGGCAGCGGATCTACGGTATCCTCGCCGACTACGAGGATCAGAATGATCACGACACTCTGCGGTCGGACCCCATTTTCAAAATGATCGCCGATCGTCTACCGGATGATCCCGATCTGGCCAGCCAACCCACGCTTTCGCGGTTTGAGAACGCCGTCTCGATCTCCGACTTGTGGCGGCTGAGAGATGTCTTGGCCGACGAGTTCATCCAGTCGTTCGCAACGCCGCCCGGGCACATCACGCTCGATCTCGATGCCTTCGACGATGCCGCGCATGGAAATCAGCAATTGATTATGTTTCACGGATACTATGAGCAGTATCAATACCTGCCAATTACCATCACGTGCGCCGAGAACGACATGGCCGTTTTGGTGGGCCTGCGTCACGGGACCTGCCCGGCGACTCTCGGGGTGGACAACGACCTGCGGTATCTGGTGGGACGGCTGCGTGCGGTCTGGCCCGACGTCCATATCCACGTGCGGGCTGACAGCGGCTTCGGCGTACCCATGATGTATCACGTCTGTCAGGAGCTACGGCTGTCCTACACCTTTGGCATTGGCATGAATTCGCGGCTCCGCGACCTCAGTGACGAGTTGCTCAAGCAGGCGGTCAAGGATTTTGAAGAGACCAAGAAGCCACAACGGCTGTTCCTCCCGGTTCGCTATCAGGCCGGGAGCTGGGCGACAGATCAGCCGATCGTTATCAAGGTTGAAGCACACGCTCAGGGAACTAACCGGCGGGCTGTGGTCACGAACCGGCCTGGGTGGCAGGCCATGCCGTCGGCGATCTACGAGGAGTACGCCGAGCGAGGCGAAAGCGAGAACCGAAACAAGGAACTGAAGACGGAATTGCAAGCCGACCGCCTCAGCGACCACCGGTTTATGGCAAATTACTTTCGGTTATATCTTCATGCGGCTGCATTGAACCTTCTGGTTCGGCTCCGGCATGCCGTCGTCTTGTCGCCTCCGACGACGGCCGAACTGGGGTTATCGGCCGATCTGCCGACCGCCGCGATTGACGCACCGCACCGTAAGCGATTCTTCAATCGGCGCCGCGTACGCGATCCTCTCGGAGAAGGATTCGCCTGTACCTGGCGAACCAGGTTGATCAAAGTCGCCGCCGAAGTGACCACCCGCGCCCGGCGTGTGATCGTGCGGCTTTCATCGAGCTGGCCACACCTGGACCACTTGCTGAAGGTGAGTCAGGTCGTGACGCAGCGCGTCCATGGCCCGACAACGGGTTAGTTTCTCGATCCGGTCACGTCCAGGGGAAAGGAAAACCAACCGAACTTCACATCATGGGTAGGGGTCGGTGCGCGCCTCGCTCGTGACTGTCACGACAGTATCACTACATATTAACTTACATGCTAGTTGCGTGCATGGGTGTGAATAATCCGGGCTAGACCTCGCTAATATCGTGCATGTGAGCAGGACGACCACGGGTCGTTGCTGAAACGCTAGTCCGTTGCGCATTCGCATGACGAGTCGTCTCTGTTCTCATCTTGCGCCCCCCGATCTCAATGCGCCGAGAGTCAGTCAGTCCACAGTAGGCCGCTCTTTATACCTTCGAATCCTGGCTGCATTTGACGACAGCCGAGTTCCCGACGTCCGCCGATTCAGAACCGGAGGATCTCTTCAAATGCCGTTTCCGAACCCACAATCATGTGAGCCCAACAGCACGACATTGATCATCCGCCGGCTCGTCGACGGGGACGATGACTCCCTCGCGGAATACCTGGTTCAGCACAAGAAAAAGCTAGTGCGGTCGGCGAATCGCATGCTCCGCAACCGGCGGATTGATGAGGCAGACCTTGACGGCGTGGGGGCCGTCGATCTTGCCGTCGCGGAATTGTGCCGGCTTCGAAGTCGCGGAACCCTGGATCGGATCGCGCTGGCGGACGACTTCGCCAAGCTCATGGCCACGATCCTCCGGCGCGTCGTTGGCGATCAAAAGAAACGTTCCGATGCAACCCGTCGAGGCGGATCCCATTCGGTCGGAGTGGGGAACGTTGGTAGCATAACGCGAGCCGACGTTGACCTTGACGCTTTGCCATCGCCGCTCCCGCGAGCCGAGGATATCGTACTCACGCAGGATGAACGCAGAACTCTGCTCGATCGCGTACGCGATCCGATTTTGAAAGCAATTGTCGATATGCGTTGCGACCGCTATACGACGAAGCAGATCGCTCGCGCCCTTGGAAAAACCGAGCGCGGCATTCAGCGCAAAATCGTGCTCATTCGGAATCTGGTTTTCGGCGCCAAAGACGAGTGAGTTGCCGAAATTGAAGACACGACGATTGGCCGTCAGCCGAGCTCATGGCCCGCCATTCCCGGGGCGGCATTGCCGTAAATCACTTCTCGTGAAAGTGATGCGCAACCGTGCAGAAGTGAAGAGGATTGAAGCAATGGGTTCAAACAAAAATTCAAAAATAAATTTTGTCGTGCTCCCGCGATTTTTTCCATAAATAAGAATAGAGGCAATAGTGTTCGGCACGAGATTTGCGCGTTTTTGCCCGTCAAGGCTGACCTCATTGTCAGTTGAGATGGGCGACAGATATGGCCAAGCATCCAACGAAGCCACTGAAACCTCGTGATATTCAGGGGTTAAAGTATCTCGAGCGCCTTCTGCCTCTGCTCGACCAGCTTCACGAGGTTGGCTGCGAGCGTGACAGTGCTGGCAACCGTTGCCTGCATTACGATCAATATTGCGTGCTCGTCTTGCTCTATCTCTTCAATCCCATGGTTCGCTCGTTACGGGGATTGCAGCAAGCCAGCACATTGGAGAACGTGCAACGAAAGCTCGGATGTAGTCGGACCTCGTTGGGATCGCTCTCCGAAGCGGTCGAGGTGTTTGATCCACAACGATTGTGCGCGATCATCGAAACCCTTGCCGCCGAGATCAAACCGGTCCGTGATGTTCGCCGAGGTCACCTGACGCAGAAGCTCATGGCGGTCGACGGCAGCGTGGTCAAGACGCTGAAGTCGATCGCCCAAGCCGCGTTCATGAACGACAAGAACGGCGGCTCTCACAGTGGCTGGCGGCTCCATACCAACTTCGATATTGACCGCCACGTTCCCAGCCGTATCGAGGTGACCCCCGGGTCCAATAGCGGGCATAACGATGAGAAAAACCGTCTTCGCAAGGCGTTGCTACCTGATCACTGCTACGTCCTTGATCGCTGGTATGCCCAGTTCACCCTTTGGAACGACATCGTGGCTGCCGACAGCAGCTACGTTTGCCGCATCCGTGATAACAGCAACCTCGATCTGATCGTCGAAGAGCGAGCGGTCTCGCCGGCCGCCGCAGAGGCAGGAGTCCTCCGCGACATCATTGTGGACCTTGGTGTCAACAGTAAACCCGGCGCTCGCCCGAATCATCGGGTGCGGGTGATCCTGGTGAAATGTGAGCCACACACGAAGCGAGGCGGTCGCAAGGGGGGCACGGCTGGCTCCCCCAGCGACGGCATACTTCGGATCGCCACCAATCTTCTCGACGTGCCAGCGGATATCATTGCAGATATTTATAAGCACAGATGGACAATTGAACTATTCTTCCGTTTTTTCAAGCATGTACTCGGCTGCCGGCACTTGCTCAGCACGCATCAAAAGGGGATCGAGATCCAGGCGTACTGTGCGATCATCGCGTGCCTCTTGATTAGCCTCTGGACGGGCCGTAAGCCGACACTGCGAACCTACGAGATGATCTGCCATTATTTCGCAGGCTTGGCGACTCTCGAGGAGCTTATCAATCATATCAGCAAATTAAAAGAACCGAAGACCGTCTGAACCCGCGGTTCGTCCTCTGAGCCTGCGGCGTTCGTTGCTGCGCGGTCGTTGCCGAAGATTGCGCTTGGTAGGTCGCTGACAACGAAGATATGCCCGGACCCTTGCGGTTTAACGCGGCTCTGGGGTCGGCGCCGCCTCCACGATGGCGGCGACGGTGACAGTGCGCCAGGCTGTTGCGGCCCATCCAGGGGTCTCGCGATCGGGCCGACACGCCACAGCAATTTTGGTGCCGAACACTATTGGAATAGAGGGAAGTATTTCACTTTCCAGGCACCTTTCGATTTGAACTTCTTTCGATGGCCGGGGGCGCGGTCGTGCGTGCTCATTTCCGGCTGCTCTTGGCCACTTGATTCATCGTCTAAGTCGCTCCAGCGTCGCTGTTCCATTTGGTTGACTTGCCGCGCCAACCGTTCGCTCGGTTTGCGCGGATCGCCGCGAAACGGCCGGATGGCCCCAAGGATCGACGTCCGCGCCGTGGTTTGCCACCTCTTCAAAGGACTGCACCATGAACCGCGAAAAGCGCAAGCAGCTTCTGCAGCTCAAGCCCTATCTCGACAAGCTCGAAATGCGGCGGCTCATGAGCCTGGGAGACGCGAAGCCGCGGTTCGCTCACGAGGTGGCGCTGGAACGGTACGCCATCGAATCGCAGCTCGCCGCGGACGACACCAACGCGTTCGCATTAACTCTGGCGCAGCATCCCAGGATGGCGGCGGACCTGGGGCTGGGCGCCCTGTCGACGTCGTTACGAGTTCATGCCGGATACGCGGTGCGCCACGGCTGGGGCGCGAGCCTGGTCGCCGAGCTCGACCGCTCACCCAAGGTACGCGGCAGCGCACCATCTGTCCGCACTGATCGCGCCCGTCCCCGTGCCCGCTCCCGGCACGCCCACGGCCCCCCAAGCGACGACTGTTGTTACGAAAACCCAAGCTGGATCGCAGAGCGGCGGCGGCGATGCATCGACACCCCCCGCAGCCACCAACCCGGTCGCCCCGTTGCCGACCGTGCAATATCCCCTCTCGGTGGCCGTGGGCGGAACGCTCGACGTGACGCTGCCAAGCACGGGCCTGGGAACGACCGGCGTCACTTTCACCATCACGCCCCAGCCGCTGCTGGCCAACATGTCCTTCAACCGCGAAACGGGCGAGCTCACCTTCGCCCCGGCACCCGGCCAGGCGGGCGTCTGGGTTTACTCGGTCGCGGTCTCCAAGAGTTCGCTCTCGCGGACGATCGCGATGCCGATCACCGTCACCGCCCCGGCCCTCGCCACGACCGAGGTCTCCGGCCAGGTCGTCGACGAGAATGGCACTCCGCTCGCCAACATGCCCGTCACGATCGGTGGCTCTTCGACAGTCACGAACGCGTCGGGCGACTTCACCCTCGCCGGCGTTCCCGCCAATCCCGGGCCGATCAGCGCGGGCGGATCGGTCGGGACCGCGCAAGGCCGGCTCGACTTGACCGCGCCGGTGGCGCAACTGCTTGGCCACGCTCTCTATGCGGGGTCCAATAACGTGATCGCCGCGCCCCTGATCTTGCCCGAGATCAACTGGTCAAACGCCGCGAGCTTCAGCCAGACGACGGGGAGCCAGACCGTCGGCATCACCACGCCGGCGATGCCGGGTCTCGCAATGCAAATGCCGGCGAGCGCGAACGCGTCGGCCGCAACCACCGGCACGGTCCAGGTGGCCGAGCTGCCCGCGGCGCTGGCCGCCCAGCACATGCCGAACGGGGTCAGCTCGGGCATGCTCCTGTATTACGTCGCCGGCACGAACCTGTCGGCGTCGGTGCAACTGACCTTGCCCAATTCCCAGGGGCTCAAACCCGGTGCGGTTGTCGACTTGATGGCGTTCAATCCGATTACGGGGGGCCACGATGTGGGCGGGCAGATGGTCGTCGCGGCCAACGGCGAGACGATGACCTCAACGAGCCCGATCACGCTTGCCAACGTCGACAGCGCGGCCTCAGGCGGAACACCGCCGCCCCCGACCCCCGCGACCGGCGGCCTGGACCCCTTTTCGGGCTGCCTGGATGAGGAGGTTCAAGATCAGGTGCCCACGCCGATCAGTTTCTGCTCAGGATGCCAGCCACCCGCCAACGGAACGGCGCCTCCTCCGAGCGGCAGCCCCCCCGGAGGCGGAAAGGGAGACGAGCACGCCAGTGCCATGGGCGGCGGCTCGTCCGCTGGTCCCGGCTCGTCCAGCAGCTCGGGCTCGTCCGGCAGCTCGGGGTCGTCAAGCGGTTCGGGCTCGTCTGGCGGTTCAGGCTCATCCGGCAGCTCGGGCTCGGGAGGTGCCGGCGGCTCTAATGCGGTCGGCGGCGGCGGGATCTACCTCTCGTCGGGCGTCATGGATTCCAACGCCGGGCTGGTCACCGGCGAATATTTCCTCAACCATCAACTGGCAAGCTACCAGTCGCAAGGTCAGAGCATCGGCATCAACCTCCAGTACAGCTCGGCGCAGGCCGATCCCACGCCGGTCGTGCAGTACCAGTTCACCACTCCGCTCGCGGGCGACTCGTCGTCGATCACCTCGATCAACGCCCAGGTCAGCCTGGCCGGCGTGGTCCAGGGCGCCGCGACAACCTACGACACACCCAGCGGTCTGACCGACGGAGAGACCTACGATGTCCCCCTCCAGGTCAACGCCTCCGCACTGGCCACCGGCGCCTACACGTACACGATGACGGTGACCGAGAACTTCGGCAGTGGAGAGGATGAAGTGTCCATGACCAGCTCGGTCCAGGGCACGGTCAACGTCGTCAACGAGTCCAGCGACCCACTCGGCGCGGGTTGGAGTATCGGCGGCTTGCAGCATCTCGCCCAGCTCGGGACCGACGGGCCCGTGCTGATCACCGCCGGCCAGCAAGGCACCGAGGCTTTCCAGCCGGCTTATACCGAGGGGCAGCCGTACCTCCAGGATCTGGGATTGGCAACCAGCACGTCGGCATCCCAGCTCCTGGCCAACGACGGCGCGGGCGACTTCGCGGCGACGGTGACCGCGACCGATTCCGTGGTCGGCACTGCCTCGGGCATTTTCACGAGCAGCGGCGAGCAAGACCTGGCGGTCGTCAGCTCGTCGACCCTGGCGATCGAGCTCTATAACGGCGTGGGCAGCTTCACCGCCGGCAATTCGTACTCGATCCCCTCCGGCTACGAGGCCAAGGGGCTCGCCGTCGGCAACTTCACCGGCCACACCAACGGCAACCTCGATATCGCCGTGCTCCTGGCTTCGACCAGCAGCGACGCCTACGCTGTCGCCATCTTTACTGGCGCGGGCAACGGCTCGTTCGCCACGCCGGTGGTCACCGCGGCCGGCAACGGCGTTTCCTCGGGCGCACAGCCCGACTCGATCGCCGCCGCCGACTTCAACGGCGGCACCGACGCCGACCTCGTCTTCACCACCGACAACGGCCTTCTCGACGAGATGATCCCCACGTCCGGCGGCTCGATGGGCTCGGCAACCAGCCTCACGCTCCCCTCGGGCCACCTGGCCATCGGCGTAACGACGCTCGACTACAACAACAACGGCGACGTCGACCTGGCCGTCGAGGTCAAGAACACCAACCTCGAGGAGAGTGGCGCACCCTTCGTGAGCCTGGACCTGCTCAGCGGCAACGGCTCGGGCGGGTTCAGCGACACCGCGACCTACCAGACCGTCGGCCAGCCCGATTACGACACCCTCGGCCTCGTCAGCGGCAACTTCCAGGGATCGAGCGCGGGTCTCGAGGTCGCCGTCCCGATCACCAACGGCGGCGGGGACAATAGCTACATCGACGTCGTGCCGCTCTCCACGTCGGGGACCTGGGGCAACGGCGTGATTCATTACGTCGGCACGTATAGCGGCCCCTACTCGTCGACGTCGGTGACGTCGACCACGGCCGGCGACATCGTCAGCGCCGACTTCAACGGGGCCGGCAAGCCGGGCATCGCGCTGGTCAATAGCGGCACGGGCACGATCCAGATCTTGCAGGCTGACCTCGCCAGCAACCAGTTCCTGCCGGTCGAGACCATTACCGCCTCGTCAACGGGCAGTGCGATCGGCATGCTGGCCGTCTCGCCCTTCATGAATACTGTACCGGCCCTGGTCTATCGCGGCCCGACCAGCGACCCTTCCACCCTCGTTCAGAACGAGAATGGCACCTGGACCCGAACCTATCCCGACGGCACCGTCGTCCAGTTCAACTCGTCGGGCCAGGAGACTTCCGCGACGGACCGCAACGGTAACGCGTTCACTTACGTCTACGTCACCAGCGGCCCGGCCACCGGCGCGTTGTATACGATCACGGACCCCGTGGGGCTGACCACGACGCTGGCTTACAATACATCCGGATATATCAACACGATCACCGATCCGGCCGGCCGCGTCGCGACCCTGACAGTCGACACCAATGGCAATCTCACGAAAATCGTCGACCCCGATGGCGCGACCACCTCGTACGTCTATTCCACGCCGTCGAATCACGAGGCGACGAGCGAGACCGACCCCGACGGCTACACGGCGACCGCTCATTACAATAGCTTCGGCCAGCTGACCAGCGAGACGCTCTATGGCAGCACCGGAACGACGTCGATCGACCCGGCGCTCTCCAACGGCCTGGTGGCCCCTGGCGATAGCGGCGGTCTGTCGACCGCCTACGGGGCCAGTGTGACCGACCCCGACGGGCACACCACCACCGTGACGTTCAACTGGATGAGCCACCCGACCGGCGAAGTCGCGGCCACGGGAGCCACGTCGGCGGCCACCTATAACAGCCAGGGCTTCCCAGCGACCGAGACCGACGCGATGGGTCGCACGCTCACTTATACCTACGACTCGGAAGGCGATGTGACGTCGATCTCCGAGCCCTACATCGGTACGGGAATCGCAACTCTCATCTATGACAGCACCGAGACGATCACCTACAACGACGATTATGGCATACCGACCTCGATCACCGATTTCGACGGCAACACCACGACCTATGTACTCGACTCGCACGGCAACGTGCTCGAAGAGGAGCAGCCCGGCGGCGTCGATCAGGAGTGGACCTACAACTCGGCCGGCCAGGTGCTGACCCATACCGACGCCAACGACCACACCACGTCTTACGTCTACAACAGCCTGGGCCGCCTGACAACGATCGAAGAGCCCGGCGCGGGCTCGCCCACGATCCATTATGGATATGACTCGGCGGGCGATGTTACAAACGTCACCGACGAGATGGGCGACACGGTGTCGTATACTTATGACGAGATGGGACGAGTTCTGACCGAGCAAAACCCGGTGCAGGCCGCCGCGGGCAAGGACACGGCCTTCACCTACGACGGCGATGGCAATTTGCTCACGGCCACGGATGCTAATGGACACACCGTAACCTACACCTACAACGCGCGCAACGAAAAAATCAGCAAGACCGACGCGCTGGATCGCACCACGAGCTTTGGCTACGACGCCGCCGGCAACTTGATCACGGTCACCGACGCGCGGGATAACATAACCACTTATTCTTATACGCAGGTCAATGAGTTGCTCACGGTCACCGACGCGCTGCACGGCACGACGACCTACGGCTACGACCTCGACAACGAGCTCATATCCGTGACGGACCCGAATGGATTTGCGACGACCTATTCGTACGACGCTCTGGGCCTTGTGTCGGGCAAGTCCGAGGAAGTGCAGGTTTATTATGGCTTTGGCTATTACCTCACGTCCGACGTGCCCGTCGCGACTTACACTTACAACCAGGATGGCGGCCTGCTGACGGGGTCTGACGGTGATGGCCACACGACGAGTTATGCGTATAACGCGCTAAACGAAGAAACGTCCGTCACCAACGGCGACAACGATACCACCCAGTATTCCTACGACGGCGACGGCAACGTCCTGACCGTCAAGGACGGCCTCGATCACACGACGTCATACACCTATAACGATAGGGGTGAAGTGCTCACCGAGACCCAGCCCACCGGCGGCGGCACCACAACCTATTCGTACGACCTGGCCGGCAGGCTGGTGAGTCTTACCGATCCTGATAGCAACACAACGTCATACACATACAACCAGGCCAACGAGGTCGTGACCGAGGAAAGCCCGACCGGGGGCCTGACGTCCTATACGTACGATCTCGTCGGCAATGTTTTGAGTGTCACCGATCCCGACGACCATACAATCACCTACTCATACGATGCCGACAACGAGGTGACGGGCGAGACGTGGGTCAATCCCGGCGGCGGCACGCCGCTCGATGTTTTCGCTTTTACCTACAACGCCGACGGCGAGATGACGCAAGTCAGCGACGACAACAGCTCGTATGAGTATACGTATAACGCCGACGACGAGGAGACGAGCCAGAGCGATGTGGGCTCGCCCGACCTGCCGGCGGTGACCCTGACCTACGACTACGACGCCGACGGCAACCGCACCGGCATGGACGACAGTCTGGGCGGCCTGGTCAGCTACACCTACGACGCCCGTGACGAGCTGACGAATGAGGCCCTGTCCGGCTCGGGGCTCTCGGCCATGGCCGTGGCGAACACGTATGACAACGACGGCAACATGACCGGCCAGACGCGCTACTCGAACTTGACCGAGTCGACGGTCGTCGCGGCCACGTCGTACACGTACGACAACGCCGAATTGATGACCGGGATCACCAACAAGAACTCGAGCGGCACCACGCTGGTTTCGTATGGCTACACGTACAACGCGGCCGAGCTGGTGAGCCAGGAGACGCGGAGCTGGGCCTCTGGAGGATCGACCGACACGCTGACATACGGTTATACGAATAACAACCAGTTGACCAGCGTATCGCACACGAACACCTCGTTTACCAACGAGAGTTTCACCTGGGATTCGAACGGCAACGAGACCGGTTCGGGCTACACGACGACCACCGGCAACGAGCAGACCACCTCGCCGGGCTATTCCTATACCTACGATGTTGATGGCAACATGATCACGTCGACGCAAACGTCGACAGGCTACGTCTGGACGTACAGCTACAACTTCCGCAATCTCATGACCGGCGCCGTGGAGAAGAACAGCTCGGGGACGATCCTGGCCCAAGTGACGTACACGTACGACGCTCTGGACAATCGGATCGGCATGGACGAAAATGGCACTCAGACGTGGACGCTCTATGATGGGTCCGACCCAATCATGGACTTCAACGGCTCGGGCTCCTTGACAATGCGGTATTTGAACGGTCCGACGGGTGACCTGATCGACACGGTCCTTGGCCGCGAAAGTGCCGGCGGCACGATCGCCTGGTATCTACCCGACCGGCTGGGAACTAACCGCGATCTGATCAGCAACTCGGGCGGCATTATTGATCACGTCGATTACAGCGCTTTCGGCACCGTACTCGACGAATCGAGTCCGTCGAACGGCGATCGGATGATAAGCTTCGCGGGGATGGAGCGGGATACAGTCACGGGGTTGAACCTGGCGGTAAACCGAGTCCAGAATCCGGGCACGGGGAGATGGACGAGCCAGGATCCCGCCAGCTTTATGGCGGGCGATCCGAATCTGTATCGTTACGTGTCGAATGCACCAACGGTCGGGAGAGACCCCGGCGGATTGGACAGCATCACGTTCCCTTCTCCGACGCGCCTTGGCAACCCTCCGACCCTCGGGCAGGTCTTAGGAACTCCGTGCATGCAGAGAATTATGGCGGACCTGCGGAAACTTCACACGCGCCTGAACAAAGAACAAGGAAGATGGATCTTGTACAACTTTTTAACGGGACAGATTCTAGTGACGACCCAGGGCATTAACGCCACGGGTGGATATTACACCCAATTTGAAAATCCAGGGCTGCCCTCGCCCTGGGTGGTAGTCGGAAGGGTCCATACACACAGCAATCGGCAAAAGACGCCGACCGACGACGACTATAACAACACGCAGGGATCGTGTCGCAGCGCGATTATTCTGATGAAAAAGTACAGAATGTATCAACAATTTCCTCCTCTCGAACCGGACGGAAATCCTCCAAGATATCTGGGACCCCTCAAGCCAATCTACCCTGGCTCCGTCCTCAACCCGAATATTCCGCCTTTTGAACCTCTGTCGCCTTAACCCCTTTTGATTAGCCGATGGCGTCAGACCCAGAGCTACGCCGAGGGATTTTCTGGTTGCGTTGGACGAGCACTCGCCTTCCTCATTGCGGGTTGCGAAGAATGGACGGATGGGCGGATCCGACGACGCGGTGGTCACCTCGCCACGTTTGGGACACGAGCGATGTGGCTTGGAGGTCGTTCACAGCGACCACCGGGACGAATCGTGCACCGCAACGGAAGCGCCGGGAGAATGATCACAGCCTGGATGATGAACCTTGATCAGTCACAGCAGCGGACGGCGAACTATGGTGCCGCTTCGAGCCCGTTCCTTTGAGGGCAACCTTATGTCTCCATTCAAGTTAAGGTGGACGGCTCTTATTTCGGGCGCCGAGGCGGGTCTGATACTCGTTTTTGTGCTAACTGCACTTTTGATCACGCTTCCGGGCGATTATTGGAGTCTGCCGTTCGGCTCCGCGCGGGCCGGCCAAGCACGGAACGAGCAAGGCTGGTCGACGTCTACGGGGATGTCCTTCCCGACGGAGCCGTCGCCAGGATGGGGACTCTTAGGTTCTGGATCGGTCCCCCGATCACTTCCATCGCCTTTGCCCCCGACGGCAAAACCGTGACCGCGGCGGCGGATTACGGTTCCCTGCGCGTGCCGACTTGGGAGGCGAACACAGGGAGGGTGATTCGCGTCCTGCAAAGGCCATCCGATGTGCTGCCGGAGGACTTTATGGTGAGAGACGTCGCCTTCGCGCCTGTCGGTAACGTTTTGGGAACGCTCAACGGTGACGATACCGTCCGGATATGGGAGCCCGCGTCAGGGCGGACGAGCCGCGTGTTTCGGCTGATCGGAGAAGGCGTCCCGCTGCGAATCTACTTTGGTCCGGATGGTAAGACATTGCTCTCGGTTGGGGCAGCAGTGGGGCTTTGGGCCCTGACAACTGGCGAGATAATCCGCTGGTTCGAGGCGCCGGCCGCCGTGGTTTCGCCGCTGTTCCTGGCAATTTCACCTAACGGGTCTTTCCTGGCAGCGGCATACAACGATCGAACAATCAGGCTGTGGGACGTGGCCACCGGAAAGATCATACGTCAGCTTGATGACTCCGGGCTAGTCTGCCCCAACGCCTTCTCTACGGACGGGAAATCGCTTACGTCGGTGGGACGCGCCGGCACGTTCAAGACCTGGGAGGTGCCAACGGGCAACTTGCTCCGGAAAAGCGCATTCGCATCGGGAAAAATCACCGGTGGAATCTCGCTCTCGCCGGGCCACACGCTGGCTGCTTTTGGTGCAAGCGACGCAACGATCCGGCTCGTGCGAGTCGCAATGGGAATGGAGGTTCTCCGGATTCAGCTCGAGCCTCGGGAAATCGCCCACACGCTCGCGTTCTCACCGGACGCCACGACGATCGCGTCGGCCTCTGGAGCGAACGCCGTGGTCCAAATGTGGGACACGACTACCGGAAAGGAATTGTCCCGCTATCCCAGGCACCAGGGATGGGTCCTTTCCATTGCCTTCTCGCCCGACGACAAGACTTTTGCCTCCGCCGGCAGCGACGGAAGCCTTCGACTCTGGGATGTGGCCACGGGTAAAGAAATACGGTGCATCCTGGATGCTCCACTGAGAGAGCGGGACGAGCCGGACCTAAAGGTGGCCGCGCGGACTGTTCTGGGGCGAATCGGCCCGCGGGGCTCTTTGGCCTTCAGGCCGAACGGCAGGACTTTCATCTCCGTGACCGACGACGGGACGGTCAGCATTTGGGACCCGGTCGCCAGGAAGGAAGTTCGTCGTATCCCACACGAGCGGCCGGGCCGCATTAACGCCGTCGCCTTTGACACGACCGGCAACATGATCGCCGCGGCAAGCCCGGGCAATTTGCTCAGGCTTTGGGATGTGGCCGCCGGCACGGAGGTGCGTCGAACGCCGGCGGGATATAAAGGGGAGATCTATGCGTTGGCGTTCTCCCCCGATGGCGAGATCATTGCGTCCGCGGGCGACAACGGCATGGTGATGCTCTGGACGACCGACACACTTCGCTCTCTCAGACATTTTTCGGTGTCAAAGGATACGATTCTGTCCGTGGACTTCTCACCGGATGGGAAGATGATCAGTGTCGGCGGCATCGACTCGGTCTTGAGCGTGTGGGACCTACTGGGACGAGAGATCCAGGGGTCGCAAGCCTTCGATCAGCGCGAGGAACACGCGATACGCTCGGTCTCATTTTCGCGAGATGGCAAACTCATCGCCAGTGGTTCGGACGACCATCTTGTACGCGTCTGGGATACGCGAAAACGCGCAACAGTCGCCGAATTTCAAGGCCACCAGCAGGGTGTGAGCCAAGTCGTGTTCAGCAGGAATTCCCAATTAATCGCGTCTGCGAGCGAAGACGGAACCATTTTGGTTTGGGACGTTACTAGCCTCGGCAAGTAGGGAGAAGGGTAGGGGAAAAGGGGTCATTCTAGTCCCAAAACAAGCGTAATATATTAGGCGATTTCTGTACAGTTCACAACAACACATGTTAAAGATGTAGACGTACCTTCCACGACCGAGGGCCTTCCGGCCCCGGTAGTCGCTCTCGCTCTGTTTTCACTCATGCATCAGTCCCCTCTCTTTGCTCGGCGGCCTTCAGGGATCGGGGCATCCGGACCCCGACTTCAGTGGCTCATCGGTCAGCACAGCCAGCAGCCTTGCAGCCGCTCGACCAAGCGCAAGAAGACGCTTTGCCACGGGTTCCAGGAGAGCATCCGGTAGATCAACCTGCGTCCGCCCCGCACAATTTGACAGGGCATCTCGATGAAGGCCGCGCGGTACGTCGCGAACTCCATCCGCAACAGAGTCCGCTTCTCGGTCTCGTGCTTCGCCTCGTGCCGCGGCGACACGGGCACCATCAGGGCGCTCCATGCCTTGAGGGTCCAGGCCAGGCTGGCCATCACCATATACGCCCAGTTGCTCAACAAGTTGTCGACCGGCGTCGTCAGAGCATGCACACCGTTCTTCAGTTGGGCGATCAAATTCTCTTGATCACAGCGGTCATTGGCCGAGAACACGACCTCCTCGGCCGACATCTCTCGATCGTTGGTGATATAGAAGAAGTAGCGATACTCCTCGAACAGCCGCATCTGTCCCTTGTCGATCCCCAGCCGCTTGCGGACGACGATCATTCGATAACTCTTCTTGCAGACGCCCGGCCGATAGTCGAACTCGGCAACCATCTCCTCCAGTAAGTGGATGGTCTTGAAACCGCGCTCTCGGACGATAGCCGGCTTGATTCGTTCAGGTTGCTGGCGGGGGGCCGTCTTAATCGTGTATCGGGGCGGTCGTTCCAGAAAGCTGTAAGCCCGATCCGGCAACGCGTCGGCCTCGGTCTTGAGGCAGTCGTGAGCCGCATAGCCGAAGATGAAGCGGATGTTCCCCGCATCGTCGAGAGAATCGAGGTCTTCGGTTTCGGCGATGGTCGTGCCATCCCGCGGCAGGATCTGCTCGTCCCAAGGATCCAGGTCCTTGTTTTCGGCGATCTTTGTGTCCCCGCGAAGCAGGATTTTCTTGAAGCCCGCCCGGATGCACAACGCGACAGCTTTATTGAGGTATTCGCCGGCCCGCTCCTGCGATGAGCGATTGCCGCTCCGATTGAGCAGGAACAGCGGCTCGGCCGTATTGGCCAGCGAGATCAAGAGCACATGGTAGCCCCACAGACCGTTGTAGGCGATGTCGACTCCCTGCTTGCACTCGGCATCGGTCTCGGCGATGGTGCCGTCGGCGTCGATGATCGCTTCGTTGAAGAACTCGTCGGGCTGCTGTCTCCAGACCCGCAGACGTGGCTCGTTGATGGCGTTCATCAAATCGAGGACATCGGCCTCGGAGTGGAAGCGGCGGCAGAAGTCACCGGCGGTGGTCGGATCGGGGATCCGCTGAGCCCCCAGAGCATCGAGATACACCTCGTCGTTGCGCAGCAACTCAAGGTGTTCAAGGCGAGAGTTCCGGGGACACCATACTCAATTATTGCCCGAGTTCTGTATGGTGTCCCCGGAATGACCGGGCTACACGACGAGCACCGGCAACGAGCAGACCGCCTCGCCGGGCTATTCCTACACTTACGATGCCGACGGCAACATGATCACGTCGACCCAAACGTCGACAGGCGACGTCTGGACGTACACCTACAACTTCCGCGACCTCATGACCGGCACCGTGGAGAAGAACAGCTCCGGGACGATCCTGGCCCAGGTAACGTACACGTACGACGCTCTGGACAATCGCATCGGCATGGATGAAAATGGAACTCAGACGTGGACGCTCTCTGATGGGCCCGATCCGGTCATGGACTTCAACGGCTCGGGCTCCGTGACAATGCGCTATCTCAACGGGCCAACGGGCGACCTGGTCGACACGGTGCTGGCCCGCGAGAGCGCCGGCGGAACGATCGCGTGGTATCTTCCCGACCGGCTGGGGACGGTCCGCGATCTGGTCAACAACTCGGGATCGATCATTGACCACGTCGATTATAGTGCCTTCGGCACCGTGCTCGACGAATCGAGCCCGTCCAACGGCGATCGGATGATGAGCTTTGCGGGGATGGAGCGGGATACGGTTACGGGGCTGAATCTTGCGGTAAACAGGGTGCAAATTCCGCGGGCTGGGAGATGGACGAGTCAAGATCCGAAACGGTTCGCGAGCGGTGACGTCAATTTGTACCGATATGCCAAAGGTGACCCTGTCAATCAAGCAGATCCAAGTGGGCTCGCATGCGTGAGAGACCCGTCGAAAAAGGCGAAGAAACATCGAAGCAACACACGCCCATCCAATGAGCAAAAACATGAAAAGGGTGAGCGGACACAGACAATGAATCAAGGGGGCGATAAGAAACGTAAGAAGGACGATTGGCAGTCCCATAAGAAGATAATCCCAGACGCCCCGCCGTGGGCGCTGCCTGTCGGATGCGTTATTGTGATTGGAGTGGGCGTCAAGATTGGAGCTGGCATCCTCACAATTTTTCAGCCCGAAACGGCACCAGTTACAATTCCAATCATCATTGCTTTGTAACCGGTGGAGTTGCTGGATGATCGGTGCGGATTCTTGTCGCCATCGCGCGATGGATTGTGCATCGGTGAGAACGAGTCAGCACTACTGTCGGTTCTGCGGATGTTCCCGTTCTCTTTAGGACGCTCGCCTGCGTCCGTCGGACAAAACGTCCTGCCAAAGGCTGCACCAGTCAAATTGTCGGATGAGGATATTAAGACATCATGAAATTAGCGGTGAACTAAGCCGGCGGGTCTAAATAGCAGCGTTGCTCTCGACGGATTGCAATACGCAGGTTGCTAATCTCGCGATCACGGTCGCGAGGTTGCACATCGCGGCATTTAACACATGACGCTTTCGTTACGTCTCGAGTCTTGGGGTGCTTCATGTCCGAAGCGATTAGTCAGAGACTGAACCGCTTCTGCGGGAAAAAAAGTTTGGTGGTGATTGCGAGGAAGTTTCCCGGCAATCCGAGGCATTTCGGTTTCGTAGTTGCCGTTGGAAAGGAGTTGCTCGCTGTGTACCAATTCCACGATTTTTACCCGGAGGGAATCGCGGTCCTTCGGATTAGCGATGTAACCTCGGTAACGCGGGGGAAGCGGGAGATTCTGTTTGAAAAAATCCTGCGTCAAGAATCCGCCATCGCTCAGTTCGACATGCGCCTGAGCCTAGACAATGTCCATAACTTACTGCGATCCCTACAACGGGAGAACTTTGGCTGCATAATTGAATGCGAGAGCCAGGAGTTGTCCGAGGAGGACGGATATTACATCGGGCGCATACTATCTGTGCAACACGACATCGTCATAATGCGAACACTCAGCACGCTATGTTTTTGGAACATGGAGCCCGAAGAGATCGAGTTCAATAACGTGACATTGATTCAGATTGATGCTCCCTATCTTAATACAATGTTACGGTACGCGAAGCCGGGGGCGGAAAAGGTGTCATTCTAGGCGGAAAAGGTGTCATTCTAGTTTTTCATCGAAAACTGAACTAGCGTAGGACCGGGCACGCGTGGACATGCACTGTGAGAGGCATTGAATTATTGACTCGGGAAGGCAGGCGTGTGAGCGAGAGCGGTGGGGATCGCAGCGATCAGCGGCGATAGCGAGAGGAATAGACCAGCGTGATCAACGGCTGATTGCCGCGCGAGCGGAAGGGGCTGCCCCGAGCCCGATTCGCCACCCCGGAAGATCGCTGACTTGATCGACTGAGCGATCTTCGGACAAAGACGTGTGACGACCCCCTGGCTCGAGATGAACAGAGTCGCAATCACAATCACATCAAGCTGGACAGCCCGCGAGGTTCACCAGATGCCGCACTTGCAACTTCCTGGCAAGCCCCTGAAGTTTCGCCCGGCTGCCGGCAAAGAAACGGCCCAGCAGCCGCCCGTTGCGAAGCGTCTCCAGCCTGCTCGTCCACTTCTCTACCGAGAATCCCAGCCGATCGAACACACCGGCAAGCGCCACCGAGATTGCCGCCTTACCGTTGCGAAACAGCCGGCCCGTGTAGTCGACCAGGAGAAAATAGCTGCCCAGCGAGAAGCCCGCGAGCATCCCTTCACGGTCCGAATCCAGCCCGCGACGATCCTCGATCGGACAGAGCCACAACGCCTCTTCCAGGCCCGCCGCCGCGACCGAGCCTGCCGTGTCCAAGGATGCCCTGAAGGATGCCTCTGAGGATGCCTCGTCGCGACGCCGTGCGTGATCATCGACCGCGCGAGAGCAACCCACGTCCTGGGTAATGCCGAGCCAGGGCGGCGATCGATGGCTTATGCTCAGAACATGTAAAGACGGATTCCCACCACAGAGGACACAGAGAACACAGAGTTGAAAACAGAGAAAGACCGAAAGGGATGATGGTGGCTAAACATAGACGTTACGATCAAATACAATTATATAAATATAATAACGCTGACTAAAATCATTTTTTGGACTGGCGTGCGTGTGTTCGTTCGATTTCCGCACCTCGGTATTTCCCTCTGTGTGCTCTGTGTCCTCTGTGGTGCAAATCGTATTTGAGATGAGGCCGCATCGTGCAAATGAACATCTCGGCCGCCGGACTGACCTCGATCATCGTCCCGTGCTGGAATCAGCTTGAATTCACCCGGCAGTGCATGGCCGCACTCAAAAGGCACACTCGGCCGCCCTGGGAATTGATCGTCATCGACAATGGCTCGACTGATGGCACAGCCCATTATCTGGCCGGCGCACGCGATATGGCGGCCGTGCCCATGACCGTGGTGACTAATGCCACCAACGTCGGTTTTCCCGCGGCCATCAACCAGGGGTTGCAAGTTGTGCGCGGCGAATACCTGGCGTTGCTCAATAATGACGTCGTCGTTACGAACGGCTGGCTCGATCAATTGCTCGCCTTGCTGACCGCCGATTTCACTCATCAGGATTCACAAGAAGAATCCCATGTCACGATGATCGACTGGGAAAAGCGAAGCGAAGCGGCGAACTGCGATCGGCCAGAACCGGTTGTCGGACTGGTTGGCCCGATGTCGAACTATGCCGCGCCACCGCAGTTGGTGGAGGCGGTTTGCTACCGCGACCTGGCCGAGATGCCTTCGTTCGCTCAGCGTTGGCGCGACGATCATCGCGGTCAATGGTTGACTGTTCCCAAGCTGTCGGGATTCTGTCTGCTCATGAAGCGGGCCGTCTATTCCAAGATCGGCGGTCTCGACGAGCGGTTCGGGCTGGGTTTTTTTGATGATGATGATTTGGCTGAGCGGGCGCTGCGCCGGGTTTGCGCTGGCCGTGGCGCGAGATTGCTTTGTTCACCACTTCGGCAGCCGTACGTTCGCCGGTAATGGGGTCGATGCGGGGAAGCTGCTTGATCAGAATGCGGCCCGGTTCGCCGAGAAGTGGGGGCTCGAGAAAACCAATGGACGCAAAGTCGCGCTGCGGCCGTTTGCGGGCGGCGCGGCGGCGGCGCGTGCTGGAGTAAATCCCGTCGGCGCTGGCAGCGCGGAAAAGGGGACAGGCACCCGGCCAGCCGGGGAAAATGATACGTCCGTTGGCGAGCGTGGGCCGGGAGCCAGTCCCCATTTCCGAGGCTCGGCGCGCCGGCCCGCGGCCACCGTGGCTGGCAGCGCGGAAAAGGGGACAGGCACCCGGCCAGCCGGGGAAAATGATACGTCCGTCGGCGAGCGTGGGCCGCGAGCCAGTCCCCATTTCCGAGGCTCGGGCGCGGGCCCGCGGCCACCGTGGCTGGCGGCGCGGAAAAGGGGACAGGCACCCGGCCGGCCGGGGAAAATGATACGTCCGTCGGCGAGCGTGGGCCGGGAGCCAGTCCCCATTTCCGAGGCTCGCGCGCGGGCCCGCGGCGACCGTGAGTCTTACCATGATCGTGCGCGACGAGGAGGATAATTTGTCGCACTGTCTCGAATCGGTGCGCGGCGTCTTCGATGAAGTCGTGATCGTCGACACGGGGAGCCAGGATCGGACCATCGAAATCGCCCATTCCTTTGGGGCCACGGTATTCGAGTTCGCGTGGGTCGATGATTTCGCCGCGGCCCGCAATGAGGCGCTGGCTCATGCCACGAGCGATTTTGTCTTTTGGCTCGATGCCGATGACGTCGTCGAACCGAGCGAACGCGAGAAGCTGCGGGGATTACTTGCCAGTCTGAGCGTCAGCGAACCGGCCGGATACGTGGTGCGCTGCGCGTGCGATCCGAGCCCGGATCGCGTTGGAGGCGAGACGGTCGTCGATCATATCCGGCTCTTTCCGCTTCGGGCCGATCTGCGCTGGACGTATCGGGTGCACGAGCAAATCTTACCGTCGTTGCGATGCGCGAAGATTCCCACGCGGTGGACCGACTTAACCGTACGCCACACCGGCTATGTCGACCCGGCGCTGAGGTCCCGGAAGCTCGATCGCGACGTAAGGATCCTCAAGAGCGAACTCGTCGATCGGCCTGATGATCCGTTTGTCCTCTTTAACCTGGGGTCAATCGCCGTCGAACGCCGCGACTGTCACGAAGGACTCGGCTATCTCAAAAAGAGCCTGGCGGGGTCGGCACCGAGCGACTCGATCGTGCGCAAGCTGTTTGCCTTGATTGCACGAGCTCATCAAATGCTGGGCGATTCGCAGGCCGCTCTGGACACCTGTGCGAAGGGCCTTGACCGCGATCCCCAGGATGCCGAGTTGTGGTTTCGCAAGGGGGTGGTTCATCGCCACCGTGGCGAATCGACGGCCGCCGAGGATTGCTGGCGGCGGATCTTGAGCTTGCGGCGTCCCGACCAGTTTTGCAGCGTTGATCAGGGGATCTACGGGCATCTGACTCGGCGTAATCTGGCGGCCCTGGCCGCTGAGCGTGGTGATCTTGTCTCGGCCGAGCGGCTGTGGCGCGATGTGCTGGCCGAGTGCCCCGACGATCGCGATGCGCTGGCGAAACTGGATCGGCTTCGCTAAGGGGTGGGCGCGGTGTGTCGTCGATCGCGAGAAGCGACGGGAATCGATGCATGCCCGAGAGATCGCGGCGACCGCCGCAATGCGAGACCTCGGTGAAATTGAGGTTGTGCGAAAGGGCCGCTCGGGGCGAAATAGAGCGGGAGGCGCGCGATGAGGATGAGGGATTGCGGCCGACGGGCCGCTTACGTCTAAATCGCCGTGCGCCGGACCGTGAGTTTCTCGGTGATTGCGCCGTGAATCAGGTCCGGGGGGGACCATTCCATTCCACCGGCACGGATCAGCGCGCTTTCGCACCAAGGGAATGACACATGGCACCGCATTTCGCCCTGGCTCTTGTCGTATCGCACCTGTTGAACGCAATCGGCGCCGAAAGCCGAACACCTCGGCATTTGCCGGCCGTGGCCGAAGGTTGGTCGATCGAGCTCGTCGCTGAAGCGCCACAAGTTCTCTTTCCGACGGCGATCGTGGTCGCGCCCGACGGCGCGCTTTATGTCGGATCTGATCCGATGGATATGCCGGGCCCGGTGACTTCGCCGATCGACAGCGTGATCGTGCTCCGGAACGGCCGCGTGTCGACGTTCGCCGACAAGCTCTGGAGCGTGATGGGTCTCGAATGGGCCGACGACACGCTTTTCGTTGTGCATGCGCCGTATCTTTCGGCCTTTCGCGACGCCAATGGCGACGGCAAGGCCGACTCGCGTGTCGATCTCGTGACGGGACTCGGTCCGCCGGTTCCGGGCTTCAACGGGCTCAACGATCACATCGCGTCGGGCCTGCGCCTGGGAATGGACGGATTCTTGTATATCGCCGTCGGCGATAAGGGCCTGCCGCGCGCCGTTGGCCGTGATGGCCGGGTGATCCAGCTTCACGGCGGTGGGGTCATCCGGGTCAGGCCCGACGGCAGCGACCTCGACGTGGTTTCAACGGGCGAGCGGAACCCTCTGTCCGTCGCTCTCTCGGCGACCGACGAGATCTTCACCTACGGCAACGATGATGACAGCAAGAAATGGCCGAACAGCCTGACGCATCACATCGTGGGGGGTCATTACGGTTATCCTTACCAGTTCTTGACGGCTCCGCACCGGGCGCTGCCCATCATGGCCGGCGAGATCGGCGGTTCGGGCACCCAGGGGATTTGCTATAACGACGACGGCCTCCCGGCGGAATACGGCGGTAACCTGCTCTTTTGCGATTGGGGCCTGCAAACGGTCTCGAGATACACCATCAAGAAAGCGGGGGGCACGTTCGCACTATCCGTCCGCTCCGACTTCGTCACCAGGGGGGGCGTGCCCGACTTCCGCCCGTTTTCGCTGGCTGTCGGGGCCGATGGCAAGAGCCTCTTCCTTTCCGACTGGGGTTTCAATGGATGGCTGGCGGCCGGCCCGCGAACCGGACGCATTTATCGCCTGCGCTACACGGGCTCAGACGCGGCTGCCGCCGCTTCGCGCGTGATCGGCGATGATCTCGCGAGCCGCATCAAGGCACTCGATCATCCCGCGCTCGCCGTGCGACTCCGGTCGCAACGGATGATCGAGCGAACCGGCCAGTCCGCGGTCGTCCCCTTGATCGAGCGGTTGAAAACGCCACGCGCCGATCGAGGCCGGCTCCATGCACTGTGGCGCTCGACGCGATTGGCGGCACCGATGCCCGTCAGGCCATTGCATCATTACTGGCCGACGCCACGGCCCAGGTTCGACTTCAGGCCGCGCGGTCGATCGGGATTCGCCGTGAGCGCTCGGCGGGCCGCGACGTTGCACCATTACTGAGCGATCGCGACCCGGCGGTGAGGCGCGAGGCGGCGATCGCGCTGGGCCGGCTCGGCGACCCCGCGGCGGCCGCGGCTCTCTATCGCGCCCTCGGCGATGCGGATGTTTTCGCCGCGTGGTCGGTGCGGCAGGCGATTCGCGCCCTCGGCGCCTGGGATGAAGCCTCGCTCCTGGCTGCCTTGCTCGACGACCGGCGTCTCGAGCCGGCCTTGCGGCTCACCGACGAAAGCTGGGCCATGCCCGTGGTCGCCGCGCTGAACGAGGCATTTGGACGATCCACGTCGGCGGCCGTACGTGCGCGCATCGTCGCCAATCTCGCGGGGCTTTATCATCGTTATCCCGACTGGTCGGGTCGATGGTTTGGCACGAACCCGCTCGCCGGCCAGTTCCCGCGAAAGACGGCCCCCTGGTCGCCGCAGGGGATGAAAGCCGTCGAGACGGGATTGGCCCGCGCCCTGGCCGATGAATCAAGCCAGGTTCGCTTCCAGGCGATCGTGGGCCTGAGCACCGCTGCGCGCGACCGCGGCCGCGCTCTTGCGTTCGGCGCTGATCAGAGAGACCGACCCGACCAACCAGGCGGTGCTCATCGAAACGCTGGGCAGCCTGGCGGATCGACTGTCGGTGCCGGTCATGATTGCGATCGTCAGCGACGCGAAACGAGCCGAGGACGTTCGCCTGGCCGCGGCTAATGCACTGGCGCGGTCGCCCGAGCCGCAGGCGCTTTGAGCGCGTTTCGCCCTCCTTTATGATTCCAGCGCACCGGCCTCGATCGTGGCGCGGATCTTGCCCGACGTGGCGGGTGCCGGCTATCTGCCCCCTAACGACCTGGCCGCTTTTCTTGAGCACAAGGCGCCGGCCGTTCGTGCGGCCGCGCTTCTGAGCGTGAACGTCAAGAAGCCGCTACCGCGCGAGATCCGCCAGGCCGTGCTCGATCGCCTTGGCGACAAGGCGCCCGAGGTGCGCGAGGCCGCGATGCTGGCCGTCGTGCCGCTTAAGCTTCGCGAGGCCATACCCACGTTGCTCTTCCTCACGACGGCCAAGGATCGGCCCGACGACCGAGCGGCCGCAATTTCAGCCTTGTGCGGCCTGCCCGACCCGCGGGCGATGTCGGTTTACCTCGACGCGATCGACGACCACGATCCCCGCCTCCGCCGCGCCGGTGAAGCGGCTCTCCTTGCGATCCGCGACCGGGTGCGCGGTTCGCTGGCCCCGGCGCTGGCCTCGGGTCGATTTTCCGAATCAGCCTCCCTGATACTCGAACGCGTGATTGCCCGGTTCGAGCCGGTTCGCGACTGGCGCGTGATTGGCCCGTTTCCGCGCACGACGCCGCGCCTCTTCGTGGGCGACGCGACGATCAATTTCGCTCAGCCGTACCCGGGCGCCGAGGGGCGGGTCATCAGGTGGCAAAGCCGCGACGCCGACCCGAAAACTGGGCGTGTCGATCTGAGCGACTTAAAAGGGGGAGCGGGCGATCGCGGCGGCTTTGGCTATGACGCCAATGGCTCGCCCGATCTCTGCGCTTTTGGCTATGCCGAGATTCATGCCGATCGGCCCGGTCCCGCGCTCGTGCTGGTCGGCTCGAGCGGCTCGTTGACTCTGACCCTCAATGAAAAGCCCGTTTATCAGTATCAAAACTTTGCCGGCCGCGGCTATGCGCCGGCAACCGACACGATTCGTGTCGAGCTCGCCCAGGGGATCAATCGCATCCTGGCTGTTTGCCGCGAGGGGATCGGTACGTGGTCGTTCGGAATCGAGGTCGCCCGGATCGCCCCGCGTGCGACCGATCGCAAAGTCGCGGCGGTCTCGCCCGCGGAGCTTACCAGACTTCGCCCTCGTTCATGACGGCGATCGCAAGAAGGGCGAGGAACTGTTCTTCGATGCCAGGGGCGTTGGCTGTGCGCGTTGCCATTCGGCTGGCGGCCGCGGGCTGGCGACGATCGGGCCCGACCTGACGGGGCTCGCGGCCAAGTACGATCGAGCCGAGGTGATTCGCTCGGTGCTCGAGCCGTCGAGCCGAATCGCGACCGGCTATCAGCCCGTGATCATCGCGACGCACGAGGGCAAGGTCGAGACGGGCGTCGTTCGCACCGAAACCGACACGATGATCGAGGCTCGGCACGGCCGACGCGAACGTGGTCAAGATTCCCAAGTCCGACATCGACGTCCGTCGCAACGGCGATCTCTCGATCATGCCCGCGAAACTGGCGGATACGCTCACCCCGTCCGATTTCGCCGATCTCGTCGGTTACCTCATGAGTCTCAAACAAACTCCGGCGCCGTCAGCGACATTAACCCCGAAGCCGACCCGTTGATCCTGGTCGTCAGCGAGGCTGGCCGTTCGACACGTTCGCGGGGAGATCGGCGCGTATCTCGCGGCGGGGTGCATTGTACGTTTGATCCCTTGACCATTTCGTGGTAAAAACGTCATATGCTTCCGCGGTTTCATCAATGAGCAAAGGCTCGATGGGTGTGCGAACCAAGACTTACCTGGCTCGGCTCTGGTCGCGACGATGGTGGAGCGCTCGAACATGAGACGCGCGCTGTTGAAATCGGCTTTCGGCCACGACGACTTCCATGCCGGTCAGGAAGAGCTGATCGAGGCCCTGGAAGAAGGGCGCGACCTGCTCGGCGTGATGGCGACCGGTAGCGGCAAGTCGCTCTGCTATCAATTCCCGGCCGTGGAGGGCCGCAAGTCGTGCCTCGTCGTTTCTCCGTTGATCAGCTTGATGAATGACCAGGTCAAGAAGCTCGAGATCGCCGGGATCGCCGCGGCCGGATTGCACAGCAACCTATCAAGCCACTCGCGACAGCAGGCTCTGGAAGACTGGGCGGCCAGGCGCCTGCGTTTTCTCTACGTCGCGCCGAACGGTTTGCCGACGAATCGTTCATCGCACTTCTGAGCTCGAGCCAGCCCGATTATGTCGTCGTCGACGAGGCGCACTGCATCTCGCAATGGGGACACGATTTTCGCCCCGACTACCGCGCCCTCGGAAAGGTCAAGCAGCTATTCAAAGTGCCGATTGCCGCGTTCACCGCGACCGCGACGCCGCTCGTGCAGTCCGAGATCATCTCCAATCTCAGGCTCAGTCAGCCGCTCGTGCGGGTCCACGGCTTTTACCGCCCCAACCTCATGTTTCGCGCCGCGCTCGAGGGCAACGAGGCCCGCCGGCTTGACACGATTCTCGATGAGACCGACGTCGCGGGTGCATCGATCGTCTATTGCTCGTCGCGCAAGCGCGTCGACGAGCTGACCGCCGACCTGCGGCGAATGGGGCGAAGTGCGTTTGCCTATCACGCCGGGCTCGAGGCGGAGGCACGCGAAGACGCTCATCGCCATTTCCAGGAAGATGCGCGGGTGACCATTGTTGCGACCAACGCGTTCGGGATGGGCGTCGATCGGCCCGACGTGCGCTGCGTGATCCACGCTCAGATGCCGGGAACGGTCGAAGCCTATTACCAGGAAGCGGGCCGGGCCGGCCGCGACGGGCGCGCCGCCACGTGCTTGCTGCTGCACAGTCCGGGTGATGTGGCGATCCAGGAGTTTTTCAACCGGCAATCAGTGGAGTCGGTTCCCCCCGAGAGACGCGGCGAGTGGGAAAAGCACCGGCGCGAACAGCTCGACCTGATGAGACGTTATGCCTATGGCGCCGGCTGTCGCCAGCAAGCGATCATGGACTACTTCGGCGACACCGAAACCTTGCCCGACGGCTGCGGCCAGTGCGATAACTGCCATCCCCCCGAGGCCCACCCGGTCGATGACAAGACCCAGGAAACGGTTCGGATCTTGCTCTCGGGCGCCGCACGGCTCAATGGCCGCTTCGGCAGCAGTCAGCTTGCCGACCTCGTGACGGGGAGCGACACGGTTCAGATCAGGCGGCATAACCACGATCAGCTTCCGACGTACGGCCGACTTCGCTCGATGACCAAGCGGCAAGTTCAAGACCTGATCCAGGCTTTGGTGCGCCAGGGACTTCTGCGTCTGGAAGGCCTTCGCTACCCTGTTCTGGCCATCACGTCCGATGGGCGTGAGGTCATGCACGACCGGGCGCGCGCAAGGCTCGCCGCGCGAAAGCCGGCTCCCGTCAAGAAGTCGCGGCGTGATCTCGTGCCGGGTCAAACCGTGTCGCGAGCCGAGCCGGTGGCCGAGCACGATCCACTGCGAGCGGCGCTCCGCGGCTGGCGGTCGCGCAAGGCGAGCGAGCTGGGCGTGCCTCCCTACACGTTATTCTGGGATCGAACGCTCGACGAGCTTTGCCTGCGGCGCCCGCAAACACCGGAACAGCTACTTCAGGTATGGGGCTTCGGCGAACAGAAACGGCGCACGTTCGGCGCCGAAGTCCTCGAAGTCATCGCTTCGGTTCCGGCCTGACGTGCGCGGCACCAGACGACTCCTTTACTTGACTCACGAACCATTCATGGGCAAACGCGGCCGCACCGCCGCGGAAGGGCCATTTCGACCATGGCAGACGCGAATCGACCGTACCTGACCGTCGTCTCGGGTATTCCCCGTTCGGGCACGTCGCTCATGATGAGCATGCTGGAGTCAGGCGGTATGCCCGTTCTGGTCGACCAGGTTCGAGCGGCGGATATCGATAACCCACGCGGCTATTACGAATACGAGCCCGTCAAGAAGCTCAAGGTCGACTCGAGCTGGGTCGCCTCCGCTTGCGGCAAGGCGGTCAAGATGGTCTACTTGCTTGTTTATGACCTGCCGCCCGACGTCGCCTATCGCATCCTGGTCATGCACCGCAATATCGACGAGGTGCTCGCGTCGCAGCGCGTCATGCTGAGCCGTTTAGGAAAATCCCAGTCCGTCGACGACGCGATCATGGCTCGACTCTTTCGCAATCACCTCGTCAAGTTTGCCGAGTGGGCCAGGGAGCGGCCGAATATCAGCGTGCTCGACGTCGATTACAACGAGATGGTCGCCGACCCCGGCTCGGTGGCTCGCTCGGTCGCTGATTTCCTCGGCGGGGGCCTTGATGTCAGCAAGATGGCCGGTGTCGTCACGCCGAGCCTCTATCGCAATCGGGCGAAGTGAGCGACTGAGGGGAACGATCGCGAACATCGCGGCTCGCCAGACGATGAACTGGCGCGACCGACGCGGCTCAGTCGACCGGTTCAGGATCGGCGATGGCCATGACGATGGCATCGATCAGTGCCTTGCGAAGTCGCCGCTTTGGCAACGCCGAAGGGAAACTGTGGGTCAGGTCGGTGTGTGCGGCGTCAATGACGGCTACGACCGTCCCGAAGCCGGCAACCGATTGATCCTCGGTGGCGATAAAGCCATCGTTGGGGCCGAAATGGGCGCTGACGTAGCTGGACGTGGCGCGAAAGAACACGCGAACCTGCGCGGGATTGGTTTGCGTGGTGATGTAGAACGTCTTCGGGCCGACAACGGCCGCGGCCGCCCGATTCGTCTCGAGCGTCGTTTTCCAGAACTCGCGCAATGCGCGTGTGGCCAGCGACGGCAAGCCCGCATGGAGGCCGCGCTGAAGCCTGCGCTTCCTCGAGCCGGCCAAGTCCCTGGGCAATCAAGCGGTCTCGAATCGGCATCTTGTCATCGATGGGGGGGCCTTCACCCGTGAGGTAATCGACGATCCCGCAGCCGCCGAAGGGACCCTGCAAGAGGAACATGGCCTCGATGTGCTTGTTCACGAATTGAGGATGTTGAAGCGCGAAGTAGAGCGTGTCGCAGGCCCCTCGGCTGTGCGCGATGATGACCAGTCTCTCCGGCCCCAGTGCCGCCATCTCCTCGAAGGTCTTTCGAACGAAATCCGCATTGCCGGTGATCGTCTCGCCCGAGCTCGGGAACACGAAATGGATGGCTTTTCGAGGGATTCCTTTCGCGCGAAGCTCCCGCGCGTTCTGAACAAAATATTCGGACATGCCTTCATTCATGAAACCGCCAACGAACACATACCGGAACTGGCGAGCGGCCCGTTCGATCTCCGGCGTGATCGTGGCGTTGCCGGCCAGGGCGTCGTTGAAATTGGCCTCGAATTCACCGGGGTCGATCGCCGGCGTCGCCGCGGGGGGCGGCGCGGCGATCAGCAGGACCGTGAAGAGGGTGATTGCACCGATCACACGCAGCCTCTCGAATAAAGCCCTTTTTCTGGAAACGTGCCAGATCGCGTAGACCGCCGCGTCCGCGTTTGAGGTCGCGCGCGACATCGGACCTCTTTGTAACGAAAACCGGGCGCCACATCCATGGCAACACGAAGGCGAGGCATCCCACGCCAGGATCGCCGGTCGCGCACGAACGCGCTTGGCGCAACCTCATCAAGCGGTGGTCGGCGGGTCGACCCGAGCGGTCGCAACCGGCCCGTCGGCCATGGGCATCGTCGAAACGCGCGTTTTTTCTAAAGAATTTGGCGGCTCGTGCGTCTAAGGATGCAGGGGCGGCGTTCCAACGTACGCCGGGCAGCCTTGGTTTGTCCTGGACCTCTCAAGGAGTTAAAAATGCACACGTCTTGTCGATGGCTCGCCGCGATCCTTTTCTCCGCTTGTGCCCCGGTATGGGCCGATTCCCCCGCGCCGGGTGCGGCCGGCCAGCAAGAACCACCGGCTACGGCCGTGCCGGGGGCCGCGGCGGCGCCGGAAACCGCGGCGGCGAAGGCGGCTCCGAGCCGGGTCACCGCGGTGACGGTCTACCAGGGGAATGCTCTGGTGACCCGGGAAGTCAGCGTCGGTGCGGGCAAAGGGCTCGTCGAGATCGTTGTCAACCCGCTGCCGCCGATGACGGTCGACAGCTCGCTGTACGCTGAAGGCGGCGACGGCCTGCGCGTTTTGAGCACCCGTTTTCGCACAAGGGCCGTCAAGGAAGATACTCGAAAGGAGGTCCGCGCCAAGGAAACCCAAATTCATAACCTCGCGCAGGAGGCCGAGCGACTTCAAAAACAGGTTCAGGTCATTGAGCAGAACCTTCAACTGCTCGCCAAGCTCGAAAATTTCACCGGCGCGACCATGCAGAATCTCGCTGAGAAGGGCCTGCTCAATAGCGAGGCGACTCTCGCACTGGCCAAGTACGTGATGGCGACTCGCACCGAAAAGTCCGAGGCCCAGGTGGCCCTCCAGCAAAAAATCCAGTCCAACACCGCCGCGACCGAGTTTGCAACACGCGAACTGGCCGAGCTGACTTCCGGATCGACCCGCACCGAGCGCGATGCGGTGATCGTGGTTGATAAGGGCGAGCAGCCCGGGACGGTACGGCTCAATTACCTGGTGACCTCCGCGACGTGGAAACCACAGTACCGATTTCGCGCGGGGGCCGAGAAAGACCCCGTTCAGCTTGAATACCTCGCGGCCGTCGAGCAACAGACCGGTGAAGACTGGACGGCCGTCGATATGACTCTGTCGACGGCCCAGCCGCAACTCAACGCCACGCCCCCTGAATTGCTGGCGCTTGATATCAGCGTGGTCGGCAGACGAGGGGCAACGGCCGGTCAAAACGCGCCGGCTCAGCAGGGACAGGGCGCACAGATGATGTGGGGCATGGCAGGGGCTGGTGGTATGGGCGGTGGTATGGGTGGCGTAGCGCGAAGCCAGATGTTCCGCGATCAGTCGCAGGCGCTCCGTAAGAAAGCTCAATCGGAAATGATCGGCAATCGTGCGGAGGCGGGCAAGGCGTTCATCAACGAAGCGGCGGCCATCGAGCAAGCCGAAGACCTTCTCGCCCAGAAAGACGACGCCGAGGCCGCCGACGCCAAGCAGACCCAGGCAGCGCCGGCCTCGACCGCGACACACGAGGGGCCAAGCGTGACATATCACCTCCGGTCGCACCTGACGGTCCCCTCGCGCAACGATCAGCAGCTCATCGAGGTGGCGCGCCTCGAGACCGCGCCGGAATATTATTACAAGGCCGTTCCTGTGTTGACGACGCACGTCTACCGCCTGGCTGACCTGGTGAACAAGAGCAATTACGTACTCCTTCCGGGCGAGGCCACCATGTACGTCGCCAGCGATTTCGTGGGACGAATGAACCTGCCCTTGATCGCCATCGGCGAGCGATACACGGTGGGCTTTGGCGTGGACCCTCAGCTTCAGGTCAATCGCACGCTCGTCAAGAAATCGCGGACGGTGCAGGGGGGTAATCAGGTGCTGAACTACGAGTACCGGATCACGGTCAGCAGCTACAAGACCGAGGAAGTGCAGGTTCGCGTGTGGGATCGGCTGCCGCGGGCCGAAGCCGAGGCCGTCGCCGTGAGCCTCAACGAGCAATCGCCCAGGCTGAGCACCGATGCGGCCTACTTGCGCCAGGAGCGCCCGGCCAATTTGCTCCGCTGGGATATTGCCGTCAAGCCGGGCGCGACGGGCGAAAAAGCAGTGGCGATTGCCTACCAGTTCAAGCTCGAATACGCCCGCGACGTGACGATCGCCAATTTCAAGACAAACCCCTGATCAACGGGCGCCCCCGGAATGCCGAGCCGCACGGTTTGCCAGCTCGCTCGCCGCAAACCGTGCGTCTGGGAGGCCCCTCGGTGGGGGCGAGAGTGCCCCGCGCGCCCTGATCGCACGCCGATGATCAGTCTTGCGGCCACGCCAATGGACTAGCCAAAGTCGGTCGCTGACCTTACATTTGAACCAGTCAGGAGGGCCCGCGCGCTCTCGTCTTTTTGAGAACAGCCAGAGGAGAATCGTGAAACGCCATGATGCTTAAAGCGACCGATATCCGCCGGGGTATGGTGATCACCATGGAAGGGATCAACTATGTCGTCGTTGACTTCGCCCATCATACGCCAGGCAACTTGCGGGCCATGGTCCAGACCAAGCTGCGGAACATGAACAATAACGCCTTGATCGAAAAACGCCTCCGCTCCGTCGACCAGATCGAAGTGCCGTACGTTGAAACCAAGGAATATGAGTACCTTTATTCGTCGGGCGACGAGCACGTGTTCATGGATACGGAAACCTACGACCAGCTTGGCTTCTCGCCCGAGATCATCGGCACCGCGATGGATTACCTGCTTCCCAATGCGCGTGTCATGGTGAAGTACATCAATGACAAGCCGGTCTCGATCGAGGTTCCCGATTTCGTCGAGCTGACCGTCACCGACACGCCGCCGGCCCTGGCGGGTGCGACGGCGACAAACCAGTATAAAGAGGCGACGCTGGAAACGCGTTTGAAGGTTCAAGTTCCGCCGTTCATCAAGCCGGGCGAGAAGATCCGTATCGACACGCGAACCGGTGAATACCTCGAGCGTGTGAAATGAGCCGGCGTGCCAGCCAGGAGCCGCGCCGTGGATGACGTCACCCGGCTCCTCGTTGATTTGGTGTCGATCCCCAGTGTGAACCCGATGGGCCGTCGCCTTTCCGGCCCCGATTACTTCGAGACAAGGCTTGGGAATTTCCTCGAGTCGTGGTTTCGAGAATTGAACGTCCGGTTCGAGCGGCAGCCCGTCGCGGCGGGGCGCGATAACCTTTTGGCCTGGTACGATGCGCCGCAGTCGCGCCGCTTGATTCTCTTTGACGTTCATCAAGATACGGTGCCAGCCGACGGCATGACGATCCCGCCATTTCGCCCGCAAATCAACGGCGGGCGGCTTTCGGGCCGTGGCTCGTGCGACGTCAAGGGGTCGTTGGCCGCCATGCTTGTGGCTTTCGCGCGGCTTGCGCGCGAGCGGCCCGCCGGCGGTGCGTCGGTCTTGCTGGCATGCACGGTTGACGAGGAATTTACTCATATCGGCTCATCGCGGCTCGCCGAGATGAAGCATGGCGCCGATCTGGCGATCGTCGCGGAGCCGACCCTTCTCGACATCGTCCAATCTCACAAGGGTGCCCTGCGCTGGACGATGCGCACCAAAGGCGTGGCGTGCCACAGCTCGACGCCCCATCTCGGCGACAATGCCATCTACAAGATGGGCAAGGTGCTCGGCGTACTCGAACAATACGCCGCCACGCTGGCCGCGTCGGAGCCCGACCCGATCCTCGGCCCGCCCACGCTCTCGGTCGGCCGGATCGAAGGGGGCCAGAGCGTGAACGTGGTTCCTGACTGGTGTGCGATCGAGGTCGATCGCAGGCTGATCCCCGGCGAGGATGGTGCGCTCGCCATGGAGACCGTGCGCGAACGCTGCCGCGCGCTCTTCGATGGCGATGGCGAAGTCGAAATGAGTGATCCCTGGGTTCATATGCCGGCACTCGCGGCGGGGGCCGGCGAGTGGATCGGACCGCTCTCGCACGCGATTGAGCGCGCCACCGGGCGTCGGCCGCTGGTGCGGGGCGTTCCGTTTGGAACCGATGCCGGACCACTCTCGGCCGCGGGCATTCCGTGCGTCGTTTTCGGGCCCGGCGACATCGCCCAGGCACACACGAAAGACGAGTGGATCGAGCTCGATCAGGTCCGCCTGGCCGCTGAAGCGTATTTTCAGATCGCCTGCGAGCTTGGCCGTTGAAACGTTCCGTCTTCGGCTCTGGTTCTGGCTCTGGTCAGTCGGAAAATGAAACGGTCCTGGACGCCCTCGTATTGAAAGGACGCCCAGGACCGGACGCGGCGGTGCCACGGTACTTCGCCGGAACGAATCTCGGCCGAAGCCGGAAGCTGCGCCGCGGTCTGGATCAATGGGTCAAAACACGTCCAGAACGTGATGATAGCCGGTGTAGAACTTCTTCTTGTCCCACTCGTGCCAGCCATGCGGGTGGCGGAAAAATCCGAAGACGCGATAGCCGCCATACTCGTTGCGGTAGTATGGACCCTGAATCTGGGGCACGATTCGCTGTTCGCGTGGATAGCGATACCAGCCGTCATAGAGTCCGTTATACTCAAATCCGTTTCCGGGAACTTGAGGCGGAACATACGGCCAGTGCAGGTAGTCGGTCCAATCCTGGGCCTTCGCTGACTGAACCCCGCCGCACGCCAAGAACGCGAGGGCCAGCGTCGTTACTTTGAGCCATGAGAAGCGCGTCAAAATACACCTCCGTGTAGGGAACGTTTTCCCAAACCACGGTTACTATGCCATGCGGAACGACGGCCCGGGGCGAAATCGGGATTTTTTTGGGTCTTTCAGGGGCGAGTTATGAGAGATTCACGGATCCGCGAAGAGCGGCCGGTTGCAACGTCCACGCGATCCGCCTTGCGAACCGGCTGGATCGACCTGGCGTGCCGTGCCTTGCACGCGGGTCTTGTCGTGCTCATGGCCGGGTCGTGGCGGGATGCCGCGGCGCAGCCACCGACCCAGCCGGATGCGGCACGGTTGCGCGGCATCGTCGAACGGCTCGCGTCGCCCGATTTCGGCGGCCGTAGCGGCGCCGCCGCGCAAAAATCGGTCGAGTTTCTCACCGCTCAATTTCGCGAGCTCGAGCTCGCCCCCCTTTTCGGTGGCAAATTTATCCAGACGATTCCCGGTAAGGACCCTGGCACCATTCAGGGCCGGAACGTGGGCGCCTTGTTACGCGGTTCAGACGCCAGGCTTCGGGACGAATGGATCATCGTCGCGGCGCATTTCGATCATCTGGGCGTGCGACGGGGCGTCCTCTATCCGGGAGCCGACGACAACGCGTCGGGCGTCGCCATGATGCTCGAGGTGGCGCGATGTGTCGCTCGAGGCGAGCAGAAACCAAGGCGGAGTATCATGTTCGTCGGCTTCGACCTCGAGGAAGTCGGCTTGTTTGGCTCGCGCTACTTCATTGCTCATCCGCCGGTTCCCCTGGAGCGGATCGCGCTGTTCGTGACGGCCGACATGATCGCCCGCTCGATCGCCGGGATAGGGGGCTCGTACGTCTTCGTCATGGGGACGGAAAACGCGCCCGCGGTGCGGCCGTGGGTTGTTGCCGCCGGGAAGCGGCAGCCTCTGAAAATTGGTCTCCTCGGCGCTGACTTGCTCGTCCTCAATCGTAGCGACTACGGACCGTTTCGGACCAAAGGCATCCCTTTTCTTTTCTTCACAACGGGCGAGAATCCACACTATCACCGACCTTCGGATGTCGCCGAGACACTCGATTATCCCAAGCTGACAGCCATCAGCCGGATGATCTTTGAGGTCGTGCTTCAGGCGATCGAGGCTCCGACCGCGCCGCGCTGGCAAAATCTCGCGGATAATCCGTTTGCCGAGGCCGAGACCATTCGCGCCGTGCTCGCACTGTTTGTGAAGCATGCGGACGAGCTCAAGATCGGTGCCCCACAGCTCTACCTTATCAATAACACCCTTGCGATGCTGGACGGCGTTGTCGCACGCGGCACGATCAATCCCGACGAGCGGGCACGAGTCATTCAGGCGGCGCGGCTGGTGCTCTTCACCGTGCTATGACCGAGCATGGGTCAACAGCGCCAGGCCGGCGAAAAGTCGAGCTCGATGTTCTGGCTCGAATTCGTCGGTGATGCACACTCAAAGATGAGAAGCGAGTGAGACGTCGTGCGCAAGCGATCGCGCACGCTTGGTCTATCGGTTGCGGTCGGGCTTGGCTTCGGGATCGTTCTCCATCTCACGACTGGAAATTTCGCTGGCATTGCTGATGTGTAGCTGTGTCGTGATCGCGATCGGGTTTTATTGAGAGAATGGCTCGAAACTCACGCGTTCAGCGCCAGAGCAAGATTTGTAATCGGAATCTTCAAAATTCAGAAGTGGATTCTTGCCGTACTCGCCGCATGAGTGCAAGATAAAGTGAGAAAATTGATTCTCATTTTCGTCGTGTCCCGGAGTGCCGTGACCGATAACACGACGGAAGGTTACGGGCCGACACGACAAATCGTGTCCCGCGCGCACCGGCTCGACCCCTGGCCGCAGCCGCTGGCGAAGCTGTTAAAACGCTGGTGGGAGATTAGAGACTATGAGCGACCGCGGCTCCGCGCCGACGGCCCTTCTGGAACCGGTGGCCACCCCGAAGACAAGTTCCGCGCCGAGCGGGGCGGTTCGCCTGGCTGTCCCGGCCACGGTCCGTTCGGACCGCAAAATCTGGCTCTACGTGATCACGGTCGTCACCATTCACATTGCCGCGCTCTCGGCTTTCATCCCCTGGGCTTTTAGCTGGACGGGTTTGTTCCTGGCGATTGCCGGCGTGCCATTCTACGGGATCGGAATCACGCTCGGGTATCACCGGCTGCTGGCACACCGCAGCCTCGTGGTTCCCAAATGGCTGGAACACGGATTCGCCCTGTTCGCCCAGTGCTCGCTTCAAGACACGCCGGCGAAATGGGTCACCGTGCACCGGATGCATCATGCGTTTTCGGACGAGCAACCCGATCCCCATAGCCCGCTCGTTAATTTCTTCTGGTCGCATTTCGAGTGGTTGTTCTATCACAACTCGGCGACGCGCACAATCGGCGCGATGCAGAAATATGCGCCACGACATTCTTGAAGATCCCTTCTACATGAAGATGGAAAAGTCGTTCGTCGGACCGATGATCTATCTCGCCCATCTTCTCACCTATTCCGTCATCGGCGCCATCGCCGGCTGGCTGACCACCGGCACTCTCATGGGTGCGCTCCAGTTCAGCGCGAGCTTGTTCATCTGGGGCGGCCTGGTGCGCACCGTGCTTGGCTGGCACGTAACGTGGTCCGTGAACTCGCTCACCCATCTCTTCGGTTACCGCAACTACGAGACGAGCGAGAGCAGCAAGAATAACTGGTTCGTGGGATTGGTTGCGCTCGGCGAAGGCTGGCACAATAACCACCATCACGACCCGGCTGCCGCGTCCGTGTGGGTACGCTGGTGGGAATTCGACCTGACGTACTGCGTCATCTTCGCGCTCGAAAAACTGGGGCTGGCGACGAAGGTGATCGAGCCAAAGCGAATCCGCCACGCCCGCCGCCGCTGATCGGAACGACCGCGCTTGCGATCCTCGGTTCGCTCGCCTGGAGGTCGTGCCCGCGGACCCGGCCCGGCAGCGGCGGAGCCAAAATATCGTGGTTTCTTGCGCGGGTTCAACCGCGATTGGGCCGGGGCCAAATTCCCATCGCGCCCAGCACGGCGGCCATTTCGCGACCGCGCTGTTCGGAATCGGCAAGCTGGTTTCGCAGATCGGCGACCTGTGCGTGGAGCCCGACGAGCTCTTCCTGGCGCTCGTCCGCCTTGCGACGCTCGTCCAGAGTGGGAAGGGCTTCGCCACTGGCTTCGGCGGTGTCCATTTCCACTGGCAACACCATTTCGTCTTGGCCCGCCCGCGCCGGCTCGGCCTGTATGAATTTGGCCGTCGGGCTGTCTTGCGGATCAGACAACGACGAACCGCCCCGGACGAAAGCATAGGCTTCCCGCAGGCGCCCGTGCTCTTCTTGCAAGCGCTCGTGTTCGCGTTGGAGGTCGGCAAACTGGTCCTGACAGCGTCTCAGTTCGGTCTGGAACTCTCGGCGCTCGGCCTCGAGCCGGACCGCGACGGCTTTGACTTCGGCGCGCAAATGTTCGGCCTCGACCTGCCCGACGCCCTGGGTCGCATTTCGCTCGGCGAGCAGCCTAATCTCATCGTTTGGCGGCTGGTCTTTCGTCATTTGCTCGGCCGGGTCGTCGGCAGCCGCGGTTTCCCACGATCTCGAGGCTTGTTCGAACGGCCCGGAGGCGTTCGGCTGACCGTTGCGGACCTCGAGTTCATCACTTTTTGGGCCGCCGCAATCCGCGACGAGTAAGTGGTCAGCGATGAACAGCCGCTCTCGTTCGTCTTCGACGTCGAGCCGCTCCGGCTCGGTTCGACTGGCTGCGTTTTCGGGGTGTGCCACGCTGTCGTCGGACGCATCGACCCGAAAAACCTCGTCACAGAACCTGCAACGGACTTGATGCCCGACGAACGACTTTCGCACATTCAGAACGCAATGGCAGGCGGGGCACCTCGCATCGATTCGCTCTTCAGATTCAACGGCCGGTGCGCGGTGATTGCCGTTCCGTTTGAGGTCCGTGGTGCCCGAAGGCTCGATCGTCGCGCTCGCGACGAACGCATGTTGACAGCGCGGGCACGCGACCTTCTTGCCGAGCTTTTGTTGCTTGATCTTCAAGTGGGCCGAACATTTGGGACAAATGGCGAGAAATCGACTCTGATTCTGAGTGTCGTTCATCGGCCGTCGCTCCCGCTGTTTAACAAGGTCAGGCCTAGCCGCGCGGGAGCACCCGTATGCTTTCTGCATCGCGATTCGAGCGCCGATGTGAGATGGCCCGCGGAGATGCCGGTGTCGCCAATGACTTAAATGGCATTTCCCGTGCCATATTGACCCAAGGAGGTGAATCGGCGAGCGTGACCGGCCGCGACAGGCGCCGGCCGGCCAGGTCGTGCGTACCAAGGAGGGCAGGTCAGGTAGCAAGGTCAAGTCCCGAAGACCTTTGAACGCGTGCGGCGTCACGCTCAAGCGGCGTCGGAGCCTGCTTCCTTGGCGTCTCCACCGCGTTTCAGAGTTTCCCATTCCTCCCATGTGTAGAGGACCTCGCGGGCTGATCCGCTCTTGTATTCGCCGACAATGGCGTCTTCGGCCATGAAGTCGATCAGCCGTGCCGCGCGGCCGTAGCCGATTCCCAGCGCGCGCTGGAGGAGCGAGCATGAGCCGCGGCCCTCGCGAATCACGACTTCGATCGCGGGCTCGTAAAGCTCGTCGCGTTCCTTGAGCGCCGCGCCCCGGTCCTTGCCGCCCGGAGCACCGCCGACCTGAAGCTGCATGATCTCGCGGCTGAACTCGACCGGATAGCGCTCGAGATACTGCCGCACCCGGTTGATCTCGGCGTCGTTGACGTACGTTCCCTGTGCCCGCAGAATGTGCGACGTTCCTGGAATGAGGAAAAGCATATCGCCGTTGCCCAGCAGCCGCTCGGCGCCCAGCTCGTCGAGCACGACCCGGGAATCGCTGCGGTTGGTGACCTGAAAGGCGATGCGCGCGGGCATGTTGCCCTTGATCAAGCCAGTGACGACGTCGACGACCGGCTTCTGGGTCGCGAGGATCAAGTGCATGCCGACGGCCCTGGCAAGCTGGGCGAGCCGGACGATGTGTTGCTCGACCTCCTTTTCGGCCGTGATCATCACCTCGGCGAGCTCGTCGATGATGATCACGATGTACGGCATGTAGGTCGGAATCCGCTTTCGCTCTTCGTCATCCTCGGGCTGCAGCCGGGTGTAGATCTCCTCGGCACCGAGCTTGTTGTAGGTATCGATGTTCCGCACCTCGGCTCGCCGGAGATACTCATAGCGCTCTTCCATCTTGTCGCACGCCCATGAAAGGATCGATTCGGCCTTTTTCATGTCCGTGACGACGGGGTGCATCAGGTGCGGAATTCGTTTGTACTGCGAAAGCTCGACCTTCTTCGGGTCGATTAAAATCATCTTCACTTCTTGAGGGGTTTTCGTCATCAAGATTGAGAGGATCATGGCGTTCAGGCAGACCGATTTGCCCGTGCCGGTGCGGCCGGCCATCAGCAGGTGGGGCATCTCGGCCAGGTCGAAGACCATCGGCTGTCCCTTCACGTCCTTGCCGAGGAACAGCGGGATCCGGCACTTTTGCATGCGACCGCCGACGCCCGTGATCACGTCGCCGAGGCGCACGACGCCGCGGTGATCGTTGGGAACCTCGATCCCCACCGTCGTCTTGCCGGGGATCGGGGCGACGATGCGGACGCTCGGAACCGCCAGGGCGATCGCCAGATCGTCGGCCAGGCTCATGATTCGCGAGACCCTCAGACCGGCCTCGAGCTCGATCTCGAACTGGGTAATAACCGGCCCGGTGTCGATCTGAACGACGCGCACCTGGTAACCGAAATCGAGCAGGGTCCGCTCCAGAAGCATGGCACGCGCATGCACCTTGGCCTCGTGCTCCTGAACCGGAAAAGAGGTCGGCGGCTCGAGCATCTCCATCGGCGGCAACTGGAACGGCGTCCCCTCCGGAAACGGAGCGAGTGCGGGAGCCGCTCCCCGGATGAGGCGGGCCGCTGATGGGTGATGGCGGCGGCCGGAAACGGCGCTGGCCGGGTACCGACGGCCGCGTTCAGCATGGGTATCGGCGGATGGACGGATACCGATTGCGCGATGGCGGTCGTCGGGATGGTGCCCGGGTTCTCCCAGACATCGCCGCGCGTCGCGAGACCCTGACCAGCCAGGTTGTGCATCGGCGATGCGACCTCCGCGTGCCGCGGGTAGCGTGTGCGAAGCCAGGTTCTAATTTCCTGGATCGGCCAGAGCAACAGCACGTCATGGCAAAGCGCCAGTCCGAAGAGCCCGACGGCCGCGAGGATCAGCCGCATTCCGACCGGTCCGAAATGGACCTCGAGAAAGATCGCCACGAGAGCACCGATGTAGCCGCCGCTACCGACGGCCGGGCTCGGTTTGAGGGTCGGGGCGACCTTGAAGACCAGGCCGGAAATCACGATCAAGACCAGCGAGAAGCCCACGGCGGGCCCGACCTTGTCGGGAACGGTGCGGCGCGCCGTCACGAGAAGATTGACGACCGCCAGCCCCAGCAAGAGCACCCATGACGACCAGCCGAGCGTGATGAAGAGCGAGTGCGCGAATCAAGGCGCCGACGGGACCGCACGGGTTGGACGGCGGCTGATTGACGGGTACGGCGCCGTGTCCAGGAGGATCGGCCGGGTCGTATCCGGCAAGGCTGAGACCGAGAAAGACGATCGCCAGGGCGAACGCGATCAGCGGCGTGGCGTGCAACACTCGCTGGCGTACGGACATGAAACCCCCTCGGAGCACTGACGTCACCGGTGTCCGCGCGATTCGATCCCCGCCCTTTGATCGGGTCGGGAACGACGCTCCACCACCCTTTGATCGGCCAGCAGTCCGGGGGCCTTGCGAATTGAAACACCAGAATCAAACGACTTCGAGCGGCTCTAGTCAATCTCCCGGTTGGGTAAGATCGACGGTTTCGCCGTTGGTTTCGAGCTCTTCGGTCGGCTCGACGGTCCGCAGCTTACCAGACATATCGAGGAAGATTTTTTCTTGCATGATCTCCTGGATCACGATCGACATCTTGTCGATGCCGCGCGCCTCGACCAGGGCGCGTGCCCCCTGGTTCAGCGCGATCATTCGTTTTTGAATCAAGGTGGAGAGTTTGAAGCGTCCCCCGACCTTGTTGACAATTTCTTCTTCCTTCAGCTCATCGATCATGATAACTCCTGGCTGGCTCCGCAGCCGTTTTGCCTGAGGATCGCGGCGAGCGTTTCCACCGCCTGGTCGAGCTCGTCGTTGATCACGTGAACATCATAACCCACTGAGAGATCCATTTCGCGCTTCGCGTCGGCCAGCCTGCGCTGGATGGCCGCCTCGCTATCGGTGCCGCGCGCCCGCAACCGCTTTTCGAGAGTCTCGGGAGTCGGAGGATCGACGAAGATGAGCAGGGCCGCCGGCACCTTCTCGCGGACCTGAAATCCCCCCTGCACGTCGATCGTGAGAAACACGCAAAAGCCGTCGCTCAATGCTTGTCGAACCGGCTCGGCGGGCGTTCCATAGGTATGCCCATGCACGATTGCCGTCTCGAGGAAGCCGCCGCTGAACTGTTCAAACTGGTCCCGCGTGAGAAAAAAATAATCCTTGCCCGGCTGCTCGAGCGGCCGCGGCGCGCGTGTTGTTGCCGAGATCGAAACCTTCAGTCGCAAGTCGGTTCGCGCAAGCAGCCGGCGTACGAGCGTGCTCTTACCCGAGCCCGAAGGGCCGGATATCACGATCAGTCGGCCCGGCAGCCTTTGCCATTCGTCCCCTTCACTCAACATTTTGAACCAGCTCGCGAATCTTTTCCAGCAGCGACTTGATCTCGACCACCGACTGGCTGATCGAGACGTCGCCCGCCTTTGACCCGATCGTGTTGATCTCGCGGCCCATCTCCTGACTGACGAACTCGAGTTTCCGCCCCGCGCTTTCCGGCTCGTCAATGGTCGCGATGAATTGCACCAGGTGGGCGCGGAAACGGACGATTTCCTCGCTGATGTCGCTCCGATCGGCCAGGATGGCCACTTCTCGCACCAGGTCCTTGGGCTCGACAGTCACGTCATGGTCCCGCAAAAGCGCGGTGACACGTTCCCGCAAACGCTTTTGATGGTTCATGATCACGTGGGGTCCGCGCTCGGCGATCCGGCCAAGATGCTCGCCGGCCGTCCGCGCCAGGGCCGCGAGCTCGTCGGCCATCACGCGGCCTTCAACGGCGCGCGCGCTCTGGAGTTTCGTCAGGCCCTCATCGACGACCTCGAGGATCGCCGTCCAGTCTCCCTCGGGCTCCTGGTCGCCCGATCGAAAGTCTTCCACGACGCCCGGCAGCGCGAGCAAGTAACCGGGGTCGATCGCACCTTCGTGAAAATCGCTCACCTGTTTCAACTGGTCGCGATAACTGCAAAGCGCAATCAGGTTGATGCGGTAATCGTCACTCCGCCGGGGTCGATCGACGCGAAGGTTCAGTTGCACCGTTCCGCGTTTCACTCGCTCGCGCACGACGCGCTCGAGCTGAGGCTCGAACGCGGCAAACGCGTCGGGCACGCGGGCGGCCAGTTTGAAATGGCGATTATTGACAGTGCGCATTTCAACCACGATCGTCGCCTGCGGGGTCTGCCGCCGGGCCTCTCCATATCCTGTCATGCTCAGCAACAACGCGACCTCGCTTGAGTTCACGGCACGTGCGACCGACGCGATCAGGTCTCACAACGCGCCATTGCGGGTCGGCGGTTCTCGACCAACCGACCGACCGCATGAAATTGGGAAAACGACACCGGCCGCCCAGGTTACTTCGGGGCGGGTGCCGGAGCCCCAGCGGGTGCGGGGGTCGAGTTCTGTGCAGGCACTGGGGCCGCGCTCTGCGCTGGTGCGGGCACGCTTTCGGGGATCGCCGGGATGTTAATCGGGCTTTCTGATTCGACCGCGGTCGGCGTCTTCCCGGGTAAGACGGCATCGGAAGAGGCACTCGACTTATCTTTTGTCTTCAGTTTCTTCGATGCCGAATCGAGCTCCTTGGTCAACGAGGTCGGAGCGTCGTTCCCCCAGGCTGACACGTTGCGCCGGTTGGTGAGGATGACCATGAACATCGAGAGCAAGATCCACGCGATGGCGACGCCGACGGTGATCTTGGTGAAGACGTCGCCGGTCTTGGTGCCGAAAGCACTGGAACCTCCCATGCCGCCAAACGCGCCGGCGAGCCCGCCCCCCTTGCCGCGCTGGATCAGAATGATTCCGATCAGGAAGAGCGTCAACATGACGATGATGACGTTGAGGATGCCCAGGATGATGTCGATGAACTGCATTGGATCGAGTCCTTCGCTTTCTTGGTCAAGCGGTCTTCGCGGGATCACGTCGAGCCCGGCTCGGATGATGGCCAGGAAGTCGGCCGCCTTGAGACTCGCGCCCCCCACCAAGCGCACCATCGATGTCGGGACATGCCGAGCAGCTCGGCGGCATTGTCGGGCTTCACGCTTCCTCCGTACTGGACAATGACGCGCGCGGCGGTCGCTTGGCCGAACTGTTCGGTCAGCCAGCCGCGAATGAACAGGTGGCTGGCCTGGGCCTGTTCGGGGGTCGCCGTGAGTCCGGTGCCAATCGCCCAGACCGGCTCGTAGGCCAGCACCGTGCCTCCCATCTGCTCGGGCGTCAGTCCCGCGAGCGAGCCGCTCAGTTGCGTGAGCAAAACCTGCTCGGTCTGCTCGGCCAGGCGCTCGTCCTTGGTCTCGCCGACGCAGACGATCGGGATCAGGCCGGCCGCGAGCGCGGCTTTCAACTTGAGGTTCACGTGAGCATCAGTCTCGCCCATGCCGTGGCGGCGCTCGGAATGCCCGAGAATCACGTGCGTGCACCCGGCGTCGACGAGCATCGCGCCCGATAGCTCGCCCGTGTAGGCTCCGCCGCTTTCCCAGTGCATGTTCTGGGCTCCCAGCCCGATCGGCGAGCCCGCGAGCACGGAATCGACCTGACTGAGAAAAACGGCCGGCGGGCACAAGACGACGCGGACGGTCGTCTGCTGGCCGACGCCGCTCTTCACGGGCTCGGCCAGAGCAACAGCCTCGGCAGCCTTTGCCGGGTTCATCTTCCAGTTTCCGGCAATCAGCAGGGCGCGCATGTCACCGACTCCCCTTTACAGACGTCGATCGTTTTCCCCAGCAGGTCGGCCAGCTTACGGATATCGCCCATGAGCCGGTCGAACTGATCGGGAACCAGGGCCTGCGGGCCATCCGAAAGAGCCCGTTCGGGGCACGAATGGACTTCGATATGAATGCCGTCAGCCCCCGAGGCGATCGCCGCCCGCGCCATCGACGGAATCAAGTCGGGCCGGCCGGTCGCGTGGCTGGGGTCGACGATGATCGGTAAGTGGCTCTGCCCCTGAATGTTAGGAACGATCGAGAGGTCCAAGGTGTTGCGCGTCGAATCCTCAAACGTGCGGATCCCGCGCTCACACAGGATGACCTGGCGGTTCCCCTCGGCCAGCACATATTCGGCCGACATCAAGAGGTCTTTGACCGAGGCGCTCATCCCGCGTTTGAGCAAGATGGGTATCCGCGTTCGCCCGCACTCCTTGAGCAAGTCGAAATTCTGCATGTTGCGGGCACCGATCTGGAAGATATCGGTGTAGGGCTCGACCATCTCAACCTGCCGCGGGTCCATCACTTCAGTCACGACGGGCATATTGAACCGCTCGCCCGCGGCCTGCAGCATCTTGAGTCCGTCACGCCCCAGTCCCTGAAAGCTGTAAGGACTCGTTCGCGGCTTGAAAGCCCCGCCGCGCAAGATGTTAGCACCGGCGTCGCGCACCCGCTCGGCGATCTCGAACAGGATCGCCTCGCTCTCAATGGCGCACGGACCGGCGATGACGGCCAGGTTGCCGCCACCGATCTTGACGCCCTTGATCTCGAAAACGGATCCCTCGGGATGAAATTCGCGGCTGGCCAGCTTGAAGGGCTTGAGGATCGGCACGACTTGCTCCACGCCGGGGATCGCCTGCAACGGCTCAACCTGAAGCTTGGCCTCGTCGCCGATCACACCGATGATCGTGCGCGAGACGCCTTCACTCAGGTGGGGCGTGAATCCCAGCGCGGTGATCCGCTCGAGTACGTGTTCCAGCACGGCGGATGTAGCGTGCGGCTTCAAGACAATGATCATCGCAAACCTCTGAGTGTCCTTCGTCTCGGCCGCCCGCCCCGTGGCGCCTCGCGTAGCCAACCGGATCGGCGGCGATCCCTCGCTCGCGGTGCGACGACCGTTAAGGGAAGAACGCACCAGTGTACCGAGTCGCAGGCGTTCCGTGAAGAAGCGCTTCCGTGTGCCGCGGCGATTCCCGCATTTCACGCGTAGCCGATGACACATTCGGCCGGCGAGTCTTGTCTTGGGGGCCGTCAGTGCTCGCTCGCTTCTTCGCCGTTTCAAGGAAAGATGATCCCAAGGCACACAAGACCTGCCGGCCCGAGTATGACCCGGATAAAACAATTCGAGCGTGAGAGCGATTGAGCTAGAGTCCCGAATGACGAAATGATTCATGGCCGTTCTTTCATGGCCGTGCTCACGATTCGATTTTCAGCCCGCTGCTCAGGCTGGCCAGCAAGCCCCTCCAGAGGCAAAGAGATCGGATCGATTGCAACGATTCTGACGATTCCGCGGCCCCAAATGGCAGCAGATGGCACCAGATGGCAACTTTTGGCGAGGGCTTGCAAAGTCTTTTGATGAGCGTGATGTGCCCAAGAGCGACCTCTCGAGGCCGATGGCGCTCGACGCCGAGCTCACTCTCCGCGGCATGCCTCCTGATCATGTGTCGTCCAACTATTCGCAGACTGGCGCGTGAGGGCGCGATGGCATCAGGTCAGCGTTTGGCGCCGCGCGCGCCATCTAATCTGATTATCCACGCGAGCCGACAAGGTTACGAACGGTCAGCGATTCGAAGATCGGTCAGGTTGATTCCCCCGACTCCGAACGAACCACCGCTAAAGGTGTCGTCATGAGTGGAGCTGCGGGATCGACAGACCGTCGTCGGGAAACCGCGTTCTCTTTGCCCATTTTACTTTGCTCTACCTAGAATATACGCACCTTGCCAAATTTGACATTTGCACCTATGCCATTTTATGGCTGAGATCCGATTCGAAACTCTGATCCAGCAGTGACTTAAAAGTTGTTCCAGAATCTTTCCGTGGCGCCACTAAATTCCGGTTTCGGCGCAAAAAGCACGCTCGACGATCGCCCCAATCGGCTGCCGCTCCGCCTTGTGACCAAGGCGGAGCAGGCGCGGCATTCGACCAAAACTGACGCTGCCCGTCAGATTGAATGCCTGCCAGGGCAACTCCTTACTCTAGATTGTTCCCTCCATCGAAGCCGCCAAGGCTTTCGCCCGCGACCACGGCCCCGGCCGTTATGACGTCGACGAGCACCCCCTCGATCAAATCGACCCAGGGGGACTCCACGAGCGGCCGGTGTCCCACTCGATCTCGCACCGCGGGCAGATGTAGTGGATCGGTATCTCATCGCCAGTCTCGAATGAGCCGCGGTATGACGCCTTCCAGAGCCGCTTGCGACAAACCGGGCAGCGATAGGTCAAGGTTCGCCAGGCAATGATCAAGAAGCACGACCCGAAGCATAACGCGACACCGAGTTGGCATGCCAGGGCGTAGATCTGATTCGCGGGCCACAACTGGTGGGCGATGATATTCGCGATCACCAGCAAAACGCCGAGGATGAAAGTCACTCGAAAGATTCGAGCGATCCAAGGCGAGGGAGAGCGAGGGTTACTGCGGACTTCTCGGGCCATGGTCCCTGCCGCCTAACGACCAACCTCAGCGGACCGGCCCGCCGAGCATGCCTTCGCAGTGCCTGTCCCCGCGTGCCCTCCCGCGTGCCCTGACAGGTAGGCGCACTGCGCCTGTCCGCGCGTGCCAACAGGTAGGCGCGCTGAGGAAAGCGCACTGCGCCTGTCCGCGCGTGCCACGCTCGCGCATATTATGTGAAACGGACCGTGAAATCGATCCGGCTTGCAACAAGCGGCCATCAATGCATGAAACCGGGTTACAGACCGAGTAGATCATTGCGGATCGGACAGCAACTTGGTACAAGATCATATCAGGCATTTAAATTGTCTTCATTGATATAATTAGAGATGTCCTTTCCATGTTTATTCAGGTTAGGTAAGGGAAGCAAGTATGACCAGCAATCACAGAGGTCCGCTGACAACTCAATCCCTCCGAAACTTCTGCTACGTGTCAACTCTGTTCCTCGTGTCGCTGCAGGGATGTGGCAGCCCGGACTCAGAATCCTCAGCAAATCAGAAGCTTCAGGCAGAAATCAACAAATGGATGGCCGGGGAGAAGTCGGAGGCCTCGACAATGGAGTCGCGCGTAAACTCGGGGGCACCGCCAGTAGGGTATCAGATAAAGAGCGTTGTAGGTCAAAAGGCGCGTTACATCGCTCATGCGGGACCTGACTATCGCTTCAACATCGATGTCGAATACAAGTCGGAAGCGGGCACTCCGCTACACAAAGTCACGACGTACGCGTTGATCTGGGATCCCCGAGAAACCAAGTGGCTCATTGAAGAAAAGTTCTGATTTACCCCAAGGGTCGTGCCATGCCCCTTCCACATTTCACGACGTTGTACCGCGACTATGCGAACGTGCTCGCTCTGATGCGAGCGACTTTCTCAAGCCATCAGTTCATACTCCGTCTCGCTCAGAGAAATCAGTCGGCGTACATCGAATGCTTGTACCAGTATCGAAACGAACCCGATCCGTTTCGGTGTGTCCATCGTGTTCTGTCTCAGAGACTCAATTCGTTCACACAGGTTAGTCAACTTCCTCGGGCATCCTCGCCGGACATTTTCGGAGATGATTGCGAATGCGCCGAATGGACGAAGTGATCTTCGGTCCGACTTCTCGTCTTCGCATAAAACCCAAAGCACCCTTGGACATGCACTGCATAAACCCAAAGCACCCTTGGAAGAAGCACCCTTGGACATGCACTGTAAAAGCATGAAAGCATGCACTGCAAGAGGAAAAACGAAATCGAGAATTGAGCAATATTGACACCTGTTCTGGTGATCCGTAAAGGCACGCGCGGACAAAAGGCACGCGCGGACATGCACAGTAGAAGGCATTGTGTTCCCACAGAGCCCATCCCGCCGCACTCTTCTCTTTGCAACGCAAGTCCGGGTTTTTTTTATCATATGCTTTTCTCGCCCGGGTGATCCCTCTTCTCGCCCATGCGTCCTCCTAGCCGCATTGTATCCGTTCGGCCGAACCATACCCGCGCGGTCGCGCGGCCCCCTGGGCTGAGGAGCACACGTGCGACGATCCAGCTCCGAACGGAGGCGTACGCCGGGCGTCAGCCAGACGAGCCGCTTTCCGGACAGTCCCACGCTGTGGCGGGCGTTGCCTGTGGTCCTGTGCTGACGCTAGCGCCGCGCATTTGTCCATAGGCGAACTGTCGGCGGCATCGCCGAAAACAACGACAGCCGCCGGCGCTGGGCGGACCGAGCCGGATCAAGTGCGATGCTTTGTCCCCATCAACAATTCGCAGGCAACGAGGCGTCTCTGACGCCGGGCACCACAAGCAGTGCCTCGGCGTCAGAGACTCGGGGTTGGATCTCTGGCCTTCTCACGCCGCAAGGCACGACGGCGACGCCGGGCATTGGCGGCAACCTCGGCCTCGTCGCGACGGTACTGGAGGACGTGCTCAGGATGCGCCGCGATCCAGACGTCGGGAAGCAACGACTCCAGATCCACCTGCTCCGACGACAGAGCGACCAGTAAAGCACGCACATACGCAAATGGCTCAATCTGGTAACGCTTGGCGTTGGCCAGGATCGTATAACAGATCGCCGCCGTCTCGCCCCCTTGGTCACTCCCCAGGAACATCCAGTTTTTTCGGCCGATCGCGCAGATCCGCAGCGTTCGCTCCGACGTGTTATTGTCAATCGCCAGCCGGCCGTCTTCGGTGTAGCGCCGCATTTCGGCGGGGCGGTTCAGAACATAGGCGATCGCTTGCCCGTACTGGCTCTTGGGCAACGCGACGGCTTTTTGGTCGCGCAAGTACGCCTCCAGGCGATCGAGCACCGGCACGCTCTTCTCCTGGCGGACCGCTTTCCGCTCGTCGGGGCCCAGGAGCCGGATCGTGTCCTCGATATCATATAACTGCGCAATCAATCCCAGCACATAATGCGCCTCACGCGGCTGATTGAGTCGGGCGTCGAAGAACTTGCGTCGCGCATGCGCCCAGCAGCCTACCGACACAATGCGACCACCCGATGCCAAAATGACCGATTCGTACGAGCTATAGGCGTCGGTCTGGAGATAGCCGCGGAAGTCCGCGAGGAATTTTGCTGGACCGTCGCGGTTGCGCGAATCGGTATAATCGAAGATCGTATGTATCCGTTCGGCCGAACCATACCCGCGCGGTCGCGCGGCCCCCTGGGCTGAGGAGCACACGTGCGACGATCCAGCTCCGAACGGAGGCGTACGCCGGGCGTCAGCCAGACGAGCCGCTTTCCGGACAGTCCCACGTTGCGGCGGGCGTTGCCTGTGGTCCTGTGCTGACGCTAGCGCCGCGCATTTGTCCATAGGCGAACTGTCGGCGGCATCGCCGAAAACAACGACAGCCGCCGGCGCTGGGCGGACCGAGCCGGATCAAGTGCGCTACTTTTGTCCCCATCAACAATTCGCAGGCAACGAGGCGTCTCTGACGCCGGGCACCACAAGCAGTGCCTCGGCGTCAGAGACTCGGGGTTGGATCTCTGGCCTTCTCACGCCGCAAGGCACGACGGCGACGCCGGGCATTGGCGGCAACCTCGGCCTCGTCGCGACGGTACTGGAGGACGTGCTCAGGATGCGCCGCGATCCAGACGTCGGGAAGCAACGACTCCAGATCCACCTGCTCCGACGACAGAGCGACCAGTAAAGCACGCACATACGCAAATGGCTCAATCTGGTAACGCTTGGCGTTGGCCAGGATCGTATAACAGATCGCCGCCGTCTCGCCCCCTTGGTCACTCCCCAGGAACATCCAGTTTTTTCGGCCGATCGCGCAGATCCGCAGCGTTCGCTCCGACGTGTTATTGTCAATCGCCAGCCGGCCGTCTTCGGTGTAGCGCCGCATTTCGGCGGGGCGGTTCAGAACATAGGCGATCGCTTGCCCGTACTGGCTCTTGGGCAACGCGACGGCTTTTTGGTCGCGCAAGTACGCCTCCAGGCGATCGAGCACCGGCACGCTCTTCTCCTGGCGGACCGCTTTCCGCTCGTCGGGGCCCAGGAGCCGGATCGTGTCCTCGATATCATATAACTGCGCAATCAATCCCAGCACATAATGCGCCTCACGCGGCTGATTGAGTCGGGCGTCGAAGAACTTGCGTCGCGCATGCGCCAGCAGCCTACCGACACAATGCGACCACCCGATGCCAAAATGACCGATTCGTACGAGCTATAGGCGTCGGTCTGGAGATAGCCGCGGAAGTCCGCGAGGAATCTTGCTGGACCGTCGCGGTTGCGCGAATCGGTATAATCGAAGATCGTATAACCATGATCGCCAGGGGAGATGTAGGTCCAGAACTGACCCTGGCGGGTCGAATCGAGTTGCCGGTCCAGGACCCGCACCGGTGTCTCATCGGCGTTGATCACACCCGACTCGATCACTCGCTTACTCATCAGCTCGACCAGGGGGCCGAGGATTTGAGCACACTGGGCCAGCCAGCCGCAGAGTGTGCTCCGCGCCACGAAGATGCCGTGCCGGTTGAGCGTGTCTTGCTGACGATAAAGACTGCCATGCGGGTTTTGAGTGAGTGATCGCAGCGCGCACCCTCCCCATGCTCGCCGAACGGCGAGTTAATGGGAGACATTTGACCAGTAACCACGAGGCCACGGCCACCTCTGTCGCGTGTTGGCAATCACCACTCGCCACACTGGTTATCAGGGGAGTGACCCCACGCTGCCGCATCAGGCGTTGGGTGATCCGACAGAGCGCCACGCTTTACTCGAAGGCGTCAAAGCGCCACGGGGATGATAGGCGTTGTTCGGGCCGTCGGCCATCGCGGTCAGGTGGGATCGGTCTCCCCTGACGCACTCGATTCTATCATCGTCACCCCCAATCGAAGTAGGATCTCGGGCAAAATGGCACTCAGCGGACGCGGCCCGGTACAACGTCGGCCGATGTTCGAGTGCGGCGTGGCAGGGCCAGGCGAGGCCGAAGGGCCACGCTTGGGAGTTGCCGCGCACTTGGCTTGGAACCGCTGGGCTTCGGCGGCATGCTCGGCGGCTGGAATCGCCTTGGCTGCTTCACACAAATCAGTGAGCATCTGATCTATTGGTACATTATGATTTACATAGAATGTACTCAACTTCTCAATAATATAGTGCCGCTCCCGGCAGCTCGGGTGGCGAAACACTTGGCCCCCGGCAACCATGCGATAGGCGATCCGGCAAAAACGCTTGGCGGCGCGCACGACCATCACTCGTTTATCGACTCCAGCCTCTCGCCAGGCATCGCCCAAGCGGCGAAAATGAGCATTACACCGCAGCAGGTTTTCGCCGATCAGGAGAATCGTATACCGTAGCGTGCGATTGGCCCGGCCAACCAGTGGCCCAGTGCGGTCGACTTGATCGCTCTGATAGCGGGCGGGATACAATCCGGCTCGCCCGGTGATGGCGCTATCGCTGGGCGAGTTTTGAATCGGACCCATCTCGCCAGCGAACTCGGCAGCCGAGACGACGTTGATCCCTGGAAAGCTCAAGAGCAGCACGTAGGGAGTTCGCGCCAGAAGCGACGCCAAATCCCCCTCAAGAAGGCGGATCGATTGGAGCCGAGACCGGCGTTCGTCATCTAAGGAAACTAATATGCGCTGATGAACACCTTCATGTTCTGAAGCTTCATGAGCCTGGTCGGCCCAGGCCAGGATCTTCTCCAGGCTGCGGCGCTGGAAGCGTACCTTCTGACCTTCCAGCAAGCTGACCAGACCTTCCAAGCCACGGGCGCGAATGGCCCGAGCAGAACCGAGTTGCCGCGCGATCAGAAGCGCGGTTTCATTATCGAGGGCATTGCCAACGGCCGCCGAGAGTCCGGGCAACAAAGCGTCAAGCTCGACGTGGATTTGATTGCGGAGTGAGGCGTTCTTGCGCACCAGGTCGCGGCGGTGGCGCGCGAGCAGTCGGAGTTGAGCATGGACCTCATCAAGCGCCAGCTCGATCAAGCCAAAGCCATTGACGGCCGCTCGTTGGATGGCAGCCAGATCGGTATCATCAGTCTTGTTGCCGGGATCGGCGGGGAGGCGGAATTGCTTGGAAGTGAGCGGATGGACGACGCGGGTCTCAAAGCCGGCGGCCGCGAAAGACCGTTTGACCGGCAGGTGATAATTGCCGGTTCGCTCGACGGCGACGATCAGATCGGCAATCGCATGAGCCTCGATCGCTTGACGGACACAGGCGACAGCCGCATTGAGGCCAGGGCCTGTATGCTCAACGACAGTTGGTTGTATAAGAATGTTACCATAAAAATCAGTAAACATCCATTTAGAACGAGCCTTGGCACAATCGACGGCGACGATGCCGAAGTGTTGCGGCCCGACTTTCTGGACTCGGGGGTGAACCGATCCTGAGGGCTTGGAAACCGTAGCGGGGCGCCGGGAACGGCGTGTCAATCGGCGAGACATGCTGGCCATACAGACACCTCATCGAGTTGGAGGAAATCGAATTCCAACCCGCAAGATAGCCTGGATGGATGAAAGAGAAGATTTCTCTCTCAAGAAAGAAAACTACATACCAGGGGCATGTGCTCGGAGAATTTGCTGACCATGACATGGGCCAGCAGACCAGGGCCGGCCAGGCCCCCCTCGATCGGATTGGCCTCGCGCTGGGCCGAGGTCACGCCGTCCTTGCAGCAAGAGCAGGCATATTTCGGATAGACATGTCGCAACACGAACATCTTGCCGGGCTCGTATTCGAGCTGCTCGGTCACATCCTCGCCGATCCGGGTTTTATCGCGGCCGCAGCCGCAGACCCGCTCCGCGGCGGGGACATCATGGGGAACGTCTTGGCGGGGAAGATGGTCGGGAATGGGTCGGCGGCCGTGCCCTTTCTCCTTGCGCTGCGCGATGGCACTTCCTCGTCATCGTCGGCCGCGGCTAATTCCGCCGGCGGGGGAGGTGCGACATCGTCATCGAAGAGGTGCTGTTGCCCGGGCGCTTCGGCCAGCCGCTCGCGGCGTGGTCCATAGAAGAGCCGCTTGAGCGCCAGGTATTCTTCCTTGATACACGCATAGGCTTGTTTGAGCTCGTCGGTCGTCGCGACAAACTCGTCGAGCTGTCGCTCCAGGTCGCACAGCCGCTGGTAAGCGGCGCGGAGCAGCTCTTGGCAGGCGGGCAAGTCGTCGGGGATGGGGTTATTGTAATGCGTCATAATCATATCTACGAAGATGACGGCGCATTTGTTGGATGATTTTCTGATTTCCGGCGATTTTTCTCGATGGGCTCGGTTTGCTCGGGCGTGACGCTCTCGACACCTTGCCGTGGTCACGTCGACGCCTCAAAAAAGCCGAGGCGCATCGGCCGCCAAGGGCTCGAAGCCGGGTTGGCCCGAGATCGGCTCGGCGTGCGACGTGGGACCGAGCTTAAAAGCGGCGTGGCCCGCGGACCAGCCGCTTCAGCGCCAGGTATTCTTCCTTGATACACGCATGGGCTTGTTTGAGCTCGTCGGTCGTCGCGGCGAACTCGTCGAGCTGGCGCTCGAGATCGCGCAGCCGCTGGAAAGCGGCGCGGAGCAGATCCTGGCAGGCGGATAGGTCGTCGGGGATGGGGTCGTTGTGCTCCGTCATCATTTCATTTTACAAAGATGACGGAGCACTTGTTGGATGATTCCTGACGATTGTTCTCGATCGGCTCAGCTTGCTCGGGCGTAACGCTTGCGGCGCTTTGCCGTGCTCACGTCGACGCCGGAGAGGAGCAGGGTCAGATCGGTCGCGGAGAGCTCAAGGCCGGCTGGCCCCGAGCTCCGACCGGCATGCGACGCGGGGTCGAGCTTCTCGAAGGTGCCGGCCTCGAGTCGCTTGTAAAAAATGACGGCGCCATCAGGTTCCCAGAAGAGAATCTTGACGCGATCGCGGCGTTTGTTGAAGAAGAGGAAGAGGTGCCCGGAGAGGGGATCTTGGCCAAGGAATTCGTGCACCATGCCCCAGAGACCGTCGAAACCTTTTCTCATGTCCGTGGATTTTGTGCAGAGGAAAACCCGGACGGCGGCGGGGAGCCGTGGCAACATCATTGGGCTCCTTGACGGCAGCCGTCGAGTTGACCGGCCGCGGCGATCGCGGCTTGAAGCAAGACGGGATCAATGGTCCCCTTGAGGCGAACAACACAAGCATTGGCCAGCTCGATCTCGAGGTGCGAGGCCGTGCCGGAATCGAGGATCGACAGCGGCACGAAATTCGTGGTGCTGGTGCCTATCTTGGCCACGGAACTCGAGGGCCGGTCGAGCGTGTTTAGGTCGAGACGACTCGGCGAGACCTCGTGGATCCGCTTCTTCCAGTAGTAAAACGTCGTGATGCTGACACCGAGCCGCAGGCAGAACTCGGTGACGCTCTGGCTGGCTTCCTGCTGCCTTTGGAACTGTCCGCGCCACCAGTCGATCCGCGCCTGGTGGTTCATTCGTCGGGTTGGCGTAGCCATGATGACTCTCCGGAACCGCGACAGAGGCGGTCCGGGGCCAGACAACAATGCCTGGCGAGAAATCCTCCCGCCGCCTCGCGCGGTCCGGAGGTGAGGCTATCATGCTCGGCAAGTATGGTTCGGCCGAACGGATACGATCGTATAACCATGATCGCCAGGGGAGATGTAGGTCCAGAACTGACCCTGGCGGGTCGAATCGAGTTGCCGGTCCAGGACCCGCACCGGTGTCTCATCGGCGTTGATCACACCCGACTCGATCACTCGCTTACTCATCAGCTCGACCAGGGGGCCGAGGATTTGAGCACACTGGGCCAGCCAGCCGCAGAGTGTGCTCCGCGCCACGAAGATGCCGTGCCGGTTGAGCGTGTCTTGCTGACGAAGCCAGTCGTGGACATGGACGAAGCCAGTCGTGGACATGCACTGCGTTGGTATTGTAGAGCCAGTCCTGGACGGAGCCAGTCCTGGACATGCACTGCGTTGGTATTGGGTCCTACCGACCCATCCACAGAGCCCATCTTAACGCTGACGCCTTCTTACGATGCATGTCCCTGCGCGCGCCTCGATCTCGCACCGCGGGCAGATGTAGTGGATCGGTATCTCATCGCCAGTCTCGAATGAGCCGCGGTATGACGCCTTCCAGAGCCACTTGCGACAAACCGGGCAGCGATAGGTCAAGGTTCGCCAGGCAATGATCAAGAAGCACGACCCGAAGCATAACGCGACACCGAGTTGGCATGCCAGGGCGTAGATCTGATTCGCGGGCCACAACTGGTGGGCGATGATATTCGCGATCACCAGCAAAACGCCGAGGATGAAAGTCACTCGAAAGATTCGAGCGATCCAAGGCGAGGGAGAGCGAGGGTTACTGCGGACTTCTCGGGCCATGGTCCCTGCCGCCTAACGACCAACCTCAGCGGACCGGCCCGCCGAGCATGCCTTCGCAGTGCCTGTCCCCCGCGTGCCCTACGTCGCACACCGATAGCGGAAGGGCAAACGGGAGTGATCTTCACCACGGGGTTGACGCGACTGCAGCGGAAAGTCCTCCGCCTCCTGGGGATGTCCCGGGCATACGACGGCTGACTCGACATAGAGCCGGAGAGTCGGAGACAATCAACGGGAGCTGAGTGGAGAGCGGAATCGACATCCGGCGTCGTCGGAAGTTCCGCGCAACTTTCCGGGGGCCATGCCATGCGACTGCCTCGGGCGACGATAATCGTCGTCGCACTGTTGGTGTCCGCGATCACCGAATCAAGGGCTCTGGCCCAGGCGGACAATGAGGAGCAAGAACGAGCGATCACTGCGATCAGGGAACTGGGTGGGAAGGTTGAGCGGGACGAGAGAGTTGCAGGCATGCCGGTAGTGAGCATCGCGATCGTTTCGCGGTCAAATGAATCCGCCAGGCATCTGAAGGTATTCCCCAAGCTTAGGACCTTAATCGCCAGGTTCGGTAGCCTCTCTGACGACGACTTGAAGCATCTGGAGGGATTGACATCGCTCGAGGCGCTGAACCTCGACTACAACATGATCACCGATGCCGGGTTGACCCATCTGAAGGGTCTCAAGAATCTCCGCCTCCTCGTCCTCGGGGGCAACGCCGTCACCAACGCTGGCTTGGTCCATTTGAAGGGCCTCTCAAGGCTCCAGGCCCTCAAACTCAATGACACCAGAGTTTCTGATGAGGGCTTGGCCGAGTTGAGGGCTTTGCCCGACCTTCAACAGCTTCAGCTCATGGGTTGTGAGATCACCGACACCGGCTTGAGGGTCCTGAAAGGGATGGGCAATCTGCGGGTGTTGAATCTCGCAGGCACTCAGGTCTCGGACGTCGGCGTCGAGGATCTGGCTCACGAAGGTGCGCCCGCGCTGCGGAGTCTCTGGTTGACCAGCACTCGGATCACCGACGCCGGCCTCGGCCATTTAGGGAGGCTAACCCAACTCGAGGAGCTGATGATCAACGACAACACGATCACGGATGCCGGGTTGGCGAGTCTTGAAGGGCTGACTGGGCTCAAGAGATTGAGCGTCGCACGCACGCGAGTGACAGGTGCGGGGATTGAGAGAATCCGGCGGGCGTTACCAAAGCTGACGATCATCCGTTGATCCAAGTCAGGGTACCGGTGATTGTGACACCGCGACCGGATCTTCAGGAGCATGCTGGGATCGGAACCTCGTGCCCCGCAGTAATTCAGAGAAAACCGTGTCGACAGCGGTCAGAAACTGAGCCATTATCGCGGCCAGATTGAGCCACCGGCGTCGTTGCCGGGCGGAGCGATGGCGAGATGTTTTGGGGAGGTGAGGTCTGCGGAGTGGTTGAAACGTCAAGAGCCGGAGCAGGCGATCACTGCCCAACTCCGGCTCTGACAGCGGGTCATTTCTTCGGCGGCTTGCGGTCTGAGGCTTGTGCAGCCCGGTGTGCTCGGTAGGACTTGCCGTTGATCTTCAGGATGGCCGCTCTGTCCACGATCCGGTCCATGAACGCCATGGCCAGCGGCAGATCACCCAGATACTCACCCCATTTGTCGAAATCGACGTTCGTCAAGAGTGCCGTGGACCGCTCGCCGCGCACGTTGATCAGCTTGTACAACAAGCTCGCCGCCTCGCGTGATTCCAGCCGCTCGACGCGTTCGAAGCCGAACTCATCAAGGATCACCAGATCGAATTTGGCGTAGTACCGCAGTTTCCGCGCCAGCGTGCGATCCGCGAGCGCAGCCGTTAACACTTCCAGGATCGAGGCGCTGGTCTCGTATCGCACCCGATAACCGAGCACACAGGCGCAGCGGCCGATGGCCTGGATCAGGTGACTTTTTCCGACACCGCTTTGTCCCACCCAGACCAGGTTCTGGCGACGGCCGATGAACTCGGCCCCGGCCAGCGTCTCGATCCGTACCCGATCGATGACCTCGGCATTGAACTGCCAGTCGAAGTCGGCCAGGGTCTTGCTCTCGGCGAACCCGGCGTCGCGGATGCGGTTGGCCAGCGCGCGTTCGCGGCGGCCGTTGGCTTGCTCGTTGATCAAGGCGCAAGAATTCCAGATGCGACATCCCCTCGCTGTCGGCACGCCCTAACGCTGCGTCGAGCTGCTCAGGTTTCAGAGGAATGCGCATCGCCTGGAAGTCGTCAAGAATCTGCTGGCGCAGGTCCGTCGCAACCAGCTTCGCCGGACGTGGTTTGAGGGCTTTCGTCATCGTGTGGCTCCGACTCGCAGAGGTATTGGTAGCCCGATGTCGGCCGGGGAGAGACCAGGTCCTCGCCCAGCCAGGGGGGTATCTGCCGCCGTTCTTCCTCGGCCAACGCCTCGAGGATGGTTTTGGGACGGGCCTGGGCCGAGAGAATGCGTTCCACGGCCGCGTGAGAATACGCGCCGTACCTTATGGCCCGTTCCAGCGCCGCGATCAGGTCCACCCGGGCGTAGGTCCCCAACAGCACCAGCACTCGCTGCGCCTGGTCCTTGCCGTAACGCTGCATCCGAAGCAAGCCTTCCAGGAACCGACGGCCCGGCTCCCCCAGTTCGGCGAACCGCTCCTCCAACTGCGCCTGCCGCCGTCGCGCGTCCTCGACGGGACGGTGCTCCTTGAGCACGACTCGTTGCCCCGTGACCTTCGCCGCCAGGAGCGCATGGCGGGCGACCTCCTCGACGTGGGGACCGTAAACGATCAGCTCCTTCTCGGTGATCCGCACCGGCAGCATGCTGCCGATGTACCGCCATGGCACCGAATAGCTGTTCTGGCAGTATGTGATCAAGCCCTCGACGTTGACCGTGCGATAGACCACAGGGGATACGTCATAGGCTTGGGCCGGCAGCGCAACGAGATGGGGCCGCTCCTGGGCATGCAACTGCAAAGGGGTCTGCTTGGCTTCGCGCAGCTCGCGGACGTCGGCGACATGGGCCAGCCACCACGCGGTCATCTCATTGAGGTGCTCAAGTGACGAGAAAGTACGGCCGTTGAACAAGCTGGTTTCCACATAGTGAAAGGGCCGTTCAACCTTCCCCTTGGTCTGGGGCCGCCGGGGCCGGCAGGCCACCGGCCGGAAGCCGTAGTGCGTGGCAAACGCCAGGAACCGCGAGTTGTAGACGGGCACATCGTCCTCATACCCAGTTACGACAACTTTCATGTTGTCGTACAAGCATGTCGCTGCCACGCCCCCCAGATGCTCGAAAGCCCGCAGGTGCTCGCGTAGCGTGGTCGTCATGTCCTGGGACTCGACGAAGCGGAGGTACTGCCGTCGCGAGTAGCCCAGGATGTAGCTGAACAAGGAGACGCGGCGGCGGCCTTCGCTGGTGAAGTCGAGGTCGTAGACGGCGTAGTCCATTTGAGCTTGGTCCCCCGGCGCCGTCTCGAAGCGGACCACCGGCAGCGGCGCCGAGCGAGGACGCAACGCACTCAACCGCTGGCGAACCACGGTATATCCGCCCGTGAAGCCGCGGTCGCGCAGCTCTTGGAGGAGCCGCACGGCGGTCAGATCGGGATATCGGGATAGCAGCTCGCCAATGACCGGCTCAAAAGGATCAAGCCGGCTGGGCCGCGTTCGAGCAGGCGAGCCCTCGTGACCGCTGCGCTGGGCTTTTATCCGAGCCAGGACCTGGCTGACCGTGTTGCGGGCCAGCCCCAATTCACGGGCGATCTTCCGGATCGAAGAGCCGGCTCGCCAGCGGCTGATGATTTCATTGCGCTTGGGTTCGGTCATGAGTGTGAAGCTCCCCGATCAAGTCTTCGGCAAGAGTGGCCACGTTGTGAGCATCGCGAGCCAGCCGGGAAAAGGCTGGCAAGAGCACCAGTCGATCGCAGGGCGTCAGGCCGGCGCGACCCTGACTTTGAAGCCAGAGTTCCATGCGGCCCAGGCCATCGAGCACGCCGGTCAGGCGGCGTGTCAGACGATTGCCGGCTTGACTGAGCCGCGGGTCCCAGGCCCAGCCCTCCTGCTGCCGCGCCTGCTGCAAGGCACAGCGCGGTTGTTCCAGGATGTGCCGCTCTGCCGACTGGCTTCCCGCGGCGAGCACCAGATCGACGACTCCCTCGAGCTCGACTGCCGTCAACTCGTCGCGGTGTAATGTCGCCAGTACGTCGAGTTGGTTGCCGGCCGGCAACCGCACCAGCGCCGCGCGGCAGTGGTAGACAAGAGCCCCAGGCGGAGATCTTCCCGGGCTTCGTTGGTCAGCTTTTCGACCAGCGCCAGTCGCCGGCAGACCCAGCTCTTGTGGCGGCCCAAGAGCTCGGCGACCTCGACCTGAGTCATGCCGTCTTCACGCACCAAGGCGTGAACAATCCAGGCCTCTTCCCACTCCTGGGGACGACGGCCAGTCTGGTTGAGCCCGTGAATGGCTGCCTTGGCCATACGCTCGTCAGCCTCGATTAGCCGAGCACTCAGTGTCTTGAAGCCGAGGGTCCGTGAAGCGGCGAGTCGTTTGAAGCCATCGAGGACCTCGTGCGTCTCATCGCGGAGACAAACGACAACGGGAGTGAGTTGTCCATCGCGCTGCAACGACCCTGCCATGATGGACTCGGCGTCGGGATCGGGGAGCCGATAGCGTCGATAGCGCTCGCCCAGTTGAGCCAGGGGCAGGAAGCGGACATCACCTGGATGCCAGTCAGCCATGGGGAACCTCGTTACCAAGCCCCGACTTCCGAGCAAGGAAACGGGGGACCGGCAGACCCGGCCCTCCCGCTTCCTCCTCGGTTCTTGGGGGCAAGAAAAACTTATTCCTCGCGGACGGCATGCTCAATACGCGGCGACATGACCGAGGTGGCTTGGTGGTGGTCCACGATGACGCAGATAACGACCACGGATGCCGCGCCGGCGTCTGAGTCTGAGGCGGGCTTCGCGCTGGTGAACTCGCCGTAATGCCTGGCGGCATGAGTGGCAACAGAAATGTTGATCGGGAGAACGGGATGAGGGCAAGAAGAGGACGTAACACCCGGGCCGACAACAGGGCGAATCGCAAGATTCTGGGAGAATTTCGGCTGGGCGCTGGCCTACGCCATGGCGGTCCTCGGAGATCATCGGGGCCGAATCGGACAGGGACTGAGCTTCGATCACCGGCAAAGTCGACTCGACGGCAGGTATGGAGGCCGCCGGTTCCGCAAGAGCGGCTCGATGCCGTTGCCGCTCACGACGGCGTTGGGCCTGTTTCCGGCGACGTTCCTTACCTCCGTCGGTGGCTCGATAAGTTTGACCGGCATGCCAGGACCGCCAGTGCTCGGCGGCTTGCCGGCAAGCAGGACTGCAATAACGAGCCTGGGGCCGAGGCGGCAGGAACCAGCGCTCGCAGCCTTTAAGCAGGCACCGGCAACAGCAAGGGTGCCAACGACGACCGGCGACTGGTTGACCCGGCACCAGCGCGCGGGGACACTTGAATTGGCCCACGGGAGGTTCGTTCCCGAGCGGTCAGGCGGCGGGAAGGTGGTACTTCCCGCCGCCACTTTGCGCCGACGGCACGGACGCCGCTCGTCCGCGACCCGGCGGCGGATCCATCCCAGAATAATTGCGGCGCCTCATCCATACCAGGGGATGAACCGGCATGCAGTGAGGGGAAAGACCAATACCGCGATCGATCGATCGCGGAATGGCTCAGGTGGCTCTGCGAAAATGGCTCAGTTCTTGGCCGCTGTTAACAAAAACCGAGACGAGATAGGCGGAAAGTAGGATACACCGCTGCGCCAGTAAGACATTTTCCAAGGCATTTTCGTGCGCCGGTGGCTTCATTGACTGCACCGAGCCGTTTCAGCGCTTACTCAAGATCAAGTCGAGCCCTCATGTCTTCGGCGGGCCTGTCGTGCCCTGTTATCTCGAAGCCATCTCCACGGTCATCGACATCCTCCGCTCAAGCGAGTACCGCGTGCTTCGCGCCTCGCCCGGCTTGATGCCCACATCAAGCGGTTGTCTCGCGGATTGACCGACCTCGGAATGACGATCATGGGCGGGGCGACGCCCATCGTTTCGGTCTTCATCGGCGATGAAGGCGATACTCTCGGCGCCGGCACGTTCCTCTTCGATCGCGGCTAACTCATGCGACAATGATTCGATCGGTTGTCGCCACCTCGGGCCGCCGCGTGTCGGTTCACCGATGCAGAATGACGCCCCCCTTCATCACAAAATTCACGCGCCCGAGGGCATCGATATCGACGAGGGGATTGCCAGGTACGGCAATCAGGTCGGCAAACTTGCCGGCGTCGATCGAGCCAACCCGGTCGGCCATGCCGAGCAGCTCAAGCACCCTTGGACAAGCACCCTTGGACAGGAGAGCCAGTCCTGGACATGCACTGCGTTGGTATTGGGTCCTACCGACCCATCCACAGAGCCTATCTTAACGCTGACGCCTTCTTACGATGCATGTCCCCGCGCGCCCTGTCCCATTGGTCGCTGTACAGATCTGACGGGTGCTTAATTCCACCCACGTCTTCGTGTGCCAGCGCTCACGGATGAGAATGAAAAAGGGACGGGAGGTCTTGGCATTATCCTGTCAGCGCGTCCAGCAGTAGATTCAGACCATGCCGCGACGCGCACGTTCGATCGAAGGCGGTCTGATATATCAGATGTTAAATCGGTCCAACGCGCGTGCGGCGCTGTTCCTCAAGGAAGGCGACTACCTCGCGTTCGAGCGCATCCTCGGGTACGGCGTGATGCCCAATCACTGGCAAATGGTGGTATGGCCTCGGGACGGTCAGGTTCGCGAGGTCTCGGAATTCCTTCGATGACTGACAGTGACCCATGCGCAGCGGTTGCATGCTCATTACGGCACGTCTGGGTTGGGCACATCGACCAGATTGAATCCACCGTGCGCCCTCAGGGTCGGCCAAGAAAACCGGCTACCGCGGACCAAGAAAGACTTCCTCCACCTTTTTCCCGTTGCGGCGAGCCCGGGGATGCTGCGCGCCGCGATGCCACACACAGAACCCAGAGGCGGTCTTCGAAACAGCCAGGTGATGGGTTCTGTGGCAAAGAAAAGGTCGGTAGAATTTTCATCGACGTGCGCGGCGGATTATCGATGGGAACTTCCACTTTGCTTCTTTCCCAGGCGAGTCAGGAGAACTCACGATGTCGATTGTTCTCGACTGTCCGGGTTGTGGGAAGCGGTTTGAGATCGACGAGGCTCATTCCGGCAAGAAGTCGAAATGTAAGCAGTGCGGCAGCATCTTCAGGATTCCCGGCCTGAAAAAAAACGCGAGCGACCTTCCCCCGGCCTCCGGTCGCCGCCCCGCCCCGGCCGTGCCGCCCCCGGTCTGGGACGCGGTCCTTGATGATGAACCGCGCACTCTGAAAGGCATCCGGAATCCGGCGCCAGAATCGAAGGACGACGGTGATCTGCCGCCGCCGCCGCGAGCACGCTATCCGGGGCCAGCCAGGAAGCCAAAATCGGATCGCCGCCGTGGAAGTGATACCGACATCGGGATCACCATTTCGGGCGGGTACGTCGCGCTCGCCGTTCTCGTCGCGATGGGGTTCATTGTTTGGCTGGGCGCCGCCCAACCCGATATCCCGAGTGTCCGCCAGGCCTTTGCGATCACGACGATTACTTTGGACTGCATCACGCTCATTTTGTCCATCATTGGCGTGGTCGGAGTCTTGCGCATCGCATTCGGCGAGAGCATGGCCCAGGGGCTACTTTGTCTCTTGGTTCCATGCTACGGGCTGTTCTTCATCGTCTCACGGTGGGAAGAGACCAAGGGGGCGTTTGCTTTGCAGATGCTACCGGTCATGAACCGGTTCGTGTTCGCCGCCATGGGTTTCGCCATAGGCTTCGCAGGAAAACTGGAGGCATTCAACGACGTTGCCAACGGCGGCGGAGCTCGGGTCAACGGTGTTCCCGTTGCTGGTAATCCGCCGCCTGGATTCCCGCCACCGGGCTTCCCGCCGCCTGGCTTCTCGCCGCCGGTTCCTGGGCCCGACCAGGGGCGCGGAGGGCCGCCGCCGCGAGGCAACAACACATTGGCTCCGCCGCCCGGCCCGAGTGGTCCGATTCCCCAAGCTCCGAAGATGCTGGCCAACCTCCGTATTCCGAAAGCCGCCCCCAACCTCGGTGCACAGACGATACACGTGACGATCGCGGGAATGCCGGTGAACACCGATCCTGCGCAGGGTGTGACCGCGAACGACGTCTCCGCGGCCGTGAGAGAGCGGATGCGCCAGCTCGCACCTACCGCTTTGCGAGCAACCTCGTCGATGAGCGGCCGACGGATGCACATGATGTTGTCGCCTGTCGACGACATCGAGGGCCTGGCGAGTCGAATCGACTTCGGTAAGGCAACGGTGAGCGGTGACCAGCTCCACATCGAGATTTCATCCGAATACGTCGCTTCGGTCCCTCACGTGCCGGACGAAGAGCTGACGCCGGCGAACAAGGCAAGCCGGCGCGGCCGCCAGCGCAAGAACGAAGTATTGACCGAAGCTGATACCGAACCCAGTGCGAGTGGCGTCGCCAAGGCTCTCGCACAGTTAAGAGCGAGTGAGACCCAGTCCAGGAAGAACGGCCTCAATCGGCTCATGCGGACGGAACCCGACGATCAGTTGCCCGAGGTTGTCAAGGCGGTTCTGCCGCTCCTCGAGGAAGACGACGGTTTTCTCGTGAGTGACGCGATCAAAGTGCTGGCGATCTGGAACTCGCCCGAGGCCGGGCCAGCACTGATCAAGCTCACCAGCGACAACCGATTCATGGTTCGTCACGAGGCGATCAAGGCGCTCGGAAAAATCAAGGATCCGCGGGGGGTCGAGGCCGTTCTATCACGCATCAAGGAAGATGGTTTCGAGGTCGCCGATGCACTCAAGGAAATGGGCGCGGTCGCCGAACCGGCCCTGATCGACCGTTTGACGAATCCGGATGCCGGCATTCGCCGGCGCGTCTGCGACATTCTCAAAGAGGTTGGGGGCAAGGAAACGCTCAAAGCGATGAGCTCCCTTCCGGCCGACCCCGACGGTTTGGTCCAGATGGCGGCGAGGGCCGCAATGAAACAAATCCTCGCTCGCGTGGGTCCACTGACCGCGGCCGAGAAGAGAAGCAGAGCCAAGGCCGGCGCCGCACGCAAAAAAGACTGAGCCCGGGTCAGGTCAGGCTTCGCAGGGTCACAGGCTACGCGCGGTCAGGCTTTGGTTCTGGTATTCGTGGGGACTGATTCTCCTGAGACCTCCGCGCGCCTTACGCCTGACGGCCGGGCGCTGCCAACCGGTGTACTCGCGTGCCTGAGGATCTCAGTTGGATCGTTCGAGCGAAGCGTTCAGCCGTTCTTCGAGTCGCGGCGTCAGGTTGGGCACGCTGTGGGCGAAAGAGACCCGGCAACATGGCCAGCTCACGGAGTGACGCCTCGGGATCGAGACGCGCGGGGACGAGCGTCGCGAGAAGGCGATGTGATGTCCATGGCACGCGGGCAGGCACCCCAAAGCGCGATGGAACGCAGTGAATGTTCACGGGTTCTGCAAAAGCGAGGTAGAACGCAGTGCATGTCCACGAGTGCCGATAGCGCCTGCGTTATTCCTTCGGAACTCATGCTCTCTTGACACCGTCCATCCCTCGCGTACGACCGACGGTCCCGTCTCGTCTTGGGGCCTGCCGCCCCCTCCACCAAGCCTATCTTAACGCTGCCGCTTCTTACGATGCATCTCCCGGGTGCCCTGTACTTTGCAGTGCATGTCCTCTCGTGCCCTCTCTCCTCTCGTGCCCTCTCGTGCCCGTTTGCAGTGCATGTCCTCTCGTACCTCTCTTCTTACGATGCATCTCTCGCGTGCCCTCCCCGTCGCAGTGCGTGTCCTCTCATGACCTCGTGCCCGTTTGTCCTCTCGTGCCCGTTTGCAGTGCATGTCCTCTCGTACCGGCATCCTCTTACCGGCATCCTCTCGTACCTGTCGTTTGCAGTGCATGTCCTCTCCGCAGTGTCGTCCTCTCCGCAGTGTCTTTCCTCAGCGTCATCTATCCCTCACTTCGACGGACACATCCTGTCTTGTCGCAGTCCTTACTGTGTTCCCACAGAGCCCATCTTGCCGCCGCCTTGCCTTCGCTGTGCCTGTCCCCGCGTGCCCCCGCTGTGCCTGTCCCCGCGTGCCCCCTCCCCGCGTGCCTCCCGCGTGCCTTCGCTGTGCCTGTCCCCGCGTGCCCTGTCCCCGCGTGCCCCTGTTCGCTGTGCCTGTCCCCGCGTGCCCCGTCTGTCCCCGCGTGCCCCGTCTTCCAAGTAGCTTGTCTGAGCATAAAATCGGTAAAATCGGTGGTCAGTGCTCGGTAGAAAACCTGAATTCGGACAATCATTACATTATGCGTTATGGACCTCAGGACGATCTCGCGGAACTGGTTGGCCTCGATCCGCGCGCAGAGCGCCGAGCCAAGCAGCCGCTTGATCATCGAGTTGACGGTCTCCACCTGCCATCTCTGGCCACACTTGCGCTTCAGTCGCGCGAACGTCTGCTTCATCACTCGTCGCCATCGCCCCGCCGGCAATTTCTGCGACGGTCGGCCCCGCGTCGGCGGGATGATCGTCCGAATGCCGTGCGAGCGGGCGCTGACATGGACCCATTCGGCGTCGAAGTCGGCATCGGCCAAGAGGGGTGAAACCGGGACGCGAGGGGTGAAACCGGGACGCGATTAGTATTGGAGGGGTGAAACCGGGACGCGATTAGTATTGGGGGTGAGGAAAACAACTAGTCGCGTCCCGGTTTCATCCCCCGGTTTCATCGCCCGTCCCGGATTCATCCCCCCGTCCCGGATTCATCCCCCGGTTTCATCCCCGCATCCCGGTTTCATCCCGGCCGGTTTCATCGTCCCTCGCTTGACAGGCCGTCGTGCATGCGGTAATTGACTTTATAGGAAATTTCCTATAGAATAGGGGAGTGCTTAACGTTGGCAGACGAGGACGAGGCGGAGGACCTTGAAACGCCGGTGCTGCGACCGATGGTGTGACTGGGCGCCTCGCTACGGAACCTGCGGGCTTTTCCCGACGAAGCGAAGAAGGTCATCGGCGACGAGCTGCAACTGATTCAGTTCGGCGGCATGCCCAAGGACGCCAAGCCGTTCAAGGGCGTCGGTAGCGGCGTGTTTGAAATTGCCCTGCGGCACGACGGCGAGGCATACCGCACGGTGCTGGCCGTGCAGCTTGGCAGGAACATCTACGTGCTGCATGCCTTTCAAAAGAAGTCGAAGAAAGGAATCGCCACACCAAAACCGGATGTGGATTTGATCAAACAGCGATATAAAGAGGCGAAGGAGCTGGCGGAACATGAGCAAGACGAGCAATAGCGGCCCCAGGGGAATCGAGCGAGAGGAAGGCTCCGGCAACGTCTTCGCCGATTTGGGCCTGCCCGACGCCGACGAGCGGCTGGCCCGTTCGAAGCTGGGCTTTCACGTCTATAGGCTGCTTGCCGACAAGGGGCTCACGCAGCGGGAGATCGCCGCCTTGCTGGGCATCCGACAACCCGAGGTATCCCATTTGATGAATGGGCATTTCAACCGCTTCACCACCGACAAGCTGCTCGGCTTCCTCAAGCGCTTGGATCGCAAGGTGACCATCCAGATCAGCCCGCACCACCCCGGCGAACCCTATCAGGAAGTAGGCTTCGGCCTGTAAATGTCATGTGTGTCAATACCTTCAACGCTGAGGGGAGCGGAGTCGGGCCACCAATCTTCGCGATCGGTCGAGACTCCAGGAGTCGTGCCGGTCCTCGCCGGGGAGTGAGAGGAATGAAACCGGGACGCGATTAGGGAATGAAACCGGGACGCGGGGAATGAAACCGGGACGCAGCTACTATTGACGATGGATCCCGCCCCCGGGGGTATCCTGGTCGCGATGCCAAGGATAACTCGAAAAGCCCCGGCGATCCGGTCCATCATGTCCTGGACCAATCGGTCGATAAGATGCACCTGTTCGCCAAGGACGCTGACTTCGAGCCGTTTCAGCGCAGTTCTGATCCAGCTCGTCCTCGCCGCCCTGTCGGCTTCGGTGCTGTCAGGCTTGCTGTCTTGAGACACTGTCGAGATCGGCCTGATCGTACTGGAGCGATGCCCGGCCCGCCGTTGCGGCTCCTGGTACAATCGTGGTACAGGCTTGGCGGCCGGGTGCGCTCAGACTCGGGGGTCGCGAAGGGGACATTCTCAGGGGGTAGCGGGGCCGTCAGCGAGCCCCGGTGTTTCGAGGCTCCATGAACAACTCATACGTCTGGCAGCCAGGTCGCGACGCGATCGCCCGCTCGAACATCGGGCGTTTCATGACCCGGCATCACATCGGCGATTACCGGCAGCTTGTCGCTCGATCGACTTCTGATATCGCCTGGTTCTGGAACGCCGTCATTGACGACCTCGGAATCGAATTCGACCGTCCATTCGACACGCTGTATGACACGAGCGGGGGCATTCCGTGGACGCGCTGGTTTCTCGGCGGCAAAGTTAACCTGGCGCGTCATTGCGTCGATCGCCACGTGCGGCGAGGTCGCGGTGAGCACCCGGCGATCCTCTGGGAAGGCGAGAGCGGCGAAAGCCGGCAGCTCACTTATGCCGAGCTCCTGGCCCAGACTGGTCGGCTGGGCAGCGCACTGAAAGCGCCTCGGCGTCAAACAGGGCGACGCCATCGGGCTTTTCTTGCCGATGATCCCCGAAGCGGTCGTCGCGTTTTTGGCGTGTGCCCGAATCGGTGCCATCGCCGTGCCGATCTTTTCGGGCTTCGGCGCCCAGGCCGTGGCCGCCCGGCTCAACGATTCACACGCCAAGGTGCTGATCACGGCTGGCGCCACGTTCCGGCGCGGTAAGGCCGTGCCCGTCGAGCACGTTGCGGCCGAGGCGATGACGCTCTCGCCGTCCGTCGGCCATCTGATCGTCGTTGGCGACGAGCGCTCGAAAGAATCATCGCCGGCCGGCACGCACCGCCTCGACTGGGATGAGCTCCTGGCGAGTGGGCCCGACGAGTGCGCCGCGGAATCCCTCGATCCGGAAAGTCCCCTGATGATCGCCTACACGTCCGGGACGACGGGCAAGCCCAAGGGGGCCGTGCACGTCCATGGCGGGTTTCTTGTCAAGATCGCGCAGGAGGTTGCGCATCAGGTGGATATGCAAGAAGACGACCGCCTTTGCTGGGTGACCGACCTTGGCTGGATCATGGGTCCCTGGGAGATCGTGGGGGGCCTGGCGGCCGGGGGCACCATCGTCTTGCTCGAAGGCGCGCCCGATTATCCGGCGCCCGATCGCCTCTGGTCGATGGTCGACCGGTTCGGAGTGACCATCCTTGGTCTGTCGCCGACCCTGGTGCGCACCTTGATGCGCCATGGCTCTGACCCGGTTCGCGCCCATCGTCTGGCTAGCCTGCGCATCCTTGCGTCGACCGGAGAGCCCTGGGATCCCGATTCATGGCGCTGGCTTTTTGACGAAGTCGGCGGCGGGCGCTCGCCGATCATCAATATCTCGGGTGGAACCGAGGTTGGGGCGTGTCTGCTTACGGCGCTACCGATCACGCCGCTCAAGCCGTGCTCGCTGGTCGGGCCTGCCCTGGGAATGGCCGTTGACGTCTTCGGGCCGGATGGCCGGCCGCTCTCGGAGGGTGTCGGCGAGCTCGTTTGCACCAGGCCCTGGCCATCGATGACGCGCGGCATCTGGGGCGACCCTGAGCGATATATCGCCACATACTGGTCGCGCTGGAGTGATGTCTGGGTCCACGGCGACTGGGCCACGATCGACGCCGATGGCGACTGGTTCCTTCACGGCCGGAGCGACGACACGCTCAATGTCGCCGGCAAGCGGCTCGGGCCGGCCGAAGTCGAGTCGATCCTCGCCGAACACCCCGCGGTTGTCGAGTCGGCGGCCGTCGGCCTTCCGCATGCGCTCAAAGGCGAAGTCATCGCCTGCTATGCGGTCTTGAGAGACAGTCGTCGAAGCCTCGATTCCCTGCGTGCCGAGCTACGCGAACGCGTGGCCCTGGCGCTGGGGAAGGCGTTCGCCCCCGAACAGATTCGATTCGTCGACGAGCTCCCCAAGACGCGGAGCGGTAAAATTCTCCGCCGCCTGGTGCGCACGATCGCGCTCGACCAGACCGCGGGCGATTTGTCGAGCCTCGAGAATCCGCCAGCCATCGACGCCATCAGGAACGCGCGATGACGCTCTTGATGTCGACCTGGCTTCGGGCACGCACATGGGGAGAAGCATTATTCTTTATGTATGATCCGAATATGATGGTCTGTAAATACCGCATGGGGAATGGCGCCGGCGACCCTGGGCATATGGCAGCCCAGGCAGCCGCGCTGGGCGTTGGTCCGGCACGTTGAGCCCGACGCCGCCGAGCCATGGCATCCCAGGCACTGGCGCTGCGTAAATCGCGCTCGATGTTTCGACATCCCTGTGCGGGTTGTGACACGTCACGCAGCTCAGCTTATCGCCGCTTTCGGTGTAGCAGCGGCTCAGCACCAGGCCGGATGCCTGAAACCGCACGAAGCCGGGGTCGCTGGGCGTCTTCTTCGCCGGTGCTTTGTGGCATTGACCGCAGAGAGCCACGATGCGCGACCCACCCGCCAGTCTCGGCCGGGCGATCGCCGGCTCGGGAAACCCCGCCGAAATTGCCAGCACGTGGTTGGCCGCTGGTCCGTGGCAGCGTTCGCAACCGATCCCGTGGTCGTTCGCCTCGGGCCGGCCCTCGGGGTCGAAAATGGCCCGAAAATTGGTCGAATGACAGTGCACGCAGCGCCTGAACGATTCGGCGGAGATCGGCCGGCCCACGTAACCGGGTTCATCGGGAGGAACAGCCGGGTGCTCATTGGTGCGACTCCATTCGGGTGGCTCGGGATAGCGCGAGATTGGGACTCGCGAATCTGGCCTGACTCCTCGCGCCCAGGAACGACTGACCGTGATGATTGGAGCCAATCGCGTAGAGGAGAACGGCCCGGTACGTGTCGCTTCCCATCCTGGTTTCGATGTCGACCGTGTGCCCGGACCGCTCGATCTGGTGTGTGACGCGGGGATTATCCGCGTCAACTATAGCGGCGGCCGGCCAGGGCAGGGCGGGCAGATTCTCCGTGCGAACGAGAGTTCGCGAGTGACGGCTGCGTTGCTGCGTCTGGTACTCGCCGGCGTGGCAATTCGCGCAGGCCGCGGCCCCCGCATACGGGGCCGGCTCGGGCGCCATGGGGTCAGACCGTCCCCAGTCCCCGGCCTGCTTGAGCGCGTCGATCGCCTCGGCGTTCTTGTGCTCTTGAAGCAGGGCCCGGCTCAAGAGCCAGGCGCTCTCGGGGTCCGGCGTTTTCTCTTTTGCCGGGAGCCGCGCGATTTCACGCCGCGCCTCGGCCGGCCTGCCGGCGCGGAGCAGCGACCGCACCAGAAGCACACGGGCGCTCGCGGGGTCGAGGTCGGCGTTTTTCAGATCGGGGTCGCGATGCAAGGCATCAGCCAGGGCCGTGGCCGCGCCGTGAGGATCAAACAGGCTGGCCCGTAATTTCGCGAGCCGAACTTCGCCGCGCACCTCGTAACCGGGCCGTTGCGCGAGCCGTTCGGCGGCGTCGGCGGCGTCGGCCAGTGACTCGGTTTTCGTCCAGTATCGCGAGAGAGCGTCGAGGGCCTCCGCATGATCCGGATCGATATCACGCGCGGCTTCGAGCGCCGCCAGCGCCGGTCCGGTCTGCCCTTGATTCAAAAGCGCGCGCCGAGCAAGAAATAGTCTTCGGGCTCCATGGTCGCCGTGCCGAGCCGGCGATAGAAGGCGTCGACCGAGTCGTCGCGTCCTTGCCGCGCGACCGCGCGGGCCAGGAGCCGCACGGCACGCAAATTTGATGGGTCCTTCTTCAAGATCGCGCGCGCCTGAGCTTCGGCCTGCCGCCAGTCACCGTGCGCATACGCAGTCGAGGCCGCGCCAGTCGGGTCATCGGCGAATCTTGATCGGACCCACGCGAAGGCGATCATCATGATGCCCAGCGCGGCGGTGGCCGCGATCAATTTGAACGTCGAGCCGAGCCGGGTTCGCGTCACGGGGCCGCCTCGATTCGCGACACCGCCGGCCGGGTGCCCGACGAGCTGGCTTTCAGGAGGGCACGGCTGCCGCCAAGCCACGGGTGCGCGGCCCCTTGCTGATCGAGCCTCCAGCCCGGTTTGCGACTTCACCAGAGCCTGAATTTCCGCCACGCTACCCCCGAGCGGAGCGGCCGGAACATGCCAGCGCTTGACGCTGCCATTCTTTGTCCCCGCGGCGATCGTGCGGCCATCAGGATGAAATGCCAGCGCGAGAACGGCGTCGTTATGCCGGAGCGACGGCCCGAGCTGCCGCCCCGACTCGGCATCCCAGAAACGGGCCGTGCCATCATGGCTTCCCGTGGCGATCATCGAGCCGTCGGGGCTAAACGCCACGGCATCGACTTCGCCGGCGTTGCCACGCATGTCGCGCAGAAAGCGACGCTCGGGCAGGCTCCAGAGGCAGACGATCCCCCCCTGGCAGCCGGTAATCGCACGCTGGCCGGCCGGATCGAAGGCGGCCGCCGTGACAGGATAACCGTGCGCCAGTCCACCCTTCGGCGCAATCTCGACGTCGCCTGCCACGTCCCAGAATCGAACCGTGCCGTCCTGGCAGGCGACGAGCAAATAGTCTCCGCGCGGGGCGAAAACGGCGTGACGGACCCGCACATCGAGCGACCGCAATACGGGCTTGCCGACCTTGAGGTCGCGCGTGTTCCACAGCATGGTGCTCCCGGGATTTTCGTCCCATGTCAGCAACCAGCCGCAATCCGGCGTATAGACCGCGCCATAAAGCGGGTTGGGAAGCTCGTCGGTCTGGTCGAGCCTCGCGCCGGTGGCCGGGTCCCAGATCGCGACGCGCCCGCGGACGCGCTCCTCGTGCCCGGTCCATCCCGCGAGCGCGACTGTTTTGCCGTCGTGAGCCCAGGTGGTCGCCTCGATCATATCGACAACGTCGAGCGTCCGCTTTCCATCCGGGCTACGTACTTTTTCACGGGGCTCGTACTGCCTGTCGTGCATGATGGTTCCGACTGACTTTCCCGATTTCAGGTCCCACCACTGCGCCGCCTGCGCCGATCCCGTGAGCAATCGCTCGCCCCCGGGGCTGAAGGCCAGCATATGCACCGCGCTGCCGGTGCGCAGCTCGGGCCCGACCGATTTCGACCCGGGGATGTTCAGAAGGCGAACCGACCCATCATTTTGCCCGACCGCCAGCGATCGGCCGTCGGGATGAAACGCCAGCCCCGTCACGCCGACGACCAGCTCGCAGGTTGCCGCGGTCTGCCGCATCGAGTAAGGGTCCCAGAGCCGCAGCACGCCGCCTAGTGTTCCGGTCGCGAAGGCGTCGCCATGGGGCGAGACGGCGAGGCCCGTGACGCTCGTTCCCTGGGCCGGCAGGTCGGTCATCCGCGCGTTGGTGATATCCCAGACCTGCAGCGCTCCGTCGCGCGTGCCCGTGATCAACTGAGTGCCGTTTCGAAGAAACGCGAGCATATGCACGGGCCCGTTGCAGAGAAAGGGGACGCCGATCGGGCTCCCCGCGCGCGTGTCCCACAGACGGACGCGCGAATCCTTGCCGCCGGTCGCGAGCGTCCGTCCGTCGGAAGAAACGGCCAGCGTATAATAACCCTGTTCATCACCATGAACGAGCGGCGCGAGCGACAGCTTGCCGGTCGCCGCTTCCCAGATCCGCGCGCGGCCGTCGTCGCAGCAGGTGAAGAGCCGCGTTCCGTCCGGACTGAATGCCAGCCCCCAGATCATATGCGTCGCCGGGTGCAGGAGCGGCGGGCTCGATCGCCGCCGGCCCGGCACGTCCCAGCAAAGCGCGTGGCCGGCGATGTCGCCGGTCACGATCGTGCGATCGCTCCCAGGGGCGAACGCGACTCGCCCGACCCATTTCGATTCACCCAGGTGGTCGGCCACCATCGGCGGGCCGAGCTCACGACCTGTCTGACTATCCCAGACCCGGATATTCTGGTCCTTGCCGACCGATACGAGGATCTGTCCGTCGGCGCTGAACGCCAGGTCGAGGATCGGCGCGCGATGCTCGCTTTTCCAGCGCGTCGACAGCAGCCGTCCCGACCAGTCGCCAAGGTTGATCCGTGCGGCGCGCTCGAGGTTGTGCGGGCCAACGCGATCGGCCAGCTCCATGCTGCGGGCCAGCCGCAAGAGTCCGTGGCCGACCTCCGACCGATCGCAGAGAGCGAGCCCCTGGTCGAGCGCCATCTCGGCCTGACCGCGTGTCGCTTCAATCTGATTGGCCTGGGCCAGGGCACGCGCAGCCATCTCGGCGAGGCGCGTGCCTCGGCGCGGCGCCATTGCCAGACAATCAGGCCGAAGCTCGCCACGGTGATCAGGGCCATTGAGAGCAAGAGAGCGACGATCTCGGGACGGCGGCGCGCCCACTTCCAGCCGCGCTCGACGGTGCTGACAGGCCGTGCGAGAAGCGTCTCGCCATTGAGATAGCGCTCGATATCGTCGGCCAGCGCCGCGGCCGTGGCATACCGCCGCCGCGGCTCTTTCTCGAGGCACTTGAGGCAGATCGTTTCCATGTCCTTGGGGATGCCGGGCTGAATGTGCCGGGGAGCGAGCGGCTCGCGCAGCCTGACCTGCTCGAGCGTTTCGAGCGCCGACGCCCCCTGGAAGACGGGCCGGCCCGTGAGCATCGCATAAAGGATCGAGCCCAGCGCGTAAACGTCGGACGCCGGCTGTGCGCGGCGGCCCTCGCCATCGGCCTGTTCGGGGGCCATGTATTCGGGCGTTCCGATCAAGAGGCCCGCGAGCGTGTCGCCGGCCGAGCCCGTGAGCAGCTTGGCCACGCCGAAGTCGCACACCTTCAAGACTCCGTCCGACGTCATCAAGACGTTCGAGGGCTTCAAATCGCGGTGCACGATTCCCTGGCCATGGGCGTAATGAACGGCACGCGCCAGCGTGAGAATCCACCGCGCCGCGCGGTCGGGGGGCTGCGGGGTGCCTCCCATCTGGACGCTCAGGCTCGGGCCGCCGACGTATTCCAGCGTGAAATAAGGGACCGGCGGGCTCACGGCCGAGGCGCGCCATTCACCAACTTCAAAAATCTGGACGATATTGGGATGCTGAAGCCGCGCGACGGCCGTCGCTTCGAGGTTGAAGCGCGCCCTGACCTCGTCGCGCGAATTCGCCGCCGAGCAACATCTTGAGCGCGACGAGCCGCTCGAGCCGTTCGTGGCGGGCGAGATAAACGACGCCCATCGAGCCGCGACCCAGCTCCGAAAGCACCTCGTAATCGCCCAGCTTGCAGGGAAACGACAGCCGCGCAAGCGATGCGATCGCCGGCGCTTCGAGCGGTGCAAGGCCGCGCAGCGTGCTGACGATCGAGTCGGCCTGATGATCAAACTCTTTTACGGCCTCTTCGCAACGTTTACACTGTTCGAGATGAGCCGCGATCCGTTCGATCGACTCTTCCGGCAACGAGCCGAGGTTGAAGCTGGAAAGGTCATCGAGGGTAGGACAAGCAGCCAGTGGCATCGTTCAGTCGATCTCCGGTTGGCCGGGCGGGCGCCGGTTGCTCTCAAGGAATGTCGAACAGGCGGAAACGGATTTTTCCGGCGTGTCCTCGCGCCGGGCCGCGGTGACGGTGACGGTGACGGTGACGGCGGGCGACACCAATGTCAGACACGAGCTGCGGTGCGGATGGCACGTCTCTCACCTTGCTGGAACGTGCCCGCGCGCACGACGAAACCGCATGGACGCGCATCGTCGGTCTGTACACGCCCCTGGTGCGGACGTGGTGCTTCCGCAGCGCGCTCCAGGAAAGCGACACCGACGACCTGGTGCAAGAGGTCTTTCGATCGGCACTGGCCGGGCTCGACGATTTCCACCGCGACCGCCCCGGCGACACCTTTCGCGGCTGGCTGCGCGCCATCACTCGAAATTCCCTCGCATTGCACTTCAGGCGCAAGGGCCGCAGTCCATCAGCGCCCGGCGGCACCGAGGCCTTCAGCCGGCTTCTCGAAGTGTCTGATCCGCACGTGAATCTTCCGGACGACGATCCGCCGTCGGAACTGCAATCCCTCCACCGCCGGGCTCTTGAGTTCGTCCGGGCCGAGTTCGAGGACCGTACCTGGCAGATGTTCTGGCTGACGGTGGTCGACGATCGCGCCCCGGCCGACGTGGCGTTGACTTTTGGAGTCACCGCCGTGGCTGTTCGAAAAGCCAAGTCGCGCGTCTTGCACCGGCTGCGCCAGGAAATCGGCGACCTGGTCGTCTGATTGTGACTGAACAGGGGGGATATCGCCACTCGTTCCATCCCCTTTGATAGCGGCCGGTTGAAAATGCTGTCACGCCTGGCGCATTGTAACTGATACCGGGAAAAATCGACGCGTGAAGAATGCGCGAAAGTCGAGAATGGGTCGAGAGTCCACGATGTTGAGGAGTTTGCATGAGCCAGGGTACTGACCGTACACCGAACGACAGGCTCGGCCTCCTGGAACAAGAAACCGCACAACTGGCGGCACGCGTCAAATCCGCCAACCAGCAGATTGGGTTCTTGCAGCTCGCGCTGATCCTGCTGGTCGCCGCGATCGGCGGCGGCGGATATTACGCGGTCACGACTGGCCGGCTCAGGATCGAGGGGCTGTCGCCGGCGCTGCCCAAAACGGTCGAATCGCATGAGTTCGGCTTATATAATCGCTTCGGCACGCGAGTTGTCTTCGACACCGACGATCGCTTCGGGCAGCCACGCGTGACTTTTCTTGATGAGCAGAAGCGTTTGCGAATGCGGTTAATGGTGTTACCCGATGGCGATGGAACCGGTGCAATTGCCCTTTATGATCACAGCGGATGGCGCGGGATGTTTCGAATTGAGGCCGATCAATCAGCTTCATTAAAGCTCGCCGGGGAAGCTCAAAAAGGGGGCATCGAAATGACCGTCGATCGCGAGGGTAACCCGAGCCTCAAGTTGACCGACAAGGACGGAAAAGTCTTGTTTGAAGCTCCTGGTAAGCTGAAGTAACTCCACTTATTTCGTTCGATTTGCCCCGCAGCTTGGTTCTCGGTTGCCTCCCTCTCCCATTTTCAAGGCGGGATTGCCATGTTTGCCAGACGTTCTCGAATGACCAGAGCCTTGCTCATTGTGTCTAGCACACTGTTAACCCTCGCGATCGGTTGCTCCAGCAACCCGAATGAAGATGAGTTCCTGCGCCTGGCTCCGCCAGGCAAACCGTCGGAGTTTCCCGACGACACCGTCGCGCAACGGAAGGCCAGGACGCTCCGAACCGCTCCAGGGCCAACAAAGGGCCGTGCTAGTGCTAAACCGGGTCACTGAATGACAGTTCCGGTCGCCTGCGACCGGGACCTTTACGCGTTCGGGTCTGCATACAGGCAATCTTGTGATCATCGAAGGAACCGTCCGGATTTTTCTTTTTCATGGGAGATTATGGAACGTGAACACACGCCGAAACCCGCAGGGCTTCACGCTGATCGAGTTGCTCGTGGTCATCGCGATCATCGCGGTCCTGATCGCGCTTTTGCTGCCGGCCGTGCAGTCAGCGCGAGAGGCGGCCCGTCGCGCTCAGTGCACAAACAACATGAAACAGATCGGCCTGGCCGTGAATAACTACGAAAGCACCAATGGTGCCATCCCGCCGTCGGCCACGTTCGCGGCATCCGCGGCCGCGTTTGCCGTCACGAATTACCAGGATCAGGGCGTCCTCTGCCGCGTGATGCCTTACCTCGAGCAATCGGCCGACTACAACTCGATCAATTTCATGTACGGCGTGCGCGGGATCTGGGTCAATGGCGGAAACTGGCAGGATCCCGCCAACGATGACAACTGGTCGGGAGATTACGGCCGCAGCAACAAAACCGCGAACACGACCTATGTCAGCGCATTTCTTTGTCCGTCGGACCCGAATAACGGCGGCAACGGGACGGTGTTCATCAACGGTCAGAACAAGCTGGTCTGCACGACTGACTATTACTGGAACGTCGGCCTTTCGCGATTCTTCAACGGCGGGATGGTGAACGGACCCTCCTACTCGCCGGGAGCCGAAGACAACAGCACCCTCAACGGCGCACAGTGCGCCGCGAAGACGATCAAGATTTCGTCATTTACTGACGGCACGAGCAACACGGCCATCATGAGCGAGTCGGTTCAGAGCAACTCGGGTCAGGCGATCGACGGTCTGGGGATGGTCTACGCCGGCCCCCCCTGGAATTTCACGGGTACGGCAGGCGCCGGCCCCCTCGACTGGCAGGCCGCCCAGTACTGTCAGAATACCCCCGGCCTCTCACAGGATTATTACTGGAAAGGCGAGTTCGCCCTCTCCGGCGGCCACAATATCTACTCTCACACGCAGACCCCCAACCGCCGCTCGTGTTACTGGACGAATGTCAACAGCACGCCGCCGGTGTCAAGCGATCAAGATTATGCCGGAGCCACCCAGACCATGGTGGCCGCCAGCTCGTACCACCCGGGGGGCGTCAACGTCTTGTTCATGGACGGATCGGTCCACTTCATCAAAAGCGCGGTCTCTTACCCGGCCTGGTACGCCATCGCGACACCGGCGGGTGGCGAAGTCGTCAGTAGCGACGCCTATTGAGTGCACGCAAGAGAGTCGAGCGTGGTCGCTACACGAGAGCATCGATCATGAAGACGCCCGCACGAGACGCTCGCTGAGCCGATCGTGCAGGAGTCTTCGATTGTGACCTCGCATGACCCGTCGTTACGCTATTGTCATGCTCCAATCTGTTTCACCCTCAGTACCGGCGCCCTCGGATAGACAGAACGGCCCTTCGCCGGAACGCGCACTCACTGCAAGACGCTGGGCCGCCGCCAGCGCCGGGCTCGCACTCCTGCCGGTGCTTGGCCTGGCAATCTGGTACGCAACCCGGTTTGACGTCTCAGGCGCTGCCGCTCGCGCCTATGACGCGACACCAGTATCGCCGGGCACTTGAAGCGGCGACGGGCCACCTCCGTTGGTTTCGGAAAGACCGACGTGCATCGCTGATGGCGGCACGCTGCCTGATGCGTCTTGGCCGGGCGCCTGAGGCCGATGCCTTCTTCAGAAACGCGGCCCCCTTGCCGCGCGGCGACGCCCACGAGCGCGCTTACAATCTCGTCAATCTCAATCAGCCCGACGAAGCCGTCGATGCTTACGAAGATTTGCTGATGCGCTGGCCCGACGACGTCCTGGCGCTCAAGCGGCTCGCCGCTTTGCGGATGGGCCTGAAGCAGTGGCGCGAGACACTCAAGGTCGCCGATCGCCTCGCCGCGATCCCCGACGGAAACGTGGCCGCGCTCACGATGACGGCGATCGCCCAGCACGAACTCAAGCACTACGATCAGGCAGCGGCCGCCGCGCTTCGCGTGCTCGATATTGATCCGGGCCTGGCGCAGATGCCCCTGCCGCGGTCCCTCTTCTGGAACAACCTCGCCGTCGATCTCATCGCCGGCGGCCGCGCGGCGGAAGCTCGGTCATATCTGGGGCGCGCCTGGAGAAGTCGCACGATCCGGTGTTGATGGAGCTGCTGGGACTCACCTATTCTCAAGACGGTTTGATCGAGGATGCCGAGCGATGCTGGCGGCAGGCGTACGACTGGGACGCGGAAAATGCCGACGTCTGCCTCGATCTCGGTCGCCTGGCCCTGAGCCGCGGGCTCTGGAGCGAGAGCATCGGCTACCTGCGCCGTGCCGCCGAGCATTCGACCGACGCCGTCGAACCCCTCTATAGCCTCAGCCAGGCCTACCGGATGCTCGGCAATGCGGCTGAAGCCGAGCGTTACCGACGACTCGCCGACGCCCGGCGCAAGACCCAGGCACCGACTGCCACGGGCATGGGTTCCGATGTGGAGACGATACGTGCGGAAAGCCGCGTACGAGGCAGCGCACCATGATCGCCGGCCGGCTTCGCTTATCGGCCCTTGCCGCGTTCCTCCTGGGCGCCGGAGCGCTCGCCGGCGCTGCGGCTTACGTTTTTGGGCACTATCATGATCATGAATCGGTCTCCAACCTCGAAGACCTTCAGCCGCTCTTGGAGCAGAGGCAATTCGATGAGGCCGAGCGACGGATCACGATCTATCTGTGGCGTGATCCCCACGATTTTCAAGCCAACATGCTCATGGCTCAGGTGTGCCTGGCCCGCACCGACCAGAAACCGCGCGTTGCGCTCGAATATCTCGGACGGATTCGCGCGGCGACGGCCGGTGCGCAAGCCATGGTTCTGGTCAATGAAGGCAAGGCTTATTCGGCGCTCGGTTGGAACGACCGCGCCGAAGCCGCGTGGCGCGAGGCCCTGCGACTCGATCCGCGCGTCCCTGAAGCGGGCTGGGATCTGCTCGGTCTTTACTTTGTGCAGGGGCGCCGCAGGGACGCGCATCGACTGGGAATGTATTTGCATTCGGTCGAGCCCGACCCGCGCGACCGCGCCCAGCTTCTCCTGGAGCTCTTGCGACAGGATGCCCAGCCGATCGGGCCAGACTCTCTTGTTCGCACGCTCGAGCCCCTCGTTCGCGCGCATCAAAACGACCTTCAGATCGCGCTCGCGTACGGGACGGCCCTGGTGCGCAACAGTCGTGCCGAAGACGGACTCGAAGTGCTGCATCAGGCCGTCATGCGCCTGAAGACGAACCGCGACGCGTGGCTTGCCTGGCTAACCGGGCTCGACGAGGCCGGCCTGCCTGACCAGCTTGTCGCAGCCATGGCTCAGCTCCCGGCCGAGCTGGCCGCCGATCCCCTCTTCGACGCGTGCCGCGGCGCCGTTGCCCAGCACCGGGGCGACTGGTCGGCCGCGGCATCAGCCTACGAGCGCGCGTGGCAGGCCGACCCCGGCGACTTTCGCCTCCTTTATCGTCTGAGCCGCGCTTGAGGGGGGCCGGCCGCGCCGCCGAGGCCGACGTCTTTGAAAAGAAAGTGCAGGCCGCCAAACTCGCGAAGGACCGCGAGCTGGGCCTTTACGAAAAAGCCAACGCGGTGCCCACCCTCGGTATTGCACCCCACGCCGAGCTCTACCACCGCCTCGCCGATCTACGCGAAGCCATGGGCCGGGGCGACGAGGCGGCGGCCTGGCATCGCCTGGTTTTGGGCGACCAACCTGGCGACCGAATTAGCACTGCCGCGCTGGCAAGGCTTGAGAAATCAACCGAGACAGTCGAGCCGGCGAACAAGTGACGACCCTTCGGCCATTTTGTCCGCCGTGGTCGCCTCACGTGTCGATGCACGCGCTTCGCGGATACGAACCGATGATGTCGAGCCGCTCGCAGCGCTTGCGAATTGCGTCGATGGCCGAGCGCACCGGCGGGTCGGACTGATGGCCTTCGACGTCGATGAAGAAGAGGTAGGACGGGTTATTATCGACTCCCTTGACGACTGGCCCGGGAATCGGGAATGACTCGATCCACGTCATGTTGACGCCGAATTTCTCGAAGGGCGCGATCGTGCGCGCCAGCGAGCCGGCCTGGTTGGGCAGGCGAATCATGAGGGCCGTCTTGTCGCGCCCGGTTCGTTCCTCGGCTTTGTCGCCGATCACGGCGAACCGCGTGACGTTGTGCGGCTGGTCTTCGATGTTTTCGGCGAGGATGTTCAATTGATAGGCCGATGCGGCGGCGCGGCTGGCCACGGCGGCGGCGAATTCCTCGCGCTGGGCGAGCTCGGCGGCCGCGGCCGTCGAAACGACCTCAACCTTGGTGGCCTGGGGCAGGTTCTTGCCCAGCCAGTTGCGGCATTGCGAGAGCGCCTGCGACTTTGAATACACGCGGCGCACCTGGCTCCAGTCGGTCCGGCCCATCAAGCAGTGGCGGATGCGCATCCGCACCTCGGCGCGAATCATGATGTTCGGAAGTTTGACGAACATATCGAGAGTGTCGGCGACGCGTCCATCGGTCGAGTTTTCGAGCGGCACCAGCCCGAATTCGACATGGCGCCTATTCACATCCTCGAAAACGGCCGCGATCGAGCCGACGGGTACATGAACCACGGCCTCGCCGAATTTGGCCACCGCCGCGAGATGGCTGTAGCTGTATTTCGGTCCAAGATACGCGACGTGAAGCGTGCGCTGGAGCGATCGAGAGCCGCTCATCAGCTCCCGGAAGATGACGCGCAAGGTTTCGGCCGGCAAAGGGCCCGCGCTGGTCGCCAGGGCGTGCGAGATCACCTCGTCCTCGCGGGCGGCCGACCACACATCGAGCCCGTGGTCGTGCTTGACGTGGCCAATCTGCTGGACGATATCCGCGCGCTTGTTAAGCAGTCCGACAAGATTTTCGTCCAGACGATCGATCTCTCCCCGCAACGTGCTGAGTGTCGGGCGTTTCGACTCAGGCGGTTTTGGCTGGGCTGTTTCTTTCCTTGGCACCCGCGGACAGTCTCTTTGCGTGGGGAAGGCTTGCGGGTCATGGATCGACTCGGTGTGAAACAATCGGCGGAAGTCGCGAGACACGGCGCGCGGAAACTCCGACGCGACGGGCAGCCTCATTGCGATCGAGAACGACGCCTGACAGGGTCAGACGCAAGCTTTTCATGCATAAGTAATTAAAAGAAAAAATTCACCCCTGTCAAGCGCATTCTTCCCGTTCGGTCAGGCGGGCTGTGAAGTGGTTGAGCCCGGTGAACAGCCTGGCGGCGCCATGCAACACACCCACGCGGACCCGAGCGACCGCGCTCAAAGGCGCCGCTGCCAGACCGAGTCAGCACTTTGACGGCTCGCGACGTGTCATCAATAAGGGCCATCCATCGACAACATGCACGCGTGGACTATTGATCGCATGGTTGACCGGATGCCCATTTCCGACCTGGCGGTGCCGTTTCGGAGGCACCGGCCCCGCGTTAAAATGGCCCTGGGGTGCCATTTTTGCAGTCGCTTCTTAGCCTGCTAGGGCCCGCTGTCGATTTGGCAGACGTATCCCACCGGGGCGTACATGTGGATCGCGGCCGCTTAGTCGTAAATCCAACCAGACAAGTAGCTTCTGGCAATAAGTTTAAGAAAAGCAATAACTGGCATATCCTTTGCTTCGCTTAAAGAGTCATTACAGATCACAACGGGATTGAGACATCTGCTCCCGGCCATGAGAAGGCTTCGTGAATTGCTGATCGTGGGCTTGTTGCGATAACGTACATCGAGTCGATTCGATCGTGGGCCTGGAGCCTGATTCGGCTCACCGTCGGAAAGGAGACGCGTCGTGTCTGAGGGCGAAAAGATCATTGGCATCGATCTGGGAACGACCAATAGTGTCGTCGCGGTCATGGAAGGCGGCGACGTCACGGTCATCCCCAATCAGGAAGGGAGTCGGCTCACGCCGTCGGTGGTGGCATTCACTCCCAAGGGAGACGTCCTGGTCGGCGACCCGGCGAAACGCCAGGCGATCACCAATCCGACAGAGACCGTGTACTCGATCAAGCGTTTCATGGGCCGCCGACATGACGAGGTCAAGACCGAAGAAAAGATGGTCCCCTATCAAGTGATCGGCGGATCGTCCGAATTCGTCAAGGTTCACACGAACAAGAAAGATTACACGCCCCCCGAGATCTCGGCCCTGATCTTGCGCAAGCTCAAGGAAGCCGCCGAGAGCTACCTGGGCCACAAGGTGCGTAAGGCCGTGATCACGGTTCCGGCCTATTTCAACGATAGCCAGCGCCAGGCCACCAAGGACGCCGGCCAGATCGCCGGTCTCGAAGTCGCGCGGATCATCAACGAGCCGACCGCCGCGGCCCTGGCCTACGGCCTGGACAAGAAGAAAAACGAAAAGATCGCCGTCTTCGACCTGGGAGGCGGCACCTTCGACATCTCGATCCTCGACGTCGCCGACGGCGTGTTCGAGGTTCTTTCGACCAACGGCGACACCCATCTCGGTGGCGACGACTGGGACGAGGCCCTGATGAACCACATCGCCAACGAATTCAAGAAAGAGCAGGGGATCGACCTCCGCAAGGATCAGATGGCCCTTCAGCGCTTGAAGGAAGCCGCCGAGAAGGCCAAGAAAGATCTATCGTTCCAGGCGCAGGCCGACATCAACTTGCCGTTCATCACGGCCGATGCCTCGGGCCCCAAGCACCTGACCATGACCATCACGCGGGCCCAGTTCGAGAAGCTGACCGACAGCCTGTTCGAGCGCTGCCGCGGCCCCGTCTTGAAGGCCCTCGATGATGCCAAGCTCAAGCCCGCGAATATCGACGAGGTCGTCCTGGTCGGCGGCTCGACCCGCATGCCCCGCGTTCAGCAGATCGTCAAGGACATCTTCGGCAAAGAGCCGCACAAGGGGGTCAACCCCGACGAAGTCGTCGCCGTCGGCGCCGCCATCCAGGGGGCCGTCTTGACCGGCGAAGTCAAGGAGGTCCTGCTCCTCGACGTCACGCCGCTGTCGCTGGGTCTGGAGACCAAGGGGAACGTCATGACCGTCCTCGTCCCCCGGAACACGACGATCCCGACCGAGAAGAAAGAAGTCTTCACCACGGCCGACGACAACCAGACCGCCGTCACGATCAAGGTCTACCAGGGCGAGCGGCCGATGGCTCCCGACAATCGCCTGCTGGGCGAATTCAACCTCGAGGGAATTCCGCCCGCCCGCATGGGAACGCCCAAGATCGAAGTCGCCTTCAATATCGACGCCAACGGCATCTTGAATGTCACGGCGCGCGACCAGGGAACCGGCAAGGAAACGACGATCAAGATCCAGTCGTCGGGCGGCCTCGAGAAAGACGAGATCGAGCGAATGAAGCGCGACGCCGAGTCGCACGCCGCCGACGACAAGAAGCGCCGCGAGCTGGCCGAGGCACGCAACAGTGCCGAGCAGCGTGTCTATCAGCTCGAAAAGCTCGTCGAGGAAAGCAAGGACAAGCTCAGCGAGTCCGATCAATCGGCCCTGAAGGCGGCCATCGAAAAGGTCAACGAAGCGAAGAAGCAAGACGATGTCGCGGCCATCAATCGTGCGCTCGACGAGCTGCAGCGCGCCAGCCAGGCGATGGCCGAGCATCTTTATGGTGGCTCATCAGCGACAGGCGGCGGCGGACCCGGCGGCGGCTTCGACATGGGAGCCGGCGGCCCGGGCCCGGCGGACCCGGACCCAACGGCGGTGACCTGGGACCTGGCGGCAAGCCCGAAGACGTCATCGACGTCGAATTCGAGGAGAAGAAGTAAGCCCGTCGACGGGCTGTTCATCAATCTCGGCGCGGGATGAGGAAACCTCGGCATTAGCACCTGGGAACCTCATCCCGGCTCCGTTGAATGGTTCTGCGATCCTCCCCCCGGGGAGAGGATGCCCGGAGGGCCGGTGAGGGGCGAATTCCGCATCGTCAGGGTTGATTCGTTGACTCAGCAAGCATCTGGCTCGATTGTTTGATGCGTTGGTCTCCTCTAATGTCCTGTGTGGCACCCAAATCGGCTTTTGTTTGACCTGGCGTTCGCCGCCCCTGACCGGCCCTCGCGGGCGACCTCTCCCGTGGGAGAGGTTTAAAAAACAACGCGACGTCGCCGGCGTCTGATCCAGGGCAAAGGCATTCACCTCTCCCGCCGGCAGAGGTCGCCCGCAAGGGTCCGTGAAGGGTCCGCTGTCGAGCCTGAGAGCTGCCTGTGGCGCAACGAACGATCCGCGCTAGTGCGACCCCGGGGCCACACCAACATTTCCCCCGATCATTGCCATTTCGTCCGAGGGCTCAATCGCGCAATAGCATCAGAGGAATATCACCATGGCATTTCGCTTTGATCAACTCACCTTGAAGAGCCAGGAGGCCGTTCAACAAGCCCAGTCCCTGGCACGCGACCGGGGCCACCAGCGTCTCGAGCCCTTGCACTTGCTCGCCGCGCTCTTGCATCCGGATCAGCAGGTCGTGCGCTCCTTCTCGCTCAGCTCGGCGTCAACCCGGCGCAGATTCTCAAGGCCGCCGAGGAAGGGCTCAATGTCCTTCCCAAGGTCACCGGCGGCGAGATGACCATGAGCGGCGAGCTCAACCAGGTCTTTGATGCGTCACAGGCCGAGGCCGACCGCATGAAAGACCAGTTTGTCTCGGTCGAGCACCTGCTCTTGGGACTGCTCAAGGTCAAAAGCCGCGCGCAGACTCTTCTCGAGGCGATCGGCATCACGGAGAAGGACGTTCTCCAGGCCTTGCAGAAAGTGCGCGGCGGCCAGCGAGTCACCGACCAAAGCCCCGAAGAAAAGTACCAGGCCCTCGAGCGCTACGGCCGCGACCTCGTCGAGCTGGCGCAGAACGGCAAGATGGACCCGGTCATCGGCCGTGATTCCGAGATCCGCCGCGTCATGCAGGTGCTCAGCCGCCGCACCAAAAATAACCCGGTCTTGATCGGCGACCCCGGCGTCGGCAAGACGGCCATCGTCGAAGGACTGGCTCAGCGCATCGTCTCGGGCGACGTGCCCGAGAGCCTGCAAAACCGCCGCCTGATCGCTCTCGACATGGGTGCCCTCGTCGCCGGCACCAAGTTCCGCGGCGAGTTTGAAGAACGGCTCAAGGCCGTGCTCAAGGATGTCACCCAGTCGGAAGGCCGCGTCATTCTTTTTATCGACGAGCTCCACCTGGTCGTCGGTGCCGGCAAGGCCGAAGGGTCAATGGACGCCGCGAATCTTCTCAAGCCGGCGCTCGCCCGCGGCGAGCTCCGCTGCATCGGTGCAACCACCCTGGATGAATTCCGCGAGCACATCGAAAAAGATCCGGCGCTCGAACGCCGCTTTCAGCCCGTCTTTGTCGGCGAGCCGTCGATCGACGACACGATCGCCATCTTGCGCGGCTTGAAAGAACGGTACGAGATCCACCACAAGGTCAAGATCAAGGACTCGGCGCTCGTTACGGCCGCCAAATTATCGGCGCGGTATATCACCGAACGGTTTCTGCCCGACAAGGCGATCGACCTGGTCGATGAGGCGGCGAGCCGGCTATCGATGGAACTGCAATCGGTTCCCACCGAGATCGACGTTCTCCAGCGCCGGCTGCTGCAGCTTCAACTGGCCGAGCGGATGCTCGGTCACGAAGAAGAAGAGCACGCGCTCGAACGGCTGGCCGAAGTGCAGACCGAGATTCGCCAGGTGGAGAAACAACTTCAAGACCTGCGCCGCCAGTGGGAGATGGAAAAATCGGGGCTGGGCGATATCCAGAAAGTGCGCGAGCGTCTCGACGCGCATCAAGGTCGAGTACGGCCGCGCCTGGGACGAGATTCGCCACATGCAGCAGCGCGGCGAGCGGCCCGACGAGGCCCAGTTTCAGGCACTGGCCGCGCTCGATGCCGAACGAAAATCGCTGGAAAAGCGAATCGCCGAAGCCGAGGCCGCCGAGTCGACATCGGGCGATGCCCAACCGAAGGAGTCGAGCCGCCTGCTAAGAAAGAAGTCGACTCCGAGGAGATCGCCGAGGTCGTCAGTCAGTGGACCGGCATCCCCGTCTCGCGGATGCTCACGACCGAACGTGAGAAGCTCTTGAAGCTCGAGGACCAGATCCATTTGCGAATGGTCGACCAGGACGCGGCCGTGCGTGCCGTCGCCGACGCGGTGCGCCGCAGCCGGGCCGGCTTGCAAGACCCCAACCGGCCGATCGGCTCCTTCCTGTTCCTGGGCCCGACGGGCGTCGGCAAGACGGAGCTGGCCAAGGCTCTGGCCGAGTTTCTCTTCGACAGTGAAGGCGCCATGGTTCGTCTCGACATGAGCGAGTTCGGCGAGCGCCATAACGTCTCGCGGCTGATCGGTGCCCCTCCTGGCTATGTCGGCTACGAGGAAGGGGGCCGGCTGACCGAAGCGATCCGCCGCCGGCCTTATTCGGTCGTCTTGCTCGATGAGATCGAGAAGGCCCACCGCGACGTGTTCAATGTCTTGCTCCAGGTGCTTGACGACGGCCGCTTGACCGACGGCCAGGGCCGGACGGTCGACTTTCGGAACGCCGTGATCATCATGACGTCGAACCTGGGAAGCCAGGTGATCGCCGAGCTGACCGGCAGCGGCAACGAGTCGCGGATGCGCCAGGAAATCCAGAACGTGTTGAAAACGGCGTTCCTGCCCGAGTTTCTCAATCGCATCGACGAGACGATCATCTTCCATCCCCTGGGGATGAAAGAGCTGACCCAGGTCGTCGATATCCAGCTGCGACGGCTCGAACGCCAGCTCGCGGAGACCGGGCTGACGCTCCGCGTGTCCGACGCGGCCAAGGCGAAGCTCGCGGAGGAAGGATTTGATCCCGCGTATGGTGCTCGACCACTCAAGCGCGTGATCCAGCAGCGGCTGGCCAACCCGCTCGCGACCGCGCTGCTCGAGCGGCGGATCCAGGAAGGAAACATCGTCCAGATTGACTGGGACGGTCACACGTATGTGTTCAACCCCGTCAATGGCGAGCCGAAACGCGAATGATCGATCGAACCGCCAGGCAGAGGGCCGCTAGCCCGATCGCATCAGTTGGGATAATGGAAGGGGCTCGACAGAGTCTCGGCAGCCCAGGAGTCGCGGTAGGGCGAGCTCCGTCGAGCTGCTGAAGCACTCGGCTCGCAGGACGCTCGCCCCCGCGGGCCGAATGAAACAAGGCTGCGATCCCCCCTGCTGGCGATTGCCTTGGCCCGCCGGGGCAAGCACAATGGAGCTTTTGGTCGCGGCCTTGCGAGCCAATCGATGCAACGCCTCATCTTGACGCTCCTCTTGTGCGTTCTGTTCCTGCCTCTATTCCTTGGCGGCAAGGTTTGGCCGGCCGACCCGCCAGGGCCGGTGCGGGGCGTGATGGTCCGAGCCGAGCGAGTCACCGCGCCATTTCTGCTGGCGAAGAAGAAAGAGGGGCTTGATGCGGCTCGTCGTGCCGCTCGACGAGGCGGCGAAACCGCAGTGGCGTGCGATTGCCGAGGCGCGAGGCAGGCCGGCATGACGCTCTGGCCGTGGATCGAAGTCGTGCGCAACCCCGCGTGGCAAACGCACATCCCGAGTGGATGGCGACACCCGGCGGACATCACGACGACTGGCGGCGACGTTTCCCCGACGCCCCGAGTCGCAGGCCCGGCGAAGTCATCAAGGCCTGGCCATGGGTGCCGATCGGCTATGCTCCCGCCTTCGATGCGCACCGCTCCCGCATGAAAGCACTTCTGGCCGAACTGCCCGGCGACTGGCCGGTGGCCTTTGTCAACGACCTTCAAGCCGGGCCGTCATCTTGTGGTTGCGGCAACGATCAATGCCGATGGGCGCTGGATTACGGATCAGCCGCGACCACGACCAAAACCCCGGGCGACGACGCGGCCGCAAGGCTGATCAGTGAGGTCCGTGCCGCCTACCCCGCGAAAACCATCATCCCGGTCTGGGTGACCGAGTGCGAAACGATCGATTTGCCGGGGAAAAGAGCGGTACGGGGCTTTGCGGCAGCGTCCGCTGCGCGACGGCCGATTGCTGGCCGCGCTATGTTCGTGCATGGAACCCCCTGGTAAAGGCGACGGACAATGGTCCGATCGCCCTGGCTCTCTGGCCCGAGACTTTTGGACGAGCCGCACTCGCGGCAGACCGGATCGAGGACATTCTCGCCTCGTTTCAAAACCCGCCGCGCGGTGGCACGCGTCTCGATCCGCCACGATCGATGGCCGTCGTCGAGGCCTGGAACAAACCGCCAGCTACGGTCGCCGCCATTCTTGATGTCGTGAAGCACTCACGTGCCGGTTTGATCCTGGCTCTCGATCCGATTGACCAATCGTGGAGACCGCGCACTCTTACCCTCGCGCCGTAACACGCCCTTTCGCAATCCGTGTAACCGTGTTCGACCAGACAGTGCCGCGATTTGCATCCTTCGCAGCCGTACAACTCGAAACATCGGAGCTCGCCAACCATGCTGATCACGTGCCTGCTCTTCGCGATTCTCGGCGCCGAGCCCGGTGACGGGAGCGAACCGAGGACTTTGTTCCGCCCCGAGATGTTCGAGACCCTCGTGAATCCGGCCTGCTCGCATTGTATTGATGAGTCGCGACGCAAGGCTGGCGCCTCCGCCATGACGACCGCGTGCTGGCCTGGATTCGCGGCAAGTATGACGGCGGCGCGATACCCTACCGCTGGTTCCTCGTCCCTTATCGTGTGATCAGCGATACTTATGGCGTCTTTGTCTACGACGCCGACGCCGGGTTCGTGCGGGGCTATCCGGCCTCGCTCGACTATCGTTTCCACGGCTGGCGAAACGGTGTCATGGTGATGAAACACAAGGACGGAACGCTCTTCGATTGCCTGACCGGGCTCGCCTTCGACGGTCCGCGCAAGGGTGAGCAACTGGTGCCCATCGCCACGATCGAGTCGAACTGGGGAGCATGGCTCAAGGCTCACCCTGGCACGGTCGCTTACGCGATGGTCCCCCGGTTTCGACCGGAGGCGATTCCGACGGCGGCACTGGCCGACTCGCGGAAAACCCGGTGTGAACCGGACCCTCGTCTCTCTGCCGAGGAACGCGTATTCGGGCTTTCGCTGGGCGGTGAGAGCAAGGCCTGGCCCCTCATTGCTTTTGGCGCCGAGGCAGCATTACGAACCACGACGCTCGGCGGCACGAAGGTTGTCGTGCTCTGGGACGGAGAAACCCGGAGCGCATTGGCTTTTGCGCCGGAGACCGACGACACGCCGTCTGAGCCGGTGCATCTTGAAATCAAGCCGGGCCAGGCCGGTTCGCCCTGGGTCGATCGACAAACGGGATCACGCTGGTCGATCGTCGGCCGCGCCGAGTCGGGGACCGCGCAAAGGCAAAACCTTGCGCCTGGCTGCCCGGCGTGATGGTCAAGTGGTATGCCTGGTCGGCCGCCTACCCGCGGACATCGATTTCTGAACAATCGATCGCCATCGAGGCTCGATGATGTCGAAAAATGACATCCTCTTGACAGACCACCTTCAGCGACGACACTGATTACAGGTCGAGTCGGGTCTATACGAGAGGAGAAGCCAGTGCGATCATTTTTCGCAAAAGGCGTCTTGTCCGTGGTGGTCTCCATCATTGCGTTGGGGACCAGCCTTGCGGGGGATGCCGTGAATTCCGGTTTGAAGCCCGGTGAGGCGGTGAGTCCGTTCCTTGTGGACGACATCACCGGCCCGAACAAGGGCACCACTCTGTGCTATCGCTGAAGGTACGGTTCCGCTCCGGTCGTCTGCGTATTCGCCCGCAAGACGTCCGAACCCTTGACCAGTTTGGTCAAGCAGATTGACAAGAAAATCGGCGAAAATGGGGATCTCAAGAGTTTCGTCGTCGTCCTGAGCAAGGATAGCGCGAAAACCGGCGAGGTCCTCACCAGGCTGGCCCAGGAGGCCGGCGTCAAGAACGTGCCGCTCACGCTGAATGGAGAAAAAGACGGGCCTCCGGACTATGAAATCTCCCCGGATGCCGATGTCACCGTCTTGATGTGGAAAGGAAGCGTCGTCAAGGTCAACCAGGGCTTCAAGGGTGACCTGTCCGGGAAAGACATCGAGACTGTCATGTCGGGCGTTTCCAAGCTTCTTGGAGACTGAGCCGAGATTCGAGCGCCAGGCCAATCGTTTTCACCACCAACCCGACCAGAAGACCTCGACGACCCGGGCGCGTTGCCCGGGTCGTTTCGTTTACCATCTCAGAAAAATGTTCGACATCGGCTCAACAAGTTCATTCCGCGCCGGCCGTTCCTGGTAGACTTCGTGGAGAACGTCGTTGGTCTTGACCCTCCTCACGTTGCCTTCGACAACCCACCCTGCACGCGGATCGCTGGCTTATGCGTCGAACCGGCATCGCTCCTGGCGTTCCTTGCGCAATCTGCGTGGCCCTCGCATGGATGGCCGCTGCCACCGCGGCCGCGCCGCCGGCCACGAAACCCAGGGACAAACACTGGTCATTCGAGCCGATTCGCCGGCCCGCGGTACCGGTTGCGGCGTCCCCAGATGACTCGCGAAATCCGATCGACCGGTTTGTCATCGCCAGGCTCGACGCTGAAGGCATGTCACTCGCCGCGCCGGCCGACCGGCGAACATTGCTGCGCCGGCTGTATCTCGACCTGGTCGGTTTACCGCCGACTCCCGACGACGTGTCGGCTTTTCTCGCCGACCCATCACCCGACGCGACGGCCAGGGTCGTCGACCGATTACTGGCACGGCCCGAGTACGGCGAGCGCTGGGGGCGACACTGGCTCGACCTGGTGCGCTACGCCGAGACCAACGGTTACGAGCGCGACGGAGCCAAGCCCAGCGCCTGGCGATACCGCGACTACGTGATCGACTCGCTCAACCGCGACAAACCCTATGACGAATTCTTGACCGAGCAGCTCGCGGGCGACGAGCTCCCCAGGTCCAACGCGGCGGCGCAGATCGCAACAACATTTCTGAGGCTCGGCACGTGGGACGACGAACCGCCCGAGCCGCTCGTCGACCGCTATGACCAGCTTGACGACGTGCTCGGTACGACCGCGACCGCGTTCCTGGGCATCACACTGCGGTGCGCCCGCTGCCACGATCACAAATTCGAGCCGTTCTCGCAGGTCGATTATTACCGGATGCTCGCCATCTTTGAGCCCCTCAAGCGTCCGCAACAGGGACGAACCGAGCTAGACCGGCCCGTGGGAAGCGAAGCCGAGGTTGCGAACCACGCAGCATCGATCGCTCGAATCGAATCGGAGGCCGCCGATCTCTGGGTCCGCGCGACCCGGCTCTTCAAACCGGAAATCGACGGCGTGCTTGCGATAGCCACGTCCGGAAAAGGCGCCGCAACCTCGAAGAAAAAGCCGCTGGTGCTTCCTGCCGAGGCCGTCAAGGCCCTGCGTGCTGGTCCAGGCGGGGCGACCAACCAGCAGCGAGCCTTGATCGTCCGCCACGCTGGCGACGTCCTGGCCGCGGCACTCTCTGCGGCGCTCGAGAGCGCCAGGGTCGCGGCGAAGCCGTTCCAGGAGCGATTCGCGGCGCTCCACGCGTCACGGCCAGCTCCACCGCCCCGCGCCTATATCTGGGCCGAGGAAACGGCGAATCCGCCCATCACGCATGTTTTCAAGCGCGGCGATCCGACGCGGCCGGGCACCTGCGTCGAACCCGGCGTGCCGGCCGTGCTGTCGACCGGACAGCTTCCGGGGCCGGCCCGCGGGGCCCATTCCAGCGGGCGCCGGTTGTGGCTGGCTCGCTGGATTTCCAGCCCGGATAACCCGCTCACGGCGCGGGTGATCGTCAATCGAATCTGGCAGTTTCACTTCGGCCAGGGTCTGGTCGCCAGCTCGAGCGACCTTGGTGTCATGGGTGATGCGCCGAGCCATCCCGAGCTGCTCGACTGGCTCGCGTCGGAACTGATCGCCAACGGATGGCGGTGGAAGCCGTTGCACCGGTTGATCGTGCTCTCCCGGACGTATCAACAGTCGGCGCGCTTCGATGTCGCGGCATTTGCCCTTGATCCGACGAACGCGCTTCTATGGAGGTGGCCGCAGCGCAGGCTCGACGCGGAGGTCGTGCGCGACATGATTCTCGCCGTCAGTGGTGAATTGAGCGGGCGAATGGGAGGTCCCGGCTTTTATCCGACGTTGCCTCGCGAGGTTCTCGAAGGTCAGTCGCGCCCCGGCGAGGGCTGGGGCTCGTCGGAGCCGGGCGAGCAAGCCCGGCGAAGCATCTATATCTTCGCCAAGCGCAGCCTGGCTGTTCCCGAGCTCGAGCTGCTTGATGCACCCGATACGACCGGTAGCTGCGAGCGGCGAACCACGTCGACGACCGGGCCGCAGGCGCTCACGTTCCTGAACGGCAAATTCGCCCACGATCGAGCGCGACGCTTCGCCGCCCGCCTCGCCGCCGAAGCCGGCGACAGCCCTGGCGACCAGGTCGATCGCGCCTTCGCTCTTGCCCTGTCGCGCCCGCCTCGGGCCGATGAACGGCAAACGGCCCTCGAATTCCTCAAAGCCCAGGAAGCACAGATTGAAACCGAAGCTCGGCAGCCGCCGCGCACGCGCCCCGTCAACCGACGCGCGCCGCAAGGCACTCGAGTCGTTTTGCCTGGTCATTCTGAATATGAACGAGTTTGTCTACACCAACTGAGATGCCACCCGGGGCTCACACCGAGACGGAGACACGGGCCATGAACGGGTTTTGCAACACGGGTAGCCGCCCGGAGGGAACGATCGCGACGACACCCTGTGGTCGCACACGGCGCGAGTTCCTCTGGGAGTCGGCTGGCGGGTTCGTCGGCACGGCACTGGCGGCAATGCTCGCTGGCGACGGGTTCTTCGACAGCAGGGCTCTTGGCTCCCCCGCGGCGGGCGGCCTGCCTCCATCGCCGCTCGCTCCCAGAGCGCCTCACTTCGCGGCGAAGGCGAAAGCCTGCATCGTGCTCTTCATGTATGGCGGCGTCAGCCAGGTTGATACGTTCGACCCGAAGCCCGAACTGACACGCTACCATGGCAAGCCGATTCCAACCCTCGATCATGATCCGGTGCTCAAGGGCCGCAACCCCGGCGCACTGCTCGGCTCGACGCGTAAGTTCGCCCGGTTCGGCCAGTCGGGCGTGGAAATCTCCGACCTGTATCCCCACTTCGGCCAGTGCGTCGACGATGTGGCTATTGTCCGCTCGATGTATACGGATAGCTTCGCCCATGGCTCGGGGCTGCTTCAGATGAATACGGGCTTTGTGCGGCAGGGGTATCCGAGCATGGGCTCGTGGGTGACTTACGGTCTGGGGACCGTGAATCAGAACCTGCCCGGTTACGTTGTGCTGCTCGACCATCGCGGCGGCCCGATCTCGGGGCCGCCGAACTGGGGGTCGGGATTCATGCCGGCGACCTATCAGGGGACACAGTTCCGCACCTCGGGCGACCCGATCTTGAACCTCCGTCCGCCAGGAGGCATCTCCGCCGCGCAGCAGCGCAATCAGCTTGATTTACTCTCTCGGCTCGGCGCGCCACGGAATAGCTCGGCCCCCGAGAGCTCGGAGCTATCGGCGCGAATCGCCAGTTACGAGCTGGCATTCCGGATGCAGGCCGAGGCCCCGGAAGCCGTCGATCTCAAGAACGAAACGGCCGAGACACGGCGACTGTACGGACTGGATGACCCGCGAACCGCCCGGTTTGGGCAGCGGTGCTTGATGGCGCGGCGGCTCGTCGAGCGCGGCGTTCGGTTTGTGCAGGTGTATTCCGGGGGCGGCCACAACGATGAAAACTGGGACGCGCACGGCGACGTCAACAAGAATCATGAGCTGCATTGCGGCGAGACCGACCAGCCAATCGCGGCCCTGCTGACCGATTTGAAGCGCCGCGGGCTGCTTGACGAGACACTCGTCGTGTGGACAGGCGAGTTCGGGCGTACGCCGACGGCCCAGGGGGGCAAAGGCCGCGACCACAGCCCTGCGCGGATTCTCCGCCTGGCTGGCCGGCGGCGGCGTCAAGGGGGGCCAGGCGTATGGGGCGACTGACGAATTCGGCTATGCGGCCGTCGAAAACAAGGTGCACGTGCACGACCTCCACGCCACGATCTTGCACCTGATGGGCTTCGACCATACGCTCTTGACATATTTTCACGGCGGCCGCGACATGCGCCTCACCGACGTCGAGGGGCACGTCGTCCGCGATCTGATCGCCTGACCGGGCAGCGCTGGTCCTGCGCGAGTGCACGTCGGCGGATCGACGCGCCGATGCACGAGCCACGGCGGGCGTGAAAACCATGGCAACGGCGCGGCTCCGAGGTATTCGCTTTGAACATCCATCACGACCGGCTCGAACGATTCATCAGTGCGATCTTCGGCGCGGCCGGCTGCGGGCCCGCCGAGCGTGATCGGATCGCACACTACCTCGTCGAGTCGAACCTGGTCGGCCACGATTCGCACGGCGTGATTCGCGTTCCGGCCTACATTCAATGGCTGCGAGACGGAAAGGTCGTGGCGAATCAAGAGCTCAACACCGTATTCGAGAATGACGCGCTGGCCGTCGTTGATGGCCAGTTCGGCTTCGGCCAGGTGATGGGCGAGGAAGCCACCCGGATCGGGATCGAAAAATCGGTGCGCCAGGGCGTTGCCGTGATCGCCCTTCGAAACTCGGGGCACCTGGGACGCATCGGCGATTGGGCGCTCGATGGCCGCCCGCGCCGGACGGGTCTCGCTCCATTTCGTGAATACCAGCGGCGGCGGCATTCTCGTCGCTCCCCACGGCGGCACCGAGCGCCGCCTTTCGGCCAACCCGATCGCCGCGGGCATTCCCGTGGCGCAGGGTGAGGCCATCATCGTCGACCTTTCCACCTGCACGATCGCCGAAGGAAAAATCAAGGTCGCGCTCAATAAGGGGACAAAGGTTCCCCCCGGCTCCATTCTTGACGGCGCGGGCCAGGCCACCGACGACCCGGAAGCGTTTTACGCGTCGCCCCCGGGCGCGATCCTGCCGCTTGGCGCCCACAAGGGCTACGCGCTGAGTATCCTCGCCGAAGTGCTGGCCGGCGCATTGACGGGCGGCTCGTGCAGTCATTTCGGCGTCGATCGTGTGTCGAACAACATGCTCAGCGTCTTCATCGAACCGGCATTGTTTCAAACCGGGGCCGCTTTCGCGGATGAGATCGCGGCGCTGGTGTCGCATGTCAAGAGCTCGAAGACCGTCACGGCCGACGGCGAGATCCTCATGCCGGGCGAGCCGGAGGCCCGGTCAAAAGCCCGAAAGCTCGCCCAAGGCGTCGAGATCGACGATACAACCTGGGCGCAGCTCGTGACAGTGGCCGGGTCGCTCGGCCTGACGACGGACATGGCACCGTCATGACCTTGTACGGTCTGAAACCGATCGACGGCCTGATGATTGTCGCCTATTTCGTCGCGGTGGCGGCGATCGGGTTCTGGTCGTCGCGCAAGGTCAAGACCGAGGCCGATTACTTTCTCGGCGGCCGGCGGTTCGGCAAGGGTCTCTTGATCATGCACTGGCTGTGCACCGGCACGCACAGCGAGATGGCCGTGCAGGTCGCCGGGGCGACAGCGCGTGTCGGCCTGGGAGGAATCTGGTATCAATGGATGTGGCTTTTCTCAACACCTTTTTACTGGTTGATGGCCCCCGTCACGCGGCGGTTGCGGGTGACTACCACGGGCGACTTTTTCCGGATCCGTTACGGCCGCGGACTGGAAATGCTCTATGCCCTGATTGGTCTGTTTTATTTCGGGCTGTCGATCGCGCTTCTGCTACGAGTGCGGCGCCGCGATCGCGGGGGCGACCGGGGGCGCTATTCCCACCGAAAAATCAGTCGTCGTGCTGGCCGTGCTGTTTTCCAGTTATGTGCTGGCTGGCGGGCTCGTGGCCGCGGTCTACACCGATCTGCTTCAGGGCATGATGATCATCGTCCTGTCATTTCTTCTGGTTCCCGCGGGGCTGAACGTCGTGGGCGGATTGAGCGGACTCCACGCCAAGCTTCCGGCTGCGATGTTCGCCATCACCGCGCCGAATGGTGCTCGCGAGGGCGACCCCTGGTTCGTGGTGACGATGTCGGTTCTAGGACTGGTCGGGTTCGTCGTCCAGCCGCACGTGATGACGGCGACCGGCTCGGGAAAGACCGAGACCGAGGCCCGCGTGGGCATGGTGTACGGCAATTTCATCAAGCGACTGCTCACCATCGCCTGGGCGTTCACCGGGCTCATCGGTCTCGCGGCTTTTCCGGCCGTGCTCGCCAACCTCGATACCAATGATCCCGCCACGCGGCACGCCAGCGAAACACTGTTCGGTCAGGCCATCCAGCACTTTCTCGGTGACGGCTGGCGCGGCTTGATGATCGCCTGTCTGATCGCCGGCGTCACGAGTGCCGAGACGTTCATGGTCGGTGGGTCGGCGCTATTCACGCGCAATTTCTATATTCACGCCGTTCCGGGTCGGTCCGACGCCCATTATCTCTGGGTCGGGCGGATCTCGTCGGGATGCTTGCTCGTGCTGGGCATCTCGCTGGCGCTCACCGCCGAGAGCGTCACCCAGCTCGTTCTGGGATCGGTCAAGCTGATCGGCCTGCTGGGGGCCGCGTTCTGGACGGGCGTTATCTGGCGCCGGGCGACCGCCGCGGCCGTCTGGGCCAGCGTCACCGGCAGCCTGCTCATCTGGATCGTCATGAGCGCCGACGGGTCGGCCGCCTCGCTGCCAGGCATCGGCCCATGGTCGCAGGGCATCTCCACCGCCGCGGCTGCGTTTGGGCTTCGCGGGCTAAGTGAGCCCGCCCAGGTCCTGGTCATGCTATCAACCGAGTTCGGGCTGATGATCGTCGTCAGCGTCTTCACGCGGCCGCGCGAACTCGCCGTTCTCGGTCCTTTTTATGCCCGTTTGCACACGCCCGTCGGGTCGGAACGAGACGTGGCCTGGCGCGATCCGCCGCCAGCATTACCCGAATCGGCCACGCTCGGGATGGACGGTGTCTTGCTTGATTACGCCAGGTCATCCCGGTTCGTTTATCCCAAGCTACAGGCCCTGGGGTTCGAGATCCCCCGCCTGACCCGGTTCGACTGGGGCGGCTTCATTGCGGCCTGGATCCTCGTGCTCGCACTCATCATTTTACTCGTGTGGCTGGCTGCTCTACAGTAGCGCGAGCTCCTGTCGCAAATGAAAACGATCGACGGCGAGTCTCGCACCGATTGCAAACCCTGGCAGTGAGACATGAACGTATGTCACAATCCTTCGCGAACCGCGTTGCACTGGTCACGGGGGGCTCGCGCGGCATCGGCCGCGCCACGGCGCTACGGCTGGCCGAAGACGGGGCCGACGTCGCCATCAGCTACGCCTCGCGGATCAAAGATGCGGCAGACACCGTTGCCGCAATCGAGGCCCTGGGGCGCCGAGCGATTTGCTTGCCCTGCAATGTCGCGAGCCCCGACGAGGTCGACCGCATGGTCGCCGAGACGCGGCAACGGCTGGGCCCGATCGATTTCCTGGTTCACTGTGGCGCGATCAGCAACCTGTCCGATCACACCCAACTGACGCACGCTCTGTGGCAGGAGACGGTCGACGTCAATCTGAGCGGAACCTTTCTGGTTGTTTTCGCGGTGAAGGACGAGATGATCGCACGCGGCTTCGGGCGGATCGTTCTGATTTCATCGCTTGCCGCGCTGCGGCCAAGAAAAATGCAGATTCATTATGCGGCTTCAAAAGCGGGCGTGATCGCGCTGACGCGGTGTTGCGGAGAAGCGTTCGCCCCCCACAACGTGCGGATCAACTGTGTGGCGCCAGGTCTCATCGAAACGGAAATGGCGCACGTTCTGGCCGACGAGGTGATGGCGCGCATCGTGGGCGAGACTCCGCTCGGACGGATCGGGCAGCCCGAGGAGATTGCCTCGATCATCCGCTTCTTGCTGAGTGAGGAATCGAGTTTCATGACGGGCGAAACCCTCTCCGCAAGCGGCGGCCGGGTGACCTTGCCATGACACGCAAGAGCGTCTCCCAGTCTCGTTCCGAGGCGCACCGACCGCGCTGAATTCGACCGGTAATTGCTTCTCACCGAATGGCTGTGCTACGATCTTTGTACTGTTATTTTGATCACTACGCACCCGCGTCGTGGCTCCAACGTCGGAGCGAGCTATTCGAATCAAAGAGGGGGAACGCCGTGGCCGGTCCTTTTCGAATTCGTTATGTCGTTGTGCAGCATCCCAGACCGATGGAGAGTCATTCAGCGGCTCTCACTCTGGCGGTGCCGCCGTTTGAAAGTTACCTCGACCGGCTGATGCGGATGATCCCGGGCGAAGTGGTCGCGCTTTATCTTGTGGGTTCAGGGCTGATTCCGCCCACGGGCCGGATCGCGCTAACCGTCTGGTCGTTCGTTTGTCTCGCCGGCGTGATCGTGATCCGGGCCATCGGCAGCCGTGATTCGGCCGCCGGCAAGGGCCCGCAATGGTCAAGCGTCGCGATTTCGGCGATTGCGTTTGTCATCTGGCTGTATTCGCTCGGCGGCCCGTTCGCGGCGTTCGGGATTTATGTTCCTTATATCGGCTCACTTCTGATTCTTGCCTGGACGTTCTTCATACCCCTCTTCTTCAAGGGCGAGGCCGTCACCGACGCGCCCGAGCGCTGAGCTTCCGACACGCCCGTTTTTCTTCAGGCATTCACTAACCGACCTCCTCTCGTTCGCCCGACGTTTTTACCTACTTTGCCTGCCTTTCGGGTATAGACACGATAGAGGGATGCCGCTTTGATGGAGTCGAGAGTGGATTTCGAGACGGCCCACCGCCGTCTGGCGACTTCTCGCTTGCAAGAGCGTATACAATAAAGTGGCGGCGCGATTTTCGTGTGGTGCCAAAGAGCCGCCGAGTTTCTCATTCTTGCCGCCGCGCACACGAGGAGGACCGTTCATGGCCGAAATCGCGAGATCGAGACGAGTCTTCGGGGCCGGATTTCTGGCGGCGGTCGTTGGTCTGTGCTGGGGAGGAGGGCTCATGATGTCTGAAATGACGGGAAGTGCCGAAGCGGCGGAGCCCGCGACCGAGACCGCGACGCTTGGCAACGGTTGTTTCTGGTGCACCGAGGCCGTGTTCCAGCGATTGAAGGGCGTCAAGTCCGTCACGTCGGGGTATAGCGGCGGCACTGTGAAGAACCCGACCTACAGACAGGTTTGCACGGGCACCACGGGCCATGCCGAGGCGATCCAGGTTACGTTCGACCCGGCCGTCATTCCCTATGAAGACCTCCTTGCCGTTTTCTGGCACACACACGACCCCACAACGAAGGACCGGCAGGGCAACGACGTCGGTACACAGTATCGCTCGGTCATTTTTTATCACAATGAAAAGCAGAAGAAGATCGCCGAGGAGTTCAAGGCCAAGCTCGACGCCTCGCGAGTTTATGCGATGCCTGTTGTGACGGAAATCGTCCCCTACCAGGTCTTTTACCCGGCGGAAAATTATCACCAGAATTACTACAACGAAAACTCGTCGCAACCGTATTGCCGGATCGTCATCGGACCCAAAGTCGAAAAGCTCAAGAAGGTGTTCAAGGACAAGCTCAAGTAAGACGGAACGCAGCGCGAGCCGGAGAATTGCGGGTCGGCAATTTGCCGTGACATCTTCCAAGTTGTGAAGCGCCCCTATCAGCCGATCACGCCAGTGTGAACGACATGGTTCGTCGCGTGCGCTGATGCCCTTTGCACGATCGTGGGAGGGCGAGTCCGGTCGTGGTGAAAGGTTGGGCTTGCACCGGTTTCGCGTTCATCCGGTTTTCATTGACGAACCACGCGCCACCCAGCGCAGCCACGCCTTTGTTGGAGTTCCGCCCCCAACCGGCTTTTTACGATATCAGCCAGAGCGGACCGGCTAAAGCCAGAACTCCAACGGTGGCCTGCTGGAAGTCCGGCTTTAGCCGGCTTCTTACGATATCAACCAGAGCAGACTGGCTAAAGCCAGAACTCCAACGGTGGCCTGCTGGAGTTCCGGCTTTAGCCGGCTTCTTACGACATCAACCAGAGCAGACTGGCTAAAGCCAGAACTCCGACGGTGGCCTGCTGGAGTTCCGTCCTGAAGCGGCTGCTTGCGATATCAGCCAGAGCGGACCGGCTAAAGCCAGAACTCCAACGGTGGCCTGCTGGAAGTCCGGCTTTAGCCGGCTTCTTGCGACATCAACCAGAGCAGACTGGCTGAAGCCAGAACTCCAACGGTGGCCTGCTGGAGTTCCGGCTTTAGCCGGCTTCTTACGACATCAGCCAGAGCGGACCGGCTAAAGCCAGAACTCCGACGGTGGCCTGCTGGAAGTCCGGCTTTAGCCGGCTTCTTACGACATCAACCAGAGCAGACTGACTAAAGCCCGACATCCAACGGTGGCCTGCTGGAGTTCTGGCTTTAGCCGGCTTCTTACGATATCGGCGCGAGCAGACCGGCTAAAGCCGGACATCCAACGGTGGCCTGCTCGATGTCCGCCTTCAGGCGGCTTTTTACGATATCAGCCAGAGCGGACCGGCTAAAGCCAGAACTCCAACGATGGCCTGCTGGAGTTCTGGCTTTAGCCGGCTTCTTACGACATCAACCAGAGCAGACTGGCTAAAGCCAGAACTCCGGTGGTGGGCCGCTGGAGTTCCGGCTTTAGCCGGCTTCTTACGATATCAGCGCGAGCAGACCGGCTAAAGCCAGAACTCCAACGGTGGCCCGCTGGAGTTCCGGCTTTAGCCGGCTTCTCACGACATCAACCAGAGCAGACTGGCTAAAGCCAGAACTCCAACGGTGGCCTGCTGGAGTTCTGGCTTTAGCCGGCTTCTTACGATATCGGCGCGAGTAGACCGGCTGAAGCCAGAACTCCAACGGTGGCCTGCTGGAAGTCCGGCTTTAGCCGGCTTCTTACGACATCAACCAGAGCAGACTGGCTAAAGCCAGAACTCCAACGGTGGCCTGCTGGAGTTCCGGCTTTAGCCGGCTTCTCACGACATCAACCAGAGCAGACTGGCTAAAGCCAGAACTCCAACGGTGGCCTGCTGGAGTTCCGGCTTTAGCCGGCTTCTTACGATATCAGCGCGAGCAGACCGGCTGAAGCCAGAACTCCAACGGTGGCCTGCTGGAAGTCCGGCTTTAGCCGGCTTCTTACGACATCAACCAGAGCAGACTGGCTAAAGCCAGAACTCCAACGGTGGCCTGCTGGAAGTCCGGCTTTAGCCGGCTTCTTACGACATCAACCAGAGCAGACTGGCTAAAGCCAGAACTCCAACGGTGGCCTGCTGGAATTCCGGCTTTAGCCGGCTTCTTACGATATCAGCGCGAGCAGACCGGCTGAAGCCAGAACTCCAACGGTGGCCTGCTGGAGTTCCGGCTTTAGCCCGCTTCTTACGATATCAACCAGAGCACACCGGCTAAAGCCAGAACTCCAACGGTGGCCTGCTGGAAGTCCGGCTTTAGCCGGCTTCTTACGATATCAGCGCGAACAGACCGGCTAAAGCCAGAACTCCAACGGTGGCCTGCTGGAGTTCCGGCTTTAGCCGGCTTCTTACGACATCAACCAGAGCAGACTGGCTAAAGCCAGAACTCCAACGGTGGACTGCTGGAGTTCCGTCCTGAAGCGGCTGCTTGCGATATCAGCCAGAGCGGACCGGCTGAAGCCAGAACTCCAACGGTGGCCTGCTGGAAGTCCGGCTTTAGCCGGCTTCTTACGACATCAACCAGAGCAGACTGGCTAAAGCCAGAACTCCAACGGTGGCCTGCTGGAAGTCCGGCTTTAGCCGGCTTCTTACGATATCAACCAGAGCACACCGGCTAAAGCCAGAACTCCAACGGTGGCTTGCTGGAAGTCCGCCTTCTGGCGGCTTCTGACGAACCCAGGATTGCGCCTGGGTGCGAGATTTCAACGGACCGCCGCGCAGCGAAAACGGGCGGACTCCAGCCCCGAAAGACTCAGTCAAGGTCGACTTTTCACCACGCCAGGGCGAGTCTCCGCACGAGCCGAGTGCCATTGCCCACTCGGCACGGCTCGGCGTCTCGGAATCACCCAGGGCGGTTTAGACCAAGACCTCTGGCTCCACCATGTGCAAGATCCCGCGCCAGAATTCGCGGTCGGGACGTGCTTTGACCGCGTGAAACGCGTCCCGTTCCGCGAGAACGGCCGGTGATTCGAGCTCGGCCATGGTCGCTTCGCTGAGATGATCCTGAAAGACCTCGGGAAGCCAGTAGCGAACCCACGTACGCTCATCAAAGCAGACTCGCGCGATCAGGGCATGATTGCGCCATACTTCTTCCCAGGTGGCACCATACGGTATGTGCTTGCGAAACAGATGCTGAGTGGGTTTTGTCTTGACATGAAGAATATCAACATCGCTGAAAAACGCCTTGACTGACACCGACAGGTCGGTCGCTCCCCAGCCGCGCAGGCTCGCGCTCCAGGCAATGCGTTCATAAAGTTGACGGGGCACCACGTAGGCCGGTGACCGCAGGGCCGAGATCCGGGTCGTTTCGTCACGCGGCCGGTTGCAGCGATAGACAGCGGAAAAGAAACCGCGATCGGGACAGAGACGCAAATTCGCGCCATAGGTCACCGGATAACGCCGGTGCAACGGCCGGCACGGCGGGCAGGTGATCGCGCCCGATGCGAGAGCCAGCTCGGCGCAGCGATCGAGGCTCCCCGGTTCGACGCGTTGGTGCGCATCGAGATAAGCATAGGCGTCGCCAGACGCGGCCCCAGTGCCCACGATTCGCGCATGGGCGACGCCGACACGTTCCGCGTTTCGAACCACCCGAACGCCGAGGCTTTCCAGCCCGAGGCACGAGCCATCCACCGAGCCATCGTCGACGACGATGATTTCATGGGCTGAACGCGTGCCGGCACGAACAGATTCAACCGTACGGAGAACCTCCGGACCTTCGTTGTGAGCGGTGATAATGACGGAGAGCTTCGGAGAGATACCACGCATCGCGACCGGACCTGATGGATTCGTCGGCTCGACCCGGCCGGCGCGGCTGAATTCGAGCCGCGACTCCGGTTGCTCGCTGACGGCAAGCGGGGTTGGAAGCACCTGAGCCTTGCGTAGCGACCACACCGAATGCAGAAATCTCAGTACCGGCGCACGTTGCCAGCGAGTTGCCGGCGCTCGCGACTCGGAAACGAAAAGCAATGGGTGGGACTGAAGTACACGAAAATGGAATACGAGTCTGTTCCGTAAAAGCGAGCGGGGGGCGTCAGTCCCCTGTCCGGAGCCCGAGAAGACAGGGGGCTGACGCCCCCCGCTCGCCCGGATCCGGACTTCCGGAACAGACTCCGAGTCAAACGCGCGCCATGCCCGCGACGTGCGTGCGTCGAGGGAATTCCACGCGGCCTCCATGAGCTTTTGCCAGTTCGCCGGCGGCCACTTCGCCATTCCGGGCATCCACACGACTGCCGACCCCCGGGCCAGGGTCGACCCCAAACGCAAGAGGCCGAGAGCCGACTCGACTCGTTCAGTGCGAACGATCAGGACGTCGCGTGGCAGGTCGCGACAGCCGCCGTCGATCGACATGTTGTCAAGAATGACAAGCTCGACATCGAAGGCGGAAACGGCTTCGAGGCAGGCGGCGACCCGCGCACGGAGCGCGGGGCCGCCATTGCGCACCGGTACGAGCACCGAGATTGTCAAAGTGGAGGCACCTCGACAATCAGCGAGAAAAATGTTCGCCGGCCGTCGATCGCCCGCGAGCACATCATCTCAAAACCAGCCGAGCGATTTGAACAGGAAGAGCGCCCAGCCGAGAATGGCCAGGATCAAGAGTATGATCCAGCCATAATCCTCGAAAAACTGCTTCAAGACCTGTCTGCCGCCGCCGCCGTGAGGTGTTGGCCCCGGGTTTCTTGGTCCGCTTGCCATTGCGGGATCCTGCCTTTCGTGATGAATGTTCGGTGGATCCGGCCACGCGAGCTTACTGGGATAACTGTTGTCGACGCGCTCCACGCGGTTACGGATCGCCTACGCGCTGCGCATTCACGCCGCAATGGAGTTCTGGATTTCAAAGAGGACGACTCAAGACACCTTGGTGCGGCGGGTTGTCTGCGGGCCAGGCCACTGCTTTTGAGCCCGCACCGTCAAATGATCTTCGTTTGCCGCAGGTCAGTCTGTTTCGGCGTCAAGCCGAACGTGGCGAATATGGCATCCCCTCTGCTTGGCGCTTTCCGGTCGAATCATGGCCAGAAGAGCGTGCGCCCGGCGTTAACGTTGGTGCGATACCTCATCTGTGAGATTGCCGTCAAAATTCGCCGCGACGTTCGCCCGCCGCAAAAGCATGAAACAAAAGTCGAGACCAAATGCGTCGGATCGTTTCGACCAGGTGCTGCTCACAGACGTCGGAACCGCGCCACTCGTCACGTTTGCTGAAGCGGCCGGCATGAGGAACCCCACCTACAAGATCTCGCTGAGTGACGCAAAAATGTAACATCAGCGTGATGCTTCATCAAGTAAATAACCCGAAAACGTTCTGCATATGAGCCCCTTTTTGGCTATTCCGCGAGCTTGACGGTACGCGCCACGCGAAATCCGGTTCCGAAGCTCAGATCATCGGGTTTCGTGAAGTAGCGGTTCGCGGAGCGGAGGATGTTTGCCCGGTCGGTATAGCTGCCCCCGCGCGCCACGCGGCTCACCTGGCTGTCAAACGCATTTACGTCGATCTGCTCGATTCCATCGACGAGATTTTCGACATAGGAATCCTGGCACCACTCCTTCACGTTGCCCAGCACGTCGAAAAGGCCAAAATCATTGGGCAAGCGTCCGCCCACGGGATAGACCCGGCCATAGGCGTTGTTAGCGAAATACGCATAGCGAACGAGAATCTGAACATCGTCGCCGGGAAACCGCGACGTCACCGAGCCGGCGCGGCTCGCGTATTCCATTTCGGCTTCCGTGGGAAGTCGATACCCTGTGCGCTCGATGAAATTGTTGAACGGTTTCATACCTTCCTTGATTTCTTCGATGCGCGGATAGCACATCTGATCGGCGGGCACCTTGTCCCGCTCGCTCAACCAGCGGCAATAGGCGACGGCTTCGAGCCACGTCACGACATTGATCGGGCAGCTCGTCTCGGGCGCCACACCGTTGGGAAACTTGGCGTTGCGAAATTGGAGGAACTGCTGTGCTGTCGTTTCCTTGGTCGCGATGGCGAACGAGCGGGGTATTTCGCGCACAGACCGGGGCCTCGTCATGATCGGCCTCGACATCGTGAATTCCAGCACCCATTCGAAACCGCACTGGGCCCGTCACGATTGCCATCGTGTGACCGTTCATGCCAACCGACCAGGCCCGATCACCATGGCCGGGTTCGGACCTTGCCCGCGCCAGGGCGTCTTCGAGCCAGGGCGCTTCGCCCCACTGTCGTAGCGCCCATTCCGCCGCCGAATGGACGCCTGAATCGGGGTCGCGATCGTGCAGTACGCGAAGGCGATCAAGAGCGCCTGCGCGACCACCAGGACGTTCGTAACGCCGGCGGAATGCCGCCGAGGATGAGGATCAACGCTCGCCGCGCGGAAACGTCTTCCTCGACTTCGAGCCGCTCGACGATCAGTGATGCATCCGGGACCAGTTGCGACATCCGATCAATAAGGTAGGTGCGCAACAACGGGTCGGGGCGATGGCGCAGGAGCGGCCATACCGTGTCTTGCTTCTCGCAGTACAGAAGCGCGATGGCCCCATTTGCCTGCCGCGACACGAAAGACTGCCGCGCCGCCGCCGACATCCCCGAGGGGCCCGGGTCCGCGACCAGCCGCACGAGTTCCGGCATGACCGCGCCTTGCAGGCCGGCGAGAGCCCGAACGATGACCGGAAACTGGAGCACGCTCGAGTCGAGCAATAACCCGGTCAGCACATCCTTTCGGCCGCTGGCCAGCCTCGTGAGGATCGCGGCTGCGAGCTCGCGGTCAGTGTCGGAGCGGTCGGGATCGCGGAAGATCGATTCGAACGGCGCGATCAAGAGAGGCCCTGCCGGCTTGATCGCGGCGAGCCCGTCGTCGAATCGCGCCGGATGATACCGAAGGTCGGCAAGAAAGCGGTCGGCAACCACACCGGCCGCTTCACGCAGCGCTCCATCATCGGCAGCACCAGGGTCACCGAGGAGGCCCGCGAGAACCAGGCCCGCACGCAGCCGCCGGTCGGGACCTTCATGGTCGTTCTTGAGGACAATCCGGCACCGCTCGGCAAGCTCGGCCCGATTGGCAAGGTCGCGAAGCGACTGGCGAATCACCAGGAAATCGTCCGAGTTTTCGTTTAACAACACGTCCAGAAGCGGGTTTGCTTGAGAAGGATCGGCCGGCAACAAACCGAGCCGGGCACGCACCCGGCGATGCTCGTCCGTCGCCGGATCGGCGATCTCGGCGCGAAGTAACGCACTGGTCCATGGCCGATGCGCAGCCACATTGTCGAGCGCGCGTGACACGTCACGCGACTTGGCGATCAGCAACTCGCTCACCGCGCCGCGGCCTCGCGCCCGGCCCAGGCGGTCGTAGGCGAGATAAGTGAGAGCGGCGATCGCCAGCATCGACAGGGCGAAACGTGTTAAATGGTGCCACCGCGCTGGCGCATCAGCCGGCGCTCGGCGTTCGTGCGGCGCAACGCGCTCGTGAAGATGACAATGCCGAGCCACTCCCACCACGAGGGCAAATACCGCCGTGAACGCCGTGCGGTCCACTCCGATGCGCATTCCGAAAGCCGGATCGCGGCCCGGCCTGATACGGTCCGCCGCTGGTCGGCGTTGATCCACTCGCGTAGCGACGGCACGAGATAGTCGTGCGTCAGGTGATAGAACCGGCCAGCCAGCTGGGGCGAGCCTGGAGTCTCGTCGCACGCCCCGCCGCGCGGGTCAGTCGGCGTGATCAGCCTGAGCTCGGTGCCAAGGATCGCGAGGAGCGATTCGAAGTCGCGCGGCCGCCGCGCATAGCCCGAAACGCGCAGAAGGTCGTCGTGCGACCGCATGTGACCTTTGATGTCGGTGCCGCCGCGGGGCAACAGCGCCTTGAGAACCTTGCGCGCGGCGGCCACGTGGATCCGATGTTCGGGGTTCGCGGCCGGTCCCGCGAGTGACTCTTCCAGAAAGGTCACCCCGATTCCCTCGAGCCCGCCAACTTGCTTGAGCGTACCGGGTACCCAGGGCTTGTCCTTGATCATCTGAGCGAAGAGGGCCAGACGCACCGGCGCGATTTTGCCCTCCACGGCCAGCTCGGAAACCGCCTGGTCGATGAACCGGTCAAATTGCGCCCGATCACTGCGTTTTGATCGATCATAGGCCTCGCCGAAAGCCTTCAAGACCCGGCGCGAGTGCACCTGCTCGAAGAGATCGACGGTTGCGAAGTTCTGGCTCTCGACCAGGCGGATCTCGAGCACCGCATGAATCGCGCCGCCGCGATCGCGAAATCTTCGCGAACAAGGATCAGGCATTGAACGTTGGCGCCATCGCAATGCCGCAGCGCCTGCACCAGCTCGCCGTCTTCGCCATCGTGGTCGGCGTGGAGCCATTGCTCGAACTGGTCGAGCACGATCAAGATCTTGCGGCCAGGCGGTAAGAGTACGCGGCCGCGCATTCCAGCGATTGTTTCAGCCAGGCTCAGCCCCTGTGACTTTCCGGCGCTGGCAATGTCGAGCGCCGCCTTGAGCTGCGATTCGGTCGCATCAGGGGAAGCCTCGATGTAAATTGGGACCACCAGCGGCGACAGCCGACACAGGAGGCCCGCCTTGATCAGCGACGTCTTGCCGCTGCCGCTCGGTCCGCACAGGAGGCCGACGTGGAAGGGCTCTTCGTGCTCGCCGGGCTCGATGCGGGTTTTCCAGAAGCGGATCGACTCGGGGAGTCCGTCACGGTCACGTGGGCCTGGCAACAGACCGAGAAAAAAGTCGCGATCATCGACGTCGAAGGCGCGCAGTCCCTTCGGTCGAACCTTCATGCCGGCCAGGACGCCCGAATCTTCCCGGTCGGGGCCGCCTGCGTTCGGGTCGGATGTACGGCGGGACGAGGGTGCCGTCTCGGAGGCACTTTTAGCGAACCGCAGCCAGTCGCGAAGATCTTCGGCCAGGGCACTGGCCGTCGCGTAACGATCGCTCATCCGCTTCGCGAGGCACTTCAGGCAGATCCGCTCGAGCTCCCTTGACAGTGCTCGGTCATGCTGCCGTGGCGGAACAGGGTCTTGCTCGAGAATTTCCTTGAAGATCTCGTCAGTGGTCTTGCCCTCAAATGGCCGGTGGCCGGTCAGCATTCGGTAAAGTGTCACGCCGATGCCCCAGATATCGGTTCGGCCATCCAGCCGATGACCTTCGCCGCGCACCTGCTCGGGGGCCATGTAGGGGGGTGTGCCCGCGATCTCGCCACGCGTCGGCCAGCGATCATTTTCATGCAGGGCCAGACCGAAATCGGCAACATGAGGCCGGCCGGCCGCGTCGAGCAGGATGTTCGCCGGCTTGAGGTCGCGGTGGACGAGGCCCGTTGCATGCGCAAACGCGAGCGCCTCGGCGATCGCCACGACCATTTCGGCGGCGGCAATCTGATTGATCGTCTCGTTGCGCAGACGCGTCGCCAGCGACCGGCCGGCGATATATTCGAGCACCACGAAACAACCGACGTTCGGATCGCGATTGACCTGATGGACCGTGACGATTCCGGGGTGCGAAAGCTTCGCGGCGAGCCGGGCCTCGCGGAGGAACCGATCGATTTCGCCATGGCTCGAAAAACGACCGGGGCGGGGCACCTTCACGGCGACCAGCCGGTCGAGCTCCTCGTCGCGGCAGAGGTAAACCCGGCCGAAATTGCCGGTTCCCAGCAATCGCACCACGCCGAACGGGCCAATCCGTTCCGGGCCGACCGCGCGGGCGAAGACGGCCGCGACGATCGCCGCGTGGTCCGGAAACCGCTCGCGGTAGGCCTCGAGCTGCGGCCGTTCGCCCGACCGAACGCGAAACCGCAGTTCGGTCGCCACGAGCATTGACAGAAGCGCGGTGCGCTGCGGCTCTGACACGTCGTGAACGCGGTCTTCGATGAGCGGCGCGACGCCCTGTTTGAGCTGTTCCTCGAATTGCTGGCAGATTTCGAGCGCCTCGCCACGCTCGAGAATCGCTGACGCGGCCGGCAGAACCGCCTGGGCGACCGCCTCCAGGGTCAGGGTGTCGTCGACGGGCATCTGCCCGTCGTGCCGGGCGTCGGCGAGTGCCACCGTGAAGTCGCGCGGCAATGCGGCCGACGTGAGCCCAAGAAACTCGGCGGCTTCTGGAAACTGGCGGATCAATTCATCGATATCCGTCTGCCGCGGCTGAACGACGCGAAACGCGAGCTCCTCGGTCGCCGGGGCCGGCGATCGTTCGGAGTCGCCATCGATCGTATCGCTCAAGGGCGTTCCGCTCATCCCTGCGAGTCTCGCGGTTGTGGGTCATCAGGAATCGCATCGCGCGGACTTGACAGTTTCACGTCGCGCTCAAAATCGGTTTTAAATTCGCGCGCCGGTTTCGACCCACGCAGCCTTTTATCCGTCAAACACCGACGATTGTTCAAGCCGTGGCGCTCTATCACGTGAAGAAACCATAATTTCATGACGGTCGAGGGCCCGGCGCCTCGAACACCCAGTATCCGCGATTGTCGATCCGGCCGCAATTGCGAGACAGCGGGTCGAGGCTCGGCCGGCTTCGCAAAGGCTCGTCCTCCCGGGAGCGCAAGATCACCCGTATTGCCGGTATTGCATCACTCAGCGCACCGCGTTCAAATAGGCGAGCAAGTCGGCCATGCTCGCCAGGTCGATCTGCCGCTCGAGTCCCTCGGGCATGAACGATTGCCCGGTGCTCTTGAGCTCGTCGATCTCCAGCCTCAGGACCGTTTCCTCGCCGCCGTCGGGTTTGCGGATGGTGAGACTGTTCGCGGTCTCCGCCGCGATCAGCCCGGTCACGATGCGGCCGCTCGCCGTCACAAGCACATAGGTCACGTACTGCGGCATCACCTCGCGATTGGGATCGAGCACGTTGAGCAAAACCGCTTCGAGACCGCGGTCGCGAATCGCCGAGAGGTCGGCTCCGATCGCCTCGCCCACGTTTTCAAGCCGGTGGCACGTGGCGCAGTTCCTGGCGAAAACCGCCTTGCCGCGCTCGGGGTTCCCCTTCATCCGCAACGCTTCTTGATAGGCTGCGACAACCTCGTGTCGACCTGACAAGCCGCCCGCGAGGATTGCGGCGGCTCGCTTGCGTGTCGGCTCGTCGGGGTATGCCTTGAGCAGTTCGAGACGCGCGGGATCGACGTCGGCACGCGCGACCGACCCTGCTTCGAGTGCATCGAGAAACGCGTTGGCCCAGGCGGGCCGTGAAAGGAGCGCCTCGGTGACCGTGGTGCGCACCCTGGGGCTCGTGCCGCCCCAGGCCTTGAGCAGGATGGCAGGCACCCCAGGATCATCGAAGGTCGCCAGTGTTTCGATGGCGGCCGTCTGCACCTGCACGGGCTGGCGCGATACCAGTAGAGTGCCGAGTATTGCATGAACATTACTGAATCTGGAAAATCGCAGCAGGTGAATGGCGGGCGACCGAGCCGCGGGCGTCTTGGTCTCGTCGAGCGCGGTTTGCCGCGAATCGTCGAGCAGCCGCGCGAGGATGATCGCGGTCCGTCCCTGCTTGATTCCGAGTAGCCTGGTCTTCGCCGCGATCGAGAGCTTGCTCATCACGGCCGCGACGATTTCACGGCTGAGCCCTTCATCAGCGGCGAGCTCCCCCTCGAGCGAGTCGAGTACTGAATCGAGATCGGCCGGTCGATTCGCGGCCGCCTGCGCGGCGACCGACGCGATGAATGAGCGGCCTTGCCGGGTGCTTCGAAGGTTGGCGTCTTGCACGACTCCGCGGAAGACGTCGCCGGCGCAATCGGGCACCGAGCTGAGGATCGCCATGGCGATCCACGGGTCGCTCGCGTCGCGCCGGGCCAGCGCGATGAGTGGCGGCGCCGGCTTCGAGCCAGACAGCGCGCCGAGTGAAAAAGCGAGCTGGTAACGAACGAGCGGATCGGGGTCGGCGACAAGCACGGCCATCCGGTCTTGAATCTTCGGGTTGTCGCGGCAGAATCGTTCCGCCAGCCGTAAAGCCCGCTCGCGGACTCGCGGCTCGGCGTCGGCCAGCGCCAACAGCACGTCGTCGGGCATTAATGCGCCAAGCCCTTCGAGGGCGTGAAGCGCATGCACGCGTGCCAGCGGCGAGCGCGCTGTCGCGAGCAGTCCCTTCAGTTCGGGGACGGCCGAGCGATCCTGGCGCTCGTAGAGAAGCCGCGAAGCGGTATCGCGATGCCAGCCATTGGGATGGCCCAGGAGTGCAACCAGCCCGGCGGTTGACGTGCCCTTCAAGCTGGGCTTATCGGGCCTGAACCCGTCGGGGACGATCCGCCAGAGGCGGCCGCGATCGACGCCGCTGGCGACGTCCATGTGCTTGAGAATCGACGGCGGCAAGAATGCGGCCCCCTCGATCAGCTCGCGGTACATGTCGATCACCCAGAGACATCCGTCCGGCCCGTTCGCCATCTGCACGGGCCTGAAGAAGTTGTCCGCCGACGCGACGAACTCGCGGCCAATCTCGGCGCTCGGGGCGCTGACGAGCACTCCGTTGGCGACCGCTCGCGCTCGATGAATGAGGTTGTTGGAGACATCGCCAACAAACAGGTTGCCACGATATTCGGGCGGGAAAGCGTGACCCCGATAGACGGTCACGCCGGTCGCTCCCGTGAAGAAACCCGAGGGCGAACCCCCTTCGTCGGAGCCCGGGACAATCCCCTGGCTGCGCAGCCGTGTGCGGAGGGCCCGCCAGGGCTCGACCGAGCTGACCCGGAAGAGCTTGGTGAATTTTCCCGCCGGCGCGACATTCACGGCGGCCGCCGGTGCCGTGAGGTAGGGATTTCGCGCGAGGTAGCGGCTATCGTACATGATCAGCTCGAACGGGTCGCTGTTGGCACAGACGTAGGCGCGCCCCCAGTCGTCCATGCTCATACCGTGCTGGCCGCCGCCCCCGGTGAGCTCGAACGACTCATCGCGCGGGTTGAAAAGAAAGCCATGGCCACGCACCGACACGGTTCTTGCGTCTGAACGACCGGCGCGAGTGACATTGCCGCCGGCGTTATTGGTCGAGACATGGAAGCGATTGTCGAGCCCCCAACGAAACGAATTCATGATCGACTCGCCGGCCAGGTCCTTGCCAAACCCGGTGAAAACGACCCGCCTGACGTCGGCCCGGCCGTCGCCGTCGGTGTCTTTCAGATAGAGGAGGTCAGGCGCCGAAGCCGCGTACACTCCGCCATTCCAGCACACGACGGCCGTCGCGTTCGGCACGTTTGCCGCAAAGACCGTGCTCTTGTCGTAGACGCCATTGCCGTCGACATCTTCCAGAAGCCGGATGCAGCCGACGCCGTGCGGCTTGTTGTTCGCGTACTGGTTGTACTCGGGAAATTCCGCCACATAAATCCGGCCCGACTCGTCAAAGTCGATGGCCACGGGGCTCTGCAGGAGTGGTTCGGCGGCCACGAGCTCAACGTGAAAGCCCGGCCGCGTCACGAATTGCGTTTGCGACTCGGCGGCCGACTTCAAGCGAGTTCGCGTGAGCTCGGCGGAATAATCCTGGGTCGCCGCTCGGTCGCCCGGCATCGCTTTCTTGTCATCGCCGTGCGCCTCCCAGACAAAGAGAAATAAGACCAGAATCGCCAGCGGCGGTCGCGACCGGTTCACGAGCATGCAAGACCTCGTCGACGATGGTTTCGACATTTGCAGCGGTGGAAGAGACAACAACTGACATCTTATCCAAGAGGGCCCGCGGCGTCGCTTGAATCGGGCCGCTTGACCGTTTGCACCTGGTGGAAAAGCCGTACGCCCGGGTTCTCGACGGGCAAGAGGGCCGCTGACGCGCCCGGGATCCGTTGGCAAGGATATAGCACGGCCACCCGCACCACGCGAGAGCTTTGACTGATCTGTTTGTAGTCATGCCCTGGCGTTTGCGTTTTGAGAACGTCGCGACGTGTCGTGCGTCGACTCTTCGCGCTTCTCGCACATTGCCCCGGCCGTGAACTTGCCGCTCAGTGCGGACTCTATTGATGGACTTCATGAGAACACGGCCGTTTGATAAAATCGAAGTGTTCCCCGCAAGGATTCGCGACGCCGCGAACCGAGGCGCGTGGCAATTCGGTTCGCCCGCATCGTTGGAGGCCATGATCGTGCTCCCCATCCCCCTGTTTTTCGCGACTTTGCTCACCGGATTCGCAGTCGACACCGACGTCAAGGCTCCGGCGGCTGGCGCGGTGATCGCTGACTTCCGGCTGAGCGATATTCACCGACGGCCGCGGTCGCTCGATTCGTTTGCAGGGAAGAAAGCGTATGTCATCTTCTTCATCGACACCGAGTGCCCGGTCGCCGCGCTTTACGTGCCGACCGAGATCGCGCTCCACCGCAAATACGCGGGCAAGGGCGTGCAGTTCATCGCGATTGATTCGAGCGGCCAGGATTCGTTCGTCGATGTCTCCGCGTTCGCGCAGGAACGGGACTTGCCGTTTCCGGTGCTCAAGGATTTCGACCAGGGCGTTGCCGACCGCTTTGGCGCCACGCGAACGCCCGAGGCGTTTCTGCTCGACGCCGGCCGCGTGATTCGTTATCACGGCCGCATCGATAACCAGTACGGGGTCGGCGTTCAGCGCGACACGGCCACCGAGTGCGACCTCGAAAACGCGATCGAACTCCTGCTGGCAGGCCGTCCGCTCACCGTCCGCGAGACCGACGTGGCCGGGTGCCCGATCGAGCGCCATCGAACGCACGCGAGCGACCGCGATGTGACTTATGCCAGGCACGTCGCGCGCATCTTCCAGGCGAGGTGCCAGGAATGCCATCGTCCGGGCGAAATCGGCCCGTTCCCGCTCCTTACTTATCGTGACGCTGAAAAGCGAACGAGCCGCATCCGCGAGGCCGTGCTCAAGGAGCGCATGCCCCCGTGGCATGCCGACCCGCGCTTTGGAGAGTTCACGAACGACCGCCGCCTGTCGGCCGACGAGCGAGACACCGTTCTCGCCTGGATTGACGCGGGCGCACCCAAGGGGGACGACACCGACTTGCCGCCGGCCTTGAACTTTCCTTCCGGCTGGAAGATCGGGACGCCCGACAAGATTTACACGATGGAAACCCAGTTCAAAGTGCCCGCGACGGGCGTGCTCGACTACCAGCGGTTCGTCGTTGACCCCTCGTTCAAGCAAGATGTGTGGATTCAAGCAGCCGAGTGCCGGCCGGGGAACCGCAAGGTCGTTCATCATATTATCGTCTACGTTTTGCCGCCGGGACGACGCGAGCCTTATGAGGCGGACGGCACGGCGTCGACCCTTGTCGGCTGGGCGCCGGGGGACATGCCGGCCATTTATGGGCCAGATACCGGTCGACGCGTCGCCGCTGGTTCTAGCCTGGTCTTCGAGGTTCACTACACGCCCAACGGTACCGAGCAGACCGACCGATCGTCGGTGGCCGTCCGGTTCGCACCGGCGCCGCCAGCCAGTGCGGTTGAAACCAATATACTCGCCAACATGATGTTCCGGATTCCGCCCGGCGCACGGAACCACAAAGGCCAGATGACGTTCGTTTTTCCGCGTGACGCGGTCTTGCTGTCGTTCATGCCGCATATGCACCTGCGGGGTATCAGCGCGCGCTATGACCTGACACGTCCCGACGGCACAACGCAAACCCTGCTTTCCGTCCCCGATTACGACTTCGGCTGGCAAAGTGTTTACCGGTTCGCCAGGCCGGTCCCTGTGCCGCGAGGAAGCAAGCTGACGTGGACCGGCCACTGGGATAATTCGTCTGACAACCCCCGCAATCCAGATCCCAGGAAGCCCGTTTTCTGGGGCCTGCAGACCTGGGACGAAATGCAGAACGGCTGGATGGAGGTGGTCTGGAAGAAGCCGAAAGCCGGCCAGACCGGCAATGGGGACGCGAAAGCCGGCTCGTGATTCGCGGCCGGCGGTCCGACGCGACGACGCGGGACAGAAAGGCGACTTTCGGGCTGGCTCCGCAGCGCGATTCATCGCGGTGTGGCCCGAAGCGCGGCACCACGCCTCGGCCGGCGGCCGCGTTTTCTTGGATGCCTTGCGCTCAAGACGCCCGGTTGGTCACGCTTTCGAGGATCTTCTTCTCGCGCGCCTGGAGCAGGTCGCCAAGGAGGCCGAGCATGAAGTAATAAATGATGATGACGAGGGCGCACTCGAGGCACGTCAACAAGAGGCAGATCGGAACACGTACCCCCCAGCCGAGAAATCGCAGCCCGAGCTCGGCCCCCATCGGAATCAACGTCGGCGCCTGCGTCAGCGGGAAAACGAAAAACATCATGGCCATTTGCAAGAGCGCCGTCTTGAAATTCGGGCTCGACGGTTTCACTGATCCCGCCGCCACGTGGACCGGGGTCACGATCGAAAGCAGGTTCGCGAAAATCGCGAATAACAGGAACATCGAGATCGCTTGCGGGAACATGGAAAGGTAGTGGTCGATTCGCATCGGGCTCGCGACTTGCACGAACGTGAGCACGATCAAGACCAGGGACAGGGCCACCGGCGCGAATGCCAGGTTCTTGCCGAGCAGGATATCGCGCCGCCGGGCCGCGCACAGGACGAACACGCGAAAGCCGTCGCGGTCAAAGCCGAATTGATTGCCCATCATCTGGGTGACGAACAGCAACATGAAGCTCATGCCGCCGATCGCCACGAACGGCCGAACAAGCTCGGGAATCGACAACCGCCCTTGCCAGAGCATCGAGCCGAAAATCAAGATCATGATGAGCGGCGACAACAACATCATCTTGGCCTCTGGCGACCGCAAGAGGGACCGCAAGGTTCCCGGCGCAATCGCCGCGACGGGCTCCGACACGCCCGGGAGACGCGTCTCGAGGAAGCTCACGCCGCCGGGCCGTTGCCCCGGTCTGGGCAAAGCGACCGCGACGGCGGGCGCCGCCGGGGCCGACGAGATCCGCCGCCTGGTGAGCTGGCCTTGATACATGCCGACCGTCGTGCGATACGCCCGCCAGAGTCCGGCCGTGCCGATCAGCGACATCCCGATCGCACCCAGGAGCGACGGAAGAACCGACCCCTCCGCCGCGGCCGTCACGCCAAGGGGCAGCCAGCCGAGCGGTACCACCATGTTCGCGAGGCGAACGCTACGCTCCCAGTAAGCGGCCGAGTCACGGTCGGCCCGGTCGTTCGCGGCCTTGTAACTGGCCAGTATCTCCTGTTGCCGCCGCACCACTTCGGCGGCGTCAATTTTCTCGGTGCGGGAGTCTCGTTCCAGCTTCGCCATCGCTTCGGTCAGCGACTTCGACCGCTCGACCCGGTTCGCCGGGCGCCACGGCCCGATGAAATTGATCAAATTCGGCAATTGAAAAACCAGGACGAACACGGTTGTCGTGATCACGACCACGGTGCGGCGCCGCCGCGGGTTGCTCATCAGCGAGGCAAGCCAGCCTTGAAATTGATACGTCAGACCCGTGACCATCAGGAAAAACGCCGCCAGCGCGGGGAAGACGGGCAGAAAGATGATGCCCCTGGTCCACACAAGAGCAAGCGAAAACGCCAGCATCACGGGGCCGAACACGATCAAGCTCAGGCGCAAGAGAGAGCTGAGATAATTGATGACGAACGCACTGTTCGCCGACACCGGGAGGTGCAAGAATTTGGAAAGCGTGAGCGGGTCGCTGCGCTGCAGCTCGGTGATCAAACCGATCGACCAGAAAAACAAGAAGCCCAGCACGATCGCATCGCAGGCATACATGAGTTGCACAGGTGTCGCTTTGGGAATGGCATAGACGCCCAGCGCGATCGAACCGAGAAAAAGCGGGATCACGGCGAGGAGTGCCACGGTGACCGCGATCATCATGAGCACGGCGTTGACCGCCCCGGCGCGGCGCCACTGGTTGCGGAGAATTCGCCACCGCAGCCACACGAACGTTTGAAAATGCCGCCAGGTCACGAGGTCGCCTCCTCGAGCCAGTTGAGCTTTGGCGCGCCCATCGTGGCTGGCCCCGGCCTTTTGCAGGAAGCACTCTTCCAGGGTTCCGCCCTGGCGGATCGTGTCGAGCGATGCTTGCTCGACGAGCTGCCCCTTGACGATCATGCCCACGTGAGTGCAAAGGCGCTCGACGATCTCGAGCACGTGCGAGGTCAGGAACACCGTCGATCCCCGCGCGACGAACCCGGCCAGCATGTCGCGAATCACTCGCGATGTCACCGCATCGACCCCCTCAAACGGCTCGTCGAGGAAAAGCAGGTCGGGGTTGGGCAAGAGCGCGGCAGCCAGCGCAAGCTTCTTTTTCATGCCGTGCGAGTATTCCATCGTGAGCTTCTTCTCCTCGTTGTCGAGGTCGAGGATCGAAAGCAGCTCATTCGACCGGGTGCGGATCGTCTCACGCGGCATGAGATGAATGCGTCCCACGAAGGTGAGATATTCACGCGCGGTCAGGTTGTCAAATAGTGCGAGGTCTTCGGGGATCACGCCCATGCGGTGCTTGGCGTCGAGCGACTCGCGCACGTCGAGCATGTTACGTCCGAGCACCCGCATCTGTCCGCCCGACGGGGCGAGCAGACCGGTCAGCATCTTGATCGTCGTCGATTTGCCCGCGCCATTGGGACCGAGAAACCCGTAGAATGTCCCTCGCTCAACGGCCAGATCGATCCCGCTCACCGCGCAAAAATCGTTGAAGTACCGGGTCAACTGGTGCGTTTCGATCGCCAAGCTCGCGTTCATCGACGGCGCTCTCCGGGCTCATGGTTCGCGGAATGAATTGACCATAGCATACCCGTGGGAGCGCCGCAGCCGATTGGAACGTCAAGAATCGCGGAAGCTTCATTCGCTTCGGGCGTGCAATCAGGCGAGGTGCCGATCGGCTTCCGGCAGCAGCTTGGCGAAGTTGAGCCGGCCGGGGCACGCAGCCTGGGCGGCTTCGAGATCGGCACCCGACCAATCGCGGGCTTCGGGAGAAAGATTGGCGTATTCGCTGCGTGCGCGGCTGCGGTCGCCGTGTTGCTGGTGATAAGTCAAGAAGCGAGTGAGGTTCCCAAGCTCGGCGGTCGTTCCAGCGGCGACCGAACAGCGGCCGTCGCAATCGGCGCAGAGCGTCGGGTTCGACGCGAGGAAGACGTCGCGCAACTGGTGGATATCCGCCTGCTTGAGCGGCTCGTATCGCCGCGCCGCGTCGGAATTCTCACGAACATGATCGGTGTTTTTCATCGACACGCAGGCGGCCGAGATCCGCTCGTCAGTCCAGATCGCGTGCAGCAGACCCTGGAACGGCGATAGCTTGCGCTCTTCCAGGGTCGGAACCTTGGCGACAACCTCTTTGAGAATGTCGCCCCTGGGCTTATCGCCGAAGCCCGCCCCGGCGATTTGCTTCATGGAAATCAGGCCAATTTCCTTTTTCCAGCAAACGTCGAGCGCCTTGTTGAGGGCCGAGTCTTTTTCCAGCCAGGGCCGGTACTGGAGCATGATCGCGTCGACGATTCCGGCATTGGCCGCGGCCTCGATGATCGGGGCGCGCTTCTCATTGTGCGTCGAAAAACCAATGAATTTGGCCTTGCCCGATTTGCGGAGTGCGTCGGCTGTTTCCTTGAACTCCTGGCTAGTCGACCATGTTGATCGAGTCATCGAGCGACCGCTGGTCGCCCAGGCCGTGGATGAAGAAGAGGTCGATATAGTCGGTGCCGATGGCCGCCAGGCGCTCGTCAACCATTCTGAGCATGTCTTTGGGCGTGCGCGGCATGTCTTTCGTGACGAGGAAGATGTCCTTGCGGATCTTGGGATCTTGCTCGAACCAGCGCTTGAAGTTTTTTTCGGTCCCGTAGACCTTGGCTGTGTCAAAAATGCGAATGCCGTTGGCATAAGCGATCCGGAGCACGCGCTCATCGCTACGCACGGCCCCTGCTTCGAGCATCGTGATTTCGACGCCGGTCTTTCCCAGCTTGCGCCTGGGAAGCACGGCCGATTTCGACACCAATTGCTGGGCGGCCGCATCTGGAGTGAGACTTGCCGCGGATGCCGCCGCCGCAACGGCACCGGCCTGAAGAAAGCGGCGGCGGCCGGTCCGGTCCAAGGATTCGTGAGCCATCGGGTCTAACCCCCTACAGGTTGATTGATTCATTCCCGAGAAAAGGAATGAGAGCCGACTTCTCACCCTGGCCGAACGAAGTCGCGCAGGTAGTGTACACCCAACCCGAAGTTGCGGCAATGGCCTCTCAATTGCAGTAATTGTCCCCAAACGAGGCGCTGAATCGCGAACGGTCGCTGGCCCCTGGCACTCGCGGAAAGTCGCGGTGCGATCCCAAAAGACTCGACGGGCATCGCCTTCTGCCGACCGCTCGAAGCCAAGCGTGCACGGATGCAACGGAAATTGTCACGGCTTCGAACCTTTCGCGTATCGCCAGCGATTAAATCGTGGCGGAGTTCATCAGACGGCTCAGGGAACATGAAGAGTCGGACACAAACGAAAAGGACGATCACCATGAAGACAATCGGGAAGTCAGTGGCGTTGGCGGGGGGCCTGGCGATCGCGGCGCTCCTGGTCGGAACGCCTTCGGCGCGGGCTCAGGGATTTGGATTCGGCCTCTCGGTTCCGGGCGTTTCCGTCGGGGTTAACACCGGTGGATTTGGTTATTATGGCGGCGCATATGGCGGCTACCCGGTGGTCGCGCGGCGCCCGCTTACGTTGCGCCCGTGGCACCCTATGTCGTCGCCCGGCCGGTCGTGGTCGGTGGCCCGCTTTATGGACCGCGCCCGTACCCTTACTACGGACCCCGTTATTATGGCGGCGGCCCGTATCGGCCCCATCCCCGATACTGGCGCTGAGCGCGTGCCTGTGACGGTCGACTAGCCGCGGCAGCGGGCCAGGTCGATGGCGGATCCACGGTGCGTTCAACTCATCCAGGGCCGACTGGGCGACCAAAACCTTTGGCGCACCATCGACCCTGGATGTACCTATGTACGTCGAGCGGAAGTTTTGCCGATTCCTTTCAAGCGTGGCCCGTGTACACGTTAAAGATATCCGAGAACTCGTAGGGACTTTGAACGAGCGAGCTGGAATTGTCTTCGGCGTAGCTCAGTTTACCGGCGGGATCTTCCTGGTCGCGGCCCAGCGACCACATCGCGATCTCGCCCATTCCCACGCTCTCCGCAAACGTCACGAGCTGACTGGCATCGGAGAATCCGAAGACCTCATCGGATGCGTCGTTGACCCCGATCATCGGCGTCACGCCGACCATTTCCCAGAGTTGGCTTGTGGTCAAGGTCGTGCCGTAGAGTCCTTGCAGTTGATTGAATGTGCTCTTCGCCGCGTCGATCGCGTATGTGCCCATCTGGCCCGCCGGATTGGGCGCCGCGCTGTCGCCATAATCCATCGCCATCACATTGACCGTTGAGATCTTGACGCCGTACTTCAGCGCCGATTGCAGCACGTAAAGGCCATTCGCTGTGAGGCCGCTCGGCAAGACGGGCAGGGTGAAAGAGACGTCAAGAGTCTTGCCGGCCGACGCGGCCGCACTTTGAAGCGCGGCGATCGCCTGCGACCGGCGGTCGATCGAGGCGTTGTCGGCGACCGCGGCTCCTTCGATGTCGAAGTCGATATGGGAGAGACCGTAAGCCGTGATCACCTGCTGATAGGCGGATGTGAGCGCGGGGATGCTCGTGATCACCTGGGCCAGCTCCGATCCGGCTTCGCCGCCAAACGACACGCTGACATCTCCGCCTTGCTGGCGAACCTCGCTGACCTGGGCGCGGATCGACTGGTCGAAAGTGCCCCCGTTGATCTCGTATGAGGCATACCCTCCCCACGCTGGAGCACCACTGGAATCGGCCGTGACAAAGGCCAGCGTGAAATACTTGATCCCGGCCGTCTGCATGGCCGTTGAGAGGTTATAGGTGGGATAAAGCGTCATGTCGACATACGGGGCGAAAACATGCGCCGGCCAGTTGCTGGCCGACGACGGTGCGACCACTGAAATCGATACCGTCGCGGTGGCCGTTTCGCCGTGGCCGTCGGAAACCGTGTAAGTGAACGAATCGGCGCCCAGAAAACTGACAGCCGGCGCATATATGAGCATGTTACTGCTATTTTCGCTGACCGTGCCATGAGCGGGCTGCGAGTAGGAAGCCAGTGATAATGCATAACCATTGGGGTCCGACGCATCGGCGATCACGTTGAGCGTGAGCGGGGTCGCTTCAAGCGTCTGCGTGGACACATTGTTCGCGGCCGGGGGCACCGGCGGTGCGCCAATCGTGTCGACGATCGTGACGACGCCCGACCCCGCGGCAATGCCCGCGCCGGTGGCACCCGACAGGTTGACGTCAAAGGTCTCGTTGGGCTTGGCCGTCGTATCGGGGTTGATCGCCACCGAGATCGTCTGCGACACGACGCCCGGGCTGAACGTCAACGTGCCAGAGATCGCTTTGTAATCGGTGCCAGCGTGGGCCGTGGCGTCGGCCGTAGCGTAGTGCACGGTGACGACACTCGTCGATTTCTGCGAGAGCGCCACGGTGAGCACAGCCGTGGCCCCTGATGTCGCGTCATTCACGCTCAGGCTGTTGATGCTCAGGCCGGGCACGCCCGCCCCGAGCGCCAGGCCGTTGAGCACGTAATTCGTGGGCACGTCGGTCCCCACGTTACCGGGCGACGCGTTGAAGCCAAATGGTGCCGTGCCGCCGGGGGCAATGTTGGCGTTCCAGCCCGCATTGGTGATCACGTATTGATTGCCGGTATGGCTCACGATCGACGCGTCCCAGATTGACGTGATCGCCCGATCCCAGGTGAACGACAAGGTCCAGTTAGTGACGGGCGTCGTCCCGTTATTCATCAAGGTGATCTGGCCGCCGAAGCCGGTTCCCCAGTCGCTGACGACCTGGAACGATGCCGCCGCGGCCGACGAGGCGGGCGGCGCGATCGTATCGACGATCGTGCCCGTGGCCGACGTCGTCGCGAGCGACGCACCGACCGCGTTCGACAAGTTCAGGCTGAACGTGAGGTTACTCTTGGCTATGGTATCGGCAATGACCGGCACATTGACCGTTTGCGACAACGTTCCCGGGCTGAATGTGAGCGTTCCCGACGTCGCCTTGTAATCAGTGCCGGCCGTCGCCGTGCCGTTGGCCGTGGCGTAAGCGGCTGTGACTGGCGATGTCGCCGCCCGCGAAAGTGTCACGCTGAATGCGGCCGTGGCTCCCGATGTGCCGTCGCTCACGGTGACGTTGCTGACGCTCAGCGCCGGCGGAGCGGCCGCTCCAAGTGCGACGCCGTTGAGCGCGTAGTTTGTCGGGACATCCGTGCCGACGTTGCCGGGCGAACCGTTGAAACCGAAATCGACCGAGCCGCCAGTGCAATGGTCGAATTCCATCCGGCATTGGTAATCACGTATTGATTGCCGACATGACTGGAAATGGTCCCATCCCAGATCTGTGTGATCGCGCGGTCCCAGTTGAAAGAGAGCGTCCAGTTATTCACGGGCGTCGCCTGGGTGTTGGTGACGGCGATCTGTCCGCCAAAACCGCTGCCCCAGTCGCTGGTCACCGCGAAGGTCGCTGACGAGAGTACGATGCGCGGCTCCATTTCCTCGAGCGACTGGCCCGGTTTGAACGGTTTCCGGCGGGTTTGGCCCTTCGATCGTTGCAAAAAGAATCGCGTCACCTGTGTCTCCCTTGTTGCATCATGAGGTCGCCAAGATCAAGCCTGTTAGTCGACTTGAGAACCACGTCGTGGGGCGCAAGAGCGCGCACCGGCGGCGAGACCGCGGCGCTCGCGGTTTCGCACCGACGCCTGATCCGCAACTTGAACGGCGCGTTCAAGTGATCTGAAGATCATACGTTCCGTCTTGCCGCAGGCCGTTTTCATGGCCGGCGCCGCAACGCAAATGACTTCTGAACGGCGGTCGCCGCCTGCTTACTAAAATGTAGGATTTGAAGCGATCGGTTATCGAAGAATTTCGATAACAAGACGCGTTCGCACGAATTCACCGTCCATCATTGATGTCCATCGGCCCTATGCATGCATGCTGTCGGATATTACCCTGCGTCTGACGTAGGTGTGACGGGCTGATGCTAAAAAACATCGAGTGCTGCCGGCACGGTGCATGATGGGGTGTTTGGAATCGTGTGCAGTCGCGTCAAGATCCTCGCGACGGCGGCGTCGCCATCGATGTTCGCAGGATGGATGGAGCGGCAATGGCTGCCGCTTCGCATCGAAAGCCGCCCGATTCGTAAAGTGAAGCGGCGAATCTTCAGGGGCAGGGGGTCTCATCTTTTCTGCGATGAATGAGCTCACGACGTGGGCGCGGCTTCCGAGACCTCGTGAAGGATCTCGCCGGCGCGCTGGGTGTCGACGCCGCTTGACGCGAGATCGCCGAGCGTGATAATTCCCACGAGTTTCTTGTCGCGGTCGAGGACCAGAACGCGACGAATTTGCTTGGCTTGCATGAGATGCGCGGCGACTTCGACGTCCTGATCGTCGTAGCAACAGACGACCTCGTCGCTCATGACGTCGCGCACTCTGGTCGTTGCCGGGTCGCAACCTTCAGCGACTGCGCGTACCGTTATGTCACGATCGGTGATCATGCCGAGGACGCTCTGGTTTTCACACACCGGCAGCGGACCGACACCAAGCTCTTTCATTTTCGCGGCCGCGTCACGCACGCTTTCATCAGGTCCAATGAACTCGACTTCATGGGTCATGACATCGCTGATCAACATGGCATTCTCCCTGCGCGACAAAACGGCGGCGACACCATGTCGGCTCTGCCTTGTCGCGTGAAAATCGTGAGAGGGCCGGCGGCCGTGGACAACGTTGGCGCACGTGATACCGAAATTTCCAAGAACTCTGCCAGCCTCTTATTCAATGCAAAACCCGCGCCGCCATTTGATGAAGTTCACTGGAAGACCCGAGCGAACTCGATCGGCGGCTCTTTCGTGCCCGAGGTACGCGTGGTGCCAAAATCCAGAGGGGAGCGACGGAAGTTTGGGTTACCGCACGGCCTCGGCGATCAGGTCGCGATCAGCTCTGCCAGCACCGGTCGCGCCGCGCTCGATCTTATGTATGATGAGACAGCGCCGATCAACAGGCTTTTCGCGTTTTCAGATGAGCGGCGATCCGGTGGCCCGTGTGCTGGCGTCACTTTTTTTCCTGATGTGCGAGGCGTAGGCGGTCAAAACCGTGGCAAGACGTCGCCAGATCGAGAAGTCCGACCCGGGCTCTTCGGCACGCCAGCCTGCTCCTGGCTCGTCCGAGATCGCCGTGCGTGGCGCACGTGTCCACAATCTCAAAAATATTGATGTCAATCTGCCTCGCGATCGCCTGGTCGTGCTCACGGGCGTCAGCGGTTCCGGCAAGAGCTCGCTGGCCTTTGACACGCTTTACGCCGACGGTCAGCGACGGTACCTGGAGTGTCTCTCGGTTTATGCACGGCAATTTCTCGATCAACTCGAGCCGCCGGACGTCGACTCGATCGAAGGCTTGCCCCCCACGGTCGCGATCGATCAGCGCACCGGCACGCCCAACCCGCGGAGCACGCTGGGGACTGTGACCGAGATTCATGATTACCTGCGGCTCTTGTTCGCCCGCGTCGGGATCCCGCACTGTCCGGCGTGCGGCGTGGCGATCGTTCGCCAGACTCCCGAACAGATGGTCACCCAGTTGCTCCGCCTGAGGCAAGGGCAGCGCATCCAGATCCTGGCCCCGCTGGTCCGTGGCCGCAAGGGTCAGCACGCGGAAACCTTTCAAGCCATCCGCCGCGCTGGCCTCATCCGGGCGCGTGTCGACGGCGAGATGGTCGAGGTGACCGACCAGCCCCCGAAGCTCGCGAAATCGAAATCGCACACGATCGAAGCCGTGGTCGACCGGATCGCGATTCGCGATGGAATCAGGCCGCGACTCGCTGAAAGCCTCGACCTGGCTCTCAAACTCGGCGACGGCTCGGCTGTCATACTCACCGAAAGTGAAACCGGATGGTCGGAACAATTCCAGAGCATCCATCTCAATTGCCCGCGCTGCGCGCGGGCTTACCGCCGATCGAGCCGCGGACGTTCAGCTTCAATAGCCCCCACGGCGCCTGCCCGGCGTGCCAGGGCGTTGGATCGCGGCGAACCTTTGTCGTGCGGCTGGCCATTCCCGACCCGTCTTTATCGTGGAACCAGGGGGCCGTCGTGCCCTGGCCAATCGCCATGGGCGAAATGAACGATCCCGGTGCCTATGAGGCGCAGGTCACCCGCTTCCTCGAACGCCGGCGAGTCTCGGGAGATAGCCCCGTCGAGTCATGGAGCGCCGACGTCCGGAACGCGTTCTGGTCGGGCGACGATTCGGGTCCATTTCCGGGAATCTTGCGCCTGCTCGAGACGGCCTTCGATTCGATTCACAAAGAGACGGCGCGGCGCACGCTGGAGGCGTTTCGCGAGGAAATTCCGTGCGAGGAATGTGGCGGATCGCGGTTGCTGCGCCGAGGCCCGCGCTGTGCGAATCGACGGCCGTTCCATTGCTAATATCAATAACATGCAGATACGAGATTTACACCATTTCTTCTCGTCACGAGTGATCGAGCCGGCGGCCGCGGCGGTCGAAGCGCCGCTCGTGGGCGAGATCCTGGGACGGCTCGCTTATCTCCTCGAGGTGGGCCTGGAATACCTGTCCCTGGGGCGTGCCTCCGATACGCTTTCGGGAGGCGAGCTCCAGCGTGCGCGGCTGGCGGCCCAGCTCGGTTCCGGACTGGTCGGTGTTTGCACGATTCTCGACGAGCCCACCGCGGGCCTTCATCCGCGCGACACCGAGCGCCTGATCAAGAGCATCCGACGGCTGCTCGACCAGGGAAACACCGTCCTTGTCGTCGAGCATGACGCGACCGTGATTCGCGCGGCCGACTGGGTCATCGATCTTGGTCCGGGCGCGGGACCGGATGGGGGAACAGTGGTCGCGATGGGCAGCCCGGCCGAGATAGAGGCGGCCGGCGTGTCGCTCACGTCGCGGTTTCTCGGCGAACGCTTGAAATTCTCGGACGGGCCGACCGCGCGGCTGGAGTCGACACCGGGATGGATCGAGATCACCGGCGCCTCGGTTCATAATCTTCGCCATGTCGACGCGCGGATCCCGCTCGCCGCGTTAACCTGTGTCACGGGGGTGAGCGGCTCGGGAAAGAGCTCGCTGGTTGACGATGTCTTGGTACGCACGGCGCGGCGGTCGATTCCCTGTCCCGGGCGACCCCGTCGTCCGGCTGAAGGAATCAGCGGGCTCGAAGCGATCGACCAGTTGATTGAAGTCGACCAGAGCCCGATTGGTCGCGGCCCGCGCTCGACCCCTGCGACGGCGACAGGGGTCTTCGCCGAGGTACGCAAGGTATTTGCCCTGACGCGCGAGGCGAAGATTCGCGGCTTTGGCGCTGCGCGTTTCAGCTTCAATGCCCGGGGCGGCCGGTGTGAAGCCTGCCAGGGGCTGGGCCAGCGGCGGCTGCCGATGCATTTTCTGCCCGATCTGCACGTCACATGCGAGATCTGCGGCGGGAAAAGATACAACCGCCAGACACTGGAGGTTCGCTTCAAGGGAAAATCGATCGCGGATGTGCTGGAGATGAGAATTGATGAAGCACGCGTGCTTTTCGACGCCGTGCCCAGGGTGTTGCAGGGTCTCGATGCGCTTCACGACGTGGGCCTTGGATATCTGACACTGGGACAGGCGAGCAGCACGTTATCCGGAGGCGAGGCGCAACGGATCAAGCTGGCCGCCGAGCTCGGCCGGGCGGCGTTCGGCCATGCCCTTTACGTGCTCGACGAGCCGACGACGGGCCTCCACTTCGCCGACGTCGAGCGCCTGCTCGTGATCTTGAATCGGCTGGCCGATCGTGGGCACACCATCGTCGTGATCGAGCATCAGCTCAACGTCATTGCCGCGGCCGACTGGATCATCGACCTGGGGCCCGAGAGCGGTGCCGCGGGGGGAGAGGTCGTGGCGATGGGCCCGCCGGGCGTGATCGCCCGGTCGGAAGGAAGTCATACGGGACTTGCCCTCCTGGCCGGCCGGGCCGGTAGCGATCACCAGCGGGTTCCACCGCCGTAAATCGGCGAGGATGGCGAATGGATGCCTCGTCGCGCGAAGACGTCTGCACCGCACTACGTGGCCATGACCCTTCTTCGGTCGTAACGGGCGGGGCGCGTGTCCGACGCGCTCAGGGGGAGGTGGTTTCGTCCGCCGGCAGTAGCTCTTGCCAATTCAACACCGGACCGTCGAGCAGGAGCCTGAGTCGATTCAAAACGTCACGGCCCATGATTCCGATCTCGGACTCAACTTGGAGGAAGCGGCCCTGGAAGTTCTTGTTCAGGAAGACGAGCACCGCGAACGGCCTCCGACTCGGTGATTGATCCGTCGAACGCCGCCAATTCGTACCGATCGCCGGTACCTGGTAGGTGCAGCGACGCCACGGCCGATCTGGGCAACACCGTCGCATCAGCCCCCGTGTCGATGAGCATCGGAACGCCTGCGAGGCTCTCTCCACTATTGGGATGCCGCAGAACAACGATTGCAACCGGGGCCGCGGGCGCGAAGCCTTCGCTATCGTACGCCGCGATCGTGGGGTTCCTCGTTAACCTCCATCGCGAAGTCGGCGGCCTGTTCCGATCGCACAAGGCGCGGGCTGTCGACGCGCACTCGCGGTTGCGCCTCGACATTAAGACTCAACCCGCTCGCTGCGGTGGGATCTTTCTGCTGACGATAGGACTGCCGCAACCGACAAGTGCGACGCGTCGAGATAGGACTCTATTTGCTGAGTCCTTGAATCGAGCATCCCACATCGCCGCAATTCAGGCAACGATCGGCTGGCTCCGGACGTGCGAGCGAAGAGCCTCTGGTTGGCCCGGGTGCTTGCTGGACGCTTCGTGCTTCACGCGCGTTCAAACTGTCGCGTGTCCTTCGCCCAACGCTTAGGTTCGGCGGCCGGCAGAGGGCGTCCACCGCAACCCATCGCCAAGCCCGGCCGCCTGCCGGCGAGCCATGATATGGTGAGTCGCGCGGTGTCTGGCGAGAGGCCGCTGGAACGCGCGCTCAGGCATCGGCACGTCGTTTAAGGTCGCTGGCGAAGCGCTCGACGGCTGCGGAGAACTCGTCGTCGTCGATCTCCCAAAGGCCACGCCCGGAGGCGTCCTCTCCTAGCATTCCAATTGTCGCAAGGAGCTGGCCTAGACGCATCTCGGGGCACAGCCCGTGAATCTCCTGCAATCGATTGAGGATATTACAGCGTTGGTCAACCGCGATCATAGCCGGTCTCCCACCTTGGGGTATTGAGCGCGAGGGCCGCGGAGCTTGCCAATGACCTCGACCCGGATCAGCACACCCGGAGTGAGTTTGGCGATGCGCGCCGCCCGAGTAGCTCCATTTATGATCTCGAGGACGCCATCCGAGCCTTCATAAACCCGCGGCGGCGGCATTCCGACAGCGGAGTCGCCGAAACGAGCGATCTGGAGTTGCAGCTCGTATGGGTCGGCCCCCGAGAAGCGTGACGGAGGCAACCGCAACTCGGCCGGATCGACATCTCGGAAATCAGCCGCCATACGACAATATTAGGAGGGAGGCGGTTATTGGAGTAGACCGGTCTGCGGTTCGGGGGCCGCCACCCTTTGGCATATCGGCAAACCGGGGCCGGTTTGTGATTCTTGCCAGAGTGACTCGAGTCCAATCGCCAGACATTCGACCTTTTGCAAACGAATAATCGACACATGTTGCGGAAAGAGCCCGTTTTGCAGCCCGCTCTCCACCCGAACGGTCTAACTCGCCCGTCCCATCAACGCATTCAGAACCATCATTTCGAGCTGCTCGTATTGCCGGTTCGCACGAAACTCCTCAACCTTCTTCTCGTCAACGCCGCGAACAATCTCCAGCAGCCGGAGGAACATGGTTTTCGAGTGCGAGAGGTGATAGGTCGATTCCTCGAACGTCGTCGTGCGCATCGCCTTGACGTCGAGGCCGACGCTCTCGCCGTTTCGCCCGTAGCCGTTCTTTTCGAGCGTCCACACCTGGTCGAACGCGCGCCGCAGATCGACGGCGCCGAAGACCTTATCCTGGTCGTATTTCAGCCCGTTCTGATCGTTGAGATGAACGCTCCAGAGCTTGTTGTGATAGAGGGCATACGCCATGTCGTCGGCCGGATCGAGCCCCGCGAGGATCGAGTGGCGCTTTCGATCAAGACGCCCGACCGGCTGGGATCGATCGTCTTGTAGGCGACCCCGATCATGTGTCCGACCGTGGGTAAATACGCCTGGTCCATCGGCTCATTCGGTTTGGCTTCGCCCAGAACGCGGATGTCTTTATCCTGTTCGAGAATGGCGTTCCAGGCGTCGACAATCCGTGAAATGGCCGTCTTGGCGTCCTTGGCCTCGCGGGCATACGTTCCCTCACGCGCCAGCCACAAGACATAATTCTGGCAGCCCACTTCCTTGGCGATGTCGACGGTGCGCTTGCTGCGCTCGATTGCGTACTTTCGATCCGCGGGGTTGTTCGAGGTGAAGGCACCGTCGATCGTGCGGGGATCTTCCCAGAGCCGCGGGGCGACGATCTCGACGAACAGACCCTCGCCATCGAGAATCTTCTTGACCTCGGCGACCCCCTTCCTGGTGCTTGGCCAGTCGAGGTCGGCCGGCACGATATCGTCGTCGTGAAACTGGACGGCGTCGAAGCCCAGTTCCTTGTATGTCTTCAGCTTCCGCGCGTACTCCATTTCCTTGCGGACCGGCGGCCCGAAGGGATCGGCGCCGGTGCTGATGTTCCAGGGGCCGAACGAAAAGCGGTACTGCGTGGGTGTCGAGGTCGAATTCATAGCGCGGCGAGCTCCTGCCATGGACTACTTCTCAGGCTGCCACGAGATGGCCATAAGGCAAGCTCGAGGCATCAGTTCTAGTAAAAAATAGCCGAAACGACCGGACGGCTCAATCGCCTGGTGCCGCCGCTCGCGGGCGGCCCACGTGATGATTGACAGAGAACCGGCAGGGGCGTCATGATCCATGATAAATGGGTATCGCTGGAAATCGCCGCGCTCGTCTGGTTGCGTGAAAACCGCCTGGGGACATCGGTTCGATGCGTCTGTGGCACCTTTTTGTTATCATTCTGGGTCTGAGCCTGGTTTTCACGATCGTGCGCGACCCTGTCGGGCGTGTGTCTCTCATCGTATTCTTGACAGCGCTTGGTGAAGTGGTGATCGGGACGACCGCCATCCTCGCCTTGTTTCAGACAATTGGTTCACTGGGCGAGGCGAAGGGCCTGTTCGCCCACGCCGAGGCGGTCGCCACGACGGCCCTGGTGCTGATCATCGCCACGACTGTCATGTCAACCTGGCTCTTCGCGGGCGCATGGCTGGTCCAGGCTGTGATACCGTGATGCAGACTCGGGCCTGGTGGTTTGACGCTCGGGTCAGTGGCCCGACAAGATCCCGGCCGTCGCCCGCCACGGAAGTAACCCGCGCGGAAATCATGATAAGGATCGCGTTCATGAATCCCTATGTGCCGAAAGTGTTCCACCATCAGTGGCTACCCGAAAAGCTCGAGCTGAAAACCTGGGACCAGATTGAGCCGTGGTACCAGAAGCTCATGGCCGAGCCGATCGACACGGCCGCCGACCTCGAGCGCTGGCTCACGGCGGCCGGCGAGCTCAACGCGGCCGTCGGCGAGGAAGGGACCGAGCGCTACGTCGCCATGACGTGCCAGACCGATGACCCCAAGCGCGAGGCGGCCTATCTCGAATTCGTCCGCGATATTGCTCCCAAGCTCAAGCCGATCTTGAATGAGATTCGTGTGCGTTATCTCGACGCCCCCGTCGCGCTCGGAGCTGCCGCGCGACCGCTATTTTGTGTTCGACCGCTCGCTCGAAAACCAGCGCAGCCTGTTTCGCGAAGCCAATATTCCTCGCGAAACAGAGCTCGCCGAGCTGGAACAGCAATATCAAAAACTCATCGGCGCCATGACGGTGACATTTCGGGACGAGGAACGCACGCTCGCCCAGATGGCCCCGTTTCTGGAAGAGACCGACCGCGCCGTCCGGCAGGAGGCGTGGGAGCTCGCCGCGCGCCGCCGGCTCGAAGACCGCGACAAGCTCGACGAGCTCTTCGACAAGATGATGGCACTGCGGATCGAGGTGGCCAGGGAAGCCGGGTTCGCCAGCTTCGTCGACTATGCGTTCAAGAGCCGCGAGCGTTTTGATTACAGCGTCGCCGACTCATTGCGCTTTCACGACGCGGTCGAGAAAGTGGTCGTGCCGCTCGCAAAGCAGATCCAGGAGAAACATCGCGCCGCGCTGGGGGTTGACACGCTGCGTCCCTGGGACGAGTCCGTCGATCCCTATGGTCGACCGCCACTCGTGCCATTCAAGGACGCCGAGCAGCTCGCAGCCGGGACGGAAACGATTTTTCAGGACGTTGATCCGGAGCTCGGTGCTCAGTTCGCATTCATGCGGTCGCAGCACTTGCTCGACCTGGCAAACCGCAAGGGCAAGGCTCCAGGCGGTTATCAAACCACGTACGAGGACAGGCGCTTACCATTCATCTTCATGAACGCGGTCGGTCTCGACTCCGACGTGCGCACCTTGCTGCACGAGGGAGGCCATGCGTTTCATACGCTGGCATCGCGCGCCGAGCCCCTGCCGGCCTATCGCGAGAGCCCGATCGAATTTTGCGAGGTCGCGTCGATGACGATGGAGCTGCTGGGGGCACGGCGGCTCGACCCGTTTTATGACACGACGCAGGCTGAACGCTCGAATCGCAAGCTGCTCGAGGGCATCGTGCTGATTCTCCCCTGGATCGCCACCGTCGACGCGTTTCAGCACTGGATCTATAGCCACCCCGAGCACACGCGTGACGAGCGGAAGGCCGCGTGGCGCGACTTGCGTACGCGGTTCGGCGGCATCACCGACTGGTCGGGATACGAAGACGTTCGCGACCACCAGTGGCATCGCCAGCTCCACATTTTTATACATCCTTTCTACTATATCGAGTACGGCATCGCGCAGCTCGGAGCCTTGCAGATCTGGCAGCGGTCGTTCAGCGATCGCGCGGGGGCCGTCGCCGACTACAAGAAAGCACTCGCCCTCGGTGGCTCGCGACCGCTCCCCGAGCTGTTCGCGGCAGCCGGTATCCGATTCGAGTTCAGCGACACGCTCATGGCGTCACTGATGCAAACGATCGGCAACGAGCTTGAAAAGCTCAGTTTGTAAAGGTGCCGCGCACGTGTCGAGGTCGAGCGGGCGATGCGGAATGTCACGCTTCCACCGGGTATCCAGGAGATGGCTCCAATGGCACGCGGCGAGTCGCAGTTGATGAGAAATGCGTCGGTCCTGATCGTCTTCCCGATCGTCGGGATGGTTGGGGGGATTGTACTCGGCACCGCCCAGGGTCGGGGCACGGCGGCGCCTGCGGGGGGGAATGGCGGGCGATTTCGCGGCACTCGAAGCAGCCGTGAAGTACGGGTTCCTGGGGATGGTCTTTTGTACGGCTCTCGGTGTCTTCATCATCATGGCCCAGGATTGGAGGCGACTGACGACCACGAAGGGTCTACTCATCCTCGTGGCGCTGACTTCAGTCGTCATAGGTGCTCTCGTCATGTTGTTACGGACCTTGACCGCAAGCGGCGTTCTCTGATGCCACGCTAAGTCGCCGGTACCATGGCGCTGGCCAGCGACGCGTGAACCTGCAAAGCCCTGGGCTTGTCGACACGGGACGGATCGAATGGCCGCGTAAGAACGCCGTTAGCCACCGAGCTATCGCAAAAAGAGAGGATTGAAATGGGCAGAGGAATGGCCGACCGGTTTCGCCACTGGTTTGAATATGAGAAAGACGCTCATGCCAAGGTCATCGGCTCGCTCGAGAGCGTGCCGGCCGAGCGCCACAATTCGCCCGAGTATCAAAAGGCCGTCGATTGGCTCGCTCATCTGGCGAACGTGCGCCGCGTATGGCTGGGACGGCTCGGCGAATTTGAGCCATTAAGAGGGCCGTTGTTCCCCGAGAAAACGTCGCTCCCGGAGGTTGTCTCCGATTTGACGTCGATTCAGGAACACTGGTCGCGCTACCTTGCGACCCTCACCGACGACGCCTTGTGGCAAACGATCGAATACAAGAGTCTTGATGGCTCGCCTTTTCGTAACGAGCTCGTCGATATCCTGACACAGCTCTTCGGGCATTCGTCGTACCATCGCGGGCAGATCGCGACGCTCGTCAAGGCAGCCGGGGGTCGGCCGGCGATGACTGACTATATTTACTGGTGCAGACAGGCGGTTTGATACGCCAGGTCGCTCGCGCAAGACGTTCGATTCCGCCGGTCGGGCGCCCAGCCAAGAGGCGCCTGGTTAGTTGCCGGCGCCATGCGCGGCAACCTCGCGGCGTGCGGGCAAGACCACCAGCTCGATCGGCGGCGAGCTATCCTCGGTGCCGGCTGACTCTGCCTTGCCGACGGCGTAAAAAGGGCGCGTTAGCGGGCTGACCCACGGATCGACCGTCAGTGTCACGGTGCGATCCGTCTGCGCCTTGGTGATCAAGACGCCGTTGAGGCCGATATTGAGCACTCGCACGCCTTGCGGCAGGTTCTTGACGTCGATCGGCACGCGACCTTTGAACGCGGGCGTCCGCACCACGGAGAGCTTCATCGTCGCTTGCTCACCCGGGCGAATTTCGACACGCGTCGGCTGCGCCTCGATCTTGAGATTGGGCTCCGGCGTGACAGTGATCCAGCCTCCCGCCGGCCCGCCCGGATCGAGCGTCTGCTCGGCGACGCTGCGCGAATCAACGCTTGTCGTGATCGGTCGTGCTTGCGCCCTGACGCTCCAGGTCGGCGGCGTGAAGACGGCCGCGCCCGGTCCCGCCGAGAGCGAGAGAAACCCGCCGAGCTCGTCTCCGGCGATCAACGCGGGCGACGATGTCATGCCATCGGGCAAATTTTCAGCGCGCACTTCGAGCGGCAGGTCGAATCCGTCGATGCGCGTGACATTCACGGGCACGAGAGTCGTGCCGCCGCGGGCCACGTTGGGATTCTCAGTTCCGAGGCTGATGCGAAATGACGAATGCGGACGGCGGACGACCAGATGATAGGCAAACAGATCGCCTCCCATCCCGCGCACGTCTTCAACACGTACGAGATAGTCGCCGTCGGCCGGAACATCGAACGTCACGCGTGAATCTTTCCCGAAGGTCGACCCGCCGTCGTCATTGACGTAAGTGAGTGCCTTGACGGGAACGCCCCCTGGCGGGAATACCGCGCCGGGTGGATGAATCTCGACCTTGTACATCGGCTGACCCAGGGGATGCTGCTCGGGCGTTGTCTCGAGCATCGCCATTCGACGGCCCTGCTCGCTCCAGAACATCGAATCGTCGTCGAGGTTGCGCGGCAGGGCCTGAATCCGGCCGAGCTCGCGGCCGAACAGTATGTAATCATTGATCGCCAGATTGGTCCAGCGCGTGAGCCGGATCCCCGGGCTCGTCGACGGATGATCACGAAAGGCCATTTCCGTCTGATCGACGGGTCGCAAGATGGCGCGTGTGATCGGCCGGCCATCCTTTTCGAGCACGGATACGATCGTGTCGATGGGTGACTCGAGCCTGCGCCCGTACACTTCGACGATGACCCTATCCCCTTTCGCCGCGTGAAAGCGGTAGAAATCGACGTCGCCTTGATTGCGAATACGCCCCGATACGCCGCCGGGCAGTTCAACCGGCTGGGCATGAGCCGCATCGTCATTCGTCTCGTTTTCGAGAACCTGCGGGCCATCGGCGACGACCACCGTCCGGTTCTTGATAAGCTGTGCCCCGGCGGGCGGTACGACAGGCAGGCCGAGAACCGTTCCCGCGCGACCGAGGCGCCGACAGGGAGGTGCACGCTCGTGGTCTCGCCCAGATTGGAGCCGCTCACGGTGATGGCGGTTGTTTGACCTCGCTCGACACCGAGCGGAAATGCCGACCGCACCGCGGCCAGCCGCCCGGCGGAAACTCGGTAGAAGTGGCCGCCAGAGGCGCCGTAATCCGCGTCAGTGACTCTCAGAAAGAGTGGCCCGCTCGCATGCATCGTGTAAGTCAACAGCGGCTCGGTCGCGGCATCGGATTCGTCGGTCTCGGCCAGAACCTGGCCTTTGGAGTCAAGAAGTGCCATCACCGGACGCAGCGTCGAGCCCAGCCCGCTTGCGATCATTTGAAAAACGAGCTCGTCTCCCGCCCTGGCCTCGAAACCGAAAAGGTCGACGTCGCCCGGTCGATCGATGGTGCCGAGAAACGTTGAAGGCAATGAAAAAGGCTTTGCCTGTTGCTGATCGGGGCGGTCATTGGGCTCGTGCTCGGTCACGTTGGCCGCGGCGTCGACGGCGAACGTTGTGAACGCGGGCACTCCCAGCGGCGTGAGCACGCCGAGCGTGTGAATTCCCACGCGGGCATTGGCTGCCGTTGTCAGATCCACCTGAATTTGACTGTCCATTTTCTTGTCAGTCGCGACGATCTCGGCGGAGATACCGGGCTCGGGAACGAGCACCGCCGTGGCGTGGCCCACGCCTTGTCCCGTCAGCGTGACACGCACCCGGCTCCCTCGTGCGGCACCGCGTGGGGCCGGCGGATTGAGCGATGGCTTTCGTGCCAGGCCGCGCGGCTTGTCGACGCGCGCCGGCACCGGCTTACGGAGCGAAGCCAGCAATTTCGGCCGCGCCGCGTCCCAGATGTCGAGCTGTCCGCTGTAGCTGCCGACCGCGACTGTCTTGCTATCAGGACTGAACGCCAGGGCCTGCACCCAGTCAGACTGAGCTGGCAGCGATTCGCGCGGAGTCAGGGCGTCGAGCGTCCAGAATCGCACGTCGCGATCCTCGGCCGACGACGCAAGGGTATTTCCATCCGGGCTGATCGCCAGCCGCACGACGGGCGCATCGTGGGCGAATGTCGATCGTTCGAGCCGGGCATGCTCGCCGTCGAGCCGCCACATGCGAATCGACCGGTCGACACCGGCGGCGAGCACGCGCGAGCCGTCGGGCGTGAAGACGATCGAGTAAAGCTCGGCCGTCGACTCCGAGAGCGTCGCCATGCGCTGGCCCGTGGCCGGGTTCCAGAGCTTCACGGTGCGATCGGCCGCGCACGATGCGAGCATCTTGCCATCGGGCGAAAACGCCAGGCCGTAAACCGAATCGCTATGGTCCTTGAGCGCCGTCCGCACGCGGCCCGCGGCAAGGTCCCACAATAAAATCTGCTTATCATATCCGGCCGTGGCGGCGAGCTTGCCGTCGGGAGCCAAGGCCGCCGCCAGGACCATATCGCCATGGCCCCGGCCGTCGAAGACGCGCGTTTCGCGCCGGCATCCCACACGGTCAGAAAGCCCCAGAGGCCAGCGCGGCCGCCCGCCACGATCAGAGACTTGCCGTCCGGAGAAAATGCAACCGACGTGATGGGCCCAGGATGGCCGGGCAGCGGAACGGGCGGTTTCGCGCCTCGACGATCGTAGAGCACCACCTGGCGGCCGACCGCTGCCGCGAGGATCGCGCCGGACTGATCGAACGCGACCGACGAAACGGGATCAACGGCCGGCTCCTTGAGCACAACCTTCGGCAGGCCGGCCATCACATCCACGAATGTCGTCAGCTCTGTCGTTTCCAACCCCGGCCCGTCGTAGCTGGCCCCCTCCTTGATCCAGCGGCCGAGCAAATCGATCTCGGGGGCTGCCAGGGGGGGTAATTTGTAGGGCATGCGTGGTGAGCCTTCAGGGCCGATCGATTCGATCAGATAACTCGAATCCGGATCGCCGGGTTCAATAATGGTCGCACCCGCGACTTTGCCTCCTCGCTTGAGTGTGGCGTAGCTGGCCATACTGAGGCCGCCCGACGCTTTGCGGTCTCCATGACAACCGATGCAGTTCTTGACAAGAAGGGGCGCGACTTGCGTGCGAAAGCTGACGCGCTGTGCCGGCTCGGCGGCCTCATTTTGAGGAAGCGAGCTCATGACGACGGGCAGCAGAAACAACAGTTGCAGATTGCCAGGCCGGAACGACACGGGCGAGAGTCCTCGATGCTTGATCAATGGTTGAACAAGAATTCCTGGCTCGTGAGCACGGCCCAGTAAAGGTCTTCGACGGCCTGCCGGCGAGCAGCCAGAAGCGCCTTTGAATCGGTGAGACCGGCCGCTGATTCTTTCAGAGCCTTGATCATGAGGCTTTTCTCATGGCGCCGATGGCGCACGCGCCAGAGCGGCATGAAAGAGCCTGCTGACGATCTGCTCGTCTGATTCGTTGTGCGCCACGGCCTTCGCGGCCACGCTCGCATCGGCACGTAGTTTCTCATTGATCGTCTTGCCGTTGGCCAGATGCAGGGCCTGGGCCATCGACGGCTCGGCCGAGCGTTCGCACGAGCAGGTGGCCAGCCGGGCCGGCCTGCCGAACGACTCGAGAAACGAGTTGTCCACCTTCGTGTCTGGCAACTGGATCGATCGCCAGCCTGGCGGGAATCCCGCAAACGGCGTGGGCACTTCAGTCACCTGCGTGATCGCGTCGAGCAAGACCTCGGCCGGCAATCGTTTGACCCGGTAATGGCTCAAGAATTTGGTGTCGGACTCGTTGCCAGCAACGGGCGTGCTCGATCGCGCATACGCGGCCGACGTCATGATCATTCTGATCAAGTGCTTGATGTCGTAGTGATTGGCGACGAAGTCGTTCACCAGCCAGTCGAGGAGGGCTTCGTCGCTCGGCGGATTTGACGTCCGCAGATCGTCGTCGGGCTCGACCAGGCCGCGGCCGAAGAAGTTACTCCAGACCCGGTTGACGGCCGCCCTGGCGAAGTAAGGGTTATCCGGCCGCGCGAGCCAGTCGGCCAGCGCCGCGCGACGCGAGCGGGGGTCGGAGAGTGCCATCGCCGCGCCATCGAGGGGTTGCGGAGGCATTGCGACCCCACGCCGCGGATGCACGATCTCCCCGTCGCCGGCTTCCGTCACGACGGCGTCGCCGGTCGTTTCGCCATCCTTCAGCTTCACGCGGCCAAACAGATTGGCAAACCCGTAATACTGGTCCTGCGTCCATTTTTCCAGTGGATGGTTGTGGCAACGCGCAGCACGTCAGCGCCAGGCCCATGAACGCCATGCTCGCGTTTTCGGCGAGGTCGATCGGGTCGCGGTGCAGAACAAAAAAATTGGCGCCGCCGTTTGAAAGCGTGCTCCCCTGGGCCGTGATGACCGAACGCGCGAAGCGGTCCCACGCGACGTTGCGACCGACGTTGTCACGCACGAAGCGATAGAAGGCCCACATCGCTGGCGCGGGGAGCTTCTGAGACGAGACCAGCAACAAATCCGACCACTTGTACGACCAGTAATCGACAAACTGCGCACTCTCGAGCAAGCGATCGACGAGCCTGGCGCGCTTGTCATGGTGCGGATCGCTCAGGAACGCCTCGACCTGGCCGAGCGTCGGTAATGTTCCGGTCGCATCAAGATAAGCGCGCCGCAAGAAAACGGCGTCGCTCGCACCCGGCGACGGCGGGATTCGCAGCGATGCGAGCTTGGCGAGATTCTTTTCATCGATCGAATTATGGCGCTCGGCCGACGCGAAGACCTTCGGGTCGAGGCTGGTGTCGTAGGGCGACGTCATGGTCACGCGGCCGATCTGACTGGCAAACCAGACGGAAACATACGCTTCGCCATGCCCCGTCACCTTGACGCGCCCGGTGTCGTCAACCAGGGCGACCGAATCATCGGTCCCGCTGTACTTGGCCCAGTGCGTCACGTCTTCGATGCGACCGTCGGAATAGAGGGCTTGCACCAGGACTTGCTGCGTTTCGCCCGGCTTGAGCCGGACCGCAGCGGGATAAAGCACGAGCCCCTTGATCTCCGGATCGCTGGCTTTCGGCTCCGGCGCACCCGCGGCGATCCATTCGGAAATGACACGATAGTCAAGCGAGTCTCCGGCCGAATCGCACGCCGCCGCCATGGTCGATGACGCCGGTCGGCTTCAAGAGCAGCAGGCTCTCTTCAGGAGCCGTCTTGACCACCCGACGCCCCAGGGCCTGGCGCGTGAGCACCGCGTGGTCGATCTCAGGGCCATAACCGCGCAACGTCAGCCGCAGACCATTCTTGCCCGCCGCGGCGCCATGACAGGCGCCCGAGTTACAGCCTTGCTTGGTCAGCACGGGTTCAACGTGATTGCGAAAATTCCACGATTCATCGCGGTCGAAATTCTCGACCGAGATCGAGGCTTTCGCCGTACAACCGCCGACTGTCGCCGTCAGTATGGCCAACCCGTCGCCAACCGGCTCGACGACTCCAGCGGCGTCGACCCTGGCAACGCGCGGGTTATCGATCGAAAACGCGGCCTTCGACGTCAGGTCGGCGGTTCCGACCGAGCCTTCAACCTCTTCGACGATGAACCGCTGGCGTGCGTGCGGGCCGTCCAACCGGGCCGACGAAGGCAACAAACGCACGTCGGCGGCCCTGGCGGTCGCGCTTTCGCCCGCGATCAGAGCGACGACCGCGCAAGCGAGCGCCGCAAATATCTCGTTAATGTGGAACCGAGTCATCGCCATCGTGGGTGATCTCGCAGCAAAGGAAGACGGCGCGGCCGCGCGTGTTCAATTGAGATCAGTTTAGAAGAGTTCTTGAATGGGCTCGACGCCATGATCGACCAGGCGGATGGGCCGGCTTTGCGGACCGGGCAGCTCGGTCGCCAGGTCGATGCCGAGCCCCTGGTAAACGGTCGCGGCGATTTCCGCCGGTGTGACCGGGCGGTCTTTCGGGGCATATCCGACCTCGTCAGACGCGCCGACAACCCGACCCCCCTTGATCGGTCCCCCCGCGAAGAGGACCGTCCAGCAGGCCGGATGATGGTCGCGGCCGCCGGCCGGATTGATCTTGGGCGTGCGGCCAAATTCGCCAAAGGCGAGCACCATGGTCGTATCGAGAAGTCCGCGACGTTTCAGATCCTCGAGAAGGGCCGTGTATGCGTTATCGAAATTGGGTCCAACTTCGTTCTTGTAACATTCGATGGGGCTAAACGGGGCCGATCCGTGAATGTCCCAGGTGATCTCGTTGAAGACCGTCTCGAACATATTCACGGTGACAAACCGCACGCCCCGCTCGATCAATCGCCGCGCCAGCAAGCAGCTCTGGCCGAAACGCGTGCGCCCGTAGCGATCGCGCAGGGCGTCGGGCTCGGAGCCGAGCGCAAACGCCTCGCGCGCCTGCGGGCTCGACATCAATTTGAATGCGCCTTCGAAGTTGGCGTCGAGCAGTCGGGCGTCGACCGATGATTCAAAGGCACCGACAGCTCCGTCGACGGCCGCCCGCAGCGAACGGCGGCGCAACTCGCGAACGGCGGTCATGTAATCGGGCGGCAGTAAGTCGGGTACCTTGAATCCCTTGTCATTCGGATCGGCGTTCAAGATGAAGGGGTCGAACGTCTTGCCGAGATAGCCGGCCGCGTGACCGTGCGGCAAATTGCCGCCAGTGGGGCCGATCGGCTTCGGCAAGAGCACGTAAGGAGGCGTGTCATTGCGCGACCCTCGATACTTGGCGACGACGCTGCCGTAGTTCGGATGATCGATCCCGCCGGTAAAGAGCCGGCCCGTCTGCATCATCTGATGACCGGTATCGTGAACGGCCGCGGCATTGTGGTAGACCGAGCGAACCAGGGACACTTGATCCATCATGGTCGCCAGGCGGGGGAAGATCTCCGAGACCTGCACTCCGGGCACCTTCGTCGCAATCGGCCGAAACGGTCCGCGCACTTCCTCGGGCGCGTCAGGCTTCATGTCCCAGGTGTCGAGCTGCGACGGCCCTCCGACAAGAAAGAGCAAAATGCAATTGAGATCGCGGCCCGCGGCCGCGGCGGCCCCGGCGCTGGCAAGTGCCTGCATGCCGGGCAATCCCAGACCGAGAACGGACAGCGACCCGGCGTGCAAGAAATCCCGGCGGGTCAGACCATCGCAAAAATGGACTGGCCGCCTGGCGTCGACTCGAATCATGATGCGACCTCGCAACAAGGCGGGATGGCTCGGAACGAGCGCGGGCTCGCTCGCCGGTCATTGCATCGTAACGCCTGGGTGAGGATGGGTCAAACAATTGCTTGACCCATTCCGCATCAACCCCCGCAACCCGGCGAGCCGGCACGATCCATTCATTTTCGCGCGAAGACCAATCAACTCGCGACGATCGGTGAGTTCCGTCGTCATGGTCGCGGCAAGCTTGCAGTTCACGACAGCCGCGCCCCCCTGCCCAATCGTCGCGCCATTCTCCGCCGACAGATTCAAAACAAATGCCACGATCAACGCAAAGACCCATGTCGACAAAGCGATTCCGATTGTCGGATTCTTCGCGATGTGTCGAGTATAGTTTCGGCACGATGTGAGTTTGAACGCGGGTCGCTACTTCGCGAATGAGTACGCTCCATGCGGGTTGATACGCGCCGCCGACCGCGATCGCTTCTGAGCGTGTGGATCGTCTTTGTTTGCTCCCTCGCAGGATGCCACGCGCTCGAGTCGGCCAATCCTGGCCCGGCCCGATCACCCGTCAGCGCTGAGGCCGCTTCCCAAACGCCGCCCGGAGGTGCCGGGGCGTCTTCTGGCCCAATCATCCTTGAAGCGCCTCAGAGCCTCGACCCGTTGCCGCTCGTCGAGACGCCTTCGCGGATCGAAACCTGGGTCGTTCATACGCGTGCCTGCGAACAGAAGCTGGGTGTCAACCCCTGGCCCACGATCGGCGTCGCCCGCCTTGACGAATCGGGGGGGCCGCTGCATGGCACCGACCCTCAGGCGCTCCTCGAACGGATGGCGACCCGGCCCTCCGTCTTCTACATCCACGGCAATAACTACACCTACCGCCAGACGGTCAAGGAAGCCGTCGTGATCCGCCGCGCCCTCGAGGCCAATGGCGGACTCGCGCCAGACACGCTCTTCGTCATTTTCGACTGGCCGAGCGAACGCGTCTTGCTCGAGATCGTGCTCGATTTGAATGAAAAGGCGCGACGATCGCGCGTGGCCAGCTACCAGCTCGCGCGGTTTCTACGCGCTGCACCGCCCCATTCGCGAATTTGCCTGATGGGCCAGAGCGACGGCGGCCGGGTGGCATTGACCACGCTTCATCTCCTGTCGGGAGCGCCTCTGCGCCCCTTCTGGAGCGAGCCCGAGGTTCAGCTCGATGGCGGCCGGCCCGACCTGAGATTGCGCGCCGTGGTTCTTGACGCCGCGGCGGCCCACCACTGGTTTAACCCGGGCGATCGTCTCGATCAAACCATGGTCATGTGCGAGGCACTGCTCAACTTGCGCAATTGCGCTGATCCTGCGCTCACCGTCTACATGCTCGGCCGCTACACGGGCCTCCGTCCCGCGGTCGGCCAGGTCGGATTCCTCGAAAGCGATTTGAAACGCCTCGGGCCGCTTGCCGCGCGCATCGAGCAAACCAACGTCTATCCGATGGTCGGCGTGACGCACACCAGCTTCCCCGAGGCTCTCATTTTCCCCGAGCTCACCGACCGGATCGCCCGGTATACCTCATGGAGCGACAAGAGCGGGCTCTGAAACGGCTTTGCGTGATTCCGAGTGGCTGAGGCTTCCTGGGTCGGCGCTGGCACTCGGCTCGTCCGGAGACTCGCCCTCCCAGGATCGTGCAAGGCCTTTTGGCCTGCAAAACGGCGGCGCGCCGGAACGAAAGCCGCCGTCGTCGCGATTGTGCCCCATTGGAGGCCATATTCTGCGGCGCCGAACGACAGCTTCAATCGGTGCTTCTGCTTTTTCTATCGGGTGAAGTTTCGAGAGCACCCGGCGCGTCTTGTCGGTTCTTTTCGTTCACCGTTTCTCCTTCAGCACCGAGTCGTCGGTTCCAAAATAAATGCCGCCGAAAACGCTGCCGCCGCGGCCGGTCGGATAAAAGCTGACATGCGGCAGGCCGCGGTGCTTCATCGGCAACACGAGCTTGAACTTGCCCTCGCCACGATCGACGAGCGTCGACTGAATCTCGAGCGGCGTGCTTCTTGCATTTGCGGCGTCGACGGCCGTGAGCGAGGCCGCTAGCTTGGCCCGTTCGTGCGAAGTCAGTGTGTACCGTCCCGTGATGACATAAGTGTTATTCGGCGCAAACCGGTCGGCGGTGCCACGCACTTCGTCAATCGCGATGCTGTCACCCTCCAGGAACCGAGTCGCGCCTTTCTCGAACGGCACAGCGAAGGGAAACTCCAGTTTCGTGGGAGGCGGCGAAGTTTGTGGCGCCGCCTCGGAAGACGAAGGCCGGGGTTTTCCTGAACCGGCTGGCGTGCTCGACGTCTTGGGATCGGTTTCCTTCTCGCCCCACCAGCGCTTGAGCACCGAATCGCCGGTTCCGAAGTAATTGCCGCCAAAGCTTTCTCCACCGTCGACCGGGTAGAAGCTGACGTGCGGCCAGCCTTCGCAGGTCATCGGGAGAAACAGCGTGAACGTCCCGTCGCGGCGGCCGACGACGACTGACTGGGACTTGAACGGACGGCCCTTGCCGTCCGCGGCCTTTGCGCCGTGGTGTAGGCCGCGATCATGGCGCGGGGGTGCGAGGTGAGCGTGTATCGCCCCTTGATCAGATAAATGTTGCCGACCTCAAATTTGTCGGACGTGCCGCGAACATCGACGATGGTGATGCTGTCGCCATCCTCGAAGCGTGTCGCGCCTTGTTCGAAAGAAACCGCGTAGGGAAAATCGGATTGCGTCGCGGTTTTGTCGGACGTGCCGCGAACATCGACGATGGTGATGCTGTCGCCATCCTCGAAGCGCGTCGCGCCTTGTTCGAAAGAGACCGCGTAGGAAGAAACGGATTGCGTCGCGGTTTCTGAATTTGGCCTCGACGTTTCGGGGCGTCATCATCGGGCAACGCGGCGGCCTTCATGACCGTCGTTCGCACGAACAGGGGCAAGACAACGATAGCCAGTGTCAGGACAACGAGACGCGACGTCCTGGACAACTGCGGTGCGAACCGGCCTTCAAGAACCATCTCGATCCTTCCTTTCAATGAGAGTGGGCGTAGAAATGGACTGGTCAGCGGCAGCGAGCCGCGATCTGGGAGCGCGCAGAGCGACTCGGCCGTTTCAAGCAAGACCTCGGCATAGCGCCTTGCGCACGTGGGAAAGGCCCAGCGAACCCACGCATCGCAACATACGTCTTCCGCCTGGTGAATCTGCCGCCTGACCAGCCACGCTAGCGGATTCCACCAGTGCACGATCGAAACAAACAGCTCGACGAGGCGAACCCAGTGGTCGCATCGCCGCAGGTGAGCCAGCTCGTGAGCCAGGATCAAGGCCACGTCTTGATCGTCGGGATCACCGCGCTGCCGCATCGGTAAGTAAATTGTCGGACGAAACCCGATGCACCAGACAAACGGACTGAAGACACCATCGAGGTAACACACCCTGGGGATTTGACGAACACCCAGCTTGGTCGCGATTTCCGACGCGAGCCGCTGGATCGACTCGTGCGCCGGAATCGCGCCGCGCAAAACGCGCCTGAACCGCTCGAGGCGGGTCAACGCGATCAACAGGCCGAGCGCCGCGCCGCCGAGCCAGATCGCGACGAGCAGAGACCTCGCCTGGTTCCAGACACGCCCGGTGACCAGAACGAAGCCATGTCGTCGTTCACTCGTGCCGGCTCGAGCATGGTCGTTCGGTCGGCCGGCCCGTCACCGGGGCGCACCGTGTCGCCTCCCGCGTCGAGCGCCTTGCGGCGCGCCATATCCGCGCCATTCTTATTTGACGGATGCGCGGCCATGGCCCCGGAAGGCGCGGTGAGCGGCCAGTCAAGATAAGCGATCGGCGGAGCGACGAGCCTGAGAAGCACCAGGAGCCAGAGTGCGTGGGCGGCCGGCGGATTACGCCAGAGGCGCGTCAGTGCGAAAACCAGCAGCCCCAGCACGAACGCGACGACCGTGTTTTTCGCCGCCAAAAGCAAGAGTCTGTCCATGAGCGCCTCGCGTCATTTCGAATACTTGTCGAGCAGCTTGCGAATCTCGGCGGCCTCTTTCTTGCTGAGCCGTTTCTGATCGATGAGCCGCATGATCAAAGGCGCGATCGAATTGCTCCCGAGGCGCTCGACGAGCGTATCGAGCTCCCGGCCGAGAACATCAGCCTGAGAAACCCTGGCCGAGAACATGTGCACAAACGCGCTGCGGTCGCGGTCGACCAGCCCCTTGCGCTCGAGCCGCTGCAAGAACGAATGGACGGCCGCGAATTCAGACTCGGCGCCACCGGGATAAATCGTCTCGGTGATCGCCTTGGCCGCCAGCGGTCCCCGCGCCCATAACACCTTGAGCACCGCCAGCTCGGCATCGGTGACACTGACCGGTTTCTCGTTCACGATCGAGCCTTTCGTTCGCAATATAAGCAACACGCCTACGAGTATAGGCACGGTGCTTATAATGATCAAGACTGGCATGGCATGGAGTTTGAGGTTGCGAGAATGCCTGCGATTCGCACGCTCGTGCCCCACGAGTTTTGTGTACGTTGTTGACCGGGTTTCTCGTATCCTGTTGAATGAGTGATGCGTTCATCACCGATACGAACCTGATCCGGCGCCGCCGCTCAAACCGTATTGCGACGCGGGATGTCGCCGCCGTCTTTTTTGCGAGTCCCGTTTCTCGGCGCCCCCAGTTCCATTAAAAATTCGATGTTGATTTATTATTACTTCATCAAAATTGTCTTTTTCTTCAGCCTGGTGCGCTCGCAGATCAAGTACGACCTGCTCAAGGACCATTTCCTTTTTCTGGCCGTGCTGTACACGTCGGCCGTGGCGTTTCTGAGCTATGTCTTCATTTTTGGCTGGCAAAACGTCAACTGGCTGCCGTGGCAGATACAGGTCGCTCAGTCGGCCGGTGTATCACCATGGGTGGCGTGGCTTGGTGAGACGTTTCTCCTCTCGACCATCTATTTCAAGCTGATGGCGAAATTCGACGAGGGGGTCATCTTCTGGACCCTCTTGCTTCTCGGTATGCTTGTCGTGCTGTTCTGAATGGCTGAGCTCAGCGGAGAACGCCAGGATTGAACGGCCGAGCTGGCTCGAACATGCCGGTTAATAACGGACAGTCGATTTGCCGGAGCCGGCTTCGTCGGGCCAGCCGCCGCTTGCGGTTGGAGACGCGGTGTCGATTCCTGTGAGATGAGAACGCGTGCCGCTGCCGATGAATTCCAGACCCGCGTGACGGCAACTTCGAGAACGGACCATGGCCCCTTCCCACGATGCTTCCTCGCTCACCAGAGGCTACATCGTAGACGATTCCGGCGCACTGGACCGGTCGCTGGAGTCGAAGTCGCCGAATCCAGCCCCGGCAAGGGGGGCGTCGGCGTTGGAGTGGTTCGGGGAGCCCCGGAAAGCCTCACGCGCAAGCTCCAGGCTCTACGCCGCGACCGCCTGACCGCGGCGGCCCTGTTTCTCACGTGCGTCTTCCTGGTGCTCTTTCTCTGGAGCCTGCTGGGGCCGCAAAGCCGGTATCACTTCGTGCCGCTGATGATGCTCTTGCGTGTCGTCATCGCCTCGACGTGCGCGATGCTCGTCATGAGCCGCCTGTCGCTCAAGACCAGCCAGTTGCGCGCATCGAATACGCGCTGTTTGGCGGCATCACGATCACTCTCGTCGTCACGCAATATGTCGTCAGTCGCCAGCTCATGATCGACAACGACCTCGCCGGCGTGGTCGCGCATATGAAGAACAACGTGATGGGAACCTTCGCCCTGATGGTCGTTTATGGAATGTTCATACCCAACGATACACGAAGTACGGCGCGTGTCGTCTTGACCATGGCCCTCGCGAGTCTCGTGGGTATGGTTTTCCTGATGGCGGGCGAGCATCTCGGAGGCGCCTTCGAGCGGTTCCGTACGGTCGAGCATTCCGGCTCGAACGCCTTGTTTCTCATGATCGGCGCGGCGCTGGCGATCTACGGCACATACGTGCTCAGCGGCCTGCGATCCGAGCTTCACGAGGCGAAGAAGTTTGGCCAGTACCGAATTCTCAACAAGATCGGCGCTGGGGGCATGGGCGAAGTCTATATGGCCGAGCATCAATTGCTCAAACGCCCGTGCGCCCTGAAATTGATCCGGCCCGAATCGGGCGCCGACGGCGTGGCGCTCGCCCGATTCGAGCGTGAAGTCCAGTCGGCCGCGCGGCTCTCACATCCCAACACGATCGAGATCTACGATTACGGACACACCGACGACGGCACATTTTATTACGTGATGGAATACCTCCCGGGAATCAACCTCCAGGAGCTGGTCAAAACGCACGGGCCCATCCCGGCCGGCCGGGTCATCTACCTGATGCGCCAGGTCTGCGCGGGGCTTGCCGAGGCACACGGCCTGGGTTTGGTTCATCGCGATTTGAAGCCGGCGAACGTGTTCGTCTCGCTCCGCGGCGGCGAGGCTCGACGTCGCCAAGATTCTCGATTTCGGCCTGGTCAAGATCTCGACCGACCCGCCGAGCGCTGCACTGACGAGTGAAAAGCGCGTGAGCCGGTACCCGCTGTACATGTCGCCCGAGCAGGCGACGGGCGACCGCTCGCTTGACGGCCGTGCCGATATCTATTCGCTGGGTTGCGTTCTCTACTTCGCGCTGACGGGTCAACCGCCGTTTCAAGCGTCGACGCAGCTCGAAGTCATGATGGCTCATACGCGCGACGCCGTCGTTCCGCCTCGCGAGCTCCAGCCTCATGTTCCCGACGATCTTCAGAAAGTCGTCCTTCGCTGTCTGGCGAAGCGGCCCAGCGACCGCTTTTCCGACGTCAAGGCGCTGGCAGACGCGCTGGCCGGCTGCGCGGCGGCCGCCGACTGGAACGCCGAGATCGCGCGACAGTGGTGGCAGCAGGCTGATTCATCGCCCGCGACGCCACGATGATCGCGGCCGCCGGGCCAGCGCCCACGTCGCGCCGGGACGCAGGGCGTTATGACTGGTCGCTCGGCGGCACGATCAATGGAGACGCCGTCCGGCGGCTCTTCATCTCGTCGACGGCATCAATCGCGGCTCTTGCTCCCTCCGACAAGCCATTCACGACCGCGTTGTCCGACGGAACCGATTTCGCAATCCAGGCGGCCGGAAAAACGACGCCGTACGATATGGAATAGCACGTCGTGTAGACCACCTTCGCCACGAATCGACTGACTCCCGGGAGCGATTCTTGCACGGCGACTTGCGCGGAAACGGCGGTGTCCGACGCCGCGTGGGCGGCTTTTTCAAGGGCATCGGCCACCGTCTGCAAGGGATCCGTTGCGGCCGCGTCTCCGGTTACTTCTACCGACATCTCTCAAGCCTCTCTCTCGATAAATCATAACCCGACCGGACGATCATTCTTGAGCCGAATCACCGCTCCGGCGGCTCAGGCGAAATACCTGGCGTCGCCTCATCAGCAAAAACAATCTTGATGTTAATATAGGCTAGATGGGGCGTCAAGGACTGAGAGAACGAAAAGATTCGTCGCGACGTCTCGATGGGCGTACGGACGCTCGATCCAGGACGACCGCGCCCGAGTCCGAGAGACATATCGAAAAAGGCGCCGCGATCGCAAAAGGCGCGATAACGGGCTGATGCGCCGCGATCAAGAATCACGGCGGGATTGCCTGGTGCTCCGGCTGCGTGATTGGCGATCGAACACGTTCGATGCTAGATGCTGCGTCGATGTTTGATTATGATAGATTGCCTTGTCGAGCGAGGGTCAAAGGAACGGCGATTTCGGGTTGTTCATATTCACACCGCATCAAGCCAAGCGTTGCACTCGGCGACGTTTCGACAGCGTCTGTCGTCTCACGCCTACGATCCACGGGAGTTTCATCATGCTGCGCCTCTTGAAGGTTGGGACTGGGGTGTTCGTGTTTCTGACCGCCATGGTGGCGGATGCGCGTGCCCAGTGGGGTTATCCGATGGGCTACGGCGGATATGGGATGAGCCGTTGGGGTCAGGATCCTGCTTCGGGCTACATGGCTGGCCTGGGTGCTTATGCGCGGGGCCAGGGCGTTTATCAAATTGATCAAGCCAAGGCCGACGCCATCAACGCCGACACCATGCTCAAATGGAACAAGGCTCTGCGTGCGCGACAGGCGGCGCTGCGTGAAGAGAAGCGAAAAGAGGCCCAGCATCAAGAAGAAGCGCGAGAGCGCCTGCGCCGCGCGTTTCGAGCTTCAGGATGGCACGACGCTAAACAGCTTGCTTGCCCAGATTCTCGACATTGATCCGACGGCGGCCAAGTCGAGCCGTGCGCACTGCGCCGATCAGTGCCGGCGCGATCCGGGAGATCCCGTTCGAGTGGGATTCGGAAGCCGTGAGTGTCTGCCTCGATCAACTGACGGGCAATGACGCGCTGCCGGCCCCGCTCATGCTGCCGATGTATGCCGACGATCGCGATGCGCTTCGAGCCGCCGTCACCCCGGCGCTCAAAGAGGACTTGAAAGGTACCGTGTCGGCCGAAACGCGCAAGAAGATCGACAAGGCCCTCGCGAGTTTTCGCGCCAAATTCAAGAACAACTCGGCCGACTTCACGCCTGGGTACGACGATGCCATGAATTACTTCACCACGATGGCGAGCCTCGGCCGGCTCCTCGGCGACCCTGTGATGAAAACCTTCCTGACCAAGCTTTCTAACGACGAGGAACGTACCGTGGGCGACCTCGTGTCGTTCATGAACGCCCATAACCTTCGCTTTGGCCCCGCGACATCGAATCGCCAGATCGAAATCTACACGCGGCTCGTACCGCTGCTTGCGGCCATTCGTGATCATGTCAAAACCGAGGACTACGTTCCCTCGACTCCCGACCGGTCGGGCGAACAGTTGAAGTCGGCCGCCAAGGAGGCCTTTTCACCCATGAAGTGGGACGACCTCCAGGCCCACGGCCACGATTGATCGAAAGCGGCGTCGATCGATCGATCGTCAGAGCGTGATGCTGACACTCTCTTTCCTGGTCGCGGGCAAACGGGCTCGCGATCAGGTTCGAGCGCGTAAGACTGAAATCCGGGAAATGGCGCCGAATGACAGCCGATGGCCAGCTCAGGCCAGCAGCTCGGCGAGCCTGCCGATGATCTCGCTCAGCGGCACGACAGTGCCAATCAAGGGCACCATCGGTAAGACCGCCGCCAGGACCAGGACGAAGAAGGCCTTCTTGTCGAACGGAATGACTTGCATCCGGTTGATGTGCTCGTAAGCCGTGGCGATATCCGCCAGCGATGACGCGTCGGGGCTTCCCAGCAAGCTCTGGCAGGTCGGCGTCCCGGGCGAACGCGGCGTGTTCCACCTCTCGTCGAATTCACGATCGTGGCGGCGGATGAGCGCCCCGAACTCGAGCAGCCCGCGCAGGCGGCACTGCACCTGCCGCGGGGCGAACACGAACAAGGGGGCGTAGAGAAACCCCACGGCCACCGCGACAAAAATGAAGACATGGTATTTGAGCGCGTTGAGCGATGAACCGCGATGAAGAATCTCGCGCAAAGCCTCCAGAGAGCATCGCCGAAAACGCCATCAAGACCGTCGCGAAACTCGCCATGCTCCAGCCGAGGAACCCCAGGCCGCCCGCTCGATCGGGGTGAGTCGGCGTCAGCTCGAGCCCCAGCCGTGAGACCCGGAAGAGAAACCACGACCAGAGTAAAAAGATCCCGATCCAGCGCAGGGCGAAAAACAACAGGATCGGCACGCTCACGACCACATACCACCATCCCGCCGGCGTGAGCGCGCCTCCCACGCGCTGCCACGTGGCACCCACGCTCCCCTCGCCGACGAACGTGCGCATGGCCAGCGAGATCGTCAGCGCAAGCACCGCGATGCCCACCTCCGCAAAGCGTGCGCCGCGGCAGCGAACGGCACTCTCGCGGGCCGCGTTGAATTCACCGCGGTCATCCGGCGGCACGAGCCCCGATTCGACGAAATGCCGCGTCTGGACGCGCATGCTCCCTTCGACGACCACCTGCGCCAGCTCCAGGAGCGGCAGTGCAAAGAAAAACCGCGTCCAGACCACCGGGTCGGATAGGAGTGGCTCCGTGACCGCGTACCCCCACGCGCGACCGTCCAGGATCGACAGGATCAAGAGCGGCACCCAGCACACGACGAGATGGATCAACACCTTCTTCAGACGCCGCGGTCCGGTCGGCGGCTCGAACCCCAGCCGTGCGCAAGCCGAAACGAATAGCCCCCACGCACAATCGAGCGGTGAAACACTTTCGGTCGGCGTGAAATGCTTCGCATAGCCAGGCACCCGAAATGCCGATCAAGTCACTGCCGCCCGTTCAATTGACTTTGCCAGGCGCGTCCATCGCGCAGCGAAATCCCAGGTGGTTACTACCGGTGGAAACCTCGCCTTTACCGCGCGTACCAACCATGTACCGCGTGCAATACTCCTCGGTGCAAAGGAACGAGCCACCTCGATGGACTCGCTTGGCCTGGCCGGGTTCGGCCGGATCGTGGCTGCTGGTCGGTCCGCGCGGGTTCACGGCGATTTCCTTGCCCATTTGCGAGGAATAAGCGTCCGGGCGATACCAGTCGCGCACCATTCCCATACATTGCCGGCCATATCATACAAGTGATAACCGTTTTCAGGAAACCGGCCGACAGGTGCAATTCCAGCGTAGCCATCTTCGGCCGTGTCCTTCACCGGAAAACGCCCCTGCCAGGTGTTGGCCATCCACTGGCCGCCAGGTCGAAAGTCAGACCCCCAGGTGTATGGCTGGGCCGCCAGCCCGCCCCGGGCGGCGAATTCCCACTCGGCCTCGGTGGGTAACCGCTTGCCGGCCCAGCGCGCGTAAGCCTTGGCGTCTTCAAACGCCACGTGAACGACGGGGTCGTTCGCGTGGCCCTCGATGTCGCTGGACGGGCCGGTCGGATGTCGCCAGTTTGCCCCTTTGACGTAGGTCCACCAGCGGTAATGATTGTCGAGAGGGACCGGCCCGTCGGGGGGTCTGAACACAACCGAGCCCGCCACCAGATTCTCGGGCGGAGCATCGGGGAAGTCGGCGGCGCGGGGGGTCCGCTCGGCAACCGTGACATAGCCTGTCGCACTGACAAAGGCTCCAAACCGGGCGTTCGTCACCTCGAACTGATCGAGCCAGAAAGGATCGACCCGCACCGGGTGGATGGGACGCGCGTCGGCCATGGCATCAGGCCCGCCGTGGGGCAAGGCGCGTGGGTCGTCGCAGCCCATCAGGAACTCGCTGCCCGGGATCAACACCATGCCTGAATGGTCGCCGGCCGCCGGCGGCTTTTTCGATCCCGGTTGTACGGGCGCATCGCCAGATTTTCGCTCGCCATTGGGGCTGTCAACCTGCACACTGACCCCGGACGGGGGCGCCGTGGTCAGCCGCATCGCGCGAATTGACCCGTAAACGGCTCCGGCCGTTACCAGCACGAGACCAGCCTGAGCGAGCCAGCTTTTCCAGTCACGAACGATCGCGTTGGTCATCAAAGTGGGCTCGTGTTCGCAATAAAAAGCACCGGTGTCGAAGCGCGTCTCGACCAGAAGTCAGGCCACAAAAGCGAGCCAGTAAAAGAGCCACCCGGTCAGGGTCGTCAGCACCATATCAATAGCCGCGATCGTACCCCAACGCCGATGGAACCGCGAATGGTCGCCCTCGCGCGGCGGGACCGGAAACTTGATGAGTGCCGCGCCAATCACGATGAGCCACAAAACGAACGTCGTCGTCGCGAACACCAGGTGCACCGCAAGCGCGTAAACGACCAGTCCGCTTCGCGACGCCTGATCAAAATAGGGTGACGCATCGGCCCGCGAGGTCCAGTCATCGATGAAGTGGATGTCCACTTCAAACAGCAAGAGAAGGACGACCAGGCTGCTCGCGGTCGCGAGTTGAACCGACTTGTGCAAACCATAACGGCGCCGCGATCGAACCGAATGCACGCTGAAACCAAGGGCGATGAGAACAAAGAGCATGGTGACGACGATCAGGTCAACGCTGAGCGAGGCCCTTCCGGGCAGAAAGCCGCTCACGCCGCCGTATCGTTCGTCCATACGCCGCCTCGCTCAGATGCCGTCGAAGAATCCATGAAACGAACGCCGTTTCGCGGGTGCACAAGATTTCGCGTTCGAGAATACCATATTCCCGCGCGGAGAAGGTATCTCCCGCGCGGGAATCATGTCAACGGCCTGAACCCACGACCTGCGCGGTATCGTCTCAACTGCCCGGCAAGCGAACGAGCGCATCGTGCATAAACGATCTCACTGGCGACGGTCGGCGATGCCGGCCTGCTTGGTCGGCATCAGTTTTTCCAGTTGTTTTTCGAGCTCACTGGCTCGCAGATTGCGATTGACGACCTTGCCCTGAGCGTCGACCAGGAACATCGTCGGCAGCGAGATGATGCCATATTCGACCGAGAGCCGGCTGTCCATGCCGCCGGGCTCGAAGATCTGCGGCCAGGCCACCTTGTATTCCTTGAGAAACGCATCGAGGTCGGCCCGCTCATTGTCGACGCCGATGCCGATGATCTCGAAGCCACGCGCGTGGTACTTATCGTAAATCTTGATCAGGTCGGGCAGGTCGGCTTTGACGGGCGAGGCCCAGCTTGCCCAGAACACGAACAGGACCGGCTTGCCGAGGTTGCGCGACGAATCGACGACCTCGGTTTGCAAGCCGGTTCCCTTGATCGAGAGCGTCTGGCCGACGAGGTCGAGCCGCCGCAGCGCCCCGGCCGCCTTCTTGCCGGGCTCGGTGGCGCCGTAGGTTTCGGCGAGTTTCCCGTATTGCTCGCGTGCCTTTTTCTCCTCGGCGTTGAATTCGTTGGCGTTGGCCAGGTGAAGCAAAACCGCGGGAACTTCATCGGAATCGGGGAACTTCTTGAGGAAGCCTTCGAGGTCGGCCATCCACTGTTTCTGGTTGGCGAGAATGTTGCCGTCGGGCTTCTCGTTGCTCATGGCGAACTCGGCGTCGATCAGGCTATACGCGGCATACGAGCCGAGCTTGCCGCCGTTGGCCACGAGCTTGTCGATCGACGTCTTCCCTTCCGGGAACTCGTCGGTGCGATAGGCGGCGACGATGCAGTCGACGACCTGCTTGTTATAAGTGAACTGCTCCTCGGGCGATTTGAGCGCCTTCACCACGGCTCGCAAGAGCGGAACGCGGTCGTAATTGTAACGAGCGACGTCTTTCTTGTTGCCCGACTGGAGGAGCGGCGTGTTCTTGACGTCGTAGTCGGCAAGGGCCTTGAGCGCGGCGTCGACCACCTCGTCACGCGGAGCGGCGCCGGCGCCACCGCGTTCGAACAGGCTCGCGCGAACCCCGCTCACGACCGTGACAATCGGCGTCTTCGGGTCAATGGCCGACGGTAGATCGATTAACTTCCAGGACGAGCCAAGCTGAATCATGTCGCCGATCTGCAAGAAGGCCAGCTTCGCCGCGGCCTGGTCGGCCCCGGTGATCGCCGGAATGACCATCGCGTTTTCATAAAGCACGAGATCCTTCTCCAGCCCGATCGCCGGATCGGCCGGGATCACGTGCGGATACGTGCCGTCGAACCGGTTCCAGACCGTTTGCTTGTTCCAGCCGACGAGCTTGGTCTGAAGCTCGGCGACGAGCTCAGCCCGTTTTCCAGCAGACGCGGTCACCTTGGCGACATAGTCCTTGGGCAAGCCGGCCGCGGATAGCTCGGCGGGGGTTGCCAGAATCGAGTTGAGCAAGGCATCGTCATGGCTGACGAGCGCCTGGACGAGCACCTTTGAGGCTTCTTCGGCCGAAATTTGCTTCCAGCCCGTCACATGATTCTTTTCGACCGTGGCAATCCGCGTTCCGCCAGCATTGAGCCAGCGGCATTCATCGACGCCCCGGTCGCCGTCGAGGTCTTCCTCGCGGTAAACCTCGAAGCCGTCCTGGTAGTAGCTCCACTGGTCGAGACGGCCGTTGCCGTGCGCCACGACGAACCGCCGAAGCAATTTCCCCTGAGCGTCGCGCAGTGCGTAGCCGACACTGCGTTTCTGGTCGTTCACTACGGCTTCGACTTTGCAGGCATTTTGACCCGCCTGGTCGACGGGGGAATCGTATTCGACACCCTGCATCGTCGGGTGAAACGCCAGCAAGGCGGCCGGCGTCGGCAAAGCCTTCGGGGTCGTCTGGGCCATCGCGCCGACCACTCCGGATCCGACGATCGCCGCCCCTAATAATGCTGTCAGGGAGTACCGAAGACTCCGCATGGGTGTCTCCTTACAGAACAAATTCCAGGATTCCCGAATTCCCGCACACGAGAGGGGGCTTCGGGATGAGGTCGGTCCCGCGCCTCAATTGTCAAACTTACAAGGACCGCCGCCGACTGGCCGCCGAACCGCCGAGAACCCGACTGATCCGCACGCCGAGAACAATCGTCTCGATCGTTGTCATCGGCATTCTGACCGCCCGGCTCAAATCGTTCAACGCGAAGTTGCCGCGGGACCGTCTGTTGCGTCGGCGCCCCTGGCTGCCTACGATACGAGCCTTGCAAACAATCGCATGCGTTTTGTCATGGAAACCGCGGCTTGGTTTGGCGGCGCCCGTGTGCCGTCGCACCAGGCCAAGGTGCCGAAACGGTAGGGAAATGCTCAAAGCTCATCTCGGGCTGACCGGCTGGTCACTCCTGCTTGCGCTCGGCCTCGGCGAGCCGACCGCCGCGGGCCAGGAAGCGGCAAGAATGTCGATGCGGCACGCGCCGGCGTATTCCGACCATACAAAGCTCATGACCGTTCGCGACGGCAGGGGCCGCGAGCTGGCGGTTGCCTCCGCCGCCGACTGGCTCGTGCGGCGCGACCATATTCTCTCGCACTTTCAAGACGTCGCGGGCAAGCTGCCCGGCGGCGAGCGCCGCGTACCGCTCGAAGTCAAGATCCATGGTGAGTTTCGGGAAGATCGGTTCATTCGTAAGAGAATCTCGTTCGCGACGGAGCCCGGCGACCGCGTACCCGCCTGGCTTTTGATTCCCGACGTGCCGGGTCAGCCGGCGGCTCGTCGGCCAGCCGCGCTTTGCCTCCATCAGACGATCAAGATCGGCAAGGACGAGCCCGTCGGGCTGGGTCAAAATCGTGAGCTGGCGTATGCGAAAGAGCTGGCGCAACGCGGTTACGTGGCGCTCGCGCCCGACTATCCTAACTTTGGCGATTACGCGGTTGACGTCTATGCGCTCGGATATGCCAGCGCCACCATGAAAGCCGTCTGGAACAACCTTCGCGCGGTCGATCTGCTTTGCTCGCTCGCGACGGTCGATCCAGATCGGATCGGCGTGATCGGACACTCGCTGGGCGGTCACAACGCCATCTTCACCGCACTCTTCGACCCGCGAATCAAGGCCGTCGTCTCGTCGTGCGGCTTCAACGCATTTCCGTTCTATTACAAAGGAAATATCGCGGGCTGGTCGCACAAAGGCTACATGCCGCGGCTCCGCGACGTGTACCAGCTCGATCTCGGCCGCGTTCCATTCGACTGGCCCGAGCTGATCGGCGCGCTGGCGCCCCGCCCGTTTTTTGCGAATGCTCCGCTGCGCGATGCCAACTTCGACGTCGAAGGCGTGAAAGTCTGCATCGAATCGGCACGGCCGGTCTACCAGTTGTTGGGCAAAGCGGCCGACCTCAAGGCCGTCTATCCGGATTGCGAGCACGCTTTTCCCAGAACCGAGCGGTTCCAGGCGTACGAGTTCCTCGACTCCGCGCTACCGCGACCCTGATCATCCGGATTGCGGGCGACCGGTCCTTGGCGGCGAGCGGTGACATGAATGAACACAAACCTTGCTCAGCAAAGCAAGGAACGTCAAAAACCTTTTCAAGAATTGTACCGTGTTTCATATTTTCATCTCAGTAAACAACTCGGATTGGCGCTGGAAGTCATTGATCAAGCAGAACAGAGCGAAGTGAACGACGGACCGCCAGCGCCGGCACCATCCCTGGCGAGCGGGCGTGTCACGTTTTCCGATCGATGCGACGGTGCAGAAGGCGTGGCTGCCGTCACCTGCGACAAATTTAGCGATGCCAGCCCTGCCCGGACGTGGTGAAAGGTTGGGTTTGCACTGCTTTCGCGTTCATCCCGTATTCATTGACGAGCCACGCGGCACCCAAAGCGCCGGGCCTTTGTTGGAGCTCCGTCTTGAAGCGGCTTCTTGCGATATCGACCAGAGCGGACCGGCTAAAGCCGGAACTCTAACGGTGGCCTGCTGGAGCCTCCGTCTTGAAACGGCTTTTTACGACATCAACCAGAGCGGACCGGCTAAAGCCGGAACTCCAACGGTCGCCTGTTGGAGTTCCGCCTTGAGGCGGCTTATTGCGATATCGACCAGAGCGGACCGGCTAAAGCCGGAACTCCAACGGTGGCCTGCTGGAGCTCCGTCTTGAAGCGGCTTTTTACGACATCAACCAGAGCGGACCGGCTAAAGCCGGAACTCCAACGGTCGCCTGTTGGAGTTCCGCCCTGAGGTGGCTTATTGCGATCTCAACCAGAGCGGACCGGCTAAAGCCGGAACTCCAACGGTGGCCTGCTGGAGCTCCGTCTTGAAGCGGCTTTTTACGACATCAACCAGAGCGGACCGGCTAAAGCCGGAACTCCAACGGTCGCCTGTTGGAGTTCCGCCCTGAGGTGGCTTATTGCGATCTCGACCAGAGCGGACCGGCTAAAGCCGGAACTCCAACGGTGGCCTGCTGGAGCTCCGCCTTTAGAGATCGTCCAGCGTTTAGGCCGCGATGCATGCAGTCGTCGCGCATTCGAGCATCACGGGCTGAGAATCGCCACGACATCGCTTCCCGGCAACCCCAGGCCGGCCGCGTTGATCGTCAATTGCAGCGATCGCCGCGTGGCCGCGTTCTTGCGCATGTTGAGGGTCACCGTCTGCGTGGTGGCGTCGTAGGTCGCCGCCGAAAGCGCGATTCGCTTGCCCTTCTTATTTCCTCGGGGCAGCGTGGTCAGGTTGTAGTTGCTGAGATTGAGCGCGGCTGACGCGTTGACGGTGCCTTCGAGCTGGACCACGATGGCGCGCGATGCTTTGTGTTTTTTTCCGGCGATTTTGGCTTTCGGGCCACCCTGGGCGTAGATGTCGCGAATGCCGCCGCAGTGACGCGTGGGGGGGCCGCTGGAGACGCCGCCGGCGCGATCACCGTGAGCGTGCCGCCGACGAAGCGGATCGCGTAATTGGCAGAGGTGGCACCGCTGACCGCGATCGGGTAGGTGCCGATCGAGCTGGATGACGAAGCCGGCGTCGAGACCGTCGCGGGCGTTTCGAGACTGGAGGCGGTGTCGCCATTGACGAAGCCCGTGATTGTATAAGTCAGGTTCGGATTTGAGGCGCCGACGGCCTTGGTCGCATTGTTCGCCGTGACCGTCAATGGGGCCTTCGCGACCGTCACCATCTGGGCCACGTTTGTCGGCGTCGAGACCTCGCGAACATCGTTGTTCACGGCGTCACTGATGTCAAGATTCCCGGCCGAATCAATGGCGACACCAGACGGCGCACCCAGCATGGCGGTAGACGCCGGTCCGCCATCGCCGCCGAAGCCGAACTGGTTGGCCGTTCCAGCGACCGTGGTGATGATGCCCGTCTTGAGGTCGAGCTCGCGGACGACACCGTAGCCGCTGTCAGCGAAGAAAAGATGCCCGGATCCGTCCAGCGCCATGCCGAGTGGCATGGAAAGTTCGGTGGCCGTGGCAATCTTTTCGCCGGCCTGGTAGCCCTTGTCGCCGCCGCCAGCAATGGTGATGATGTCGCCGGTCTGGCTGTTGACCTCGCGGATCGCGTTATTGTCGGAATCGGCGATGAACAGGTCCCCGGCCGAGTCAACCGCGACGTTCTGAGGCCTGTATAGTTCGGCGGCCGTCGCGGGGCCATCGTCACCGCTGTCGCCCGCGGTGCCGTTGCCGGCGACCGTGGTGATGACCCCGGTCTTGAGGTTGACCTCGCGGACGACGGAATTGTTACTGTCGCCGATCAACAAGTCCCCCGAGCCGTTGAGCGCAACTCCCTCGGGAGCTGATAGTTCGGCGGAGGTGGCCGGGCCGCCGTCACCGCTATATCCGTCCGTGCCGTTGCCCGCGATGGTGGTGATCACACCGGTTTGGATGTTGACCTCACGGACCGTGTTGTTGCCACTGTCGACGACGTAGAGGTCGCCGGAGTCATCCACTGCGACGGCGCCGGGATCGGTGAGTTCGGCGGCCGTGGCGGGACCACTATCGCCGGTGTCGCCCGCGGTGCCATTGCCGGCGATCGTGGTGATGTCGCCGGTCTGGGCATTGACCTCGCGAACCACATTGTTGGCGCTTTCGGCAATGAAGAGATCACCCGACTTGTCGACGGCGACATCCGTCGGGTTCCCGAGCTCGGCGACGGAGGCGGGACCGCCATCGCCGCTATAACCCAGCGCACGGCCGCCCGCGACAGTGGTGATGATCCCGGTGCTCGGGTTGACCTCGCGGACGGCGCTGTTCCACCAGTCGGCAATGAAGAGATCGCCCGAGCTGTCCATGGCCAGACCGATGGGTTCGGATAGCTCCGCCGCGGTCGCGGCGCCGCCGTCACCGCTATAGCCCTCCGCGCCGTTGCCGGCGGCGGTCGTGATGACCCCGGTGCGCAAGTCGACCTCGCGGACCACATTGGTGTCGCTGTCGGTGATGTAGAGATCGCCCGAGCCGTCGAGCAGCAAAGCTGGACGGGTACGAGAGTTCGGCATCGGTGGCAAGACCCCCGTCGCCACTGTCGCCCGCGGTGCCGTTGCCGGCGATGGTGGTGATGATCCCGGTGTTCAGGTTGACCTCGCGGACCACTTCGTTGCCGCTGTCGGCGATCAGGAGATCGCCCGAGCCAATCAGCGCGAGGCCGGTGGGGCCAGTCAGTTGAGCCGCGGTGGCGAGGCCGCCGTCACCGCTATCACCCTGCGTGCCATTACCCGCGACGGTAGTGATGATGCCGGTCTTCAAGTTGACTTCGCGAACGACACTGGCGAGGGCATCCGCGATGAAGAGGTCGCCCGACCCATCGAGCGCAAGGCCGCTGGGATACGACAATTTGGCGGCCGTGGCGCGACCGCCGTCGCCACTGTCGCCCGCGGTGCCGCTGCCCGCGACGGTGGTGATGATCCCGGTGCTCAGGTTGACCTCGCGGACCACATTGTTGTTGCTGTCGGCGATGAAGAGACTCGCCCGAGTCGTCGAGCGCAAGGGCGCTGGGATTGAAAAGTTCGGCGGCCGTGGCGGGGCCGCCGTCGCCGCTATAGCCGCCGGTGCCATTGCCCGCGACGACCGTGACCGCGCCGGTCGAGTGGTTGACCTCACAAACTTCCTGGGATTTGCCCTGGGAGTAGCTGATGCCCTCGGCGATGAACAGGTCGCCCGAGCTGTCAACCGCGACAGCGGCGGCGGTGCTCAGGCCATAGAAGGCCGATCTGGCCGCGGAGTTGCCGCCCCCCGCGACCGTGCTGATGACCGGCGTTGGGGTGACCGGCGTACTGCTGGCTCCGAACGCGCCTGTGCCGCTATAACTTGCTGTCACCTCGTGGCTTCCCGCTCCCAGACTGGTGACGCTGAGCTGGGCCGTGCCGTCGACCAGTGGCTTGATGCCGAGCGTCGTGGTGCCGTCCATGAAGGTCACGCTGCCGCCGGCCGGCGTCGTGCCGTCGCGTCCGTTGGTCGCTACCGTCGCCGTGAACATCTCGGTCTGGCCATAAGTCAACGCGGCGGCCGAGTCGGCGAGCGTCGTGACGGTCGGGGTCGTCATCAAGGTCCGTTCCTCGAGCCGGGTCACGATGGGACCAGGATGGCCCCGCCGCCGATCCCTGGCCGGCCCGGGACGTCTCCAAAGCGTTGAGAGCAGGCTCGGCCTGGACTTGCGCTGCCGAAATGACATGGCGAAGGGCTCCTTCCCATCCGTGCGATAAATCGCTCGAATTCGACCGCCTCGAGTGCGTCGTCGCATAGACGGTCCGATCGAGCATCCATGCTCGACCATCATCCTCTACTGTTATAGAGACAATCCCGCGGCAAGACCGGACGCGCCCGGGCGAGAATCGGAGATTTTGACGTTTCGCGACCTCGTGCGGCCGCATCATCCCCGCCGCGACGGCGGTGGCCGGGCCGAGACCCACCGATCGGTCACTCGACGATCGGCGTGGTCTGGTCGGACGGATCGGTCGAGCCGTCGTCGGGCAGGCGCTTGAGATAGGTCCCCACCAGGTCTTCCTCGGAGAGTGGTGGGCGTCCGCGTTCGCGACGATAAATTTCCGTGGCCAGCGTGATGGCGAGGTCGCGGTGTGCCCGACGGTCGGCGACGGTCCTTCGATCTCGGGCTCGAACTGGTGGCAGCCATTCATCATATGCCTGGATGAGTCGCACCCTGGCATCGCGCGTGGCGACCAGCCAGCCGGCCAGCTCTTCTGGTGATAGGATGCCCGCGCCGCAGCGCGCCTCACGATTGACGGGATAGAGCGGCACGCCGATCCGGCGCTTCGTGGTCGGAATCGATGTGTCCATATAAGAGAACATCGCCCACACCGCTGGACTCCGCGTCGGCCGCTGGTGGCTTTCCAGATGCGACAGGTAGTTGGCACACAGCAGGCGCAGAGCGCACCGACTGCGTTCGGGCTCGCGCAAGAGGAAGCCGCGCGCGGTCTCGAGACCGCCAGCGATTTCGGGCGAAAGCGACATATCACCGAGCCGGAAAATCCATTCCGCTTCGAACTCCCGCTGGGCAGATACCGGGATTGGCTGCTCCATCATGGCCATGAGCTCGAGATAGCCATATTTCACCGCAAAGAGATCCCAATCGGGATCAGGCTCGTTCTCGAGCACGAAGTCGAGCGCGGCATGAAGCTGGAGGTTTGTGGTTTTCGGGTCCGCCGCCCATGCAGCGAGTTGCGTCTGCAGGATACGGCTCGCCCCTCGCGCACAACCACGCTGGAGGGTGCTTCCGCGCCGCCTGAAGTGGGTGATCGTGCGGAGGATGGAGCGATAACACTCCCAGGCGCCGGCCGTGTCGCCGCTCTCCTGTCGCCTGCTGGCCTCGATGCTGGCCAGCATGATCAAAGTGTGCCAGTTGACGTCGGCTGTTTGATCTCCGGCCGCGTTCGCAGCGTCGGGTTGCTCGGCCGCTCGGTGAAAAAATTCCAGCGCCGCGAGGTTTTCCCCGGCCCACTCACGCCACATCGGGCTGGCAGTCGACCACGAGAACGTGGGCTCGCCCGGGCTTGTCCCTACGGCGCCGGCGGTCCCCCGGACGGGCGTCATCATCTCCGCCACTCGCCGGAAATGCGTGAAAGCATTTCGATCGTCGGCGACGCTGAAAGCACGAAACGCCGCGACATCGAACGGGTCGCCGATGTCCGGAAGTCCGTTCAAGCTCGTCAGCCACCAGATAGCGACAGCCATCGTGGCGACCACCAACCCGATCGCGATGACGAGCGTCACCCGCAACACTTGGCGGAGCCTCATGCGCAGCAACTGAAGCATCTTCGACGACGCGTGATCCACCGCCATGGATCTCCTGTATCGAGCCGGCACGGGAACGCTTCCGAGGCGACGTGCATTCCACTCCCGGACGTCGGCGCCATCCTACCGCCAGCGCGTCTCGCTCGCAATGACAATTGTCAGAGAAACCGGAAACGGCAAGACCGCCGTCGTTGGGGGGCGGCGCCATGTTTAACTCCGGGAGCGGGGCGCGTGCGAGAGGGCCCGGTGTGGCGGGTATCGGCATGGCGCCGCAAAGGCACGCGGGAACCACCCGGCATCGAGCGTCGGGGCTCGTTTCTTCTTCGCTTGACAAATGACGAAAGGAACGTACGCTAAGTGAACGATATAGTCGCACCGTCGAAACGATGCCGGCGGGCGGCGGGTGAATGAGATGGATCATCACGGAATCGACTGACCCACCCCACCTCAACTGGATGAGGGCGCCATGGATCGACGCATCCTCGTGGTGGAAGATAGCGAGCTTATTTGCCAGCAACTCAGGCAATTGCTCGCGAATCCCGAACGACAAATCACGGTGGTCAACGACGGCACCGCTGCGCTCGAATGGCTCGTCGAGCACCCTTGCTCGCTCGTTCTCACGGACTTGAATTTACCCGGGATCAGCGGGCTCGAGCTGATTCGCGAGATTCACGACCGCGAGCTCCCGGTGACAGTCATCGTCATGACCGGCTTTGCCACCGTCGAGGCGGCCGTCGAGGCCATCAAGCTGGGCGCGTACGATCTCCTTCAGAAGCCGCTCGACCACATTCGTCTCGAAATGCTGGTCACTCAAGCACTCGAGGACCGGCGGTTGATCGACGAAGTTGCCGATCTGCGCGGGCGGCTTCAACGTAAAAATGCCTACCACAATCTCTTGGGGCGAAGCCACGCGATGGCTGGCGTCTTCGAGCGCATGGCGCGGGTCGCGTCATCATCGTGCAACGTGCTGGTGACCGGTGAAACGGGGACCGGCAAGGAGCTTGTCGCCCAGGCAATTCACTCGAGCGACGTCACCCGGCGCGGGCCGCTCGTCGCGGTCAACTGCGCGGCCTTGCCCGAGCCGCTGCTGGAGAGTGAATTGTTCGGCCACGAGCGGGGTGCGTTCACCGGGGCTGAGCTTCAGAAGAAGGGGCGCTTCGAGCTGGCCAACGGCGGCACCTTGTTCCTCGACGAGATCGGCGAAATGCCGATCGGCATGCAAGCCAAGCTCTTACGTGTTTTGCAGGACGGTCGATTCGAGCGCGTGGGCGGGACGGATTCGATCCAGACGAACTGCCGTGTCGTCGCGGCGACGAACCTGAATCTCGTTCAGGCCGTCGCCAGCGGCCAGTTTCGCGAAGACCTGTATTACCGGCTCAACGTGTTCTCGATCGAGACGCCCCCGCTGCGCGAGCGGCTCGAAGGATATTCCACTTCTGGTCGAGCATTTCGTGCAGAAGCTGGTCGAGCGCAATGTTCCGAGCAAGACATTTTCGCGGCTGTCGTTATCGCGGTTGATGAGTTACGACTGGCCGGGCAATGTGCGCGAGCTCGAACACGTCATTGAGCAGGCCCTTGTAACGACGCCGGGTGCCGTGATCGAGCCCGAAAACTTGCCCTCGCAGATTGTGACCCGCCACGATGAGCCGTTCGGCCTCGATTTCGATCACCGCCGGCCGCTACCCGAGATCACGAACGAGCTGACCTCACGCATCGAACGCGCCGTATCTCAAGAGCGTCCTCGAGAAATACCGCGGTCGCGTCGAGCTCTGCGCCAAGCACTGCGGGCTTTCGCGGCGCAGCATCAGCGAAAAACTCCGCCGGTATCAGATCGACAAGCGCGAGTTCAAGACCGGGACGGGAAGGCGCCGGCCGCTCGCGCTGGCGTCGTCGAAGTAGCCGCAAGCCGTGTTGACACAGGACAACACACACCGACTACCTGCTTGAACTCGGCACGGGTTTCGCAGACAATGCTGGTGACGACACGCGTGCTCGAGCGTGCCCTCATCCTCTGGGCCTTCCGTCACGGGGCTTCTGGCTGTTTGATCCTGGCCTGGCCACCGTGACTCCACGCGACATTCGCACTCTCTGAGAAACCGGGACTCACCATGAAAGCACGGCTATTGAGCTTCGCGATAGCGACCATCCTGGTTCACGGTTCCGTGGCAATGGCTCAGACCGGCGCACCGATTCCGCCCCCGCCGCCGCTCTCGAGCAAGGCGACCACGGCCCGCGTTAATCGCAAACTACCGCCGCCGCCACCGGTCACCCTCGGAGCTTCAGCCAAGCGTCGCGCTGCTAGAGGTGCATCATCATCAATGATGACGGCGCAGCGAATTCCGGGCACCGATCTTTCCGGGCGTATTGATCTCTCGGGCCGGCCGACGGCCGCCGGTGGTTATCCGAAAGTCAAGGGCTCGATTACGGCGAACCCTCACCAGCCCGCTCCGGTGACGGCGAAGGCGGCCAAAGTCGCCCCTCGCCGCAAGCGGCCCGAAGCGGAATGAATCGTCGCGGCATTGCGGGCGTTCGGGCCGCGTGCCGCATTGTTTAGAGCTGTCGCTTCTGACACCGGTGATCGATCGAGCTGAGTGTGACACAGAGCACCGCGGGCACAAGGTCAATACCCGCTCCTGGCGGCATGCCCGCCCTCCCGGCGCTCTTGGGAGAGCGAGACTCAGTCGAGCTGCCGAGGCACTCGGCTCGCGGCACGCTCGCGCCCCCACGGTTTTTGGGAGAGCGAGACTCAGTCGAGGTGCTGCCGAGGCACTTGGCTCGCAGGGGACCCTCGCCTCCCGAATCCGGTGTAGGTCCAGGATGAAACGGCCCAAGGGTGATCGTCCGCGGTGCAGGCGAATGGTTCGTGCGGCAAGGCGGTGAAGATCATCATGCTGTCCGCCTTCGCCTGCGTGAGGCGCAAAACACGCCGCCCGCGGCCTCGCGCCAGGGTGTCGATTCCCCGGCGGTGGCCGCGAGCGACGGCACGCGATTACCCGGTCACGTTCGAGCTCGTTGATGTCGAGGTCTGGGCCGAGGCCGCCCCCGACCCGCCGCCGCTCGAAGTCTGCGTTGAAGACGAGGTTGAGGTTTGAGCGGAGGCGTGTCCTGAGCCCGAGTCACCGCTCGAGGCGTTCGAAGACGTGCCGGTCGACGTGCTCGCCTGGGCGGCCGGCGCGGTTGTGGTCGTGGTCGTATCAGGGCTGCACGCTGAGGTCGACGAGTTCGTGCCGGTGTTGGTCTGGGCGGTGGAGGCCCCCGATCCGGACTGCGTGCCGGACGATGTGTTCGTTCCGGTCTGGGCGGTCGACGCTCCTGAACTCGCCTGGCTAGTTGACGTTGTTTTCGTGCTGGTCTGGGCACTCGAGCTGCCCGACCCTGCCTGGCTCCCCGCATTCGAAGTTGTGCCGGTCTGTGCCGTCGGGGCGGGGGAGCAGGCCGGGGTTCCCGTCGACGAGCCGGTGCCTGTTTGCGTCGACGTGCTGCCGGTCGCGGGCTGGGCTGGAGTGCTGCTGCTGGGCGAAGGGGTCGACGTTGACGTGTTGGTCGTCTGGAGCGTCGAGGTGCCACCGCTCGAGCCATGGAGCGCTGGCGCTGGGGTTGCTGTCCACTTGGTTGTATAGGTGTTCGTCGTCCCGCCGGTCGTCTTTGAACCGGCTGCGCTGGCGGTCGGGGCACTCGTCGCGGCCGTGCTCGAGGATGTCTGAGTGTTCGATGTTCCACCGCTGACCGTTGGCGTCACGTTGAACTGCGGTGCCACACTGATGTTCGGTTGAAAATTAATCACCGGCGCGGCGATGGCTTTTGAAACGCCCGTGATCTTCAGCGAGTGACCGTGCGATCGCTTCGCATGATGGCCGCTTTCATTTTGAACGTGGGCCGGCGTGCTGGCGGTCGCGTGAGCGGCACGATGATGATGTCCGCCCGACAGGAGCATGCGGCCTTCGAGGTCTTCGAGCCCTGCTTGAAACTTGATGCGTCGGCGTCCCGTCTCCCGGTTCGATCGAATGTGAACGTCCATGGTCGACATTGGCCCCTCCTGGGCGAAAACCCGTCCGCGGAAATCGTTTCCGCAACGCTTTGTCAGGTATCCTGACTCGATCACGCTTCTGGCACTTCTCTCATGATCAACGGCGCTCGAGGTGTGCCATGGGCTGCGATTTTTTTATGCGATCCTGGCCCAGGTCGGCCAGAATGTGAGCGCACGGGTCATCGCTTTGGCGCTGCGAGCTCAGTGCGCGGCCTGACCCTTCGGTTCCCATCCGATTGTGGCGGCCAACGCAGGTCAGACCCGGGATACGGTGTAGACCTGGGGGTGCCCGGCAGCTTGCTGATAAACGTCAAGGAAGCGATCGGCTTCGCGATCGGGGTCGAATTGGCTGCGAACGCGTTCCTGCGCCGCGCGCCGAGGCGGAGCGCATCTTCGGGATGATCGAGAAGTGACGTGATGGCGAGCTGGAGGGCTCGCGGGTCATTGGAAGGGACGATCAAGCCGTCTTGACCAGCCTGGATGAGCGCGCGCAGGCCTTTGACATTGCTGGCGATCGAGGGAATGGCGTGCCCCAGCGCGTGGATCAGCGTGCGCCCGGTGCTCGCGATCACCGCTGGTTGACAGTAAATATCGAGGACTCTCCAGAAATCCGCGCCGAAGCTGGGATAATGCGCGACCGTGACGCGATCAGCGATCCTGAGGCGCTGGGTTCGCTGGCGGAGCACGGCTTGCTGGTTTCCCTGGCTGGCGATGACGAATTCGACGTCGTACCCGGCGTCGACGACGAGCCGCGCTGCTTCGAGAAAGATGCCCGTGCCCGACGCCTCTTCGAGGTGGCCGCCGGTTCCGATCACGGGAACTTTGCCGTTGCCGTTGCCGTTGCCGGATGTCCGCGTTCTGGCGATCGGCGGGGCGACACCGGGGGGAATGACTTCGATTCGCTCACGCGGTACGCCGAGCTGTGCGACCAGCTCGTGGGCAAGGTCGGAGCTCGTCGCGATCAGTTTCCGACACCATCGCCGGCTCAGGCGCAGGCCACGGCCGGCTGTCTCGAAACGCGAAACGGTTTGAATATAAGGAATCTGGGCCGTTTCTGAGAGATCGAGTGCCACACCGCCCATTTCATCGTCGACCACGTGCAGCAGGTCAGGCCGCTCGAGCCGGTCGTTCGCCAGGAAACCGCGAATCGCGAAGCCACGCAGCCAATGATTCTCGAGAGCGGGCAGCTCGAAGGTTTGCGGATCCTTCAGCAGATCGCGGCCGTTGTTAACGCAGAGAATCTGGACGTGACATCCTCGGCTGCGTAGGCGGTCGAGAAAGGTGCGCAGCGGCCAGCCGCCGTCCTGGCGATTGAGTCGACCGGCGACGATCAAGATTTTCAGGCCATTCCCTGCCATACCGATGCCGCCACGCCAGACCGCGGCGGCCCTCCCAGGTTGCCAACCACTGTGCAATGGTTAGCCAAACCGACTTAACTCTCACACCCATCCAGCCGTTGGAATCGTTGCACGGTTCGTATATATTAGGACGGTCGCGTGGGACCACGGTTGGACCGAACGCAATGTACCGCACCGTCCGTTGAGCGTACACCGAATGAATTCTACCCAGATCGCCGAGCCCGTCACCAATGACCTATCTGAACTCCTTGTTCTATCGAACCGACTGCTCGACAACATCGGTCTTGTCGTGCTGGGCAAGCCCGAGGTGATCCGGCTCGCGGTTGTCGCGCTCCTGGCCGAAGGGCACGTCTTGATCGAGGATGTTCCCGGAGTCGGCAAGACACTTCTTGCACGCGCGATCGCCGCCAGTATCGACTGTTCGTTTCGTCGAATTCAGTTTACTCCCGACTTGCTCCCCTCGGATGTGCTGGGATCGAGCATCTATCACGCGCCGTCGGGCGAGTTTGTTTTCAAGCCGGGTCCGCTCTTCGCCAATGTGATCCTCGCCGATGAGATCAATCGCACCACCCCGCGTACCCAGAGTGCCCTGCTGGAAGCGATGAGCGATGGCCAGGCGTCGATCGAAGGCCAGACGTATCAGCTCCCGCCGCCATTCATCGTACTGGCGACTCAAAATCCGTACGAGTTCGAGGGAACTTACGTTCTTCCTGAAAGTCAGCTCGATCGTTTCATGCTCCGGCTGCGGATGGGCTACCCGATTCGGTCGGAAGAACGCAAGGTTTTTGCCAGCCATCGAAACGGCGAGCCCGTCGAATCGCTGGGCGCCGTCCTGACGGCCGCCGAGGTTCTCCAGCTTCAGCACGGCGTGCGCACGGTACAAGTCGATGATGCCATCAGCGAGTATCTGCTTGATATCGTGCATGCGACCCGCCGCAGCGAAGACCTTCACGTCGGCGTGAGCACGCGCGGCGCGCTCACGCTGTATCGAGCGGCGCAGAGCCTGGCGCTGGTTTCCGGCCGCAATTACGTGGTGCCCGACGACATCAAGACGCTGGTCGTACCGGTGCTCGCCCATCGTGTTGTCGGCAAGTCGTTTCTTCAAGCGGGTGAATTCGGAGCGGCCGAGGCGATCATCCGCGATATCGTCGACCGCATTCGCGTGCCAGCGTAGAGTGGTTCATGCCGGAACAAGCGACTTGCATGCGTGCTTGCAAGAAGCCGCGGTTCCGAGGCCCTTGATTCATCACCCATGACGTTCTATTCGAGATTGAGCGGGCCAAGGACGTGTCGCGATGACGATTCCAGACCCAGGATACGGCGGTCGCGCCGCGGGATTCGCCATTTGATCCGGCGGTTGCTCGCGGCGATCATGCCGACGGAGCGGCAAATCTTGACCCGCGAGGGGTTCATCTACTTCGCCGGCGGCGATCTTGCTCCTGATGGCCGGGCTCTGTGCAGCAAGTCAACCTGATCTTGCTGGTATTCACCTTGTCGGCGGGCCCGTTTCTTGCCTCGATTTTCGGCGGCCGAGCGATGCTCCGCCGGCTGAGCGTGCTGCGGCGCGTGCCTGGCTACGTTTTCTCGGGCGACCCTCTCGTGGTCGACTACACGCTCGAAAATGGCCGGCGCTGGTTTGCCGCGCTGGCCGTGTTCGTGGAAGACTCTCTGGTCCCGGTCGATCGCACGGTCGCCGGGGCGGTCAGTGTGACGCCGCGGGTCTTTTTCGCCGCGTGTCGCGGGCCGCGACCGTGCGCGGGTTCGCTGGGTCACGACCGCCCCGAAGCGCGGCAAGTATCGGCTTCGCGATCTTGAAGTGGGCACGCGGTCTCCGTTTGGACTGGTCGAGCATCGTGCCACGATCGCACTATCTGACTCAGATCATGGTTTATCCGACGATCGGCCGGCTGACCAGGCGGTGGTTCCAGATGCAGCGGCAGGCGACCGAGAATCGCCGCGGCCAGCGGCACGACCGTTCGGCGCAACAGGTGGAGTACCATGGCCTGCGCGATTACCGGTCGGGCGATAGCCCGCGGTGGATCCACTGGCGGACGTCGGCGCGGCGCGGCGAGCTGATGGTCAAGGAATTCGAGCAGCAAAATGAGCAGGATCTGGCGATCCTGATCGATCCCTGGCTCCCGCGCACCAAGGCGTCGCCCGAGCAGCGTGAGGCGATGGAGCAGGCGATCTCGTTCGCGGCGACGCTCTGTCTGGAGACGTGCCGCTACCAGGGGCGGCGGCTGGTCCTGGGCTGGACGGGCGCGGCGCCCGGGTGTGCGGCACGGGCCGGCGTCGGTCAAGCTCTTGCACGAGCTGCTCGAACAGCTTGGCGTCGATGCGGCCGGCCGTCGAAGGGGGGCTGGCCGAATTATTTGACGTGATGCCGCCGGCCGTGTTGCGTGAGGCGCTGATGGTCGTCGTCTCGTGCCGGCCGATCAACCTGATCGAGGAAGCCGAGCGATCATCGCGGCTGGCGGGCGCAGCGGCGCGGGGCCTGCTTGGCCGCGTGCTCATGCTCAATAGTGCTCAAGGCGATCTTTCATCACTGTTTCAGCTTGCCGATGCGGCGACGCGGAACCTCTTGCAGCATCGCCTGAGCACGGCCGCCCAGGAACGGCAGTCGGGCTCGGGCCAGCGCCGGCGCGATGACGACTCGGCGGAATTCGGCGGAGCCGAGAGCTCAGCGGTCCGACACAGCTTACAAAGAGGGCGACCCGTGAATAGCGTATCTCGTTTACCGCGCGAGTTTTTACCTGATGCTGGTGGTCGCCAGCATGGCACTGGTCGGCGATCACGCCGAGGGCCGGTTCGCCGGGCTCTACTCGATCGCGGTCGCGCTCGGAGGCGTGATCGCCTTCTTCTCCGTCGATTTGCACCGCAAGTGGGCTCTCCCGCGGCCACTCGCGAACGCCCTGGCGGTGGGCACGCTCGGTCTCCTTTACCTCGAATACAAGGTCGACGACACCCAGATGATCCAGGCCCTCGGCCACTGGCTGATCTACTTGCAACTCGTCAAGTATTTTCTGCCGAAGACGGCCGAGGATGATTGGTTTCTGTTCCTGCTCGGACTCATGCAGGTCTTGATCGGTTCGGTGATCAACCAGAGCGACCAGGTCGGCACATGGCTCTTCCTGTGGGCCATGCTGGCCGTATGGGTCCTCGGTCAATTCTTCCTTGCAGCGCGAGGCGCACCGACTCCTCTGCCGTCGAGACCTATTCGACCGAACCGCTCCTGCAATCGTCCAAGGTCGATCCGTACAAGGGCCTTTTCGACCTCCCTTATGTCTTTGCGACCCTCCGCGTGATGGCGACGACCCTGCGCCCTGGGCGGGCTGATCTTCTTGATCCTGCCGCGCCGCGCGGGCGTGACGCGCAACCAGTCGAACAGTCCGATGTCGCGCCATCTCACCGGCTTCGACGAAGAGGTTCAACTCGGCCAGCTTGGAGAAATTCTCGAAAACGACTCGGTCGTGATGACCGTCGAGCTCGCTCGACGCCGACGACCGCACGATCCGTCCCGATGAGGAAGCCCTCTGGCGCGGCGTCACCATGCTTCGTTACGACAAGGGGCGCTGGCACCGGCAATCGAAACCGACACAAGCCGTGGTGAGCCTTCAGAAACGACCGGCGCGTTCGGTCTCGTCAGATCATCAGGCAAAAGATCAATCTCGAGCCCAACGATTCCGCCACGCTGTTTGCCATGCGGCCGATTCTCAATGCGATGTCGGCGCGCCGAAATGCACCCCATCTGAGCACCAACGACGGCACGCTCTTCCGTCCGGACCAGCGCGGCGGCGATTACGAATACGAGGTCATTTCCGACGCCGACGCGAATGCGGTGCAGATCCACGAATCGCCTCCTGGCGATTTCGACCGGCAGTTCCTGGCCGTTCCGGCCGATCTGGCCAGGCGGCTCCGCGAGATCGCCGAACCGCTCGTCAGCCCGATCACGGCCGGAGGTCAGAAGGGAGTGACTGCCCGCGCCGCAGGCTCGAATCGTATCTTCGCGACTCGGGACTGTTCAGCTACACATTGCAGATGGACGTGGTCGATCGACGGATCGATCCGGTTCAAGATTTTCTTGATAATCGCAAGGAAGGGCATTGCGAGTATTTCGCCAGCGCGCTGGCGCTGTTGCTCCGCTCGGTGAACATTCGGTCGCGGGTCGTCAACGGGTTCAAGGGGGGCGACTGGAGCGAGCTGACCGAAACGCTCAACGTGCGGCAAAAGCATGCTCATAGCTGGGTCGAGGCCCTTGTCGGTTTGACACCCGAGAAGAATCCGATCTGGATCACGCTCGATCCCACCCCGGCCGCCGAGCGCCGGGAATCGATCGCGCAGGTCGGCGGCCTTGCCGGCAGCTTCCGCCCGCTGACCGACGTCATCCGCCATATCTGGGTTTTTTACATCGTCGGCTTCGATGGCGAACGCCAGGATCGGCTGCTTTATGCGCCGATGCGCATGATCATTCGCGAGGTGCGTGAACAGTACGCGAAGCTGGCGCTAGTGGATGCGCCATCTGCTTCGCGTCGGTATTTCACTTTCGCGACATCAGTGCGTTTGTCAGCATACGAGGGTTCGTTGTCACGTTCATGATCCTCACGCTGGGGGCGGGGCTCGCGAATCTCCTGTATCGCCTGGCGCACTGGCTCTTCGTCTGGTTTCGCGGGTCAAAGCTCGACGCGACGTCGCTGACCGCGGGGATCTTCTTCTACCGCCGGCTCGTTCAGATGCTTGCGTCGTACGACCTCAGACGCAGTCCGGCCGAGACGCAGAGCGAGTTCGCGCGCCGCGCGCACAAATTCCTGTCAGGGCAGGGGATCGAGACGCAGCCCGTCGCCGATGTGCCCCAGGAAGTCGTCGACGCGTTCTATCGCGTTCGGTTTGGCCACCTGGAGCTCGAGCCCGAGTCGCTCGAAGCAGCTCGACGCCCGGCTCGATGCACTCGAAAAGAGTCTGAAAAGCCCGTGACGGGCCGTGGCCGGGCTCGCAAGAATGATTTAATGGCTCGCTGCGCCGCTGGTTCGGATTTGGATATAGTCCATCGCCACGCCGCGGGCCCCCAGATCGACATTACACAAGGAAAGAGAGACGGATGCGTGTCGGTATCGTCGGATTCGCAGGCACTGGCAAGAGCACCCTTTTTCAACTCCTGACGGGAACCCGGCCCGACCCGAGCAAGATTCACGCGGGTCAGGTGGGCATGGCCACGCTCTCCGACCCCCGGCTCGACTACCTGGCCGCGCAGCACAAGCCCAAGAAGCTGACGCCGGCCACTGTCGAGTTTCTCGACACTCCCGGCCTGCTCGCCGGATCGCACGCCGACAACCCGCAGCGCCTGGCCTTGATCCGCGAAGGCGACGCGCTGCTCATCGTCTTGAACGGTTTCACCGGCGGCGATCCGGCCGAACCAGCTCGCGGCCTTTCGCGACGAGCTGCTGTTTGCCGATCTGAGCGTCGTCACCAGCCGCGTCGAGCGGCTCGAGGCGAGCGTCAAGAAAGCGCGACCCGACCGCGAGCAATCGCAGAAGGAGCTCGATATCGTCAAGGCCGTTCAAATGACTCTCGAAGACGGCAAGACGGTTTCGACCCTGGAACTTTCGGCCGAGGATAAGAAGCCGCTCCGCTCATTCGGACTCCTCACCGACAAACCGCAGGTGGCCCTGCTCAACACGGTGCAAGGCCAGGACGTTCCTGATTCATTGCAGCGCACTCGCCGCCGAGGCGCTGGCCATCGACGCCAAGCTCGAGCTCGAGCTCTCGCAGCTCGAGCCCGACGAGCGCGCGGCGTTCATGACCGACCTGGGCGTCGCCGAGCTCGGCCGGGATCGGATCATCCGCCAGGCTTATGACGCCGTCGGCATCATCACGTTCTTCACGGCCGGCGAGCCCGAAGTGCGCGGCTGGAACCTCGAACAAGGCGCGAGTGCCGTCGAAGCGGCCGGCAAGATTCACACCGACATCGCCAAGGGGTTCATCCGGGCCGAGGTCACCGCGTTCGACGAGTTTCAGGCCGCCGGCTCCATCAAGGAAGCAAAAGCCAAACACCTCCAGCGGCTCGAAGGCAAGGAATACGTCGTCAAGGACGGCGATATCATTTTCTTCCGCAGTGCGCTCTGATCGCCGCGAAAATCAGCCGAGCGCCGCCTGCCGGCGACAACATCGCCGGCTCGTGCGATTGCGATGTGTGGGATCGCGATATTGCACCCAGCATTATCATTCGAGCACCGGCGTTCGCAGCACGGTTCCTGCGGCCAGGTCGGAGTCTCGGCTCGGCAGCGCGTCGCGGTTGCGCGCCAGACCGCGTCGGCCAGTCCTGGCGTGCCGTAGACGCGTCGCGCCGACATCATCGAGTGATTCTCGCGGCTCGACAACCGTGAAGGCCGACCGAGGTTGCACCGGTAAGACCGGCGACGGAGCGGGCGACGGCTTGAGGGAGCCTCCGTCGGGGTGTGGATCAAACGCACCAACCGGCCGCGGCGGCGGAGCGATGTCATGACTCGCAACCAGGTTTTCGGCGCAGGGGGGAAAGCCCCGCGACCGGCAAAGGCGATGATTTCAGCGCCGGCGGAGTGACGCGCGCCGGCGTGCCTGAAACGGGCGAGGCATCTCGAGTGTCGCTCGACGCGTTCGGCCGCGAGCGGTCGTTTCGAGCCACGCGGGGCCGACATCAGAGGCGTGTGTTTTCGGGGCTGGGCCGGGCGGGTCAGGCTGAAAGAGCGCGACCGCGAAGAAGCAGACGATGAAAACGCTGAGGAGGATGCTCGGTCCGACTTGGCGGTTCATGATGTTGACTGTGCGGGCGTCGGTCATGGTGTCATTGCGCAAAGTTGTAGTCGTAGTGATCGGCCCAATTCCCCGAAATCTTGAGCGATTTTTTCGCGCCGTCTGAATTTTTGACGCGAGCGGTCGACGAACTCATGGCGATTGACGACGTATTAAAAGAAATGCCGATCGACGGGTGCACGCCGGGCTCATTCGCGCTTGACCTCGAACTGGCAGAAGATTGCGTGAAACCTGCGGGAAAAACCGAAGAAATCAGTTGGAGTCGCGGTCGAGTTCGCCGTTAGGCGTCCCCGTATCGAGGCGAGGCGTCGTCTCGCCTGTCAAAGCTGGGGTACTGGAACTCGAGCACTCGATTGGCTGCCAGCACAGGCTCATTATCTCAAATGTGATGTGTTGTCCGTCCCGATCTCCAGGCTATTCAAGCACGAAGCGAAGGTCCGACAGCCGTGGATGACCTTGTCCCTGAGTGAATTCATGGCTAAGATGGAATTGGTTGATTGTCGAACCAAGGCCGGAGAGCGTCGCCCCGTAATCAGGAACTGAACCCTATGCCCAGACTTGCATTACGTCCCCTCGTACTGATCGCGGTCTTGGCCTTGATGGCGGTGATCGTCGGGGCACAGGCGCCGGTTCCGCAGCCCGAGGATCAGGAGACGGCGCGGGTCGTCGTCGACCTGCTCGAACGTGGGCACATGGCTCGTCCCGTCATCAATGATGAGATCGCCGTGAAGTGGTGCGATAACTTCATCAAGGATCTCGACCCCGGCAAGTATTACTTTCTTGAAGTCAGACGTCGCCGAGTTCAAGAAAGAAGCCACAACGCTCGACGACCAGATTCGCGACGGCAACATCGACTTCGCTCGCAAGGTCTTTGACCGCTTCCTGCAACGTCAGGACGAGCGCTACAAGATGTCGATGGAGTTTCTCAAGCAGAAGCAAGATTTCACTGTCGACGAATATATCAGCGACGATCCCGACAAGATCGACTACCCGGTCACGACAGCCGAGGCCAACGAGCGGCTCCGCAAGAAGGTGAAGTTCGACATCCTGGCCCTCAAGGTGGTCGACGACGTCGACGACGCCGAGGCGGTTCGTAAGTGGACCATCCGCTACCGCGACCGCAATCGCCAGGCGCACCAGGTCGACACCGGCGACCTGATGGAGATTTATCTTTCCAGCCTCACGAAGACCTTCGATCCGCACAGCTCGTACTTGAGCGCCAAGAACCTCGAGGACATGCTCAACCAGCAGCTCCACCTATCGCTTGAGGGCATTGGAGCCTCGCTTCGCTCGGAGGATGGTTACGCGGTCGTCACCGAGATTGTTCCGCACATGGCGGCTGACCGCGACGGCCGGCTACAGCCCGAAGACAAGATCATCGGCATCGAAAAGGAAAACGGCGAGGTTCTCGACCTGGTCGAGAAGAAGCTCACCGACGTCGTTCGCGAGATCCGTGGGCCCAGTGGCACCAAGGTCAAGCTGGTCGTTCAACCCGATGGTACCAAGGAAAAGCGCGTCTACGAGATCAAGCGCGAGAAGATCGAGCTCGCCGAGCAGCACGCCAAGAGCAAGATCATCGAGAGCAAGGACGAGACGGGCAAAGAGTTCAAGATTGGCGTGGTCAACCTGCCGGCCTTCTACGGCGACACCGGCGCGATTCTGCGCGGCGACCGCGATGCCGTCAGCGCCACCACGGACTGCCGGCGGATCTTGAATCAGTTCAAACAGAAGGGTGTCGAGGCCGTGATCTTCGACCTTCGCGGCAACGGCGGCGGACTTCTCGAAGAGGCCAAGACGCTCTCGGGTCTGTTCATCGACACCGGCCCGGTCGTGCAGGTCAAGGAGTCTATCGGCGTCAAGCATCTCGACGACGATGACGAGGGAACGGCCTGGGACGGGCCCCTCGTGGTGCTGATCGACAAGTTCAGCGCCAGTGCGCTCGGAAATCTTCGCCGGCGTGATCCGGGATTATGGCCGTGGTTTGATCATCGGCGACACGAGCACGTTCGGCAAAGGCACCGTGCAGCAAATCGTCATGATCGATGACCATGTGCGGCGGCGGTCGCGCCAGGAGCTTCCGCAAGCGAGGCGCCTCAAACTGACGATTCAGCAGTTCTACCGAGCCAACGGCGAGAGCACCCAGATCAACGGAGTGCCGCCTCATATCCATATTCCTTCCATGAACGACCATCGCGACTTCGGCGAAGGGAAAATGGAAAACGCACTTGAAGTTCGACAAGGTAGGCGGACTGCCTCACGACAACTATAATCGCGTGCCGGCCGACCTCGTGGCCGTGCTCGACCAGCGGTCGACCGATCGCCGCAAAGCCGATCCCAAGTTCCAGAAGCTCGAGGAACAGATCAAGAAATACATCGAGCGCAAGGCGCGGCACTCGATTTCGCTGAACGAGGCCAAGTTCCGCTCGGAATATGTCCCCGAGGATCCCGAAGAGAAGGCCGCCGAGGAAAAGGCCAAGAAAGAGCGGAAGAAGAAGAAGTTCAACGAGCGCGAAGTCTGGGCATCCGACTTCTACAATGACGAGGTCATCCACATCGTCCGCGACTACCTGTCACTCGGTTCCAAGGTCCTGGCCGCCGCACCCGAGCGGGCCAAGATCGCCGGTGAGTGAGTGACCTGCCGCCCGAGCAGTTCGATTGCCGATCAAACGAACGAAAAGGCCGGACAGATTGTCCGGCCTTTTTGCTGCGCCAATCGAGCGCGCAAAGGTCAGAGTCTGTCCCGGAAGTGCGGTTCTGGGCGAGCGGGGGGCCGTCAGCCCCCTGTCTTCTCGGCTCCGGACAGGGGGCTGACGCCCACGCTCGCCTTTCAAAACAGACTCTCAGACTCATCTGCCCGGCGGCGGCGGCGCACCCGGCGATGGCTGAGCCCGGATCGTTCGAATAAACGCGATCAGGTTTGCGACGTCCTGATGCGATAGGCCCTTCTCGAGGCCTTCGGGCATCAGCGAAATACCCGTCGAGGCCATCGTGTCAATCTCTCGCCGCGCGACGGTGTCGGTCGCTCCGGCCGCTCGCCGGAGCGAAATTGCGTTCGCCGATTCCTCGGCGATCACGCCCGAAATGACGCGGCCATCTTGCAGCGCGACGTTGTAATTAAGGAACTGAGGCGCGACCTCGCGGTTGGGGTCGATGATGTGCGTCAACAATTCCTCGGGCGAGCGCGTGGCCACCGTCGCGAGATTGGGGCCAACGTCGATCCCCTGTCCCTCCGCCTGGTGGCACGATGGCGCACGTTTTCGCAAAGACCTCGCGTCCTTTTTCGCGATCGCCGGTGAGGCTGATGCACCCGCGAAGGTCGGCAATGACACGCACGCGGTCGCGCCCGGCCGATTTCGTTGCGGACGCAATTTTTTCTAAACGCGCACGATTCGACGGGCTGACCCGCGTCTGGAGCTGGGCGAGCCGCGCCGGGTCCAGCTCGGACGGTGCGAGCGACACCCGTTTCGAAGGCATCGACGACCGCCGCCATCCCCTGCGGCCGGCCGAAGAGAACCTCTATCGCCTCGCGGCGCACCGACGGACTCATCGCCTTCCAGCGCGCGAGGATCTGCCGAGCCAGGGGCCGTCGACGTCTCGGGCCAGGGCCTGCAAAACGGCGAGCTGGATCGCCGCCGGCTGGCGTGCGTCGAGCATGTTCAGGAACAATTCGCGCGAGGCGGGCGACTTCAAAAGGCCGAGGAGGCGGATCGCGACAAGGCGGTCGTCGACCGCGTCGCTGCCGCCAGCGAGGCGCGTGGCTTGTTCGATGACCAGGCTCAGTTGCGGTGCGGCCTCTCCATCAAAAAGGCCCGCGATCGATCCGCCGATCGAGCTTCGGCCGCGAGCGAGCGTCGCCACGGCGCGCATCATGTTCCCGTGGCTCAATCGCGGGCGCGCTAACCTGGCGAGCAGCTCGCGCGAGTGAGCCGGATCACGCTCGGCTCCGACCAGGTAAGCAATCTGTTCGAGCCACGCCGGTCCGCCCGCCACGTCGAAGAACCCGGGCTTCCGGTCAAGCGCGTCAAAGAGCGCCAGGGCCTGGGCCGGAACCGAGCTGAGCACGGCGGTGCGTGTCCACGGATCGGCTGTATCGCGGACCGCGATCGCGGCGAGCGCCTCAGTCACCTGCGCCCGGCTTGGCGGCTCCGAGCGTGAAGGCGAGCTGAAATCGGATCATGGGGTCGGGGTCAGCCGTCATTGCGCACACCCTGGCCAGCAGCTCTGAGTCGCTTTGAAGACGAGGCTCAGCAAGCGGCAGCACTTGTTCGCGCACCCGCGGCTCGTCGTCGCTCAAACCGGCGAGAATCGCAGCCGTGTCGAGGCCGCCCAGAGCGTCGAGCGTCCAGAGTGCATGAAGGCGAGCCAGAGCCGTTGGCCGATTCTTGACCAGGGCCATCAATGGGCCTACGACCGAGCGATCCTGGCGTTCGATTAACAACCGCTGCGCCGTCTCGCGATACCACGAATCGGCATCTCCGAGACGCTCGACCAGTTCCGCCGCCGGTGCCTGGCTGAGCCGCGGTGGCGGGCGGCGTTTTGTCGTCGCGTGGACGAGCTCGTAGAGCCGGCCCCGGTCCTTGCCGCTTGTGAGGTCGAGGTGTTTCTTGATCGGGTCGGGGATCGACAGCGGGTGCTCGATCGTCTCGCGGTACATGTCGAGGATCAGCAGCGTCCCGTTCGGGCGTATTGAGGAAATTGACCGGGCGAAACCAGGTATCTCGGTCGATGCGAGGAACTCGACGTTCTGGTCGGCGCGGGTCGCGGTGAAGGTCGCGCCGTTCGGCGAAAGAATCTTGCGATGGACCAGGTTGCCGCCGACGTCGCCGACGAACAAGTTGCCGCGAAATTCGGCCGGGTAGCCCGTTCCGCGAAAAATCGTCACGCCGGTGGCCGATGTGAAAAAGCCGGTGGCGAAGAGTTCGGTAGGCGGAAGCCGCCGCGATAGAACCGGGTCAGCCGCACGCTGCCGTGTACGCACGACCCGCCACGGCTCGGCCGGGCTGATTCGATACACGGGCGCGGCCGGCCCCTCGGCGGCGATGTCGAGAATCACCGGGGGAGAAACCAGCGCCGGGTTGCGCTCGAGATAGTGCGACGGCAGACGATCTGGCGGATGTGGTTGCTGTTGTTGCAGGTGAAGCGATGCCCCCAATCGTCAAACGCATGACCGAACTGGCCGCCGCCGGAAATCGCCTCGAATTTCGACCCGTCGGGTTTGAACCGAAAGTCGCGTCCGCGTACGGAAACCGGTCGAGGAGCCAGGTCGGGCGCGGTTTTGAATCATGCCGCCGTTGCTCGCCGCCACGCCGTAAATCCAACCGTCGTGGCCCCAGATGAGGCCGTTCACAAGCTGCTGAACGTTTTCCGTTCCGAAGCCCGTGAACATCACCTTGCGAACGTCAGCAACACCATCTCCGTCGGTATCCTTGGCGTAGATAATATCAGGAGCGACGGCGATAAAGACGCCGCCGTCATACGCGAGCGACGCTCGTCGGCCATGACAGGCCATCGACGAACGTCGTCCGAGCATCGAAGCGACCGTCGCCGTCTCGGTCGACGAGTCGGGTCACATGACCCGACGGCGACTTTTCCGGGTAAGGATAGCCGCGCATCTCGACGACATAAAGCCGGCCGTCCGCATCGTAGCAGGCGCTCACGGGGTCAGTGACGAGCGGCTCGACGGCGATCAGATCGAGCGAAAACCCCGCATGGAGCTGGAACGACGCAAGGGCCGCCGCGGGCTCGAGCGCCCTGACCCGCGGAAGCTCCTTCTCCAGCGGGTCGGGTTGTTGCCCGCACGCGGCCCGATCGATCATCGACGTCGAAATCAAGACAAGCAGGAGCACCGTCGCAAGACGAACGCCCCCATTCAGAAAAGGCGTTCGTGCCATCGAATCGATACCTCGGGAAGCATTGACACCGGGAATGAGTCGCGGCCGGTCGGTCACGCCGACCGCGTCGGGTGCGGCCGCGTTGTCGCGGCCCCCCAGGGCAGCAGCGGCCAGGACTTGCTTGGCTCGCTCCAACTCGCGCGTCAAGAGCCCACGCTTCGAGTGCAATCAACCTTGAATCGCGCTGGTTCGCCCGAGTGCGATATCGAAGTCGCCGACGGCCGGAATCAGCATGGCCAGGATCGCGAAGCCGTAAACGCCCGCGCTGACGAGGAAAGCCGCCATCATATCGCCGTTAACCAGACTGATGATGCAATAAAATGTGCAAAACGGAGTCATGATCGCCACGAGGGCGATGGCGTTGGACGGATTCTTGGCCCCCAGCGAGCCGAAGAGGGCGACGCTTCCGGCCCCGATGAAGATCATGAAGCTCAAGAGCTGGCGGGCGAATTCCTGGTTGTTGAGGACAATCAAGAACGCACAGAGCAAGATGCCGACCATCAAGAAGAAGATTGTCGCCAGGCTATTGGCCACGGCCGTACGGCTGCTCGTGTAGGTGATCGCGGCGTGCAGGCCGAGCATCGCCGAGAAGTGGCACAAGAGTGCGAAATCGATGACAAAGAGCACCAGGTTCTCGCCCGAGATGATATTCAGGAAGAACATGGCGATCGCCGTGATGATCGGCAAGGCAATCATTTCCTTGGTGTTGTACAGCACGCCATAAAGCTTGCCGTAGATGAACTCCTTGGGCGAAAGCTCCGACACCAGCAGCAGGTCGAGTGCGCCCGTATCGCGTTCGCTGGTGAGCGAGGTCACGCCCTGGGCATTGACCAGGACGAGGCTCAGAATCGCCAGCCCGATCGGGATCAATCCGAGGCTCGAACGCAGGGGGTTTTCTAGCTCTCGACCCAGATTGAAGAACAGTCCCATCCCGAGCGCGAAGAGCAAAACATAGCACCCCTTGATGATCAGTGGCTTGGCGCCATACGCGCGCGTCATCAACTCACGCCAGAGGATGGGATTGGTCCACGGGTGCCGATACGGCCGGGCCGCCCCGGCGAGCCGCCGGTGCGTGCGCCTGGGTACGTGCAGCCCTGTCGATACGTCGGAGTCGCCGCTCGTACGATCGGTCATCGGCCCGTTGGCCGCGACAGTCGCGACCGACCCTCGCGGCCGCTCGGTCACACCGACTCCTGAACCCGAATGGGCGGACGCCGCCGATGCCGTGGAACCGGCCATGGCCGGCTCTTGTAACTCGGCTTCGTCAACCTCGATGAGCGTCTCGACCGTTTCAATCTCGCCCTCTTCCCGCAGCTCACGCGGTTCGTTCGTGCCGGGGTTCCACTTGCGGAGCATGAAGGTTCCAAACGCGACAAGGGCGACCGCGAAGGTCAGTCGCGCACAGATGTAAACAACGCTCGACGCCCGCACCACGCCGGTCAACTGATCGGCCTGCGGGTAAAGAACCGCGATCATGGCGCGATAGGGATTGAGCACCTCGACCAGCGGCACGCCGAAAAACTCGAGCGTCGGATAGGCAATCGCAAAGGCTTCGACGCCCGCCACCGAGAAGACGACCATGAGGATGGTGAGCGAGATCGATTGAAACGTTCGATCGCGCCATAGCGCGATCAAGAGCCCGAGGGCTCCCCCCGCCACGCCCGAGGCCGCGGTCACCAGGAAAAGATTGAGAACCTGGCCAAACGAAATGCCGCCGAAGAAAGCACAGATCGACAGGAAACCGACGCTCGCGCCGAGAATTGTGAAGATATTGAGCAATCCCGCGACCAGCTTTCCCAGGACAATTTCCAGATCGCTCAGATCGGTCATCAGCAGCAGCGTGAAAGTCCGGCGGTCTTTCTCATAGGAAACGGCGGCCGCCGTGAAGAGGGGGGCGAAAAAGAGCATGAGGGTCAACTGGAGCATCGCGAAGAGCCAGTAGAGAATCGCGCCGAACCTGGCCAGGACGCCGAGCTCGCGTACGACCTCCCAGCCGATGAACGATTGCCAGGCCGTCCAGAGCAAGATGAACAGGAAGCAGACGAACGAGGCGCGCCAAAGGTAGTAGCGGACGGGCCGCGGGGCCGTCAATACCTCACGAGCGATAATCGGTCCGGCAAACAAAGCGAAACCTCCAGCTTCGGCCGCCACCCGATGAATGAACCCCGTATCGAGGCATGGAGGGCGGCAAGTGTTTCAGGTCGGCAAGCAAGTCTCAATCGGGCTCGTCTGTCGTGTCGTGTGCGCGGTGAATCAAACGCGAGGGCAATGGCCGATCCAGACCGCCTGACGCAGCCATGGCGCGCACTGCCTCGTGCCCTATGTACGATCGGCACACGACAATTTGTTCGGTACTTCCTCAGAAGTTATCGAACGCTGAGTTTAGCAGAAGCGACGGACACTCACCAAGGCGCGGTTGTCGCGGTCCGTGCCGGACAACCGCCCAGGCGTTCCGGCCACCACCCGGCGACCCAGCGGCGGCGAACCTCCCATTGACAGAGCGTCACCGCCGAATCTACCATCGACCTTACCCCTCTTGACTCAAGAGCGTGCTTTCGTCGGATCGGATTGAATCGAATCGGAGCCTTCTCAACGTGGCCCGCGTGAACCGCGCGACATTGAGCCGCCACTGGCTGCTGGTCTGCCTCGCGGGAATTTTTCTCGCGGCCAGTGCCGGCACGACCGAGGTTCGCGCCGCGGGATGCCATGTCGCCGATCGCCCCGTGCTATCGACAAGCCTGACATGGAAAAACGACTCGATCCGCGACTTACTCGCGGAACCGCACGCGGCGCCGCCGCCGCGGGTTCTGACTCATCTCCCGTGTCGGGGCGAGCTTCCCCTTGGGAGCTCTCTGGCTGAGCGGTTCTCGCCGGCGGCCTGGCATCAAGGGCTCAACTTCGATTTAGTCGCGGATCTGCCGGCGGACTTTTTGTCTCACCCGGTTCCGCTCGGCCCGCCCCAGACACGTCACGCACGCCTGGACCGCCCGCCGCGACGGCGCAGAGTTTGACGGTCGACGTGGGATTGCGCGCGAACGTGGGCCGCTCTTCCGAGGGGCCGCTTCTCGCTGCCCCTTGCGTGTACGCGTGAAGGTTAGCGGAAGTCGCGGACGGCGATGACGTGCGTCTGTCGAAATCGCTTTATTCGAAGTAGCCTCGGGAGATGATACTGGTGATAAACCGCGCCGTCGCGGTGGCTTGTGCTCGTGGCAGCCGTCGCCGCACTCGCAGCGGCGCCGGGTTGCGGCCCGGTCGAGCCGATCGAGCGGGCGGGGATCAGACTGACGCCGCCTGATACCTGGCGCCGGTTCGATCCACCCGCCGGCCGGATTCCGGGCGTCCCCCTGGCGGCCTGGGCCGGTCCCAGCGGATCGACGCTGGTCGTCTATCGCACGCTCCCGGCCCCGGGAGGCTCGCCCGCCGTGATCGCCGAGGCGCTCGCCAACCGCCTGACCAACCTTCAAGACTTGCGGGTTGTCGTCAAGCGCACCGAAACCGTCGGCAAAACGATCGCGGCCCGCGTCGAGGTCGTCGGGCCGGGAACCGGCGACGCGATCGCGCCCACCGGTTCGGGAAAGGCCGTGGCGCCTGCGGGTCGACCACTCGTCCCCACACGCGAGATCACCGTCGGCTTCGATCGCCCTGAAGCCAATTTCTTTCTGAGCTGGGATACACCCGAATCGGCATATGACCAGATCGCCGCCGATATCAAGGCCACGCTCCAATCGCTCGAGTTCACCTCGGGCGGCGGGCCTTCGTTTCATCGCTATTAATTGTGTTCATTCATTCAAGATCCTGAATATCGATTTCCTAACGGCCCGCGCGGCACTGATCGCTTTGCGGCGGGAGCGGAGAAGACCCCGATGTCAGTACAGGCCAGTCCGATGCGTGATCGCCGCGGGCGTGCTTACACGCCGGCCGTCGGTGCTCGATTGCGGCCGCTCTTGTGGATCATCTTGATCGGCTTCGCCTTGCTCGGCGCCAATGGCTTTTACCTCTCGAGCGTCACGGCCCTGACATGGTACCTGGGGGTCACCCAGCAAACATTCTTCTATATGTTGATGGTGGCTTTTCATTTGCTGCTGGGTTTTCTGTTGATCGTGCCGTTTCTGATCTTCGGTTTCGTTCATCTGGCGACATCGTGGAAACGTCCGAACAAAGGGGCGATCCGGTTCGGCCTTGCGCTCCTGGCGGCGGCCCTGTTGATCCTCGCGTCGGGCGTGGTACTGGTTCGGCTGGGCGGCTTCGAGATCCGCGACCCGGTTGCGCGCGAAGTCGGCTACTGGCTGCACGTGCTCACGCCGCTCGCGGCGGTCGGTCTCTACGTCAAGCACCGCCTGGCCGGCCCGCGAATTCGCTGGGAGTGGGCCCGCCGGTTCAGCGTGGCGGTCGCCGGGTTCGTTGTCTTGATGGGGCTTCTGCACTTTCAGGATCCGCGATCCTTCGGCGTCACCGGACCGCCCGAGGGCAAGCAATACTTCTATCCGTCCGAGGCCGTCACCGCCAACGGCAAGTTCATCCCCGCGCGCACGATGATGATGGACGACTATTGCATGAAGTGTCATCAAGACGCGTACACCGGGTGGTTTCACTCGGCCCACCACAATAGCTCGTTCAATAACAAGGCTTATCTCACGAGCGTGCGCGAGACGCGGCGCGTGGCACTGGCACGCGACGGATCAACCCAGGCCGCGCGCTGGTGCGCCGGATGCCACGACCCGGTTCCGTTCTTTTCGGGCGAATTCGACGATCCGAATTACGACGACGTGCACAACCCGACCAGCCAGGCCGGCATCACGTGCACCACGTGCCACGCGATGACCAACATCAATAACACCCGCGGCAATGCCGCATACACGATCGAGGAACCGCAGCATTATCCATTCGCCTTCAGCGACGATCCGCTCCTCCAGTGGATCAACAACGCACTCGTCAAAGCCAAGCCCGAGATGCACAAGAAGACGTTCATGAAGCCGCTCATGAAGGACACGAATTTTTGCTCGACGTGTCACAAGGTCGGGATCCCCTACGGCGTCAATCACTACAAAGACTTCGTCCGCGGCCAGAACCATCACGATCCGTTTCTCCTCTCGGGCGTTTCGGGACACGGAGCGCAGAGCTTTTATTACCCCGACGTCGCCAAGACGAACTGCAACGAGTGCCACATGGAGCTCAAGCCGTCGACCGACTTTGGAGCCCGCGATTTCGACGGCAAGGGAGGCCGCGAGATCCACGATCACCTGTTTATCGGAGCCAACACCGGACTCGCGGCCATCCTGGGCGACAAGGCGACGGCCGAGAAGCACGCCAAGTTCTTGAAGGAGAAGAAGGTTCGCGTCGACATCTTCGGCCTTCGCGATCAAGGCGCGATCGAGGGCGGCCTTGCTCGGGCCGCTCCGCCCCGAGGTCCCGCGAGTCAGGCCGGGCGAAAAGTACCTCGTGGAAGTTGTCGTCCGCACGCTCGGCGTCGGCCATCTCTTCAGCCAGGGGACCGTCGATTCCAACGAGATCTGGGTCGAGCTGATCGCACGCTCGGGAGACAAGATCATCGGCCGCTCGGGGGGCATCGGTCCCGACGGCGTGGTCGATCCTTATTCGCACTTCATCAACGTTTACATGCTCGATCGCGACGGCAACCGGATCGATCGGCGCAATCCTCAAGACATCTTCGTACCCCTGTACAACAAGCAGATTCCCCCGGGCGCCGGCCAGGTCGTGCACTTCGCCCTCGAAATCCCCAGAAATGACACGCGGCCAATCGTTCTCGAGGCACAGAGTCAACTACCGCAAGTTTGATCGGACGTATCTCAACTACATCTTCGGCAAGGGGCAGGGGCCCGAGCTGCCGGTGGTCCTGATGGCCCGTGACCAGGTCGCGCTGCCCATTGAGGGGGGTGAGGCGGCGTCGAACGACCCCTCGCCAATCGAGGCTGTGTGGCAGCGCTGGAATGATTACGGCATCGGGCTCTTGCTGGAGGGCGCGACCAAGGGGGGCCAGAAAGGCGAGCTCAAGCAGGCCGAGACGATCTTCACCAAGGTGGCCGAGCTTGGCCGCGCTGACGGATGGGTCAACCTGGCGCGCGTCTACCAGAGAGAGGGCCGCATTCCCGACGCCCTGGCGGCGCTCGAGAAGGCGGCCAACCACAAAGAGCCCGCGGCGCCCTGGGTCATCAACTGGCTCACCGGTCAGATCAATGCGCAGCAACGGTCTGCTCGACGATGCGATCGCCAATTTCGAGGCCGTGCTCGCCACCAAGATTCCCGACCGGAAGTTCGACTTCAGCACCGATTACCGCGTGATCAACGATCTCGCGGCGACGCTACTACGCACGTGCCCGGATCGAGCTGCCGGTCACGAGCCCCCACCCGGCTTGAGTTCTTGCAAAAGACGATCGCCGCCTATCACCAAACGCTGGCGATCGATTCCGAAGACGTCGCGGCCCACTGGGGCCTGGCCCAGGCCTATGGCGACCCCGGATGGCGGCGACGTGCGAGTACCGAGGTTCCCAAGGACGGCGCCGCCTCAGGCGGCGATCAAGCGGCCGCGACCGCCGACGCCGATTCACTGCGGCGTCTCGCCGCCGCGGTCGCCGACCGTAATTTGCCAGCCCTTGAACGCCAATCGCGGTCGCTCGAGCTGGCTCGTAGCATCGCGCGATTCATGGACGGCCCAAGGCCGCGCTACCAGTCGCGACTCGAACCATTGCACGACATTGCCAGCGTGCTCGGCAAAGCCTGGGAGGCCGAAAGTGATCCCGAAACGATGGCAACCATGGCGCAGGTGCTCGAGATCACGCACCGGCGACTTCACGAGCGGCTCAAGCCCGATGAAACAGCCGAGGGCCGCGCATTCGCGCCTGGCGCGACAGAAGGATCCCGCGGCCAATATGAACGCTCAGTCCATTGTCATTCACCCGCTTCACCGCACTGGTGCACCCGGCATCGATCCGCCGGTCACGGCGAAAAACCCAGTCACGGCGAAAACACCAGTCACGGCGAAACCGCCCGCATCAACCGCCAAACCCATCACGGCCGCCGTCGCCACGACCCCCGCTCCGGAGTATCGGAAATGACGTTCGCTCGCCAACTTCGTTCCGTCTGGCTGCTGAGCTGGGTCGTCCTCGCGGTGATTCCGCTCGGGTGTCGATCAAAGACCGCCGCGCCAGTTTCTGCCCAAAGCCCAGGCGCCCGTTCGGCCCATGACGGTCGTGTCCCAGTCGATTCCCACGGTCAAGTTTGTCGATGTCACCAAGGAGTCGGGCATCACGTTTGTTCACACCAATGGCGCCTTTGGCGAAAAGCTCCTGCCCGAGACCATGGGGTCGGGCGTGGCCTTCCTCGATTACGATCGCGACGGCGATCAGGACCTCTTCTTCGTGAATTCGTCGTTCTGGCCGGGCCACGAGACGAAACCGGCGCCCACGCAGGCTCTCTTTCGCAACGATGGCAAGGGCCACTTTGAAGACGTCACCAGGGCCGCCGGGCTCGACAAGACGTTTTACGGCCAGGGTGTCGCCGTGGGTGACTACGACAACGACGGCGATCCCGACCTCTATGTCACAGCGATCGGCGGCGGGCTACCTTTTTAATAACGATGGCAAGGGCCATTTTGACGACGTCACCGCCAAGGCCAACGCCAAGGGACCCAACGGCTGGCTGACCGGGTCGTGCTTCATCGATATCGACAACGATGGCGACCTCGACCTGTTTATCGGCAACTACATCTCCTGGACGCCCGAGATCGACAAGGTGCAGGGCTTCCAGCTCACCGGCATCGGCCGCGCCTATGGGCCGCCGACGTCATTCAACGGGTCGCTTTGCGCTCTTCTGCGCAACGACGGTGCGACGTTCACCGACATCAGCGAGTCTGCCGGCATCGAAGTTCGAACGCCCGACCTCAAGGTTCCGGTCGGCAAATCGCTGGGGATCGCGCCCTATGACGTCGACGGTGACGGACTCGTCGACATCGCGGTGGCTAACGACACCGTTCAAAACTTCTTCTTTCATAACAAGGGCAAGGGCAAGTTCGAGGAGATCGCCAACGTGGCGGGCGTCGCCTTCGATCAATCGGGTTCGCCGCGCGGCGGTATGGGCATCGATTGGGCTCCGTTCATGAACGACGATCGCCTGGCGCTCGCGGTCGGCAACTTCGCCAACGAAATGACGGCGCTCTACGTCTGCGACCAGCCGGCGAGCCTGGTGTTCTCGGATCTTGCGAACCTCTACGGCCTGGGTGCACCCGACTCAGCCGCCGCTGAAGTTCGGGCTCTTCTTTTTCGACTACGATCTCGACGGCCGGCTCGACCTGCTCTCGGCCAACGGCCACCTCGAGCCTGAAATTTCAAAGGTGCAGGCGAGCGAGCGGTACGAGCAACCGGTGCAGCTCTTCTGGAACTCGGGCAAATCGGGGCGCCAGCTCTTCCTGCTTGTCCCGCCGCAGAATGCCGGCACCGACCTGTTCCAGCCGCTCGTCGGCCGGGGCACGGCCTACGCCGATATCGACGGCGACGGCGACCTCGACGTGGTCGTGACGGTCAACAACGGCCCGGCCCACCTCTTCCGCAATGACGGCGGCAACAAGAATCATTTCTTGCGCCTCGAGCTCGCCGGCAACGGCAAGACCTCGAATCGCGACGCGATCGGGGCCAAGATCGCGATCAAGGTCGGCGACATGGTCTGCCATCGCCAGCTCTTTCGGTCCAAGAGCTATCTCTCCTCGGTCGAACACACGGTCACCTTCGGCCTCGGCGCTTCTGACCATGCCGACGAGGTGAAGATCATCTGGCCGTCGGGAAAAGTCTCGGTCGAAAAGGATGTCAAGGCCGACCGCGTGCTGCATCTCTCGGAAGAATCAGGACCCACCGCGAAGTGAGGGTTGGCCGAACCGGCCATGTGCGCGAGGCCGGTTCGCCGTGCCAGGAGCCGGCCCGCGCCGTTGCGCCGCGCTCTTGCGCCCCTGCATGCGCTCACCCATACGTCGCGCGCGGCGATCGCGAGCGTGAGTGGCCGTTTTTTTCGATCATCATGACGGGCCAATCACGTTCCGAATCGCGCCACGCGTTCACTTCTTGCTTCAATTCGATCACTTCGATCGTCGAGCGGCGCTGAAATGTATGCGTCGACCATGCGTAAGCAAATTCTGTTGCAAGGAAACCACAGAACAACCGTCTCGCCAGTCGATACGTATATTAGATGAAGGTCGTGCCGAGAAACAGGTATCCACGACAAAGGCTCAACCGCCCTGCGTTCGTTCTGCGCCGCTCGATAAATTGTGTTTGACAACGACGTTAGAACAGCTTAGCGGCCACACTCGACGCCCGAGGGGGATGACCACATGTTTACAATTGCCGGTCGGGCTCACTCGGGTTACTGCGACGGCATCAAGCGTCGCGACTTCCTCAGGGTCGGCGGTCTCGCGCTGGGCGGCATGGCATTGCCGCAGATCTTGCGCGCCGAGTCGGAGGCAGGCATCAAGCGATCGCATAAAGCGATCATCATGATTTTTCTCGCGGGCGGCCCGCCTCATCAAGATATGTTTGATATGAAGCCCGACGCGCCAGAGGGCATTCGAGGCGAGTACCGGCCGATCCCGACCAGCGTACCGGGGCTTGATATCTGCGAGCATATGCCCCGGCTGGCGAGGATGATGGACAAGTTCGCGCTGATTCGATCGGTGGTCGGCGCGGGCGGCGATCACTCCGCGGGCCAGTGTCTCACCGGTTATAGTGACATGCTCAGCAAGGTACAGGGGGGCCGGCCGAGCCTGGGATCGATCGTCTCGCAGCTCGAGGGTCCGGTGCATCCGGATGTGCCCCCATTCATCGGTCTCTCGCCGCGCACGGGCGAGCCGCGGTGGGGCGACCCGGGCAATCCCGGGTACCTCGGGCTCGCCCATGCCCCGTTCACTCCGTTCCGGTCAGAGGCAAAAGGCAGGGGAGACGCGCCGCCACCCCGCGGTGCCAGTGCCGGATGGAGCCTCGACGATCGGGCCACGGCACCCGAGCGCCTGGCGGGGCGCCGATCGCTGCTCGGTCAGCTCGATAATCTCAGCCGCAGGCTCCAGCACGACGACGCCCTGCTCGGCATGGATAACTACGCTCAGCGGGCGTTTGAAGTCCTGTCGTCGCGCAGGGTCTTTGATGCCCTCGATCTGAGCAACGAAGATCACCGGCTGCGTGCCGCTTATGGCATCGGCGACATGGAGAATGAGCAAGACGGGCCGCCTTGCTGCATGGACCATTTCCTGATGGCGCGGAGGCTCGTCGAGGCAGGGGCCCGGGTGGTGACGATCGCGTTCGGGCGCTGGGATACGCACACCGACAACTTCCGGACGAACCGCGATCGCATCCCCAAGCTCGACATGGCGCTATCCGCGCTCGTCACGGATCTGCATACCCGTGGTCTCGACAAGGACGTGTCGGTCATCGTGTGGGGCGAGTTTGGCCGCACGCCCAAGGTGAACAAGAATGCCGGCCGCGATCACTGGCCGGCCGTCAATTTCGCGCTGCTCGCCGGCGGCGGCATGCGGACCGGCCAGGTGATCGGATCAACCGACAGGATCGGGGCCTACGTCAAGGACCGACCGGTGTCGTTCCAGAACGTGTTCGCCACGCTCTATCACAACCTGGGGATCGATTCCACGTCCGTGGTGGCCGATCGCGGCGGCCGGCCCATGCAACTTCTCGATGAACATCAGCCGATCCGAGAGCTGATTTGACAGAGTGACGCGCGCCAGCCGTCGAGAGAGCGCACCCGTGTGCTCGATTTTCGCCGAAGCATGGCGGCAACGCCGGCGGATCTGGTCAATTGGGGCCGGCGAGAGCGACCAACACGGCGGCCGGTTGCGTGTTCAAGGCGTCTTCGCCGCCGTGCGTGATGCCGGCTTGCCGAGCCTCCTCCAGCATGCTCATGCGGCGATAGGGCTTTTTCGCCTGATAGCGCGCCAGCAGCCGTCGATATTCGTGCTCTACGGCCGACTTGTCGCTTGTGAGCGCCAGGGCCTTTTCTTGCCAGTCGGCCGCCTGGGCGAACTCGCCGGCCTCGGAATAGGCAGCCGCCAGGGTGGTCAGGGCGTGCGCCACTTTCCAGCCGGTGAGCTCACATGCGCGTGTCGCGGAGACGACGCCTTCCTTCCCGTTGCGAAACCGGGCGTCGGGGCAAGTCGCCATGATCCATGCGCGTCCCTGGTGCGATTCAACGTCGTGGGGATCGAGCCGGCACGCGGTCGTCAGGTCGGCGAGCGCTCTCTCGAAATCGTTTTTTTCGTACCAGACGCGGGCGCGAACGCGCAGGCGGCTCGCACCCGTCGGATCGAGGCGAATCGCTTCATTCAGATCATCGAGCGCCTTGTCGCTGTTGCCGTGCGACAGGAAGTACACCGCCGCGCTTCATGCGCGTCAGGATTCTGGGGGTCGACCTGGATCGCACGCTCGAACACCTCGAGAGCCTTGCGCATCAGAGCGGAGCGAGTAAACCGTCGCCAGCCCGATATAGGCATCGAGGCGGCGTGGATCAGTGCGTATCGCGATGTTGAACTCGGCGATCGCGGGCTCGGGCTCGCCGCGCTCGAGATGAATCATCCCCTTACACAGATGCACGACCGCCGTGCGCGAACCCAGGCGGATCGCCACTTCGAAATCGCGAATCGCCTTGCCGTATTCCTTCATGCTGAACCGGAAGACACCCCGTTCGACATAGGCATACGAGTTCCGCGAATCGAGCTGGATCGCCCTGTCGATGTCGGCAAGGGCGAGGTCCAGCCGGTTGCGGCTCTGCCAGAGGTACGCGCGCTCGACCAGCGCGGCAACATGGCGCGGGTCAATACGCAGGGCTTCATCGACGTCGGCGAAGGCATGGTCGAGATCGTCGTTCTCATAGCGCACCATGCCGCGCATCAAGAACGCGAACGGATCATGCGGGTTGGCCTGAATCTGTTTCGTGAAGTACGCCTCGGCGTGATTGAGCGGAATGAGCGAGCTGGCCGTCGCCCAGCCGCGAAGACCCTGGCTGCGAATCGCAACCAGCAACTTCTCTCCCTCGGTGCGCTCGAGTAAACAGATAAATCCGACCCCGCTGGGGATCACCTTCGTGGTGCCGTCGCTCAGCGCGAAGTCGGCCGTCCTCTGAACGTATTCATAGGCGCGATCGTGCGTGCTGCTGGCCTTCCTGGGTCGGATAAACGGCTGCAGTTTGACGCCATTGGGCAAATCGGCGCCACGCACCGGCGCAGAGGCAAGTGCGGCCACAACCAGGAGCATCATGAACGGCCATCGACTCGTCTGCGACATCAATCCATCCCTTTCTATTTCCATGTGCCAGAGACCGGGGGGCCGGGCTCGCCAGGGCGCTCAATCGGCCTTCTTGTCGCCGCGAGCGATCAGCGGAATGCCGATCTCCTCGATCAAGGTCAACCGGCGAATGGGTTTGCCCGATTTGTAGCGGTCGAGCGCGTGGGCAAATTCCGGTTTTTCGGGACTCTTTGCCGCGAGCAAGTCGATCGCCTGGGTCTGCCACCTGACCGCGCTGGCGAAATCAGCGGCCTCCGCGGCGGCGGCGGCCAGGACTGCCAGAGTGTGCGCGTCTTTCCACTCGGTCAGCTCGCAGGCGCGCGTGGCCGAGATCACGGCCTGCGCGCCGCTGCGAATCTTCGCGTCGGGGCACGTCGTCAAGATCCGCGCTCGCTCGGTCAGCGCTGCGCATTGAATTCGGCTCATACTTGAGAACGTCGTCGAGGTCGTCGAGCGCTTTCTCGTATTTTTCAAGCGCCAGGAGAATTACTGCTCGGTTGCCGTGCGAGTCGGCGCACTGGGGGTCGATCTCGATCGCCTGGTCGAAAACGTTGAGCGCGTATTCGGTCTTCCCCTGCATGAGAAACATCGAGGCGATCGCCGCATACACGTCGGGATGCCTCGGGTCGAGCGCCTGGGCCTTCGTCAGTTCGGGCGTCGCCTTGCCCGGATCTTGCTTGCTCAGAAAGATCATCCCGCGCGCGATATAAATCACGGCCGCCCGCGATCCCAGATCGATGGCGGCCTGAAAATCGTTCATCGCCCTGTCATATTGCTTGCGGCCATATTCGAACACGCCACGCTCGACAAAGGCGCTGGCGTTGCGCGGGTTGATCTCGATCGCGCGGCTGGCGTCGGCAACGGCATCGTCGAGGCGGTTTTCCCACTGCCGGAAGCAGGCCCGCGCCAGCAAGGCCGGTACACAACGCGCATCGATCTTGAGCGCCGCGTCGACGTCGGCAATGGCGCGGTTGAGGTCCCCATTCTCGTGGCGAACGGTGCCTCTCATGAGGTAGGAAAAGGCGTCCCTGGGCTTGGCCTCGAGCTGCTGGGTGAAGTATTCTTCCGCCTCGCCAAGGGGTACCACCGTCGGCGCGAGCACCCAGCCGCGCAGGCCCTCGTTGAGATCGGCCAGGAGCCAGCGATTCCCCTGGGTTTTCTCGACGATGAACATGTGGCCGGGGTCGTTCGGCACGATCTTCTTTTCAGCGTCCCACAGCACGAAATGAGGCGACTTCTGGACGACTTCCGACGCACGATCGCGCGCACTGCTGGCTCTTCGTGCAACGATCGAAACCCTGAGCTTGGGGGAATAACTCACCTCCGCGGCGTGGCCTCGCGACGCAACGATCGCGAGCAGAGCGGCGATCATCGGGCGCGTGAGGCGAGGCGCGGAAGCATGGCCGGAATCCTTTCCGGGAGCCGGAGACGACGGAATTGCCCGTACTATCTCCAGACGCGATCAACCTGGCAAGTCGAAAATCATTGAAGATTGACGACCGGTGGAATGTGAGACTCTGGCGCGGGCCGCGTGCATCAAAGCAGCTCGCTGGTCATTGCGTCAGCCGGATAATCGAGCGTCGATTCCGTCAGCTCCGCGGGAAGGAACGTGCCACTTTCCGAAGTCGCTTGCGCACCCGCGTCGGGCTCGCGAGCTGGCTGCACGCGGCCTGCCAACCAGAGACTGAGCACGGTGGCCGCGCTCGCGAACAGTCCGACGCGTTGGAAGTGCTCGAGCGCGCCATTGACCTCGGCCAGCATCTGGCCGCCGATGAACGCCCCCACGCCCGAAGACAGGTGCTGGACGGCCGAATTCGCGCTCATGAAGCCGCCGCGCAGCCGGCGCTCGACACTTCCGGTGATCATGGTCAGAGCGGCCACCATGCGTCCGGCGTTACTGAGCATGAACAGGCCAACGAGCCCCACGGCCGCCCACAGAGGGACGCGCGGCAGACTCGTGACGACGAGCATCAGACCGATCGAGATCGTCGCGACGACGCGGTAGACGAGCAGCTTTCCATGGCGGTCAGCCAGGCGGCCGATCACCGGCGCACCAATCAACGTCAGTATGCCGCCGGTGACGAAGACCCACGGCAACCCGACCTTCTCGTCGACGCCGACGTTCTTCACCAGTGAGAGGCTGATATAGGGAATGACCGAGAAGCTCCCGAGCATCACGGCCACCGTCAGCGCGAAGGACCGCAAGTGATTCGCGTGGCTGAATGTCTCGACGATCTGGCGCACCGGGTGCGAATGAGCGGCCTGATGGAGGTGTTCGCGCAGCGGCGGCAGGACGCGCAGGGCCACGATGAACACCGGCACCCCGAGCGCAGCGAGCAGCAAGAACGGGATGTGCCAGTCATTGGCTCCCACGTAGATGCCGGTCGGCACGCCGACGACGGACGCGGCCGCGAATGCCGACATCAAGATTCCCGTCGCACGCCCGCGGCGCTCTTCCGGGAACACGTCGCCGATGATCGCCAGCGCCAAACCGCCGATGATCCCTCCAAAAGCTCCGGTGAGCAGCCGGGCGACCAGCAAGGCCAGATAGCCATCGGCCAGCCCGCAAAAAAGCGTACCCAGCAAGAAGCCCGCGTAAAGGGTCAGGAACGCCGTCTTGCGGCCGAATCGGTCCATGATTGACGAGGCCAGCAAGCCCGCCACTCCGGCGGCGATCGTGTACGACGCGACGATCCATCCGAACTTCGCGGCGTCGATCTCCAGTTTTCGCATCAACTGCGGTCCGAGCGGCATCACGACCATGAAGTCGACGATGTTCGTGAACTGGACCGACGCCAGAGTCAAAAGTAACGCTAGCTCACGGCGATTGAGCGCCTTGGACTCGGCGTCTTCTCCGGCGCCGCCGTTTTGTTTGACACCTGCCATCTCGATTGACTCCGCATACCTGACCGTGCGATTTCCATCCGTGCGAGCCACCACGCGGTCCACCGAAAAAACCTCCGCGGACTCATCTGATCATACCGACCGAACCGCACGCAGCCGAGGACGAACCGCGCCCAGAGCTGTTTCTCATTCTGCCCTGGCGCGCAGCATGAAAACGTTCCACCCCAGCAAGCACCAACGGCACAGGCCGTTTCAGGCACGCTGCCTTTTAACTCTTACTCACTGACATCAGCCACTGGCAAGTCGTGGCGCGAGACTCGGCAGTCATCAACTCACTCCGCCTGGTGAACCGTCGTGGTAAATTGTATGGGACTTGCTAATTGCAGCAGAAGAGATAACTTTGTCATATGTACGATTCGGGCGCGCGCTGTCTGACGAAACTTCCGTCCCAGGAGATGTGATGTTACCTGCCAAGCGGCTCTGCGGACTAAACCTTCGATCGCGTTTCAACAGTTGGGCACGTTCGCGGCGGGCCGGCGGCCGGCCGACTGCGGCAGTTGGGGTCTCGCAACTGGAAGAGCGCTGCCTGATGTCGACGTTCAAGTTCGACGGTTACGAGTGGTCGAACGAATATCGAAACAACCTCGCGGGTGCGGGCTGGTATAGCAGCGGCCAGCAATGGGCTCCGCAGAATGCGACTGGCAATGCGAGCGGCCTGCATCTGGAACTCAAGACAGCGACGATCAAGGCCCCCGGAAAAGATTACACGGCGATGTCATCGTCCGAGATCGACCTTGTGGGCAAGGGTGGGCGCCCGTTCAATCCCGGCTTCGGCACGTACCTGGTCGCCGCGAACACCAAGGGGGGTTTCGACAAGCTGGCCAGTAACGAGACGGTCGTCTTCGGCGCCTTCACTTACCAGAAGAACGAAGATAATAGCCAGATCAACTCGCACCGCGAGCTTGACATGATCGAGGCCAGCCGCTTTGGCACTCCTCCGAACGGCTGGATCGGTAAGGGGACGACGAACGGCCAGTTTACCCTTCAGCCGTACACGCATTCGCCAGGAATCAACTCGCTTTACGACAACGTGAATGTGAATCGCTTCACGATGGAAAACAAAGCCGATATCACGCTCACGATGGTCTGGAAGGGAGCAAACCAGCCAGTCACCTTCAACGAGTATTACGGCGTTCACAACCTGAACGAAGTGAAAGGACTGACGCCCAACATCACCTGGACCACCTCGGGCGGGAGCGATCCGGCAGCCGGCCAGAACCCGCTGATTCCGAATTCAGACCAGCAAACCCTTCACTTGAACCTGTGGCGACAGCCGCAGAGCCCCGATCTCCCCGCCAATTTCAAGGAAGAGGTGACCATCAAGAAGTTCCAGTATACGACCGACACGAACGTCATCCCGGCGACGTCGTGATAAAGTCTGAAAGCGCGACGAGTTTTAGCCGGCCCGGGCGTGGAGCCCGGGCGCGGCAGCCTGGTTATCACCAAGAGGGTGAGGCGACGCAAGCCGCGCATGATGCCCAGGGAGAGATCTGGGCATCAGCGCGTGGAGGGTAGGCGTCGCCCGCTGAGCGTAAGCTAGATTCGCGTGAGCAAGACCCACCTGACCTGAAGAGGCCGACGCGATCTGGTCTCGCCCGGCCTCTCTCAGAGTCTGTTCCGTAAAGGCGAGCGGGGGGCGTCAGCCCCGTGTCCGGAGCCCGAGAAGACAGGGGGCTGACGCCTCCCCACTCGCCCGGATCCGGACTTCCGGAACAGACCCTCAAGATGCTCGATCGAGCCGATCAGGGCGTGCCGGCTCCGCTGGCCTTGCCGGCCCTGTCAGTGCTACCGGCGCCAGACGAGTTGGTTGTGCTGCTGCCGGTCCCCACGCCAGGGCCCGGGGCTCCGCTAGACCGGCTACCAGTGCCCGTGCCCGTGGTGTCACTGGCCGAGCCCGTATGGCCGCTGGCCGAGCCCGGAGCGCCGCTGGCTGAGCCCGACGTGCCGCTGCCGCTGCCCGATCCCAGGCTACTGCTACCGGTGCCCGAGGTGCCGCTGCCGGCGCCCATGTTACCCGTCCCGGTCGCCGTGTTGGACGTTCCCGTTACGCCAGTTCCCGTGCGTGATCCCGCGCCGGTCCCGCCCATGCCGCCACCTTCCGTCGCCGTGTTGTCGCCGCACCCGGCCACCAGCAGACAGAATCCGAACGTCGATGCCGCGAACAAAGCGTGTAAGTATCTCTTCAAGAGCATAACTTCTCCTTTTTGCACGTTCGTCCTCACGCCCCGCGCCGCCCGCTGTCGGGCAACACACCCGCCCTGGAAGCCGGGGTCCGTGGTCGAGAAAGCCGCGGGAAGCGAAAAATGCCCTGCCCGCATCTTCCGCGAACGGTCAAACCTCACGCAACCCGCATGCCCGCCGCGGCGCGGCTTTCAAATCGATGCGACGGCCCGGTTGGCACTCGCCGCACCCCCGACCCGTCTGGTGCGACCCGCCAGCAATCGTAGGATCGCCGCAGGAGATTTTCGGACGTTCCCGTCAGGTCGCGATTGACATCGCGACGGGCCCGCGTGGGCTGTTTCATTTGCCCGGGATTGCACGACGTCGGGTGAGGCATCAGCTGGGAGAGCGGGAGAAGTGTGACAGCGGCCAGCGTCCCGCGAGCCGAGTGCCTCGGCGACAGCCCGCGGCCGCGGCCTTACGAAACGACCCGGGAGGGCGAGCGTTCCCGCGAGTCCGAGTGCCGCGGTGACGGGCCAGGGCCACGGCCTTGCGAAACGACCCGGGAGGGCGAGCGTGGCGTCGTGAGAGGTTGGGCTTGCGCCGCTTTCGCGTTCATCCCGTTTTCATTGACGAACCACGCGGCACCCAAGAACGCCAGGCCTTTGTTGGAGTTCCGCCTTTCAGGCGGCTTCTTGCGAGATCAGCCAGAGCGGACCGGCTAAAGCCAGAACTCCAACGGTTGCATGCTGGAGTTCCGCCGCCAGGCGGCGCGCGAGCGGAAGATTTCGCCTGAAGGCGGAATTCCAACAAGAAGCCGCGTAACAGAGTCGGCCTACTCTCAATGCGTTCGGAAGTCGATTCAAGACCAACGTTTCACCGGGCCTGGGCTAGCGTTCCCGCGAGCCGAGTGCCCCGGTGGCTCGCCAGGGCGTCCCCTCCCCTATCGCGGCAGACTCTCAGTCCAGGAACGCCACGTTCCGCAGCGCCTTCGATTCGCCTTCGGTGTTCATCAACACCCGGTGCCAGCCGTGTAACACGATCGTCTTGTGGTCGGCATGGCGTACTGCCCCTCGGACGTACACGCCCGGATTGCGCCGCATGACCTGCCAGTTCCACGATCGGGCCCTGGGATTGCCAGCGAGGATGCTGCGATAAACGTCCGGCGTCACCGCGTCGGAGAGGCGGCTGCAAACGTACACGGTCTCGCCGCCTGTTCGATAGCAAGACTCGCACCAGTGGGGCTTGCCACCATTGTCCCGGCGGAGCGGCTCGTTGCGCAGGACGAGTGTGTTGTCGACCTCAAAGCCAGGCTCGGGCAGGAAGAACCATTCGCCCTGGCGCTGATACGCTGCGTTCTTACGGCGGTTGCGCGCCTTGACGCCTAGACCTTGATTCGCCTGTGCCAGCCGGACGGCGAGCGGCTTGAGCGCCTCCTTTGCCTGCCGGACCGTGCCGACCGGGGCACTCTCGGGCACCGCGGCGACGAACCAGTGCCGTTCATCGTGACCACAGAGGAACTTGTGCTTCTCGCGCCCCTCGCGCACCAGGAGCAGCAGATGGCGATCAGAGGGTTGAACGTCGAGTACGGCGACCTCGGGTGACGCATCGCCTTGCGGCGCGACGACCTCGAAAAACTCGCCATGACCGTCAGCGCGGACGTCTAGCGAGACTGTTCCCATCGGTACCCGCGACCGCCGAGAGGGGCGGTCAGCCATCTTGACCCTGGCTCCGATGCGCTCGAATTTCGTGGCTAATTCGATGGTGTTCATTTCTTGGCTCCTTACATCGGGAGACACACGATGTTGACAGCGGGTTCGCCGCTGCGCGGCAAATCCCTGTCTTTTTTCGTCGGAACGGCAGCCCGATCCGGGTGGACCTCGTTTTTCCTGTCAGCGCCTGCCGGGACGCCCGTCGTCTTGCGGACGCGCCCTCAGCGGGTCTTGGAGCCATTCTTGGCCGGAGAAACAAGGATGAATTCGCTCGAGGAGTCGCGGCGGCTGAATCGGCGGCCGTCGACCTTGACAGGATCGCGCCGGTCATTAAGATAACGGCCACCTGTCTGCAATTGGTTCGTTGCGCGCCCTTTCCGGGCGAATTTCCGAACAGTCGGCCGGTTTTGTTGTTCCCGCCGGTGGGCCGATGTCAGCCAATGAGGATGCGATGCCGAATTTCGCGCGCCTTTGGGGTCGGGAGTCGCGCCACCGCCGCCCGGCGCCTGTGCCTGGCACTCGAGCCGCTCGAGGGACGAACGGTGCTCAGCGCCACCGCCGCGTCGGCCGCCGCCACGACTCAGCCCGTCGATGTCGCCACGATGACAACCTTGAAAACGCAGATCACGACGGCCGAAACGGGTCAGTCCATTCCGCTCACCGCCAGTGTCAAGAATGCCAGCACGGGAGATCCTGTGAAGGACGGAAGCGTCGAATTTCTGACGGTCTCGGCGAATCCTTTGATCCTGGGCACGCAACAGCTTGATTCAGACGGCGAGGCCGAAATCTCAACGCAGATGCTCAAGAATGCCGGCTCCTACCAGGTCGAAGCCTACTACTCGACGACGGACAACGCGTTTGCCAGCAGCACGTCGGTGCCTACGTCCATCAGCATCACGCCGGCGAGCGTGAACTCGCCCACGCAGACCACGCTGCAACTTCAGTCGGGCACGATCCAGTCTGGCCAGCCCGTTCAATTCGAGGTCACGGTCAAGAACAGCAGCTCCGATCTGGCCAATGGCATCGTCGAGTTCACGACCGTCGGCAAGCATCCGGTTGTACTCGGCGTGATGCGTCTGGGCCTTTTCAACAGCCAGCTCGATTTCCAGTCCTTCGCGCTCAAGAAAGTGGGGACTTACCAGGTCGAGGCCGTTTATCTCTCGACCACCAACCAGTTCGCCGTGAGCACGTCGCCACCCGTTGACCTGACAATCGTTCCGGCGGCGGCGACCTCGTTTCGGGTTACCCCGCTCGTCAGGCACAGCCGACTCAACAAGCCCGCGAGCTTCGTCGTCACGGCACTCAATAGCAATCACCAACCGATCACGAACTACACCGGCACGGTGGTCTTCTCCAGTCCGACCGATTCCTGGACGATTTTTCCGCCGCAAACCTATGTGGATCTCAACACACTCGCACCCTCGTTGCAGTCGCCTGGCCTGGCGACATTCGCGCCGCAGGTTTATACGTTCACGCCAGCCGACCAAGGTACGCACACGTTCTATAACGGAGTGACATTTGGCAAGGGGGGCAGGGAGACCCTGCAAGTGACCCAGGCCAACGATCGCCAGGTGCGAGGACTGACCAGCTTCTCGATCGGCTGATCGCGCGGCCACGTCGCGCTTTCTCACTTCGGCTCGGACGCAATGCGGCACCTCGCTTCGGCTCCCGCATCGGTTTTCACCGAGGCGCGCACGCCGAGCACCGCCTCTCGTGATTGTCGGTTGGCCCCGCCCACGCATCCACGTCTCGGTCCCCAACGTATTGGCATCAGAATTGCAGTTTTCTATTTCAATGGTTAACGCATATCGTGGCTGACCATATAAACCGTTTGAACATCATCAAAGAGGACGAAAGCCATGACCGACGTGAAAGATAGAGTGAAAGACGCGATTGATGAAGGCGCCGCCAAGGCCAAGAACGCGACCGACGCCGTCGCTGAGAAAGCCAGCGAAACGGTCCAGACGGTCGGCGAGAAAGTTCAGGATGCCGGCAAGAAGATCGAGGATTCCGGAAAGTGACATCAGAGCAGCCTGGTGGTTGCTCGGCCGCCTGATGTGCTCCGTGCGACTCAAAACGCGGGGGACCGGCGGCGGCCGTTGATTGATGCTGGTTACTTTACTCACTAATGACAAAGAGGCGGATCATCCCATGCTGCGCTGGGCGATTGTTTTCGCGGTGCTGGCACTTCTTGCCGGCTTGTTTGGTTTTGGGAATCTCGCGGGAGATTTTTCGTATATCGCGCGGGTGCTTCTGCTGGTGTTTCTGGTGTTATTCGTGGTGAGCGTGATCATGGGCCGCGGCCGAGGGCGGATTGTCTGAACCGGCTGTCCTGACCGGCCGCCGGGGGCCGGGAAGACCGTGCCTTTTCGCAGCCTTCCGATCGACCACATCGCATTCTGGCGTGGTGCAGGGGGGCAAGTGCGCAGCGTGCGGGATGTCAACGGACCGATTTTCCGCTAAAATTCAATGAATGGCGACGGGGAGCGACCCCGTCGTGACCAGCGACTCATTGAAAGCGGATCGATGTCTCACGGTTTCATGGTTGATGGAGAGTTCGGCGCGGCGACCGATCGGGCGATCGTGGCGGCAGCCAGCGCGTCGCAGCCTCGTGCGTTACGGGGGAAGCCCGAGCTTCTGCGCCCGCCGGTGACCGCACGTGCCTGGTTGCGGCCGTCGAGAATGGCGCCGACGCGGTTTATTTCGGATTGCAACGGCATAACGCGCGAATTCGCGCCATAATTTTGACGGCTCCGACCTGCCGGGTGTCATGGATCACCTGCACCGCCGCGGAGTGCGCGGTTATGTCACGCTCAACACCCTGGCTTTTCCGGGTGAGCTGAGCGACCTCGAGTCGACGATTCGCGACCTGGCGCTGGCGGGCGTCGATGCGGTGATCGTACAGGACCTCGGCCTTGCGCGGCTGATTCACGCGACGGCCCCGGGGCTGGAAATTCACGCGTCGACGCAGATGTCGATCACGTCCGAGGAAGGCGTTGCCCTCGCCCGAGAGCTCGGCTGCACGCGGGTAATCCTGGCACGCGAGTTGTCCCTGGCGGAAATCGGGCGGGTTCGCCGGGCGATTGATTTTCCCGTCGAAGTGTTCGTGCACGGAGCCCTCTGCGTCGCCTACTCGGGGCAATGCCTGACCAGCGAGGCACTTGGCGGCCGCTCGGCTAACCGCGGCGAGTGCGCCCAGGCGTGTCGCATGCCTTATGAGATCATCTGTGACGGGGCGCGTGTCGATCTCGACAATATCCAGTATCTCTTGAGCCCCCAGGATCTGGCGGCGTTTGACCTCGTTTCCGAATTGATCAAGCTGGGCGTCTCGAGCCTGAAAATTGAAGGACGCCTGAAAACGGCCGAATACGTCGCCAATATCACGCAACACTACCGCAAGGCGATCGACGCCGCCTGGGCGGGCCGCCCGGTGGAGTTTTCGCCGCGCGACGTCGAGGAGATGCAGCTCTCATTCTCGCGTGGCTTCTCGCACGGCTTTCTCGACGGCGCCGATCACAAGGCCCTGGTGCGTGGCGACTACGCCAAGAAGCGCGGCATACCCGTCGGCTCGGTGAAATCGTGTAGCGGCGCGGGCGTGCGCTTGGTGTTGACCGCGGCCGTCAAGGCGGGGGACGGCCTCGTTTTCGACGGCGACGAGGCGACCGGCCGGCCCGAGCAAGGGGGCCGGGTTTATGAAGTCATTCCGCTCGGCTCGAAGTCAGAGCCGTCGAACCGCGCCGCGGCAACCTCGGCCACGACGTCGGACCTCGTTGAGCTCCGTTTTGGCCGTGAATCGATCGATTTGCGCTCGATCGAGCCTGGCCAGAAGGTGTGGAAGACCGACGACCCCGACCTGACGCGGCGGCTGCGGCGATCGTTCGAGAATGAATCGACCCGCAAGGTTGATCTGAGCCTTGAAGTCACCGCGATTGTGGGAGAACCGCTCAGGATCGCGGGCTCGACGGCGACGGGCCGCCGGGCCTCGGTCGAATCGCGTGCGGCGCTTGGCGCGGCCGAAACGCGCGCCGCCGATCGCGCACTTCTTGAGAAACAGCTCGGCCGTCTTGGCGGTACTGTTTACCGGCTCGCGCGGCTGGACGCCACGATCGAAGGGGCGCCGATGGTGCCGATGAGCCTGCTCAATCAGTTGCGTCGAGACCTGGTGACGCGCCTTGACGAACTGTCGCCCGTGCCAATCGCCGCGGTCGCTCCGACCCCCGTTCTCACGGAGCTGCTGGCACCAATCAACGCCGAACGAAATCGACAGCGGCGTGAGGACATGAGCACTCCCACGGCGGCGGCGGCGGCCGTCGAGCTATCGGTGCTCTGCCGCCGCGTCGACCAGCTCGAAGCCGCGCTGAGGTGCGGCGTGAGCACTCTGTACGCGGATTTTCAAGACATCAAGCAATATTCGGCCGCGGTAAGAACGGTCCGCGAGGCCGGCACGAGCGCCCGGATTTACCTGGCGACTCCGCGCATCGAGAAGCCCGGCGAGGCGAACCTGTTCGCCTACCTGGCGAAACAAGACGCCGATGGAATTCTCGTCCGCAACGCCGGCGGGATGCAATTTTGCGCACACCAAAAGGTCGCGTGCGTTGCCGATTTCTCGCTCAACGCGGCCAACGCATTGACTGTCGAGCTATTGAAAACCCGCGGCGCCGAGCGGGTCACCGCATCGTACGACCTCGACGTCGGCCAGCTCTTGCATTTGATCGACACGACTCCTCCCGCGTGGCTGGAAGTCGTTATCCATCAACAGATTCCAATGTTTCACATGGAGCACTGTGTTTTCTGCGCGTTTCTCTCGCCCGGAACGGATGCCACGAATTGCGGGCGGCCGTGCGACGAGCACAACGTGAAGCTGCGCGATCGGGTTGGCAAAGAGCATCCGCTCAAGGCAGACGTCGGGTGCCGGAACACGCTGTACAACGCGGTACCGCAAACGGCGGCCGAGTATCTTTCGCGATTGCGGGAGCGCGGCGTGCGCTTCATGCGGATCGAGTTTCTCGACGATTCATCGGTGAGCGTGGAGCGCACCATCGAACTTTATCGCGAGGTGCTCGCGGGCGTCCGGGCGGGGCAATCGTTATGGCGCGAGTTGAAGGCGAGTAACCAGTACGGCGTGACGCGCGGGCGCTGGCGGTGCTGAACTGAGTGGGGTGTGCGATGGTGGTGGCCTCGATTATGCGGCCATTTGCTCTATCGATAGTCTACCGGCTTAGCCATCGGCTACGTTCACGATTTGCTCGAAGCTGGTGACGGCGCGGTGATGACCATCCTGCCGCGTGACGAGTTGGGGAAAGTCGTGCTCGCGAGCGACGAAAGGGTTGCCATCACTCGAAAGCGTAGCGCCTGGCTGGGAACGTCCAGTTAGGACTCAGAGTGAGGAAATGCCGTCGTGTATTGAACGTTGCCGTGAAATGTTCAAGGAAACCTGATTGTCCCCAAAGGGCTCGCTCGTGGGCGGCACTGAAGCCGATGAGGACAGACCATGTGTCGGCTTTTCGAGGGCTACGCAGCTCGAGGTCGACATGAGCGAGCAGAACAGTGAATAAGCGATCGCCACTCCGTATGCGAATGTTGCTCACGGGCAAGACGCCTAATCTTTTCAAATAGATCATTGGGACGAGCGTCAAAGACGCGCCGGTATCGACCAGGCCCGGAATGATCTGAAGACGGGCAACTCCTCCGACATAGACGGGAATTTGCGGTTCCCATTCGATCTCGGACCCAGGAATTCCGGGTAAGGCGTCGACTTCCCGTTCGATATAGGGGAATCGCACGGACGAGGATCCCGTAGCCGCCTAGTTGATGGTACGACCCTTGGGCACCCTGGCGACGGCTACCATCGGATAACCTGCTTTTGCGGCCTTTCGTTCGGCCGCTGCGAAACTGCTGGCAACGGCGATGATCGTGACCCCGTCTGGTGCCCAGGCGACATACTTACCGGCATATTCCCGCCGCACTCGATCCGGAGACGGCGTTGGCCGTTTTGGATTGTGTTCAGACCTTAACATGTCTGTCGCGCTGGCAGCCGTTCTCGAGACTCTTGCCATGGCGATGAATCCCCCCGTCGATAGCACGATGAACAGTGAAATGCCGATCGACACCAGATTATACGACTTCCTCCGCGAATTGCGAAGTCGACGGGTAACCAAATCGAAGCTTTCGCATACTAAACGGCTCGTTCGCCAAGGCAGCCTCATCAATTTTCGCGGCGTTGGATTCCGCTCCGTTCGCGCGGACATGAGGGTTCCCACGATCGTATGAGACAGGTAGCGCGCCTGACGTGTCGGCCAACGCTCGTCGAAGCGCGGCTACCCTTTTTGAATGAGTGCGACATCTCATCCCGTTAGTGACCGGCTACCGCGCCCTTTGATTGCGCACGCCGTCTGGCCGAGGCGGCGAACACGCCGATTCCCAGGGCGAAGACGGCGAACGCGGAGGGTTCCGGTACAGACTGGGCGGCAAGACCGGCGATGATCGCGTCGGTGGACGTCGTCGGGTGCTCGGCGTCCCAGAAAAGGTAGCCGTTGCCATTGAGCGATGAGTTGATCGCCGACCCGGACACGTTGGTGAAGCCGTAGTTCGCTGGGTTGGCGAGCACATTCTGGAAAAGAGTCTGGATGTCGACGACGTGGATCTGGACGCCGAGGCTCTTTTGCAGGGCCGCCGTCTCGGCCGCCAGGGTCTGGTTGAATCCGACTGACCACGCGTCAAGACCCTGCCTCTGCGCAGCGGTCAACCCGCTCGACGCGGGAATCTCGCCGAGCAATGGCAGGTTCGGAACCAGGAACTGCTTGGCCCCCGCCGCGGCGAGCATCGAAATCGCGCTGCCAATGTCATTGGCGGGGACGGTCGGATTGGTCTGATTGCCGATCAGAAGATTATTGGCGCCGGCCCAGATCGTGAAGAGCTGCCCGGCGGTCGGCGTGTGGCTTCCCAGGTACATTTCGACCTGCGACGTGACGTTGGGAACGGCCTGGCCGGGCGCGTAGGTTGTCGTCCCGGTACCGGTCGACGCCCCGCCGAAGGCATAATCGCTCCCCCCTTTCAACGAGGGCGTGGGCGCCGCGGCGCCCAGGTCATGGGCCAGGTAATCCAGCCAGTTGCCACCGTTGGTAAACCGCCCCTGGTAATAATCGGCGGCCGGCGCCGGTTGCGTTCCGCTGCTTGCGGCATAGTCGTTTCCAACATCCGAGAGACTGTCGCCGAATGAGACAATTCCGGTGATTTGATCGCCAAGAACCGGGTTGCTTGCGAAGGCGGACATCGCCAGAGCGATCGCGGCCGACCAGGTTGCTGCCATCGAGAATGCGCGAGGACCCATGTGTTCACAGACTCCTTCGTGAACGATTGAACATCTTACGTCAAGGTGAAGGATTCCCTTCCGTTATCTCACCAGATGCGAACGACCACGAAACTGGACGCACTTTTCCAGAATTTCTCAAGAAATAACGTTTTCCCGCCGGATGCGTGAAAAAACCCGCGTACGCGTCGAAACCCGATCGAGGCTCGGGCTTTAGGGCGATATCACTTTGACGGGCGTCGATCAAATGCACGGCACTTGACAGTCTTGCCGACACGCTCGCATAATCAGGCCGCCTCGACGACCAGAGCCCGGAGTGTTTATGGCTGAAGAGTTTGCCGGCAACGCCGTCGGCGATCTGCCAGATGGAAACAGGAGCGACCTGTCTCTCGCCAACCTCGAGACCTGGATCGACGCGGCGCGCTATGGCGACCGCGACGCCCTCGGCCGGGCACTCTCCGCGGTGCGCGACTATCTGTTGCTCGTGGCCAACGAGCGAATCGAGCCGGTGTTGAAATGCAAGGGGAACCCGTCGGACCTGGTGCAAGAAACCTTTCTATTGGCGCAGCGGAACGTTCAAAACTTTCGGGGACGTACGGCGGCGGAATGGCGGACCTGGCTCAAGACGATCTTGATTCGTAAGATGGCGCAGGAACGCCGCCGCTACGTCGCGACGGCCAAGCGATTGGTACACCGCGAAACGGCCATTTCGGCGGAAGTGCAACTGGAATATGCAGGGTACTCGGAGACGCCCAGCCGCAACCTGGTCTTGCACGAGCTGGAGACGGCCTTGCTCGAGGGCCTGGCGCGGTTGCCCGGCCATTATCGGGATGTCGTTATCTGGCACCATCGCGAGCAGCGTTCATTCGAAGAAATCGGCCAGCGCTTGAAGATCAGCGCCGAAGCGGCCCGCAAAGTCTGGACGCGGGCCCTTGCTCGGCTGAGGAAAGAGCTTGGTCCTATCCATGAACTGCGATGACGCTCCTCTCTTGAGAGTCGATCGAGAACTGTCTGACCCGTTCCGCGGTACAAGATCGTCTCACGACGGGCGCGACGAGTCGTCGCGGGAACTCCACACGGAATCAGAATTACAAGATATCATCGGTTTACTCGATCAGGTCTGGCCGCGACGCGACGTCGACCCGGAGCAAGCTGCGCGGCGGTTTGGCCGCTTCACGGTAGTGCGCGAGCTTGGTCGAGGGGGCTTTGGCGTTGTTTATCTGGCCGACGATCCGCTTTTGAAGCGCCGGGTGGCGCTCAAGCTGCCCCTGGTCGAATTTCTCGCGGGGACGGAAAGCTGGCGGCGATTTCTTCGCGAGGCGCAGGCGGCCTCGCGACTTGATCATCCGAATGTGATTCCGCTTCTTGACGCCGGGGCGGTCGGTCCGCTCGGGTATATCGTATCGGCCTACGTCGCGGGTCCGAGCCTCGAGCACTGGTTGCGACTGCACCCGCGCGGCATTCCGCAGCGCTGGGCGGCGACGATTGTTTCGGCGCTGGCGCGTGCCATCGAGCATGCGCATGGGCGGGGGATTCTTCATCGCGATCTCAAGCCGGCCAACGTGATGTTGTGCACACGTGACCGGGAGGGCGACGCTTCGGATCCCGGGGCCTGGGAGCGCAGCGACCCCGAAACGTGGATACCCCGCATCTGCGACTTCGGCATGGCGAAACTGCGCGAAGCCGATGGCGACGACACGCGTTCGCGAACCGCGTGCGGCTCGCCGCCTTACATGGCGCCCGAGCAGGCCGAGGCCAGGCCGCACGATATCGGACCGGCGACCGACGTCTACGGGCTCGGTGCGATCCTTTATCAGGCGCTCTGTGGCCAGCCCCCGTTTTCCGGAAGTAACGAGCTGGAAATTCTCCGCAAAGTTGTGGCGACCGAGCCGATCTCGCCACGCAAACTTGGTCGCGCGGTTTCTCGCGACCTCGAGACGATCTGTCTCAAGTGTCTGTTGAAACGCCCGGAGAATCGTTATGCCAGCGCGCGAGCTTGCCGACGATCTCGACGCCTACCTCGAAGGCCGGTCGATCAAGGCTCGGCGTCCGGCATTCTGGGTGCGCAGCGCCAGGTGGGTGCGTCGCCACCCGGCCGCGGCCGCGCTGACGACGGCCGTGTTCGCGGCGATTGTCGCGGCCATCAGCGGCCTTCTCTGGCATGACGCCGTTTTACAAAGTGCCAACAATCACATTCGAGAGATCAACGAACGTCTCACGCGGGTCAATTCCGACCTCGAAAGGGCTCTCGATGAAAAAGCCCAGTCGACAACGCAACTTCGCAAGCAACTCGCCGATAGCAAGATCTCCCGCGCACATCGAGCCCTGGTCGACGACAATTGCGACCTCGCCGGCCGCCTGCTCGACGAGGCCGCGATCGACGCCGGCTTGCCGATCAAAAACATGTTCGCCTCTAACTACGTTCGGCGTCTCGTTAATCAGAGGCTCAAGGTCTTTCGCGGGGAACATTTCGCGCCGGTCATCTCACTGGCTCAATCGCTGGACGGCCAGACGATTGCCAGCAGCGATCAAACCGGCGCGATCCGGCTCTGGGACATGGAAACCGGGCGTGTCTCAGGCGGTTCACCGGCCCTGCCAGGGGCGCATTTGATCTCGTGTTCAGCGCCAACGGTAAGTGGTTGGCCGCAACCAATCCGTTATTCTCGAAACTGGTCATGTTCGATCTCGAATCAGGGGCGATCAGGAGCGTTCTCGAAGTCGACGCTCGTCATGATCGAATCGCCGCATTTTATTTTGAGCATTTCGACCATCGTTTGACGGCGATTCGGGCGAAACAAGTTTCCTTCCTGCGAGGCCCGTCCGCGGGGGACGCATCGCCAGGGCGTGACGCCGAAGTCGAATGGATTCACGACGGTCGCCCACATTCGCCAGCGGTCGCCGATCGCCGCCTCAAGCTGGTCGTCGATATCCTTGACAATGAAAAGGGGACGGAGTCGCTGACCTGGCGTGATTTCGGGATTCGGTCGGGATCGCCACGCGCCGCTTTCACACGCGACATGAGGTTGACGGTATTCGACGACGGCAACGGAGTGTTCAGCGTCTTCCGAACGGGCAGCCGCGCACTGCTCGCGAAATTTCAACAAGGTTCCCTGGGTCCGGTTGTTGTCCTCGCGGGCTTGGCCCGCCCTGACACGATCGTGCCGTCGGACGTGCCCGAGCGTGTCGAACGCCTGGCAAGGATCCTCGTTCCCGATCGTTGTCCCAGCGAACTGAGCCGCGGTGCGATTGTGAGAACGACGATCGGCGGCTTCGCCGAACTATCGGCGGACGGACGATTAGTCGCGTTCTGGCGCGAGCCCGATAAACGCGTCGACGTGGTCGACCTCGGATCTGGCCAGACAATCGCGGCCCAGCAAGTCGGGGGAACGACCAACGCGTCGGCGATGATGTTCTTGAAGGACGGACGGTCAATCGCGACGGGTTTCCGCGATCAGACAGTCCGCGTCTGGAACAGCGAGATTCCCCGCGGCTCGCTCGTCATGACAGGACACGCGCCCAAGGAAGCGTGGGCCCTGGCCTTCGCGCCCGACGGCCGCACGCTCGCCTCCGGCGGTGACGATCACAAGATCCGGCTCTGGGATACAGCCACCGGCGAGTTGCGTGCCACGCTCGTGGGCCACGAGTCGCTCGTCACGGCCCTCGACTACTCCTCTGACGGCAAGAGCCTGTTCAGCGGCAGCTTCGAGCGGGGCAAGGAACTGGTTGCCTGGGATGTCGCCACCGCCCGACCGAAGCAGGTCTTCACCGGCCATGCCGGCCGCGTTCGCGCGATTTCACTCCTTTGTCATGATCGAGTTCTCATTTCCGGTTGCGACGATTCCAAATTACGGATGTGGGACTTCGCTTCAGGGCGTCGATTGCGCACGGTCGTCGATACAGGGGGTCGGGTTTTTGGCGTCGCGGTGAGCCCGGACGGTCGTACCGCGGCGACAGTCAGGGAAGATCCGCGCGTTGTGATGACCGATGTGGCGACCGGGGTGAGCCGATCGATCCCCGCGACGGATCCGCCGACGGCCGTGACATTCTCGGCCGATGGCTCGCGTTTCTACTTTGCTGAAAGGACCGGACAGATCGCGATCTGGGACGTCGCGCGGAACGAGTGCATCGGACGTTTCGCGGGGCACGATTCCTTGATGTTCTCTCTGGCCGTGTCGCCCGACGGTACGACGCTGGCATCCGCGAGCGCTGACAAAACAGTGCGATTATGGGATACCGCCACGCATAACGAGCTTCTCCATTTCACCGACTTCAAGGCGCGGGTCAACAAGGTGATCTTCAGCCGTGACGGTACGATGCTGGCCGCGGCGGATCACGACGGCCTGGTGACGCTCTGGAGCACTCGCTCGAAGTCCGGCGTGAGTCCGTCGCAAACAGGCAAGATGCCATCCATTCCGATCGTCGCCTCCGATGGCCAGCCATGAACCTTTTCGATATCTCGACCGCGGGCACCATCGAAGACGACAAGGAATTCTGGCCGCATGCCCAGAATGATTCTGGAGTGGATTGGCGGCGCACGTAGCGACATCTCCAAGCGAACATGAAGCCAACTGGCGATGAACAACTGATGGAAGCCATTGATGCGAAGCTTGTCGGAGCCCAGCAGTTCACTGATATCTCGACTTTCGGCAGCGGCCTGCTTAGGCTAGTCCTGAACCAAGCGTGATATATATCCCGAACGGCAAGATTTCCGGGAAATAGCTCGAAAACCCCGCGAGTTTTTGGAATAATAGAGGTAAGAACACATCCTCACTATTCCAAGACAAGGGGGTTTTCGAGTGAGCGCTACTCTCCGAAAAAAACACGCGGCACGCAAGAAGAGATTCTTCCAGGAAGCGCGACGGCGAATCAAGAACCGACTCGACAACACGCCGGGGCCCGAGCGGCCTATACCGATGATGACCGCGACCAATATCCACTACGAACACGCCGATCGCGTCCGCGGTCTCAGTGCCGGCGGGATCGGCGCCATTTTGCTGCTGGCCCAGAAGGTCGGCCTGATCGACGAGATCGATCACACCCTCCATCTGCTCAAACGCCATCTCCCCTATCACGAATCCGATCATGTGTTGAGTATCGCCTTGAACATCCTTGCCGGCGGCCGCCGCCTCGAACACCTCGAGCTGCTGCGCAACGACGAGGTGTATCTCGATGCTCTGGGGGCCCAACGGATCCCCGACCCGACCACCTCTGGCGACTTCTGCCGCCGCTTCAGCTCCGAGGCCGATGTCCTCGACTTGATGAACGCCTTCAACGAAGCGCGTCTGCGGGTCTGGAGACAGCAACCGGACGAGTTTTTCAACGAGGCGATCATCGACGCCGACGGCACCATCGTCGCGACCGATGCCGAGTGCAAGCAGGGAGTGGACATCGCCTACAACGGCCTCTGGGGCTACCATGTGCTCTTGGTCTCGCTGGCCAATACGGCCGAACCGCTGTTCCTGCTCAATCGCAGCGGCAATCGCCCATCGCAGGAGCGGGCCGGCGAATACCTGAACAAGGCCGTGGCGCTGTGCATCCGGGCCGGCTTCAAGAGGGTCTTGCTCCGCGGCGACACCAAGATCGCCGAGAACAAGGACCTGGATCTCTGGGACGAGCGGATCCTGCCACGGGATGGCTCGACCATCGCCGAGACCGCTGACCTCGATTCCTGGGACGATGCGGGGAACGTCCGCTTCATCTTCGGCTATGCGGCCCACGACTGCCTCAAGGCCGAGGCCGACGCGTTGCCGGACCAAGCGTACAGCTTCCTGGAACGACCGCCGCGATACGTGATCCAGACGGCCCCCCGCCGGCAACCCGAACGAATCAAGCCGGCGATCGTCCGAGAGCGTGGCTTCAAGACCATCCATCTGCTCGAGGAGATGGTTGCCGAGTTCAATTATCGGCCGGCTGCCTGTAAGAAGAGTTATCGGATGATCGTCGTCCGCAAGCGGCTGGGGATCGACCAAGGGCAGATGCGGCTCTTCGAGGAGTATCGCTACTTCTTTTATATCACCAATGACCGGGTGATGTCGGCCGAGGAAGTCGTGTTCTCGGCCAATGACCGCTGTGATCAAGAGAACCTGATCGCCCAGCTCAAGACAGGCGTGCATGCACTGACGACGCCGGTCGACAACCTGTTGAGCAACTGGGGCTATATGGTGATGGCCAGCTTGGCCTGGACCCTGAAGGCCTGGACGCGCCTTGCTGGTCCCCGTGTCCCCGCGGCACGAGGCGAAGCACGCGACTGAGAAGCGAACCCTCTTGCGGATGGAGTTCGCGACGTATCGTGCGGCGTTCATTGAGATGCCCTGTCAGATCGTGCGGGGCGGACGCCGGTTGATCTACCGCATGCTCTCCTGGAACCCGTGGCAAGGCGTCTTCCTGCGATTGGTCGAGCGGCTCCACGAGTGCAGGTTGTGCTGAAGGATTAGCCACTGAAGTCGGGGTCCGGATGCCCCGATCCCTCGAGGCCGCCGAGCAAAGAAAGGGGACTGATGCATGAGTCGAAACAGATCGAGACCGAATGTCGGGGCCGGAAGGCCCTCGAACTTAGAAGGTACGTCTACACATTTGACATGTGTTGTTGTGAACTGTACAGAAGGTGCCTAATATATTACGCTTGTTTTGGGGCTAGTTCAACAAGGCGAAGTCATCCTCACCGGCCGTGTGAGCTGGTAAGATCACGAGCTTATGATGTTTCGCCTCGTCGGTGACGGATCGGGCGATTCCGAACTCAGGTTTGAGAGATGAGGCAGACTCACTGCCTCGTCGGCAACTTCTTATAAACTAGTAATCAAGGGCGCGAGCCGGCATGAACTCGTTGATCCGGGGCTCGATCAAGAACCCTCACGCGGTGACTGTGCTGGCGCTGACGATTGCCGTGCTCGGCATTCTCTCGATCCGCCGAATCCCGATCGACATCTTGCCGGTCTTCACGAGCCCGGCCGTTCAGACGTTGACCTTCTATACCGGGATGCCGGCCGAGGGGATTGCCAACGACATCACCAACCGGATGGAGCGCTGGGTCGGGCAGGCCTCGGGAACCAAGCGGCAAGAATCGCGGTCGATCATCGGGGCCAGCATCGTCCGGAACTACTTCGAGGACGATGTGGATCCGAATGGCGCGTTGACACAGGTCAACTCGCTGGCGCTCGGGTCAATCCCCACGCTGCCACCCGGCACATTGCCGCCGGTCGTCTTGCCGTTCGACCCGACGAGCACGACGCCGACATGCCTGGTGGCCGTCGATAGCGCCGACCCATCGAATAACGAGTCGGTGCTCTATGACGTCGGCCGTTACGAGATCCGCAACTTCATCATGGCGATCAAGGGCGCGAATGCCCCGGTCGTTTACGGTGGCAAGATTCGAGCGGTGATGCTCTATCTCGACCGACAGCGAATGCAAGCACGCGGTCTTTCGCCGCTCGACGTGATGAAGTCGATGGACAATTACAACGTGTTCTTGCCGACCGGCGATATCAAGCTGGGGGAGACCGACTTCGCGATCGACAGCAACTCGATGTTCCGCGACATCTCGGACATGGCTGGCATTCCTCTGAGCGATCGCGCCGGAAATGCGGCTTATCTCGGCGATGTCGCCAAGCCCGAGGATTCAGCGTTTATCCAGACGGACATCGTCCGCGTCAACGGGCGGCGCGAGGTGTATATCCCGGTCTTCCGGCAACTGGGCGCGAGTACGCTGCGCGTGGTCGATGCGCTCAAAGGCGCCGTGGGCGACATGGCCGAGCGTGTCTCGCGGCCGAATATCGATCTGAAAGTGGTCATGGATCAGTCGGTGTTTGTGCGTCAGGCGATCAAGGGGCTGGTGCAGGAAGGCGTGACGGGGGGTGCGTTCTGCGTTCTGGTGATTTTGCTGTTCCTGGGTCAATGGAAGATGACGGCGATTGCCGGGCTGACCTTGCCCCTGGCGGTCTTGGTGTCGCTGATGTTCCTGAGTCTCACTGGAAATACCGTGAACGTGATGACCCTTGCGGGGCTCACTCTGGCGATTGGACCCATGGTCGACAGCGCGGTGATTTGCCTCGAGAATACGGAACGGCATCTCCAGATGGGTGCCAGTGCCAAGGAGGCCGCATTCCTCGGGGCCAGCCAGGTCGCGCTGCCGGAGCTCGGTGTCGACCATCTGCACGCTCCTGGTGTTATGGCCGCTTGCCCTGACGTCGGACCTGGGCATGTTCCTGTTCATGCCGATGGCGCTCGCGGTGACATTTTGCATGATCGCCGCCTATTTGCTCTCTCGTACGCTGGTGCCGGCCTGCTGCGCGGCATGGTTAAGAGGCCATCCTGAGCACGGGTCTCACCCCGCCGCCGAGGGGGGAAACGGGAACGGGGCGGGCGAGAGCGCCACGTTCAAGATTGAAGATGAACCAAAGCGGCCCCGCCCGGGTATCTTTTCGCGGGCCTGGGCGGGTGGCAGTCGGGTATCGACGGGTTTTTTGGAGGCTATGTTCGGATACTCGATCGGTTGCTCGGCCACCGCCGGACGGTCGTGGCCATTGCCGTTGTGCTCCTGGCGAGCTCGCTGTTTTCATCTACCCGGTGCTGCGTCGTGATTTTTATCCGGATGTCGATTCGGGCGCGTTCGAGATGACGGTGCGAGCACCCAGCGGCACGCGCATCGAAAGAACTGAGAAACGGCTCGAGGCCATTGAAGCCGTGCTCAGGAAAGAAATCAAGCCGAGCGATCTCGAGTTATTCATCACCGAGATTGGCGTGACGCCCGACTGGTCGGCCGCGTTCACGCCCAACGCGGGACCCATGGATGCGATTGTTCGCGTGCAGCTCACGGCCGAACGCAGTCGATCGGCTCAGGACTATGTGGCCCGGCTGCGCGACGAGCTGACGCGCGATGACCGTTTCGACGACCTCGAGTTTGCCTTTGACGCCGGCGGGATGATCCACGCGGCAATGAACGAGGGCAAGTCGACACCGATCAGCGTGCGCGTCACGGGCAAGGATTCGGCGACGACGCACCGCATCGCGGCCGCCATCCAGCAGCGCGTCACCAACGTCAATGGCGTGGTCGATGCGCGCGTGATCCAGCGCCTCAACTATCCCGAGTTGATGATCAATGTCGACCGCAAGAAGGCGGCCGATATCGGGCTGACGCAAGAAGACGTCATGCGCAACGTGGTCTCGGCGCTCAATTCGAGTATTCAATTCAACAAGAACAATTTCTGGATCGACCCCAAGAACAAGAATCAGTATTACGTGGGGGTGCAATACCGCGAAGAGGCGATGAAGTCGGTTGAGACGGTGCTCAACATCCCGGTGACGGGCCCTCGGCAGCCGACGCCGGTCCCGCTGAGCAACCTGGTGAGTATCGAGCGGACGAACGTGCCGACCGAAGTGACCCACTTGAATATCCAGCCGATGATGGAAGTGACGATGGGCGTGCACGGGCGCGACCTGGGCCACGTGGCCGACGACGTGACTCTGGCCTTGAACGCGTTTGGAAAGCAAGTCGACGCGTCGACGTGGTTGCCGTTCGACCCGGACGATTCGAGCAAGACGCTCCCGGGCTCGAAAATCGTCGTCAGCGGCGAGTATCGCAAGATGCAGGAGACGTTCACGCAACTGGGAACCGGCCTGGCGCTCGCGGCGGTCTTGATTTACTTCGTCATGGTGGCGCTCGACCGGTCGTGGATCGTCCCTCTCACGGTCATGCTCACGGTTCCCTTTGCGCTCGTCGGCATCTTGATCGTGCTTCTGGCGACAGGCACGGCGGTCAACGTTCAATCGGTGCTCGGCCTGATTTTCATCGTCGGAATCAAGGTCTCCAACACGGTCTTGATGACCGACTATGCCCAGGAGCTGCGCCGGGAGGAGGGTTTGAGCCCGACGGCCGCGATTCGGAAGGCCGCGTCGATTCGCGTTCGCCCGGTCACGATGACGGCCCTTGCGGCGTTTTGCGCGATGGTTCCGGGGGCCCTCGCCCTGGAGCGCGGCAGCGAGGCCAATGCGCCGCTCGCGCGGACGATCCTCGGCGGCCTTCTGGCTGGCGAGCCGGCGACGCTGTTCTTGCTGCCGATGCTCTATTCCCTGATGGTTCACGATCGACCGGCGCCTCCGGGAGAAGCCAGCCGCGAGACCGAGATTGCGAGTGAATCAGAAACGACTTGAAGAAAGACTCACGGCGTCAGTGGCCGCATATCGTGCCAACGATCGACCGACAGACGAACCAACCGACTCAGCGATGACTGACCGACGGGATGGAAGAACGTTCAATATGAATGAGCAAACGCTAATTTCTCCAACGGCCTCGCCGGCGCCGCCTTCTGTCAAAACCGCCCGACCGGCCCCGATCCTGCGTTTCGTGGTGGTCGCGACGGTCGTCGCCGCCTGCGCGGCCGGCGCCTGGTGGGTTCACGAGCGCTCGCTCGAAAGTGAGCGAGCAAAATCATCATCATCGACTGACGCGTCGGCTTCAGATCAAAACGCGCCCCGTGTCGAAGTGGTGCGGCCGACCCGGGGGGGCCTTGGCAAAACGGTCGTCCAGCCCGGGCAGGTTCAAGCGTTCAACCGGGCTCAACTTTATGCCAAGGTGTCGGGATATCTCGCGCACCAGGTCGTCGATATTGGAGATTCAGTCAAGAAGGGTCAGGTTCTGGCCCAGGTCGACGCGCCGGAGTACGCACGTGCGCGAGACGAGGCGCGGGCGGCCGTCGGCCAGATGCAGAGTAAGATCAAGCAAGCCGAGGCGCACGTCTTGACCACACAGGCCGACCGCGAGGCTGCGGCGGCCGCGATCGAACGCGTGCAGGCGGGCGTCGTTCGTTACACGGCGGATCGCGTCTATCACACCGAGGCGCTCGCGCGCATCAAGGAACTGGCCCAGCGCAACGCGGTCGAGCAGCGCCTTGTGGATGAAGAGCAGAAACAGTACGACGCGGCGGTTTCCGCCGAGGCCGAAGCCAGGGCGGGCGTCACGGCCGCCAAGGCCCAGTTGAACGCGACAATCGCGCGTGTCGTTCAGGCCCAGGCCGATCTCGAGGCCGCCAGATCCGACCTCGAGGCCGCCAAAGCTGTCGAGGTGCGATCCCAGGTTTTTGTCGACTACACCAGGATCATCTCGCCCTATGATGGCGTTGTCACATTACGCAGTTTTCACGATGGCGACTTCGTGCGTTCTGCGGCCGACGGCGGCAATGTGCCTTTGCTGGCCGTCGCCCAGACGACCTTGATGCGCGTCGTGATCTATGTCCCGGATCTCGACGTGCCGTTCGTCGAGCGTGGTGAGCCGGCGACGCTACGTGTCGATGCACTCAAGGAGCAACTGTTTCAGGGCAAGGTCGCTCGGTTCGCGAATATTGAGAACGAGCAAAAACTCATGCGCACCGAGATCGATCTGCCCAACCCCGATAACCGCCTGCGCGATGGCATGTACGGAACCGCGACCATCCTTGTCGAGGCTCCTTCGCAAAACTTGCGTGTTCCGTCAACCTGTGTGATCGAGCAGAACGCGCAAGGGGCGGGAACCGTGTACGTCGTTCGCGATGGAAAGGTCCATCGTCAGCCCGTCACGGTCAGCCAGGATAACGGCACCGACGCCGAGATCATCAGCGGTTTGACAGCCGAAAGCCAGGTGGTTGTGCGCTACAATGGCACGCTGGCTGAGGGTCTTCGGGTGCGAGCCGACCTCATGAAAACACAGCCCGAAAGGGTTCAAGGGTCGTGAATTGCTCATGTTTTCGCGAATCGACGCAGTGCCGCTGTGCGTCGGCGACGGTCATCTCGGTGGCGCCTGAAACGAAGCGAGCGCCTCGGCTATTCGCCGGAAAACGCCGTCCCAGTCGCCGGGCGACGATTGCCGGAATAAACGCATGCTCGGGTACCACGGGCTATCGGCGCGATCGAGCATCCAGCGCCAATCGCCAAAGCTCGACAGGGCGACCCATACGGGCACGCCGAGCGCCGGCCAGATGCGCGACGGCCGTCTCGGGCGTGATCACCAGATCGAGCTGACTCATCACGGCCGCCGTATCGAAAAAATCGCGACGGTCTTCGCCGGTGTCGGGGTCCGTCAGCTCGGCGACCGAGAACGCGCCATCAAGCGCGCCGAGCTGCTCGGTCCCGTCCCCTTTCTGCAAGCTGAGCAGGCGCACTCCCGGCAGCTTCGCGAGAGCCGCGAAGTTGGCGAGTGCGAACGAACGGGTGCGATCGAGCGTGTTGGCGCGACTGCCTTGCCAGGCTATACCGATCGTCATCGGGCGTGGCGTGCCAGCCGGGCTGCGACGATCGCTGTCGGGAAGATCATCGCCGAATGCTTGCGCGACGATGGATCGCCCGTGAGCCATCGCGGCGGCATCGACCGAAAGATAGGGAGCGGCCGGAATGGTCGCCAGGTTGGTCTCCAGGACCGCCGGCAGGCTCATCAGGTGGATATGAGTGTCGGTCGGCGGCAAGGGCGAGCCGATGTCGACAACCTGGTCGACGCCCGGGCACCGCGGACGAGCCGCATCAGGGGCTCGTGGCAGGCAACAATCACCCGAGCGGCCCGCGACTTGACGAGTTGCGCGAACCGAACGAACTGAATCGTGTCACCCAGACCTTGCTCGGCCGCCAGCAGGATCGTCTGGTCGGGAACGGCGTCGCCAGTCCAGCGTGGGGTGCCGACCCGCACGGTGTGTTGCTTGGCGCAATCGAGTCGCCATTCGTACTCGGGCCATCCTCGCGCGAAATCACCCCGCATCAACCAGAGGTAAGCGCGGTTGCGCCGGGCCTCGGGAAAATGGGGACGTAGTTCCAGAGCGTGGGCGTAGCAGGCGATCGCGGCGTCGAGATCGCCAGTACGGGCGAGCGTGTTGCCGAGGTTGACGTGCGCATCGGGCGACTCGGGTGCCAGGCGGATCGACTCGCGAAGCACGCGCAACGACTCTTCTGATTCCCCGAGGTCGCAAAGCGTGACGCCATAATTGTGCAGCGCTTCGGCCGAGTCGGGCTTGAGCCGGATGGCCTGGCGCAGGCAATCGGCGGCCTCGTCGAGCTGGCCCCGTTCCCAGAGCACGTTGCCGAGGTTATTGAAGATCGCATGGTCGTGAGGATTTTGTTCGAGCGCCCGGCGGTGGCACTCCTCCGCTTCAGGCAGGCGGTTCTGGCGCCAGCACGCCGTGCCGAGGTTGTTCCAGGTCGGCGCGTGGTCGGGCCATATTTGAAGGACTTCGCGGAAGTAATGTTCGGCTTCGGTGTACATCCTGCCGTCGAGCATCGCCGTGGCTTGCTGGAAATAAACCGTGGCGATGAACGAGTTTGCCGTTTTGGCAGTGCTCGGGCTTGACGGTATTTGCTGCTGCGGCACGGCCATCGAATTTGCACCTTTCTCGCACCCAGTCAACCGGCGAAGCCGTCCAGGCGTCGATCTCAGACCCAAATACCGCGCGATCGATCAACAGAGCATTTGCCCGCGAGCGACCGTGCCCGCGAGGCCAGCGCGGCACCGGCGGCCGGTCCGGACCCGCGCCGCAAGGATAGCGCGAAACCCGAATTCGTCAATGCGAGTCGCCAGAGCCCGCACTCAGCCTTGACGCGAGCTAATGTCGATGCGGCGAGAGCGCGGCTGGCTCAGCGATTATTCAGTCGCTCGTAAAGGTCGACGTACTTACCGAAATGGACGTCGTAAAGATCGGCGTTGGCGGGATCTGGCTCGACGAGCCGTTCGATCGAGACCATCGCGTGTGCGGCCTGGTCGAAATCGGGATAGATCCCCGCGGCGACCGAGGCCGCCATCGCCGACCCGAGTGCGCAGGCCTCGCTTTCGCGCGCCAGGTGCACAGGCTTCTTGAGGATGTCGGCGTGAATTTGCAGCCATAGCGCCGATTTTGCCCCACCACCGCCGACGAAGATGCGCTCGACCTTGAGGCCATGTGCCGCGGCGTCTTCAAGGATATGCCGCGTACCGCAGGCGGTCGCCTCATAAATGGTGCGCAAGACGTGGCCCGGTCCGTGCGCCAGGGATAGACCGGCGATCGCGCCGTGCGCCTGGGGATTCTTGAAAGGCGATCGGTTGCCCTGCCAGTCGTCGCGTACCACGAGCCCCTCGGCCCCGGGCGGCACCGCCGCGGCCTGCTCGTCGAGCACGGCGAAGACGTTGATTCCGCGCTCGCGCGCTTCGACAAGCTGGTTCCCCGCGAAGTGGCGGCGATACCAGTCAAGAATCGAGCCCGTGGCCGTCTGGCCGGCTTCGAGCGTGTAGAGACCGAGCGCCGTGGCGTCGGGATAGCAGCCGGCGGCGCCCGAGCCAAAAACGCCCTCGCGCGACTGGGCGAGATGGCAGGTGCTCGACCCGACAATCACGGCGACGTCGCCATCCTGGGTCGCGCCGAGACCGAGCATTCCGAGATAGGCGTCGATGCCACCCTGTGCGACCGGCGTTCCGGCGGCCAGGCCGAGCTCGCTCGCGGCTTTCGGGCTCAACCGCGCGTCGCCTTTGCCCAGCGGGATGATTCTCGCGGGCCACTTGCCAGGGAGGTCGCCGAGTCCTACCGAGTTCAAGAGCGCGGTCGGCCAGCCGCCATCGGGCCGTGCGTAATTCCATTTCACCGCGACGTGATTGAGCGACAGGGTCCACTCGCCGGTCAACTGAAACATCATCCAGTCGGTGCACTCGACCACCCGGCTGGCTCGTTCGTAAATCTCGGGCTCGTTACGCTTGAGCCACAAGGCTTTCGGCAGCATCCATTCGGGTGAGACCCGTCCCGACACATAGCGCAAAACCGGGTGCCCTGTCGCACTGATCTCGTCGGCCTCGCGATAAGCACGCTGATCCATCCAGAGCAAGGCCGGCCGGAGCGGCTGCCCTGCCATGTCGCACGCGACCACGGTGCACGCAGTACAATCAAGTCCGATGCCCGCGATTCTTTCGGGGCCAACGTCGCCGTTCGAGAGGGCCGTTGCAACGGCTTCCCGCGCGGCCGACCACCATTGCGCCGGTTGTTGTTCGGCCCAGGTTGGCCGGGGATACGCCGTTTCGATCGGCGCGACTCCGCACGAGACCGTTCGCCCATGGGCATCGATCACGGCGGCACGCAGGCTTTGCGTTCCAACGTCGAGGCCGATCAGCAAGGGGGGTTGAGATCCAGCGGTATTCATGAATGGCCTTGCCCGAAATGCACTCGGTCAATTTTGAACGTATGTTCGATCTTAAAACCAGTCACATCGACTTACGACTATCGAGCAAGAACGTCACGGGACCATCGTTGACGAGGCTCACTTGCATCGTAGCCCGAAAAACGCCTTTTGCCATCTCCACACCAGAACGAAAAATCTGGTCGGCACAGAGCAAGTAGAGCCGTTCGGCGGTAGCCGGATCGGCTGCGTCGGTAAAACTGGGGCGCCGTCCGCCGCGGCAGTCGGCCAAAAGTGTGAACTGGCTAACAACCAAGACGCCGCCGGCGATATCGAGCACACCGCGGTTCATCTTGCCGGCGTCGTCTTCGAATCCCCGCAGATGGACCACTTTCTCGGCGATCCATGCGGCGTCGTTTTCGGTGTCGCCCGCGGCGACGCCCAGCAACACGAGCCAGCCCCGTTCGATCCGGCCGACGCATTCATTGTCGACCTCGACGGAAGCCCGTGATACTCGTTGCAGCACGGCACGCACTCAGCAAACCCCCGTTGATTCAAGACGATCCACGTTCGGTTCACAACGATCGAATGACATCCACCCAGGATCAGGGGGCAGCGCCCAGCACGGCTTGTTCGCCGTACGACAACCTCATCGCTATCCGGACTGCGGCGAGCATCGCACGAGAATCCGGCCGGGCTCGCCGGGCTCGATCGAACCAATCAGCGCGGCCCACGTCGCCCCCTTTTCATGTAGTTGATGAACGACGGAGGGCGCAATATCGCCCGGCACCGCCGCGAGCAAGCCCCCCGAGGTCTGGGCGTCACACAGCAAGAGCTCGTCGTTTTCGGTGATGTCGGGCACCGTGTCGACCCAGTCGAGGAGGAAGCGTGCGTTGGAACGGGTGCCACCGGGCACGATGCCGTTTTTCACGTAGAGGCGCGCATCGGGCAGGATGGGTACGAGGTCTTTCCACACGACGGCCGACACCTTGCTCGCCTCGGCCATGTTTCGTAGGTGGCCAAGCAGGCCAAAGCCCGTGATGTCGGTGAGCGAGTGGGCGCCGGCCTGCGCGAAGACGTCGGCCGCGTCGCGATTGAGCATGGCCATGATCGCGATCGCGTCGCCGATCGCCCCTTTTGAATCCTCGCCCCGTTTCGCGGCCGTCGTGATGATTCCCATGCCGAGCGGCTTGGTCAGGATCAAAAAATCGCCGGGCTGCGCGGTCGCATTGGTGAGGAGCCGGCGCGGATTGACCCGCCCCACCACCGCCAGCCCGAAGATCGGTTCCTCGGTTTGAATCGTGTGTCCGCCGACGATCGCGATTCCGGCTTCACTCGCTTTCTCGGCGGCACCGCGAAGAATCTCGCCGAGAACCTCCGGCGGCAGCTTCTCGGCCGGAAACCCGACCAGGCTGAGTGCCGCCAGCGGCGTGCCGGCCATCGCATAGACATCGCTCAGTGCATTGGCGGCGGCGATGGCGCCGAAATCATACGGGCGATCAACGATCGGCGTGAAAAAGTCGGTCGTGAGCACGAGCGCCAGATCGTCGCTGAGCCGGTAGACGGCCGCATCATCGGCCGTCGAATGGCCCACGATCACATTCGGATCAACGACCAGAGGCAGCTTTCCCAGGAGCGAGAACAGGTATTCAGGCGGCTGCTTCGCGGCGCATCCGGCGCGTTTGGCGAATTGCGTGAGGCGAATCGAGTCAGGATCGAACATGGTCAATTCCCGATGAGCCGGCGAACCCGGGGGCCGAGAGAGTTCTCGCTGCTACTTATCTTTGACGCACCACGCGCTGTCATCAAGTCAAAACCGCCCGACACGCCGGATTGAGCCGCCGCGTGTCGCCGTCTCGTATCGTGAAGCCGATGCGGTCGAGATACTCGGCGATTGGCACGGAATACTTGCGGGTCGTCCCCAGCAGGTCGCGCAGCTCCGACATCGTGATCGCCGAGCCGTCACCGAGGCGGCCTGCCAGTCGCTCGCGCACCTGGCCCTCGATCGTGGCATCGAGAAAGAGTTGTGCCGAGATCTGGACAATCTGATCCTCATCGCGGAGCAGGCCGAGCAGGTCGGCCACGGCAGCGGCGCGCGACCCGGCACTCGCGGCGAGCTCGGCCACCTCGGGGGGCGTCAAGCCCCCCGCGCGGATCGCCTCGGCGAGCTCGGCTTTGAGCTTGCGCTCGCCGTTACTGAGCCTGGGCTGAAAGTCGCGAAGAGCCACCGCACGCGCGTCGGCGATCACGCGCTTCTGCGCTTTCAGGCGTTCGATCAGTCCGGCCACGAGCGAGTCATTCGCCAGATCGGGCATCGCGGCTGCAAGCTGGGCGCGGGGGATCGACGAATGGCGGGGGCGGGCGGCGTGCAGCCGGCTCAGAGCGCGCAACGCACGGTCTTCGAGATCGATGGCATATTCGGCCAGTACACGCACGGTGCGACGCGGCCCAACTTGCAGGTCGACCAGGGCGCCGTCGGCCGTTAGCGCGGCGAGCGCCTGTTCGATCTCGTCGCCACCGAGGCCCGTGCACGCGGCAACCTGCCGTTCAGACCACGATTCGAGCCCGATAAACGCCAGGGCGGCCGACACGCGGTCAACCGGATCGGCCGAGCGCAGCCGGCGCACCGCGCCAGCCACAACGTATCCCGCCGCCGCAGACGCCGCGGCGCAGGTTGCAAAACCCGGCCGCCACCCAGCGTCGCGGGGGGACTCTGCGCCCGGAGAACAAACGGCTCGCCATGGACGGCAACGACCGGCTCGCTCAGGAAAAGCTGGGCGAGCCGCGGCTGACCCATTGGCGGTTCGTCGTTCTCGAGAAGCGAAAGGACCGCAGCCACCTCGGTGGTTCCCAGGTGCAGCGTATACCGCCCCCGATGGCGGATCGGCCGAACAGCGTCGGTCGACTGATGAACGTCGACGGTGACAATCTTCGACGACCGCACATACCCGGTCGCGGCGAGCTCATGTCCGCGATGAATCTCGGAGTGGTGAACCCCGACGAGATTGATGGCGGCCCGCGCGCCGGTGCCGATCCGCTCAACCGCACGGTCATGCCGGTGCAGCCCGCGCACGCGAACGGCCCGCCTCACGGGCTGCCACTCGATCTCGTCGCCAACGGCCACGCTGCCCGAGGCGATCGTGCCGGTCACGACCGTTCCGTGCCCCGCCACGGTGAACGAGCGGTCGATCGCCATCCGAAATAGCCCCTGATCGCGCCGCGGCCTGACTCGCGCACAGAGGTCTTGAAGCCTCTGTTTCAGTTCGTCGATCCCGCGCCCCGTGGTCGCCGAGGTGCGCACCACGTCGGCGTTTTCCAGAAAGGTCCCGCGCACCAATGATCGGACTTCGTCTTCCACCAGATCGAGCCAGGCGGCGTCGACGAGGTCGCATTTCGTCAACACGAGGATCCCGCCGCTCAGGCCCAGGAGTCGCAAGATCTCGAGATGCTCGCGCGTTTGTGGCATCACCGAATCATCCGCCGCGACGACGAGCATCGCCAGATCGAGCCCCGAGGCGCCAGCCAGCATGTTGCGAATAAATTTCTCATGCCCCGGCACGTCGACCAGGGCGAGCTGGAAGTCGCCCAGCTTGAGCGCGGCGAATCCAAGATCGATCGTGATGCCGCGTTCCTTCTCGGCCGGGAGGCGATCGGTGTCGACGCCCGTCAACGCATACACGAGGGCCGTCTTACCATGGTCAATATGACCGGCCGTGCCGAGCACGAGGTCGCGCGCACCGTTTTTCATCAGTGAATGCCGTGCAGCAAGGTCAGCGGAATCTCCCGTGCTCGATCGACTCAGGCTGCCTAAAAAGGCTGCCCATCGCGAGGGCGAGGTGCCACCGGGCTGATCGGTGGCGACAAGCCGAGGTTCGTTGGAGCCTGGCCGTCCCCTCCCGCGACAGACTCCCAGTCTACCGAGCAAACGCAATGGCACGCGAGTGGAGAACGGACGCACCGCCCGTTATGAGGATAGCGGGGGCGTTCCGCCATCAAGGCTGACGATTCGCGACCGCCGATCGTCTATAATCGTCCCGGCGATCACAAGTCTTGGGCGCATTTCGGCCAAGGAAAGCGGGTGCCGTTTCGTGGACAGCCTGAACCCTGCCAGCGGGAAGAACATGCTACGCGAACTGCCGCCGGTCAACGCCGTTCTGGCCGAGTCGTCGCTGGCGGCACTGCTTGAAAAGCGGGGCCACACCGCCGTTCGAAATGCCGTGCGCGCCGCACTTGATGAAGCGCGAAAGGCCCTGCTCGGCGGCCAATCGGCCGTTGTGAATGCGCAAAGTCTGGCCGGCCGTTCGCGTGCGATTCTTGAAAAGCCGAGCAACGGTCTGAGACCCGTCATCAACGCGACCGGCATCATGCTGCACACGGGTCTTGGCCGTGCGCCTCTCGCCGCGGAGGCGATCAGCGCGGTGGCCGAAGTGGCGCGGGGGTATTGCAATCTCGAATTTGACCTCGAGGGCGGTACGCGAGGCACACGCACAGCACGAGTCGCCGAGCTCGCTGCGCGAGCTCACCGGCGCGGTAACGGCGACGGCCGTGAATAACAACGCCGGCGCAACTGTTCTGGCACTAAGGCGCTGGCCGCTGGCCGCGAAGTCATCGTTTCGCGTGGTCAACTCGTGGAAATTGGCGGCAGTTTCCGGCTGCCCGAGATCTTCGAGGTGTCCGGAGCGACCTTGCGCGAAGTCGGCACGACGAATATCACGCGGTTATCCGACTATGCGCGTGCGATCAATTCCGAAACGGCGGCCATCTTGCGTGTGCATCGCAGCAACTTTCGTCTGGTCGGCTTCGCCGAAGACGTGGCGCTCGGCGATCTCGTCAGTCTCGCCCGCGAAAAAGGTCTCTGGATGATCGACGACATCGGTTCGGGCGCTCTGGCCATGGGGCGCCCCCCTATGACGGCGATGAGCCGGCCGCGGCCGATTCGATCCGGGAAGGTGCGGACGTCGTCCTCTTTTCCGGCGACAAACTGCTCGGCGGTCCGCAGTGCGGCATCATTGCCGGTTCCGAGCGGGCGCTCGGGCGCGTCGAAGCCGACCCCTTGATGCGTGCTTTGCGCCTCGACAAGATGACCCTGGCGGCTCTCGAAGCGACCCTGCGACTGGCCTGCGACCGCGAGACGGCCGCTGCGCGGATCCCGCTCTGGTCGATGGTGTCGGCTCCGCTGGCGAGTCTGGCGGCTCGCGCCGAGCGAGTCGCATCGCAATTTCGAGCCGATTGCTCGCTGGTTGCCGAAGCGGTCGAGGCCGAGTCTTACCTGGGTGGAGGAAGTGCGCCCGTGCAACCGATCCCGACCGTGGCGGTCGCGGTCTCGCCGCCGTTTCCCGGCCAGAATTTGTCGGCGGCCAGCTTTGCGCAGGCACTCCGGCAGGGCGATCCGCCCGTGGTCACGCGCGTGCACAAGGGATGCGTTTTTTTTGACATGAGAACGGTCGACGAGGATCGCGAATCCGATATGCTCGACGTTGTTCGAAAAGTCTGTCATGATCGGAGCAGCCAGGCCAGCTCAAACGGTCCGCGCATCCCGGCGCAAGATTTTCAAGAGCCGGAAAGCGAGGCGGCCTCGATCGGACGACCGCGCGGGTAGAGGAATTTGTCATGCGACACCAAGGAGCGAGCTGATGCGTCTCTGCCGGTTCGGTTTTGACGAAATGGTTTTGACCGGATTCTACGCCGATGACCAGGTCATCCCCATCGACCAGGCAGCCGAAGCTTACAGCCGCGACACGGGCATTGAGCTGCTGCTCCCATCCACTGAAGACCTTCTTGACCTGCTCCCTCCCGACGGCAGCTCGTACGAGGCCGCGAGCGAGCTTTTCAACTGGGTCGAGCAGCTCGACATCGTCTCGCGCGACGAGCTGACCATTGCCACGGAAGACGTTCGTCTCCTCGTGCCACTGCCCAACCCGCCTAAAATGCTGTTCCTCGCCGGCAACTATGCCAAGCACGTCGCCGAGCGCGGCGGATCAGCGGCCGAGCGTGAAGAGACGTTCCCTTATGTTTTCATGAAGCCCCCGAGCACCACGCTGACTCATCCCGGCGGTCCAATCATTATTCCCAAGGTCTCGCCCGACCAGATTGACTGGGAATGCGAGCTGGCCGTCGTGATCGGGCGGCGCTGCCGACACGTCGACGAAGATGAGGCGATGGGCTCCATTGCCGGGTACACGATCATCAACGACATCAGCGATCGCTCGTTCAAGCCCAACCCGAACCGCAAGCCGCGCGAGCGCGACAAGTTTTTCGACTGGATGCACGGCAAGTGGCATGACTCGTTTTGCCCGATGGGCCCGTGCATTCTCTCATCGGACGTCGTGCCCGACCCGCAAGCGATCCCGCTCAAACTCACCTTGAACGGCCACATCAAGCAAGACGCGACCACGGCCGAGATGATCTTTCCGGTGGCGGCGATCGTGGCGTTCATCTCGGAATTCGTCACGCTCCAGCCGGGCGACGTGATCGCCACGGGCACGCCGTCGGGCGTCGGCTCCGCCACCGGCACATTTCTTCACCCCGGCGACCGCGTCCGGGCCACCATCGCGCCCATCGGCACGCTCGAAAATCTCATCGAGGCCGAGGAAGAATACGACGAAAATTTCTGAACCGAGCTTTTTTCTCACAACGGACAGCCGCGCCCATGACGTCGTTCCGCAAGTTGATGGCCGCGAATCGCGGCGAGATCGCGATCCGCATCTTCCGCTCGGCACACGAGCTCGGCATTGCGACCGTCGCGATCTACTCGCACGAGGATCGTTTCGCCTCGCACCGTTCGAAAGCCGACGAGTCTTACGAGATCGGCAAGCCGGGCGAGCCGATAAGGAGTTATCTCAACATCGAGGCGATCGTCGAGCTGGCCAAGGCGAAGGACGTGGATGCGATCCATCCCGGCTACGGCTTCTTGTCGGAAAATGCCGACTTCGCGCGGGCCTGCGCCCGTGCCGGAATCACCTTCGTGGGACCGCGCCCCGAGCTCCTCGATCGCCTGGGCGACAAGGTCGCCGCGCGCGATCTCGCACGCGAGGCGGGCATTCCGATTCTTGCCGGCAGCGACCAGCCTGTCATGCCCGGTAAAGACGCCCAGGCACTCGCCGAAGCGCTCGGCTACCCGGTCATCGTCAAGGCGTCGATGGGGGGCGGCGGCCGCGGGATGCGCGTCGTCGAGTCGGCCGACGCCCTCGACGCCGCCCTCGACCAGGCCCGCCGCGAGGCCGGCACGGCCTTCGGCGTTCCCGACGTCTTCATCGAGAAATTCATTCGCCGCGCCAAGCACATCGAGGTCCAGATTCTCGGCGACCGGCACGGCAACCTGGTTCACCTCTTCGAACGCGATTGCTCGGTCCAGCGCCGCCATCAAAAGATCGTCGAGATCGCACCGGCTCATAACCTCGATCCCAGCGTGCGCAACGCCATCCTCGACGCGGCCGTGAAGCTCGGTCGTCACGTTCGCTACGACAACGCCGGGACCGTCGAATTCCTCGTCGACACCGAGACCGGCGAGTTTTACTTCATCGAGGTCAACCCGCGCATCCAGGTCGAGCACACGGTCACCGAGATCGTCACCAGTGTCGACCTCGTGAAGAGCCAGATCCTGATCGCCGACGGCAAGCCGCTATCCGATCCGGAGATCGACTTGCCCGGTCAAGACGCCGTTCAGGTGCAGGGCTACGCGATCCAGTGCCGGGTCACAACGGAAGACCCCGAGAACAAGTTCACGCCCGACTACGGCCGGATCACCCACTACCGGTCCGTCGGCGGCATGGGGATCCGGACCGATGGCGGCCCGGCCATCACGGGCGGAATCATCACGCCATTTTACGACTCGTTACTCGTGAAGATCTGTGCATCGGGCCGACGTTTCATCGACGCGGCCCGGCGGATGGAGCGCGCCCTTCAAGAGTTCCGGGTGCGCGGGGTGAAGACCAATGTCCCGTTCCTGCTGAACGTGCTGGATCATCCCGATTTCCTCGCCGGCACGTGTACCACGCGGTTCATCGACGTGACCCCCGAGCTCTTTCGTTTTCCCGTAAGGCAAAACCGCGCGACGCGGCTCTTGACCTACGCGGCGGAGATCACGGTCAATGGCTTCCCCGGCGTGGCCAGGCCAGAGGGGTACGCGACCCTTCCCGAGCCCGAACCGCCGCGTTTCGACTCGCTTTCAGCGCCCCCGCCGGGTTCGCGGGACCGCTTCCTGGCGATGGGTGCCGACGCCTTCTCACGCTGGATTCGTGACCACACGCCCTTGCTCGTCACCGACACGACGTTTCGCGATGCGCACCAGTCGCTGCTGGCCACCCGGGTGCGCACGCGCGACATGCTTCGCGTCGCCGACGCATATGCGCGGCTCTGTTCGGGCGTTTTTTCAATCGAGATGTGGGGCGGAGCGACGTTCGACACGGCCATGAGGTTTCTCAAGGAAGATCCCTGGGAACGCCTGGTGCAGCTTCGCGAACGGATCCCCAACATTCTCTTTCAGATGCTGCTCCGCGGGTCAAACGCCGTCGGCTATACGAGCTACCCGGATAACGTCGTCAAGGCATTCGTGACCGAGGCCGCGGCGTCAGGGATCGATATCTTTCGCGTTTTTGACTCGCTCAACTGGATTCCCAACATGGAGCTCTCGCTCGAGGCCGTCCGCGAGGCGGGTGCTCTATGCGAGGCGAGCATTTGCTACACAGGCGATATCCTTGATCCCAAACGCACCAAGTACGACCTCAAGTATTACGTGAGCATGGCCAAGGAGCTGGAGAAGCGCGGTGCGCATATCATCGCGATCAAGGACATGGCCGGCCTGTGCAAGCCGGTCGCCGCTGAAAAGCTGATCAAGACACTGCGTGACGAGGTGGGCGTTCCCATTCATTTTCACACCCACGATATCGGCGGCGTTCAGGCCGCCAGCGTGCTCGGCGGCGCCGCGGTCGGCCTCGACATCGCCGACGGAGCGGTCGCCTCGATGGCCGGCCTGACCTCGCAGCCGAGCTTGAACGGGATCGTCGAGGCACTTCGGTTCACACCGCGCGACACGGGGGTTGATCCGGCCGCGCTGATCGCCATGAGCCGTTACTGGGAGCAAGTGCGCGCGCTTTACGCACCCTTCGAGTCGGGCCCGCGATCGCCGGCCGCCGACCTTTACGAGCTCGAAATGCCGGGCGGCCAGTACACGAACCTGTTCCAGCAGGCCAAGGCCCTGGGGCTGGCGCCGCGGTGGCTCGAGGTGTGCAAAGCCTATACGCAGGTGAATCAACTGTTTGGCGACATCATCAAGGTGACTCCGAGCTCGAAGGTCGTCGGCGACATGGCCTTGTTCGTCGTGGCCAACAACCTGACTCCCGAGGATGTGCTCGACCCCGAGCGCGAGCTGGCGTTTCCCGAAAGCGTGGTCGAATTTTTCGAGGGCCGGTTAGGCCAGCCACCCGGCGGATTTCCGCCCGAGCTTCAGCAGCGCGTCTTGAAGGGACGGCCTCCGCTCACGAAGCGGCCCGGGGCCAATCTGCCTCCCGCCAATTTTGACGAGGCACGCGATAAAGCCACGTCGCTTCTCGGCCACGAGGCCGGCAATCGCGAGGCGCTCTCATACCTGCTTTATCCCCGCGTCTTCCCCGACCTTGCGGCCCATGAACGAACATACTCCGATACCTCGATCTTGCCGACGTCGATCTTTTTCTTCGGACCCGATCCGGCGACCGAGCACCTCGTCGAAATCGACCCGGGGAAGACGCTGATCGTCAAGCTGCTCGCAGTGGGCGAGCCGCATCTCGATGGCAATCGAACGGTCTTTTTCGAGCTCAACGGTCAGCCCCGTGAAGTCGAGGTTGTCGACCGCTCGCTGGCCTCGTCGGTTCGTGAGATACCGATGGCCGACCCGGCGGATCCCAACCAGATCGCAGCGCCGCTGCCGGGCCTCGTCGTCGGGGTCGGAGTCTCAGCCGGAGACGCCGTGCGAAAGGGCCAGAAGCTGCTCTCGATCGAGGCGATGAAAATGGAAACCACCATCTACGCCGAGCGACCCGGCCGCGTCTCCGAAATGCTCACCGCGGTCGGGCGCCAGGTCAAGACCGGGGAGCTCTTATTGAAGCTGAGCGCCGAGACGTGAAAAGTTTGACTCGTTCCCGCGAGCGTCGCCAAGCATAACCCCGCGGGGACCATGGGGGCGAGAAGATGGAGACTCCTCACTGATCTCCACTAAAAAACGACCCGGGAGTAGGCCGTTTCGGACTTGAATGTCAAAGCCCACGCCACCAGGGCTAAAGGGTTTTCGACGGCACCAGCGGCTGAGGTCAAAGTCGTCAGTCCCGTTGCTTGTAAACAGTCACGACTTCAACCCAGTCAAACGGTCTGCGACACGGCGGACTTCGACGAGAAGACGCAAGAACCCGAGTTTTCCTTCACGTTATCTTCACTTTAACGGCATGACTGCCCCATCACCAGAAACGCGCGCTGCGCGCGTCAAGCGCAGTTGCGCGTGGCGCGCACACGGCCGGGCGCCCAAAAAATGACTCGGGAACGCAGAATCTATCCCCATCTCTGTACTGCGCTAAGACTTCCGCCTGGGCGCCAGAATAATCGGAAGTTCAAAGTATCGGTCTAACTCGATGCGGATCATCGACTTCCACCTGGCGCCTGAGTAATCCGCACAGCTTAACGTTTTGTCGCAACTCTCGTAGCACCATCATGTTCCGCTTGGGCGCCTGAGTAATCCGCACAGCTTAACGTTTTGTCGCAACTCTCGTAGCACCATCATGTTACGTTTGGGCGCCTGAGTATCCGGCATGACCAGACCTCTTGCCGCAACTTTCGAAGCATCATCATGTTGCGGTTGGGCGCCTGAGTAACCGGCACAGTTTAACAAGTTAACGTATGTTGACGCTCTAAACGGTTTGCGAGCCTGTGAAAGTGATCGGCACGAGCTGATGCATTGAAGAGTGTGGCCATGAAGGCGCTGCTCGGGATCAAGAGATGCGTCCTGAATGCAGGATTGATTTGGTGTTTCCGTTAAACAGGTCTCGGCCGATTGGTGCGTTTGTTAATTATTAACCGGTCCTGACCTTGCGAACCGCCTGGACCGGATTTGGCGAACGTGGCGATGGATAGGGGTGGCGACGGCCGAAATGAAAGTTCGTGTAAGGCGGTAACCGATGGGGTCAGACAGTACAGCCAACATGTAAGCCGCCTGAAAGGTCGACACTCCTCGCTGAACGCGACCAGGTATCACCCAGTTCTCATCTCGGCTCATTCTCGCGTCTATCTCATCAGTAGCTGTCCGCTGAAACGGCGTCGTGGCTGCGCGGAGTCAAAAGAGCGCGAAGGACTTCGATGCGGACCCTGGTATTAACAAACCGGACCGCGCCATCCGCCATCAGGACGTTGAAGCCGTTATTGTGGTAACCGTGGAAACTGCCGAGGCCGCTGGGCGTCTGTGCCATGTCGATGGCGAGATCCTCGGGCTTCGTCCACGGCACGTCATTGCGTGATTCGCCGATCAGGACCGTCTGACTCGCGCCATCGGTAAAGTCGATGAGTCGCATTGCCTTGAAGTCGGGTGTAAACGCCGTTTCCGGCCCGATCACCACCTGGTAACCAGTCATCCCGGGTTTCCGGTCATGGTCGCTCGGGCACGCGTAAATCCGCGGCATCGAGTCCAGTAACGCAAAATTGTGCGGGCTATCCCACGGTTCGTCGAGATGAAACGCAGGGTATAAGCCGCCGATATCCAGGAATGGGATGATCGCCACCCTCCAGCTCAGGAGAGGCTTGCCATTCCCATCCAGGATCGCGGCGGCCGGGAAACGGCCATGGGCCTGCTGATAGCCCAAGATTGCGTTGCCGATCTGCTTGAGGTTATTGGTGCATTGGGCGCGCTCGGCGGCCCCGCGGGCCGAGCGAACCATCGGAAGGAAGAATGCGATCGTCAGGAGGCAGTCGATGACGCCCAGCGAGATTCCCGCGATCGCGATTCGTCGTCCGCCCGTGCGTCCCTGGCCCTTGCGGATGTCGCTGAGCGCCAGGAGCCCCAGCCAAATGGCGGGAATGCCGCTCAAACAGGTCAGGAAAAAAAGTGCTCCCAGAGCGAGGCTCGTCACCGCATTGCGGTTGACCGACGATGTTTGCGAGCCGGGACGCCCGGGGCTCGTCGAGTCTTCCGGAAGCCCTTCAGGCGCGCGGTTCGACTCCGCCAAACTGCGTCCGCACGAGGGACATACACCGAGATTTCCAGCCGGTGCCTCGATCGTCTGCCCGCATGCGCAACGAAAGGAAAAGGAAGTCGACACGATCGCGCTCCCGTTGTTGAATCGCCCCGCCTTACGACATCTGTCATGGGATTGATCGCCTGATCGTAGATCAAATCGCCCCGCGCGGGCAACGGGTCGGACCCGGAGCGTCACGCCGAGCTGAATAGAGTAGTACCGATATCTGGAAAACTATGGCTGGCGGAGAATGCGGGCGACGATAAAATAGGACGATTGCGACCGGAAAAACGGTCCCGGCCGTTCGATTCGGGGGTCGCGACGGGTGCCGGGTCAGTTGACGTATTTGTCCGTTGATGCCAATCATTCCGCCACGCGTGCAAGTCTCGTGTGTGTGAAGTCAGGGGGTCACCGTGGGAAAACCGTCGAATCGCAAAGCGGGGACGACAAAGACCGTGAGCGCGGAGCAAGGCTCGACCGAGCCGTCGACTACCGCGCATATTGCGTTCGACGAAGTCGCGGGCTCGGTCCGGGTTGAAGACCTGCGGCTTTTCGCCAAGGGTCAGCGGGCGTTTTGCCGGCGGCTGGTCGACGCCGCCGTGCACCGGCCGGGCGTGACGAAGGCCGTGGTCGACCTGGCGTCGGCGTCTTGCCGGCTCGAGTTTGGCCCCGAGTCGAGCGATCAATCCGCCATGGCGGCGGCTCTTGTCGATTCGATTCGCGACGCGACGGCCGCCGCGGCCGACGGCGACGGCACGCTCTGGTGGGAGGCTTCGACGAACTGGGTCGCACTCACGGCGTACTCGCTCTCGAGCGCGGTGTCGTTATGGGAGACACTCGAAGCACGGCCCGGCCGGATCCGGGTTCGCCACCGCGGGCTCTCGGGCGACTTCGACCGGCTCTCGCGGTTTGCCGACGTGCTCAAGCAGTGTGATGGCGTCGTCGATTGCAAGGCCACGCCCTGGTCGCATCGATTGACGATCGATTTCCACCCCGACAACGGTGTCGCCGACTGGTTTCTCGACGAGGCCGAGCGAACGTATAAAGAATTTCTGATGCACGATCCGGAGCTGGCAAAACCGCGCGGTGTTCGGCCGCGCGGCGGTGGCGAGCTCGGTCATTCGCTGGAAGTGGCCGACGGCGTGACCCGCTGGCTTTATCTTGGCCTGGGGGGCAGTGCCATGCTCCTGGCGGGCGTGGCATTGATCGTGCCGGGCATACCGACCGTGCCATTCCTCTTTCTGGCGACCTACGGCTTTGCCCGCTCGTCACCGCGGTTGAGCGAGTGGCTGCGCCAAAATCCTTTACTCGGCCCGATGGTGGTTGAATGGGAGGAATACGGCGGCCTGAGCTGGGCGTCGAAATCAAAGGTGATCGGCCTCACCCTGATTGTCCTTGCCATCGCGGCCAGTCTGGTTCCGCTTTCGCCGGCGAGCCTGGTCTTGATTCTCGCGATGGCGTCAGTGAGCATCTACGGCGTGGCGCGACTGCCCGGCGCACCCGCGGCCAGCGCCAAGGTCACATACACCGGTCAGCCGCGGCTCGCCTTGCCCGGTCTTTGATCAAACCACGAGCAACCGCCCGCCCGCCCTGGCCATGATCACCACCGCGGGGCTGGCGTGGTGAAGGGCTGGGTTTGCACGGCTTTCGCGTTCATCCCGTTTTCATTGAAGAACCACGCGGCACCCAGAGAGAGCGGCCTTTGTTGGATGTCCGCCTTCAGGCGGCTTCTGACAATGTCAGCCAGAGAAGCCCGGCTAAAGCCGGAACTCGAACGGTTGCCTGCTGGAAGTCCGCCTTCAGGCGGTGCGCGAGCCGAGGATTCCGCCTTAAAGGCAGTGCTCCAACAAGACGCTGCGCAACAGATTCGGCTTGCACTCAATGCGTTCGGAAGTCGATTCAAGACCAACTTTTCACGGGGCCACCACGGGGCGGCCGATCACGGTACGGATGTCCATGACAAGATGACCACCCCTTGCATCGAAACGTCGTCCGGGTGGCCGTTCGTGAAATCGATGGTCTGCTACGATGTCGTCGATTCGACGAGCGACCGCGCCGCTGCGTTGGTGCGCGACGGTTGCACTGAACTACCGCTGGCGGTGCGAGCCCGGCACCAGACGCGCGGCCGCGGACGCGGCGACCACACGTGGTGGTCCGATACCGGGAGCTTGACGCTCACACTCGCCATCGATCCGGCGCACCACGGACTGCGCCGCGAAAGTGAGCCCAGGCTCGCGCTGGCGACCGCCGTCGCCGTGATCGCGGCCCTCGACACTCTCGAGCTCGGGACGCCGGCTCTCGGAATCCGCTGGCCCAACGATCTTGAAGCGGCCGGTCGCAAGCTCGGTGGAATCTTGCCGGAGTGCCTGGATACGCCGGACGGACGCCGGATCTTGATCGGAATCGGCCTCAACGGGCACACTGACTTGAAAGTTGCGCCCGCCGAGGTTCGCGTCATGGCGAATTCGATCGCGTTGATGAGCGGGAAGCACCTTGATGAGCCGGCCCTGGTCACGCTCGTGCGCGAGATTTGCGAGCAATTCGCGATCGTGTTGACGCAACTGGCCGGGGATGACGAAAGCCTCTGCCGTCGCTGGGCTGATCTCGACCTGTTGCGAGATCGCTGGGTTGAGGTCGACCAGGGGCGCAGCAGATTGTTTCGGGTTGGGGCCGGGGAATTGACCGTGAAGGCGGCACTCTGCCTCGACGATGGACACGGCGAGCGCCGGCTTTTTGGCGGACAGGTTCTTCGTCAAGGCACCGATCGAAGCTGATCATTCGCGCGAAGCCGTGAGCGAACGTGACGCCAACCAAGTTTGGTTGGCCACCCGAATCACGGGTCGACCGCTTCGAGGTGCGTACCCTCGCGCTTTTGGCGCGGCGAAAAAACGCCTCACGCCGCGGTGATCCGTTCGCTCGCCTGCCTTCGGGGAAGGCGCGGATCATCTCATCGATTGTCGTCACGCTGAGATTCGAATGCACTTGGGATCAAAACGGCATTCGATCCGTCGACTGTTGACGTCGAGCGCCTCGAGGATTTCGAGAACCTCGGCCATTGGCAAATGGTTGCTCAGGGCCCAGAGGATGATGTCGAGGTTTTCACGGCCGTGCTTGAAATGATCGAGAATGGGATCAATCAGCGGAGAAGCCTTGAAAGCCGTTCGCAGAAGTCCAAAATCCCCCTGGTCGAGCTCAATCCAGAACGTCTTGCCTTGAAGATGCTCGAGCCAGCGGTGCCGTAAGAAACCGTGCCAGTGTTCCCCAATCCAGCGGCGGATTGCTGTTTCGGCGAGATCACGCCCCGCCTTCTCGCTTTCGATCCATTTGAATCGCTGCGCCTCTTCTTCGCCGCAACGGTGCAGGCTCATACGACTTTCGTCGTTTAGCGCCGAGAGCATCATTGTCGAAATACACTCCAGCATCGAGACCTCCAGGCTGAGATGCGACTCCATTCCTTTGATTCTTCGCACGAGATCTCAGACCCTCGATTCGGGCGAGTGAATGCAGTGGCCATCGGCCTTCCTTCGATAGACCTACAGGTCTATACGCAGCCACCTGCCATGGTGTTGGTGCAACTCAAGAAGTTGATTGCGTTGCCTTCATGCTATTCATCGAGAATTGCCGCATTGTAGCTCACTTTTTCACGCCGAGCAATACCGGCGCGATAGCATGCGTGATCGTCTATCCTATCCTGGTTTTCCTGAACTTCCTATTTTACAAACTCGATGCTTTTACGCAACAACACCCCGACCGGCGGGTGGCCGTGCGGGGCATTCTTGACGGACACGGCCTAGTCGGGGAGTGGCGAGGGTGCATCCTCGGGGAACCAGGCGAGCGACTTTCCGAGAAAGACCGCGGCGCCGGGGTGGCCGAGCGCGAGCGGCCCCATCTTTTGATCGATGACGGCCCGCCAGCGCACGCGACCGTCGATATAAGCGCAGATGATATGAACGCCGCGCCGCGATATGCGGATCGGTTCGCCCGTATGATCGACTCCGTAAACGTCGTTCGATTCGCCCGAAGGTGCGCCCTGCGCAAGAAATGCGCCTGATCCGTCGCAGACGAGCGCCCGGCCGTCGGCGGCCGTGACCAGGGCGAGTTTTCCCAGCGCGCGTCAGCGACCATCCTTCCCAGGGAATGGGGCGCTCCCAGAGCACGTCGCCCCCCTTGCCGTGGCCGCGCAGCCATTGTGAGCGCCTGGAGAGACTCAGCCAGGTGATCTCACCGGGTGCATCGGCGGGGGCGTCGATGATCAGCGGGGCATCGCTGGCGTCGAACGTGAAGCCGACCGTGGGCTCGCCCGCCGCGTTGAAGATGAGCAACTGCCCGCCGTTGGTCGTGACGGCGACCGTGGCGTCGGGACCGATTGCAAGCTCTTCGACCGTCGATCGCAGCTCGTGTTTCCAGACCCAGCGTCCCGCAAGGGTGAGCCGGCCGATCCGATCGCGCTCTTGAATCAGGGCCAGGCCGAACTCGTCGGGTTTGATCGCCAGGTGCGTGAGCTGGACGAGACTGACGTCGAGGCGCTTGTGGGTATGGTGCACCAGGTCGAAAAGAACGATCTGCCGGTCCGTCGCGGCGGCGAGCCAGTTCGGGGCGGACCGCAAGATGCGGCCCACGCCGACATCGTCGGACCTTCGCCAATCTTCTTCCCGGTGACGTCATAAATATGGAGCCGGTGGGGACTGGTAAACACGGCGATCGCGGGCGGTTCGTCGACCACCATGACGACGGCCGTCTCGGCCTGGTCTTCGCTTTGAACGGCCGGCACGACCCAGTCGGGCCGTCGCACGGCGCCTGCCGAGGTACGGGCCGGCGATGCCGCGGCCGGCGGCATGTCGGAGGTCACTCGCCGCTCGGATCGCGGCGCGGCCGCCTTCGTCTGGCCGCCGCCGTAAAGGTCGAGCCGAACGATCTCGCCCGTGGCATGACCATAGATAAGATAACGGCCGAGGGGGTCGATCTCGAGAGCGATCACCGGGCGCGGCAGGCGGGTGCGCCACCGCACGTTGCCGGCCGAGTTCATCAGGATCAGCTCTCCCTCCAGTGTGGCTGCGGCGATGCTCCGGCCGGGGAAGTCGGGGACCGCGTGCGATATCGTTCCACCCAGATGATAAGAGCCCTCGTTGCGGCCCGTCAGATCGAAGCGCTGGATGCCCAGCGTGAAGCAGCTCGCCAGCACCATCGTGCCACCGCCGTCGACCGTGAGCCGCCCGACGTTGGACATGAGGCGATCTTGCCAGACGATCTCGGCGCCGAGGCGTCCCTGCGAGCGACTCGGCTCGACTTCCACGCCGAGCAGCATTCCAAAGGCCGCTGCCCCGATCAGCAAGGTTTGTCCCGGAACGAAGCAGAGGTGCGAGAGCGGCTCCATCGTATCGAGGCGGCCCGCCGCGCGGCCGTGGCGACTGAGAAAATGAATCGCGTTCTGGCGAGTGCCCACCGCGAGATAACGCCCGTGCGGGTCGATGGTCACGAAGGTCGGCTTCCGACGGCGCGGGCCGCTCGGATTTGACATCGAAATCGGCACTCAAGAGCATCAGGCCGGAACCGTCGGCGTCGACCAGAAGCGCGATAAGGCTGCCTTCATCACTGATGGCCGCATTGAGAATTCGATTGGGAACGCGCGAGGTCGACAGCGTCTCGCCGCGCCCATTGAACAAATAAAGCTGATTTCCTTCATCCCAGGCCAGAATCGACGCGGCTTCACGAGCAAACGCCAATCCTTTGAGCGGCGAGTCGGTAACGACCGACCAACTTGTCGCGGGCTCGAGTCGCGTTGAGGGCTTTCCCGAAAGCTCGGGCATCAAACCTCCTGAAATCTCGGTCCCACGTCCGTCGGGCCGCACACCTGGCCGCCGGGCGCTCGAGAGCGCTGCCGGCGGCTCGACCCGTCGACTCCCTTTATAGCAGGCAAAACGCCGGGACGCTGCCTGGAAACGATCTCAAAACGGCAAATGCGAGGGGGACAGTCCCATTTTGCTCCGTAAACTGCGCAAAATGGGGACAGTCCCCGGCCGTTTTGAGATCGTTTTTTACTGGGTGGCGTGGAGCTGGCTTTTTGCGGTCCGGATCGCGGTCGAGAGCACGATGTCGGCTTGCGGGTCGCCGAAACTGGCTTCCTCCGAGATCACGGCGCCCCCCGCGGGCTTCGCGGCCGTTCGCGTGGCGACGGCGATATCCGGCTGAACGCCTTGCTCGCTGTAGGGCCGATCGAGGGGCGAATAGAACTTCGCGGTCGTCAGCTTGAGCCCGGCGGGCGCCGAGCGGAGCGAGAAGATGCTTTGCACCGACCCCTTGCCGTAGCTGCGACTGCCCAGAACGAGTGCCCGGCGGTGATCCTGGAGTGCTCCGGCCAGGATCTCACTGGCGCTGGCACTATCATGGTCGACCAGCACGTAGACGGGCATCCGCCAGCGAGCCTGGCCGTTGGCCGCGAACGTCTGGGTTTGTCCGGCGGCGCGGCCCTTGGTCGACACGATGACGCCCGTGTCGATGAACCGCTCGGCAATTTCGACGGCCACGTTGAGCAAGCCCCCTGGATTGCCGCGAAGGTCGAGCACCAGGACCTTGAGGCCGTCGCGGCTCATGACGGCGAGAGCCTTGTCGATTTCATCGGCCGACGTCTTCTGAAACCCGGTGAGCTGCAAATAACCGATGCCGTCAGCACGATCGACGATCCGTGCCTTGGCCACGCTTTCGACATCGACGTGCCGCCGCACGAGCCGAAATGACTTGAGTGATTCGTCGCGCCGCTTGACCTCGAGGTCGAGGGTCGTCCCCTCCGTGCCTTGCAGACGATTGGCCGCCTCGTCGAGGCCGAGGCCCTTGATCGATCGGCCACCAATCTTGACGATCATTTCGCCAACCTTGAGGCCGGCGTCCCAGGCGGGGCCGCCGCGCAACACGCCCACGAGGAGGAGCCCCTCCTTGTCGATCTTGAGCTCGACGCCGAGGCCGACGAAATTGCCGTCGATCATCGCATAGAGATCCTCGAGCTTGTCGGGCGTGAGATAGCTCGTGAAATCATCGAGGGCGTCGCACGCTCCACACGTGAATTCCAGGAGCACGGGCGTCGACGCCATGCCGATCGCCTCGCGGGCCGCGGTGCCGCATGCCGTCGCCATGCGAATCGCCGACGCACGATCGGGGACCTGTAGCTGGGCGCGGTATCGCTTGAGCACGCCACGTAGCCATTCCACTCCCTCGGCGGTAGCGCCGGGGCATTCAGTTTGACAAACGTGGGGTCGCGAAGCGCCACTTCAAGATTATCAAGCCCATTGCGAACGAGCGGCTCGAGGGGAACTGGGTCAACATAGTTTGATTGAATACGCTCGACGACTTCATCGTACAGGTCGACGGCCTGATCATGGGGCAGACGCAAGAGGACATTTCGGAAGCTGCTATCCAGGTAGCGGCGGGCGATCTTGAAATGAATCTCGCAGAGATGAAGCCGCCGGCTGAATTCCGTGCGGCTCGGCCAGCGATCGAGAGCGCTATGGTAGTTTTCGATGGCCCCGGCCCAGTTGCGTGAGCGCTCGAGGTCGAGGCCGTGTTCCATCAGCTCTTCGGCGCTTGTGGTCGCGGCGGCCGCACTGACTGCGCCGGCGGCAAGCGGCGGTGCGGCGGGTGTATCCGCTCTTGCCCGTGCAGTGAACGAGCCAGTGAGCGCGGCCCAGAAGACCAGTGACGTGAGTGTCCACGACAACAGCCGGCGCATAACTTACGATCCTCCCCGCTGGAGAGCGCCGCGCTTCGGATCCTGGTCGATTCAAGTGCGGGAGCTCGGCATGCTGACACCGTCATCCGCGGCTGATCTCCGATGGTCTGGAGACACCGGTCGCTGTCAGTGATTCCGAGTTTCCTGTACCTGTCTCAACCTGAGAAACCTTACGCACCGCTCCGTCGTTGCCGTTCGTTGGAGTGAATCCCTGCCAAAGCGGGCACGACAATGTCCCGGCCCGACTTTCGCAAAATCGGTGCCGTTGTCGCAGGTCCCGAACACGCCGGAGCGCAGAGGGCTCTGGCCCCTTGGGTGCTCGAAACGAATTATACCATACCGATAGCGGCAGGCGCGAGTTGCTGACGCGCGGTTTTGGATTTGTCACCGCACGCCCCGCACGGACGTCGTGCCCGGGCCGTTCTGTCGCTTTTGCCGAAGCGATTGTCACAAATACAATGCCAGGTCTGTCTCCACTGTCGTCGGTCGAATGGCTCGCGCTCGATCAACTCCACTCCACTCCACTCCACTCCACCACGGGAGCGATACGGTATGGACAGGCTCGTCGAAGCAAACGGCGTGACGGATGCGATCATCGTTGGCGGCGGTGTGGCGGGGTTGACCGCGGCGGCTCTGATCGCACGCGGCGGCCGATCCGTCACTGTCATGGAACAATCCGGCCACGTCGGCGGCCGCGCGACGACCCAGACGCGCCAGGGCATTCGATGGAATCTCGGAGCGCATGCGCTTTACTGTCATGGCCAGGCGTTTCAGCTCTTTCGAGAACTTGGCGTCCCGTTCGAAGGACGCATTCCCAGCCCGGGGCGGGCTCTCCTGGTCGCCGGGGATGGCCTGACCCCGTTTCCGTCCGGTCTCGGATCGCTGGCCGTTTCGCGGCTCTTCACCGTTAGTGAAAAGGCGCGGCTGGTGTGGTTACTAACGCGACTTCCCGGGCTCGAAACGTCGGATCTCGACGGTGTTTCGCTTCGTGACTGGCTCGACGATGCCGCAATGACGGGCCATCTGCGCGATTTCCTGGCATGCTTTTCCGCGTGAGCACTTTTTGCCACGATCCGGAACGAATGTCGGCCGGAGTGGCGCTTCGTCAACTGAGGCTGGCGCTCGCCGGTAACGTCTGGTATCTCGACGACGGATGGCAGACGCTCGTCGACGGCCTGCGCGACCTTGGCCTCGAGCACGGCGCTCGTATTCAAACGGGGGCCTGTGTGCGAGCCGTGCGCTCCGGCGACGGCCGGGTATCCGTCGCGCTGGCCGACGGTGCCGAGATCGAAGCCCGCGCGGTCGTCGTGGCCGTCGACCCGAGCGCCGCGTGTCAACTGCTCGGCGCGGGGCCCGCTTCGGCGGTCAAGCAATGGGCCGCCGATTGTGTTCCGGTTCGTGTCGCTTGCCTTGACCTGGCGCTAGAGCGAGTGCCGCGGCCCGCGCAGCGCTTTGCGCTGGGCCTCGATCAGCCCGTTTATTTCTCGGTCCATTCCGCGGCGGCCCGGCTTGCGCCCGGTGGCATTTCAGTCATTCACATGATGAAGTATCTGGACGACGACGTCAGCGCCGCGGTTGCCGGCGCCGAGGGCGAGCTGGAAGGTGTGCTCGATCTGATTCAGCCGGGCTGGAAGAGCCTGGTGCTGGCGCGGCGGTTCCTGCCGCGGATGACCGTGGCGCCGGTATCCCGCTTGCGAGGCAGGCAGGTCTCGCGGGCCGGCCGAGCGTGGTGCAAGCTGAGCTTCCGGGCGTTTTCCTCGCGGGCGACTGGGTCGGACCCGACGGCCTGCTGGCTGACGCTTCGGCGGCGAGCGCGGCTGAAGCGGCGAGTTGCGTTCTGGCGAGCTTGTCGGGGAATTCGAACGGACGACCTGCACGGAGGCGCGCTCCATGCCACTGCCTGACGACCACTTCGAGATCAACCGCGCGGCCCTCAGGCGCCTTGCATACCGGATGCTTGGCTCGCTAAATGACGCCGACGACGTTTTACAGGAGGCGTATCTGCGCTGGACACGCGTGTCGAGCGAGGACGTGGAGTCTCCGCGGGCCTATCTTTTCACGATCGTGACGCGGCTCTGCATCGATCAGCGTGAGGCGATCGATACGCGGAAGCTCACTTATGTCGGGCCGTGGCTTCCCGAACCGGTCGTCGAGGCTGGCGCGTCCGATCCGGGCGAGCGCACCGAGCGAGCCGAATCGGTGTCGCTGGCGTTGCTCTTTGTGCTGGAGAGCCTCTCGCCGGTGGAACGGGCCGCGTATTTATTGCGCAAGATCTTTGATTATGACTACGCCGTGATCGCCGGCATCCTGGACAAGTCAGAGGCAAATTGCCGGCAGCTTGTGAGCCGCGCCGAGGGCCGGATTCAGGAGCGGCGGCCGCGGTTCGATCCCGATCCAGCCGACGCCCAGCGCCTGGCCGACAAGTTTCTCGAAGCGTGTGCCACGGGCGACCTCGCCGGGCTCGTCGAGCTCCTCTCGGCCGATGCGGTGCTCTACGGCGATGGTGGCGGCAAAGCGCAATCAGCCCTGGCACCCATTCGCGGCGCCGGTCGCATCGCCCGCTTCTTCCTGGGGGTCATCAAGAAGTTTCCGGCGGAACTGCGCGTCCATAGAGTGCGCGTCAACGGCCAGCCGGGGTTCGCCGGCATGGTTGACGGACATCTCGAGTATGTCTTGACATTTGACGTCGCGGGAAGCCGGATCGTCAGTTGTTTCATCGTGCGCAATCCCGACAAGCTCCGCGGCATCGTCGTCGATTCGCCCTGACGCCTGTCACCCGGTTCGGGTCGTCACGATCCGCCGGGCGAAAAACGAAGTTTTACAGCGCAAAGCGGGGGGTATCGCCACTGCCGCGGGCCGTCGAAAGGGGGCACGGTGGCGATTCTATCCAGCGGTCAGGGTATGATAACGACCTTCACAAAAGGTCGATCGATTGCGCACTCGTTCTTACCCTGTTTGCTGGAGCTTGCATTGATGTCGCTCGTTCTCTCGTCAAAACCGTGTGTCGGTCTGCTCGGTGTGCTCGTCGCGCTGATGATATCCGCGGTCGGGTCGTCGCGGGCGCCGCGGCGGAAGACAAAAAATACTGGGTGTTCGTGGGCACTTATACCGACGGCAGCAGCAAAGGCATTTACCGGATGGAGTTTGATTCCACAACCGGCAAGCTGTCCGAGCCGGAGGTGGCCGCGGAAATTGCCAATCCGTCGTTTCTGGCGGTGCATCCCTCGCACAAGTTCCTCTATTGCGTGAATGAAGGCTTGCGCGATGGTCGCGGAGGCGGCGTGACGTCGTTCGCACTCGACGCCGGGACGGGAAAATTAACCGAGTTGAATCAGGAGTCGACGAAGGGCGAAGGCCCGTGCCACCTGGTTGTTGACGCCGCGGGCAAGAACGTGCTCGTGGCCAATTATAGTGGCGGAAGCGTCGCCGTGCTCCCGATCGGGGCCGACGGCCGGCTTGCGCCGGCGTCGGATTTTGAGCAGCACAAGGGGACGGTTTTCGACCGCCAGCGCCAGGGCGCGCCGCATGCGCACTCGATCAATCTCGACAAGCAGAACCGCTTTGCCGTCGTCGCGGATCTTGGTCTCGACAGGGTTTTTATTTACCAGTTCGACGCCGGGGCCGGCAAGCTGACACCGAACACGCCCCCGGCGACGAAGCTGAAAGACCGATCGGGACCGCGGCACTTCGCGTTTCATCCGGACGGCAAGCACGCTTACGTGATCAACGAGATCGACTGCACGGTGACCGCGTTCGACTATGACCCCGAACACGGCACGCTCACCGAGTTTCAAAGGATCGAAACCATGCCGGTGGCCGTCGAGCCTCGGCACTCGACGGCCGAGATCGTGGTGCACCCGTCGGGCAAGTTTCTTTACGGCTCCAACCGCGGGCACGACAGCGTGGCCGTCTACCAGATCGAGCCCTCCACGGGCAAACTGAAAATCGTCGAGTACCAGTCGACGCAAGGCAAGACGCCGCGTAACTTCGCGGTCGATCCGACCGGATCTTACCTGCTGGCTGAAAACATGGGGTCGGGCACGATCGTCGTCTTCAAGATCGATCAGGATACCGGCGCTCTTGATCCGACCGGCCAGACCGTGAAAATTCCTGCCGCCTGCTGTGTAAAGTTCGTGCCCGTCGCGAAGTGAGTCGGCGGTTCCAGGACGGTTTCATTTTTGACTTTCAACCGAATCCGGGAGTGCGAGACTCTGACGAGCTGACGAGGCACCCGGCTCGCGAGACGCTCGCCCGCCCGGGGCTTTTTAGGAGTGCGAGACTCTGTCGAGCTGACGAGGCACTTGGCTCGCAGGAACGCTCGCCCTCCCGGGGCTCTTGCGAGAGCGAGACTCTGTCGAGCTGACGAGGCACTTGGCTCGCAGGGACGCTCGCCCTACTGCTGTGACCATCTTTGCAAAACATGCAACTCTTTACCATGAAAGAGGTATCGATGCAACCCTTAATCTTCATGACAGAATATAGCAAATACGACATTGTGATGGCATGCACATATCGTAATTTCGATTGTCAATTCGAGCGATCCAGGAGGAATAGGCAACCAAATTCATGTCTTTTGTGAATTTTGCGTGAAGTTTCGTCAGACCGATGATGGTCACAGCAGTGCGCTCGCCCTCCCCGGGGCTTTTGGGAGTGCGAGACTCTGACGAGCTGCCGGGGCACTCGGCTCGCGGGCACGCTCGCCCTGCCGAATTCGGCTGTTAGCCCAGAATGAAGCCCCTCAGCTCGCTGGGGCGGGACAACTTGGCACACCCCGCTCGCCGTGCTAAGCTGGAAGGACAGAACATAGCGTGCTATGACCATGCATCGACGACGGGGTCCGAAAGCGCAATCCAAAGGCGGCGTCCGTGGCGTGCGTTTCGTGTCGGTCGATGCCGCGATAATGACTGGAACCGCGTCCCTGCGTCTTGAGAGGCTCAGCCTCTGGCCAGCGTGCTGCCTGGCGATCGGCCGACGGACCTAGCTTTTGGGCGGTACTCTGCTTGGACTTTGCGGGGATGATGCCGACGCGACCGACTAGATCGTGGCCGGTGCCTCCCGCGAGTGGGTGGCCAAGCGCGGCTCAGGCGCCGGCCCCGCCAGTGCGGCAAAGAGACGCCGAAGGTATCCGGCAATGAACGACGTCATGCGAATCTTGTCGGCGATCGAGCAGGGGGACCCGCGCAGCCGAGCGGCTGCTGCCGCTGGTCTACGATGAGCTACGCCGACTCGCTGCGCAAATGCTCGCTCGGGAGGCGCCGGGGCAGACCCTCCAGGCCACGGCCCTTGTCCATGAGGCATACCTGCGGTTGACCGGCCGCCCGGCCGGCCCGACGTGGGACGGGCGCCGCCATTTCTTTGCCGCCGCCGCCGAGGCGATGCGTCGCATCCTGATCGATCGGGCCCGCGATCGTCGTCGGCAGAAGCGCGGCGGGGGGTGCCGACGGGTTCGCGTCGACCTTGACGCCCTCTTCGTCGACCCACCCGACGACAACCTCCTGGCACTGGACGAGGCGCTGGATGCCCTGGCGCGTGAGGATCCCGTCGGGGCCGAGCTGGTGCGTTTACGCGCGTTCGCCGGCCTGACGCTCGGTGAGGCGGCGGACGTCATCGGCATCGGCCGCCGAACGGCCGACCGTTACTGGGCGTATGCGCGCGCCTGGCTCTGTGATGCGCTGACTGGCGGCGACGAATCCGCCCTTTGATCGAAAAACAGGAAGTCTCCTGGCGCAACTGGCGCGAAAACGGAGCATGAAAGGGCAGCGGCGAAACAGGTCCGCAAGGCGTGACCGCTCGTGGACCGACGTGCAAACGACAAAAAGGGGGGGGACTGCTCGTGGACCGAACGGGTAGTGATGCGAAGGCGATCTTCATTGCGGCGCTCGACCGCGAGCCCGGGGAGGAGCGAACAGCCTACCTCGACGCCGCCTGCGGCGACCGCGCCGAGTTGAGACGCCGGGTGGAGGCGCTTTTAGCGGCCCACGAGCGGGCGGACGACGTGCTCGGGGCGGGCCGCAATCCCACGACGGCCGCTGATGTCACGGTGGCCGACGTTTCCAGGTCCGGACCGGATGTCGAGCCGACCCTGGCTGGCACGACCAGGAGCGACGCGCACTCATACAAAAGCGGCAACGACGCTCCGACTGGCCGCTTTGAAACCGCGTCGCCAGCGGCGACGCGGCCCGCCACGCCGGACGGCGGCGCTGGTGGTCTGATGTCCGGAACACCCGTTCATTACTTCGGCGACTACGAGATCCTCGGTGAGCTGGGCCGGGGCGGTATGGGGGTCGTATACAGGGCACGGCAAGTCACCCTCAACAGGCCGGTGGCCCTCAAGATGGTGCGGTCGGGACTTCTGGCGGGCGACGACGAGCTGCGGCGTTTTCAGAACGAGGCCGAGGCCGTCGCTCTGCTCGACCACCCCGGTATCGTGCCCGTTTACGAGTTCGGCGAGCACGTCGGCCAGCGTTATTTCAGCATGCAGCTCATCGAAGGGGGCAGCCTCGTCACCGAGCTGGCGCGGTACAAGGACGATCCCAGGGCGGCGGCCCGGCTCGTCGCCGAGGCGGCCGCCGCGGTGGCCCACGCCCATGCGCGCGGCATCTTGCACCGCGACCTCAAGCCGGCGAACATCCTTGTCGATCCGCACGGCCACCCCCATGTCACCGATTTCGGCCTGGCCAAGCGCCTGGTCGAAGACATCGAATTCACCCAGTCGGGAGCCATCCTCGGCACGCCAGCTTACATGTCGCCCGAACAGGCGGCCGGGCGGCGAGGGACGATCACCACCGCCACCGACGTTTACGGCCTGGGTGCAGTCCTCTATGCGCTCTTGACGGGAACTCCGCCCTTCGAAGGCGACAGCGTGATCGAGACGATCCAGGCCGTGAAAGAGCAGCCCGCGCGGCCTCCGTCGCGTTTGAACGCCAAGGTCCCGCGCGACCTGGAGACAATCTGCCTGAAGTGCCTGGAGAAAGACCCGCGCCGCCGGTACCCGACTGCCCAGGCGCTGGCCGACGACCTGGATAACCTGGCTCGCCCATCGGCCGATCGCGGCGCGGCGGGTCAGACCCGTCGAGCGAGCCTGGCTCTGGTCCCGGCGCCGGCCGGCCCTCGCGGGGTTGATCGCCGTGCTGATCGTCTCGCTCATTGGCGCGACCGGTCTGTCGATCGCCTACGCACGCGAGCAGGCGAGCCGGGCCGAAACCGAGCGGTTACTGCGCCTTGAGGCGACGACGGAGCGCGATCGAAGCGCTCGCCAGGCGTATATCAGCAGCGTCAATCTCGCCTCGTATGAATGGCAGAACGCGAATCCCGCCCGGGTTCGCGAGCTCCTCGAAGCCACACAGCCTCGCCGAGGGTCGGCCGACGACCTTCGAAGCTTCGAATGGTTTTACCTGGATCGACTGGGCCGGACGCCGCTCTGGACCTATGCCCCCAGGGAACGTGCCAACGGCGCGAGCCTCGCGATCGGTCGCGATGGCCAATGGCTGGCTGTGACCCTGGAACCGCGCGCCGGCGAGAACAACGAGATCATCGTCCTCGATGTCCAGACGGGCAAGGAAATTCGCAAACTGAATTCTGGCCGCGCTCGTTTCGGCAGGATCGCCACCACGCCCGACGGCCGCCATCTGGTCTTCATCGACCGCGCCGGTATGGTCTCGTCCGTCGACATCGAGACTGGCGCGGTCCGGCAGACGCCTCGCGATGCCTCACAACAGACGGCCGCCACCGCCGCCGGCCGCGCCTCCCTGAGCCACGACGGGCGGCACGCGGCCAGACTGGTGCCGAAGGCGGCACCGGACCAATCTCGGTCGGAGCTCGAGATCTGGCACACGGCCGCCGGCACGAAATTCAAGACCTTCTCCGTGGGTTCAACCGCGTTTGGAGGTGGACCGTTCAGCCTCAGTCCCGACGGCAGCCATATGGCTGCGGCATCGGTCGGGCTGAAGATCTGGAACACGTCGACGGGAGAGCTCGAAAAGGCGATCGATTTCGAACGAGCTCTTCACCGACGTCGTCTACAGCCCAGACGGTCAGACGCTGGCCGGCGCCACGTTCACGGGTTGGATCGGCCTGTATAACCCGGCGACGGGGGTCCGGTCGAAGACGCTGAGCGGGCACCGCGGCGAGATTCAACGGATCGATTTCAGCGCGGATGGGCGGCGGTTGGTATCGGGCGGCCGGGATCGGATCGTCCGGATCTGGGACATACCCGCGGGAACGCTTCATGTCGAGTTGCGCGGCCATGAATCGGAGCTCTGGGACGTCGCCTTCGCTCCCGATGGCCGCCACGTGGCCTCGGTCGGCTTTCACAATGGCGAGGTCAAGTTTTGGGACAGCGACCATCCACCAGAGTCGATCCAGTTGAGCACGGGAACGTTCGCCCCTGGGAGCCTTCCGACATTCACGCTGGCCTTCGGTCACGAGGGCCGAGCCCTTTTCGCGGCGCGAACGGCCGGCACCGTCGAGGCGTGGGATCTCGCCCGCGATACCTCGCTTTTTCGCATCGAGAACACGATCGGCGAGGGGCGTGGCTGGGCCGCCTGCGGCCCGGCCGGCTCGAACCTGCTCGCGACTCTGAGTGCGAAACGATCGATCGTGTTGCGGAATCCGACCGATGGCGCCGAGATCCGCAACCTCGATTCTTCGGAAGGTTGCCGCTTCGCGACGTTCAGCCCGGATGGGCGGTTCCTGGCCGGGGGCGGCGATCAGGTCAATACGATCCGGGTCTGGGACGTCCCGACGGGACAACTGATCGCGGTCCTTGACGGCCATACCAAGCCCGTCGAATGTCTTACCTTCAGCTCCGACGGTCGAAAACTCGTCTCGGGCAGCTTCGACAATAGCGTGAGGATCTGGGACTTCGGCTCCCGGAAGGAGGCTGATGGCCTATCGCGGCCACTCGGGGCCGATTGCCGGCCTCGCCATTCATCCCGACGGGCAGAGCATCGCCTCCACGAGTATGGACTCCCGGCTTCGTGGCGAGATTCGCGTCTGGAACATCACGACGGCTCAGGACATTCGCGTGCTTCGCGGGCACTCGGCCTTCGTCCGCAGGGTTGCGTTCCTCCCGGATGGAAAGCGCCTGGCGACCCTTGGAGACGACGGGGTGCTCAAGCTCTGGGACACCGTGTCCGGGCAGGAGACGCTATCCGTCGCGGCCCACAGTCGAATGGGTCTCGGCCTGGCAGTGAGTCCCGACGGGCGATGGCTGGCGACCTCGGGCGCTGAGGGGGGCATCCGGGTCTGGGATTGCGGAGTGCCGCTCGCGGGCATTTCCCCATGACCAGACCTGGCGGTCCGATTTCACCGCTGTAAGTCATCGACGAGCGCGGTACGCCGCTTGCGTGTCGTTGTCGCGCGCTTCGGGTCTACCAGGCCGCTCTCTGGAAGATGACTCACGCCGATACCGCAGTCGCCCGCTGGGCAAGAACTGGCCCGATATTGAGCCCCGCCCACAACCGGCCGCCGGCATTGAATCCAGGCACTGGCTTGCGGCCAGAACTCTGACTTCGTGCCGAGCCTGCAATCGGATATCCTGGAGCGCTCGTCGTTTTGTCCGTGTACTTTCAATGAATGGAGAACCACGCCATGCGGTTCCAGGTCCTGGGAATGATGCTCGCGGCGGCGTGCCTGGCGGCTGCCGGCGATGGCGATATCGCCATCAAGAAAGAATACGAAAAGTTAGAGGGGACATGGAAAATGGAGTCGTTCACGATGGACGGCAAGCCTGCCCCGACCAAGGACTTCGCGGATTTTCGAATGACCTTGAAGGGCGAGACGTTCACCACGGTCTCCGCGGACGGAAAGAGCGCCGGAACATACAAGGTCGACCCGGCCAGGTCACCCAAGACGATCGACATCACATTCACGAGCGGCCAGAACGACGGCATGACGATGCTAGGCGTTTATGAAGTCGACGGCGATACCTACAAGGTGTGCCTGCCAACCAGTAGCAAGGAGCGTCCGAAAGAGTTGACCAGCAGGGACGGCACGGGGCTCGTGCTCGAGGTGTTCAAACGGATCAAACCCTGAACGAGAGTTGATGTGCGGACAAAACCTGACGCGCGAGCAGGGAAACCTGACGCGCGAGCAGGCGTTGTGCGCCGTTTTCTGAATGCGCATCCGTCTGAATTCGGTCGCCCAGATCATGATGGCCGTTCATCCGACTCAGCCGGCAGGGACATCGATTCGATCACCGGGCCTTCGATTCCGCGAAGTATGGCGACCGGCCACCTCGGATCAGAGCGGAGAAATTCCTCTAGTATCGAAGGTGACAAAAATGCTATGACTTGTCCTGAACCCGCGTCAGCCCCGATGGATCGACTCACCAAGAGGCAAGGGCCCGCGGATAGTGCAACAGGAGGATTGCATGCTACCCCGTCGAACGAAGGCGTTCTTTTATATCGCGGCCGGCCCCCTCATGCGGGCCAACGGAATGCTTTATCGCGCCTTTGCTCGCCCCGCGTGAGGGCGTGAACAAGGTGCAGCTTGGTCCCGGCCAGAAGAATTATCTGCCCGGCTGGATCAATGTCGATGCGAACATGTTCACCGGGAAGTGCGATGTCTGGGCCGATATGCGCTGCCCGCTCCCCTTCCGCGACAACACGGTCGACGTCTTTTATTCCCATCATGTGATCGAGCACCTGCCCGATCTGGCCTTCCATTTTCGCGAGATTTACCGCTGTCTCAAGCCGGGGGGCGTCTTCCGGATCGGCGGACCCAACGGCGACTCGGCGATCAAGAAATTCGCCGAGGGCGATACCGACTGGTTCATCGACTTCCCCGACCCGAGGCGCAGTGTCGGCGGCCGATTTGAAAACTTCATCTTCTGCCGCCAGGAGCATCTCACGATCCTGACCTACTCGTGGCTCCACGAGCTGGCGACGGACACGGGCTTCCAATCGCTTGCGCGCTGCCAGCCAGGCTGTCAGACGAGCTACCCCGAGTTTATCGACTCGCGCGTGCTCGTGATGGAGCCCGAAACAACGCCAGAAACGCCGCACACGCTCATTCTGGAAGGGCGCAAGCCGGGTTGATGTGGCGGCGTCGCCATGCAGCGATGGCGCGGCACTCATCGGGTCTGCGCCGTCCGTTCGCGTTCGCCGCGGGCCGGGCGACCCGGCGGAGATCGAGCCGCCCCGTGGCGGCCGCGATCGCGTGCGTTTTTGAGTGGTATGCGCCTCGCGTCACATCAGGCAATTGCTATAATCGGAAGCTGTCGAACGTCGAGACGGATTTCATCCGCTCTGGCCGGACGGAGCACGCAAACCTCATCTGGATCGGTAACGCACGTCTTTGCGGTCGCATATCACACTCCGACCGGGTCATGCTCATGAGCACACATCGAAATGGGGAATCGCGTCTTACGGAATACGAACAGGAGCAAATCGAGCAGATTGCCCAGTGGAAGTCGCAGCCGCCCAACCCGTTTGCCGAACTTTTCAAGCAGATCTTGCTCCAGTTCGCCAGCCTCGTTGAAAAGGTGATTCCCGACAATCTGGTCAGGTCGGCCATCGAACAGGCGTATCACGTTGCCACGCTTCTTGACAGCGAAGCCTCTATCCGCCGCGCGGCCGGCGTCTCCGAGCTGGGCGAACTCCGCCATCGACCCCTCGAGGAATGTGATCGACTCGCTCATCGTGAAAGCTCGATCGCGCTGATCATGGCGACGATCGAGGGGGGTGCCACCGGCGCCGGCGGCGCCCTCACGACCCTCGTGGACATTCCCTTGCTCTTCGTGCTCTCGCTCCGGACCATCCGCAGGATTGGCCATTGTTACGGATACGCCCTCGATCAGGAGCGCAACAAGGTCCTGGTCATGAACATCCTGATCACGGCGACCTCGGGATCGCTCGCGACCAGGCGGGCGCGTATCGATCAGCTTCGCGAAATCGAGCATTGGGTCGTTGAAGAGACCGAGGAAGACATTCTGGCCGAAGAGGCTCTCGCTCTTCTGCTTCAGCTCGAAGTCTTCGAGTCGGTACCGGCGGTCGGGCTCGTGTCGGGAGCACTTTTGAACCTGGCGTTCGTCCGGCGCGTGGAGTTGGCGGCGCGTCGGATTTTTCAGGAGCGCTGGCTCGAGGATAACGGCAAGGTTCGCAATATCAAGCCAGCCGAGGTTCACGAGCGGCACCTCGTTGAAGGATTGCGGGGAGCGGTCGGTCGGGCCGCCTACTCGGGCTGTTATTCGCTCGGGTTTGGCGCGGCCGTGCCGCTATGGCTCGCGGCCTCGGTCGCTCGATCGCTAGGCCGGGCCAGTCGTCAGTCAGTGGATCACGCTTGGGCCCGTATCGAGTCGGCGAGACGTTTGCCGCTGCCGGCGCCCGCACTGGCATGATCGTTCCCATGGACTCCGCGGGAAAGTCCCTCGTGACGCTCCCGCGTGGGATCGGCTGGGCGAAGTGTCGCTCATTGCATCAACCTGCGGGGTTCCGAAGGTCTGTTTCGCACGGGGGCGATAACGACGAGCAACAACATCCGTGCAGGTTTCAAGCTGGCTTGCCTTGATTCGCAATCGTCGATACAATCCGGCCCATTCGATCAAATACCCGCGCCGATGGATCAGGGTGCGTTCCCGCGGCGGTACTCTTCGCCATGGATGACCTGGGTGACGTTTCGCGCGGGCAAGGATTTTGAAATCGAGCGCGGTCGACCGATGGCAGCGGCGAACGTGGCGACGTGAACGTGGCCGTTTGTGGACATGGTGGGAGAGCCAAGGATGGTCAAGCTCCAAGCCAATTGCCGCTGGCCGGCAGCCGCGCTATTGATGACGGCCTGCGCGACGGTGCTCGCGGGCTGTGTCGAGCGGCGCTACACGATCCGTAGCGATCCGCCCGGCGCCACGGTGATCGTTAACGGCGAGGAAATCGGCCCGACGCCCGCGTCGAAAAGTTTCGTTTATTATGGCGACCGCGAAATCACGTTGATGCTCGACGGCTACGAGACCAAGACGGTCATTCAGCCGATCACAGCGCCGTGGTGGGACAATTATTTCACGGAGTTCTTCACGGAAAACATCGTTCCGGTTTCGCTGCGTGACGAGCGCGATTACAAGTTTGCGCTCACGCCGGCTCAATCGCCGACGCAGGCCGAGCTTCGCGACCGGGCCGAGCAATTACGTGGCGAGGCCCGTGTGATTCCGCCGCCACGGCGCGGAGGCATTCTCGGATGGCTCGGTTTCTAGGATTGTCGCGGTGCCGCGACATTGGGCTGGCGGATGTCGGAATGATTTTGTGCGTTTGAAGTTAGGTCTCGAAGGGGCGGGTCTGCTCGTCCGTGCGTGCGCGAGCCTCATCGTGAGAAATCAAAGTCAGATGAACGGAAGGGCCGCGCCGAGCCGATCTAAAGGAAAAGCGATGTTCGTGTTCGTCCTGGATTGTTTGAGCGAGGTCACCGGCCGTGAAGATCGCTGTCGCAGCCGTTCAGATGAATTCTGAGATTCTCGACGTCGCCGCCAATCTGCGGTGCGCCGACGATCAACTCCGCCTTGCGCGCGATGCTGGCGTCGAGCTCGCTGTGCTGCCTGAGCTTTTCAACACGGGCTATAGCCTGATTCCCGATTTTGGACCCTGTAGCGAAACGCTCGACGGCCCGACGCTGGGCCATCTCCGGCAGCGGAGCCGGCAATGGCGAATGGGGATCGCCGCGGGTTTTGTCGAGCGCGAGGGGCGGCACCTCTATGATTCGCTCGCGTTTTGCACGCCCGACGGCGACGTTCATGTCTACCGCAAGCGTAACCTGGTTTTCTGGGAACGGTTTCGATTTCATCCAGGTCGTGAGCCACTCATTGTCTCGACGCCCTGGGGCCGGGTTGGTTTCGCGATTTGCGCGGATATGATTTACCGGCGCGTCTGGGCCGGCTATCGCGAGCGGATTGATGTCGCGGTCGTGTGCGCGGCCTGGCCCGACTTCGCGGATCGGGTCTCAGGGCGCCGTCACTGGTTGCTGGGTCACGTCGGCCCGCTCTCGGGCGCGATTCCGGCGAAAGTGGCCATGGACCTCGGCATACCGATTGTTTTCGCCAATCAGTGTGGTGAGACGAGCACGACAATCCCGGTGCTCGGCACGAAAATTCACGATCGATTCGCCGGTCAGAGCAGCATTTGCGACGGACGCCACGGCGCGCCGGTTCGCGCCGATCGAGAGCCCGCTCTTCTTATTGCTCCCATCACTATCCATCAGCAGCGAGGTATGAAAACGTGGCTTTCTACGTCCCTCTCGGCGCCCGCGGCATCCTGTTCCGAATCGGTACCATCGTGATCGGCGTCTGGGGCGGCCTCGTCTACGGACGGGCTTCGCGGCGCAGGGGCTTGATGATCCCGATCCCGCAACCCTTGACCATTTCAATACCAGACTGATACGAATTCAAACAGAGCCAGCGCGGGCGAGAACTGCGCCTCGCTTTGATTTGACTGACTCGATCTGGCATATCCAGGGTGTTTCCAACCTGACGCACTCGATTTTTTCGTCAACAGTGTCGGCATCAGGCTCAGCAACTGGGGTAGAACCATGTGTGGCATCGCCGGCGCGATCGATCTGAAGGGCACCCGTGAGTTTTCCGCACGTCGGCTGTTGTCGATGACCGGAGCCATCGCGCACCGTGGTCCCGACGACGAACAGTACCACATCGAGCCGGGCGTCGCGCTCGGGGCCACGGCGCCTGGCGATCATCGATCTCGCCGGCGGCCGCCAGCCGATCGCCAATGAAGATCGGTCAATCTGGGTCGCCTTCAATGGCGAGCTTTTCGAATACCCGTCATTGCGTCGCGATCTGCTGGCGCGCGGGCATCACCTGGCGACCCGGTGCGATACCGAGGCCTGGGTGCATCTTTATGAAGACGAGCGCGAGGGGATGTTCGCCCGGGCGCGCGGTCAGTTTGCCGTGAGTCTCTGGGATCGCAATTCACGCACGTTGTTTCTGGGACGCGACCGGGTGGGCATTTGCCCACTCTACTATACCGAGGTCGACGGCTGGCTGCTCTGGGGCTCAGAGATCAAGGCGCTGTTGGCGTCGGGCCTGGTGGCCGCGAGGCCCGATCCGAAGGGGATCGATCATCTCTTCACATTCTTTTGCGCGGGCACGACGCGAACGTTTTTCGAGGGGATCAAATCGGTTCCGCCCGGACATTACCTCCGGGTGCGGGATGGCCGCGTTACACAGCACCGCTACTGGGATCTCGATTTCCCCGACGCGGGTGACGAACGGCGGCTCGATGATCCCCGTCCCCTGGTTGACGAGCTGCTGGCTTTGCTCGAGCAATCGGTCGAACGACGGCTCCGAAGCGATGTGCCGGTCGTCAGCTACATCAGCGGGGGGCTCGATTCGACGGTCCTCCTGGGCATCTGTAGCCGGCATCGCGGCGAACCGATTCCGGCGTTCACAGTTGGGCTCGACAGGGCCGGGCCCGACGAGCGAACGCATTCGGCCGAGGCCGCGCGGGTGCTCGGATCGCCGCTCACGACCGTCACGATGGATCGATCGACGATCGCCGAGGCGTTTCCCGAATTGATTCGAGCGGCTGAAGGGCCCGTCCTCGACACGTCGTGTGCGGCCCTTCTGAGGCTGGCACAATCGGTTCACCAGCAGGGCTACAAGGTGGCACTGACGGGCGAAGGGGCCGACGAAGCGCTGGCGGGCTATGTCTGGTACAAGGCGCAGAAGGTACGCGACGCGATCGCCGGGCGGATGGGGCCCGGGGCTTCAAGCGCTGTACGCCGCTTGCTCATGCGTGGCGTCGCCGGGCGCGACCTTCGCTTACCGCCGGAAAAGGCCATCGGCGGCGTTCGCCCTGCGCAGCAAGACCTCTACGAGCTGGTTTCCCAGGCGAAGCCGACGCTTTATTCAAGTGCCATGTGGCAGCGGCTGGGCAATCATTGCCCCTATGATGACCTGGATATCACGAACGAGAATATCGGCCGCTGGGCTCCGCTGAACCAATCGCTCTATGTCGGATACAAGGTGATGCTCGCCGGTCTCTTGATGATCTCCAAGGGCGATCGGATCGCCATGAACGCATCAGTCGAGTCGCGCTATCCGTTTCTCGACGAAGACGTGACCGCGTTCTGCGCGGGGATCGCCCCGGAGTACAAGCTGCGCGGCATGACCGAGAAGTGGATCTTGCGGCAGGTCGCGGCGCGGATCTTGCCGCCCAGGATCGCCAACCGGCCCAAGACGATGTTCCGCGCTGACATGTCGGGCTCGTTCCTGGGTATCCACCGGCCTGCATGGGTCGATCAACTCTTGAGTCCCGAATCAATCAAGGCAACCGGGTATTTTGACCCGCGCCGTGGCGCGCCAGCGCGCCTGGCAGGTGACCGTCCCGCGGATCACCCCGGCACGCGGCGTATTCGACGTGGCGCTCACGTGCGTGGTTTCGACGCAACTCTGGCATCACATCTTTTGCGGCGGCGGACTGTGCGACCTGCCGGTGTGGCAGCCCCCGGCGCGACGCCACGGAATTCGGCCGCGTAATCTCGCCGGTGCGTGAAGGCACTGGCATCTTGCTCGAGCACCGGCGTATCAGGGCGCCGCGAACCGTTGTGCCAGCTCGTGAAACCGTTCGATATGAGCGGCCGGCACCTGGGGGAAGTTTTCCCACAGGTAAGCCTTGAAGCCGGCGTCGCCCTGGCGGTCGAAGAACTGGAATGAATGGGTGGCGTAGTCGCTATCATGCCCGCGCTTTTCGACGGCGTAGATCGTGGCGATCTCGGCCGGAAAAATGTGCATGTCGAGGGTTTCCGTCTGGACGTTAAAAAACGGCCCCGTCTCGGAGTATCCGCCGAAAACGCCGACCGACTCGATCACGGCCGCCTTGCTGCGCACGAACACGCGCATCGTTCCCAGCGACGGGAGCGTTTCCATCAACTCGGCGAAAATCCCGGCGCGAAGGCGCGTGACCGGCCACTGACCGATCAGGAGATCGACCACGTGTTGCTCGGAAATGCCGAATTTTCGAGCCGCCATCACCGTCATGCGCGATGAGTCTTCCAGGAACCAGCGGCGGACCGCATCGGTGCGTTCAGACTCCGGGCTTGTCGCGACGTTTTCCATCCGAGGTGGCTCCGTTCTGGTGCTTGCAGTTGAAGGTCTTCATTGTATCGTAATGCGCATGCTGTGACCAAACAGCATGGACCATCGGGAACGTCGCGGCTGGATGATCGTCCCACGCCGGCGCGAGATTGCGACCACGCAAGGACGTTCCGACTGCAACCTTGAAGTGCCAGAGCGACCGAGGCTACGATGAGCGCGATCACCACCATCGCGGCGTCGGAAAAAAGCCGGTGGTTGTGATGTCCGTCCCCCTTACGAGGAGAATGCACGATGGCGCTCGTCAGTTACGTTTCAAATCAGGAGGCGCCCGAGAAGATCAAACCGGTTTTCGAGGGGATGGAAAAGAAAATCGGCGCCGTGCCCAATATCTTTCGGGCGATGGCGCATACTCCGGAAATGCTCGAAGCGTTTCTTGCACTCAATTCGACCCTGCCGAAAACAAAATTGGCCGGTACACTGCGCGAGCTCGCGTATATCAAGACATCGGAGCTCAACGGGTGCGACTATTGCTTGCACCACCATCGGGGTCTGGGCAAGAAGGCCGGGTTGAACGATCGCCAGGTCGCGGAGACCGCTCAGTTCGAATCGAGCGACGCCTACAGTCTCCTCGAGCGTGAAGTCATGCGCTACGCCGAGCAAGTGACCCGGCATATTGACGTTGATGACGCGGTCATCGAGCGGCTCAAGCAGAGCCTCGGCGATCGCGAGATCGTCGAGCTTGCCATGACCGTGGGCATCGCCAATTTCACCAATCGGGTCACCGAGACGCTGCGGCTCGAACTCCCCTGACGGCCAGCGCGGACGGTCAGCGCGTGTCACGACATACGCCGTCTAATTGGCTGTGAGCACAACGGCTCGGCCCGGCTCGAATCAAGGGCTCTGGGCGGCATTGTTAGTGAGGAACGGAACAACCATGAACGAAAGCAGCCCCGCCGCGACTGGATCGGCACCGACGTGGGTCGCATTGACCCCGCGCGAGCGCCGCGTGCTGGGTGTCCTGATCGAGAAGGCCAAGACGACCCCCGAGTATTATCCCCTCACCGTGGCGGCGATCGTGACCGGTTCGAATCAGAAGTCCAACCGCGATCCATTGACGAATTATGACGCCGACGACGTGGAAGATACGCTGCACGACCTGCGGAAGAAGGGGGCGGTGATTCTGATCGAGGGGAGTGGCCGCGTCGTGCGCTGGAAACACACGCTTTACGACTGGTTGAAAGTGAGCAAGGTCGAGCTGGCGGTCCTGGCCGAGTTGCTGCTCCGCGGGCCGCAGACCGAGGGCGACCTGCGGGCGCGTGCCAGCCGGATGGAGCCGCTCGCCGATCTGGCGGCTCTGCAGGCGATTCTTGAAGCCCTGGCGCCGCGAAAGCTGATCCAGTATCTATCGCCCCCTGGTCAGAAGCGCGGCGTGTTCGTCGCGCACGGGCTTTATCCGCCCGAAGAGTTCGAGCGGGTGCGTCAGGCGTTTTCCAATCGCCAGGCCGTCGAAGACGAGCCGCCCGTGCGCTCGGTTGCACAGCGCGCCGAGCTCCTCGACCGCCGCGGCCGCGGCACCCGCGTGGATCGCTGAAGTCGCCAGCCTTCGCGCCGAGATCGCCGAGCTGCGGGCGGCGCTAAACCTGGTTACCAACGAAGTTCGCGACCTCAAGTCTGCTCTCGGAGTTTGACGGAATGACAATGCCTTCACTGGAGCCCGACGACACGCCAGCGACCGCAAGCGAGTCGGCGACGGTCGTCGAGGCTGCCGACTCTCCTGTGTCTCCCTTCACCCCGGTCGGCGGTGCCCCAGAGTCTGTCGCGCCGGTGGTGGAAGAGCCGTCAATCGGCGCAACCGAGCGGCAACAAACTCGGCCCGACCGCGCGCATGAAGGATGGTCGCTCATCGCGCTACTCCCGTATGACGGCTACGAGCCGCCGGGATCATCGAGCGATGCGGTGGCCCAGGCGGTCTGGTGCGCGGCCACCGCGCTCTGGCATCCGACCATCCTCGCGAGGGCCAGCGGGCTGCCGCGCTTTGAGTCGATCGATTCGCCGTCGCCGCCGGGAGCGAAAGAAATCCGGATCGTTCCGACCGGCGCGAGCGACCGGCTACCTTCGGGTTATCGAACGCAGGCCGAAGACGCCCGGGCCGCCTTGCTCGAATCGGGTACCGATCGCGTCGAGCTGATCCATCAAATTCAAGCGCGGCTCGGCGTCCATGACGGCGCGGAACAAGTTGAATCCGCCGGAATGATCACGACGGCTCACGACTTCCTGGCGCTGGGAACCGTGCGCTGGATGCTCCGCGATCTGATTGTCGCGATGGGACATGCCGATACCATCGACTACGAGAGCCTCACCCGCGAGCTGCTCGCGGGCGCCCACGCCTGGCAGATTGGCGACTGGGCCGCGGCGACAAACCGGCTGGCGCGGGGTTTGAGATCATGACCCAGGCGCGCGAGCGATTCTATCCGGTCGATGCTTACCTGATTGACCTGTGCTTTCTCGACCCGGCGATGACCGGCGACGTCCTCACCGACACACTGGCGATCCCTGTTGCCATCTCATTCATCGCGCCGGCGCAGGCGATCGAGAGCCAGGCACTGCACGCACCGCAGCGGCTCGCGGCGTTGCGGCAGGCGATCAGCGACGGCTGGGCCGACGTCGCGGGGGGCAGCTATTCCGAAGCCGAAGACTCGCTCTTGCCACTGGAGTCGTTACTCTGGCAGCTCGGCCACGGCGCCGACGTTTATCGCGAGCATCTCGAAGATCGCAATGCCGAAACTTTTGCGCCGGCGGTTCGGGCTGCATCCACGCCTGCCGCAGATCGCCAAGCGGTTCGGGTTTCAGTACGCGCTTCACATGTCTTTCGACGCTGGGCGATTTCCGCTCCGCCCCGAAACCAAGAGACTCTGGGAGAGCTCCGACGGCAGCAATCTCGAAAGTCTGCTGCGACCCCCGCTGGCCGCCGACCGTGCCGCGCCGGGCTGGCTCTTGCCCTGGCGGCTGGCGGCCGCGATGAAAAACGATCACGTCGCGGCGCTACCCCTGGTCCACTGGCCGGCGCCCGTGGCGCCCTGGTATACCGACCTGCGGCGGGTCGCCCCATACTCGCCCGTGCTCGGCCGCTGGACGACGCTCAACGACTTTTTTCATCTCACCGATCGACCCTACGAAACATTTCGACCCGACGCCGATCTCTACCAGTCACCCTATCTGGCGCAGGCTGTTTCTCGACGTGAAAGCGAGCCGATTAGCCGCATGGCGCGCCACCACCAGTTGCGGGCACGCTGCGACAGCACTCGCGCGATCGCGGCGCTCGCTCGCGCGATCGCGACGTCCACCCGGCCCGCTCCTCCCGCCATGCCAGAGTCGGCGAGACCCGACGATCCATCGCCGTTTTCAGAGATCGAGACCCTGATCGAAACCGGCCGCCATGCCGAGGCCGCCACGGCTCTGGCGAAAGCCGAGGTCGCATCCGGAGCCGAGCTGGCGAGTGGCATCAACACGAGCGCATCACCCTCGTCGCAATCAGCCCAGGAATCGTCGCGCGGCGGTTACCTGGTATTCAACGGCGTGAATGTGCGTCGTCGCGGGGCCGTTCTGTTGCCGGACGCCGCGCTTGACCTGCGCCCTGACGGGCCTTTACGCGCCGGCCAGTTTACCGACGAAGGCGTTTACGCCGTCGTCGATCTCCCGGCGTTCGGCTTCGCCTGGGTGTCCAGAGAAAGCGACGTGACGCGCCCGGCGGCGAGTTCGGCGGCGCTCAGCGCGCGCGATCGCACGCTTCGGAATGAAACGACCGAAATCGAGATCGACGCGACAACCGGCGGCGTTCGCGGGATCACGCGGATCGGCGAGCCGACCGCGCGTCTCGGTCAGCAGCTCGTCATGACGGGCTTCGCCGACGCGTCGGGCAAACCCGCATCGTCCCAGATGCGCTGCGAGCGGATCGACACCGATTACGGCGGCCCGGCGCTCGCCCAGGCGACGGTGAGCGGCACCCTGGTTCACCCGGGGCAGGGCACACGGCTCGCCTCGTTTGTGCAACGCTTTCGGCTCTGGACGGGCCGGCCGATCCTGGAAATTGATGTGACTCTCAACGACCTTGATCCCGAGTGGCAAAGTCGCGCTGCACAATCCGACCCCTGGTCGGTTTACCTGGCCTGCCGCTGGGCATGGCCTGACCCGAATTCGATGGTGCGCAGGGGCGTTTTCGGATCTCCCGAGCTGACCGAGCTCGAACGTCCCGAGTCGCCCGACTTCTTCGACCTCTCGACACGCACCCAGCGCACGGCCTTGCTCTTCGGCGGTCTACCCTATCACCGCAAAATAGGCGGCCGCATGCTCGATACGCTCTTGATCGCAGGCGCGGAATCGACGCGATCGTTCCGGCTCGGTGTCGTGCTCGATGAGGAATACCCGTTCCGCGCCGCGCAAGACTTCCTTTCGCCCCCCCTGGTGGTGCCGGTAGACGACGGCCCGCCCGCGATCGGAACGACCGGGTGGATGGCGCGAATCGATCACAGCGCGGTCGCCGTCTCCCGGGTGGAGTTTATCCCCGAGACCGATAACGGCCGCGGATGGGCGCTCGTCTTCCACGTGCTCGAGACGACCGGCTCGGCGGCGCGTTGCCGGTTGCGGCTCTTTCGCAATCCCACGTTCGCGCGCCAGACCGATTTTCTGGGCGAGACTGTCGTTGACCTGTCCGTCGACGGAGACAGCGTCTCCCTCGATCTCACGCCGCACGAGCTGGCGCGAGTCGAGGTGACATTCAACTGAACCAAAAGGCGAACTCTCGCCTCGATGAAACCGTGCGCGACGAAGAGCGGCGGCCCTTGCGACGTCTCATGGCGAAGGCCTGGTCGTCGCGGCGGCCGGTGACTTGCCGGAAGCCACCCACTCGATGCCTTGAACGATGAGCTTGCCCAGGTTGGGGTCGTGGAGCGGATCTTCCTTATCAGGACCGAAGTCGCGGTGACCGAGCGAGGTGTGAAAGACCCGGCCTTTGCCGAATGTGTACGTCCACGCGACCGGCCAGACGACGCCCTTGTATTCGATGGTCGCCAGCGGGTGAACGTCAGGCTGCATTTGCAGGTTGGTGTACAGCTCGTCTCTGAGCGTGAAATCCTTGAGGCCGTCGGTCACCGGGCTTGCGGGGTCGGTGATCTTGACGAGGAATGTTCCCTTCAGGGCCTTGCCGTTGGGCAACCCGTAGTGCGAGTAGATCCCGCCCAGCATCTCTTTCCACTGCGGCAGCCAGTCCTGGGGCGCATTGTCGGCCCCGTGGATCGCCACATAACCATGCCCCGATCGAACATACGCGAACAACGCTTCCTGCTGCGGGATGGTCAGTTTGGTCTCTTCATCACGACGATCGGCGATGGCGACAACCAGGTCATACTTCTGGAGGGCCGGTGATTCGAGAATGGCGGCTTCTTCGCCGACCGTCACCTGGAAGCGGCCGGTGTTCTCCAGCACCTGTGACAGGTACAATGCTTGTTCGCGAAAGCCATGGTGCTCGCGCCGGCCCCCCGAAAGCAGGAACAGTTTGGCGCCGTCGGGCACTTTCTTTTGAGCCAGGGCCGGGTGAGATAGCCAGCAACACAAGATCATGATCGAGAGGATCAGGCGGGATCGGGGCACGGGCGACGCTCCTGTCGTCTGGATTTCGCAGGTGAGGGCGGTGGTCGTTTCGCGGGCCAGGTCCTGGCCGCCGAGTCCTGCCCGGCGGCCGCACCGAGACTGAGACGTAGCGTAGCCCGGCCCGATTCGTGTCGCAAGTGGCGTCCCGGCTGGCCGACGCAACTCCCCATTGAGGAATCACAAAATGAGAACATGCAAAGATTATCGGTGCGTCATGTCACGCGGTCTGGCCGGGCTGGCTGTGCTCGTGCTCTTGTCGGGAGCCGATAAGCCCAAGCAGACGATCGAAGCCAGGGGCATGACATTCGAGGCGCCCGCCTCGTGGAAGTCGACGCCCCCCACCCGGCAGATGCGCGCCGCCGAGCTCAAGGTCGAGCCGATCGCCGGCGACGACTTTCCCGCCGAGCTGGTGGTCTTCGTCTTTCCAGGCGGTGTGGGCACGGTCCGGGCGAATATCGATCGCTGGAAAAATCAGTTCAAGGATAAGGACGGCGGTCCACCCAAGGTTGAAGAGAAGAAAGTCCAGGGCAAGAACGTCGAGGTGACGCGCGTTCGAAACATCGGGTCATTATCATCCGTCGCAGTTCCCCGGGCTGGCCCCCGAGCCCGAGCGGGCCGACGCCCGCCTTCTGGGTGCCATCGTGATGACTGACCGGGTCAGCTATGTCATCAAGATGATCGGCCCCGACAAGACGATGGTCAAGATTCGCGAGGACTTCGACAACCTGCTCAAGACGATCAAGGTCGAAGAGAAGTAGTCGATAACCAGACGCTCCTGTCTTCTCAGCCGGGCGATCGGCCGCGGTCACGCATCGTTGTCTGCCGGGGGAATCGAGTCATGCCATTGGTGACGATCGTCTGTGCGCGGTGCACGCAGGCCAACCACGTGTCAGACCGCTTTTGCGCGGCGTGCGGCCTGCCAATGGGAGCGTTCCAGCCCGATGCCGGCGCGGGCAGCGACGCCCTCGGACCGTATGAAATGCCCGAACCGGCCGACCCGGACGTCTCGCGCTTGATCAGCGACTTCGTGAGGCGTACGCGACATGAAGTCAATCCGTTCGCGCGGCTGGCAGCTCGTGGTTCCGCTACGGCTCGATCGCAAGCAAGCCGTCTACGTCGGCCCCGCCGGCACGGATGCCGAGGGCCGCGCCTTGATGGGCCTCGTCTCGGTTTGCGGGCCCGTCAATGATCGCGATTGCCGCTCGCTCTTGAAGCTCAACGCGTGTATCGTCGAGGGCCACTTCGCGATTCGCGTGCTCCGCGGTGAAGAATATTTCGTCGTGATCGAAAACGTGCCCGTCGATTCGATCGACTCCAATGACGCGACACGCCTCGTTCGCCGCGTGGCCGAGCTCGCCGACAGCCTGGAAGACCGTCTGTCGCGCGGTCGCGACATTTATTGACGCACCGCAACCCGGGCAGTGATGTCGTTGGTCCGATAAACGGCGATCGTCGTATCGTCCGTCATCGCGACGGGCTTCACCGCATCAAGCGTGCCGAAGAAGCCCGGCGGTCCCCACGGGCCCCATTGAAGAGACGCCGAGACCGCAATGTATCGGGTTTCCACGTCTGCCGGATCATCCGGCAGGCAAGGCGCACTGCCCGACGCCCGGATCACGTAAGTTTCTCCTATCACACCATAGCGGGCCGGTTGCGTATCGCCGAAATAAAAGAGTGTCATATCCTGCAAATCTCGTTGCGCTTTCTGCAACCGTGCCAGCGACCTGAGCCCCTGTCCCCAGTCGAGGTTGGAATCGGCCAGAACGTGCCGCCCGCCCTCTCGACCGCCGGCCAGAGCGTTGAAATAAGTCAGCTCATGCGGGTGCGTGCTCGCGATCGCGACGGCGAACCCGCCGAGGCCGCCGCATAACACGAGGCGCGGCCACACGCGATCACAAGCCTCCGCGACCGCCGACACCCACACGATCGCGAGCGGCGCGAGCGGCAGCAAGTAGCGCAAACCGTAATTGCGCGATGAGCCCGCCACAGTGATCGCCAGAAATAATGCACACGCCACGGGCAGCCACCGCGCCTGGGAACTCGGGAATCGATTGCGATCCAGACGACCGGTCAACACCAGCCGTGCCACAACGAGCAGCCAGAATCCCACCGGGATCTTCACGGCCATGGCGACAAGATAGTAGTACCACCAGCCCGTCATTCGCCGCACGCCCCACAGATAACTCGGCCCCCCCGATCGCTGATGATTCATCTGCACGGCCAACCCCACCCAGTCCTGGGGAATGGGCGTTTCATACAGGCGCGCGACTCGATCGCCGAGCGTCTTTCCCAGCCATCTATCGAGACTCGGATGCTCGCCCCGGGTGGGGCTCAAGGGCAGGCACGCGAACCCGGTGACCGCGATGTCGGCCGCGACCATCACGAGCATGAACATCACCATCCGAGCCGCGCCTTTTCGCAGACGCCGCCAGCGGCCGTCGCGGTCTCCGCTTGCATCGTGCCAGCGCGGCAACCCACACGGCGACAGAAGATCGGCGGGAAGAGGATCGCCGTGAACTTGCACGAGAAAGCCAGGCCCGCCAGGGCCGCCGCGGACCACAACCATCGCTCGCGCCGGGTGTCGAGAAACCGCCAGAACGACCAGAACGCCCCGTTCGACGCCGCCACGAGCGGCATCTCCATCGTGGCGAGCGACCCATGGGCGAGCAGGTTGGGCGAAAGCGCGAAGATCCACGACGCCAGCGCCATCGCTTTCGGACCGTAACACGAGCGGCTCCAAAGGGCCGTCAACAGGAAGGCCGCCAGCCACAGCCAGAGCGAACCGGTGCGCACGACGGGTAAGAGCACGCTCTCATGGCCAACCGGGTCGTCAATCCATTCGCGGCGCCCCGCGGATCGAGTATCCAGAGCACGGGCACTTGCTGGAGCTTCCAGAAGGTCAGCGGCGAGCCCATGCGGGTGATCTCGGTCTGGTCGCCCGTTCGCCACCAGCGTGCCGCCACGCGCAGGTAAGTCACTTCGTCATAGGTCGCCGAGCTGGCGAAGGCCGAGTCAACCGCCAGAACCAGCCCGGTGACAAGTGCCAGCACGGATAACACCGGCCATACCCAGCGCGGCGTGCCAGCCAGACCAGACGCGGCGGCCGTTTTGTGGGGATCCATCCCGTGACTCACTCGTTGTTAAACCGGAATCCGCCCAGCCGCCGGCGGCCGGGCCGCGCCGTTGCGCATCCGGTCGGCCATCCTGGCGACTTCCAGAGCCTCTCGAATCGTCGGCGCCATCGTCTGATCATGATGAACGAGGTGGTGAAACTGGTCATTGAGAACATCGCCGACCGTCGGCTCGAGGGGCAAACGCTCTTCCTTGACGGCCGCTGCGGTCGACCACTGAATCTTTTCCGGCACATCGAGCCAGGCGGCCCCGCGCTCGGCGAAGACCTGAAAACCAGGCGCGGGCAAGAACCGGCTGGCGTCGCCCCAGGGTCCGCGGTGATAACGTCCGCACGAGATCTGCGCCGATGCGCCGCCGGCAAACGTGGCCACGAACGATTCAAAGTCAGGGTCCGGCTCCGCTCGGTCGCTCGAGTTGATCACCTGGCAGCGGAAACCATCGAGTGTCAAAGGCGCCGATTGAAAGATATAGCAGCACCAATCGATCAGGTAGCTCCCCGGATCGACGGAAAGCGGAGCCGGTGCAAGCTGCGTCGTCGGCCCCGGCGCGGCATACCGGTCGAAGCCATAAAGACGGCTGTGCCCCAGAACGAGTCGCGGCGGCCCGAGCTCGGTTGCCAGCAGTTCCTTCAAGCGCAAGGTCGCTGGATAGCAACGCCGCGCGAATTCCGGCATGAACGCGATGCCGCTTTGTTCCACCAATCCCGTCAATGTTTCCATCTCGGCCAGCTCGTCGGCCAGAGGCAAGGCGCAATACACCCCTTTACCCGCGGCACACGCAAGTTTGATCGGATGAAGGCCAAACCATTGCCGCGACAGAAGATAGATAACGTCGACGTCAGGCCGTTCGATGAGCGCGGCCAGTCCCTCGCACGCCACGCAGCCGATCTGGGCCGCTTCGAGCTCGGCGCGGCGGTAGACGGGGTCGTAAATCGCGGTCACACGGAACCGGTCCGTCATGCGGGCTAGCGACGGTTTGTGCCGGTTCTCCCAGAGCCGGCCTAACCCGATGACTCCGACACGGAGCCGCGCGTGTTTTGAACCGGCCAAACTCGCCTCCCCGCGATGTACCTCGGTCGATTATCGATACTCGGTTTTGCTTCCTGAGTCAGTCAATCAGCAGGTTAACACCTCGGGACAACGAGAGCTACCCAGATTAGCAAACGTCGAGGTCGCTCAATCCAACCATGGGGCCGGCCAGACGCGCGGGAGGCCCGAAGGCCCGATTGGACAGGGCCTGGCTATCTCGGACGAGCGGCCATGCGATAATCTTGACGATCCGGTTCATGGCCCGAGTGTGGACACCAGCGTCGGCGTCCATTTGGCGCCGGGTCCCGTAAAGCGTCCTCAAGGACCGTGCCATCGCCCCCTTCGATACCAATCGCAACCTCCTCTTCGGTTTGCTCGCCTTGCAGAACGGCCTGATCGACCAGGGCGAGCTCGTCGCGGCCTTCCAGGCCTGGACCCGCGATCGGGCGCGGCCGCTTGCCGAGCACCTCGTCGCCCGCGGCGGCCTCGATGCCGAGCAGCGCATCGGTGTCGAGGCGATGGTCGGCCTGCACCTCAAGAAGCACGGCGCCGATGCCGGTCGGAGCCTCGCGGCCATCCCGGCTGGCCCCTCCACCCGCGAGTCGCTCGCCGCGCTGGGCGACCCCGACATCGAGCACGCCCTCACCCGGCTCGTCGCCAACTTCGACGCCGATGCCGACCGCACGGCGTCCTATTCCGTGGGCTCGGCCACCAGCGACGGCCAGCGGTTCCGCATCGTCCGGCCCCATGCCAGGGGGGGCCTGGGCGCCGTATTCATCGCACTTGACTCCGAGCTCGACCGTGAGGTCGCCCTCAAGCAGATCCTCGAACATCACGCCGATGATCCCACCAGCCGCTACCGATTCCTCATCGAAGCTCAGATCACCGGTGGACTGGAACATCCCGGGATCGTCCCCGTCTATGGACTCGGGGCTTATGGCGACGGACGCCCTTATTACGCCATGCGGTTCATCCGCGGCGACAGCCTCAAGGAAGCCATCGACGACTTTCACAAAGCGTCCCGGTCAGGGCCGGTCCCGGCCGGCACGCGCGAGCTGGCTTTGCGCAAGTTGCTCCGCCGATTCATGGACGTGTGCAACGCCATTGATTATGCCCACTCCCGCGGCGTGATCCACCGCGACATCAAGCCGGCCAATATCATCGTCGGCAAGCACGGCGAGACCCTGGTGGTCGACTGGGGGCTGGCCAAATCGCTGGGCCACGCCGGGCCGGGCATCGATGTGGGCGAGCGGTTGCTCATGCCGTCCTCGGCCAGCGGGAGTTCCGAGACGCTACCCGGCAGCGCCCTGGGCACCCCGGCCTACATGAGCCCCGAGCAGGCCGAGGGCCAACTCGAGCGGATGGGCCCGCGGTCGGATGTCTACAGCCTCGGCGCGACGCTCTACTGCCTGCTGACCGGTCAGCCGGCCTTCGCCGGCGACGTACTCGATGTGATCCGCGCGGTGCAAAAGGGCGAGTTCCAGCCGCCGCGACAGCTCGACGCGAGCATCGATGCGGCGCTCGAGGCGATCTGCCTCAAAGCCATGGCCCAGCGTCCTGAAGATCGCTACGCGTCGAGCCGGGCACTGGCCGACGACCTGGATCGCTGGATGGCCGACGAGCCGGTCACGGCATGGCGCGAGCCATTCGCGGCGGGCACGGCGGTGGGTGCGGCGCAATCGCACGGCGGTGACGACGGTGTCGGTGGCGCTGCTGGCCGTGGTGGTCGGCCTGGGCGTGGTGACGGCCGTGCAGACGCGGGCCAACAGCAACCTGCGGGCCGCCAACGCCGAGGTCACGAGGGTGAATGCCGACCTTGCCGGCGAGAAAGCGCGAGTGCAACAGCGATACGACCTGGCCGTCGACGCGATCAGTACCTTTCACACCGGCGTCAGCGAAGACTTCTTGCTGAAGCAGGAGCAGTTCAAGGAGGTACGCGACCGCCAGTTGAAATCGGCCAGCGACTTCTACGCCAAGCTCGGTGCCTTGCTGGGCAAGGAATCCGACGTGGTTTCGCGGCGTGCGCTCTGGCAGGCAAACTACGAATTGGCCGAGCTGACGGCCAAGGTCGGCAAGCCGGCCGACGCGCTGGCGGCGCACCGGCAAGTCCTCGGTGCCCGCGAGGCACTCGCAGCCGAGATCTCGGCCGACGCGACCCTCCGTGCCGACGTGGGGCGCAGCCTGGCGGCTGTCGCCGGTTTGCTGGAGAAGACCGGGCGGACCAAGGAAGCGGAGGTGACGTACCGGAAGGCGGAGAGTGTGCTGGTCGAGTTAGCCCCGACGATCGCGGAGGCCGCCGCCGTGCGGATTGTCCTGGCAAACTGCCGGACAGGTCTCGGCTCGCTGATCCACACCACGGGCCGCAACGACGAGGCGATGTCGGTCTTCCGCCTGGCACGTGCGGACCAGGAGGCGATGGCCGCCGCCGACGGGGCGCCGACCGGGTCACGGCGGGACCTGGCAACCACAATTCGCAGGATCGCCCGTGTCCTGAGGGAGACCGGCAAGTCATCGGAAGCCGAGGCCGAGTACCGCATGGCGCTGGCGATCTACCAGAAGCTGGCCGACGAGAACCCCGCCGTCGCCGATTTCCGAATAGTGCTGGCGGCCACTCACATAGAACTCGGTAACGTGCTGACGGATACGGGAAAGTCATCGGAAGCCGAGGCCGAGTACCGCGTGGCGCTGGCGATCCTGCAGAAACTGGCCGACGACAACCCCGCCGTCGCCATCTTCCGAGCAGAGTTGTCGGTCACTCACAGCAACCTCGGCATTGTGCTGGAGAATACTGGCAAGTCATCGGAAGCCGAGACCGAGTACCGCACGGCGCTGGCGATCTGCCAGAAGCTGGCCGATGACAGCCCCGCCGTTCCCGGTTTCCGCAACTCCCTAGCAGCAGGCCGCAACATTCTCGGCGGACTACTGTCGAGCAGGGGCGAGTCCGCGGAAGCGGAGGCCGAGTATCGCAAGGCACTGGCGATCCAGCAGAAGCTGGCCGACGAGAATCCCACCGTCACCGAATTCCGCAACAGACTGGCGTTAAGCTACTCTAACCTCGGCTGGCTGCTGAAGAGTTCGGGCCACCCATCGGGAGCGGAGGCTGAGTACCGAAAGGCACTGGCGATCCAACAAAAGCTGGCAGACGACAACCCCGCCGTCACCGAATTCCGCAACAGACTGGCGTTAAGCCACGCTAACCTCGGCATCCTACTGCAAGACACAGGCAGGTCATCGGAAGCGACGGTCGAATACCAAGAAGGGCTCACACTCCGGCAGAAGCTGGTCGACGACAACCCCGACATCCCAGTGTTTCAGAAGAGCCTTGCCGGAAGCCTGCTGAATATCGGTTGGCAGCTCGCGCAGGCCGGAAAAACCGATGAGGCAATCGGCTACTCCACTCGGGAAGAGGCGATCCGACAGAAGCTGGCCCAAGCCAGCTCAGCAACCCCGGCGGACAAAAACTCCCTGGCGAATTGCCAGACTAACACGGCGGACTTGTATCGCCGGTCAGGGAGGCTCGACGAGGCGCTCGCCGCATGCGAGCGCGCCGCGGCGGTGCGTGAGCCCCTGGTCGAGGCGCATCCCGAGTTACCGAGGTATCGCGCGGAACTCGGCGAGACCTACCTGCGGCCGGGGCAGGTGCGATTTGACATGAACAACCTGGCCGGAGCCGCCGCCGTCTGGAAACGCGCCTGCGTGCTTTACGACGGGAGCAAGTCCCTCATTAGTGAGCAAACGTTTCTCCGGGCCTGCTGCCACGCCGGCCTGACCCGACTCGCCGGCCGAACGGGCTCGGGAGTGTCCGCCGCGGAGGGGGCCGACCAGGCCGACAGGGCGATGGCCGTCTTGCGCCGGGCGGTCGCGATGGGCTATCGCAACCCCGATGCATACCGGACCGAATCGGCCCTCGACCCGCTGCGCAACCGGCCCGACTTCCAGCTCCTGATGATGGACCTCGTATTCCCCCCCAAGCCGTTCGCCCACCGCCACTAGGCAACGCGCCGGGGCCGGGACTTTCCGCGCCCGAAGCCATTCCCGCGGGGGCGAGCCGTGGGCCGCCCGGGAACAGCGGCCCTGGGCCAGATGCGCCTTCCGCGTCCAAAGGCGCAACCGGGCTGACAAGAAACCGGCCGATTTTGTGTTCGTTTTATTCCCGGTGTAGACAACCTCGGAGCCCTTTGAAAGAAGAGAGAGACGCTGAGGTCGGGACTCATAGAGAATATCGACTTCGTCGTGATCCACCACCAATCGCTTTTTATGATCATGTGTTACTCATTAACTCATCCTTACTAGGAACCAAGAGGAATCATTCTGAGCTCAAGGATGAGGATCGCCGACATTCGACTCAGCGCGTCTCCAGGCGAGGGTTGTCATCCGGGGTAAGTTCCATCTATCTCAGGTCGCCAGCGCGATCCTGGTCCCCACCAGCACAAGCGGCGGCTCGGGGTTTTCGGTCTGCGGAAGTGCGTCTGGAGCGAACCCGGCAATGGCTCCGGGGCGGAAGATCAGGCAGTAAGTCGAGCCGCCGAACTGGAAGTACCCGACTTCATCGCCTTTTTTCACCCGGTGGCCCGGCCGGATCTCCGGATTGATGATGCACGACGACACCTCGACCATTCCCACCGGCATGAGGCATATGAGACCAATGGCCGGTTCGTCGGCTTCGATCAGGATGATCGCCCGCGTGGCGACGTGTGCCAGATAGCCCTGCGACTTCTTCATGCCGTCCGGGTCGCTCTCCTCCGACTCGACCTCCGAGTAATAGGTGCCTTCTCGCACGAATGCCTTCCGAACCGTTCCCGAGACCGGGCTGTGCCAGCGGTGATAGTTGTGCGCATCGAGAAAGGCCTGATACACCGCGCCGCCGACGAACTGGTCGGCCGATTCGTCACCGGCCAGCATGTCTTGCAGCGAGTAGGGCTGAGCCTTGACCCAGAAGCGATCCTCGCGTTTCACGTTGGTCTTGAGTGCATAGGGCGTCGATTCGCAGGCATTGACGATCACCCTGTCATCGTCGGGCTCCGCGATCGGCCGCTGGCCCGGCTTGAATCGCCGGGCGAAGTAGTCGTTCCAGGACATGAAGCCCCAGTGCTTCTCGCGGGGCTTGTGCTGGAACTGCTCGATCCCCGTCGATTTCCGGGCCGATGCGCACTTCCAGCCCCTCGGCGTGTCGTTGATCACATAGAGAGACCTGGGGCTGCAGAGGAACTCACACCACGCCTTGAGGATCTTGCGGAGGGCCGCGTTGATCGCATCGTTCCGGAACGCGGCAAACCCGGCCGGGGTCGCCATGCACCAGTCGAGGACGGCGTTCAACGGAACCCCGACGAAACCGGTCTCGTTGTACTCGGGCGCGCAGGCCGATCACCTCGTCGATCAGGCGCAACAGTTGGTCGACGTCATGGAGATGCCTCCTGGTGTACGGCTTGGTGTGGGGCACCTGCTCGATCATCTGCGTGATCAGCAGACGGACGATCGGATCGCCGTTGATCAGCTCGCGGAAATCCTCGACCGCCGGATGGAGCTTGGCCGCGCCGCGCTCAACCTGAATGTCTTTCACCAGCCCTTCGAGCCAATCTTCCAGCGCGTCTTGATGGGGAAGCCAACGACCTATTCGATGACGTCCGCCGCCAGGATGTTTCATCGATCACTCTCCTCTCACCGATCATCGAATCGACTCTTGACAGGCAGCATTGATGTCGATCGAAGGTAATGGGCCCGTCCGTTGCAATCGCCATTCCGCTTACCGCGGCGGTATGAGTTCGAACTGTCTCGGTTTCATGGCGAGACCTGGAGGACAAACCAAAACTCAGGGCGACAATTCCCAGTAGAGCGACACGCGGATAAAGGCCGAACACTTCGTCGAAAACTACGAGACCGGGGCACCGCTGTCAACGAAACGAAGCGTGAGCCACCGGTGTACAGGGACCGAGTGCGTGTCGACGTCGGGGTCCACGCCGATTTGCGCGTGCGCAGGGCTAGAAATCCGGTACCGTTCAACGAGGGGCGTCGAAATTTTCCCATCATCATGGTCAAACCAGCGGCGAAACCAGTAAGATCACTGGTATCAGGGGATACGATTATGACCTGGGTGTCCGACGTACGGGACGCAGCATTGCCGTGGTTTCCTCTGAGGCGCAGAGCCGCTGAGAACCGTGGCACTCTGTCGGACCGCGGTAGAAATCAGGCCCTCAATTTCTCCTGGCCGACCGCATATTTTCGGGGCTGGCGGCAGTCACGGCGTGCGTCGATATAGGGCTATGTCCGCTATGAGAAAGTAGGCGATCCCATGTTCCGCAAGGTCGTAGTGCCTCTCGACGGCTCTCCGTTCTCTGAGCAGGCGCTGCCGTACGCCGTCGGTATCGTCCGTCGCTCTGGCGCGGCCCTCGACCTGGTCCACGTCCATGTCCTCCATGTCCTGGACGAACACAGGGTCGGTCGTTATTCATATGATCCCGATACCGACAAAGCACATCAGCGCGAGGAGAAGCTTTATCTGGAAAACACGGCGAAATCGCTCGCGGCCGTGGCGCCGATGCCGTGGACCACGGCCGTCGTCGGTGGTCTCGATTCCGACGGCATTCTCAAGCATGCCCAGGAAGGCGAGGCCGACCTGATCGTGATGACCACGCACGGGCGCGGGTCGCTGGACCGCTTCTTCCTCGGCGGCGTGGCCGATGAGCTGATCCGGCAGGCCGCGGTTCCCGTGCTGCTGGTCCGCCCTCAAGATCCGGCTCCGGGCATCGCGCCGGAGCCTTTGCTGGAGCACGTCCTGGTGCCGCTCGACGGCTCCTCCCTGGCCGAGCGCGTTCTGGAACCGGCCCTGGACTTCGTGCGGTTGTGGAAGGGTCGCTGTACGTTGCTTCGAGTCATCGAAGCCACGCCGCCAAAGACCGACGCGTGGCCGAACCGGTCGCACCCGCCGGAACAGGAGCGCGAGATTGCCGCGAAAGCGTACCTGGAAAAAATTGCCGGGCGGCTACGCGAGCAAGGCACGGTCGTGCAGACACGCATCGTCGTCGCCCCGAACGCCGCACCCGCCATCCTCGAGGAAGCGCAAGCGCGGCGCTGCGATTTGATCGCCCTGGCGACGCACGGGTGGGGCGGCCTGCGACGGATGCTGCTGGGCAGCGTCACCGACAAGGTGATCCGCGCCTCGACTCTTCCAGTACTTGCGTACCGGCCGCCTGCGTGACGTTGACGAGCGCCAAGGGGGCGTGCCGGCGGCCGAAGACGAGTCGCCAGTTGATCGGCTCGCGGAAATCCTCGACCGCCGGATGGCGTTCTGCCGTAAGGCGCTCAATCTTGATGTCGTTCACCAACCCGTCGAGCCAATCCTCCATCGCGTCTTGATCGAAAGTCAGCGACTTATCCGATGACGTCCGCCGCCATGATGTTTCATCGATCACTCTTATCTCGCCAATGAACAGATCGGCTATCGACGAGCCATATTGGTGCAGATTCGCGGCAGTGGCCGTGCCGCCATTGCCGTTCAACGATAGAGCTCACTGATGTCGTAATAATACGATGCGATCATGCTCAATCCTCACGCTGACCTCTGGACCGGCGTCTTCGTTCTTGCATCCTGATTCCAATCTCATATAGGAGTGAATACGCCTCGTCGAGGACCGCGACGCAATCCGTATAGCCGGCTCGCCAGATTTCGAGGCGGCTCATGCGCAGAGCGGTGATCGCGTAGAACAGCGCATCCCCTAACTTCGCGGGCGATCGAGGAAGCGGGCGATCGGATGAAATCCACTTCCATCTGGGAAGAAGCTTCTTCAGCTCGTGAATCAGTCGTTTCAACATCGAGGCCGGAATTCTGTCTTCCTTCGGCGGCAAATACTTCTCAGGCACGAACTGCTGGAGTAACGCGATCACTCTGGCACACCGGATGATGAAGACCACCGCGCGGAGTTCGTCTACTGATAGAACCGGAGTCGCCTGGGGACTGGACGAATCGAGGCCGATCGCTCCGTCGCGTATGGGAGTGGTTCTGCCGCTGTGGCTGTCAGAACTGAGTGTCAGGGCACACCTCCAAATTCATTGGCACATGCGCGGACACGCGCTTCGCAAGACGCAACTCAAGATTCTCAATTACCCGGTACGGTTCGCCAACAGTCAAGGCCGCGCTCGCGGCCGCGTCGACATTCAAGGCAACCCGCGTGCCGCATTGGCGGGGTCAATTTCAGAAACGAGGACTACGCGGGGTTCGCGTCACAATTCATCGGCGCTGACGATTTCGCCGAGATTCCGGGTCGCGATTTTCTGCCAGACGCCGACCCGGGCGCCGGGCGCGATCGAGTAGGTCGTCGTGGTCGGGTCCAGCGGGAATACGGGGACGGAGCCTGTCGAACGATCGAAGCCGACCGACTCGATGGTGTCCTTGATGAACCGGACCGAGCCGTCGCAGAAGCCCACGTTGGCGCCGCCGGGGTGAAAGCTGCCGACAGCCTGGATCCAGCGTTCGTAGGTGCTGGTCAGATAAGGCACCCCTTTGAGATCGGCATTGAGCGGGTAATAGGCGGCCACCATCGTGTCGGCGACGAAGCCCGAGTTCCACCAGCGGGACGACGAACGATCGGTTGACTTGGGGATCCGCCCATAGGCGGTCTCTCCGAAGAGGATCGTCGCGCCCGTTCCGTCGGTAATGCCGGCGAGCCGGACCGAAGAGCAACTGAACATCACTCCATTCATGTTGGCGAGTTGCAGGGCGTATGTCGGATTGGTCGGCAGGACTTCCAGACTCCATGTTCCCTGGCTCCCGCCGTAGCTCGAGTGGCGCTGGGTGATGCCGGTGCCGGCCGGCGCCCGTAATCGAAGTCGACCTCGCTGCCTTCGGAGACGAAAGGATCGCTCGGGCACCAAAGGGTGCCCAGACCCATCGAGGCCACGGTCGCATGGGCCGTGGTGATCGCCGGGAGCGAGAAATTGGCCGCGTTATACACCGCATTGTTGTCCAGGAACGGTAACACCCGGACGAACGTGCTCAGGCCCCACGCCAGCCCGGGCTGGGCTTCGTAAGGGACCGCGAGCGAGCCGGGCGGCAGCACCCCGTTGGCCGACTCGTAGTTCAAGGCGGCGAGGCCGAGCTGCTTGAGGTTGTTGACGCACTGCATCCGCCGCGCAGCTTCCCGGGCAGCCTGGACGGCCGGCAGGAGCAGGGCAATCAGCAGGCCGATACTCGCGATCACCACCAGCAGCTCGATCAGTGTGAAGCCGTGTTCCCATCGCGATCGACGAGGCGCAAACATGACGAGTGCTTCCTTCCGTGACGGTTGGCTCGAAGGAAATAGATGGGCCCGCGGAGTTATCTTCTACTCTAGAAGTTTGTCCGAGGGTTGGTAAGAGGGGCCGTATGCGCGATGATTCGGAACTCCGCAAAGCGGTTTGAAGGGCTGGCCAAATTTTTGCGTCCAATCCCTTGAGCGATGTCATGCGGCGCCAGGTTTGAATTAACGTTTTCCCTGCGGTGATTCGTTCGGTATGGTGACTTGTATCGATTCGATCCGCGTGGGCTGTTTTTCAGAACAGGGTAAGCGGAGCTATTCGCGTGACTCGCCTTTTTGCCGGAACGCCGTGGGACAGGGCCCCGACGTGCGAGCGCTGCGGTCGGCCGGAGGCCGACTGTTCGTGTCCCGCGCCTGTCGCCGATGCGCAGCGAATTCCGCCCGAACAGCAGACGGCGCGGCTGACGGTCGAGCGCCGAGCGAAGGGAAAACTCGTCACGGTGATCACGGCTCTCGACCCGGCAGGAAATGACTTGAATGAGCTGGCGACGCGGCTCAAGAACGCCTGCGGATCGGGCGGTACGGTAAAGGACGGCAAGATCGAACTTCAGGGCGATCGTCTGGAAGCGGCCGAGCAGATCCTTCGCGAAATCGGCTACAAGACCAGGAGTCGGGGCAAATGAACGCGTGAATGCGCAGTTAACTGTCATCAGAGTTAGCTTATTTTAAGATGACAGACCGTCAAGGCGCGATGAAATACCCCGTAGGGCATTGGGAAGACTGGAACTCGGCGACAAAGAACTCGGATGGCAGGCGATTAGAATGACATGGGGTCGACCTGGGGTTCCACCCGAACCCTTCAGAAGCTAGTTCCGATAACCGGTGCCGGATGGCTGATCTGCCACGAGTTGTGCGACCAAAGTTCCGGGACTCGGCGTGATGGACCTGATTCAAGAATACACCCAGGTACTGCTCTTGCCGCATCTTCAAGCCCTTGCTCTCACCAAGCCGCAGCGGGCGATCGTCATCGACGATGTTCAACGAAGGTTGGAATCTCTCCTGTATCACTGGGGCGATTTGGCATTCCGACGTACGATTCTCACTTTGGGGACGGAGGAGGCCTCGTTCTGGGAACCATCCGCCGCGAGACTAGCGGTCCGCTCGCTTGTCGTCGTCGCAATCAGAAATAGCTTGATCGAAGACCTCGGCGCATCGCAGCCGTATACCAGGATGCTGGAATCCCGGAAGAAACAGCTTCGAGACGAGCAAATCCCTGCGATCACAAGCGAAGCGATCAGATACTTTGAAACAGCAAGTCTCGACGCTCCGACGTTTCACCCGAAACGGGATGTGTTTGGTGATCTGCCGCATCGATTTCCGAATGCGTGGCACGCATTGTCACTTCTTGGCGGGTCATCCGAGAATGAGATTGACTGCGACTTGCCGATCATTGACGGCGCGTCGATCGAAACCTCGGATTCAAAGTGGATGGTTCAGCATTACAACGTCGTTGCGAGCGGAATCGATCCGAGGTTGGACGCACATTTGGTGGACATCCTCCGAAAAATCAAGCTCCGGGAAGTTCCATTGTTCTTTTCGCCCTCTTTCAAATTCATCACAAGGAGCCCCAACAAGCTGCTATTCGTCATTGACTCGGTTCTACGATCTGGTGGCACGCTCATGACATTGAACTATTTCTTGTCGCCAACTTACCTGGCTCGCCGAAATCCGTTGATTCGTCCGGCGCATGACACGTCCGAGATCGAATCGCAAATTGCCAATCATCACGGGCTTGGCGAACGACACAGGGAGTTATTAGCTGCTCTGTATGCTGATGTCTGCCATTGGATGGCTCGGAAAGCCCGAACATGGGCCAATATATCCGTCAGGAATTCAAACTTGGGGCCAGGGGGGCATCTTGTTCTCCTCGTCCACGGAAGTCTGGCTTCTCGATACTTGCTGATTGGCTGCCAACGAAAGCACTTCGGCATTTCGTGCAGCTTGGAGTGGTGGAATGACGACGAGCGCCTCCTGCGTGCCCAAGGCTGCTCTACCATCGCGCGAGCCCATCAAATGCTGGGTGATCCGGGGGCCGCATAGCAAAGGTGTGCCAAAGGGCTTGATCTCGATCCAGAGGATGCCGAATTGTGGTTCCGCAAACGGATGGTTCATTGCCATCGCGGCGAATCGGGGGCCGCCGAGGATTGCTGGCGGCGGATCTCGGGCCTGCGGCGTCTCGATCAATTTTGTAGTGTCGACCAGGGGATTTGCGGGCGTCTGACGCGGCGCAACCTGGCGGGTCAAGTCCCGAAGTTCTCGCGATCGGTGTCGCGACATGGCGGCCTGAAGGCTGTCACTAACTCCTTCTCAGCCAGCACACTCATCAGACAGCGTCGTCAATCGAGCTCGTGGAAACGAGCGGGCTTTTCAGCGTATCGAAGTCGCCAGGATTCGAGCAGGTCGGCGAGAGCCCTGGGGTCGAGGTCATAGCTCTGGATCAACCGGCCGTCTCCGCCCCCTGGTTTGAGCCAGATGTGATACCACCGCCTGCAAGACGCAGTGAGGCGGTACGCCACGACCCGAAGACCATCGTCGGACCCTTCAGCGAACGATTCAACGTCTTGCCAGCGGCGCCGGAAAGTCGCCAGCGGGCTACGCTCGATGAATTCGTCGCGGTTCAGCTCGAGGTAGACGCGCCCCGGAATCGATTGGTTGTAAACAACCCGAAAACACAATGTGGCGAAGGCGGACATGGCAAGTACGACAATCGCGTTCGCCCAGTGAAACCGAAAGACGAGCAACATCAAATTTCCAAGTGCTATTGTCAATGATCCAGCCGCGACAAGAATGAACATCACCTGATGACGCGACCTGGGATAGAAACGGAGTGTCTCGCCTTTTGTCGTCATGTCAAAGTCCTGATCTCCGGCTGCCACAATACACACACGTGAACTGCACCGAGCCGGTGATCACACTGAGACTATCAGACATTGCTGGCGCAGTGTGAGAGTAGCGGTGCGTGCCGGGAGCGCAAACGGACGCGGATCGACGTACGCCGATCGCCGCAGGTCGAGACGGCGATTGAGCGATGCAATCGTGATTCTCCATTGACCAACCCGGCCGCACAGGTGTTTGGCGGCAACAGAACGGCCGCCATGGTCGAGGGCGACGCCTGAATGATCGAACCGAGCGTGAGTGCAATCGCCAGGGCGACGGACGACCTCGGCGGCACTCGTGGCGGAGCAGCGGTTCGGCGGGTCGTGCCTCTGTTGCGGATCGGGGCACCCGGTCAATGCCGGCCGTCAAACATTGGCCGCATCGACGCGGCGCGATTCGACTCCTTTTTCGACCACGCGCTTCGCTCGTTCAGCACCGTGGCGCCCGAGCGGCCTGAACGTCTTGCCTTTCACGTGATTGTACGAAACGAAAAAATGCTCGATCTCGGCCACGAGGTTCTGGCTGAGCTGGCTGATTTCGCTGACGTCGTGGTGGTTGCGCGAGCGGGCCGAGACACCGATCAGGCGGTCGTTGCGATTCGTCTTGCCAGCTTCGGTTTGCTCAGCCTCGATCACTCCAATCAGGCGTGCTTCAACCAGGCAGCCGACGAAGGCCGGCTCATCCATGAGGACCAGGACATCGAGCGGGTCGCCGTCGCCACCGCGTGTGGCGGGCACAAAACCGAAGTCATACGGGAAGACCGCCCCGGCCGGCAGGACGCCGCTGAGGCGAAATAGCCCGAGGTTCTCGTCGAAGGCGAATTTGTTGCGGCTCCCCTTTGGCGTGTCGACGATCACGTTCACTTCGGTCGAGCCAGGGGCGAACGCTGTCAATCGGGCGTAGGATGTTTCGAAAGACATGCGAGACCTCGTGGGTTGAATCTATCCGCGGAAACACGAAAAGCAAGGCAACCCGCGTGCCGCGGTGGGCGGTCTCCAAGTACAAAATGGCGATTGCCGATCAAGCACGACGTCGGCCGCTCCGCAGGATAGGTTTTCATCGCTCGTACCGCCGCCATCCGAACGACGGTGCCAGCTTCATCCGCCGAACGCCGGGCTGCTGGACCTCGACCGGTCGTCTCGGTCGCCGGCCGATCGCTCGCCTCCCACTGTCCGCTTTTTTTCGCCGGCACCGAGGCGGCCTGCATTTCGACCGCGATGGCATACGATCTGCACCGAGGCTTCTCGCACGTGTGATTCGACAGCAGCCGCGTCGTCGACTGAGGGAACCGCTCTCGTGACTCGCAAGCACGGCCCGTGGACGATCAAGTCGAGTGAGGAGAAACACCGGGATCCGTTCGTCGCCGTTTGCCTCGACGAGGTGATCCGGCCCGACGGCAAATCCGGTCAGTATGCGACGGTCAACATGAAGCCTGGTGCGGCCGTGCTGCCGATCGATGGCGAGGGCAATGTCTTCATCACTCGCCAGTTTCGCTACGCCCTGGGCCGAGACAGTGTCGAGGCGGTGTGCGGCGGGATCGATGAGGGCGAAACGCCGCTCGCAGCAGCCCGTCGCGAGGCGCGTGAGGAGATTGGCGTCGAGGCGTCGGAATGGCTCGATATCGGACTCGTCGATCTTGATACGTCGATCGTGAATTGCGCCGTCAATCTGTTTCTGGCCCGGGGTTTGACGTTCGTCGAGCCCGAGTCGGAGGGGACCGAGACGATCGAGATGATCAAGGTCACGTTCGCCGAAGCGGTGAGCATGGTTCTCGACGGCCGGGTCACGCACGGGCCGAGCTGCGTGTTGATTTTGAAGGCCAACGCGATTTTGAGATCGTCGTGGGCCGACGCGACCGATCGCTAAACGGCCTTGTTTGATTCCGATACGTCAGGGCTCGGCGAGTCGGCACTGGCACTCGGCTCGTCAGAAAACATGCCCTCCCCGGATCGCGCGAGGGCGGGCGAGGCGAAAAGAGGGTGATCGCGACAGAAGCGAAGCGCGGAGCGCGACTCCGCGCCATCGCCTTTGCGTGCGCCCTTGGCGGAGCGGCCCACGCGTGGCATAATCTCCCGATCTTCGTCATCCGTTTCGAGCCAACTGGAGGAGCCATGGTCTTCCGACGCGTGACACGTTGGGGCACAATTTTCGGAGTTGCCTCAATCTGCGTTTCGAGCTGGTCAACCGGGGTCACCGCGATGGCTGAACCTGACTCGGCAAGTGACGCCAGGGCTTTCATCGAGCAACATGAGCGCACGATCCGCCCCCTCGACTATCAGGTCGGGCTGACCTGGTGGAAGGCCAACGTCTCGGGCCGCGACGCCGATTTCAAAGCCAAGGAGGATGCGCAAAACCGGCTTGATGCCGCGCTGAGTGACCCGGCCCGGTTCCAGAAGTTGAAAGCCATCAAGGCCGCGACGATCGCCGATTCAACGCTCAAGCGTCAGATCGATGTCCTTTACCTGATTTATCTCGAGAAGCAGGTCGATCCCGGGCTCCTCAAGCAGATCACGGCCAAGGCCAATTTGATCGAGCAGACCTTCAACGGCTATCGCGCTGATGTGCACGGCAAGAAGCTGGCCGACAGCGAGATTCGCAAGGTTCTCAAGGAATCACACGACGCATCCGAGCGAAAAGCCGTGTGGGAAGCCAGCAAGGGCGTCGGCCAGGTCGTCGAGGCCGATCTCCGGGCACTCGTCAAACTCCGCAACGCGGCCGCGCACACGCTGGGCTTCGCCGACTTTCAGAAGCTGGCAGTTGTTCTTAAACGAGCAAACCCAGGAACAGATTCTCACGCTTTTCGACGAGCTCGATGCGCTCGACTCGCGAGCCCTTTCGGAAGCTCAAGCTCGAGGTCGACGCGAAGGTCGCCACCCAGTGCGGGGTGCTCGTCGACGAGCTGCGTCCCTGGCATTACCACGACCCTTTTTTCCAGGAAGCGCCCGCGATCTTTACGGCCGATTTCGATTCGGTGTATGCACGCGTCGACATACTCAAGCTGTGCCGCGATTTCTATGCGGGAATCGGCCTTCCGATCGACGATGTGATTGCCCGGAGCGACCTTTACGAGAAGCCGGGAAAGAGCCCCCACGCGTTTTGCACCGATATCGATCGCAAGGGCGACGTGCGCGTGCTGGCCAATATCGTGCCCAACGAATACTGGATGGGCACGATGCTCCATGAGCTGGGGCACTCGGTTTACAGCAGCAAGAATATTCCCATGAGCGTTCCCTACGTGCTCAGGGGCGAGGCCCACATCCTCACCACCGAGGGAACCGCCATGCTCTTCGAGCGGTTTTCGAAGGATGCCGATTGGCTGCAGGCAATGGGCGTGCAAATCTCCGATCCGGCGGAATTCGACCGCGCCGCGCGCGCGCATGCTCCGCGCCAAGCTGCTGGTGTTTTCGCGCTGGTGCCAGGTGATGTTCCGTTTTGAAAAGGGTCTCTACGAGAATCCCGACCAGGATCTCAACACGCTCTGGTGGGACCTGGTCGAGCACTACCAGCTCCTCCGTCGTCCCGAAAAGCGCCAGGCGTCCGATTACGCGAGCAAGATCCACATCGTGAGTGCACCGGTTTATTATCACAACTATTTGATGGGCGAGCTCTTTGCCAACCAGGTGCTGCAGGCGATTGCGCGCGACGTCTTGAACGGCGTCGAACCCGGCAAGGCCAGCTTTGTTGGAAACAAGGCCGTGGGCGACTTCATGAAGGCGCGGGTCTTCACGCCCGGACGGTCGCTCGACTGGAACGGCCTGACGAAGTATGCCACGGGCGAAGTCTTGAATGCCAGGGCGTTCGCCAGGCAGATCGCCGAGAACTGATTTCGGGGCGCTCATGAGGGCCGCGAATAGCAGCGGGCTTCGCGCAAACTAAACCCCGAACACACCGATTCTTCTCGCGCCGGCCGACACTCGTTGTTACTCTGTTTTGTTGATCCGTGCATGTGAATCAAGACATGCCACGCTCGATCTTCAACCCAGGGACATTGTCTTGCCATGACCACCGCGGCGATCCATCACGCTTACAACGATGTCGTTGCATCCCATTACGACCGCGACCCTCAGGGAGTGATCGGTCGTTCGCTGGCCTATGCGATGGAACAATTATCCGACCAGGGATTTCTGGGCGGCTCCGCGGTTGAACCGCGGCAAGTCCTCGATCTTGGTATGGGAACCGGCCTTTTCCTCGGCAAGCTCAAGGCACTCGGCGGCAGCGAGATCGTTCCGTACGGGCTCGATCTGGCGCAGAACATGGTCGAGAACGCGCGCGGCGAATCCCCGACCTGACGGCCGTGGTGGGCGATGCCGGGGCGTTCGACACGAGCTTTCCGGGCCAGCAGTTTGACTGCATCTGCACTCACTTCATGACGGGATATGTACCCATGCGAGTGCTGGCCCCCAAGATTGCCAGCCAGCTCAAACCGGGCGGCTTCTGGTCGTTGGTCGGCGGCACCAAAAAGGCTTACCCGGCGCTCCAGGCGAAGGCCAGCTCGCCGCTCCTCCGCTGGCTCAGCGGCGCCGGCTCGCGGCGGGTTGCCGACGAGGTTCTTAATCCCGACGACCTCGACGATGTGATCGCGACGATGCGCGCCACGGCCTCGAGCCCTGCGCGGGCGAAACGTTCACGCCGACGCTCGACTTTCCCGACTTTGACACCTTCATGGCGTTTGCCTATCACGGTGGATGGCTCACGCCGCTGATCGAGTCGCTGCGCCTGCACAAGGCGAGTGCGGCAAAACGATGGCTGCTGAACCGGCTCGTTTTTCCGCTGACGGAAACACATCACATCGTCATCGCTCTCGGCCGCAAGCCGGCCGACGCGTGAGCCTCGTTCCTGCGCCGGCTCGGCGTCAGGCTCGCCAGTCCTTGCGCCGAAAAACCAGATAGTTGAGGCAGATTGGAATCTCGTTGATCAGGAGTATCACGTTGAGCGCCCGGCCGGGCGGAAACCGCCGGTTGAACTCCGACATGTCGGCGGCCTTCGTCCAGATCTTGTGGTTCGTGCTCTGAAACTTGTAGAACGCCGGCGCCATCGCGGCAAACACGAGGATCCACCAGGCGGGAAGTTTCGGCTCGGCGATCACGCTCGCCGCGAAGACAGTTAGAAAAAACGCGGTCACGATTGTCACCCGGAGCGGGGCGTTGATGCTCACGAGGAAGAGATAAGTGGTCGCGAGGATGACGACGAGCAGCCAGGCCGCGGGCACGCCAAGGTGCAAGGCAGACTGATAGAGGGCCGAATACGCGCCGAACCAGAGGCCATAGAGCGCGACGACGTGCGCGACGTTGATTCCAAACTGTGAATGGCGGCCCAGGTGCCTTTCATAAAGGCGATCGAAATCAACGTGCAGAAAGCTCAAGGGGGGCGCGACTTCTATGCTCATGCTTTCCTCGGTTATTCAAGAAGGAGGCGGCGACCTCGGCGAGCCCACTTGCCACGACGCTCGCAAAGGGCCGGGTCAAGACGTCAACGAGCGTGGCGCAACACTGGCGGATTTCATCGTCACTGACGTTCAGCGGCGGCGTGATCTTGAGCACGTTCGGTTCACACTGGCAAAAGCCCGCGAGCACGGGAAATGACTCGTGCCGAAGCATTCGCAAGAGATAGAACGATGAAAGACGCTTACGAATCAATCGCTGCGGGATCGGCCGTGTGTCGAGCTCGATTCCAAGTAACAGGCCGTAAACGCGCAGGTCGCGGACGTTGCGACATGAGTCCAAGCCCGCACTGAGCAGCGTCTCAAACAGGTCCCCGGCCGCGGCAACCTGACGCGGCGTGTCAGCGGCCTCGGCCATGCGAAGCACGTTGACCGCTGTCTTGTAGCCGTGTTCGTACCCGTAGTTCTTTCTGATCAGATCCGTCAGGCCCGGGGCCTGTGCGCTCGAGCATGGCATCGAGCTCCGATGTATACAGTGTGAGCGCAAACGGGAACATCATGTCCGACGTGGCCTTGCCAAGGAGCACGAGGTCTGGCTCCAGACCGAGCGCGCGTGAGACGACGAATGGACCCGTGCGATACATGCCCGTCTGGATCTCGTCGACGAGCAAGAGGTATCCATGACGCTTCCTGCCGGCGTCGAGATGACGGAGCACCGGCTCGGGAATGCGGCGCACGCCGCCGACGCCCTGGATGAGCTCGGTCTGCACGACCGCGAAATCGTAGCTTTGCAGCAGTGCGTCAATTCGCCCGAGGGCATCGGGGCGAACGGATCGACAAAGTGAACATGGGCGTACAGCGGCTCGATGCGCTGCTTGTACGCGGTGTTGGCCGTTCCCGTGAGTGCCAGCAGCGTCTTGCCGCCGAAGCCCGCTTTGAGGGCGAGAACATGCTTTCGCGGGAACCGGGCGACGAGCGCCATCTTGAGCGCGTTCTCGACGGCCGTCGCCCCGCTCACGGCGGGCAAGACGCGATCGAGACCCGTCAGCGCCGTGAGCCGTTTGCACAGCTCTGCCTCGTAAGCGGAATTTTCTCCGCTGTCTCGCCGAGCGTCCCCGGTGGTGTCGTGCGAGCGTGGCTCGGCGACCTCGGCCAATTTCATCTCCTCGGCGTATGTCGGCGGGTTATGGCCGCGGATGCTGCACGCGACTCCGCTCACGCCGTCGAAGATCGCGCGGTCGCCCACAAAGAAAAACGAGCCGGCCGCTCTCATCCGCGAAGTCGCACATCCGGTGGCGCGAATCAGCCGGTAGAGCGAGGGGTTATAGTAGCGCGCGAACCAATCGCCGCGCTGTGCGACACTGGACAGAGCACCCCGCAGCTCGTCGCAATGGAGCGCATGAAACTCGGGATCGAAACTGGCGACACAGTTCATGAACTGGAGCGTCGAAACGGTATTCGGCTGGAAAGTTGTCGAATGGAACGTGGCATTCCGGGCTCGATTCCAGTGAGCGAACAACGACTTTCGTGCGCTGAAAGCGGAAAACGGCACCTCGCGATTCACGAATGATTCGTCGAAAACCACGATGTCGGGCACGATTTCCCGCACGACACCGCGGCTGTTGCTGACGCGTAACGCGCGCAGGCTATCGCGGTCGACGCATGTGACAACCAGCGGTCGGTCGCGCTCGACGATCGCACGGATCGCGGCCGCATGGATTTCGAGCCTGTCATTCGCCTGTGCGACCAGGACGAGAACGCCGACCAGCTCTCGACCTACTAGCGCCAGGGCCGATCGAGCGCTCGAGCCCCGGTCGAGCGCTCCCGAGTGTTCGCTCAGATCCTTGCTGCCGAGCACGCGAACGCCCGGCAGAAACTCGACTCGTTCGCCGCTGGCGAGATCGGCGAACGCGAAGCCGGCGAACCGATCGGCGGGGTCGAGAACAAGACATGACGAGCGCGCGTCGGTCTTGTGCTGGTCGTACCGCGCGAGCTTGAGGGCACCGCTGAGAGCTTCTTCGACTCCGTTGGCCAGAAACGACTGGAACTCCTCGGTTGCCGCGTGCGAGGCTCCAGCCGAGCCCGGCCGGTCGGCCCACGTGGTTCGGACGTAACGGTCGAGACAGAAGCATGTCTGCGCGACGAACGGATTGAGATAGAGGCGCAAGAAGTTGGGCTGCTGCTCGCGCAGGATCTGTCCGCAGGTCTCGGCAAGTAGATTCGTCTGGTGCATGTGATGCCTAGGCGCTGTGTTTGCCGGGGTTCGTCCGGACGGATGGGAGCCGTGTCTTCAAATAATCAAGAAAACGAGACCGGTGGATGCGAAACAAGAAGAGATCGGCCGAGACGCAATCTTCGGCGCGGAACGGCGAGTGCGGCTGGCCGTCGCGCCGCAGGTAGCGAAGCTGAATCTTGCGTAAGGGCAGCAAGTGATGCTCGCGCCAGAACGTGTCGAATTCGCGTGGCGTGAAGAAGAGCTCGGTATGCCAGGCCAGGTGCCGGCTCAAGGCGTGCATGAGAAACGAGGTGACGGGGTTCTCTTCGAGCCGGTCCCAGAGCCGCCCCAGCGCATCGCGAGGAAGCTCGAGGGCCGGAGCCGACGTCGTGCCGGGCTCGGTGAAGTATCGAGCCACCGTGACCTTGCCACTCGCGGCGTGCGACTGACGAATCTCGACGTTGGTCGCCCGCGGGTCGCGAAGCGCGCCCAGGATCTCGTCGGCAGAGGGACTTTCCAACGTCTCGCGGCGCACGAAGTACGCCGCCTTGGGCTTGGTGAGAAGCTTCAATCGCAAAACGACCGCCTGCGAGTTGAGGTTATAAACGTGCTCGCCGAACGCGGCATCCTGTCGTTTCGCCGCGATAATCCGGTCTGTATCCGGATCGTACAGGACAACACCGCAAACGGTATCGGCAACCGTCGAGAACTCGACAGCCGATCCATGGATCGGCACAAAAAACGCTGTTCCCAGACACACATAAGAGTAGTTAGGAACGACATAAAGTTCTTGATTACTCTGAGCCAGAAAGTCGAGCGCTTGTCGCACGGTTGCACCACAATCCGCTTTGAGAGTCGTGGGTCCCGCGTGCCTGAGGGTATGGCAACGGACTGTCGAGACGATTGTCTTGCCCTGGTAGCGATGCCCGAAGTGATTGACACCGTTGTTGTACCCGACAACCCGCACATGGGCGCGGTTGCCGCGATGACATAGAGAGACAATTTCTTCAAACGAGCGCGGCTTGAGCGTCTGGACGTTCCACTGGCGAAGGCCCGGCGAGCGCCGCGCCAGTAAATTCAAGACAATCGCGGCGGCGTGCCCGAGCAGGAACCACGAGAGGATGGTGCTCGCGACCGTCCAGAGCGAGTGCGCGCGAGCCGGTGTTCGAGACGCGAAAGCCATGTCGCGCCACGACCGGTTCGGCGCCCAGAAGCGTGAGGGCTCGAAGCTTGTCGCTCACGCGTCGGCCCGCGCGGTCCGGCTGCTCGAGGGCACTGCCATCCGCGGGCGCGGCGGCACGACGCGGCCGTTCGAACGGCTTCCGGCGTTCTTCGTCGATCGCGGCGAAGAGTTCTGTTTCGTCGATGAAGCAAGATGTCAGACCGCGCGGAAACAACGGGTACACCGGCGCGAAGCGGCGAAGAAATCGTCCGACAGCCGACCGCTCGCTGACCATATGTCCGGGGCGAAATATGACAACCCGGCCGGACAGGACGCGGACCGCGGCGACAATCGTCTCTTCGAGCTCCGCGGTGGCGGGGTCATCGAGGTGAAAACGAAAACTGCTGACGATGCCCACGAAGGCGGGTTGATGGCGGCGGGCAAAATCGAGGCCGAGTTTCAGAGCGTGACGCTCGCGCTGGCCGAGGGCCCGATCCGTGACGAAGACTAAACTCGATCGACGCGATTCGTTTTCGCCACGCGTCGGTAACAACGAGGAGAGTTCGTCGACCCCGATCAGGCGGACGCGCGTGCCGGCTTCGGCGGCGTACCGGCCACCAGCGATCAAAACGACATCGAGCTCGGGGTCTCGGCCACTGGACTCGGCCAGGTCGATGGCGATCGCGCTGCCGCAGGTCGACGATAACCAGGGTCTCGACGGCGCTCATTCTTTCTGACCGGGGCGCAGCGCCGAGATGGCCGGCGTTCGAGAGTGGCGGCGCGTCGAAGATCGCCTGTTCAGGCAATGTCGAAGATAGGTTGTCCATAGCGGACTTTCTGATTAGGTGAAACCAGCGGTGTCGCGCTGAGCGACGCCGACGTGATCAGCACGACCGACGAACCGAGCTCGAATGTGGCGATCCAATCTCCGCGTTTGACAGGGTGCCCGGTTGCGGGTCGAGTCATCTGCGTCTTTTTCGATTTTGACCGAAAACCAGGGGCGAAGGGGAGTGTGATGTGGCCGACGCCCCAGCCGGCGACCATCACGACGACACACGAACTGTCCTCGTTCGTGAGCCGCAACACGACGCGTTCATTCAGCGTGTAAACGGGATACTCGGCGGTCTGAAAAGGTGGATGGACGAGCAACCGTGCGCCCGGGACGTGCACCAGGGCGTCGACCGAGCCGTCCTGCGGGCTGAACACGCGGTGACAATCGATGGGCGACAGGAAGAGTATCGCGAAATGACCGCCGTCGTACGGAACCGTGTCAATCCCCGGCATCAGGGAGTCGAGCGAGTAGGTGATCCCTTTCAGCGTCAGAAGGCGGCGCTCGTGCACGCGGCCAACTTCCTGAACGGTGCCATCGCAGGGGCTGAGTATCGCGGGCCTGTCGAACGGGATCGGCCGGCATTCCGGCTTGAGCCCGCGCGTGAAGACCGCGTTGAACGAGCGGTACGCGTCGAGCGGCTTCTCGGCTTCCTGTTGATTGAGACCGGGAGGATAGCGCCTGGCGTACAGATCAACGAATAAACGACTGCGGATACGTTGCGAGGGAATCGGCAGGCGCGACAGAGCCACGCCCATGATGGCCGCGCAGAGCCCGACGGAGCCGCCGTGGATGCGCCTGGCCTGGCGCAGTTGTTCTCGCTTGATTCTTGCGTTTTCTTTGAACTGTCGCAGCATGCCAGGCGCTCGTCATCAGATTTCGGTGACTACCTTGGCCGCGACGCGCAGGGCGTTCGCCATGATCGTGAGGCCCGGCCCGACCCCGAGCGAGGTTGGCAAGAAACTGCCGTCAACGGCGAAGACGCTGGGGAGAGCGTACATCCGGCAATCGGCGTCGAGCACCGCGTGCGCCGGGTCGTTGCCGAATCGAAGCGTGCCGCACTGGTGGGCGACGTGCTCGTCGGAGAAGCGTTGCCGCCTGAGACAGTAGACGGCGCCCGATCGCTTGAGGATCTTGACGATCTGCGGCGTCAGCCGCCGGCGCCTGGCGACATCGTACTTGGCGAAGCGGTGCGTGAGCTTGGCTTCGCCGCCGGGGCCAAGCGACACGCGATTAGCCGGATTGGGGAGATCTTCAATGATCCCCGCCAAAGGCAAGATGCGTTGCCGCAAGAACTGCCGTACGGGGGCCGGGATATAGGGTGTCAGCTTGGCGGTCATGAGCGGGCCGGGTACGGGAAGCGACTGGACGATCCCCATCTTGTGCGAAAAGTTGCGTGTACCGAAATAAAAGTCGGCAAAGCCGACTTGCTTCACGAAGGTCGTCTCGGTGCTGCTCGCTTGAGAATAGATGCCGACCACGACCGAGGATAAGTGCATCATGTAGTTGCGGCCAACGAGCGGCCCATCGAGGCCGGAACGCAACAGGAGAAGAGACGATCCAATCGCACCGGCGCCCAGGGCATAGCGGCGTGCTCGATATTGAACTCGCCGGCCCGTGCGCGCTGAAGGACGGTGATCGATGCGCCTCGACCATGACGCTCGGGCACCAGGCTCTCGACCTCGACCTGGGTTTGAACCTTGATGTCAAAACCCTCAGCGATCGCCGCCTCGAGCAACTGCTCCGCCGAGCTGCGTGCTCCCGTCGGGCAGATATAGCCCGCGCAAACGCCGCAGCGCAGGCAGCGGTCGGGATCGATGGCCAGTGGCAGTCGGAACGGGTGCAACCCATGCTTCCGGTTGGCGGCGATCAATTTGCGATTGAGAGGATGAAGCGGCAAGGGCTGACGCGAATAGCCGTTGGCTGGCCGCTGCAGCGGGCCGAAGTCGTCGTCGCCGCCCCCCGCCACGCCGTAGAGGCGTTCGGCCTCGGTGTAATACGGCTCCAGGTCGGCATAGGCGATTGGCCACTCCCAGATCGCCCGCGGGATTCGCTTGCCATAATAGCGACCCGGCACAAAATCCTGATCGCTGGGCCGCACCAAGGCCCCCCCGTACAGGCTCGAGCCGCCCCCCAGCACGCCCCCCATATAGAGCCGCTTGGCCTTGCCATTGACATCGACCTCGCGGTCGTCATACGGCCGCTTGTCGATGAGCATCGCCTTCTCGTCGTGCGACGTGCCCGTCGCGATATACCGATTGCCGCGCTCGAGCACCAGAACCGATTTGCCCGCCCGGGCACAGGCATAAGCGAAGGTCGCACCGCCGGCGCCGCCACCGACGACGATCACGTCATAATCGTACTGCACTCAGTCCTCCCGGCGCCCGCACGCCAGACGGCTGGCCGCTCGGGCGCACTTTGTGGTGTGGTGTTGCAGAACTATCGTTGTACGCGAGCCCTCCCACGATCAAGCATGGCGCAAGTTTCATCAAGTTTTCATGTTAGCTTGCGGCGAACTTCACCGAGTCTTCTCGAATTCTCCATTTCGCCGGCAACCGCGTATCGCCGACCAATGGGATTCGTTCAGTCGACTGGTGAGCATTCTCTCATTTATAGACCGGACGCGCCGCCGCGGCGGCTGGCCGGCTTCGGCCACCGGGTCACGGCGACGAGTGTCGCGCCCGTACGATTTGCCGACTTTCGTTGTCGGCGGCCGCGGTCTACGCGAGCACGGTGCCTGAGGGGTCGTCAGCGTACGACTTCCAGTACCTCGATATGCGAGGGCATCTCAGGCGTATGGTAGACGCGCTGGACGGCCTTTTGAAAGTCGGCTTCGGTCGCACTGTAGATATCGACAAACTTTTGCGGGTTGCGATCGATCAGGGGGAACCACGTGCTCTGAACCTGCACCATGATCTTGTGCCCGGTCCGGAACGTGTGGGCGACATCCTGAAGCACGAAGGCGACCGGGGTCGGCTGGTTGGCGATGAACGGCTCAGGGTTTTCAAGGCTATTGCGAAACTTGCCGCGCATCACGTCGCCCCGCACGAGCTGTTGATAGCCGCCGAATTTCGTCCTCGCCGAGCCCGGCCCGCCCGCTCCGCCGCGGCCGCCACCGCCGCCACCTTCCGAGCCGGCCGCCGCGTCGAAGTCGTCCGGATAGACGTCGATCAGCTTGACGATCCAGTCTGAATCGGTGCCCGAGGTCGAAACGAAGAGTTGCGCCGAGATCGGGCCGGCGATGCTGAAATCGGCCGTGAGCGCGGCTGTTTCATACGCGAGCACATCGGGCCGGCGCGCCGCGACGCGCTGATCCTGGATCATGTAATCACCGGCCATGCCGATGTTGATCTGGTCGATATATTCCACGGGATGCGCCGGATCGCTCGTGTATTCGTCGTACGCGGGATCGGCGGCCGACTTACCTGGCGGCTGGAACGCGATGGTGCCGCGCGGCGCGAGATAGATCGAACGGCTGCGTGTCGCGCGGGGCGGCCAGACATCATACGACTTCCACTGGTTTGTGCCGGTTTCAAACACCCACGCCTCGGGCTGAGCCGCGGTGCCCACGCCCTTCAGGTGGTACTGGAAAAAGGGAAACTCGATATGTTCGCGGTAATACTCGGCCGTTTTCGAGAAGAAAGACACGGGCCCGAGCTTATCGCCATCGGACCGGCTCCAGCCGCCGTGACTCCACGGACCCATCACGAGAACGTTGGTCGCGCCGCGGGCTCAGGGCTTCGACGTGCTTGTAGGTCTCGAGCGCTCCAAAAAGATTCTCGGCGTCGAACCAGCCGCCGACCGTCATCACGGCGGGCTTGATGTTCCTCAAATGCGGGACGGATATTCCGCTCTTTCCAGAATTGATCGAACGTGCCGTGCTGCATGATCTCGTTCCAGAAGGGCACGTCATTCTTGAAGTAACGCATGTTGACGTTCGAGAGCGGGTCCGAGCTGCAAGAAAAAGGTGTAGCCGTCGGGCGTGCCGTGGTCGAAACGCTCGGGCCGTTTCTTCGTGGGCTCGGGCCGCGGGTGCCCGAACGACGCCAGGAAATTGAACGCGTGCGGAAGCTGAAACGCGCCGTTGTGGTGCCAGTCGTCGCCCGTGAACCAGTCGGTCACCGGCGCCTGCGGCGACGCGGCCTTGAGCGCCGGGTGGGCGTCGATCATTCCCGCGGCCACGTAAAAACCCGGGTAAGAAATGCCCCACATGCCGACGCGGCCATTCTGATTGGGAACGTGCTTGATCAGCCAGTCGATCGTGTCGAACGTGTCGCTGCTCTCGTCGATGTCGGCCGGGGTGGTCTTCTGTTCTCGGTGCGGCCGCATGTTGACGAATTCCCCTTCAGACATCCAGCGCCCGCGCACATCCTGATACGCGACGATATAGCCCTCCTTGCCGAACAAGGGCGAGGGCCCCAGGTCGGACTTGTAGGCATCGACGCCGTACGGCTGAACGCTGTAGGGAGTGCGGCTCAGCATGATCGGATAGCGCCGCGTCGTGTCCTTGGGCACGTACACCGACGTGAACAGGTGAACGCCGTCGCGCATGGCGATCTTGTATTCGAATTTGGTGTAGTTGCGCCATGACATAATCGAGACCCTGGGCCCCGGCATTAGATGGAGCGAGCGCCGGGGCGAGAGCGATCATGGTATAGACGAGGGGGCGGAGAGCGGTCTTCGGTCGCGGCATGGATGCGAGTCTCGATCGGTGTAGAGTGAGGGGCCTGCGAAATACCCGCGGCGCGCGGCGTCGCGCAGTATGGCGCACGCGGCGGTCTCAGGATATCTTAACGCCCGGGTGAAATCAGCGCCCCAGGCCGAGACGCTGGCGATGATAGTCCAGCCGCTCGGCGGGGCTCATCTTGCTGAAATCAGGGCGGCCGTTCGTCGACGCGAGCGATCCGTTCGGAACGGAGTGATTGTAGCGGGATATCCGCCATGCTCGATTCGGTCACGATCGGGTGACCGTGACACGCCGCACTTGCCGTTGGCAGCCTTCACCACGACGGGTTCGGAATGACATTGGCAGTGCGCCGAGCCGTTGGCGGAGGTCGCGGGAACGGCCACTCGCGGCAATGCCGGGGGCGCCGAAACGGGCAGGGGGGATGGCGCTGGCCGGGTACCGGGCACCGCGGCCGAGGTGCCCGCGTAGCTCATCGACTGGTCGGTCAGTTGGAGATCGTCTTCGAGGCTGCGATGTGGCCGGAGGCCGAGCCGGCCGAGCACGGCGTGATAGGCCCTGACGGCGTCGACGGGGCCAACCTGGCCCTCGACGATCAGCCGCAAGAAATGGACGAATGCAAGCTGGTTCTCGGCATTGTTGATCTTGCGGCCGAAGAGCGCCACCCTGGCGCCATATTTCTGGGCATCGTGCAGGAGCTGGAATGCGTCACGCGTCGTGCCGGCCGAACCGCCCAGAATGCCGACGACGAGGTGCGGATCGAATCGCACCAGCTCTTCCATGGCCTTGGGTCCGTGATAGACCATCTTGAGAAACACCGGGCGGCCCGCGGGTCCGACGCCGGCCAGCATCCGGGTGATCATGTCGTTGATGTAGCCGGGCAGCTTTTCGGGTGCGATCGCGCCCGCGATATTGGGGTCAAAGACTTCGAGGAAGTAGCGAAAACCCTTGCGCTCGGCCTCTTCGCGGAACTGATGAAACCGTTCGAGCGTGGCGACGTCGTGATCGAGGTTGTTGTTGAAGGTCACGCTGTAAAGGCCCAGATTCGCGCCGATCGTGCGCTCGTGGGGCGCGCAATCGAGGTGGCCGCACTGAATATGATCGATGCTGGCGGAGCGAAACGGACGCGACGGCTCGCTCGCGTAGCTGGCCCCCCGCGCCAGGTGAATATCGGTCGTGTCATTGGCGCGAACGGCCGGCGTGACCGGCGAGTTGTCGAAGAGGCGTTCGCGAAATGTCAAGGCATGGTTCGAGCTCGCCGACATCAGCATGATGTCGACCAGGCCCGACCGCGTGATCAGCCGCATCTGATCGCGATATTCCTCGAGCGTCTTGAACCGGACTTCGCCGGCGTGCATCTCGGGCGAGAGGCCGGGCGCGCCGAGGCCGAGCGCCATGTCGGCGTCCTTGGCGTCGGCGATGATGAACTCGCGGCAGTTCGGGTTGGCGTGAATCGCGGCGAGCTTGCGGTCGAGCGACTTCTCCATGATGTCAGCGCCTTCCTTGTCCGGAGACGGTGACACGCGAGCCGCCCGAGTGCCGCCATTGCCGCCCCCTGCGCCCATCGTCACCCGCACGGGCTGAGCCGGCTTGCCGGCGGTTGGTCCGTTCGACGCGGGGCTCGGCGACGAAACGGCCTTCGCCTTGCCGGCCGCTTTGGGATTGCTCTTGTAGACCGCTTCGATCGTTTCACGCAGGACCTGGGCGGAATGCTGAAGCGCCGAGACTTCCTTGGGCCAGAGCTCGATCTCGAGCTGCTTTTCGACCCCCTTCCGGCCGACGACCGTGGGGACCGACGTGCAGACGTCGCGGATCCCGTAAGGACCGTTCACCAGCGACGACACCGGCAGGATACGCTTCGAGTCGAGTGCGACGGCGTGAACGACTTCGCGAATCGAGATCCCCACGGCGAAGCCCGCGCCCCCTTTGAGCTTGATCACCTCGGCGCCGCTGCCTCGGGTGCGGGTCAGCAGGGCATCGGCAACGGTGGAATTCCAGCCCGGGAACTTTTCGAGCGGCAGGCCGGCGGCCTGGGCGGTCGACCAGATCGGAACCATGCTGTCGCCGTGCTCGCCCAGAATCAGGGCCGTAACCTGGGTGGGCGGAAGCTCGAGCTTCTCGGCGATCAGGCTGCGAAATCGCGCCGTGTCGAGCTGGGTGCCCAGGCCGATCACCTGGGTGGCGGGCAGGTCGAGCTGTCTGCACGGCCAGATAGGTCAACACATCGACGGGGTTGGACACGACGAGAACGATCGCATCGCGCTTGATGCCGGCCGCGTTCGCCTGGCCGAGGATGCCGAGAAACAGCTCGACGTTGCGGTTGATCAGGTCGAGGCGGCTCTCGTCGGGCTTGCGGCGCAGGCCGGCCGTGATGATGATGACATCGCTTTCGGGAATCGCTTCGTAGCCCGTCGCGCGGATCCGCTGATCGGCGACGAGCGACGCTCCGTGGAGCAAGTCGAGTGCCTGGCCGCGAACCTGGTCGGCGTTGAGGTCGATCAGGTCGATCTGGCTGACCACGCCGCCGCACTGCAGAGCGAAGGCCGCCGACGACCCGACCAGGCCGCCGCCGCCAATGATGCTGACTTTCATCGGGTCATACTCCCCCAACCTTTTCGGCACTGTCGCCCGCGGCTTGAGGCGGGCCACTAGTTTCAGACAGCTGAACTGTCTCGAATGCGTGAACGTGTGACGAACCATTGATTACCGGGCCGACCCGTTGAGGGCCGCCATGACCTGGTCGGTGATCGCCTGAACGAGTGCGTCGCGCGTCGAGCGATTGGCCGCTCGCATGGCTGCTTGCCATTGGCCGAGGGCTTGCGGCGACGCCGGCGCGCGGCGGTGCGGCGCGGGCGCTTCATCGCGGGTCTTGCCGAGGTCGCTGTAGAGCGGCGTCAACACATTTTCGATGGGTGATTTGACCGGCTCGGTCGCGGCGATCTTGGGATGGATGAACACGTGCGGCTCGGGATTGCCGCCGCCATAGCCTTCGCGGAAAAGGCTATTGCCGCAGAGGTCGCAGTTTTCAAGGCCGCGCTCGAGCCGCGGGTCGGCGATGCCGAGCTTCGGCTTGAGCTTGATGCAGCTCGGCCCCCTTCTCGTCGGGATAGTAGTTGACCCGGCCGATCTGCTTCGCCAGGATCAGGATCCGGCAATAGGCGTCGATGATTTCCGTCTTGAAATAGGCGTCTTCCAGGTCGCTGCCGTAGGTGACGGTGCCGTGGTTGGCCAGGAGGATCGTATCGGTGTCCTTCACGAACGGCAAAACCGTGTCGGCGAACGACTGACCGCCGGGCGTCTCGTAAGGCGAGATCGCGACCTCGCCCAGAAACACCTCGATCTCGGGCAAGACGCACTTGGGAATCGGCTCGCGGGCGACGGCAAACGCCGTCGCATGAGGCGGATGGCAATGCACGACCGAACGCACATCGGGCCGGGCTTTCATGATCGTCAGGTGCAGCAAGATCTCGCTCGACCGCTTGCGCTTGCCCGAGACCTGCTTGCCGTCGAGGTCGACGATGCACAGGTCGTCGGGCTTCATGAAGCCCTTCGAGACCCGCGTCGGCGAGCACAGCACCCGGTCTTCGCCGAGGCGCATAGCTGATATTGCCGTCGTTGGCCGCGGCGAATCCCTTGTTGTAGATCCGCCGGCCGATCTCGCACATCTGCTCGCGAAACTTCCATTCGTTCATCACGGTTCCGTTGCCGTTCATGGGCCCCTCGCGATCGTCCTAATGCACTTGAACTGACTTCAATTCCACAAAATTCAGTTAATCTCAAACGTTGATCTGATCGATCAGGCACGCGCAGTACGCGTCGATGGGCGTCTTGATCTTGCCGAACGGATTGGCGGCCTCGCGGCCCTCGCTGAGCCCGATCAGGCTGCCGGGGCCGGCCCCCAGGTCGTCGTACACGACGACCTCTTCGCCGCGATCGCCGAGTCCCTTCGGTCAGCGCCGCGAGGGGCATTGGCAGCGCGATCAGGAACCGGCCCCCCTTGAGCTGGGGGCTCGACCGCGACAAGGTCACTCGTCCAATCACTTCGGCGATTCGCACCTGTCTGTTCCCGCCTTCACGTTCAATCTGTCTGGAAGCCCGATCACGCTCCACCGGCCTGGCGTGTTGATCCCAGCTTCTCTTGCAGCTCGCGGCCGTCGTTGGTGAGGAGCACCCGATCGCCTCGACCGGCCCCCAGCCGGTCGAAAGCCAGCACCGGCTCGCCATCAGGGCCTGCCGCTCGGCGTTTCGAGCTGAACGATCAGCATGCGCTCCCTCTGAAACGTCGGATGCTTGAGTCGTCGATGTCATCGTCCCCACCACCCGGCCGAGCTGCATGATTGCCTTGCCTTTGATTCTCAGGTCCGAGGCTTGCCCCGAAGGTTGCAGCTCCCTGGCGAAAAGGGGCTCTTCGCGGGGTTTCAGACCCCGGCTACACCGCATTGATCACAGAAACCGCATGCTCCCGATCGACGCTGGTGCGCCGCTGGCGGCAGAATGTGAGCGGCGTCGTCACGCCCTCGCCGGTCGGCCCCGCGATCGAGAACGACAGGGCCTGTTCCCCGACCATGCCCAGCCCCGCCGTACAAGGTCCATTCACGACGAAAATCGTGCAGTCCATGATCTTGCCCATTTTCGACATCACCGACGTATCGCGCGAGTGAAGGATGGCCGTGTGGCCGTAGCCGTGCTCGCTCTCCTTGGCCAGGGCAATGGCGCGATCGACGTTTGGCACGCGCACAAACGGGACAAACGGCATCATCTGCTCATGATCGACGAACGGGTGCTCGGCGCCGGTTTCGCCGAACAAGAGCTGGGTGCCAGCCGGCACCTGCACGCCCGCGTGACGGCCGAGGACGGCGGGGTCCTTACCGATCAGGTCTTTGTTGATGTGGAGAGCGTTGTCGTCGCCCTTGACGAAGGCGGCCTGCGTGAGCGCCTCGACCTGCGAGGCGCTGAGCCGGAAGCCGCCGTGACGGGTCATCGATTCGAGCGAGCGAATCGAAAATCTGTGCGACCGCGAAAACCTGCTTCTCGCCGATACAGAGCAGATTGTTATCATACGAGCCCCCCTCGACGATCGACTTGGCGGCGTTATCGATGCAGGCGGTCGCGTCGACGACGACCGGCGGGTTGCCCGGCCCGGCGACGATCGCCCGCTTCTTGCTCGCGAGCGCGGCGCGTGCGACGGCTGGTCCACCCGTGACGACGAGCAGGCGAACGGCCTTGTGGTCAAACAGCGCCGCCGCCGATTCGATCGTCGGCGGGTCGATGATCGTGAGCAGGTTTTCGAGGCCGATCGCCTCGCGGATCGCCTTGTTGAAGCGGCGCACGCCTTCGGCGGCGATCCGCATGCCCGATGGGTGAGCATTGAAGACGACCGTGTTGCCAGACGCCAGTGTACTGATGGCGTTGCCGGCGAGCGTGGGCAGACTGTGCGTGACCGGCGTGATGGCGCCGATCACGCCGAAAGGCGCGTAGTCGGTGAGCATCAAGCCATCGTCGCCCGAGAGGTTGTCGGTGCGCATGAACTCGACGCCCGGCACCTGGGGAATGGCTTCGCGGAGCTTGGCGATCTTGTGGTCGAGCCTGCCGATCTTGGTCTCTTCGAGCTCGGCGCGGCCGAGTTCCTCGGCCTGCTCGACACAGATCTTGCGAATGCAGTCGACGGCCTTGCGGCGGTCGGCCAGGGGGCGGGTGCGAAACGCCGCGAACGCGTCGGAAGCCGCTCCCACCGCGTCGTCGACCGAGGAGAAGACCCCCAGATTTCCCGACAGCCGGCCGTGGGCCTTGCCGTTGCCCAGGCTGACGCCAGTGCCCATCTGCGAGAGAACCTCTTGCACGACGTTGCGGATGATTTCTTCGGTCATTTGCATGGCTGGCACCGTTTCACTTTTGGTCGGTTGTCGATTGTGATTGATCCGTGGTCGATCGTCGTGGGTGCTACTGATTTCTTCGTCGCGTTACTGGACACGAATGGGTTGAGATTCGCGGGCCTTCGTTCTATCACCGGGAGGTGTCGCGCGTGCTGAAGACAACCTGGCCGCCGACGTCGACCGTGTCGACCAGGCCGATCACCACCGCGTCGATCGGCAATTTCTCGGTTTCCGGCGTCAGCCGGGCGCTCGAGCCCTGGCAGATCAAGACCATCTCGTCGATGCCGGCGCCCAGGGTATCGACGACCACGAAAGTGCGGCCTGTCGGCACCAGGCGATCGCGCGCCTTGTCGTCGACCCGGTAGGGCTCGACGGTCAGGAGCTTTTGTCCCGTCATCGACGCGACTTTTTGCGTGGCCACGACGCTACCGGTCACTCGAGCCAGAAACATCGCGTTTTCACCCTCGGGATTTCTGTTCGAGTATCTGTTTTGACTGGCGCGCCACGACAATCTCTTCGTTGGTCGGCACGGTCCAGACCTGAACGCGCGAGTCTGTCGTCGACACGACCCGCTCCACTGGCCCGCTCTGGTTGGCCTGAGGATCGAGGGCGATGCCAAACCAATCGAGCGCGTCGCAGACGCCCGACCGGATTCGCGTTGAGTTTTCGCCGATCCCGCCGGTGAACACGATCGCATCGGCACCGTTTAGCTGAAGCAGGTAGGCTCCCAGAAAATGCCGGATGGAGGCGATGAACACGCTGATGGCGAGCTCGGCGCGGGGGTTGCCCTGCGAAGCGGCCTCTTCAATATCGCGCAGATCACAGCCCGCTCCGCTCATCCCTTCGAGGCCCGACTGATTCGCCAGGATCGAGAGAATCTCCTCGAGCGACTGGCCCGTCTCGCGGAGGATGGCCGGCAGCGCGAAGACATCGAACTCGCCGACGCGGTTGTTGTGGGGGAGACCCGATTGAGGGCTCATTCCCAGGCTACACGCGATCGATTCGCCGTTCTTGATTGCGCAGAGTGACGAGCTGCCGCCAAGATGGCACGAGATCACCTTGATATCGGAGCGGCCGAGTAATTCGGCCATCCGGGTCGCGATGTAGCGATGGCTTGCGCCATGAAATCCCCAGCGGCGGATACCGAACTCCGTCGCCCAGCGATCGGGAATGGCGTACCGCTGGTAGGCCTCGGGAATCGTGCGATGAAAGCCCGTCTCGAATGCGGCGACCAGCGGTAGTTGCGGAAAACGGCCACGCAACATTCTCATGGCGCGGGTGTAGGGCGGATTATGGGCCGGCGCGACGTCGGCAAACGCTTCCATCGCCGCCAGCACATCTTCGTCAACGAGGTGCACGCCGGTCATGTTCCGCGCGTGGACGGCCTTGAAGCCGATCGCCGCGACCTCGGCCGGATCGGTCAAGACGCCAATTTCCGGGTCGGTGAGCTGGTCGAGGCAAAGCTGCACGGCCTCGCCATGGTCGGCGATCGGACAGATCAGCTCGCGATCGCCGCGCGGCGATTTGAAGACGACCTTGGCGGTCGGCGAACCGATTCGCTCGATGCCGCCGCGCGCCAGCAGTGTTTCGGCACTGCCGCTCATGTCGAAGAGGCGGTACTTGAAGCTGGTGCTGCCCAGGTTGGCGACGAGAACCTTCACGCGGCCGACCCTCCGCCAAACGTGCTGGTGACGGCGTGATCGGGACGAGGAATGACGTGGGCCGCCTTGAGCTCGCCGACGCGTGCCGCAGCCTCGGCCCCGGCTTCGACGGCGGCTCGCACGCTGCTGACATCTCCCCGCACCATCACGCTGACGACGCCGCCGTCGAGCTTGATCACCGAGCTCGCCAGTTCCACGCTCGCCGCTTTGAGCATCGCGTCAATGGCGGTGATCAATGCGACCAGACCGAGCGTCTCGATCAGGCCCAGGGCGTTTCCGTTCATCTTCAATCGCTCCCGCTATCGGTGGTGGCCCGAACATGGTGAAGCTTCGGACACGCCGCCCGAAGCTCTGCGCAATCACGATCCCAGGAACGTTTTGAGAATCACTTCATCCGGGCGGGGGATCACGTGGGCACTCACCAGTTCGCCCACGCGGCCGGCCGCTTCGGCGCCCGACTCGACGGCGGCACGCACGCTGCCGACATCGCCGCGCACCAGCGTCGTCACAAACGCGCCACCAACCTGAACGCGGCCGGCGAGCTCGACGTTCGCCGCCTTGAGCATCGCGTCGGTGGCCTCGATCATGCCAACCAGGCCCTTGGTCTCGATCATACCCAGGGCGTCGCCGTTGCCCGTGCTGCCGTTTGAGCCAACACGCTGACCGCTTCGGTGTACTGTGGCCATGGGATCATGCTCCGTCATTCTTGGATGTGGTGATGGAAGGGGCGGCCGCTGCCTTGGCGAAGTTGAGCACGCCGCCCGAGGTCTTCGTGCGGGCGCGGGATCACCTGAACGCTCACGACTTCACCGATGCGGCTCGCGGCCGCGGCACCGGCGTCGATCGCCGCCTTGACAGCCGCGACGTCACCCGCGACGAAGGCCGTCACCAGCCCGCTGCCGATCTTTTCCCAGCCAACCAAGTCGACGTTGGCCGCTTTGACCATGGCGTCACTGGCTTCCACCAGGGCGACGAAGCCCTTGGTTTCGATCATTCCCAGCGCTTCTAGTGTCGATCCGGCCATGAAGGCACTCCTTCTTCGTGATGAAATAGTCCGCACAGGTTCGTTCGTTCGTGAATTCAACAAACTACGAGCAAAATCGCAGGCATTGGCTGTCGTCAGGCTTTGATCAAGGTCACGCCGGTCGCGTGCGGCAAGTCGCAGCAATTGGCTTCGTCGGTATCAATATGAACTTCGAGCTTCCAGTCGGGATGAGTGCGCACCAGAAGCCCTTCGAGCGTCGTCGGGCAGGGTCCCTCGACACGCATGTTCATTCGCGACAGGTGCTCGACGCCGTAATACGCGGCGTCGGCAGGCCCCATGTGAACGTGCCGCTCGGCGCGGATCACGCCCCTGGGCAAGACGAGGCTCCCCTTGGGCCCGATCAACAGGCAGCCCGGCGTTCCCTCGATGTCGCCCGAGAGTCGCACGGGGACTTCGATCCCCAGGCTGATCGCATCGGTGAAGGCCAGCTCGACCTGGCTGAACTTGCGGCATGGACCGAGAATCCGCACACCGGGGATCATCCGCTGTCGTGGCCCGACAACCGCGACCGTTTCGTTGGCGGCGAAATCGGTGTCCTGATAGAGCCGCTTCATGGCCGTCAGTTGATAGCCGGCGCCAAAGAGCACGTCGACGTCGGCCTGCGTCAGATGGCAGTGCCGCGCCGAGATGTTGACAACCACCTTGGGAGGCGCACTCAACCTTCGCCCGGCCGTTGGCCGCCGCGTGACCGTTGGTACCGGCCGAGCCAAGGCCCTGCCGCTCGATGATCGATCGAACCAACGCCTCGACCTGGCTGCGTGTCGGGCTGCTCGTGAGTGTGCTCATGTGCCGTTCCTCAAACTGTCAGCCGCGCGACGGTTCCAGAATCGCTCCGTTGGCGCGGCCGTCGACTGACCGGAGCCACGTGAATCGCCACGCCGGCCGCTTCGAGCATCGCCCGGTCTGCCGTGCCGAGCCCGGCGTCGACCACGACCTGGTCGACTTCTTCGAGCCCGCACAGCCGCGCCAGTGCCAGCCGGCCAAACTTCGTATGGTCGGCGACGATCATCACTTCCTGACCGCACGACATCATCTGCCGTTCGGTCTCGACCAGAAGCGAATTCGAGTTGTAAATCCCCTCGGCCATCACCCCGCCAGCCCCCAGAATGGCTGTTCGTACCCGGATCGACTGCATCGTGGCGATCGCCAGAGGCCCGAGCGCTACACCCGTGCGCGGATAGATATAGCCGCCGATCAGGATCAGGTCCGTCTGCTGGCTCGACGCCAGAAGCTGGGCGATCGGCAGGCTATTGGTCACCACCTGCACGCGGCGGCCGATCAGGGCCCGCGCCACTTCCAGCGTCGTCGTGCCGCCATCGAGCAAGACAGTGTCGCCATCTTGAAGCAGGGCCGCGGCCGCGACCCCGATCGCCCGCTTCTCGGGAGCGGCCGTTTCCGTGCGGTCGTCAAACGCCGGCATCGATCTCACCTCGCCGGAATAGATCGCGCCACCGTGCGTTCGCTTGATCGACCCGGCCAGGTCAAGCGCTTCCAGATCGCGGCGGACTGTGCTTTCCGAAACACCCAACGTCTTGACCAGCTCGTCAAGGGCCGCATAGCCCTGGCGAGTGATCAAATCGAACAGGCGCTGGCGGCGAGTCTCGGCGAGCATGCCATCCCTTGGAAGAAATCGTTCCTACAACCCGTCGTTATTTTTCACTAACTATCGAAATTTGTCAAGAGCCGTCAAGAAAATTGGTACAACTTGAGAAGATTTGACAGATTTCCGTCGCAATCTCGCATTGGCCCGGTGGGTCGCTAGAATGAAGAGGATGAGCTTGCAACCGCAGGGGGTCTGTGATGCCGGAACTGCCTGAAGTGGAAACGATGGTGCGCGGCCTCCGGCCGGCGCTTCTGGTCGCGCAGGCTGGCGCGAATCGAGGTTTGCGATCCGTTTCTCGTGCGCGGATCGGACGCGCTCGAGTTAACGCGCAATGGCCGTGGCGCGACGGTCGAGGATGTGGCTCGCCGGGGCAAGTGGGTCGTCGTGACCTTGGCCGGTTCGAAGGGAATCATCGTCATTCAACCGCGGATGACGGGAGGCTTTTGGCTCACCGAGCCCCGCCGACCCGACCACATTCGCCTGGTGTTCCACGTGGATCAACCGCGGACCCTGGTCTGGTTTTGCGATGCGCGGCGCCTGGGTAAGATTCACTGGTACGAAAGTGCCGGCGTCGCCGAGGCGGCGTTTGCACGCTCGCAGGGGACCGACGCTCTCAGGATCGGTCACGACGAACTGGCCGACAAGCTGAAGCGCACGGCGCGGCCGATCAAGCCGGCGCTCATGGATCAGAAGGTCGTCGCGGGGATCGGCAATATCTACGCCGATGAGATCCTTCACACGTCGCGCATTCACCCGGAGCGACGGGCCGGTACGCTCATGCGCCCCCAGCTCAAGCGGTTACACCAGGCCATCGGCACCGTGCTGGCGACGGCCATCGAGCTCGAGGGCTCGAGCTTCGACGCGGGCTACCGGACCGTTCTCGGCCTGGAGGGCGGATTCCTGGCCCAGAATTCGGTTTATGGGCGTGCCAGGCTGCCTTGCCGAACGTGTGCGCAACCGATCGTCAAGACGAAGATCGTCGGGTTGATCGGCCGGCCGACGTATTTCTGTCCGCGATGCCAGAAACGATGATTCGACTTTGTCTGGCGAGCATCGCGATTTTCGTGTAGGGTGACGGTCCACTTCGTGATACGCCGATGCTTGCTGTATCAGAGCGAACCGAACCGTCTTTGTCGCAGGTCAAGAGGACATCGTCGATTCGCGAAGCGCGGATGAAGGGTTGAAAACCGTGTCCTACCGAAGTTTCAAGCATTTGCTGGGAGAGACGAGCCTGGAGCGGAAATGCCGCTTCATCTTCGGGCTGGGGATCCTCCTCCTGGTGACCGTGAGCTTCTTTCTTTATGGAAAGAAGACCGAAGAGCTCGTCGCGCCTGCAGGCCACGCAGTCAGCCCGGATGCAAGTCGAAAGCGCTGTCAGCAAGTTTCACTCGAAAAAGTTCGTGGAGAAAGACTTCGACTCGGTCTTGAATGCCGTCTGGGGCGAGTCAGGAAATTCACGCGTTCTCAGTATTTACAACAAGAAAGATCCCGAGAAGCAGCCGGCCGACGACTGGGAGCGCGCCAGATCGCGCGGTTCATTCGGGCTGCGCAAACGCACGATCCGGCGCACAAAACAGCCAAGCCGGGCGACAAGCTGCTGCCGATGTGGGAGCAACGCACGATCAACGGCACCAACGGGCGAAAGGAATTCCAGTACATCCAGGAAGTCCTCTTCGACAAGCCGACGTGCCTGATGGAATGCCACGCGGGCGAAGGCACAAACCTCGATAACCACCTTTCGCATCCCTCGGCCGACGGCAAGGAGTGGGTGTTTCCCAAGGTCGGCGACCTGGCCGGCGCGGTGGTGATCACGCTGCCCATGGAAGACACCACGAATGCCATCAACAAGAACCGCGCCATGCTGATCACGGCGGCCTTGATCACGGCGATCGTCGCGATGTTTTCGTCGTATACGATCGTGCGTTACGTGATCGTGAAGCCGGTCAAGCATTTGCGCGACGTTTCCGACGCCATTGCCGCCGGGCGGTTGAATATCCGCAGCAAGATCGAGACGGGCGACGAGTTTGAAGAGCTTTCGCACGCGTTCAATCGCATGCTTCACAACCTGGTCGCCATGCAGCAGGAGCTGCGCGCCGTCAACGGCGACCTCGATCGCAAGGTCGACGAGCTGGCACAGGCCAACCTTGCCCTCTTCGAAATGAACCGCTTGAAGAGCGATTTCCTCGCGACGATGAGCCACGAGCTACGCACGCCGTTGAACTCGATCATCGGCTTTTCGGAAGTCCTTTCCGGCACCGAGCAACTGGGCGAGCGCCACCGCCGCTATGCGAGCAATATCCAGTCTTCCGGGCGGCATGCTGCTCTCGATGATCAACGACATTCTCGACCTGGCCAAGATCGAGAGTGGCAAGATGGAAGTGCGCAGCGAGGACTTTTCGATTCGCGACGTGTGCGAAGGGTTGACCAACCTCTGCCGCCCGGTCGCCGAGCGGAAAAACATCACGCTCGATTGCCGGCTCGACGAGGCCATTCCACTCTTGCGTCAGGACCCCGGCAAGCTGAAGCAAATCATTTACAACCTGCTGTCAAACGCCATCAAGTTCACGCCCGAGGGGGGCCGCGTTGTTCTCAACGCACGCGCCGAAGGGCGATTCGTGGTGATTGAAATCCAGGACACCGGCATCGGCATCGCCGAAGAGGACCGTGAGTCGATCTTCGAAAAATTCCGGCAAGCCAAGGTTCCCGGTCAGGGGGATAACGTCCTGACGCGTGAGCACCAGGGGACGGGGCTGGGGCTCTCGATCGTGCGCGAATTGACCAAGCTCCTGGGGGGCGACGTTCACCTCGATAGCCAGCCCGGCCAGGGAAGCACGTTCACGGTGCGTATCCCCTTGATGCTACCCGGCAACCGCCGCTTCGAGGTGACGCTCTCCGACGAACGTATCGACCTGACGAAGGCCCGCCGCGTTGAGACGCATGCGCCGCTCCCCCATCTCAACCTCAGCCGGTCGGCACCGGCCACCCTCGAAACCGACGCGCAAGACCCGGTTCGCGGCCGGACACGCAACCCGTCGATCAAGTAACAATTCGTTCGTTCGATCGATCACACGCCGGCTCGATCGCGGCCTGTTTCATCCGCCCTGAGAAAACTCTCGTCGCCGCCGGGCGGCGCACGCACGCGGCCGACGACAACGCTCAAGTGCGCTGCCCGGACAGTAAACCGCGTCCTGTGACGGCGAGCCACTGGCGGTCCGGAGCGAGATCGGAGAAGCTAAACCGCGTCGAGCGTTGCGAACCGTCGCGCCTTGTCGGTGCGATTTTCGAGAACATCGCATCGAAGGAGCCGACGGCGATGAAGCGTGTATGCGTGGTCGTGTCGTTGATTCTCGGGGCGTCGGTCGTTTCGTGGCCGGCTGCGCGCTGCGCAGGAGCTCAAGGCCGGTGCCGCGGCCGAGGAGCTCAAAGCCGACGACACGATGGTGATCGGCGGCGGCATCGGCCCGGGCAAGGCGCAGGGCCAGGAAGGCATGCTCCGCACATGCGCTCTGGTGGTCGAAGACGCGCACCATGACCGGGTCGCTCTCGTCGCCTGCGACGTGCTCATGATCGAGCGCGACGTCCTCGACCGCGCCGCCCGCGAGATCGAGCACGTAACCGGGATTCCGTTTGACCACGTGCTGATCAACGCCACGCATACTCACCATGCTCCGACCACAGCGAGCATTCACGGTTATACTCGTGACGAAGCATTTACCCATCAGGTCGAAGCCAGGATCGTCGCGGCCGTCGTGCGGGCCGCGCAGCGGACTGGCGCCCGTCACATGCTCATTCCGGCTGGGCGAGGAGTCGTCGGTTGGCAAGAACAGCCGCCTGCTGCTCGCCGACGGCACGATCTACTGGACGGGCCCCTACGAAGACGCTGTGCGGCCGACGGGGCCGTTCGACACCGACCTGCCGGTGCTGGCGTTTCGTCGGGCCGATCGCCGTCTCGAAGCGGCGATCTTCAACCACTCGACGCACACGATCGGGGCTCACAAGCCCGGTGTGCGCTCGCCCGCGTTTTATGGAATGGCCGCGCAGGAGCTTGAAAAGGAGCAGGGGGGCGTTTTTCTGTTCTTCGAGGGAGCATCGGGGTCGACGCACAATCTGGGCGTACCGGCCGTCGAAGCCACGCGGCGCATCAAGGACGCGGTGAGCCTCGCGCTCGAGACCGCGCGGCCGATCGAGGTCGACCGCGTGCGCAGGCGCTGCGCAAGGAGATTGCTCTCAAGGTTCGAAACGTTTGACGAAGCGGCCGACGAAAAGGCCGTGACTGCGTATTGCACGAGGCGAATCAACGATCCGGCCGCGGCGCAGAGAGTGATTGGAGTCTTTCGAGACATGCGGCGGCAAGTGGCGCCTCGGCAGGGCCAGGAGCGCAAGACGTGGGTCCAGGTCATCATGATAGGCGACGTCGCGCTGGTGGGAGTGCCGGGTGAGTTTTTCACGGTCCTTGGCCAGGAGATCAAGCGACGCTCGCCGTATCGCTACACGTACGTCTTCGAGCTGGCCAATGATTATGTCGGTTATGTTCCCGACGAGCGTGGTTTTGACCGCGGCGGCTATCAGGTCTGGACGGGTTTGCACAGCTATCTGGCACGCGGTTCGGGCGAGGCCATCGTGGCGGCGGCCGTTGACTTGCTCACGCAATTACACGAGCGCGATCCGTCAGCCGGGGGCCGGCGAGCGTCCGCACCGTTCAAAAACGGCCGCCCCGGCGAGTAGAATAGTAGGTGCGGTGGGAAGGTCACAATACGGTCGTTCGGCTTGCAACAGGATTGCTGACTCGACCATCGGCGGGGCGGGCAGGCGGCTCTCGCCTCCTCGGACGAGATTCAGAGAGGGTTCTCGCGTATGACAGGTGAGTCGAACGGGCCTCCCGTCGTCGGGATCGATCTGGGTGGAACCAAGATCCTGGCTGGCGTCGTCGACGGCGGCCATCAGATCCTCGCGCGCTCGAAGCGCAACACGCCGGCGCGTGAGGGCGGGCCGGCCATCCTCGCGGCGGTCATCGAGTGCGTCGACGAGGCCCTTGGCGCAGCGCGGCTATCGCGTGCGAGTGTCGCGGCCGGTGGTATCGGGTCGCCCGGTCCGCTTGATACCAAGGCCGGCGTCATCCTTTTCAGCGCGAACCTGAACGTCAAGAATTATCCGATTGGACCGGAGCTATCGGCCGCGCTGGGATGGCCGGTGCTGGTTCAGAATGACGTGCGTGTCGGCGGCTATGCCGAACATCAACTGGGCGCGGCCCGCGGCTATGCCAGCGCGGTGATTGCGTTTGTCGGGACCGGGATTGGCGGGTGCCTGATTCAAAACGGCGAGATCGTTGCGGGCGCGACAGGCAATGCCGGTGAGATCGGCCATATGACGATCAAGGCCGGCGGTCCGCCGTGCGGCTGCGGGGGCCGCGGCTGTCTGGAGGCCCTGGCGAGCAAGACGGCGATCGCGCGTCGCGTTGGAAAAGCCGTGCGCAGGGTTTACCGACCGTGCTCGCCGAAAAAATGTCGCGCAAAGGCGGACGGCTCAAGAGCCGCGACCTGGCCGAAGCCGTGGCGGCCAAGGACCTGGTGGCGCTCAAGGAGGTTCAACGCGCCGCCCATTTCCTGGGCGTGGCCCTGGGAAGTCTCATCAACCTGCTCGGGCCGGAGATCATCGTTATTGGAGGGGGCGTGGCCAATGCGCTCGGAGATCCTTACATCGATCTCGTTCGCGCATCGGCCCGCACCCAGGCGATCACCGACCCTCACGGCATGATCCGGATCGATCGAGCGGGGCTCGGCGACGATGCCGGAATTCTCGGCGCGGCCCTCCTGGCCCGCGAGCAGCTCATGCGGGATTGACCGCGTTCATGCGTTTTTTCCTGAGCATCGGGATCGCGATCGATAACCCACAAGCGATCGATGCCAGAATCAAGCTGCTGGGCTCGGGTACCGCCAGGGCGGAAGGTCCAGAGACGGGTGCCGCGCTCACGAGGTCTTGATAGAGCGAATTGCCCGGGTCGTGAACAGCCTGCCAGAAGCTGGCCTGATAGGTTTGGCCCGGATCGTACCCCGCGAAACTGATCAGCGAATTGTATTCGCTCGTGACTGTCGAATCGCTGGTGCTCATCGAGAAGCCCTTGCTGTCGATCGTGTACCAGATCGCGAGCTGCGCGGCGGCACGCGCGGCGGTCGTGTCAGGGTCCTGGCTCAGGATCCAGCCAATGCGATTGTCGGCGTCGGCAAACGTGCTGGCCGCGAACGTGATGCTCGGGACGGCCGAAAATTGATAGGTGGAACCGAGATAATTGTCGTGCCAGAGATCGACGCAGTAATAAACGGGCGCGGTCGTGCCACCACTGACTTGCGGGTCCGCGTAAGTGTATGCTGAATTACTTCCAGTACCGTCGGCGTTCGTGTAATTCACCCACGCTGTCGGCGCGTTGCCACCGTCAACCACCTGCAAATTCGTGATCTGTCCGGCCGTCGCATTCGTTCCAGCAATCAAAGAGATAACCATGAAACTTTTCTTTAAGATCTTACGCATGTTCTCTTGCCAATCTCCCCATGCCATGTAAAGGCCGCGAACCGGCTGAAGGTCATCGTTTCACCACTGCACACATCGTGCTTTGGTCTATGGAATTACTAAGACGAGCTTGCAGCGTGACAAGGTGTCGTGCATGAATTCAATCTTGATAAGATGAATCAGGCGTCTATCAGATCGAAACGGAGCGAACCGTGACGTTGGGTGGGATTGTCAGACGTGCGTGTGCTCGGGTTGCCGCATCTTCGTGCCCCAATTGCCACGATGATGCCGCACGGCAACACGGTTTTTTCAACACGTGACTCGGCGCCGGTTTGGCATAATAATAGCTTTGCAACGTTTGGGAAATTTAGGTTTTCTGAGTGAAATGGAGTGAATTTTAGGGCGGAGAGGGGAAAAGACGGCGGCTCATCACGGTGCATCAAACGCGGCGGATTTCTCGATTCACAGCAGGTGGTCGACAATGCGCAAAATGGCACGAGATCGTCAACGGGCTTTGTATACGCGGCTTGAACGTCTGGTCGAGTTGAGCGCGAATTCGTCGAAACCCAGGCGAATTCGGACCCGGGCCGCGCGGTATGCGGCCGCTGTCGCCGAGCGACTCGGCGTCTTGATCCGACCCAAATTTTGCTCGTGGTGCCGCCGCCATCGCCGGCTTGAACGCCACCACTGGGACTATACGGAGCCACTCAACATCACGTTTCTCTGCGTTGAATGCCACGATATCGCCGATGAGATGGTTCTGCGTGATGAGATGACGTTTGCGCAGCGAGTGCCTGATTACGCAGCGAGTGCCTGATTATTTGGCGGATGGACGACTGAGGTCGGCGGCGGCACGTGTGACGTGAGGCTGCGGCGCACTATTTCGCGGTAAATGAACGCGGAATGTCGAGCCCTGACCGGGCTTCGTTGTCCAGCGGAGGCTGCCGCCGGCACTTTCGACGATCCTGGCGGCGCGGGGAAGACCGAGCCCGAGGCCGCGGCCGGCTTGACGCCCGCAGAAAAACGGATCGAACAGGTGGCTCGCCTCGTGCGCGATGATTCCCCGGCCCGCGTCGTCGAACGACCAGCACAGCTCGGCGTCGTTGACCACGGCCTGCACGCGAATCTCGCCGCCGGAAGGCGAAGCCTGGATGGCGTTTCTCAGCAAAATGTCGGCGACGTGGCGGAGGGCGTCAGGGTCGAAGGCCGTGACGGGGCCCGATTCTTCGATCTCGGTGACGATCCGCAGCCCGCGGACGGCACACTCCTCTTGAAGATCGCGGACACAGGCCTTCAGCAGATCGGCCGGCCGAAAGCTTCGCGGTCGCGGCGCCGACGGCCGCGCGACGAACATCAGGTCGCGAAGGATACGATGCGCGCGGCCGGCCTGGCTGAGAATGATGCGGAGCGAGCGCGTCGTTTCGGGATCTTCGCTGCGCGCGAGCAAGAGCTGCGCACGGCCGACGATCACAGCCAGCGGATTGTTGAGCTCGTGCCCGGCACCGCCGGCAAACTCACCGAGCGCATCGAGTTTCGCCGCCTGAAAGCGAAGCGCCTCGCCTTCAACTCGCCGCGCGAGGGCGGCGATCACCGCGCAGGCCCGCCGTTCGTGATTGGCCCGGTCGGCGACGAGCGCGGCCCACGACTGCCACGCGAGGTAAACCTTCGAGTCGACCACCCGGCCGTCCACGATGACTGATCGAGATCGGTCCATAATTGAACCAGCGCGAGCGTCTTGCCACGACTACGGATCGGAAGCACCATTGACGGTGGCCGTGGCGCTCGGGTGGCTGGGCGCCCGCGGCGGCAGCGGCGCCGGGCACCGGTGTGCCGCCATCGCCTCGCTTGGCGGGCAGTGCCGCGGGTCTGGATCGCTGGTCTCGGCGCTCGAGGTCGCGGCATCCGTCCAGATCACGCGGGCCGCACTCACGCCGGGCTCGGCGCACGCACGTTTTCGCCGCCACGTCGGCCCATTCCCGCGGCAACGCGGCAGGGTCCGTCGCGACAAGCGCGGTGAGAAAGCGCCTCGAATGATCGCACTCACGGTTGGCGGCGGCAAGCAACAGCCGCAGTCGAGCGTTCTCACGAGTGGTGCGCTTCTTCGTGGGCCGTGGCGTCGATGGCGACAAACGCCGCCGCGGTGCGAGCTTGCACTTCGGCGACCAGGATGCGCAGCCTCGGCTCGGCCGACGCCGTCAGCGAGGGGGACATGGCGCTCAACGACCAAGGCGTTTGCGCGACCGTCTGGCACGCGTCCTGGACCATCGCGAGCTCGTCGGGGGCAGCCGTTGAGTCGATCGTATCGTCGCGCGTGAAATCATGAAGCCAGCATACGTCGCTGACAAGCGGCTCGCACCCCCAGCGCTCGGCCAGACGACGGCCCATTTCGGAGAGGGGCATGCCGAGGCCGCCGATTTCGAGACGGCGCTGGGTGGCCTGGTCGGGCGAGTTCCACCACGTGAGCATCCAGTCGGGATCGACGGCTGTGACGGCCCACCATCCGAGCCGGCAGAGCAGCCCGGCCCGCGCGACCCGGTCAGGATCGGCCGCGTTTGCCTCCACCGCCAGAAATCGCGCGGCGGTACTGACCGCCACGGAGTGGCGCCAAAGGCGACCGATGAGGTCGGCGGCTCGTCCACAGTCCTGGTTCGACCACCAGGGCGCGTCGGCGATCCAACCGAGCGGATCGAACGCCGCTCCCTGGATCGCGTGCCCGATCGCGTAGCCCGGGTCGACCTGGGTCGCCGAGCGCATCTTTGACGACACGACGATCTCGATTTCGTCGTGGTGAGCCGTAACCGGCGGCAAACCGCCGATCAACAGCCGGGCCGTCAACGGGCGCAACGGCAAGCGATCTAGCCGACTGATCCGGCGATGCAGATGCTCGGGCGGACCATGTCGACGCGGGTGGACACGCACCGGGCGGGCTCCTTCCCGACAACCGAGGCAGGCGAGCATTCAAAAGGATCGATCGCCACCGTCCGTACCCAGGCATTCTAAACGTTCTCGACGTCCTGTCGAGGCGGGTCGTCGGACTCCAGTTCAGCCAATAACGCTGCTCTCCATGTCCAGGAGACGGCACACGCGCCGCATCAGCTCATCAATATCGAGCGGCTTGTGCAGAAAATCGTCCGCGCCCGAGGCGCGCAGTTCTTGAATCTTGTCTTCCTCGATCATGCCCGAAATGCAGATGATCTTGATATCCGACGTCGTCGAGTCTTTCCGCAATATCTCGCAGACCTGCTGACCATTGATATCCGGCAGCATGACGTCAAGAATGATCAGGTCGGGGTGATACTCCTTCGCAAGTATCCCCGCGCCAAACCCATTGTTGACGACCTTGGTCTCAAACCGCGCATCGGCGGCCAGAACCTCGGAAATCAAGTCGACGACCGCCTGATCGTCGTCGACGATCAAAACGCGCCGGCGGCCGCTCTCCAGAGCATCCGTCGGGATGCCGTTCTCTTTCATGAAGCGATATAACGCGTCTCGCGGAATCCGCCGAAATCGCGAGCCAGGCACACGAAACCCTTTGAGCTGACCCGAGTCGAAGCAGCGAATAATCGTCTGCTGGCTGACCTTGCAGACCTTGGCCGCTTCGCCTGTCGTAAATACCGTCTTCATCGTAGTATAGGTCCCATCTTGCGAGATCAAGGACGATGTCCTCCCTCTCCCGAATAATGGGGACATGATCGGAGGAGAAAGACGACGGCTTATCGGCCTCCGTGCAAACCCCTTATCACGACCCGACCGTACAATCAAATGCCTCCCGCCCAGATCCGTCGAACACACCAGCCTATCAATAACCCGCCGGTGTTAAAATCTACGAAACCTTTCAGAGCTTACCAATATTACCGATCTCTCCAATTGTAGAATAAGGCTCCGCGTCTGTCAATCCGAAACATGGGACACGGTCAACTTTAACGTCTCAGGCAGCGTTTCCGAATTTGCGGGATTGAGGGAGTTTTAACGATTTACTCAATTTTACGCCAGGAAATATGGAGAAAAAATAGAAAATAACGAGATCCTGTCAATGCCATTGTGGCGATTCCGGTCGGCAGGCAAAGACAAACAGTTAAGCGAGGTATTGTCTCCGCACGCCGTTGGGGGCATCTCCGTAGACACGGACGTTCACCTGGCAAATCGTCGTAAACTGCGTTGCAGTTGCGACTCTGCGCATACGCGCACCCTGGCCGTTCGGTGCGGCTGGCGGGTTCGGGTGAGCGGCGACCGTGTCAGCCATTTTTCGTCACCCAGATCCAGCGCGCGCCTGAAAGGGGCAGGACCGAAAATGTCCGCATCAGGGTTCGCGACGACGCAGTTGCACGAGCAAGGTCGCAATATCAGACGGGCTGATGCCGCTGATGCGTGCCGCCTGGCCGACCGAGACGGGTCGAACATGTTCAAATTTTTCACGTGCTTCGGCACGAAGCTGGATCGATGGCCGCGTAATCGAGGTCCGATGGGAGCCGCTTGTCTTCCATCTTCCGGAATCGCTCCACCTGTTCGAGCTGGCGGCCAATATAACCGTTGTACTTTGCTTCGATCGATACCTGCTCGAAGGCGTCGGGCGGTACCGCCGTCGTCGAGCAGACTGGGATCGCGCGCCACCAGATCGATCCACGACGTCTCGGGTCGGCGCAGGTACTGGAAGAGCGAATCGCCAGCGATGCGCGTGCGGTTGAGCCGGTCGCGCAGCCGGCCAACCTGCTCGGCACGCGACTGGAAAACCGACCACCGCTCATCGTCAACGAGCCCGACTTGGCGGCCGAGCTCGGTGAGCCGGAAATCGGCGTTATCATGGCGGAGCGTCAGGCGATACTCGGCGCGGCTGGTGAACATCCGGTACGGTTCATCGACGCCGCGCGTGACCAGGTCGTCGATCAAGACACCGATGTAGGCTCGCGAACGGTCGAGGATCAGCGGCGGCTCGTCTTTCGCCTTCGAGCGCCGCATTGATGCCGGCGACGATCCCCTGGGCGGCGGCCTCTTCATATCCGGTCGTGCCGTTGATCTGGCCCGCGAAGAAGAGGTTCTCGACGGGCTTGGTCTCGAGTGTCGGCAAGAGCTGGGTCGGTGGTGCGAAATCGTACTCGACCGCGTAGCCATAACGCATGATCTCGGCATTTTCGAGCCCCGGAATCAGCGGGATGATCGTCTCCTGGACGTCGCGCGGCAGGCTGGTCGAGATGCCGTTGCAATAATATTCGAGCGTATTGCGCCCTTCTGGCTCGAGAAAGATCTGGTGGCTCTCGCGGTCGGCGAAGCGGACGATCTTGTCCTCGATTGAAGGACAGTAACGCGGACCTGTGCTCTGGATCTGGCCCGGAATACATCGGCGCGCGGTGCAGATTGGCACGGATCTGATCGTGTACGGCGGCATTGGTATAAGTAATATGGCAATCCATCTGGGGCTGCTCGATTCTTGTCGGTGAGAAACGAGAACGGCACGGGCTCGGCGTCGCCCGGCTGGCGTTCGAGACGATCAAAATCGATCGTTCGCCCGTTGAGCCGCGGAGGGGTTCCCGTTTTGAATCGCTCGAGCATGAAGCCGAGTGCGCGCAGGCTATTCCGAGAGACCGACGGCCGCGGCATCGCCGCCGCGTCCGCCGGGCGTTTTCATCTCGCCCGTGTGCATGAGCGCCTGCAGAAACGTGCCCGTCGTGACAACGACGGCCCGGGCGTGGTAGACGATGCCCCCCCGGCATTGCACCCCGGCAACGCGGCCGCGATCGACGACGATGGCTTCGGCCATTTCCTGGCGCAGTGAGAGGTTTTCCTGGCGCTCAACGAGCAGCTTGGCGAGAAACTGGTACGCCTTTTTATCGCATTGGCGCGGGGGCTGTGCATCGCGGGCCCTTTGCCGCGGTTGAGTAACCGGAACTGCAAGGCCGTGGCGTCGGTGATGACCCCCATGGCACCGCCGAGCGCATCGATCTCGCGGACAATCTGTCCTTTCGCGACGCCGCCGATCGCGGGATTACAGCTCATCTGGCCGACGGTGTCGCAATTCATCGTCAAAAGCGCGGTCCGCATCCCGACTCGGGCAGCGGCGAGAGCGGCTTCGACGCCCGCATGGCCGGCGCCGACGATGACCACGTCAAAATGATAGGGTTGCCGCATGCCGCAAATCCTGAAGTCGTCCGAACTCGTGGGCCGAAGTCGTCGCGCGCCTGCCGGTGATCGGCCCGCGGCTTCTATCTTATGGCCTGCGCGTGAAGTCAGGGAAGAGGAGCCGTTCCGGGTGCGGCCGGCTTGCGCTCGCGCCGCGCCACCGCCTTGCACAGGCTCGGCGATGCCCGCTACCCTAAGAACCTGGCGCGAAGGCCGTCTGAGCGCTCGTTTCTGTTCGTCAATGTGAGATAGCCATGGCTGACACGCGCAAGGGCGAAGTGACCTTCAAGGGTAACCCGATCACTCTGGTGGGGCCCAAACTGAAACCGGGCGACAAGGCTCCCGACTTCACGGCCGTGGGCGCGGGCCTGGCGACCGTATCACTCGGCGACACGGGCGGCAAGGCCCGGCTTTTCAACGTTGTTCCGTCCCTCGACACCCCGGTCTGTAACAAGCAGACCAAGCGATTCGCCGAGGAGCTGAAGTCGCTGGGTGACAAGGTTGCCGCGTACACCGTCAGCACCGATCTGCCGTTCGCGCAGGCTCGGTTTTGCACCGAGGCCAGCATCGAAAACATCAAGAACCTGTCCGACGCTCACAACCACAGTTTCGGCGAGCACTACGGCGTGTACATCAGCGACCTGCCGGTGCCGCTCCTGGCGCCGCGCGGTGTTCGTCGTCGATCCGTCGAATACGATTCAATATGTGGAAATCGTCCCCGAGATCGCCCAGGAGCCCAATTACGAACCAGCCCTGGCCGCCCTCAGGGCCGCTGCAAGCGGTTGAGAAACGACCGGCTCCGGCGTGAATCGGGCTTTCCCTGACGTCGTCTGGCGCCGGCGAATCGCGGCGGCCCGCGCCGGCCGCGCCACGCACGTTGCCAGCCCGTGCGCCCGCCGGGGAGGAGACGGGGTATCAAGGCAGGCCGGCGCGTTCGCCCTCCGCGGCCGCGCCGGCCGGCGATTCATCGCTGCCGTCAGTCAAGTGGCTTGATCCAGATGTTACGAAACTCGACCGGGTTTCCATGGTCTTGAAGCATGAGGGGACCGTCTTCGCCGTCGGGCGTGCCGACGCCGCCCGCGGTGATCGAGATCTCGGCGTTGTCGATTGTCTTCTGGCCGTTTTGAACAACGGTCACCGTGGCCTTCTTGACGACCTTGCCGTCCTTGACCTGGGCTTTGTGAAAAGCGACGTCGTAAGTTTGCCACTGGAGGGGGGGCTTGCAGGCGTTGACGGAAGGCACGACCTGTTGATAGATCGCGCCGCAATCGTTGCTTTGAAGTTTGAGCTTGTAGGAATCGAGGATCTGCAGCTCGTGGCTGCCCGTCAGGAAAACGCCGCTATTGCCACGTCCTTGCCCGCGCTTGGTCGGCATGTAGGGCACATTGAATTCGAGATGAAGCTGAAAGTCGCCAAAGTATTTCTGGGTCATGATGTTGCCGTGTCCGACCGTGAAAACGCCCGCCTCGACGGGCCAGTCGGCCGGCTTTTTTCCGTCTTGCTTGACCCACCCCTGCAAGCTCGTGCCGTCGAAAAGGACAACCGCCCCTTCGGGAGGCTTCGCCCCCAAAGTCGACTGGGTTGCGCTTGAGCTATCGTCGGATCCGCGAGATTCAACCGCCAAGAAAACCACGAACAGAGTCGAAACCAGGCGAAAGGGTACGGTCATCAGCATCGGTCCTCGGAAGAAAGGTCATTGCGAAAAAAACGCGCCGCGATTGGTCATTTTACGCGTCGAAGGCGGCTGACAGTCTAACATCTCGGGATTTGCTTCGAATACATCATGCCTGGACGTCCTCGCGGAGGAAGCGAACGTGCCCGAGATTGACCAAATTGATGAACCCAGCGACCCTGTCGACCCCGAACCGGGCGGTCCGCCTGACGAAGTGGCCGCGCGGCTGTCTGGCGGCGATCCCGACGTCGAGATCCTCGAAGGTCTCGCCGAAGCCGACGAGCGGGACGATTCGCCTTCCGATCGCCCGCGGCTCGAACTGGCCGAGGTGCTCGAGGCCATTGAATCTCTCAATAACCGGCTCGGCCGACGGTTCGATACCCTGGAAAACACGTTCGCACGCGAACACCGCGCCGAGGCCACCCGGGAGCGCGTCGTCGATCGGCTTCATGCCGAGCTTCAGGAATACAAACAGGATTTCCTGCTGAAGGTTCAGCGCCCGATCTTCATTGATTTGATCCAGCTTCACGACGACATCGGCAAAATGGCTGAAGCCCGGGAACCGGCCGACGACCAGTCTGAAGGATCGGCCTCCGCCTCCATGCGCGGCGTCCTTGAATCGATCCAGGTGGCCATAGAAGACATTCTCTACCGGCAGGGTGTCGAGCCCTTCGCAGTCGACGGGTTAGAGTTCGACCCACGCCGTCAGCGTGCTGTCTCCGCCGAGCCGACGGGAGAGCCATCTCTCAACAAGCGAGTCGCCTCGCGTCTGCGCAAGGGCTTTTGCTCGGGGGACAAGCTGATCCGCCCCGAGATCGTCACGGTGTACACGTTTCGGCCGTCCACCTGATCGAGCGGCGTGCTGTGCCATGGCTCTGGAAATCACGGTTACAGAGTATCGACGGATGCCCGTCGTCAATCAGTTTGACGTGAGCCGGCTGACCCGTCGCTCATAAGGAGGGCGTCTGTGCGCACGGCTTGAAGAGCGAGGCGCCAGCGTCCACGGCGCTCGCTGCGAGTGGCTTTCAGGATCTCGAGCGCACGGGTTACGACGACATTCGGAACATCCTGAATCTCCGTGTCAGTGGCGAGCCGCCTCGCTACGCGCTCCTGGTACTTCGGCGAGGCCCGTCTCGTGGCCAGAACCGGCCAGGCCCATCAGCTTGGCGGCTTCTTGATGCGCCAGTGCGACCTCGGGGTCTTCACCATGCTGGCTCTTCAATGCCGCAACGGCTTGGTCGAAAGAGCGGCGTGCCTCGTGCCGATGCCCGAGCTTCCATTCGGTCATTGCCAGAAAGAGCAAGTCGTGGGGTTTGCCACCGTTGTTCGCGCTCGATTTTTGAAGCGCGTCACGCGCGGTTGTCCAGTCGCCGGAGCGAAAAGCCGCCACGCCGAGCGTGTTCCAGAAGGCCCAGTTCTTCGGCTCGAGCGTCACCGCCCTGCGGGCCAGGGCCAGGCCTTCCCTGGGGTTGAACCAGGGGTCTTCGGGCATGTTGACCAGCGACCACGCAGCGCCGTTCAACGCGTTGGCGTTTTGCGGATCGAAGGCCGTCGCGATCCGGGAGTTCAGAAACACCATACGACGCATGCCCTCGTCGACCGAGTAACTCTGGCTGGCCAGGAGTCTCATTCGACCAGCGCCGCCGGGTCGCGCGATAGCGGTCGCCCGAAAAACGCTCAGCCGCCGCGGCCACGTCGGCCTCGAGCTGCCGGCACAGGTCCCTGGCTTCGACCGCGCGGCCTTCCGCTTTCATCATCGACTCGACCACTTCGACGGTGAAGACCAGCAAACTGAGATTTTCGAGCTCGGCCTGCTCATCGATCTCCGCTGGGTTCCCTGGGCTGCCGGCCGCTCCGATGCCGCGGGCCAGGTCGCGGCGGATCTCGATTGCGCGCTTGTAGAATTGCTCGGCTTCACGAGGCCGGTGAGTAAACCGCAACAGGCACCCCATGCCGTAGAGCCCAAACGCATCGGCCATGTAGCGGCAGATCGTCGGGTCCTTGCCTTTCTCGGCGAGAAGGTCTTCAAAGAGCCTGAATGAGCGCTCGAATTCCTGGCCGGCGGCCGCCGCCAGCTTGGGATCGGGCCCCTGCGGTGTCCCCTTTTGAAGCCCGAGCATGGTGCGCGTGTAGGCCAGACGGCATAGCGCGCGGGCGATCACGATCCGCGATTCGACATCGGTCGGCGGCAGGGCGCTGGCTTCCTGAAACAGCTTGAGAATCTCGTCGTAGACTTCAAACGCGCGTGCCCGGGCGGCCGGGTCAGAGGCGCTTTGAAGCTGGGCGCTGGCCTCGGCCACCTGGTTGACGGCGGACCGGTCAAGGAGCGGGAAATGCGTGATGATATAGTCGCGGTATCGATTGCGGGCGATCTCGGTCTGCTTGAGCGCCAGCTCGGCGCGGCGCGCGTAGAACAGGCTCACCACCGCGCAGAAAACGAGAGAGAACGCCAGCACCGCCACAAGCTGGCGGCGACGACGACCCCAGCGCGCCAGGCGTTCGAGCAGGCTCGGCCGCCGCGCTCGAATCGAGTCATAATTGAGGAATCGCGTGAGGTCATCCGAGAATTCTTGCGCGGTCGTGTACCGGCCGGACGGCTCTTTCGCCATGGCTTTCAAGACGATCGTTTCGAGGTCGCGCGGCACCATCGGATTCAAACGGCGCGGCGATGTCGGCTCGTCCAGCGTGATCTGGCGCAAGAGTTCTTGATGGTCGCGCCCGTCAAACGCTGGGCGGAGCGTCAGAAGCTCGTAGATTGTGGCACCGAGCGCATAGATATCGGTCCGTTGATCGACGACACCGCGACGCGCGAGGGCCTGCTCGGGGCTCATGTACCGCAATGTACCGATCACGTCGCCCGTTCCCGTCAGACTCGAATCGCTCGAGAAGCGAGCGAGGCCAAAATCGGTAATCCAGACAGACCCGTCGCGATCGATCAACAGATTCGCCGGCTTGATGTCACGATGCAAGACACCCAGCGAATGGGCATGTTCGAGCGCCTCGGCCGCCTGAGTTCCCAGTCGCGCCACCTTCCGGCAGAAATCCGGATCCTTGTGCACATCGGTGGCACTTCCATCGATGGGCGGCAGACCGCTGTCGCGCGGTTCGTTGTCGACGGTCGTGTCTCCGCCCAGCGCCGCCGCTGGCGGCATTGCGCCGGCGAACCCAGCGATCTCGTGGGCGGGGGGCAATGCGCCGCGCACCGCTGCGCACGCGGTTGAATAAGGTGCGCCACCGGGCTCGCCCTGCACCGAAGGCTCGGCCCACGACGGAAATTCAGCCATCCCGGCGCGAAGGTCGCGGATGATCGTCGCCAGGCTCTGGCCATCGACATATTGCATCGCGTAGTAGTGGATTCCCGCGTCGCAGCCGACGCCGAAAACCGGCACGATATGAGGATGATGAAGCTGGGCAGCGGCCTGCGCCTCGATCTGAAATCGCTGACGTTGTTTGGGGTCGCCGGCCGCAGTGTGCGGCAACACCTTGAGCGCGACCCGCCGGCCGAGCGAGACCTGGCGCGCCTCGTAAACGATCCCCATCCCACCCCGTCCGATTTCGCGCAGAATCTCGAAGTCACCCAGCCGCGATTGCGGCGAGAGCGCGGGCTCACTGGCGAGCGGCGATGCCGCGCTCGGCACGCCGGGCAGGCCGGCAACGGCCGCCTCGACGAACTCGAGCCCGCCAAAGCAGCGCCGAAGCTCGGGCGAAATATCGGCATGCTCGGCGAGGAACTCGGCACGCGTGTACGCTCGCCCCTCGCGGAGCGATTCGAGATAGGTCTCGAGCGCATGGATCACCCGATCGTCGACCTGGCTCTCATCGGCGTTGAACGCGACTGTTTCAGCACCCCGTTCATCGCTGAAATCGCGCAATGTCTGATCGTCACCATACGCGCCGCGCTCGCCGCGCTGCCGTGGCCGCGCGCCGCGGGTCCAATCCTCAAGCCGTTGCTCGCATTCATTGACGTGTTCCCCGGCGCCGATCATCAACAACGAGGGCTGCCACTCACGGCTCTCTGAGCGAGAAAGTAACCAGGTGGGAGACTGCCGTTTCGACTCCCCGACTTTCTTCCATTAAGATCCTAGTCGTTTTCGGATCGTGAGTCGCGCCGCGGTTCTTGCTTTGCACGTTCATGATGACCTGGCGCATCGCGGCTCGTCGAGCCTCTGTGATCATTGGCTCGGCTCAGGCTCCATTGACTGACCACACGCCTTTTTTTTGCGAGAACATTGATGCAAATTCACAAACTTGGGCACGCACCGCGGACCGCGGCGCTTCGTCTTCTGATCGTGTCGACCGTTTTCATTTTCAAGCCGGCGGAGGGCCGCGCCGAGCAATTTGTTTTATTTGACGTGACCTTCACCTTCACGAAGCATGATGCCGACCATTCCAGGCCGAGCAAGTCGCATTATTATGTGAAAGGCGATCGCATCAACCCGAAGCGGCCGCGCGACTGGACGTCGCCCGTCGATTACCGCAACGGCACGGTCCACATTCGCACCGAAGTGCTCGAAAAACCCGAGGGACGAGAGCCGACGACGTGGACGCTCTGTTACATACCCAACCGCGGCCGCGGCAACGGCTATGGGTGCACCGGCACGGTCGTCTACCGCGACAAGGGAGTCTACGAGCAGGATGTCTCGATGAAGTCGTTCTGGCAAAACGATGCGATCATCTGGTCTGAAGGGGTCAAGCAGATGGACCTCGTGATCAAAGACAATAGTGGCGGCGGCGGCCACGCGCACAAACGCGCCGATCACGAGAAGTTCTTTCCCACAAAAATGCGGATCACGATGGTCCAGGTGTCCGCCGGCTCAAAGTACGACGCGAGCCTTGTCCCCAATCTGCCTGCTCTATCCGCCGCGAAAGCCGGGTCGCCCGCCGCCGGCGTAACTTCCCCGGCCCAACCGAAATGATTGCCGAGGCGGCCTCGGCGGCGACGTTTCGGTGTGGATTGCGCCTGCCGTGATGACCGCCACGCGACCTGGCCGTTTTGTGGTCCCGCGGCATATCGGTTGCATGTTGAGCACGGCGCTTCTATCGACATCCCGCACCGCTTGCGTCCACCGAGGGCACGCCATGGCGAAGATTGGCTGCGCATCGTCCCGGCCCGGCAACGAGACGAACTGCGAGCGGCAAGCCGGGCCCTTTGTCGTCTGGCTGATCTTCGCGATCCTCGGTCTTCAAATTGCGCCTATCGATCGTGTACAAGCGAAGCCGCCGGGCGAAGACGACTGGCCGATGCCGGGAAAGAACTATGCTCTGACCCGGTTCAGTCAGCTCGAGCAAATTACCGTCGAAAATGCGAAGAACCTGCGGGTCGCGTGGACTTTCTCGACCGGCGTGAACCGGGGGCATGAAGCGGCGCCGATTGTCGTCGGCTCGATGATGTACGTTGTCACGCCCTATCCGAACATTCTCTACGGACTCGATCTGAAAGCGCCGGGGACGTTTCGGTGGAAGTACGAGCCGAAGCCAGCGGCGACCGCGCAAGGCGTGGCCTGTTGCGACTTCGTGAACCGCGGGGCCGTTTACGACGACGGCAAGGTGTATATCAACACGCTCGACTGCCACACGGCGGCCGTGGACGCCGAGACCGGCCGGGAGCTCTGGAAGACAAAGGTCGGTGACGTCAACCTTGGCGAAACGGTCACGATGGCGCCTCTTGTCGTGCGGGGAAAGGTTCTCGTCGGCAACAGTGGTGGCGAGCTGGGCATTCGAGGCTGGCTCACGGCGCTCGATGCCAGGACCGGCAAAATCGCCTGGCGAGCTTACAGCACGGGGCCCGATAGCGAATGCCTGATCGGGCCCAAATTCAAGCCGTTTTACCGCCAGGATATCGGCAAGGACCTGGGAGTGCGCACCTGGCCCCCAGACCACTGGAAAATCGGCGGCGGCAACGTGTGGGGATGGATCAGCTACGATCCCGAGCTCAACCTGATTTACCACGGCACGGGTAACCCCGGCACCTGGAACGCCGAACTACGTCCTGGCGACAACAAGTGGACGTGCGGCGTCTTCGCGCGGAACCCTGACGACGGTCAGGCCGCGTGGTTTTATCAGTGGAGCCCGCATGACCTGTTTGACCACGATGGGATCAATGAGAACGTCTTGCTCGACCTTCCGTTGGGCAAGAACAGCCAGACTCGTAAGGTCCTGGTTCACGCCGAGCGCAATGGCCATATTTACGTCGTCGACCGCGTGACCGGCGAGGTCTTGTCGGCAACGCCATTCGTGCGAACGACGGCCACCAAGGGTGTCGACCTCGAATCAGGGCTCCTCATTTACAACGACGAAAAACGGCCGCAGCTCGGCAAGGTGATTCGCGACATCGCGCCTTTTGCGCCCGGGGCCAAGGACTGGCAGCCGATGGCTTATTCACCGAAGACGAGCCTGCTGTACATCCCGCACCAGACGATGTCGATGGATTTCGAGGCGACCGAGGTGAATTATATCGCCGGCACGCCATATGTCGGTGCCAACGTCAAGATGTACGCCGACCCCGTCGAGCCGGGTGACGGCAGCCGCGGATCGTTCACGGCGTGGGACATCGTGAGCAAGAAACCCGCGTGGAAAATCAAGGAGAAGTTTCCCGTCTGGTCGGGCGCACTGGTGACGGCCGGCGACGTCGTATTTTACGGCACGATGGAGGGCTGGTTCAAAGCGGTCGACGCACGCAAGGGTCAGATTCTCTGGCAGTTCAAGACCGGCTCCGGAATCATCGGCCAGCCGGTCACGTTTCGCGGTCCGGACGGCAAGCAATACGTGGCCATTCTCTCGGGTGTCGGCGGCTGGGCGGGCGTGATCGTCTCGGGCGATCTCGACGCGCGCGATCCGACCGGGGCTCTCGGCTTCTTGAATGGTATGAAAGACTTGCCCCAGCACACCACGAAGGGTGGCATGCTCTATGTATTTTCACTTCCATGATCGTTTCATCGCACCGAATCGGCCTCGTCAATTCGTCTTCTCCGGGCGACGGATCCGCGGTCTCATGATCGTCTGCGCACTCACTTCGGGAACCGCGGCGGCCGCACAAGACTGCCAGGCCCCGGCGCGCGACATGGTCAAGATCGAGTCGCATCAACCGCACCAGAATCCCGAGTCGAAGCGTGTCCTTCGAATCTCGGCCGACCCCAATAACCTGCCGTTCACCAACCGGCAGACTCGAAGGTTTCGAGAACAAGATCGCGGCCCTCGTGGCCGCCGATCTGAATGTGGATCTGCAATATATCTGGCGCGCCCAGCGCCGGGGTTTCTTTCGCTGCGCTCAAGGAAGGTGAATGCGACATCGTGCTGGGTGTTCCCGCGGGCTTTGAACGGGCACTGACGACAGCACCCTATTACCGCTCGAGCTACGTGTTTGTCTCGCGGCCGCAGCGCAAGCTGACTATCCAATCGCTCGACGATCCGGCGCTTCGTCTTCTGAAGATAGGGGTGCAGCTCATCGGAGACGACGGCTTCAACACGCCCCCGCGCATGCGCTGGCGGCACGCAAGATGATCAACAACCTGGTCGGATATACGGTCTACGGCGATTACAACCAGGCCAATCCGCCCGCGCGGATCATCGACGCCGTGGCCGCGGGGGACGTCGATATCGGGATCGCGTGGGGTCCCCTCGCCGGCTATTTCGCCCGGCGTGGTGCGGTGGAACTTCAAATCGCGCCGATCGAGCCGGCCAACGACCGTTCGGGGATCCCGCTGGCGTTCAGCATTGCGATGGGGGTTCGCAAGGGAGACAAGGCGCTGCTGTCGGAATTGAACGGCGTGCTCGCGCGCCGCCGCACCGAAATCACGCGGATTCTCAACGATTTCGGCATTCCGCTTCTCGCGCCAAACAGCCCCGACGCCGCGGCGGCCGCAGCGGCCGCGGCGGCGGTACCGGGGCAGTCGATCCGTCATCTCCTCTCTCGGTCCAGGCGAGGCGGCAGCCATGACAGAGCGTTTCGATCGCGGTCCGACGGGTTTTCCGATTCGTGGCGGGTTCCTTCTCCTTACGCTCGGCCTCGTCTTCCCCGGCTGTGGCCGCGAGTATCGCCCGTTTCGGCCAATGCCGGCCGTATCCGAGCCGATTCGGTGGACATCGCTGAGCGACTTGCACCCGGGTCCCGTGCCGGTCATTGGTGCGCAGGGCTCGTTCACCGACCCGTTCGAGCACGCCCGCAACGGCTATGACGAGACTGCTTATGCGATTTCGGAAGGGGAGCGGCTCTTCGAGGCGTATAACTGCGCCGGGTGTCACTTCCACGGCGGCGGCGGAATGGGGGTTCCGCTCATGGATGACCGCTGGATTTATGGCGAGCGGCCCGAACAGATTTTCGCGACGATCGTCGAGGGACGGCCCAACGGCATGCCCGCGTGGGGAGGTCGCATCCCGACCTACCAGATCTGGTGGTTAGTTGCCTATGTTCGCAGTGTCGGCGGCCTGACCCAAACTGGCGGCGCACCGGGTCGCAGCGATCACCTCGAAGCCGGTCAACCGCCGAACTCGAAGGCAGCCGAGAAGCCCGTTCACTCGAACCTGCCGAAATCGGCGGAGATGCCCAAATGATCGGGCCAAGGCCGGTCTGGCACATCGGGCGCGCGTAATAATTCTTGACCGCCGGCACGATCTTCGGTTGGGGGCTCGTGGCCGGCTGCGCCGGCAATCAGTCAGCACTCGACTCGGCCGGCCCGCAAGCCGCGCGGATTGCGCGTCTCTGGTATCTGAACCTGGGTGTCGCGGTGGTGGTCTATGTGGTGATGGTGGCACTGATCACGACCGCCATCGTGCGACGGCGTCGGCAGCGCAAGAGTGCTGTCAATCTCGCGCCGCCGCCCGCGCAGGAGCGGCAACTCACACGGCGCGTCAGTGCGGCCGTCGGCCTGACGGTGCTGATCCTTTTTCTTCTGTTGATCGCCGACTACTCCACCGGGCGCTCGATCCATTCGTTACAAGGCCCCGACCCTCTGAAAATTCGCGTCACGGGCCATCAATGGTGGTGGGAAGTCCGTTACGACGATCCCGAGCCGTCCCGGCTCATGACGACGGCCAACGAGATTCACATCCCGGTCGCACCGGGTCATCGAGTTCGAGCTCAACTCGGCCGATGTCATCCATAGCTTCTGGATTCCCAACCTCCACGGCAAGCGCAACATGATCCCGGGCCATCCGACGCGCACGTTCATCCGGGCCGACCGGCCGGGGCGGTTCATCGGCCAGTGCGCGGAATTTTGCGGCTACGAACATGCGTTCATGCGATTTACGGTCGTCGCCGAGCCGGCCGACGAATTCGAGCGCTGGATCGAGGAACAGCGGCGGCCGGCCGCGGCCGCGCTGACTGCCGAGCAAGCCCGGGGCCAGCGGGTCTTCCTCGGCACGACCTGTGCGATGTGCCACACGATTCGGGGGACGCCGGCCGGTAGCCGCGTGGGCCCCGACCTGACTCACCTCGCGTCGCGGAGCCTGATTGGTGGCGTTTTGCCCAATGCACGGGGCCATCTCGCGGGCTGGATCATCGATCCGCAGCACATCAAGCCGGGGATCCGGATGCCGATGAACCTGGTCAAACCCGATGACGTCGACCCCCTGGTTGATTTCCTGACGAATTTGCAATGAGGCTGACCGACAATGCGTGCGGCCGATTCGCGAACACTCGAAACCGACGACACCCACGCGAGCGAAGTCGGGCCGATCGCGCTCGACGATGACGTCGAGCACCTGGCGCTGTTGCGCGTCTGGGGCCGGGCACCGGGCTTGGTTGGCTGGATCGCCGCGACCGATCACAAGGAGATCGGACTGCGATTCATCGTTACGGCGTTCGGCTTCTTCGTGGTCGGCGGCATCCTGGCCCTCTTGATTCGCTTTCAGCTCATGCGGCCAGAGTCGCGACTGATCGGCCCCGACATTTACAATCAGCTCTTCACCACGCACGGCACGACGATGATGTTTCTCTTCGCGGTGCCCGTGATGCAAGGGTTTGGCCTCTACCTGGTCCCTCTCATGATCGGGACGCGGACCGTCGCCTTTCCCCGGTTGATCAATTTCGCCTATTACATGTACCTGATTGCCGGATTGCTGCTTTACGGCGGCCTGCTCACGAACACCGGGCCCGACACGGGGTGGTTCAGTTATGTCCCGCTTTCCGGTCCCGATTACGGTATCGGCAAGCGTGTCGACGTATGGTCGCAGGTGGTCACGCTCAGCGAGATTTCGGCAATGGCCGTCGCCGTGGCCATCGTCGTGACAGTGCTCAAGCTGCGCGCTCCCGGCATGTCGCTCAATCGCATTCCGATTTTCGTTTGGGCGCAAATCATCATCTCGATCATGACGATCTTCGCCATGCCCTCGGTGACGCTCTGCAGCACGATGCTCTCGGCAGACCGACTCACCAAGGTGAACACGCATTTCTTCAACCCCGCCGAGGGGGGCGATCCGTTACTCTGGCAGCATCTCTTCTGGTTCTTCGCGCACCCGGAAGTTTACATCATCTTCATTCCGGCATCGGCGTTCGTCTCGACGATCATCCCGGCCTTCTGTCGACGGCGATCATTCGGGTACCCGGCGCTCGTGCTCGCGAGCGCATCGGTCGCGATCATCGGATTTGGTGTATGGGTCCATCACATGTTCGCGACACCGCTGCCCGAGCTGGGTCAGGGTTTGTTCACCGGATCGAGCCTGGTGATCGCGATACCCAATGGCGTTCAGATGTTTTGCTGGACCGCGACGTTCTGGAGCGGCCGGCCTTATATACGCATGCCTTTTGTCTTCGTGCTGGGCTTCTTCGCGGTTTTCTTGATCGGCGGGCTGACCGGGGTGATGCTGGCCTCTGTTTCGATCAATCAACAGGTGCACGATACATTCTTCGTCGTGGCGCACCTGCATTACGTCTTGATCGGCGGCGCCGTGTTCCCGCTGTTTGGAGCGTTTTACTTCTGGTTTCCCAAGTGGACCGGGCGATTGCTGAGCGATCGGCTCGGCTGGCTCAATTTCTGGCTACTCTTCATCGGTTTCAATCTGGCGTTTTTCCCGATGCACGAGCTTGGCCTGCGTGGGATGCCGCGGCGCATTTATTCCTATCGCGAAGATACCGGATGGGGTCCCTTGAACTTCACCGCGACCGTGGGGGCCGTGACGATCGGAGTGAGCGTTCTGGTCTTCATGATCAACGTCGTGCGGAGCTCGCCGCCGCGGCCGGATCGCGGGGACCGATCCATGGGGGGCGGGAACCCTCGAATGGTCGGTGGCCTCGCCGCCACCCGTGTACAATTTCCGGCGGCTGCCGACGGTGCGCGGCCGCTACGCCCACTGGGAAAATCCGCCCGATACGCCTGTCATAACAGGGATTTCGATCGTCGCGCGCGAGGTCCTTGTGACCCTGACGCACGACGCGGTACCGTGCTTCGCTACCGGGTTGCCGAAGACTCGGCTTGGCCGGCCGCACTGGCCCTCTCGGTTGGTGCGATGCTCATCGGATTGATCTTTCATCCGATTGCCATCCCGATCGGTTCGGCTGTCGTTTTCCTTGTCTTGATCGGCTGGTTCTGGCCAACGAAGGGTCCGCAGCCCATTCACAACCCGGCTCCTCCGGATGACGCCATTCCGTCGGAGGCCGACGATGGCCGTGCCACCGCGCTGGCCGGCACCGACGGACAGGCCGCGGAGGATGTTGAAAATCCAGAGGCCGACCAGGCGGTCTTGCAGGAGGTCGAATCATGAGCGGCCCGCCGACGATCGACGTCTCGCAACTGCCGTCAGTCAGTCTCGATTCCCGCTCGCCGGCGTGGTGGGGTAACGTCCTCTTCATGGTGATCGAAACAACCACGATGGCACTCATGATCGTGAGCTACTTTTACGCCTGGCAGGGGAGTGGCGAATGGCCGCCCCCCCATGCCGACGCGACGATTGCCGTCGCTCAGCGCTTCCCCGCGCCGGGCTGGCGACGCTCGATCTGCTGGCGATGGTCGTGAGTTGCATGCTGATGTCGCGCGTTGACCGCGCTGTCGCGCGAGCGTGACGTGCCGGTCGTGCAGCCAGGGCTTGTCATCATCGGACTCATCGGCGTCGCCGCGACGATCATGCGCTTTTACGAGTTTTCCGCGCTCCAGTTCCGCTGGGACGAAAACACCTATGGCTCGCTCGCCTGGGCGATCCTTTTTATGCACCTGACTTACCTGATCGCAGCGACACTGGAAGTCGGTGTGACCGCCCTCTGGGTCTCGCTTTACGGGCTCGACGAGAAGCTCCAGGCCGACGTGACCCTGTGCGCCGAATACTGGTACTGGATGGCCGGGCTCTGGGTCCCTTTGTATCTCGTCGTCTTCGTGGCTCCGCGGTTGTTATGAGGCGAATCGGCCTGCGACCAGAGTGAATGAAAAGAAGGGGGGGAGGCGGATGAGCACTGGATCGTCGGCTTCCGCGATTGCCGAAAGACGACAAAAGCTAGGCGCATGGGCGGGTGGGCTGGCCGGGCCGGTGGCATGGTTTGTTCAGCTCGTCGGGGTCTACGCCCTGGCAGATAGGATGTGCACCACGCATGGTCGGATCTTGCTCCACATGTTTTCGATCGTTTGCTTGTTAGTGACGGGGGCCGGTTGCTTCCTGGCGTGGCGCCTCTGGGGCGAGGCCGGCGGGCAATGGCCCTCGGAATCCGACCCACCGGTGGAAGGGCGCATCCGCCTCATGGGTGCGCTCGGCGTGATGGCCGGGGTCCTTTTCGCCTGGCTGATCTGCACGCTCTGGATCGCGATTGCGTTACTCGACCCTTGCCCACCCTGATTGACCATGCGATATCGCTACCAGCCTGCTTTTTGCATTCGATCGGCGCTAGTCCTGGTTGCCAGTCTCGCCAGTGCACGCTCCGCAGTCGCGCACGGCGGCGACGACCACCACGGCGAACTTGTTGGCCCCCACAACTGGAACGAACTCTGGCACACGTGGGGGCTCGAGCCAGGCGTTATTATTCCGCTCGTCGTGACGGCGGTCTTGTATGCTCGCGGCCAGTCAATCTTGTGGCGTGCGGGGGGCGCCGGGCGGGGAATTCGGGTGTCTGAGGCCGCGAGTTTCTGGCTGGGATGGCTGGGCCTGGTTGTCGCGCTGGTGTCGCCCCTCCATCCCTGGGGAAGCGTCTTATTCTCGGCGCACATGACGCAGCATGAGATTCTCATGCTCGTGGCCGCTCCGCTCCTGGTTCTGGGTCGTCCCTTGATCGCAATCTTGTGTGCTCTGCCCACGCACTGGTCGCACGCGGCCGTGCGATGGTCGAGGCGTCCCTGTTGGCGGCCGATCTGGTCGTTCCTGATCAATCCGTTCGTCGCCTGGACGGTACATTTCGCCGTCCTCTGGGCCTGGCACGTGCCAGCACTGTTTCAGGCGACGATTGATAATGAATGGATTCATGCGACTCCAGCACATGAGTTTTCTTTTTTCGGCATTGCTCTTCTGGTGGGCCGTCTTGCAATCGCGGCCCCGGGCCGTCGGGTATGGAATGGCCGTTCTCTACCTGTTTACCACGGCCGTCCATAGCGGGCTGCTCGGGGCGCTCATCACGCTCACGCGGTCAGTGTGGTATCCCGCGTACGCGCGGTCTGCCGGTTTCTGGGGTTTGACGCCCCTCGAAGACCAGCAGCTTGGCGGCCTGATCATGTGGATCCCGGCCTGCTTCATTTATGTGATTGCCGGCGTCATCCTGCTCGCTGCGTGGCTCCGTGATTCGGAAAAGAAGGTTCAAACCTGGGAATCCCGGATCGCCGGCTCACCAGACGCGACCCGGGCGCGTCGGGCTCCAACCGAGGCTCACGGCTGATGAAAAAACACTCGTCTTGCCTCCTGGCTGTCGCCCTGTCGGCCCTGGCCGGCTGCGGCGACGATGTCAACGAATCGGCAACCGCGCTCACTGGCGGCGACCCGGGCAAGGGGCGCGTCGCGATCGAGCGTATCGGCTGCCCATCGTGTCACACGATTCCGCGAATCCGAGGCGCCAATGCCCTGGTCGGCCCACCGCTCGATCGCATCGCCAGCCGCACCTACATTGCAGGCGTGCTCGGCAACTCGCCCGAAAATATGATGCGCTGGCTCCATGATCCGCCTGCCGTCGATCCGCGCACGGCGATGCCCAACCTGCATCTCTCCGACACCGATGTCCGCGACATCGCCAGCTTTTTATATACCCTGAGATAGCCAACGCGAACGCCCTGCCGGGAGTACCGATGGTCTTGCCGCTTGTCCTGCTGTCGATTTTATTGACCGATGCTGATGGGGCGGGCACGGGCGTGGAGCGCCCTTTCGGCTTGAGTGAACGTCCACAGTCAGCGCCTTATCTCGGCTTGCCCCGTTCGGCCGCGGGTGCCATGCCGCGACTTCTGTCGCAGACCGGGGTCTTTCGAGAGATGCGTTCCCTGTCGCCGTCTGACGGGCTGATCCCTTACGAGCTGATCGTGCCTTTCTGGTCCGATGGCGCGAGCAAGCGGCGCTGGATCGCGGTGCCGAACACGCCGCATGCGCGGTTCGAGCGAATCCGTTTCTCGACAACCGGCGCATGGACCTTTCCCGCCGGCACGGTGTTTGTCAAACACTTCGAGCTCGGCCCCGCACGGGCCTGATGGCAGAGACGCACGCCGCGTGGAAACACGCGTGCTCGTCTACGACGCGCCGGGCGTCGTTCATGGCGCGAGCTATCGCTGCGCGCGCCGATCATTCCGACGCCGAGCTCGTGACCGAAGGAAAGCTCGAGCGAATTGATCTGGGTGCTGAAAGTTATTCACGGTTTCAAGACTGGTATTTCCCCGGCCCGGCTGATTGCCGGGTTTGTCATTTACCGGCGGCCGGGGGCGTGCTTGGTGTCAATGCGCGACAGCTTAATCGCGACCTGGTCTATGCGTCGGGGCGGGCAGACAACCAGCTCAGAACATGGAACCATATCGGCATGTTCGACGTTGACCTCGATTCGAAAGACATCGAGCAAATACCGCGTCTCGCGGCGGCCGGCGACCGATCGCGAAGTCTCGAAGATGCTGCCCGGTCATACCTCGACGCGAATTGTGCGCACTGTCACCGGCCCGACGGAGCGGCAGCCGATTTTGACGCACGGTTCACCACGGCGATCGCTTTGCAACAGATCATCGGTGCCCCGGCCCGGATCAATTTTGGAATTGATAACGCCCGGCTGATCGCTCCCCACGATCCCTGGCGATCGATGATCCTGGCACGCGTGGAAACGCTCGAGCCGACGAGGATGCCTCCGCTCGCGCACCAGGTTGTCGACGAGAATGGCGTCAGGTTGTTACGAGCCTGGATCCAAAGCCTGTCAGGGCCGCCGGTCGTGGCGCCGCCGTCGATCGCACCCAGGGGCGGAGATTACCGGCGCGGCGTTCGTGTCGTCCTCGCGCATCCTGATGAAAATGCGACTCTACGTTACACGCTCGACGGAACGGTGCCCGGAAAGGCTTCGGCGATCTACGCCGGGCCGATCACGATCGAACGGTCGACGACGCTCCGCGCTGCGCCTACAAGCCGGGCTTCACGCGAAGCATCACGGTTCAGGAAACCTGGATCATCGATCGCTAGATTCCGGCAGAGCATTTCGCGATCCCGACCGCTCGACCGCGCGCTTACCGCGGCTCCGCCACCACGGCGATTCCCCACGGGCCTTCTCCGGCCGCGATGCGGCTGACTTCTTGTTCAGAGTCGACGTCGATCACCGACACGTCGTTCGAGGGCCCGTTGGCGACAAAAAGCTTCTTGCCATCGGGGGCGAGTCCCAACCCCCAGGGGCGCTTGCCGGCACGGATCGTCTTGAGCACTTTGCCGGCGGACGGATCGATCACACACACACTGCCCGCGCGGCCCGTGCTGACGTAGAGCCGTTTGCCGGCGACATCCATCGCAGTTCCCATCGGTCGCGACCCGGGTGGCAGCGAGATCGTGAATAGACGCCGATAATTCGAGGTGTCGATCACGCTGACAATGCCCGCCGTCTCCGAAGGGATGAACGCCCGCGAGCCGTCGGGAGCGAAGGCGACCGTCCGCGGCCGGCCGCCGATGGGAAGCTCGGCGATGCCTTTGTGGCGCTGGGCGTCGATGACGACGACCTCGCCTCCCGTCTCGCACGTGACATACACATAGCGGCCGTCAGGCGAGAGGGCGACGCCCTCGGGTTCTTTCTTCACGCGAATAATATGCTCGACCTGGCCATCGGCGATGTTCACGACGCTGGCTGTGGCGACATCTTCGTTGGAAGCGTAAAGACGGGTGCCGTCCTTGGTGACCGCGAACTCTTCCGGATCGGACCCGGCGGCGATCTTCTTGACGAATGCCATCCGCCGCAGGTCGACAATGCCGATCCCGTCGGCCGAGTGATCGGCGCTCTCGTCGTCGTCATCGCGGGCCAGAATCGGATTTCCCTTCGCGTCGAGCGCCGGCGGCCCGCTGATGCGACTACCACTGAGCGCGACATACAGGGATCTTCCATCGGGACTCGCATGTATTCCTCGCGGTCTCTTGCCAACGGCAATCTTGGCCAGAATGGACTGGCGGTTCCCATCAATGATGGTCACGTCGCCCGACCGCTCGTTACTGACACAAACCCAGTAGCCGGGCTCGGCCGCAAGCGCTGCGACCGCGCACACGCCCATGGGAATAAACAACCCGCAAAGGCCATTCAGAAACCTGCTCATGATAATCTCCTTCGGTGAGGGACCTTCGGCGAGAGCGCGTGCGCCTTCGCTCAACGGTGTGATGGAATAGCGACCTCAACATTCAAGCATGTGGCTCACGCGCCGGGCTTGAACGCGGCCAATCCGGCGGCGGCGACTTCATGGTCCTGATCGGGCTTACCCCCGCTACAGCCGATCGCGCCCACGACGGTGCCGCCCACCTTGAGCGGGATGCCTCCCGCGAAGATGACGACGCGATTCTCGTTGCTCGCCGTGATACCGAAGAGCGGTTCATTGGGCTGCGCCATCTTGGCGAGCTCCTTGGTGCTGATGTCGAACGCCCGGGCGGTAAAGGCTTTATCCTGCGCGATATCAATACTGCCAAGCCATGCGCCGTCCATCCGGGCAAAGGCGACAAGGTGGGCGCCGGCATCAACCACGGCGATGTTCATCATCACGCCGATCTTCGTCGCATGCTGCCGGGCGGCCTCGATCATGATGAGGGCGGATTCGAGCGTCACGTGTTTGTCCATCGACGACTCCTTGGAGGTGAATCAGAGAACGCGAATCGGTATCGGCATCGCAACAGGCGCGCATCACGGCGTTCCGCGCTGATTCGCTGTGCTAAAGCCAGCAGATTCAATGCCGGATCGAACTGCCGCGCTCGCATCCACTGCACGGCCGTGTGCCAGCATCCTCTCGCCAGAGGCAGTGAAGTCACCGCTCTACACGAGTCGATGGGGAGGTCCCGTCGTTCTTGTCGCTATCATTCAGCCGAACCTCGGGCACTGGCCGTGCGGTGCCGCATCCTTGCGGATTGATTGCCGCGCCGAATGGCCGCACGCTAGAATTGCGAGGGGTTGGCGGCGGTTCTCGACCGCTGGCGCACGAAACTTCGGAAACTCATCGTGACAGAGCGCAAACGTCGTCCTTCGTTCCCATTCTCGTGGCCGCGCTCGATCACCGTCATCACGCTGGTCCTCTTGCTGGCTTGTGTCGTTGGCTCGATCTGGATCGCGCAAAAAACGGTCGTCGGCCCCGCCCGCACAACATCGACTTTATCGTCGAGCGCGGGGGCTCCCGACGCCACATCGCCTTATGAGAATACGCGTCCTGGCGTCGGCTATGTTGGAGACGCCGCGTGTGCCCGATGTCATCGCGATATCGCATCGGCCTATCGCTCGCATCCGATGGGACGTTCGCTCGCGCCGGTTTCCGCGCGAAAAGACCCGCCGGCCACGGCGGATCTCGGTCTGCCTATCGAGGACAAGGGCGTCCGGTACACGATCGAAACCCGCGACGGCCGCGTGTTTCACAAAGCGGCGCGCCATGACCCCGACGGCCACGCGTTTGCCGAGATCTCGGCCGAAGTTCAGTTTGCGCTGGGCTCAGGGACGCGCGGTGTATCCTACCTCATCGACCGCGACGGCTTCCTCTTTCAGTCGCCGATCGCCTGGTTCGCTCAGACCGGGCGTTGGGACATCTCACCGGGCTACGGCGAGTACCAGACGCGACCAGACTTCGAGCGGCCGATCCAGCCCGACTGCCTGTACTGTCACGCCAACCATTTCAACGCAGTGGCCGGAACGCTCAATCGTTATGAAGAGCCAATCTTCCAGGGCCACGCCATCGGCTGCGAGCGCTGCCACGGCCCCGGCTCGCTGCATGTCACGCGTGCCCGAACATCGGCAGGGCCCGACATGAGCATTGTGAACCCCGCGCACCTTGAGCCTGCCTTGCGCGATTCGGTCTGCCAGCAGTGTCATCTCCAGGGGTCATTCCGTTTCGCACGGGCCGGCCGCACTCCTTTTGATTATCGCCCCGGATTGCCGCTTCATCAGTTCCTGGCGGTCTTCTTGTTGAAGCGCGGCAGCAGTGGCAAATTCGAGGCGGTCGGTCACGACGAACAGATGCAGGCGAGCCGTTGTTTCGCCGCCAGCAAGGGCGAGCTCGGGTGTATCTCGTGCCACGACCCACACAGCGTGCCCGCGCCTGCCACAAGGGTTGCGTATTATCGCGACCGCTGTCTCGCGTGTCACGCGAAGAAAGGCTGTGCATTGCCAGCCGCGGTCCGCCAGACCCGGGGACAGGGTGACGACTGCGTCGCGTGCCACATGCCGCGGCCCGCGATCAGCAACGTGCCGCACACAGCGGCCACCGACCACCGAATACCCCGCGGGCCAGCCGGTTCGACGCACGAAAACCCGCGGGATACCGCGGGGCAATCAAATGGTTCCCCGCTGGTCGATTACCACTGGCCGCTCATGACCGATGTCGAGCGCCAAGCAGCCGAGCGCGACATCGGCGTCGCCCAAGGCTGGGCGGCTCGAAGTTTAAGCGGCACGCCGCAGGTCGCACGCTTCGCCGCGATCCAGGGTCTTCCCGTACTCGAGGCAGCCGTGCAAGATCGACCGGACGATCTCGTCGCGCGCGAATTCCTCGGACATGCCTTCGAGAGTCTCAATCGCCATGAAGACGCCCTCCATGCCTTCGAAGATGTGCTTGGCGTGCAACCTCAGAGGGAGCTGGCTCTCCGCGCGACCGGTCGATTGCTCACGCGGCTCAACCGGCCGGAGCTCGCGCGCACCCAGTTTCAGAAGGCCATCGCCGTGAACCCTTGGATCTCTTTTTACCGCATGGGGCTGGCACGTGCGTGCCACCGCGCGGGGACTGGCCGGCTGCCATTGCAGCGTGTCGCGATGCTCTGCGACTCAACCCTGAGTTTTTCGACGCGCGCTTGCTACTGGTTGAGTGTTATCTCCGTTCGAAAGAGACTGACAAGGCCGACGCCGAGTTTGCGATTCTCGTGCGCTTTTATCCGGCAAGCCGCGACGTCTGGGATCAATGGTACCACCAACAAAAGCAGGCGATTGAAGGCGCCAACGCGCCTGCCACTCGATCGGATCGCTGATTTCGCCATCGGCCGCATCCAACCAGACCGTGCCTTTGCTATCGACGGCCGTTCTCGTATGGTGAAGATGTGGCATCGGCCAGGGCATTGTCAGGAATGTTTGATCATACCGATGAATGAACACCCAGAAATTCAAAGCACTGACTCGGCCGGGTCGAAAGGGGACATACCCCACCATTCGACCGCGCGGCCCGGCCGCGTGACGCCCGCGACGATCCTCATGCTGGCACTCTGGGTCGGCCTGGTCGCCGGCTTTCTCGACATGGGGCTCTTGGTTTTCAACCGGCGGGTGCTCGACCGCGATTTCATTCGACTCGGAAGCAATTATCCGTGGATCATTCCCTTGTGTGTCGCGGCTCTCATGGCAGTGCCGGGAGCCGTACTTGCCGTGATCGCGCGAATGGCGCGGCGGAGCGATCAGCCCGAGAGTGCCGTTCTGGCTTTTCTTTTTTCTCGGATTGCTCGACATCTGCGCCAGGCTTCCCCTCGAGCCGTGGGCCGCGCTTTTGATATGCGGCGGGCTCGCCACGCAAGCGGTTCGCATGTTGCGAACTCGCAGCGCAAGGTTTCTGCGGATAGTCGGGCTGTCGACCCCCGCACTCGCCGGCCTGCTGGCGATCACCATGCTCGTGACGATCGGCGGGCGAGCGTGGTCGGAACGTCGGCTGGCGACGTCGGCCCGGCCCGCGGCTCCCGCCGGTGCACGCAACGTCGTGCTCATCGTCTGGGACACGGTGCCGCGCGAGCAATCTGAGCGTTCAGGGCTACGAACGTCCGACGACGCCCAACCTGAAGAGCCTCGCGGAGAGCGGCGTTCGTTTCGACCGGGCGTTCTCGACGTCGGCGTGGACCTTGCCTTCGCATGCGAGCCTCTTCACAGGGCGCTGGCCGCACGAGCTGGGTGTCGACTGGAAATCGCCGTTGCGCGATGATGTTCCCACTCTCGCCGGATATCTCGGCGCCCACGGGTACGACACCGCCGGGTTCGTGGCGAATCTCGATTACTGCGCCCGCGAGACGGGTCTCGGCCGGGGCATGATGCACTACGAGGATTTTCCGATCGACGTCTACGACGCCTTCGGCCGATATGTCGCGCTCGGGCACCGGCTGGAAATCTCTACGTGGGCTTTCATCTTCGACGGCTTCCTGGAGAAGAGTTTCGGGCGCTGGTTTAACCTGGTTCCGCGATCGAGAGAGCATGTGAAGAGAGGAAGCGACGTCAGCCGCGGCTTCCTCGACTGGCTCGGCGGCCGGCAGGATCGGCGCCGCCCTTTTTTTGCCTTTCTGAACTACAACGACGCACACAGCCCTTATGAGGTCCCGGACCCGACCGTTCCAGGCTTTGGGCTTCGGCCGGTGACAAGCCTCGATCGCCAGACGCTCGTGCTCTGGAACACGCTCGACAAGGCCAGGCTCTCTTATCATGACGTCCGCCTGGCGGCCGATGTCTACGACGATTGCATTGCCTATCTCGATCGCCAGTTAGGGATGCTCATGGCGGAGCTCGGCCGCCGCGGAGTGCTCGACGAGACCCTGGTGATCGTCACGTCGGACCACGGCGAGCACCTGGGCGACCATCTCCTGTTCTTTCACGGATGCAGTCTTTACCGGCAGCTCGTGCAGGTACCCCTGGTGATCGTTGACCGCAAGGCCGCGCCGACCGGTCGAGTTGTCGCCGAGCCGGTGAGCCTCTGCGACGTGCCGGCCACGGTGGTCGACCTGCTCGGCATCGGGCGCGACGCCCCATTCCCGGGCCGCTCGCTGAGCCGATTCTGGCGGCGGCCCGAAGGGTCGGTTTCCACTGCGGAGGAACCGTTGCTCATGGAGACCGGAAAACCCGAGATGCTCGCCAACCAGGGCGCGCGAGCCGGCCGCCAAGGGGCCGATGAAATCGGTCATCGCCCAGGGAATGCACTATATCCAGATGGCCGACGGGCTCGAGGAGCTGTACATGCTCGACTCCGACCCGGACGAGACGATCAACCTCGCCGGGACGCCAACGGCCGCGCCGATCCGTGAGCGATTCCGCAACACGCTGGGGCTCATGAAAAAAAGGGGGAACGCCCCGCGCGGTAAGCCATAACCGGCATCGGGTGATGGCGCTTTATGTCTGCGGCCCACAGTCTGCGCTGACTTCCATTCTCAATGATTCATGCCTTGTTCGAGACTTCTCACTGTTCTCCATCGAGAACGACCGAGGGTTGGTCATGATGCGCAGTGGCGCATGGCGCCACACAGCCCGGCCCCCAAAAACGCCTCGGGAAGACAGAATATCGCAATCTCTATATATGCAAATGTGAGTTCCGTTTAGGCGCCTGCATAATCAGAAGTTCAAAATATGGCTCTAACTCGATGCGGATCATCGCCTTCCACTTAGGCGCCTGAGTGACCGGCACGACCAGACCTTTTGCCGCATCTTCCGAAGCATCATCATGTTACGGTTAGGCGCCTGAGTAACCCGCATGACCAGACGTTTTGTCGCAACTCTTGACGTATCATCATGTTCCGGTTAGGCGCCTGAGTAACCGGCACGACCAGACCGTTTGCCGTATCTCTAGAAGTATCATCACGTTCCGGTTAGGCGCCTGAATAACCGTCGGCATCGTCCCAAATCGCAAGATGTCAGCTTGACACTTTTTACGTCAAGCCGCGATGGCCGCGATTTTTGCTTTAGCCACGGCTTTGGCTTCGGTAAAGGCCGTGCTCATCTCAGCTTCCAGCAGAGTGCAGAAGTCGTAGCTAGGCAGTTTCAAGCCGAGGTGCTCATAGGGACAAAGGCCTTTCCGCTTGCCACCGCGGAACACCCGAGAGTTCCAGTACAGCCGCTTGAGATCAAGCATCCCCTGAGTTACTGTACGATGTCGCGATTGATGCATGCGCAGGACGCTATTCATGCACTCGACCGCGCTGCTGGCTCGCAGCGTTTGACTCAACACCGTCGCGACCAGCCGGTACGACTCACGCCAGTTCGAGTCGAGTCCCCGGCAGAGAAGCATTTGAATCAAATATAATATGTGTTCACGACTAGTAATATCCGTCTTACCCGATTTCCTCGGCCGCTGCCGACGTAGCCACCATAACAGTACCAAGGCGTCACGCGTAGCCGCGGGCACCGATAGCTGACCCAACTGATCGTGCAGCCGATCCAAGAACGTGAACGACTCCGCGCTCTGAAGGAGCCCACGGACCTTGGACCATTCCGAGCCTGGCAGCCGGGGCAAAGCCCACGCGACTTGCGCTGCGCCCAGGCCCGATCGTTGAGTTGACCGTCGGCACGAAAGACATCCAGAGCTGGCTCGACCCGCTTCCAAGCCGCTTCCCTCTTTTCATACAGTTGGAAAGCCAGCGTCGCCTTCTTCCACGCTTTGTTGACCGGGTGCGTCAACCCGCACGCACTACGGCCCAGCCATTGGGCTCGCTTGAGGGCTCGGCTCGCTTTCTCAGCCCGTTCCCAGAGCCGCTCCACTCGGCTCCAGAGGACGCTCAAGACCCGGTGGGCTTCCTTCTTGGTGTGGAAGACGTCCAACCCCTTCACCAGAGCAGCTTGGTCGATCTCGCGTTGGTGCTGTTGCATCTGGGCGATTCCCGACTGCAGTCCCGTGCCCGCGTCGCACGTCACGTAACGCAACGAGGTCCAAGGCTGCAATTCTCCAAACCAAGTCGAACCTTTGTAATTGGCCGCCTTTTTTCCCAGAAACCACACCATGCTTTGGGGATCAATCCCTACCAGGACCGGTCGGCGGTGGAAAAAGATTTCATCGAGACAGCCGACCAGTACCAACACCCGGCAACCGCGATCCAGTCCCTTGAGGACCGCACCGGCGGCTTTTCCAGCGGCTTGGGCCCAGCGATGAATCGTCGAGCGACTGGGACACGCCGTGGCCCCCAGGAGAAATGCCAATAAGTCGTGGATTTGGCTGTGGCTGAGCCCCATGCCCATGCCCTTGGCGGCGAACATCTGTTGCTTGGCCGCAGGAAGCTCGATGGTCTGAGATAACCAGTCCCACAGTTGGGCAATTTCCTGGCGGAAAGCCAAGTTCTCCCTGGTCAGCTCCTCGTGTGTCGGCCCGCCGCCGTGTTCGACTCCGACGGCCGCTTCCACCTTTTGAGCATGTTCGTAGACGGTCTGCCGACTGCAGTCGACCTGCTGGGCTTGGGTCGTGACCGAGCCGCGGGCTCCATGGAAGCGCGCGGCTGCATTGGCGATCCAAACGCGGAAGGGTATCTTGCGCATGGGGTGGGTCCTTTTGTGTATGGATCTGGTTGACAACCACACACATGAGGCCCATCCCCTCAAACATCAAGGAGTAAGTGGCAAAATCTTGCCAAGTGTCACCTTGAAAATGGCCCATTTCGGCAGTTTTTGGGACGATGCCTAATCGTCACAGTCTAACGATTTAACGTACGTGAACATTTTAAACGGTTTACGAGTGCGCTTTGACGATCCCCATAAGATCATGCATGGCGGAGCGTGACCATGAAGACGCTTCGCGGGATCAAGAGAGGCGTCCTGGATGCAGGATTGGTTTGGTTTTTACGATTAACAAACCTCGGCCGATTGGTGCGATTGTGAACAAGTAACCGCTCGTGACCGTGCGAAGCGCCTGGATCGCATTTGGCGAACGTTTGGTTTGGGACATACGCGACGACGGCCGAATCGACAGTTCCTGTCAAAAGCGGCCACCGATGAGCTCGGATAGTAAAGCCATCATGTGAAGCCGCCTCAGAATACGCTGGGGATTAACGCGGAGTGTCCCTTTCTAAGTGGTCTGCGTCCCGCGCAGTTGCCGTGCGCCGCTTCGAATCCGGACTTGGTCCGATCCAGATCAACGCGCCTGACGGGCATCGGTCGCCAGGGCGGTCTCGCTTCGAGTTATACAGGATCCGCAGCGACCGGGTTCCGTTTGCAGCGACCGGGCTCTTTTTCTTTTTTTTCCTGCCTTCCAGACAAATCGAGCCAGGAATCCGCATTGCTCATGTCGCACCGAGAAGAACGCCAGGCCCGTGCCCACTGTGATTGACTTCCGCGTGGAAGGCGACCGATTCAGGGCCGACATCGTCGATCCGGTCCATGCAAGACCGAACCACGGTTGCGGCTCCCCGGATTCTTGAGCCGTGACCATGCAGGGATAAACGCCCGGAGAAGAGGTCAAGGCTGGCTCGAACTGGTCCGCGGCAAAACTGGTTCGACATCCGGGTAACTCTGCAATTTGACGGCCAGGCGGTTTTGTGAGTTCGTGCCGTCAACCTGAATCCTGATTCGCCAGGCATTTCGCCCGCGTTCGGTGTGCGCGCCGAGGGTGCTTGGATTCTCGCAACCTCAGACTTTCACTCGTTTTCACAAGGAGTTGTCCCATGTTTCTGCAACAATGGCATCAACGATTGACCCACAAGTTCGCAGGCGCGCTGCGCCACAAGCAAACCGAGCGGTCAAGAAAGTACCGTCGACGGTGTCTACTGGAACGGCTGGAAGAGCGGCTCGCACCCGTCGTTGGTGCGATGACCCTGCCGGCCATCGTGCAGCCGGGAACGGGCTTCGATGGCGTGGTGAATGTCGTCAATGAATTGACGGGCAGCTCGGGTGTATTGCTCGCAGATGGCCGGCACGTTCTCACGGCAGCTCACGTGCTGTTCACCGAGATACCCGGTGGGGCCGGGATGGGTACGGAATTCTCGTCCCTCCCGGTTGTCTTCGACTTGCCGACGGGAGCCGTTACCCTCACCGTTCCGCAAAGTGGCTTTCATTTCCTTCAACAAGGCTGGGACGGGAACCCGAACACCCCGGGCTGGAATGGCAACCCGGCTCACGGGTACGACCTCGCGATTCTGACTCTTCCGCAAGTCGCTCCTGCCGCCGCGGAGCGGTACGATCTTTACACAGGCAGCAACGAAGTGAACCAACCGTTCACCGTCGTCGGCTATGGCCAGACCGGGATCGGCCAACCATACGGCCCCGCGTGGGCGGGAACAAAACGTGAGGGAACGAATACCTTCTTCAGGATAGCGGCGAGCGCCGGTCTCGAGGCTTTCGATGCCGTTAGCGCCAGCGGCACGCCGGCACAGAATGCCCTTGCGTTCGAGTTCGACACCAGCGCGAACGACGTTTCGACGGCACCCGGCGATTCCGGAGGCCCAAGCTTCTTGCCATCGCCAACGGATCCCTCGAAGTTGTTGATCGCCGGAGTGACTTCTTACTCAGCGACCAACTCGAGTTACGGAAACGGCACCGTTGACGTTGACACTCGCGTGTCGAGCTTCACCGGCTGGATCAACCAGATCATGGCGGCGGACGATGCGCCTTACAATCTGGTACTCGATATGTCCGGTATGACCGCGGTGGGCACGGGCACTTCTGGCGATACAAAAAACGTTCTCGTGCCGATCGCCATTAGCAAGGATGGCATCGCGGACACGATCACGGCCGAACTGGTGGGGGGCAACATCCAACTGTCTGTCGACGGCAAACTCTTCTATACAGACACGGCGAGCCAGATCAAATCAGTGACGATCGACGGGAGCTTCGATGAAGACACGGTCACCGTCGCGAGCGACCTCGGCATCCCCGTGGCAGTAAAAGGCATCCACGCGTCGTACTGGTACGACCCGTCCGGAATGCTCGCGACTGCTGAAGCGGCAGCCGCTCTGAACTACGTTCCACCTGGCGGCAATGGTGACGGTGGCAACGGCCCCGGCTTGGTTCAGGGGAGCCAGGAGCTTTACCAGGGTGTCATTTATACGTATCTCGACAAGAACTTGAATCGCCTGATCGTGCTGGACGACGCGCCGAGCAGCCCGGTGTCGATCAGTCCCGGGCAAGTGACTGTAGGCGCAAGCGCGATCAGCTACACGGGCGTCGAAAACGTCGCCGTGACCACCACCACCCCGACGACCATTGTGAGCTTGGAGCTTGGCAGCGATACGCTCGGCAGCCCCCTGAATACGTTTGACGTCCAGAGTACCTCGGCCGGCGGCCTGACGATTAACGCTGGAAGTGGCGGCAACATCGTCAACGTCGGTGATGCCCACACGACACTGGACGGCATCGGGACGCTGACTGTCCACGGCGGTGGTACGAGCACGACCCTCAACCTTGACGACGAGGCGACCCAAAACGCGACGCAGCCTGCTTTCGAGGTCGGAAAGGGAGCCATCGAAACCCTGCAATATCGCCCTCAGTACGTCGTTTCGGACGGGCTGGTGATGCGCCATGATGACGAGACCGACACGATCACCCAGAACGGCACGACGTTGTCACAGACGACTACGCACTATGACGACGTGATCAACTTCGACAACGTCGTCGGCCTGACTGTGACGGGTGGTGCCACCGGCAACGTGTTCAACGTGGTGAGCACGGCGGCAAGTACGCCGGTCACGATCAACGCCGGCAATGGCAATGACACGGTCAACGCCGGGGATCCAGGCGGTCTGCTGCAAAACGTCAATTCCTTGACGGTTCAAGGCGGCACGGGCACGACGCTGAACCTGGATGACGAGGCGAACGCCCCGGAATCCGTGAAGGACGGAATTCTCTTCAATGAATTTGCCAGGCAGACCAATCCCACGTACCAGATTACCGACCACAGTTTGACGCGCACTGATGAGGTTATTGAAACCGATCCTCACAGCAACGTTCAGGTGTCGGACACGACCTATGCCACGATCGTCAACTACTCGCACATCGCCGTCCTGGCGATCATGGGGGGCACCAGCCGCGATACCTTCCATGTCAAGAGCACCGCGGCCGGCACGTTGACCTCCGTTGATGGCGGCGGTGGCAGTGACAGCTCGACGGTCGATCTCGGAAATTTGCTCGGGCCGGTTACCATTCTCGACAGCGGCCGAAGCTCGGACGTTGATAGCCTGAGCGTCATCGGCGCCGCTGGAGACAACGACATTGTGAAGACCGCCACGCAAGTCACCTGGGGCAATCCCACAACGGAAACGGTCAACTACTCAGGGATCGAGAACCTGTCTGTGGTCGGTGGCTCGGGCAATAATACGATCATCGACCCGGGCAGCCAGAACACGACGATCATCGGCGGCCCGGCGGCCAATACCGTCGTCATTGCCAACACGGTTGGCGATGGCGTGGTCTTTCAGGACGGCGGCGGCACCAACCACGTCGCGGTCGTCATGGGCAACCTGCTTGGGCTCGTCACGCTCGACGGTACAACTGGCACGACCAGCGTGACGGTGGCCGCGCCCTCGGGGATGAATGTATTGACGCTGACCGCCGCCCAGCTTGTCGGCGCCGGCGAGACGATCGATTTCAACCTGGGCGGTACCTTCGCGGGCCTGACGATCGACGGCAGCAGCGGCCAGAATCAGGTCGTCGTCATGGGGAGCGTTTCCGCGCCACTTGTCCTGAAGGACGTCGCGGTTGTTACGACAACCACGCTGACTTCCTCGTCCAGCTCCGTGTTTCTCAATCAGGCCGTCACCATCACGGCCACGGTCGGCGACGCGGTTGCGGGTGCCGGGATTCCTCCCGGGGCCGTGCAGTTCCAGGTGGACGGAACGAACGCCGCGCGCCGGTCGTGCTAAACGGTGGTATTGCCACGTTTAACACCTCGGCCCTGGCGGTTGGCCCGCATACCATTACCGCTTCGTACAGCGGCACGCCAGGCGATGCGGGAACAACCGCGTTCGGCATCAGCACAGGAAACTTGGGCCTGGTCGTCAACCCACTGGCGCTCTCGGCCGCCGCCGTCAACTTCAGCTCACACGCCGGCGCTCCCTTCAGCGGGGCTGTCGCCACTTTCACCAACTCCGATCCGAACAGCACCGCCGCGACTTATTCGGCGACCATTGACTGGGGCGACGGCATCATTTCGACCGGCGCGATCACCGGAATTGGTACTCTGACGGTCAGCGGCACACATACCTACGCCGATCCGGGCATCAAGGCCGTCAGCGTGCGAATTAGCCAGAACCTTGGCAGAACGACCCCCGCGACGGTTTATCCCACCGCCAACGTGACTGCCCTGTCGCAGACCGTTCAGCGTGGGCAGACGGCCGCAGTCAGTTTCTGGCACGACAAGAACGGCCAAGCGCTGATCAATCGTTTCAACGGCGGCCCGACCGCCACCGCGCTGTCAAACTGGTTGGCAGCGAATTTCAGCAACCTCTATGGGGCCGGCGCTGGCGCCAACAATCTGGCTGGCGCGACCAATGCCCAGGTGGCGACATTTTACCAGAGCCAGTTCAACTTCTTCGGCATCAACGCGCAAGCGGAGGTGCTGGCCACCGCCCTGAACGTCTACGCCACCACGCAATCGCTGGGGGGCGCAATCGGACAGGCATACGGTTTCACTGTTACGGCCGATGGGCTGGGGCAGATCGCGACAACGTGGGCGCCGATGGGGCGGCCGTCGGGGTGGCAAATAATACCAAGCTGAACGTTTACGAGATGCTCAAGGCCGTGGATCGCGAGGCGGTCAACGGTGAGCTTTTTGCCGGCAACAGAATCTTGCGTGACAAGGCCATCGAACTGTTCGACGCCCTCAACTGGTCCGGTTGGGTGTGCTAGAAGCGACTGCCGGCGCCGCGGTGAAGTGCACGTTTCGCCCGGCGGGCGCTGTCGAAGAGGTCACCACGACCAAAACCGTTGGCCCATCGGTCGCCAGAGAACCGCGGCGCCGCTGGCGACCGGGCCAGCGGCTAACAATAATCGTTCCAAGGCGGGTATGGTGATAGGAACTTGCTTGGCCACTTCCGTCGACGCACAATCAAGCGGCCTCACGCCGAGTGGCAAGCTGGCGATACGAATTCTAAAAAAGTGTGATGAACTGGATAACCCATCGGAATTTACCGAAATGACGGAAAGCCGCGAATGACTACTGAGACGAAAGTGACGAAAGCCGTCGGCATCGGAATCGCCGGCATTGGCTTCATGGGCATGATCCACTACCTGGCCGCGGCCAAGGTCAAAGGGGCCCGTGTCGCGGCCCTGTGTAGTCGAGATGCCCGGAAGTTAGCCGGCGACTGGACGGGCATTCATGGAAATTTCGGCCCGCGCGGCACCCAGATGGACCTTTCGCGGGTCGCGTGTCATCGTGAGTTCGACGCGCTTCTCGCCGATCCGAACGTCGACCTGGTTGATCTCTGCGTGCCCAACGACGCCCACGGCCGCATGGCCATCCAGGCACTCGAGGCAGGCAAGCATGTCCTGGTCGAAAAGCCGATCGCGCTCGACCTCGCCGAGGCCGACCGGATGGTCGCCGCCGCCCGATCGGCCGGCAAGCTGCTCATGGTCGGTCACGTCTTGCCATTCTTTCCTGAGTTTGCGTTTGCGGTCGAGGCCGTCCAGTCGGGACGGTATGGCCCGCTCAAGGCCGCTCATTTGATGCGCGTGATCTCCAGGCCCGACTGGTCGAGCGCCTTTGGCGACGCCGGCGTCAGTGGTGGTCCTGCGATCGATTTGCACATTCATGATACGCACTTCATCGGACTCATTTGCGGCGTGCCACGCGCAGTGCACGCGCGGGATCGTCGAGAATGACGCGGTCGTTCATCTGACGTCGCAATATCTTTACGACGAGCCGAACCTGGCGGTCTCGTGCGTCTCCGGAGCGCTCAGCCAGGCCGGCCGGCCGTTCACGCACGGTTTCAACCTCTACTTCGATCGCGCGACGCTGGCATTCGAGTTCGCCAATCTCGGGGGCAACGGCCATGTCGCCATGCCGCTTTCGGTCATCTTGCCCGATGGAACCGTGTCGCAGCCCGAGCTTGGATCGGGCGACCCGGTCGACTCTTTCGCCGACGAGATTCAGATCGCTGTCGAGGCCGTCGCCTCCGGACAGGAACCCGATCGGCTCGCGGGCAGCCTGGCACGGCAGGCTTTACGGCTCTGTCTGGCTGAAATCGAGAGCGTCAAGACGCGCAAGGTAGTCGATATTATTTGAGACTTCGGACTGATCGCCTATGACCGATACGGACCGGAATCGTCATCAGTCGATGCGAATGACGTTTCCGCGCGACATTTCTTAAGTTAAGGGGAACGGCAAACCGATTTTTTTCTGGAAGGACAAGAGGTCCTTCCGATCCAGCCTAGCAAGGAGGCACGAGATGGCGCTGACTTTATCGGAATTGATTCATCCCACGGCGGTGATCGATCCCGAGGCCCAGCTCGCTCCGGACATTCAGGTCGGTCCGTACGCGATCATCGAAGGGCCTGTCGAGATCGGCCCTGGAACCGTCATTGAAGCTCATTCCTGCATCACGGGCCCCCTGACCATGGGCTCAAATAACCACGTCGGGTATGGCGCCGTCCTCGGCAAGAATCCGCAGCACCGCGCCTATTGTGGCGAGTCGACATCGGTGCGGATCGGAAATGACAACGTATTCCGCGAATTCGTCACGGTTCACCGCGGAACCGTCCAGGGGCGCGGTGTCACCGAGGTCGGCGACCGCAACATGTTCATGGTCGGTAGCCACCTGGGACACGACGCCCAGGTCGGCGACGGCTGCACAATTGTCAATAACGCGCTCGTGGCGGGCCACGTCACGTTGTGCGACGGCTGCGTTCTGTCAGGACACTCGGCCGTTCAGCAGCGCGTGCGCATCGGGCGGCTGGCCATGCTCGGCGGGATGGGCGCCACCTCGAAGGACATCCCTCCCTTCATCCTGCAGCAAGGCCAGAATTGCGTCACGGGGTTGAACGTGATCGGCTTGCGGTGCGCCGGGTGTTCGTCCGACGCGATTCATGCGCTGCGGCAGTGCTTCCGTATCTTTTTCCGCGAGGGGCGATCGCAAAGTGCCGCTCTGGAACGGATCGAGGGTGATCTGGGAAGCATCGCCGAAGTCGCCGAGTTCGTCAGTTTTGTCCGCCAGTCGGCCACGGGAATCAATCCCGCCCGCTCGGTGGAGCGAGCGAACCGAAACCTCTGAAATCAATGCGAAACCGTGGCGTCAGGCCACGGCGACGGCAGCCTGAGCGGCGAGCCGCGTTCTCAAGATGACATTTCATCCGAGATCGGGTCTTTCTGACTCAAATCGTCGGGCTTCGCGCCCAGATCAGGAACGTGTCCGGCGCTCTGTTGCGCGAGCCTGGCTCGAACCCGAGCAAGCTCCTCGGCATCGATCTCGCCGTCGGCGTACGCGGCCTCGAATGTCTGGAGCAAATCCTTGGGCGAGTCAGGCTCCTCGACATCGTTGATTTCTTCCCAGGCGCGATAAGCCTTCACCGCGGCGATCATCATGAGCACGGACAGGATCGCCAGTCCTGTATAATAGCGCGCCGGGCTCATCCACGGGGCGGAGGGGGGTCCGGCTGCGAGCAAACTGGCCCGCGCGATCGACCAGCCTAGAACCGAGAATGACATCGCACATCCTTCTGATCGACACGAGGCGCCGGGCCGGCGGCCCGCGCTCGTGATGTTCGCCGCGACGACACCGCACGCCGCGACCCGCGACCCGATCGCGGCGCTCGCCGTGTCGTGGATCCCGCTGCCGCCTTGGTCACGGTTGATCGATCCTGCAGCCGATTTTTCATTCCCGCGTCTTGATGAACGGACCGTGACGGTTATGATAAAGAGTTTAGTCGAAGCGCCAGCCTGAGAGAATGAGGATCCGGTTCCGCTCGCGTCGGCCGGGTTGGCGTTCCGAAATCCCGATAAGTGCAAGGTGGTCGTTAATCCGGAAGTGACGAGGGGTGATACCATGACGCGGCACCTGTGGCACGCCGGCGGGCTCTCGGCGGCGGCGTTGATAATCGGCCTTTTCGTGAGCCCGGATCAGGCAATGGGGCAAACCGCAGCGGGCGCCGGTCTGGGGGCGGGCCTTGGCGCGGGCGGGCTTCTGAACGATCCTTTCGCATTCTACTATGCCATCTACTTGCCCAATCAGCAGCTCCAAGCCCTGCGCCCGACTCCCATGGATTCGATCAACGCCACGATGGTGACGCGGCAATACTATGCCCAAAACGATCGGCGTGGTTTATATAACCCGATATCACCCTACTCCGAGCAGAACTACGACCCGCTCCATCCTTATTCGCGCCAGCAGGGAACGGAGCGCCGCGCCAGGCCGTTTCGATTCGCGTCGGATCCGTCGAATCTCGACGGTTCGGGGCCATCACTCTACTATGGCCGCGCCGCGGCCTATTTTCCCGGGCTGAGAGAGTCACGCGGCCGCAATGCGAACATCTACGTCCGCGGCGGTTCATCGCGACCCGCGGGCAACTACACGGGTCGAGCAGGACGTTCGGGGGGCGGCGGGATGGGCGGCGGCGGCGGGATGGGTGGCGGCATGGGCGGGATGGGCGGCGGCATGGGCGGCATGGGCGGCGGCATGGGCGGCATGGGCGGCGGCATGGGCGGGATGGGCGGCATGCTTTGATTCGTGTTCCAGTCGATTTGCTTCGGTCGTCGTTGTACCTGAGTTTTCTTGCCAAGAGGGATCCCGTTCGTGTCGAGTCGTCCGGAACAGCTCAGGCTCACACCGGATGAACGAGCCGACCTGGTGGCCTACGTTGACGGAGAACTTCCCGAGGCCCACGCGCTGAGCATTTCGACCAAGCTCACGAAAAGCGCGACGGCGCGTCGTGAAGTGGAAATGTTGCAGCGAACCTGGGAGCTGCTGGATCACCTGCCGCGGCCCCAGGTTCAGGAGCAGTTTTCGGAAAAAACGCTCTCTTACGTGCGACGCCTGGCCTCGGAAGGGACCGCGTGGGAACCGCTCCTCGTCAAGTGGTCGGCGCGGGCGGGCCGCTTGATGCTGTATCTCGTCGTTGCCGGCGGATTCTTCGGGATTGGCTATTCGCTCACCCGCTGGGCCTGGCCCGACCAGACAGCCCGCCTTGTCCGCGACCTCACGCTCTCGGAGCATCTTGATGAATATCTTGATGTCGAAGACTTCGACTTCCTGACTCAGCTTGCGGAGTCGAAAGAATTCGGATCGACGGCTCGTTGAAAACGGTGCCGGCCCGACGGCTCGTTGGCGACTCCGGCTTCAGTTCCGGCTCGCGAAGCCTGGTGCCCCGTGGCCTTCGACACGATCGATCGTTTCAATCCCCGGAAGCCGGCCGACTGACAACAGGGTTCATTAACCTGAAAACGACAACGTCGATGAGTCGAACCTGGATGCCGCTCGCCGTTGCCACGCTGGCGACGGTCCTGATCGCCGCGGTCGTCGATGGCGACAGCAAATGGGCACGCCTGCGCAGCCTGCCTCGTGCCGAGCGAGCGCGGCTCACCGACGCACTTCAGAAGTTTGACGTCTTGTACAAGAGCGACCGGCAAAAGGCGATCAAGGATCTCGATCGGCGCATCAACGAACTCGAGCCGGCGCAGTGCGCGCATTACCTTTCGGTGCTCCGCCGCTACCACAACTGGCTCGATCGCTTACCTGAAAACAAGCAAACCCTGGTGAAGGACGCCAGTCCAGGCGAGCGCATGGCGATCGTCAAGAAGCTCGCGGCCGAGTACCCGGTCGCTCCGGCGCGGCCGCTGCGGTTTCTTCAGTTCATCGATGTGGGCGATTATTCACCGTTCGAGCTCGCCGCCTTTTACCAGATCTGGAAAGGGTTGACGCCAACCGAGCGGGGTCAAATCGACAAGATGGCCGGCGCCAACCGCGTACGCGAGCTGCACAGGCGGGCGGCCAAGAAAAAATTGCCCACCGAAATCAAGCCGGCCGATTTTAACGAAGAGCAAGCCCTCGCCAACTTCAAGAACGGGAGTGAGCTTCTGGCGCTACCGCAACGAAAGGTGTTGAAGCTTCTGCTCGACAATGACGACGGCAAGACCGACGTCTTACGGCGCCAGGCGATCAATGCCTACTATCTCGAACCGGCGGTCAAGAGTCAGATCAAGGCGGTCGATCCTGACAACCTGGTGAAGTTCCTGGCCGGCTTTCCGGGCTGGTTGCGGTCGACCTTCGACCATTATCCGCCCGATGAGGCGACTCGCCGCCTCACGATCGTTTACCGCCTGGTTTACCCCGCGGGAACGGAGATTAATTCCGTCAAGCCGTCGTCAAAAGACTCCAAGAGCACAAAGCCCGGTGCCGCGACGACCAAGGTCGTGCCCAGGCCGGCCGCGAAGACCGATCCGGCGGCAACGGGCGATTCTCCTTTTTGATAAGGGAGGCCGCGCTCTTGGAACGAGCCTTCGCCGAGAGCGAAGACCAGTTCTGGATGGCGCTTGCACTCGCGGAAGCCGCCAAGGGACGCGGCGCCGTCGAGCCCAACCCGCTCGTGGGTGCGATCGCCGTGCGCGATCACGTCGCCGTCGGCTCGGGTTATCACCGCGCGTTTGGCGATGCTCATGCCGAGGTTCATGCACTTGGCGAAGCGGGAGCCAAGGCCCGAGGCGCCACGCTTTATGTCACGCTCGAGCCGTGCTGTCATTTCGGAAAGACGCCGCCATGCACTGACGCGATTGTCGCCGCGGGGATCACGCGGGTGGTGGCTGCCATGGGCGACCCGTTCGCGAAGGTCAACGGCGGTGGCGTGACGGAATTGCGAGCGCGGGGCATTTCGGTTGAAGTCGGAATGCTCGCGGAGTCGGCCCGACGCCTGAACGCACCCTACTTGAAGCGGATCATGACGGGTATGCCTTACGTGCTCGCGAAGTGGGCCATGACGCTCGATGGCAAGACGGCCGTGGCGTCAGGGGACAGCCGCTGGATCTCTTCGGCGGAATCGCGTGCGCTGGTTCATGAACGTCGCGGTCAGATGGACGGAATCCTCGTCGGAATTGCCACGGTTGAGAGCGACGACCCGCTCCTGACCGCGCGGCCCGAAGGCCCAAGAATCGCGAGCCGGATCGTCCTCGATAGCACGGCCCGGCTGCCCGTTCGATCGCAGCTTGCGCAGTCAGCGCCAGTGATATTCCCGTCATGGTCGCGGTGACCGACCGCGCGCCCCAATCCCGTCGCGAGCAACTGGCCTCAGTCGGGTGTGAGGTCGTCGCCTTCGCGGGAAGCGGGCAAGTGCCCATACCCGAGCTGCTCGCCGAGCTCGGCCGCCGCGGTATGACCAACGTGCTCGTCGAAGGAGGAGGGCGCGTGGTGGGCTCATTTCTGCGTTGCAACCAGATTGACGAGGCCGACGTTTTCGTCGCGCCTCTTGTCGAGGGCGGCGACCACGCTCGTACGCCGGTGCGTGGAGAAGGGCGGGAGTTGATGCGCGACGCAGGCCGGCTGCGCGACGTTGCGACGTCCGTGATCGGCGGCGACGTGCGTGTGCAAGGGTGGCTCCCGCAGCCCTGGCGGCAGCTCGCCGGGTTCGACGACGACACGGAGTGACCTTGACCATGGTTGGCGCCGGTGGTTACAGTCACTTTGGTGATGGCATGGATTGCGCCTGAACATCCTGCTGGGGTCTCTTCAATGCGAGCACCCATTCTCCGCAACGGAGCCGCCCAGGCGCTCGAACCGGAGCGCGAGGCAGTCGGCGAGAAGACGGCGCCCAAGGCGGTCGTCGGGAGAATGAGCCTCTATCTCCGCCAGCTCGAGACGTATCAGCGGCAAGGCTTCACGACCGTTTCGAGTAGCCAGCTTGGCCAGCCGCTCTCGATCAAGAACGCCCAGGTTCGCAAGGATCTTGCGTTCTTCGGGCAGTTTGGTCATCCGGGTATTGGCTATCGGATTCCCGATCTGATCGATGCCTTACGGCACATTCTTGGCATCGATCAGGATTGGCCCCTGGCGCTCGTCGGCATGGGCAACCTCGGGCGGGCCCTTCTGCGGTATCGCGGTTTCAGAACGCGCGGCTTTCACGTCGTGGCGCTCTTCGACAACGATCCGCATAAGGTGGGCCAGAAGCACGATGGAATGGTCGTCGAGCCCGTCGAGTCGCTACGCAAGGCGGTCGTCTGCGCAAGATCAAGCTGGCGATCCTCTGCGTTCCGGCCGACTCCGCGCAGCGCGTCGCCGAACTGCTAGTCGCGGGTGGAATCCGCGGCATCCTGAATTTCGCACCCGTGCCCGTTATCGGTCCCGCCCGCATGTGAGTCTCGTCCCCGTTGATTTGAGCGTCCAGCTCGAGAACCTCGCCTACAAGGTTCAGGCGACCCAGGGCGACATCTCCGCCTCGTGTGCCAGTTAAGCCTTTCCGACATCGACGCTTTTGGTTAAAATGACTGTTCCTTTACCCGGTGGTGAAACGGTATCACAACAGGTTTTGGTCCTGTTTTTCCAGGTTCGAATCCTGGCCGGGTAGCTCGCCTGTTTGTGTAGCGGCTCCTCGAGCGCGGCACGGTATGGCGACGTTCGCGTGTGCTGTCGAGGCAGCGGCCGGGCTGTCTTTGAATCGCCTGAACGGCCTCGCGTGTTTCCGAGCCGGCGCTGGCACCCGGCTCGTCCGAAGACTCGCCCTCCCCGGATCGTGCGAGGGCATTTACCCAACGCGTCCCAGGATCGGCAAGATTTCGGTCTGCAAGCCGCCCGTGACGTGCACGCCGCCATTCGCATCAACAAAGACGTTCACTTCACTGCGAACGCCGAAGTCGTCGAAATAGAGGCCCGGCTCGATCGAAAAACAGCGTGCGCCGCAGCACGAGCCGCTCGTCGTGGGTTTCGAGATTGTCCATGTTCGCGCCGTTGCCGTGCACCTCTTGGCCGATGTTGTGACCGATCCGGTGAATGAAGTGCGGCCCGAACCCGGCGTCGTCGATCACGCGGCGCCCGGCCGCGTCGACTTCCCAGCCGTGAAGCGGCCGACCAGCCGCGTACGCCTCTTTCACGCACGCAATGGCGGCGTCACGCGCGGCGGCGACGATCCCGAAAATCTTTTCGCATTTCGCCGGAACCTCGGTGCCGACGAATCCCATCCGCGTGAGATCGCTGTAAACAGCGCGTGGCCGATCGAGCTTGGCCCAGAGGTCGACCAGCACCAGGTCGCCCGGTGCGATCGGTGCATCGCGGCCAACGACCGGCTCATAGTGCGGGATCGCCACCGTGCGGGCCGACGCCGACGATCGGCGGACTATACGTCGTGAGCCCGTGCCGGTGAAAATGGCTCATGATGGCGGCCTGCACGTCCGTTTCACGCACGGGCTGGCCGGCACGCACTCGTTCGGCGATCAGGCCCCACGCCACGTCGTAGGCCGCCGTCGTCACCTTCTCGGCGTCCAGGTGCATCTGCCACTGGGAATCATCCCACGTCGCCTCGAATTGCTGGATGAGGTCGCCCGAGGAGACAATGTCGACTCCGCACGCGCGCACGACTTCGATGGTCCCCCCATCAACCCGGGAAACATACGGATTGCTGACCCGGGGTGCATACTCCATCGCCACGCGCCGGCAGCCCTGGACTAAACTCGCGACGCCCGCTTCGAGATCCTGCCACTTCAGATACACGAGCGAGCTCGCCCGGCAGATCGTCGAGCGCTGCGGTCTCGATCCGGTGAACCAGCTTGCGCGGCTCTCCCTCCGCCGGAACGAAGTAAAAGAAGCGGCGGCTGCCGGGCGCCTTCTGGTCGAGGCCCAGCACGCGCCTGGCCAGAATATTCGACCCGCGAAAATCGTAGAAGAGCCACCCGTCGAGCCCAAACTCACGCAAGCTTCGCTGTACGGCCGTCAGATCGAACATCACTCGACTCCGCTGGAAGATGCCCGGCGATCGGAGGTTGTCCCCGATTTCTGGACCTTGACTTTATCCTCGTTGCGGTCGCTCTCCGATGATCTCAGAGTCTGTTCCGCAAGGCGAGCGGGGCGTCAGCCCCCTGTCCGGAGCCCGAGAAGACAGGGGGCTGACGCCCACCGCTCACCCGGATCCGGACTTCCGCAACAGACTCTCATCAGTTCCGCCGCCACGAGGTACTCCGGAAGACATATTTTCCCGACCCAATGGTGTAGACCGCCGCGCCGTCCTCCATGCGCACCAGTCGCACGCCTTTCGACTCGCCGGCCGGGACGCCTTTCACCGTCACTCGGCCCGCGTCGATGGCTGGCACGTAAACGGTTGCTGTCGTGTTGGGCGGAATCGCAAGGTCATAAACGAACGCATCGCCATCGAGCCGCCAGTCACTCTCGATCAATCCATACAATGACCGGTGCGACGCGCGTACAAACGTCAGGTCGCCGACCGGACGGGGATGCAAGATCACGTGCTTGAATCCCGGCTGCCGCGGGTCGTAGTTGATGCCCCCGAGCGTCTGGTAGCACCAGGCCTCGAAGTTGCCCGAAAGAATCTTCTGACTCTCGCCATTCATCCCGCCGTCCTGCGTGTCGGTATCCCACCGCTCCCAGCTTGTGGTGGCCCCTTTTGAGACCATGTAGCCCCAGCTTGGCCGCGTCGTCTGGGTGGCCACGCTGTAAGCGATATCGGGCCGGCCAGCGTCGGTCAGCACTTGCATGAACCATTGCATACCGACGAGTCCGACAGACGTGTGCCCTGCGTGCTTGATCTGGATCTCATCGACCAGGTTGGCGATCACGGCCGCACGATTCTTCTCCGGCACCAGCCCGAACGCCAGGGGAAAGACATAGGAAGCCTGAGTTTCAGTCTCGTATTTGTTGATGTCCGGATGGAAGAATCGCGCATTGAAGCCGGCTTTCACGTGCGCCGCGAGGTCGGCGAATAGTCTGGCGTCGTCGTTCTTGCCGAGGAGCCGGGCGGCCCTGGCGACGATACGGAGGTTGTTGTAGTAATAGGCTGTCGACATGAGCGGCCGCGACGTGACGCGTTTGTCGCTGGCCCCCTTGATCCACGAGTTGTCGACCCAGTCGCCGTAGTTGCAGTAATCGATCGTGTAGTCGGGCTTCTGATAGGCTTTCTTTTGAAACAGGACCCATTTCTTCATGCAATCGTAGTTGTCGGCGAGGGGCCTCTTGTCGCCGTAGAAATTGTAGTACCAGTCGGGAATGATCGTGATCACGCTCGGCCAGATGATGTCCTTGGAATTGAAGGTCCAGTAAGGGGGCAGAATCTCCTGGAGGCTGCCGTCTTCACCCTGGTGGGTGCGGTAATTATGGAGGAAGTGATCGTAGAACCGCGCGACGTTGAACGCGTACGCCTCGCTTTCCGACGTCTTGGCCGGATGCCCCGACCAGGGCATCCGCTCGTCGCGGTCGGGCTCCATCGGGACGCTGCGGTTCTGCATGCGAGTTCCCCACCGCGCGTTCTGATAGATCCGGTCGATCAAGGGGTTGGAACAGGTGAATTGACCGACCGGCTCCATGTCGGTGTGGGTCACCAGTCCCCTGAAATTCTCGGCCGTTGGCGTGCCGGGGAAACCCTCGACCTGCACATAGCGGGTCGCATTACCCTTGAAGCGCGGGTGCCATGTTTCGATCCCCGGCCCTTCAGGATGTAAATATCCAGGTTGTTGGCACTGCGATCGTTGGCCGAGTTGAGCAGACCTTCGGGTGTGACGTTGAATGACGTCTTCATGCGCACTTCGGTGCCGGCCGGCCCCGACAGGCCTTGAGCCGTACCGAGCCGTAGAATGACTGTCCGAAATCGACCATGAAGATGCCGGGACGCGGACTGGTGATGCGCGTGGGGCGTAGCTCCTCGGTGATCCGGATCGGTTCGATCATCTGCGCTTCGAGCTGGCCGCCCGGTGCTTCGACGAGCGAGACACTCTGCCAGGCGGAGTCATCGAAATGGGGCCGCGACCAACCCGGCATCTCGCGTCGGGCATCGTATTCCTCGCCGTCGAATTCGTTGTCGGAGCGGATCGGGCCGTTGGTCGTCAGCCGCCAGTCGGAGTTACTGAGCACCTGGTCGACCGATCCGTCTTGATACTCGATCCGCATTTGAAACAAGAGCTTGGGGAATCCATAGGTTCTCATCGGTACGGGAACGTCGCGCCGGGGCGCGAAATATCGGCCGTTGCCGAGCGTGACGCCGACCGCGTTGTCGCCGGCCTCGAGCCGCGCGTGACATCAAATGTGACATAGAGGGCGCGGCGATCGTACCCGGTGAGCGCCGGGTTCATGAGCTGGTCGCTGACTGGCTGGCCGTTCACTTCGAAATCGAAAAACCCCAGGCCGCACACGTGGGCCGTCGCACGCTTGACGCCGCGCTGACCTTGAATTCGTGGCGGAGCATCCGCGACGGCAGCCGGCGATGGTTCGAGCCGCCGATCTTCCCCCAGGGCGCGACGCCCAGCGGTCCGACGATCTCGGGCTCTTTCCACGCGCCGCCGGCCGTGTCGTCTCGATCCCAGCCGGGAGTCTCGGTCGCGCACACGCGCCAGCGTCGCGTCGGTGGGCACGAGCAGCGGCTCGCCCTGGTCGAATTCAACCTTGAGCAGCCCGATCACGCCCGCCGGGTTGCGGTCGGGGCTCACCGTGGTCGATGGCGAATTCGACGCCGCCAGTCCCAGAATATTGCGCTCGGCCTGAGCTCCGCCGTCACGTCGAAGAGCTTGACCTCGGCCCAACTGGCCCCTCGTCCGATTGGCCGGCCGTTCATCGACGCAACGAACGAATCGTCGGCCGTCGCGAAAAATCGCGCCCGGCGCACGCGGCGGCCGGCCGGGATTTCCACCGTCCGGCGGAAGTAGCGCGTGCCGATCGGCGCTCCACCGCGGCCTTGCCGCCAGGGGACCAGATCCACGAGGCGATCCGCAGTGCTTCGGCCTCGTTATCGGTTTCCTCGCCGCCATCGAGGCCGATCCACTTCGCCTTCCAGTCGGCCGGCTCGAGCAATCCCATCGACCAGTGCGCCGGTGCGCCTCCACGGCGACGCGTTGCCGTCCTGGTCCCACACGCGTACTTTCCACCAGCACACCGTGTGAGACGCAAGCGGATGCCCGGCGTACGGCACATGGATCGACTGGTCCGACGCCACCCGGCCGCTGTCCCAGAGCGTTCCCTTGCCTTCACCGAGCAGCGACTCGCTGGTGGCGACCAGAACCTGGTAGGCCGACTGGGCGAGCCCGCGCGCCTCGGGACGCGCCGGCTTGAGCTTCCAGTACAGACGTGGCGGTTTCGCGTCGATGCCCAGCGGATTGACCAGATACTCGCAGCGGGGGTCGTCGACACGGAGACTCGATTCCGTCTGGGCCGCGTTGATCGCCGGGCCGGGAACGATCGCCACGAGCACCGTTGCCAGGATGAAACCGCCATACGTCCGTCGTTGCATCGCGATGTTCCTTTTCCAGTCCGCACGGCTCGCTTGATCGGGCCGCGAGTCGTGACATCAGGGCCCTCGAGTCGTTGGTGGTACGCCACTGAACGACCCGGGGACGGGCCCGGCGTTTGTCGTCTACGTGCTGCCTGTCGCCGCCAGGTAATTGCCATAGCCAACGATCACGGTCGATGAAACGAGGATGACCAGACCGGCCGCATTGAGCCAGTGCGTGCGGCCGCTCGAACCCTTCCATTCGCCCAGGATCAGGCCCCAGATCGTTCCAAAGATCATGATACTCGCCATGTGCAGCGTCCAGCTCGAGAACTCGAACTTGCCCATGAGCGTGTTTCCCATGCCGTAGAAGAGAAACTGGAGATACCAGATCGTCCCCGCGACCGCGCAGAAAAAGTAGTTCCTGGCGAGCCGGCCGCTTGTGGTCGCGCTCGCCGTGCCGGCTGCGCCCGCGTAATCACCGAGTGTGCCATTGCGCGCGTTCAAGTACAAACACCAGGCGAGATTCGTGGTCAGCCCGCCGGCCAGGACGACCACGAGCACCGGCAGGTTTTGCCAGAGCGGATGGGCTCCGTGCGCGATGGCGATGTCGGCGATCGGCTTGCCGGCCGCGAACCCGTAAGACATACACGCGCTCAAGATGCCCGCGGCCATCGCCACGATCACGCCTTTTCCGAAATTGAATTCGTGAATCACAGCCTGCTTTTGCTCGGCCGTCATCTCCCGCTCCTTGGATCGGCCGGCCAGCCCGCTGACGACGATTCCGAGCAAGCAGACAAAGACACCGCAGAGCACGGTCGCGCCGGCCGTCGTGCGGGCCACGCCTTCGAGCTCGCCGCGAAAGAGGGGCGGCATCAGTGTGCCGAAAGCCGCGCAGTAGCCCAGTGCCATGGCCATGCCCAGAGCGATGCCGAGATAGCGCATCGTCAGTCCAAATGTCAGACCGCCAATCCCCCACAGGACGCCGAAAAGATACGTCCACCCTAGCGCCAGCGCCGGCGCCTCGCCCAGCACGCGGAGAAGCTCGGGCGTCTGGATCAGGGCAAACAGCCAGGGAGCGACCACCCAGCTAAACAGCCCACCGACCAGCCAGTACGTTTCCCAGGCCCAGCCTCGCACCACGCGAAATGGCAAATAAAAGCTCGCGGACGCGAGGCCGCCGATCGCGTGTAACAAGACACCGAGAGCCGGATCTGGCTGGGTCATGCGGTTTGCCCTTGCTGGCGCCGTAAGAAGTCGCGCATCAGGATGGTCTCGGAAAGGTTGTCGACCTCGTTGCAATGTTCCCAGTCGATCCAGACGTATTCGACGCCGAGATAGCCGCGATATCCAGTCTGGCGCATCACGTCGATCACGCGTGCGTAATCGATCACGTTCTCTGGAAACGAAGCCTGCAGCCGGCCAGGCCGGGCGCCCGAGCGTGGAAGTGGCTCGCGTCCTGGATCAGGGGCTCGACCTCCTGGTCGGGCACGCCGCCGCGGGTGAAATGCGTGTAGTCGAGAGTCAACGTCAGCCCCGGCACCGAGCCGCAGCCAGCTCGGCGGCGGCCGCGGGTGTCGGCGCGATCGATCCGACATGGGCCTCGATCGAAAAGATGAGCCCCTGGGCTCTGGCCGTCTCACAGCGCCACGCCAGCTCGTTGCAGCACCGCTCCCACGATTCGGCCTCCGATTCGCCGTCGAAGACCACGCCGGGGAGGGCCGAAACGTGTGTGCCACCGCATTCCAGCGTGAATTCGAGCGTGCGCTCGAACCAGTCGCGAGCCTGGCGGCGAACCGACGGATCGGGATGATTGGGCGCGACCGAGAAGAAATCAGGGGCGGTTTGAAGAAAGACGTCGGCCAGCGCAAGCGCGCGGTCGTCAAGCCGCGCTTTCAGGTCGCGGGCCGACCCTTTGAGATCCGCGAAAACCCGCGACGGCCAGAGGTGTGATCGGCCCTCGAAGAGCCCGATGTCGACTCCGTCGAAGTCGAGCAGGGCGATCAGGTCGAGCGACCGCTCATGCGCGAGGAGCGGAAACGTGAAGTCGGCACAGGCGAGTTTCCATTGCATTGCGCGTCTCCATGACCGTTTTCAACCCGCGTTCCACTCCGCGGCGGCGAGGTAACCGCCGTCGACCACCAGCGATGTCCCCGTCACGCCGGCCGAGTCCTCGGTGCTCATGTAGAGAATCGCCCTGGCAATGTCGCGCGGCTGGAGCGGCACGTGCAGGGGCACCCGGCGCAATCGTTCGCTCAGCGTGGCTTGCGGATCGGGCGTCTTGTCGAGATGTTCGCGAAGCATGGGGGTGTCGGTGATGCCCGGGCAGACACAATTGCAGCGCACGCCGAGCGCCGCATAGTCGAGCGCGATCGAACGGGTGAGCCCCAGGACGGCCGATTTCGACGCGGTGTAGGCCGGCGTCGCGGCCTGGCCGACGAAGCTGCTGATCGACCCGACGTTGACGACATAGCTCGGCCGTGCCTGACGCAGGTAGGCCAGCCCATGCTTGACCGAGAAAAAGATGCTCTTGAGATTCACCCCCATGAGGCGGTCCCATTCGACCGACTCATATTCGTGCAATGGCTTGACGTGCACGATGCCGGCACAGTTGACGATGATGTTCAGGCCGCCAAAGTTCGCCACGGCCTGCTCGAGCGAGCCCCGGACTTCGTCTTCGACCGCGACATCGGCCTGAAGTAACATCGCACCAGTTTCGTCTGGCGCAATGTCACCGGGCGGCCGCGAATCGGCGCGGAAATGCAGGTCGACCAAGGCGACCCGGGCCCCTTCCTCAATGAAAAGCGCGGCCGTCGCCGCGCCGATTCCCGAGGCGCCGCCGCTGATCCACGCGACCTGACCTTCGAGCCGGTTGCCCATCAGGTGACGGTCCTCCACGGGGCCCACTTCTGATCGAAGCCAGGGCGGTCGAAAACCTCGGGGTTCACCACCCCGCGCGGCACGCGGCCGAGCGAAAGGTCGAGCATTCCCTGGCAGACCGCACGACCGATATCCCGGAATAGCTCGCCCGTCCACGCGATACTATGAGGGGCCAGAAGCACGTTATCAAGCACGCCGAAACGATGGGGCGTCACGACCGGCTCGTGCTCGAAACAATCGAGCGCCGCGCCGGCGATCCGCCGCGTGGCCAGGGCTTCAAAGAGAGCACTCTCATCAACGATCCCGCCGCGCGCCGTATTGATCAAGTAGGCATCGGGTTTCATCAGCGCCAGCTCGCGCGCTCCGATCAGCCCGCGGGTCTCGCTCGTCAGCGGACAGTGGATCGACACGAAATCCGACCCGGCCAGCACGTCGTCGAGCCCGACCAGGTCAACCCCCTGCGCCGCGGCGGACTCGCGATTGACGTACGGATCAAACACGAGCGGCCGGCGCATTCCGAAACTCGCGAGCAAATGGACCGTGGCGCGGGCGATCCCACCAAATCCGATCGACCCGAACGTTCGATCGCGTAGCTCGCGCCCCATGTAACTCGAGCGGTCGTCCCACCGGCCGGAGCGTACGAGCTGATCCTTGACGCGAACGTGATGCCCCAGCGCGATCATCCAGCCGATCGTGGCCTCGGCCACCGAACGATCGACCGCGCCGGCCGTGATAAAAACAACCACGTCGGCCTCGGTGCACGCCCCGACATCGACGGCGTCATAGCCGACGCCAAAGCGGCCGATGGCCAGCAATTGACCGCTACTGGCTAGTGCGGCCGCGGTGATCGCTGGGGTGAGAACGATGACTCCCTGCGCGTCGGCGACTTGCTCGGCACGCACCGGGCTAATGTGCTCGGCGAACCGGCTCCAGTGGATGTGCGGCTGATTCTCAAAAACCGACAGCCCGATATCGGGGTATCGCGTCGAACCGTCCGCCTGAAAGAAATCGCTTGTCAGGGCGACCCGGAACAAGGGGGGTCGAGAGTCATTCATCACCTCCCGGCGCACGGCCCGGTGATTGCGGCGGACGACTGGCGCGCTCGATCTCAAATCCCGACCGGATGCGGCGATCGCGGCCGACGGCGGCCAGCGATTCGTGCAGCGATCTGAGCAAGAGCGCGCACCGTCGAGGCCGAGGGCCAGCATGCGAAAGCCTTGCTCGAGGCGCTCGCCGAGATTGGCGGTGCCGGTCGCCACCACGCCGCAGTGCTTGCCGGCCGCGCGGATCGTGTCCTTGAGGTCGAGGATCTGGCGGGCGACGCCTGGCCCTTCCCACTGGCCGCGAAAGCCGGCCGTCGATGAGAAATCGGCCGGGCCGAAGAAAAAAGCTCGGCCCCCTCGACAGTGCACATCTCGGGTACGGATCGAACGGCAGCCACCGACTCGATGATCGGCACCACAAGAACGTGCTCGTTGGCCTCGGCGGTATGCTCGACGAGACACTCCCCCCAGGCGGTCGCTCGTTCGCCACCAATCCCACGACAACCTTCCGGCGGGTATCGTGCAAACGCGACGGCCCGGCGAAGCTGGTCGCCATTTTCGATCCAGGGGATGACGATTCCGTCGGCACCGATATCGAGAGCCCGCTTGATCAGCCCGCGATCGAGCTCGGCGACCCGCACCAGGGCGACCGTATCACTGCGAACGGCGGCACGCAGATGCGCGATGATGTCTTTCCAGTCAAGGTGGCCGTGTTCGGCATCGATCACGACCCAGTCGAGCCCAAGGGCGACCGCCATCTCCGTGACGGTCGGCGAATCGAGAGTCACCCACAGACCATAAGCTGGCCGGTCGGCGGCAAGTGTGGCTCGAAGCGTGTTGACCGCGTGCTTATTCATGCCATTGGCAGTTCGTGCGCGACCAGAGGCAGCCTGTCCCGGTAACGCGGGCCATTGTAAGGCCGGCCTGCGTGCGCCGCCATGGGTCGGTTGGCGACGCTCCCAGGGCTGTTTCATTCTCCCCCGGAAGGTCGAGACTGGCGTGGTGCAAAATTGGGGCTTGCACGGCTCTCGCGTTCATCCCGTTTTCATTGACGAACCACGCGGCACCCAGAGGGTGGAGGGTGATGGGTGGAGGGTGATGGGCGGTTAGAGCTCGACAGAGTCCCGCACCACCTTTCTCCGGTCTCATCGCCGCCTGCCAATTCGCGACGCGACCGCTTCCGACACGCTATTCTCTCATATATTAATGTAGAAATATATACACTACTACAAGTGTCACGGCGCTCTGGCCGGCCACCCTGGCATCGCGCTCGAACGCCTGGTCCGTACATCGCGCAGCCGCGAGCCCGGGCACTCGAGCGCACCCGTGGACGGCTCGCCACTGTTCGCATCCGACGTGGTAAAAACGCCACAGGGCCGTTTCCACTGCCCACGTGGCGGCCGCCGCGACGGCTATTGAATGGCGTGTTAGCGGGTAGGAATCAGGCAAAATACGATATCACCGTCCATGTTAAGTTGACTTGCGGCAACATCTGCAAGTTTGGGCTTGTGCATCGCGCCCGAAAAAGCGTAACTTGAATAAGGGATCGTTCGAGCAAAGGCCGGTCTCCGACAACAGCTTGTGGATGACAGCGATGGCGCGTGAGCTGTTGCACTTGACCAAGATGGGGGTGGCGCACGGGTAACCGGAGAGACAGACTCACACGTTGGTTCTCTTCCAAGGATGTCGTTTCATTGATGTCGTTTCCGACTGTTTCACAGGGAACGGCGGTCTTTCGGAAGCGGGCCGATTCGAGTCGATGTCGCGTGAGTGCATGCGAGCCAACAACAGCTCGTGGCCTGGCGCGCGACGGCGTCCATTTCTTCGGCGACGCGACGGGGTGATGATCATAATGCCGCTCTTGAACGACCTGATGGACTCGATTCCATGTGTTCAAGAGATTGATATTCGATCATCCTGTGACATTCTCGCAGTTTGCTCAGTAAGTTCGGTGTCGTCGACGATGGCTCACGTCGCTGGTGGCAGTGAATTGGCCCCTCACGATCAAGTTCCGGTCGGTATCGCGACACGCAGAATGTCCACGATTTCATGAGTTTGGCTGAGGTTATGGATGCATGATTTGTTGCCATCCTCACATCAACGTCCATTGTTCTCGTTGATCGAAAACTCACGAAATTCCGGTCTGTTCTGTATCGGTCGCAGCAGAGTTCCTGTAGACTTTTCGCTTTCACACCAATGATTTCAAGGAATTCATTGATCACGACATGGATGAAAGCTCGAACGTTGCGCGCATCACGTTCGCGTGGTGACGCCGCGACCGCCGAGTGTCTTTGACAAGGATCTGGGGCGAAAATTCCTGACGTCTCAAACCGTAGTAAAGGCATCCAATGAATCAGCGTGGCCAGAAAAACGGGACGCTCGTCGACTGGGCTGTTGTCATGAGAGACGATTACCCGACAGCGTGCCGTACCATCAGGCGGTTAATGCCCGAGACGCTTCGGGGGCGATACGACGCTGAAGACTTCGTCGGCGAGGCCATCATCGAACTGATGGCCAAATCGGTCGAGTGCCCGGAGAAAGGTCTGGCCTCGCTCGTTCTGGTCGCCAAGCGACGCATGATCGATGTCGCGCGATCACCGCGCAGCCGTTTTGTGCCGCTCGAATGCGAAATCGTCGACCGCCAGCCTGCCGCCGTGCTCGAGCAGGAAGCCAACGAGCTGCGCGAATCGCTCCTTCGAAAGGTCGGCGACCCGGCGCAACGGACTGTCGTTGACCTCCGCGGCCGCGGCCACACGCTCCCCGAAATCGCCGAGATGACGGGCCTCGGCTTGCGACAGCTCCAGCGCTTCTGGAAAGAATTCAGTGAAGCCAACCAGCCGTTCTGAAGAAGCTCGCATCAACGTAGGAGCGCAAACGGCCGATCCGGGTTTTCTCGTTCCCATCGCTCCGCGCATGGCCTTACCCACAAGTTCAAACGCGATAATCCGGCGGTTTTCTCGTTCCAATGGTCGCCGTTGGAATGCTCCGTGCAAAGGCTTCCGCGTCGAACCGCCAAATCTCATGCTTCTTCTCGTTCACGCGATGCCAGGCTGCTCTTCTTATGCGCCAGTTCCGCATGCGTCATTCCGGTCGCGGCCGGCACGGGGGGATCATGGCTTGCCGCGGTTCCCGAGCGATTGTCGCGGATCAAGCGTGCGCACGAAGAATTCGACGACCGCCTGACGCATGATCGGAACCCGGATGAGCGAGTAAGGGCAATGATCAACGCGGGCCAGTCGATGATAACTGATGTCGCGCAGGCCGGCGCGTCCGAGCGCCACGACGAAGTCGTCGGCCGTTTCGATGGGGACCTGACCGTCGTCGACGCCATAGATCAAGAGCAACGGTGGCGTCCGCGGCGTGATCCACTCTGAGGGCGAGGCTTTCTTGTAAGCGCTCACCCCATCGGCATCGGCCGGTCGGCCCATGAATCGCTCGCACACATCCCGCAGGGCCCCGCCACGGTATTGCGCGACCAGATCAATGGGCCCACTATCACTCACGACCGCCTGCACGCGAGTCGATTGATCGCGATGCGGGCCATGGGGATCGACCGGCACCCCGTCTTCGCTCATCCCCAGCAGGAGCGCCAGATGGCCGCCGGCCGAATTGCCAAACGCGCCGATCCGCTCGGAATCGATCCGGTATTCGCGTGCATGCGCGACAGCCATCTCACTGCGGATTTGCAGTCGTCGAGCGCGGCCGGGAACGGTGCTTCGCCGGAGAGACGATAATTGATTGTGACGGCGACGAACCCGCGATCGGCGAAGTCGACGATATTGCCGGGCACGCCATGCTCTCGCGAAGCAAAGCTCGACTTGTCCCCCTCGAGCCAGCCGCCGCCGTGGATCACGACGATGGCCGGACGTGATCCGAGACCGTCGTTCGTTTTCATCGCCAGGTCGAGTTTCCACTGCCGGCTCGTCCCCTCTCTGTAAGAAAGGTTGTGCCTGACTGTGATCCCATCGGGAGTGATCGGTTCGGCCGCCGGCAGTCGCAAAGGGCCGAAGGCAAGATGAATGACAAGAATCGCGGTCAGAATCAGGCGGGCGCTCATTGCTGGCTCCTGAGGAAAGATCAACCCGTTCGCCGGCTCTGGTCTTCGACCCGGCGCACGCGTTCGCGAAATCGACAATTGTTTGCATCCAAACTAGGCAAGGCTGTCAAGCTCCGGGGGTGCCCTCGTGCCAACGCGGCCCTGGCTGCTCGACCGTCAGACTTTCGTGAGGCTTCGCATGCGGTGCGCCGCCAGAAGGAGAAGGAGCGAATCGCCCCGGTGACCCCTCGCGAAATCCGAATCGCTGGTGTATCATGCGATCCTAGCAGGTTTTCGACAGGCCACCATGAAAGAGGTGGACGACCACTGCCGCCGTCAATTGCGCGCCGGTCTGTAATCTGCAGCGGCGACGCCCCTGAGTAACACGTCGTCCTGAGTGCGAAGAGCCGCCGCCAAGCGGGCATGCAAGCAAGAGTCGCTGGTCACGCGAGACGTTTGCGCGGCCAGATTGCGTGATCAGCACGCGCTGAAGCGAGAGCACGATGTGGCAAGGCAACCCCGAGGCGATACCGTTTGGCGTTGCGGCGGCCCTGTCGGGGTCGCTGGCGGCGTTCGCATGGCAGCGCAAGTCGTTGCCAATGGCGCCGTCGTTCATCGCGATGATGGTTGGCGAGACCGCGTGGGCGCTCTTCGAGGCTATCGAGCTGAGTGTCGGCGATGCGACTGCCCAGGCCATCTGTTATCAGTTGAGGACGCTGGGAGCCGTGGTGACCGTGCTCGGGGTCCTGGCCTTCGTCCTGAAATATACCGGCTCCCATGCATGGCTGGAATGGCGCTACTTCGCATTGGTCTGCGCACCTGCCCTGGTTTTGGTGCTCGTCGCATGGACCAACCCGCTGCATCATCTCTACTGGAAAGGTCACATCACACGGACCGACGGTGCGCTCTCGTTCGCGATTCCCGTGTACGGCCCGGGGTTCTGGTCGCACTTCGCGTATTGCTACGTGCTCGTGGCGGTCGCGGCGCTTCTGCTCGCACAGGCGGTCCTGCAGTCGGTGGGGGTGTATCGCGCCCAGGCCGCCGTGATGCTGTTCGCCGTACTGCTCCCCTGGGTCGTGAATATGGTCGATATGTCCGAGCTGTTCGGCTACATTCACATCGACACCGCCGCCATGACCTTCGCGGTCACGGGTCTGGCGTTCGTGCCGGGTTTGTTTCGATTTCGCTTGCTTGATCTGGCTCCCATCGCCTGGGCGGTCGTGGTCAGGGGAATGACCGACCCTGTCGTCGTTTTCGACCTGTCAGGCCGAATTGTCGACCTCAACGACGCTGCGCTTCGGCTCGTTGGCCGACCATACTCCGCCGTTCTGGGTGCCAGCGCCGAGCGCACGTTCGCGCACTGGCCGGCGATCCTGGAACATCTCGAACAATTCCGCGCCGATGCCGACGTGGCCTTCGAGATCGGCGGTCCGGCCGGATCGAGTACGTTTGACGCGAGGATCTCGCGGCTTGGACGCGATGTTCACCCGGCCGGCTGGGTGCTCGTGTTGCGCGACGTGACGTTTCAAAGAGACGCGGCCGAAGAACGGCTCCGGCTGCTTCGCGAGCAGGCCGCGCGCGCCGAAGCCGAGGCCATCAATATTGCCAAGGATCGCTTTCTGGCGACGTTGTCGCACGAGCTGCGCACGCCGCTGACTCCCATCCTGGCGACGGCCACCGCAATGCTCGCCGATCCCGAAACGCCGGCCTCTCTGCGGAGCCTCCTTGAAATGATCCGGCGGAACATCATGCTCGAGGCCCGGCTGATCGACGACCTTCTCGACCTGGCAAGGATCCGCCGCGGCTCACTCCTTTTTCAACGCGAGATCATTGACGCACATCGGCTCGTTGCCGACGTGATCGACATCTGTGGCGACGAGCTCAAGAGCGGCAACCTCGAGGTCGTGGTCGAGCTGAAATCAACCGATTTTCACATCGACGGCGACCCGTTGCGGTTTCAGCAGGCTCTCTGGAACCTCATCAAGAACGCGATCAAGTTCACGCCGGCCGGCGGCCGGATCACGGTGCGCTCTCTCAATTCCCATGTTTCCGACGGGGTCGAAACAGCGGGAAACGGCCGCCCGACGGCCCCCCTGGTCATCGAGGTAGAAGACACGGGCATTGGCATTCAACCGGAGGTGCTTCCCCATATCTTCGACGTGCTGGAGCAGGGGGGCGTGTCGACGACGCGGCGGTACGGCGGGCTCGGCCTGGGCCTGACGATCAGCCGCTCGATCATCGAGCAGCACGGCGGCCGGCTCGCGGCCGTCAGCCCCGGCCCTGGCCGAGGCGCGACGTTCACAATCGAGATGCCAACCACGTCGCCCCCCACGCCACGGTCGGCCGACGTCTCGCCCGCCACGGGCGAAGTTTCTCACACCTCGCGCACCGACCGAGCGATCGATCTTCTGCTCGTCGATGACAACGAAGACACGCTCTACTCTCTGACCCGGCTGCTCTCGGTACGCGGCTATCGAGTTCATCCAGCCGCCGATATGACCACAGCGATCGAAATAGCCTCCGCGCTCGAATTCGACGTGCTGATCAGCGACATCGAGCTTCCGGACGGCAGCGGCCACGAGCTCATGTGGAAACTTCGCACCACTCGCGCCATCTCCGGAATCGCCGTCTCCGGATTTGGAGCCCCCACCGACATCGAGCAGAGCCGCGCCGCCGGCTTTGCGATTCACCTCACGAAGCCGATCGATTTCAGGCAACTGGAGGATGCGATCGAGCGGGTCACCACCATGCATACATAGCATCACAAGCGGGCGAAGCGGTTGATCGGTCAACATTTCCTGGACCCGTTACAGTCGCCCGATGAAAGCCGGGATTGAAGTGACGTTGCAATCTCAGGCGCTGAACGCGGCGTTCCGCGATCAGTGCCAATGCTTCGAGCGCACGCCGGCAACGGTCTTCGCGTCTTCGGACGGAACTGGGAGCGGCATCGATGATCTTTCAAGGCAATCCCGTCGCTCTACCGTTTTTCGCGACGGCGGCGATTTGCGCCGCGCTGGCGCTCCTGGCTTGCTACAGGCGGCCCTCCGCGCTGGCCATCGCATTCATGGTCATGATGCTTGGCGAATCAGCCTGGGCGTTTTTCGAGGGCCTCGAGCTGGTAATCGTCGACATCGGCCACAAGCAAGCGTGCTTTAGCTTGAGGGCCACCGGCACCGTGACCGTGTTGCTCAGCCTCCTGGCCACAGTACTCCTGTACACAGGAAATCAGAAGTGGACCAGGCCATTGCGATTCCTTCTGATCTGCGGCCCGGCGATCGCGATGCTGGCTGTTGCCTGGACGAACCCGTGGCACCATCTCTACTGGGTGCGTCTGTGGAACGCCGAGATTCATGGATACTGGGTCGCAATCCCTGTGTACGGCCCGATTTTCAAGGCCCATTTCGTCTATTGTTATTGCCTCGCCGCAGTCGCGACCTTCTTGTTATTCGGCGCAGGTTTACCGCTCGACGGGCGTTTACCGTTCTCAGGCCGCGCTGATGAGTTTCGGGGCGGTTTTTCCCTGGTTCGTCAATATCATCGACATGTCGGGAATTGTCGGATTCGTTTATGTCGACTCAGCCGCGATGGCATTCGGCCTGACCGGCCTTGCATTTGTGCCCGGCCTGCTTCGGTACCGGCTGCTCGACATGACGCCCGTCGCGTGGGCGCGTGTGATCGAGGAAATCGACGATTTCGTATTCGTGCTCGATCGCGCCGGGCGGATCGTCGCGATCAATCCGGGCATCGACGTATGATCGCGCCGGCCGCCGGGAACGTGGTGGGAACAACCGCCGCGGAGGGTTTCGCTTCCTGGCCGGCACTGCGGGAACACCTTGCCTCCGAGACAGCCGGCGATGGCGCTCGAAGCTTCGAGCTCGACGGGCCAGGGACGCTCCCCGCGCTTCGTTTCGACGCCCGGATCTCGCGGATTGGCAAGCCTGGGCAGACCGCGGGGTCCGTTCTGGTTCTGCGCGACATCACGCAGCGCACGCGGATCGCCCAGGAGCACTTGAATTTACTCAGCGAGCAAGCGGCTCGCCGGCAGGCCGAGGCCGCGAGCGTCGCCAAGGATCGATTTCTGGCCACCGTGTCGCACGAGCTACGCTCGCCGCTGACGCCCGTGCTGGCCAATGTCACAGCGATGCTCGACGAGCCGCCGTTGGACGAATCGGCGATCTCGATCCTCGAAATGATGCATCGCAACATTCTTCTCGAGGTCCGGCTGATCGATGACCTCCTCGACGTCTCGCGGATCCGGCATGGCTCGTTTGACTTGCGGTGCGAGCTGGTTGACGCACATGCCCTTGTTCGTAATGTGATCGCTATCTGCGGCGACGATTGCCAGCGTGCCGGCGTCACCACTGATCTCGATCTGAGCGCTGCGCCGTCACGATGTCAATGCCGACGCGATCCGCTTCCAGCAGGCTCTCTGGAATGTGATCAAGAACGCGATCAAGTTCACTCCCGCGGGCGGCCGGATTTCGGTCCGGTCGCGCGCAGATCGAGCCCGGTGATGATCAGTGCGGCGACGCGGTTCTCGTGATCGAGGTTCAGGATACGGGCATCGGGATCGCCCAGGACGTCTTGCCGCGCTTATTCGAGTTCGCGGAGCGTGGGGCGATCCCGGCAACGCGGCGTTTCGGCGGGCTCGGCCTGGGCCTCGTGATTGCGCGCACGATCCTCGAGAAACACGGCGGCCGGCTCACGGCAAGTAGCCCGGGCCATGGCCTTGGAACGACGTTTTCGCTCGAGATCCCGCTCGCCGCCCGCTCAGGGGCCGCCGCCGAGTCAAACGCGCCTCTCCGAGACCTTCCCGCCCAGACGACGCCATATCGCCCGGTCCGAATTCTTCTCGTTGAAGACCACCAGCAAACGCGGCAGGATCTCGGCCGGCTACTCGTCTCGCGGGGTCACTCCGTTTATCAGGCCGGCGATGTCGCTACGGCGCTACAGATCGCCGATGAGCAGACGCTCGATCTGACAATCTGCGACCTCGAGCTACCCGATGGATCCGGGATCGAGCTCATTGCCCACCTTCGAGCCAGGCCATTATTGATCCCCGCTATTGCCCTGTCGGGCTTCGGTTCGCCGGCCGATCTCGCGAGTAGTCACGCCGCCGGCTTCGACTTCCATTTGACCAAGCCGATCGACTTTCGCCATCTCGCGCGTGTCGTTCAACAATCGGCCAGTCTTCGGCCCGAGCCAGCGACGAGCGACACACCACTCTGATTGCGAGACAGAGAGTATGTGTGCAGGCAGGCACAAGGTCTAGTTCCTGGCTGATCTCAAGACGAGGAGATACTCGTTAGAGCATTCACGAAACGTGAGGGTCAGAGTTCCCGCGCCGTCGGCGGTGGCATACTTGCCGCTCCCGCCCGCGACTCTGAACTGGTAGAGGTTAGCCGATGCCGCGGCGAGGTTGAGCAAGACGCTGCCGCTGTGATTCGCGAGCTCGAGCGTGGCGTTGCCCAGGTTTGGCAGCGAGCCGAGGGGAACGTCAGTGGCCGTATCCGGCCCAAAGGATCCCGTCACCCGGCCAAGTTCACTCAAGCGGCCGCTGATTGCGAACTGGCGGCGGGGCGCGTCATCGTGCATCTTCTGGTGGCCGGCGGCGGCCAGGCAGTGAGCGGGCGAGATCGCGACCGCAGTGTTATTCCCGTGCAAGGTGCCGTTGAGATCGAGCACGAGCGACTGGACTTGATCGGCGCGAACACCGGCACGTGCCGTCAGCACGCGCGCCGCGCGGCACCCGCGTTGTTGCGGAATCAAAGCGGTGTTGAGTGCTGTTCGTCCTGAACATGAATCCCTCCTTGATGATCGGCGCCAGGGCGTTTGATTCGCTCGCCGAACTCTCGCAGAACAGTCTCGTCGTACCCGGCCAGCCGAGTCGCCATCAACTCGTCATGATCATGCCCAATGCGCCGATTGCTCTTCGTCTAAACATCGTCACCATGCGCTTCGGAAAATAATATTCTGGTGACAACAGATCGGTTTTCCAGATCGAGGCGACTCCACGGAAAGGCGCCTCTTTTTGAGCCAAGAGGTGAGCATGCAAACTGAAAACGACCGTGGAGTACCGGGGACGGGACTCGAACCCATGACCTGCGGATTATGAGACCGCCGCTCTAACCAGCTGAGCTACCCCGGCTTACGTCCAGTGCGATCAAATTGGATCGCGATCGAGACGGTGCCCGTTCGGATTTGATAACCTACCAGAAGGCCCGGGAACGGGCAAGTCGCACCTCCGCGAGCGTGCTGGCCGATTCTGACAGCCAGCGGCCACGTCCATGGCCAACCGCTCTTCTCATCCGCACGCCACGCCCGTTACCTTTGATAGACACCCGAACGACCTTCAGCGACGAATTCGAGCGATACCTCATGCCCGGCGCAATATATCTTCACCATCGAAAACCTCTCGAAAGCCTACGGGAAAAAAGACGTTCTGAAGAATATCTGGCTCTCGTTTTACCCGGGCGCCAAGATCGGCGTCATCGGCGGCAATGGTTCGGGCAAGAGCACGCTCTTGCGGATCATGGCCGGCAGCGAGACCGATTTCCTGGGGACCGCACGGCCCGCGCCCGGCACGACAATCGGCTACCTTCCGCAGGAACCCACCCTCGACCCCACACTCGACGTGCGCGGCAATGTCGAAATCGCCGTTGCGGCAACCCGCGCCCATCTTACGCGTTTTGACGAGATCAACACCCGGCTCGCCGAGGGACCCGACGCCGACGAGATGGATGCTCTGCTCGACGAGCAGGCCGGCGTTCAAGACGCCATCGAAGCCGCCGAGGGGTGGGACCTCGACCGCCGCATCGAGATCGCCATGGACGCCATGCGTCTGCCGCCCGGCGATGCCGATGTCAGCACGCTCTCCGGCGGCGAACGCCGGCGGGTCGCACTTTGCAAGATCTTGCTCGAACGCCCCGACCTTCTCTTGCTCGACGAGCCGACCAACCACCTCGACGCCGAGAGCGTCGCCTGGCTCGAGCGGCACTTGCAAGAATACCCGGGCACGGTCGTTTTGGTCACGCACGATCGCTATTTCCTCGACAACGTGGCCCAGTGGATCCTCGAGCTCGACCGCGGCCAGGGGATTCCATGGGAGGGCAATTATTCGTCGTGGCTCGAGCAGAAGCAGGCCCGCCTGGCCCTCGAAGAGAAGCAAGAAAGCAGCCGCCGCAAGCAGCTCGCCCGCGAGCTCGAGTGGGTTCGCCTGTCGCCCCGCGCCCGGGTGGCCAAGAACCGCGCGCGGCTCCAGCGCTACGAGCAGCTCGCCAGTCAAGACTCGGAGCGGCGCGACGAGGCAATCGTGCTCCAGATTCCCCCGGGCCCGCACCTGGGAACGCTCGTCGTCGAGGCCCAAGATCTCTCAAAAGCCTATAGCGACAACCTCCTGTTCGAGGGGATGAGCTTCCGCCTGCCGCCGGGCGGGATCGTCGGCGTCATCGGGCCCAACGGCGCGGGCAAGACGACTCTTTTCCGCATGATCGTCGGAACTGAGACGCCTGATAGCGGCGTCTTGCGGATGGGGGATTCCGTCGTTTTTTCGTACGTCGACCAGAACCGTGACGCCCTCACGGCCGACAACTCGGTCTTTCAGGAAATCAGCGGCGGCTACGACCCGATCGTCCTGGGCAAGCGCAAGGTGCCCGCCAGGGCCTACGTGGCGCAGTTCAATTTCAAGGGGCCCGACCAGGAAAAAAAAGTGGGGCTGCTCTCGGGCGGCGAACGAAACCGCGTTCACCTCGCGAAGCTGCTCAAGAGCGGCGGCAACCTTTTACTGCTGGACGAGCCGACCAACGATCTTGATGTCGAGATGCTCCGCGCGCTGGAAGAAGCCCTGCTCGACTTCGGCGGCTGCGCCGTCGTGATCAGCCACGACCGCTGGTTTCTTGATCGGATCGCGACCCATATCCTCGCCTTCGAAGGCGAGAGCCGGGTCGTCTGGTGCGACGGCAACTACGCCACCTACGAAGCCCAGCGCAAGGAGCGACTGGGAATGGACGCCGACCAGCCGCACCGGATCCGTTACAAGTCGCTTCGCCGTTGACACGACCGATTTTTACACGACCCGAACTTGTTTCGAACAGCCGACCCGAATCGACCTTTTGCCAAACGGAGCCGCGATGTCAACCCCCGAGCAAACGGCCGTGGCGACGCTTGACGACTATCTTGGCCGGCTCCTTCCACCGTTTGCCGACGAGCTCAACGAATCGGCGAAAAAGCGCCTGGCGTTTTTTGCGTTTCTGTTCGGGGGAATCAGCGGTCTGGCCATCCGGAGCGGTCTGACCCCCGAGCAGGCTCACGCCGTGGCGATCGGGCTCTTCTGCGAAAAACTCGGGCTCGCCCCCATGGACGCCATCATCATGGCCGGCCAGGCCATCGACGCGGCCGCCGGCGATTCGCCGTGGTCGCCCGCCGTGCAGGCCGGGCTCGATGAATTCTTTGCGTGGCAGGCCGATCCCAAGCACTTCACCGCTAGCCGTTTTCGCCCGGTCCTCGACCAGGTTCCGGCCGACGAACCCGAATGACCGACCGGGACGGTCAGTCGTCAAATCGTTGAACGACTGACCCGCGCCTCATCGGCTGATTGCGCGTCCCTTCGGCAAGATTGAGAACGCGCCATTTTCGCCGGCAACACCGGCGGAACCTGCGTCAATGGCGACTTCGTTGGCGCTGGCGATGCCGCCTGGCGGGGCGGCGATCACGAGCAGCGTGCCCCCCCTGGTGAAACTCGGTTTCCCCGCGAACGACAAACTCACACTGTCATCGCTGGAACTGTACACCGGTCGCACGCTTACCGCCTGAGCGATCGTCTTACGGCCGTGCTTGACGGTTTGCGTCAAGACATAGTTTGACGCGTTCTGCGCCCGGCCGAAGTCGAGGGCCGAGCTGAACAGAAGCTTCAGTCCGACCAGGTGCTGGCGTTTGCCTTTACCATTTGTGATCATTCGCGCGCCTGTGATCGTGGTCGGCGCGTTCACGACAAACGGCACTGACGCCGCGGCGCCCAAGCCATCGCCGCCGAACTCGAGCACAAAGTTTCCCGCTTGACTGGCGCTCAAACCCGCGAAGCTGGCGATCCCGTTCACGAGCGGCGCGGTCGCGGAACCGCCGCCCGGCCCGCCCGTCATGCTCGCGATCGTCGCGGTCACCGAAGCGTTCTCGGCGGTCGCCACATTCCCGAACGGGTCTTCGGCCGCGACGACGAACTGAAATCCGGCGCCGAGGTCGACGCTGGGCGGCGGCTGGTCCATGATGACAAGCTGACTGGCTGCCGCCGGCTTGACCGTGAAGGGAACGGACTCGCTGGCCGCAAGACCCGGGCCGGCAATCGTGAGCTGATAGCCGCCGGGCGCTCGTGTCGAGGGTCAGTCCCGAAAACGTGGCGACGCCGTCGACAGCAGTCGTGGTCAACGGTCCGCCAAGTGGATCAGGGCCGCCGGGGTCTGCCGCGAGAGCCACGCCGAGGCTCCCGCCATAGCTCGTCGCGACGTTCCCGAACTGGTCGTCCACCTCGACCACCACGGCGAAGCTGGTGCCGGCGATGACAGCCGATGGTGGCTGCGCCGAGACGACGACTTTCGCGGCCGCGGCCGGCGAGACACTGATATCGCTCGTGCTGGCCGCCGGAAGCGCCGCGCTGGTCGCTTGAACCGTGTACGCGCCTCCCGCGACGTCCAGGGTCAGCGATGTGAACGTCGCGACACCGTTCACAAAAGGTTCCGACAAATCGCCGCCAAGCGCGGCGCCATTCACCGCGGTGGCGAGTGCGACGGCGGCCGTTCCACTGTATGTCGTGACCGTATTGGCGTAAGCGTCGACGACTCCGACTTCGAGCCCAAACGCCGCGCCGGCGGTCAGCGCGGATGGCGGCTCGGCATTGATGACAAGCGAGCTGGCGGCGGCCGGTGTGACGGTGAAACTGTCGCTACCATCGGACAACGTGAGTGATCCGCCGCGCACCGCGAGAGTGTAAGTCCCGGCGGCGTCGATGGTCAGCCCGGCGAATGTCGCGACGCCGGCCGATGCCGCGGCCGTGATCGTGTTGCCGCCGCCCGCGAAGTTGCCGCTGCTCAAGGTCAGCGTCAGGCTCGAATTATCGGTTGTTACAGGGTTACTGTAGGTGTCTTCCAGGATCAGCGTGACGGGTGGACTCAACGGGGCGCCCGCGACGACATCCGTCGGTGCCTGCCCGAACACAAGCTTGCTCGAGGCGGCCGGACTGACCGCGATGCCGTTCGACGTCGCGGAGCCGACGCCGCTCTGGCTCGCGCTGAACGAGAGCGTGATCGTTGCGGCGCGGTCGTCCACAAGATTCGTGAACGTCGCGACGCCCCCCGACAGGGTGACAGCGGTCGTGCCGACCAGCGGTCCTGCGCCGCTCTGGATGGCCGCGACCACCGTCGTGGTGACGTCGCCCGTTTCGAGGTTGTGATACATGTCTTCTTCATCGACGACGGGCTGAACGGCAAATGGTTTCCCGGCCATGGCTGTTGGCGACGGTTGCACACTTACCACCAGAAGACTCGGCTCGGCCGGATGGATGACGATCGAGCTGGAATCGACCGCGGGGAGCCCGCCCGCCGTGAAACGCAGAATGATCGGTTCAGCCGTATTGTCGGCCAGATTCGAGAATGAGGCGACTCCGTCGGCCAGCTTGACGCTCGTGACGCCCTGGAGCGGGCCCGAGCCGGTCGCCAGCGACGCGGAAATCACGGTCGGCGCTATCGCCCGTCTCGACGTTGCCGTATTGATCTTCCTCGGTGATCGCGGGCTGATTCGCCAGCGCCTGGCCGGCCGTTGCGGCCGTCGACGGCCCGGCCGTGATCACCAGCCTGGCCGCGGCGGCCGGCGTCAGGCTGAACCCAGGTGTGGTGATCGATGTCGCTCCGGGGCTCGTGACCGCAATCGTGACGTTCGACGCGGCTTTCGTCAGCGTCAGGCCGGAAAACGTGGCGACGCCGTTAACGGCCGCCACGGTGAGGGTGCCGCCGAGTGTGTCGTTACTCGGATTGTTGCCTGGCGCGATCGTCACGTTGCCGTGAAATGTCGTCAGCGGCGCTCCACTCAGATTCTCGACCGTGGCCGTGAAGGTGAAGGCACTCCCCGCCGTGACGCTCGACGGCGGAGCCGCCGTGATTGCCAGTTGCTCGAGACCATACGAAACCAGGTCGGGGATCAGGCGATTCGCAATGGGCGTTCCCAGGCCAGTCAACTCATCATATCCCGATGTGGGCGTCACACCGTTGTAGCCCGACATGATCGAGTGGAAGTCGGTTGAAGGTAGGCTGTAAATCGCCTGAAGTGCCTGCGTCGGATCGCTCGGCGTGTCGAACACCGCGCCGCCGCTGGCGATTCGCCCCTGGTCGGCGATGGCGATCAATCCCGCCCAGCATGGGCTCGAAAGACTGGTGCCATAGTAGTCATAAGCGATCGCGCCAGCCTGAAAACACGTGGCGCCACTCGACATGGCGCCGAAGAATGAGACATCGGGGGTCGAGCGAAACCCAGTTTTTTGCACGCCCTCCTGATAGGCGGGCTCTGGCTCGTACTGGCTTTGACCACCTCCCGTCGCCCAGCCCGGGGCAATGCCGATCGCGTCGGACACCACCGTGCCGCTGGCCGAGCTGGCGGTCAAAACGACGGTCAAGGTGCCACTCTGAGGGCGGTAATCGCCCAGCTCCTGGAATACGGAGCCGCCGTCGCTCGTGCCGACGGGCGCCTTCGTCTGGTCGACCGTTACGATGCCGAGCAAGACCCCGCTCGTCGACGAACCATCGTAGATTTGATAGGTCGCGTTCGTCGCATTGCCTGCGCCAGGCACCCACGTCGCCGAGACTTCCGTGCCGCCCGTCCAGCCCTGGTCGCTGCCGCTGATGGTCGTGGTCCAAGTCGCTGTGCTGGCCGTGCCGCCGGCGGCTGTGCCGTAGTGACCACTGAATCCGCCGGCGTTGCTCGTCCATGAGCCGGTCTGCGAGTAAGCCGAGCTGCCGTGATTGAGCGTCCGCGGCGCGGGGAAGCTCCATGCCGACTCACTGCCGTAAGCGTTGTTGTCAAGGGTTAACTGGGTGGCTCCCACCGCAATGACATCGGGAGAAAACGCCGGGTACCCGCCGGGGTCGCCCCCGTCGCCCGAGGCTCGCGAGAAACGTGATCCCCGGGTGTCCGCTCGGTGTCGTGAACGTGCTCGAATCATAGGCTAGCTCGGCGGCCCCGCTGCTCGAGACCCAGTTATCTTCGTTCCAGATCCAGCTCATCGACATCACGGAAACGTCGGGCAAAAGGGCGGCCGTGGCGGCGCCTTTGAACAGATCATCGAAGTCGCCCGTGCCGTTGGTCTCGACCAGATCGATGTGGGCCCCCGGCGCCATCGCGTGGGCCCACTCGACGTCCATGGTTTCCTCGGTCTCCCAACTGCCGGTGGGATCAACGGCGGGAATGCCGTTTGTTCCACTGGCGGCGATCTCGCTCGTGATGTTGGTGCCGGTCTCGTTATATACCGACAGAATCGACGATGCTGGTCCGTATTGATCGTAGAGAGACGCGCTCGAGGCCAGCGACAGGCTCATCGCCCGGTCAAATCCGTCGAGGTCGGTGACGATGGTGGGATCGTTAAAGGCGTCGACAATGGCGATCGTCTGGCCGGTGCCGTCCGCGGCCGTCGTGCCGAAAGCGGGAATGCTATTGAGACCGTAAGCGTCGCGGATCTGCGCGACGTCATACGACATGAAGTTGCCGACCGCCGGCGTCACGGCGTTGAACGTGATGCTCGAGCTGTTGTCGGCGTAGGTGGTTTCGGCGACGGTGTGGCCAGGATCAATGGTCACCGCGACCTGGTTGTGCGCCGGGGTCGCGATGAACGAAGCCGATACCTGGTTTGAGGAGTTTGTTCTCGAGACCCCGGCGCCGAAGGTCAGCGTTGGGCCGTTGCGCGTCAGGCCGTTCACCGAGTAGGCGACATCATAAGACGAGCCACCCGGCAGATTGGCCGCCGTGAAATTCGCCTGGATAAACACCATCTCGCCGGCGCTGATCGTCGAGAGCGGCGTGCCGTTTGAATCGTCGATCTGAACGCCGGTGAGAGCGAGATTGCCCGCGGGCGTGACACGTAATTCGAGCGCTTCGAGCGCACAAATGACCATGCGCCGGCGTGGTCTTCGCCCCGCGGCCGTACCCTGTCTTGAGCTGCGTCGTCGCTGCTCGATGGCCAGGGCGCAGCGGGGGCGGAAAAACATGGGATACTGCCAGGTTCGCGTGTTCAACGCTCTGGAGGAGGTGGGGCCGAATGCGTCACACAATTGGAATGGTTTGGTGCCGCGAAATCAATGGGATTACCGACATGTCCAGATCGTATCGCGATCAAAACGCGACCCGACCCGGTTCGGGTCGCGGATCACTCAGCCCGGACCGCCTGGCTTTGCCGGGCCGCATACGCCGAGCGATTCGATCTCCAGCTCGGTTGACGGCCGAATGTCGGCCTTGAGCACCTTTTTCATCTCGTTGAGGGCATTATCATTTTCTTCCTTGGTATTGGACGCGACGCAGTCAGACGGAACGATCAGCGAGAAATTATGCATATAAGCGTCATTGGCCGTGAAGAGCACGCAAATGTTCCCGGCGACGCCCGTCAGGATCAATGTCTTGGTCCCCAGGTACCTGAGCAAGATTTCCAGCGTCGTCGAGAAGAATCCCGAGTGCTTCGGCTTTAGAACAAAGTAATCGTCGGCATCGGGTATCAAAGGCTCAACCAGGCGGCGGCCGCGTACGCCGTCCTTCATGCAGTGCTCGACCTGGCTGGCGAAGTTCGACCGCCAGCGTCCGAAGTTATCGTTGACATAAATGACGGGAATCCCGACCGCCTCGGCGCGTCGCTTGAGGTCGAGAATGCGCCTGGCCATGGGTATCGCATATCGCAGGAGCTGGTCGCCTTCGGGAAATTCAAGGTCGTTGATGACGTCGATCAAGAGCAACGCGACCGCGGCTTTATCCGGAGCGCTGCCGTGGAGGCTCTCGTTGTCCCGGCGAACGTGTTCTTTCATGGGAAGTCTACGCCAATTGGCTCTTTTTTCGCACCCTGATCTCACACGCCCCGGTCAGGAAGGCCGTTCGTCAGGGGCCGGCTCGCGACTCGTCGTACGACGGGCCGCACCAGGCACCCGACGGTACGTAAACCCGGCTGAGCAATTCGCTGCGCCGTGATCGCCGCGGTTTGCGACCACCTCGGCGACAGTCGTTCGCTCTGGTGCTTGCATGGCTTGCTCGTCTTTCGTTCACGAAGGCGTCGCGATGGCATTCGGTTCGGTGAACAATCAAGGCGATTGCATCCTCCCCGGGAGGGCGAGCGTCCCGCGAGCCGAGTGCCCCGGCAGCTCGACTGAGTCTCGCTCTCCCGAATGCCCCGGGAGGGCGAGCGTCCCTGCGAGCCAAGTGCCTCGGCAGCTCGACAGAGTCTCGCTCTCCCAAGTGCCCCGGGAGGGCGAGCGTCCCGCCAGCCGAGTGCCTCGGCAGCTCGACAGAGTCTCGCTCTCCCAAGTGCCCCGGAGGGCGAGCGTCCCGCCAGCCGAGTGCCTCGGCAGCTCGACAGAGTCTCGCTCTCCCAAGTGCCCCTGAGGGCGAGCGTGTCGCGACAAACCAAGTGCTTCGGCAGCTCGACAGAGTCTCGGTCTCCCAGGAGCCCCGGGAGGGCGAGCGTGTCGCGACAAGCGAGTGCCTTGGCGGCTCGACAGAGTCTCGCTTTCCCAAATCCGGTTGTCACTCCAGATTGAAACGGCCTCAAGTGTATAATCAGGCGAGGCGATCGAACACAAAACCGGCAAGTCTTGTTTTATCCGGTCTAAAACAGCCCGCCGACGCGTTTTTGGGCCCGGGTCGTGTCCGGTAGGAGTGAAGCGCCTCTGCGCTCGCTTCTTATCGATCGAAATATCATCAAGGCAAGATGACACGGAGGCGATCATGCATCCGGTCCAGGATTTCGTTCATTACTGCGATGATGTGCCGCGCCAGCGACGAGCACGATTGCTGGTCGATGACATGGCTGGACACGCTGCGCGACGGCCGGTCGCTGGCTCTTCGGATCGCGGTCGATACCGGCCTCAATGACCGGCCGAATCAAGTCTGGGAAGTCGGATCGCACCAGACGCGCGGTTTTTCGCTCGTCGAATTCGAGCTCTCCGACTGGACATGGGTCGATGACCACGTGCTCCTCTGGGACTATCAAGAGCCGTTTCGCCAGCTCAATTTCCGCGCTCCATGCACGAGACACGACGACGTTCTCTGGCAACTCTACTCGCGGCACCGCGCGATCGCCTGGCCGTGGATTCCCTTCGAGCGATACATCAACCCGGCCATCATTGAAAGCTGCGCTTTCCACCGGAACCGGCGTGCTCGCTGAAGGCCCCGAGCGCCTGCTCGCGGAGTATGCGGCCGTCCTCGATCGTCACGGAATCGAGGCTTACTTTCCTTATCCGGCCGAACCGGCGCATCACTGGGACGAAGATCGCCGCTGCTGGGTCGACGACGGCAACTCGCTCTCGGTTCTCATCCTGGGCGGATTGTCGTACATCGTCGGCGCTGATTTCTATGCGCACCGGATCGGATAGAACGGCGACCGCTCGCTCGCGGGCGGGCGGCGTCGTTCATTCATTCCATCTCGAGAATTTCACCCGTGAGTGAGACACGAACTTCTCGCGTCTTGCCGTCAGCCGGGTTCTTGCCGCGAATTTCGTAGGAATGCAGCTTTCCACCTTTCTCGAGGTTTTTCCACGCCTCATTGAGCTGCACGCCGGGAATCGCTTTGGTCGCGGCCGAACGTACGTTCTCGGGAACCTCATCGAACTTGACCGCTTGCTTGGTCATGTCGGGCGGCTCATCGTGCTCGCCACAACCCTGAATTCCGATCAGGCCCAGCGAAAGCGTGGCCGTCGCGAGGATGATCCGGAAAAGCCGCGCCGCTTGAAACGCGCGAGTGACGGCGTGGCGATTTCGTCCGAACCGGTTCGGGGGGCCAGAAGAAGAGGAAGAAGAGCGTTCAATAGTCACCGGGAAGAACCTCACCCTGATTGCGTGTACTCAGCGCGGTATACACCTGGTAGTTCATCTCTTTGCGCAGGTAACGAACGTGACCATCACAAAAGAGGAAAAAGCAGCCCTTGCCGTGACGGCTGATGAACTGGTTGACATCGCCATACGGGTCGCCAGGGCCATGCCCCTCGCCCGTATGGCCCAGAATCATTCCCGAACCATCTTCCTCGACGCACGTTCCAGCGTCAGGTTCGTAGGGGTTGGGAGCGCATGACCATACGTTGGCCCCAGGCACGGCTCCGGTCCATGTCGCCATTCCACGTCCCTGCTGGAGGTTTTCCGACCGTTCGCCCACGCACACGGTTTGACTCAGGCCGTCGGAAATCGCGCGATACGGCATGTAACTACCGCGAAAGAACACCCCCTGGCCGTCGACGCCGGGTTCGCCAATGCCGTAGACGCCGACATAATTCGAGCCGGCCACGTCGCAGATCGGCAGGCTTGTCGAGTAAATCTGGCCGGCGTACAACCACGTCTCGCTGTTGGTGGCCGTCCACCTCAAGGGCATGCTGTCCGACGGGCACAAGAACACGCTCATGGTCGCCAGACGCACCGTGGCGGCTGTGGGGCCCTGCATCGGCGTCTCAAACACGATGCCGTTGTGAAGCGCCTGCTGCTCGAGGTCGGGCAGAATCATGCTCGCCCAGCCCCACCCGGGCCCAACCTCGGCTTGAAAGAGCGTGTTATAGATCGACTGATAGCCAGGAGGGAGCGTGCCATGGCGATCGGCGTAATTGGCGAGCGCCAGGCCAATCTGCTTGAGGTTGTTGGAGCACGCGGTACGTCGCGCCTGCTCTCGTGCGGCCTGCACGGCCGGCAACAACAGCGCCACCAAGATCGCGATGATGGCGATGACGACCAGAAGCTCGATCAGCGTGAAACCGGCACGCTCCGGTGCCAGCGCGGTTTTGCTGGTCGTGTTGGAATTCATCAGAGTATGCACCTCTCGCTGTTTCGATGCGCTGGCGTTCGGGCTGCTCAGCCCAACAACGAATGGTCTGGCGGCTCCCTGTCAGTAGGAATCGCCGCTGATGACTTCGCCGCCCGCGACCGTGCCCAGGCCCCTCCATGTTGCGCCGTCAATGGTCGATTTGGCAAATCGAACGCTGCCGTCGGCGAAGAGTGCGTTGACTCCGCCAGGATGATAACTCCGCGCCGTGATCGCGGCATAGACCGGCTTGTTCTTGCTGATCAGCAAGGTTTCGATGTCGAGGTCGGCGCCGCTCGTCGGGTTGATGGCCATCTTGTTGGGCGGAAACGCCGTGGTCATGCCGGTTTCCTGAGAATTACCGTCGACCCAGGCGGTGTGCCCCTGGCCGGCCGGAATGCTGTTGCAGGCCGCCACGCTAGTGTATTCGACCGCCACGGAAAGCGGATCAGCATACGGCGAGGGCTGCGGTGCCGTCGGCGAGCTCAGATTGGCCTCGGAAAACGGGCCGCCGACCTGGCAGAACGGGTTCAGGGCCTTGACGTCGGACGCGAAGAGCGTCTGGCTCGTGCCGTCGGTAAACTCGGCGATCCGCCGCGACTGGTTGGGACCAAAGACGCCGCGATTATTGGGTCCGACATTCGTGCCGCCCGTCGAGAGCCCGTTCCAGATGTACCAGTCGCCCTCGTTGAATCCGTAGCAGGGCACGCGGGCATTCACTCCCGAGGGAAACGCGGTCAGTCCGGCGATATTCGGGTCGCTCGGACAAAGGAAACAAGTCAGAGAGAGCCCCACGACGGTCGAATTCTGGACGGTGCGGTGCGTATAAAAGAAATTGATCGAGTTGAATGCCACCCCCTGTTCCATGAACGGCAAGATCCGGGCGTGGACGCTGAAGCCGTTGTAGCTGAACACCCCGCCAAACACGCCGGCGACATTGGACGGCGGAAACGCGCCGGTGATGCCCTCGTAATTGTGCAGGCCGAGCCCCATCTGCTTGAGGTTATTCGTGCACTGGATGCGGCGGGCCGCCTCACGCGCCGCCTGCACGGCCGGCAACAAGAGCGCGATCAAGACGCTGATGATCGCGATGACCACCAGGAGCTCGATCAGGGTAAAACCCAGCAAACTCTTCGTCTGCGCTTGATCGAGGCCCCTGCGCATGAGACACCTGCTTCGTTTGGTTGAGACGAACACCGCAGTCGGGAAATCGACGACCGATAGACACTGACCGCGCCGCGCACTCATGCCGTGTGGCGCTCATGATTTGCGCGGCTTCGTCAAAGAAGCAAGCCCCTCAAGCTCGACAATGGCATCGATCGCGGCGGTCGACATCGCGCTGATGGACGCTCCGTGCGGCGTGATCACGGCCTGAGCATCGCCCCCCGCGGTGCCGTTGTGATCGCCGTCAATCAGCCGGCCTTGCGAGTCGTGGAGCTCCGGAGAACCCGTTCCGTGCACGACAAGCTGCACAGGCTTGGTGACCTTGAACGGTTTCCTCGGGGTCAGCGTGACCGTGTTTTCGGCGGCGTTGTACGCGGCCGAAAGAAGCGTGATCGGCTTGGCACCCTTGGCGGTGAAGGAGTTCTTCTTGCCAGCCATGACGAGCCCGTATTCGTCGATGGTCGATGCCTCTGTCGAGTTCAGGGCACCGCTGAAGACGAGCAAGACCTCTGTCACCTTGTGCTTCTTCTTGACCAGCTCGACATTCGTGAGCGTGACCAGCGACGCCGAGGACGTTCCACCCGATCCGCCGCCCGTACCAGTTCCACCGCTGCCGCCCGATCCGCCACCGCTACCGCTACCGCTATTCGTGCCAACCCCCGGCTCGGTCACGGCGGACGTTGCGAGTCCGGTCAATCCCGGGGCGGAGACGCTGATCGAAACCGGGCTCGTGATCGTGCCCAGGGTGAGCCCGCTGAAATTGCCCTCGCCATTGCTCGGCGTCTGCGTGGTATTACCATTCAAGCTCACACCAGCCGGAACCGTGGCGGTCATCTGACCGTGATAATTTGAATCAATATTGCCAAACTGATCCTCGGCGGCGACGACGAAACCGAAGCTGGACCCCGCGGACACCGACGACGGCGGGCTCGTGATCATCACCAGGTGCGTCGCCGACGCGGCCGTGACGTTGATGGTGTTTGTCGTCACCGAGGTCAGACCGGGGCTCGTCGCCTGAATGGTGTATCCGGTCAGCGCGGTGTTCAACGTCGTGAAGTTCGCCTGGAAATTGGAGACACCCGCCGTGGCGTCGACCGTGAGCGGGCCTCCGCTCAAGGGGGCGGCGCCGGATCGTTATAGAGACCGATCGTCACGGGGCCCGTGAACTGGGTGGCGTAATTGCCGTAAGCATCCTCGGCGACGATTCCCAGACCGAAGTCGGCGCCGGCGACCATGTTGGCCGGGGGTTGGACCAGAACCGCCAGCGTCACGGGCGTGTTCGGTATGACATTGATCGACCTGGATATGACCGAGCTCAAACCGAGGCTGGTGGTCGCATCGATCGTGTAGCCGGACGCCGCGGTGTCGAGCGTCAGGCCATTGAACGTCGCCACACCACTCGACGAATTAGCCGAGAGCGGGCCGTTGAGCTTGCCATTACCGGGATCGCTCTGGAGGCCGATCGCAATTTGACCCATATCCGAACTGACGACGTTTCCGTAAGGATCGGCGATCGCGACGGCGATGTTGAACGGGTTGCCAGCGGTCACGGTGGCCGGCGGTTGCGACGTGAACAAGAGCTGGGTGGCCGCCGCGGGCGTCACATTGAACGCGGTGGTCGTCGCCCCGGTCAGGCCAGTGCTCGTCACCACGATCGTGTAGCCGCTGCCAGTGGTATCCACCGTCACGTTGGAGAGCTGCGCCACGCCATTGAGGGCCGTCGTTGAACTACCGCTGGCGAGCGCGACATTCCCGGCATTGGCCGCGAGCGCCGCCGACAGACTGCCGTTGAAACTGGTAGCCAGGTTGCCATATTGATCCTCGGCATCGACCGTGAAGCTGAACGGAGTGCCCGCGACGTTGCTGGCGGGAGGCTCGCTCATCAAGACCAGCTTCGCGGGGGCCGCGGCGACGACGTTGATGCTGTTGGTCGTGATCGGAGTCAGCCCGGCTGTCGAGATTTGAAGCGTCGTCGCACCGACCTGAGAGAGGGTCAGACCCGAGAAGTTCGCGATACCCGCGCTGGCGGCTACGGTCGTGGTGCCGCCCAGCGTGTCGGTCCCGGGCGTTCCGGCGATGGCCACGGTGACGTTTCCATTGAAGTCGGGGTCGGCGACACCGGCCGCATCGTAGATCGTGACCGTCAAGCCGAATCCCGACTCGACGGCCTGCGTGGCCGGCGGCTGGGTCGTCACGGCCATACGGGTCGGCGGGATGGGCGTCACCGTGATCGAGCTCGAGTCGGGCGAGGTCAGCCCGTCGCCGGTGGCAACAAGCGTGTAACCCGATCCGACCAGGTTGATCGTGAGTCCTGAAAAGACCGCGAGGCCGCCCGAAATCGGCACGCCGCCGGGGGTTGTTCCGCCCAGCACCGCGCCGTTGGTATCGTTCGCCGGATCAAGCGCGACATTGATCGTGCCGGTCAGCGACGTTTCGATGTTGCCATACTGGTCCTCGATTGCGACCGTGGTGCCGAAGCCCGCACCATGAACGACAAACGTTGGCGGCTCGGCAAACCAGGCCAGTTGCGCCGGCGGCAGCGCGGGGGTCACGACCACCTGGGTCGATGTCACCGAGGCAAAGCCGTTCGTGGCGACCGTCACCTGGTAGGTTCCGGCGATATCGATCGACAGCGTGCTGAAAACAGCGGCGCCATTGCTGAAGGCGACCGGAACGGCACCCATGATCACACCCGGAGCCGTGATCGCGGCGGTTCCCGAGTAGCCGGTGACGATGTTGTTGTACTGGTCCTCGACAACGGCGGTCACCGAGAAATTCTGACCGGCGAAAACGGTGGCCGGTGGCTCGCCCGACGGCAGGATGGTGATCTTGGTCGCCGCGGATGGGTTCACCGTGAACGGGGCGGTATCCACGGTGCCGAGCGTCGGGTTGGTCGCCGCCAGCACATAGGGAGTGCCGGCTTTCCTGATTGTGAGGTCGGTGTACGTCGCTGGCCCGCTCGCGAGGCTCTGGGTGAGTGTACCACTCGACAACTGGCCCGGTCCGCTGGCGATCGACACCGTCACGTTACCGGCGAACGTGGTCAAATTGCCGAACGGGTCTTCGGCCTGCACCTGGAGGCCGAAGTTGGTGCCCGCCGTCACGTTCGGCGGCGGCTGGGTGATGACGACCAGGCTCGATGCGGCCGCAGGAATCACGGTGATCGTGCTCGAGTCGCCGACGGTCAGGTTGCCGCTGCTCGCCTGAAGGACGTAATTGCCGGCGGTGTCGAGAATCACTCCGGGGAACGTCGCGACGCCGCTGACGGCCTGTTCCGAAGTCGTCCCCATGATCGGCGCGGCGCCCGTGGGGGCGGTGGGATCGGTCAGCGTCACCACACCGGTGAAATAAGTGTCGATCGTGTTCTGATAGGTATAGGCCGTGAAGTTGATCGAGAACCCGACGCCGGCCGTCACGGTCGTGTTGGGTGGGACCGTCACGCCGCCGGCCACCAGGGTCGGCGCGACCACGGTGATGCCATTCGAGGGACCCGAAGCTAGACGCTCCCGAAGCTGGCGGTCACGGTATAGGGAGTGCCAATATTATTGATGATGATGTTGGAAAACGTCACCACGCCCCCCGCGGCGGCGACGGTGTCGGTGCCGCCGAGATCGCCGTTATCGGGGTTGCCGTTGAAGCTGAGCGACAGCGCGACCTGCTGCGTGGTCTCGAGGTTGCCGTACTGATCCTCGAGGTCGAGCTTGGCCGAGAATGGCACGCCCTCGGTTTGCTTCGTACCCGGCTGGGTGACCCAGATCAGTTGCGTTGGCGTGTTCGGCGCGATCGTGATCGCGGTCGAGTCGCCCGGCGTGAGGCCTGTATTCGCGGCCTGAAGCACGTAAGTGCCCGCCGTATCGATCGCCAGGCTGGGGAACGTCGCGACGCCGTTGACGGCGGTTTCGGTCAGGGTGCTCGTGGGATCAAACGTGCCCAGTGCGCCATTGGCCAGCGAGATCGTCACCGGGCCTTCGTACGTCGTCGCCAGGCCGCCGAGAAAGTCGAGTGCATCGACGATGACCGTGTTCGGCGAGGCCGCGAAGTTCTGGCCGGCGAGAGCCGTGGCGGGGGGCTCGCCCGGGGTTGCGAAGACCAGTTGCGTCGCCGGATTGAGGTCGAACGTGAACTTCACGACATTGCCAACCGAGCCCGCATTGTCGGTGGCGAAGATCTCGATCGTCTTGATGCCGTTGGTCGCGTAGAAGGTCTCGGGATTGAACGGGATCGCAAACACACCCAGGGCGTTAGTCGAATTGGACAGTCCGGGCGTGGGGATGGGGTTAGCGGGGTTGAAGCCCGCAACCCAGGTGGGATTGGCCGGATTGGTGATGTCTTCAACGGTGATCCAGGTGGCGTTGCCAAACCCGGTGATCTCGCTGGTGCCACCGATGGTGATCGGGCCGGCCACGGCCGGCAGGCTGCTGCCAAACTCGGGCATCGTGCCGGTCACCTGCACGGCTCCGCCGACGATCACGGTGCCAGGTTGATCGCGAACGAGCCCTGGCCATACGTCGACGCCATCAGTGTGTCGGGATCGGCGCTGGCCGCCGAAGTCTGGTTGGCCGCGCCGGAGCATCGGGTCCGTCGAGCGTGGGCATGCCGGTGTCGGGGTCGATGTCGCCCAGTGACAGGCTCAGCGAGGTCACCGCGACGTGCGGCAGGTATCCCCCTTCGACGACCGCTCCATACGTCGTGTCCGGGAAGTAAGTCCACGTCTTGCCGGCGTCGAGCGATTGGAAAACGCCCGAGCCAGTGCTTCCCGGTGTTCCGGCACTCACGTACAAAACAGGATGATATGCGGGGCCAGTGGCGTTCTGGGTCGCGTTCTTGATGGTGTAGCGCCAGTCCGCCACGATCGCCGACAGCGACGCCGCTTGAGCGTATTTCGTGCCGTTCGGGTCGGTCGAGGGATCGTAATTCTGGCCGAAGATCGAGTAGGCCAGGGACTTGAGGTTCCCGGTGATCTTAACCCAATCGTAGGCCGTGTTCGTCGGGTTGTTCGCCAGGAGAATCGAGTCGCCGATATAAAAGACCCCCGTGCTCGTGACGGCATAGGCGTCGTGGCTCCCCCGCGTGGGGTCGGTGATGATCGATTGAACGGCCGAGCCATCGAGACCGGGCGAGATGTCCGACCAGCTATTGCCTGCGGCGCCACCGCCGTCCTGGGTCACTAAGATCTGACCTTTCGCGGTCCCGACATAGATGAATTCACCCAGATCGCCGATCCCGGTCCCCTTAACGGTCGGATCGGGGGCGCCATAGGCCAGGGCGACGCTGAAAGTCCCTGGGCTATTGAAGACCGCGGGGTCGCCGATATCGAACCACGTGCGACCCTCGGTCGTTGTGTCGAAGATCCGGCCAACGGCCGAGCTGATCACGATATTTTGACCGTCAACCGGGTCGACGGCGAAATTGGCGCCCCCCGTGAGTGGCCATTGCGAGTCTGGGGTCGGCAGACCATTGCTGGTCTGAAGCAGGCCCGAAACCTCGCCAACGCCATTGACCTGGAAGAAATCCGTGTAGCCATCGGCGTTGCAGCAGGGCCACCAGTACTGGTAGAGCGTGCCGTTACCTTGCTGATCGGTGGCGACACCCGAGGCATCGCCGCCGGGGCCGTTCCAGATGATATTGCCACTGTCAATCACGTTCGCCACCGAGCTGGGGCCGCCATTGTCCTGGGCGTCGCCATAATACAACGACCCGGCAATCAGGGCCGCCGCGTTGCTCGGCTGCGCGGCACCGTAATAAAACTGCGTGATCTGGAGATTGCCGTTTCGACTATTCTGGGCCAACCCGTCAGATAGTCCGATCGTGTTCTCGATCGTTCCGTTGTCGTCGAGGACGGTCCAGATCCCCTGGTCGTCGCCGAAGATGAGCCGCGCCAGACCGGTCGTCGGGTCGATCATCGTGACCATCCGGTGATAGTCGGTTCCACCGGACGATAACGGGATCCACTCGACACCCGCGCCGTTGTTGGTAAACGAGGCGAAGTTGTACTCGAAGATATTCGCGTTGGCCTCGAACGGATGCCCGGGTTTCGGATCAAGTTCAAGTACGAAGTGGTGGGAAATCCGTAAATCAAATTCGAAACCGTCGCCGGACCGGTCGAGTTCAGAGTCAGTTGGCCGGAATCGGACGACGATCCAAGTCCGGCGCTGCTCGACGACGCGACCAGTGCGTGCGCATCCCAGATGGTCGTGAGGTTGATTCGAATCAAGGCGCTCTGATTGCCGTCGGCCGTTCCTCCGACGTAGATCACACTGGGATCGACCGGGTCGACGGCGATGGCGATGTTGTAATTGCCCTGCGGGAACTGGGCGTCGCCGATGACGGAATAGTCCTTGAGACTCACGTCGTTGGTGGGGATTGCCGGAGTGGTCTGGTAAGCAAGGTTGGGCTCAGTCGGGATCCGGACCTCGGTCCAGTTAGCCCCGTAGTCCTTGGTGACGAAGATGCCGTCGAGCGTGCCGCCGGGCGTCGCGACGATCGCGTAAAGCCAGCCCTCGTACACCTGGTCTTCAGCGACGTTGCCGGTCGCGCTGGGGACCGCCAGCTCGATGCGCCCCTGGCCGCCGTTGGGTGTCGGGCCGTTGGTCGGGTTGATATTGGGGGCTGGGTTATACGTTTGGTCGAAGATCAGCGGGTTGCCGACGCCGCCGAGCATCTCGTTCCAGACCTGGCCCTGGTTCGGGCTCATGTAAACACCCACGCCGCGAATCGCCGCGTAAACGACCTGCTCGTTCCCCTGCACGGGCTTGCCCGTACTGGGATTGACGACCGTGCCGCTCTCGGGCGCGAGGACCACGCTTGTGGCCTGGCCGGAGAGCATCAGCGTCCAGGTCTTGCCGGTGTCTTCGCTGCGCCAGATTCCGCCCGAGGTGCCGCTCATGGCGGCGTAAATGATGACGCCGCCGTTCGTGGTGAGCGTGGGATCGACGACGACCGCGAACGAGGTGTCCCCCACGAACTGGCGATTGCGGTCCGTCGAGGCGATGGGCAGCGGGTTGCCGCTGGCGTCGACATTGTTGGCGCTGTCATCGAGCACCCAGGTCGCCCCACCATCTTGCGACACGAGGAAGCCGACGCCCGGCGTGCCCGTATCTCCCTCGCCGGTCGCGGCGATGACGATTGACTGGTTGGGGTCGTTGTTGCGGGGGAAGATCGCGATGCCGCCGATATTCACGCCCGAGGTCGGGCCGAAATCGGTGAGTGGGATCCACGTCGGACCTGCCGGAACCGTCGTGAGAAAGTCGGTCGTCTTCCAGATGCCACCGCTGGCCCCCGCCGCGTAGACCGTGTTTCCCGACGGGTCGGACGGGTCGATCGCCAGCCCGGTGACACGTCCTGACGGATCCGTCGTCCCGGTTGACGAGGAACTGCCGCCGATCGAGGCCGGGCCGACCGCCGTCCACGCCTCGCTCGAAAGTGAATCGGCCTGGGCCAGCGTGAATATGCGGAAGCTCGTGCTGAAATCGTCGCTCCCCGGCTCGCCCAGGCCACTTGTCGGCAGCGGTTTCTGGATCGTGAGCGTCCAGCCGTTGAATGTTCCGCTCGCGCCCTTGGTCGAGTTATTGACGATCGTCAGCACCCACGTGCCCGCCACGGTCTGCCCGCCGAACGCCGTGATAAACGACTCCTGCGGCGCATAGGTCGAGCCGAAGGGTGCATTGCCATTCTGAATCGGCGTGACCGCGTGGTCGTCGAAAACGGTGCTGTTGAAGTTGGCGGTGGTGCTGCCGGTTCCCACCCCGCTGAACAAGATGACTTGCCCCAGAACCGCGTTGTCGGGGCCGATGTGGGTCAGCGTCGCTGTCAGATCGGCGTCGGTCGGATACGAAATGCTGACCTCGACCTGCATGACGCTCGCGCCGGCCTCCGTGAGGTCGCCATCGGGGATCGTGAAATCGTCGGAGACCGGCACGATCGACGACACCTGGCTCGTCATCCCGACCGCGGGCGCCGGGATCGGTTGCGACAAGTCCGTCGCCGTGTACGTTTCGGGCGTTGTCGGCGCCTTCTGGTCCTGGCCACGCAATGCGGCGAGTCCGGCGTTCTGATTGGTATCCATCGCGTCGCCGAACGCGTCGACGATGTTCGGCCCGATCTGGATCGTGTACGTGCCGCTGAGCTGTTGCTGCGGGAACTTGATGTCGAAGGTCGTCGCCGTGCCCGCCGACGGGCTGACGGGCATCACCGTGATCTGGGGGGTGATGCTGAGCGACCAGTTATCGAGCATGCCCGAGGCGCCGGTGCCCGCGTTGATCAGCTTGAGTGTCCACACCCCCGGCTCGAACACCGCGGAATCGAGCGGGGTGGGCATGTCGACGCCGTGGCCAATCAGGGCCGCAAGTGGGTTTGCCGGCCTGTAAGCCCCTGTGAACGGCGCCGCTCCGGACGTGATGGGATTGTCGGCCAGGTCGTCGAACGTGGTGTTGATGAAGTTCGCGCCGGTGCCGCCGATGCCCGAGAACAGCGTGACGGGCGTCCCGTCAGGCGCGATCAAGATGGCCGTGAGGGCCGAATCGGGCGAAAACGCCGCTGTCAGGCTCAGCGCGATGTGGCCAACCGTGAACGTGCCGTTGTAGCTCGGCACCGTGAGCGTCGACGTCACGGTCGTGGGCGTCGTGGCGCTCGTCGCCGGGCCGATGACGACGCCCGCGCTCGTCGTAGAGGGGAAGAATTGCGGACCGGAAATCGATCCGGCCGGCCCCATGATCTGGTCGACCTCGGCCGGCGTGAAGCTGGCCACCTCCATCGGCCGGTCAAACGTCACGCTCAGGCTGCTCGCCGTCCCGTCGGTGATCAGGTTGCCATTGGCGGCGTCGCCGCCGGGGACCGACGTGCTCAAGACCTGCGGCCCGGGAACGATCAGGGGGAGCGTATTCGGGTTCAAAGGCGCCGTCAGAATGCTCGTGGCGCCGTCAAACCTTGTCGACCCGGTCGGAAGCGGCGCCGGCACGGCATAGACGTCGCCAGGCGTGGTGTCGAAGGTCGAAACACCCAGAAATGACGTCGTGATCGCATTCTCGTCCGACGTGCCGTCGGCGTTTTGATCCATCGGGTCGGACAAACGCGGCGCCAGGCCGAAAGAAGTCGCGACCGGCGAGCTGATCGCGAGCCCCGCGCCGTTATCCGGCGCGATCATATAACTATAAGTTCCGGTGAAGTTGGTGATGCCGCTCGCCGATCCGTCCGACTTCCTGGTGGGATCGAACGTGATCGTGAAGTCGGTCGCGCTGCCTGAGCTGGGGCTGATTCCGGTCACGAAAAGAGAGATGAACGGCGCACTGGCGGATGTTCCCTTGTAGAAGACCTCGACATCGCCGGTGACAAACGTCGACGCCGTGATCAGCCGGTCGAAGGTGACCGAGATGCTGACGCTGCCGCTCATCGCCTCGGCGAGCGTGATCGGTCCCATCGTGCTGTTGATGATTCGGGGCCCGGCGGCGATGACCATCGGCCGGTAGAAGATGTTGAGCGGGTTGGCGGTGACGATCTTGGTGCCCGAGTTATAGCTGCTCTGGTTGAGGTTGCCCGCCCAGACCGGATAGACCTGCCCGTCAAAAACGGCCAGCCCCATCTGGTCACCATAGCCAAACGTGTGGTCGGCCTGGCCGTTGGCCGAACCCTGGTTGTCCCCCTCGGGACCGATGACATCGGTCTGGAGGGTGATCGCGTCGGTTGCCGTCTTGCGCCGGGTTGGCATAACTCTGGGCACTGAAGCTCCTGCCGCCGTCGATACTCGTCGTGAGGTAGGTAGAGACGCGAACATTCGCGGCGTCGTCGCGAGCGTCGCGCCAGGAAACAGCGAGAGTCCCGGTCGCCTGGTCGACTGCGATCGCGGGTTGAAACTGGGTGCGGCCAAAGGTGTACGCATAACCGCTGCCAAGATCGGAGCCGCTTTCGCCGTCGACGTCGGATTCGTCGTCGTTGACGATACCATCGGACGTCCAGGCGCTGCTGCCAGGGGCGAGAACGGAAAGAAAAATATCGGTGTTCGTCGTCGGATTGACATTCATTTTCGGGTCGGAGTTGGGCTCATACCCGACATACGCCGCATAAACCCGCCCCTTGAACTGGCTGCCCGCGCCCTGGGTGTTGTCGATCGCGAGAACCAGGCCCGGGCCAACGCCGGTGTTCGGCGCCGAGGGCGGTTTGTTCGAGAAGGTGTTGCCGATCGCGCCGGGGACCTCGGTCGTCGCGATCAAACTCGGCGCCGACTTGGTCATGCCCGTGCTGAACTGGAGCGTGAAATTCGTGAGATCAGCCTGGTCGGTGACACCCGTCGCGAGCGTGGCCGAATAGTTGACCACTTCCAGGGTCCAGGTCCCATTGACCCCGCTACCCAGGGACTTGACCAACGAGCTCGAGGCTACCGATCTCGGGCCTGAAATACCCGATATAGTCGGTCGCCGAGTTACCGTTGGTCTGAGGCACCGCGGAAGTGGCGTCGTAAATGTTGCGCGTGGCGTTGTCGTCGAAAACGGTCCCGACGTCGGTGCCCCGCGTTCCGGTCGCTCCCGTGGTGAAGCCATAAACGCCGATCGCGTTGCCGCTGGGCAGTCCCACGGTCGTATCCGCGGTGCCCGCTTCGTTATCCTGATTCCGCACCAGCTCGATCGAACCCGGTCCGAAGGCAGTCCCGCCCGGAGCGACTAAGTCGAGCTGGAGGTTCTGAACGGTCTCCTGGTCAGTCAGGTCGATCGTGACGGTCAAGTCATCGACAGTGGAGGAAACGCCCGAGACCACATCGCTGAACGGTGTCATCACTTTTGTGACGACGCTATTGGCCGTCGTGGCGGGCGCGATCGCGCCGGTGCCGCCAACAAACCCGCTGGAATCACCGGGCGCGACGAAGTTCGACATGAGGTTGTCATACAGAGGCGAAGCCCCCGTATTGACGGCCGTGCCGAAGTCGTCCCAGCCGACGACCACCTGGCCGTTCGAGTTCTGGTTGATCACCAGTTGCGGGTGTGAATCGGCTTGTTTGCTCGAATTGCCGCCGGCGTTGACGGTGAGCACACCACTGAATGCCAGCGATTCCTGCCCCGGCGTCGAGCTCGGCGTACCAACAACGAGCTCCGCCCGGTTTGGATTAAAACCCGAGTTCGTATAAGGGGCCGTGTTGGCGGGCTCGGTGTCGATGCTCGCCCAGGCGATATAAACGTTGTTGGCGAAACCGTCGTTGGGCTTTGACGCGTCGACGGCCACCACGGGGCTGGTCGCGGCGTCAGAGCCCGAGACCCACTGATAAACGATTCCACCGTTGGCGATGCCAGACACCTGAGTCGGCGCCCCGGTCCCGGTAAAGTGAAACTCGGTCAGGAACAGGGCACCGTCGTTGGTGGCGCTGGTCTGGAGCGACAGGAAATAGGCGTCACCATTGGCATCGAAGCCAACGCTCGGGTCGGTAACCTGGGTGTACGCTGTAGGCGGACTCGAGTCGATCGTGGTCGGATCGGTCAGAGGGGTGGCCACTCCGCCAAGGCCGCTCCCGCTCCAGGTCGACCCCGCGTTATTCGAGAAGGCCGCTTCGACGATGGCCGTGGTGTGCGGCACCGTGGTCAGACTCGAAAGATCGACGCTCCACACGGCGACGACGATATTGGGGTTATACGGATCGATCGCCACGGCCGGGCTATTGGCGTTGCCCCCCGACGAGACGCTCGACAATCCCGACAGGTTCATCACCGAAGCGGTGGCCGTCGGAGCCGGGATGGTCGCCAGCAGGGTCCGCGGCTCCAGCCCTTCCATGTGCAAAAATCGCATCCGCGCCTTGCGTCCATCGTTTGGTGCACCGTTGACGCGTTTTGTTCGTGTTCGAACGCTTGCCGATCTCGTGCGCATGACGAGGGCTCCCCATTCTCTAGGTGTAAATGCTTCGAAGCCACAAAGCTTGCGCGGGCTGTCAGAGCTTGCGCGGGCTGTCGAACTGCGATGTCTGCGTTGACTGCCTAGTTGAGATAAATTGTATTAATTTGAGAAGATAGCAAACTTAGGAACACTAAGTCAAATTTATTCATCTCAAATTCGTTTCGGCGCCGTGTGTGGCATCGTGCCGCGCACAAACCAGGCCGCGCCCCAACCTTATGCCGGTTTCGGGTGCAACTCGTCCCAAATCCCACGGTTGCACCGCGAAGAGATAGTATTCATGGGCGCGACTTTCACGCTCTGTCAAGAGGCCGAATCGAAATTTCTCCCGTTACTAAGATGTTTGCATGGGTGCAAACAAGATCTGGCGACCGAAAAAATTAATTCAACGTGTGCGTGCAAGCAACATATCATACATGCTCCCAAACAAGTGGATGAAATATCTGACGATATTTTCACTGCCATCATGGGAGGTGATGGCGACGACCGGATCTTCGCCGTCTGGCAGGTCAACTTCCAGCCCCGCGATGTCATGGGAACTCGCGCGTTGCGGAAGACTGAATCGATTGCCTTGCGTCAGCCCGTGACGGCGTCCGTTCCCGCCGCCTGGGCAACGGTTTCGAGCTGTTATCGAATGTGCGAATTGGATTGCATGAAATGGACGCATTCGTTCGGCTTCAGGGTCAGCCAGGACGAATCTCGGCATGCTCGGGTTTGTCGAGTGGCCGGCCGTAACGTATTTCAGCACCCCCTCTTGTGGCTCGTCGGCGGCCAAGAATCCGGTTTATTCCGGATCGTCAAGTGCCCAGGCGTAACCCGATCGCACCGAACGACTTGCGACAGCGAAAGCTCTCGAGCAGGGTTTTGCCGATGGCTCCAGCGCACGCGGAAACCTCGACCGGACGCCGATCGCGTGGCCGCGGTTGCGGGCAGGTCCGTTTAGCCGCTAGGGGCGATTCGACTTATGGCTCGGAGCCGAGGCGCTGGCGAAGGTGCACAAACTTATCGTGCAAGGCATTGCCGCCGAGCTCCGGATGAAGGATCGACGTCGAATCGATTAGCTGCGCGGCTTCCTTGATCTTGCCGGTATGAAAGTAGGCGAGGGCCAGGGCGTAGCGCGCGTCCAGCCAGGGGAGCGAACCGGCCGCATTGTTCTTGATGCGCAGGCGCTGGACGTTGATGTCGAGTGCGTACGCCTCGAGCTGGTAATAGGTGTTGCCCAGGTCGCGGAGTAGCCGCTCGTCGGTCGTCTGCGGTCCGCCGCGCCACGCGGCGACCGAGCGTCGTGCGTCGTGATCCGCGCCTGTAAAGATCAGCGAACGGGTAAATCGCATCGCCAGCTCGGTCTGAATGTCGCGTGGCATTTTATCATCATCGGCCAGGACAATGGGCTCGACGATCAGCTTGAGCACGATCCCGAACCGGCGCTGCCGCAAATCGCTGTCGGCGGCCATCGCGCACTGGTCGAGCAGGCGAATCGCGTCGATGAGGGCGGCTTGCTCGCCCGGAACCCGCCAGGACGAGTGGCTTTGAGCCTCGCGCTCGGCCTCGACATAGCGGCCGATTTCGACCATCGCGACGAGCCGGTACAGCCTGGCGCGATAATGCAGGCCCGGGCCGTTCGGCAGCCGGGCCGCCCGCTCGCAGAGGTCACGGGCTGTTTCAGGCACGCCAGCGCCCGGCGTGAGGTTCAGCCTGGCCCGCGCGAGCAAGAGCTCGGCGATCGCCGCATCGGATCGAGCGCGGTTGAGCGCATCGTCGAGCCAGCGATCGGCCTTCTTGAAGATATCGAGGAGCTCGCGCCGATTGGGGTTGATCAAGAGCCGGTCGAGCTCGTCGCGATCGAGGGCCGCGAGTGCCAGCCGCGATTCGAGCCAGCGCGGCGACGAGACGGCGATCGCCGACCAGAGCGCTTCGGCGCGGGCTCGGTCGCCCGCCGCGACAGCGAGCTGGCCGCGGAGCCAGCGCGCTTCATCGGTCGCGGGGTCAGACGGAAAATCGTGAATTTGCGTGTCGAGAGCCGCCACATAGTCCGTCGTCGCCGTCGGCGGGGAACCCCCGGCCGACGCGACGCGGCCCAGGGCCAGGCAGCGGAGCATCCCCGCCTTGGCGCGAAGCGGGCCCGCGGCCGGGTCGGCGGCGGCACGCGCCAGAATCGTTTCGGCGTCGGAATAATGGCCTGCCTGAAACAAAAAGCCGCCCGCGCGTAGACGGTAACTGGCGGCCGCCGCGGGCTGGCCCAGATCGGCCGCTCGGTCGGCGGCGCGCGTCAACAGGGCGCCGGCCTTAGCGGCTGCGCCGGCCGCGCCCTGGGCCTCGGCCAGAATTTCCCAGACGTCGGGCGGCGAACCCTTGTCAGGAACGATCGCGGCGCGGGCCAGGTCGAGAAGCCCTTGCCTGCGTTCGAGCGACGGACTCTCTCGCAGCACGCGCAGCCATCGAAAAAGCTCGGATTCGAGCCGGGCCCGCTCACTGGTCGCCGCCGGTCCGGTCATCTCGGCCAGGCGAACGCGAACCATCCACAAAGCCTGGCTCGGCTTGTCGATACGCGCCGATTCGACTGATCTGGCGGCCTCGCCAAACCGCCTCAGGTCAAGGAGCAGGGGGACATTGACTTCAACAATTTCCCGGGGCGGCGGCGCGGGCGCGGTGCTCACGGCGAGCTTGAGCTCCTTCTCGGCCTCGGCCGTTTTTTTCAGTCGGCGGCACAGATCGGCCTTGAGAAGGTGCCAGTAGCCCGATAGGCCAGGTTCGGTGGGCGGATCGTTAAGCAGGCCGAGCGCCTCTGTTTCGCGTGGGTCGTGGCCGGTCGCAGTGGCTGCCGCTGTTGTCCCTGGCTCGAGACTGGCGCGGTCGGCGAGGGCCTCGGCGAGGCGGAAGCGCACGTTATCGGCGAGCGTCTGGTTGTTGCCACTTCCGCCGATCGTGCGGAAGCGCTCGATCGCGTCGTCGAAGGCCGCGATCGCCTCGCGCTGAGCATTTCCGTCTTGAGAATCAAGAAGGCTCGTTTCGGCCCAGCTTCGTCCTTGCGCCCAGCGAAACACCGCGGCCTGGAATCGAAGCTGGCGTTCGCGCGGCGGGTCGGCATTCTCTTTGAGGAAGCCGTCGAGCAGGTCGACGGCCTGCGCCCAGCGGTGGCGGCGGACGTCGGAATCGCGCGACGATTGCGCGGCCCGGTCGAGCGTCGCGGCCATCTCGAGCGCCAGCTCCTCGCGGCGCTCGAGTGCGATCGTCGTGTTTTGAATCTGACTCCGGATCGCCGTCAGGTGGGCGGCGAGCTCGTTTTCATCGATCGGCGCCTGGAACTCACCCACAACGGGTGAAACCCACATTCCCACGATCACGCCGATCGTCGCCAGTAAAAGTCGACGCTCAAGGGGGGGCAAGAACGGGTACCTCTTCGTCGGGAACCGGATCCTTGGCCTTCGGATGAAAGAAGACGGCCAGGATAACCGCAGCGAACAAGCCCAACCCACATGGTACGAGAAAAAGCTGGTGGTAGTTCACACCTCCATCGGGCGTTTTGAAGAGCACGCCCAGTCGGGCTGAAAGGAAATTACTCAATAGCGGCCCGATCCCCAGGATCAGCAAATTGAAAAGGCTCTGAGCGCTCGTTCGCACGTCGGTCGGAAAGTTTTCGTCCACATAGATATAAACCGTGGCGAAGAAAAACGCGTAGGCGAATCCGTGCATGACGTTGCTCAGAATGACCAGCCATAACAGGTCCTTGTCGCCATAGGCGAAGATGCCGAACCGGACGACATGACCCAGAACGCCCATGATCATGGTGATTCGCCAGCCAAGCCGCTTGAGTACGATCCCAAGTGCCGCCATCGCGGGGATCTCGGCAAACTGGCCGATGCACATCGACGGCGCGATCCAGTTTTCCGGGAGTCCGATGCTCTTCAAGTAGCGGCCGGCCCAGTAAAAATAGGTGTAATGCACGAGCGAGTCGAACAGAGTGACAATGAACAGAACAAGGATGGCCGGCACGGCCAGCAATTTGAACGCTTCGAGCGGGGCAAACGACGAGCCCGCCTTTTTTGCCGGCGGCGTATGAGGCAAGAACAGACAGAACGCGGCCAGCACGAGGGACACGATGCCGGCGACCGTGAATGTGCTGGCCAGGGATGCCTCCATGCCGGGGCCCGTCTTGAGAGTTCCCAGCGCCTTGCCCAGCCAGCTCACGAACCCGCCCGCTTCATCCATCGTCGGCACTTTCGCCCAGTCGATCGGAATGAAGATGAGCGGCCAGCTCGCCGCGATCCACCCGACCGTTCCCCAGAGACGCACGAATCCAAACTCACGCGCGTCCTTGATGTTGGCGAAGGCAATCGCATTGGTGACCGACATCGTCGGCACGTAGAAGAAGCAGTGGAGCAGCATTAACCCGAAGAAAGGCCAGTACGTTTTTTGATAGGCCAGACCGAGCATGGCGATTCCGCCGATCAAATGGCTGAAGGCCAGGAACCGCTCCTGGGCGAAATAGCGGTCGGCAAGCTGGCCGCCAAAAAACATCCCCGTGATCGAGGCGATCGCGAACGCGTTGAAGACCCAGCCTTGTTGATCATCGGTGAATTTCAAATAGTCGTTACCAATGTACACCCCTAGAAGCGGCAGCCACGAACCGTAGATCGCGAGCTCGAGAAACATCATCAGCGATAGCTTGGCACGAATCGAATTCATCAGGTGGCTCGCGAGTCGTGGTTGTCGTTGTGAATGGTAAGACCAGTCGAAGCGACCGTGGAAGGCCGGGGCTCCGTGTCGCTTTCGTCGGTGGTCGGATCAATTTACCGTTTGGCGGTGTGAGATGCTATCGGCTAGTCGCGATCAAGCGCGATTGCTGCGGATGATGCGCAGGAGTTCGCGGCCGTGCCATGGCCGCGTACGCGAAGCGGTAGGGCCGAGCAGGGGAGGGCAGGGCAGGGCCGGTTGGCCCTCAGCGCACCGCGGCGCCCGGTGGGCGGTTTCCGCGTGACAGGTTGGCAATGGCGCTTTGATCGACCAGGTCGAGTATGCGCTCGCTCACCTTGCGGCAGGTGTTGGCCAGGGCATAGGCATGGCGCAAGGGGGCGAGCCCGTCGTCGGAGTTGCGGTCGAGGATATCGCGGACGATGGCGACGAATTCATCGGCGTTTTCAGCGACGTGCAGGCGCTCGGTATGGAGGCGGCATTCGGGAATCGCCGAGGTCACGACGGGCCGGCCGGAGCCCATGGCGTCCATGATCTTGGTCGGATTGCACGCGCGGTTGAACGGGTGGTCGATCAGGTAAGGGATCAGCGAGACGTCGAACGCCTGGTAATACCGAGCCAGCTCGTCTTGGGCGCGCCACCCGAGAGCGTGCACGTTGGGCCGCGATAGAAACCGCTCGCAGGCATGCCACCAGGGCGCATCAACGGGATCGCGCACGCGGCCGACAACAATGATCGACGCGTACGGAAAAGTACAACTGATCCGATCCATGAGCGGCCAGTCGAGCCGATCCTCGAGCGAGCCGATGAACCCGAGGAAAGGCCGAGGCAGGTGGGCTAAATCCACGGGAGGCGGACCCGGCTGCGTGAGCGGAGCCGGGGCAATGAACGATGTCGGAGCGCCATGGGGCACGTGGTGAATGCGCTCGGCCGCCTCGGGCACGGCGCTGCGCAGCTCATCGGAACGGAGGCGCGAGACACACACGGTGACATCGGCCGTGCGCACCATCTCGCGCTCGAGCGAGCGCACGCGCTCGGCGGCGTCTGGCCAGTAGAGCGCATAGTCGTCGATATTGTAATAGAGCGATACGTCGGGCCGAAGCTGTTTGTGCAGATAGAGATAGTGGGGATACGACATCGCCAGCCCGCGCCGCCAGGCTGCCGGCTCGTGCTGCCACCAGTCACGGATGGCGCGGGCGACCGGCCGCATTCCCAACCGGGGGAAGCGCTTCATCCAGCCGCTCGGCAAGACGACCTGTTGTTCCCAGGTCGCGGGGCCGCATTCCCGCCGGCGGCAGACTTCTGACCACGGATAGACTCCGCGCCGCCAGCCGTTCACGTAATCGAAACACTTGAGCAGCAAGACATCGGTCGTCTCGCGATCGATCTCACGGAAGAGATTTTCGGTGTTGAACCAGCAGACATCGGCGACCGCCAATGCGAGGCCGCTCTCCGGCCGGTCGGCCTGCGCGGGCGCGGCCGCTGTCCGGCTCCCCGAAATGGTTGCGCTGCTCATCCTCGCTGCGCCTCAATTCAATCGCCAAGACAGCATGGTCACCGCCGCGGCCGTATCCTGATGCAACCTGTGCGGGGCTCGACTCGAACGACTCTAACCTGAATTGTATAGCGACGTTTGAGACGAAGGTCAACGCCAAGCACCGTTCGCCCAGGGCGGGTTCGAGCCCAACGCCCTGGCAGCTCGACAGAGTCTGGCTCTCCCAACGACGACCCGCGCCGAGGTTTCCGCGCGCTCGTTCACCGGGCCTTGACGGCAGCTCGATAGAATCTCGCTCTCCCGATGACGACCGACGCCGCGGTTCCGCGCGGTCGATCACTGGGCCTTGACGATCGTCGCGAACACCTTGACCTGGGTGGGCGGCTCGTCCTTGACGTCGCTGGCGATCTTGACGATCCCATAAAGCGGCCCGGGGTTCGCCGGTGCGCGCACGGTCAGGTTCACGGAATGGGCGGGCTTCGAGCCGGCCTCGGTTTCCGCTGCGGAAACCTCGGGCGTACTCGCTTCCATCCGCGAGATCGCAAACGGAGCCGACGAGCGAACAAGCACACTCTTGCTGACCGATTGACCCGCGCCGATCGATCCGAAATTGATGATCGAGGGCGTCACGGTCACGGCGCTCTGAACGTTGGCCAGCACCGAGATCGGAATCGTTTGCGGCGGCGTGTCGTTCGTGATCAGGGAAATCTCGTCCCTGAAATGGCCATTCGTGATCCCCGGCAGAAGGCTTGCCGAGATCGTCCAGCGTGCGGTTCCACTGCCGGGGGGTCCTTGCCGTTCGGCGACCGCCCTGACAAGGGCGCTCTGGGTTTTCATTTCGGCGATCTCCCAGCCCGCGCGGCCCCCCAGATAGGTCAGGGTGAGTGCGCTCGTGGGGAGTTTCTCGGTGCGCCGGACCAGGCCGAAATCGATCTGGCCGGGGCTCATGTTGACGTCACCCCGGATGAAGCACGTCATGTTGAGAGCGACTTCCACGTAGCTCGGCCGGTCGAGCACGAGGATCAGCCCCGAGTCCTTGCGGCCTTGAAAGCGCGTGGTGTCGATCGTCGCTTCGATCGTCGTCTGGGTGCCAGGAGGGATGGCGCGGCGCCGACCTTGACGTTGGTGCAGCCGCACTTGGTTCGCCAGTCGGCGATGTGAACCTCGAGGTTACTCCGGTTCACGACGGGAAACGCGTAACGAATCTGTGACCCTTTCGCGACATTCCCGAAGTCGTGCGCACGGTCGGGGAAGACCGATGCCATCCAGTCGGAGCTGTCGGCGCCGGCCGGGACGGAAAAAATGAGCACGCCTGTCAGGGCCAGCAGAAACAGAAACGGACGCATCGCAGCCACTCCCTCTCTCGCTTCGATCCCGATCTGGTCGCAAATGGACGGCGGGCCACACTCGTTTGCCGGGATGATCATTCCTCAAGAATCGGCCGCCATGACCTCCGTGGTGACCCCGTGCGCGGCGTTCGAGAAATTCAACAACGGATTAATTGGATTGTGCCGGGCAGGCCATGCCGCGTCGAGCCCGATTCTCTTATCCGCCTGGCTTCCTCATGCGTGACTTTGCTAACATGAGTTCGTTCGTTTCGATTCGTCGGCGCGGCTCGATTCGCCACCTGGGCGCTCGGGATCAATTCGGGGTCTGCTCCTTCCTGTCGCCGGCTGCTTCGTGAGGGAACTCGGCGCGTTCATTTCGTGTCATGCGGCTACGGAATATTGTCGGGTCGCCCTCGAATACCGTCTGGTCGTCTTGTCGCAGCCACGTTCGCTCCTCTGGGCGCAGGTGATTTTTGATGCTGAAACCTTCGGTTGAAACCCATATCGTGGATGGCATCCTGGTGGCGGAATTCTGGGAATCCCTGCGTCTCGATCCGCGCCCGTGCAGGAACTTAGAACACGTTACGATACCTACCTGCGCACCAGCGGCCGCCCGGATATCGTCGTCGACCTGAGCGGAGTGGGCTTCGCCGGCTCGGCCTCGCTCGGGAACTTTGTCGCCCTTCAGCGTTCGGTCCGCGCCAGGGGGGGCCGCATCGTTTTCTGCGAGGTAGATCCGACAGTCGCCGAGGTTTTTCGCGCGAGCAAGCTGGAATCACTCTTCGAGTTCGTCGCCGACCGGGCGACCGCGATCAAGGCGATCAAGGAGCGAATTCCGGTCGCGCCCGCCGAGCGTAAGGCCGCGTCAACCCACGCGCCAGGTGACGAAAAGCAGCCACCCCCCGCGCGGCCCAGCTCGGGTCCGTTGCGGCGCCGGAACTCGGGTTCCTGACGCGACTAGCCCGCGATTCGAGGCTCAGTGGCCGGTCAGCCAGGCCGGTGTGTCGCACATGATTTGACAAACGCGACAAGCTCCCGCCACTTCGTCGTTGATCGCGGGGCATCGACACACTATTGTAAATGGAGTTCGATCGGTTGCGTGCGTGTCGGCGACGACCAGCGCAGAGAGGAATGGTGTCCTCGGCGCAACACTCAATATCTTCTACCGAAGGTCACACGTGATGGCTGTCGCACCGAGGATCCAGGTTAATGACGCAGATGGAGTCAAGGTGGTCCGTTTTCAGGACAACCAGCTCTTTGACGAACGAACGGTTCGCGAGGCCAGCGACCAGATCGCCGCGGCGCTGCCCAACGACGGCACGCCGATTCGACTGGTCGTCGACTTTTCCGACGTCGGCCTGATCTCGAGCACATTTCTGAGCAAGCTGATTCTGCTGCAACGCCGCATCGACCAGACGCGTGGCAAGCTGCGCCTTTGCGAGATGTCGCCGATCATCCATCAGGTTTTTCGAACTTCGAATCTCGACCGCCTGTTCAAGATTGACCGCGATCAGCGCACCGCCATCGAATCGTTTCAATAACACGTTCTGAACCGGGCGTCGACCGTGCGCCAGAGCCCGGGCCCGAAAGCAGTCAAGACGCGAGCCGAGACGACCCCGCTCGAGGGATGCCTTTGCGCCTTTGAGACCTTGCGCGGCGCTCGGCCGTCGCTCGCCGGCTTTCCGGCCCGACGCGCCGGCCATCGCCGCGTTGACCCCGTCAACGTGTTGCCGAATAATTGCGCTGGTTCTGGGCGCGGAGCGGGCGAGTGTGCGGGGGTGCCGTCGAGCGCCGGGCATCCGTTGGCATTGCAAGCGGGGTCATTGGCCGCGACGGGGTGCTATTTGAAATTCCTTGGCCGGGCAAAACGGTTCTTACGCGAGCTGACATCCGAGTCGGATAGCAGGGTCCAGTATTTCAACGTCACCTGCGCTGGGCCATCGCGTTCGCGGTGAGCGTACCGAAGGCTACCAGGCCCTGCGTTGTCCCGCTTGCGGCGACGGCGTGTTCGTGTTACCACGAAGCCCGTTCCCCGACCCGGTCGGTCCCGCCCGGGCGCCGGCCGCCGAGAAAATGAGCCCGTCGCCGCGCTGGGTTGACGAAGGTCCGGTCGAGCTCACCGACCCGGCCGGAGCGGCCGTCGACCTCGCCGAGGACGATGCGCCTTACCCCGATCGCGATCAGGGGGCCGAAAACCCGCACGACGCACCGGCGACGCGGCCGCGGCGCCGCGACAAGAAAGCCGGCACCGCGTCACCCGAGGGTGGACCGGCCGGGGCCGACGATCCATTCTGGGAGGAAGATCTCACGCGGCAAGCCGCCGCCGCGGCGCGTGCAGCCGACGCGCCGGCCAGGCGCCCAAAGCGAGCCGACGACGAGCACGCGCCAGCAGCCGCCGCCGCGGCGAGCGCCGGCGCTGACCGAACCAGCCAGAAACAGCCGGCCGCTTCCGACCGCCGAGCCAAAAAGCGCCGGCCGATGATCGAAGCGGCCCCCGGTCCCCGCATGATCCGGCTCGAGGCCACCCGCCGCAGGCACCTTTCGCTCATGGCGGTCTCGATCATCGTTCCCTTGCTGATCCTGTCGGCCGTCGCACTACGGTACCGGCGGAATGTTCGCGCCGAGTATCCCCGCATCGCCGAGCGTGGCAAATCTGAAGGCATTCCCGCGCTCGAGGAAGGGAACTTCAACAAGGCCAACCAGCTCCTGTCGGCGGCGAAGACCGCCGTGGACGCACTCGGTGGCGCTGTCGACGACGCCGAGGTTATTCGCAACGCGGCCGACGAAGCCGCGCTTCTCGTCGACCAGTCGCCCCGGCTCCTGGAAGAGATTCTCGAGGAGGCCGGACGGACGGGTCACGACGAGTGGGCCTCAAAGTTCAAAACGTACTACAGAGGCCGCGCCGTCTTGATCGATTCGACGATCAAGAGCGAGCCGGGCACCGATGGCGCATCGCGCTACCTCATCGATTACGTCGTCCTGCCATCGGGGAGCGCCGCGCATTTCAATGATGGCCGCACTTCGACGCCCGATCTGTTCGCGATGATCGATTTCAGCGACTTTCAGTTGTTCAAGCTCGCGCCCCGCGCAAGAACAGCCGGGTCGTCTTCGGTGCGAGACTCGAATCATTTCAATTCGAGGACGACGCCTGGTGGATTCGCTTCCAGCCTGATAGCGGGGTCTTCATCACGCATCCGAAGGCACTTGAATCAGTCGGCTGGCCGCGTGTCGGCGACGCCGAGATCACGACGGAGAAGCAGCCATGACGACCTGGGCTCGTGCCTTCGGCACCGTCATAATGTTGGGGATTGGCGTCGCGACGATGGCCGCGTTTTGGGGACCGGCGTTCGGGCAGGCGGCACGCGATGCCGTGCCCGTCGAACCCGATCAGCTCGAGCGGCGAACCGACCTGATCGGCCACGAGGTGATCGTCGACGACCACGTCAAGTATTATGTCTTGCGCAACGGCGCCGAGCCCGACGAGCTGCAACTGAAGCGCACCGGGATCACGTTCGCGGTTCCGCGGCGACTCCGGCCCCCTTCGGCCGGGCGGATCTCCTCGGTTGTCGTCCATGGCGTGCTCCGGCGCGAGGGGGGCGCTTTGATATGCGACGTGACTGATCTCAGGGCGGTGGCCGCGGATCTTGAGCGCCTTGAACGGGGAATCAAAAGTCTGCCGGCGAATGACTTTGAAACGCGACGGGCCTGGGTGCGCTGGGCCGAGCGGCGGGCGCGCGAATTCAAGGACAGCGCGCTCCTGGCACGCGCCAAGACCCTTGAAGGCGAGGCCCTCCGTATCGAGTCGGACGTGAAACGGCTGGGCGTCGACGCGCCGACCGAGTGGCTGGCGCTCGCGGAAGACGCGCGGCGGCGGCACGTGGCGGAGCCAGAGCCCTCGGCGCTCGGCCATCGCGCACTACGGGCCAAGCTCGACGCGGCGACGACCGCGGGCGACCTCAAAGCGTTAATCCAGCAGATTGAAGCCTTTTTCCCCGCGGCCGCGACCGATAAGGATGCCGCGCGCACCAACCTGGCCGGACACCTCGAACGTTACAACGCAACCCCGGCCGACGCCTACCGCGACGCTTCCGAGCCCATCCGCAGGGCACTCGATCGCCGCCTCTGGGCCGATGCCACCGCGCGACTCTTCGAGCGGGAAGCCGCCAACGACTTTCAGGCCGCGATCAGCCTGGCCGACCAAACGCCGACCACCTTGCCCGAAAAGCCCGCGCTCGCCAGCCAGTTGCTCGACGCGGCGACAAGGATCGCCCGCCAGGATCTGGGGACCCTTCGGCTCAGCGAGGTCAAGGCACTCGCGGCCGCTTATCGAGAGAAGCTCCAGCAGCCCGATCGCGCGCTCGAGCTGCTGCGTGATTGGCTCAAGGTTCAGCGCGATCGCCTGAGCTCAACCGACGCTGAAGGGCCCGTCGAGTTAGGAACTCTTTACGAAGAATTGCTTCAAGATCGTGCCACGGCCGTCGAATTACTACGTATTGCCTGGAAGATCGACCCGACGTCGAAAGAGACCGCGGAAGCCTTCCGGACGCGCGGTTACAAGAAAGTCAAGAATGAGTGGGTTGAGGCGATCGCGCCGACACCCGCGCCGGCGACTGCGGCCGCCAGCTTGCCCGCGCGTCCGGCAGGGCTGCGCGGCTTGACGGCCGAGGAGGTGCGGGCGCGCCTGGGTGGCAAACCCGACCGCGTGAGCTATTCCGCGTCGAAGGGCCAAATGATCGAACAATGGATTTACCATCTTGACACGAAGCAGGTGCGTTTTGTAAATCTGCTGCACGCGGAGGGCGTATTGAAACCGACCGTGATTGCCGATTACACCGTGCCCAGCAGCTTTCCGAAAGGACAATCCAGGCCGACACCTTGATGCGCAAATCGCTTTCTGATAATGCCTTGCAGTGTTAACAGCAAAAGAATTCGCAACGACACCGACTCTTCCTGCCGGCTTCAACACACCAGCGAACGCTCTGCCCAGCCGACCCGGCGCGAAGCCAATTCCTTGGAACTTTTGACCAGCTCGAGCGTCTAAGAGGTGGAAGCGTTGCCGCCGCGAAAATTTTTTTGGTTTTTTGGCAACCCCTTGGCATTGTGTGACGTAGTATTCGGGGTGAGTGGCGTTTCGCAGTCGGTCACTTGCCCATGGCGCATAATGTGCTAGAGACTGTCGGCAGGAGTGATTTGTTTACGTTACCATCGTGTCGATACGACGAACGACGAACTCGTCCAAGACTCAACGTATCCCAGCTCGAGACATCATCAATTTCGAGCTGAATGATCTTTCGATTCCCGAGTCGACTGGGAGATGTTGAACCTGTGGGTCTGTCGGTTCGATTCCGACTCTTCTTGATTTGCGCAGACGTACACCAGGAGGTGTTCAATGGCCCGCAAAGACGCCTTGCTAAGACTGACATCAAGGCTCATTGCAAGGCGCGACGCCTTGCGAAAAGCCCTTAACGGCGACCTCGATAGCTTCCGGCGCTTCTCGGAGCTCAACGCGGTCGGCGATAATGTCGATGCCGCTGTCGATTCCGCCAACGACGAGATTTGCTCGCAGCTCGTCGAGATTGAAAGCCGCGAATTAGGCCAGATCGAACACGCTCTCCAGCGCATTGGTGCCGGCGTCTATGGCCGTTGCGAGTTCTGCGGCAACAAGATTTCCGAGGCGCGCTTAAACGCGCTTCCCTATACCAATACGTGCATCGACTGCCAGCGCGAAAATGAACGCGCCGGTCAGAATCGCGTGCTCGAGCCCGATTCGAAGCGCTGGGCGAAAGTTTATGAAAAGTCGGAGGAAGGCGAAGCCGACTCCAAGATCAATCTCAGCGATTTCGAAATGGATTTCAGCGAGACCGGCCGTTGATCTGATTCGATCCGATGGAATCTGACGCGGCCGAGCCGCTGCACTGTTCGTGAAGACCACCCTCGAGTTCCGCTTCATTGCCGCCGGTTGCCACCGACGGCATTTTTATTGGCAAGCAAACAGCGGCACACGAGCGCGGAAGCGTGGCCCGAACCTTGTGCGACGCGACGACAGAGCGCCGCACTTCGTCTGCCCTGGGCAAACCCGGGGCTGTTTCATTCTCCCCGTGGGGACGAAACTGGCGTGCTGAAAGGTTGGGCTTACTTCGCTTTCGTTGACGAACCACGCGGCATCGGAAGCGCCAGCCCTTTGTTGGAGTTCCGCCCTCAGGCGGCTTTTTACGATATCAGCCAGAGCCGACCGGCTACAGCCGGAACTCCAACGGTGGCCCGCTGGAGTTCCGCCTTGAGGCGGCGGGCGAGCCGAAGATTCCGCCTCAAGGCGTTACTCCAACAAGAAGCCGAGCAACAGAATCGGCCTGCGCTCGATGCGTTCGGAAGTCGATCCAAGACCAACTTTTCACCAGGCCACGCTCGCCCTCCCGGGGCTCTTGGGAGAGCGAGACTCCGTCGAGCTGAGCCATAATGTGGGCGAACGGAAGAGGCTCGACTGAGTCTCGCCCTTCCAGATTCGGCTTCAGATCGAGAATGAAAAGGCCCTGTGGGTAATCCGACCTTTTTTGACTTGGCACGTGGCGCGGGGTTATATTATGAGCGCACGGCTCGTGAGCAATGAGACGGATCTCGAGCGACCGAGCGAGTGCTCCTGCCTATCATTCCGCCCCTGGGCGTGGAGTTGACTTGATGCTGTCTCGATCTTCGGCGGTCATCGTATCCTTGACGTCGCTGACCGCGGGAATTGTCCTGGGCGTTTTTCTCGGTCGTGGCGGACCGGACGTCTCGGCCCAGATCGCAAGCATGCCTCCTCCCTCTGGCGCAGGGATCAACCGTGCGAGCGGTCGCCGAATCGGCCGCCGCGGCGCGCCAGAAGACAGCCGATCAAGAGATTTACGGGCTGCTTGCCAGACAGTACGAGCAGTTCAAGCAGGTCGACCGAACATTTGAGCTCGTGGCCAAGGCGGTATCGCCGTCGGTCGTGCATATCGTCGCGCAGAAAAAAACGCGAGGCGACGAGAAGCGCCGGGCCCGCGACTTCGAGGAGACCGGATCGGGCGTGATCGTCCGGAGCGATCGCTCGCCCGGTCTTTACGTTTTGACAAACCATCACGTGGTCGACGGCGCGAAGCCAGCCAAGATTCGTGTCTTCTTGCACGACGGCCGATCGATCCCCCCGGGTCGGATCTGGACCGACGCCAAGGCCGACATCGCCGTCCTCAAGCTCGACCGCGACGACCTCCCCTCAGCTCGCATGGGCAACAGCGACGACGCCGGCGTCGGCAGTTGGGTCATGGCGCTGGGAAGCCCCTTTGGCCTGATGCACTCGGTCAGCCAGGGCATCATCAGCGCACGCGGCCGCCACATGGAAGAGCTGCCCGACGTCGAGAATCAAGACTTTCTCCAGACGGATGCCGCGATCAACCCCGGCAATTCAGGCGGGCCGCTCGTGAATATGAAGGGTGAGGTCGTCGGAATCAACAATTCGATCGCGTCGAATGGCGGCGGCAACGAGGGGGTCGGCTTCAGCATACCAATCAATCTTGCGCGCTGGATCATGAACGAGCTCATCGCACACGGCCGCGTCACGCGCGGCATGCTCGGCGTCGACCTCCATCAAGCCTTCACGGCCGAGGAAGCCGACGCGATCGGCATGGAGCGCCCACGGGCGCCTGGATCGACGTCGTACGCGAGGCGTCGCCGGCCGACAAGGGCGGTTTACGCGCCGGTGATGTCGTGCTCCGATTCGGCGGCGTTGAGGTCAATGATCTCAACCACCTGATCAACATGGTTTCGATGGCGCGGGTGGGCGAGCCGGCCGAGGTCGTGGTGTGGCGGGATCGCCGCGAGGTCAAGCTTCGTGTCACCGTCGGTGAGCGCGAGCGCTCGGTGGCTCAGGTCGCGGGCTCGCCCGCGGGACCGGGCGTCGACGCCTCGGGGCTCCTGCGCCGTCCCGACCGTCCGGAGGTGCAATCCAGCTACGCGATGGGACTTGAGCTCGCCACGCTGAATCCGACCATCGCACAGCAGTTTGCGATCCCTGAGAGCTGGCGGGGCGCCGTGATTCTGGGGGTTGACGACGCCAGTCCGCTCGCCCGGATCGTCAAGCCGGCGGATGTCATCTCGGCCATCGATAGCGAGGTCATTCAGTCGGCCGAGCAGGCCGTCAAGATCTTGAACCAGCGCACCGACCACATCCGATCGATTCTCAGCCTCGACCGACTCGCTAACGGCGTGATGGAACAGCACAAAGTTCAACTACCTTGATCAACCTCACGAGCGCTGCCGTCGAAAAACTCGTGGCCGGGGCCGATCTGACGGCCGCCGAATGCCGCGAAGCCGTCGCCCAGCTTCTCGATGGCCAGACGACCGACGCCAGCGCCGCCGCTTTCCTCACGGCCCTGCGGATCAAAGGGGAAACGAGTGATGAGCTCGAGGGTGCCGTCTCGGCTGTGCGCGAGCGGATGATCGTTTGGGACAGCCAGTCTGGCTCGGACGTCTTGCTCGACACGTGCGGAACGGGGGGTGATGGTGCGAACACCGTGAATATCTCGACGGCCGCGGCGATCGTCGTGGCCGCCTGCGGCGTTCCGGTGGCCAAACACGGGAACCGCGCGGCATCGGGTGTCTCGGGCAGCTCAGACGTCCTCTCGGCTCTCGGCCTGGCGATCGAGGTCGATCCCGCGATGGCGCGGACGTGCCTGGCTCAGGCCGGGATCACCTTCCTGTTCGCTCCGCGTTTTCACCCTGGCCTCGTGCGGCTCGCCCCGGTCCGCCGCCAGTTGCCATTTCGCACCATCTTCAATCTGGTGGGACCGCTTTGTAACCCGGCGCGGCCGACTCATCAGCTCGTTGGCGTGCCGCATGAACGGCACGCGTCGCTGATGGCCAACGTCCTGTCGCGCCAGTCTGATTTTCAACGCGCGGCGGTCGTGACCGGACACGGCGGCCTCGACGAGGTGACGCTCGACGGCCCGACGCACGTGCTTCTTGTCGAGGATTGCTCGGTCCGCGACCTCCACTGGACGCCCGCCGATTTCGGCCTGCAAGCGCAAACGGTGGCATCGATCCGGGTCGGCAGCACCGACGAGAGTGCCACGAAAATTGCCGGCGCGCTCGCGGGCGAGAAGGGCGCTGTGCGCGACTACATCGTGGCCAACAGCGCCGCGGCCCTCTGGGTCGCCCGTCAGCACCCGTTACGCGAGTGTGCCAGGCTCACAGCGGATGCGATCGATTCCGGCGCGGCCGCGCGGCTGCTCGATCGATGGCGGACTCTCGCGCCGGCAACCGTGCCGCCCGACTCAAAATAACCCATGAGCCGCGATAGCCGAGTTCTCGCTGGCCGTCGGGGTGTGCGTGCGATACGTCAGCCCGGCTTATCGCGGCCGATCCAGTGCTCTTCAAATACCGAGTAGCCCGCCGGCTTCATTCCGAGTGCCTGGTAGGTTTGTTGCGCGGCATGGTTGGCGTTCTCGACGTAGAGCCGCAGGCCGAGCACATCGTCGCTTTCGACGGCGGTTTTTCGGATATGCCGATAGAGCGAGCGGAAGACGCCCTGCGAGCGATGGCTGGAAGCGACGTAAACGCTTTGAAACCACCAGATCCATCCGTTGCGCCAGTCGCTCCATTCGCGCGTCACGGCGGCTTGACCGATCACCGGCCCGGAATCATCGCGCTGAGCGACCCAGTATCGAAGCCGATCGGCGTCGCCGAGTGCGCGGCTGACTCCCGCGGTCAGCACGGCCGTGTCGAGAACCTTGTGCTCGGTCTCGAGGGCCAGTCGGCGATTGAATTCGACGATTGCGTCAAGGTCGGCGGCCGTCGCGTCGCGGACGAGGATCTGGGACAAGTGGGCCGTCAAATGCGGTCACTCCGTCGAATGCGCGCCCGCCGGCTTGCTTCCTGGAGCACGCGCTGCTCGTCTTCAGTGAGGCCGGATCGACCTTCCCGCGCGATCTTGGCGAGCACCTCATCGAGCCGGGCATCAAGCTGCTCTTCAGGAATGACCGAAGCTTGACCCGACTTCGCTGCGGTTCCGACGCTGGCTGGCGTGCGTGACGGATTCGGCGCGCGGCTGCGTGTTTTCTCGCGCGGCGCCGGCGAGGAAATGCGCAGGCCAGGCCTGAGCGAGCGGCCCGATGCAAAGCGTGATAGTCGCAAGTCGAACGTTTTGAACAGGTAAGCGAAACCCGCGCCCCCGAGGTGAGATTCGATCGCGATGTTTGTGGAGCCGCCGGCGATGACGGGAAAGAGCGGGTATCCCAGGTAAATCGCCGTCAACAGCCAGATCGGCATCGGAATGAAGAAAAACAACATCTCGCGTCTGGGGAAAAAAAGCGTGTAGAGCATCATCGTGCCCATGACGGCCCCCGACGCGCCCATCATCGGGACCGGGGAATGAGAGTTAGCCGCCCCCGCGACGAGGACCCAGGTCAGCGTGCTGACAACGGCGGCCGAAAGATAAAATGCCAGGAAATCGCGGCTGCCGTAGAGTTGTTCCATCTCACGGCCGACGATCCAGAACAGCCACATGTTCATGAGCACATGCATCGGACCGACGTGCAGAAAGGTCGCGGTCAAGAGCTGCCAGACCCGGTAATGATGCAACACGCTCTCGGGCGAGGCCGCGAAGGTCTCGGCAAGATCGACCTTCCCGAGCTGCTCGAACAGGAACACCACGACGTTGATCGCGATGATCGCTTTGCACACCGGCGGTACAGTGCCGAACCAGCCGGAGCCGCCGGTTTCGCCACGATAATATTCGCGGTCGTAAATGCCCATGTTTGCTCCGCTCCGGCGGAACGAGGACGAGGTCTCTTGAAGACAACCAGGAACGAGTCGCTCGCTCGACCCTAATCTTTTGTTAATTTATCATCCGGCTCGCCGATGAGCCTGTCAACGGCTGCCGCAAACAGACCTCGTAGTTCGCTCGACGTCGCCGCGACCGCCGAGCGGTCATTCGAGACGAGGCTCGACACCTGCGGGCCGCCTCGCGCAATCCGCGCTCTACCCGGCGAGCACCTCAGTCGAGCAGTAGCGCTTCCATAGCCTCACGCTTCGAGTCATAGATGGGCCAAACGATGTCGAGGCCGGTCACGCGCAAGAGCTCACGCGCGCGGTCCGTTACCCCGGCGAGCACCATGGTTCCCCCCCGTGATAACGCGAGTTTCCAGCAGCGAATCAACAGCGCCAGAAACATCGAAGCGAAGTTATCCACCTGAGAGAGATCAAACACGATCAGCGGATTGTCCTGCCGCGCCACCGACTTGAGGACCAGCTCGGCGACCTGCTCCTCCAGTCCGAACTCGATATTTTCAAACGCCCGATTCGCGGTGATGACCGTGAGATCGCCGTGGCGTTCGAGCGTGAATGCGTCTTCTGAAGAACACGGGGACTTTTCTGGGGACATCACGCTCACTCGAATTCCCGGAATAGGAATCGCGTACGGCGGGCGATGTGCCCGCCCGCGTAATGTATCACACTAGGGTTTTCCCACCCCGGCGACAAGCCCCGCCCCCACGCTCAGGCCGACGGCCGGCAGTTCGAGAATGCGCGCACGACCTCGTAAAGGTCGTTGCTCACGAGCAGCTCATCATCCTCGAAGTCACGCAGCCATACGTAGTTATCGCGATACGCCTGCGCCAGCAAGGGATAAAGCTCGCTCAGCCTGATGGGTACCGACGGGTTCGAAAGATCGTCGTGGTCTTCCTCGGGGTGCGGAAAGACGCGTAGTCGCGCGGTCGCCATGGTCATTCCTCCTCCACGCGTTCCTGTGCTCGATAGCACGATCTCTAATTCGCGGGTTGCTCCCGCGGCCTGGTCGGTCGGTCGGTTGATCGGTCCAGAACCGATGTCGGGACGTCAGGGGCTCAGCATGCCCAATCCAACACTCCGTGTCCCGATCCGTCGTCTCGATGGCCTAAGAATCGGATCAACGGGCCAGCGAAGATCAGCCATTCCGAAAACGAATGCCGCCAGGATCGCGTTGCCGCGTCATAAGCGGAACGAGCGCTTGTGGTTCGCACGTGCCCAAAATCCCGACGATGCCGCGAGTTCGAGCCATTCCGCTTGCACCGGCCGTGGCCACATAAGAATTTCTCGGATCGAGCACCCGGCACGCCCGAAAAAGCCGCGCCCGCGACTCGCGCGATTCAAACGTGAAAACCGGGGCGACACACCGTTTCGATTTTGTTAGAGTCTCCGGCCGGCGAAGGAACAAGCCAGGAAGCCAACGGGGGAACTTGAGCATGGATGCTCGTGGTCGCGTGCCTGCGCAGGCATTTCGGCGTTGTGGGTGCTGGGCCGTCGTATTGGCCCCATTCCTCATGGGTGCTTCGTTCCGCTCGACCAATTTCCACGTCGAAGCGCCCACGCGCGAAATCGCCGAACGAGTGGCCCAGCAAGCCGAGGCGAGCCGGGTCACCATCGCCCGGGCCTGGCTTGGCAAGGAACTGGCCGCGTGGAGCACGCCCTGTCCGACCCGCGTCAAGCTGACGCAGGGCGAAGCCGGCGGAATGACCTCGTTCGGCTTCAACCAGGGGCGCGTGACCGACCAGAACATGACCGTTGAAGGCCGCCTCGAGCGGATCCTGGCGTCGGCCATTCCGCACGAGGTCACGCACACCGTTTTCGCCAGTTATTTCGGCGGCCCGATGCCCCGCTGGGCCGACGAAGGGGCGTCACTCCTGAGCGAAGACGAGCGCGAGCGAAATCGGCACGACCAGATCGCCATCGACCTGCTCGCCCGGCGCGGCGAGGTCCCCCTCACGCGATTGTTCGTGATCGAAGACTATCCCAAAGACCTGATGGGTTTCTACGGTCAGGGGTATTCGATCTCGCGGTTCCTTATTGAAATGGGCGGCCGCCCGCGTTTCTTGCGCTTTGTGCGAGACGGCCTCAAGGATGGCTGGGACGCGGCCACGCGCATCCACTATCAGCTCGCCAATGTGCGCGAGCTCGACCGCGCCTGGCGCTCGTGGCATCGCGTGACCCTCACGGCAAGCCGCGGCGATCAATCCGGGCGACTCGTAGCGGCACGCACGCCGTCCGCGCCCGCCGCCGAGCCCGGATTCGAGAACTGAGCCGTCAATCGCCGTCGGCCATTCAGGGAACCGTAACGGGCACAGTCGGCGCGCTCCAGGGTGATTGAACTTCCCTTCTTCGAGCGCGGGCGTCGTCGAGCACGAGCCGAGCACGATAGCGATACGTGCGGCCGCGCTCGACTGTGAAATCAAACTGGCGGACCATAAGGTATTCGGGCAGAACCAAACTCCGCTTGCTTGACTCGCGGCGACCGGTCTTCGGTTCGGCCGGCGCACGAACCTCTTTCCCAGGTTTCGCCGACACAAAGTGGGTAGCGTCGATGCCCGCCCAGGCCCCTTTCTTGAGCGAAGGCAGAGAATCCACAAGCGACGGGATACGCACCTCCTCGGCGACTTTCTCGTAACTGACTTCGGGCAGATTATCGAGGATGCGCGTGCTTGGCTCCGGATCGACGGCCGCCCAGCGCGACCAGCCGTCATTGGCCGAGCGCTCCTGCCGTTCCAGTTCGACGCGACGATAAAAATGCTCGGCCGCGGCATGCCACATCGGTTTGCCATCGAGGAGCGTCTTCTCGATGGCACGGTGATCGACGACTCCGAGCACCACGGCCCATGGTAGCGGAGTTGCCCGTTCCTTTGACGGGCTGGTCGGATCGTCGGCCTTTTCAGGAATCCGCTTACCGTTTTCGTCGAGGACGTAAAGCAGCGCCGTGGCAAAGCCTGCTGCGGCCGTCATCTCACGCAACGTGAGTTCGACAACCGCTTTCTTTGAGAGAGATGCCGGTAACTGGGCCGCGGATCCTCGGCTCGTCACATCGTCGACCGCCGCGGTTGGCGTGCGCTGACCCTGGCCCTGGCCGGGTTGGCCGTCGATGGGCCTCTCCAGTAACTGCGAACTGCCGAGCACCAGTGCCGCGGCCGCCACCACGGTGTGGGCCGTTCGACCGGACAACGGTGCAGACTTCAAAATTGGCCTGGACCATCGGGCCGCGTCGCCTAAAATCTGGGGCGAATCGCTTCCCAGGAGTTTATGGAAGGGATCGACTAAACGGCACGTAGACTCCACGAGCGAGCGCGGCGCAGGCGGCACGATCGTTGAGCCGGTGGTCAACATAAACAAGAGATCCGCATCGCCGAGCTTCACTTGACCGTTCGCTCGGGTCTTCGCGAGTCGCCGGCGAAGCCGATCGCGCGCGAGCTAAACGGCTCTGTACGGTTCCTATCGGGATCCCCAAGCGGATCGCGGCCTCCTGATACGTCGTTTTCTCCATGTCACAGAGCAAAATCACGACTTGGAGACGCACTGGCAGTCGGCGAATCTCTTGGTGCAGCCACACCACGGCATCATCGCGGTCTATCGAGTGTTCGTTGTGATTGACATCTGAACTCTTGTAATTTAATACAGACGTCGACCTGGCGGCTTGCTCGATGACGCGGCGACGCAGCGCGGTGGCTCGCGCGTTCATCGCAAGCCGGTACGCCACCTCGTAAAGCCACGGGCCGACACTACGCTCAACGCGTAGCGACCCGCGTTTTTCAAAAAGAACCATGAACGTCGTCTGAAATGTGTCTTCGGCGTCTTGGTCACCGAGGGCAAGCGACCGACAGACACGCCACACGACCTGCCCGTGCCGTTTGACGAGCGTAGCAAACGCCAGGTCCCTGACTGTGCAGTCGCCTGGCAGAGGGGGGCCGCTCAATCGCTCGAGCAAGTCACGATCGGAGTATCCGTCGAGCGTGCCCTCGCTATAAAGTGTGCCCAAAAAACGAAGCGTGGTCGATGAAAGGCTGCGCATTGGCTTTGGCCCTGGTCCGGCAAGCGGTCGGTGGCTGGAACGACCACCCTCAAGAGCGCTTTAACAAGAATGGGCCGGGGCATCATTTTGTTCCCGCGTTTTGCGAAATACGTCGGAAAATCGATCGGAGACTTGTGATTTTGGGCGACCAGTCAATCTTCAATCGCGCGAGCTCGAGCGTCGTCCAGAGGCTCGGATTCTCGAATACCGGGAACTCGCGACCCACGCTGAGGTATTGATCGTCGTGCACATGGTCGCCGATCTGATAAGCGAATCCCAGCCGGCGGTTGGTATCGGGATCAAATCCGTTCAACGCCTGCGCGGGCAAAAAAGCTCGAGCACCCACCCCGATTTGCTCAGCTCGGCGCGCGACTCGAAGACTTGCGATCGCTTGATCGGTGCGTCCGCCTGTGCGCGGGGGATGGAAGCCTGCGAAATCTCGGCCGTAAGCGTGCGATTCTTGCCGAGCTTCAGCCTGGCTTCGAATCGATGGCAAAAGCGTGTCGCCCGGCTGACGTTGCGCGTGTCGCGGGTATCGACCCAGAAATTGGCGAACGCGAAGCCTTCAAGGCGGTCAACCTGCATCTGCCGGTCCGAAATGCCGCTTGCGATCACGGTGACGCCGAGACCCCGGGCGTTCCATCCGACGCGCACCCGCGCCAGGCTTCGGCCCCTTGCAGAGGCGCCCAGTCCGGAAGCTCACACGACTCGGGAAGGTCGAGCAGGCGACCCGGTTGATCGGTGCGTGGGATCGCTTCAATGCGCGCGCACGGGGCCGACATCCGAAACCAGAAAACTTGTGGCAGTAACGTTTGCGACGTCATGCTGGCGGCTCCCTTCACCTCACCGCCGGCGGCTCGATCGACGGCGTGAATGCGAAATTACGCTTCGATGCGCCGAAGCAGGTTCACCATCTCGATCGCGGCCAGGGCCGCATCGGCTCCCTTGTTTCCGCCCTTGAGGCCGGCGCGATTGAGTGCCTGTTCGACCGAATCGGTCGTCAGGATACCAAAGATCACGGGCACACCGGTCGCCAGCGACGCCTGCATGACGCCGGCCGCCGCTTGCCCGGCGACATGATCGAAGTGCGCAGTCTCGCCGCGGATGACGCAGCCAAGGCAAACGACGGCCGCATAGCGGCCCGTCGCCGCAAGCTTGCGGGCCACGAGCGGGATTTCAAACGAGCCAGGCACCCAGGCCACGTCGAGCAGGTCGGCCGCGACGCCGTGGCGCTCCGAACGCGTCTTTGCATCCCGCCAGGAGCGACTCGGTCACCAGGCCATTGAAACGTCCCGCGACGATGGCGAACCGGCCGCTCGGGGGCGAAAAGTCTCCGATATAGTCAGACATGGCGTTCGACTCGATCCGATCAAATCAGGTCAGGTCAAGTTCATGCTCGTGAGGAACTCGGCATTGGCCTTGGTCTTGCGCATTCGGCCGGTCAAGAGTTCCATCGCTTCGACGGGGTTCATGTCATTCAACACCCGGCGAAGAATCCAGACGCGGCGCAGCTCCTCGGCATCCATGAGCAACTCTTCGCGGCGCGGTTCCCGAGCGATTGACGTCGATCGCCGGCCAGATCCGCTTGTCGACCAGCCGCCGCTCGAGGTGGAGCTCCATGTTGCCGGTCCCCTTGAACTCCTCGAAGATCACGTCGTCCATGCGGCTGCCGGTGTCAACCAGGGCCGTCGCGAGGATCGTCAGGCTGCCGGCTTCTTCGATCTTGCGGGCCGCGCCGAAAAACCGCTTGGGCTTCTGAAGTGCCGAGGCATCGATGCCGCCGGTCAAGATCTTGCCCGAGTGCGGTGCCTCCGAGTTATAGGCTCGCGCCAGCCGGGTGATCGAGTCGAGCAAGATCACGACGTCCTTGCCGAACTCGACCATCCGCTTGGCCTTTTCGATGACCATCTCGGCCACCTGAATGTGGCGCGAGGCCGGCTCGTCGAAGGTCGAGCTGATCACCTCGGCGGTCGGTCCCTTGACCGAGCGCTCCATGTCGGTCACTTCCTCGGGACGCTCGTCGATCAACAGCACCATGACGTAGGCTTCGGGATGGTTCGTCAGGATGCTGTTGGCGATGTGCTGTAAGCAGGATGGTCTTACCCGTGCGCGGCGGGGCGACAATCACGCCGCGCTGGCCGAAGCCGAGCGGCGTGACCAGATCGACGACCCGCATGTTGATCTCGTCAGGAGTCGTCTCGAGCTTGATGCGCCCCTGAGGATGCAAGGGCGTCAAGTCGTCGAAGCCAACCTTTTCGCTGAGCTTGTCGGGATCTTCAAAATTGATCGCCTCGACCCGCAAAAGCGCGAAATAGCGCTCGTTTTCCTTGGGGGGCCGGATCTGGCCCGAGACGATCGCGCCGGTTTTCAAGCCGAAACGGCGAATCTGGCTGGGCGAGACGTAGATATCGTCGGGGCAGGGGAGGTAGTTGTAATCGGGGCTCCGCAAGAAGCCGAAGCCGTCGGGAAGGACCTCGAGCGTCCCTTCGCCGTACATCAGGCCGTTCTGCTTGACCCGTTCTTTGAGGATCTTGAAGATCAGGTCCTGCTTCTTGAGGCCCATGTAGTCGACGATCCCCTCGGTCTTCGCCGTGCGAATCAACTGGGGCATCGTCATTTTCTGGAGCTCGGTGAGATGAATCTCACCGCGCTTGATGTCTTCGTAACGGTCGTGCAGCGCGGCGTCGCCGAAGATGTCTTCTTCGCCTTCGGGCAATTCGGCCGGCGCAGTCCGGATAAGAGGGGCCGGCGGCGCCGGGACCGGGGCGGACCGCTCAGGGCGCGTGGGGGGCATGTACTCGGCCCGGTCGCGGGCGGGCAAGTAGGGCATTTCGCGATCGGGCCGCTCGCGATAGGCCGGCACCGCCGCTGTCGGCGAGCCCTGGCCGCTGTTATCGTGCTCACGCGTTCGCTCGCGCAACAGCGGCGTCAGGTCACGCTCTCGTTCACGATCACGGTCACCGCCACGGTCGCGGTCGCGGTCGCGAGCCATCGGGATGCCGTCGTGATGAACGGGCGCCGCCCCTCGCGCTCGGCGCGGTCGCGGGCGAGGCGTTCGCGAACCGACAGACCGGGCTCGCGCTCGACGATCGGCTCGCGGACGGGCTCGCGGTCGCGCTGGCGGATGAACCGGATCGGCTCGCGATCCGCGGGTCCTTCCTCGCGGTACGGCTCGCGATCCTGCCGATCGCGCGACGGCTTGTCGCCGCCGCCCGGCGACTGGTCGCCGGCCTTGGAATAAGACGAAAGCGGTCCCGCCGGCGGGCCGGCCGAGTCGTCCCCGCGGAAGACGCAGGGGCGCAGGCCGTCTTGCGAATGCGGGACGTGCCGGTTGGCTCCCGGCGTGGACGAGTCTCGTTGGCCATGGCGTTCCATTCTCCTGTTCAAGCGTAAAACAGTCAACTCTTGAGCCCCGAGACGTGGGCCGGGCTCGATACGCGGCGCGGCCGGCAAGGACAAGACCCGGGTGATGTCATTCAGCACTGAAGATCAATTCCGAGCGGGCGAACGGCACGTTCGGGCGGCCCGACTCGCCACGGCCTCTCAGTCGAACCAAAATGATCGCAAACCTCTGTTTGTTTAATGCTAGTCGTCTCATGAACGGCTCGATGTCTCGATCGCCGCGCGGCCGACGCCCGGGAAGAGCGCAAGGACGCGGTCGACCTGCGCCGGCCAGAGCGTCGGTTCCGCATCGTTTTCAATGACCAGATCGGCACGTGCACGCTTGCTCTCGGCGGCCCACTGCGCAGCTTCGCGAGCCAGAAGAACGCCCGGCGTCCAGCCGCGCTGGCTCGCGACCCGCTCGAGACGATCGGCCAGCGGCGCCGCGACATAGACGACGCGATCGCAAAGATCGTCCCAGCCGGCCTCGAGCAAGATCGCCGCGTCGAGCACGATGCAGCGGGCATCGCCAGCAAAATCGCCGGCAGCCTGGCGCTCGATGGTCGATTCAAACACGCGGCGCATCGGCGGATGAATGATCGATTCGAGGTCGCGCAGGGCGTCCGCATCACGAAAAACGATCGCACCCAGGGCGCGGCGATCGATGGCGGGGGCCGCCGCCGCCGGCCGCGGCGACGCCGTGCCAAGGACGGCTGTTCCGAAACGCTCGACAATCTGGTCGCGCACGTGTGGCTCACTCAACAGTTCATGTCCCACGGCGTCGGCATCGATCACGACGGCACCACGCTCTCGAAATGCCCGGGCCAGCTCACTCTTGCCCGCGCCAATGTCGCCGATCAGCCCGATCACCGGCACGCAGCCACGACGAAAGCGCCGCGCGGCTGCTGCGGCACCCGTTTCGGCTGAGGAGAACTCATCAAAGGGAAGCTCCCTTGAATCGCAAAGCGTCCGCGGGATCTCATCGACCGCGGATCTGGAATCATCGCTACGGTCACCGAGCGGCATCGCCCCGCGACCCAACAGGACGATCCCACGACACTACCGTAAACATCATCACTTATTCAGCCGCCTGGTCTTTCACCGCGGAGTGCACCGGCGAAGACCATGATAATCGAAAAGAAAGTGCAGGCGGCACGACGACGCAAACACACGGCGCGGTCAATTCGTTAACCAGGTGGGTTCCTGAAGTTGTTCTAGCCGTCGTCACTCATCCTGGGCTTCTCGAAGTTTCGGAGGAACCGAGGGAGAGGAGGACATGCGTGATGAAGGGTAACTAGGATGTTCGAGCAGATCGGTGTCGATCGTTATGCAATTTATACGCTATCAAACCGCGTCCTGCAATGGCTCTTCGCGCGAACGTCTCAAAAATGCGTTGGCCAGCATTCGCAACGGCCATTCGCCACGAAGGTATTTTCGGCCATTCCAGCCCAATTATTGATTGTCGGTCGTTTCCGCGATCGTTTCAACGTCGAGCCAGTTGTCACCGGCCGCGATGTCGACATCGAGTGGGACCTTCAATCGAAGAGCCGATGTCATGATGCGACGAACCAGGGCCGCCAGTCCGGGTATCTCGGCCGCGGGCGCTTCGAAAACCAGCTCGTCGTGAATCTGCAGGAGCATCCGGGCCTCGAATCCTTGCTTCCGTCAGACTCTGGTCGAGCCGGATCATGGCTCGCTTGATCAGGTCGGCCGCCGACCCCTGGATGACGGTGTTGATGGCCGTGCGCTCGGCCAGATTGCGCGACCGGCCGGTCGTCGACTTGATCCCGTTGATCGGCCGCCGGCGGCCGAGAATCGTGTCGACGCGCCCGGCCTTCTGCGCTCCTTCCAGAACCGTCGTGATGAACCGGTCGACTCCCGGCGTATTCGCGGAAATAGGCTTCGATGAAGGCCGCCGCCTCCGACTGCGGAATCCCCAGGCGGCTGGCCAGCCCATAGGCGGAAAGACCATAAACGACGCCGAAATTCACCGTCTTGGCAACGCGGCGCATCGCGTCGTCGACGGCGTTCTCGTCGACATGGAAGATCCTGCGCGGCCACGGATTTGTGAATATCGCGGTTCTCGGCGAACGCCCGGCACAAGGCGGGATCATCGGAATAATGCGCCAGGATGCGGAGCTCGATCTGGGAATAATCGGCCGTCAGGAGTTTCCAGCCGGGCTTGCCGGCGATGAAAGCCTGGCGGATCTGGCGGCCGTCCTGGGTGCGCACCGGGATGTTCTGCAAGTTGGGGTCGCTCGAGCTCAATCGACCCGGTGGCGGCCACGCTCTGGTTGAACGACGCGTGGATTCGGCCGTCGTCGGGATGAACGAGCGTCGGGAGGGCGTCGAGATAGGTGCTCTTGAGCTTCGAGAGCTGGCGATGTTGCAAGAGCAGGGCGGGAAAGCGGTGCTTGACGGCCAGCTCTTCGAGGACGTCCTGGGCCGTGCTCTGCTCGCCCCCTGGCGTTTTCTGCGACGACGGCAGTTTCATCTCGTCGAAGAGCACCTGGCGGAGCTGCGGGCCGGAGTTGATGTTGAATGTGCGGCCGGCCAGCGTGAACGCCTCGGTCTCGATCGTGGTGATTCGTTCGGCGAATTCGCCCGAAAGTTGCTTGAGCCGATCGATATCGACGCTCACGCCGGCCTTCTCCATGCGCGCCGAGCACGGCAATCAACGGCCGCTCGAGATCGGCGTAGAGATCCCAGAGACCCTGTTCGCGCACCTTCGCCGAAAGCATCGATTCGATCCGCCAGGTTGCGTCGGCATCCTCGCCCGCGTATTCGGCGACCTTCGCAACGGCGACCTCATCCATCCGGAGCTGGTTTTTCCCTTTGCCGATCAGGTCGGTGATCGGAATCATCGTGTGGTCGAGCAGGCGCTGGGATAATTGATCGAGGTTGTGGTTGCGCTCGCCGCTTTCGAGCAGGTAGCTCAGCACCATCGTGTCGGTGAGTGGGCCGCCGACGGCGACGCCCGCACGTTCGAGTGCCAGGATGTCGTACTTGATGTTCTGGCCGACCTTTTCGATTCGCGGGTCGGCCAGAATCGGCCGCAGGGCCGTCGAGCGTGCTGGCCGGGTCGAGCAAGCACGAACCGGCCGGCCCGCGAACGGGCAGATAGTACGCCTCTCCCGCCTGCCAGCAAAACGAGAGTCCGACCAGATCGGCCCGCAGCGGATCGATCGACGTCGTTTCGGTGTCGAAGCAAAACCGCGGTTGGGCGCGGAGCAGCGCTCAGGAACTGCGTCGAACCTGGCTCGGCGTATCAACTGTGTGGTACGTCGCCTGCCACTTGGGTTCTTCTTTGAGCGGCAATTGTCCCTGGCCCTGACCTTGACCCTGAGCTCGACCCTTGGCCTCGCCCTGCTGCGCTGCCAGCTCGTCGCGAAACCGGTGAAAGCCGCATTCGGTGCAGAGAACCTTGAGCAGGTCGACGTCGGGCGACTGGATCTTGAGTGCGTCCCAGTCGAGATTCAGGGGCACGTCGTCGCGAAGCGTGACGAGCTGGCGGGCGCGACGCGCGGTGTCGGCGTGCTCGCGCAGGCTTTGCTGCTTCTTGGGTCCCTTCACCTGGCTGATATTTTCGAGCAGACGATCGAGGGTTCCAAACTGCTTGAGAAACGTCGAGGCAAAGCCCTCGCCGACGCCCGGCACGCCCGGCACGTTGTCGACCGTATCGCCGGTGAGCGCCAGGAAGTCGACGACCTGTTCGGGCCGGATGCCCCATTCCTTTTCGAGCTCGGCCGCATCCATGACCTTGTTCTTGCGGAGGTTGAGCACGCGGATCTGGTCGCTGATCAATTGCCGTGCGTCCTTGTCGGCCGTGACGATGAACACGTCGAGGCCGCGCTTCTCGGCCGCGCGGGCGAGGGTTGCGATGATGTCGTCGGCCTCGATACCGGGCTCGATCAGGACGGGGATCCGGAATCCCTCGAAAACCCGGCGAATCACCGGAATCTGCGGCACCAGGTCGACGGGCATCTCCTTGCGATTGGCCTTGTAGTCTTCATAGATGTCCGATCGAAAGACGCGGCCGGCCCGTCGAAGGCGGCGGCCACATAGTCGGGCTTGCGGTCGCGCACGAGATTCAAGAGGTCGCGATAGATCCCGAAGATGGCCTGGGTCGGCTGACCGGCCGGGCCCGTCATCTCGGGAATCGCGTGAAATACCTGAAAGATCAGGTTGAAGGCGTCAAGGATGTAAAGAGTGGGGCGAATGGGCGACACTCGGGTGTTCCTCTCGTCATGACGGTCCAGTGGATGGAACCATTCTACGCGGCCGTGCATCCAACAGGGTGAAGAGGCAAGAATGCGTGGCGGATCACCGACGTCGTCAAGCCAAGGCTCGGCCAGCAACATTCCTCGATTGGCCTGGCCCGCGCGTCGGCTTTCCGGCCGCGTTTCGACGATTTGACCCCGGTCGCGGCTCATCTTACAATCAGATGCACCGGACCGGTTCTCCCGATGAAGCGATCCGTGACGATTCCGTCGCGGGTGAATTTCGTCGGCTGTTCCGTCGTTTCCTCTCGCATGTGACATATTATCAGCAAACCGGCGGATTGCATGAGCAGGTCGCTACCGCTCCGCTCGGGGGGAGTAACCATCCATGGCCGCAGCCAACGAGTCGCAAGGTCTCAAGATCGCCGTCGCGGCGTTCATCGCGTTGACGGTCATTTTGACCGTCACGTCCTACTTCTTGTACTCGGCCTACTCGACGGCCGAGGCCAGGTTGTCCAAGTCGGAAGATGATCTCAATACGGCCAAGAAAGGCGCAGAGCCTGGCCGTCACGCAATATGAAGACGTTCGCCAGAAAGTCGGGACCAAGGCCGCCGAGTACGATCAGGCCAAGGAAGAGATCACCGCGCACTTCAAGAAGATCGATCAGCGGCTCGATGGCATGATCAACACGGTCAACACGGCCGTGTCGAAGGCCCAGGCCGAAGGGGCCCAGGGAACCGAGCTCGAAGACGCCAAGCAGAACGTGCAGAGAATTGTCGCATCGTTTCACAGCGAGCCCAACAAGACCTACATCTCCTCGATCGACCGGATCGCCGACTTGATGGAGAACCTGACGCTCCTGAGCACCGAGCTGTCGCTCAATTATATCAACTTGCGAAAGAGCCTCGAGTCGTCGACGAGCGTCGCCAAGCAACAGGTTGACGTTCAGACCAAGGCCGCCGAGAAGAGCCAGGCCGACGTGCTCGCCGAGCAGAACAAGCACGAAGAGGAGCGGCAGATTTTGATCACCAAGGTCGGCGAGCTGCAGGCGGCCAACGACAAGCATGCGACCGAAATCGCCAACAAAGACGACCAAGATCAAGCAGCAAGAGGAAGATTTCGGCCGCCAGCGCGAGACTTTGACCACGATCATTCGCGAGCAGCGCGACCAGCTTGAAAAGAAAGAGCTGATCCTCGATCGGCCCGACGGCCACGTAACTTATGTCGATTACGAGCGGCACGAGGTCTCGGTCAATCTCACCCGCCGCCAGGGTGCTCGCCCCCAGATGAAGATGACGATCTTCGATGCGCAGTCGCCGGGCATCCCGACCGAGAAGCCCAAGGGAAATATCGAGCTCACCTCGATCGGCGACCAGTTCAGCTCGGCCCGGATCATCAAGACCTACAGCGCGGTCGACCCGATCCGCGTGGGCGACATCGTCTACTCGGCCGCCTGGTCGCCCAACCAGCCGATGCGGTTCGCCTTGGTCGGCAAGATCGACGTCAACCGCGACGGCCGGGACGACCGTGCCGAGCTCAAGCGGATGATCGAAGAGGCCGGCGGCACCGTCGATTTCGACCTGCCCCCGCAAGATCTCGGAAAAGAGACCGGCGACGCTCACGCCTCGGATTGACTGGTACATCACCGACGATCGTATGCCGCTGCGTGATACGTATGCACCCAAGAATGCCAGCGTCGAGGTCGCGCAAGAAGCCTTGAACAAGCGTGTCGGCGAGAAGATCAAGGAAGCACGCTTGAACGGCATCCGGCCGATGACGATCGAGCGGTTGCTGGCGTTCCTCGGCTATGACATGAACGCCCCGATGCATGGCCGAACCGAGTCGGTCGATACCAGCTCGATGCGGCGTCTGACGGCCCCGCGGCGCGCCACCGAGCCGATCGGGTCCAAGCCCGCGATTGACACCACCAAGCCCGCACCGGCCGCCGACTCCGACATGGACGATACCGAAAAACCCAAGGCCAAGGCCAAGAGTAGCTCGAAAAAGGCGGCGGCCAAGAAGGCCGAGGATGACGCCGATAGCGGGGGCTGAGCGGCCATCGGGTTTTGCCGGATGATCGGCGCCTGACCGGGCGCCGAGGTTGAGACAGTCCAGACATCACTGCCAGGTCCTCGAACAGCGGCCAATCAGCCGAGGTTCGAGGACCTGGTTCTTTTCGCCCCATACGCGTTTCGATCACAACCGTGGAATGGAGCCGAGCCGAGCCGTTCGCGCGATCAACGTGCCTCGACGGGTTTAACCTCGCGGTGCGGCGGTCCGACATAAATGGCTCTCGGCCGCATCAGCCGGTTATGGTCGAGCTGCTCGATGATATGGGCCGCCCAGCCCGCCACGCGGGCCATGGCGAAGATCGGGGTATAGAGGTCAATGTCGAGGCCCATGTAGTGATAAAGCCGCGCGCTCGGCCAGTCGACGTTGGGCGGCAGCAGCTTCTGGGTCGTCACGGCTTTTTCGATCGGTTCGGCGATTCGTTCCCAGCGATCGTCGTTGACCTCTTTCGCCAGCTCGATGCAATACTTCTTGAGGATCGAGGCGCGTGGGTCGCCCGTCTTGTAAACGCGGTGGCCGAACCCCATGATTCGCTCCTTGCGGGCCAGGGCGTCCTGGATCCACTTTTCGGCGTTCTCGGGCGAGCCCACTTTTTCCAGCACCTTCCACGCTTCCTCGTTGGCCCCGCCGTGCAGCGGACCCTTCAAGGTGCCAATCGCCGCGACGATTCCCGAATAAATGTCGGATAAGGTCGAGACGGTCACGCGGGCCGAAAACGTCGATGCGTTGAGCTCGTGCTCGGTGTAGAGGATCATCGAGAGGTCAAACGCTTTACGCATGACCTCGGATGGAATCTTGCCGTTGACCATGTTCAGAAATTGGCTGCGTGATCGAGATCGTCGCGGGGCGGGATCACGGGCATCTCGTTGACGATCCGCTCCCGGTAAGCCACGGCCGTTGCCATCTGGGCGACCATGCGCTCGGCTTTTCGCACGTTGGCGGCATGGTTCGTCGGCGGCGCGTTCACGTCGGGATCAAAATGGGCGAGAACGCTCACCGAGCTGCGCAAGACGTCCATTGGATGGATGTTGCGAGGAATCCGCGCGTACAGATCGATGAGTGCGGCCGGGATCGACCGTGCGCGCGCAAGCGGCCATCGAACTCGCGAAGCTGCGCGGCATTGGGGAGATCGCCGTGCAGGAGGAGGAAGGCTGTTTCCTCGTAGGAAACGTGGCCGGCGAGATCTTCGATCCGGTAGCCGCGGTATTCGAGCCCGCCGGCTCCGTCTTTCCCCTCGATGTTGGCGATGGCCGTCTCGCTCGCGATCACACCTTCCAGGCCGGGAGAATACTGTTCCGTCGCCGCACCACTCATGTCCGAACTCCGCACTGTGAAAAACAGCTCGACCCGCCCCGGAGGCTCGCTCGCGACGGAAAACCAGTCGCGCGCTCGCTGATCTCTTAGTTTAGACGAAAAAGAATGGCCGTTCCATCACCCGTCGGCAATTCGGGGAACGACGGCCGCGAGTGAGGCCCGGCGATCTCAATCGCCGGGTGGCGAGTCGTTGCCGGCCGCCCGGTTGAAATCGACCAGGTCGCCCGAGGGGGACGAGAGAAGTTCGATCGCCAGCGAGTCGATGAGCCGAAAAAAACGTGCGCAGCGGTTCGATTCGTCCCTTCAGTGCTTCGAGCGCGGGGTCTTTTTCGGCCAGGTCAAGTGCCGGTCGAGCACACGCAGGCTGGGATCGAGCTCCCGTCGTTTCCGCTCGGTCAAGATCTTGCGGAAGAGAGTCCAGACGTCGGCCTCGGCGCGGAAGAGTTCACGGCGCTTCCCCGTGCGGTGAATTTTGTGCACGACACCCCACGCCAGGAGCTCGCGCAGGTTCATGCTGACGTTGCCGCGTGAGACGCCCAGCCAGACCCGCAGATCCTCGGCCGTCCATTCGGCGCCCGTGATATAAAGCAGCGCGAACAACTCACCCATTGTCGAGTTGATCCCCCAGGCCCGGGCCATGAGCCCCCAGTGGGAAACGAATTCTCGGACCAGGTGATCGGATTCGGTCTCTTGCGTTGGCTCAGTCATGTCGCAGCCCAGGAGCTCGGTTCGTCGCGGCCGTCGCGCGCTGGCCTCGGCCTCATTGCATCGCGTCAAGGAACGATCATGATGCCGCAAGCGCGAGGGCCGATCCATTCCTTCGTCTGGCAAGATCATGAAGCCATTCTCGCATTGGTGGGCACTTCAACCCGGATCATCAAGACGCTTCAAGCTGATCAGAGCGATGACCGATTTGACTCATCTTGAATGCGGAGAAGAATTTCCTGACGAGAATCTCCTATCAAACCGTATCATTTCCGAGAAAATAATGAAAGTTCGCGCGCGGCGTCATGTACAATGTAGGTGCATGCCGCAAGTTCGCCTATCCTGGGCGGAATGACGGCTCGGTTCCCGACAGAAAAACTCCTGCTCCGGGTTCCTTACTGAGTTTGATGGGAGATGCTTCAATGCCTGAGACGGTTGTCCATTTTCAAATTCGCATGCCGCCGGTACTGCACGAACAGTTGGCGAGCTGGGCCAAGGACGACAAGGCATCGCTCAACGCGCTAATCGTGGGAATCCTCGAGAAAGCCATCGAGGTTCACGAAAAATCTGGTCCCAAGGAATAAGGTCGCGACGACGACCTGTCTGTCAGTCGCCGTGCGCGGAGATCCGATTGCGTTAAGTTGTGTTTGTCTTGCCGAGCGTTCCAACGTCACGTGACCGGCCGGCTGCCGCGGCGCCCGGTCGTCGGGTCACGATCGTCTCCGCGTCGGTCAATGCCCTTGAGTGCAACCGGCCAGGGCGGTATGCTCAATGGCTGATTCCCCGATAGCTCAATCGGTAGAGCGAGCGGCTGTTAACCGCTAGGTTCAAGGTTCGAGTCCTTGTCGGGGAGCTGCTTTCTCGCCGCGGCGGTACCGTCGCCAGTGGTGTCGAGTGCTTGTGAGCCGCAACTTACGTTCCAACTTTCTGCGCCAGACTGTTTGAAGAGTGGGTTGCCCCGCGTCGGTAATCGAAGATCGGGCCGACGGCGACGTCGCTGGGTGACCGAATCGAAGCACGACAACCAGTGTCGCGCCGTTCAAAGTAAGAGCCGTGTGCCGTCCCGGCCAGATGCCTCGCCTTGCCCGCGCGAATCGCAGAGGGGCAAGGAAGTCAGCGTTGCGACGATCCGTGCGAACCGATACGCCGTGCTGCATTGCCGGGGCGATATCCACAAGATTGGGCGCGCATGGCAATATCTTTTCCACGTGTGGCTGCCCCGAAGCGACTTTCAGCCGACCCATGACCCGGCGATGGACGTCTTGCCAACTCACCCGCTCGACGCGGGCTGGGCGGAGTTCGACCTTGATTGCTGCCTGCCCGTCAAACCGTTGTCCGGCCGCTGAATCTTGTGATTTAGACACTCCAGGAGCTCGAAAATGCTTCGTCAAACGATTGGCTGCGTGGTCTGGATCGTCGTCGTGGGATCGTCATTGGCCATGTGCCGTTGTGGCGCCGCGGCGGAAAATTCCGAAGTGGACGGTGAATGGAAGCCGCTCTCGGCCGAGCTCGCGGGCAAAAAGTATCCGCAAAAAATCCTCGACACGATGAAGCTCACGGTGAAAGAAGGCAAGTACACGGTCAAGGTCGGCGGCCAGAACGACGAAGGCACGGTCACCTATGATCCCGAAAAGTCGCCGAAGGCCATGGACATCAAGGGGACGAAGGGACCCAACGAGGGGAAAACGTTCCTGACGATCTATGAGCTCAAGGGCGACGAGATGCGGGTCTGTTACGACCTGAGCGGCAAGTCGCGACCGACCGAGTTCGCCACCAAGCCGGATACGCTGCTTTTTCTGGTGACGTATCAGAAGGCCAAGCCGTGACGACCGCGGATATGCGCGAGATCGGCCAGGGGCATTTGCCTCTGGCCCCGATCGCTCCTCAAGGCTCTCGGTCGTCCAGGGATGACCAGGTCGCCGGGCGCGGGTGTTTGAGAGCGACCCCTGGAAGATTTCTCAAACGGTGATCCCTCGCTTCTCTCCCGCACTCGAACTTTTTGGTTCGAGGCGCCAGACCGCTTCTGACTGCGCGGCCAGACCAGGTCGCGCCGCGTGAGGGGCGACGCGCGAAGCGCTAAGTGATCAAAGAGAGATTTAGTAAACTGTGCCGGTTAGGGACCGTCCCAAACTGTCCCCTGGCGACTTGACACTGTTCAGTACTGATCATCCGGATCATGGATTCCGTAAAGGCCAGAGGCGAAAGGATTTGCGGTTTCGGACACTCATATCCTTTTGCTCCCAAAGTGTCAAGTTCGTACACTATGCCTTTTAGCGATTTTGGGACGATCCCTCCGATTATTCAGGCGCCCAGTCGGAACTCAAAGGGGCATCAAGAGATAGGATAACTTTTACCTTCCCGAGGCATTTTTGGGCGCCGGACCCTGTGCGCGCCATGCGCGTCACGTCACTGCACGATGACGAGCACGCGCGCATTTGCGTGATGGGGCGGTCATACCGGTGCACGGAAGTCGGTTCCGAGGAAAAGTCGGGATTTTGCGACTTCTCGTCAAAGTCGAGCCGGTCCGCGCACGACGCCACGAAACATTTGACCGGCGTGAGGGTGTGAATCGCTACGATCGACGGGTTCGAAAACCTCGACCTCGGTCGCTGCCGCCGTCGAAAACCCTTTAGCCCTGGTGGAACGGGCTTTGACTCCCAGGCGCAAAACGGCCTGCTCTCGAACGGCACTCTGTAAGGCAGATCCGAAGCAACATCGATTTGAGCCCAAAAGGTAATCGAATCATGGGAAGAAAGAGCCGTTTTGGATCGAAAGCACTCGATCACTTGTATCAGCGTTACGCTGGCAACGGTCCGGCAAACGCGGCGTCGTTCGAGGAAGAGCTCGCAAACGCGCAGGTCGCAAAAAAGATATACGACCTACGCACAAAAGCGGGGCTCACGCAAAAGGAGCTCGCGAAGCTCGCGGGAACCACTCCATCTGTCATCAGCGGGTTGGAAGACGCCGACATGACGGGCACTCGTTAGGCATGCTCCGCCGCATTGCGGCCGCTTGCGACAAGCGTGTCGAAATCCGATTTATTTCGATCTAAATCGACCAGTGGAAACATCGCTTTGGTCACGCATTTCCACGGAGCTTTGCTCAAGGTCGTGCGCTCGGTCTGACTGTATTCCGTTCGCTGCGCCATTCAGCTCGGCGCTTCAGACCGCGTTCGCTTCCGATACGAGAACGATCATCGAATGCGATTGAACGCGATAAATCTGCATGACCTTCACGCTCGGCCCATCCTCGAGCTCAACAATATCCTCGGGCGAGGGGAGCGCCGTGTCGACGACGCAGCGCCACGGGCGGCCCGAGGGTGCGGCGGGGATCGTAAATCCGAGCGGTTCGGACCAGGCGTTGACGGCAACATAAATGTCGTTGTCGACCACATTTGGTCGATCGGAGCGGCGGCCGTCGAGGGCCCAGGCCAGGGCCCGGCTCCCATGCGAGAAATCGGGTTTGGCTGGCTCGATGCCGTGCCAGATGATCTCCGGCGGCATGCCGGCTCGCTCGCCGCTGAAAAATGTTTGACGGCGTAAAATCGGGTGAGCCTTGCGCAGCGCGATCATCATGCGCATGAACCGGAGGAAGCCCGCGTTGGTCTCGGCCAGCGACCAGTCCACCCAGCTCGTCGAGTTGTCCTGGCACCAGGCGTTGTTATTCCCGTCTTGGGTGCGCAAGATCTCGTCGCCCCCCAGGATCATCGGCACGCCCTGCGACAGGAGGAGCGTTGCCATGAGGTTGTGCGCCTGGCGCGCCCGGATCGCCAGAACGTCGTACTGGCCGGTCGCTCCCTCGATTCCGCAATTCCAGCTCCAGTTGGCGTCGCTGCCGTCGCGGTTTCCTTCACCGTTGGCTTCATTGTGTTTCTGGTTATAGGAAACCAGGTCGTTCAGCGTGAAGCCGTCGTGACAGCAGATATAGTTGACCGAGTGAAGCGGCCCGCGCTCCGCGTACAGATCGTCGCTGCCGCAGATCCGCGTGGCCAGGGCCGATGTCATGCCGAGATCGCCGCGCCAGAACTTTCTGACATCGTCGCGATAGCGGCCGTTCCAGTCAGACCAGCGCACGCCGCCGGGAAACGTGCCGACCTGATAGAGTCCGGCGGCGTCCCACGGCTCGGCGATCAACTTGGTATCGCGCAAGAGCGAGTCTTCGGAGATCCGGTTGACCACAGGTGCCTCGACCCGAACGTTGCCGTGCCGGTCGCGCCCAAGCACCGACGCCAGATCAAACCGAAACGCGTCGATCCGTCCCTCGGTCACCCAGCTTCGCAGGCATTCGATCACGAACATGCGAACGACCGGGTGCTCGCTGCTGAACGTGTTGCCGCATCCGCTGTAATTAAGATAGTTGCCGCGCTCGTCGAGCATGTAAAAAAGCGTGTTATCAATGCCGCGAAAATTATAGGTCGGCCCATCCGCCCCCGCTTCGGCCGTGTGATTGAAAACGACGTCGAGGAAGACCTCGATGCCGGCGCGGTGAAATGCGTCGACCATTTCGCTGAATTCGCGCCATGGGCCCGCACGCTCGAAATCGTGGGCGTACGCCGCCTTGGGCGCGCAAAACACGATCGGATTGTACCCCCAGAAATTGCGCAGTCGTTCTCCCGTGAGGGGATTCACGAATGTGCAATCATTTTCATCAAACTCGTCAACAGGCATGAGCTCGACGGCCGTGATGCCGAGCGTCCTGAGCGACTCGATCTTTTCGGCGAGCCCCGAGTAAGTGCCCGGTCGCTTGACTCCCGAGGACGGGTGAATCGTGTAGCCGCGTACGTGCAGCTCGTAAATGATCGTGTCTTCGAGCGGTATGCGCGGGTTGGGGACGCGGTCGCGGTCGATCATCGACTCGTTGATCAAGCTGCGGCGCGGCAGGTTGCCCCCCTGGCCCCACGGTCGACCGCACGAGAGGGCGCGGGTCGTGGGATCGATGAGCGGCAAGCTCGGGTCATAGCGATGCCCTGGGCCCGGCGGCCCGCCGACCTTGTAGCCGTAGCAAAACTCCTCGGGGAGGCCGTCGATCCGGATGTGCCAGTGATCCCCGGTCCGGTTCGTCACCGGGCAAAGTGGAACCTCCGTGCGAATTTCGCCCGAACATGGCTCTGACAAGAACAGCGAGACCGCCGTGCCGTGGCGGCAGACGAGTACAAAATTGATCCCCGTCGGCGTCGGGGTCGCGCCTTCGGGGAGCGGACGGCCCACCGAAACAAAAAGTGTGTGCTCGCCGTAGCGATATTCAGTCTGCCGCGAGGGGGACGATGGGGCGGTTGACAGTTTCATGACGGCCTTCGCAAGAGCTCGACTCGATCAACCCGCACGCGACAATCCTCGCCCTGTTCGAAATCGAACACAAACGGCTCATCGGTCGCAGCCAGCGGCGCTGCTTCCGGTTGGCGGGCGTCATCGGCGACGGCGTCGAAGCCATCGTGGCGTGCCGCCGGCGGCCGAGCTCTTCGCGGCTCCCATTGCCTCGCCAAGAAATGAAGGCCGAACCTCCTGAGACGACCGGGCGTCTGCAAGGAGTTCGGCCTCTATTTTGGATACGTCTTTTTTCAATGTCGGAGCACTTTGCCGCTGCGTTGTTCGCCCGAGCGGCGCTTGACTCAGCGGTCGTTGCCAGTGCGGTCGGTCGAGCGGGTTCCACGACTTGAGTTGGCGTAAGTCGCGGTGAGCATGCTGAGCAAGGCGGCCCGGCGGCCGGCGCGACCCGAGCGCGCTCCACGGCGTACCCGAGCGACGGCTCCCGCCCATTCAAATCCATCATGACCAGGTGCGTTTTTCTTGGAATTCGCTTCGTTCATCAGACAAAACCCCCTCAAGGAGAAACGCGACCCAAACATTGGATCTGCGCTCCACCATTCCGTTGAGCCGGAAGAGACCCGAATCCCCTCCAGCGCGGCCGTCCTGGCATTGATCCGCACGCAAAGACAGAGCGGTTGTACGGATTGGCTCGCAACGGTCAGGCGCCACCCGGCACGCCACCATCGCCTCTTCTACTACGCTGGCGATCGCAAAAATCGCCGTGAGTTCTGCCGAATCAACTACGATCCCGCTCACTAACACATCGGACAACTCGTCAATCGACTTTGAAACACGACATTGTTAGCGATTCGGAGTCCTCATTTCGACAAACTGAGCCCGGCAGTCAAGGATTCTCGACACGCGCCCAGCTCTTTCTCGCGCACGACACCCGCAAAACTCTATCAGTCGGAATCGTTTTCGTCCAGAACCAACCGGATTAATTTCGCGGTCAGGACTACAACGTGAAGCTGGCCCCCGTCGCGGACGCCCATGAATTGCGTGGCCGTGTTATCTTCGCCGGCCTGCCCCATACAGGCAAAGCGCGAATTCGACAGAGCTTACCAATTCAAACGTCGGCAAATGAGAGAAAATCAACGAGGCCACCCCACCATCAGCGCACTCCGGTCGACGGTGTGACGGACGGCAAACGTCGACCGGCGCCGTCCGACGTAATGCCGTGCGGCATAACACCTTGATTCTGCTCAGGTTGGATCCAGCCGATAGGCGGTTTGTTGCTGTCGCTGCCGCCGGGTTTCACGCCCGATAAGACAGCAATAAACAGCATGAGCGTGCTAATGCCGTTGAATGTGGCGTGGATCGTCACGGCCGTGATCAGGCTGCCTGTTCGCACGAACAGAAAGCCGATGACACAGGCCAGCACAAAAAGAGCGATCGGCGCCGGCCACTGGGGCGCATGAACGTAGGCGAAAAAAAATCGACTCAAGATGATAGCCAGCCACGAACCCTTCGCCGTCGCGCTCGAACTTGCCACGTCGGTCGACGAGACCGTCAGGGTGGTCGATTCTGGTTCAGGATCGCTCGGCTCGCCTTCGGCATCTAACACTTTCACAGGAGCGTCGCCCTCGGCGGCGATCTCATGAGACGAACTGGCGTCGTCGGGTGGCGCACCGATGGCCTCGTGAACAAGGCCATCAGCCAGCTCAGGAGCACGCCACGGAACATGAGCTTCTTCGACCATCGGTGCCAGGACGACCGCCGTGACGAACCCGAGCGCACCGGTGGCCGGCGTGAGCCCGTCTTCAAACAGTGTGACGAGCGGGTGGCTCGACGGTTTCCAGATCGTCGAGGCCGCCCCCTGGATCGCATAAATGACGGGCGCCGCGATCAGCGTCGCCACGAAGCCAGTGGCTGCCTGGTGCTCCCAGCCATCGACACAGAGTCCAAAATCGCGCACCTGCGCCCTCGAGGTTGCGAAGACCGCAGCCGGCACGGCCGCGATCAATGCGAGCTGAAGTACCACGTTGAGCACCATCATGTGGAAGACCGAGATCTCCCTGGCTTTCCTGGTAGGAGCGGCTTCGGCCGCGACCCCCGGGCCGATCGCGGTCCCCGGCGCGGGTCCAACCGCGGGCGGCCGCGTCTCTTCCGGCGCAATCGGACCGTTGGCCGCCAGGTCCGGGAATACCCTGGTTACAACGGCATAAGAAGCTGTGACGAAAAGGCTTACGCCGACGTACACAAGTAGCACCGCGACGATCGTCTGCCAGCGCCAGGGCGATTGGCCGCGCACGACCAGAGGGGTCGGCGGCAACAAGGGCTGGCCTGTCAGCAAGCGCCAAGACATCCATAGCCACGAGACGACCGTCGCCAGGTAGAGGAACAGCGCCACCGTCAAGAAAAACGCGAGAAGAAGGCTGGCGGGACGAAAATCGCCCATGGTGTGACTCTTTGTTCTGTTGGCCGTGGAGAAATTCAATCAATCCAGGTCGATGATGGCGAAGGTGTACGGCCCGCCGCGGAGCCGCGGCGATCGTCGGTCGCCGGCTGCGGGAAGCGACTGACCCTTCCTGACGCTTCCAGGCGATTTGAACATGCTATTGATCGTAGCCACCCGCGAGAGAGCCAGCCACCTTGTCGAGATCTTCACCGGGCGCTAGAATCGCCCATCCGTTGTAACCTCCCCGATGTCGAGAGCTTGCTTTTGGCGCCCTCGAAACTCCCCCTTTTACGCCGTGAGTCGCTCCATGCGGGATGTCGCCGAACAGCTTTCGATCTTGAAGCGCGGTGTCGACCAGATTGTGCCCGAGCCCGAGTTTCTCAAGAAGCTCGAACGCTCCGTGCGCGAAAACTGTCCCCTCCGCGTGAAGTACGGGATCGATCCGACGGGAATCGACGTCCATCTGGGGCATACGGTTCCACTGCGAAAGTTGCGGCAATTTCAAGAGCTCGGGCACACGGCCGTGATCATCATCGGCAACTATACCGCGCTCGTTGGCGATCCGTCCGGCCGCGATGAAACGCGACTCCGCGCTGACCCAGGAACAGGTCGAGGCCAACGCCCGCGACTATCTGATTCAGGTTGGTCGAATCATCGACCTGAGCCGCGCCGAGGTCCACAAGAACGGCAACTGGTTCTCGCGCTGGAGTTTTCTCGACGTCCTCGACCTCACGCGCCGCATGACGATCGGCCAGATGACGGCGCGCGACGACTTCGCCAAGCGGATCGCCGCCGAGAAGCCGGTCTATTTGCACGAGTGTCTCTACCCCCTGATGCAAGGCTGGGATTCGGTCGAGATCAAGGCCGACGTCGAGCTCGGGGGAACCGAGCAACTCTTCAGCCTGCTCGTCGCCCGTGACCTGCAGCAGTCACAGGGGCAGGAGCCACAAACCGCGATGACCATGCCGATCCTCGTTGGCACCGACGGCACCCGGCGCATGGGCAAGAGCCTGGGCAACTACATCGGTGTGGCCGAAAAGCGCCGAAAACCAGTTCGGCAAGATCATGAGCGTGCCGGACGAGCCGATGCGGCAGTATTTCACGCTGTTGACCGAGCTGCCTCTGACCGAGGTCGACCGTCTGCTGTCGCCGGCCATCAATCCGCGAGACGCCAAGGAAGCGCTGGGAAAGGCCGTTGTGAGCCAGTATCACGGCGAGCCAGCGGCCGAACACGCCGCCGCCGAATTTCGCCGCCGGGCCTCGGGTGCCGACCCCGACGCGATTCCCGACGTGTCGCTTCCCGTCGGTAAGCTCGATTCCGAAGGCCAAATCCCCGCATTCATCTTGTTGCGCAGCTCAACCTGGAAACCAGCACGTCGAACGCGCGGCGAACGATCGAGCAGGGGGGTTTCAATATCGGGCCGGAGCGCGCGGTCATCGTCGAGCCCAAGACGCTGGTGCGCGTGGTCGACGGCTTGATCGTTCGCGTCGGCAAGCGCAAGATCGTTCGAGTCAGGCTCGCGCAGGGCTGAAAGGGTCGACTTCCTGGGGAGAATTTCCAGCGCATGGCTGAGCACGGGTTCGGAATCATTGGCTGCGGGATGATCGCCGAGTATCACACACGGGCGATCAACGAGATCGAGAACGCGCAGCGTCGTCGGGGCGTGGAGCCGCAATCCAGCGAATGCCGCCAAGATCGCCGCGCTGGCGACGGGCGGCACTGCGCGACGTTCACCGAGCTCGATCGGCTCCTGGCCGTGCCTGGTCTCGATGTTGTCTGCATCTGCACGCCCAGCGGCGCCCATCTCGAGCCGGCCGTGCAGGCGGCCCGCGCCGGCAAGCACGTGGTCGTCGAGAAGCCGCTGGAAATCACGCTGCCACGCTGCGACGCGATCATCGACGCTTGCGACGCCGCGGGCGTTCGCCTGTGCACAATCTTCCCTTCACGATTCACGCCGGCGAACCGGCGCTTGAAGGAGGCCATCGAGCTCGGGCGATTCGGGCGGCTGACCCTGGGCGACACCTACGTCAAATGGTGGCGCACCCAGGACTATTATGATTCGGGCGGATGGCGCGGCACCTGGAACCTCGACGGCGGTGGCGCCTTGATGAACCAGGCGATCCACAATGTCGACCTGCTCGCCTGGCTGATGGGCGACGTCGCGGCCATCACCGCGATGACCGCGTGCCTCGCCCATCAACGGATCGAAGTCGAGGACACCGCGGTCGCAACGTTGCAATTCAAGAGTGGCGCACTCGGCGTGATCGAGGCCGCGACGAGCGTGTATCCGGGGCTGCTCAAGCGAACCGAGATCCACGGCGATCGCGGCTCGGCCCGCGTCGATCAGGATGACATCACGTTGTGGGAGTTCCAGGAAAAGGTTCCCAGCGACAACGAAATCCGCGCCGCCATGGCGGGCGCGGGCGGTTTCAAGGCTGGCGCTAGCGATCCGCGAGGTATCACCCACATTGGCCATCGCGATCAACTCGTCGATTTTCTGCGCCATCGATACCGGCACCGACCCGATCGTCGACGGCCGCGAGGGACGCAAATCGGTCGAAGTCATCCGGGCCATCTATCGATCTCAGGCGCTCCGCAAGGTCGTCGAGTTGCCGCTCGACGATCGGCCGAACTGAGACGGTGCTCCACGCGTCGAGCCAGTCAATCACCGTGATCGTTTCGGCAATACACGATGGGGTGACTCAACGTCGAATCACCGCGACGTCGTTACTTTTCATGAACGCGACCTTGCCCACGCGATCTGTCATGAATTTTGCCATTGGCCAATGTGCGTCGTCACGCCGTGGTCGCATCGTGTCGTCTCAGGCGCAATCGCAGTTCGCTGCCATCGGGGAATTTTTCACACTATCAAACATTTTACTTGCATGACTTATGTGATGCGCACTAACATCCAGCGGAATCGATCGAGCGGAAACAGGCGAATCAAACCACGATTCGCCGGTCGTGCCTGTTCGACATTCCCGGATGAAGCGTGCGGCCGGATGATCGACGCTTCTGCCACGCCAGGTGTCGTGTCGTTGAGCCGCTGGTCGCGCCGTGCCGCGATCGGTTGTTAACGCAGGGACTGGCGCCGTTTTTTGTGCTCTTTGAAAACACTCGCCGAGGGCCTGGCCGTCGACCATTGATTGCTCGGCATGGCCGTTTTCGTGACCGCGCGACAAACGCGACGTGGTACTGGATCGGTCCGTGGGCGCGCGGCATCACGCGCGGAGCCGGGTTGACGCTTGATCGTCATGAGACGTGCCCGCTGCCTGCATTGAGCACCATGGCGACTCGTTGGCTCCAGTTTGATTGATTGATTCGACGCTGCTGCGCGCATTGGGTGCGCCGCCGCTGCCGCTCCATTGTCGTCGTGCGCCGCCTCGCCGCGATGATCGCGCCACCGAGGCTTTGGACCACGCTGTCGCGACGGCGCGGGCCTGGCGCAGCTCAGGCTGCCGATCGCGCCGCCTGGCTTCGGAACGAGAACACGCTGATCCGACGAAGATTTTAGCCCGCCGACGCTGTCCCGTCAGATGGCTAAGACACGCATCATTTTGCCCGACGATGATTCGTCGTCGGCATTGTTGAGGGATTTCCTCGGCGGCGACGCGGACGCCATCGCCGCCGTCATGAGCCGCTACTATGAAACGATGGCGAACATGGCGGCCCACATGATCCGCGCTTACCGTGTCGATCCGTCGATACTCGATCGAGACGATGCGGTCAGCATCACGTTATTCCGGCTCTGGCGCGCGATACAGAACAACAGAGGCTTTGTCCTCGAAACGACGGGCGATTTCTGGCGGATTTTCCGCCTGGCGATCGAGCGCAATGTCCTGCACGCTCGAGCCCGTGGCGCACGTCTCAAACGCGGCGGCCGTACGGGAAGAACGGCGTTTGGTTCTCTGTCCGCCAACGAGGCGACCGGGGCGGGCCAATCATCCGCACCGAAATCGTATCGGCGTCGGATCAGCAACCCCGAAAACCTACCGTCTGGGATGCTTCCGCCGGACGTCTGTTCGATCGCCGACGACGAAGCGGCGCGACTCCTCAGCCTCCTCGACGATCCGGTGCTGAAAGCCGTCGTGATCTGGCGCTCGGAAAACTACACCACGGCCGAGATTGCGCACCGTCTGGGCATCACGACGCGATCGGTCAGGCGCAAGCTGGCCCTTATACGCGCCACCTGGGCGCTCGAGCGCGGTGATGGCCGGGCCCCGTCTCGGCGCCTGCACGACGCGTCTTCGTGATGCCGCGCTGCGGATCATTTCAATCCGGTCAAATCAAACCGACCTGGTTCGAATAACAGCCTGTTGTCGAACTTTCCCACACGATGTGTGACATTTTTCCGAGATGTTTGACATTTTTCCGATTTGATGTCCGCCTTTGCGAACAATTGGGGTTACGGCTTTAGAGGTGAAGTGACCTCGCGACGTTTCAAGCGACTGTGCTTGTTAACGGTGCCGTCATGGATCCGAACGACGTTGCCAAGAAGTGCTCGTTCGGCTCGAAGTGACTGACTGATCCCAGGAAATGCGGCGGGCCAATTGTCCTGTCGGGGTGTGGCCAGAGTGCGCATGTGCGCTCTTCGGTTCCCCAGTAAGAAAGCGAGCCAATCCCGGCGACCATTCATCGCCGCGAGCGAACACGAGCTGACACCACCAGTATGAGGGTCTAAACTGATGAACAGACGTCTGTGCAGAAAGGGTGTCGCCGTCGCGGCGCTCTTCCTGAGTGTTGCGCTACTCGTCCATCCAGCGCGCGGCGGCGCGATTGATGGTTACAACGGCGCGACCGGCGGCGGGACGGCGACCGTCAATGGCCAGTATTACGGGCCGATCGACACCTACTTCCCCAACGACGCCGCCCAGGGGGGCGCCGGGGGCGTGTCTCCCAACGTTCTCACGGTCAACAAGAATTTCACGTCGTTAGATCCTATCGACATGTCTTTCCATGTCGTTGACTCGGGTGGCTACACCTCTTATCTTTTCGACGAGACCGTGACCAACAGCACCGGGTTCAACTGGACCGACTACCATTTCGAGCTCGGTTTCGGAGTGGGCAACGCTTTCGTGCTGGCCGCGGCCCCGTCAGAGCTGACCTTCGATTCCACAAACCCCGCCACGACCGATAGCTTTTCGAACGGGATTCAAACCGATTACACGGTCAACTGGAACGGGCCGCCGGGTATTCCCAACGGTGGCACGGGGAGTTTCACGGTCCAGATTATCGTGCCTGACACCGCGCTCGCGAATTCGCCGTACTCGATGGCCGGCGATACGGCCTACGATTTCACGCTGCATCAGTATCCGACCGTCCCCGAGCCGTCTTCCGTCATGCTACTGGGTGCCGGCATTGCCGGGCTCGCCGTCCTGCGTCGCCGAAGATCAAGGTAGGTCCCGGCGCGGCGATTGATCTCGGAGCCGACGACTCGGTGCCACGCTCGCATCGTCGGCCCGAGACCGACCGCCGCTCGCTTTTCGCGCGTCACACTTGATCGGAGCCGCCCTTCGCCGCTATAAGATCCTTGATGGATCAGAGTGGGCTCAAGCACTCGCTACTTCACGGCAGCGGGTCTTCGCGGTCGAAGGAGTGACGCTGAAAATGGCTCGCGACAAGAAGCGGCGCGCTTGGATTGATTTTTTGACGTACCTGGCGATCCGGTTCGTCGTCGCCTTCGCACAGATGCTTTCGATCGAGCAGTCGTATGCGCTCGCTCGATTTCTTGGCTGGATCCTTTATCGCGCCGATGCCCGCCATCGCAAGGTCGGCTTCGACAATTTGACCCAGGCATTTGGCGACGAGTACACCGAAGCAGAGCGCGATCAAATCGTGCGCGGCGTGTACCGCCACTTCTGCATGATGCTGATGGAGATTCTGCACACACCGCGGAAGTTGCACCTCGAGAACTGGCGAGACCGGGTCGAGCTCGCGGGGCTGGCGCCGATCATGGATCACATGATCAGTGGCAGTCGACCGCTGATCGTGATCACGGGCCATTATGGCAACTGGGAGCTCGCGGGCTTCCTGTTCGGCATGTTCGGGTTTCCGACGGTCGCCGTCGCGCGTACGCTCGATAATCCGTATCTCGAGCGTTACCTGCGCGCCTTTCGCGAGCGAACCGGCCAATCACTGATCCCCAAAACCGGGGGCTTCGAACAGATGATCGAAGTGCTTCAATCAAAGCGCACCCTGACCTTTCTGGCCGACCAGGACGCCGGCCAGCGCGGCGTCTTCGTCGACTTTTTTGGACACCCCGCCTCGACGCACAAGGCCATCGCACTGCTCGCAATCGAGCACAAAGCTCCCATCGCCGTCGGCGTGGCACGACGCATCGGGCCAGGGTTCCGGTACGAGCTGCGCTGCGAGGCGATCATCGATCCTTCCGAGCTTTCCGGTAGCGCCGACGACGTACGGATTCTCACCCAGCGCTTCACCACCGCCCTCGAGCGCCTGATCCGTCAAGACCCGACCCAGTACCTGTGGCTCCATCGGCGCTGGAAGCATCAGCCCAAGCGGGCCAAAGCGGCGACGGCATGACGGCGAAAACCCGGCTCAGGCCGGCCTATTTCTCGAACATCTGCTCCACCGGAATAATCTTCACCGTCACATCCTTGAGAGGGAAAGCCGCAATGTGCCGGTCCTCGGCGATGATGTCGGCGGGTGTGCCTCGAGTGTCGTAATTCAAGGGCGTCGGCTTACCCGAGGTGAGCAGATCGCGCAACCCGGCCGCGTCGCGGGCCACCATTGCGACGAGAATGCCGTCTTTCTTCAAGTGCCCGCGCACCGCCTGATTGACCTGTTCGCACGTGAGCCCCGGAAGCCGCGCCGCGATCTCACTGACCAGGTCTTTCTTGCCATAAAATTGACCGTCCATCGCAAACCCGAGCCGGCGCGACAAGGTCTGCACCCAGAGTTTGCTGTAGTTGATCAGATAAGACCGCGTCGCCTCGAAATCGGCCGGCGACATCCCTTCGTCGATCAAGCGGTGCAGCTCCCAGAGGGCCGCCCGCAGCGCGAAAACCGCCTTGTCAGACGGAACCGGCCGGATCCAGATCGAGAAATACGCCTGCCGGCGCGGATTATTCGGAACCGGAAACGTGCTCATCCCTTCTTGAATAAAGTCTTCCACATACGAGTAATCGCCGTAGTTGAGACCGCGCTTGCCTCGCAGGTCTTGCATGAGCTTGCCGTTGAACGTGCGGTGCTCGCCCAGGTACGAATTGGCCAGCGCGAGGGCGTAGAAATCGTCGTCGCGGCGCGTGACGTCGATCGGAAAGCCGAGTGAGATCGCGGTCGCTTCGGCGGGCTTTTCGACGATCACGACTTCCACGCCATGGGGAACGTGGGGGGGCGGCAGCGCCGGAATCTCGCCGCCGGTTTGAGGCAGAGCCGCCAGGTCGTGCTCGATCCGCGCGGGCGTGTTTTCGCCAAGACCCCCCGCAAGCCCCACCTCCAGCGTCTGGCCGGTGTAGTAGCGGTGGTGAAATGCTTTGACATCGCGGAGCGTGATCGACTTCAGCCCCTGGGCCGTGCCACGGTCAGGGTGGCCGTACGGGTGGCGGCCCTTGTAGAGCTCGACCTGAAGGGTCCATTTGCCGAGCTCTTCATCGTTATTACCGCGGAGGATCTTCGTCACATAGTCGAGTGCCTCGTTCCTGAGCCGCTCGAAGTCGTCCATCGCGAATCGCGGGTGTGCGATGACTTCCGACAGCAGCGGCAGATAAGCATCGAGGTTGTCACGATGAATCGTCCCCGAGAACACGGTCACCTCCTTGCGGCAGTCGCCGGCGACGCTGGCCGCCAGGGGATAAAACCGCTCGAGGAGCTGATCATACGTGAGTGATTTCGTTCCGCCCTCGGCCACCATGGCGGCCGTGAGCGCCGCCAGGCCTTCCTTGCCGGGCGGATCATTCTGTGAGCCGCAACGAAACAAGATCCGGACCGAAACCAGAGGGTTTGACGGCGAACGAATCAGCGTGGGCTCATTTTTTTTCGACGAGCGGTCCTCGGCGCGGCAGAGGCCGGCAGGCACGAGAATCGCCGCGGCGATCGCCAGTCGAAAAGCCACGGATCGATCGATCGAGAGTGGGTGATTCCTCATTTCTTCATCTCCGTTTCGAGGACGACGACCGATTCGTTGGTCGGAATAAAGTATTTCGCGGCGGCCCGCTGAACGTCGGTAGGCGTCACGCGGTCGAGCGATGTGAACAGCTCGTTGATCGATCCGGCCCGGCCCGTTGTCGACACGGCCTCGACGAGCGCCAGGGCGACGGCATCAGGCGTGCGCAGCGTACCGGCGAACCCATAGCGCAGGTGCGCGCGGATCGCGCTCAAACGGTCGTCGCTGATAGGGGAGCTCGCGGCGTCGGCCAGGGCGCGTTCGATGCGCGAGCGTACGACAGTGAGGTCCTCGGGTTTTCGGACCCGCGAAGATCTTGAAAAGACCGGGGTCGCGCGTGCTCTGGACGTCGGCTCCAAGCATCACGGCGATTTGCTGCTTGAGGACCAGGTCTTGATAGAGAGGGCTCGTCTCGCTGAAGATCGCCTGTTGCAGGACGGCCAGCACGGCGGTATCGGCGATCGCCGGATCGCCGGGCGGAATATGATAGGCGATGTAGATGATCGGCAACGTCGGCACCGGCCACGAGACGCGGGCCGTTCGGTGCTCGGCCTGTTCGGGCTCCGAGGGAATCGTCACGCCGGCATTGCCCGGTTTCCAGCCGGCGTAATACTGCTTCACGAGCGGAACCAGGGCTTCGTGATTCACGTCGCCGGCCACGATGATCGTGCAATTCTCGGGGCGGTACCAGCGATCGAAAAACGTCTTGCTGTAGGCATACTGGTTCGGCATGTCCTTGATATCGGCCAGGAACCCCATGGTCGTGTGCTTGTAAGTGTGGCTCTTGTACGCAAGATCTTGCATCGTCTCTTCGAGCTTCAGAAACGGCGACGATGCGTTCTTGTTGTACTCGCCAAGCACGGCACGGGCTTCCTTCTCGAACGACGGCTGGTCGTATTTGAGGTTCTGGAAGCGGTCGGCCTCGATCTCGACGGCCGTGGCCAGTGCCGATGCCGGAACTGTCAAGTGATAGCACGTGCAATCGGCGTTTGTGAACGCGTTCGAATCAGCCCCCAGCCCCTTGAGCGCATCGTTGTACTTTTCCTGCGGATACGCCTCGGTTCCTCGAAACATCATATGCTCAAAGAAATGAGCAAACCCCGATAGACCCTTCTCGACCTCGTTGCGCGAGCCGGTGCGCACGACCGTGTAATAGGCGATGATGCCGGGTGAGTCAAACGGCACCGAGAGGACGGTCAGGCCATTTTCGAGCCGCGATTCCTTGATCGGGTAAGCAAAGACCGGCTTCTCCCGATGAGCCGCCGGCGGTTCGAGCTCGGCCGCCCTGGCGGCGGGCACGGGGGCCAGACAAAGCGCGGCCAGCATTCCTGGTATCAGTCGCCAAATCATCCTGGTTGTTTCCTCAGAGGGTAAGACGGGGCTGCCGTCGGCGATCTTCTTTCCTTGCAACGGCGAATCAGATGCCGTTGCTTCGGCGTCAAGACAGGGTAACGGGCCGCCGTGAACCTGGCGGCCCGATGCATGCAATTCGTCGTCGGGGCCGACTGCGGCGCGGGGCGACCGTGCTCGTTTGCTCTACTTTGCGGCGAAGGTCTGAGCCGAACCGTGCTCGCCGATTTGCACGCTGAATTTCGAAACCGCCAGGGGCGACGCGCACCTTGATGAACTCGCCATCCGTCGTTCCCTTGTTGGCGATGAGCGCCGCCTCGGCGTTGTCGTCGTCACTGCTCGACGCATTGCGATGGAGCTGGTATGCCGCCTTGATCGACTCGATCGACTTCAGCAGTTTAACGGCCCCGGGCGCTCCGCCCTTGGCTTTACCATTGTTCATGATCGCGACCGTCGGCTCCAGCGTGCGAACCAGGGTCGGATGGTTCGAGATATCCATTCCGTGGTGCGTGACCTGATAAAGGTCGACGGGCCCGATCAAGTCGATGGGACACACGAGTTTTTTCTCGATGTTCCACGTCAGGTCGCCCGCGTCGAAGAACTGAAACTGGCCGTATGAGAACAGGAAAGCCAGGCTGCGGGCGTTATCCGAGCCGTCGACGGCGAGGTCGGCCGGGGCACTCGCGCAGAGCGGATTAGCCGGCGGATTGGCCGCACTGCCGGCGTCGGCTGCGCCACGCGAGGCCGGCGCGTTGATCACGGCTCCGCCCGAAGCGACCACCACGGCCTTGAGACCCTTGATTGGTAGCACATCTCCGGCATGAAGCGGCGTACGCTTGCCCTTGCTGGCGGCGCGATAAGCCTGGCCAAGACCATCATCGGGCCGCGGGCCGTCCGGGAAATCCGAGCCGGCTCCCGGGTCCTCCGGGAGCCCACGATCCCAGTAGCGGCCGATTTCCACCAATCTGGCCAGCCCCGCCACGCCGCCGTAGTGATCCATGTGCCAGTGCGTGATGGCGAGGTGATCGAGCCGGCGGCAGCCGGCGACGTCTTTCAACACATGCACAATCCTTCGAGGATCACGATCATTCTGCCCGGGCCAGCCCGTATCGATCAGGAGCGATTCGCCCTCGGCCGACACCAGGAGCGTCGCCGCGCCTCCCTCGACGTCGATGAAATAGATATCGAGGCCGCGGTCTGTCGCGTCCTGGGCACGCACGGCTGCGTTAGCCCATGCCAACAAGATTGCAAACGAGCAACACCACACCCGAAATCGTGTAATCATACGTTAGCTCCTCTTTACGGACGGCTCTCCGTTCACCCTTGGTGTCGTGATGCGATTGTTGATTGCAATGAAGCACGTCGAGCCGTGAGCCGGTCGGTCGCACCCGTGCAGCAGGGTTTTGTAGCAGAGCGATCGTCGCTAATCCCTTGCGAGCTGACAAGAGGATGACCGGTTTCAATCACGATGTCTATCAATGGCACATATCGACGATTCGTTCAGTCGCCTGCGCGATCGGTCCTGACCGCGTTGTGAAGCGTGGAGACGCACGGTGCCACGAGGGCCGCGGACTTGACTTTCCGGGAACTTTTTTTTAATCGAAGTCTAGATTTCATGAAGATTTAAGAAACGTCGAAAATGAAATCCATAATTAAGACATCTCAAAACACGAAAATCTTCGTATAATCTTGATCGTAGAAGAGCGAGGCCGTCAGACGAGGCGAGGTCGTCTGCGGCCGGCAGTCGCAATGGATTCGACAATTCAGTTCTTCAAGGTCGCTGCATCGAATGAAAGCTTCGATCCGCGACGCAGGGTCAGCAACGCCAATTCAAATCGATGCTCGCGGTCTACTAACCATCCCTGTGGCAATGCATGGATTTGCAACCACAAAACAGGGAGTTTCGCGCCATGCACAATCTTCGCATCTTGGCCGTGACGAACGAAGAACATTTCCTTGACCAGTTACGTCAGCACATACAAGACCAGATCGGTTCCGCGCAACCGCTGGTTGCCGCCGGCACGATCGATGAAGCATGCTCATTGCTTCAGCCAGTTAAACCAGAGTTGATCATCGTCCACTGGAATCGGGCTAGCAACTACGAGCAGCTTGACCGACTCCTGTGGCTGACGACCGTTCAGGCTCGCAGCGTGCCTGTCGTTGTGATCGCCGACCGCTATCGCGTTGACCACGCGACAACGCTTTACCGCCTTGGTGTGGCTGAATACGTCAGTCGCACCCAGCATCTCGCCCAGATCGGGCCCGTCGTTGCCTCGTATTGTCGCAGGTCTCACAACGCCCTCAACCAATCCGCCACCTCTGGAAGCGTGGCATCATCCATTAACACCTGGTCGTCGGCGAAGTCCGCGCCACCGGCCGCCGTGCAGGCTGTGTAAAAATGTCGGTTCTGAAATGACCTCCGCGCTGGCCGATCGGGGCCAGCTCTGTGGTCGAGGACTGGCCGAACTCGCACATCCCTATCGGTTTGAAGCCAACGAGCCGGCCTCCGCTGGGGGAGACCGGCTCGAAGGTAGCCTCAATTTGCCGGCTCAACGCCTGGCTTTCGACCATTGGGCGGTCGATTATTGTCGTTCGGCCGGTATGCGTGCCGGGGTGGTGAGCCCGGCGCCGGTCAGGCGCTTGAGGACGGCTCGATTCCGAGCTTCGCACGGCCCGCGCGAACCTCGTCGAGCCGATGGCGGAATTTCGCGTACAGGCGCGTGTGGCGGCTTTCCGGTTTCACCGGCTCGCCGTCGATGAACAAGCTCAACACGGGCGTCGTCGGTTGGAGCAGGTGGCCCGCCGTCACGACGATATTCGCGCGCTTGCCGGCTTCGAGCGAACCAATCTGGTCGGCCACGCCGAGGATTTCGGCCGGAGTCAGTGTGACGGCCCGGAGCGCCACGTCCTCGGGCATGCCGAACGCCACGGCGGCCGCAGCTTCGAATGGTAGGTTGCGCGCAGCGGTCTCGTTGGTCGACGCCCCTTCCTTCGAGTGGATCGCGACCGTGACGCCCGCCTTGTGCAGTTTGACGGGATTCGTGTAATCCGCGTCGTAGGGATCGTAGTCGTGCCGCGGCAATTTGAGCGTGCCTCCCACTAGCACGGGCACCTTGGCCTGCTTGAGCGCATCGGCCACTTTCCAGGCCTCCGACGCACCCGAGATGACCCCCTTGAGTTTGAGGTCGCGAATGATGTCGAGTGCTTCGAGGATTTCGACCTGCTGGTCGGCGTGCATGATCACAGGCTTTCGACCGGTCGCATAAGGAACGAGCGCTTCAAGCCGTGGATCGGGGGTTGGAGGCTCTTCGCCGCGATCGCGTGCCTTGGTGACGACCGTGTCGTAGGCGATGGCCTTGCGAAAGATCTCCTTTGTTTTTTCGAGCCGCTCTTTGCGCCGCTCACGCGCCTCGTTGAGGGCCTGGGCGCCCCCCGGTCCCTGCCCGGGGCGCTCGAATCCGGGACCCTGTCGTCGCGGGTCGGGTGTGCGTGGAATATAGGTCGGAATCGTCACGCTGAGCGCCACCCGGTCGGCGATCACGAGCCTCCCTGGGCACCCAGCCGCTCAGGTTGATCAGGCAGCCTTGACCCGAGATCGTCCCCCCCGAGGGCTCGACGAATGACGTCAAGACGCCATTGGCCCGCGTCACAGGAATGTGCTCGCTATCCGGATGAAGTGCCGTGCTGCTGCGCAGCTCGGGCTGAAATTGCGCGGCGTCGGCCGAGTCTTGCGTTTCGGTCAGACTGCCGATCTCGAAAAGGCCGATCGTCGACCCGGCGTCAATCAATCCGGGCCAGACGTCGAGGCCGCTCATCTCGATCGTCTGCGCGTCGGGCGGCACGGACGTGCTGCCCGCGGGCCCGATCGCCGCGATCTTACCACCGGAGATCACGATCGTCCCCTGCTTGATCTCAGGTCCGGAGACCGGGTGCAGCGTGGCGCCGATGAGGGCGTATACGTTCTTGGGCTGGGCTGCGATCTCGATCGTTCGGTGTCGCAGCGAATCGGCGGCGACCGGCATCGCCACGTGGTCGCCGGGCCGAACGCCGAGGCCGCCGTCAGCCTCGCGGCGCTGGAAGCACACCTCGCCGTCGATGATCGCGAGCTGGCACCGCGCAAACGCATCGAACGGATGGCCGTTGAAGAGCACGATATCGGCGTCTTTTCCGACCTCGATCGAGCCCAGACGCCCATCGAGGCCGAGCTCGCGTGCGGGATTGATGGTGATCATGGCGAGCGCCTGAGCCTCGCTCACGCCGCCGTACTTGACCATCTTGGCGGCCTCCATGTTGAGGTGCCGCATCAGCTCGGCATCATCACTCTTGATGCAAACACTCGCGCCGGCCTCGGTCAGCAGGGCCGCGTTATAGGGAATCGCGTCATAGGCTTCGATCTTGTAAGCCCACCAGTCGGAAAAGGTCGATGCACTCGCACCGTGCGCGGCGATCTCGGCGGCCACCTTGTAACCTTCCAGCACGTGCTGGAGCGACTGCACCCGAACACCGTACTTCTGGGCGGTACGCAGCAGCATCAGGATCTCGTCACTGCGGTAACAGTGACTGTGAATCTTGATCGAGCCGTCGAGAATGCCGGCGAGCGCTTCGAGTCGCAGGTCGACGCGGGGCGGGGGCCCGAGCTCGCTGGCTTTCTTGGTTTTCTCGGCTTTCTTGTAGTCGTTCCACGTGGCCCGATACGCCTTGGCTTCCTCGAACGCCTTTTCGATGACCGCCTCGACGCCCATCCGGGTGTTGGGGAACCGACCTCGAGACCGGGTGACGTTCTCGCCCAGCGCAAATTTCACACCCTGGGGCCCATCGCGAATGATCATGTCACGCCCGGCCTGCCCGTAGCGCAGCTTGACGACCGCGTCCTGGCCGCCAATCGTGTTGGCCGAGCCGTGCAACAGCCGGGCGGTCGTGGTGCCGCCGGCCAGTGCGCGGTAGATTGCGATGTCGTCGCCGCTGACAACATCTTTCACGCGGACCTCGGGCACGACGGACAGGGTCCCTTCGTTCACGCCCCCCTGAACTGCGATATGCGAGTGAGTGTCGATGATCCCGGGCATCGCTACCAAGCCGCGAGCGTCGATCACCGTCGTCTTCCCGTGGGGGACCAGCCCGCTACCGACCGCCCTGATCTTGCCGTCCTGCACGAGGATCGACCCTTTGGCGATCGTCCCCTTCGTTACCGTCAGGATCGTCGCGTCCTTGATAAAGACCTGACCGCTGGTGTGAATCGTCGGCTTGCGGTCTTCGTCAAACTCCGTCTGGACATCCACGAAAGGCGTGGCTGGCGGCTTCGTTGCCTCGGCCTTGGGCGTGCCGGTTGATTTTTTCGGAGTCGCCGCCGATGTCGAAGCTGGCTTCGGCATGTCGGATTTCGACTTTGGCGCGGCGCCTTTGGGTTCGGCTTTTTCAGTGGCCTTGGATTTGGCTTTCTCGGGCTCGGAACTCTTCGAGGGTTCCTCGGCGGCGTTCTTCGCGGCCGGGAGATCGGCGCCCGACTTGACGGTTCCTGGATTTTTGTCTTCTTCCTTCTTCATGGGAGAGCGTTCTTGAGCTTTCGCGGGCTCGGGGCGCCGCTCGGCCTTCTTGCGATCGGCCGGCTCGGAGTCGTCGGCATCGTCGGCGTCGGCATCGAAACCGCGGCCGGCGCCACCCCGTCCACCGAATCGCGGGCGATCGCCCGATTCACCGGCGAACGCCAGACCATCTCCACCGGCGCCGCCGCGTGACTTGGCTCGCGAGCGATCCTCGGGCTTCACTTCAAACTTCAGGCCGTCGATCAAGACGTACTTGACCTTCGCCTTTTCATCGTTGAACGGCGCGGTCATGGCGATGATGTGCGCCAGCTTGCCGGGTTCGAGCGTGCCGAGCCGGCGCTCGACGCCCGCGACGGCCGCGGCATTCTTCGTCAGGCCGGCGAGCGCGTCGTCGGCCGAAAGGCCCGCGGCGATCAGGTGCCGGATCATCGCCGGGACCGTGTCAATGCGTTCGATTCCATCGGTGGCAAAGGCGAAGGGAACGCCCGCTTTGGCCAGGGCGGCCGCGGCGGCAACCGATTCTTTCCACTTGGTTTTGCGGTTCGCCAGCACCTTGAGCGGCTCGTCGCGCTCGGTGGCGGCCTTCTTGCGGTAGTTTTCTTCCGACGGAACGCGTGGCTCCTCGGGGAAGTTGATGCGGATGACCACCGGCACATTCGCCGTTTTGAGGCGATCGACGGCTTTGGCTGACTCATGACCGCCGACGATCACGGCGGTCGTTCCAAACTCCTTCGCGAGGTCGAGAGCGCGGTAAATCTCGTCGCGCGTGTTGGCCTCCCACCAGACGTTGAGTTTCCTGGCTCGGGCCGCGGTGACGCGCCTTGAGGGCCGGGTCGTGCGGCGGCTTGCGGCCGCCGTGGGCCTCGTAGTAGGCGTACAGTTTTTCGTCGTGCTCGGCGTCGAGCATGGCCTGGCGGAAATGAGCGATTGATCCCATCAAGACGCGCGGATAAGGATTCTCGCCGGCCCCTTCCTGGCCCCCCATGCCGCGGCGCCGAAACTGACCGGGCACGGCGGGCTGACCAGGGGTTTGCCCGGGCGTGCCCGGGTTGGCTCCGCCGGCACCCGAGGGCTCGGTCGGCGGGGCGAGATGAACGTGCAGCGCCACCGGGGCACTGACGATCGTCTCGCGGCGCGGCAGGCCGCTGAGGCTCACGAGGGCACTCTGGCCGGTCGCGATCGCGCCCGAGGGAACCGAGAGCAAATCGGTGAATCCGAGGCGGCGGCGCGGCTCGGCCACGGCTTCGGTGAGCTCGAGGGCCGTCGTGATGTCGAATTCCGGCGTCAAACCTTTGCGATTGTCAGGGGGCGTCGTGATCAGCGGCGCCTCGGCAAGGTCGACGGGCCGGCCCTTGCCGGTGGCCGATCGCTCGACGCCGGCTCGCTGGCCCACCGTCGTATACAAATCGATGAATCCGGGGTACACGATCAGGCCCTTGCCATCGATCGTCTCGGCGTCATAAGGCACCGTGACGTCCTTGACCGGACCCACGGCCTCGATGATCCCGCGGCGCACGACAATCGTCCCTTGATCGAGCGTCTTCCCGGCCGCGGTCACAATCTTGGCCCCGGTGATCGCATAGGCGGCCGGATAAATTCCGTTGCCGACGCTCGACTGATCGTCGGCCGCCAGGGTCGACCAGGCCAGGGGCAAGGTCAGACCGATCAGAGCCACCGTCCCGAACGCGACGCCCAGACCACGCAAGCCCAGGCTCGATCGCTGTAATAGCCGCATTGTCATTCGTCCTCGATTGTCGCTTGAATGGAATGGGTGTGCCGATTTCGATCGATGGTCATGCTGTTCTGTCGCCCGGGAGAGGGGTCATCGCCGTGCGCCGGGGAGCCGTTTGTTGCTGTCAGAACCGACGATCCGACGCGAGCTCGAGACGAATTTCATCGATGGGTCTAGATTATAGGAGCGTCACGGCCAGAAAGCACGGCCCAAGATCCGCGGCTTTTACGATCTCCGGCGCGAGCACGAGGCCGGGGTGAACCACACCGGGCAAAGCGTTCCAGACCGCGACGCCCAGCACCCTTCGCAGTGCGACCGGATGGATTGTTGGCGCCCGGGATAGTAAGCTCGTATCCACAGTACAATAAAAGCATGACTTGAATTTTCATCCGGTTCGATTCTCTGTCTTCTTCCTCTTCTCGTCATGGATCTGTCTCGACTCCCCCGCGGGCCGCGCCGTGCCGAGCGATGCCTGGCCTGCGACCGCGGACGTCGATGACTCGTTATTTTACTCGCAGGAAAGGTTTCGATGATGGCTTTCGGCACCTTCAAACAAATTCGTGTCAACGATCGCGACGACGTTGTGGTCATCGAGATCACCTGCACCGACATTCAAGGCCCCGAGCGCGCCGAGCAGTTCAGCTCCGAGCTGACCACGGTGGCCAGCGACGATTCGACCAAGCCCATCTTGCTCGACATGCTCGCTTGCACCTATCTCAGCAGCATGGGCTATTCGGCTTTGTTCAAGCTGGTCAAGACCGCCAGGGAACGCCAGCGCCCCGTCAAGTTTTGTAACATGCACGCCGACGTTCGCTCAGGCGCCAACGCCGTGGGCCTCTATCATGTGGTTGACGTGCTCGACTCTCAGGCCGAGGGAATCTCGGCGCTCACCCAACCCCAGTCGTGATGAACTCGCGAAGTGAAGTGAAATAAAATAAAAAAAATCGTTTGGTTCCGGTCGCTGGCGCGGTGGAACGCCGTTACTGGCCGGTGACGACCTTGTTCGGGTTCTTGCCCACGTCGCGGCCGCGGCGTCGCGCGGCGCGGCGGATGATATCGTTGAGATCGTCCTTCGCTCCGGGGACCGTCAGATCCTGGTCCTTCTTCGTCACGGTGATGAATCCGATACACATCTCGTCGGTCGTCTGCGGACCCCACATCACAAGCTTGGGCGGCTTGTTGGGATTATGCGGGTTGCTCGCTGAATTGTCGTAATGCGCGATCACGTTGAGCACCGAATCTTTCGGAACCGCGATCGGCTGCTCGAAGAAGTACGTGTTTTGCCAGCCGAAATCCCAGTCAGCGATCTTGATGAGATCTTCGGTTCGACCGTCGGGATACGTGATCGACATGGTCATGTCGCGCCCCAGCTTGTGCATGTGCGGCGTCACCGCCAGCGCCACCAGGTCGACGGGCACCTTCCAGGTTGCCTTGATCTCGATGTTCGATTTGCCAGGCATCAAGAACAGCGCTGCATTGAATGCGAATGGCCGGTGAACCGTCTGCTTGATCGGCGTCCCGGCAAGATGGAGCCCGATTCGCGAGCGATCGAATTCGGGCTTGCCGTTCGGATGATAATGAACCTGAATGATGATGTCGGCCCCCTTCGGCAGCGAGTAACCGACTCCAGCCGGTAACCGTGCAGGGTCTCTTCCCACCGACCAGCCGCCGAAGTCGCTATGAAAATCGACCTCTGGCCCCGAGAAGCAAGAGTATCCCGGCCCCGGGTCGCTGGCGTCTTTCTTGCGACCGCCGCCGCTGACGTCGACCCATCCGAGCACGTGATGCACGACACGGCGATTGTCGGGATTGTATTCGACGGCCGCGATGTAGGCGTCCTTGGGGAGATTGGTCGGCAGCACAAAGCAGCGGTAAATGTCGCCGCCGCTGGCGGGGATCGCATACGGCTCAGGAATCTCGAGCACGATATCCGGCTTCCCGAGCGCCCATTCCTCCGAGAACGAGGCAGGGGGGGGTAATTCGGCCCGGTCCCCCTCGGCGCACCCGCCTCGGCCCAGGCGGCCAGCGTGGCGATGTCGGCCGGCGCCATCGAGCGATCATGCTGAAAGGTCTTGCCAAAGCCGCGCTGCGGTTTCCACGGAGGCATCGAACGTTCTTCAGCGACCCGCGCCATGTCGTGGGCACGCTTACGCGCCTGCTCATATGTCTCGAGCGGGAACGGACCGATCTGCCCTTTGCGATGGCACTCTTGACAGTTTGCCTGAACGATCCGCGAGACCTCGCGCGCATAGGTCGGGACGTTTGAAGATCGCGCGGCGGCCGCCGCCGCGAAGCCCGGTTTTCCGGTTTCCATATCGTTGCCGCGTGGATCGGCACTGGCCGATCGTGCGGAGACACATGACAGGAGCGGAACGAGAAATAACGGCGAGATTCTCATCGTGGCGGGTTTTCGGGAGATGCTCATCGATCGCGACCATTGCCTTTCATGAAATCGACCACTCAGCCTCCGCCATTGTGGCCGGATCGCGCATTCGCGCTCAAGCCAGTGGCGACAAATTGGCTTCAATTCATATGAGCCAAACTGCGCTTGATGCCGGAATAAAGCACGCCGACCACCCGGTCAAGCGCATGGCCCGCATCGGGAATGCGAGTCGAACATGCTTCTCAAACTTCGCCAGCGGGAAAATTCGTCGCGACCCAGCTTGACGAATCTGGGTCACTGTATTATAACAGCTAGTACAGTTAATCCAGGTGGTCCGATGCAGTATGAAATCAACAGTTCGAGCCGGCTGCCGATTTACCGGCAACTGGTGCAGCAGATTCGCCAGGCGATCGCACGGGGCGACGTGAAGCCCGACGAGCAGTTGCCGTCGGTGCGCCAGTTGTCGCGTGATCTGGTGATCAATCCCAATACGGTCGCTCGCGCTTATACCGAGCTCGAGCACGAGGGATTGCTCAACAATCGTCCGGGGCGCGGGGTCTTTGTCGCTCACCCGCGTGACGACCTGACCAGGGATGCGCGGCGGCGCCGCCTGGTCGAGAGTCTTGACCGCTTCCTCACCGAGGCCGTGAATCTCGGATTTTCCGAGGATGAGGTCGCCGCGCTCGTCACTAGCCGTTCGCGTCAGTTTCAGTGGATCAAGGCGAAAGCGGGCTCGAAATGAGCAGAAAGGAGGCCCCTCCCGTGACACACGCCATCGTGACGGATCAGCTCACGAAATATTATGGTGCGCGCTGCGTGGTCAACAATCTGAGCCTGCGCATCCCGGCTGGAACCGTTTACGGCTTCCTCGGGCGCAATGGCGCCGGCAAATCGACGACGATCAAGATGGCGCTGGGCATGGTGCAACCGAACTACGGCACGGTCGAGCTATTAGGGCACGACGTGGCCGACTTGCCGCCGGATGTCCGCGCCCGCGTCGCCTATCTTGCCGAGGGACAGCCGCTGTACGGCTGGATGACGGTCGCCGAGGCCGTGCGGTTTGGCCGTTCGTTTTACCCGGGGCGCTGGAACCAGCACCTGCTCGACGAGATTCTCGACCATTTCGAGATTCCGGCGCGGGCCACGCTACGGCGACTATCGAACGGCCAGCGCGCCAATGTGGCACTGGCGCTGGCGATCGCTCCCGACCCCGACGTATTGATCCTCGACGATCCCACTTTGGGCCTCGACACCGTCGCCCGCCGCGATTTCTTGATGTCGATGATCCATCTGGTTCAGCGCCGTGGGCGGACGATTCTCTTCAGCTCGCACATCCTCACCGACGTCGAGCGTGTCGCCGATCGGATCGGCATCCTGGTCGACGGTGTGCTGCGCGTCGACTGTCCGACCGAACATTTCAAGGAGAGCATCAGCAAGGTCGTGCTCGAGTTCCCGGGCCGGCCGCCGGCCTTTCCGGGCTGCGCCGGGCTAGTGCAAGCCTGGGAAGTCGGCCACCGTCTCGAGCTCGTGATCGTCGATTTCGGCCAGGAACAGCGCCAGGTTATCGAATCGCTCAAGCCGCTCGCGTGGGACGTCGTCGGCCTCAATCTTGAAGACGCCTTTGTTGATTACACGCGCGGTCCGAAGCGAGCGTTGCCCATTTTCGGCGGCGATACGCCGCCAGACGAGCCCCAGGTTCAAGATCGAGGAGCGGCCTGATCATGACTCAACGGAACGTCGCGCTCTTGAGAGAGCTGGTGCTGGCGGCGACTCTCGCAGTCGGCTTCGGCACGCTCTGGTGCTTGTTCGTGCTCTGGCTCGGATCGGCGATTCAGAGCGTCTGGCAAGGGGATTCGGAGACCTGGCCGCCCCGGGAAGAACTGATTGTGAGGTCGGACGGTACACCCCTGATCCGCAGCACCCCGGCCTATAATCTTTCGCTTGCCACCTGTCGCGACCTGAATGGCCGCCAGCAAGACGACCCGGGCGAGAATTACCAGCGCGACGGCGACGATCCGCGCCCGAGCAGGGAGGTCGACACCTTCCGGTCGCATAGGGACTGGCGATCACGGCTCAAGGTCTTCATCGTCGACACCTTCTGGTCGCACAGGGACTGGGGATCAAGGCTCAAGGTCTTCATCAATGAACGCGAGCCCGCCGTCGATTGGTTCTTGATCCACGACGGTCAACGCCAGGGGTCGGCATACTTTGCTGGTTACGAACGTGAGAGTTGTCGACGCATCGGCTACATTGGCCTCGCCGGTTTCCGCTCTGACGCCGTTCCGCTCAACGAGCGAATCCCCGTCCGCGGCGAGGTGGCCGCAAACGATACGAACTGGGGCTCGTCGGAGTCGAGGGTCTGGTGGCGCACCAACCGCACGATCAAGCTCGACCCTGGGGACGTGCCGCCGCATCTCGTTTACGTCCCCTCGGGAAATCAGATCCGACTTGTCGACCTCGCGGCACGCACAATCAGCAGCATATTCGAGACGTCCGAACCGATTGGGTCGGTGGCTGTGCCGATGATGACATCATGGTCCAGTGGTCGCGCCCCCAAAGAGGCGTCGATCCTGGTCAGGACCTGGCAGCGTATCGACGTGCTTGATCGAAGCAACCGGACCCGGATGGCCTTCACGATCCCGACCGAACTGGACCGTGAAAGCCTGGTGATCTGGCATGCCCTCGGCGACGGTGGGGGCATCGCGGAATTCCTCCCCGTAAAGCAGAACGACGATCATGCCGCGAACGTGTCTGAACGGATCGTGTACCGAGTCGGTGCCGACGGCTCGGTTCAGGATCGCTTCACGTTGCAGCTCCACGTGGGCGGACCGCCGCGGAGCGAGTTGATCGACAATGCTCAGACGGTCGTCGCGCTTCCGGTTCCGGTCATGTTGGCCGCCTTGAAAATTGTGTCGCTCATCACCGCGGGTGAACCGGAAATTCCGTGGATCTCAATCTTCGGGATTGCCGCCATATCCTGTGTTGCCGCCTTGCTCGCGTGGCGACTGTGTCGCACGTTCGCCTTTGGGCGAGCGCCTGCATTGGTCTGGTCGCTCTTTGTGGTTGTTTTGGGGCCGTGTGCCCTTGTCGGCCTGTTGCTTGCGGCACCGCTGGCCGATCCGCCTTCCGTGCCCGGCCTGCCATGTGCGGGTCCCGCGCGACCGCGTTTTCTGCGCGGTCTGCGGAAAACGATTCCCCGCACCCGCGCTCTAAAGGAACCGAGATTTTTGCCTGAGTCCATCAGCAGGTCAACGCAGGCTTCTCCGGGAGAAAACGAACATGGTTGGAGCCCTCATCGCCAAGGAACTGCGTGAAACGAGAGCCTTGACCGCGCTCGCCGTCGCGTTCTATTTCATCCTCGTGTCGGGTGTGACAAAAATACAGAGCCGCGTTTTCACGCCGCTTTTCGGCTGGATACCGGGGATGAGTGTCGACCCCGATACCATTCCTTTTGTGTCGGATGAGTTCGGGACGACCTATTGCTTTATCGGGGCGGCCCTGGCGATCGCACTGGGTTTCCGGCAGTCAGCGTGGGAGCCCAGCCAGGGAACGGCTCTCTACCTTTTGCATTTGCCCGTCGGACGACGGCGGATTTTCCTGATCAAGCTCATGACCGGGATCGGCCTGCTCTTCGTGTGTACGCTGATTCCGATCGTTTCTTACGCGGCATGGGCGGCGACGCCCGGAACGCACGCCAGCCCGTTCGAGTGGTCGATGACGGGATCGGCGTTCCGCATCTGGCTTATTTTGCCCCTCGTCTATCTCGGCGCGTTCGCCAGCGGTATTCGCCCGGCGCGGTGGTTTGGCTCGCGGTTGCTGCCGTTGCTCGCCGTCGCGTTTCCGGCCGTCTTCTGTTTCGCCATAGCCCCCTGGTGGCTGATCGGGCTGCCGCTTCTCCTGCTCGTCATGGCGGCACTCGTTAGCGATATTCTGTGGGAAGCCGCCACGCGTGATTTCTAATTCCGGCTCGCGAGTGAGACGGCCCACCGCAACAGCTAATCAAGGCTGAGCCCCGCTGATGGGCCGGGCCGCGAACAGCGGCACTCCATCCCATGGGGCGACGCTCGGATCGCGCAGTTCCTCCCCGCCCGTTTGCCCGTGATCGCAGGGCCGTTATTTTTGTCGGTGCGGACATTTCTGGATCTCGTTCTAAGCTTGAGCGCGGTTGCGTCGCCGTTCAGCAAGGAATGCCCCGTCAGTCGGAGCACTCGTCGAATGGCGAGCGACCTTCTGGGCGAGGGGGCCGTCGCTGGCACGCGCGCTCGCGAAGACGACTGCTTGACTCGCCACAACCGACAAAGAGGGTCGAATGAATCGCACTCGAAAAACCCGCCTTCGATTTTTTGCTTTCGCCGTTGAATCCGTTCTGGAAGCCCGTCTGGTCATGTCGGCGATCGGTGCGCAGATCGCCACGCGGCCCGTTGCCACGATCGCCGGAGCGCGTGAAAACAGCCACACCCTCGCCGAGCACCGCCTGTCGGGCGCGGCCCGGCCGCCCGGTCGGCCAAACGTTCAGCACGCCACGCGTTCGGTCGTCGCGCCGATTGCGCCAACATACAGACGATGGTCGTGGCTCGCCAACACCTACTGGTACGTGCCCACCGCGAATCTGACCGCGATTCTGAACAATGTCTCGACGGGGCACGTGGCACCGGTGAGCGACCAGACGGTCTTTCAGGTGAAGGGCTACCAAGGCGGCTACTTCTGGGGGAACGTGGTGACGCAGCTTGGCTCGAGCACGGCCGTCCAGTCGAACCTGGTTGGCTCGGTCACGCCGCAGGGCAAGGTGCAGTTGACCTTCGCCCCGACGAGCAGTAGCTCGAGCTCGAGCCCGTCGATCACGCAGGGCTTCGGCACGATGGAGCGCAAGCGAGGCCAGTGGGCCATGGCCAATCAGATGTTCACGGCACCGAATGAGACAATGCAGATTGGCCACTGGGCGTACATGCTGCAAACGCACCCCGGGCTGCCGAGCTGGAACTCGCTTCCGGGCTCAGGCGAGTCGGTGCCGGAGTTCTTGAGCCAGTAGATGTCCTGGCACTACGCGTAACCAGAGCGGTTGACGATCGCTCAGGGGATCTCGAGCCAGCCCCAGTCGGCCGAAACGCAGCCGAAGTCAAGAAATAGGTTCGCCCGGTTCATAAAACACGAGCAGCGTATTGCCATACCGCTTCTGTCTGACTTCTTGAAGGTTCATGAGCGGCAAAGCCTGATACTCGCGTGGATCAATTTGAACGATGATTTGACCGGTGATCGCCCCGTCGTCGCCAGCTTCATCAGCCAGTCTCAACAGCTCGGGCCGCGCATCGAGCGCACGCATGGTCTCGACCCAGATATCCTTGTACTGGGGCGGCGCGATATAGATCAGGTCGAACGGACCGGCGCCCGACGCCAGGAAGTCGAGCGCACGCGTCTGGATCACCGTGGCCTGGTTGGTAAAGCCGGTGACCTGGAGGTTCTTCCTCACCGTGGCGATCGCCTCGCGACCAAGATCGACGAACGTGCAATGCGCGGCACCCTGGCTGAGGGCCTCGATCCCCACACTGCCGCTGCCGGCGAACAGGTCGAGCACGCGCACGCCGTCGATTATGGGACGCAGCACGTCGAACAGGGCCGTCTTGACTCGATCCATGACCGGCCGCGTGCCTTTGCCCGGCACAACGGCCAATGCTCGTCCTTTTGCCGACCCGCCGACGACTCGCAATGATCGCTCCCTGCGTTTTCGACTGAAGATCAAACGTGGTGCCGGTCTTGAAAATCGATCGATTCCGACGCCGCCCGGTTCGACTCGATTACAAGCCGGGAAGGCTCCACGGAGTGCGATAAGGGCGGCTGAGCATCTGGGATGCTTCACTGTCACCGATGATCTGTTCGGTGCGCGGATCCCACCGAAGCTTGTCTCGCTTCAGGCGCATGGCGATATTGCCCAGATGGCAAATCGTGATCGAGCGATGAGCGACCTCGACCGGAGCGGCAGTCGGCTCGCGTGAGATCACGCAGTCGATGAAGTTGCGGAAATGGTCGTCACTCTTGTAGAGATGAACACCGCTCGCCGGGATCGTGGCGTCGAGCAAGGTCTTGGGATCTGCCTCGAGTTTTCCGCGATCAACATGAATCTTCCCTTTGGTTCCCTCGAACGTGACGCCGTGCTTTTCCTTGTTTGAGATGACCATGGTCACGCCGCTTTCGTAAACGGCCTCGAAGGCGTATTCGGTGGCGGTGTTCCATAGCTCGTCAGGTGGAAAGACTCCCCGGGCGTTGCGAATCTCGATCGGACCCGTGAGCTCGGTGCCCATACCCCACTGGGCGCAGTCGGGGTGATGGCCGCCCCAGTCGGTGACCTGTCCGCCCGAATAATCGTAGATCCACCGAAAGTTGACGTGACAGCGCCGGCGCATAGGGAGCCTCGGGCGCGGGCCCCAGCCACATGTTGTAATCAAATCCCTCCGGCACGGGCTCGGGCTTCTTGTCGGCGCCCGTCTTGGCATAGTCGGTGCGCCCGATGGCATACCGACCTTGACCGTCTTCAAATCGCCGATCATGCCGTTGCGCACGGACTCGGCGGCGCGGCGGAACCGTGCGTCAGACCGCTGCTGGCTGCCGGTTTGAAACACGACCTTCGATCGATTCACCGCATAGCTCATGATCCGCCCCTCGGCGATCGTCAGCGATAGCGGTTTCTGGCAGTAAATATCCTTCTTGTTCTTGCAAGCTTCCACCACCATGTAAGCGTGCCAGTGGTCGGGCGTGCAAATCTCGACGGCGTCGATATCCGGCCGCGCGAGGATCTCCCGAAAATCCGCGACGGCCGCGCAGTGACCGGCCGTCGCGCTTGTTGAATTCTTGCCATAGTGATCGTTGACCAGACGCTTGGCCGGCTCGCGGCCGCCGATCTTGCCCTCCCAGTAGCCGGGGCTCTCGCGGTTCGTGTCGCACACGGCCACGATCTGCACGCGACCATCACGCAGAAACGAATTGATATCATTGAATCCCTGGTTGCCCGTGCCGATCACCGCCAGGGTAATACGGTTACTCGGCGCGGGCCGACCCGCACGCCCCAGCGCGCTGGCCGGAATGATCGTGGGAAACGCGATCCCCGCGAGCCCGGCCGCGGCCGTCTGGCGTACGAAATCACGGCGGGTCGGGTTAAGACGACGATGGCTCATTGCAAGTGCCCCGGAGCGATGGCGCGACAGTCACGTGACGAACACAGGTGATTCACCATCACTTTCATACGGCAGGCGCGACAAAACCACAACAGATTGCCGCGGCGAAGGACCAGGCAGAAACGCGTTCGACGCGACTCGAGCCAGTCACGGCGATCCATGTGGGCGAGCACGCACGGCGACGCTCATTCCGTCGTCCTCGTGCGGAATGGAATTCGTCAAGGTTGCGCCCGGTCGATTGTGAATCTTCATGCGGGGTGACGCAAAGGCGAGTCGAGCGCGGAGGGTGACCGATGGCGCAAACCTACAGGATCGTGCTGGCAGCGGGTGGGCTACTGACCAAGTTCATTATCGGATTCTTGGGATTCGCAATCGTTGCCGGCTGGAATACGCCTCCCGCGGATCGGGTTGTCGCGGCCTCATCGCCGGGAGACGACGAAGCGGTGGAGACCGCAATGACGGTGACGCTACGGGCGCCGATGGGGTCAATTGCCAAGCATTTGACGCTGGTCGATGAGTCGGGCCGCGAGTTAGCCAGCGTGACCCAGTGGACTTACGGTGCGACCACCGTGGTGTCGCGCCGCAGTGACGGTGCCAGCGTGAGCTATCAACTCAACGTCGATGGAACGGCCAGAGTTTATGTACACGGAAGCGCGTGGGCGACTCGGATCGATGCGCGGGAAGACGGAATGATCGAGACGTCGCGAAAACTCGACGCGCCGCGCACGGGTCCATCCACCATGATCAACCGGTTTGATCCCTCCGCGGCTCAACAAACGCTGGCTCGTCCGGCTTCGATGTCGATATGCCAGCGCGTACGCACCGAGGAGACGTCCAAGCGCGACGGCGATGCCTCGTTGTGGGTCGTCGCGAATTTTATCAAGAATATTGACTGACGGTTGTGAATCCTCAATGGGGGGTGAGGAATGGACGAAACGCCGAGCACGCGAGCCAGTCTCCTGGTACGCCTTCGCGGGCCACGGGACGAGCACGCCTGGTCGGAATTCGTGAATATTTATACACCCTTGATTTACCGGCTGGCGCAGTCGGCGCGGGCTTCAAGACGCCGACGCGATCGATCTTACCCAGGAGGTTTTCCGGGCCGTCGCCGCGGCCATTGACCGGTTTGACCCCGATCCGGCGCGGCACGTTTCGAGCGTGGCTGTCGCGCATCGCGCGTAACCTGACGATCAACGCGCTGGCCGCGCGGGACCGGCAAATCCGCGGCACGGGTGATCCGGCCATGCTCCAACTGATCGATGAGGTCCCCGAAACGTGCGACGCCCAGTCGGCCGAATTCGACCTCGAATATCGTCGTCGTCTTTTTGGTTGGGCCGCCGAAAAAGTGCACGCCGAGGTCTCCGCTACAGAGTGGCAGGCCTTTTTCATGACGGGGGTCGAGGGCAGAGAGCCACGCGATGTGGCGGCGGCATCTGCACTTCGGTCGGCACGGTTTACTCGTACAAGAGCCGGGTCATGGCCCGGCTGCGGCGATTGATCGAGCAAGTTGAACGTCCGGATTGATCGACGGTTTGAACATGAGTGCCGCGATCTGTCGCATTCTCAATCAAGCTTCAACAAGGAGTCGTCGCCATGCCTGATCGCTGGCTCGATTGCGACCCGCACCGCTTGAGTCGGTTCCTGCAAGAGTCGCCCGACCCGGACGACCGAGCCGCCGTCGCAGCGCATCTCGATCACTGCGAAGCGTGCCGCGAACGGCTTGAGGCGATGGCCGCCGACGGTCCGTGGTGGGATGAGGTGAGGCAATTTGCTCCCGGCCGAGACGGCTTCGCCGCGTCGTTGCCCGGCGACGAGGTCGACTGGCATGACGCACGGCCCGATTTTCTTGAACCGTCTGACAATGACGAGTTTATCGGACACTTCGGCCCTTATCACGTGATCGAGGTGATCGGACGCGGCGGGATGGCGGTGGTGCTCAAGGCGTTTGACCCGGCGCTCCATCGCGTGGTCGCCATCAAGGTGATGGCGCCGCAGCTCGCGGCGGCCGCCGCCGCACGCCAGCGATTTACCCGCGAAGCTCGGGCAGCCGCGTCCATTACGCATGATCATGTTATCACAATTCACGCTGTCGACGAATGGAAGGGCCTGCCTTTCATCGTCATGTCTCACGTCGGCGGCCGCTCACTGCACGAGCGGATCCGAAAGTCGGGCCTGATGACCCCGCGCGAGATTGTCAGGATTGCAATGCAGGTTGCCTCGGGACTGTCCGCGGCGCACACCCAGGGGTTGGTCCATCGTGATATCAAGCCGTCGAACATCCTTCTCGAAAACGGGGTCGAACGAGTGAAGATCACCGACTTCGGCCTGGCACGTTCAACTGACGATGCCAGCCTCACCAAGTTCGGCGATGTGTATGGCACTCCCGAATACATGTCGCCCGAGCAGGCTCGTGGCGAGCCCATCGATCACCGATCCGACCTGTTTAGCCTCGGTTGTGTGATTTACGCGATGGCAGCAGGCCGCTCGCCTTTCCGCTCCGAGACCGCGCTGGCGGCGCTCCGTCGCGTTTGCGACGAGGAGCCCCGTCCACTGCGTGACGTCAACCCCGATATCCCCGAGTGGCTCGAGCGAATCACCGCAAGACTACTCGCCAAAGCGCCCGCCGATCGATTCGAGTCGGCCGATCATGTTCACCGGCTGCTCGCACGCTCCCTCGCGCATCTTCAGCAGCCCAAGCAGAATCCGCTGCCCGACTTTCCGGACCTGCGCTGGTGGGCGAATCCATCGCGCGAACAGATTTGTCATGCCGGCAATCGCGGGGTTTCTACTCTTGCTAGCGGTCTTGATCGTTCGACTCAAAACGTCCGACGGCACACTCGTCGTGGAGATTGAGGATTCGGCCGCCAGCGTGCAAGTCGATGGTGGCGATCTGGTGATCACCGGCATCGGTTCGCATGAGATCCGGCTTCGCGCGGGCCAGCATCACGTGATGGCGACGAAGGACCATGCCCGGCTGCTCGACGAGGATGTTTCGATCGTCAAGGGGGGTAAGACCGCCGTGCGGGTTCGCGTTGAGCCGCCCGCCGCGGAAAACGAATCCGTGGCAACGGCCCCGCAACACCGGCCGGGCGTCAACGTTGAACCGGCGCCACCGACCGTCTTGCCACCGGGGAGCGTGCCAGCGGTTCCCCTCGTCGTCGCCTTCGATGCAGTTTTGCCCAAGTCACCGAGGCTGGTCCGTGTGTTCAAAGGACACTCGAATTCGGTGCGCGGGGTGGCCTTCTTGCGCGGCGGATTGTCAGCGTTGACAGCGGGACTCGACGGCACGCTCAGGATCTGGGACATGCGCTCGGGCTGGGAGCTCTACCAGTTCGGCGCCGAAGGGCACCGACCCAGCTCGCTGGCCCTTCTGCCGGAAGGCCGCGCCCTCACCGCCGGAGAGGAGGGTTCGATCGTGCTCTGGAACCTCGCAGGCATCCGCGAGCTTCGCCGATATAAGGGACACGAGGGCGCGGTCGTCGCCGTTGTGCCGGTGATTGATGGCAGTCAGTTCATAACGAGCGGCGTGGATCGAACGGTGCGGCTCTGGGACATCGCATCTGGCCAGGAGCTGCGCCGGTTCCAGGGGCACGAACGTCACGTCCTGGCTCTCGCCGTCACAAAGGATGGGGCGAGGCTGTTGACTGCTGGCGTCGACGGCACGGTTCGGCTCTGGGAGCTGGCGACCGGGAGACTAGTACGGACTTACGCGGCGGGCAAGACGCCCGTTCGAAGCCTGTCCGTTTCGCCGAATGGACGGCATTTCTTGTTCGCGGGCGATGCGCGGCTGATCTGCGCGGGCGATCTCGAGACCGGCGCCATTGTTGCGCAAATGGGGGGGCATACCGGCTCCGTGGGTGCCGTGACGATCGCGCCGGATTGGCGGCACGCGATGTCGACCTCCGAGGATGGAACACTTCGAGTCTGGGATCTCGTCGCCTGGGAACCGGTCGGCCGTGTCGACATCCCGGGAAATGCCACGGCACTCGCCGTCGCCAAGGGAAGCCGATTGAGCCTCACCGGCGGTGCGGACGGCATCGCGCGGCTCTGGCTCATCCCGCTTGCGCCCGGCGAGTCTGGGGAGCCGACGCCAACCGAAATCATCGCGCCGGTTTCATCGACGGTCACCACACCCAAAAGGCCCAGCGAATTCCTTGAGCCCTTACCAGGCGACCTCTTGCCACGCCCTGCGTCTCCCGGTCGGAATTGATCAAGCTCCACGCCCTTCGCAAAGAAGGGGCTCAAGGGACACGATCGATCAGGAGCTATTCTAATATCTCAATAACTCACGGCATCGATGCTCTCGCCGCCGGCGATCGTGCCGAGCGCATTCCAGACCTTGATGTCGACGGTTTGCCTGGCAAACCGCACCGAGCCGTCGGCCGTCATGAGGTTCACGCCGCCGGGGTGGCGGCTGTTCGCCGTGACGGCCACGGGGCTGTCGAAATCCCAGGTTCCACCAAGCAGGCAGCTTGGCTTGCCGGGCGGAAAAATATGATGATAACGCGTGTAGATCGCGTTGCCGTCGGCCCAGCGCGCTCCCGAGCCCGCATAGGGATCGCTCAGGTAGGGTGAGGCATTTTCGAGACTTTCGAGGCACGCCTGGAGCGAATCGTCGGTGATGTAATAATTCGAGAGGGGGTCGGGGCTGCTGACGTCGCCCATGCAGCGCTCACTGAAAATCGCCGTGTGGCCCAAACCATCAGTCATACTCGACGCCCGAACCGCGCTCTGAAACCAGAAAACGCCGTTATTGCGCCCCGACTGGTCGGGTGAGTCGTCCTTCAGGTTATACGGAAGCGTACCCGAGTTGCCCCGGTAGCTGTTGTGCGCGGTGTTAAATGGATCGGAAATCCGATCAGTGTCTGACGGGCACAAGAACCCGGCGAGCCTGGTCGACAAGGCCGTCTGGTTCTGGGCCGCGAGAGCCGCGTCGGAGTTGAGCCAGGGGCTGCCGGCGAAATTAAGCGCGTGATAAAGCGCTGTCTGCTCCAGGAAAAGTAAGAGCTGCGATTGGAGCGACCAGCGGTTGACGACGTTGCCAGGGGGTCCGCCGCCGCCGACACCAAATGGATACGCGCCCAGCGCACTCTCGTAATTCGCCAGCGCCAGGCCCAGTTGTTTGAGGTTGTTTTCGCAGCTCGCGCGGCGAGACGCTTCCCGCGCGGACTGGACGGCCGGCAAAAGCAGCCCGACCAAAATGGCCATCACGGCGATCACAACCAGAACTTCGACGAGCGTGAATCCACGCTGCACGCGGAGCCTGGCGCGAGCCTTCTGCGCCGGACGCGCAGCTCGTCGGCGGGCTCGGCTCTGGCCCGAACGAGCTTGATCAAGAACCCAACGCCGGCGACCGTGCAGCCGATCGCGATCCAACCCGCCAGACCGACCCACGCCGCCGCCGGGCTTTCGTTGAGCGGAATGATGCGACCGGCGGTGATTGACATACGTTCAAAGGTCACGTCCAGCGAGTCGAGCGATGCCCTGGGCCAGACATGGAGCTCGACCTCGGTTATGGGATCTGACCCGAATTCCAGCGAGCCGAGCTCGAGGGCGCGGCCATCCGGGTCGGCGCGGAGAAATGTCAGGAGGCTTCCCACGCGCCTGACCGCGAGCCCGCCGCGAGACAACTTCGTCTTGACCGCCATGCCAGGGCCGGACCACTCGACCCCCTGGCGCCAGACGTGGCATTCATATCCTTCGCCGCTGGGGCGACGGTATCGTGCGACACTGGCTTTCGCGTCGTTACTGATGAAAGCGATTTCAACGAGGTTTGTGGGAACGTCCCCCTTGAACTTGGGATCGGCGGCCCGGGGGCGAGGGAACCGGAGCAGCGTGAAATCAGTGGCGATCTCGAAATCTCCCTCGATCCGCGCCAGACACTCGAAACGCATCGGGTTGCGTTCGCGGTTGCCCGCCGGCAACCAGGCGCGGAGGCCGCGCCCCTTGGCCTCCCACCGGGCGTGGTAGTTCATGTTCTTGTCGCCGACGTAACCGAGCTCGGTGCGGAAGAGCCAGCGATCGAATCCCGACTGCCTGAAATCCAGGTCGATCGTCGCACCCTGGACCGCCGGTAAACAAATCAGTGCCAGGCACCCAATGCCCATGATTCGATTCATGATGGTCTCGCTGAGAGAGTCAGGCCGAAGTCGCCAATCGAGCGCGCGCACCGCGAACGATGACCGCGGTCGGGATGCGGATCGTCAAAAAAAGCTCACACGTTAATCTGTCTACCGCGAGGGATTTACAGGTGACATCAGGTCCCACAGTCGGACTTCACCGTGCGCGGGTTCGGCGCCGCCGGTTGTCACCAGGCGCTTTCCATCGGGCGAAAACGCCACGGCCTCGACCCAGAACTGGTGTCCCTTCAACTCGGCCCGGCACCGCCCGGTATCGACATCCCACAGCTTCACCTCCGACCCGTGGTCGTAGTAGCCGCCGGCGGAGGCCAGCGTCTTGCCGTCGGGCGCGAATGCCATTCCCAGGACGTCGAATTGAAAGCCTTCGAGCCGCCGCACCGGTTGGCGCGTCCGCCAGTTCCAGATGCTGATCCAGCCCGGCACGGGACCGTCGGCTCCTGGCTCGTCGGCACGCGGACCGGAATTGCTGGCGAACCATTCGCCATCGGGCGAGATCGCAACGCAGTTCGACGATCGCCCGTTCTGGCGGATCGGACTCCCTTGAGGCTCGCCCGTGCGGGCGTCCCAGAACCGAATGGTTCCATCGAAACCGGTCGACACGATGGTCGGAAACACCGGGTGAAACGCGATCGATCGAACCGTCCATTCATGGCCCTGACAGACGGCCCGTGCGCGCGAAGTCTCCGTATCCCAGACCGTGACTTCCCTGTCACGACCCGCCCAGGCCAGGGTCTTGCCGTCACGCGAGTAAGCCACCGCGAACGGCATGGGCGCATCGTCGGTCAACCGGGCGCGAATCGTTTCGGACGTGAGATCCCAGAGCGTGACCTCGCCGCCGCGTCCTTTGTTGGCCCAGACGCCCGCGGCGCAAATCAGGAATCGACCATCGGGCGAAAAGGCAACCGACCAGACCCGGCCGGCATGATGACTGAGGATCGATTTCACCCGGCCCGTGGCGGTCTCAACGATCACGACAGATCCGTCGCCGCAAGCCAGCGCAAGCCGCGCGCCATCGACCGAGTAACCGGCCGCGCTGACGATTCCAAAGGGCCATGGCTCGACCGCGTGGCGCCACGAGATCGGCACGGGCCGAAGCAATTCCGCCGCGCGGGCTATTGATGATTCATGGGTGCCGCTCGCGAAATCGAGACGGTCACCACCGTCGACACCCTTGCCCGCGGGTTCGACGTGCGATCTCGGCGTGTTCTCGCTGGCTTGGCGGCCCCGATCAATGTGATCGAGTCCCGATCCGGTCATGCCCCGTGCCAGCGATTGCCGCAACGCTGTCTCGATCGCCGCACGGCGCCGAGCATTCTCCCGGGCGTTCCATAACAAAACCAAAGCCATGGCGAAAAGCACCACGATCGCCACCACGGCAACGATCGCGACGCGGGTTCCGACGATCGGGCGACCTTTTGCCAGGCGCCGGGGATCGCGATATGGGGGCGGCCCGTCGTGCGGCAGCTCGACGTAGACGAGGCAGCGGCCCAGGAGCTCTTCGACGTCGCGTGCTGACTCGAAGCGCTGTTCGGGCTTCTTGGCCAGCAAGGTTGCGATGATGTCGGCGAGCCACGCCGGAATCTCGGGGTTTTGCTGGCGGATGGAACGGGGCTCGTCGTCACAGACGCGCCGCAAGACGGCCATGGTGGTCTCGGCGCGAAACGGCGAGTGGCCCGTGCACATCGCGTACATCACGCTTCCGAGGCTGAAGAGATCGGCTCGGGGGTCAACCCGCTCGCAGCGAGTTTGCTCGGGAGCCATGTACTGGGGCGTACCCGAAATGACGCCGCTCTGGCTCAGGCTGGCGTCGGCGACCGTGCGCGCCAGGCCGAAGTCGGTGATCTTGACCCGAGCCACGCCGTTTTCGAGCAAGATGTTTGAGGGTTTGATATCCCGGTGCACGAGCCCCTGGGCGTGCGCGGCGGCCAGTCCTGCGGCAATCTGCTTGCTGATCCGGAGGATCTCGAGCACCCCGAGTGGTGCATTGCCGTTGATGCGTTCCTGAAGCGAGATGCCCGTGATGTCTTGCATCACCAGGTAGGGCAGGCCCTTCCACATATCGACGGCATGAATCGCGACGACGTTCTCGTGCACGACCGACGCGGCCGCCCTGGCCTCGCGGGCAAATCGTTTTCGCGCCGACGAGAGAAAAGCCATCTCGGGCGCGAGCAGCTTGATCGCAACCGTGCGGCCCAGCCCTTGATCGAAAGCGCGGAGCACGATCCCCATGCCCCCCTGGCCCACGACACTGGTGACGTCGTACGCCGCAAGCCGGCCGAGGCTGCCGTCTCGTTCGGGCCGATCAAGGAGCGTGAGGACCGCGCGACGCGTCTCGTCATCATCGTCCCCCGGATCGCCCGCCGCGCGGCGACTCGCCCCCGGCTTCCGGCAAGACGAGGCGAGTTCATCGCCGTCGAGCTCCTGGCCGAGGAAGTCATCGAACGTGCCCCACCATCGGTCCTGGTGGGTAAGTGCGTCGAGTCTGTTCTGGCACGCCGCGCACTCGCTCAAGTGGGCGACGACCAACCCTTCCTCACTTTCTTCGAGGGCGTCGTTCAAGAGGCGCCGGAGCCGGTCGTCGTCGCAGCCATGTGAAGCGGAGGCAACCATCGCAGTCACCCTGTCGGTTATTGCCGATCGGTCAATCACTCGATCAGTCGTCAAGTGCGTCGATCTCGACGCTTTCGATCAACTCGCGCAGCCGCGCGACCACGCGGCTACGGGCCATGTACACCGCGCCGACGTTCATCCCGATCTCGGCGGCGACGTCCCTGGGTTTCTTGCCAATGACCCACGTATCCCAGAAAGCGCGCCAGGTCGTCTCATGAAATTCCGCCTGGATCTGATCGGCGGCCCATTCGAAGAGTCGTTGCTTGTATTCGCGCTCAAACTGCGCCGGGTCTTCGTGCGAAAGAGCAGGCTGGGTCTCGAGCATGCTGATGAAGTCGGTGCCGCCGACGGCGCGTGGACGCCGGCCCTGACTTGCCAGAAAATTGATCATCATGTTGCGCGCGATGCGAAACAGCCAGTGGCGAAACGAACCGCGCCGGGTCAGGATTCCACCTCCCGATCGCCGATGCCACGGCGCGCAGCACGTCTTGAACGAGATCCGACGCGTCGGCATCTTGAAACCCGCGTTTCCGGGCGATCCGGTAAATGATCGGTGCGTAAATAGACGAAAACTCGGCCCACGCGCGCTCGTCCTGGGCGTTTCGCAAGCGAAGGAGCAGACTCGGCCGCGTGCTGGGCGTGGCATCCATGGCTGCTCCTCCCTCCCCCGGCTCTGAAACCCCTCATCAAGAACACAGTCGACGCACCGATATCTCACACACTTTCTGATTTTTTTCAGAACGGAAGTCCAACGCCAATTTTCGACGGGTGCAAGCATCTTCGCAACGTCTTCGAGGTTCACTCGCGAGCGAGCAGGACACATCAGGCAACCGTTACTAATTGGTGGACAAGGCCGTTTACCGGTAACTGCCGCGTCGTTAAATGATGATTCGAGGGTGCCGGCGGGCACAATCCATGCATCTACCGCCGATTCCGATCGAGCGGTGTCATGCGATGGCCAAACAACAACTGACCCGCCATGGCTCGCCGGTTCGGCCGAGTCGCCCTGGAGCCCGCCTGCGGATCAGGTTACTGGTCCCTCCAGGCAGTTCGTGATCATGACGTGACATGGGTTGCAAACGTTGTCAAAAACGGCATTTTCTTTGGCAGTTTAACGTTCGAGCAAGATGTCCATGCTTCCATGAGAGCACACCGGCTGCCATTGGATTAGCGATACTGGGTGGCGAAATCCATTCTCGCTGGGTTGGTTTTTCGCTGCCCCGTGCGGGGGGGGTCGAGACAGCCCATTCGCGAGCCAAGAGCAATTTCGTCGCGATAGGTAGTCCGTCACAAATCGAGATGTCGCTCAGAATAAGAAGGTAAGATCCCCGAAATCGTTCGGTGAAATTCTCTGCCTGGATCGCGAGAAGTCCTCATTTTCACAAGTTGGGAGTCTTTTGTTTGCATTCCATCGGTGGATCCGAAAATTCTTGTCGGGTTCTGTCGTGGATTTTCGAGAAGATGGATTAGTAGGAATAGTTTATTATTCAGGAAGAAACAAAAAGGCTCGCTGATGAGCGTTGGAGACCGGAATTGACGTGGTTGAGAGGCAATAAATCGGGCTTGGTCCCCGCGCGACGTAAGGGTGTTCGCGCGCACCGCCCGTCGAACTGCTTGCCTCACGTCATGATCGAACAGCTCGAATACCGTGTGCTCCTGGATGCCAGCGTGCTTCATCTCACTACCGCGAACATGCCGGCCGTCGCGGCTGCTGTTTCGCCTTTTCAGAACTCACTGTACGGTGAGTCTCCATATTATGGTCCGTCAGTGATGGGGATTGCGGATGGCGGCGGCCTGCGCGAGAAGCCCGTCGAAATCGCGATGCCCACCATGCTCTTGCTCACGTCGCGAAGCCTTCCCGTCGTTGAAGCCGAACCGCTCGCGTTTGACGACGTCCTGGCACCGCGCGACCCACAAGCGAGTTCCGCCACTCTGGGTTCGTTTGTGCAAGCCATGAGCGGGCCATTACTTCCGTCGTCGGCTTTATTCGTCCAACCATCCTCGCAGCTCGCACTGATGGCGCAAGGCCAGACAGGAGGTCTCGAGGGCGGGAGTCAGAGCGGAATCATCGGCTCGGTTACCGGTGGGGCGGGGATCTCGGACCTCGCGCAATCCTATACGACGAGTGCGAGTGCGGCTGAGACCGCCGCCTGGGGGAACCCGGATGCCGTGGCCCGGCACCTCGACTTGCCCGGTTTACTCGACCCTGGCGAGATGTCGATGACCTATGAGATTGACGTCGACTCAGCGCCGCAGATTCTGGGAATGAGCCTACATTATGCCGGCAACGGGGGCGAAATGCCTGTCCTGGGCAACGTTGAGCTCATGAGTCCGTCGGGGGTTCCGCTTGCGGAAATCGGTGCCCAACCGGGCGGACCGGCGAATCCGCCCCAGTCGATGACACTCTACCTCAAGAACGCCCCGGCGGGTGGCCATCTCGATATCCAGGTTCTCGCGGCGGCCGCCGGCAGCTCGGAAACCGCCGGGTCATCGGCAACGACCACGCCTTCGGGCGTGGCGACCGCGCCCCTGGTTGGGTCTGGGAACTGGAACGTATCGTTCGTGCTTGACGTTCAAAAGCAGGATAGCTCGTCCCTTCCTCAGGACGCGGGGAGCGTGCTCCCGACCACGGGGGCGATCGGCACCCTGATCGCCGCGCAACCCATTCAGTCGGGATCGTTTGCGACATCGTCGTCGAGTGCGGTACCCGATAACGTACCCGAGTCAACCGCTGTCGCCGAAACACTGCCGGCGTCGACGCGGGTGATCGACCCAAGCACGGCCACGGCGACGACCGACTCCGATTCGACGTCGACCGAAGGGGTCGGCTTCACGCGAATTGCGACCGGGCCGCTCGCGTCCCGAAGCGCGGGGCCGCTCGGCCCGACCCTGGCTTCGATCGACGCCGACCCGACGCAGGCGGTCGACCGCCACGAGCGGGCCTTGTCCCAGGAAATCGACGGACTCGCCGCCGCCGAAATGCCCCAGAGCGGATCGGCCCGTTCGGCGCGCCCGATGACGAAGAATCCGGCACCAGTATCAACGGGTCGCCTGCCTTCGACGTGCGAGGCAACCTCGACTCGGTGGCCACGGTCTCAAGCCGCGGCGGTTTTCCGCTCAAGGTCACGGCACAGGGACACGGCCGGCGTGGCGGGCTGACCGAGCTCTGGGCCACGCTCGGCGCGGGGGCGGGCGAACAGAACCCGGCCGCCGGTGCGCAAGCCATGGATTACGGACCATTAGTTTCGTTCGACGATCGCCGGCTCATGACGAGCGACGTCTCGGCGGGACCCGACTCGTCGGCGTGCCCCGACTATGTCAAGGCCGCCTGCGGACTTGCGCTGGGTCTCGGGCTCACTTCCGGGCCCTTGTTTCCCGAGCTGATCGCCTCACGCACGCGGCGCATGCCAAACTGGATTTCCATGGTGCTCGGCCGCGCGAAGCCGGCCGGCAAGAAAAAGACGGCGCGTGGCCCTCGAAGGCAAGCGGCGGAAGGCTCTGGACACGACTCTTGATCGGTCCACGCCGAGACGCTTGAGCCCGACAGGCGGAGTGCTCGCTGCTCGCATCACGCGGCTGACCCAGAACCGGCCGAGCGCCGGTTGCCGCGTTTCGATCGCGGCGCCATAGTTCAGCGCTTTTGAATTGGCGCTGTCGCGATCGAGCCCCAGAGATCGTTTGCCGCGCGGAGAGCAATCGCGAGAAAACGCGGCACCCGTTCGGGCCGCGTTCTGAGGCATTGAAAATACGGAAAAACGATGCCCAGCTCGACCTTGAAATCGGAGTTGGCCCACGAGGCGGCCTGTTCCAGATCGGCAAGCGCCATGTCCCATTGCCGCAGCTTGATGTGGGACCGGGCACGTCCCAGATAAGCTTCGGCGAGCTCGGGATCGCGACGAAGGGCCAGCGACCATTCCTGCACAGCCTGAAAGTCGCGGCCAAGCGCCACGAGTGCGGCAGCCTTGTGCTGGTGAACGCCGTCGCGGGCGCCCCATGCGATGGCCGTGTCGAAATCTTCAAGGGCGGCTCGATGATCGCCGTCGCGGGCGTGGAGAACGCCGCGCAGCTCGAGCAAGCCCGGTTCGTTGAACTGAATTGCGAGGCCGCGCTCGATGTCGGCGCGGGCTCCTTCGATATGGCCAGCGAAGAGTTGAACGCGGGCCCGGATCAGGAGGGCGCGGGGAGAGTCTGGCGATGCCCGCAGTGCCCAGGTCGCGGCTTCGACGGCGGCGGCGGGACGTGACTGGGCGGCGAGGATCACAGCCAGAACGAGCGACGCGCGAAAGGTCTCGCGCGGGTTTGCGCGGGCGAAGCGTTCCAATCCCTGGGCGGCCGCGCGAAGGTCGACGGCAAGGCGGTCGCCGCCGACGGGCAGAAGGCTGATTTCCGCCGGGTCATCAAGCTGGAGAAGGTCGAGCCGGCGGGCAGCCAATATCATGCGCTGGCGGAGGCGCTCACGCGTGGGGCTGGGCTGATCGCGGTGCGCCCGCGTCGCGTCGACGATGGCTTCCTCGGGCCGGTTTAGCAGGAGCAAGGCCATGGCGCGCGTGGTCAAAACGTCGCCCGGATTCTTCAGGTCCTTGCCCATCTTGAGCAGGGTATCGCAGTCAATGAGGGCGCGCTGGGCCTGCCGTTGCCTCAATTCGAGCAAGGCGCGGCTGAAGCGCGCCGAGGTGTCGCCGAAATCCTCGGCCAGGAGCGAATCGTACTCCTGGCGTGCACGCTCGATGGCGCCCGATTCGGCGTCAATGTTGGCGAGGTTCAGCCGGGCCGCCGGGCCGTAAATTCCTCGCGGATTGACACGAATGACATTGTTGAACTCGCGCCGCGCCGCCGGAAAATTACCGAGCTCATAGTAGAGATAGCCCAGCTCGAGCTCGACCTTGGCCGCCTCGGGCCGCCCGGCAAGCATCTCGAGTGCCTGCGTCAAGTCTTCATTCGCGAGGTCCCAGCGGCCCTTGGCTCGGTAGAGCCGGGCGCGGCTGAAGCGCACCCAGGGCGAGCTCGGCCGCGTGGCGATCGCAACACTGTAGTCTCTGAGGGCTTCGTCCATCGATCCGGCGCGATCCTCGAGATAGGCCAGGAAATATTGATACCAGTGATTGTTCGACTCGAGCTGTGTCGCCCGGCGGAGCCATTCCATGGCGCGGGGCAGGCGCTGATCGCGCGAGGCCAGCAGTCCCCACTGGAAGCACGCCAGCGGCGAGTGCTCGGAGTTGGTACTGACCGGCTCGACGGCGACGGGTTTGGCACTCCGAGGCTCGAGGCGCCGCAACGCTCCGGAGCGTGCTGCTTGATGGGCAAGAAATCGTGTTTGCATCACCAGCCAGGGGCTCTTCGGCTCGACCCAGACCAGTGCCTTCTTGCAGGTCTTGATCGCGAATTCGACGGCGTCGCGGTCGGCGGCCACGGCTTGCGGGTCGTTCGGGTCGGGGCGCGACTCGAGCCCCTCTTCGATCTGAACCATCCAGAGGAACAATAGCTCGTTGACTTCGGGGACGATCCGCTCGCGGCGCGTGGGATCGAGCAAGGTCAGTGTGTGATCGAGCTTGGTCCAGTCGTCGCTCTTGAGGACATAAAAGGGAAGAATCGCCTTCTGAAGATCTTCAAAGGTGCGCGGCAGTTCGTCGCGTTCGTCGAGCTGGAGCCGGAAACGCAGGCCGTCGGCGGCGTCGAAGAAGGCGTCGGCCTGATTGCGCGTCTGGTCGATACGATCGGCGATCTGCGATTTCTCGCGGGCGTGGATCCGGTATTCCTCGAGGGTCATCGGCGAGTCGAATGTCTTGAGCTTCTGAACGACAAGGCTGCCGATGTTGCGCACATCCGTAAGCTTCCGCCAGTATTCCCAGATGCTGCGCGACGTGCCCTCGGCGAGGTCGGCCGCATTGTCGAAATGGACCTTCGACGTGTGATAAAGGTCTTTCGCCGCGGCCTCTTCGCCGCGCTCATACTCGAGCCTGACGTGCTCGAGATCCTTGGATTGCTGATTGACGACGCTGACGGCGAATGCTGCCGCACAGAGGGTGGCGAAGAGGATGAACGAGGCCATCATCAGAAGCCGGCGACGGCGGCGCACCCACCCGGTGGCGCAGCTGAGCCAGGGCTCGCGTGTGTGGCACAGTGGCAAGTCGTCGGCGATCGCCTGAAGGTCGCTCGCGAGCTCGGCAGCCGTCTGGTAGCGGCTCGCCACCTCGGGGTCGAGGCAGCGGCGGATGACCGCCTCCAGGGCATGGGGGACTTCCGGATGCTGTCGCCGCAAACGGGGGAGCGGCCGGAGCCGCTGATCGATGGCGGCCTCGAGCGCTTCCATCACCGACGAGCCGCGCCTCGGCGATACAAACGGCCGCTGGCCGGTCACCGCTTCGGAGAGCATGACACCCAGCCCGTAGATATCGGCACGGCCATCGATGGTGACGGGGGCCGACGGGTCGCCCAGGGCCCTCAAGTGCTCGGGGGCCATGTAATCGATCGTGCCGCCCAGGGTCGACGTGTCGGCGGCCGCGCCGTCCTCGGGCAGGGGCTCGCGCGCAAGATTGAAATCGAGAAGCATCGGCATGCCGTCGGAGGTCACCAGCACGTTTGACGGCTTGATGTCGCGATGGAGAACGCCCCGGTCGTGGGCGTGCGCGAGGGCCTCGGCCAGCCGGGCGCACCACCAGGCGATCGCGCGCGAGTAGGGCCGTCGCGCCAGCTCGAGCCGGCCGACGGCGCGGCCCGCCGGCAGGTCGCCGGCGGCGTCGAGACGATCGAGCGCCTCGGCCAGGGCGGCGCCCGACGTCGCCGACTGAACCGAGTGGGTCGGCCAGAACGCGTGCCAGGGTGATGCGTCCGAAGTAGGGCATGCAGAGCAGGTGCAACCCGCTGGCGGCGTCAATGCGGTGCGAGTGAACGGGCACGATGTGCGTATGCTGCAAGCCGCGCGAGGGTCTGCGGCTCTCGCGAACCGCGGCGCGAAACCTTCAGTGCGACCGGGCGATCGGCGAGCTCGACGTTCCTTGGCCAGAAACACCCGCGCGAAGGCGCCTCGCCCGAGCTCCTCGACGAGCGTGAAGTCGGCGATCGTTTCACCCGCTTCGGGAAACGCCCTGGCGGGCGTGGCGATTCCGTTGGTCGACGACGAAAGCGAAAGCGTCGTCGGGACGGTCCCCGAGCCAACGAGCGCGTGGATCTCGAGCACGCGTCCCAGCGCCGCGGCCACCTGTGGATAGCGGCGTAGATACTCGCGCCGGATCGGGCTTCTCCTGGTCTTCTTCCTTGAGACAATATTCTTCATAGATCAGCGCGACGGCGGTATCTTCGTCGAGGTCGCCGAAGTGGTCGAGATACCACTGGGCATCGACCCTGGCGGCGGTATCCCAGCGCAAGGTCATGTCCGCGCGGAAAAGTGCCAGGCGCATTCCGGCGGCATCGGCGGCAGGGCGGCCTGCTCGAGGAACTTGCGAAGGTCAGGCTTGTGGCCAGGGATTTTCGCATCACGCCATGCTTGCTCGTATCTTCGGGCCAGGCGGACGGCGGCGGGCGACGCGCCTCTTCCCACGTCCGCCGGCTGGCGGACAGGTTCATCACGGGCTCTCCCACTCCGTCTCCATGCGCTTTCGCAAATCTTCCAGAACTCGCTGCACGGTTCGCTCGCTGATACCGAGGCGCTCGCCAATATCCCTGCTCGAAAGGCCCTCGGCCTTCATTTCCAGGATGGCACGCCTGTCTTCGGGTACCAGCTCGCGCAGGCGGCCGAATGCCTCGTGCGCCTGGGCGATCTCGCTGGGTGAGTCGATCGTGTCGGGCACGTCCTTGGGCCGGCCGCCGGCCACCCAGAGCGGTTCCTCACGATGCATGTCGTGCTTGCGGCTGGCCGAGCGCCGGTACTCATCAATTACCTTATTCTTCGCAGCCCGTGCCAGAAAGGCGACAAGGTGCCGCGAATCCTCGAACTCGGTGGGGGCGGTGCGCATCCGGCGGAAAAAGCTCCCCCAGACGCTTTGCAGGAAGTCGATCGAATCGAAACGCGACCGCAAGAGCCGTGGCAACTGGCGGCGTACGACCAGGCGAACCTCGGCCTCGAACCGCTGCAATAGCTCGCGTGCCGCGCCCTTCGTCGCCCGCCTGAATCCGCTTCAGGAAGTCGGAAAGCTCGCCGTCCTCGTGCCGCGCCGCCTCGCCGACCGACATCGTCGAGCCTCCCTCGCGACAACCCGACCACTGGGCGATCCGTCGCGCGACTCATTGCTGAATATCCCACGATTTTCGTGTACCGGGCAATGCTGCAAGCCTACCCCGAAATGGCTCCATTTGACAAGTCCGCCAATCGAGGGCGCGATCAGGCCGGCGGGCTGCATGCTTCGCCGCCAGCGCACCGAGCTGGCGCGACCCACCACGCACCCATCAGGGGCGAGCGGCGGCCGGCCGGCATCCCGGCAGATTGATGAGCTGCCGCGCCAGGCGCTCTTCGACCTGACTTCGCGCATCATCATACAGAAGCTGCTCGACCTCGGCCGATTGCTCGCCCTTGAGATCCACCCGGCTCGAAATCGAAACCGGCAGCCGGGGAAGCGGCACGCGGCTCTGCGCCGACGGCATGGTCTGAAAGATGGGCGCGGCCTGGCCGTTGACATTCAAACTGATATTGAGCACGATTCGCGTGCGGCGGTTCGAAGTCGTCAAATACACGCCTTCCCAGCGCTCGACAACTTCAATGTTCATATGATATTTCGCAAGCTTCCACTGATCACGCCACGGTGATGACTCGCGATACGGGAGGTAGTGCTTGGTCTCGAGCGCCTTGATCAGTTTCGGAACCGTTTCCGAAAGGTACGATCGGGACCCGTGCAAAAACTCTCCCTGGGGCGGCTCGATGTTGACCCCGTGCGAGCGAACCAGGCGGCCGACCATCGACTCGGCCTCGCTGCGGACCGACGCCTTCCGGCTGCCTGCCAGATGGCCGATGAGTATCGCGACGCGATCGCAGTGTGCCAGCGACTGCAAAACTTCTCCGGATTCAGACTTCGGCGCGCGGCGGCCATCTCGAAGTCGACCTGCTTGCTGAGCGCGGCCTGAAACTGGCTGGCGACCGTCGCGCGTAGCCCTGCAAGATCCGAGTCGTGTTCGGCACGAGCGATGAGGTTGAGCCAGTTTCCCAGCACGAACGCGTTCGGCGAGGCGCGCTGTAACATGTCGAGCACGTGCCTGGCGTCGCGATTGGCGAGCTCGCCGCGGCGCGACTGCCAGCTTTTCAGGTGCGCGCGGTAGCTCGGGCCCGCGCCTCGTGCGATCTCGAGCGCTGAGTCGAGATCGACCAGCGCGAGGTCGGCGCGGCCGTTGGCCTCGTGGGTGCGAACCGACTCCATGAGCTGATCGATCGACCGTTGTTGCGCCGATTGATATTGCCGGGAGATCCAACGCACGGCCGCGGTAACGACGAGGGCGAGCAAAACAGCCGTGCACGCCACCGTCGCCCATCTGACCCATTTCGGGCGCGCGAAACGGCGGCGTTTCCACGGACCCTCGGCGGCGCGTGGCAGGAACGGCACTTCGAGAAGCCGGTCGCAGAACTCGCAGCGAACTTGCCGCCCCGGCGCAACGCCTCTGACTTCCACGGTTGTGCCGCATTCGGGACAGGCAAATGCCCCATCCATGCCGCTCGACCCCCAGGGCTGACGCGTTTGCGGTAATGCCTTGGCAAGAGCCCTCAATCATATCCAGACCGCGACCAATTTGGCAGCGTCGCCATCTGTCGAAGTCTTGGGCCGCGGCGTCAATTGCGTCCGCGACGAGGGCAAACCCCCGGCTGGCAGGCCGGGGCCGTTCGCAAGCACCGAGCCACCCGGCTCGCCCGGGGCGGGATTGGACAAGCCTGATTTCTCGATCAGAGACGACCCTCGCCGCTGCAATGACCCATGATCCAGGTATCGACGTCCGAGAGCATCGCGTTCGTCAGGCGGTGGGCGCTGGGATACGATTGAAACGCGACGCGAAGGCCCCCCGCCCGGAGCGTCGCGACGTTCTGGCGAGCGTCGTGGAGGGGAGCCCGAGCGTTCCAGGCGCCGTGGACGACCAGGACGGGCAAGTCGCGGCACGCCTTGACCCGGCCGAGCGGCCGCAAGCCAACCGGAAGCCAGCCATTGATCGCGACGACGCCGGCAAACCGCTCGGGATATGTCAGGCCGAGCCAGTAGGCGAACGCAGCGCCTTCACCGCAGCCGACCAGGAAGATCCGCTCGGAATGAACGTGGAGCAGCCGACGCGTTTGCAGAATGGCCGCGAAGCAGGCTTCCTCGAGCCGGTCAAAAGCTTCGGGCTCGGGGTCATGAAGGATCCGCCGAACCAGTTCGCCTTCAGGCACACTGACCGCGTGCTTCGCCTTGCGACGTTCCGGATGTTCGAACTCGCTCCCCAGCCGAACCCGACGAGCCGGTCGCCTTTGGTCACCATCTCAGGCCCCCGCAGCCCCAGCGCCACGTAGTTCCGCCAGCTCAATGCCGGCATGGCCCGAACGAGTTGCTCTTCATCGCCCCCGCGACCGTGCAAGAGCACCAGGAGCGGATAGGCATAGTTCGGCTCATACTTGCGAGGAATGAATCGCGTCTCAACAAGCGGGCCAGTCCGCGACTCCGCTGAATTCAATGGTGCTTGCAGCCGTTCTAAACTCATGTGGGAAACCTCCGGAAGCGATGGAGCAGTCGAGCCGATCCACTTCGAACGACGCGAGCCGCAGTCTGAAACGGCTCACTTACGCATCTTGCCTCAACGAGCCATTCGTGTGCCAAGCATAGCCACGTAGAGCCCGTCCTTCAACAAACCCGCTCATTATTTTTAATTTTGTCTCAAGTTTTCGCCGGCGGTAACCGGAAGTCCGATAAATTGACGGAAATTGCCTGGATTATGCGGGTTGCGCGTGCTCCGAAACATCGTCCGGATAGACGTATCTGATAATCCAGGGTAAATAGGCTATCACGAGCTCGTTAAATGGGCCTGAGCATTACGGCTTGGGGCAACTGGGAGGCGCCAGGGCCCGTCCCAGGCTATATGGACTTTTTCACGGCGTTAAACACCTGAGTGGGCAGCTTGGTGATTTCCTCGCCGACGCTCACACTCGCCTTGGCAATGTTCAAGCCTCCCTTGCCCGCATTTCGGTGGAGCTTCGCGGTCGCGGCAAGTGGATGCTTGGCAGCCTTCTTGGCCGCGAGTGCCCGGGCCGCCGCGACCTTGGCCTTGTTCTGAGACTGGAGAGCAAGCTCCTGGATGGTCGGCAATGTGCCGGCGGCCGCCGTCGTGGGCACGGTGGTGGCGTTGCCCGGCAGCCGGACGATGAAGGGCTGCGACAGTGATGCGCCGTTGGTGTAGACCGATTCATCGAACCTGTTCTCGGGATTGGTCAGCACCTCGATCCGAGCGTAGCCGACGCTGCCCAGAGTGACGCCCGAGGGCAACCGCACGGGAAGGTTCAGAGTCTGCGAAACTTGCTGGCTCGCTCCCGCGGCGAGAGCCGGGAGTGACGCTTCGCCGAGGAAGATCGCGTCGGTGAGTGAGCCGCTCTGGCCAGTCAGGACAAAAAAGACCTTCGACGCGGGAGCACCTCCGAGGCCGAGGTTTTGAACCTCGGTCGTGGCGTTGATGGATGCACCCCACTGCACGCTCGACTTGGACAGGAGAACCGACGACGCGGCGAGATCCGGCAGGGGTGCGGCGGTCGCCGTTGACGTCGCGCTGGTCGTGATCGTGACGGCCGCCTGATCGAGGCCGGCGCCCTGCTCGGGATCGTTCGGATAAAGCGAGTTTGTCAGATAGTCGGCATCCTGGGTCATCGTGAGCCCGAAATTCGTGTAGTTCGCGATCGACGACGGTTCCACGGCAGGGAGCGTGATGTTTTGCACGAGGTTGATGGTCTGATAGGCGCCGAGGGGCGGCACGATGATGTCGCCGATGCCGACGGTGGTCGAGCCTCCGTAGGTCAGGCCCTGGGGCGTGAGCGAGATGAGGGCCCGGGTCTGGGGCGACGCCCCGGCGCTTTGATTCGTGATCTGCGCGGTCACGGTGATCGTGCTTCCCCACGTGGGATCGGTCGGCGTGACGGCCAGGGTCGTGCCGACCAGGCTGGCCGGCGTCGCGGGCTGAATCAAGACGGCGGCCGTGTCATAAGGCGGGCCGATGTCTTCGTTGTTATGGTAGTTGCTTTCGACCACCGTGCGCGTCGGGTTGACGGCGGCGACCAGATAGACGCTATCGTTCGAGCTATTGACGCCCGGAATGGGCGTGGCCGGGATCGTGACTGATGTCTGATAGGCAGCCGAGGCCCCGGGGCCCAGCCCGGCCGGAATCTCAACCTCGGCGATCGGCACCGAGTATTTGTTCACACCGCGAATGGCCGAGGCGTAGATGGTGATCGGGAACGCCGTGGTCACGGATCCGCCCCCCTGGTTCTTCACCCGCCCCTCGAGCTCGATCGTCTGGCCCCAGTCGGAGACGCTTGTGGACGAGACAAGAGCGGAATTCACGAGGTCCGGCAGCGTCGAGGCCGCCGCCGACGCGGTCGCGAGCAGTTCTCGCCGGTCGAGGCACTCAAGCTTGAGGATTACGGGTCCGCGCCCCCAGGCGCGTCGAAGGCCAGCGGCCCGGCGGTCTTGGGACGACATGATAGCGATCCTCCTTGAGATCACCGCTTACGCAACGATCGGCCAAGCGTCGGACATGAGAGGCTCGGCCAGGCTCGTCAGCACGCCTAAGCGGTTGTGTCGCCGGCACGATGCGGCGGCGCGTGCTTTACTCGGTCCCGTCCATGGGATTTCGCGGACTCTAATTCAACGACGTGAAACGGTCAAGACCTCCTGGCGGCTCGGGGCGGCAGGGCGGCCGCCGCGACATGCCGTCGCCAGCGACAGGCGAAGCCTGGCTCGAGCGCCGGATTTTGTCGACCCGCGCTCAGGCGCGCAACTGCGCTGCCGCGACGGATCGTCCAAGTGTATGATACGCACAGATCAGTGGAGCGTGGCTGAACGTCGAGCCGCGCGTGAAGTGTCGGCCGCGCCGTGGAGTGGATGTTGACGGAGCAATTGATCGCAAAACTGGGCTACCTGGGGATCACGCTCATCTTGATCCTCGGCGGCTTGGGGCTCCCGATCCCCGAGGAAGCGCCCATCATTCTGGCCGCGATCCTCAGCCGTAATGGCCAGATGTGGGGACCGCTCGCCCTCACGAGCTGTTTGACGGGAGTCTTGCTGGGCGACCTGGTCGTCTACTTCCTGGGATACATTTATGGCGAAAAGGTGCTCAGTCTCCCCTTGACGCGGCGCCTGCTCACGAAGCAGCGAGAGGCGCAGATCAAGGGTTATTTTCACCGGCACGGCTACAAGATCTTGCTCTCCGGGCGTTTCGTACCGGGTTTCCGCACGGCCGCTTATTTGACGGCCGGCATCTTGAAGCTACCGACGCTCAAGCTCGTGATCACCGACGTGGTCGCCGCCTCGTTCAGCACGATCCTGATGTTCGGGCTCGGCTACGCGTTCGCCGATCAAATTCAAAGCGGCATACGCGAGGCACAGCAGTGGGTCACGATCGCCATCGCGGTCGGCCTCGCGTCGTGGCTCTACATTCGATATGAGAAAGCGAGGCGCCGCGCGGGCCTGCCGGTGGGTCCCCCCGTGCTCGATAGCGATGACGTTCCGCTCCCCGCCGACGATCATCTGCACGAAGCGGCTGGACCGCGAATGGCGCCGCCGCGTGACGAACGCCCTGGTAGCGGCGAGCTGCCGGTGGAAACGCCCGTCACGGCCGCCGACGCCGCGCCGCTACCGGAACGCCCGTCTCCGGCTCAGCCGCCGAGCCTCGGCGTGCGAGCGCACGATCCGGTCGTCGTCGATCTCGGGCCCACCCGGTCGCCGGCCGTCGAGTCCCGCACGACATGACCGAGCGTCACGTCGATCCGCGGCGGCTCTTCGTCGCGCGCGGCGAGCCGGACGTCGACCGTGGTTTAGTAATGGAGATGAAAGGAGTCAAGAAGTCGTTTGCGCAGGAATTCGTGTTGACCCCCCCGAGTGATCCTGGTAGGTTTCCGACCGCCTTGGTGAAGTCAAGCGCTGGGTCCAAGGCATGGAGGAGAGAGAGTCGCGTCCCTTATGACTGACCGCGACAGGTCAAATTTCGTTTTCGCCTCGACCGAGTCCAAGATCGAGAGAGGCGTTTGCGAGCCGGCGATCACTAACGAGGGAATGGCAACTCTGAGCGGAAATGAAGACTCGGAGCGTGTTCCGAGCCAGGTTTCCAATCGACCTCCGGCTGGCGCTCGACATGGCCGTGGCCCGCGGGGCCTGTCCGGAGACGTTCTCCGGCTGGCGAGTTACGGATTGACTCGCTCCCTGGGTTCGTTCGCGTGACGAACCTTTTCGATCAACCCTGGAAGATCGCTAGAATGAACAAGTTCACTTACGCTCTCGCCCTGGGGACCGGTCTCGTGTTGAGCCTGGCCGCCCCGAACGTGGAAGCCAGTGCGATTGTCCAATCGCTCGATACGGCGAACCTGTCGGCATCGACATTCAACAGCCTGTTCACCGCGGTGACGCCTGTGCTCAATCAGAGCTACGGCTTCATCAACACGGGAACGGCCGGAAATGTTGATTCGCAAGTTTTCAAAGGGACCGGTGCTGAGGCAGGCCTTTATGCGTATGCCTATCAGTTTAGCGTCAACAACGCGACCGATAGCTCGACTCAGCAGCCGACCAGTGTGAACAGCGCTTCAATGCTGTTCAACGCGACCCCGGTCGTCACCAATATCACCGGCTCAAACGCCGGTGCTTACACCATCACAGACGGCGCGATTGGTGGTCTGGCCAAGCCAGTTGCCGCGACAGGCAACACGGTCCAGACGCCGTCTCAAATCGCCTGGCAGCCAGGCACGACCGCCGGCTCGCTCACGTATCAGTATCTCAATGCGACCACCGGTGCGGGCCCTCTCGCCGCCGGAGCGACCGGGGGCACGATCGTCGTGCTCTCGACGCAGCCCTTCTCCCAGCAGAATGTCTTTGTCAGCATGCAGAATCCCGAGCCGCAAAACACCTACCCGGTGGCCTATTCGCCCACCGCGGGCTCAATCGACCAGGTGCCGGCGCCGGAGCCGGCCACGATCCTGGCGTGGACCAGCGTGCTCGCCGCTTTGGCCGTCGGAAATCGCTTCCGTCGCAGCCACCAGCCCGCGACCGTCTGACCTGGCCAATCGCCCCGTGCCGTGGCCCCTCGGCCCCGCGTGAGATCGGCCGCAACGCGGCTTCGAGCTTCGCGCGAATCGTCAAGAATCGCATTTGACCTCTGGCCGCCGCTGACGCCGGCTGCCAGGGGCTTTGCCGTTTCGAACACACTCGGTTAAACTCTTTCTCATCGAATTGAATTGACCGACGGGAAACGCGGGCTATCTTGCGGAACACAACCGGGCGCGGGGGCCTCGAGAAATGATCCGCGCGGTCGTGTTTGATCTCGATGGCCTCATGTTCGATACCGAGGCCCTTTTTTTCCGCGTTGCGTCCGATGCCCTTTCAGCGCGCGGCAAGTCGTTCACGCCCGAAATGATGCAGGCCATGCTCGGGCGCCGCGCCGTCGACGCCGGGCACAGCCTGAAGACGCTCGCCGGGCTCGATGAGCCGCCCGAGGTCTTGCTCGCCGAAGTCCGCGAGCGGTTCTTCGCCCTCGTCGACTCGGCCGTTCATCCGACGCCCGGGCTCTTCGTCCTGCTCGATCACCTGCGCCGCCGGGAACGGCCGCTGGGTATCGCGACGTCGTCGCGCCGCGCTTACGCCGAGCGCCTGTTGACCCAGCACGGCCTGGCCGGCCGCTTTCAATTCATCCTCGCGTCCGAAGACGTGTCGCGCGGCAAGCCCGATCCCGAGATCTACGAGCGTGCCACGGCCCGGTTTGCCATCCCCGCGCGGTCACTCATGGTGCTCGAGGATAGCCCAGCCGGCGTGGCCGCGGCCAAGGGCGCCGGTGCCTTCACCGTCGCCGTGCCCCACGAGCATAGCCCCGCCGCCGCCCTGAGCGCCGCGGACCTCATCGTCGTACGCCTTGATGCTCCCGAATTGTTGCATTTCATTGATATTGGACACAAGGAAAGTCTCCAGGATGAATCTTGACCCCACGATCACCGGGTCCTCCCGCGAAGTGGATGTACCTGACCCCAGCCGCGGCGGCGTGCCGCCGCCTGATGCCGCGGGCGGATCGACCAGTGCGTCCGACCTGCTTCCCTACGCGGTTCCGATGTTCGCCTACGTCGGACTCGGCAGCCTCGAATCGTACTTGCCGGCCATCAGCGATGAAGCGAGCCCCCTGTGGTACCCGGCCGGCTACTTCGTGAAGTTCTTGATCGTCGTGATGCTCGCGTGGCACTACCGCGCGACATGGGCCGATCTGCGGCCCTGGCCCAGGCCCGGCATTCTGCTCGCCTCGGCCGCCATCGGGCTTCTCGTGTTCGGAATATGGATCGGCCTCGACGGCCATTACCCGGCGCTTTCGATCCTCGGCAAGAGAACGGCATTTGACGTGTCGGTCCTTGCACCAGGGTGGCGCTGGGCATTCATCACGGTGAGAATGCTCGGGCTGGTGGCGCTCGTGCCACTTGTCGAAGAGCTCTTCTGGCGATCATTTCTCATGCGCTGGCTGATCGACCCCGACTTCCGGAAGGTACCGATCGGCCAGGTCACCCCGGTCGCGGCCGCGGTGACCTCGGCGATGTTTGCCCTCGCTCATCCCGAGTGGCTCCCCGCGCTCATCACGGGAGCCATCTGGGCGTGGCTCCTTTGGTGGACGCGATCCGTGAGCGCCTGTCTTGTGAGCCACGCCGCGGCCAATCTGGCGCTGGGTGTTTACGTGATCACAACCGGTCAGTGGAAGTACTGGTAAAGCCGATGATCATCCCGTGGGGGACCGACGCACCCGTCTACCATAGGCCGATCGCCACGATCGGGATCATCGTCGTCAGCGTCGTCGTCTTCGTGATGGCACCCCCGAGCGAACTCGAGGAATGGACGCTCGTTCTCGGCGAGGGTCTCCACCCCATCCAGTGGGTGACTAACCTGTTCATGCACTCTGGCTACTTCGAGCTGGCCAGCAACATGATGTTTCTCTTCACGTTCGGCCTGGTCGTCGAGGGAAAGCTCGGCTGGTGGAAGTTCCTGCTCGTGTACCTGGGACTCGGAGTGTGCGAGAGCGCGGCGATGCAGCTCCTGTTGCACAGCGATCCGCCGGTGCACATGCTCGGCTCGACCGGGATTATTTTCGGTCTCCTGGCCATGTGCCTGGTATGGGCGCCCCTGAATGAAGTGGTGTGCATCATCTGGCTGCGATTCACGCCCAGCGTGTTCGACGTGTCAATTCTCTGGTTCGCGATCGGCTATATCGCCCTCGACGTCGCCATGTCGAGCTTGACCGGCGTCTTGATGAGCGTCCTCAATCGCTCGCGAGGCGCGATCCTCGCCGTCGTGCTCGATCACACGAGCGGTGCCCTGATCGGATTTCTCCTGGCGATTGCGTTGCTCAAACTCAAATGGGTCGACTGCGAAAACTGGGATCTCTTTGCCGTGCTGGAAGGACGCAAAGGCCAATCGCGCACGGCGGCCAGAAAGGCGCGGGGGCGGCCGGTCCTGGTTTCGGCCGAGTATCGCCGTGAGAAGGCGCGCCGGCCGAAAAAAAACGTCAATAAACCGCCGGCGGCGGCAAGCGGTCTGGAAGACCGCGCGGCGGCCGCGCTTCGGACCATGCGGCAGCACCTCGAGCTCAATGAGGTCGAAGCCGCTCTGGCCGTGTACAACCACTCGAGCCGCACGATTCCCGCCTGGCAGCCGCCCGAATCCGACTGGATCGGGCTCATCCAGGCCCTGCTTGGCCAGAGCGCATGGAACGATGCCGTTGTGGTCATGCGTCAGTATGTCCAGCAGACCGCAAGCCCGGCTCCGCGCGTTCGCCTGAAGCTCGCACAAATCTTGATTCAGAAGCAAGCACGCCCGCTCCAGGCGCTGCGAGTGCTCTCTCAGATTCCTGAGAGTGCACTACCGGAGGCCCTCGAAGCGATGCGGCGGAAGCTCGTGATCGAAGCCGAGCAATTGCAGGAAGAGGGCGACCTCGAGCTCCAGGACGAACTCTGGTAAACCACCCCGGGCGTTCCCAAAAAGCCAGGGCTCGTGGTCCGATTCGGTCAGATACGCGCGGGCGCTCGCTACAATTTCAAGAACAGTTTATGTTTTTCCAGATAGGCGTTGATCGCGGTGCAAATCGCGAAATAGACGCTGAAACCGGCGGCGACGTACCAGGCCGGCGCGTCGTTGGGCACGTAGGGCTTGATCGCGCCCATCACCATCCCGTGGATGATGTAGGCCGCCAGCGCGTTTTGCCCGAAAATCCGAAAAACGGCCGACTGGTGGCCCCAGCGATCACACAGAAGGACAAACAGACCGTAAACGGCCAGCGAAAAACCCGCGCTGAACACCAGGTATGAAACACTCCCCGTGCGCTGGCTCATCGTCCAGAGATCGACGGCGTGGCTTGCGGCGGGGGGCTCAAATGGTGGCGGTGCCAGGGAACCACCCAGACACGAGACCCCATAGCCAAGAGCCATCAGCACCACCGACCAGATCATCAGGCGCCGGATCACGTCTGGACCCTCGGCACGGCCGTCGAGAGCCACTGCGTCATACGCCAGCGAGCCGACCAGCGTGGGGATCGACCACGTCAAGAATCCGAGCTGCCCGCCGTCAATCACGGGCGTCTTCCAGGCCCAGTCGAAATAGAAAAGATGCGATAGCCAGAGATGAAAGGCCGCCGAAGCGACCATGAAAACCACCCGTGTGGCGGTGCCCGCCGCGATCACCGGTAAAATCCAGACCGACGTGATCGCGATATGGACAAGCGTCTGAAAGATGTCGCGGCGAAACGCCTGGGCGAAAAAGCCCGTGACTCCCAGATGCTCGAGCTCGGCCCACTTCGCGACCCGGCCATCGAGATGATAGAGCACAAAGCCAATCAAGATCAGCCCCAGGTTTCGCTTGATCACCGCGGCCGCCGCTGCTGAAAATCCGGCCGTGCGAAGCCGCCTCAGAAACGTCAGGCGATACGCGAACCCGACCGCGAAGAAGAACTGAGGCATGATCGTATCGGCATAGCTGCAATAAGTATTATGATGCTTGAATATGGCGGGCACCACGTGATAGCCGCCGACGAAATTGACGAGAAGCATGCCGGCGACCGTGTAGCCGCGAAACTGGTCGAGCGAGCCGATGCGCCGGGGTGTTGCTGGGTCTGTGCTCATTCGAGTCCTCATTGAGGCCAGCGTCAGGGGTTCTGCTGCTGGCCCGCGATGCAAAAAAGTGCATGTGAGATATTCAGGAACGCGGGGGCCGTCTTCAGATCGCGGCGAGTGTCGGCACGACAGACCGGAGAAAGCCAAGCGACCTGGCCAGCCAGTCGAGATCGCGGTCGGCCCAGGGGATTGCCTCGATCACTTCCGGGCGCGTGAGCGTGCCGTCGGCATAGCGTTTCTCGGCGAGCGCTGCGAGCCGCACGACCGACGCCAGCGAGTGGGTCCGCAGTCGCGGGAAGTGGGCCAGCCACCGGGCATCGTAAATGGGCAGGTCGTAGGTGCGCGGATGAAGCTCGATCGAAAGCCGCACGTCGCGGTTGCCGGCCAGAACCAGGGCCAGGATGTCGGCGATGGGCACGATACCCGACCCGACCGGCCGCGCCTGCCAGCACAACCCGCGCTCGGTGAATGCCAGGACCGCGTCCTTCACGTGCGTGGCGAGCACGCGGTCGGCCAGACGCGCGGCCAGCTCGACGGGATCGTCAAGCCGCATCACGATGTTGCCTGTGTCGAGCGTCACCCCGGCGACTTCGGGCTCGAGCCGGTCAAGAAGCGCGAACAGCTCGTCACCGGTCAAGTCGGCGTGGGTCTCGATCGCGAGCCGCACCCCCAGATCCTTGAGGCGTGGTGTCAGCCGCTCGATCACGGCGATCGTCGCCTCGATCTGCTCCGGCCAGCGACAGTCGCCGCGAAACCGATCGTGGCGATCACCAACATAAACGCGAGCATGGCGGCAGCGCGCCGCCGCGACGGCTTCGAGGTGAGGAATCAATACGTCGGCCCACTCCGCCGGGTCGACCGTCCGACCCAGCTTGCGTGATCGACGGAACGGGTTCGGCGAGGGGAGACCGATCTCGACATAGAGGCCCATCGAAAGGGCCTGCTCGTGGAACTCGCGTAGCCGCCCCGTGTCAAGCTCCGGATCGATCGTCGCCGGCTCGAGAAACTGAACACCGTCGAAGTCGTGCGCGCGAGCGAAGCCGAGCGTTTCAAGCGCCGTCAGCTTTCGGTCCGCAATCGTGTACTGATCGAAACCGATCAACGTCGGCACGGCGGCCGGCCCCCCGTATTTAATAAGAGTTATCTCATATACCGATAAAATGGATTCGTTCATAACTCGAAGCTCTCACGCGCTTCAATTAGCCTAACATGGCAGAGCTTCCTGGTCGCCGCGGCCTCGCTCGCATGGCGGTCGCCGGGGATCAGTGTGCCACGGTGCGATTGGGCGTGCAACCTGGCCGCTGGCCCGGGCCGCCGCGCCGCCGGCTCTCTCCGGAGCCCTCGCCGTGGCCGAGGATCTCGGGCTCGCAGAGAGAAACTCGTCCCTACCTGGCTGCCTGCTACCAGGCGCCGCGGTGATCGGCCGTCGTTTTGAAATCCAAGAAAATGGCGAGAGAGGCTTGACTGATAGCGGAAACCGTCGTATTTTGGGCTCCTACGCTGAATCGAAACTCAGCGATGACCGCACGGGTGGTCGCCCGTTAGTATCCACGAATCGACACTTGACATTATTAATTCGTTTTTCCTTCAACGGACATGGGTTCACCATGGCCGGAACGTTTTCGAAAAATTGAAGGTCGATTCCAGGCGGCATGGATGCGACCGCTCGGTTCGGCCTATCTGTGGCGAGGACAGATCAGGGGATCTACCGTGATCGGTTCGTTCGCTTCCTGGCCCGCACGGTCCGCGGCACGATTCAGCAAGGACGCTAGAATCTCGCGGGCCGCGTTAGGCCATACTAAACTAAATTCCGGTGCGGCTCAGCTCACGCGGGCACCGCTGCGAACGCGGGTCGCAACTACGTATGCAAGTCGCTGATGCGCTCGCCGGGTAGACTGATGATCACACCTCGGACGTGAATACCGCGGTGAGGTGCCCACGCCATGAACGAGCGACAGGCACTCGCCAGTGTCCTGGCTCAAGGAACGACGCGGTCGCGATAGGGTGCTTCGGCGACGTCTTTGAGCATTTCTTCGTTCGACACGGCGTCACGCGAGAAATACGGGTTCGAGCCCGGCTTGCTGGGAACCTGGTCTGGAATCGCTGCCGCCGGCAGCGTGCCGAGCCTGACGCCTGCGCGTTCCAGCAAGGCGCGTGAGAGAGGCTCGTCACCGAACCGGCCGATCCGGCAGCTCACGCGGGTATGCGACTTTTGAGACCGCAAGGTCACGAGCACATTCCGGCTGTCGGCCGTCGTGGCCTCGATCTTGTATGCGGCGCCGTCGCGGCTCGGCTCGACCGACGTCATCTTGAGGTCGGTCATCGCCTCGGTTATCGCCAGGCCCACCTTGTTCACCGGAAAGGCAAAGTCTTGCGCGGCTCGCCCCACCGCATAGGACGAATCCGCCGTCAATAGCCGCTCTGGAACCGGCGCTATCGTGGCGCATCCCACTTCGACGGAGCCGCACGCCACCGTCAGGCCAATCAGGATGGATCGCGGTCGCATGGCTGCCCTCAATGACAGGGTGGCGGAACATCGCCGAGCATACCGACATGGCCGCCGGTTCCGGACGGGAGAGACTATCGCGGCAGGGCATACTGGTCAAGTGCGGCCGCGACGTCGCCCGGCCGCGTATCACTTGCGAGGCAGCATCCCGCCGACCGCGAAATCAGCGCCGCGATTGTCGAGACAACAGGCCCTCGGGCCACGTGAGGCATCGGCCAGCGCCCTCGCACGGCGTCCGTATCAGGTCAGAACGCCCTTGCGCTCACGCACGGCTCTATTCCACTCAACCGTTGCATTCAGCCTGATCGAACTGGACCGACTTCATGGTTCGCTGAAATGATCCTGCGATCATCTGACATCCGAAATGACGCTGCCAAGGGCCGCGGTTTATCGCAAGCAGCCGGCGATGCGCGGCACTCAATTTGCGAGTTGATGGAGGCGCCTTGAGGGCTGGAGAAACACGCGGCATCGCAGCGCCCGGCATGATAAGTCGACGCAGCGAATTTCTGGGTTTCAGCCGCCGATCAACTGATTGACGAACCCGCCACGAAGTTTGAGGTCATCATGAAAATCCCCACGATTGCTAAACTGCTCGAAGATCAACTCAAAGACCTTTACAGCGCCGAGGGGCAGCTCGTGAAGGCACTTCCCAAGATGGCCAAGAAAGCATCATCGCCCGCGCTCAGAGAGGCCATAACCAATCATCTGGCTGAAACCAAGATCCAGGTTCAACGGCTCGACCAGGTCGGCCAGACGCTCGGCATGTCGAGGATGAGCGGGAAGAAGTGCAAAGCGATGGAAGGTCTTATCGAAGAGGGATCGGAAGTGCTGGAAGCCGAGGGGCCCGGTCCCGTGATCGATTCCGCCCTGATCGCGGCCGCCCAGCGCGTCGAGCATTATGAAATTTCAGCCTATGGCACCGCCCGAGTCCTCGCCGAACAACTCGGTCACGAAGAGATCGTCACCCTCCTTCAGGAAACACTCGACGAGGAGTCGGCGGCCGACAAGAAACTGACATCCGTGTCGGAAGAAGAGATCTTGCCGATGGCAATCGAGGCCGAAGCCGAAGTCTGATCCAGCACGCGGGCTCGAGACTCATGGTGGAGGCAACCGCTCAGCAGTGAGCTGGTCTTCCTCCCTCCACTGTGAGCCAAACAGCCACAAACAGTATGATCGACAGCGTGCGGTAAAAAACCCTGCATTCGCACTGAAGACGGCTGGTCGGTTGCCGCCATGGCAACGGAATGCTCGCCGGTTAACCCGGCCAGCCGTTGACGTATCGGCTTCGCGCCGGTCATTTTCACGGCATGCGGATCTCCCGGCGAATGGCTGGCATCCTCGCAACGGCCCACATCCCGGGCTCGATCGCACCCACCTTCGCTTCCGGACTAATCGCCAAGACGGCCGACTAGCTCCGAGAGCTCTTTTTTCTCCGTGTCGCGGAGCGACGGATCACGTGAAAGCTTATCGAGCATCTGCTGTTTCGTCGCGACGTGCGGGGTGCCGGGAACCAGGTCGATCTTGGAATCGATATCCTCGAGCACGTCGTCGATCGTGGTTGCGCCTTTTTTCTTCGTCGCGCGTGTGACCGACTTCTTGCTGACGGCCCGGGCCGGCGCGCCTTTGGTCGACTTCGAGCGTGCCGCCGAACCCTGGTAGCTCGCCGTCCTCGCAGTACCGGAAAGAGCGCGAAACCGGAGGACGAGCTCATCGGCAAGCGCATCGGGCGTGTAGCTTGCCGACTTGTCGACTTCGACTGTCCCGGAATTGCACCCGGCGCCCAGGATCGGCAATGTCACGGCCACGCCCGCCCCAACGACAAATGCAAGAATGCCTCGAGATGCGAACATCGCGAGAAGCCTCCTCTGAGTCGAATCAGAAGCCAACGATCGAACGTGCGGACCGACCGAAAGACCGATCGGCCGACGCCAGCGGGACGTTGCGGTCGAATTTCGCCGCGCGCGACTTGGACCAGCAATCGGCGACATGCACGGGCCATGCGCTGGGCTCAATAGCTGTCCGATGAAACGATCTCGCCGCGGCCGCGCGTACCCATGAACCACCAGGGCTGCAAACTGACCGAGTTCTTGATAAAGTGCACCGAGCCGTCCATGAACGAGACGTTCACGCCGCCGGGATGATTGCTGGTCGGGCACATCCCGCTGTCCCCTTCAGAACATCGGAATGTGTTATTGTGATAGGTATTAATCGGTTTCGTGTTCGGCGGGAACAAATGAGCATAAACGTGGCGCTCCCATGCGTCGGTGTAGGCCCATGTCAGTCCTTTGAAGTAGCTCCAGGGGGCATACTCGATCGGTTTCGCGAGTCCGTCCTGAACGACGGCCAGGGCGGCGACGCTGGGATTATTCTGTGCGTCGATCAGGCCGGAGCTTGTGTAATAAAGGTTGCGCCGCGGATCCGGGCTGTTACCGGTCCCGTCGTTCACGAGCGATTCGCTGATCGCGGCCGTGTTTGACGTGCCGTCGGTGATGCTCGCCAGCGAGACCGTGACGTTGACGTTCGCCTGCTGCGCTGCCGTCGGACAATCGGCCCCCGTCGGCGGGTGCATGAGGGCCATCGACATGATGCCGGTCAAGGGGGGCAGGCCCCCGGTGTTCGGCGGATCACCCGGCAGCAAGACATTCCGCGGGTGGCCCGTGTTGGCGACGTAATTGAAGTTGCCGGGCTGATAGCTGATATACGACGCATAGCCGGAAGCCGTATTCACGATACCGTCAGACGGGCAGAGCAACGTTCCGATACTCGCCTTGTTGACCGTGTAATCGATCACGTTCGGACCGTACATCGCGCCGGAATAGGTCCATTCCAGCGTGTACGAAAAGTTCATCGAATTATACATGGTCGTCTGTTCGAGAAACGGTGCCAGGCCGCAATACCACGAATGGGTGCCGGCCGATCCATTGCCCCCGGTTCCTTCCGCCGCGTAACGGTATTCATGAAGCGGCGTGACATTGTTGATATCGATATAGTTATGTATTGCTAATGTGATTTGCTTCAGATTATTCGTGCACTGCGCGCGGCGGGCCGCTTCACGCGCCGCCTGCACGGCCGGTAATAGTAGCGCAATCAAAACGGCGATAATCGCGATGACAACGAGTAGCTCGATTAGCGTGAATGCGCGGCGTCGCGCCGGGATAAAAATTCGACCATTGCGGCATACCTCATGGTGATTGAACGGCTGCCCGACCGCTAACTCCGGGCATGAAGATAAAGATGACACGGTTCGTCTCTTCAATTCGCCGTTCAGGCAATTTGAGACCGAAGACGAACAGGTAGGGAGCAGATTCCAAACACTTCTTGACACTTTATGATACAGTGGCCCATCCTCGACGCAAGGGCGTTAAAATGAATTCCGCGTGAACCTTGTGCACACAGCGCCATTCCGGGAGCCCGATTCGAGGTCGCTGACCGGACCCTTCTAACGGTTGAACCGCTCGGGAACGAGCGGCCCATCCGTAAGCTCCCGGAGACTCCCTCGCATCCGGTCGAGAACCCCGCGCACGGCCGGCTCGCGCACGACATTCCGCTGTTGATTGGCATCGGCCCGAAGGTGGTACAGTTCTTCGTGAACGTTGCCCTCGCTGCGGATGTACGACCACTCGCCGTCGGTGAGCGCTCCCAGCGGCATCGACTTCCGAGGGAGCCCATAAGCGTCGACGTTGATCGCAAATCCAGGCACGACTTCCGATAGCGGCAGACGGGCGATAGGCGCGGTGCCGGCGTCAAACGCGGGTGCGGGCGACGCGATCGGCCAGTGCCGCGCCAGCGACGTCCCGGGAAACGGCGAGCCAGCGTCGAATCCAAGAACATTGACGACTGTCGCCGCCAGGTCGCGCAAACTCACCGGCTCCTTGACCACGCGCTTCAGAGCTTGACCATCCGGAGGCACGATCAAGAGAGGCACGTGCAGCTCGGTCTGGTAGAGACTGGTGCCATGACAAAAGACGCCCGCATGCTCGCCGAAACTCTCGCCATGGTCCGACGCAATGATCAGCCAGGTATTCTTGAGCACGCCCTGGCGGCCCAGCCGGTCGAGAAGCCGCCCGATCTGCTCATCGAGGTCGGCCACGCAGTCATCGTAAGCATCGATGACCAACGGCATTTCACTCGGAATCAGACGCGCCTTGTCGAGATCGCCCCAGCGGCGGATCAACTCGCGTTGCCGCTCGTCGGGCTGGCCGACGCCGAAGCGGTGAATGTGACCGTCGGCCAGCTCGTAAGGCGTATGGGCATCAGAGAAATTTAAAAACGCGAAGAACGGCCGCCCGGGCTCGGCTCGTCGCGCCAGCCATCGAGAAAATTCGGCGCTCACCGTCGCCGCTCCCTTGCGGTCAAACACGAAAGATTGCCACGCCGCTTGCACATAAGGGAGCAGCCAGTCCAGCGCCGGCCGGTTTTCCACAACCGGCAGCAGCCGCCCCACGGCCGCCAGCGTGCGATGCGCGAGCACCGCGGTCTTGAGCGCGGTGAGCCTGGGAAAAATAAAATCCTCGTAATGTGTGAACCCACGCGCAAGACCCGTGTCGCTGGCACAAAACATGGTATTGGCCACGAAGCCGGCCGTCGCATAGCCGTGATTGCCAAGGTACTCGGCCAGGGTCGGCCGGGCGGCGTCGAGCGGGTTGAGCCAGCCGACCGACAGCTCGTGCATCCAGCGCCCCGTGAAGATCGTCGCGTGCGATGGCAACGTCCACGAGCAGGCCGCCTGCACCGAGTCAAACCGGATCCCCCGCTCGCCCAGCTCGACGAGCGACGTACTCGTCGGCCGCGGATATCCGTAAAGACTCAGATGGCCCGCGGCGACCGTGTCCAGAACGATGAACAGGACGTTCGGCGACCCCGGCGGCGGCAACGGCCGGGCCGCCTCGCGCGTCTCTTTCACCCGATCAAAGAGGAATGGCGACACGCCCAGCGCGACCCAGATCACCAGCCCAGCAGGAAAGCTCCACCGGACAGCGCGGCACGAGACCGCGTGCGTGTGCTCCAAGCACGGGTGCTAGCCGGATCGCCATTCCCGCGGCGAGGAAAACCCAGGCCATCGTGTAAATACGTGGAAATGCAATCAGGACAGGCGGCAACAATGTCAAGGCAATCAAACCACGCATGACGATCCATCGTCCGCGTCGCGGCCAGAAGGCGGTGGCAATCGTGCCGGCACATCCGACCGCGATGAACAAGCACACGTTGGCGGTGGGAATCAGCCAAACGAAATGGCGGCTCATGCCATAGAGGTGATTAGGATCGAAAAAGGTTTTGCGCACGACGATCGTGCCGACTTCCAGCAGACCCGCGACGATACCGCACCAGGCCGAGAGCAGCAAGATCGAGCCCGGGCCGAGCGTGAGTTGAGAAGCGGTCATGGCGGAGCGGTCGCAGTCGGCCCCGCGCGTGTCAATCGTGCCGATGGTCGGCTTCTCCTCGGTCATCCGCAATCCTTGTTCATGGCTCCATTGAGCGTGCCGTCATCTGATCTGATCCCAACGTGATCGTTTTATCGTGAGTCAGCACAACAGGCAAGCCAGCGCGGCGTCGCGATCGGCGGCGCTGGCGTGTTGCAACCGGGAACAACCACGACGGTAAGATAACGAGGTAGGCGGACTCGCCATCGTTTGGCCGCGTCCGCCAGGGACCTGCGTGGACGGATCAGGATCGGAGCCTCGAACACCACATGACGGCCACTCAAACCGCCAACGACCCAAGCGTCGCGAAGAATCGTGGACACGGGTCGTTCTTGTTCCTCCTGATCATTCTGGGCATCGCGGCCTGGTTGGCATGGATGTGGTGGGCCGACCAGCGCGTACCGCCGAGCGATCCTCGTGGCCGAGCTCGAAATGGCGAACGGCCGCTTCGGAATTGCCGCGCGCGAATTGAACAAGCTGGCTCGGCAGAGCCCTCACGATGGCGAAGTCGCGATCTTGCTAGGCCGATGCGAGCAGGAGCGTGGCCGCCTTCAGGAAGCCGCCGCGGCCCTGGCGCGGGTCGAGCCCGGTTCGCCTTTGGCGCACAAGGCGATCCTCGCCCGCATGCGTCTCTTGCACGACCAGGGCCAGTTCGCCGCGGCCGAGGATCTGATCAACCAGGTGGCCGACGACCCGCGCAGCGACCGCGCGCACGTCCGGGTGTTGCTCGTGCCGATCTACAGCCAGCTCGGCCGCATCGAGGAAGCCCAGCGCCTCCTCGAAGACTGGTGGGAGCGGCTCAGCGACCTCGGTGAAGGAGCCTCCGAACGCGCCATCGACCAGCTTCGCATGCACATCGAGCTCGACCTCATGCCCAACCCCGTAAACGAGGTGCGTGCCTATCTAAACGAGGCCGGGAATCGAGCGCCCGACGACGACCGCGTCTGGCTCGGCCGCGCCAACCTGGCGATCCGAACCGGTGATCATGCGGAAGCCCGGCGCTGGCTCGACCTGTGCACAAAACGACGGCCCCACGACGTGCCGGTGTGGACAGCCTGGCTCAACCTCGGGCTGGCAAGCAACCAGATCGAGCTAGTCGAGCGCGCGATCGAGAACCTCCCCGCATCGAGCGCTGGCTCGGCCCAAAGGCATCGACTCGCCGCCTGGCTCGCCGACCGCCGAGGCGATATTGAAACCAACGCGCGCGAGACGCGGCTTCTGGTCGAGGCCGATCCCGGCGACCTCGCGGCCCTCGAACGCCTGACCAAACTGGCCGAAAACTCGCGAGTTCGGGCACGCGTTGATGAGCTCCGCGCTCGAAAAGCCGATATTGAGCAGCGCAGCGCCCGGTATCGATTCTTGTTCGACCGCAATCAGCCGATCCGCGACGCCGAGGAGATGGCCGAGCTCGCGCAACGACTCGGACGAATATTCGAGGCCCGTGGTTTTCTGACAGTCGAGCTCGCCGAGGATCCCGCCCGCGGTGATCTGCGTTCCGCTCTCGCGCGTCTGACCACGTCGAGCAATCCAACCGGAACGGCCACCACCGATGACTTTACGTCAAGTGTTCGCGGAGTGAATCATTAATATCAATAGTTGTGCGTAATGATTGACATTGTACGCTGCGAATTTCCGGCGTTCCCCCAGTCCAGAAGACAATCCATCATCCTTATTAATTCGTGCTATCGGTGTAATCCGTGGTCAATTCTTTTGGGGAGTTTGACCACCGATGGCGCGGAGAGCACGGATGGGAGACGACGGTCAAAGGCTCGCGGTGACTCGAGCGGTAACCGTCGGCATCGTTCGGCACCGCTGTGCCGCGAAACCCGATCAAGGCGACACGCCGACAGGTTCAGTGCGTGTGCCTGATCGACAGTCAGTCGACCGACTGGGCGTAATGCCGAACGAGCCGCGGATTTCGACGGGGAGGGAACCAATCTTGACGGTCACCTCGAAGGAAAACCTTTTCCCGCCATCTTCGGGATCGACACTCGCGGTCGGGTTTTTTGGGGATAAGGCGACGCCGGAGTTCCATGATACCGACGGGAGAGCGGCCGAGGCCGGACCCGGTCGGGGCGGCAACGCGGCCATCGATCGCGCGGGTGGTTGAGGTGAACTCGACCGCTTGAAAACCGCGGTACGCGTCTCGCCCACTGGTGCGACGTCGGCCTTTGGCGAGGCGATTGAACCCTCGATAATGGTGATTTTGTCGTAGTCGAGTAAAGTCCCTTTTGCCCACTCCAGGCCAACGATCGCCTGATTGTACGTCGTCTTGTATTGAGCTTCATGGGCGACAGCCGCCGCATACTGGCGTACACAGTCGAGGAATCGATCGGTCGCGATCTGGCGCTTCTCGAATTCGGCACGTTCAGCGTCCAATCGTCTGGCCGCGGCGTCCCGGCGCTCCGATGCCTTCTTGAACTGCTCGTAATTTGAATCGAGTTCGAGGAAAAAGCGGTGCAAGGACTGCATCGTTTCGTAGCGGACTTGTTCGAAGTTTTTCTCCGCCCGTTCGCGTCGGATTTGACCCTTGCCACTCAGGTCTCGTTCGGCTGTGTCGAGGAGAATTTGGCATCGCTTGATATACGGATGCTTCGCAATCATCGTCGCTCGGCATGCGTCCCAATCCGGCTCGAGGTGCAGCTTCAACGGCCGGCGTCACGGGCAAGATTCGGCGGCCGTCGGATGCCGGCAGGCCGAGCAAACCGCGAAAGTCTCGCTCGGTCGTGACCACGTCAGAGGTCCGCGTCACCAGGTCGCGGTTGAACTCTTCGAGTACTGAGGCCGCCTCGGCGAGTTCGGCAACCGTCCCACGCCCGACCTTAAAATCAGCTTCTTTTTTCTTATGAATATCATGAGCGATGGAAACGGCCCGGTCGGCCGCCCAGAGCTGGGTGTGCACCTGGAGCAGATTCCAGTACTGCCGCTCGATCTGCTCCACCTCCGTCATGATCGCCGATTTGAACTGCTCCGCGTCCACCACCTTGTTTCGCGGCGCCACCTTGAACGGCGTCCCGTCGCCCCCGACCGAAATCAAGCGTACCGTCTTCGAATTATCGAGGCCGATCGCAATGGCTTGGCGCAGTGTGAGCGACCAGACTTCGTCCGATTGCCTGAGGCCGAGCGCGGCCCGCTGTGACGGTTTGACGAAGGGCGGGACTACCGTCAGATCGAGCTCGGAATCGTTGACCGGCCGCTCCTTTGAATCTTCGGCGACAACCCAAGCCACCGACCCGAGACCCACTGTGAGTAAGCCGCACATGAAGACCACGGCCGCAGCCATCCGTAACTTTTCGATGAACATGGTTTTGAGCACTCCTTTGACCAGCGTGCGCACCGATGCCGGGACGGTTCCGGCCGTCATCCATTTTGAAGAAAACTGAGACGCGAGTTTGGCCGTTTCGACGACGTTCGGCCGGGATATTGCCGCTTGCAGCGCATCACCACCAAGCGCGGCAATGAGTCCGACCGACGGTGCCAGGCCGCGCCGCGTGAGCCGGCGGCGTAAGCGCTCGCGGCCTCGAAAGCGCCAGCTCTTGATCGTGCCGACCGGCCGCCCCATCCGCCGTGCCGCGTCTTCGCACGAATAACCCTCGAGGTCGCAGAGCACGATCGCGGCACGATAACATTCCGGGAGCCGGTTGATCTCGTCGTGGACGATCTTCTCGACATCGGCGTAGAGCCGCTCACGTGGCTTCTCGAAACTCGCCCCCAGCTCGGCCGCGTGTCGTTCGTGCCTACGCCTGCGGGCCGCCGCGGAGCGGGCGCACGAGGCCGTTCGCAGGGCGACCTGATGGAGCCACGGTCCTAACGAATCGCAAACCCAGAGTGCCCGGGCTTTCTGAACGAGGATCAGAAACGTCGCCTGAAATGCGTCGTGGGACTCGTGGAGATCGACAAGCTGGGCCCGGCAAACGCGCATGACCATCGGGCCGTGGCGTTCGACGAGTGCTTCGAACGCCAGCTCCGCGGCGTCGCCCCGGCTGGTTGAAAACCGTTCGAGCAGTTGTCCGTCGGTGAGCTCCCGGCTCGTCCCGACGTTGAAAAGCATATCCAGGTGCCGAAGGGCGGCTTGATCGGTTCGACTTTTCACGAGCGTCTTCCTCGGCACATTGCGACCGGCCATTCAATGCAAGTAATGTGACGAGGGGCAGGGCGGGTTGCAATTTTGCGAAAAAAGATTCTGCATGGCACGAAGAAATCTCGACCGGCTTTTCGAGACGCGACCGCGGCAGAAACAAGAATGGAAAGGCGGCGACACCGAAGCTGGCACGTGCCGCTACTCCGGCCTTCGCGGTGCTTGATGCGTTCGGCAAACAACCCCCTTCACAGTGACGCTCTGGCAAGCTCAACGCGACCAAGCACACGAGCGCTTTATCGATGCGAAGTCACCCCCACCTGCTGACACATCGACAGCAACGCACACGTCGAGCATTTTGGGCGAATTCCGGTGCAAATGAACTTGCCGAACGGTACGAGCCGTTCGTTGATCTCGATCCAGTAGCGCTTCGGCAGCGTCTCGGCCAGCGCGGCAGCGGTTTGCTCGGGTGTCCTGGTTGAGACGTAGCCCCAGCGGTTGGTCACGCGGTGGACGTGAATATCCACACAGATCGCGGCACGCTCAAATCCAACCGCGAGTGTGAGCGCCGCGATCTTGGGGCCGACACCTCGAAACGCCAGGAGGCCTTCCAGCGTGTCGGGCACGACTCCGCCATGCTCCTCGACGATCTGATTTGACAGCGCGATGATGTCGCGGGCCTTGGGTTCGGGGAAAGAAGCACCGTGGAGCAAGGCGGCGAGCGTCGCCTCGTCGAGGGCCGCCATGGCCTCGGGGGTGTGCGCCTCGGCGAAGAGCCGCAGGCACACCTTCGTCGTGGTCTCGTCACGCGTGCGGGCCGATATCAGGCTGCCGACGAGCTGCTCAAATGGCGTTGAATAACCCCGGTCACGCAGGTCGAACATCGCCGCCTTGGGAAAGGGAGCGACAGCCTTGCGCAAGCGGCGAAACGCTTCTGTGATGTCGAACGGCTCTTTCGCGGCGATGACGGCTTCTCCCGAGGGAAGTTCACGACAACGCGTGGGATCTCCACATTTGCCAGATCAGGACAAATGGACATCCCTGAACTTGATAGTCAACGAATTTGATCCGGTGATGGTACAGGAGGTTAGCAGCGCCGATCGTCCCGATCAATATCCGGAGGTTGCTCAATCGCACAAGAAAATCGTCGGACCCAACAGGAAAGCAGCCGGTTTGAGCTTGTCGAGCTCGCCCGCAAGGTCGCCGCACCCGGCACCGGCGATACAACCCCGCATGTGGTCGGACGATGGGCACGCACTCGCGGCACGGCGGTTGCCTTGATCGGGTCCCGTCTGGAAAAACGAACTCTCACCGGAAGGGAACACGGCCATGCGTATCGCCTGCTTGATGTTTGCCCTGATCGTTGCCACGGGTTGTGCTGGCACAGGCCGGCATCACACATCGAAGACGACCGATTGCGACCCGGTTCTGCCGAAGCCCACGTTCCTTCAGCGTATGGGCCTCAGGCCATATCCCGCGGTCAGTGCCGAAGAGTTGCCGCCAGTGACTGTTGAAAAAACGACGGAAACCGAGTTCGCGCCGGCGCGAACAACCGGCGACGTCAGCCTCGGGCCGGAGGCGGCACTGCCGCTACCGGTTCCCCGGCTCTCTCTTGACCAACAGCCGTAGCAACCCAGAGCGCGAACAGGCCTGTCATCCATACGAAAGAGCCGTATCGAACGTCCCTGAACGGGACCAGCAGGAAGTAGGTCAGCGAGACCAGGAATGCAAACACGGCGAAGAATCGGGCCCTCCGGATGCGACCCTTCGCCACGAAGACGCAGGCGATGATCCATAGCGGATTCGCCCACCAGCATAGATAAATGCAAACGATCGGAAGCAAGAGCAGGCACTGATAACCGTGCGCGGGCGGATTGGGACCGTCGCCCATGGCCGGAAGCACAAGCGAGATGGCATAGAGGATCAGGCTTATCACAAAGGGCAGTTTGGCTTTTTTCATCATGGTCCCTGGAATAGATTACAGCGAACACGGCTTGATTCTCGCGTTGCTTACCGCGCGATTTCGAAACACGGGCGACGCGTCGCGACAAGAATTTCGATGCCGGCGGCGATCAGCCGCGTGGCCACCCCTTGCTTGCTAGCCACTCTTGCCACCGACGGGCATTCTCACGGATCTTCTCCTGCTGATCGGCGGACAAGTCGGGACCAGGCTCCGGGGTCGGAGGCAGATTCGGCAGTCCCACGCTCTCTCGAAGATCGTCAACATCTTGAGCATCGGCCAGCGGCCAGGGACGGGCCCGGCCGTCGCGTGGATCATCGATCCACTGGGTGCCGAAGCGCTGCGGGCGGTTTTCATACATCGCGATGCGATCCTCGAGATAGGCCGCGTGCCAGGCGGGGACGCGGCGCTCGGCCGCGCATTCCTGAAGGTGCGTCAGCGCGTCCCGTTGAAACGCGGGCTCGCCGATCGCGTGCTGCGCGATCAACCAGGCGGCCTCGGCGCCGTCCTGACCCGCGATGTCCTCGGCCGGCCAGCCAGCCTTAGCGACGAGCTCTCGCAGACGAGCCGCGTTCTTGACGTGAACCGCTTCCATCCGCGGATCATAGGCCCCGCCCAGCTTGTCCGCCGCCAGCAGTTCGGACCGAACGCGCAAGTCCTCTTCACGCATGGCGACGAGCTCGCGACGCAGTTCTTCATTGAGCATTGTCAGCACCGATGAGAGTCGGATACGTTAGGTCGATTCGCTCGATCTCAAACCGGAAAGATACCATGCCGCTCAAGGTGATCGGGGCTGGGCTGGGGCGCACGGGCACGCTTTCTCTCAAGGTCGCGCTCGAGGAGCTCGGGTTCGCCAAATGCTATCACATGACCGAGGTGCTCGCCCGACCGGGAGACGCCCAGGTCTGGTATGCCGCCGCCGGTGGCGAGCCCGTCGATTGGGAGGCGCTTTTTCAAGGTTACCAGGCGACCGTTGATTGGCCTGGCTGCAACTTCTACAGCGACTTTCTTCGCCTTTACCCTGAGGCAAAAGTCATCCTGACTGTCCGCGATCCCGAGCGGTGGTATGAGAGCGCCTGGCAGACCATCTATCAGGTCCGAAAAACATTCCCGGCGTGGGCCACGCCATTTGTCCCCCGGATGCGGCATTTTGTAAAAATGATCGATCGGCTCGTCTGGATCGGCATGTTTGATAATCGCTTCGACGAGAAAGCGCATGCCATCGATGTTTTCAACCGGCACAACGAGGAGGTCAAGCGGTCCGTCCCGCCCGATCGACTCCTCATCTTTGAGGTCAAGGACGGCTGGGAGCCGCTCTGCTCGTTTCTTGAAGTCCCCGCGCCGGCGGATAAACCCTTTCCGCACTTGAATGACGCCGACGCGTTCCGGTCGCGGATCCGTCGTATGGGGTTCGCAACCAGGGCCGTCGGCTGGGCTGTCATCGTAGCCATTGTCTTGGTGCTGGGCTGGGTTGCCATGAAACTGTTTGATCAACACTTTTAGTAAAAATACAGATAATGGCTCCAAGGAGCGCGATACGCGGATTCCGCCTGCGATTCGCCTCGGATTGAAATGCATCGCTCACCGTCGCCGCGCACAACGCTGGCTTGCAGGGCAGGCTGGCCGTGGTCGCTCTCGCAGTGGTTCTATTCGCTTGCCCGTGATGGCTCCAGCGGACGCCGGGTCGAACACCAAAAAGCTTTGCTAAATCACACCATAAACGGTGTAATCAACACGCGTCGCGAGCCAATGTACGATAACTTATGAAAACGACGTGTCACTCCACATAGCCAGAATGTCTTGCGCGCACACCGGCCGCGACGGTGCGCGTGACGCGATACGACAATGGGAATCACGCCGCGGCCATACTCTCGCGCGGACCGTCGGATCAAACTTTTTCACTGATCGAGCCAACGTTCCGTGGTCCGTGAATGCCTCGAGCGAAAACGTGGATGAGCGAAACGATGGGCACGAACGTTGACCCGCACCCGAGCGACGACGACCTCAAAGCCTATGTCGCGGGAATTCTCGACGAGGCCTCGATTCAACACGTTGGCCGGCACCTGGGTGCTTGCCGCACGTGTCTGGGCCGGGCCGCGGCACTCTCGCCGGATGACAGGTTCTCTTCCACGCTGTCCGAAGGAATCAGAGGACCAGGGCCTTTAAACTCACCGGCCCTGGCCACGACAGAAGCCTACGAGTCACGCGACGGACACGCCGCAGCGGATGACCGCCACGATGATTCGCTCGCCACCGAGCTCGCGAATCATCCCGACTACACGCTCGTCCGGGAGCTGGGGCGGGGGGGTATGGGCGTGGTTTATCTCGCCCATAATCGTCTGCTGGGGCGCGACGAGGTTCTCAAGGTCATTGGACGTCATGTCATCGATCGCGCTGACGCTCTGGACCGCTTCCTCCGCGAGATCCGCGCCGTGGCCAGGCTCCGCCATCGCAACGTCGTGACCGCGTACACCGCGTTCCGCTCTCACGAGAACCTCGTCTTCGCCATGGAGTACGTCGAGGGGCTCGACCTGGCCCGGATGGTCAGCGCGCACGGTCCCATGCCGGTGGCCCACGCCTGTCAGTTCATCCACCAGGCAGCCCTTGGTCTGGAACACGCTCACGAGCTCGGCATGGTTCACCGCGATATCAAGCCGAGCAACCTGATGCTCTCGAGCAACCGCGACAAGGCCCTGATCAAGATTCTCGACTTCGGCCTGGCGCGGGCCGCTCGTGAGAACACGTCGGGCGAACCTGGCACGGAGGATGGCGACAGCACGTTGCAATCGGGCTTTGATCTGACGGGGGCCGGCCAGGTTCTGGGTACGCCCGCATTCATCGCCCCGGAGCAAATTCTCGCGTCACGAGCGGCCGATATCCGTGCCGATATTTACAGTCTGGGCTGCACGCTCTATTACCTGGTCTCCGGCGGGCCGCCATTCACGGGCGAGACCGTCATCGAAGTCTTGAGAGCTCACACCCTCGAGGCGCCCGGCCGCTCAGTGCTGTTCGGCCCGAGATTCCCGCCGAGCTGGCCGCGCTCGTGGGCAAGATGATGGAAAAAGACGCCGGCCAGCGCTTTCAGACCCCGACAGAGGTCGCTCGAGCTCTCACGCCCTTTTTCAAGAAGACCTCCGCGCGATCCATTGCGCCGGGCCCGGCAGACGCACCGGAAGCGGCTCCGACCGCCGGTCTCGCAAGCGCCGTCTCGAACGAGATGGTCGCACCTCGTGTCTCGGCCCCTGGTCGGGCCACGATCACCGGGCCCGGCCAGGACGGAACGCGTCCCGAAGACATGTGGAACAGCCTGATCAAACTCGACGACCCCGAGGGCATGGCGGCCGTCGAGAGTGAGCCCGAGCGAAAGTCCTTCCGATGGCTGGCGACCGTCGCCGGACTCGTGGCATTCGCCGCGGCCCTCATCTGCGCTGGTTTCGTTTATCGAAGCGCGACCGACAGAGGCGACCTTGTGATCGAGGCCGATGAGCCGCGCATGAGCGTGCTGGTCAAGCAGGGGGGTAAACAGGTCGCGAGCATCAACCCCGAGACGACAAAGCACGTGACGCTAAGCGCGGGAAGCTACGACCTGGAGCTATCGCCGGAGAACCCCGAGGCCCGTCTCCGGCTGACGACCGACTCGATCACTGTCAAGCGTGGCGAGACGACCGTCGTGTCGGTGAGGCGAGCTCCTCCGCCTCGGATGATCACGACTCCCTCGCCAGCGGCGACCAAGATGATTGTGACCACCGACGACGACCCGAGCCCGCCGCCTGGTGCCGCGGTCGACGCGGATGAGATGACTCCGCTCGATCAGGGCCGGCCGATTGCCGCGCCGAGTCTCGAACCAGGTCGCTGCTGATACCAATGGCTGGAAAGGCTGGTCGAAGGACGACCCGCCGCCGGCGACGGCCCCCTTCGACGCCGCCGCGGCGCGTGCCCACCAGGAAGCCTGGGCCAGGCACCTCGGCGTGCCGGTCGAGTACGAGAGCTCGGTCGGCATGAAGTTCGTTCTGATTCCGCCCGGTGAGTTCCTGATGGGAAGCACACGGGCGTTGAACACCGAGGCGCGTGACACCGCGGGCGAAGAAAAGTCGTCGTCATCGCGAATCAAGAACGATGCTCCCCAGCACAAGGTGATCCTGACACACGCGATCTACCTGGGCATCCACGAGGTTACCCAGAAAGACTATCTCTCGACGATGGGCACGAACCCCTCGTACCACGCCCGGACGGGACCCGTGGCGAAATTCTCCAAGAAAGCGGCCACGCTCGACACGTCGAATTTTCCGGTCGAGGGCGTGAGCTGGAACGACGCGGCCGAGTTTTGTGCCAGGCTGAGCCAGCGCGAGAATCTGACTCCGTTCTATTCGGTTGCCGGCAACGACGTCGCGCGCGCAGGAAGGGACCGGTTACCGTCTGCCGACCGATGCCGAGTGGGAATTTGCCTGCCGCGCCGGGACACTCACGCCGTACTGGAGCGGCGACAACGACAAGGACCTGGGCGCAGCCGCGTGGTTCGGAACGGAATCGGCCGGTCGCACGCACCACGTCGGCAAGCTCAAGAGCAACCCATTCGGCCTCTTCGACGTTCACGGCAACGTGTCGGAATGGGTCGAGGATGGTTTTGATCCAGCGTATGACGAACAGCACGGGGTGAAAAAAACCGCCATCGATCCGAACGGGCTCGTGACGGCTGGATCGCCGCGCGTGATCCGGGGTGGGAGCTGGAACAAGGGCGCATCCGATTGTCGGTCGGCTCATCGCGACGAGGCCGCGCCGACGAGCCGGAACAACGAGACCGGTTTTCGGATCGTGCTGGCCGTTGCCATGGTCAAGGACGCTCTCGACCGGAATCCCGCGTCGGCCAGTTCCCTGGCGCACGCCGGCCGGCGCGGTTCGGCGCTCGTGCCCCACGGCCGGCCGTCGCTCCTTTCAACGCCGCTCAGGCGAGATCGTCGCAGCAAGCCTGGTCGAGGTACCTCGGACTACCACTCGAATACGCCAACTCTCTCGGCATGAAGTTTGTGCTGATCCCTCCCGGTGAATTCATGATGGGAAGCACGCCAGCGGCGATCGAAGAAGCGGTCGGGCTACTGGAAAAGCGTAGTCGCGATACGAGCCACTGGGAGGCGTGCATGAAGAGCGAGGGGCCGCGGCATCGAGTCATCCTCACGCAGCCCTTTTACCTCGGTGTCGACGAGGTCAGGCAGAAAGACTATGAAGCCGTGATCGGCAAGAACCCGTCGTACTACGCCAGGACGGGCCCGCGACCCGAATATGTGGCGAAGGTCATCGGGCTCGATACCGCGAGCTTTCCGGTTGGCGGCGTGCCCTGGAACGACGCGGCCGAGTTCTGTGCCAGGCTGAGCGAACGAGAAAAGATGACTTCGCTTTATTCGCGCGCGGGCGACACGGTGACGCGCCGCGAGGGGGTCGGTTACCGGCTCCCGACCGAGGCCGAGTGGGAATTTGCCTGCCGCGCCGGGACGACCACGAAGTACTGGAGCGGCGACACCGACGAAGATCTCAGGGGTGTTGGATGGTCGGTCGCGAATTCCGGCGGTCGCATGCATGAGGTCGGTGAACTGCCAGGTAATCCGTTCGGGTTGGTTGACACCCACGGCAACGCATTTGAGTGGGTGGAAGACTGGTGGGAGCCCGCTTACTACAAACAATTCGCTGAAAAACCCGCGATCAACCCGTGCTCTCCGACTTCGCCCACGGCCCAGCGGGTGACTCGAGGTGGCAACAACGCGAACTACCCCTTCAACTGCCGGTCGTCGACACGTAACGCCGTCGGTTCGTGGGAGCGCGTTTATATGTTCATGTACGGCTTCCGGGTGTTGCTGACGGTCGACGCGGTCAGGCAGGCTCTGGCAAGGCATGGAGCCGCCGGAGACCCGCGGTGAGCGGGACGTCGCGATCGCCGCGGCTCAGCGAGGGTGCGGTGTTCGGCCGTCACGGCGATCGCTGGCTTCGACCACCATTCGCGGGCCAAGGTTGCACTCCTTCGACGCGATTTTCAACTTCCAGCCTTCAATGGGCGTCCCTTTCAAGTTCACCCGGCTGCACAGTTGATACAGGCGCCCGATGGCCGGCCCGTCAGGCGCGATCTGAAACAGGTTATTGAGAAAGTAGGGGGGCATGGCTTGATAATATAAACTTGCACGCACGCGTAGCCTTGACGACCTCAATCCGGCGGGCAAATTGATCCGGTAAATCACCTGATCCGATCCGCTGCCGTCGGCGTAACGCCGATCTCCGCTGACGTCCTGGCCGGGATGCGTCGCCGCCAGCAAGCGACCCGTCAGCGCGGGCCCGGGTCCCTGGTGTGTCCAGCCGCGCGGCAAGAGGCGGTTATCCTTCACGGCCTTGCAGCCGCGGACGAAGCTGGTCGTGAACCGGCCCTGTGCATCCTGGAGGAGCGTCTCGTAGATCTGAACCTGGGCGGGCGACGTGATGACCTCGTGATGCTCTTGATAGTGCTGTTTCCCGGTCGTTTGATCGACGGCGAACGACTCCGACGGTAGCGGATGGCCGTCGGCACCGAGCAACACACCGACCTCGCTCGTGCGGCCCGACACCCAGACGATTTCCTCGTCCTTGGCGGCCCGGCCGGTCACGCGCCCGACCGACAGCTCGAGGAACGCCCGGCGGAAACCGACACCGGTGGGAAAGCGGTGCCCGGCCTTGTTTCGCACGATCACGCGCGCTTCGAGCCGGTCAGGGTCGGTCCACGCGGCCATCACATCGAGAGACGCGACGTCGTCGCGGGCGCGACTTTCCATGTCGGCGATGGCGTTCGTCGCTCCTTCGGCCGAGCCGGTCATCACATCAGTCTTCGGTACGCCGAGCACGTCGTCGAACTGGCGAAAGAGCTCGACCATGAAGACGTTCAGTCCGCTGAAATTGTGGCGCCGGTAGCCGTGATCGCGGCATGCGAACGTCAAGCGCCGCCCGCGGCGCGAGATTTTCCGCCTCGGGATACGTCAAGTCCTGAATCGCCGCGATCCGGGTGCGGATCCGAGGGACGTCGATCCCCAGCCGGTTGTCCTTGAGTCCCGCGTCCATGTGGCAGTCCTGACACGATCGGCCGCGTGGATTTGCTGGCGTGAACTCATTCTCATACTCGCTGTTGAGCCACTCGAGATAAGTCGCCTGCTCGACGTGGTGGTGAAATCGGCGGAACAAGGGGACCGTCTCGATTCGTTCCATCTCGTCGGCATGATGCGTGGAAGTCGCAGAGTCGAGAGGCATGTCAATGTTCGGGAGCGACACCATGTGGCACGAGGCACAGAGCCGGGACGACCGAAGGAACGCACTTTCCTTCGGCCTGTAGCCGGTGGCGTGCTCCATCGCGTAGGGGGCGATCTCCTGCTCGCGGAATGGACCATGAATCTCACCCGGCTTCCCCAGGCGGAACTGACCCGTGATCGAAGATTCGAGGAAATGCCGCAGTTCCGGACGTGAATCGCCCGCGGGCTGAACGGGCGGCACCATACGATGACAGACGACACAGCCGACGCCGTCCCTGGCGAGGGCGCCGTATTTCGCGTCTCCGGTTCCCGGATGGGCACCGGCGGCTGGCACTTCAACCAGGCGGTCGAGCGAGAATCTTGCCGACGAGCCGGCATGATCGGCGTCAAACTCGCGCTTGCCCATGACCCCGTGGCATCGGAAGCAGGTCTCGGCGAGCGTCGACGATAGTTCGACGGCGAGCGTTGGGTCAGAGCGGAAATCGTTCTTGATCGAACGGAGTTCCCCCTCGACCTGGGCGAGAAAAATCGGGTCGCGCCCCGCCAGGCCCATGGGCGTCCATCGCCATTCGCCATGCGGCGAGATGTCTCGGCCGCGAGCGCCGTAGTCGGCCGAGGCGCCGGCCGGCACGAACATTGACGGACCAAACGGAGCCATGAGCCCAGAGTGACAACCCATGCACTGGTTGGAGGTCACAAACCCCGGGGACGCTTCGCGGCGGCCGACAACCCAGTCGTGGGTCGTCGGCGGCAAATGCGGCACGCCGGCAAGATCGCTGGAGCCAGTCGCGCTGAAGTAATCGAGAAATAGCCGGCTAGCAGGGCGGTCGGCGCGAACGGGCGCTTCCTGGCGGATGCAGCGTGAATGCGAGGGATTTTCCGCGTGGGTCGCCTTGAGAATGTCTTTTTTCCATGAGTCGTCGACGTCAAAGCGAATCGGCTCGCCCGCGAATCCCGCGATATTGCGAAGCGATGCGAAGGTGAATTCGTTCGCCGCGGCGCTCGTTGCGGTCCCTGGCGACGCGGGTGCCGCGTGACAGCGAAGGCAATAATGGCCGAAACCCGAGATCGGGTGTGGGAACGGGTCGCGGTGATTGTCGACAACGCACTGGCCCTTGGCCGGGTTGCTCCAGAACCAGCCATCGTGTGAACCCGCGGAATCCTTGACCATCACGGTCCACGATTCGAGGGCGTCCCACAACTCGGGCTCGCTCTTGCCGGCGTGCCGCGCGGCGGGGGCCGGATATTGCTCCTTGATGATCATCTCGCCATCGGGAATCGCTCCCGATCGTCCATTCAAAAGCCAGCGGACGACGCCCGGTGAATAAACAACGCGGACGGCCGGATGCGTGCCGAACGACTTTCCCTTGATGTAAGGACCGGTGTCGCGCACCCCTTTATCCTGGCGCCAGCCGAGCGACCTGTATCCCCGGGCGTTCAGAAACGCGAAGAGGCGTTCTTCGTAGGCCGCCAGCGATACCTGGCTGGGCAGGGGCCACTCAATCGAACGGCCGAGGTCGGGCGTGGGGAGTGCGCGCGGCGAGGGTAGGTTTTCGGCACTCAGCGATGCTGGCGGGGCAGGCAGCAGGACGTGGATCATCGGCAAGATCAACACCAGCGCCGCGGACCGCCACCCGAGATTCCGACGAGGGGTTTTCGCCTCCATCATCGCCTCCTGCGACTGATGAACAACAAGTGAGCTCGATTCTCATCCGTCATCGTGCCGTCGATTCCCGCACGTTTTCCCGGCCCGCGCGACCGGCTCCCTCTCGGCCTTCATGACGCCGTTGCCAGCGCCATTGAGCGAGCTTTTGCTGACGCAAAGCGTGCCAGGCTCGACGAGTGAGCAGGTTTACGATCTCAGGCCGCGTGAGGTGCCGAAAGGCGAGATCGCGCAACACGGTTTCGTCGCGCCCCAGGGGTATTTCACCCGACACGGGAATGCCTGGCTCGCCCACGCTGGTCGTGCGTGTTAAAAGGGCGAGCAATTCCTCACGTGAAAGGTCGCCATAGCGAGCCTGCGCGAATCGCGCTTGCTCGTCGGTCAGCCGGAGCTGGCGGCGTTCCGCGACCAGCCGTCCGATCTGCAGGCCATTGATCGCCAGGAACAAAATATGCCAGGCGGTTGGCCCGTACATGGGGGTCTTCTGGCACGAGAAGAACACAATGCCGAGAACGAGCCCCGCGCAGGTCAAAACGCGCAGCCAGAGCATATCCCGTCCCAGAAACGACGCGAGATAGAAGACGTTCGCAACGTGGATGCACAGCTCAACCACGGCGGCGTCCTTCGATGAAAGGTGCGTGTGCACGGCCCATTGAGGTCGGGAGGCGATCAAGTCAGTGCAGCACGCCTCGACTACGGGCGTTTTCGGAGCGTAAAGCCATACGCGATCGACCTAGATTGTTCATCGGCGAAAGGCAAAGGGGGGAAAGAGTCATGTGGCCGAAGCCGACGCGACCGGGGCGGAATAGACGTTATAGCCTTCAAAGTCGGCACGAATGCGCAGCGCGGGGCGCGACCAACGGCTATTGGATGGGATAGGCGGGCAGATCAGCATGATCTTGGCAACTGAAAACCCCTGCGCGCACAGCGGGTCTCACCGCGTCTGATCGCGGTCAAGGACCGCTGTACGTTTTGGATGTCTCCTGGCCGTTCGAGGGAACGACCACATCGAGATTAACTCAGCAAACGATCAACCTTCGGAAGCAGCGCCGAGAAATCGATCTTGTGATGGCACGCCTCGCGGGCGGCGACGAGGTCGGCGTCAGACCAGTCGCGCTCCTCGGGGGCGAGCTCGGCATAGCTCTCGCGGGCCACGCTGCGCATGCCGTGCGAATCGTAATACGTGTAGAACCGGGCAAGATCGCCGAGCCGCGCCTTGGTCCCGCCGGCCAGCGAGCAGCGGCCGTCGCAGCCGGGACACATCGTCGGGTTTGAGGCCAAAACGGCGTCGCGCAGCTCGTCGATCTCGGCCTGCTTGAGAGGCTCAAAGCGCCGCGCCGCATCGGCATTCTCGCGAATTTGCTCGGTATTTCGGAGCGTGACGCACGAGGCCGAGAAACGCTCGTCGGTCCAGATTGCCTGCAACAAGCCCTGGGCCGGGGTCAGCCCCTTGGCCTTCAGCGACGGCACGTGGTCGGCCGTGAACTTGGTCTGGCCGGCGAGCTGTTTCATTGAAACCAGGCCGATGTTCTTCGCGTGGCACGCGTCAAGAGCCTTGTTGAGTGGAGCATCCTTGTCGAGCCACGGCGTGTACTTGAGCATGATCACGTCGATGAATCCCCCTTCAGCCGCGTTCTGGATCTGCTGGGCGATCATCACGTCGTGAGTGGAAAAGCCGACAAATTTGACCTTGCCGGTTTTCTTGAGCGCCTCGGCGGCTTCCTTGAGCTCCTTGCTCTTGGGCCAGTTGGTCTCCGAGCTGTTCAGGCCGTGGAAAAAGAGCAGGTCGATGTAGTCGGTCTGCAACGCGGCCAGGCGCTGGTCGAGCTTCTTGAGCATGTCAGACGGCGTGTGCACGTGGCTCTTGGTCGCGAGGAAGATCGTCTTGCGAACCTCGGGCATGGCCGTCAGCCATTCGCCGATCACTTTCTCGGAGTTCTTGTAACCCTCGGCCGTGTCGAAGTAGCGCACGCCCTCGCCATAGGCCGCACGCAACAAGCGGTTGAGACCGGCCGGCTCGCCGACCGTTCCATGATTGAGCAACGTCACCTCGACGCCCGTGTTCCCGAGCTTCCGCTTCATCAAAGCAGGCTTGGTGTTTGTGCCTTTCGACTCCTGCACCCGGCGGCGGCCTGGGCGGCAATTCCAGTCGTCGCGGCCGCCGCGACACCGGCCTGAAGGAATTCTCGGCGGTCCATGGGAGCGGAATGCGGTTCGTTCATTTCGCGATACTCCTCGAACAGGGAACGGAAATTCACAACACAACACGCCTCTCCCGTCGAGCAAAGAGGGAGCCCTCATCTTAAACAATTGTTGTGAAATTGCAGCCGGCTTGCTTCTTTTTCGGCGAAATGCGCGCCGACCGACGGCGATCGCCAAGGGCGACACCCATCCTGTCGAGACCGACGACCCGCTGAAACCAAGGCATTCACATCGCCGCGGAGCGTGCGATTGCGGTGGCGCACCCATCCTGGACAGGTTCCGGGCACTCGTCTATCATCCGAGAAAATGGGCGGACGGAACCGGTCTTGTTCGGTCGCGCGTCGACCTGCTGGACGAAATGCGAGGCGCGAGCCCTCAGTCGATCACTGCCGACAAGGATGTTGCGACGATGAACCTGAACCTCATCACATCGCTCGACCCGATCGGATACGGTTACGTCGGACGCTCACTCCTCAAAGAGCTCTTCAGCGCCGGCGTCGAGGTTGCGCTTTTTCCGCTCAGCTATAACGTGTCCGCGAGCGACGATCCCAATCACCCGGTCAACCGGGGCATGGTCAACGCGGGGCGCTACGACCCCGGCGCCAAGTGTCCGGATCGCACAGGCCCGGACACAGGCGGAACATGCCGGCCGCGGCAAGCATGTGGGTTTTCCGATTTTTGAGCTCGATCATTTCGACGCGAGCGAAATCCACCACTTGAACCAGTTGGACGCGATCCTCGTCTGCTCGAAATGGGCGGCCGGAGTCGTCGCGTCGGCCGGAATCACGGTCCCCACGGTCGTCGCTCCGCTGGGTGTCGATCGCTCGATTTTTCACGAGGCCCTCGGCGAGGCCCGAGCTCGCCAAGAGCTGGACCAGCCGGGCCCGACGATTTTCGTGAACAACGGCAAATGGGAGTGGCGCAAGGGCCACGACTTCTTGTTGCAAGCGTTTTGCAACGCGTTCGCGCCGGGTGATCGTTTTGTGCTCAAGTTATTAAGCCGGAGTTATATCCTTTCCGACGAGGTCAATGATTCATGGGCGCGGGTATTCCTCGGCTCGCGTATTGGCACGCGCGTCGAACTCATCCCGCGGGTCGCGACCCAGCGCGACGTGGCGGCCCTGCTCGCCGGCTGCGATTGCGGTGTCTATCCATCGCGGGCTGAAGGCTGGAACCTCGGGCTCCTGGAATGCATGTCGCTGGGCCTCAACGTGATCGCCACCAATTATTCGGCCCACACCGAATTCGTCGACGCCACGAATTGCTGGTTGGTGGACGTCGACGAGACCGAGCCGCCCCCGGCCGGCGACTTGCTCTGGGGCACGGGAAGCTGGGGCAAGCTCGGTCCGGCCCAGATGGAGCAAATGGTCCATCACCTCCGCGAAGTCCATCGGATGAAGCAGGAGGGTCGCCTCGGTCGTAATGACGCCGGGATCGCGACCGCCAGCCAGTTCAACTGGCGGCGCACTGTGGATGCCGTCTTGCGGGCTGTGCGGTAGACCGCGAGCGCGGCCGCCACTGATGCCACGGCATGGCCCGGCGCGAGGTCGCGTCGACCAGGTGATCGACTCGACGTCCCCACCCAGATTATGATCGAGGAGCGAGGCAACACGTGGACCGACGACGGTCGAGACGGCGTCGCCGTGAGATCCGACAAACAGGGGAGCTCGAATGCGAACCAGACGCGTTGTACAGGCCGGCGTCACGCTAGTCATGTTGGCGAGTGGCTTATTTTCAAGTGTGACAGGCGCCGCCCTCGGCGAAACATTCCTCGTGGGCGCGGCCGACAAAGACATCACGCCCCCCGCGGGGATGCCAATGTGGGGCTACGGTGCGCACCACGATATGCTCTCCACCGGGGCCCTCGATCCGCTCATGGCCAAGGCCGTCGTCATCGCGGCCGGCAGCGATAAAGTCGCACTCGTCGGGATCGACCTGGGGCGCGGACCGACCGAGGCGATGATGACGATCATCCGCCGCGAGATTGCCGAGAAGGCTGGAATTCGCAACGTCATGATCACTGGCAGCCACACCCACCACGGTCCCGTCATCGAGCTGCTCGACCAGCCCGGGCTCGGCAAAGGCAAATTCGACGTCGCCGTCGAATACTCAAAACGCCTGCCGCCTCTGCTTGTCGAGGCGATCCTCGCCGCCGATCAAAACAAGAAGCCGGCCAGGATCGGGATCGCGACCGAGTCAGTCACCTTGAACCGCAACCGCCACACGAAGCGCGAGCCCAAGGCCACCGATCCGATGCTGGCCGTCGTGCGCCTCGACGACCTTGCCGGCAAGCCGATCGCCATCGTCGTCAACTTCGCCGCGCATCCCGTGATGACCGATCCAAAGATTCTCAAGTATTCGGCCGATTATCCCGGTTTCCTCAAGAACAAGGTCGAGGCCGAGTCTGGGGGAAAATGCGTCTTCATGCAGGGGGCCTCGGGCGACATGAGCACCAATGCCGGAAAAGGCCCCGGCGGCCCCAAGGGGTACGGCGAAACGCTGGCCGGCCACGTCATTGCACTGGCTCGTAGCGCGGATACCCAGGTCCCGGCGCATCCGTCGGTCAAGGGCATGGTCGACACCTTTCATTTCAAGACGCGCGTCAATTTGAAGAGCGCCGCAGTCAACATGATGTACGAGCGGGCCTTTTTTCCGGAAATCAGTCGCAATTTCGCCAAGCTTTATGGCGAGGGCCTCACCGCTGAGCTCAACACGATTTTAATCAATGGCGAGCTGGCGCTCGTCGGCGGCTCGGGCGAATTCTTCTGCAACCACGCGAACCGGCTGAAGGCTCGGTCTTACGTCAAGAACACGCTTTTCTTCGGCTATTGCAATGGCCATGGGATGTATTTCCCGACCATCGAGGCCGCCTCGGAAGGGGGCTATGGCGCTGATCCGGGCGTGTCGCTCGTCGAGCTCGGCGGCCCCGAACAGATGATGGATAAGGCATTGCTGAACGTCTATCTCTTGCAGGGCAAGTTCGCGCAGGAAAAGCAGTGAAACACGCGGCAATGACCAAAACTCAAGCGGCCGGAGACCGTCGATGAGCTGGAAAAAGTGGAGCAGGGCATGCGTCGCGGCGGCGTTTCTCGCGGGCTGCGCAAGCTCCCTGCGCGGGCCGGCGACGCCCCGGCCTTTCGGGTCGGTGCCGCGGAAAAGGATATCACGCCCCCGCTGGGCGTTCCCATGTGGGGCTACGGTCCGCGCCACGACGCCGGGGCAACCGGCGTGCTCGATCCGCTTCTGGCCAAGGCCGTCGTGATCGCCGCGGGCGCCGATAAAGTCGCCCTGGTCGGAATCGACCTGGGACGTGGCCCGACCGAAGCGATGATGCAGACAATCCGTAGCGAGATCGCCAGGGCCGGGATCGCCAGCGTCATGATCAGTGGCAGCCATACCCATCACGGGCCCGTGATCGAATTGATCGACGAGCCCGGGCTCGGCCGCGGGAAATTCGACGTTGCCGTCGCCTATTCTCAGAAGCTGCCGCACCTTCTGATCGACGTCATCGTGGCTGCCGACAAGGCTGCGCAGCCGGCCAGGATCGGCGTGGCGTCGGAAAACGCCACGCTCAATCGCAATCGTCACACCAAGCGCTCGCCGCGCGTCACCGATCCGGCGCTGTCTGTCATTCGCTTCGACGATGTTCAAGGTCGGCCGATCGCGGTTCTCGTTAACTTCGCAGCCCACCCGGTGATGACCAGGGAAAATGTCCTCGAGTACTCGGCGGACTATCCCGGCTTTCTCAAAAAGAAGGTCGAGCAAACGCTCGGCACCCAGTGCGTCTTCATGCAGGGTGCCGCGGGCGACATGAGCCCCAATCCCGGCCCCGGGCCGTGGGAGCCACGCAGCTTCGGCGAAAATGTGGCCGACCACGTGATCGCTCTGGCCCGATCGATCAAGACCGAGGTGCCCGCGCACCCGTCAGTCAAGGGACGGGTCGACACGTTCCAGTTCAAGACGCGCGTCAATTTGAAAGATCCAAGGGTCGCGGGCGTGTTCGAGCGTGCGTATTTCCCCGAGATCACCCGGAACTATGTACGCCTCTATGGCGACCATCTCGGCGCCGAGCTCGATACCGTGCTGATCAACAACGACCTCGCGCTGGTCGGAGCTTCGGGCGAGTTCTTTTGTAACCACGCAAACCGTCTCAAAGCGAGGTCTTACGTCAAGAACACCCTGTTCTTCGGATATTGCAACGGCCATGGAATGTACTTCCCGACAATCGAGGCCGCGTCTGAAGGGGGCTACGGCGCCGATGCGGGCGTCTCGCTCGTCGAGCTCGGCGGTCCTGAACGAATGATGAACCGGGCCTTGCTCAATATTTATGAAATGCTCGGCAAATTTCCCGCTAGCGCCGGTGAGGTCGAATGAAACGCGACATATCCAGGGCGTCGCTGAAGTCTCTTTCGACGCGTCAGGCGACTTGTTCCGGACACGGAAGTCGTTGTCTTTGAGCAATTTAAGTTCGGAGGCAGGAACACCAAGGCCAAAACACGCATGGTCGCGCACGACACTGCCGTTGTGCGCCGCGCGAGGCACAAAGCGGCTGTTGTGTTCACCAGCGATTGCTTTATAATGGAAATTTGCGAGAGGCCACTGCTTGCGTCGAGTGGTGGCCAATTTCTTCCAACCCCGTGGCTTGGGCCACCGAGTTGCTTGCTCGATTTTGCGCGGCCAGTTTGGATCGAGGGATTGACGGGCGCACGAATGCGAATAGCGGCATCTCAAGTGGCGGTCCGCATTTCCGCCTTCATGACGTGCGGATAGGAAAACGAAACGCGAACATGGTAGATCGTAACCTTCTCCGTGAATTTGATGTCAGCGATGATGAACTGACCGCTCTGGTGACTGCCGAGGATGGGTCTAACACACTCGACCAGTTTTTGGGTGGGGGCCAAAACTTTGAAATCGGCCGGATCGTCTCCGGACGCGTCGTCGAAGTCGTCGGTGACCAGGTTGTCGTCGATGTTGGATACAAGTCAGAAGGCTTGGTCCCGCTCAACGAGTGGGAAGACGAGCCCCCGCCCACTCCGGGCGACGAAGTCGAAGTCTTGCTCGAAGGGATGGAAGACGAGACCGGCGAGATCGTCTTATCGCGCAAGAAAGCGCACCGGATGCGCGCCTGGGAGATGGTCATCTCCCGGCATCACGAGGGAGACGTGGTGAAGGGCCGGGTCACTCGCAAGATCAAGGGAGGCTTGCTCGTCGACATCGGCGTCAATGTCTTCCTGCCCGCCAGCCAGGTCGATATCCGCCGGCCGTCCGATATCGCCGACTTCATCGATCAAGAGATCGAGTGCATGATCTTGAAGATCGACGAGAGCCGCCGCAATATCGTGGTGAGCCGCCGCAAACTGATCGAGATCACCCGCGAAACGCAGAAGAAGCAGTTGCTCGAGGAGATCAGTGTCGGGCAGGTCCGCAAGGGGACCGTCAAGAACATCGCCGATTTCGGCGCCTTCGTCGACCTGGGCGGCATCGACGGGCTGTTGCACATCACCGACATGAGCTGGGGCCGCATCAACCACCCAGGCGACATGCTCAAGATCGACGACCAGGTCGAGGTGATGGTTCTGCACGTCGACAAGGATCGCGAGAAGATCGCGCTGGGGCTCAAGCAAAAGTCGGCCAGTCCGTGGGAAAACGTCGAGAAGAAGTATCCGGTCGGCACGCGAGTCATCGGCGAAGTCGTCAACGTCATGAGCTATGGCGCGTTCGTCAAGCTCGAAGAGGGGATCGAGGGCCTGGTGCACATCTCCGAGATGAGCTGGACCAAGCGCATCAATCACCCGAGCGAGCTGGTGAACATCGGCGACAAGATCGAAGTCGTCGTGCTCGGCATCAACCGCGACAAGCAGGAAATCTCGCTCGGCATGAAGCAGACCCAGGTCAACCCCTGGGACCAGGTCGCCAACAAGTACCCGACCGGCACCATGGTCGACGGCACCGTGCGCAACCTGACGAACTATGGAGCTTTCATCGAGATCGAGGAAGGTATCGACGGCTTGCTCCATATTTCGGACATGAGCTGGACGCGCAAGATCGGCCATCCCAACGAGATTCTCGAAAAAGGCCAGAAGATCAGTTGCCAGGTCTTGAACGTCGACCAGGACCGCAAGCGAATCGCCCTGGGGCTCAAGCAGCTCAAGGACGACCCGTGGGAGACCGACATCCCCGGCCGTTACGCACCGAATGACGTCGTCAAAGGCAAGGTCACGAAGCTCACCAACTTTGGTGTCTTCGTCGAGCTCGAGCCGGGCCTCGAGGGGCTGTTGCACATCTCGGAGCTGGCCGACCACAAGGTCGATAGCCCCGAGGAAGTCGTGAAAGTCGGCGACGAGATCGAGGTGAAGATTCTTCGCGTCGACCGCGGCGAACGGAAGATTGGCCTGTCGCGCAAGAAGGCGTCATGGACCAAGCCCGACGGCGAGCGCGAGGAGGGGGCTCCCGCTGGCGAGCAACCCGCCGAAGGCGCCAGGGAAACCAAGGAGCTCAAGGGCGGCCTCGGTGGCGGCGGACCCTTGTTCAGCATGGGGGGCGCGACCACCCCGGCCGAGGAAGAAGCGACCGAAGAGGCCCCGACGACCTGACATTGCCGGTTGCTTGAGCCGGCCGTTGATCTTCAAAATTGCCGTCGCATCGTGGCCCGATCCGGGAGCGATGCGACGGCTTTTTTCGTTCCACAAGAAATCAGGAGGAGGTCGCTAACGCCACGCGAGGGGCGTCGAAAAGCCGAGAACGCCAGGTCAGAGGGCCCGTGTCTGAATCAGCGCGGTCTGGGTGATCACTGGCCTGAACGTCCTTGAGCCCAGCGACGCGCAATTCTCGGTGATGGCAATTGTTCACTTACCATATTGCGGATACCATATGGTAGATATCATTGACTTGCGGAGATCAGTCATGGCTATTGCCAGAGTATTCCGGACCGGACGAAGCCAGGCGATCCGGCTGCCGAAAGAATTTCGGGTCGACGCCGACACCGTGCATCTCAAGCGCACGAGCGAAGGATTTCTCGTCATCACGCGAGAGCCCTGGGACATTTTCTTTGAAGGCGTAGAAGAACTGTCGGACAAGTTTCCGAGTGGCGAGCGTATTCAACCTGAGCTGATCACGCGATTGATTGGTTCGTCAACGTGCTTTACATCCTCGACACGGATACGATCATATTCATGCTGCGCGGACTGAAAGCACCAGCCCGTCAGCGCGCCCGCCGCGATATCGCGATGGCTCTGGTCGCACGCTGTCAGGACGTTCGCGCACAGGGCGATGTCGTGGGTCTCTCTGCTGTCACAGTCTCAGAGCTTGAATTCGGTGCATACAAAAGTGGCAACTATGATACGGAGATCGTGGCCGTCCGCAAAATCGTCACGCCCTTCGATGTGTTCGACTTCGACTGCACGAAATGCCCGACGCATTATGGTCGCGTACGCCACGAGCTGGAACAAACTGGCCAGACAATAGGGGCCATGGATTTGCTGATCGCCGCACATGCATTGGCGCTCGGCGCGACCTTGGTGTCGAACAACTTGGCCCACGTCAAGCGAATATCGGGTCTCTCGGTCATACGCTGGCCGTGATGCATCATCTCTGATCCGCGGGCGTCCCGAGATCTTGCCAAGGGCCACCCACTCTGCTAGTGCGAACCCAGCAATGCCCCGTGACCGTATCGGTCACCACGAGGTAGTCACTGAATCCCCCAGTGCCGGGCGCCGTGAGCTGATAACGCCACAGCGGCGCCTCCTGGACTACCGCGCGAGGCACTGGCGGCTGACCGGACGTCGTCCGGTTCAAGCTCATCGCCAGGAGATATCCGACCAGCATCGACAGCCCGATTGTGAGAAGTTGCGACTTCCGCATGACCTGGCCCCTTCAACAGAATATCGCGCACGAGCACGCCGGGACGGAGCGACACGTCAGACGCGAGCACGCGACGCCTCAGAGCCTCCTGACCCAACACCCAGAGATATTCTATTTTCCCCGGGAGGGCGACACTTTGTCGAGCGGCCAGGGCTTTCGGCTCGCGGGACGCTCTCGCCCTCCTCGGGCTCTTGGAACGGCGAGACTCCGTCGAGCGGCCGGGCACTTGGCTCGCGGGACGCTCGCCTCGCCTTCCGGGACAGACTGCTAGCGTCCCCTGAACGGGACCTTGCTCGGCATCAAGACCGAGTCAGAGACATCGACACCCGGTCGAGGCTGATGATTATTGTTGAGGTAGAGGTCGGGATCATGTGGGCCGACGAGCCGCGAGTGGAACCAGCGAATGCTTCCGTCTCCGAAGAGAACGTTTTGACCGCTCCGGCGGTGGTTGGGGCTGTTTCCTTCACGGATGATCAGAAAGTCTTGATGGTCGGGCTGGTCGGCGAGCACCGGGATCTGCGACGAGTGGGCGACTTCAAGCGGACCGACCGTGCCTGACGACGCATGGCGGTAGCCGACGTTATAGGCATAATCCCAGCAGAGCATGCGGCGATAGGCCTCGGGATCGGTCTTGCGGATATGCTCGACCTGGTCGAAGCTCGCAAGCTCTTTTTTCATGTTGGGGCATGGGCCGTTGCATGGACAGTCGAGCACCTCGGGGTTATCAAGAACCCCCGCGTCGTGCAAGATCACGGCAAACATCCCCGCGTGCGAGTCGGCCTTGTTCGCCGGCGGATAGGGCAAGAACGGGTGGAGCGAGGCGTACTGGGCCAGGCTGTTGCCAAGCTGCTGCAAGTTGAACACACATCCAGCCTGGTTCATCCGTTCACGCGAACGGTGAATGGCCGGCAGCAAAGTGAGTGTGCCGGCGATGAGGATGCCGGCGGCAACGGCGAAATCGGCCCAGCGAAAAGGGACACGCGTTGTCACGTGATCGAGCAGTGTCATCGGCCGCCGGCGGTTGCGGGCCACAAAAGCCACGGTATGGCGAGCCAGTCCAGAAGGCGGCTCGGGCTCGAGGCCATCGCTCAAGAGGCAGTCGACGGCCATGCGTAAGGATGCAAACCGCTGGGCCTGTTCGTGGTCAAGCTGGAGCTGGTGCTCGTCACGTTCGCGCTCCTCCTCCGACTGACACACGGCATATTCGATCATCTTTTCGGCATTCATGGCGTCACTCATCTCCGTCGCGTTTGCTCGACCTTGCCATCTGCTGGAGTTTTTCGAGAGCAGCGTGCAAGCGGGACTTCACGGTTCCGACCGGTATCTTCAAGATTTCGGCGATCTCTCGGTATTTCAGGTCCTGGTGGTAAGCCAGGATCAGCGTCTGGCGAAGCGCATCTGGCAGTCGAGCAATACTGTCTCGAACCCACTGCTGTCGCTCGGCTTCTTGCAGCTCCGATAACGGTCCTGAATCGCCGGCCACAAGCATGTCAATGAGATTACCGGCGTCTGATTCGCTTTTTGACGAGTGGATGCGCTGATCAAGACTGACCGTCGGGTGACGGCCTGACTTTCTCAAAGCATCGACGGCCTGATGGGTCGCTATGGCATAGAGCCAAGGCCGAAACGGTCGTCCGTTTTCAAACAAGCCCCGTTTGAGGTGAACCTGGAGGAACGTGTTTTGAAACACGTCTTCGGCGGCCGTTTGGTCGCCGAGGTAACGCGCCAGGTATCGGTATAACTCACGCTCATAACGATGAACCAGCTCGTTGAAGACGGCCGCTTTTCCCTCTTCGCGATATCGGCCCATCAAGTCCTCGTCAGAGAGCTGAGCGAGGTCTTCCGCCGAATCGGAGCCAATGGCCTTAACCATCTTACGCACCGCCACGGCCAAAGGTTCGAGACACGTGAGCCGATCGTTTGCCCGAAGGCACCTGGCCACGCCCAGGAACGAGTGTCAGAATCGTAACAGCAAGTCTAAACCGATCTTCCGACGAGTCAAGGGGTTTGAACATTCCGCGAATTCGTGCGATGAAGAGAGGCGGCTCGATGGCCGGGCCCGGCCGCGCCCGACTTTTCAACGAATCCAGCGCATTCGCTCGAAATAAGGGACGCTCGGCAGCCGCCAGTCGGCATTCATGCGAAACTGCGGCCAGATGGGCCTGGCATGCGGCCAGTACACGCAAAATGCCTTGCCAATCAAAAGGTCTTCGGGAACCTCCCAGCTCTCGCGGCCCGAATTGTCCCAGCCATGGCCGGGGAGTCGGGACTCATCTGGTCGGTGCGCGACCAGGCCCGGCCGTCGCGGCTCCACGGGCTGTTATCGCCCAGCATCAGGTAACGACCTGGCCCGAGCCGATAATCGTGAGGAGTCTGGCGCACCAGAAGAGCGAACCGCGCCGGGTCGGCCAGCAGCTCGAATAGCGCCGACGAGTCGAGCCGCACGAGATTATCGAGGTCCATGAAGTCGTGTTCGGCCGGCTCGCGGGTGTAATAAACGTCTCGCTTGAGGACCAGGTGCTCGACGCCGACATCGGCCTGCCGCGCGGCCACGCGAGCCGGCGCGAGATCGGCGGCCGTCGGCCGGGCTGGTTCATCGCCTGATTCATAAGCTTGGCCGTCACCAAAGGGCCGTTTGCCATCGACCCATAACGTGAGGCGGCCGTCGACGTTGGCGAAGATCACGTCATACGTGCCGTTTGCGTTGATTGGGGTTTGAGCGGCCTGGCCGATGGCCGGCTCTCCATGAAAGAGCCGGGCCTTGCCATCAACCAGGTTGATTTCACAACGGTTGGATACGCCCCCTTTGATCAATTCGATGCGTACTTCGCCGGCTGGTTTGCGGACGTGCAAGCGCAGCGAAACGGTCAGGTCGCCGACCCAGTGCGGCTGATACCAGGCCTTGGCGGCACTTCGGGGGTGGGTGCGGTCGTCTTCAGCGAGGTCGCTGTTATACGAGTAATAGTCAGTCACGAGGGTCGGGGCCGGCGGGGTGCCGAGCGGTTCGTTGTTTCGAATCGCGGCCCACTGACTGGGGCTAGGAACCATGTTTTTATATTGCAGCTCAACCCAGTCGGCCTGGTCAGCGATTGCGGAATACACGCCTGTTGAATCTTGAGCCCAGGCGGCCTTCTCGTTTGAGACCCAGCGCCGCCATCGCTCATCTTTTTCGAGCGAAGCGGCCCGATGGGCGTCGTCATAGACCATCATCTGCATGGCTTGCTGGTGGTCGAGGCTTCTTCGCAGTCGCTCGAAATCAGAAGAACCGTCGAGCGGCTGACGCCAGAGGTCGCCCGCCTCGATCCGGATGATCTCATTGGGGACGCCCACCATCCGCTTGATGTAACGAACCTCGGGCTCTTCGGGAAGCTTGAAGACCGCGACATCCCAGCGCCTGAGCTTGACGCGGCTCTCCGCCGGGAGAAATGGCAGCGAGAGGCCGTTTTTCATGACATAGATGCGATCGCCCGAAAAGCTCGGCTCATCGCTGACGTTGGCCTCGTACCGGCAGTTCTCGCAGGTCCCCATGTCAACGCGGCGCCCGGTGGACGCGCCCCGGCCGGACGAATCAACTTCACGGTCGGCGTTGACGGTGAACGTATAACCACACTCGGGGCAGACGATTTCCTTGTGACGCCCCATCAAGGTGGGCGCCATCGACCCGGTAGGGATGACAAACCCTTCGGCCTCGAGACTCCAGAGCAGGAACGAGACGAAGACGACGACAAACGACTCGATCGACTCGCGGCCGCTGCGGGAACGGGTGTTCCGCCGGGCGGAGCGGGTGTCTCGGTCTTCGCCGGTCTCTTCGGTTGAGGCTCGAGACGCGCTCGGCCTCGATCGGGGCTCTTCATCGTCATCCTCGGCTTGGTGTACGCACGCACGTCGGCGAGCCAGTTCTCACGATCGACATTCAGAATAACAAATCGGCCGCCGCGGGGCCTATACGGACGATGGTTCGCGGCGCCGAAGCCAGCGGCCGAATTCAAGTGATGCTCGCGACTGATTATTCATTGCGCATGCGGCATCTTTGCATCGGACTTGTCCCGCTATCCGCTTTGTCCCGCTTTCCCGCTTTGATTGTGATACCCCCGATCCGTAACTTCCGTGAGTTTACTCAAACAGGTCGTCATGCTTTCCGGTTCGCAAAAGGATCAACCTGCCGGGGTCGCCGGGATCGATGGCGTAGATCAAAAGCCAGTCGCCTTCACCGCCGACGTGGCATTCTAAAAATCCAGCCTACGTGCCCTTCAGGACGTGAACCTTTTGGCTTGGCGGGAGGGCCTGATGGTTTCGCAGTGAGCGTATAACCGTGCGGAGCTTGTCCATGCGTTTGCCGCGCTTCTCGGCCCGCTTCAAGTCTCGATCAAGCTTCGACGTTGTTTCCAAGACCAACGGGGCGGCGGCTCGGGCGCTTTCAGCCTTGGGTCTTGCCAACCTTGATACCCAGTTTCTTGAACATGTCGTCTTCGTCGACGTAGCGTGTCAGCTTGCCCGCTTTGAGATCGGCAAGCGCTTCGAGTGATTCAGCGTTGGGTTCGCCCTGAATCGGCGCAGTCTCGCCCATGGTATCAGTCTCCGTGACCACGGTCTTGTTTTTCACCGCTCTAGAGGACATGGGACCGTCCTATCTTAAACGCGTGCTAGCATGCATCCGGTAATTTGATCTACTTCGATATTACCTGTTCTGCTGTTTAGTATCAATTGATGAGTTCATCGCGGGGAGTAGGGAGTGGAAAGCGGTACAGGTCAGGACTGGCATAATGGTCAGCCCTGTCGTGCGAAATACCATTCCTCCAAGAGCGACCCGCGATGTTCTTGGCATCGCAAAACACTAACAGAAGGTTTCACGGACAGCCAAAATCGGACCCGCCCCGCTTTCCTGCACTGTCCCGCTTCCCGCACCGTTTTCGTGTGACTTTCCGGTATGTCGGCGCAGTGCGTCCGGGCAATCTCGGCAATCTGGGAGGTCAAAAAGGATCGGGTATATGCATGTGAACGACGGCGTGAAAAGTCCTAGATGTCTCCACGGCTGCGCAGATCACCCAGAGCCCCCCCTTTAGATCGCCCGCAATTTAGCAATCGTAGACGATCCGCGCAAGTCGTGTCGAATGTTTCCGTATATGTAGTAGAAGCGGTTCAACCTTCTTCGACTTGCTTCAACTTGTGTGAACTTGCGCAGACGACTCGGTGTTCCTTGCTTTTCAACGACTCAATGACGAGCTGAGGGCACCTCCGCCGGCATCGAATGCCGGCCACTGTGGCAGAGCCGTTAATTCTGTTCCTTCGACGCCAATAGCGGGACGTTTCCGAAAAAGCGCGATGCTGCCGATCACGAACTTTCCGGCGATGCCCGAAATGTCAACTTGAATCACGAGGATGCACCATGGGCCTGAAGAGTCGCCGGGTCTCGCGGCGTCGTAGAGCATCGTTCGCCCCGAGGCACCTGCACCGGCCCGGAATCGAGATTCTGGAGTCGCGGCAACTTCTATCGACGCTCGTGCTCCCGAGCACGGGCACTGACGCTAATGGTAACGAACTGGGGGGCGGACATAGCGATCCGCATTACACCGTCATTGGGCCCGGGATCCCCGGCGGAGGATCGGCCGCCGTGCTGAGCGCCAGTTCGATCTACCCGGGATGGGTAGCAGACGATGCTCATTCCGCATGGGTTGGGTGGAAGGATAGCGGCGATACCAGTCCTTATGGTTACTACACATATCAGCTCACTTTCAACATGGCCGGCCTTGACCCGAGCACCGCGTCGCTGAGCGGCCTGTGGGCGGCCGATCAATATGGTTACGTTACACTCAACGGGAACACGACCAGCGTGTCCGTCGCCGATGGCAATTGGGATGCAAGCGCGCACCCCAATCTCAACAATTTCACCATTTCTTCGGGGTTCGTGAGCGGAACCAACACCCTGGATTTCGTCGTTGACGAGCCGGACGGCTTCGACGGGCTACGCACGAGTAATCTTGTGCTCAGCGCGAGCCCTTCGACGGTTTACTGGACGAGCATGCGAGCGGCTCCTGGACCAACCCCGCGAATTGGAGCACTGGCGCGGTGCCTGACGCGTATGACAATGTCATCATCAATGTCGCCAACGCGACCCCCACGGTGACCATCGGCTCGGGAGTCCAATCGGTCCAGAGCGTGACATCGAGCGACCCGCTCGTCATCTCGGGGGGGATCCTGGACGTCGCGGCTAGCTCGACGATCAGTGGGTCGCTCACCATTACGGGAGGCTCTCTCCAGGTTGATGGCGGCACAACGCAAATCAACGGCGGCCCGGTCACGGGCACAGGGGCAGCCTTCACCGTTGCTAAGAGCGCCGTCCTCGATCTGACTGGTGGTCACACGGTGACTTATACGGGGACGTATTCGGGAAGCGGCGCAGGTTCCATCGAGCTCGCGAGCGGCCAGGTCTCGATCGGCGCCGGAGGTGCGACATTTGATTTTTCAGGTGCCCTGTTTCAGTGGACTAACGGATCGTTGGCCGTTGGGTCTTCTGAACTGACGAACACCGGGACGGTTAATGTTTCCGGTGGGTCGAAATCGATCACGGGAAAGCTGATCAACCAGGGTCAGATCCACGTCGATACGAGCTCACTGCTGAGTATTGGCGGGACCTATTATGCCGCTGGCGGCTCGATCACGGGGCCTGGCTACCTGCTCAACTGTACGCTGGACGTGACGGCCAGCCCGTCAACGCCCACGACGATCCTGATCGGTGGCGGCGGCGACGTGCTGGCGACGAACAATCTGGCGAACACGACCCTCTGGGTGCAGGGCAATAGCGGCCTGAGTTCCAACGCCAATCTGACGATCCCTGATGGTCTGAGCAACAATGGTACTATTCTTCTCCAGGCTGCCACCAGCGGCTTCAGCACGTGCACACTTTCGCTCAGTGGTACGTTCACCAACACGCCTGGCGGCACGATCCAGGTCAACAACGGTGCCGGCGGCGTGCGTCAGATCTCCGGAAAGCTGATCAACCAGGGCCAGATCAACGTCGATACGGACTCGCTGCTGAGCATTGGTGGGACATATTTCGCCGCTGGGGGCAGTATCACGGGTCCTGGCTACCTGATCAACTGCACGCTGGATGTGACGGCCAGCCCGTCAACGCCCACGACGATTCTGATCGGTGGCGGCGGCGACGTGCTGGCGACGAACAATCTGGCGAACACGACCCTCTGGGTGCAGGGCAACAGCGGCCTGGGTTCGAACGCCAATCTGACGATCCCCGATGGCTTGAGCAACGATGGCACTATTCTTCTCCAGGCTGCCACCAGCGGCTTCAGCACGTGCACACTTTCGCTCAGCGGCACGTTCACCAACACGTCCAGCGGCACGATCCAGGTCAACAACGGTGCCGGCGGCGTGCGTCAGATCTCCGGAAAGCTGATTAACCAGGGCCAGATCAACGTTGATACGAGCTCGCTGCTGAGTATTGGCGGGACCTATTATGCCGCCGGGGGCAGTATCACGGGGCCTGGCTACCTGATCAACTGCACGCTAGACGTGACGGCCAGCCCGTCAACGCCCACGACGATCCTGATCGGTGGCGGCGGCGACGTGCTGGCGACGAACAATCTGGCGAACACGACCCTCTGGGTGCAGGGCAACAGCGGCCTGAGTTCGAACGCCAATCTGACGATCCCCGATGGCTTGAGCAACGATGGCACTATTCTTCTCCAGGCTGCCACCAGCGGCTTCAGCACGTGCACACTTTCGCTCAGCGGCACGTTCACCAACACGTCCAGCGGCACGATCCAGGTCAACAACGGTGCCGGGGGCGTGCGTCAGATCTCCGGAAAGCTGATCAACCAGGGCCAGATCGACGTCGATACGAGCTCGCTGCTGAGCATTGGTGGGACATATTTCGCCGCTGGGGGCAGTATCACGGGTCCTGGCTACCTGATCAACTGCACGCTGGATGTGACGGCCAGCCCGTCAACGCCCACGACGATTCTGATCGGTGGCGGCGGCGACGTGCTGGCGACGAACAATCTGGCGAACACGACCCTCTGGGTGCAGGGCAACAGCGGCCTGGGTTCGAACGCCAATCTGACGATCCCCGATGGCTTGAGCAACGATGGCACTATTCTTCTCCAGGCTGCCACCAGCGGCTTCAGCACGTGCACACTTTCGCTCAGCGGCACGTTCACCAACACGTCCAGCGGCACGATCCAGGTCAACAACGGTGCCGGCGGCGTGCGTCAGATCTCCGGAAAGCTGATTAACCAGGGCCAGATCAACGTTGATACGAGCTCGCTGCTGAGTATTGGTGGGACATATTTCGCCGCTGGGGGCAGTATCACGGGTCCTGGCTACCTGATCAACTGCACGCTGGATGTGACGGCCAGCCCGTCAACGCCCACGACGATTCTGATCGGTGGCGGCGGCGACGTGCTGGCGACGAACAATCTGGCGAACACGACCCTCTGGGTGCAGGGCAACAGCGGCCTGAGTTCGAACGCCAATCTGACGATCCCCGATGGCTTGAGCAACGATGGCACTATTCTTCTCCAGGCTGCCACCAGCGGCTTCAGCACGTGCACACTTTCGCTCAGCGGCACGTTCACCAACACGTCCAGCGGCACGATCCAGGTCAACAACGGTGCCGGGGGCGTGCGTCAGATCTCCGGAAAGCTGATCAACCAGGGCCAGATCGACGTCGATACGAGCTCGCTGCTGAGCATTGGTGGGACATATTTCGCCGCTGGGGGCAGTATCACGGGTCCTGGCTACCTGATCAACTGCACGCTGGATGTGACGGCCAGCCCGTCAACGCCCACGACGATTCTGATCGGTGGCGGCGGCGACGTGCTGGCGACGAACAATCTGGCGAACACGACCCTCTGGGTGCAGGGCAACAGCGGCCTGGGTTCGAACGCCAATCTGACGATCCCCGATGGCTTGAGCAACGATGGCACTATTCTTCTCCAGGCTGCCACCAGCGGCTTCAGCACGTGCACACTTTCGCTCAGCGGCACGTTCACCAACACGTCCAGCGGCACGATCCAGGTCAACAACGGTGCCGGCGGCGTGCGTCAGATCTCCGGAAAGCTGATTAACCAGGGCCAGATCAACGTTGATACCAGCTCGCTGCTGAGTATTGGCGGGACCTATTATGCCGCCGGGGGCAGTATCACGGGGCCTGGCTACCTGATCAACTGCACGCTAGACGTGACGGCCAGCCCGTCAACGCCCACGACGATTCTGATCGGTGGCGGCGGCGACGTGCTGGCGACGAACAATCTGGCGAACACGACCCTCTGGGTGCAGGGCAATAGCGGCCTGAGTTCCAACGCCAATCTGACGATCCCCGATGGCTTGAGCAACGATGGCACCATTCTTCTCCAGGCTGCCACCAGCGGCTTCAGCACGTGCACACTTTCGCTCAGTGGTACGTTCACCAACACGCCTGGCGGCACGATCCAGGTCAACAACGGTGCCGGCGGCATACGTCAGATTAGCGGTAGCATTATCAATGCCGGGACGATCAACTTCGACGCCAGCACGACCCTCGGCGCTACGAATGCCACTTTTGTGAACACGGGTCTGATCAGTATAGCCGGTGCAACGGTCACTTTGACCGGCAGCTCATTCATTAACGAACCCGGCGGCCTGATCAGCGGTTACGGAACCTTCAATACCTCGGGTTTAATTCTGACCAACAACGGCATCATCGATTTGTCGCCGCCGAGCATTCTGGGCGTTGATCTCGAGCTGTCGACCGTTGCGATCACCTTTTACGACACGGCCGGAATGAAAACGGCCGCCGTGACGAACCCCGCCAATTACACACTTCTCGGAAGCGGCGGCGACGGCATCTTCGGCAATGGGAACGATGTCAACGAGTCCGGGCTGATCTCCCAGATTATATACAATTCCACCACCGAGACAGCGACGCTGCAGCTTTCGAGCCAGCTACCCGCCGACTTTTACCGGGTCCAGGTGAATGGCAGTAACGTTCTGGATGCGTCTAACACCCCTCTTTTGTCGGGAATTCTCGATCAGGTCAACCGCGTCCTGGGGGTCGTGCCCGCTGCCGCACTCGTGAGCCTGGACCCGGCCAGCGACTCGGGCGCATCGAACCACGACGGCATCACGGATGTCACGTCGCCGACATTTGACGTCCAGGTGAATCAGGCCGGCACAATCGGCATCGACTTTCAGGGCGATGAAACGATCGACGCGACGCTTGCCGTTCCGGCCGCGGGTACTTATCAGTTCAAGGACGCAACGTCCCTGGCCGACGGATCATATACCGCGAAGGCTCACTTCGTCGCTGCTCTCGGCAGACTCGGCCGACTCCGCCGCCGCTTTCACGATAGACACCACGCCGCCGCGTGTCCTACCGCCGGGCGGCGGGGCGGGCACCGCGCTGCTCTTCAACGGCATCAATGAATCCGTTCCGGTCGGCAACATCGGTGCGCGGCCAACTCAGGGGACGATCTCCTTCTGGATGAGGGCGGACGTTGTCCAGAATTATCGCAACGTCTTGACAACGGGACCCGTCACCGCGGACGGATCGGGTGGCAATCAGGCCATTCGCTTCGAGGAAATCAACGGCACCTTCGGAGTCGTGATCGGCAACGACACGGCGACCAGTACAAGCGGTCTTACGGGCCATACACTCACGGGATCGCTCCAGGCCGGGACCTGGTACAACGTGGCGGTTACCTGGGATTCCTCGACGAATCGCGTTGAGGGCTACTTGAACGGCGTCCTGGTTTTCAATGACTCGAACACCACATGGCCATCGACGTTCTCGAACCTCACGTTCGGCGTCGGTTGGTCGACGAGCCGATATTTCGAGGGGGCCATCGACGATGTCCAGTTATGGAGCGTCCAGCGCTCCGCGGCACAAGTTCTGACCGACATGAGTTTCCCATTGACCGGCACCGAGGCCGGCCTGATGGGCTACTGGCGGTTCGACGAAGGCAGCGGCAACCAGATCACCGACTCGTCCGGCCACATTCCCAGTAGCACCCTCGGCGGTGGTAATCCGGCACAAAGCCCGACTTGGGTGCCCTCGGGCGCCGGAATCACGACGAGCACTGAGGTCGCTCCACTGACGAGCCGGACGGTCATGTTCAGTGAGGCAATCGACCCGGCGACAATTTCGACGAGCGACTTCGCTCTCATTGGTCCTGGTATTTCTGGCAGCGAGCCAATCAGTTCGCTGAGCGGCGCGGGCACGACCTGGACCGTGACGTTCGCCTCGATTAGCACCCCGGGACTGTACACTCTGCTCGTTGGACCGCAGATCGCCGACCTCGCGGGTAACCTGTTCGATTTCAATGGCAACGGAATCCAGGGCGAGGCCACGGACGCTGGTCGTGACCTGTTCAACCTCGTCCTTCCCGCGCCAGCGGTGACCCTCGCTCTCGACCCCGGCAGCGACTCGGGCGTGTCCGATCACGACGGGTTAACCAACGTCGCGACCCCGACCTTCGATGTCACCGTCAACCAGGCGGGCACGATGTCGATGGACTTCGACGGGAATGGCACGGTCGATGCCACCGTCAATGTACCGGCCGGAGGCGAATATCAGGTCCCGGAAACGACGAAACTGGGCGACGGAACCTACACGGCCAAAGTGAGCTTTCAGGGGACCACCGGCTTATCGGCGCAGGCAACGTCGACGTTCACGATCGACACGGCGGGTCCGTATGTGACCTCGTTGAATCCCGAGGGAACAGTCGGCGCGAGCGTCTCATCCTTGACAGTGACGTTGAGTGAGCCTGTGGACCTGAGTACGTTCACCCCTTCATCCATCGTGCTCGCGGGCCCCGGCGGCCTGATCGCCGTCACTCAACCCGCGCTAATTTCGGGCGACACGTATCGCATCAATTTTGGCGCGCAGATCATGTCTGGTGTCTACGCCGTGACGATCGGGCCGGGAGTGAGGGACCTGGCCGGAAACAAGATGGATCAGAACCAGAACGGCGTCAATGGCGAACCCGGGGACTCTTTCACCAGTGCGTTTCAGATCGCGCTGCCCGACCTCGCCGTGACCGCGACACAGGCTCCCCCCAGCGCGGCGCTCGGCGCGGGAATTCCCGTCTCCTGGACAGTCACAAATATCAGCCCGACCAATTCCGCATTATCGACGTGGACCGACGCGGTCTACCTTTCAGTTGATCCTGAGCTCGACAGCAAGGCGACGCGCTTGACCAGTGTTGCGGCGCCGCCCGAGTCGCCACTAGGAGCAGGCGCGAGCTATACACGTGACGTCTCGGTCACGGTCCCGAGCAACACGGCGACCGGCAACGATTTTCTGATCTTCGTCACGAATGACAACGCAGGGCAGCTCGAATCAGACGCCAGGTCGGAAACGAACGATGTGGCCGTCGTGCCGATCACGCTGGTTGCACCAGACCTCCAGGTGATCGGGGTTTCAGGACCATCCGGCGGCTTCAATAGTCAATCAATAATCGTCAACTGGGCCGACCAAAACGACGGGACCGCGACCGCGAGCGGTCCGTGGCTCGACAATGTCTACGCCGCGACGGATGCCAAGGGCGACAATCCGACCTTGCTGGGAAGTTTTCAGTTCGACGGGACTTTGAACGTCGGGAGTTCGGTGCAACGAACGCAGCAAGTGAGCCTACCGGCGATACCGGGTACTTACTGGTTGATGGTCACCACGAATGCGACTGATTCGGTGCCCGAGGGCGTGAACTTCGGCAACGATACGACAATCGCCGGCTCCTCGATTGCGGTGAGCGCCGTGCCACTGCCTGATCTCGTGGTCTCGAGCATCACGCCGTCGCCGAACGGCGTTTTCTCTGGCACTTCGATTCCGATCTCGTTTGTCGTGACGAATCAGGGCACAGCCCCAACATCCGTGCCAGTATGGCACGACTGGGTTATTGTGTCGCAAGATCCGACGCTGGCGCAAACTTATCAGGGCCAGCTAAACGGAACCGGACCCGGCGGCGACCAGACCCTCAATAATCAGCCGATCATTGAGGGCTTTGTTAATCCGAGCTACCTCGGTGTCGGTCAGAGCTACGAACAGAATGTCGACGTCACGCTGCCCATCAGCGCTCAGGGGACGTGGTATGTGTACGTTGTTCCTGACGGCACTGGTGCCCATCACCCGTTCGCGATGCCCGAGATCAGCCGAACCGATAAGCTCGCCGTCAGCCCGGGCTTCAGCGTGAACCTTAGCCCGCCGGGCGACCTCGCCGTGAGCAAAGTGACGGCGCCCGCGGAGGATTTTTCCGGCCAGCCGATGAACCTGAGCTGGACGGTGACCAATATCGGTGCAGGCCCAACCGACGTCGGAACCTGGACCGACGCCGTTTACATGTCGCCCGACCCGCTCATCGATGCCGGCTCGACGAAGCTGGGAACGTTCACTCACCAGGGAGTTTTGACATCGGGAAGCCGCTATACACAATCCGAGACCGTCAACCTTCCCGTTGCGATCAGCGGATCGTTCTATTTCATCGTCCAGACTGACATCACTGGCCAGGTCTTCGAGAATGGCGCCACGGCCAACAACATCGCGCCGACATCTTCGGCCGAGACAGTCAATCTGACCCCGCCCCCCGACCTTGAAGCCGGCTCGGTCACCATCCCCGCGGCCGCGCTGGCGGGACACAGCCTGGCGTTTTCTTATGTCACGACCAACGCCGGCGCCGGCGCCACTCCAAACGACACGTGGATCGACTCGTTCTATCTGTCGCCGACGCCGACCTACGATGCTGCGACAGCCATCACGCTAGGTCAAGAGACGTATAACGGCGTCCTCGCCGCTGGCTCTAACTACACCGATGCCGTCACGGACACGATCCCTCAAAACGTGAGCGGTGCCTACTACCTCCTTGTGGACACCGACAGCGGGAACGCCATCTTCGAGCTCGACAAGGCGAACAATTGGGGAGCGTCGATTGCCGCCGTCCAGATCACTCTGGCGCCGCCCGACCTGGTCGTCTCTTCCGCCAGCGCTCCAGCCTCGGCCCTGCCCGGGTCGGCGATCCTCGTCAACTGGACGGTCGCAAACCAGGGCGCCAGCAATACGGCCGTCACTTCGTGGCAAGACAACATCTACGTCGACACGGGGACCACACTCGATAGCAACGCCGTCCTGTTAGGCACTTTTGTCCACTCGGGACTTCTGGACGCCGGCGATTCCTATCCCCAGGCGCAGCTATTGACCCTTCCGATCGATCTCCTCGGCGCCTACAAACTGTTTGTGGTCACCGACGCGTTGGATGCCGTGCCTGAGAGCGATTTCGCCAATAATAATTCCCCCCCGCTGGCGATCGCGATCGAGTCCACGATCAAGGACACAGGTGGGAGCGGGACGGGTGGCGGCGGCACCGGCGGCGGCGGGACGGGTGGCGGCGGCACCGGCGGCGGCGGGACGGGTGGCGGCGGCGGGACCGGCGGAGTCGGGACGAGCAGCGCGCAAACCGGTGGCGGCGGGGTTCACGTGACGCGCCAGGCCCAGTTGTCCGACCTTCAACCAATCTCCGTGACCGGCCCAGGCACTCTCGTGGCGGCCGGAAGTCTCACACTTGATTGGACCGTCAAGAATATCGGCCCCGGGACGACCAACTCCAACTACTGGTACGACGAACTCTGGATATCGACCGACTCGACGCTCGGCGTAGGTGGTACGGATGTGCTTCTGGGCTCCGTCCAGCACACTAATCCCCTCGGGTCGGGCGATAGTTACTCGGCGTCCGGCTTGTTCGTGGTGCCCCGGGGAACGGCCGCCGGCCCGTATTATTTCATTCTCGTGACGAATGCCACTGGTCTTGTCTATGAAACCAATCGTTCGAACGATGCGGTTGCCTCGAGCACAACCACGGTTGTCACGGCGGCGCCGGCGCCGGTGCTTTCGGTCTCGGATGTGAAAGCACCGAGCGCGGTGATGAACGGCGGCCAGGTCACGGTCGGCTGGCAAGTGACGAACATCGGCGGCGACACGGGCCACGTGCCGATCACGGACTCGATTTACCTGTCGCTCGATCAGGTCCTCGACTCGACGGACCGCTACCTCGGCTCGGCGAGCGAGCAAGGCGGTCTGGCTGCCGGTGCGAGCTACACGCAAAGCGCAACGTTCTCGCTGCCGCCCGGGCTTTCGGGGACGTACTATGTCTTCGTCAAGACGAACAGCAACAATCAGGTATACGAGCTCAACACGGCGAATAACAGCGCGGACGCTCCGCAGCCGATCGAGATTGCCTTACCCCCCCAGGCTGATCTCGTGGCCGGCACCGTGTTGGTCCCGGCTAATGCATTCGCGGGCGAAAAGATCACGATCACTTACCAGGTGACTGACGCGGGAGCCAACGCGGCCGATGGTTCCTGGGTCGATTCGCTGTACCTCTCTCCGACCCCATCATGGAACGTGACCGATCCCCTCCTGGGCCAGGTGGATCAAACTCAGGATGTCGTTCCTGGTGGCACCTACACAGGCACCCTGACGGCACCGTTGCCAGGCATCACGCCAGGATCTTACTATGTGATCCTGCGGACGAACATTCTGGATACCCTTCCAGAGTCGACGCTCAGCAACAACTTGAGCGCATCGCTCACGCAAACGTCGATCGACGTGCCCGCCTTGACCCTCGGCTCCCCCACGGATGGCACCCTGGGAGACGGAGCGTCGGCCTATTACAAGGTCGACGTCGCGGCCGGTCAGACGCTGCAAGTCGCGATGACAACGCCGACATCCTCGGCTCTCAACGCATTATTTGTGAGCTTCGGCACAATGCCGACGAGAAGTGCCCACGACTTCGTCTCGCAGTCATACACGGCAAATCAGCTTGTCACGGTCCCGATCACGCAGGCAGGCACCTATTATATTCTCGCTTACGGCTCATCGGTCCCGAGTACCGCGGAAAGTATCACCTTCACAGCCTCGCTCGTTCCCTTCTCGATCACCGCCGTGAAGCCCGGACAGGTCGGCACAGGCCCGGTGACGATCGAGATCGATGGATCCAAATTTGATAACGGTACGGCGTTTCAGCTTCTAGGCCCCGAGAGCAAGAGCGTCAACGACCAATCGATTCAGCTCCAGGACAGCAGCACGGCGTTTGTCACGTTCGATCTGACCGGAATGCCGACGGGAACGTATTCTGTTCAAGCGACCCATGCGGACGGGACGTCGACGGAGCTGCCCCAGTCCCTGACCGTGGTTGCGGCCGCCCCCGCCAACCTTCAGGTTTATCTCACCACTCCAAACGGCATCCTCTCTGGCGGCGAGGGCGCCGTCACGGTCACCTACGTCAACAAGGGTAACACCAACCTTGCCGCGCCGATCCTGGCACTTTCCTCTGATAATGCTCTGCTCGAACTTCCCGACCAGACCAGCTTCTCGAGCTCGCCCGTGCAGTTTCTGGGAATTAGCACGCAGGGACCGGCAGGCACTCTCGCCCCAGGCTATCAGGGCAGCCTCTCGATCAATTTTCAACCGACAACGAGCGTCGTCGGCACGGAGATCGACTTCAGTGTCGCGGAAGAGGCCGCGCCCAATACACCGATCGACTGGGAAAGCCAAGCAGAAGCACTACGCCTACCGACCATTTCCGAGGCCGCGTGGGGCGTCACCGGTGTCGCCGCGCCGTTGAGCGTCGTAGGCGGAGGAACCATTGTCTATGTTGGTCCCGTCCAGTACCTGACCGGCAACGGAGTTTTCGGCAACTTTATCGCCAACGTCGGGAACACGGTGGGTTCCTATCAAACCGCGCTCGACAACGACGTCACTTACCTGAGCCAACTTGGCGATTACGAATACGATCTAACGAACCTTATCTCTTTCGAGATCGAAAAGGCTAACGCGTCATTCACGTCACAAACGTTGGCGACCGTCACTGACGACAGCCTGCCCGCGCCGGGATGGCGCTGACATTTGAGCGTTCTTTCCTTCAGGCGATTTCGGGACGATACAACCAAAGCACGCTCGGCTACGGCTGGGTGTCGAACTGGGACATCTCCGCCAGCACCGATTCGATCGGTAACGGCATCATCGAGAACCAGGGAACCACGCTCTATTACTTCAAGGAAGCCGACGGCAGTTATCAATCAGAAGCCGGCGATCATAGCGTCTTGACGCTAACCAACGGGGCCTATCGCCTCGTGACGAGTACTGATACAACCTACCAGTTCAATCCCAACGGGACGCTTCAGTACGTCGAGGATGCCAACGGCAATCGGATCACGGCCGGTTACAACGCGGGGGGCCAGCTCGCGAGCCTGACAGATTCAAACGGTGAGTGGATCGACCTTTCGTATAATGCGCAGGGCCTGCTGTCCCGGCTTACAGACTCCACGGGCCTCGCGACGACCTACACCTACAACGTGACCCCCGTGCTCGAATTTTACGGCTTCTCGACCGGCGGGCAGTCCTTGACGTCAGTGACCAGTTCGTCGGGAACGACCAGCTATGCCTACGTCGAGGGGCAGACGACGGCGCAAAACAATGCACTGTCCGAGATCACTTACGCGAACAACACTCATCTTTATTTCTCGTATGACTCGGAGGGCCGGCTCGTTGATCAGCACGCCGACGGTGGTGCGGAAAACGAGAAGTACACCTACGGCGCGGCTGGCGGGTACACGATCACGGACGGCGACGGCAATGCGTCCACAGTCTTGTTTACGCGGTACGGCGCAGTAGGCGAGACGATCGACTCCGTGGGCAACGTTACCCGCTACCTCTACGACAGCAACCTCGATCTTGTCGAGGTCGAAGGGCCGCTCGGCACCCAGTATCGCTACACCTACGACACCTACGGCAATCTCGCAAGCGAAACGGATCCGCTCGGGCAGACGACCCAGTTCACCTACGGCGCGAACAACAATCTCACGAGCTATACGGATCCCAACGGCAATACGACCAGCTACGCATACGACGGCAGCAACGATCTGATGTCGATCAAGTATGCCAACGGCACCGAACAGGGCTACAGCTACAACCCGCTCGGTGAGGCGACTCAGTTCATCAATGCCAACGGCGACGCCATCGGCTACACCTATAATGCGCAAGGCCTGGTCGAGACTGAGACATTCAGCGATGGTACGTCGTATTCTTATACGTACGATGCCCGCGGCGATCTCACCAGTGCTACGGACGCCCAGAATAACTCGACCACGTTCTTCTACGACGATCCGTCCGATCCCGACCTTCTGACGGAGGTTCTGGACCCCGATGGCACCTACCTCAAGTTCACTTACAACGTAGTCGGCCAGCGCACTCAGAGCGTCGATCAAACGGGCTTTACGGTCAACTATACCTACGACGGTGTTGGGCGTTTGGAAGAGTTGACCGATGGTAACGGCGACCTGATCGTCCAGTACACGTATGACGCAGCCGGCCAGCTCGTCCAGAAGGACATGGGGAACGGCACGCGCACGATTTACACATACGATAACGACGGGAACGTGCTGTCAATCGTCAATCTGGCCCCCGGCCATGTAACGATCAACTCCTATGACGATTACACGTATGATGCCCTCGGAGATGTCCTGACCGACACTTCTCAGGACGGCGAGTGGACCTACGCCTATGACGCAGACTCGCAGTTGATCCATGCCGTGTTCGTATCCGCGAACCTGGCAATCCTGGCCGATCAGAATCTGCAATACGTCTACGATGCCGCCGGCAACCGAACATCTGAGACTGTGAACGGTGTGGTCACGACATATATCACGAATACGGTTAACGAGTACACAAGCTCCACAACGAATGGGGCGACGACCTCGTACCAGTACGATGCGGACGGCAACCTGATCTTGGAGAACGGACCGGACGGCACGACAAATTATACTTTCAACGAGTTGAACGAGTTGACGGCAGTCAACGGCCAAGGGCTGGCGGCGACCTACGGCTATGACGCATTGGGCGACCGTGTTTCGCAGGTCATCAATGGTTTGACGACCCGTTTCCAAATTGACCGGACAGGATTGGGAAATGTGGTTGCCACTTTCGACGCTAATGACACAATTACGGCACACTACACATATGGTGTCGGATTGGTCAGCCAAGTGACCGCGACCGGAATCGCGGCCTATTACGACTTCAATAGTATCGGCTCTACTACCGGCATCACGGACATGGACGGCACCTACACAGACCGATATGGTTATATGCCGTTCGGTCAGACGATAACTGTCGCTGCATCATCATCTAACCCGTTCACGTTTGTCGGGCAATTTGGCGTGCTCGATAGCGGCATTGGCATTTTCTTGATGCACGTTCGCAATTATGATTCGTCCGACGGCCAATTCTTGAGCGACGATCCGATCGGGATTGTCGGTGGCCAGACGAACACGCGAGTGTATGTGGGCGGCGACCCAATTTCGTGGACTGACCCTTCGGGTCTGAGGAGCACTTCGCAGGCCGCATCAATCGCAAATTGCGAATACCCAAATTCATGGTTAGAGCGACAAGTTGCTAGCCGCGCTCGGCTCAACGTACCCGGGCGTGGAGGACCGCCTGTTGCAACTTAGGACGCTGCAAGGCAGGGGCCCGGATGACTATCCCCTTTCGAGTTGGACGGATTTTAAGGACTTTTTCGGTCGCCATTATATAGCATGGCAGGACGCTGGTTGGCTCGACCCGTTTGGTCTCGACAACGACGACCCCTTCGGCGAAAGCACATTCGATCCAAGTAAGTCATTAGGGTCGGATTCCCCTTGCCCCTGCCAATGCCCGCCGTCGAATGATCCGATAACACCTACGAAAAACGGACCGACCTGCGGCTGTCCGATTCGCGGTAAGCACGACCCAAACAACATATTCGGTCCTAGCGGATTTGGTGAACAAGACTTCATATCACTCGGACAAATCTTGCCCTATACGATCCTCTTCGAAAACGACCCCACGGAGAATGCCCCCGCTCAGCAGGTCATCATCACCCAGCAAATCGATCCGAACCTTGACTGGGGCTCGTTCCGACTGGGCACCTTCGGCTTCGGCGGTATGACTTTCCAGGTTCCTACGAACTCGGCCTACTATCAAACGACGATCGACCTGACGCAGCAATTTGGTTACAAAGTCGAGGTCACGGCCACGATCGACGAACGCACGGGCATCGCCACCTGGATCTTCACGACGATCGACCCCGCAACCGGCGCGATCCCGCTCGACCCCACGATCGGATTCCTCCCGCCCGACACCGCGAACGGCGTGGGTGAAGGCTTCGTGTCCTACACGATCATGGCGGGCTCGGCCGACCCGACAGGTACCGTGATCAACGCCCAGGCCACGGTCACCTTCGACACCGAGCCGCCGCTGGATACGCCTTTAATTTTCAACACGGTGGATGCAGGCACCGGCTTGACCAGCTCAGTCGCTGCGCTACCGTCGTTTGAGAGATCGACCTCGTTTAACGTCTCCTGGTCGGGCGTCGACACCAGCCTTGGCTCAGCCATCAGTTCCTACACGATCTACGTCTCGGAAGACGGCGGTCCCTTCACCACCTGGCTCACGAACACGACACTGATCGCTGCTCCTTTTACAGGCGAAGACGGCCACACGTACAGCTTCTACAGCGTCGCGGCCGATAACGCTGGCAACATGCAGTCGGTGCCGACTTCGCCCCAGGCCAGCACCACGGTCGATGAGACGACGCCGACCAGCAAAGTGGCCGCGCTGCCCGCGTTCAGCCCGGCTACGTTCACGCTTGACTGGTCGGGCAGCAACGCCAATGGTCTCAGCATCGCGTCATATGACATCTACGTTTCCGACAACGGCGGCGCTTTCTCGCCGCTATTGACCAACACAACAACGACGTCTACCACGTTCACGGGTGCGAACGGACATACTTACCGGTTCTACAGCGTCGCCACCGACTCCGTCGGCAAGCATCAGCCGACACCAACCGCGGCTCAGGCGACCACCTCGGTCGACACGTCGCCCCCGACCAGCGCGATCAATGCGCTGCCGGCTTTCAGTCTGCCGTCGTTTACATTGAACTGGTCCGGCAGCGACAACATCGGCGGTTCGGGTCTGGCGGGCTACGACGTTTATGTTTCTGACAACGGCTCGGCGTTCGCGCCGCTTCTCACCGATACCACCCTGACCTCGACGACATTCACCGGGGTCGATGGTCATACCTATTCGTTCGAGAGCATCGTTACCGACAACGTCGGCAATCAGCAGGCGTTGCCCTCGACCGCCCAGGCCGCGACCACCGTCGACGCCACCCCACCGACCAGCACGGTCTCGACGCTACCGGCCGCCAGCGTAAATGGTTTTTTGGTGAGCTGGACGGGCCATGATGGCAACGGCTCAGGTGTGGCCTTCTTCAATGTCTATGTTTCAGACAATGGCGGCCCCTTCGCGCCCTTTGTGCTCGACACGTCGACCACGTCGGCCATCTTCGACGGCAGCGTCGGCCACACCTACGGATTTTACAGCGTCGCGACGGACAACGTTGGCAACGTCGAGCCGACTCCAAGCACGGCCGAGGCGACGACGACGGTGGTGAATCCGTTAGCCGTCACCGCGGTTGCGGCGCCTTCGCCGAACCCACGCAACACGGCGGTTTCGGCCGTTGATGTGACCTTTAACACGCCTATCAACCTGGCGAGCTTCACGATGGCCGCTCTGACGCTCGGCGATAATGGCGGTCCCAACCTGATCACCAGTGCCGTCACGATCAGCCCGGTCGCGGGGACGACCTCGACCTATCAGATCAATGGCCTCGCCGGCCTCACCGCCGCTAACGGCAACTTTGTGCTTACGGTGCTCGCGACGGCCGTCAAAGACGCCTGCGGCAACTTCGGTACCGGCTCGCTTTCGACGACCTGGCTCATGGACACGGCGCCCCCCACCAGCAAGGTGAGCGCGCTGCCCAAGAGCGAGTCCAGCCTCGTCTTTCCAGTGTCCGTCACCGGCTCGGATGCTGGCTCGCCGCCGTCGGGCGTGGCGTTTTTTGACGTTTACTCCAAGGCCAACACCGGTGCATGGACCTTCTGGACAACGATGCCCGCGGCCAGCACGACGGCCAATTTCACCGGGCAGAGTAATAAGACCTACTCGTTCTACAGCGTTGCCTACGACGCCGCGGGCAATGCCGAGAACAAGCAGGCCGTCATTGAAGCGAGTACTTATGTACCCAATCTCACGCCGCCGGTCACCGCGGTTAATGGCACGTCCGGCACGAACCCGACGACGATCAACACAACCACCGGCACATTCACGCTCAACATGACCGGCAACGATCCCGGCGGTGGAATCGTCACGTATTTCGAGGTCTTTGCCTCGGTCGATGGAGGCGCCTACCAGGAAGTGGGGGGCACCGCGATCCCGGCCGGGCCCGCTGATTCAAGCGGCAATGTTCACGCGACGATACTTTACCAGGGGGATACCGACGGGTCCGCTCATAAGTATGCGTTTTATAGCATCGGAGTCGACAGCGCGGGACATGTTCAGCCGGCGCCGGCTCAACCGAATCTGAGCCTGAGCGAAACATTTGCCAGGCCGACGCCCGCACAGCTTCAGGTGACTGGGCTCGTCGTCGAGCACGGGGCCGTTGAGCGGTCGTATGTTCGCTACCTCGATGTCGCGTTCAATGAATCCGACAGCCAGTCGGGTAGCGAGCTCACGCAGATCGTCAACTCCGTCGGCACCAGCTCGCCCGATATCAAGCTTTTTAAGTACGACCTCAACGGCACCAACAGCGGCAATCATTCGAGTACGTACGCCGTCTCGCTCCAGGGGGCGACCGTGGCGGTCGTCGACCATGCCATCGAGATCGACTTCGGCGTCAACGGCATCGGCGGCGCACCAACACGACGGCCGCGGATGGTTATTATGAGCTCGATATCGTCTTGCCCAGTGGCCAGACGGCCGTCCATCACTTCTACCGGCTGCTTGGCGACGTCACGGGCGACGGCGTCGTTGATAACAATGACCTCAACGAGATCGCCGCCGCGATTGCTCTTTCCAGCACGTCGGGGATGGCGCCGCTCAACGCCGACGTCAACGGCGATGGGTCGGTTGTTGCTTTTGATAACACTCTGGCCACGAGATCGAAAAACCGCAAGCTCGCCACTGGCCTTGGTCTCGGTTAAGCGGTAAACTCAATCATGCACACTGGCCGGCGGTGGCGCCAGCTTATCAACGAGGGATGAAACTGATGAAACGACGATTGTTGATCACGAGCCTTGGATTTGTTGTTTTTCTGGCATCCGCCGCGGCGCGAGCCGACCTGGTCGTCTCGATCAGCAGCCCGACGATCGCCGCGGGGGGCAAAGGCGAAATCGACGTGTTTCTCACAAGCAACGCGCCTGATATCGCGCCCGACATGATAAACAACTATGGATTCACCCTCCAGATTTCGGGGCCGAACTACCTGAAATTCTCGACCACACAGAATTTTAGTTATCTCTCGAGTGGTCAGTATGTCTTCGCCGGCGACAGCACCGATGCCACGACTTCGAGTGATGGCGGTGCCGTCGCGCCGCCGGGCATGTCTTCTGTTTATCCGGGCGACACGTTTGTCGGCAGCGATTCCACTTATTCGGGTAATCCTGTGTCGCTGTCGGTGAGTAATACGCCTGTTCTGCTTGCCGCACTCACGCTTGACGCGGGCATCACCGCGCCTGGCGACATTTATTCCGTCACCCTCACGCCCCCTAACGATGACGGCTCGACGAACGCCAGTACTAAGACTTATTTCGATGTATTTGACTTCACGAACACGGGCCAGGAGACGTCGGCAGTGGCGTACACGAGCACGTCGGGGCTCGTGACAATCTCGGCCGCGGCCGTTCCCGAACCGGCGACCTTGGTTTCGGGCCTGACCGCGATCCTGATCGGAGCGGGCGTGTGCGTAATGCGGGGCGCCGGCATGCGGCGCGGTCGGTAAGTGCACGATGTCGCCGGGAGCCATCGTTTCCAGGTATGTGACGGCTGGCAAAGTCGCTCACGACTTGAGCGACAGCGTCTCCTCGGGCAGCGCATCGACGATGCCAACGTTCGACCCTTTGCCGTGCCGCGGCTGGATGGCAATGACGACGGAGTCATTAGCCAGCGTATTGTCGATGTGAAGTGTACCGGTGAGCCTGGTCGATCGTGGCGCCGATCCCACATTCGCGCTGCCGTTCCACGTCATCGAGATCGTGCGAGTCTGGCCGGGCGCCAGCGTCGTGGCAGCGGATTCGGGCTTTTGCACCTTCGATCGCCATAACACCCTGAGGTCGCGGCTCGCCGTGAAGACCCCGCTCTGCTGCAAGCTCGGCAACGTGACGACCGAGTCCATCGTGTTTGTCTCAGTGAGCGTGATGTGGATCGGCTCGCCGACCTTGTAGATCGATTTGTCGGTCGTCAGCGTCTCCTTGATTGGAGGAGCCGCGCTGGCGATTGACGGGGTGGTGATGGACATGGCCGCCGAAGAAAGCATGACGTGCGATTCAAGGCGCTTGACGGACGGACGACACCCGCGGTTTATGCAGGACATAGACTTTCGCGCCTCGTAGAGAAACGGTTTTAGCCTGCGCCGCAACAGCGCGCTGCCGCACCGTGGCCGTGCTGCCCACGATCAGCATCATCGGCATAATCCGCTTATTCGCTTCAATCCGATCGCGATGCGCAGTTTCGGGAGCCGCGCCGCCTCTGTCGGTGCCGGTGCACCGACGAATTCTTGGCGGCCATGAACACAGACCGTACCCAGCATCGTGGACTTTCGACCCGAAAGGGACATCGACGGATCGCCCTGGGCAACACCCAGGGGAATCTATTTACCGGTAACACCAGACCAGTCATCCATCCACGAAGCCTTTCTCGATCCTGAGAACCGTCTTCATGGCCACACTCTGCCATGCATCACCGCATGCGGATCACTCAAGTGCGCTCGTCAATCGCTTATAGCGTTAACATACGTTAAATCAATAAACTGTGCCGGTTATTCAGGCGCTTAAATGGAACATGATGATGCTTCGAGAGATACGGCAAACGGTCTGGTCATGCCGGTTACTCAGGCGGCTAACCGCAACCCGACGATATTTCGAGAGTTGCGGCAAAACGTCTGGTCATGCCGGTTACTCAGGCGCCTAACCGTAACGTGGTGATGCTTCGAGAGATAAGGCAAGAGGTTTGGTCATGCCGGTTACTCAGGCGCCTAAGTGGAAGCCGATGGCCGGCATCGGGTTGGAGCGACTTTTCGAAGCTCCGATTATTCAGGCGCCTAAACGAAACCCAAAGCGGCATAAGGACATGGGAATACGTCCGGTCTTCTCGAGGCCTATTTTGAGCGCCGGGCCGCGTGCGCGCCACGTCACCGCACTTCAGCGAGCGCACACGCATTTCCATGATGGGGCAGATCGTGTCGAGGAGAATTCAGGATTTTACGACTTCTCGTCAGAGTTGAGTCGATTCGCGTGCGACGCGACGGAACATTTGACTGGCTTGAGGATGTGGCTCGCCACGATCACCGGGATTGAACACTTCAACCTCGGCCGCTGGTGCCATCATCTTGCTCCGCGCGAAATCGCCGGGGATGAGTAGCGATGGCCCACACCATACTGTAAGATTTAACAATTGTCCCTCACCGCTTCGATAAAGAGACTCCAGACCGCCAGGCCTACCTGCGACCTGTTTCTCGATCTGGAAGACTCGATCGCACTCCGTCGGAACGCACTCAGGCACGAGGAACTTCACGATGAGGATGGCTCTTCGAGCCCATGCCGTCGCCTGTGTAATCTTGATCATACCGGCCCAGGTGGGTTCGGCCGTCGCGGGCGAGTTACTCTCCGCGACCCGGCCGATCGCCGAGGTCGTCGATCGTTGCATTGATGCCGGACTCAAGAAAGATTCGATCCACGCCGCGCCACCCGCCGATGATGCGACACTTTGCCGGCGGATCACGCTCGACCTTGTGGGCCGCATCCCCACGGTCGCCGAGGTCCAAGCCTATGTCGCATCGAGCGATCCGGAGAAGCGAGTTCATCTCATCGATCGATTGATGGCCTCGCCCGGCTTTGTTCGGCACCAGGCCAACGAGTTTGACACCATGCTGATGTCCGGCTTCAAGGGGAGCCTGCGCGATTATTTGATTGATGCTCTGGGCAAGAATCGGCCGTGGGACCAGGTCTTTCGCGAGCTGATCTTGCCCAACGAAGCCGACAAGACCCAGAAGATCGCCGCCGAGTTCCTCCGGCAACGCATGAAGGATCTCGATCGCCTCACGGCCGACGTCAGCTCGACGTTTTTTGGAGTGAACATCAGTTGCGCTCAGTGTCATGATCACCCGCTTGTGAAGGACTGGAAGCAGGACCATTTCTACGGGATGAAGTCGTTTCTGAGCCGCACGTTCGTCAACGGCACCGAAACGAAGGGATTCCTGGGCGAGCACGGTTACGGCAGCATCCAGTTCAAGACCACGGCCGACGTCGAGAAAAAGGCCCGGCTGATGTTCTTGACGGGCACGCGAGTTGATGACGCGGCGGCCGAGCCTTCGCGCGACGACCAGAAAAAAGAGAAGGCCGAGCTCGATCGCTCGAAGAAAGCCAACGTGCCGCCGCCACCGCCGAAGTTCAGTGCGCGGGCCAAGCTCGTGCAAGTCGCCCTTCAGGACGGTGATCGCGAATTCTTCGCCAGGGCCATTGTCAACCGGATCTGGCACCGCCTTCTTGGCCAGGGGCTGGTCATGCCGCTCGACCAGATGCACTCGGCTAATCCGCCGAGCCACCCGGACCTGCTGGCCTGGCTGGCTCGTGACACGGCCACGCATGGCTACGACCTGCGGCGCTTGATTCGCGGCCTGATGCTGAGCGCCGCGTATGCCCGCGACAGCCGCTGGGATGGCGGCGGTGAATCGCCGCGGCCATCGGTTTTTGCCGTGGCGCTCGTGCGACCGCTCTCGCCCATGCAAATGGCGTGCTCGCTCAGGCTGGCCACGACCGACCCAGCCGCGCTGCCGGCCGCGACGGGTTCGGCTGAATTTGAAAAGAAGATCGAGTCGCTCGAAACAGGGGCGCGCAGCCTGGCGACCGCGTTTGCAACCTCGAGTTCAGGCGACGTGCAAATCGGAGTTTCCGAGGCGCTCTTCTTCAGCAACGGCAAACGGGCCGCGACCGATCTGCTGGCCGAGAGCGATGGCCGTCTCGTCAAGCGACTGAAGCAAACGGCCGATTCGGCCGAGCTGATCAAGCTGGCCTTCTTGACCACGCTTTCACGGCCGCCCGACGACGACGAGATGCACACCTTCAGCACCTATCTCGGCCAGCGCACCGACCGCCCCGACGACGCGTGCCAGCAACTTGTCTGGATCTTGCTTGCGAGCTCGGAGTTCCGATTCAATCACTGACGCGATCGAACACCGTTTTTTGATCTGCCTCTGTCTGACCGGATTCAACCCCCCCCATTTGCCGACACGCAGGAGTAAGTGCGATGCCCAGTTCCCGACGCCATGACTTTTGCGGGTCGCCCGATCATGCCTTGAATCGCCGCGGTTTTCTCGGCACGGTCGCGGCCGGCGCGGCGGCATTTGCGGCCGACATGACGCTTCTCGACGTCTTGAAACAACCCGCGCTCGCCAGCGAGCTGAAGCGAAAGAACAAGCGGGTGATCCTACTATGGTTGGCCGGCGGCTCGAGCCAGCTTGAAACGTGGGACCCCAAGCCGGGCACGTCGACGGGCGGCCCGTTTCGTTCGATCGCGACCTCGGTTCCGGGAATCGAGATCTCCGAGCTGATGCCCCGGATGGCCCAGCGCATGGAGAACACCTGCATCATTCGTTCGCTCAACACCAAGAACGGCGACCATGGCGGCGGTGCGAGGTTGATGATGCACGGCCGGCGCGACGATGCGAGCGTTCGCTACCCCGACCTCGGCGCGGTTCTCGCCCGCGAGCTGGGTCAGGCGCACAGCAGCGTGCCCGACTATGTCTCATTTTACTCGCCGACCGAGGGACGCAACATGGCCCCGGGGTCGGCCGGGTTCCTCGGCGAGCGGTTTTCGCCCATGCACCTGACGACCGAGATGATCCCCGAAAACTTGCGCAAGCTCGACGAGATCTCCGAGCTCGATCATCTCCAGCGCGCCGAGATTCGCGATCTGATGAGCCGGCGCTTCGAACGCGGCCGATCGTCGCGGGCGCTGGGGAGCCACAACGTGGCTTACGAGCGGGTGCGCGGATTGATGGCGAGCGAATCACTCTTTGACATCTCGCGTGAGCCGAAGGGCGTGCGCGACCGCTTCGGGCCCACGCAGTTCGGCGAGCAGGCGCTCGTGGCGCGGCGATTGGTCGAGGCGGGAGTCCCCTTTGTGCGCGTGGCGCGGGCTTGGTGGGACAGCCACGGGCAGAACTTTGAGACCCATCAAGAGATGGTGCCCGAGCTCGATCATGTCATGGCGGCGCTGCTTGACGATCTCAAGGAGCGTGGGCTGCTCGAGAATACGCTGGTGATCACGCTCGCGGAATTCGGGCGCACCCCCGAGATCAACGCGACCCTGGGCCGCGACCATTTCGCCTCGGCATGGAGTGCCACGCTCTCGGCGCGGGGATTCGCGGCGGCTCGGTCCATGGCAAGACCGACGCCAAGGGCCGCGCGGTCGTCGATGGCGAGGTTGGTCCCGCCGAGTTGTTCGCCACCATCTATCAGGCGCTCGGCATCGATCATCAGAAGCAATACATGGTCGGCACGCGGCCTGTTCCGCTCACGGAAACGGGCACCGATCCGATTGCCGAAGTCCTCGCGTAACCGGGTCTTGCCGTCGGTCGAATCCACGACTCAACAACATCGATCTCGAGGGAAGAATGATGCGTGCCGTCGACCTGGAGAAGATCAAAGTGGTCACGCAGGTCGCGCGGCCGGATATTGTGTTCGCCTGCGCCCGCCAGCCGAAAACCAGCCGCCTGTTTTGCGGCGGGTCGGATTTCAACGTTTACGAGCTCGACCTGGCCGAACCCAAGGTCGAGGCCCGGGAGTTCGGGCGGCATGACAGTTATGTCACGGGTTTGGCGCTGGCGGGCACGACCCTGATTTCGGGCAGTTATGATGGCTCACTGAAATGGTGGGATACCCACTCGCGGTCGCTCATCCGGACCGTGGCAGCGCACCAAAAATATGTTCGCAGCGTGGCCGTCACTCCCGACGAACGCCTCGCGGTCAGCACGGCCGACGACATGGTTTGCCGGGTGTGGGACGTCGCGACCGGCCGGCTCATCCATGAGCTGCGCGGACACGAGGAACGCACGCCGACGCATTTTCCGTCGATGTTGTTCACGTGCGCCATCTCGCGCGACGGGCGCCATCTCGCGACCGGAGACAAGGTCGGACACGTGGTGGTGTGGGATCTCGCAACGGGCGAGAAGCTGGCTGCGCTCGACGCCCCGGCGATGTATACATGGGACCCGGTCCAGCGCCATCACTCGATTGGCGGCATTCGTTCGCTCGCCTTTTCGCCTGACGGGGCTCAGCTCGCGGTCGGCGGCAGCGGCAAGATTTCAAACATCGACCACCTCGACGGCAAGGCCCTTGTCGAAGTTTACGACTGGCGGCAAGCCAAGCGCACGCACGTTTTCGCCAGCGATCAGTTCAAGGGACTCGTCGAGAGTCTCCGCTTCCATCCCGCTGGAACCTGGTTGCTTGCGACGGGCGGGACAGACAAAGGGGGCTTCCTCAGCTTTCACGACCTGGCGGCGAAAAAGGTTCTCATTCAAGAAAAAGCACCCATGTATGTTCACGACGTCTCGCTGAACGAGAAGGCCGACGTGATCTACGCCGTCGGACATCACAAGATCGCCGTGCTGAGCCTTGGAGCCTGAGCCAGCGTTGTGAAGCTGAGCCGAGAATGCAGACACAATCCAAGGTCGTCGTTCCGGCTCATCGGTGAAGCGGATACTCGTGAAGCGTGACGGTTCATGGCTTGAGCTTCGCCACAGGCGCTGACGCCGCGGACGCTGAGAGGCTGTTGCGTAAAGGCGAGCGGGGGGCGTCAGCCCCCTGTCCGGAGCCCGAGAAGACAGGGGGCTGACGCCCCCCGCTCGCCCGGATCCGGACCTCCGGAACGGACGCTGACAGATCGGCGAGCCATTCGCGAAAATCAGCGCGCGAGCTCAGGGCATCGAACCCCCGGTCGTTCTTGATCGCATCGAGATCCTTGTAGCCATGCTTGAACGCCTCGCGCAGAAACGCGACAGCCTGAGCGCCATAGGTGTTGGCGCGTTCGGCGCGGCTCGCCTCGGAGAGCCGATCATCTTTTGCCGCGAGGGGCACGCAGCAAGCCTGAAGCGACGCGGCGCGGACGAAATCGCGTGCCGAACCCTTCGCGACCCTCGCCACCTCGCCCACTGTCTTCGTTGCGTCATCGTGAGCGCCAAGCCGAATCAAGGTTTCGGCGAATTCGGCATAGGCGTTCCGCGCCGATTCAAAGCCTCGGAATCAGTCGGGGTCAGCGTCAGAAGTGCCCGTCGGTGGACAATGGCCTGCTGCTGGAGCCGCCTCGCCTCATCAAGGTCTCCTCGGCTTACGACCAGTTGGGCGAGACGGCCGACCTCATCACCGAGCTCGCTCAGATAATGCGGCGTACTCGGATAATCCTTCGTCAGCCCTGAGCGCAGACCAATAGACCGGCGAAGCGCGTGCTCGGCATCGAGTTTACGGTCGGTCTTTTCTAACACGCCGGCCAGGTTGTCGAGAGCAAGGGCCTGCTTGGATCGGTAGTCGACGCTGGACGGGTCCGCGGCTGCCAGCCTTTCCCAGAGCGCGAGGTTTGTTCGGAAGACGGCTTCCGCTTCCTTGAGCCGGCCCTGATTTTCAAGCGTAACACCGAGGTTATTGCGGGCGACGGCCGCTTTTGACTGGCAAGCCGTATCGGCCGGGAAAGTGCTGGCCTCTTCTTCGAGGAGGGCGATTGATTTTCGGTATTCGACCTCGGCCGCCTGAACCTGATTCACATTATCAAGGGCCATCCCGCGCGCATTGTGAGCGGCGCCCCGTTCAATGCGGTACCGCGGGCCGCTCGGATTGGCGGCAAGTAACTCGTCGTACAGAGCAAGACAACGGAGCTGGACATTCGCGGCTTCTTCGAATCGCCCCTGGGTCAAAACGACCACGCTGAGCTCTTTCAGGCTGCCGGCTAGTGCGTGTTGATAGGCTACGACGTTCGGTGACGCGGCCGCGAGCTGGCGCTGAATCTGAATGGCTTCGTGGATCAATTTCTCGGCCTCGTCGGATCGTTTGAGCCCACGGTACGTCCGGCTCAGGCGGCGATAAGCCTGACTCGCTTCGAGCTGGATTTCGGGGTCGCCGGGGGCTTGACGGGCGAAGTCGCGATAAAACTCCAGTGCATCTTCCAGGAGTGCTCGCTGCACGGGCTCGACCTGGGGGATGTCCTTGAGGCGCGTTTCGCTCACCCGGGTGAGCATCCGGTCCACGGCGTCGCGCGCCTTGCGGAGGTTGGCGACCGCTTCGCGCCGGCGATTCTCCGCATGGTCGCGCTCGCGCTGGAGATGAACGTTGCTCACGCTGATCACACTCGCGACGACGATCGCCGTCGACGCGAGTGCGGCCACGCCGGCCGCGCGGGCCGGATGCCGGCGAACCCATCTGATTGTTCGCTCCCACCATGCCGCGGGCCGCGCGTGGATCGGCAGCGCAGCCAGGTAACGTCGCAGGTCGTCGGCCAGGGCCTGGGCGCTCGAACAGGCGCGCCGCTGGCGCTTTCATCAGGCATTTCAGACAGATGGTCTCGAGGTCGCGCGGCAAGCGCGGCCGCAGTCGCGAGGGGGGTAGCGGGTCTTCGATTCGCACGAGCACCAGAGTTTCCAGCGTCGAGTCAGACTGGAACGGAGGACGGCCGGTGAGAATTTCGTAAAGAATCGCACCCAGGCTGTAAATGTCGGCCTGGGGTCCAATCTTCGACGGATGTCCTTCCGCCTGCTCGGGAGCCATGTATTCGGCTGTCCCCATGATGACGCCGTTGAGTGTCGCGTTATGTGCGTCGCTCGACGCCACGACGTCAAGGATCTTGGCCAGTCCGAAGTCAGTAACGCGTGGGATGAGCCGCGGGCCATCGCCTGGAGCGACGCCGCGCGCGACCTCGTCCAGCAGCACGTTGCTCGGCTTCAAATCGCGGTGCAAGACCCGGCGCCGGTGGGCATGATCGACGGCCTCGGCCAGGGCGGCGACGAGTTCGGCGGCGACGCTGAAAGGGACGTGAACAGTCCGCTGCCGCAGCCAGGCTGCGAGCGTCATACCGGGACAGTACGCCGAGACGATGTAGCACTCGGATCCAGCCTCGCCGGCTTCGTGCACTGGCACGATATTAGGATGATCCAGTCCGGCGGCGGCCAGGGCCTCGTTGCGAAATCGTGCCGCGAAGCTCTGGAGTGAGTACGACCTCCTTCCGCGGCACCTTGAGTGCCACGTCACGGCGAAGCGCTGGATCGTACGCCAGGAAAACCACGCCGAAGGCACCACGGCCCAGCTCATGTCGAAGCTCGAAGCGGTCGAGTTTTGTCGGCAGCGGCTCCCTGCTGACGGTTTCATCGCGAGGCGTCTCGACGACCGGTGGATCAAATGTTGCATCCGCGGCGTGCGGCCACAACTGGCGGACGATCTGGCACCACGCGACTTCCTCTTCGAGCCGGCCTCGGAGTGCGGATGGGACGCCAAGGTCGTCGGGCGACAACGGCGCGGCTCCCGCCGCGAGCTGCTCGTCGCAGACGGCCAGCCACCGCGAAAACTCGTCCTCGGCAACCGGACGTGTTTCTGGCTCGCGCACTGTCAAGTTGGAGTCTCCCACTCCTGTCGCAGCCGCACCATCGCGCGTGCCCAGACCTTGCGTGCGGCGTCCGCCGAGCGGTCGGTAATGCGACCGAGCTCTTCGAAAGAGAGCCCGTCTTCGAAGCGGAGGATCACGACCCGGCGATACTCTTCCGGCAAGCTGTCAACCGCGCGGCGCAACGCCAGTGCTTGTTCGTGCTGGATCGCCGCACCGCTCGGAGAGACCGTCGATCCAGCCAGTGCGGGCTCGGCGCCAAACAACGAGGCGTCAGTCGCCAGGCACACCTCGCGAGCCACGGCACGTTTTGAGGTGTTTCGGTATCGCCGCGAGAATGCCCCGACGTTGTGCAGGAGCACCTGGCGCAGCCACGCGCGTAGTTCATCGGCTGAAGATCCGTCAAACTGTGCAAAGTCGCGCTGGGCCTCCAGAAACGTCTCCTGGACCAGGTCGGAGGCGCCCCCTTTCGACTTCAGGTCCGGGGAAAGCTCCCCCTCGGCCACCCGCAGCAAGTATCGCCGGCAGGCCTCGAGTACCAGCCCAAGCGCTTCGCGCGATCCCCCCCGCGCGGCCGCCAGCACGCCCGCACTTGCTTCCACGGGTTCCGCCATCGGCCACCCCCCTTGTTCTGCACGCCGGCGGTCTTGGTCGCACGCTTCCTTTAAATAGTCTATCGGCACGATCACCAGTGGTTCAACAAACCCGGCGCCCCGTTCCTTTTCCTCGCTTGTTTGTTTTTTTTTCGCAACGCTGTCCGGATCGCTCCGGTTTGGAGCCTGGCGCTATAGAGGGTCGTAGCCAGAGCGGTGGTCGTTAACTAACACATCGATCTCATGAGACAAGCGATCGATCATGTCTCTCCTGGACTCGGAATCCGTGGTCGGCCCAGTTTGCAATTGAAGAGGCGCTCTGAAAGGTCCTGCTTTGAGGAACCATTCGATGTTTATTCAACAGATTCCCGTGTGGTTGAGGCTCAAAATGTGTCAGACCAGGCGCCGCTCCGTGATGCGTCGCATCTGGGAGCTCACCGCTCTGCCATACCGAGGCCGCCCTTCGTGGCGACCGCGGATTGACTTTCTGGAAGCCCGGGCAACCCCTGCGGCGAGCTTGACGGGCGTGATTGCATTTCCCTCTGGCGGCGACCTCAATATCCTCCAGGGGACAGGTAGCTCGATCGTCTTCGGCAGCCCCACGGCGGACGCCGCAGGCGACCTCTACGATATGAAGTACGTCTTCGACGGCCCAACCGGAACGACGAGTGCAACGGTGTTTGAAGTGCCGGCCGGTACACAGACGATTAACGACCTCGGTGGATTTCAGATCTCGACAGGGACCCAATTCCCCGTACCACGTCCATTGGTCTTGGACGACGCAGGCAATGTTTATTACGCCCTCGATGACGTTATCTATCGGCTCAGTGCCGGCAGTGCGACGCCCGACGCACTGGTGACGTTCAGCGGGCCTAATGGCGAGAACCCCAGCAACCTGCTCGTGGCCAACGGTTATGTTTATGGCACAACTTCGTCCGGCGGAATGCCGGTCGATGGCGATCCGACCTTCGGCTATGGCACGATTTTCTCAATCGCGACCGGGGGTGGATCCCTTCAAACCCTGGCCACCTTCGACGGTACGAACGCGAGCAACCCGGGGGCGCAGTGCCTGACGTTCGACAACGGTGTCCTCTATGGCACGGCTTCGGCCTTTGCTAACGGGGCCAATGTCGCGGTTGTCTACTCGGTGCCCGACACGGGGGGCGCTATCAAGGTCCTCGGTCACTTGAGCAGCCCAAGCCAGGGACCAACCGGCTCCGTGGCGGTCAGCAATGGCTTTGTTTACGATTCGACCTTTGGCGCGAATAATCCCGGCTCCGTGTTTGAAGTGCCCATCGGCGGCGGCACGGTGACCACCGGCCCGATTTTCAGCGCACATGCCGCGGAATACGGCCTGATTGCGGACGGCGGCGCGGTCATCGGCCTCACCGCGGAAGGGGGTTCAAGCGGGGTCGGCACGGTTTACGCGGTCGATCCGAACACCCTCGCTGCGACCGACATCGCCGATTTTAACAACGGCAGCACCGGGGGAGGGCCGTCTGGGTTGAGTCTCGACGGTCACGGAAACCTCTACGGATCGTCATTCGGAACACAGAATAGCAGTCCAGTGACCATCTTCTGGAAGCTCAGCCTTGACGGCGGCACGAGCCCGTCGCCAAGCCCCACGTCGCCCTCCCCGAGCCCCAGCCCCAGCCCAACGCCGTCGCCGTCGCCGAGCCCAACACCCACTCCGGCTCCTCTGCCCACGACCGCGGCGGTCATCGGGGAGCAACCGATTTTTGCCCACAAGAGTAACAGGAAGGGCAAGTCCTCAGGCAAACAAGCCTTGTCTGGATTGTCGCTGAATTTCGGTATCCCGCTCGATCCAGGGGCCGCCGCGAACGCCGGCAATTACCAGATCGGCTCGTTCATGATCAAGAAGGGAAAGAAGAAAACCCAGATGATTCTCCAGCCGATCGAGGGCTTTGAAGTCTCCTATCTCCCGACGAGCGAAATCGTTCAGATCACGTTTGGCACCAACCAGACATTCGCGAACGGCGGTCAGATCACGATACTGGGCGGCCTGACAACGGCCTCGGGGGGCGGTCTGACCGGAATCGCGAAATTCACGATATCGAAGGGCGGAAGAAGTGTGACGCCGTCGTGAGCGCGGCAACTTGATGAATCAGGCGGATTCAGCGGCTGACGCGCCGTTTCGAGCCACAACTTGATCCTCGTGATGTGCCCCCCTACGATGACATTCGGTTTCGGTACGTGGTTCACCGCGACTGATGAGCCGGGGAGGCATGTCTCAATTGACTCAAGGAATCTCGGATCGGCGGGTGCTCGGTGCCGGTGGGCCGGCGGTTTCGGCGATCGGTCTGGGCTGCATGGGCATGAGCGAATTTTACGACCCGAATCGGATGGACGACGACGAGTCGATCGCCGTCATCCACCGGTATCTGGACGCGGGTGGCAACTTTCTCGACACGGCCGACATGTACGGATGCGGGCGAAATGAGGTGCTCGTCGGGAAAGCACTGAAGGGCCGCCGCGACGGCGTGGTGCTCGCGACCAAGTTCGCGAACGTCAGGGGCCCGAGCGGTGAGTTTCTCGGCGTGCGCGGGGATGCGGCCTACGTGAAGGAGAGCTGCGACGCCAGCCTCAAGCGGCTGGGTGTCGATGTGATCGATCTTTACTACCAGCACCGGGTTGACCCCAAGACGCCGATCGAGGAGACCGTCGGCGCCATGGCCGACCTCGTGACGGCCGGGAAGGTACGCTTTCTGGGGCTTTCCGAAGCCGCGCAGGCGACGATCCGCCGCGCCGCCCTGGTACACCCGATCGCCGCGCTTCAGACCGAGTACTCGCTCTGGACCCGCGATCCCGAGGACCAGGTCTTGCCGACTGCTGCGCGAGCTGGGAATCGCGTTCGTGGCTTACAGTCCGCTAGGCCGCGGCTTCCTCACGGGTGCATTCAAGTCGATCGACGACCTCGCCGCTGACGACTTCAGGCGCAACAGTCCGCGATTCCAGGGCGAAAATTTCCAGAAGAATCTCGACCTTGTGAAGAAGATCGAGGCCCTGGCGGCTTCCAGGAATTGCACCCCGAGCCAGCTCGCCCTCGCCTGGGTCCTCGCGCAGGGGGATGACATCGTGCCGATCCCGGGAACAAAGCGGCTCAACTACCTCGAAGAAAACCTCGGCGCTGCCAGGGTCAAACTGACACCGCAAGAGTTGCGGGAGATCGACGCCATCTTGCCATCCGGCTCCACTTCCGGCGAACGTTATCCGGCACAAGCCATGGCGGCGGTAAACCGCTAATATTCGGTGACGAACGCACGATTTCGCCTGCGGCCGCGTGAATCGCATTCACCAATCAAGGAGAGAAAATCATGGATTCGCCCGGGAAGATCGCCTTCATCACGGGGGCCAACAAAGGCATTGGCTTCGAAACGGCGCGTGGGCTCGGGCAGCTTGGGATCGGTGTCTTGCTCGGATGCCGCGACGAAGCCAAGGGTCGGGAAGCCGCCGAGCGGCTGGCAGCGGAGGGCGTCGGCAAAGTCGAGGCGGTGAAGTTTGATGTGAATCGCCCGGAGGACCATCAGGCCGTTTTTCACCTGCTCGACGAAAAATACGGGAAGCTCGATATTCTGGTCAACAATGCCGGAGTCATGCTCGACTCCGCCAGCTTCGGTGCGCCCGGCGGTTTCAACTCGACACCCACCGTCTCGCTCGACGTCCTGCGCCAGACGTTCGAGACGAACTTCTTCGGCGTGGTCGCGCTCACGCAGGTCTTGCTGCCGCTCATCAAGAAAGCTCCGGCCGGCCGGATCGTCAACCTGTCGAGCGTTCTCGGGTCGTTGACCCTGCACGCGAACCCGGCTTCGCCCATCTATAATAGCAAGGCATTCGCATACGATGCGTCGAAGACGGCGCTCAACGCGTTCACCGTGCATCTCGCCCAGGCGCTTGGCGACACCAGGATCAAGGTGAATTCGGCCCACCCGGGCTGGGTCAAGACCGACATGGGGGGCGATGCGGCGCCGCTCGAAGTATCGGAAGGGGGCAAGACCAGCGTGATGCTGGCGACGCTCCCCGACGACGGGCCAACCGGCGGCTATTTCCACATGGGCGAACCTCTGCCGTGGTGATCGACTGATTGAAGCGCTTTGCCCTGGCAATCCGTTTGGTTTTGAGCCAATTTTCCGATCGACAATCAATCAAGATCGTACTTTTTGCTTGACATCACATATATCGGTTTGTGACGATATGCGGCGCCTCGAGCGGCGTCGCGCCGGAGGTCCGGCACGTCGAAATCCACGTGAGACGCTCTCGTGCCGGGATGCCCGCGTCGCCATTTGCTCACGATTTGCCGCGTCTGCACGTTCCATGCATGGCGCACGATGGAACGAAAGGATCGACGTCGCTGGCGTCGATCGCAGTACGGTTAGACCGCTTGTCTGCGTTGTAGCGATTGACGGCTCCTGCCTTCAGGTCGATCCGGCATGATTGTCCCCGGCGTGACAACGATTCAGGGCGACCGTACTGTCTCCTTGATCACGAGATGGGAAGTTTGAGTTGATCCGGCGGTTCGCGAGTGCCGAAAGTATCGTAAACTAACGACACCGGACGATCGATCCCCGTGCGTTTCCACCACCTTCGGAACGGTGCGCTCGATGGCACACGGAGCCGCCCGGCAAGGACAAAGCATGAATCCGACCTCCTTCGCGATGCGATTTCCGACCACGACGCTGATGTTTGTGGTCGCCTTGATCAGCGGCGGCTTGCTCGGCCTCAACCGGATGCGCGTCGATATCTTCCCGTCGCTCAATACGCCGAAAATTTACGTATTTCTCGATTATGTCGGCATGAGCCCCGACCAGATGGAAGGGTTCATCGTCAACGAGCTGGAGCTGTATTTTCAGTACGTCGACGGCGTCTCGGAAATCAACTCGCGCAATATCCAGCAAGTTTCGATGTGCGAGCTGTCGTTTTTTCCCGGTACGGACATGGGCCAGGCGATGGGCCAGGTCGTGGCCATGTCCGACCGTGCCATGTCGTGGATGCCCAAGGGGACACTCCCCCCTATGATCATGCGCATGGACGCCGGCAGCGTTCCGGTCGGCTATCTCGTCATGGAAAGCGACTTGACGACCCTGGGGGCGATGGGCGACCTGGCGCAGAACATCATCCGGCCACTCGTGCAGAAATACGTCCCGGGCACCGTCGCCATCTCGCCGTTCGGACCGAATATGCGGTCGATCCTGGTCAACGTCGATCCGGACAAGCTGCGCGACTACAATCTCACCCCGCAGCATGTGATCGAGGCTCTTGCCAAGGGGAACACGGTCATTCCGGCCGGCAACGTCTATATCAACGACTCGATGCCCGTGGTCGCCAATAATGCCACTGTGATCGACATCCAGAAGCTCGGATCGATTCCCCTGCGCCTCGAGCGCAACGTTTACCTCCGCGACGTCGCGACATTCAAGGATGATACTGACATTACTTATGGATACGCGCTCGTCAACGGCAAGAAGTCGGTCTACCTGCCGATCATCAAGAAAGATACGGCGTCGACCCTCACGGTGGTCGCCGACATTCGCAAGTCGCTCGAGTTATTCAGAAACGTGGTGCCCAAGGACGTGAAGGTCGACTTCGAGTTCGACGAATCGCCCACCGTGCTGGCGGCCGTCGAGAGCGTGGCGACCGAGGGAATGATCGGCGCCGGCTTGACCGGCCTCATGATCTTGCTGTTCCTGGGTGATCCGCGCAGCGTGATCGTCGTCGTGTCCAATATTCCGCTGGCGCTTCTGGGCTCGCTCCTGGGTTTGTGGATCACCGGCAACACGATCAATATCATGTCGCTGGGCGGCATGGCGCTGGCGATCGGTATCCTGGTCGACGAGGCCACGGTCACGATCGAGAACGTGCACGTGCAGATGGGGCACACAAAGAGCGTCGCCCGCGCCGTGCTCCTGGCGAGCAACGCCACCGCGGTGCCGCGGCTCCTGGCGCTCATGTGCATTCTCTCGGTGTTCATTCCGGCTTTCATCATGTCCGACCCGTTGCGGTCGCTGTTCATGCCGCTGACCCTGGGTGTCGGGTTCGCGATGATCTCGTCGTATTTGCTCTCGAGTATGTTCGTGCCAATCATGTGCGTACATTTACTCAAGCACATGCATCACGGCGGTAGCGGCAGCGAGAAGCGCGGGCTGTTCGACCGGTTCCTCGTGGTTTATGAGAAATTCATCAGTCTTCTGGTCGGCATGCGGTGGCTGGTCGTGCCCATTTATCTCGCGGCGTGCATTCTGGTGCTCGGGGTTGTCGGGCTCCAGGTGGGAACCGAGCTATTCCCGGAGATCGATTCGGGCGAGTTCGTGCTGCGGTTCCGTCCGCCGCCGGGATCGAATTTTGAGTTGACGCGCGAGATGGCCGTGAAGTGCCTGGAGGAGATCGAGCGCGAAGCCAAGGTCGAGAATATCGAGATCACCATGGGCTTCGTCGGCCAGGTCGCGCCCAACTTCGGTATTGATAATATGCTGTTATTCATGCGCGGCCCTGATGATGGTCAATTGCGCGTGGCATTGACCGAGAAAAGCGGCATCAAGCTCGACGAGTTTCGCGAGCGGCTCCGCAAGATCTTGCCCGAGCGCGTCAACCCCTGGCTAGTCAAGCGGTTGCAGGTGGGGGGCCTGACAAAAGCGAAGGCCGAAAAACTGGCGAAGCAGTCGACATACGGCTTCGAGCCCGGTGATATCGTGACCTCGGTCATGAGTTTCGGCTCGATGACGCCGATCGCCGTGCAGGTTGTCGGCACCGATCTGAAACTGGTGCGCCAGCACGCCGAGAAGATTGTCGCCGGCATGAAGGACATTCCCTTCTTGCGCGACATCCAGTTCGAGCAAACGCTCGATTACCCGACGGTCGAGGTCGACATCGACCGTGAAAAGGCGGGCTTGAGCGGTGTCACGGTCGAAGATATCGGCAAGGCACTCGTGATGGCGACGTCGTCAACGCGGTTCAGCAATTTGAACTACTGGGTCGATGTGAAGACGGGGTTCGACTATCTTGTCGAGGTGCTGGTGCCCACCACCCGCATGACCAAGACGGCGGACGTCGAGACCTTGCCGATCTCGACGGTCAACCCGCTCGTGAACCTGATGATTCGCGACGTCGCCACGGTGCGCCAGAGCGTGCGCCCGGGCGAATTCGATCGCTCGATGTCGCAGCGCTACCTGACGGTCACGGCCAACGTCGAGGGCGAAGACATGGGCCGGGCGTCGCGCCAGGTGGCCAAGGCGATTTCCGATGCCGGAGACCCGCCACGCGGTGTGCGCGTCATCCCGCTCGGCCAGCTTCCGCCGATGAACGAGATGTTTGAATCGCTGGGCATCGGTCTGGGCGTCGCGGTATTCGTGATTCTCGTGCTCTTGACGGCCTACTTCCAGTCGCCGCGCCTGGCCTTGATCTCGATCGGAGCGGTGCCCGGCGTGCTCGCCGGGATCGCGATCATCCTGTACGTGACCAACACGTCGCTCAATATCGAGTCGTTCATGGGCTCGATCATGTGCCTGGGCGTGTCGGTGTCGAACTCCGTGATGCTCGTGACATTCATCAACGAGCACTGGAAGTCGGGCAAGTCATCGACCGAGGCGGCCGTGCTCGGCGCGAGCGAGCGCCTGCGGCCGATCTTGATGACGGCCTGTGCCATGACGGTGGGCATGGTGCCGATGGCGCTGGCACTTGAGCGTGGCAGCCAGATGCAGGCGCCCCTGGGCCGGGCCGTGATCGGCGGCCTCGTGATGTCGACCGTGGCCACATTATTGATCGTGCCGTCGATCTTCTCGGTGTTGATCGGCAAGAGGCGCACGCCTCGCCGTCGATCCACCCCGACGATCCGGAAAGCCGGCATCATGATCCGATCGTCGTTGCCGCATCCGACGCACCCGTTATCATCGAGCCTTCCGCCGATTCTGATTCTGACCCGGGAAGGCCAGCAGCAACCGAAATCTGACGAACGAACGAACTCAGCGACGACCCGGGGCGAAGGCCACGCATCGGGCTTCGCACCTTCCTTGACCGGAGGTATCTGATGGGCCGGTGTCTTTCGCCCACGACGATTCTACATGGATATCACGCATTCCGGCGGCTGCCCTGGATCCTCGTGGCGGTCGCGGCGTGCGGCTGCCATTCCGATTCCAAGAAACCACCCGAGAGTGTGTCTCTTCCCCCCAAGGTTCGCATTCAGAAGCCGGTTATCCGCACCATCGTGCGCGTGGTCGGCCAGCCCAGCTTCATTGAAAGCTATGAGCGAACGTCGATCTATCCGAAGATGACGGCGTATATCGAGAAGTGGATCGTCGACATCGGCGACAAGGTCAAGAAGGGGGACGTGTTCGCCACGCTCTTCGTGCCCGAGATCGTCGAGGATTTCAGGACCAAGACCGCGACGGTCGCGCTTGACAAGCAGCGGATTGACCTGGCCCAGACGATGGTCGCCGTCGCCGAAGCCAACGTCGAGGCGGCCGCCTCGCGCGTCACCGTGGCGCAGGCCAATCTGGGAAAGTATCAGTCGGAGGTTGATCGCTGGGACGTGCAGGTCAAGCGGCTCACCAACGAGGTGAGCCGGGGCGTGATCTCGCCGCAAGTTCTTCTGGAATCGGTCAATCAATACAAATCGAACGTGGCCTGGCGCGACGCGGCGAAGGTGACGATCGCCGAGATGAAGGCCGAGCTGCTCTCGAGCCGGGCGACGGCCGAGAAGGCCAGGGTCGATGTGTCGGTGGCGCGTGCCGCGCTCGAAGTCGCCGAGAGCGACGCCAAACGCCTCGCCGCCTGGGTGGGTTACCTGACCCTGACCGCGCCATTCGACGGCGTGATCGTCGCACGCAACGCCAACACGGGCGACTTCGTCTTGCCCGCGACCGGCGACCCGACCGCCATGCACCGCGCCACCGACCTGTCGACCAATGGCGCCGCGCCGATCTATGTCGTTGACCGCCTCGACGTCGTCCGAATTTTCGTCGATATTCCCGAGCGTGACGCCAACTTCGTGAAGATCGGCACGAAGGCGACCGTCCTCGCCCGCGCGTTTCGTGACACGGAGCTGCCGGCGACTGTGACACGCACATCATGGGCGCTCAACATCAAGAGCCGTACGCTCCGCGCCGAGATCGATCTTCCCAACCCTGACTCGCAGCTCTTGCCCGGGATGTACGCCTACGGCAAGGTGATCATCGAGCACCCGTCCGTGCGCACCCTGCCCGCGGATGCCCTCGTCTATAGCGGTGACGAAACATTCTGCTGGCTCAACAAGGACGGCAAAGCCGCGCGTCGAGCTCGAGACCGGCGTTACCGACGGTAACTGGGTTGAAGTGACCAATCGCCGGCCGCCGGTGCCGCTCGAATCACCCTCGGGTAACGTTCCCTGGACGCCCATCGATGGCTCGGAGCAAGTGATCACTGGCGATCTGTCGATTCTCTCCGAAGGCGGCAGCGTCGAAGTGACGACCGAAGAGCCCGCCAAGCCCGACGAGTCGTTAAAGGGTGCCGAGGCGCACAAGGAATAAGCAATGACGGCGGTCTTACGCGCGGCGCATGCGGACCGAAAGATGAGTCACTACATAAAACAGAAGAAGTGAGCACGTGATCGCTTCTTCTGCTGGGATTAGTGCCAGTAGACGTATATTATCATTTGGTTACGCGTCATCTGCGGGCTCGCGGCGGATTTGGCCCGGCGCTCGCAACGCGATATGGTATCCTCATGCGTCATGGTGTCTGACAATCATGGGAACAAAAATTCAGTCTAAGCCCTGCTCAACCCGGTCTGGCTACCGGGTTCACCCGGTTGTGCAACGGTCGCAACTCGCTGCGGGCTAAAGAACCCGAAAGTACGAAAAAGGATCTCCCCAGGAACTTGATGTTTTCGTGTACCCGAATCCTGCGCGTCCGGTCACGAAAGGCGCAATGGTCGCGCCTTCCGCAGCTCAGGCTATCCCGACGGTGCGGCGTGCGAAAGGGCGATTTCACAGTGGAATCATGGGCTTTCGGCGTCTCGCGGCCGTGCAGCGCTCGCGAGGCTGGTCTGCGCCTTGCCGCGTGGAAGACGCTGACGGATCGATCGGCCCGCGGGTTCCGATGCCAAGGCCCTGGACCTCAGCCGCCGCGGGCGAACGGGTCCGCCGGCATGGCCAGGTCCATCATCAGCGAGCGGAAATCGGGCCGGTCGCGGATCGGGTCGAAGGCCGTCTCGTTGCGGTAGGCGCAGGGTTGCGGTAGCCGCCATCGACGGCCCGTACTACCCAGCTCATGGCTCGGTCCGACTCGGCTCGGCCCTCATCGGCCGATATCCCCGCGCCGGGACGGGCGGCAAGTCCCGCCAGGCCCGCGTGGCAGCAGGACCGCAGGAGCATCTGCTCGCCGTTTGGGGACTGTAGTCCGTCGTAGAGCGCGAGGGCCCTCTTCAAGGCGGCGGAAGCACCGGCCAGGTCGCCCGCGTCGAGGTGCACCTGGCCGGCCCGCAGAAACGTCTCCGCAAGCCCGCCGCGGAATTCCGCGTCCTGGCGATGGTCCCGGACCAGCGGCTCACGCAATGCTAGCGCGCGATCGCACGCCCTCCACGCCTCATCCAACCTCCTGGCCCGGCGCAGAAGGTCCGACATGTTGGTCTGGCAGTTTGCCAGCAAGTTCCTGTCCTCGGGCGTGGCCGAGCGTTCGTCGGTGAACCTGCTGCGGACCGCTTCTTCCCGGATGTAATAATCGATCGCCTCGCCGGACTTGCCTGCCAGAGCGAGCCGCCAGCCGGTATTGAGCAGGATCGACGCGAGCGTCCTCTGGTATCGAAGCGCAGTGGGGTTGTCATCGGCCAGCTTCTGGAAGAGGGTCAGTGCCTTGTGGTACTCGGCCTCCGCGTCCCCGAGCTTGCCCGTATCCGCCAGCATGGAGCCAAGATTCTGGTGGCTGGCGGCGAGGCGGTGGCGGAAGTCATTGACGGCGGGGTTGTCGTCTGCCAGCTTCTGGTACAAGGCGATCCCCTTGCGGGTCCAGGACTCCCCCTCCGCTGCCTTGCCCGATTCCCACAGTAGCCTGCCAATGTTCAACAGGGTATCCGCCAGGTTGCCGCGGAAGCCGGCGGTGGCGGGGTTGTCGTCTGCCAGCTTCCGCCGTAGCGCCAGCGCCTTGCGGAATTCTACCTCCGCCTCCGACAGTTTGTTCGTCCTGATCAGCACGATGCCGATGCGGTTGATCGTCTCGGCCAGGTCGCGCCGGGACTCCTTCATCGCCCCGGGTGCGGCGACCAGGGCTTCCTGATCCGCCCTCGCCAACCGGTAAGTCGCCAGGGCGTCTTCAGCCCGGCCCGACTCGGACAGGAAAAAGCCGTACCGCGACCGGCAGGCCGCCAATGCGGCCCGCAGGGTCGGGGCCGAAGGCACCACGTCGGCCAGCAGGGTCTCGGCGCGGCGGTAGGTTGCCTCAGCCGCGACGGTCTTGCCGGTGATTTCCAGGAGGTACGCGACGGCCGTCAGGCTGCGGCCGATGTCGACCTTTGACTCGGTGTCGGTCTCCGGGCCGGTCGCCAGCGCCTCGCGGAGAGCCAGCACAGTCCAGTGGGCCGCCAGCGCGTCCTCCGGCCGGCCGACCTCGCGGGTCAACTCGGCCACCTCGAAATTGGCCTGCGCCAGCGACCGCCTCGACACCGTGTCGGTCTCCTTGACGAGCAGGGCCCCGAGCTTGCCGTAGAAGTCGCTCGCCGACTTCAAGAGCCGGTCGCGCAGCTCCTTGAATTGGCCCTCTTTGAGCAGAAAGTCCTCGCTGACGCCGGTGTGGAACGTCTTGATCGCGTCGACCGCCAAGGCGTACCGAGCCACCACTGCGGCCTTCGAGCCGGTCAGCTCCGAATTGGCGGCAGCCAGCGCGGTGTTGGCCCGAGTCTCGCTCGCCAGGGACCGTGCGATGTCGGCCTTGGCCTGCGTCTGGACTGCGAGCACTGCCGCCAGTCCGACCACTCCGGCCACTAGGGCCACGGCCGCCCCGGTGACCGCGGTCCGGTTCCGCTTCGACCACCGCCGGGCCCGCTTCGCCAACGGCTCGCGCCACGCCCCGACCGGCTCGTCCGCCGCCCACCGCTCGACATCCTCGGCCAGTGCCCGGCAACTCGAGTAGCGGTCTTCGAGCCGCGTCGCCATGGCCTTCAGGCAAACCGCTTCCAGCGCCGGGTCGAGGTTCGGGTCGACCTGCCTGGGCGAGACAAATTCGCCCCGCTGGACCTTGCGGAGGACCTCGCCAATGTCGCCGTCGAATGGCGCCTTGCCGGTCAGCAGGCAGTAGAGCGTGGCGCCCAAGCTGTACACGTCCGAGCGGAAACGAAGGCGATCGAGGTCCCCGGCGGCCTGCTCGGGGCTCATGTAGGCCGGCGTCCCCATCGCCGAGCCTGGCAGAGTCTCCACGCTGCCGCAGGCCGACGTCGGGATCAGCGTCCGCTCACTGAGCCCGGACGACGCTTCAGTCTTGTCGATCGGCTTGGCCAGTCCCCAGTCCACCACGAGCGTCTCGCCGTGGTTGCCGACGATCACGTTGGCGGGCTTGATATCCCGGTGCACGATGCCTCGCGAATGGGCGTATTCGATGGCGTTGCAGACGTCGACGAACCGCCGCAAGAGCTTTCTCAGCTCCAGCGGTCGGGCGCCACGATCGGTGTCCGTCTGTGTCGATCCGTGGAAGCGATCGATCGCCTCCTTGAGGCTGTCCCCCCTGATGAACCGCATCGCGTAGTAAGGCCGTCCGCCGCCGTCATTCCCCAGGCCGTAGACAGGGACGATGCCGGGATGTTCGAGGCCGCCGGTGATCTCGGCCTCGATGAGGAACCGCTGGCGGCTGACGGGATCGTCGGCATGCTTGTCGAGAATCTGTTTCAACGCCACTTCGCGGTTCAGCTCGCCATCGAGCGCCACGAATACCACGCCTAGGCCGCCTCGCGCGTGCGGCCGCAACACCCGGAATCGCTGACCGTCGGAAGAGGAGGATCCGACGGAGTAGCTCTCGGTGCGATTGGCATCGCCTTCGCTGTGGGCCGGTCCCGAGCCGACGTGGCCGAGGGTCGCGTCGACGCCCGGGCCGCCAATCCGGGCCAGGCCCTCCCTCGTGGCTTTGTCGGTCGAGATCGCCCCAAGGCTACTGACTACGTCGCCGCCGTGGGCTTCCAGGTGCACCCCCGCCAGCGCCTCCAGGAGCACCCGCCTGGCGATCGTCAGGTCGCCTCGGGCTTCCAGGTGGTCGGCCAGGCTCCTGGACTTGTCCAGCGTCCAAGCCTGGAAGGCTGCAACGAGCTGGCCCTGATTGATGATCCCGTTCTGCAGCGCGAGCAGCCCGAAGAGGAGATGGCGGTCTGCGGCGGAGGCCATGGAGTCGCTCCGGTCCAAAGTGTACTCCCCGGAACGTCTGACCAGTACCTCGTAAACCGGGCGCGGGGGAGCATCGCGAGAAGAGAATTATCGCATGTTCGCCGATGCCGAAGATACCGGAAGGTCCGTGCTCGTCGGATGCACCTTCTTGAGCAGAAGGCGCACTCGCGAGAGCACGAACGTCACAAATCGTTGCTCCTTGCCCCTCTGCACACGTAACGCCGGGCCCGCAGCGCTTAACCGGACTTGCTGTTCCCATTGAATGTAGGATCCTATCATTTGATCAGTTAATGACTGATCAGGGCCTCGTGGTCATGCGATGGCGATCGCTCCTCGCCCACCCTTGGGGCGGCCCCTCACGTCGGAAGGTGACGACAGATATATCATTTGTTGTTTATTCACTAGTTCGACCGCTCGCGGATCCATTCAGGCCAGCACGGGCAACACATAAGGCCCCTTGGGAATCACGGCCACCTGAGCATCGGGCCCATATTCGGCCAGCGATTCGGCGAGAGCCGCCTCGACACTCGGGGCCGATTCGACGAAGCACGTCGACAGCACCTCCGCGGGCAACCCGTCGGAGACGATCTTCACCCGCGCCTTGCGGCGGACCTTGGCGAGCTCTTCGAGCTGCCACTGGTCCATCACGAAATAGTCGCGCCCGAGGATGCGCTCCATGAAGACCTCGAGCGACGGGTTCTCGCGGAACAACGACTGAAATTCCGGGCTGCCAAGTCCCTCCGTCAGGCTGGCGGCCAGGATGATCGTGCCCCCTTGCTTGACGATTTGCAGGCAACCGGTGAGCCCTTTGACCGCCTGATAAAACGTGGTGTCGAGCGGATATCCGGCCGAGCTGGTGACCACGATGTCCACAGGCTTGGGAACGACCGCCCGGCAGATGCCGGCCATGAACTCGCACGCCTTCCAGGAACGCCTTTTCCATGTCGCCGGCCACCACCGACGTCACCCTGCCGCTGGCTGTCGAGCGTGACGTTGACGATGAAATCGCAGCCGGCCATCCTGGCGATCTCGGTGTTCTGCTCGTGGACCGGATTGCCCTCGAGAATGCCGCAGTCGGCCTTGCGGGTGCTCGAGCAGCTCCGGCCCGTGCCACCGCTTGACAGTCTCGAGCGCGGCGACGCCCGGGCAGATCAGCTTTCGGCCACCCGAATAACCGGCCATCAGGTGCGGCTCGATCAACCCCGTGGTGATCTTCAGGTCGGCCGTCACATAACGGCTGTCGATCCAGCCCGGAATCCCGCGCGTGGTCGTGCCGACGAATGTGTGGTCTTCCAGGCGCGTGCCATAGTGGTCTTCGATGCGATAGCCGGCGACGATCTCGGGGCCGAGCATCTCCAGCTTCTCGGCACTCGGTGCTCGGCCGGTGCAGCCCGGTCGCGACCAGGATCAGCGTCTCCTCGCGCGGGACGCCCGCCTGGGCCAGGACCTCGAGCATCGGCCGCAAGATCGTCTGGTTGGGCACGGGGCGGGTGATGTCGCAGATCAAGATGCAGGCGTCTCTTGCGCCCCTGGGCGATCGTTCGCAAAGCCGGGCGCGCCGATCGGGCTCTCGAGAGCGGCCGCGACCGCGCCTTCGGGGTCGCCGAGCGGCGGCACGTCGCGAATCGCCAGCGGCCCGACAACCCGTTCGGCCGGGATGTCGACGTCCAGCCCCGCCCGACCGTAGTCGAGCTTGAATTTCATCGTTTGCATGATGCCGATCATCCCGGAAAATGGAGAGTGCTGGCCGATCGATCGATCAATCGCCTGACCGACCAACCGACGTTGATCCAATCCCAATCAAAGAGGCTTGATCATGATATTTCGATACGCGACGGGCCCGTGATCGCCCTGAAGCAGGATGGGACCAGGCCGGTCGGGACCGTCGAGGCCCGACCGCGTTCCCCCTTCGCCAAAATAGCCGACATACCGCCCGTTCTCGTCGCGAAGCTTGACCCGCAGCTCGGGGGGCCGGCCGGCGTTTTCCTGGTTGAGCCGCTCGAATGCCTCGCGGTCCGTCTCGCCGTAGCGAACGTCGTAGTCCTGATAGACCGGCTTGCCGTTCCAGATCAATGACAGCTTCTTGCCCTTCATCGTGATATCGTAAGACTGCCATTCGCCGGGCGGCTTCGCCAGGTTTTCGCCGGGATAGGCTCGCTCGTAGAGCGCACCGCAGTCGTGCCACGACAGCTTGGGAGCACCATAACTGTCAAAGACCTGAATCTCGAAGAGTCCCCGGTTGTAAACACCCGAGTTGCTCCCTTTCGGAACGGTGAACTCGATATGAAGCTGATAGTCGTTGAAGTGTTCGCGCGTCATGAAGTCGGAGCCCCAGCCATCGTCGCCACAGAGCAAGACCGATCTCGCGAGCCCCCCGCGCCGACTGGCAAGAGGCGCGACGGATTGGCCGGATCGAGCCGGACACCCGTCGCAGACGACCCAGACCTTCTTGGCACGTGGATTGCGGAACTCCCAGCCGTCGAGATCTTTACCGTTGAAGAGAGCTTTCCAGCCGAGCTTTGCCGGAAAGGTTTGGTCCGCAGGCGCGTGGCCCGGGTCCGTCAGCAACGGCGTCGCTGAGACCCGCGATCAAGAGCCAGGCAGGCACGATCACCGCGGCACACCGACTTCGATTGAATGTGCATTCATGGAGAGTGCACTCCCGAGTTATCGGCACGAGACCCCTCGCCGGCCGGCGTTTGAAATGCCGGCGTCGTGATCCTCGAGGTTATCATCTCCCCTGGCGTTTGTCCCGAGGTTTCCCCACACCTTGAAGAGGCTCTTTGATGAATAGTAGCAACCAAGCAAACCGCAAGAACGGCTTCCGTCCGAGTCGCCGCGAGTTCATGCAGGCGGGAGCCGCCGGCGTCGCGACGGCCGCGCTGGTCGTCCAAGACCGCGGCGGATCGGCTGCAAAACGCCGGCGGGCATCCCCATGCGGCCGCTCGGGCACACCGGCCAGTCGGTCACGATGATCTGTCTGGGCGGCTATCACAGCAGTGTCTCACAAGGATGAAAGCGAGAGTATTCGGCTCATCCAGCGGGCCGTCGATGAGGGAATCACGTTTCTTGACAACGCCTGGGATTATCACGACGGCATCTGCGAAGAACGCATGGGCAAGGCGCTCGCGCAGGGCAATCGCCGCGACAAGGTCTTCCTCATGACCAAGTGCTGCGGCCGCACCGCCAAGGACGCCCAGTAACACCTGGAAGACAGCTTGCGGCGGCTGCGTACCGATCATCTCGACCTCTGGCAATTTCATGAGATCGTCTACGACAACGATCCCGACTGGATCTTCGACCAGGGGGGTGCCATCGAATATGCGCTGAAGGCCAAGGAACAGGGCAAAATCCGCTTCCTGGGATTCACGGGCCACAAGGATCCGGCGATCCATCTCAAGATGCTGGCCAAGCCCTATCCCTGGGCGACCGTGCAGATGCCGCTTAACATCATGGACAGCCAGTTCCGCAGCTTTCAGCACAATGTCTTGCCCGTGCTCAATGCGCGGGGCATCGCGCCGCTCGGCGATGAAGAGCCTGGGCGGCAATGGCAAGATCGTCAGCGACGGAATCGTCACGGCCGAAGAGGCCATACGCTATGTCCTCTCGCTGCCGATCGCGTCGCTGGTCTCGGGAATTGACTCCGAGAAGGTGCTCGACCAGAACCTCAAGATCGTGCGCGACTTCAAGTCCCGATGACCGCCGAGGAAATGGCCGCCGTTCAAAGCAAGGTGCTCAAGGTGGCCGGTGACGGACGCTATCGAGCTCTTCAAGAGCTCCAAGGTCTACGACGGCCCCTTCCACCGCAAGCAGCATGGGTTCGCCGTCGAGATCAGTTAACTCGGTCGGTTTGAGCGATCAAAGTCGAGCCGGCGACCTGGCGTCGGATCTTCCGTCGCTTCGGGTCGCCGGGTGCCGCACCATCGAGACGACGAGCGAGTGGGGCGATCGCGCGGCTTCGGGCGATCAAGGACGGGCGACTTGCCGATCAAGAAAGCCCTGGTTCTTGAGCCAGATTTCGCAGAGCTTCGGCCACATCTGAAAGGCCGGATCGGGCGGAATGCCAAACTGGGCGGTCCCGCCGCCGAGCCCGAGCCCGTGCGGTCCGCGTTCGAAAAGGTGCAGCTCGACGGGCACCCCGGCCTTTCGTAGCGCCAGGGCGAAGAGCAGGCTGTTCTCGGCCGGCACGCCCAGATCGGCGTTGGTGTGCGCCAGGAACGTCGGTGGAGTTTCCCTGGTCACCTGGCGCTCATTCGAGAGGCTCTCAACGAGCTCCCCTCGGCGGGTTTTGGCCCAGCAGGTTGCGCGTCGATCCGCCGTGGCCATAGGGAGTCGCCAGCGCGATCACGGGATAAACCAGGATCACCCGGTCGGGACGCGAGCTGACGCGTTCAATCGGGTCGGCCGAATCCGGCTTACCAGCATCAAAGTGGGTGCCCGCCGTCGACGCAAGATGACCGCCCGCTGAAAAACCAATGATCGCGATCTTGTGTGGGTCGAGGCCCCAGCGCGACGCCCCGGCGCGAACGGTGCGGATCGCTCGGCCGGCGTCTTCGAGCATGGCCGGGTGATGATAGCGCGGGCCAAGGCGATACTTCAGGATAAAACCGGCGACACCCAGCGAGTTCAGCCATTCGGCGACTTGCTTGCCCTCGTGGTCGATCGCCAGCATGCCATAACCGCCACCCGGGCAAATCACCACGGCGGCTCCCGTCGCCATTTCCGGCTTGGGGAGGTAGACAGTGAGCGTGGGAACGTCTTTTTCCGGATCCGTTCCCTGGGCGTGGGGTGTTCCTTGAGGCCAGAGCGGAATCGTCGTGGATGCCGCTGCCGGCGCTGGAGCCTTTTGCGGTTGCGAGGGCGGAGGCCCCTGTGCCAGAAGGCGCGCTCGGCGGACCCGTCAGACAAGTCACCAGGGCGACGGCGCTCAAAAAGGCTCGGCGGGTCAGTCGATCATCAGTCGGCCGATTCATGCCCGGCATGCGCTGGTCTCCGATACGGCGTGGAAACTCGGCCGCGCGACCGCCACGACGCGAACGTCTTGGCTCTTCAACACGGCCGCACGCGATCGCCACAGTCTGACAAGTCAGTTCGGCCGAGTCAAAGTACCACTCCCTGGCCGCGCTCGTTCCGTGCTCGCGAGCGGAACGGCTCCGCCAGTTCGAGCGTCCGGCACTCGGACGACTGCTGCCTCCCGTTGTCACGACCCGATTTGGCGGATCGCCGTCGAATCGCTGCCAAAACGACAGCCCGGACGCGATCAGCTCAGTCAGCCTTCAAACGCAAACAGTTTCTCTTTATACAGTTAAGGAAATCAAAACACGTCGGTACACAAGTTGCATTTTGACCCTCATCTGATCCTATAAATGCGGTGGCGCAGTCTCGACTGTTTGACGACTGAGACATCCCGCGTCGTGCCGGGTAGGCGAGACCTGGGCGACCCATGAAATCAATGACCAAGGAGATCCACACGTGGCGAAGATTTTGGCCTACGATGAGGAGGCCCGCCAGAAGCTGGCCAGTGGTGTGACGAAACTGGCACGGGCCGTTCGTTCCACGCTCGGCCCTCGCGGCCGCAATGCCGTGATCGATAAAGGCTGGGGCAGCCCGACCGTCACCAAGGACGGCGTGACCGTGGCCGAGGAGATCGAGCTGACCGATCCCTATGAAAACATGGGCGCGCAGCTCGTCAAGGAAGCCGCCTCCAAGACGTCTGACTCCGCCGGCGACGGCACGACCACGGCCACCGTGCTGGCCGAGGCCATTTACAAAGAGGGTCTCAAGGCCCTGGCCGCCGGTGCCGACGCCATGGCCCTCAAGCGGGGCATCGACAAAGCCGTGCTGGCGCCTGGTCGAGCAGGTGAAAGCCCAGTCCAAGAAGGTTTCCGGCAAGAAAGAGATCGCCGAAGTCGCCGCGATCGCGGCCAACAACGACAAGTCGATCGGCGAAAAGCTCGCCGACGCCTTTGAAAAGGTCGGCACCGACGGCGTCATCACCGTCGAGGAAGGCAAGTCGTTCGAGACCACGGTCGACGTCGTCGAGGGCATGCAGTTTGACCGCGGTTACCTGAGCCCCCACTTCGTGACCGACCAGGAGCGCATGGAAGTCGTTCTCGAAGACGCTTACATCCTGATCTACGAAGAGAAGATCAGCACGCCGACCAAGCTGATCCCGGTTCTCGAGAAGCTGGCCAAGGCCAACAAGCCCTTCTTGATCATCGCCGAGGACATCGAGGGCGAGGCTCTCGCCACCCTGGTCGTGAACAAGCTTCGTGGCATTCTCAAGGTCGCGGCCGTCAAGGCGCCGGGCTACGGCGACCGCCGCAAGGCCATGCTGGGCGACATCGCCGTTTTGACCGGCGGTAAAGCCATCTTCAAAGACCTGGGCCTCGACCTCGAAAGCATCCAGCTTTCCGACCTGGGCCGCGCCAAGAAGGTGACGATCGACAGCGAGAACACCACGATCGTCGAAGGGGCCGGCACCACGGCCGACATCAAGGCCCGCGCCGAGATGATCCGTCGCGAAATCGGCGATACCGACAGCGAATACGACAAGGAGAAGCTTCAGGAGCGTCTCGCCAAGCTGGCCGGCGGTATCGCCCAGATCAATGTCGGGCGCCGCGACCGAGACCGAGATGAAAGAGCGCAAGGCCCTGGTTGAAGACGCCCTGCACGCGACCCGCGCCGCCATCGAGGAAGGCGTCGTCCCGGGGGGCGGCACCGCCTTGATCCGCGCCGCCGCGACCGTGGGCGACCTCAAGCTCATCGGCGATGAAAAGCTCGGCGCCGACATCGTCAAGAAGGCCGTCGAGCAGCCCGCTCGGTATATCGCCGAGAACGCCGGCATCGACGGCGCCGTCGTCGTCAGCAAGATCAAGAAGAGCAACGACCCGAAGTTCGGATACGACGCCGAGAGCGGTCAACTGGGGCGACATGTTCGCCGCGGGAATCGTTGATCCGACCAAGGTGACGCGCTCCGCCCTCCAGAACGGTGCGTCCGTCGCCGGCCTCCTCCTCACCACCGAAGCCCTGATCGCCGAGCCTCCCAAGAAGAAAGACGCCGGCGGCCATCATGATCCTCACCACGGCGGTGGCATGGAAGGCATGGGCGGAATGGGTGGCATGGGAGGTATGGGCGGCATGGGAATGATGTGAGCCGTTGCGTGCCCTCTGATTGGATCAACAAACAAGGGAATTTACTTATTTACTGCGATGACGGCGGGGCTGACCGCCGTTTGACTTCAAGAGACTAAAGGACACCCCTCCATGGCGAAGTTGTCGATTCGTCCGCTCGAAGACCGCGTTGTGATCAAGCAGATCGAGGCCGAGGAGAAGACGGCCGGCGGGATCGTGCTTCCGGATACGGCCAAGGAAAAGCCCCAGCGCGGCATGGTGCTCGCGGCTGGACCTGGCAAGCTGCTCGATTCGGGCGAGCGGGCTCCGATCGGCGTGGTCGAAGGCGATGAAGTGCTCTTCGGCAAGTATTCGGGAACCGAAATCAAGGTCGACGGCGAGGAGATCAAGATCCTTCGCGAGTCCGACATCCTGGCGAAAATTGTCAAGTAATTCCGCTATGGGCCTGGGGCACTCTCGCCGACTGCGGCGGGTGCCCCTTGGCTCGTCGGTTTTTCATACCAATACAATTCCAGGAGCGTATGCCCGTGGCCAAGCAACTGCTATTTTCCGACGCGGCTCGTCGCAAGATCTTGAGCGGCGTCGATATCCTTGCGCCACGCCGTGGGGACCACGCTGGGGCCGACAGGCCGCAACGTGATTCTCAGCAAGTCGTTCGGCGGCCCGACCGTCACCAAGGACGGCGTCAGCGTCTCGAAGGAGATCGAGCTGGCCGACCCGTTTGAAAACATGGGAGCCAAGCTGGTCAACGTGGTGGCGTCAAAGACGTCGGACGTGGCCGGCGACGGCACGACCACCGCGACCATTCTGGCCCGCGCGATCTATCGCGAGGGGCTCAAGAATATCACCTCCGGCGCCAATCCGACGGCCGTCCGCCGCGGTATCGAAAAGGCCGTCGAGGAAGCCGTGAGCGAGCTCGACGAAGATCTCGCGGCCCGTGTCCAAGAAAGAAGAGATCGCCCAGGTCGGCACGATCTCGGCCAATAACGACGCCGAGATCGGCAACATGCTGGCGGACGCTGTCGAGCGCGTCGGCCGCGATGGCGTGATCACCGTCGAGGAAGGCAAGACCGCGGTCACCACGCTCGAATTCGTCGAGGGCATGCAGTTCGACAAGGGGTACCTGAGCCCCTATTTCGTCACGCAGCGCGGCGACCATGGAAGTCCTCTTCGAGGACGCCTTGATCCTCTTGCACGAGAAGAAGATCAGCAGCCTCCGCGAGATGGTTCCCTTGCTCGAGAAGGTGGCGCAGACGGGCAAGCCTCTCTTGATCGTCGCCGAGGAGGTCGAGGGCGAGGCGCTGGCGACCCTGGTCGTCAACAAGCTGCGCGGCGTGCTCAACATCTGCGCAGTCAAGGCGCCTGGCTTCGGCGACCGCCGCAAGGCCATGCTGGGCGACATCGCCGTGGTCACCGGCGGCACGGTGATCAGTGAGGATCTGGGCCTCAAGCTCGAAAACCTCACGCTCAACCAGCTCGGCAAGGCCAAGCAGGTGAAGGTCAACAAGGACAGCACGACGTTGATCCAGGGCGAAGGCAAGAAGGCCGACATCCAGCGCCGGATCGACCAGCTTCGCCGTCAGATCAACGAGACCGAGAGCGAATACGACAAGGAGAAGTTCCAGGAACGGCTGGCCAAGCTCTCGGGTGGTGTCGCGCTGATTCGCGTGGGAGCGCCGACGGAAGCCGACATGAAGCAAACCAAGGCCCGGATCGAAGACGCGCTTCACGCCACGCGGGCCGCGGCCGAGGAAGGGATCGTGCCGGGTGGCGGTGTTGCCCTGCTGCGGGTCATTCCGGCCGTGCAAAAGGTTTACGAGAGCCTGACGGGCGACGAAAAAATTGGCGCCGCCATCATCTTGCGGTCACTCGAAGAGCCGATTCGCCACATCGCCTCGAACTCGGGCCATGACGGCGGCGTGATCGCCGACGAAGTGAAATCGCGCGAGGGGGCGATCGGCTTTGATGCCAATAACGGTGAATTTGTCGATATGTTCTCAAAGCCGGCATCGTCGACCCCACCAAGGTCACCCGTTCGGCGCTTGCAAAATGCCGCGTCGATCTCGGGCCTGATGCTGACGACCGAGGCCATGATCACCAACATCAAGGACGACGAGAAAGAAGTGCCTCACGCATCGAAGGCTCGGTGCGCTGAAATCGCCCGCTTTTTCCAATGCATGGCTGACGAGAAAGGCGGCTGGGGGGTCTCGAGCATCGGGACGGGAGAGACCCTTCCAGCCGCGGCGTCGTGATGCGGGCTAGCTTTGTTGTGTGTCACGACGTTTCGAGCAGAACAAAGATCAACCTAGCGGAATCCTCTCGTTTCGTGCATTTCCCTGGGCGCCGGCTATCCTGGGTCGTCGCCTTTCGATGACCGGATTCGATATCACGGATTCGGGTCGTATGATATCCTGGGAAAGTGCAAGGGGCCGGCGGCGGTCGCGGAACGCGTCGGCTCTTTTCGTGTGTGTCCGCATTTACTTAATCGATTGAGACGCCATGCCGATGGCCGCCACGAAGCGCGATTATTATGAAGTGCTCGGGGTCGTGCGCGATGCGGCTGCCGACGACATCAAGAAAGCCTATCGTCAGATGGCGCTCAAGTTTCACCCGGACCGCAACCCGGGTGATGAAGAGGCGCCCAAGCGATTCAAGGAAGCGGCCGAGGCTTACGAAGTCTTGTCCGACGCCGACAAGCGACAGCGATACGACCGATACGGCCATGCCGGTTTGAACGGCGCGGCTTTCCACGATTTTCGCTCGACCGACGACATCATGTCGGCCTTCGGCGACATTTTCGGCGGCGGACTCTTTGGCGACCTGTTCGGTGAACGCCGGCGCGGGCCGCGGCCGGGCTCCGACCTCTTGATGAAGCTGGAGATCGAGCTGGTCGAGGCGGCTCGGGGCACGACGCGATCGATCGACGTGTCGCGGCAAGATTTTTGCACGGAATGCCGCGGTGCCGGCGCTCGCAAGGGGACCGTCGCGACCACGTGTAATTACTGTGGCGGACGCGGTCAGATCGTTCAGGCACGCGGCTTCTTTCAGGTTGCGACGACCTGCCCGGCCTGCGGCGGCGAAGGTGTGCGAATCACCGACCCCTGCCCGAACTGCCGCGGCAGCGGCCGGTTGCCGAGTACGGCGCGGCTCCAGGTGGATATTCCGCCCGGGGTCGAAAGCGGTATGTGGCTACAATTGAGGGGACAGGGAGAGCTTGGCGAAGTGGGCGCTCCGCGCGGTCACTTGCGTATCCAGGTCCTCGTCAAGAAACATCCGTTCTTTGAACGCCAGCGAAACGACCTGGTTTGCCAGGTACCGATCAGTTTTCCACAGGCGGCCCTGGGCGGCGTGATCGAGGTGCCGACCCTTGACGGACGCGAGCAGATCGAAGTGCCGCGCGGCAGTCAGAGCGGCGACGTGCTTCGCATCAAGGGCCGGGGCATGCCCGACATCGGCGGCCGGGCGCGTGGCGACGAGCTCGTCGAAATCGTCATCGACACCCCGCGCCATCTCACGCCGCGACAGGAAGAGCTGCTCCGCGAATTCGCCGAGATCGAGCATCTTCAGGTCAGCCCGAGGCGCAAGAGCTTCTTTGAAAAACTCAAGGATTATTTTACCGAGGAGGCCGAACCCGACGACGCGAATGAAACTTGAGCTGAGTTGAGCCAAGTCGGGTTGGCTGGAGAGACGGGTGGAATCGCCCGCGCGGCTGGTCTATCCTCCTCGATCGATTGAGCGCGAAAAAGCAGGAACCGAGCCGTATGAACGACAAGACGCACGATTTCAAGAGTGCCGAGGCATCCGGAGTTGACGGTCCGGAACAGGGAAAGCATGTTGAGGAATCAAGATCCGGGACCAAGGGCCGGTGAAAACCAAAGCGGTGAGACAATGTCGGCTTCCGAACAGATCGAGCAACTGAAACAAGAACGCGACGAGCTCCGCGATCAGGCCTTGCGGGCGCGGGCCGAGTTTGCCAACTACCAGAAGCGTGCCAAGCAGCAGGCCGATGCCGACCGGGTCTACGCCATCGGCTCGCTGGCGAAAGACCTTCTCGACCCGCTCGATAATCTCGACCGTGCCATCGAGGCCCTTCGGACCAAGGGGGCCGAAGGCATCACGGCCGGCCTCGACATGGTTCAAAAACAGCTCCACGAGATCATGGCCCGCCATGGTATCGAACCGATCGTGGCGCACGGCCAGCCGTTTGATCCCAATCTGCACGAGGCCATCCTCCAGCAGCCCTCGGGCGAGCACCCCGAAGGCACCGTTGTGGGCGAAATGAGCAAGGGCTACACAATCCGCGACCGCGTGCTTCGGCCCAGCAAGGTCGCGGTCTCGGTCCGGCCGGTCGGGAAAAGCGAGTAAATGAATCATGCCTACCTATGATTATATTTGCGATTCATGTGGCCACGAGTTCGAGGCCTATGAGTCGATCATGGCATCGCCGCGTACCGAGTGCCCCGAGTGCAAGCTGCCGAAGCTGCGCCGCAAGATCGGTCCTGGGGCGGCGATCCTCTTCAAGGGATCGGGGTTTTATCAGACCGATTACCGGAGTGACTCGTACAAGAAGGCCGAACAGGCTGAGAAGTCGTCGAACGAGGCGGCATCGAAGCCCGCGAGCGAATCGAAGCCGGCTCCGTCGAGTAATGGATCAAGCTCGTCGGGCAGTAGCGAATCTCCCAGGTCGACGCCCTCGGTACCGAAGTCAGAATCATCATGATCCGCGGCCGCTGTCCAACCTGTTCGAAGCGCTATGAGATCGCGGGGATCGACGCCCTGCCGACGTTCCCTTTTTGCTCCGAGCGGTGCCGCTTGATCGATATCGGCCGCTGGGCCAGCGGCGTCAATGCGATCCCCGGAACCCCTGGGGTTGGTTCAGGGTCGCCCGATGATGGGCGGTCGCCGGGAGACGAAGACGGCGAGGAATAAGAGCCTGGCCAGGAGCTATCATGCTCCGCGGCGAAATCGCCGCCGTCGAACCACTTTGGCGATAATGGAGCGGGGCAAGCCTACTCGAGTTTTGGATCAGGGTGGTTTCATTCTAGACTTACCACCTGCTTTGGGACGGCGAGCGTCCCGCGCGCTGAGCGCCCTGGCAGCTCGACAGAGTCTGGCCCGTTCAAAGGGCGGCCTTGTGGGACAGACTCCAAGAAAAGTCAGAGACCGCGAGACAGACAGTCGCCGCGATTCGGTCGGGGGGTTGATTTCGTCGGAATCGCGTTGATTTTTTGTGGCGCACGACACCCCGTCAGGTTCGGCCCTGTCGCAGACCGTCACAAATCGACAGCGACAGCATGGTCTTGGCGTCTTCAATGCGACCGTCCGCGACCATGGCGAGTGCTTCGTCCCAGCGGACAACTCGCGTTTTCAAGCGTTCGTCGGGCGCGTGACGAGTCGGGCCGGGCGTGAGTCCTTCGCACACGTAGAGATACATGCGCTCGGTCATCACGCCGGGCGAGACGTACCATTCGCGCGACTCTTCGAATATGCGAGGCCACGTATCCGGTCTCTTCTTGAAGCTCGCGCTCCGCGGTGCGATCAGGATCTTCACCGGCGTCGATCGTGCCGGCCGGCACTTCGATGAGCGTCTTACCGAGCGCGTACCGCTCGTTTTCGATGAGACAAACATGGTCGGCGTCGACCATCGGCACCAGCGCGACCGCGCCGCGATGGATCACGACTTCCCGGTCGGCGAAACTGCCGTCGGAAAGCCGAACCGCTTGCAGCGCCAGGTCAATTTTCAGACCCTTGAAAATCACCCGCCGCGCGGCCTGAGACTGATCCATGATGCTGGCTCCCGAAGCGATCGACCGGACTTTTGAACAACAAGCCGGCGGCCAAGGTTATCCGCTCGGTGGATAACGGCCCAACAAACAAGGCACAACATGCCCGGCCGAGGCCGGGGTCAGTCAGGCCTTTGTGCCGCGACCCGATCGATCGCGGATCGTCAAAACCGGGCAGGGGGCCTCGCGGACGATGCGTTCGGCCACGGAGCCGAGTAGCACGTGGCTCAGCCCGGTGCGGCCGTGGGTGGCGATCGTGATCAATTCGATCTGGTGATCGTCGGCGTAACCGACGATCGACTCGACGGGGCTTCCCCACTTGACGGCCGACACAAGACGCCCGGTTGGCCCCACGACGGGTCGAGTAACGAGCTCGAGGTCTCGCGAGCGCGGTCTTCGTTTTCCTTGTAGAACTGGGCCGGCATGACGGGCATCAGAAGTGGATCAGGCCCGGCCGGAAGTACCTCGGACAGGACGTGGAGCAAGTGCAGCACGGCCCCCAGGCGCTCGGCAAGCCGCACCGCGTAGCGAACAGCCTGCTCCGAATGCGCACTGAAATCAGTGGGGGCCAGGATCGACTTGATCTCAATCACGGCGGGCCTTTCGTGTCGTTCATCGATCTATCGATCTTTCTTTCTATCGCTCCTCGCGGACCAGCGACTGGAAGCGCTGGCGGAGGTCGCGCGTCACAGGCCCGGGACGTCCTGCGCCGATCGGGCGGCCATCGCACTCGATGACCGGAATCACCTCGGCGGCCGTGCCCGTCAGGAAACATTCGTCGGCCGTGTAAACGTCGTGGCGATCCATGGTGCGCTCGATCACCGTGTGGCCGGCGCCGCGAGCCAGCTCGATCACGGCGTCGCGGGTGATCCCTTCGAGAATTCCTGAATCGATCGATGGCGTGTGGATCTGTCCCTCGCGAATGACAAAGATGTTGTCGCCCGTGCACTCGGCGACCTCGCCCTTGTGGTTGAGCATGAGGGCTTCCAGGCAACCGGCGTTGGTCCCCTCGATCTTGGCGAGAATGTTGTTCAGATAATTGAGTGACTTGATCCGCGGGTTGACCGCATTGGGGTGATTGCGCGTCGTGGCCGCCGTGATGATCTTGAGGCCGTGGTCGTAGAGCTCTTCGGGATAGAGACTGATGTGGTCGGTGATGATGATGATCTGGGGATCGGTCGTCTTGCGCGGGTCGAGACCCAGGCTCCCCGCGCCCCGGGTGATGATGACGCGAATATAAGCATCGACGAGCTTGTTATAAGCGAGCGTATCGACGATCGCGCGGGCCATGTCTTCGCGCTTCATGGGAATCTGAAGATGAATTCCCTGGGCCGACTCGTAAAGGCGATCGACGTGCTGCTTGAGCCGAAAAACGCGTCCTGAATACGCGCGAATGCCTTCGAAAACGCCGTCGCCATAGAGCAAGCCATGATCGAACACGCTGACCTTGGCGTCGGCTTTATCAAACAGCTTGCCACCGATATAGACCTTGGGGCTCATTCGCGCCGTCCTCTCGCTTTGGCTATCCGCAAGCCGACCGGCTGGCCCCTCCGCGTCTTCAAATCAGGCCAGAGCGTGCGACAATTCTTCAATCCGGCCCTCGGCGAGCCGAACGACCCGATCGGCCTGCTGGGCAATGTGCTGATCGTGCGTTACCAAAATCATAGTGAGACCGCGCTCGCGGTTCAAGTCGCGCAAGAGCTCGAGCACGCCCTGACCGTTGGCCGCGTCAAGGTTGCCCGTCGGCTCGTCGGCGAGCAAGACGTGGGGACGGCCCGCCAGCGCCCGGGCGATCGCGGCGCGCTGCATTTCGCCGCCTGAAAGCTCCGACGGCAGATGCGTGAGCCGGTGGCCCAGCCCGACGCGCTCCAGAAGCTCGGTCCCCTCGCGCATCAAGCGCTTGCGCTCGCGCCGGTATGACCAGAACCCGTGTGCAATCAGTTGCGGCATCAGCACGTTTTCGAGCGCCGTCAGCTCGGGCAAGAGGTGGTAGAACTGGAAGATGAAGCCGAACGTGCCGTTGCGCAGCCGGTCGCGCTGGGTTTCGGGAAGGTTATCGATCCGCTTGCCGTTCAGGCCGACTTCGCCGGCGTCGGGCACATCGAGCAGGCCCATCAGGTGAAGAAGCGTGCTCTTGCCCGAGCCGCTCGATCCGACGACAGCGACCAGCTCGCCTTGCTCGACATCGAGATCGACGCCACGCAGCACGGGGACTTCATTCTTGCCCTTGTAAAAACTCTTGAAGAGACCCTGTGCACTCAGGTACGCGGCTCATCGATTCGCCCTCCATGCGTTCTTGTACGGCCAGATTGACGGGAATTCACGACGACAGGATTCTCGGCTTAGCTTGGCTTGACGTGGCGTGGAGCCCGATCATTCGTAGCGGAGCGATTTCACGGGATGGAGGTGCGCGGCGCGCTGGGCCGGCCAGATGCTTGCGGTGACGGCGATCAAGAGTGCCCCGGCGACGATCCAGAAGACGGTGAACGGCTGCACGACGGTCGGAATCTTGTCGAAGTAATAGATCGTGTCGTCAAAGACCCGGCGGTGCATGATCACGCTCAGGGCCTTCTCGACCTCGTTGATATAGCGAACAAAAATGAGGCCGCCGATCATTCCCACGCCGCTGCCGACAGCACCCAGCAACAAACCATAGCCGAGAAAGATCCCGCGGATACCGGCCGTCGATGCGCCCAGGGCCTTCAAGACGCCGATATCGCGGGTCTTTTCGACGACGATCATCGAGAAGATGGCGAGGATGCCGAAGCCGGCCACGGCGATGATGAAGAAGAGCAGGATATTCAGAATGCTTTGCTCGATGGCGACGGCGCCCAGCAGTGGACCTTGCTTCTGCTCCCAGGTGTACACGCGGAAGTAGGCCGGATGCAGATCGTCGAGGGCGACCTGGATCTTCTCGGCGAGATCATCGAGCCGCACGCCGTTCTTGACCTTGATCTGAATCTGGTTGACGGCTCCCCGGCCGTTGACATCGCGAAGCTTGCGCTGGTCTTGCAGGCGCTCGAGCGGCACATAAACATGGGTGGAATCGTATTCGCTCATGCCGCTCTTGAAGTAGCCGACGACCGTGAAGCTATCGTAACCCCCCTCGGCCTTGACGCGCCCGGCCATTGGAAAGAGCAAGCCGACCTTGGTGCCCGGCGGCGCGATGAAATGATCGGGTTGATTCTTGCCGCGGTGATGAGTCGCGATGGCGTAGCCGAGGATGGTGCCTTCGTCGGGCGCCTGTTCGCGCATCTGTTGCTTGATCGCCTCACGCATCGCGATCTCGACCGGGTCGTTCTGATTGTCGCCGAGCTCCTTGAGGATTTCGCCGGCCGGCGTCTGCTGCTTGAACTTGTCGTTGACCGCGAACGATGGCGCGATTTTCTGATTCTTGTCGTCGACGAGGAATTCGCCGAAATCGCCCGTCTTCGCACGGTCTTCGGGCCGCACTCCGATGATGTCGACCGGCTTCGTGATGACCTGGCCGCCCGGAAAGCGGAAATGGAGAATTCCGGGCGTTTCCATCGTCGGTGCCTGGGCGAGAACCTGGTCGCCGCCGATCTGGGCGACGCGCGCCATCACCTCGTCGGAGTTATAAAATCCATCGAGAGATACCGATTCGACCACCACGTCGGCGAGCACGCCGTGCAGGCGGTCGCGCATCTTCTCGCCGAACCCGGCCATCACCGAGTTGACCACGATCATCGTCGCGACGCCCAGCATGACGCTGATCACGCTGGCCAGCGCGATATACTTCGTCCTCAAGTAGCGCCAGCAGAGCAGGTATTTATACATGAACGCGACTCCTTCCGTGGACGGTCGGTGAGTATGAGACGCCGATTTTCCTGAAATCAGCCAGGCGGGCCGCTCCCCTGGCCCTGCGGACGCATGAGCGGGAACAGGATCACGTCGCGAATCGTCGTACGATTCATGAGAATCATGCAGAGGCGGTCGATGCCGATCCCCAGACCGCCGGCCGGCGGCATGGCGTGCTTGAGTGCTCGCACGAAGTCGTCGTCCATCTTGGCCATCGAATCCTCGGCGCGCTGGCCAGCAAGCTGGTTGCGGAAGAGCTCTTCCTGGAGACGCGGATCCGTCGAGCTCGGTGTAGGCATTGGCCAGCTCCACACCCTGAATGAACAGCTCGAAGCGCTCGGCGACTCCAGGGTTTGACGCCTTGCGCTTGGTGAGCGGGCAAATCGCCGCCGGGTAGTCGATCACGAAAATAGGGCCAGTGAGGCGATCTTCAACGAGCGCTTCGAATAGCTCACTGGTGATGACGTCATTATCTTTGCCGGCGATGGTCAAACCGCTCTCGACGGCTCGTGCATGGAGCGCCGCCACGTCGCTCGGATCGACGCCGGCGTGTTCGCGCAGCAGGTCGGCGTAGGTTCGCCGCGGCCAGGGGGGCGTGAAATCGATCGTCGCCTCGCCCCATTGACGCACGTAGCCGCCGCCGATCGCTTCAATGGCTTGACAAATCAACGTTTCGGTCAGATCCATCATCGAGTGATAATCACCGTAGGCCTGATAGGCCTCGAACATGGTGAACTCGGGATTATGGCGTGGGCTCAGACCTTCGTTGCGATACACGCGGCCGATCTCGAAGACGCGCTCCATGCCGCCGACCAGAAGCCGCTTCAAGTAGAGCTCGGGGGCGATCCGCATGAAAAGATCGATATCGAGCGCATTATGATGCGTCACAAACGGCCGCGCGGCGGCGCCGCCGGCAATTGATTGCATGGTGGGCGTTTCGACTTCGACGAAGCCCTGCCCGGCCATGGTCTGGCGAAACGAGGCGATGAGCTTTGAGCGGCCCAGAAACACGCCGAGCGACTCAGGATTATCAAACAAGTCGACGTAACGCTGGCGGTAGCGCTGTTCCTGGTTGCTCAGCCCGTGCCACTTTTCGGGAGGTGGAAGCAGACTCTTGGCGAGGAACGTCACGGTTTCGGCGAACACCGTCAATTCACCCATCTTCGTATGACCAAGGCGGCCATCGACGCCGATCAGGTCGCCCAGGTCGAGCTGCTCGACGATGTTCCAGCCGAGATCGCCAATCTGTTTCTTACCGACGAAAATCTGAATTTCGCCCGACCAGTCGCGGAGGACGAGAAAAATGACCTTACCCTGACCGCGGCGGAGCATGATTCGCCCGGCGACGCGTACCGTCGGGCCAATATGTTCGCCTTCGGGCGATGTCTCCACGGTCAGTGCGCGAACCGCCGCGATGCCCTGATGGCCGTCGAACCGCTGGCCCCACGGATCTATTCCAAGGGCCGCGATCCGCTCGAGCTTCTTGCCGCGCACGTCTTCCAGGCTTTCGCGAGGCTCGTCAGCCATTGTTCCCCTTACTTGTTTTCGGCGCATCACTTCGGGCGAACTTGATCCAGATTGTAGTGATCCGACGCGACCGGTCAACGGCAAGACGCGCCACGACCCCCTCGCGTTCCCGATCGTCGGGTGCCAAGATAGAGTTCTTGCACTGGGCCGGGTCGATGGTCGCGAGAAGGCGTTCTGATGGCCGATGTTCCGGAATCCGAACCGCTTGCGTCGACCGAGCCGCCTTTCCTCGACCTCTTCATGACGGTCGTGAAGGTGGCGGATTGGTCGAAAATCGTTCAGTGGTATATTGACACGCTTCGGCTCGTGCCGGTTCTCAGGGACGAAAAGCACGAGTTCGCCCTTGTCGCCGCCGGGCAAGGGCGCAGTCGGTCTGCAAGGAATCAAAGGCCCGCGCAAAGTGGCCGTGCCGAGCGCGGTCCGGCTGGTCTTTCAGGTGCCCGACGTCGATGCCGAGCGCCGGCGTTTGATCGAGCTGGGCGTCGCGGTCTCTCTTCCGTCGGACAACCGCGAGGAAGGCTATCGCGAAATCCGACTGCACGACCCGGATGGCAACAGCCTGACACTGTTCGCCTGGACCGATCAGGCGCAGGCGCGCCGCCGGGGTGAATAGTATAAATAGATACACCAGACAGTCTCGGGGGTTTCCACATGCATCAGCCGCGCATCGTCCTGCTATTGCTCCTTTCCGTCTTTCTCCCCGCTGTCGGCCCTCATCTCAGCCAGGCTCAAAACCCCGCGCCCGTTGAAAACGTGTCGTCGTTCCCGCCACGCACGCCGCACGACGAGCAGAAGGCGCTCCATGTTCCGCCCGGCTTCGAGATCCAGCTCGTGGCGGCCGAGCCCGATATTCACAAGCCGCTGAATCTGGCCTTTGACGATCGGGGCCGGCTCTGGGTCACCAGCACTGTCGAATATCCCTACCCGGCCAAACCGGGAACTCGCCCGCGCGATACGGTCAAGATCCTCTCCGATTTTCAGGAGGACGGCCGAGCAGCCAGGATCGAGACCTTTGCCGACGGTTTGAATATCCCCATCGGCCTCATCCCGCTCCCCTCAGCACATGCGGCCCTGGTTCACAACATCCCCAGCATCTTCTTGATGCGGGATACCGACGGCGACGGCAAGGCCGACACGCGAGAGGTTGTTTACAGCGCGTTTGGCCACACCGACACGCACGGGATGACCAACGCCTTTTCATGGGGGTTCGACGGCTGGATTTACGCTTGCCACGGTTTTTCCAACACCTCTGAAGTTCAAGGCAAGGACCGTCGCCCGATCCGGATGAATTCAGGGAACGTGTACCGGCTCAGGCCCGACGGTTCGCAGGCCGAATATTTCACGCACGGGCAGGTCAACCCGTTTGGACTGGCGTTTGATCCGCTGGGCAATCTCTATTCGGCCGATTGCCACAGCCGGCCCATTTATCAGCTTATCCGCGAGGCTTATTACCCGAGCTTCGGCAAACCCGACGACGGCCTCGGTTTCGGACCCGACATGGTGACGCACGATCATGGCTCGACCGGGATCGGCGGCATCGCGTTCTACGCGGCCGACCAGTTTCCCGCGGCTTATCGCGATACGATCATGATCGGCAACGTCGTCACCAACCGAGTCAATCACGACAAGATCGAATGGCACGGCTCATCGCCCAAAGGGATCGAGCAACCCGACTTCGTCTGGAGCGAAGACAACTGGTTTCGCCCGGTCGACCTCGAGCTCGGTCCCGACGGAGCCCTTTACGTGGCGGACTTTTATAACCGGATCATCGGCCACTACGAGGTGCCGCTCACGCACCCGGGTCGCGACCGCGAGCGCGGCCGGATCTGGCGGATCGTCTACAAGGGGGCCGGTGGTCGACCGGCGTCATCGCCGGGCGCAATGGACCGGACCACCGCGCCGGTCGGCGAACTGGTCGCCAACCTGGCTCATCCCAATCTGGCCGTGCGGCTGTCGTGCGCCAACCAGCTCGCCGAACGCGGGGGGCACGCGGCCGTTGAAGCCTTGCGGAAGCTCAACTCCGACCACGCGCCGGCACGCCAGCGCGTTCATGGCCTCTGGGTGTTGAACCGGCTGAGCGCGCTCGATGATTCGACCCTCAAGGCGGCCGCGACCGACCCCGATCGCGAGCTCCGCGTGCATAGTTTGAAAACCCTGATCGATCGGCCCGCGCTCGACGGGCCAATGCACGAGCTGGTTCTCGGCCGCCTGAGCGATTCCGACCCATTCGTGCGCCGCGCGGCGGCCGAAGCCCTGGGCGCCCATCCGGCGCTGGCCAACGTCAAACCCCTGTTGACGCTCCGCCAGACGGCGGCCGCCGACGATACGCACTTGATCCACGTCGCGCGGATCGCCCTGCGCGACCAGTTAAACCCTTCCGAAATGTGGCGCCAGTTGGACCGCCTGGGGATGACCGAGCGGGATTTACGCGACATCGCCGACGTCGCGACGGGCGTGCACTCCGAGGGCGCGGCCGCCTTTCTCCTGGAACATCTCAGATCCTTTCCCGAGACTCGTGAGAATCTGCCGCGGTTCATGCACCATATCGCGCGCTATGGCAGCCTGACTTCGCTACCAGAGGTGGTGGCCCTGGCCGTTTCCGAGAAGCAGCCGCCCGCCACGCGACTCGAGCTCTTGAAGAGCGTGCAACAAGGCGCAGGAGCGCGGGGTTACACTCGACGCCGGCTCGATCCGGCTGGCGACCCGCCTGGCGGGCGAACTCTTGAAGTCGTCGAGTGCCGACGAGATCAATCTGGGTATCGACGTGGTGCGCGACTTCCGGTTCCGCGACATGCAGGCCGACCTCAGGAAGGTGGTCGAGCGCCGCGACCTCGCGACGCAGCCGCGCATGCACGCGATGGGTGCGCTCACGGTGATCGACCCGCGAGGCAATCTCGCGACCGTGGCCGGCGTGCTGGCCGACGCGACCATGGCCGCGGCGCTGCGCGGCGAGGCGGCCAGCTTGCTGGGGAATCTCGACATGCCCGCGGCGAGATTGGCTCTGTTGAACAGCCTGCCAAGCGCGTCCGAAAAACTTCAATCGGCGATTGCCTCGGCCCTGGTGCGCCGCCGCGAGGGGGCCGACGCTCTGCTTCAGGCGATTGCCGCGGGAAAGGCGTCGGCGCGGCTGCTCCAGGATCGATCGGTGACGATCAGGCTCGAGAGTTCCGGGCTGCCGGGCGTCGGCGAGCGGATCAATGCCTTGCTGAAAGGCCTGCCCCCCGCCGATGAGAAGCTGAATGCGCTCTACGCGCGGCGCCGGGCCCAGTTCGCTCGGGCTCATGCCGACTCGGCCCAGGGCGCCCCGGTTTTTGAGAAGCACTGTGCGGTCTGCCACCAGTTGGGGGGCAAGGGAGCACGCGTCGGCCCGCAGCTCGATGGGATCGGAAGCCGCGGCGTCGACCGCCTGATGGAAGATATCCTGGATCCCAACCGCAACGTCGACCAATCGTTTCGCACGACGAACCTGGCGCTCAAGAACGGCCAGACCGTCGCGGGATTGCTGCTGCGCGAAGAGGGGGAAGTCTTGATTCTGGCCGATAGCCAGGGCAAGGAAATTCGCGTGCCGAAAAACTCCGTCGACGAGCGGTCGATCTCACCTCTGTCGCCGATGCCGGCCAATCTGACCGAACAGATCACCGAAGAGGATTTTTATCGTTTGCTCGCGTTCTTGCTGACGAAGCACGAAGCGGGCAGGCCAGCCCCGCAGCCATCGCGGTAGCCGGCCAGTTCCGTCAGGTCATGTGGCTCGCCGCCATGTGGCGACGTCTCCGTCGACGCGTAAGCCGGCGGTGCCAGCGCCGGCCCGGGGCGAGCCAGTGTTATTTGGTCGTCGTGCTCAATGTGAATGACTGCACGACCGAGCGGGCTGCATTGGTGGTCATCTCGATGGACCCGCTCTCAGACGTCCCGTGGTAGGCGCCCGTGCCGGCCTGCAGGCGCTGCGGGTGCACCGTGTACATGCCCCCGCCGGCGACATGATGAATTTTGCCCGGCGTCAGGTCGCTGAACGCAATCGTCACCGACCCGCTCGCCGCGTGAAGTTGCAAGATATTGGTTCCGAGGTCGTCGCCATACTGATCGGTGCCATCGAGCCAGGTCCCGTGGACGGCGCCCAGCGTCGCCAGTTGTCCCGAGACGGGGGTCGAGATCGTCGTGCTGCCATCGAAGTTCATCATGGACGACGACACCTTGTTGTCGACGGTCAAGGTGCCGTTGAGTACCAGGGGGGCCGCGGCGGTCGCCGCCTTCGGATGATGCGCGGCAACGTGAGACGCCGAGAGGAGCCTTCGCGTCTCGAGCGTGTCGAAGTCAAAGCGGAGAGACCGTGAATGAGCCATGCCTGCCGCTCCCGCGGGTATGCCATTGATCTCAATTTGCCTCCGTTCACGGCCGTGAACCTACCCGGTGTTATCGGACGGCAAGGTGAGCCAGCTTGCACGATTTTTCGGATTGCGCGGGTACGAACGAACGACGGAACGAAAGAACAGAGTAGCGACGCAACCGGGGGCGTGTCGTTTCTGTCAGACGTCCACCCACGTTGCGCGGCACGGAGATTCGCAGTTCGTCGGAGCAGGCTGCATCATGAACCGCGCAAAAAGCAAAAGCCCCGCGTGCATGGCACGGCGGGGCTTTTCGGTGAATGGCGGTCGGGCCGACGAGGCGGGGCGCGCCAGGGTGGTCGGCCCCGTCAGAATCGGCCAGCGAAGTCGGGTCGGTTCGTTCGTGCGGCGACAAATGTGTTGATCGATGTGTTCGCTATTCCTCCGTGCGCGGCCCCGACTCCGCCTTCGTTGCCCTGCCCAAAAGCGACGATCCAGTTGAGTGCTCTGGCGAATGTGGCCGGGTCATACGTGAGCCGCTGAAAATTGCCCGACGGGCCCGGGACCATCGTCGAGCTCACGCCCCCCAGGTCGACCATGAAGCCGCCCGGGACCGGGCGAAACGGATAATATTTTTTCGTCAAAACATAAAAGACAAAGATTTGCTTAGGCTTCCACACCTCGTCGCCGGTCAGGATCGGAAACGACTTGCGACTGCCGGGCGTCTTGACCCGAAAATTGTTGCTGGCAGTAAACGTCTGCGCCGTGCCATTCCTGAGTGTGACAAATAGCACGTTGTATGTCTGGCCGGGGACTGGCTGCCGCGACTGAACCAGGACCTGGTTAAACGGCGGAATGAGCGGATAGGGCGTTTGATAGGACGTATTGGTCACACGGAACGCAAGGAAGTGCGTTGGCAAGGTCTGGTGTGACCCGGTTCCGCGGGCCGCCAGTGGTTGAGCGTGCGCGGCGATATGCGCGTCGTGCGACACTGACACCGAGGCCGACGCCGATGCACTGAGCAGGTGCTTGGCTTCGAGCGGATCGACAACGGGCCGAAATTTCGTCGTCAGACGCGAGCGCATGGCGGCAGACTCCTTCCCCATTCAGTATACGCGGGCCCCACCCATGGAGCCAGCTATGATTCTCGATCCTTTGATCGGGCATGCGCACAACTCGCGACGGGTCGGGTCGGGTCGGGTCGTGTCGCGATCGACAAAACGGGCTACGACAAGCCTGAAGCGGACGACCTTCGACTGGGCCAGGCGCGCGAGCGCTGCGGAAATCGCTCGTGACCGGCCCACCCGGGCGGCGTCAGCGTGTCGCGGGAGGCGGACCGTTCCCGACGGCTGGCAAAAAAGCGGGCCGGGAGAGGTTGACCGCGACGGCCGGGGCCAGCCTCGCCACAAGCTCGTGCTCCCTGCCGTCGGCACCGGCGAGGACGCTCATCTTGAGCACCCGGTCAGGCGCGGCCACGGTCATGATCCACGCGAGGTTGCCGGGTTCCTCGGTCAGATAGCCGTTGAGCGAATGAATCACGTCTCCTTCACGAAGTCCGGCGGCATCGGACGGACTGCCCGGATAAACCCGGGCCACCTTGATACCGCGAACGCCGCGGCTGTCGACGACCGTCTCTTCCTCGATACCCAGCACGCGTAACGGTGGCATCGAGGCCAAGGCGGCCGACGCTGACGCTGACGCCGGGTTTGGATTGGCGGCCGAGGGACCGGAATCCGGCGGAGCCGGCGGGTTCAGGCCCGGAATCTGCGGCGGTGCGCTGGCGCCGGGAAGACGCCCGGTGCGGGCAACATCGGCTGCGATGGCCCTTCCGAGCCCGACGACCCGGTCGCAGCCGCCGCCGCGGTATACGGGGCGAAGAACGACTCGGGATAGGGGAGGGAACCCGTGAACTGGCCGAAATCGGCTCCCGGCTCGCGTTCGCCATTCTCGCCGACGTAGGCGAGGTCACCCGGCTCGCCAACGCTCACGATCGGCTTGTCAACGACCAGACCCCCAAGATCTTGGTAGAAATTGGTCCAGCCGCAGAAGAGACGCCCGGCCCGGGCCCTCCCAGATAAGCATAGGGTGCGGCCGGCCCGCAGCGCCGCAACGGAGGCGGCTGGTGCGGATAGCCAGGGCCTCCATAGAAAGGATAGCCACCGTCAGCACCGACACCGAGTGCGTATTTTCCGTATCCGTAGCCCGGATGCCACCGCAGGCTGAAACCGTAAAGACCGGGATAAAGGCCATACTCGGCCCACCCCAGCGTGCCGGACTCCAGCGTCTTGTGACTGAACCGGCCAAAGTGATAGCCGTAATGGACCTTTTCTTCATGTTCGCCAGCCACCACGGCGACTGAGCCTGCGGCCAGAAAAATGCTCACCACCGCAACGTGGCGAAACAACCGCAAATCGCGAGTGGAGCGCACGAGTAAAGACATGATCTTGGCCCCGGCTAGAGTAGGCTGGGTCGCGAAACCCAGCGTTGAGTTCTCCGGCCCAACGCCCGACCGACGCGCGGTCGAGCTTCGGCATGGCCTGCTCTCGTTTCTATATCACAGCTTTGTCAACCGAGTGGGCTCGAGAAATAAAAAGTGCCACGCGACGCTGACGGTCGAATCATGCGATGCGCTTGCGCCGAAGCCGCCGCCCCCCGCGCCAGTGCCTCACGACAAGACCATGAAATCTTGAGCCCCTTTTCGTGCCGTTCCGCCGATCTGAATGGATCTTCGGTGCAGTCGGTCGGGTCGCCCGAGTTTATCGAGATCCGCGCAGCCCCAAATCGCCGCTGGCAACAGATTGACGCAACGACCGTCAGCCAGGCGCACTCCACCGGGCCAGAATCGATTCTGAAATTGTGCGTAGGCGCGTCAGAAATGACCGTGTGTGAGCGAACCAAGAACGCACAAACCTCGCTCAGCGAAGCGAGAGACCGTTTAAAGTCCGATCGAAAAAGAATGTTAGTTTCATATCTCATTTAAAGCGATCTCAGCCCGGCGAGCTGACCTGGCGGCGCGACCGAGTTCGCCCGTCGGCAATACGATCGACGCGCGTTCGGTGGTCGGCGCGGCTCTCGCAACAGCCGCAGATGACCCTGAGCCGGACGAGTCAGCAGTCTTCCACGCCCGCTAGGAGGTCTTGGCGCTGCTGTCGCAATGACGATCATGGCGAGCCAGTAAGCTCCCAGAAGTCGTCCGAGTCGATCAAGCCAGGTCCGCTCAGGACGCCATTGCTTTCCCAGAATCAAGAGCAGCCAGCCCGCGGCAACGGCCATTCCGGGCTCGGAGCTTCGAGGCAACAAAGCCATTACAATATAGGCTTGAAACTGGGCCTCGAAGCTATTGCGCCAGAGGGATGACGACGCCGTCACGCAGCGCAGCGGGCCGCCAATGCAAATCGCCATGGCCACGACACAACAGGCCGCGAAACCGGGCTGTCGAACGAGCCGTCGCAAACGGGGACGAGGCTCAAGAATTCTCAAGAAAAGCGCGGCGAACGTGAAGAACGCCACCGCGGGCTGGGATTCTCGGAGAATGATGGCACCCCAGTGATAAGTCAAGAACACGGGATTGGCCGCGAAAACCTTCGTTTCCAATGAAAAACCGGTTTGAATGGCCGGAAGAAATCTCGCTGTGCTAACCCACATGGCGAAAGCACTGAACGCGACCAGAATCATGCCGTCGATGATGGTCAACGGGCGTCGAGTTGCGGATATCACGGCAGCTTGTCTTTCGGGCACCAAGAGGAGGTTCGTCGGTTCGCTCATGACCGGGCGGTTGAAATTATGGCACTCCGTGCATACCGCACATCGCTGCGAGCGACGCTGCTTCGGGCCAGCTTTCACAAGTTAGCGTGTCCCTATCCGGGCCGTCCATGAGAAACGACGCGATCTCGCCGTTCGAGATCTTATCTTCCTGGTACACGAGTCTTTGTGACAACCCTGCGCGACCCGGAGAGTCACTTGTTCTGATCACGAGTTCAATCGCCCAGGCAGCACGCCAGGTCGGAAATCGAAGTCGCATGGCCGTTTCGACTCGTCGTGCGCCTCATGAACGTTGTAGGATATTCGCGACGTCACGCGTTTTGCTGAACTTTTGGAGTCAATGACCTGTGAATTCTGTTTCGACGAGTGCGACCTCGGCCGAACGAAGCACGACGGCCCTCGATGACAAAAACTTTCGACGATTTGTTCCACTCCTGGTTGCGATCTTGTGGACACTGGTGATCATGGGACTGTGCTGGGTCCCCGGCCGGCTCGTTGGCGAGCTTGATCCCAACTCAATCTGGGCCAGGATTCCCAACCTCGACAAATATATTCATGCTGGAATCTTCATCATTTTTGCGATCCTGTGGATGCATGTCGAAGGCTTGAGACGGCGTTTGGCCACGGTTTTTGTCGCGGGATGTGCGCTGGCCGTTTTGACCGAGGTCGTACAGGAAATCGCGATCGTGGGCCGTGACGGTAATATTCCCGATACGACCGTTGATGTCGTCGGTTTGATCGTCGGCCTGGTCATCGCCGTGTGCTTGCCGTTTCCAAACGCGTTTTCGAGCTCGATGTTCTCATCCCGTCAGCTTCATAAAGACGAAGAGCCGCGAACATGACGTGATCGCGGGCGCGGCTCACATGAGCCTTTTTCCCGCGGCCGAGGAATCGATCAGTTTTTCCAGTCGCTTGAGTCGCGTTTCTTCCTTCCTGGCACTGACGACCCACCAGGAAACCGTCTTCCGGTACGATGCTGGCTGCGCTGGAAGAACTCCCACGCGGCTTGATTCGCGCGCAGCGGCTTTTCATATTCGTCAGGCAGCGACGTGTCGCGTTGCTCGTAGGAATAGATTCCCGACCGGTTCTCCTTGCGGAGCGCGAAGGCGTCAAGGCCGGCCGCATGCATCCGGCCGAGATTTGAAAGTTCCTGGACACGCTTGATATTCACCGCGCTCCAGATGCTCGTCGTCTTTCGCGGTGTGAAGCGAATCTTGTAGCTGTGCTCATCGATGCTCTTCCTGATGCCATCGATCCAGCCGAAACAGAGTGCCTGATCGACTGACTCGGGCCAGGTGATGCTCGGTGTGCCCGGTTCCTTTTTTGTAGAAGCCCACCCAGAGTTCGGTTTGCGTGGCGTGGTGCTGCTCGAGCCAGTCGCGAAAAGCCTCCGGTGTGTCGAAGAAGGTGACGTTCATCGCGTCTTTATTCACTCATTTTCACATTTCTAACTATCTCAATCAATAGCTGGTCTCGATCGAGTCGGTCGAAATCTTGAGAAATCCCGGCGAATACATTCCCACCCAGCGGGCCGGTGCGATGATTCCCTGGGCCTTGATCCAGTTTTCGGCCTTTTCGCGGAGAGCGCGGGTTTCGTCGTCGCTCTGCACCTCGCCCAGCCGGTATCGCATGATCTGGGCGCGGAGCGGCATATCGGCGCGGTCGTAGCCGTCGATCGCCAGCGTGATCTCCTGGATCGAGCGCACCGAGTCTTCTTCACATGCCGCGATCCCGGCCTTGAGGTAATGGGCATGCGCGGAAGCCCAGACCTGGTTGGCCGCTTCCAGCGTGCGAGCGTCGATGCTTCGCCTGGCGTAAGAAAACTCGCGGATCGACGCTGCGTTCGGCCATCGCCAGCGCCGTGCGGCCTCGAAGCTCGTGCATGTGAATCTTGATCATCTTGATGCCCAGGAGCATCGAGCGGGAATATTCAGGCCAGATTGTGCCCAGGCTGGCCCAGGCCCGGCTGATGTCGCCGCGGTAGAGATAAAGATGGATGAGCGACTCGAGGGCCGACGAATGCTGAAGGTTGAACTGGCCGTCGTGGCGATCGACGGCGGCCTCGAATTCACGCTCCGACTCGACCGGCTCGTTGGCCGCCAGGTTGATCATGGTCATGTAAGACGCGGTCAGCATGGTCGCGGCATACAGGTCGCCGCGATCTTGAGACTCGCGATAAAACACCGTCCAGCGGCGTTTGAGCTCGGCGAACTGGCCTTGCTGCATGAGCGCCCAGAGCACGAAATTGTGAACGGTGTCGCGCTCCCACGTCACGCCGGTGCAATGGTTCCGGAAGATCGTTTCAGCCTGGTCGAGCGAGGCCTGCGCCTGCTTCCACTGGCCCTGCATCGAGAAGCCAGCGCCGCGCACCATGGCAATCATGCCGCGCAGGTGGGGAGAATCGAGTTTCTGAGCGATCGCTTCGGCCGCGTTCAAGAAGGCTCTGGCGCGGGGACCCTCGTCTCCCTGGGCGGCTCGATGGCCGGCCTCCATGGCGAGTGCCCGGGCGATCGCGCGGGCTCGCCGGCCTTCAAGGCCAGCAGCAGCCCCCGGGTTTGAAAATCGGCGCCTGCGGATCGGCTCGGATCATGGACAGCCCGGCGACGGCCGACCAGCAGAGGTCGACACGCGTGAGAGCCACCGCCGAGCACTTCGCTGGCATCGCGGCTGCGGAAATTGAGCCCGCGCAACCGCGAGCAAGCGCGGTGCCACAAGAGCGAGAGCCGGGCCTCGCGAGCGGTGCGCGGGCATCCGTGATGCCGAGCGGCCCCATCAACGTGCCGCAAGAGCGCGAGCCCCTCGCTCGACGTGGCCGCTGATCAAGAGCTGTGTCGACGCCAGGCGTTTGATTTCGAGCGTGTCGGCGGCCGTCGCCGTCTCGGCCGCGTTCAAGTAAGCCTGCGCGGCCTCGGAGCCGCGCCCCGCATTGGCCAGCGCGTCACCCAGCTTCTTCCAGAGACCCTGAGTGGGGGCGTCACTGGCTTCAGACAGCTCGAGCGCGGTTCGATAAAGCCGCGCCGCGTGGTCGAATGCCAGCGCGGCGGCCGCTTGGTCGGCCCCCCGCGAATAATAGTCACAGGCTCGCGACAGAGCGCCGGCCCCGCGCAAGTGGCCGGCCAGGACCTCGGCGTCCACCGGCCCGGCCGTCGCCAGAACGGTCGCGAGCCGATCGTGGTGCCACCGCAGCGCCTCGCTCGTCAGGTGCGCGACGACCGTTTCTCGAATCCGGTCGTGGTAGGTTTCGATTTCGTCTTGCTGCGTCTGGCCGATACAGCGAATCAGCCGGGCCGAACGAAGCGACGCGAGCGCGACACGGCCGCCGACGCCAAGCTCACTCGCCTGGAAAGCGAGCGCCTGGCGAATCGGCCGCCCCGAGACCGCGACGATTCCGAGCAGGCGCTTCGCGTCGTCGGGCTGGCGCTGAATGCGTGCCCAGAGAACTTCATCGAGGTCGAGCTTACCGATTTGCTCCCAGCTATCGGTCGGCTCGCCGCTCTGGATATAGCGGACAAGCTCGTCGACGAAGAGCGGGTTACCCCCCGACTCGCGGCTGACGATGTGCGCCTGGGCGCGTGAGACTGCGTCGTCGCGGCCCAGCAGGGCCAGCGTGAGCTCGCGCGCTTCCGACTGCGTGAGCGGCTCGACGGCGAGTTCGCGATGTTCGAGCAGGCTGCTCGCCGTCGCGGCGGCGATCCCCTTGCGGGTTTCATCCAGGAACGGACTGCGATCAAGATCCTCCGAGCGAAAGCATCCGACAAGCAGGAAGGCAGGGGGCTGCGGCGAGCACAGCAGGTCGGACAGCAAGATCGCACTATCGAGGTCGCCCCATTGCAGGTCGTCAATCGACAGGATGAGCGCGGTTCTGTTCGCCCAGCCGCTTGAGCAGCTCGCGCAGGGAATCGAAGGCCCGGCGCCTCAGCTCTTGCGGGTCGGGCATCTCCTGCAGGGCCCGCCGCGCCACGGCGACGGCCTCGACACTCTGCAATACCGGAAAAATCCGCGCGAGGAAGGCCACGTCCTCCGGCAAGAGAGACGCCGCCTCGCGCGCCGGCATGGCTTTGAGATGACGCGCCAGGCTATCGATCAGACTGTCGAGGGCCTTGTATGGAACCGACTCGCGCTCGTAACAACGTCCCGAGAGCACCACTGCGTCGTCCTTCTCGACCAGCTCGTCGAGAAACGCGCGAATGAGCGTGGTCTTGCCCGTGCCCGTGCGGCCAAAGACAAAGATTGACTGGGTCTTGCGCCGCGAGAGCGCGGCGAACACGGTCTCGAGCACATGACGATGCCGCGACCTCCCGATGAGCGGCAGCGCGCGATTGTGCTCGGGCAGATCGACCGATGTCGGAACGAGGCCGGATAACCGCGTGATGATCTCGCGGCCCGTCGGTCGCGTCGTGGGATCTCGGTCGAGCAGCGAAAGACACAACGTCACAAGGTCTTCGGGCAGATCTTCGACGAGTGTCTGGGGCGGGACCGGAGCCAGCGTCTGCTTGGCGATCATCACCTCGTCGGGCGCGCCGCCAAACGGCAAGCGGCCCGTCATCGCCTCGTACAGAACGACCCCCACACTGTACCAGTCACTGGCGGCCGTCACAGGCAGCCCGGCCGCCTGCTCGGGCGACATGTGGCCCACGGTCCCGACGATCTGGCGATCGATCTTGTGCTGTCGCGCCAGGCTCTCGAGGTCGGCCGTCAAGCCGAAATCGAGCAAGACCACGCGTCCCTCGCCGGTCACCAGGACGTTGGGCGGTTTGATGTCGCGATGGAGTTTTCCCGATTGATGAAGCGCGCTGACCCCCTCGGCAAGCTGGAGCAGCGCATCGGCGGAACCGCCCCTCATCAAACAGTCGCGACCGCCGCGAGTCGAGCTCGAGCGGCTGGGCCGCCGTGACGCGCGCACCCGGCCCGGCCTCGTGCGCCGCGTCGGTGGGGGAGACACGCAGGTGGACCGCGCCCGGCCGGTTCTTCACGTAGCCGACGAAATCGCACCCCTCGACCAATTCCATCGTGAAAAACCAGCGGTCCTCGACGGCGAAAAGCTCGTAGAGATTCACCAGGTTGGGATGAGTGATGTCGCTCAGCGATCGAAACTCTTGCTTGAACCGCACCAGGGCGATCGGATCGACGCGGCGCATTGTCTTGAGCGCGACGAGCCTCGCCACGCTGCTGGTCATATGCCTCGTAGACGACGCCCATGCCACCGGCACCAAGGCGCCGCACCAGTGTAAAGCGCACGGCATTGAGCATCGAGCGAAGACTTTCGGCCTCGGCATGCAGATGATGCGCTTCGTCGAGTGCGAACGAGAGCTGGTCAGAGGTGGGGGGCTGGTCGGGCGGCGTTCGCGTCTCCTGGAGCGCGCCTTCGAGCCCGTCGCGCGCGGCCGTGACGGTCTGGTCACCGGGCCGCGGCGGCCGCTCGAGCTCGGTATTCTCGTGAACATTCTCGTCTTCGATCGGCTGGGTCAGGCCTTCGGAAACGCGGTCGGCCGTTCGCAGGGCGGCGGTGTCAAGCGGCTGGCCGGCGGCGCGGCGGCGCTCACGGCGCTCGCCGTCAACGAGTGCGCGAACCAGACTCGCTCTCGGCGGCGATATCAGGAAAGGCGGTCAAATAAACTCGAAGCGGCAGCGCTTCTCGCGCCGCCACCGCTCGCGTTGATCGACCAGAAGGACGTCGAGCCGATCGATCGATAGAACGTCGGCATGCGACGAGAGAAAGGCGAATACGTCGGGAACGTTGTCGGTAGCCACCCAGAGTTGCGCGTACTGGGCGGCCAGGTCCTCTTTGGTCGCGGAGTTGACATTCATCGCCGTGACGACCCCGTCAGTTTGGTGGTCCCGCGTTTCTCGTCATACCACGAAAAACCAGGTCCGCTTACGGGAATCGCCCGCGCGCCGCCGCTCATTACCCTGCTCCCTCATTTTCCGGCCGCACGGGCAGCGTCATAAGGCAACCAAGAACAAGAACAGGAGACGGATCAACGATGAGTCGAGACGACCGAAATCAATCCTTTAGAATACGGTCCGCAATGGCGAGCGATCAATTGACTAGAAATTTCGGAACAATTCGCGCACCGGCTCGCCGACTTCGCTCCTGCTCCGCGCCGCGCACCGGGACGGTGCCCGAGATGTCGAACCGCGAGACGGCCCCCACATCCTTGACGTTATTTCGATCCCTGTCTATATTGATATAGATCGAAAAACGAACGGACAGCCGAGATGAGATCGCAACAATTTCAACAAGTGGCACGAGCCCTGGCGGATCCCCGGCGCTTTGCGATCCTCGAACGAATCGCGGCTGAGCCGCGGGAGCTGGCCTGCAAGACACTGGTGCGGGAATTTCCGGTCTCACAGGCGACGATCTCGCATCATTTGAAGGAGCTTGTCGAGGCCGGGCTGATCGTTTGCCGGCGCGAGGCCCAGTCGGCGTTTTTCAGTTTGAGGCGCGACGCCATCGACGCCTATTGCAACGAGCTGGGCCGGCGAATGACGTCGAGCTGAAACAAAAGCTCGGAAAAATTGCGTTTGGTACCGCGCGTCTCGGGCTCGTGGCCCGGCGCGCGGAAATTCTTGCTTCACTGGGTCGGAAATCGTTTGATAACGGAGTTGATTTCATGATTGATCGACGCAAGGTCTTGCAATCCGGTCTCGCCACGGTCGCTTCAGGTCTGTTCGCCTCGGCTGGCCGATGCGACGAGCCCAAGGATGATTCCGACCCCTCTGGCCTGATCGCCAGGATGGGGCCGATCATGGCCAAGATCCCCATCGAGGCGATCAAGCTCAGCGATGGTCTCGACATGATCACGGGGGCCGGGGGAAATGTCGCCGTCTTGCGCGGGCCGAACGGCTTGCTCGTTGTCGATTCCCAGGTTCCGGCACGCGGTAAGGAGGTGCTCGACACGGCCGTGCGCATCGGCGGCAAGCCGGTCTCGACCCTGGTCAACACGCACTGGCACTTTGATCACGCCGGCGGCAACGAGTTCTTCGGCCGCGCCGGCGCCATGATCGTGGCGACGCCCGCCACGCGGAAACGTCTTGCGACCGAGCAGTACACGGAAATGTTCAAACTGACGACTCCGGCTTCGCCCGCAGTGGCATTACCCGTTTTCACGGCGGACGCCGCTGAGCTTCACCTGGGCGACGAAACGGTGCGCCTGATCGCCGTGCCCCCGGCGCACACCGACGGCGACCTGGTCGTCCATTTCACCAGGTACGACGTGATTCACACAGGCGACCTGTTTTCAAACGGTTTTTATCCCAACATCGACGCCTCGAGCGACGGCTGGATCGGCGGCATGATCGCCGCGGCCGACCGGATTCTCAAGCTCGCCGGACCGCAGACAAAGATCATTCCGGGCCACGGGCCGCTTGGCACCCGCGACGATCTGACGGCATTCCGCGCGATGCTCGTCACACTGTATGACCGATTGAATCCGATGGCCGACGCCAAAAAGACGATCGACGAGGCCATTGCGGCCAAGCCCACGCAGGACCTCGACTCGACCTGGGCCAAAGGCTTCTTCAACGGCGGCATGTTCACGAGAATCGCCTACGACGGGCTGCTCAAGCATCGCGCCAGGCCGACCCAATCCTGATTCGCGGGCCGGCTTGTTCGCGCGGCGTTTCACTGGCTCGGCGGCGCGGTTAGCAGATAAACCGCGAACGACGCGAGCCAGTGCTCGCCCGCGTAGTCGCCACTGGCCACGTGATCGAGCGCCGCGGCGGCGTGCCGCGCGGCCGACTCTTCGAGGGCTGCGCGGGCTGGATCGCCGCCGGCAAGGTCGCGGCGATATGCCGCATACACCAGGCGCGGCTCAGGTTGAGCCCGTCGAGATGCACGAGCTGCGGGTCGGTGCGGTCGGTCACGGTGGCCGGCTGAAGAGCGCGCGCGGCTCGCCCTGTTTCGCGAGCGGCAGGAATCGGGCGAACCAGGCGCGAAACTCAGGCGTCGGCAAGACCCGGCGCATGAGGTCGGCTTCCATCAAGCTCGGCGAAAAGAAATCGGCCCCGCCGGGCTCCCATGCGGCCGGGATGCCGGCGTCCGATCCAAAATAGTTCGCGCTCGCTCTCGACACGAGTGCGATCAGCGGCGAGTGGCCGACCGACCGCGCGTAATCATGAGCGAAAGATAGCCCGAACGCCGTGTTCGGATGCACGCCCGTTCGGATCGGATAGGTCTGCTTGGGAAAGAACTCGAGGTACGCGCACGACGATCACGTCGGCAAGCGGCTTCAGGGCACTGGCCCACGTCTTTGCTTGCGGGTCGTCCCAGCCGTTCAATTCCTCGGCCAGCTTGAGGAGCCACGCCCAGCCGTAGGGACGCTCGAACGATTTGCTGTCCTTGCGGCGAAATAATCGGCCTCTCCTTTGAGATTCGGGCCAGAAAGGTGCGCCGTCAGCGTCGCTCGAATCGCGGGTGCCTCGTGCAGGTCGGGAAAAACGCGGAGCAATCGCACCAGCATCCAGTGGCCGTGCACCGACGAATGCCAGTCGTAGACTTCCGAAAAAAGCGGGATGGAGCGCCCGCGGCGACTGCACGTCCGACCGGGCCGCCCAGCACGTGTTCGGGCTTGTTGGGATACTCCTGGCTCAAGCCCTTGAGCGCCAGTTTGGCAAACGCCGATGCCTGATCTTTTTGGAGAACGAGCGCCGGCTCGCCACCATGAGCATGGCGTGCCTGACAGGCCACGAGTAGACTCGAAACGGCCAGAATAAGGATGAGAGTCGAGAGGGAATCCACGGTTCGCATTGGCTTCGTCTCACGGCAGCCTGGTCAGCCGCGTTTGCGGAATCGATTCGTTTCTTTTCGACACGAAAGCCAGAATACCAGATGACGGACTTGCGGAAATTCCGTTCCGAGGCATCCGATTCATGAGCAAGATTTCAAAAACGGCCATTGTCACGGGTGCTGGTTCGGGCGTCGGCCGCGCGGCTGCGCTGGCGCTCTCTGGCCGAAGGCTTCTCGGTGGCCCTCGCGGGCCGGCGGAGCGATCCACTCGCCGAGACCATGAAGCTCGCGGGCGAGAATGCGGCACGCGCCATCGCCGTTCCCGACCGACGTCACCGATCCGGCTCAGGTCCGTCACCTTTTCGAGACGACGAACGAGGCGTTCGGCCGGCTCGACGTCTTGTTCAACAATGCCGGAACAGGCGCACCCGCGGTCCCCCTGGAAGAGTTGAGCGTCGAAGACTGGCGGCGCGTCGTCGACGTGAACCTGACCGCGGCCTTTCTCTGCACCCGGGAAGCCTTTCGCATCATGAAAGCTCAGGTCCCACGTGGCGGCCGGATCATCAACAACGGCTCGATCTCGGCGCATGTGCCGCGGCCCAACTCGGCCCCCTACACGGCGACCAAGCACGCCATCACCGGCCTCACGAGATCGACGGCCCTCGATGGCCGCAAGTACGATATCGCCTGCGGACAGATCGACATCGGCAACGCCGAAACCGACCTGACGGCACGCATGAAAGACGGAGTCATCCAGGCGACGGCGAGATCGCCGTCGAACCGACCATGGACGTGACGCACGTCGCCCGTGCCATCGTCTACATGGCCAGCCTGCCGCTCGAGGCCAATGTCCTGTTCATGAACGTGATGGCGACCAGGATGCCGTTCGTCGGCCGCGGCTGAACGTCAAGACCGATCCGATCCGCGGGGCGAGAATTCTGCTCCGTCATCCGTTTTGTGGAGTTTTTATCGTTACGACCCGCACAGCTTGCCGAAAGATAGTACGTGCGCCTGGCTCGTTGCTGACAGCACGATGGTACGAATCGCCAAGTAAAGCCCGCAACCTCCAGGCGCAGCGACTTTTATCGACGCAAGCTCGTCGCAAGAGGGTCAGAACCGGGCCGTCTCGGTGACAAGGGTAATCCTGCAATGGACCGAGATATCACCATCGCTGCCCCCGAATCGACCGCGCCTCCGCCGCGGCCGCCGCTGCCACCACCACCACGTTTGTCACCACTGCACTCGAGCCGGCTGCGGCTGACTGTGTCGATCCTTTTGCTGCTCGGCACGACCGGTTCCGTGACGGCATGGTGGATCTGGTCGCTTTACCACGTGAGCACGAGCAATGCCTATGTCGTCGGCAATATCACGCCGGTCTCGTCGGAAATCAGCGGCAAGGTCGTCGCGCTTTATACTGATGACAACATGCTCGTGAAGGCCGGCGACCCGCTGGCGCAGCTTGATCCGGTGCCGCTCCAGCTTGAAGTCGATCAGGCGCTGGCCGACTGGCGGCAGCTTGAAGCGCAGGCCCGGTCCGGCCAAGGTCAACGTGCGACTCGTCCGACAAGATCGCAAAGCCCTTCTTGACGCCGCCAGGGGCCGGCTCGGTGAAGCCGACCGCGCTCGCCACGCGGCGAAAGCGGAAGTGGCATCGCGCGAACAGATTCATGCGCAAGAACGCGAGCTCGTCGCCTCGCGCAAGGCACAGATGCCCGGGCTGGTGGCGCTCGGACGCAATGCCCGCGACTATTTCGGACGGTTTTCGCGACTCGCCTCGTCGGGCGATGTACCGGTTCAGGATCGCGACAACCGCGAAGCGACCTACCGCGACGCCGCGGCCAAGGTTGACTCGCTGCGCAGCGACATCGCGGCCGACGAGCGGCGGCTGGGGTCGAGCGAGCTGCAGCTTCAGGTCGCACGCGCACAGCTCGAACAGAGCGATCAGAAGGTCAAGACCGAGCAGGGGGCCGTCGCGCAGGCCGAGGCCGCTCAGCTTCAACCCGACATCGCCACCGCCGACCTCGACGCCGTCGAGCGCAAGGTGCGGCAGGCCCTGGCGCGGCTGTCGGCGGCGCGCATCAATCTGAGCTACTGCCTCATCCGCGCGCCTCAGGGCGGAATTGTCAGCCGGCGCACGATCCAGCTCGGCGAGATCCTGACGCCCAAGCAACCGTTCCTGAGTATCGTGCCGCTGACGCTTGACGACGTCTGGGTCGTCGCCAATCTGCGTGAGGATCAGATCAACCGCGTTCGCGTCGGCAATCCGGCCGAGATCAAGCTCGATGGCGTTCCCGATCGCACGTTTCACGGGTGGGTCGAAAGCGTCTCGGGGGGCACGGGATCGGTCTTCTCGCTGTTCCCGCCCGACAACGCGACAGGCAACTTCGTGCGCGTGGTCCAGCGCCTGCCGGTGCGGGTGCGGTTCGCGGAAGCCGACAATTATCAAAACCGAATCCGGCCCGGTATGTCGGCCAATGTTTGGATCGACGACTCACGCCTGATTCGGGCCAGCGACCGCATCTGGTGATACCGTCGCAGGAGTGATCGCGGGATTGGATCGAATCAGACCGAATCGGATCGCGCCCTTTTTTCAGGAAAAGAGTATGGGTTTCGGCAGGCGGGTTTTCTTGATAGTCGCGGCCGCCATCGTCGTGTCGATCGACGTCGGGGGCGTCTGCCGCACAGGAGCCGCTTTCTCCAATTCCCAATCTCGACCCGCTGCCGCGTACCGACCATGATCGATTGGCGCACTCCAGGTGGCGACAGTCGCCAGCGTCACTTCGCTGAAGCCGATCTGGCCGACGGCCCGCCGCGACGCCCGCTACGGCTGGCCGATTCGCTCGCCTTGAGTTGCGCAACGTGGAGACCGTTCAGGCCAACCTCCAGGTCCGCACGGCGACCGTGGCACGCTTTGAAGCGCTCAAGTCGTTTGTGCCGCTCATGAACTTGCCACAGCTCGCGGTGGGCTTGAACCGGGTGACCGGGCCGCCCGTAGGCCCACCCGTGGGTCAAACCATCATCTTCCCCGACGTCACTGGCGGCACGCCGTTTGTCGGCCAGCCCGGCCTCGATCATGCTCAGCTCAGCCGCGTCAACATCTTTCTACCGCTCGACCCGTCGGGTCATATCACGGCGCTGCCGATCGCCGAGGAAGGGATTCGCGCCAAGGTCTTGATGGAACAGTTCGTGCGGCGGTCGCAGGCCGTACTGGCGGCGCAGCGCTATTTCAATGCCAAGCAGATTCACTATGGTTTGCGCGTCTCATCGAGCGGCCTTGACCTGGCCGGCCAGACGCTCGCTCTGATTGAGCGGAAACTTCGCGAACGCCAGGCGCACGACATCGAGGTGAGCCAGGCGAGCGTCGAGCTGGGCAAAGCACGTTTGTTTCTGACCAATCTCGAAAAAGACGCACGCATTGCAGAGCGCAGGCTCGGCGTCGTGCTCCACCAGTGCCGGCTCCTGGTTCCGCAGGAGATTGGACCGATCCCGATCGAGCCCGAGAGTGCATTCCAGTTCGATCTGCTCGATCCGGACACGGTCGACCTGTCCGTGATTCCCGATTTTCCCGCGACTCGTGAGGCGGCCATCGAGCGGGCCAAGCGCCAGCGGCTCGAAGTGCGCATCAATATCGTCGGCCTGCGCATCGCCCGGCTGCAGAATACACGCGATAAGACGCGTCTGCTCGGGCTGGGCCAGCTCCCGCTGAGCATGAGCTTCAAGAACACCACGCCGGGCAATGGCGGCGTCGCGCTGGGTATGATTTTTGGAACGCTGTACGACCTGCCCCTGGTCGACATCGGCCTGTGGGCCAATTTGCGGCAGGCGAAGATCGACGTCATTCGTTCTCAGATCGACCTGGAGAAAGCACTCCTCGAAACGGCCGAGGACGCAGGCGATTCCTGGGACCGGTGGCAGCAGGCCGTTCGCGACTGGGAGCAAGAAGAGGCCGAGTATCGACTCGCCATCGAGTTTCGCGATCGCCAGGCGCGGCTCTTTCAAGAGCACCAGGTGATTCGGCTCGACGTCACCGGGGCCGAGGTGAGCCTCTTGCAGGCCGACGCCAATCGCTGGACGGCCTGGTATAACTTGCAACTCGCCCGGCTCGATATTCTGCGCACGACCGAGCTGCTCCTCGATTACATTGAGAAGGCGGGGATTGTTGATTTGCCGAGTATGCCGGACGATTCCATTGAGCATGCACACCGGCACAAGTTTCTCGCATGGTTCACGAAAAACGGCCATGGCGGCCGGGCCGACAGGGGAGAAGGGGCACCATGAGAATCCGCCAGCCAGTGCGAGTTGCAATCGTGGCGGGCGTGCTCATGATGAGCGTGACTGGGGCGCCTGCGCAGTCGCCGGAGCCAATCGCTTCGTCGGCTCCCGAGCCGCCGCCGGTCGCTGTCGCGGAAACGCTCCTTCAATCGGGCCGCGAGCTCATCCTCCGCGTGCGCCAGGTGATCCCGTGCGATGGTCTCGCGCCGGGCGATCGGTTGCTCAACGGCCGGCCGGCCCTCCAGAAAGGCGATCGCATTCTGGCGGAAGTGGTCGCACCCGGACCGGCCGTCGTTCTGGTAGGCGGCACGGTGGAAAATATCGCGCCCCCGCGGCATTTCAGCAAGCCAGGGCGGATCACCTTACGACTGGGCCAGCTTGTGACGGCTCCCGACGGACGCACCGGCATGGCCCCCTGGATTTTCGACCTCGAAGACCGGCGGCTGAGCGTGCAGCGGCGACGCTACCTTTTGCTGGCCCTCTTCGCGGTCGAGGGTCTTGGCGTGGGGGCTAGCATCGGCTCGCAGTTCGCGGCAAACAACCCGGCCGTTGTCGGTGGCAGCGCCGGCGTGGGCTTGCTTTCCGGCATCGGCTACGCCGGCTTGATTCGCGGCCAGGAAGCGACGCTCGAGCCGGGCGATATGTTTCGTGTTCAGGTCGGGACGCTCTGTTATCAACCAATCCCACAATCACCACCACTCAAGCTCTTCCCCGCGCCGATCCATCACGGCAGAATCGGGAGCATCATCCGTGAAGGCCCAATCGCCGATAGCCGGGGGCATTCCGCTGCTCTTGCTTCTCTTCATGTTTGCCTCGTCGCCGGGCTGCTCGCCGTCGCGTTCACGCACCGATCTCGCCGAACGTCCCGCCGAATTGCCCCCGGCTTACACACGCGATCGCATTGACGACCCCGCCCTGGTCGAATTTCGGAGAACGTTCACCGCCTGGATCGAGTCGCTGAGCGTGGGCGACGCGCACACCATCTCGCGCGTCGAGGTCTTGCCGCCTGCTCCCACGTTGCTCCCGTACGGAATTGGCACATACGAAAAGGAATCACGTCTTCCGGTGATCCTCGTCACCGGGCCCGGCTGGGAACGCCTCGCGCCAAACGATTGCGAGGCCCTGGCGAGGCAAATTTTTCAGGACCTGTCTGACCGTCTCGAGTCAATGCGCCGGCCGCAACGGCTGCGGCCGACCCTCACCATTCAAACGGCGCTTGGCTTCGAGCTCGGATGGATCAACGCGATCGAATCCGGCACAAAGCTTTTGCACGGTCTGGATTAACATGGGCCTTTCGCTCGAAAAGATAGTGCGCCAGCCGTGGGAGTCGATACTGGCCTTGCGGCCGACGTTCGCTCTCGCGGCCGTCTGGCTCACGACGGCCGGCCACACCATGACCTTTCGTGAAATGGATGCGGAGCGTGGCTGGGTCACGACCGAAGGGTACAGTCTGCATTCCATTTACCTTGCGGCGATCACGCTGACGTTGCTCGCCGCGCCCGGCATCGCCGCACGCCTTGGCAGTTATGCGACCGTCGTCGTGGGGCTCGTCATGCTCGCCGCGGGCGCCGCTGATGAACGGACGTTTGCACTCGACACCGCTCGGCGCTCTTCATCTGGGCCGGGTGATCGCCGGTATCGGAGCGGGGATGGTGATCCGCGAGGCGCCCCGCATTCAGTCGCCCGACTGGAAGAGCCAAGACGGCGTGGGCGGGAATCATCTTGCCCCCCGCGGGCCCGGTGGTGATCGCGGGGGCCAGCTATGCCGCGGGCTGGTCGACGTGGCAAGGGGGATTCTTGTTCGAGGGGATTCTCGCGATCGTTGCCCTGGCCGCGGTGCTCTCGATCGCCGAGCCGGCCGAGCCGGCCCGCTCACCGGTTGCGCCCAACGGTTATTTACCGGTTCTCGCCATCGGCGCCCTGGCATCGTGGTATGTCTTCCACTGGGGCCAGCTTCATGGCTGGCTGGAGGCGACCGATATCATTGGCGCCCTGATCGTCATGGGGCTGACGCTGAGCGGGGTTGTCTGGATCGCCTGGCCCATGATCGATTTCAGGGCACTCGGCGACGCGCTCCCGCGGCTCTTGCTCGTTGGCTATGGCGGCTTCGTTCAATATTTCAACGCGTCGGACGTCGGCGTTTATGGCGGCTTGCTCGTCAATTTCAGCCCCTGGATGCGCGCGTGGCTGGTCATCTCGCTCTCGATCGGCGCGGCGGCCGCGCTGGCCGTCGGCCGGTTCATCTGGTCGGGCCGGTCTCCGGGCTACGGCGGGGCGATTGTCGGACTCATCGTGCTCGCGGGCGGCATGGCGATATCCCATGAGCGAACGCTCAACTGGCCCTACTGGCAAGTACTCAACTCGGTCGAGTTCAACTGGTTCGCCGCGCCCCAGCACTGGCAGCTTGCCATGCCGCGGTTTCTCATGGGCTTCGGCAGTGCCATGGTGCTCTTATCGATGGCCGGTCACGCCAGTCGTGATCCCGACCAGGAAGCCAGGATCCGCCCATTCGTTGAGGTCGCGCAGTTTGGCGGCGGCACGCTGAGTATCGGCGTTCTGGTCATCGTGCTTCTTGTCGGCCACCAGGTGCACTATTCGTACTCGGCCGACCGCGACTACATCCAGAGCGCCGAGCTCGTCGAACGTGGCCGCGTGCTCACCACGGCCTTGACGAAAGCGGGGTCACCAGCGCCGGCCCGCCAGTCGCAGACGTTGCTCTATCGCGGTGTCAACTACGAAGCCGACAACCTCATCTTCGCCGGCATCTATGGCGGCTTCTTTGTGGCATCACTCCTGATCGCGGTCCCGTGCGTTGCCGGCTTGATTGGCGATCTGAGATCATCGCACGCGGACCGGCTTCGATCCGAGCAACGCTGAGCGCAGCGTTGATGACGGGCGAAATCAGCGCGCATGAGCCAGCCGACGTTAGCAACGGTCACTCATGGCGGTAGGCCAGCGACTGCTTTACATTCATTCGGAAAGTCGAATCCGCGGATTCCACAGCGTCATGGCGAACGGCCGCTGAATCCGGGCCTGTACTCGTAACGATGGCTCGCTCGCGAGGCTCCCGCTGTCATACCGAGGTTACGATCGTGCTCCACATCATGATTGATCGATCCAACGCAAAGGCGCTCGGCCCACGAGGCCGGCCGCCGTATGCGACGATCCCATAATTCCATCAGAGGATACCGCGATGTTTTGTATCATCAGATCTTGTTTTGCAGTGACACAGTTTGAACACTCGTTGCGCGCCGCGATCAGCGTCTTGCTCTGTGCGCTGGCGGTTCAGGCCCAGGAGCGCCGCGGCACAAGAGCTCAACTGATAGTGGCCCTTTTCCTCGACTCCCCGGCGCCGTGACGAAGCTGCCCGACGGTCTCGAAACGGACAACCCTTTTGACCTCAAGAAGTTCTTCCAGACGGTTCCACGCGATCAGAACGCCGCGCCCTTGTACCTCGACGCATTCTTCGAGTTCAACGACGAGATGGCGACATGTTTTCCGCCGGGCGAAGCGACCGAGAAACGACGGCAGGTTGCTCAGGTTCGACACAAACGCTATTACGATCTGGCGCAGAAAATGGCGAGCGACAGCAGTGCCGTATCGCCGGCCGCGATCGCCGAGGTGGTCAAGCTCTTCGAGCCGGGTTTTCGCAAGCTCGCCGAAGCCCAGCGCCGCGACCGCTGCGTGTTCGAGCCGGGTCTGGACATCCTCGCCACGCTGCCGCACGTACAGGCCGCGCGCGAGGTCGCTCGGATCACGTCGCTGGACGTCAAACTGGCCGTCGACCGCGGCGATCTTGACAGGGCGCTCAATGATATTGAAATGATGCTGCGGCTGATCCGCGACCTGCAACCGCGCGGGTATATGATGACCGAGCTGGTGGTCACGGCCATCACACAGTTGGTGTGTACGGACATCAACACTTCCTTCCTTGCGGCAGGCGCTCTGGGCGTCAACCAGTGTGATCGGCTGCTCAAGCTGCTAGTCGCGCACGAGTCAAAATTAATGGATGCGTATACCGAAGGCCTGCGCGGCGATTATGTGTCGAACCGTGTCACGATCCGCGAGCTGACTCGCCACCAGGACGTGATCGCCGCCCACCTTGGCGTCAAACGTGGCGAGTCCGTGACAAAAAGCATGCTCAACATGACCCAGATGGGGATGCCCGGCGGCGCACTGTCGGTTCCCGATGACGCCGACGCCGAGCTCGCCCATCTGTCGACGCCCAGAATCCTCGCCGTGGTTCGCGAGATGAGCCGGTATTACGGCTCGCTGCTCAACTTGTCGGCGATTCCGTGCGCCGAACGGGTCAAACGCATCAGCTCCGTGAAGGGCCCGAGGGGCGAAGACATCCTGACCCTGATCATCAAGCAATCGATGATGGCTCCGGAACCTTTCGCAACGGCCTGCGCACGCGCGACGGCGATGCTGCACGCATCGCAAGCTCTCACCGCGCTTCGCCGCTGGCAGCTTACGCACTCAGGCACGCCGGCCGACCTGGCATCCGTGATCAAAGGCTCGCCACTCAAGAACGTTCCGGTCGATTCCTACGACGGCAAGCCCATCCGGCTGACTTCACTCGACGGGCAGCCTGTGATCTACGTGGTCGGAAACGATGGCAAGGACGACCACGCGAAACTTGACGCCGGTTACGATCCACGCAAGCCCGGCGACATGCTTTTTCGCTTGCCGGCCGGCGTGAAGTCGAAAAACAAGCGCTGAAATGAAAAACGAGAGCCGGCATTGATCGCGCACGACGATCGCACGCCCGACCGAGCGGTGAGCACGGGTTGACTACGCCAGCAGCTTCTTGACCACATGGCCGCCGACGTCGGTGAGCCGCTCGTCGCGGCCATTGTGCAAGAACGTAAGCTGCTTGTGGTCGAGCCCCATCAGGTGAAGAATCGTGGCGTGGATGTCGTTGACATGGGCGCGGTCTTCAATCGCCATCAGCCCGGCCTCGTCGGTGGCACCAACGGTCGCGCCCGCTTTGACCCCGCCGCCGGCCATCCACATGGTAAATCCGGTCGCATTGTGATCGCGGCCGCGGCCGCCCCCCTGACGCACGGGGGTGCGTCCGAATTCGCCCCCCCAGACGACCAGCGTGTCTTCCAGCAGGCCCGTGCGCTTCAGATCGGCGAGTAGCGCGGCCACCGGCTTATCGGTCATGCCGCACATTTTTTCATGGTTGGCGTCAAGGTTGTCATGAGCATCCCACTGCACGGCCACCGGCCCGCCACCCGAGTAGAGCTGGACGAACCGCACGCCCCGCTCGACCAGGCGGCGCGCCATCAGGCAGCGGGTGCCGAATTCGGCCGTTCGCGCGTCATCGAGGCCGTACATCGCTTTTGTCGCGTTCGACTCACGCGACAGGTCGACGGCCTCGGGGGCCGTGCTCTGCATCCGGAACGCCAGCTCGTAGCTGGCGATTCGCGCCGAGAGCTCGGTATCGGCGGGATCGAGCTCCTGCTCGTTCATCGACTTCAAGAGGTCGAGCATCCCGCGCTGACGCGATAGCGACACCCCCGCGGGCGGCTCGAGATTCACAATCGGCGCGGGCCCGCTGCGAAAGAGCGTCCCCTGAAAATGGGCCGGCAAGAAGCCCGCCCCCCAGCAGGGCGCGCCCCCCTCGGGCGTTCCCTCGGGTTGAGTCATCACGACATAGGCGGGCAAATTGTCACTTTCCGACCCGAGGCCATAAGTGACCCAGCTCCCGAGGCTGGGAAACCCCATCATGACGCGGCCCGTCGTCATCTGGTACATGGCCGGCGCATGGATCACGCTATCGGCATAGCACGATCGCAAAAGCGCGATATCGTCGGCATGCGCGTGCAAATGAGGCACCAGGTCTGACATATCCATGCCCGACTGGCCGTACTTACCCCACTTGCGGCGGCTCCCCAGGCAGAGCGGGTCGGCTTCGAGGAACTGGCTGTGAATCTGCCCGAAACTCGGCGGCAGGGGCTGCGAATCGAGCTTGTTCAAGAGCGGCTTGGGGTCGAACATGTCCATCTGGCTGGGGCCGCCCGTCATGAACAGAAAGATGCACCGCTTGGCCTTCGCAGGTAAGTGACCAGGGCGCGGCGCGAGCGGTCCTGGCGCGGCCCCGGCCGACGCCTCACGTGCCAGGAGATCAGCCAGGCCGAGCAGTCCAAAACCGCACCCAGCCGCCTTGAGGAACTCACGGCGGCTCCGCGGAGCAAAGGGTAGCGGGCCGGGACACTGGCGGTGCAGGGGGTTCGGTGTCATGTCGTGCTACCTTGAAGAATGGCTGACCGAATCGTCCGCGTCGATTGTCGCAATATCGAGATCAGCCGTGGCGGTCAAGCTCCGCGAAAATGTCGCTGATCGCGACGGTGAATCCCGGCAGCACGGCGCCGCCGTCGAGGATCTGCGAGTCACTGAGTTTCGTGATCGACCCGTCGGGCGTGTAAACAAAAATGACACGGTCTCGTGGATCGACCTCCCAGATCAAGCGTACCCCGGCGGCAAAATATTCGCGCCGCTTACGTAACATTTCACCGCGCGTGTTCGAGACGCTGAGTACTTCGACGGCCAGGTCAGGTGCAAGCGACGGAATGGGCTCTTTGGGAAGTCTGCCGCCCTGGAAGTCGATCCCACGAGATGAAGGCCACGTCTGGTATGCGAACGATTCCCGCGAAGAGCCGCATCGTCCCGTCAGCACCCGAGACAATGCCCAGGTTACTTCCGAACGGTAAATTTGCGGAGAAGCTCGATGAACACAATCGCAATCAGGGATTCGGAGAAGCCCATCCCTTTCTCCACAAGGACGCCGTCGACAAGCTCGTAAAGCCGGTCGTATCGCTGTTCCGCAACGAGGAGGTCGGCCTCCGTCGCCGTTCCGGGCGGGGGGTCGATCAGGATTCGTTCGAGCGGGATGCCACCCAGAGCGTCCACGAGATCGACTAGCGTACGCGGCTGGTCGACCAGTGTCGCCTGGGATGTCGCGGCAGTAGCTGTCAACACGTTTTGTCTACCCATTGAAGGCTAGCAACCAGAGGGCTTGCTGACTCGAAATACCTCAAGGCACGTAGAGAAATTCGTTGCTGTTCACGAGCGCCAGGGAGAAATCGATCCAGGCGCCTTCGTCGATGCTGGTCCCTGTCGGAGAACAGCCGGCGACGGCCGACGACTGAGGCCGTTCATGGCGAATTTTTCCGGTCTGGGAGGTGAGGAACGACCGGGCGCGCTCCACTTCCTTCGGCCCGGGAGCCCGCGCGAACACGATCTCGTAGGCCCGGCGAATCCGGTCGTCGACGGTCGCTCCACCCTCACTCTGGATGCGCTTTGCCAGGGCTCTCGCGCGGCCCGCGGCGAGATCGCTGTTCAGCAGTGTGAGGGCCTGAAGCGCATGGGTGCTCGTGGCTCGGCGCGGGCACGCGCTCTGGGTATCGGGCGCGTCGAAGGCATCCATGAGCGGGTAGCGAACGTTGCGCTTGCGGAAGAGATAGAGGGCACGCCGCGCGTGCTCCGTCGGATCAGGATCGACGGGCCACAAATCGACGACCTCGGCCTCGGTGAAGATCAGGTCCTTGACCTCTTTTTCGAGAGGTGCGATCACGCCCGGCCCGCCGAGTTTGGTATTGAGCTCGCCGGAGACAGCGAGCAACGCGTCGCGAATTCCTTCGGCATCGAGGCGGCGGCGATTCATCCGACCGAAAAGCGTGTTCTCGGGATCGTCGGCCGCGAGCCTGGCGTCGGCTCTTGTCGACTGTCGATAAGTTGCCGACGTGACCATCAAGCGATGAAGCGGTTTGAGCCGCCATCCCTGTCTGACCAGCTCGGTCGCGAGCCAGTCGAGCAAGTCGGGATGCGATGGCGGCTCGCCGCGCACGCCGAAGTCGCTGGCGGACGCCACGATCCCGCGACCGAAATGATATTGCCAGAGCCGATTGACGATCACCCGGCCTGTGAGCCGGTTGGCAGGGTCGATCAGCCACCTGGCAAGCGCCGCGCGACGGCCGGTTTTATCGCCTTTGCCCTCGATCATCCCTGGGAACGACGTCCCTCGCTGGGTTGCCAACAAGACGCCGGGCGGGCGCGGGTTGACTTTCGGCCCGCGCATCTTGTAGTCGCCGCGACGCAATACAAACGTATCGGCCGCCTTCGATTTGTGATCGATCAAGGCCATCGCCTGCGCGGGCGGCCGGGCGCGGTCCGCTCGATGTCATGGATCTGGCGCTTGAGTGATTCACGGCGCGTATGGTCGGCGGGATTCCGGGCAACGGCGGCCGCGACGTCTTCCCACGTCACGCGTAACGACGCTTCGAGTCCGGCCGCCAGCTTCTTCTGTGCGGGCGACCGCTCTTTTTCGGGAATTTTCAGGACCGCGCTTTCCTCGGAGTTGAGCCTGGAAAGCTTCAGACCCTTGAGCGTCGCACGATAAGGAGCCTCGAGCTCGGCAAGCGCTTTCTTGAGCGGCGCCACCTTCGCCGCGATGACTTTTTCGGCGGCCGCGTAGTCCTTCTGGTCCTTGTCGGCGGCGATCGGCACATCGGTCAATTCCGACGCGCCAAAAAATGACTGGAGCCGGTAATAGTCGGTCGTCGGGATCGCGTCGAATTTGTGGTCATGGCAGCGGGCACAACCAATTGTGAGGCCGAGGAAAACCGACCCGACGGTGCCGGTGATCTCGGTCAGCTCGGACTGGCGTTTGACTTCAGGAATCACGTTGCCGCCGACAACCTCGCGCGGCCCGCACCGGCAAAAGCCGGTCGCGATCAAAGCGCGGTGGTCGTCTGGTGCCAGGTCGTCACCGGCGATCTGCAAGGCGAGGAATCGGTCATACGGAAGATCAGCGTTCAGACTGCCCACGACCCAGTCGCGATAGCGCCACGCATCGGGCCGCTCGGCGTCAAGCTCGAAGCCGTTGGAATCGGCATAGTGCGCCAGGTCGAGCCAGTGCTGTCCCCAGCGCTCGCCATGGTGCGGATTCGCCAGGAGCCGGTCGACGAGACGCTCATAGGCGTCGGGGCGTTCATCGCCGACAAAATCAGAGACCTCGCGCGGCGAAGGGGGCAAGCCGATCAGATCGAACGAAACGCGGCGGATCAAGGCCACGCGATCGGCCTGACGCGCGTGGGGCATCTCCAGGTTCTCGAGCTCGGCCAGGATGAACCGGTCGATCGGGTTCTTGACCCAACCCGACTCCTTGACCGCGGGCGGCCCGGCGCGCTTGACGGGCTGATAGGCCCAGTGCTCGCGTTGCTCGCGCGAAAAGGTCTCGGGCGGGGCCACGTCGTCCGGCGGCCTCGGTTTGTCGCCGGCGATCAAACCGGCGATCAATAGAAGCCAGACCAGACACGCCAGGCTCAACCGAGCGGAATAAACGGCGCTGGCGCGTGCGAGCAACGTATTTGACGACAGGGGCATAGGAGCGTTTCCGCGGACTGGCTGGCGCGGCCAAACACATCGACGCAGGCCGCGGGATCGATCGGCGAGTTTCGTATGTAGACATTGTGCAGCAAAGAGAACGCCCGGGCAAGTGAGAGTGAACCGACGGGCGCCGTTGCGCCGACACAGCGAAGTGCCGTTCGGGCGAATTGTCCCCTCACGTTTCTCGACTTCCCGGGGACCGTGATCGGGGCTGATACCTGACTGCCCCCTTCCGGGCGGCACGATGTGACAACGATCGCTTCTTGCGTCGCACCGTCGCGTCCCGTTGCGGTGCGCGGGGGTTTCTGGTCACCATATCAAAGCGGCCTGGGAGTGGGGCGATGGCTCCTGGCGCCGAGCTCACCGTGGCCGACAATGGGATCGCCTCCGGCGGAACGCCTTTCAAGCACGAGGTTTGCATTGGCTCAAATTGAGCTCCGACAGCTCGAAAAGGTTTTTCCGGGCGGAACTGCGGCCGTCGCGCCCATCGATCTGACGATCCCCAGCGGCGAGCTGCTCGTCGTGCTCGGGCCTTCCGGGTCGGGCAAGAGCACGTTACTTCGAATGATCGCCGGCCTCGACACGCCCACCGGCGGCAGCATCTGGTTCGACGGTCAAGAAATGACGAAGGTTGCGCCGCACAGGCGCGACGTCGCCATGGTCTTTCAGAACCCGGCGCTGTATCCCCATTTATCGGTGCTCGACAACCTGGCATTCGGCCTGCGAGCGCGGAATCGCCCGCGGGCAGGCGAGGAGCAAGGTCAACGCGGTCGCCGGCATTCTCGAGCTTGATAAACTGCTGACGCGCCGGCCGGCGCACTCTCGGGAGGCGAGCGGCAACGCGTCGCCATCGGTCGAGCGCTCGTACGCGAGCCGCGCGTCATCTTGCTGGACGAGCCGTTCTCGAACCTCGACTCGCCGCTGCGGGCCAGCCTGCGCGAGCAATTGATCGAGCTGCACCGAAAGTTTGCGACGACCTTGATCCATGTCACGCACGATCAAGCCGAGGCCATGCTGATGGGCGAGCGCATCGCCATCTTGAAAGCAGGCCGGCTGCTCCAGTGCGCCCCGCCCCGCACGATCTACGACCATCCGGCCGACCGCTTCGTCGCGACGTTTGTCGGCACTCCCTCAATGAACATCATCCCCTGTCAGATCGAGCGCCAGGACGACGCCATCAAGGTCATTCCCCTGGCCGCCGATCACGCCTTCGCGTGGACATCGAGCGCTGAAAAGCTTCCGGACGGCTGGCAGGGGACCACCCGGCTTTTCGACCTCGGCCTGAGGCCCGAAGCCATCACGGTCGGAGCAATCGATTCCGCGACGGACGAAACGCCTGCACGCGCCAAGCTCGTCGCTCGAATTCGCCGGCTCGAGTTCAACGGGCCCGAAGTGCTGGCGACATTGATGCTCGGTCCGCATCGCCTGACGGCCCGTCTGCCGGCGCGTCAGCCGGTTGCGGATAACCAGTCCGTCAGCCTTTTTCTCGACCTCGACCACGCGCGCTGGTTTGATCAATCGACGGGTATGGCCATCGCTCCGGCGTGATCCGGGCACGCACAAGCGCGGGCAACGCCATTGCCCGGGCCGTGCCGAAGCGATAGCCTGGCAATATCGCGTGTGCATCACGCGACCGAGTGCCTCGACCAATCCGACCGCTGGATGAAAGCCGTATGCGCGACCTGGTCCATCACATGATAAGCGCCCTCGAGCGCGGCCGCGAATTGATCGTCTGCCAGGTGGTGGAGACGCGTGGCTCGACGCCCCAGAAGGCCGGGGCCATGATGATCATCGACCCCGACGGGGGCCAGTCTGGCACGCTCGGCGGGGGATGCGTTGAAAACGAGGTCAAGCAGAAGGCCATTCAACATATCGGTGAAGAATTCGCGACCGTTCATACGTTCGTCCTCGACCACGACTATGCCTGGGCCGACGGCTTGATATGCGGCGGCAAGATGGTGATCATCACCCAGTCTCTGCGCGGCCCTGGCTCGCTCGATTTCTGGCGTGCCCTGGCGGCCGCACTCGAGCAGGGGCGCGGATTCGTCGAGGCCGTCGTCATCGACGAAAACCAGGCGGGCGGCGGTGTCGCCGCCGGAGCGCGCTTCCTTTTCGACGGCGATGGCCACTTGCGCTCGGCATGGCCGCCGGCCGCCGCGATGCCCGGGGCCATCGAATCCCAGATGATCGCACCAGCCGAACGGCCCAAGCCTTCGGTCCACCGGGGAATCGCCTTTCTGCCCAACTGGCCGCGAATCCGCCTGGTCGTCGTCGGCGCCGGGCACGTCGGCCAGGCCGTGGCCAATCTCGCCGCCCAGGTCGATTTCGACGTCTGGATCGTCGATGATCGCCGCCAGTACGCCAACCGCGAACGGTTTCCCAACGCCCAGCGCATCATCGTCGGGCCGATCGACGAGATGTTGCCCAAGCTGGAAATCAATCGCCATACATATGCATTGATCGTCACACGCGGACACGGCCACGATCAGGAAGCCCTGGCGCGCCTGGCGCCGACGCCCGCGGCGTATGTCGGCCTGATCGGCAGCCGGCGCAAGATCCGCCTGATCTTCGAGAACCTGCGAGAGTCGGGCATCGCCGACGCCGACCTGGCGCGGGTGGCGGCGCCGGTCGGAATCGATATCGGCTCGCAGACGGTGGCTGAAATTGCCGTCAGTATCGTCGCCGAACTGATCGCGCGGCGGAATCTGGGCTCGCCGACCGCCCTGGCGGCGCAGTCGACCAGGGATGGTGCCGGAAGCACGGTCCGACCTGCGGCCAGCCGGGTGGCCAGCCCGGTTGCGAGCCAGCCATGATCGCGGCCATCGTGCCCGCGGCCGGGTCGAGCACGCGCATGGGCGAGCCCAAGCTCCTCGTCCAGTTCGAGGGGCAGAGCTTGATCGAACGCGTCGTCAGCGCGCTGAGCTCGGGCAAGGTTGAACGCGTGGTGGTGATCGTCCCCCCGGCCGACGCACCCGAAGGGCCAGACATCGCCAACCTCGCGCGACGCGCGGGGGCCGAGGTGGTCGTGCCGGCCGCGCGGCCCGCCCAGATGCGTGACTCGATCGAGGTCGGGCTCGCGACGCTGGCCCGCGGTGAACCCCCTCGTTCGGTACTTCTCACCCCGGCTGACTATCCGGGGCTCAGCTCACGGATCGTCGAAACGATCGTGCGGCAGGCGGCTCGTCAGCCCGATCAGATCGTGATCCCGACGTATGACGGTCGACGCGGCCACCCGATCATCTTGCCGTGGACGTTGGCCGTCGAAATTTCGGGTTTGCCGCCCGGCACTGGAGTCAATGCGCTCGTGGCGCGGTATGCCGAGAAAGTCTCGGAGATTCCCATGCCGGGCTCCGCCGTCCTGGCCGATCTCGACACGCCGGCCGACCTCGAAAACTGGCGGTTGAGGCCAACGGCGCGGTTCCGCGTGGGCGTTCGGTTATTCGCACTGGCGAAGGAACGCGCGGGGTGCGCCGAGCACGAGATCGAGCTTGACCCGGGCTCCCGGGTGGCCGAGCTGAGGGTCGCGCTGGGCGACCAGATACCCGCGCTGCGGCCCTTGCTTCAAACCGCCTTGATCGCCGTTAATGAAGAATATGCCGATGATGAAACGCCCATCGCGCCCGGCTCGCGGCTCGCGGTCATTCCGCCCGTGAGCGGCGGGGGCCTCCGCGGCGCGGCGAATGCGGCCGCGTTCCACGCGCGATTCTCCCTGGATCAAGGATCATTCCCGCGATGATCGAAATCACCGCCGAACCGCTCGATCATGCCCGGATCACCGACCGCGTACGCTCCTATCAGGCGGGTGCGGTGTGCACGTTTCTCGGCACGGTACGCGAGATGACCGGCAATCGGCAAACGGTCGCCCTGGCTTACGAGGCTTATCCCGAAATGGCTCTCAAGAAGATGGCCGAGCTCGAGGCCGAGGCAAGGCGCCGCTGGCCGGTGATCGAGCTGGTGCTGGCGCACCGGGTCGGCGAGCTTGCCCTCGGGGAAGTGAGCGTGGTCGTCGCGGTGAGCTGCCCCCATCGCAGCGAGTCGTTCGAGGCCTGCCGCTGGCTCATCGATACGCTCAAGGAGGTCGTGCCCATCTGGAAAAAGGAACGATGGGCCGACGGCCAGGAAGAGTGGGTTCACCCGGGCGTGCGTCCCGCCTGAGCGCTCAAAAGCGACGCGACGCGACGCAAAAACCATCGCGGTCCGATATAATGCCACCAACGAATCGCTTTTGATCCCGCGACAATCTTGAAGAACACCATGGCCGAACCGACGCTCCCGCTCATCGATTCCTTTGGCCGGCCGCATACCAATTTGCGGATCAGCGTGACCGACCGCTGCAATATCCGGTGCGTCTACTGCATGCCCGAGCAGGTCGAGTTCCTCCCCCGGTCGGCACTTCTGACCTTCGAGGAGATCGAACGTGTCGCCCGGATCGCCGTCGGTCTGGGAATCAAAAAGGTGAGGCTCACGGGGGGCGAACCCCTGGTGCGCCGCGACATTCCCACGCTCGTGACGAAGCTGTCGGCCATCGAGGGCCTGAACGATGTCGGGCTCACGACCAACGGGATCTTGCTCGCTCCAATGGCGCAGGCCCTGCGCGACGCCGGCCTCAAGCGCATCAATATCAGCCTCGACACGATGGACCCGGCCAAGTTTCAGAAACTGACGCGCCGGACGGGCTTCGAGCAGGTGATCGAAGGTATTCTCGCCGCGAAAGCCGCGGGATTCGACCCCGTGAAAGTCAACGCGATCGCCATGCGCGGCATCACCGACGATGATGTGATTCCCCTTGCCGCATTCGCGCGCGAGCATGGTCTGGAGCTGCGCTTCATCGAATACATGCCCCTCGACGCGGGCCACCACTGGGAGCGAGAGAAGGTCTTGTTCGCGTCGGACATTGTCGAAATGCTCACGCAGGGGATCGGCCCGCTCGTGCCATCGCCGGGTCAAGATCCGCGCGCGCCTGCGCTCGATTATGATTACGCCGACGGCCTTGGCCGCGTCGGGTTCATCGCTTCGATCAGCCGGCCATTTTGCATGAGCTGCGATCGGATCCGACTCACCTCCGACGGCAAGCTGCGCAACTGCTTGTTCGCGCTCGAGGAAACCGATATCCGCCCGATGCTGCGCGCGACTGACACCCCGGACGCCGAGATCGCCCGTGCCATTCGTGAATGCGTGAACGCCAAGTGGGAGGGCCACGAAATCAACACCGCCCGATTCATCCAGCCCGAGAGATTGATGCACTCGATTGGCGGCTGACAAATCATGGCGGGCCAGCGTACCATTCGATTCGTAACGGTCGAACCGAAAGCGTGAGTCGCGCGGGGTCGTGCTGTCGTCGTTTTTTTGACGATCTTCTGGTCAGGTTCGTTCACAAATCCTGATTTTACAGCAGTTTGGAACGACAGGGTTGCCACTTCTGATTTGGGCCGCTAAAGTAAGTCGTCACGGTGATCGATCGAACCCTCGCGGAGTATGGTAAGAGTCGCGATGAGCAAGCGCAAGCGATCAACGGAACCCTGGTATCGCGACGGCCTGGCTTTCACGTGCACGCAGTGCGGGGCCTGTTGTACGGGGGCTCCGGGCTACGTCTGGGTCACACCCGAGGAGATCGCGCGGCTTGCCGAGTTTCGCGGCGAGACGCTCGAGCAATTCTCCACGAAATTCGTTCGCCGCGTTGGAGATCGTTACAGCCTGATCGAGAAGCCGGGCGGTGATTGCATTTTCTGGGACAAAACGGCTGGCTGCACGGTCTACGCCGCGAGACCCATCCAGTGCCGAACTTGGCCGTTCTGGCCCGAGAATGTGAAAACGCCCGACGATTGGAATTACACCCGTACGATCTGCCCCGGATCGGGCGAGGGCCGTCTGTACACGGTAGAAGAAATCGTATCGTCTCTCACGAAGACCCCGGAATAACGGATCACATGCGCGGCAGTGAAGCGGATGACACGCATTCTGATCCCGGCGCATTGGCCGAGCTGCACGCGCTCTACCGCGAGCTCGACGCCGAAGTGGCCCGCCTCGCCCCTGTGTGCGAGCTCAGCGGCCGCTGCTGCCGATTCAAGGAATACGGCCATACGCTTTTCGTTTCCACGCCCGAGATAGACCTGCTTCTGGCCGGTAACCATCGGCCAGAGCGCCCGCTCGACCAGGGAGACACCTGTCCGTGGCAAGACGCGAAAGGGCGATGCACGGCGCGTGACAGCCGGCCGCTCGGCTGCCGCGTCTATTTCTGCGATCCCCATTACGAGCAACACGCGAGTGGCCTGTCCGAACGCTATATCACGAAGCTCAAAGCTCTGACCGCCAGGTACGGCCTCGCCTGGAATTACGCGCCCTTTCATCGCCATCTTGATGAAGCCGTGGCGCAGGGTCGGATCTCATTCACTCAGCCTGACCTCGCTTGCCCCTGAACGGCGACTCTCACGACGTGCTTTCACGAACGGCCGGCTGCCATACGGATCGATGGGCGACTCGTGATAATGGTTCAACATACTCCAGGAGGTCAAATCTGATCGCTTTTGCACACGTTGATTCGACTTCTGGCGGCTCGTCCCCGACGAATTCGGGAGGCGCAGGACGCTGCCGTATTGACACTACTCCAAGCTACCAATACACTTGAGCCATTCGCTGCCCGCACCGGGCCGACCACGAATCCGTGGAGATTGCCATCGTGACGAAGAAAGAAATTGTCAAAAAGATATCAGAAGACCTCGGTCTGACCCAGCTCAAGACCAAGGATATCGTTCAGCGAACTCTTGATGCGATCATCCAGACGCTTGTCTCTGAATCACGCATCGAGCTCCGAAACTTTGGTGTCTTTGAAGTCAAACAGCGGGCTCCGCGCAAGGCGCGAATCCTGCGCACGGGCGATAAGGTTTATGTTCCGTCGAAGAATGTCGTGACGTTCAAGCCCGGCAAGGAAATGGAAGAACTCGTTCGAAAGATCGATCCGTCAAAACTTCCCCTGTTGCAAGAAGACTCGGATGCCGATCTAGAACTTAACGAACCCGTCGAACCGGTTTCCGAACCTCAGCCGCAAACGCTGTCGACTGAGCACGAGCCGGCGTGACCAAACGACGTTGCTTCGCCAGGCCCCCCAAGCTTTCGAGTCAACGGGCCCGCGGCGATGGATTGTTGCTGTAATCCTCTGGTTCAATGTCGCAGGCTCACCCGACGGTCACGATTCCACCGATACTGGCAACGGAATCTCACTCGAACCAGGGAGTTTTTCTCCCCTGGGCGCGAGTCCCCGAATCAGGCCCGAGCAAGGAGTGCCCGGGTAAACTGATCCGCGCGGTTACCTAGACGGGAGGAGCCCGACATGCGGAAACTGTTCGCGGCCTTGGCGATCACGGTCGCGTCCCTTGCGGTCTTCGAGGGATGCGCCCCGGTCCCCTTGCCGCACTACGCTGCCTATAAACCCAGGCGCGTCGAGGAATTGCTCGTTGATTCAGAAAACCTCCGCCAGGCCGGCGATGAATGGGAGCGCTTCTGGCTCCTCGATCAACCGTCGCACATGACGCCTTATCGCGTTCACGGCGGCCTCGGGCCCTGATCGATCAGGGTAGCCTGAACTTCGCGAATCACGTGAACACCGTAGCCGGCCAGGCGGCCTTCGCCTGACCGGCTTTTTTATTTCCGTAAGAGCATGCCGCAGCCTTGCGATTCACGCGGATTTTCACATGGATCAGAAACTGACGTGCTCACGAAAGAATGCGGATGAATTCCACGTGCGCGGACGAATTGCCGTTGAACGCCTGCGCGTGATCGTCGCCAGAGAGCAACATGGTCGAGCATGAGGGGCCAACATCACGGGCCGGATCGTGCGCCTCGCTGACGGGGATGAGCGACTCGGCCTCGCCATGAATCAGGAGCAGGGGCGTGCCGCGTGGAACTCGTGCGTACCGAATGGGTCGTCCGTTCGTACACCGCAAAATGGCACAGGTCACGAGGAAGAGGCCGGGATTGCGGTAAGTCGACAGACCGCTGTGTGGATGCAAGAATAATCCGTTCAGGCGAGCGAAGGGATATTGGGACGGGGTGGCGTTTTTGATGGCGACGGTTTTCTGCCCGGCGGAATAGCGACAATGCATCTCGGATAACATCATCATGCATAAGCTCAATGAACGATCTCGGCTCGTAGAGCACGCTCGCCAGTACCTCGAAAAGCAAGGGCAGCCGCGGCTGGCGATGTTCGGCATCCTGACGGTCACTCTCGCGGTTGGGTTCCTGGCGTCAATCGCGATGGTTCACCTGGGGGTGGATCGGATGTTTCTCCGTTATCCGCTGGCGGTGGGATTCGCCTATACGACATTTGTTGGATTGCTATGGGGATGGCTACACCGACACCAAACGTCGGCGGTCGCGTTATCGGAAGACCGGGAGGGCCTCTTTTTTGTCCCCGACGCCGCCGTGGGAATCGCCGCGATGAAGGGCGATGAACCGCGCTCCGATCCTGAAAAAACCCGAACCGCTTCAACGGGTTTCAATGGGTATTTCGACGTGGGCGACATCGGCGAAGGGCTCGGCGTGATCGCGGTCTTGGTGCTCATCGCCGCGATTTGCACGCTGATCGTCAGTGCCTACCTGGTTTTGACCTCGCCCGCCCTCCTGGCGGAATTGTTGGTGGACGGGGTCCTCTTGGGCGCGATGTCGCGGGCGTACAGTGCCGGTGAATCGGCTCACTGGACGAAAGGAGTGTTGCGGCGGACCTGGCTCGCGGCCATGGTCACGGCGATCGTCTTCTGCCTGGTCGGATTCGGTATTCAACGCGTCGCGCCCGGCGCGCGGACACTGGGCGAAGCGTGGGCTATCGAACGCTCACCTCGCTAGCCCCGATGTCTCCCGCGCAATCATCCAAATACCGAATTCCGGGGGCGTCGGGTCAGGATGGGGCATGACTGTCTGGTGGGAAAACGTGCTCGCGACGGCTGTCTCGGATGCGGTCGGCTCATTGATCCGGTGTGTCGCATGGTAAAGACGTGTTCCGCGCGGAGGTTTGCTGGTCGGCAGCTTCAATCGCCACCTGACGCCGCGGAATCGTCAGACTCGTGGCAATCGACCCCGTCTCTTCCCATTAATGGCGTGCCGGCCAGCCTGAGTCCGAGGCTGAGAACCGTGAGCGCGACATGGAGGAACCTCGGTGAAACGCTCTCACGGTGGATAGTCCGAAGTTGGGCCATACTGTTATCCGCCTAAATGGAGGCTCGTTTCGGCCAATCTATTAGCGGGTTTTCGTGCGGAACCTTGCGACCTGACTTCGGGCCATGCCGCGTAAGATCGAGGTCAGACGTCTGATCTTCGGGATGATGAGGCGCGGCTCACGAGCCGAGATGTTCGCGAAAGAACTCCGAGACTGCGCCGCACGTAGGCCCTCGGATTGCTGTTATAAGCCTGCACGTGATCGATGCCCGGGAGCAGGATGGTCGAGCACGACGCGCCGGCGGCGCGGGCCAGATCGCGCGCCTGGCTGACGGGAACGAGCGTATCCGCTTCGCCATGAATCAGGAGCAGGGGCCGCTCGCCCCAGGCCTGCGCGTACCGGATCGGGACCAGGTCGTCGGTGCGCACACCGTAAATGGCACGCGCGGCGAGCAAGATACCGGGATTGAAGCAGCCTGGCAGACCGCTGTGTTTGCTCAGCTCGCGGTTGAGGATTTCCGGCAGGTTACCGTAAGGGCTATCGATGACCGCGACACGGATCGATGGATTACGTGCCGCCTCCATCAGGATGGTCGAGCCCCCCATCGAATACCCGAGCCAGCCAATCCGGTCGGCCGTGAAACCATGGTCCTGGCCCCATTGCATCACGGTGCGAATATCCGTCCGTTCGCGCCGGCCGAGATAAAGCCGCGAGGCATCGCTCTGGCCGTGGCCGCGCAAGTCGAAGAGCAGCACGGCGAACCCGCGTTGATTCAAGTCGCGTCCGAGCGACGCCATCTCGGCCCACGAGCTCCACATGCCGTGGACCAGCACGATCAAATGCCGGGACGCATCGGCTGGTAAATACCAGCCGCGGAGCGTCACGCCGTCGGACGTGCGCGCGGCCCAGGCCTCGGCACGCGGGCTCAAATCCTGGGGATCAATCTGGGCGGAACGGTTGGTGGCGCGGGTCAGGCGGTCAGCCGTGAACACAGAGATCCCGCCATAGCAAAGGCCTGTCAGTCCCAGGGAAAGACCGACGAGCCATGCCGAAAATCGGAGCCGTGAAATCCGCCAGGAGCCTATCGTCATCACCATGCTCTCCTGTTTCTTCACCGTGGCGCAGCGAGTCCGTCTGGTTATTTTACCAAAATCGTGGACCGCGGCCCGAAACACAACGCTCGAAGATGGGCGTCATAGCATCTTTCGCGCGACGCGTCGAACCTGTTTCCGCGATAAGCCCACAACAAAGTTACGGCCGCAGCCTTGGCGACCTGACGGCCAGCCGCTCGGCGGCCTGGTTGGTCTCGATCACAAACCAGGTCAGATCGAGCGAACCGCTCTACTCAGACCGGACGGCCGGCGGAAGGCCGGGTCAGAACGTGGCAGGCGCGGCAGCTTCGGGCGATCGCGGGGGAACGTGGGAACGTGCGGACACGCACTGGAAAGACGGGCGCATAGGAACAAAGAACGGTCGCTTATGATAAACGGCCCGACGACATTCGAGCTGGTCAAGATAAGGACACCGCAAGAAACGCGGCAGCAGACGTACTGTCATCGTTAGTGCGCAGAACTGGGTAAGACAAGAGGTGCGAGGGGAAGCAAGAAGGCTGGCATCGGTCAGCGGCTTGTAGCATGCCTCGTCCAAGGGTGACTTGCCGCTCCTGCTGTGCATGTTTGCGCGTGCCGCCCTCGATCTATTCTCTAAATTGCGCTGCGCTTACAGTGCATGTCCACGGGTGCCCTGTCCACGGGTGCCCCTGTGCCTCGCGATGGCTCTCCTGGCCCCACCTGACCCTCGCTGCCGGACGCCCCGGACGCTTACGTCGGAATTGCAGTTGAAAAAGGTGTCCGAATTGCCTGTCTCAGCGTTGTGCACTAAAACAACAATCATAACCAGCCGACAATGCAGGATAGACGTACGACGCACACGCACCCTGTGCATGTCCACGGGTGCCCTGCCTTCGCGGGCAAGCTCGCGAACTTCACGCCTTCGATGCTCACTTCCGCGCAGCGGGCTTGAATTCGGGGTTGAGGGTGGGCATGACAGCGTTCACTTGCCTCCGCCAAGTGACTAGCTTCTCGTGAAGTTCATTGGCCCTGGAGGGGTTCTTCCCGGCCAGGTCCGTACGCTCGCCGGTATCGGTTCGGAGGTCGAACAGTTCCAGTCGATTGTCCTCGAACCACTCGATCAGTTTCCAGTCGCCGTCGCGGACGGCCCCGCACGGGGCGCCTCCCTGATTGCCATAGTGCGGATAGTGCCAGAACAGGGGGCCTCGCGCGAGCTCGCCCCCCCGGAGCAGCGGCGCGAGGCTGACACCGTCCCGGTGCTGCGACGGGTTCGGCGGCAGCCCCGCCAGCTCGAGGAGGGTGGGGTAGATGTCGTTGGTGATCACCGGGGTAGCGCAGACGCTCCCCGGCTTCGTGACCCCCGGGGCGTCGACGATCCAGGGCACGCGGACGCCCCCCTCGTAGGGCCAGCCCTTCCCGCCTCGGAGCGGGGCGTTCGACGTGGGATGGCCCTCCGAGGTCGACAGGCCGCCGTTGTCGGAGAGGAAGACGACGACCGTCCGGTCGGAAAGTCCGGCCCGGTCGAGCGCGGCGAGGACCCGGCCGATCGCGGCGTCCATCTGCTCGAGCATCGCCGCGTACCCAGCGTGGTTCTGGACCAGGCGGACCTGCCGATCTCGCTCCTTGCCCCAGGCGTCCGGCGGAGCGGAGGACTTCTTACGCTCGTATTTCTCGACGAGTTCGCGACGGGCCGCTACCGGGTTGTGGACCGCCTGGAACGGCAGGTAGGCGAAGAAGGGTCCGGATTTGTGCGCCTCAATCCACCGTGCGGCCTCGTCGGCGATCCGGTCGGTGGTCTTGGGATCGTCCCGGGGCGGGGGGAGTGGCTCGACGGCCGGGGGATAGTAGAACGTGTTCCTGCCCAGGACCTCGAGCCCGGGGCCGAATCCCTGGGCGTTAGGCGAATAGTCGCCGTCGCCGAGGTGCCACTTGCCGGCGAAGAACGTGGCGTAGCCTTCCGCCCGGAACCGCTCGGCGATGGTGACCTCCTCGAGCGCCAGGTGGGACCGATTCGGCGCGGGGGTGAGCTTGCCCCGGCGGCTGCCGCCGATCCAGTCGGTCACTCCGACGCGGGGAGGGTACTTGCCGGTCATTAGGCTGGCGCGGGTCGGCGAGCAGACGGGGCAGGCGGAATATGCAGCGGTGAACCGCATCCCCTTCGCCGCCAGGCCGTCGATGTTCGGGGTCTCATAAAACGTCTTCGGGTTGTTCGCGCCGATGTCCATGAAGCCGAGGTCGTCCGCGAGGAAGAGGACGACGTTCGGGCGGGGCTCGGTCGCCGGTGGCGGCGCCGCGAAGCTCGAGGGTGCAAACATGACGACACCGCCGAGCAGCGCGAGCCACGAGGCACCGAGGCGATGCGCCGGGAAGGTCTCCACGAAGTCCCGGGGGCGAGGGGCCGGGTCGGTCGAGTGCGAGGGCATGTTCTCACGTTGGTTCGCTCCTTGGTTGGGGCGCGAAGCCCGGGTCGCGGCCTCGGGGTGCTTGCGGGCCCCGAGGCCCGGGATCGATTTCGCCTCGCGCCGGGCGGCGCAAAACTGACCTACCGGCCGTCCCCTGGAAGGTGGACGCCGCGGAGATTACTTGACGGTCGACCGCCGGTAAATGCTTGAATATGAAGATCATCGGCGATGCAGAGGGTCGCTGTCACGCGAATCCTCCTGGACAGACCGATCAAAGGAAAAGGGGTCACTCTAGTACAGTGTATGTCCAAAGGTGCTCCTGAAGGCGTAAGCGTCGTGCCATGCCCTCCATTGAACTACGCCACGCGCTCGACGGCAAGGAAACAACTTGTTCCTAGGTCTGACCCCCGCAGCCCTTGACCCCCGCAGCCCTTGACCCCCGCAGCCCTTGACCCCCGCAGCCCTTGACCCCCGCAGCCCTTCGGGTCTGACCCCCGCAGCCCTTCGAGCCATCAGGTGGTAAATCGCGCCGGGATACTGAAGGCGTAAGCGTCGTGCCATGCCCTCCATTGAACTACGCCCCGCGCTCGACGGCAAGGAAACAACTTGTTCCTAGGTCTGACCCCTGGCGCTCGGGAGCGGGCCGGCCTACGCCAGGATTGGCCGGCGAGAGTCGAGCTTGACGGTGCTGGGTATGGGCCTGGACGCCCTCCTGCCCAAGCCCAAAGGGCGCTGAGCCCGGCGGCCGGGACGGGCGGGCCGGGACGGCCACCTCGTCGTCCACCCCGTCGCAGAATGATCTACGAACAACTCCTCGTTAAATCCCAGCAGGCCGGTTCCATCCCGGCCTCTTCCACATAGGCCTACGCCGACCCCCTGTCTGATCGGGTCCCATCTCGGACCCTGATCGTCGCCGGTGACGAGCTTGGAGGTGGTCAGGCGAGGGGCTACGGGGCGACTGGAGGGTGGGGTAGTGGCGGCGGTGGTGGAGGGCAGACGGGGTGAGTGGTTTTATGAGTCGTTTATGATGCTTCGCAGAATAGCGGCCTGTTGTAGCTTTTCAGAGTCTTTGTCCAGAACTACCGCTTGCACTCGATTTGCAGCAGCAGGCAGCATCGCTGGTTTCAGGATCGAGCAGTAGAACGCCGCAGCAGCGATATGATCGTCTACTTGGACGCTATTCTCTACCCAAGCATCTCTTGCGGCATTATTCGCCTGCCGAAGCGTGTCGATATCGCTCTGCCCATTCGCATACGATTCCGCAATTTCGACAGCCTTTCGACTCCGCTCGTCGGTCATAGCTTGCCAAATTCGGCGACAGCAAGCGCAGGCAAACAATCGAAGTTGTTTCTCTGTAGCGACCTCCACAGCCCATGCAAGAAGTGCGTCAATATCGTCGGATTCTTTGTATTTGATGTTGTTCATATTTGGGTTTTCCATTCCATGAGTGGATGATGCCAATCGTGATGACTTCTAAAATCTTGTCTTCGGAGGGATCGGCGGAACCTTCACAATCTCGTCGGGTACAAGCAGCCCCTTGTTGAGATACTCGCCAGCACCCTCGGGGGCGGGTCCAAACATGCCAGGCGAAGGTTGTTTCTTGATGACGAAGGTTGCCGCCTCTGTTTCAAATGCAGGTGCTCCGGGGAGAACTACATCTCCTTTGAATCGACCAACCGTCAGGTTCTTTACGTCGCCATATCTCGCAAAGTAAGAGTCGGGATGAACTCCTTGAACGAAACTCTCTGCTGCTTCAGGGCTCAAGTGGATCATGGAGTCATCAGACAAGCCCGGCAGGAGTTCACCTATTGTCTGGTTTGCAGCGTTCGCAGAGGTATTGACCCTGATGGAGGGGACTGCCGTTGGAGCGGCGGCACCAATTTCCTCTAAAACTTCTCCGCCAATGCCCGCGGCAGTTTCGCCTGCGGCAGCCACTCCATCTGCTGACTCTGCACCAACCGCCACTGCTTCGCCGAGTCCTTCAGCTACCTCCGCGGCCCTGACCAACTTAGCGAAACTTGCGGCCTTGGACGCCACCTTGGCAGTCACGGCGGGCGTGGCGAACAAGAGGGGGACCAAAGGGGGGACCAAAGGGGACATTGCTAAATAAGTTCGGGAGATGGATAATTTGGGTATGTTGATCGACGCGTTGAAACCGATGCCAAGGAGCTACAGGCCATGCCCCGGACTGCTCGTTCCTGCCTTGGAGGGTATACCTACCACGTTCAAAAGCTTCGTGAGTCGGTTCGACGGGATCGACCCTTCGGATCGGCCGACTGGACCATACAAACGGCCCAATCCCTCGGTTTGGAGTACAGTTTTCGGCCACGAGGTCGACCGCGATCGGCCGAAGGTTGAATTACCTAAATTGCGCAGAGATCCGAGATATTTAGCAATGTCCCCTTCGTTCGTTCAATGTCCCCTTCGTTCCTTCCCGATCCGCTCGAACGCGCCTTCTATGAGGAGCAGGCGGTGAAACCAATCGCGACCCGGTTTTACCCCCCCAAGACAAGCTATGCGTAAGTCGGGAATCGATCGACAGCAAGGTCTATGACCCTGAGGAGACGTCGTCCCATCGCCGAACCTGTGAGCTCTGACCAGAGAGCAAATTCATGCCTGACTGGGTTGTCAGTGGGCAAATCATGCGGCCATGGATATTCCGGATTGGGGCCGTCCAGTGAAAGCGCAGGTGCCAAACGCTCTAACTCATACACCATCGGCATGACCATCCGAGCCCAACTTTGAAATTCTGCGAATTTCTTGAATCCCAATGCTGTCGCTATTGAATTCTGTCTTGCTGGTTGGACTCCGCCCAAAGAACGCATGAACTGAACAAAACCCACATGAAGCTTCGGTGGCGGACTACCCGTTCTCCAGAAATAGGCCTTCGCTAATTTTTCGGTCGCCATCTGCAAGTAATGGAGCTGATGGCAAGAATCAGCGGCATTGCGACGTAGCAACAGCAATATCAGATGATCAGACCGGGATTGTTCCCACCAAAGTTCCTGATATTGGTTCATTGGCCACGGCCTGTAAGATCAGTCGCCTGCTCCAATACCCACCCGGCCGGCAACTCAAGTTGCCCGCTGGTGATTTCGCTCCACTGAGAAGGTGTGACATCCAAAACGAACAACTTGTGTTCAGATTCCGATCCAGTATCGACGCCGAAATCGACCGGTTCCAGATCGTCGTCGATTGTGTCGGGGAGCAAAGTATTCACCTCGACAAACCGTATTTCACGCTCGGGAGCACCTGCTGTCAGGTAGTAAATGTCGGCAATACCCGGATCGATCTTTCGATGCTGCGTCGCGTACCATTGCGCCATCGCATCTCTGTCAAACGATATCGCTGGCATCGAATCACTCCTTTTCCAGAGATTGATCGAGCTTACATGTGTAAGCTAATATAATCTTGCCTCCGATCCCGATATTCTACGGCAAAAGTCCGTGTCTCGCCACCTCGCGCAATTGACCGAATGTCACAAATAAGATCCCGGCGGCAGGCTTCACGACCTGCATCCTCACGGCCTGGTTCAGTCGCGAGTCGAGCCAGCGCTTGAGGAATGCCGCGGCGGCGTCCCGCTCGGTCTTGCCCTCGACCAGCAGGATAAACTTCATTTCATCGCCTCCGAGCTCCCTGGAGCGATACAGTTCCCCCAGCGTGTACTGGTCGAGCCAGTACGAAAGCTCGTCGCCCGACACGACGCGCAAGACCGTCTGTCTTTCCTGACGTTCGACAACGGTTGTGACGGGCGCGTGCTGGCCGAGCGCATCGAGGAATTCTGGGGAATGCGTCGTCAGGATGACCTGAGCCCGGTTTGCGGCGTCGCGAGCATACTCGGCCACGATCGGCAACATCGAGGGGTACAGCCCCGTTTCCGGCTCGTCGATCGCGATGAGCGGCGGCGGCGTGGGATTGGCCAGAATGGCGAGCAAGAAGAGGAACCGCAACGTGCCATCGGACAGATCGGCGGCTGACTGCTCGCGTTTCAAACTTCGCCAGCGAATCCGCATTTGAATGCGCTGATCGGCGGCCGGTGGGAACACCAGCTTCTCGAAATCGTCGCCGAATGCGGCGCGCATGGCGATGTTGATCTCGTTTTCAAAGTCGCGATCACCCGTGTAGAGACTATGAAGGACCGAGATGAGATTCTGGCCGTCGGCACTCACCTGGGTATCGGCTCGCGACACCTGCGGGGCCCGAATCTGAGCCTCGCGGTGCGTGAGGAATTCCTGATGAATGGTCCAGTCCGCCAGCTCCTTCTGAAAATCCGCGACGAACTGGTTCGCCGCGAACGGTCCCGCGGCCGCGGAGAGCAGGGCTTCTTCCTCCGCGATCGACTCTGGCGGAGCCTCAAACCTTTTCGAGTCCATCGAATAGACGACCGCATGCCGCGGGTCGCGTTCGAGCAGCTTGAATGGCTGTTCCATCTCGCCCGTCTCGACCTTCGAGAAATTGCCGAGCACCTCGTCTTCAATGCGGAAAGTACTCGACTTGCCGAGACGCGCCAGCACGATCTGATAGGTCAGGGCGTCCTTCACGTCATCGTTGTAGGGGGGCAGAGGCGTCATCTTGGCGCGTAGGCGGATTTGCTCCGCTTGGCCGTCCCAGACAAGTGGCTCCATTCCACCTTCCTGCTGAACATACCGCCCCAGGTCTCCCCTGGCCGGGGGGACCAAAGGACCAAAGGGGACATTGCTAAATAAGTTCGGGAGATGGATAATTTGGGTATGTTGATCGACGCGTTGAAACCGATGCCAAGGAGCTACAGGCCATGCCCCGGACTGCTCGTTCCTGCCTTGGAGGGTATACCTACCACGTTCAAAAGCTTCGTGAGTCGGTTCGACGGGATCGACCCTTCGGATCGGCCGACTGGACCATACAAACGGCCCAATCCCTCGGTTTGGAGTACAGTTTTCGGCCACGAGGTCGACCGCGATCGGCCGAAGGTTGAATTACCTAAATTGCGCAGAGATCCGAGATATTTAGCAATGTCCCCAATAGTGTTCCCCGCATTCCGCAGGCTCGACGGGACTTCCCGTCGCCGGGTCGCGAGCTGGATAAAGCCGTTTCCAGCGGACGGCAATCTCCTCGTCGCTCCAGTCCCGGACCAGGTCGGGCCGGCCGCGCAACACGACGTGCAGATGATTACTCATCACGGCGTAGCCGCAAATATCGATCGCGAACACCGATGCGAGCTGTTGCAGCCGCTCGCGAATCCACTCCTTGCGGTGCTCATGATCGACGCCAGAAAGAGGATCGACGCCGCATAGAAAGGCCCTGCGGACACATCGCGCGATGCAATGATAGACGCCAACCTCATCGTAGGCCACAATGTCGCGACGAGGATATGCGGGCATGGATTCGTCCTCGGACCGGTCTTGAATGTCGCAAAATTGAACTGATCGCCCCTTCATTAGTGACTATTTGTATCAGACCAGCTTCGGCTGTCAATAGACTGGTTCTTTTCGCCTCAAATCGTGGATGCGTTCGGCGCTTGGCGGGCTCGTCTGCAATCAGCCCGAAAAGTGGGTGTCTGCGATCGGCCTCCCCGACGCGACCATCGTCGCGCCGGCCGTAGTCTCGACAACTCCTCCAACGGTTTGGACCGCGGGGGCGATTCGCGGAAGAACATACGCGCCGGCCGCCTCGTCGCCCGCTTGGTAATATTCATCGGGTGCATTGGGATCGCCGGTCATCATGTACCGGCGCCAGTTCATCGGGTTATAGCCGCCACCGATGTATCCGCCGGGCTGGGGAGTTAAGTGGCTGCCTGAGGCTCCGCCTCCGCCGCCATCGTCGGGACGCAGTTCCGATGTGTCTATGACCGACGTTGCGGCCAAGACTGCGGTGGACGCCGTCGTCGTGACCGTCGAGCCTGAGGACATGCTGGTCGTCGATCTGGCGTCCGTTGAGGTCGTGGCTTGTCCGCCTGATGTCGAGTTGATCGTGCCACCGGCTACGACTGCGTCGTCGTCGTCCTCACCACTGGATTCGGTCCCTTGGGTCGGGATCGTGATGTCCGCCGGATTGCGGCCAGCGGCGGCGAGGCCGATCAGATTCGCCGTGGGAGAAGGCGCCGCTTCACGCGACACACCGTCTGAGGAACCGGGATTTTGAACGAAATCAGTGAGCTTGTCGGCTTCTTGGATCGGCAGTCCGTTTGCGGTTGCACTGTCGGTGTCAGGAGCAACCAATCCATCCGAAAGACTTCCCGGGGAATCAAGTGCGCCGTCTGTTCCGCCGTCAGAAATGGAAAGTCCACCCCGATAAACAATCACATTTTCGGGCGGATTATAAACAAACGTATATGATTGACATATCGACGTAAACGACATTAAATCAAATGTATATGCGCCTCTTTCCTCACTCGTGTCCGTTTCGACATACGTCGCAGGATCTCCGAACGATTCGGCGACACTCAAGGCGCTCCCTGAAACTCCGTCATCTCGCCAGGACGCTGGCTGAACTCCCGCATCGAAGAAGATCGGAATGTCGGCAGTGCCGTACGAGCTATACGAATTCGACCAGACCGGCCCAACCTGAGAGTAGCCGGTCTCATCATTGCCTGATTCCAGCGCCAGGGGTCAGACCTAGGAACAAGCTATTCAGGTCGTTCACGGCCCTTGCAGCACCTCTTCCAGATCTCTCAACTGCTTGCGGATTTTCGCATCGGCCGATAACCAGTCACTGAATCGCCGGGTCAGGTTGGGCACACTTTCGGCTCGCGACAGCCCCAGCACGGCCGCGAGCTCTGCATTGGTCGCCAAACTGTGACTTCTTGCGAGATAGACTAGCGCCGCTCGTGCGGGAAGGCGACTTCCTCGCTGGCTTAGTTCCGTGGGCTCGACCACATAAAAGGCGCAGACAACCTCAATAATTCGTGCGAGCGGTACGCTGAGCATGAGCCGTGATTCCCGGCGTCGGTCGCGGGGAGGTTCACCACGCACCATCGCCTTGACCCGGTCGATGAACGCTCCACTGCCGAGGACCCAACCCTGGTATGCATCCTTCCATGGTGACTCAGGCGGATCAGTCAAACCCTCGGTCACATACCGGCGGTAGGCTCCCGCCGGGTCCGACCCACCGAACGCACCGGTCCACGACGCCAGCAGGTCGTCGTAAGCCAACCACTCCAACCGGCGCAGCGACGAGCATACCCGGGATAACTCGACCAGCCCCAGGCCGCCGGGTGCTCCACGATCTTCGCTCGCACCGGATTGAGGTGCACGTATCGCGTTACCGTCCAAAGGTACGTCTCATCCTCCACCAGCTCGGTCCGATACCGGCCCTGGAAAACATGCCCGGAAAACTGATGGCGACGCGCCCACACGTTCGCATAGCCGGACAAAAACGCCTGCATCCCCCGGGCCAAGTTGGGTTGAGGAGTCTTGAGCACAATGTGTAGGTGGTTTGACATGATGGCAAAAGCATAGACACGCCACGAGCAGCGAATCGCTGCCATGCCGCGGTCCTCTTGAAGCCGGCGTCGGTCCGCGTCATCGCACACGATCTCCTGACGGCCATTGCCGCGAGCCATCAGGTGATAGATCGCGCCGGGGTACTGAAGGCGTAAGCGTCGTGCCATGCCCTCCATTGAACTACGCCCCGCGCTCGACGGCAAGGAAACAACTTGTTCCTAGGTCTGACCCCGCAGCCTGTGCACGCCCCGCGCTCGACGGCAAGGAAACAACTTGTTCCTAGGTCTGACCCCGCAGCCTGTGGACCCCGCAGCCTGTGATCCCCGCAGCCTGAGACCCCCGCAGCCTGACCCCCGCAGCCCCGCGCACGCATACTGGGCGTTCAACTCTTCAGCATTCAAAAGAACGCGGGGCTGGAGCAGCTCGATGCGCTCGGCGGCAAGTTTCCCGTGACCGATCTGGGGCGCAAGCTCGACGAGAATACCGCGCCGTTCATGGACACGGCGGCCGTGCTCAAGAATCTCGACCTGTTCATCACGTCGGACACGGCCGTGGCCCATCTGGCGGGGGCGCTTGGCGTGCCGGTTTGGATGGCACTTTCGACAACGCCCGACTGGCGCTGGCTGACCCATCGCGAGGATAACCCGTGGTATCCCAGCATGCGGATCTTTCGCCAGACCACGCACATGGCGTGGGGCCCGGTTTTTGAGCGCGTCGCCAACGAGTTGCGAGCCCTCGTTCCGGGACGAGCGCGCACGCCATCGGTGAATATCGCCATCGCGCCGGGCGAGCTTATCGATAAGATCACGATCCTCGAGATCAAGGCCGAGCGGATTCATGACGCCGCGAAACTTGCACACGTGCGGGCCGAGTTATCGGCGCTGCGCGAGGCCCGCGACCGGTCGATCTTTGACGGTGAAGGGTTGGGCCTGCTGGCCGGCGAGTTAAAAGCAATTAATGAGTCACTCTGGCAGATCGAAGACGACATCCGCGCGTGCGAACGCGAGGCCGATTTTCGCCCTCGTTTCATCGAGCTGGCGCGCTCGGTTTACGAGCAGAATGACCGCCGCGCGGTGGTCAAGCGGCGGATCAATGAACGCCTCGGCGCGGAGATCATCGAGGAAAAGTCGTATCAAGGCACGTCGAACGTCGGGGACATGATCGGCACTTGAGCGGGCACCCGGCCGAGGCGTTGCGGGATGGATAGAACGGATTGATGACGCCGCGGTTCAGCCGGAAATCTCGGTGGGATCGGCGGCCGCTCCAGGAAGTCAGAGTTCAAGCCAGCTTCCCTGGATCAGACTTGCTCATTTTTTTCTGCTTGCAGTGAACTTGCGTCGCAACACAGTTGTATCAATTCTGATACGCCTTTTTTCGCGTAACATGCCCGCTTTACCAGTTTATCTAAACTATATTTACCATACGGGCCAGCTTGTCCATTCGGTAAACTCAAGCGGTCCCCTGGCCGTTGCTGTCGAGTCGCTTGTGTGTGCGGAATGGCTTGAATATGGACCGTCGACGGGGCGAACCATGCGCGGTGCCGCGGCGCGATTGGCGGCGAATTCACGAACCGCGTCGACGAGTGGTATGCCACTAGGGTCGGGCCCTGGGCTTGCACGCCCATTTCCGAGCACCTCATCAACACGCTGTTGCAGCTCGGCCCCGAATCGGAGCGGTGTGGAAAGTCTCAAATTGCGGATAGGTCGGCGTTTGTCGACTTGATCTTATCGGCCGACCAAACCGAGAGCGCGTGACTCGCCTGCGGTGACGATCGTCCCGATTGGAGTGGGCCTCTGGCCAAAGTCCGATGTGCGAACACGCGAGGGAAACGAAAAAACGACGACCGAACCCAATTTATCTGGCAATGCAGCCAAGGTTGAGACCGCTGCTCACGAGCACGAGGCGGACACCAGACCGAAATACGACGACCGAACCCAATTTCGCGGAAAATCACCAGATGGCCGACCGCGCTGAGAGCATTCAAGATCAACTGCCGCGCTAACCCACGACATGACGAACGAACCCATTTACAGCCGCGTGCTTGAAAAACCCGAAAAACCCGCAGTCTTCCACCGCGTGTTACGAAAGGAGACACCGGCACATCCGGCATCCTCGGCGGCAGAATGACCGAACGCGCCAATGCGCGCGCCGTTGCGAGCGAACGGAGACACCATGGCTCGCCGGAAGCTCGGGCGATTGCGTCTGAATGGCCGCATGGCGACCCGGTTACAATGGTTTCGATCGGGCCAAATGCATAGAATGACCTGCATCGAGTTACGATCGACGCGGCGGCGATCAGTATTCTATGAAAGTCGGTCCGACGCGAGTCGCGCCGTGCACGCGAGATTGCGGCTCCAGTATTCCGATCACCGAAATGATGGCGTGGCTGTAGGCACGAACACCGCGAACTTCGAGTCTGTCCCGGAAGGGGAGGGCGAGGCTCCGACGAGCCTTGGTTTGCCGCCGACTGGCTCGACAGAGTCTCGCCCTCCCGAAAAGCGGCTTTACGAGGCAGACTCTTGGTGCGGCCTGGCGCACAGGTCAGATCGCGCGGGCGATCCTGGGCTGATGCGACGCGAGAATCACAACCAAATGTCAGGCAACCGAGGAGCGCAACAACATGGGTGAATCGGGGATGACCACGATTCGGGTCGGTCACAGTCCGGATTCGGACGACGCGTTCATGTTTTACGCCCTGACGCACGACAAGCTCGATACCGGTGGATTGCGATTTGTGCATCAGCTCGAAGACATCGAGACGCTCAACCAGCGCGCTCTGAAGGGCGAGCTGGAGGTCTCGGCGGTGAGCATTCACGCTTATGCCCATCTCGCCGACCGTTATGCGCTTCTGGCTTCCGGCTCGAGCATGGGCGATCGCTACGGGCCGACGATCGTCACCCGCGAAGCCATGACACTCGCTGACCTCAAGGGGAAAACGATCGCCGTGCCCGGATTGCTCACGACGGCGTACCTGACGTTGCAGTTATGCCTGGGCCGCGATGTGCCGATTGTGGTAATGCCCTTTGACCGCATTTTGCCGGCCGTCGCCAGCGGCGAAGTTGACGCGGGGCTGTTGATTCACGAGGGACAGCTTTATTATGGAGATAAGGGGCTGCACAAAGTTGCCGACCTGGGCCAGTGGTGGTTCGATCAAACGGGCCTGCCGCTGCCGCTGGGGGGCAATGTCGTGCGGAAAGACCTTGGCGACGCGATGGTCTCGCGGATTGCCGGCCTTTTGAAAGAAAGTATTGTGTACGCTCTCGAGCATCGTTCCGAAGCGCTCGATTACGCGCTTCAGTACGCACGCGACCTCGACCCGGCGCTCGCTGACCGGTTCGTGGGGATGTATGTCAACGATTGGACGGTCGACTACGGGCCGCGGGGTCGTGAAGCTGTTCGTACACTCCTGGCTCGCGCCGCCGACGCCGGCCTGGTCCCCGCGTCGCTTGAAGTCCAGTTCGCAGGATAGATCATGATGGTTCGTACCCGCAGGAAGGGTTGTTAAATGCCGAACTCATTCCAGGCTCTCTCGTCATTGCAGGTCAGCGGCCAGACGGTTCACTATTACTCGCTCGACGCGCTCCGCGAGCACGGCCTCGACGTCTCGCGACTGCCGTTTTCGCTCAAGATCTTGCTCGAGAATTTGCTCCGCCATGAAGACGGCGTGACGGTCACCGCCGACGACATCAAATCGCTCGCAAGCTGGAACCCCAAGGCCGCGCCCGACCGCGAGATCGCATTCCGTCCCAGCCGGGTGCTTCTCCAGGACTTCACGGGTGTCCCGGCGATCGTCGACCTGGCTGCCATGCGCGACGCCATGAAACGGCTGGGGGGCGACCCTCGTAAAATCAACCCGCTCCAGCCCGTCGAGCTGGTCATCGATCACTCGGTGCAGGTTGACGAGGCGGGAACAGCCCATGCGTTCGCGGCCAACGCCGAGCTCGAGTTCCTGCGGAACCGCGAGCGCTATGCGTTTCTGCGCTGGGGCCAGAATGCGTTCGACAATTTTCGGGTCGTTCCGCCCGACACGGGGATCGTCCACCAGGTGAATCTGGAATATCTGGCTCGCGTCGTCTTCGCGTCGGCCGAGCACAACGGCACCCCGGCCCTCGCGTATCCCGACACGCTCGTCGGGACCGATTCGCATACCACGATGATCAACGGTCTGGGCGTGCTCGGCTGGGGCGTCGGCGGCATCGAAGCCGAAGCCGCCATGCTCGGTCAGCCGGTATCCATGCTCGTTCCCCACGTCGTCGGCTTCAAACTGACGGGCTCGCTCCCCGAAGGCGCGACCGCGACCGATCTCGTGCTGACCGCGACCCAGATGCTCCGGAAAAAAGGTGTGGTGGGCAAATTCGTCGAGTATTACGGCACCGGGCTTGCCGGCCTGCCCCTGGCCGATCGATCGACGATCGCCAACATGGCTCCCGAATATGGCGCGACCTGCGGCCTTTTCCCGATCGACGCCGAAACGATCCGCTACCTGGAGTTGAGCGGCCGGCCCGCATCGACGATCAAGCTGGTCGAGGCCTATGCCAAAGCGCAAGGAATGTTCCACACGGCGGAGTCGCCCGAAGCCGAGTATTCCGACACGCTCGAGCTCGATCTCTCGACGGTCGAGCCGAGCCTCGCGGGCCCGCGGCGCCCCCAGGATCGCGTGGCGCTGAACGAATCGAAAAAGGCCTTTCAAATTGCTCTCAAGGAACTGCAATCGGTGCGTCCGGTGAAGAAAGCACCCGCGCCGTCGCTGCCGGTCATCGAGCGGTTTAACTCGGAAGGGGGCCAGACGGCGATTGGCGCGACCGAGCGCGACGAAGAGGCGCATGCCGCGGCACCTGATGGCATCAAGCACGGATCGGTCGTGATCGCGGCCATCACGAGCTGCACCAACACGTCGAATCCGTCGGTCATGGTGGCGTCGGGCCTCGTGGCCAAGAAGGCCGTCGAGAAGGGTTTGAAGACCAAGCCCTGGGTCAAGGCGAGCCTGGCGCCGGGCTCGAAGGTGGTCACCGACTATCTCCAGGACGCCGGCCTCGATAAATATCTCGACGAGCTCCGGTTTAACCTGGTTGGCTACGGCTGCACGACGTGCATCGGCAACTCGGGCCCGTTGCCGGCGGCCATCAGCGAGGCCATCCAGGAAAACGACCTTGTCGCGGTCGCCGTCTTGAGCGGTAACCGCAACTTCGAAGGGCGCATCAATCCCGACGTGCGAGCCAACTACCTGGCATCGCCGCCCCTGGTCGTCGCCTACGCTCTGGCCGGCACGATGGATATCGACCTGCATCACGACCCGCTGGGCACCGATCGCGAGGGGCAACCGGTCTATCTGAAAGACATCTGGCCGACCCAGCGCGAAATCGCCGAGACCATCGCCAGGTCGGTTCGCTCGGAGATGTTTCAGTCGAAGTACGCCGAGGTGTTCAAGGGCGACGAGCGCCTGGAGCTCGCTCCCGGTGCCGGGTGGCGACCTCTATGAATGGGATGCCGGGTCGACCTACGTCAAGAATCCCCCCTATTTTCTCGACATGACGGTCGAGCCGCCGCCCGTGCAGCCGATCACCAGGGCCCGCGTGCTGGCCGCTCTGGGCGACAGCATCACGACCGACCATATCTCGCCGGCCGGCTCTATCAAGGCCGATAGCCCCGCGGGCAAGTATTTGATCGAGCGCGGGGTGAGCGTCGCCGACTTCAATTCATATGGAGCGAGGCGCGGCAACGACGAGGTGATGGTGCGAGGCACCTTCGCGAACATTCGCCTTCGTAACAAGCTGGCGCCGGGGACCGAGGGGGGCTGGACGCGCCATCTTCCCGATGGCGAGCAAATGACGATTTTCGACGCCTCGCGGCGCTACATCGCCGACGGTGTGCCTCTCATGGTGATCGCGGGCAAGGAATATGGCTCAGGATCATCACGCGACTGGGCGGCGAAAGGGCCGTTGCTGCTGGGAATCAAGGCGGTGATCGCCGAGAGTTACGAGCGGATTCACCGGTCAAACCTGGTCGGGATGGGAATCTTGCCGCTCCAGTTCAAGCCGGGCGAGAATGCCGAGTCGCTCGGTTTGACGGGCGCCGAGGAGTATTCGATCGAGGGCCTGCCGGCGGCGATCGCGAGCCGCTTCGCGGGGGGTCGCGAGCTCAAGGTGATCGCGGAACGCGCCGGCAACAAGCCGACCGAATTCTCGGTGGTTGTCCGCATCGACACTCCCCAGGAGATCCGGTACTATGAACACGGTGGCATCCTCTCGTATGTCTTGCGGCAGTTGCTGAGCACCGAACCTTGATTGGCCGCGACGCTTGCCGCGCCGGGATTCGGGAAGATCGCACTGACGGCCTGGCGCGGCGGCTGGTCCTCGTTGAAATACGATGGACATCCCTGGAATGAACGGCCGATCTTGTGTAAGTTAGAGTCACGAAACGCTTTGATTCCCGCTCTCGGCACGACTCTCCCGGACGCCGTTGTCGTGCGTTAAGTCTTTTCATACCACGATTCTTCGCGCATTGGAATCGCTCGCCGTGGACCGTTTGACCGCGACTGCACCGAATCTGGTGCGCGGTGAGTTCCGAAAAAAATAGCCCGCTGTGATCCTCGACTCGAAAACATGCCGTCGGCCCCGGGCCCAGCCGGTCAGGAGTTGGATGAATATGGTGCAAGTTCAAACCGAAGCCAAACCGATCGTCAATCGAACCCAGGCTCTTGTGTGGCTCCGCCAGATGATGCTCATCCGCCGTTTCGAGGAACGGGCGGAGATGCTCTATCAAAAGGGCAATCGGATCGGTGGCTTCTTTCACCAGTACAGCGGGCAGGAGCCGGTGGCGGTCGGCTCGATCGGCGTGCTGCGTGAAAACGATTACATCATCACCGCGTATCGCGATCATGGTCATGGGCTGGCGCGGGGGATGAGCGCGAAAGAGGGCATGGCCGAGCTCCTCGGCAAGGTGACCGGCTGCTCAAAGGGGAAGGGCGGGTCGATGCACTTCTTCGACGCCGAGAAGGGCTTTCTCGGCGGCCATGCGATCGTCGGCAGCCATATTCCCCTCGCCGCCGGAGTCGCCTTCGCCAGCAAGTATCGCGGCGAAGATCGGGTCTGTGTCTGCTACTGCGGCGATGGCGCGATCAACCAGGGGGGCGTGCACGAAGCGCTCAACATGGCAGCACTCTGGAAACTGCCGGTCATCTACGTTGTCGAAAACAATCAATACGCGATGGGAACCTCGCTGGCCCGCTCATCGGCCACACTCGACCTTACGGTTCGCTGCGCGGTTCCTTACGGCATCCCCGGCTATGCGATCAACGGCAACGACATCGAGCTGATGGCCAAGACCACGCGTGAAGCGGCCAATCGCGCCTGCGCCGGCGAAGGCCCCACGTTCATCGATGCCCAGACTTACCGCTACAAGGGGCACTCGATCAGCGATCCGGGCAAGTATCGCCACAAGGAAGAGCTCGATTCCGCGATCCGCAACGACCCGATCGTGGTCTATCAGAGCGTTTTGATGGATCGTGGCTGGATCGATCAGGAAGCCATTGACCGCATGTATGAGAGCGTCAAGGAAGAGGTCGAAGAGAGCATCGCCTTCGCCGAGGAAAGCGAGCAGCCCCCCTTGGAGCGCTCTCTACGAGGATATCACGGTAGCCCCCTTCATCCCGCAGGAGTGATCATGGCGGTTTTTTCGTTTCGCGAAGCGCTGAACCAGGCGATGACCGAGGAGATGGAACGCGACGACAAGGTCTTCTTGATGGGCGAGGAGGTCGCGGAGTACGACGGGGCGTACAAGGTCAGCCAGGGGATGCTCAAGAAGTTCGGCGCCACGGCGCATCGTCGACACGCCGATCTCCGAGGAAGGGTTTGCCGGCATCGGCATCGGTGCGGCCATGGTCGGGCTTGCGCCCGATCATCGAGTTCATGACGTTCAGCTTCAGCCTGGTCGCGATCGATCAGATCGTCAATAACGCGGCCAACATGCGCTACATGAGCGGCGGCCAGTTCGCGGTGCCGATCGTCTTCCGCGGCAGCTCAGGGATGGCCGGCTGCCTGGCGGCCACGCACTCGCATCGTCTCGAAGCCTGGTATGCCCAGGTTCCCGGCCTCACCGTCATCTTGCCGAGCACCCCGGCCGATGCCAAGGGCCTGCTCAAAAGCGCGATCCGGTCTGATGACCCCGTCGTTTTCATCGAGCATGAAGTGCTTTACCACGACAAGGGCGAGATTCCCGACGGCGAGCACCTGGTGCCCATCGGCAAGGCCGACATCAAGCGCGAGGGCTCGGATGTCACGCTGATCACCTACTCGCGGTCGCTCAAGGCGACCATGGCCGCGGCCGACAAGCTGGCCGAGGAAAATATCAGTGCCGAGGTGATCGACCTGCGGACGATCCGGCCGCTCGACCTCGATACGCTCTTGACCTCGGTCACCAAGACGCACCGCGCCGTGATCATCGAGGAAGACTGGCCTTATTGCGGGCTCGGCGCCGGAATTTCCGACCGGATCACCCAGCGCATCTTCGACGAGCTCGACGCGCCGATTCGCCGCGTCGCCTCGAAGGACGCACCGATCCCGTATAATCGAACACTGGAGGCGTCGATGCTCCCGTCGGTCGATCGGGTCGTCGCGGCCGTCCACGATGTATTATATATCTGATTAATACATCAAGATGCGAATAGCAGCAGCATCTCACAGGGAGAACCGACGTGCCCATTGAAGTCACGATGCCCAAGCTCAGTCCGACGATGGAAACCGGCGTCATCGCGCAGTGGCTGGTCAAGGTGGGCGACCAAGTCAAGGAAGGGGACTCGCTGGCCGACATCGAGACCGACAAGGCGACGATGCCGATGAAGTCGTACGACGATGGCACGATCGTGCATCTCGATCATGCCGCCGGAGACGAGGTCGCGCTGGGTCAGCGCGTGATGGTGCTGGCCAAGAAGGGCGAAGACCCGAAATCGATCGTCGCGTCGCTCGGTCTGGGCAATGGCGCCAAGGTGGCGGCCCCGGCGAAAAGCGGCGCGATCGCCGAGCGCGACGATATGTCGGCGGCGGCCAGCCATTCGGCCGGCAATGGCCAGCAGGCCGCGGCGCCCCACGAGGAGCCGCAGGCCACCGTCGGAGGCCGCACCAAGGCCAGTCCGCTGGCGCGAAAGGTCGCGGCCTCGTCGCAAGTGGAAATCGGCCAGATTCGCGGCTCGGGGCCGGGCGGGCGAATCATCCGCCGCGATGTCGACGCGTTCTTGAAGGCGAGCCGAAGGCCCGCCAGGCGACTCTATCGAGCCCGGCGAAAACGGCTGGCGGCCCGGCTTTCACGGTGAATGCCCCGAGCCCGCGTGGCGTGTCGGCCCCCGCCGGCCAGACGCAGCGTATTCCTCACACTCGGATGCGGAAAACGATCGCACAGCGAATGCTCCAGGCCAAGCAATCGGCTCCCGAGATCCATCTGACCGTCGATGCCCGCGTCGACCGGCTGGTGGCGTCACGCGAAGAGCTCAACAAGCGGCTTGCTCGCGATGGGGTCAAGCTCTCGCTCGGTGATTTCGTGACCAAGGCGGTCGCGCTGGCGCTTCGGCTCAATCCGGGATTGAATGCCAGCTTCGAGCCCGACGCGATCGTTCGCCATGGCGAGATCAATATTGGGGTCGCTGTCGCGCTCGATGAGGGCCTGATCGTGCCGGTCTTGCACAACGCCGATACACTCGGCCTGATCGAGATTCGCACCCGGAGTGAGGCCCTGGCCACGGCCGCCCGATCGGGCACGCTCAGCGGCGAACAGCTCACGGGCGGCACGTTCACCATCTCGAACCTGGGAATGTTTGGCACGCGGCAGTTCGACGCGATCCTGAATTTGCCTGAAGTCGCGATCCTGGCGGTCGGCGCGGCCGAGAAGCGCCCGGTCGTCGAAGGCAACCAACTGACAGTCGGGACCGTGATGACCCTGACGCTGACCGCCGACCACCGCGCCGTCGACGGCGCCATGGCGGCCCGTTTCCTTCAGACTCTCAAGGGGCTCCTGGAAGAGCCGGTGTCCATGCTGCTTTGAATGATCAACCGAGACGACTCCATGACGCCCGCCACCACCGCGTGTGTTCTGCTATCGCGCCGAGAAAAGGGAAAAATGGCCTACGACTATGACATAGTGGTGATCGGCGGCGGACCCGCCGGTTATGCCGCCGCCATCCGCGCCGCGCAGCTCAAGAAACGCACTCTCTGCATTGAAAAAGATAAGCTCGGCGGCATCTGCCTCAACTGGGGCTGCATCCCGACCAAGGCCCTGTTGACCAACGCTCACCTCGTCGAGCTGATCAAGAACCACGGCCCCCAGTTCGGCTACAGCGGCCAGCCGACCTGGGACTTCGCGCAGATGATCAAGCGCAGCCGGAACGTCGCGGCGCAATTGAACAAAGGCATCGAGGGCCTGTTCAAGAAGTACAAGGTCGCGTCGAAGTTCGGAACGGCCAGGATCGTCACACCGCACATCGTTCAGGTCGATGGCCAGGCCATCTCGGCCGAATCGATCGTGATTGCCACCGGGGTGCGGCCCCGACCGATGCCGGGGGCCGAATACGACGGCAAGACGATCATCTCGTACAAGGAAGCCATGTCCCTGGCCGCGCGGCCGCAATCGATGCTTATCATCGGCGGGGGACCGATCGGGCTGGAATTCGGCTATTTTTATAACGCGATCGGAACCAAGGTCACGGTCGTCGAGCTGCTCGACCGGATCTTGCCCGGCGAGGATGAAGACGTATCAGCAGCGCTCCTGCAAAGCCTGACCAAGCGCGGGATCGTGATCCGACACCAGTCGACGAAGCTCGACAAGACCGACAAGGGGATCAAGGCCGAGCTCGAAACGCCCAAGGGCAAGGTCACGGTCGAGGCCGATGTGATGCTCGTGGCCATCGGCGTGCTGGGCAACGTCGAAAACCTGGCCGCCCCGGAAGTGAAGCTCGAGATCGTCAAGAATCACATCAAGGCCGATCCGCAGGAACGGCTACGTCACGAGCGTGCCCGGCATCTATGCCGTCGGCGACGTGATCGGGCCTCCCTGGCTGGCGCATGTGGCGCATCATGAGGCGATCTCGTGCATCGAGCGGCTCTGCGGTTTCGCCGATCGGCCCGTTGATTACACGAATATCCCCGGCTGCACGTACACCGACCCCGGCGTGGCGAGCGTCGGCCTGACCGAAAAGGCCGCCCGCGAGGCAGGGTACGAGGTCCGGATCGGCAAGTTCCCGTTCATCTTCAGCGGCCGCGCCCTGGCCGCCGATGAGACCGAAGGCTTTGTGAAGCTGGTTTTCGACGCCAAGTACGGCGAGCTGCTCGGAGCGCACTTGATCGGATCACAGGCCACCGAGCTGATCGCCGAGCTCGTCATGGCCAAGAAGCTCGAGGCCACCGAAGAAGAAATCATCCACGCGATGCACCCGCATCCGACTTATTCAGAAGCGATCATGGAAGCCGCCGGCCAGGGGCTGGGTGAGTCGATTCATATCTGAACGAGTGACCGCGATAACCGAGTGATGGCCCGAACGCAGACGATTCAAGAGTCTTGCGCTTCACGGATCTACAAATCTATATATAATCATACCTCAACGCTTCGGCAAGAAGGCCTTCGATATCTCAGTCAATTAGCTTTAGCCACAGTTTCAGAACACGCTCTTTTGGAACTGGAATCATATGGCGCTGACTGCCTACCACAAAGAGCTGTTCAAAAACTGACCTACCGTCGCGATGAGCAGACATGCTCCATGCGTTGTCTTCAATGACGATAGCGACATCTCCGTGTTCCTGAGTCGCTGTCAGAAGCTCGTCGTACAGACCCGGTATACTGTCGAGAGAAGGATCATCCTCGCCATTTCCGTCGGCATGAACTTCGGTAAATATCAATAAGTTTCCGGGTCCGAGCCGCAACTGCATACATCGCATGTTGCGAGAGCCACGAAGGAGTCATTCATTGTCACCTTCAGCCTCCCCGGTAAATATCGCGGCGGTTACCAATTTGAAGGACAAGGACGACCAGCAGTCTATCTTCGATGGATAAACAATCCGATAGTCACCGACTCTGATACGGTATTGGTTCTTCCGTCCGGAGAGCTTTTCGACACCATGAGGTCTTGGATCGATTGCAAGTGCATCGATTGCGGTTCCGACACGTCTCTGAACCGACGAGGCCAGATTTTTCGAGTGATTTAGCCGCTGGGCGTGAGAATACGATCTGATAAACAGGCCCGATGGACACGGTTCACAGTCCCAGGGTCGCCTTGACATCCTCCCAGGGAACCGTTCCATTTTCCTCAACGTCCTTGAGAGCCACGGCCGCGGCTTCGCGATCGAAACGGCCTTCGATCGCACGCAGAACCGCGAGATCCCGGATAGAAACGACCGCTGCCACTCGTTTGCCATGACGCTTCAAAATGAAGCGTTCCCCCTTGGCGGCGGCATCGGCGACGCTGGAGAAATCTTTGAGCGCAGCGCTCGTGTCGAGTGTGGTCATATCGGTTGACTCCGTGGTCTCGAAGACCGTTGTGTACAAAACGGCCGCGTTCCATTATACGAGGCATATTCGGAAAGATGCCTGGGATGATCCAAAATTCCTACGAAAACAGACGCCATTTTTGTACAAAACACCTCCTTTCGATAAGGCGTGGCTTTCCACGAATGATCTGCAGGCCTTCGAACTCAAGCGACTTCGCGTCAGACTTGGAACGTCGATCTGCCACGGGCTCGCTCCGCATCGCCTTCCGTAGAATTGCGTCCTTGTTATAATCCCCGGAGATACAGCAATTCAAGACACGTAGTCCATGGATGGCGTCGTGGCTCAACCCTCTCGCGGCAAACGGCTTCGATCCGACCGGCACGCGCCCCGCGTCTCGATCGTGGTCCCACTCCTCAATGAAGAGGAAAATATCGCCGCGCTCTGGCGGCGACTGCGGTCAGCGCTCAATCCGCTGGGCCAGCACCACTACGAGGTCGTCTTCGTCGACGACGGCAGCCGCGATAGCACTCCTCATCTGCTTGACCGCCTTTGCGAACGCCACCCACAGATCGTCGTGGTTCATCTGAGCCGAAACTTCGGTCATCAGGCCGCGGTCTCGGCGGGCCTTGAACACGCACGCGGCAAGTCGGTCGTCGTCATGGACGGCGACCTGCAGGATCCGCCCGAGCTGATTCCCGACCTCATGCGGCGTCTGGCACGAGGGATTTGATGTGGTTTACGCCGTTCGCAGACGGCGCAGCGAGGGCCTTTTCAAACGGCTTGCGTACAAGACTTTTTATCGCGTTCTCGGTGCGATCAGCGATGTGACGATCCCGCTCGATAGCGGCGATTTCTGCTTGATGGACCGCCGCGTCGTCGATGCCCTCAACCGGCTTCCCGAGAAATGCCGGTTCGTCCGCGGTCTCCGCGGGTTTCTCGGTTTTCGCCAGGTCGGCCTCGAATACGACCGGCCCCCGCGCGACGCCGGCCGGCCCAAGTACACCCTGCGCAAGCTATCCGGCCTGGCGATCGACGGCCTGGTCAGCTTCAGCGGTTATCCGTTGCGACATGGTCACCTATCTCGGCGGCGTGAGCGCAGCGCTCGCTTTCGGCCTCACCATCTGGGTATTCAATGACGCCATTCGGCACCATACCGCGCCGACTGGATGGGCCTCGACGCTGGTCGTCGTTCTTTTCATGGGCGCGATCCAGCTCCTGAGCCTCGGAGTGATCGGCGAATATATCCGCCTGATCTTCCTGGAATCGAAGCAAAGGCCGACCTATATCGTCGCCGAGCTCAAACGCCACGAGCCGGCCGGCCGCCCGGTCATTCCGCGCGGACGGCCATCGCCAACCCACCCGTCGGCGGCCGCGACCACGCGGGAGGACCTGTGATCACCGTCTGGTCACAAAGTCAGGCCGACGAGTTCATGCCTGAAGCGATCCTCACCGAGCTGGCGGCTCTGATTCGTCGCCATCCGTGGTGGCGCGCTCGCACCAGGCTGATTCTCAGGCTCTTGGAGCGCCACGGAATCGCGGCAGGCGCACGCGTTCTCGACGCGGGGTGCGGCTGGGGCGTGACCCTAGCGGCACTCGAACAACGCGGCTATCGCACGACCGGGCTCGACGTGTCGCGCCAGGCGCTCGAGCGCCTTGATCGACCCGACCGCCCTTTGATTGAGGCCGACCTGACGCGGACGTTCACGGAGTGCCAGGTCTTATCCTCGGGCTACGACGTGGTGCTGGCCCTCGATGTCGTCGAACACGTTGACGACGACCAGGCCGCTGTCGCCAACCTGGCGAGGCTCGTGCGGCCCGGCGGCATCATGATCGTGTCGGTGCCCGCCTTGCCCGAGCTGTTCTCGGAATTCGATCGCGTCCAGGGACACCGGCGGCGTTATCGTCCGGACGACGTGCGCAACCTGTTCGGCCGAGCCCGAATGCACGTCGATCAGCTCCTCTGGTGGGGAAGCTGGCTCGTTCCGCTTTTTCGGAGACGGCAACCAGCCAGCGAATCGCACAGCCTCTCGCCTGCCGAGATCTATCAGCAGCACCTGAAGCTTCCGCCTTGGCCTCTCACGGTTCTGTTGAATACGGCCTTTCGATGGGACGAGTATCGGACAATTCACGGTATGAACGGCCGCGGAACGTCGCTCGTCGCCGTCGCTCGAATGGCTGCCCCGGCGGCCTCATTTGCCAGCTCGGCCGGTCAGGGCGCATCGCGAAAATACGCGATCACGCTTTGAAGGATATCATCGAGCGACTGGGTGGGCCGGTATCCAATCAGCGCGCCGATTTTGGTGATATCGGGCACGCGGCGGGGCATGTCTTCAAAGCCCTCTCCGTAAGCTTGTTCGTACGGCACCGTCACGATTTCGGATTTCGAGCCCGTCAAGGTTTTGGCCCGTTCGGCCAGCACCGGATCGTGACTTCTTCGTTGCTTCCGATATTGAAAACCTCACCCACGGCGGACGGGTGATCCATGAGCTTCATCAAGGCACCGACGACGTCGCCAACGTGGGCAAAGCAACGCGTCTGGCTCCCTTCGCCGTAGATCGTGATGGGCCGCCCGGTCATGGCCTGTTTGATGAACGTCGGAACGACCATGCCATACTGGCCGGTCTGGCGAGGACCGACCGTGTTGAACAGGCGCACGATGACGGTCGGGAGCTTGCGCTCGCGCCAGTAGGCGAGTGCCAGGAATTCGTCGATCGCCTTGGAACACGCATAGCTCCAGCGGCCTTTCGACGTCGGCCCGAGAACCAGGTTGCCGTCCTCGCTGAAAGGAATCTGGGTGCTCAAGCCGTACACTTCCGATGTCGAGGCGATCAGCACTTTTTTCTTTTTCTTGTTGGCCTGGGCCAGGACGACTTCCGTGCCGTGCACGTTGGTCTCGATCGTCCGCACGGGGCTCTCGACGATCAGGCGAACGCCGACGGCCGCGGCCAGGTGGAAGACGACGTCGCACTGATCGACGAGCTCGGCGACGGTCGGCACATGGTGGACGCTTTCGATGGAATAATGAAAGCGCGGATGGGCTCTGAGGTGCCGGATATTGTCGATGCTCCCGGTCGAGAGATCGTCGAGGATGAACACCTCGTCGCCCTGTTCCAGGTAAGCATCCGAGAGATGCGACCCGATGAATCCGGCTCCGCCTGTGATCAAGACGCGCATGTATTTGTGTCCAGAGTCGGTGCGTCCGCGTAAAGCCACGATTATACGCGGATTCGCTCAATCTGCTATCGTGGTGAGAGAGGGTCGATCCGTTCGACCCGCGATTTCTCGACCGCGGAGGTGGCCGAAAAAGATGGACAACGGAGCCAGAGTCTTTGTCGACGTCGACACCCAGCGCGATTTTCTCGAACCCGACGGAGCCCTTTATATACCGGGAGCCGCGGCGATCATGGCGAACCTCGAGCGTCTCACGGCGTTTGCGCGTGAGCGACAAATTCCCGTGATCGCAACGGCCTGCTGTCATCGGGCCGACGACGCCGAGCTGAACATCTTCCCGCCCCACTGCATGGCGGGCCATCCGGGGCAGGAGCGCGTCGCTGCCACGCAATGGCCAGGCTCGGTTGTGCTCGACGTCGACAGGCGGCTCGACGGTGCCATCCCGCCTCATCTGACGCTCTGGAAGCGCGAGTTTGATGTTTTCAGCCGGCCCGATGGCGGTGATCTTTTCGCACTCTATAATCGTGACCAGCCGACCTTTATCGTCTATGGCGTTGCGACCGACTATTGCGTGCGCACGGTCGTCGAAGGCTTGCTCGTCCGTGGTTGCCACGCTGCCATCGTCGTCGACGCGGTGCGTGCCATTGACGCATCCGCTGAAGAGACCATCCTTACCGATTTTGCCCGTCGCGGCGTGCTCTTGACGCGCACAGACGTCGTCTGCGGCACCTGATTTGTTGTGCAAAGAATCCGGGCCATGGCGGTGCCGCGGCCAGATCGTTTCGGAAGCAGACGTCGGAGCAGAAATATCATGCATGACCGGTATCGAAAGCGATTTCGTGTGGCGGCGGCGCCGGAGCGGCTCCGGCGGCAAATTGCACTTGAAGCGGCGCGACGGCTCTATCCGACGCTCGTTCAAGGGGGCGGGGAGCCACCCGCCGGATGGCTCGACCTGGCGAGCACGAACGACCTGTATCTGGCAAAGCGCAAGGCCGCGGCCGTGCTGGGCCAGCGCATCCGTCCCGGCGATTTGCCATCGGATTCGGAAGTTCGCGAGCAGCTCATCGCCATCAGAGCCGACGCCGCGGGGGGTAGCGATTTGCCCGAGCCACTCGATGAGTCCGATGATGTGGACGACGTCGCCGGCACCTGCGGAACATCTCGACCGATTCGCGCTTTACAAGATGCGGCTGCTGCCGCTCGAAGCGGTCAAACAAAATCCCAAGTACCACCCCGAGGGGGATGCACTTTATCACAGTCTTCAGGTGTTCGAGCTGGCGCGTGAGGTGCGTCCCTATGACGAGGAGTTTCTCCTGGCGGCGTTGCTTCATGATGTCGGCAAGGCGATTGATCCGCACGATCACGTGGCGGCCGCACTCGAAAGTTTGCGCGGGGCGATCACCGAGCGAACAACCTGGCTGATCGAGCACCACATGGATCTCATGAACGCGCGTGAGAAGCCGATGCGCTCCAAGCTCAAGCGCGAGCTCGAGCTGTCGGAGTATTACGAAGATCTGAAGCTGCTCCGCGAGCTCGACGAAGCCGGCCGCGTGCCAGGCCAGCCGGCCATTTCGGTCGACGAAGCGCTGGCTTATTTGAAATCGCTCGAAGACGAGACCTATCTCGAAGGCCGACACTAAGAGTTTGGTCTTCTTTCTCGACATTTGGTGCCTCGAGGCAACCACGGGCTGGGCTGAGAAATAACAGTCTCCCTGACGTGGTTTCGTGGCAACAAACCGCCTTGAGTACGATAGTGACGAGCGCTGTCCTGACCGATAGCGCGAACGCATCGCGCGATTGACAACTCTTCGTGCTGCGGGGCGAACGGAGAAGATCTCATGCAACCGACCCCTTCGTCGGAGACGCAGAGTAAAGACGCTACTGCAAACAAACTCTCCAGCGATCGAGACGCGTCAGATCCGCGACGGTCGTCGCGACTTCACTCGCTTTTGCGGCGACTCATGCCACCGCGTGCCGGCATCAAGGCGTTAATAGATCGCCGTCACGGGCAGGCCGATCCCTGGCTGGACGAGAAATACGACGTGGAGCCAGAACGTTGATACGAGGGGAAGCCGTAGGTGTCGATCAGTTATATCAAACCAAGTCGTTCACGCGGTGGGAATAATCGGCGGTGATCCGTCATCCGGCCGAAAGAGTCTCCCACGGAGACGCGACGCGCGAGCCGCTCCACCATTCCGGCCTTGTTCCTCGAATGAGGAAGGATAGAATGTGGAAGCGATTGAGGTTTCGACGTTCGGGGCAGGGGGTCACGGCGTGCGTGTTGGCTACTTTGATTGCTTCAGCGGCATTGCGGGCGATATGACCCTGGCGGCCCTGGTCGATGCGGGCGTCGATCCGCGGGCCATTCAAAGTGCCATCGGAAGCCTGGGGCTGCCGTGCGAGCTGACGTTTGAAACGGTGAAGCGCGGCGGTTTTCGCGCCACGTATGCGCGCGTCAACACGCCCGAAGAGCACGCTCATCGCCACTGGCATCATATTGAAGCGATCATTGATAAGAGCACGCTCACGCCACGGCAAAAAGAGCTGGCGAAACGCATCTTCATGAAGCTGGGCGAGGCCGAGGCGCACGTTCACGGAGTCGACCTCTCAAAGATTCACTTTCATGAGGTCGGGGCCGTCGACTCGATCGTCGATATCGTTGGCTCGGCCGTCGGACTCGACCTGCTGGGGGTTGATCGTTATGAAGCGAGCCCCGTGCCCACCGGCCGGGGATGGGTCAAGGCGGCGCACGGCCGAATGCCGCTGCCGGCCCCGGCGACCGCCGAGATCCTCCGCGGCGTGCCCCTCGCCGAGTCGATGGTCGATGGCGAGATGACCACGCCCACAGGGGCGGCCATCATGGCCACGGTCGTCGAGCGGTTCACGTCGTTTCCCGCCATGACGATCGAAACAATCGGCCTGGGCGCCGGCACACGCGAGGTGCCCGACCAGGCGAATATCGTTCGACTCTTTGTCGGCACCGTCAGCCTGCCCGCCTCGAGCGACCGGATCTGGGTGCTCGAGACCAACCTTGACGACTTGCCCGGTGAGGTCGTCGGCTACACCATGACACGGTTGATGGATTCGGGCGCACTCGACGCGTTCGTCACACCCATCCAGATGAAAAAGAACCGGCCGGGCGTGATGGTTTCGGTGCTCTGCGATGAAGCGAGAATTCCCACGCTCGAAGATGTCTTGTTTCAAGAAACGGCCACGCTCGGTATTCGCCGCTATGCCGTCAGTCGTCACAAATTGAAGCGGCAGGCTCTCGAAGTGCAGACCCGCTATGGCGCCATCAAAGGCAAACTTGGCTGGCTGGGCGAGCGGCCGCCGACCTTCAGCCCCGAGTTCGACGACTGCGCCAGAATTGCCGGCGCTCAATCGATTCCGCTGCGCGAAGTGTACGACGCGGCGCACGCCGCATACGCCAGCCAGAACTCCGCTCCGCCGGTGGGGAGCCAGTGAACCGCATTGATCACACGCACCGGCCTGCCCCGATCGGTGCAAGGCCCTGCGATCAGACGAAGCGGCGAAAACCGCAAACTAGCCGACGCGACTTGCTCGAAGACGCTTGCACAGCCGCGTGAGGCGCACAATGATCCACGGAGGGGACCTGAGCGATGCCGCCTGATTGGTGGTTCTTGACAATGAGCATGATGCTGCTTGTTTCGGTGCTTCCGGCCGTTGCGCTCGGGTTGCTCTCGATCATGCAGGCAAGACGGCTCCGGCAAGTCGACCAGATGCTCGAACAACGATGTCGGAGCATGGCTGATCGACTTCGTGCGATCGAAGAACGCCTGGCGCCGGCTCCCCCCGATGGCGCTCATCCCAACCGAGTGCCTCGTCCGGCTTCAACCAGGGGAACGTCGGTGCGCGTGCATCGTTCATCACCGCCAGGCCCCGGCGGCACGCGACCCTCAGGTGAGACCACGCTCATCACGGTCCCCGAGCTTGCATCGGTTCCCCGCGACGCTGAAGGCTCATTCAACGACCTGAAAGACCGCCACGCGATGATATGGGAATTGGCCGAAAAAGGGACCGCGCCCGAGGTGATCGCCCGGGCGACAGGGCAACCTATTGGCCAGGTCGAATTGATACTCGGCCTGCGACGCCGCATCGATGCCGACAAACTTCCAGCTCACCGTGAGCCGTCATGACGGCCACACAAATCAGTATTCTGGCGATCTATGCGACGATCGTGGCCATCTGGCCCATCCGGCTGGTTGTGCTGAGTGTGATCCTTCGCAATCAGCCGTTCTTGACGCCGCAATCGCCGGAGCTCGACTCATCGCAGGGCCCCACGGTGACCGCCATCCTGCCGGCGAAGGACGAGGAAATCTATATTGGAGAATGCCTCGAATCGATCCGTGCGCAGACGTATCGCAACCTCGACATGATCGTCGTCGACGATCGAAGTACCGACCGAACCGGCGAGATCGCGCGAGCCATCGCCGCGACCGATTCGCGGACTCGCGTGTTGACGATCACCGATCTGCCCGAGGGCTGGACGGGCAAGACGCATGCCCTGGTGCGCACCTCTGGCCTCGCGACCGGCGAATGGCTGCTCTTCGTCGATGCCGATACACTGCACACACCGGAGAGTCTGGCCATCATGATGCGGTATGCCCGCGATCAGGGTGCGTCGCTGGTCAGCCTGCTTCCGGAGCTGCGCTGCGAAACGTTCTGGGAACGGATCATGCAGCCACTCGCGGCCATCACCCTGATGCAGTCGTTTCCGCTCGGCGGAGTCAACAATGATCGGTCGCCGCTCGCATTCGCGAACGGTCAGTACATTCTGGTCAAACGCACGGCGTACGACGCGGCGGGCGGCCATACCGCGGTTCGGCACCGGTTTGTCGAGGATATTGCGCTGGCGCAGCGAATCAAAGGGCGCGGCCTGCCGATCCGCGTGGCCATCGTGCGTGGAATCGTGACGTGTCGCATGTACGCGTCGTACAGCCAGGTGGTCAGAGGCTGGAGCCGCATACTCTATGACGCGCTTGAGCGCAAGCCCTCACGACTGATACTGAAGCTTCTCGATCCCCTGATTTTCTGCCAGTCGGGACACCTGGCCTTGATCGCCAGCGTGCTGTTGCTGGCCTGCGGCCGCCGCGATGCGTTCACGATCATCATGCTATTCTTGAGCATGACTCATCATTTTTTGATGTACCTCGTGTTCCGGCTTGTTTACCGAGCTTCCGGCGTTGCCGCACGGTGGGTGGCCTGGTTCCCGGTGGCGAATCTCGTCATCGACCTGATCCTTGTGCGCACGTTACGCATGTGTATCACGGGCGCCGTGACCTGGCGCGGTACGCAGTACACGTCCGTCGCGCGACGCGATGAACCCGCCTCGACGTGAAAATCGGGGCAAGCTCCGCATCGACAGACATTCGAATCCGAGACCTCCCCAAACATGAGCCGGCAAATACGGTGTGGTGCGAACATTTTTGTCAAGATTGGCCGCTTCATTCATTGCCTTTGGCGATCGAAAGATTTATAAAGTACGCCTGCGATCTTTCGATCCACTCTCCTGGACGACAAGAAGAATCGCACGAATAAGCCGCCGGCTTGATGGATGCAATTAGCAATGCTCGCGGACATGAGATCTCGCTAACGCCTGCGTGAGGCGTGCGAGTCATTGCGCACGCGTCACAAGATCTACTTCTCAACACTGACTTCGACTTCTGAACGGTTGCCACGCCCACCCATCGCCGTGTTTTTGCGCTGTATCAATGGCGTGAACACGGCAACGGAGTGAACGGCTGATTAACACCCGCTTGCCTGTTGACCTCTCCGACCAAGCAGTTCAACTTGAATTTTTACTTGTGAACATTTCTAGCAACTCAGCACATTCGTGGGAGCTTTGAATATGGATTCCAGTAAGCGACTGATCATTGCTGGAAGTGTGATCGTTGCGATCGTGGCTGTCGCAGGGATCGTGCTCACCGCACAAACATCCAATTCCGCCACGCCACCAGCACAACAGGCACTCGCCGAGCCGCTTCGTCCCGAAGCCAGTAATGCGTCAGCCCGCGACAGCGAAGACCAGAAATGGAAGAGCCGGCTTACCGAGGAACAATATGCGGTCACCCGCCAGAAACAGACGGAGCGAGCATTCACGGGCAAGTACTGGAATCACAAGGGAAAAGGTATATACAAATGCGTTTGCTGCGATACGCCCCTCTTTGACGCCGCCACGAAATTTCAGTCGGGAACGGGTTTGCCAAGTTTCTGGCAACCCATCGAAGACGAGCGAATTGTCACCGAGGTCGATTTCAGCGGCCTGACCCAGCGCACCGAGGTTCGCTGTGCGAAATGCGACGCACACCTGGGCCATCTCTTCGAGGACGGTCCCCGGCCCACGGGCCTGCGATATTGCGTCAATTCGGCCGCGCTTCAGTTCGACGGAGAAACGGTGAAGACCGCGAACGGCAATTGATCTGAATCGATCGTTCCGCGTCTTGATTGAGCCCACATGACCCCGCGCGATCCCCAACCCTGGGGATTGCGGTTTTGCGTTTTCAGCGCATCGTGCGAGCGAAACCACCACATCCGCCGTTTCACCGCGACAGCCCGGTTTGTATCACCGATCCTGAATCCGATCTTAGCCAGTCTTTAAGCTCCCCTTATCTCCTTCCGTTAGATTTCCCTGTACGCGGCCCGAGGTCGTTGCGAAAGCAACGCGGGCCAGCCTGTTACAGGATGACGAAGGAGCCTGTCATGTCTCGAATCCGAATCGACCGGTTGACGAACTCACTGTCACATTTCGTTCACAAACGCTTGCTCTGGCTGATGCTGGCGACGTACGGACTCGCCGCGCTGTTTCCCGATGCCGGTCGAACAATCCGTGGCATGTCGCTCGATCGCGTTGGACCCTGGCATTTTTCGAGCAGCTTGAGCCTGTCGATGTTGATGCTCGGTTCACTCCTGTTCAACGCCGGAGTTGGCGTGAAGTTAAGCCAGCTCCGCGAGATTCCGCGGTCCCCCGGCATCCTGGCTCTGGGCCTCGTGGCGAACCTCGTGATACCCATCGCATTCATCTTCGCAATCAGCCAGATCCTCGGCACATGGCATAATTTCGACGAGGTTCAGAACATTCTTGTCGGCCTGGCGCTCGTCGCATCAATGCCGATCGCCGGCTCGTCGACCGCCTGGGCACAAAATGCCGATGGACAGCTCGTGTTGAGCCTGGGACTGGTTCTCTTCTCGACAATGCTCAGCCCGCTCACCACCCCGGCTGCGCTGCACGCCGTCGGTCTGATGACCTCGGGCGATTACTCCGCCAATCTCCACAAGCTGGCCGCCGGCGGTACCAGCACGTTCCTTGCCGCTGGCGTCTTGTTACCCGCCGTTCTTGGAATTCTCTTCCGGAAGGTTGCCGGCGAAGAGCGCACCGCGACGATGCGGCCGACACTGAAGCTATTGAATTCCGTGGTTCTCCTGGTGCTCAATTACACGAATGCCTCGATTTCCTTGCCTCAAGCGTTTGGCGATCCAGACGCCGACTTCCTCGCCGTGACGGTAGCGATTGTCGCGGGCCTTTGCGTCGTGGCCTTCGCCACTGGCTGGTTGATCGCGCGTGTCACGGCCGCGTCGAACGCGCAACGCGCGTCGCTCATGTTTGGACTCGGCATGAATAATAATGGAACGGGTCTGGTACTCGCCTCGATGGCGCTCGCCGAATATCCGCGCGTCATGCTGCCCATCATTTTTTACAACCTGGCGCAGCACCTGATCGCCGGCGTCGTCGATCGGTTTCTCTGTCGGGCTTCGGCTCCGCTTGACGGCGGTCGACCGGCCGTGACTCGTTCCAGCCAGGCCAGCGTGACGCCAGAATCTCGCCCATCTTGGGCATTCAATGCATTAAGTTCGGTCCGTTGACCGCGATTTTATCCTCGCTTTAACCCTGGCTTATGGTTTGAACGTATACTCGGCCAGGTACGTGGTGTGAGTGCGACGCGTCGTCGTCTTACCGATTCGCTGTCCGGAGACAAGATCGTGGCAAGTCGAAGAATGAAAACAGGATTATGCGTCGTCTTATCGGGATTGATCTTCACGAGCGTGACGCTTGCCGCCGACGAGAAGGTGGCGCTGGATGCGGTGCCCGCCGCGGTCACCAGGGCGGTGAAGACGAAATTCCCGGGGGCGACTCTGAAAAAAGCTGAAAAAGAAGTTGAAAACGGCAAGACCACTTATGAAGTCGAGATCAAGGTGGACGACAAGGTTTTGACAATCTCCGCCAGTGACGACGGGACAATCCTCGAGATCGAACGGGCGATTGCGGCGGCGGACCTGCCAGCCGCCGTGACCGCGGCAGTGAAGGCAAAGTATCCAGCCGGGACGATCAAGAAAGCCGAGGAAGTGACGAAGAACGATAAGGTGACGTTCGAGCTGATCATCACGCGCAAGGGTGGGCAGCCGCGAGAGTTGACGCTCGACAAGAATGGCAAGGTTCTCGACGACGAGGGGGCTGAAGACGACGATTGAGCGATTGAATTGAATATCAGCCTTTTGCGCGGGCCGGCCGCGCGAGCGAGTCGATGAGTATGCGTATTCTGGTGGTTGAAGACGAACTGGAGCTGGCCGACTTCGTTGTCCGCGGCCTTCGAGAAGACGGCTTCACCGTGACGCATGCTCGTGACGGAGAAGAAGCCCGAGACGAGCTCGCCGCCAGTGCCTGGGATCTCGTCGTGCTCGACTGGAGACTTCCGGGGGAGGACGGGCTGTCCGTCCTTCGCCGGTTCCGGGAGTCGGGGGGGTCGGCGCCCGTGCTCTTTCTCACGGCGCACGACACGGTCGCTGACCGCGTGAGGGGCCTGGAAGTCGGCGCCGACGATTACCTGTGCAAGCCGTTTGCGTTTGATGAGTTGCTGGCACGCGTGCGGGCGCTGCGTGCGCCGCCGCGCCCGCACGCCCGATTTGTGGGTTCGACAAGGCGACATTGTCGTCGATGTCGCCAGGCAGCGAGTTCTTCGCAACGGACGATCTCTCGAACTGACCGCCAAGGAACTGGCACTCTTGACGTATTTCCTGCGCCATCCGGGTCAGGTTTTATCGCGAACACGCATTTACGACCACGTCTGGGACGAAAATTTCGACCTGCTCTCCAATACGCTGGAAGTGCACATCATGGAGTTAAGACGCAAACTCGAAGCGCACGGTCCGCGCGTGATCCAGACCTTACGCGGACGGGGCTACCTGTTCGACCCATCGCCCGAATCGGACCCACAATGAGCCTCACCGGGCGGTTTTCGACCCTGTTTCTGGTCGCTCTGGGACTGCTCCTTCTGGGGTTTTCGCTGGCACTTTACGTCTCGGCGCGAGTCTACCTCGACCGCCAGTTGAGCGAGCGACTCGACGCCGGCCTCGACGTGCTGGCCGCCGCGGCCGAGATTCAGCCCGATGGTGTGGAATGGGAGCCGCAGGAGCGTATTCTGCCACTGGGTCAGGAGTCCGGTCCCGATCGGTTGCGCTGGATGGTTGTCGACTCCCGGGGACACCTCATCGATCGGTCACGCAACCTCGGCGAAGGCGGTCCGACAGCGGCGCAATGCGATGGAAGCCATCCCGCCGCGGTCCGCGAGCCGCGTTGTTGATGAAAATGGCAAAGCCTGGCGGATCGCTCGGCGCGAGATATCGGCCGCCTCGGGCACGTTTCCGGCTGGGACGACGCCGACCAGCGGGAACGTCAAGGACGGCTCGGCGCCACTTGTTGGCTTTCATCGAGCGCTCGTGCTGGTTGTTTGTGCTCCCCTTGAAACGATCGACTCGAATCTCGCGGCGCTCGGCTGGTCGCTCGCGGGCTTGAGCCTGGGTGCGTGGTTTCTGGCGACATTGTTGTGCCGCTGGCTTTCGCGACACGCGCTGAGACCGTTATCAACCCTTGTCGAATCGGCGCGGGTTCTCGATCCCGACGACGCAGGCTGGTATCTGGCGTCCACGGGCACGCGTGACGAGCTTGATGAGCTCGGGCGAGCCTTCAACGAGCTGTTGAGCCGCTTGCACCTGGCGTATGAGCGCCAGCGCCGGTTCACGGGCGACGCTTCGCACCAGTTGCGAACGCCGATCACCGTGCTCATCGGACAGATCGAAGTGGCGCTCAAGAAGGAACGCCCTGTCACGGAATATCAGCGTGTACTGCACTCGGCGCTCCGCCAGGCAACGCAGCTTGCGCGGATCACTGACGCTCTCTTGTTCCTCGCAAAAGCCGATTCTCAGGCCGCCCTGCCGGGATGCGAAGTCGTCGATATGGGTCGGTGGATTTCGACTTACACGGAGGGCCTCGCGGCCGAGCGAAGCCAGAACATCGTGTTATCCGCTGGCTCGACGGAGGCGAACTGGGTCCAGGCGCATCCAGCGCTTCTCGGTCAGTTGCTTGATAACCTACTGGACAACGCACGGAAGTACGGTCCGCGCGACAAGCCGGTGGTCGTCGAGATCAAGCGCGAGGGCACGGACGTCGTCATGGCCGTCGAGGACCAAGGGCCGGGAATAAGAGCAGACGACCTCGATCACATCTTCGAGCCGTTTTATCGCTCGAGTCAGGAGCGGGGCACCAACGTCCCGGGCGTGGGTCTAGGTCTCTGCGTGGTTCGCCGGATCGCGCTGGCATTTGGCGGCTCCGTACGGGTACGAGGCGGCCAACCGTGCGGGTCGCGCTTTGAAATCCGTTTGCCGCGGGCGGCACCGCCCGATGAACCGGAACGAGAGTCGGATGCGTCGTGGCAACTCATTGTCGATCATGGTCAAGGCGAACCCGCGCGGGGCTGAGGCAGCGAAATCACGGAGCGCACCCGGGAAACTGGACTACTCAATCTCCGCCAAACCGTTAGAGTCGGGAAGATCTCAAACGGCGCCGTCCTGTTAGGTGAGTCGGTAGCGCACAACTCTTGAAGGAACGACCGCTCGGGCGATCGGATCCGCGAACGAGTGATCTCGCTGGTTATTCTCGGATCCACCTATCATGGTCCGGGGACGCCGCCGCGAGCAGCGTGACTGCTTGCGTTTTTTGATCTAGGCTCGGTTCGCGAAATCGATAAAATCCGCCCCATCGTTTCAAGTCGCACGTCTCGAACATCCGATCTAATCGGACAAGTCGATTACCTTGGACCCATGGCACGGGCGTGCGCCATCGCGGCGTGACGGTGGCCTGTTGCCAGATGTAGACAAAGCGAGGGCTGATGACCGTTTACGGATTATTTGCGGCCCTTGCGGCGTCTCGAAGCAGGAAGTTGCGGCACACGTCGGCCCGGAACTCGCCGCGGCGAAACGCGTGGGAATCGGGAATACAGAAGCCAAGCCAAGGATGGCAGGGCGGACCCCACGGCTTGAACTTATCGTCACATGGCGATCTAAGTCAAGGATGGCTGGCCATGCGATTGACCGTATGCAGGAACCAGTGGCTTTGCTCGGCACTCTTCGCGGCCTGGGTGATTGCCGCCGGTTGTCAGAGGCTTCCCTACATCGACCAATCCAAGCCGGTCCCACACGACAGCCTGGGGCGTGTCGCTCTGGAAGACAAGGAAGTCAAACAGGCCCAACTTCTCGGCAGTTCGCTGAAAATGCAACTGCCCAAGGTGGCCAAGCCGCGCACGACCAACGATCCGGAGGCGCAAGAAGTCTGGCCGATGACGTTGCAGCAAGCCATTCGCATCGGTCTAGACAACTCCGAGATCGTTCGCGTGATTGCCTTCGGTGCCCAGGGCATTCCGATCGGCGGCTTCGAGCCGACGCCCCTCAATACGGGTGCCGGTGCCGGCGTGGCGAGCTCTCTCGGCTCGGGCACGCTGCAATCGGTTTACGATCCCGCGATCCTGGAAACCCAGATCGCCACGGCCCTGTCGACATTCGACACGGCGTTTACCACCAGCGTTCTCTGGGGCAACAACACACAGCCGTTCAATAACGGCGTGCAAGGTGGCTCGCTCAACCTGGCGGGAACCAAGTACCCCATCGTCTCGGTCAACGATTCGGCCACGTTCCAGATGGGCCTGTCGAAACAAACCGCCACCGGTGCGACCCTGGGTGTCGTGCATAACATCAACTGGTCGTACCAGAACAGCTCATTCCTCGTCTTTCCGTCGGCCTATACGACCAACATTCAGCTCACTCTCACCCAGCCCTTGCTGGGTAGTGCTCCACTCCCCGGTCAACCCGCGGGACGTCCCGTGGGCCTCGAGGCCAACCGTGCACCCATCGTGATCGCCCGGTTGAACGCCGACGCGGCCGTCTGGCGGTTCAAGGCCGAGGTCATGGCCTCCGTGCGATCGGTTGAACAGCAATACTGGAACCTGGCGCAAGCCCACGTGCAGTTGTGGAGCTCGGATCGCGCGGTCAGCCTGGCCCAGGAGATTCTCAATCGTGAGAACGCCGAGCTCGCCGTGGGACGAGGAACCGTGGCCGACGTCGCCGAGGCCGCCCAGCGGCTCGAACAGTTCAATCTCGACCTGGTGACTCGAACGTCCGACGTGATCACGACCGAGCGCCAGTTGCGAAACATCCTGGGCCTTCCGCCCGCCGACAATCGCCGGATCATTCCGGTCACGCCGCCGACCGAAGCCCGGCTCGAGCCCGACTGGGACGCCAGCCTCGCCCAGATGCTCAACTTCCAGCCCGATATCGTGCAGCAGCAGATCCTGGTCCGTGTGGCCGAGCTCCAGTTGCTGATCGCCCGCAACCAGTTGCTGCCGCAGTTGAATTTCAACGCTCTTTACCAGTTGAACGGGCTCGGTCAACAGCTCGACAGCGCGGAGGCCGTGATGACGGGGGCCGACGCTCAAAGCCTTGAATCCCGTGATCGCCAATCAGCAAACCCATGCCGGCCTCGAATCCCAGCCGGGCATGTATAATAACTTCGTGACCTGGCAGCTCGGCTTCACGTTCCAGGCCCCTCTGGGCATGAGGTCGCCGCTGGCCAATACGCGGCAGGCCCAGTATATCCTGCTGCGGTCACGGGCCTACTTGCAGCAGGTCGTCCACCAGACGACGCACTCTCTGGCTCGATTCTTCCTGGAAATCGACGCCAACTACAAGCAGTTCAAGACGGCCGCTCGCCTTCGAGGCGCCGCCGCACAGCGGCTCGAAGCCCAGCGGGCCTATTACGAAGAAGGCCGCATCACGATCGACCGGTTCCTGGATGCGGTCAGCCAGTATGCCACCGCCGTGGCGACCGAGGCCCAGTACAAGACGACCTACAATATCTCGATCGTCGCGCTCGAAGAGGCCAAGGGAACGCTGCTCGCCTACGACAATATCGCCGTGGCCGAGGGTCCGAACCCGCGCAAGGCTTATATCCAGGCTCGCGACATCCAGGACGCCCACAAGCAGTTCCATATCTTGCCTGACGGCCCGCAGGTGCCCAAGGCGCCGGTCGGCCCGCTCAATCCGATCCGATCGAAGAGCACGCGCCGCCGGGCGTCGAGGCACCGACGGGCCCCAACCCGCAGCCCGGCCCGGCCGGTCCGCTGGGTCCCCGACCCAGCACGCTCCCGCCCTACACGCCGGCAACGGAGCTCCCGCAACTTTCTCAGGCCGGCCCGGCGACCGGGCCCGGCCAGGCACAGCCGCCGGCGGCGGTCAATCGTGCCGTTGGCGTGAGCCTCACGTCGGGCACGACGGCTCGCAGTGCGGCCGCGGGCGTGCACGAGCATCATCGATCCTACCGTTCCCGGAATGGGATCCACGTCGGTGGCGGCATCGCTGGGCCGAGCGACGGCATCAGCCACGCCAGCGAGTGCAGGATACTGTCACCCGCCGGCAGCCCAGTCATCGGGCGGCCGCCGGGCCCGCGATCAAGCCGCCGTCAAGTAGTGCGTCGAGGCCGCCGCCACCAAATCCGGCCGATCTTCCTCCACTACCCGTCTCGATCGACTTGCCGCCGTTACCGCCGGGCTGACGACGCAGGGTCTCTGAACAGCCGATCGAGTGACACAAGGGCCGAACTTCTACACGGGGGTTTCGGCCCTTTTTCGTTTTCAACCCTGTCTGACCCGGCCGCGATGGCGACGCCGCCAGGATGCAGGAGCATGCGAGTGTCGATTTACCGAATTGTCAAAAAAATGTTGACCTTTGCCAGACACCGCACCACAATGACGAAATTCGCTGGTATCCGCTCCGTTTTCGCGGTCGGATTGGAGAGCAGCACGGCCGAACTCCTCGAAAAAAGGCGATCATGATGGACGGCACCCACGACGATCAACGCAGGCCAAGGCAGTCGGCGGCAGTTTCTCAAGACGGCCGCGGCCGCCGGCGGGGCGGCCGCCGCCGCCTGTCAGCCGACTCCGCGCTCGGAGCCAGCCCCCGCCTCGACCGTGCCCATGGTGACGCTCGGCAAGACCGGTCAAAAAGTGCCCGTTCTGGGCATGGGAACGAGCTGGGTCCTTCAGCCGAGCTTCGTCCAGGCCGCGCTGCACGCCGGCGTGCGCTACATCGATACGTCCGAGAGCTACGAAGGCGGCAATTGCGAGACGACGCTGGGCGAGGTGCTTGAACGCACGAACATGCGCAAAGATGTGTATCTGGTCACCAAGAATAGCCGGAGCAAGGTCGGCGGCCCGCAGGCGTTTGCCGCTTACGAGAAACGGCTCGAAGCCAGCCTTCAGCGTTTGCGCACCGACTACATCGACTGCTACTACCTTCACGGCGTCGACGGCCGCGAGATCGCGCTTGCTCAACGACCCTGATGTCAAGGCGGCATTCGAGAAGCTGAAGAAGTCCGGCAAGATCAAGTTCTGCGGTCTCTCTTGCCACGACGCCCGGCTGCCGGAAATCGTCACCGCCGCCGCCGAGAGCGGCTGGATGGATCAGATCATGATCCAGTACAACTACCGGACCATGACCACCGACGCCGTCAAAACGCGCCCTCGACGCGGCGTCGAAGGCCAACCTGGCGATCGTCGCCATGAAGACCCAGGGGGGTGCCGGCCGTTTCAAGGAATCGAGCTCATCGCCGAAATTCAAGGAGTTCGTCGACAAGGGCTTCAAGAAGGAACAGGCCGCGATCAAGACCGTTTTCGCCGACCACCGGGTGCATGCCGTCGTCAGCGAGATGACCAACCGCGACATGCTCCGCGAAAATATCGAAGCCAGTCGCGACCACTCGCTCAGCCTGCGCGAGCAGACAGCAGCTCGAAGACTATCGCCAGGCGACCGCGCACCTTTACTGCCATGGCTGCGGCCAGCACTGCGAGCCGGCCGCCGGCGGCGTGGCCGTTTCGGATATCCTGCGGTACCTGCGCTACCACGAGGTCTACGGCAAGCGCCAGCGAGCCGCCGAGCTTTACCAGGCCTTGCCCGCCAGCGCACGCAATATCGCCGGAACCGACCTCTCTGCGGCGCAGGCGGCCTGCCCGCATGGGCTGCCACTCGTCGAGCTCATCGAGCGCGCCGATCGCCGGCTAAGCTGAGCCGACGCCTCGCCACCATCGTGCGACCTTGACGTACGCGTTTCCAGAACCCGGGTTCATGTGCTTGCATGAACCAGGGTTCTTTTTTTAATCTGTTTTTGATGCACGCGCCGGCTCTTGCGCCGTGAAGACGACAGCCGCGATAAAGCCGCAGCCTACCAGAAACATCGGCAAGCCGACGAGGTCGCGCATCGTATTCCAGTAATATTGATCCCTGTCGTCGCGCACGAACGCGTAATAGGAATCGAAAACGGCCAGCCATCCGAAGTAGCTGGCGACGCCAGCGACGCGCCCCAGTGCCCGGCGATCGCGTCCCAGTGACGCACCGCCCACGATGCGCCCAGAACAAAGGGAACCATGTAATACTGCGGGAACCCGGTCTGATAAAACAGCAGCGTCGTGGCAACCGCGACGACCGTGACCGCATCGATGGCCGGCTGGCGCAAAAACGCCCACAACCAGACCCGCCCAAGCGCGAGAGCGAGAAAACAGGGAGCGAGAAAATCGTAGTTCGTAAAGCTGGTAAACCATAGCAGAGGTGAAAATCGTCCACGCAGAAAATAAAAGATCGACAGCGGTCTCGACCGCCGCGTCGCGGCGAACATGATCGGCGAAAAGGTCGAAATGCCCCACACCTCGACGCTCAGCGCAATCCCCAGCGCAATGCCAAGGATCGCGGCCACGAGAAACCGAACACGAACACGACGGCCATCCACGGCGAGAAACGGCACGAGCACGACGGGAAAGAACTTGAGCAGAACGCCGGCCGCCAGCGTCATCGCCGCAACGATATCGTGCCCTCGAATCCGCGCTCGCAACCCGGCCAGACAGAAAAGAGCCACCAGGACGTCAAAATGTCCCCTGATGGCGATCTCGACCCATGGATAAGGATTCAAAAAAAGCGCCGATAGCACGATCAGCGCGACGAGCGACGATGAGTGGGTCGTCGTGAACCGCTTGATTTCGCTGATTACATAAAGCAGATAGGCCGAGGCGAACAGGAGTTTAGGCAGCAGCAAATTGCACCATGCCAGGCCGGCCATGAGATTGAAAAGCGGTCCGTAAGCGTTGAGCGGGACCGTTCCATCAAGCCCGGCCACGAGAAACCACGGGTCGTGGCCGACACGCACTTCATACCAGACCTGAAGGTAGAAATAGTAGTCGTGGATCGGCCCCGAGAATACCGTGGTGAGAAGAAAGACAGCCGCGACGCTCAACAGCCAGATACTCACGCGACGCCGCGCATGCAGCTCGCCGTCCAAAGCACGAGGCGCACTTCGCCGATCATGACCGGTCACGTAGAGAACGAGCCCGAGATGGAGAATCGCCGCGAGCACCACCGCGTGCGAATACTCTTGCCACCGGCCTGGCGCGTCTGGCTTGAGGAACAAGGCCGGCGGACTCACCAGGAACTGCTTGACGGCCGTCACCGCGCCGCTCGCGTGTTCGGCGCTCAACAGGGGTCGCACAACATAATGATCGTTGGCGATCCATGCCGCCACGCAGAGCGCATAAACCGCGACGATCAGCCAACTGGCGGAGCGAGCGTTCTCAGGCATGACAAAATACGATGACAGTGGGCGAGCTCGAGACGCTCGGCATCGGTAAATGACCCGCATTGTGGCGCGTCGGCCGATCAGTTTCAACAGAATAGCCGTGAAACGCGGCCGCTCAAACCCGATTCGTCCATCGCGGTTTGACGCAAGCAACAACAATGAGGCTCGGTGCAGACCGAGAACAGCGGAGTCGCAATGGGTCGAGCCTGGCGGCCTTTCGACCGTCAAACTTATAGAATCCGCAACAACTCCCAGAATCCGCAAAACACTAACTCGCCGTTTCGCTTCTCACATCGCCGATGCACCCCATATTTCCAAGCCCGGCTTAAGTTATCAAACTCGCGGGTCCGATACACGATGGTATTAAGCCGTGGACCGAGAGGGATGAGGAGGAGCAGTCGAGCTCAGGCTTCGCAGGTGTCACCCAACATCTGTGGCGGCGAGCCCGATGCGCCCTTGCGATCGATGGATAGCACCGCCAGGCGGTGCTGCCCGCGGTGATGATCGGGCAGGGTTCGGCTGGGAAGCCGCAGCTCGGCCCGAAAGAAGTCTTGCCCCCGCGGGTTAGGGACCGGGAGTGAAACCGATCGGCCGGCGACTCGTCAAAAGTTGAACGAATAGGGCCGCGGTCGACAAGACCAGAGGCGGCTGAACCGGCGGGCCGAACTGATTCCTTCTGTTCGAAACCCATTTACGTGAGCGGACCCAGTTTCGAACGACTCAACAGAGGATCTTCATGGCCCGTATTCGCCGACACCGACGTGACACGGTGCAGAGCCCCCTGGAGACTTATCTCCGGGAGATCAACGAAATGGCTCTCCTCACCGCGGACGAAGAGAAAGAACTGGCTCATCGTATCGCACGTGGTGATAAGATGGCTCGCGACCGAATGGTGCGCGCCAACCTCCGCCTCGTCGTGAACATCGCGCGTGGGTACATCGGCAAAGGCCTTGCCCTTCAAGACTTGATCGAAGAGGGCAACCTCGGCCTGCTTCGCGCCGTTCAGGGATTCGATCCGGGGGTGGGGACGCGATTCAGCACCTACGCCAGTTACTGGATCAAGCAGTCGATCAAGCGCGCCCTGGTCAACACGGCCAAGCCAATCCGCATCCCGGCCTACATGGTCGAGCTGCTGTTCAAATGGCGCCGGATGGCCTCCGACATGCAAGAGACGCTCGGCCGGCCCGCGACGGTGGAAGAGATTGCCAAGGCACTCAAGCTGCCGAAGAAGAAGCTGGCCATCGTCAAGAAAGCCATCAAGGTCTACAACCTCGTCCCGCAGACCGATCAGCCGGAAAACGGCTGGAGTCTCGGTGAGATGTTGATGGACGAACGGACGCGCACGCCCGATGTCGTGATGGTCGAAGCCGATAATCTGCGGATCGTGCTGACTCGGCTCGATGAAATGGACAAGCGCGAGGCCACCGTGCTTCGCATGCGATTCGGCCTCAATGACGACCCGCCCAAGACGCTCAAGGAGATCGGCGAGTCGCTCGGCCTGACGCGCGAACGTGTGCGCCAGATCGAGAACGAGGCCCTCGGCAAGCTATCGGCCTCGATGGAGGCCGACTGACCGGGTCGACAACCAGTCGACACGCGCCGCTCCAAAAATTTCAACGATCGGGAAGCCGCGGGCGGCGCGACCGTTTCAGGTGTCTCTTGAGTCGCACGGCCAGGAGTCCGGCCCCGAACGTGAGGATCGTGACAAACGCTGTCGGCTCGGGAACCGCCGCCGGCAATTGCCGCGGGCCGCTCGCAAGTTCGTGAGCGGCCGCTCGCTCGAGAAATCGGCCGTGAACTGGCCGTTGAATGTGCTCCCCGCCTGCGGCACGATCCGCAAGTACGCATTGCGTCCAAACGCCTTCGCAAGATGCCCGCCTGTGATTTCCATGTTCAGGTCAAACACTTCGGGGCCGCTTGTCCTGGCTCTTGACACGGGCGTCTCGGGGACCTCGGCCCCGAAGGCGGTCGGCTTTCCCTCGAGCAAAATTCCGTGAAAGGTCTCCTTGCCGATCATCACGGTCCCGCGAATCTGAAACACGTTTTCCGGGCTCTTGACCAGGCGGCCGTTGCGATCAAGCTTCATTTTGAGGTGCTGGCTCATCGTCCCGTCCTCGTCGGGCCGCATGTGCACCATGTCGGCGACCGCCGGGCCAAGCGAGATCAGGTGAGGCGCATTGATCAGTTGAAACGTCCCGGTTTGCGTCGCCGGATCATAAGTGTAAGTCTGGGCACCCACGATATCGCCCGCGATATCCGGGTACGATCGTGCGGGGGCTGACCGGATCAGGTCGCCGTGCGCACTCGCACATGCGACGACCCAGATGACGACCGCGATGACCACGCTGAGACGAGTCGAGGCGCTGCACATCCATGGCATGGGAACGTCCTTTCGGCCGTTCGCGTCGAATACTTCGGTGGCGCGAATCCGGGCTGTGAGTTGGTCTCGGCGCTAACACAGGCGACGCCGACGAAAAGCAGCGTCGCGAACGTTAACGTCGCGAACACGGGGCCAGAGCGAACGATTTCGCTATCTCAGTCGCAAAAGGCTGGTTGTCGAGATGTCGCGCCTTGAAGCAAGCCCATGGCAAAGAGGAGCGCGGGCCGTCCGCTCGTCATCCTTTACGCTCTGCGGTGAAACGATCATCCTGGTTGATCGAATCGAGCCGTTCGGTTCAAAAGTTTCAAGCACCTTGGAAATCGAGCTTCGGTGGGACTGTACTGGAGCGCGAGATTGCTGTCAATCCGAAGCGATGACTGCCGCAAGCGCGCTCAGCACCCAGGCGAAGGGGTGTCGAGCCCATGCGCGAGCAAGCGGTCCTACCAGATTAATTGGCAACCAGCGGAGAATGCGATGAGTTCTGTTGGCAAAGCACTTTGTTCGGGCGTCATGATCGCATTGCTGCTCCCCACAAACGGACAATGTGAGGGCGAAAAGCCGGACACGCCCGTTCACCTTCTGGTCCCTGCCTATTTCTATCCGGCCGGCCCGGCACTTAAGGACTGGAAGCAGTTGTTCGACGCGGCCGGAACCGTCCCCCTGGCTGCCATCGTCAACCCCGATAGCGGGCCGGGAAAGCGCGCCGACGTCAATTACAAGGAGATCTTCTCCCGGGCGAAAAACTCGAAGCTCACGCTGCTTGGCTATGTCACCTTGAGCTACGGCAAGCGGCCAATCAGCGCCGTAAAGGCCGACGTCGATAGCTGGCTCTACTTTTATCCCGAAGTCCACGGCATTTTTTTCGACGAACAGCCGAGTCAGCCCGAGTTCGCTCCCTTCGCACTCGAGGTCTTCGCCTATGTGCGAGGCAAACTCGGACGTGGGTTGATGGTGACCAATCCGGGCGTTCCCTGCGCACGAATATCTCGCCGGGCGAGACGCCCCGGTCGCCTGCCTGTTCGAGCATGAAACAGGGTTTTCGAGCTACCAAACGCCCGACTGGGCTCGTGCGAAAGGCTCGAAATTCGTCGCCATGCTGTTTTATCATGTCGGGTCGCCCGAGTTGATGCGCAAGACGCTGGCTGACGCCACAAAAAAAGGGGCCGGTTATTGTTATGTCACCGACGCGCCCGGCCCCGTCCCCTGGGACCGGCTTCCGACATACTGGCAGCAAGAGGTCGACGAGGCCGCCAGCATCAACCGAGCGAGCGCTGCCTCCGGGACGACTCGCACCCCTTGATCGGGCTTCGGCCCGAACCATTTGCACAGTGAAGGATCTCCGGATTCATCTTCGGGTCTGGTCGAGCGACAGGAGCCCGCCGCGTGGAATACGCGATTTCAATTGCGACCGAGAACGACGCATTCGCCCTTGCCGCGCTCCGCAACAGGGTGGCCGAGCACATGACCACGGAATTTGGACCCGGCCACTGGTCGTCGGCGACGACCGAGGGCGCGATGCGCCGTGTGATCTCGTCATCTCGCGTGCTCATGGCGCACGATGCCTCGGGCGTGATCGCGACGCTTCGGCTCTCGACCACAAGACCGTGGTCAATCAACCCCGATTTTTTCACTCGCGTTTCATCACCGCTCTACCTGATCGATATGGCCGTGTCGCCCCAACGCCAGCGACTGGGGATCGGGCGCCGGCTCCTCGATTCCGCCAAGGAAGCCGCTCGCGCCTGGCCGGGCGATGCCATTCGTCTCGATGCCTATGAAGGCCCCGCCGGCGCCGGGCCGTTTTACGCCAAGTGCGGATGGTCGGAAGTCAGACGCGCGACCTATCGGCGCGTGCCCCTGATCTACTTCGAGTGGCTGGTTTGAGTCGAACCATCAGCCGTGAGTCGAACGATCAGCCGTGAGTCGAACGGTCAACCAGGCCAGCTCGACCGCGATTCGATCCGATTCTCCCGGGGCGGATTTCAAGATCCGGGCTTCGCCGCCGAATCTCCCTGCGACGTGAGATGGCGAATTCATCGGTCCTGGAGAAGACAATATGAAGATGGCAAGTCTGGAGACGACCGCGGCGGCCGACTGGCGGAAGATGCATGCGTTGGGGTTACCGGCGGGGAGTGTGCGAGCCCTGCTGGCCGTGGTGGTATTCGCGACGGTATGGGGACTGCTCTTGTTGCGGCCCGGCCAGGAGATCCCCGACTACCTGAGCGACCTGATGTTTGTGATCCTGGGTCACTACTTCGCGACGCGCAAACGCTCGGGCCTGGTCGCCGAGGCGAGCGAGCTGCCTGGCCCGCCCCCTTTGTACTTGCCCCGCGGGACGATCCGGCTCTTGCTGGCTCTCGGCTCGATTGCGGTGGCCGGCGTTCTCTACGAGCGTGGCGCATTCATGAGAATGGATCGAAACCCCGGCGTGGCGACGCTCCTGCTCGTCGGTGGATTCTTGCTGGGTGTGCTTCTGAATGCCGCCGTTGCCTGGTGGCGAGCACGCGTCAAGCGCGGCCACCGCGCCGTCGAAGACTTTCAAGCCCTCATCTCTCTGGCGGCGGGAGCCGCGTTAACGGCCCTGGTCTGGAACCAGTTCTTCCCGGTCGTACCGGCTGACGAGCTGAGGGCGCTGTTTCAGAGCTGGACGCACATGGGACGGCTCGGCCCCGAACACGTGCTAGCCGCGGTGATCGGACTCTATTTCGGCTCGCGGTCGTGATGCGTATCGGTTCTCGAGCGAGACGATCGATCGCGATCGGCACGCCACAACGAGCGCCAGCGGCCTCAGGGTGATTCTTGCCCGAAACGGCTCAGCGTTTCGAGGCTGCGTCGATAGGGTCTGAGCGCGGCCCAGAGCAAGAGGATGGCCGCGCAAAACGCCCCGACGCCGACCACCAGCAGCGAAAGGTGCACCGCATTCTTGTCGTGAAACACGTCTTCGGTGAGGGCAGCGACAACGGTTGGTCCGAGTCCGATGCCGACCAGGTTGATCACGAAGAGATAGACGGCCGTCGCCTGGGCACGCATCGTGTTCGGCATCATCTGTTGAATTGCTGCCGGGGCGACGCCAAACGGCATGCTCATGAAGACCACGACCGGCACCAGGAGCACGGCCGCCCAGTTTGCCGACGGGGCCATCGGAAATAGCAAGACGGCCGGCAGACCGGCCATCGCCCCCCAGAGCGCCACGCGTACGTCGGAGTCGGTGTAGCCTTTCTGACGGAGCCAGTCGGCGAGCCGGCCCCCCATGACGATTCCAAACGTACCGCCGATGGCGACGATCAAGCCGAAGACCAGCCCCGTCTTGCTCTGCGTCCACGCGAAACGGCGAATCAACATCGCCGGAATCCACGAATAGGCGCCGTAGCCGTACATCGCGACCAGGCCGGTACCGAGCGTCAGACAAAGAAACGTTCTGGCGTTCATGCGAATATAAGACCAGACCTCGCGGTTACTCGGAGGCGTCGCGGCCGAACCGTCGGAGCCGAGACGGACTCCCTTTCGGATCGGCTCGCGAATGGTCAGCAACAACAGCGAGACGAGGAGACCCGGCAAACCGACGAGGAAGAAGATAAGCTGCCACGAGCGAACGGGTCCGAGCCAGGGCAAAGTGGTGCTCTCCTGGCCCGATACAAGCCAGGTGATGAAACCGCCGAGAATGAACGCGAGGCCCGAGCCGACATAGATTCCCATCGAATACACGCTGATCGCCGTCGACCGTAGCTCGGGACGAAAATAGTCGGAGATGAGTGAATAGGCCGAAGGTGAAAGGCTCGCCTCGCCCACGCCGACGCCCATTCGCATCACGGCCAGTTGCCAGAACGTCCTGGCCAGTCCGCAGCCGGCGGTCATCAGGCTCCAGACCGCGATCCCGACCGAGATGATCACGCGGCGGCTCCGGGTATCGGCCAGGCGCCCCAGCGGAATGCCGAAGAGGGTGTAGAAAACCGCGAAGGTGAGGCCCATCAGCAGCCCCATCTGCTTGTCGCCAATGCCAAGATCCTTCTGGATCGGGCCGACCATCAGACTGAGAATTTGCCGGTCGATGAACGAGATGATATAGGCCAGCGTCAGCACGCTGACGACGTACCAGGCATAGCCGGGCGGCGGGTACTCTTCGACCTTGGCCGGCCCTGGCAGCCGATCCGACACCTCAGTCACGGTCACTTCAGTCATGAAAAGCCTCATGTCATTGGCGCCTTCGCCAGGTCGGCACGCGGTCAAAAAAATCGCCACCGCGGTACTGCGCGTTCACGGGCGGCTCGACGGACGCTCAAGCGCGTATACAGTCTTCCTCACCGCGCTTCGCGATACGACCCTGAGTCCCACCGCCAACTTCACCCAGTTCGCCGCGGGCCTCGAGCTCAACCCGCTTAAGCAGCGACAGCGGGCACGATCTTACACGCGCCATTCCGGCACCGCCACAGCCCGCCGTCCGCAGCGGTCGTCGTCAGGGAGCCGTCGCGGCCGCGCGGTGAAACTCGCTCGTGAGACCTGGGACTGACCGCGTCCTTCGACATGATCGACGAAACGCACCGGCTGGCCGGCGGCAAACTCGTCGATTGGATCGCCAGGCAATATCGGCCTGGCCGGCCGCTCGTTGTCGTCGTGGCCTGGACGGGCAATTCGCGCTGTATCATTCTCGGTGCGACGATGGGTAATATTGCGGCCGCCTATTACGGAATGCCGGAAATCCGCTTTCACAGTGGCGGCACGGCTCTGACCGCTTTCAATAGAGCACGGTCATGACGCTCAAGAAATCGGCGTCGAAATCGAGCCGACCGGCAATAAAGCAGCAAGGGGCGCGCTGCGGACGGCAAATCCAGTGTCCGTGTCTGCTGGGGATCGCCCGCCGAAACCGGCATGCCGGCGATGGAAGCAACCGAGTTTCCAAGCGTTACGATGACCCGGCGAATCCGCAAAAGGATTTTGCGGCCTTGATGGTGTGCGGCGAGGCGGACACCGGCTGCCCGTTTGTCAAAGGATCGGCCTTGCGGGTGTTGATGCCTTATCTCGATCCCAAAATCTACGACGGCGGCTCGCTGGAATCAGCGAAATACGCCGAGCGCCGCGACGACATGGGGCGGCTGATGCTGGCGGTCATGATGCAGGCGCGGCAACGTACCGCGTCGATGGGCACGCCGGTCGAAAGGCCACGATTTTGAATAAATTAGAAAACGAAAAGCAACCGTCGAAGGGAAAGCGGGATGGCTAACGAGCTGGTCAAAGCGTCGTCGGTCAGCGAGGACAAGCGTGTGGCGTTGATGATTTAGCCCATGGTATTTACGTCCCCGCGGTCTATGCTTCGGGAAGTGCTCTTTCAAGCTCAGCGACGTTTTCAAGCACGAACGACCTTTTGAGACCGCTCTCCGCCATCCGCGTTCTCCGTGCCATCCGTGGTCAGACTCCTTGGAGAATTTGACCACGGATTTCACGAATGGCACCGATCGCCGAGTTGAATCGATTCCGGATTGCCCGCACGCGCGTGGCATTCCGACATCCGCCATGAGGACGTCACCTGAAGAGCTTCGGCGCGAGCTCGCCCAGGTAGTGCCGCCAGTTGATCCACGTATGGCCGCCGCCGGTGATTCGCAGTTCATGCTCGATGCCGTGCTTCTTGAAGATCTCGGCGAGAGCCTTCGAGCCGGGCAGCGCGAAATCCTTGTCGCCGACGACGATCTCCAGGTGCTTGATCACGCCACTGGTTCGATCCTTGGCGGTGAGGAATTCCTCGTTCTGCTTCTCCCACTGCTCGGGGTTGCGGCCGAAGATGCCGGCGCTCCAGATTCCCACGTAGGCAAAATCGCCGGGGTGCGTGACGAGCACGCGCAGGGTCTGGCCGCCGCCCATGGAGAGGCCGGCCAGGCCACGGTTCTCGGGACCGGTCTTGACGCGATACGTCTTCTCGACGGCCGGCACCACCTCCTTGAGCAGCTCGTCGGTGAAGCGGTTCTGCATGCGCTCCATCGCGGCGCGGAACTCGGCCGAGGGGGCCTCGCCGGGAGCCGGGCGCGCCGGCATGTTCTTGATCGGCGGCAGGCTGCCGTTGGGCATGACGACAATCATCGGCAGCGCCTTCTTACCGGCGATCAGGTTGTCGAGGATGAACCCGGCCCGGCCGATCGTGGTCCAGCCCGAATCTTCGTCGCCGGCACCGTGGAGCAGGTAGAGCACCGGGTACTTCGCGTCGCTCCCCTCGTAGCCGGGCGGAGTGTACACGTGCATCCGGCGCGGCTCGTCGAGGGTGCCCGACCGATACCAGGCCGCCCGCACCTCGCCGTGGGGCACGTCTTTCGTCACCTCGAACTCGGCCTCGTCGCCGGGGACGAGGAACATGCTGTCCAGGCTGGACACGCCCTGCTTGATCATCGGATTCTTGGGGTCGACGGTGCGAACGCCGTTGACCGTGAAGGTGTAACTGTAGAAGTCGGGCGTGAGCGGGCCGACGGTGAGCGACCAGACGCCCTGATCGTCCTTCGTCAATTTGCCGCCCTGCCCGAAGTCGCCGCTCACGGCGACTTCCTCGGCTTTTGGAGCGTAGATCCGAAACGTCACTTTCTTGTCGGGCATGACCTCGTGAGACTGAAGCGTATCGTTGGGCGTCGGCCGCCGTTGCGGAAACTGGGCCGAGACCATCGGCGGCACAAGAACGGCCAGGCCGAGCACCGCGAAGGTCACAGCGAGATGAGGCTTGCTCTTCGGGACCATGACGACCTCCATCGAGTCAAGTTGCGAGGCGAAGTGAAGCGAAGCAAAGCAAAGCAAAGCGGACAGTGAATCTCGGCGGCACGGCCGCGGGCTGCCTGCCAGCCGGGGATTCATGCCCCCGGCAAAAGACTCGTGACGGGCGCGCCCTCCTCGTTTTTTGAACAGACCGGGCTGGCGCCGCGGGCCGCGTGAGGCGCAGAGCGCTCTCCGGTCACGTCACGTCTCGGTTTGAACAAGGTTGATCAAGTTGCCGCAGGTATCCTCAAAGAGGACCGCGGTGATCGGTCCCATGTTCTGGGGCTCGCCGCGGAATCGGACACCCAGGCTTTTGAGCCGTGTGTAATCCGAGGTGATATCCTTGGTCATGAAGGCCGTGGCCGGAATGCCTGCCTCGAAGAGGGCCTTTTGGTAGGTGCGCCGCCGGTTCGAAGGCCATCGGTTCGAGGACCAGCTCGGCACCTTCGACCCCGGCGGGCGAGCTGACCGTGAGCCAGCGAAACGGGCCCATCGGGATATCGGACACCTTCTGGAAGCCGAGGATCTCGGTGTAGAACTGCAAGGCGCCGGCCTGATCTTCAACCAGCATGCTGATGAACTTGAGCTGCATGACGTGCTCGTTGACCCTTGGTGTGATGAAACGTCGGACTCAAGTCGTGAATCATACGCCGGTTCGCGATGATTTTCACGGTCGCGGCGGAATTTGCGCGTCTTCGTCGGGTCCGGGGTCTTTTTTGCTTGCATCAGCGTGAAAAAAAGGTCCAATCTAAAGAATCATGTTCAGGTCGGCGTGGCGCTCCACGGGCAAAGCACTTCCGGATCTGTTCGCCTCCGGCGTCCTGCCTGGCCTCTTTCGCGTCACGTCACACGCTTGAATTTCCGGTCCCAGCTTTCCGAACGAATTCATATTAAGTGAGGGTGTCGATGAGGCGTCTGTCTTGGCGTTTCTGGCCCCGAGTCATCTGCGTGGCGCTCGCTTTTGCGGCGACCGGCTGCTGGGGGAACGATGATCTCCCACGCCAGCCGGTCTATGGAACGGTGACCCTTGATGGAAAACTCCTCCAGCAGGGCGTGATCACCTTCTACCCGGCCGAAAAGATGATCAAGGGCCCGATCGTCGTCAGCGGCGACATGATCAAGAACGGCCGGTTCGGCGTCTCGCGGAAGTTCGGATTGATTCCGGGTCGATACAAGGTCGCCGTGTATTCCCGTCCGGCGTCGACACGGCGCAGGGATGCAGACGACAATCCGGGGAGTCAACCAGAACCGCCTCTGGATCTGGTTCCCGTCAAATACAATTCCGCCACGAGGCTGGAAATTGAAGTGAAGCCTTACGCCATCAAAGAGTTGAATCTATCGCTTGTATCAAAATAAATTGCGTTGAAATGAAATGACAACGAGCCAGAGCACCGCCGGCGGCGTGCGACCGGGGGGCGCTGTCTCGTGCGAGCATGCTCATCGACGAATCAAGAAAGCCAGACCGATGAAAACCCGTCGTTTTGGGTTTACCTTGATCGAACTGCTCGTTGCGATCGCCATCATCATGCTTTTGATCGCCATCTCGCTCCCTGCGCTGGCCGCGGCCCGCGAGGCCGCTCGCCGTACGCAGTGCATCAACAATCTCAGGCAAATTGGTCTGGCCATGCACGAATACCATGACCAGCACGGGAGCCTGCCTCCCGGGGTCAAAGGGTGCTGCTGGGGCACGTGGGTTCTGTTCATCTTGCCGTTCATGGAACAGGACAACCTCTACAACTCCTGGAACTTCGCCGGCGACAACCGGTATGACCAGGACGTGCAAGGCGGCCTGTTTCGCTATGGTGGCGCCGCCAATCTGACGGTATCGGCAACCCGGGTCGAGACGTATCAGTGTCCGTCGGACGCCAGTAACCGCCTGGGTATCGGGCCAGGAACCGTGCGATCGCAAAACTATGTCGTTAATTTCGGGAACACCATCACGAGCCAGCCGCCGTTTTATCTCTACCGGGGCGTGCGGATGCCTTTTCTGGGAGCGCCGTTCACCGACATGGGGGCTCCCAATCTCGACGTTGTGGCGTCGAGTGAACATGGCGAGAAACCAGGAACCGTCAGTTTTTCGGACCTGTCCGACGGGATGAGCAGCACGATGCTCATCTCCGAGCTGATCGTGGGCAGCGGCGGCGATCGCCGCGGCTTCTCGTGGTGGGGCTATGCGGCGCAGTTCACGGCGCTCAACCCGCCCAATTCCCCGTCACCCGACGTTCAGATCTCGCCCGATTACTGCGGCGATGTCCCGCCAAACCCTCCGTGCGCAGGCGCAACCGGCGGACGCGACGACGATGTCTATATCGGACTTGGATCAACCAATGCACCGCGAAGTATGCATTCGGGCGGTGTCAGTGCGGGGCTCGCCGACGGCAGCATTCGTTTCTTGCGCAACACCATCAATCCTCAGGTATTCCAGGCCCTTTCGTCGACGCATGGCAACGAAATCGTCAGCTCAGACTCGTACTGAAGCACCTCGCGAGCCGCAACTCAGGAAAACAGCGGCGGCTGCCTTTAAAATCTGGCGAAAAATAGTGTAAGATCTCCGTGGAGCGCAGTCTGCACCCAGTTGAGTCGATGTCCTTGACCTCCTCCAGGTAGCATCCTGATGTACGTCTTTGGATCGTCTGACAGAGGGCGACGCCGGCGTCGGCGCCTAAAAGATCGGGTTCCCACGTGGGACCGTCTTGACGAGCGCTGCTTGCTTTCGGGGCTCGCTCCCGCGCAGTTGACAGCCGCCTATGGGCTCAATAACATCACATTCACCTCGTCCGCCGGCAACCCGGTCAAGGGCGACGGTTCAGGCGAGACGATCGCCCTGGTCGAAGCGTTTCATGATCCGAACCTCGCTTCCGATTTGCAGACCTTTGATAGCGCCTATCACCTGCCGGCACCCGATCTCACGGTCAACAACATGGCCGGCTCGGCGACCGACCCCGGCTGGGCGCTCGAGGAATCGCTTGACGTCGAATGGGCGCACGCCATCGCGCCGGGCGCCTCGCTGCTCATCGTGGAAGCCAGCTCGCAAGCACTACCACCGCTGATAAACGCCATCAACGCGGCGCGTTCCGCTCCGAATGTGGTCGCCGTCTCGATGAGCTGGGGGTTCAGTGAATTCAAGAAAGAGCTCAGCTACAATTCGGTATTCACGACGCCAGGCGGCCATACGGGCGTCACCTTTTTTGGCGCCAGCGGCGATAGTGGAGCGGCCGGCGGTCCTGAATGGCCGTCGATTGCTCCTTCCGTTGTTTCGGTTGGCGGAACGTCCCTTTTGCTGAATAGTGCCGGGGCTTACCAGTCGGAATCGGCCTGGTCGGGCAGTAGCGGCGGTTATTCTCGATTCGAGGCCGAGCCCTCCTTTCAGCGTTCGGTTCAGCAAACGGGAAAGCGCAGCAGCCCCGATGTGGCGTTCCTGGGTGACCCCGGCACTGGAGTGAACATTTACCAGACGTCGCTCGTGACGGGTCAGGGATCGTGGGAAGTCGTGGGCGGAACGAGCCTTGGCTCACCCGCATGGGCCGCCATCACGGCCATCGTCGATCAAGGCCGCTCGCTGCAAGGGATGCCGAGTCTTGACGGCGCGAGCCAGACCCTGCCCGCCCTTTACGGACTGGCACCCAATGGCTACCACGCCGTGGCCGGCGGCCACCGGCCCAAGAGCTTCAAGGCGACGGCCAACACGGTCACGGGACTCGGAACGCCGGTCGGTTCGGCCTTGATCTCCAACCTGATCACCTACGAAGGATTCGTCCCTCTCACGACAAAGTCGGCGGCCGGTCGGGTGGCCGTTCGCCTGGCTCGTGTTCGCGCTCGCCTCGATTTCACCGAGGAAATTCGTGCTCGCGTGCGCTCTTTCCTGAAACTTGATCGAGAAGCCGCACGATCACACACGACAGACCGGCCGGGGCATGGCACGCGCTGATCGTCGCGTCAATCACTCCGCGACGGGTACGCAAGATTCGCCAGACGGAGCCGGCTCTTTCCTCCCCGTGTCCAGGAAATGTCCTGCGGGGGCGGCTCTGGTCGCTGAACCTGGCTTGTCTCTTCGGATGAATCCAGCAAGAAGTCAGCCGAAGTCCGGCAGGGTTGCCTTCGCAATCGCGAGAAGCCCTCCAGGCGTGCGGCGCGCCCGAGTCACGCCGGAGTTTTTTCGGTATTCGGTCTTGCGTCGGGTAGGCTAACTACGAGCCAGCCACCCGAGTTCGCTTGCGCTGGCTCACTCCATCAGGTGTTCTGTCGCCGTTACGCCTTTTGATTCGAATACTCGATTGAAACGGCTCGGGCCGGGGTCGAAATGACCCGGTCGGTCGAGCGCCGCGCTGAGATTGACCCAGCAATGGATTGTGCATCACGAGAGAAGGTCGATTATGCGGATCCGCCGTCGCCGCGGCTTGCGGCCCATCTGTTTCCAACTTGACGATCGATGCTTGCTCTCGGGCGTCTGGCCTGAAGTGGCAAACGGGTTGACGCCTTCACAACTGAGCGCTGCTTATGGTTTGAACGCGATCACGTTCAATTCGTCGGGCGGCACGACGGTCGCCGGAAACGGGGCCGGCGAGACAATCGCCTTGATCGAGATGGATAACGATCCGAACATCGCGTCGGACCTGCACACGTTCGACGTTCGCTATGGATTGCCTGATCCGTCGTTGTCGATCATCAATCAAGCGGGATCTCAAACAGACGCCGACTGGGCACAAGAGGCATCGCTCGATGTCGAGTGGGCGCACGCCATCGCGCCGGGTGCAAACATCTTGCTGGTGCAAGCGGCCGTCTCGAACGGCCAGTCTCAGGATCTTCAAAACCTGTTAAGCGCGGTCAACGCGGCGCGCAGACACCCGGTGTCGTGGCCATCTCGATGAGCTGGGGCTTTAGCGAGATGAAGAATGAAGCGTCGTATGACAGCACCTTCACGACTCCGGTCGGACACACGGGCATCACCTTCATCGCATCGAGCGGCGACACCGGCACCGTGGAATACCCGGCGACGTCGCCAAACGTCCTGGCGGTGGGGGGCACGACGATCACCGTCGGAGGCAGCGGCAGTTACGGGTCGGAGGTTTCGTGGAACTCGAGTGGCGGCGGCTACAGCACCGTCGAGCCCGAGCCCAGCTACCAGGAATCGGTTCAACAATCGGGGTTGCGCAGCACGCCCGACGTGGCCTTTGACGGTGATCCGAACACCGGAGTCAATGTTTACTCGACCAATCCAAACACGGGCCGAGGGTCGTGGCAGGTCGTCGGCGGTACAAGCCTGGGCGCGCCGGCGTGGGCCGGAATCATCGCGATCGTCGATCAGGGGCGGGCCCTTGCGGGCGCTCGAGCCTTGATGGCCCGACGCAAACCTTGCCAGCCCTTTACGCCGTCGCGGCGTCGGATTTCCACGCGGTCGGCGGGTCGACAAGCGCCACGCCCGTGAGCAGCTATACGTTCGGCGGATTCAACCCGGCCGGATTTGGATTTGCATTCGGCAACGGCAGCGCCGGAGCGACTGTCTCGTCGGCGACCGCCAATACGGTGACCGGGCTTGGGTCGCCCAGCGGGCCGTCGCTCATCGGCGATCTGGTCGCGAGCACGGTCACGGTACCGCTGGCATTCCCGTCGACCATTTCGGCGACCTCGGCCGCCGCGCTGGGCAAGGGTAAGCACCATCATCGAAAAATCCCCAAGCGGTCACCTCATTTGATTCACAAGTCGGCGCACCACGCGACACATTCCGTGGTAAAGCGGCTCGTGAATCAGGCGTCAACGAAGGCACGCGATTTTGGCGAAGGGCCGCGCGAGCATGTCCGGTGAGTGATCCCGCACTCGACGGGGCAGGGCGTCGCGGCCTTGTTCGCGGCTCCCGATCATCTCGCGGCCGCCGGCGTTCCACCTGGTTTCATCACCTTTTCGAGAACGTTCTGAAATGCTTCGGGTGAGACGCTGAATTCGCCGCGAAACGGGTTGTCCATCGCCGCGGTGAGGAAAATGAGAAGCGAGATGAAAACCGCCAGGAGCGCGATCAAGCCGGCGTGAAGCCAGTAATTCTCGACCCAGAAGAGATAGGTCAAGAGGCCGTTGATCAAGGCTCCGATCAAGACGACCGCCCAGAGGGCCGCGGGTAAACCGGTCGTCACGGCTTGCAACCGCAATCGCCTTTGATCAAGTAGCGTGTCCCACGATCGAAGCACCTCGGCGTGGCAGATCTTTTCACGCTCCTTGGTCGGCTCGAAATCCATGAGAAGGTTTTCAAGCCGGTCAAGGAACGCATCGCCCGCTTCAAGAGCAAGGCCCCGCTTGTGCGCTGGCCATTCGACATCGATCACGGTATGCGTGTACTCGCGAACCATCGATTCGAGCCGGTCTCGGAGCGGGCCAGGATATCCGTCGAGGTCGCGATAGAAGCTCGCGAGCACGGCCGCTTCGGTCGAGACGGTGGCATCGACCTCGGTGTAGTTTTCCCACGTCGCGACCGCGATCAAGCTCAGGGCCAGGCCATAAAAGACGCCGATCGCCGCGAAGAAATAATTGACAATATCATTATATTGTGACGATCGGCCGACGAGCCTTCCGACGACTGGCCGGCTCAAAAAAAAGCCAGCCAGCGACATCACGACGAATGTCGCCACGATCAGCCCGCACAGTGCCCAGTTCGACAGGTCGTAAATGAAATAGAGTGACATCCAGATCCTCCTTGAACATGGCGGCGCGAAACGCTCTGGCAATGACGCGGGCCGGAATAGCACACGACTGTTTGGCCGCGCCGCGGTTCAGTGCGAGTGCGTGCCGGCGCCGTCCGCAACAGCCGGCGGCCGGCGACCAACGATCTGATCGATGCCGGCGCTCTCGCTGGTTGCTTTGACCATACCGTTTTCGGGCGGCCCGAACCATGCCGATCCGCGCCGGCCCCGCCGCTCGATTCGAACTCAATTCGGGCTGGCTGAACTGGCCGGCCGGCCCGACAATAGGAGTGCACCCTTGGTTTGCAAGCCCCGGGCTCGAATACCCGGCGCGCCGCGATCGCCGCGCCAGGGTTTTCGACCGGAGCCGCCGTCGGAGTGTCTTGATGTCAATCGAAAGCCCATCGGAAGTCGCTGCACCGGCAAAGGACACGTTCGAACGCACGCAAGCCATATCAAAGGCGGTATCGCCCCAAGTTTCGGTGTGGAGCGCGCGCGTTGCTGACGTTCTGCTCATCGCGCTGCTTCTGGCACTGACGTTTCTACTCGGTGTCTTTCCGCTCAAGGACACCGACTTTTACTGGCATCTCCGGACGGGCGACCTGATCCGTCAGACCGGCCAGGTTCCACGTGTTGATATTTACACCTTTACTCGTGGGGCCGACGTCCCCTGGATCGATCTTCACTGGATCTTCCAGGTTGCGATTAGCTGGGTCAATCAGAAGGGCGGTATCGTCGCACTCAATCTGGCCAAGTGCGGCGTCACGTGCGTTGCCATGTTTTTCTTGATCAACGCGCGGCGCCCAGACTGGCCCATCTGGATCATGGTGCTCGCCTGGCTGCCTGCCCTTTTCGTGCTGGGCGGCCGGATGTATGTCCGACCCGAAACACTGACGCTGGTTTACCTCTCCCTCTTTCTTGCCATTCTTTTTCGCTGGGATCGGCATCCGCGGCTGGCGCTGGTCTTGCCTCTCATCCAGGTCGCGTGGGTCAATTCGCACGGGCTTTTCGTGCTGGGACCGATCGTGCTCATTTTCGGCCTGATCGACGCAGCCTTGCGCTTCGGGTTTTTCGCGGCCGACCGCCGCGGGTGGTGGCGCACGGTTCTGACCGCGTCGGTCTTGACCGGCGCGGCGTGTCTCTTGAATCCTTATTTCATCGCGGGTGCGATTTATCCGATCGAGCTGGCGGGCACGATGCGGAACCCGATTTTCTCGCAGCATATCGCCGAGTTGACAACGATCCCCGACTTCATCCGGACGACCGGTCTCTGGAACCTGCCGATTCAAATTCACTTTGCGACCATGGCACTGGGGGCGCTGAGTTTCCTTGTTCCGATCGTCGGAATCATCGTGTTGCGGTTATCTCGAACCGGGACGAGCCCCGGTCGCGAGCCAACCTCGGAGCCGAGCGTTTCGGAAACGCCGCGTCGCAAACCGAAAAAGTCGCGAGCCGCGACGGCCGAATCGCGCAAGAAGAAGTCACGCGCGACCACAGCCGCTGCTGCCGCTACCGCGGCGAGCGTCGCCGAGCCAGGCGGCTGGCGGCTCAGTCCCTTTCGGCTCTTGCTGTTTACCGCGTTTTCGATCCTGAGCCTCCAGGCGACGCGAAACAGCCATCAGTTCGCCGCGGTGGTGGGCGTGGTCACGGCCTGGAACTTCGGCGAATGGGGGGCGTTCTTGAATGGCCGGCGAGTCGCGCACGGAAGCGCGGGGGTGCCTCGATCTGGCATGATCGCCGCGGTGTCGCGGCCTGTGCGATCATCCTGGCACTTTTCTGGGTCGGATCGGGCCTTTTCTACTGGATGACGGGTGAAGGTCGAGTCGTCAGCCTGGGAGAAGAACCGGTTTTCTTTGCTCACAAGGCGGCTCAATTCGCTGGCGAGCCCGGAATGCCCAGGCGCTTCCTGTCGTTTCATAACGGGCACGCCTCGCTCTTCGAGTATTACCACGGACCCGAGCGGAAAGTTTATACCGACCCGCGCCTCGAAGTGGCCGGCCCGGATCTGTTCCAGCGGTATGTTCAGCTCGAGAAAGACATCAAGGGCGATTCGCCCAACTGGGAGGCCCAGCTCAACGAGATCGGGCGGCCGGTCATCATGATCGACCATGAATACAACTGGCAGGTCGGCGCGACGCTCTTGCGCAGCAATCACTGGCGGTGCGTCTGGTTCGATCCGATCGCCGCCGTCTTCGTGCACGACTCGAACGTGGCGGTCGTCAAGGCACACCTGGTCGACTTCGAAAGCGCGTCACTTTCAACCCGATAGCTCGATCGAGACCCGCAGCTTGCTCGAGCTGATTGCATCGGCGAAGGCGTTCCGGAGCTATCAGTCTGCTGTCGCACCGCCGGGCGCCCCACTGCATAACCAGTTCACGTGGCTCGGGCTTGACCATGCCCGCCGCGTGTTGCGCCAGATGCCCGAGTCGTTTGCCGGCTGGAAGCTGCTGGGGCAAACGGAGCTGCTCGCGCGAGCTCATTCCCGACCAGGCGTATCCACGATACCGCGTTCCGTTCGACCCGGTCGTGGATCTATCCGGCGTGCGCGCCACTTACGCTCTTCGGCGCACCGTCGAAATCGGTCCGCGCGATTTCTCGACCTTGCTCTCGTTGCGGATGGCTTACGAAGTGCGGCTCATGTACGAAGCCGCGATCCCGGTGATCGACGCACTCGACGCGATTCACTCGACGAATCCGCACCAGTTTCAAGAGCAGGCGAGCAATGACGCTTTGCGTGCCCAGTATATCAAGAAGCTGGGACCGCCCCCCGCGAGCACGTGGCGGAACCTGAGCGAGCTCGACCAGATCGTGACGGCGCATCTCGTGGCGGGCCGTGCCGAAGGGGCCGCGAGATTGCTGGAGCAAGCATTCCCGCCCGAGAAGGCCTCGTGGACGACCGTCGAGAAGATGGCGACGATTCGCTTGCACCTGGGTGAACCGGCGAAAGCCCGCAGCATCTGGGAGAAGGCAACAACGTGCCCCGATCCTGGATTACGCGAAGCGCGGATCGCGACAACCTATCTGGCGGAAAACGATTTCGACGCGGCCCGGAGCCGATACGAGCACGCGCTCCAGTCCAATCCGAAGCTCTTTGACGCCCTTTATTGCCTGGCCGTGCTCGAACAGGACGCCGGCAACGCGCCGGCGGCCTACGACCTGGCGCGAAAGGCGGCCAGTGCGACCAAGGATTCAGCCTGGCAGGCCGCCGCACGGGCGGTCGCGGCCGGCGTGGCGCGTTTCGCGCAAGCGCCGCGTCGCGAGAGCAATCCCAGCTGAGGGCCGGCGTGGACTGCCGTCATTCCTCAAGAGCGAGCGGGCTTCGCTTGATGATCAGGTCGCAAAGCCTGGTGCGAATCAAGGCCACAAAATCTTCAGTTGATGTTAGTCTTTCGATATCCTTGCGCGTGATGACAATGATGCGAATGCCTTTGATCAATGCCGTGGAAGCGTGGTCGTGTGCACCGGTCAGGTTTGGCGGATCCCCCGTGATCCCGTGCCAGGCGACCAGGATGCCAGAATCAAGTGACCTGCGTTCGACCTTCGCGATGAAAACCTCAAGATCGCGGCTGCCGATCGCGGAGCCGCTCGTCTTGCACTCTACGGGAATCCATGTGTTCAGGGAAACCAGCCCCTTCGGGTGTTTGTCGTTCCAGACGACAAGATCAAGTTCTTCCGATCGGAACGCACTGATTGAGTTTCGCCGAACCCGTGGAACGCCGGGCATCCTCGAGAACAGGTATTCCATTAAATCTTCAAATATCTTGCCTTTTTCATCATTTGTGGCGGCCGCGTCCGCCTTCTTCAAGTATCTGCTGATTGACTGGCGGGAGTAGGCGGGCACCCTGACTCCTCGCGTGAGAAATATCGTTCCGCGTCCGCCAGAGCAAGTCACCGAGTCCCACGTCGCGAAGACCGCCGATGAAGTCCTCGACCGACATGACCACCACGCGTGGATCGTAGGACGCTCCGTAAAGGACGATGGGCTTCGCGGCAAGGTAGAGCAACAGTCCACACGGCGACCGCGTTTCGTCCAGCATGGCGGAGAGTTGCTTGATTGCCGTCTCGAGATCGTGCCTGCCGTTCAAGGCTTTCTTCACTTCAATGACCAGCGGATTGCCGATCCATGGCTCGAAATCACTGGACCAAACGGCAATATCCGCGCTCGAGTCTTCCGTCGCCCGATGATTCTTTCGAGAGAGTCGAAACACCGCTTTCCTTGAGAGCCAGGAAGATGATGTCGACGACTTGTGCTTCGCGGATCGAACTGGCCTTTCGATAATTTTCGAGCGATTCCAGCAGCCGATCGGCGGACGCGCCGATGGGATGCGTTTCCCGGTCGACTGACGGTGGCCGGGCCATCCTCGTCTTGGGGGCCGACAGAAGTTGATCGAGTCCGAACTCGATGGCCCCCTGGTTATCCGCATCGGCGGTCAGGTAGGTAAGCCCGGACGCGGCAACGGGAATCGCCCCGTGATCTGACGTGAGCAAGAGGACGGGCTTTCCCATTCCCGACGCCATGCCAAGTTCATACCAGACATTGGCGTTCTCTGATTCCCCAATGACCGCGATGACATAATCAGCCTTGCCAAGTGATTGCAGCAACAGGTCCGAGACACTTGACCCCACGCCCAGCTTGTTGAGCCGGATCGCCTCAAGCCCCCGATTCTCCACGGCACGCACCAGGGAGGTCGTGTCGATAGTCAATGGCGCGGAGATGAACGCCGATGGTTTCGTACGCCGGGCTAAAGTCTTCGTCAAGGCGTGTGGTTTCTTGTTTGCCATCTCGGTTTCTCCAGGTGTGACGTCCGCTATTATAACGCAGCGCAGGGAAATCGACATGACGGGCGAGTATGGCGTGAGGAATGAGAAGGTCAGGCTGTGAATCTACGAGCCGGATGGTGACACGGATCGGGAATTCTTGAATGCCTTTGCACGATCCTCAGAGGGCGAGTCTCCGCGCGAGCCGAGTCCCAGTGCCGACTTGGCTGAGCCTCCGAGTCTCGGAATCACGCGAGGCCGTTTAGGACCAGCGGGGCCGCTCGGACGGACGACGCTCACGAGCAAACGGAAAACGGCCACTCCCCTGGTATGAGCAACCAGTCCAAGCTCTAACGAACCAGGTTTACCCCCGCGAATCGCACGCGCTGATCATTATCCAGTCGGAGCCGGCTCCGTCTGGTGATTGCTGGCCCCGTGCCGGGTTAGTGAATCCACGCCCTTGTCTGGGCAAGCGAAATCCGTTTGACTCGGCCGGCCAGGATTCCGCCGATCCCGATCAGTGCAAGTACCCAGCTCGCCGGCTCGGGCACGGCCTGGAACTCGAACCAGGTTCCGCTCGGTTGCTGGTAGAAGTTGGAGGACGAATCGCCGCTCCATTGCGCGTCGGAGAAAACCGTGACGTACTGGCCGGGATTGACCCCCGAGATCGTGAACGATGTGCTGCCGCCCGGGCCAAGCGTCGTGCCGTCGGGAACGCCCGAGGCAATAAACGCGCCCGGTGGTAGCGTCGCTCGATTCAGCGATGATATGTCGAAGGGGTCGTTGGTGACGAGATACCCAACATCCGAGAGGCTGAACGTACCGGGGTCGTTGGCAATGGTGATGACCGCCTGATTCGAGGCCGTCATGTACTGTGACGAGATATTTTGCTCGGGAACATGCCCCGGAATCGTCACGCCCGGCGTCCAGTAGCCGTCGATCGAGCCCGGGTTGATAACCGGGCCGCCGGGAGAACCGACGATGGCATTGATCGCATAGCCGAACGCGTAATAGGTCGTCGAGCTGCTTCCGATCTGACCCCCCTGGAAGTGAATCGTCGTCGTATTGGAGATCACGTCGTAATTCACGTTGACCGACCTTGGGCCGGGAAACCCGTTCTGAAACACGCCCGTCAGCAGGCCGGTCTTGTTGCCGCCCAGCACTTCCTCGAAATCGTCCTGCGGGTTCGTCGACGGCTGGGTCGCGTCTTGCACGACGAGCGTCGAGAAGCCGCCCCGGGCGGGACGGCCTGATATCAAAACATGAGCCACAATACAGGAAATAACTAGAGCACAAACCTTCGGTAGACGCATGATGTTCATCCTTTCACAAACGGGCTCTTCGACACGACCGCGGCGCGCCCATTCGCTGGCGATGATCGCTGAATGAGAGCAGCCTTGTCGGGCTGGCCCTGACCGGGCCTTGTCTTGCCGTCGTCGGCACGCATTCTTTTTTCCGTGAACGACTGATTCTGCTTTATCCCCGCGCGGAGACGCTCGTACTGGGGATGATTCGGCGCGAGATGAAGCGCTTCGTCAATTTCCGTCGCCGCGCTTTGATACGCGAGCAGCGCGCGGTCGTGACGGCCCGCCCTGCCATTGGTTGTGCCGAGGTTTTCATAAGCGGCGGCCAGATCGGCATGACACAGAGGCAAGTGGTAGTCCTTCACGACCGGCCGCAGGCCGTCCACGGCTGATTGCGCGGCCTGGATCGCCCCATCGAAAGAGCGTAGAAGGCGTTCCGCCCGGGAGAGAATCCGGAAGCTCTTCGCTCGCTCGAGCGCGATCCATGGGGGCGAGTCAGGGTACGGGCCCAGCCGTACATACGAGCGCGTGGCGCGGTCGCAATAACCTCGGGCCAGATCGGCCTTCTTGAGGTTGAGCTCGAGCTCGGCAAGGTTGGTCAGTGTCGCCGCATTGTCACGAAGGTAGCGGGAATTCGCGAGGTCGCCGGCTTCGAGCTGCATTGAAGATTCGGTGGGCTTCGAGGTAAAGGGCACGCGCCTCATCCGGGAGACCACGGTCGCGGCAATGGTTGGCCTGGTCGATCAGCGTTTCGCCCAGACTGGCGCGCGGGCCGGGCGATTGCGGCTGGCGCTCGACCAGAGTCTTGCATAGCCTTATCGCGTGCTGATAGTGCGGACCGGCCTCGGCCGGCGAGCCGCCGCTGTGAAACAGATTCGCCAGCAGGTTGTGACACTCGGCGAGGATACCCCCAAGCTCGAGGTTCTCGACACCGGCCGAGCCTGACGCCATTCCGAGTGTAATCGCTTCGGTCAACGACTCCCTGGCCTTTGCGATATCCTCGGTGAGGCTGTATCCCCAGCCGAGGATATAAAGCGCGCGGAGCCGCAGCGCGGTCAATGACCTGTGCGACTCGTCGGCGACGAGCAGCCTGAGATCGGTGATATCCCTGAGCAGGTCGTTGCGATCATCGGCCCGCATGAATGACAGGGAACGGTGCCGGTCCTTGGCCCTCGTCAGCTTTGCCTGGAGCAGGCCGACCGAGCCGCGCAGCAGCTTTTCGGCCTTGGTCGCACTCGCGCGGGCGAGCGCATCGCTCGTGCGAGTGGCCCTGATCTGGCGGGCCGAGAACGCAAGGCCCGCCGCGGCGGCCAGAACCAGGGCCAGCGACAAGCTGGCCACGGCCGGCTTTCGACGGCACCAGCGCCCCGCGCGTGCGGCCCGGCCCACGCCGCGGGCCAGAATTGGCTGGCCTTCCAGAAACCGGCGTAGATCGGCGGCCAGCACTCCGGCATCGGGAAAACGGTTCCCCGGCTTCTTCTCCAGGCACTTGAGGCAGATCGTCTCCAGTTCGCGCGGGATCGTCGCGTCAAACCGCCGGGGCCGGCGCGGCTCCTCATTCAACAGGCGCTTGAGGATGATGTGCCCACTCGTGCCCCTGAAGGGAAGCACGCCCGTCAAGAGCTGGTAGAGGATGACCCCGAGACTGTAAATATCGGTCCGGCCGTCAACCCGATGTCCCTCGCCGCGCGCCTGTTCCGGTGACATATACGCAGGCGTGCCGAGGATCTCTCCCTCGACCGTGATGGTGACGTCGCCGGCCTCGCGCAGCGCGAGGCCGAAATCTGTCAGGTACGGCTCTCCCTCATGGTCGATCAAGATGTTCGCCGGCTTGACGTCGCGGTGGATCACGCCGCGAAGGTGAGCGTAATGAAGCGCCTCCGCCATGCGATAGATCACCGTCGCAATTTCGCGAACGGGCAATCGTTCGGTGCCAGCCATGTGCCGGGCCAGGGTCGTCCCCGGCACATAGGCATACACAAGGTAAGAGTTCTCGCCGTCGCACTCGAAATCGTGGATCGAGACGATGTGGGGATGATTCAGCCGCGCGGCATTGCGGGCCTCACGAACGAACCGGTCCGCGGCTCCAGGCGACAACCGCCGAACCGCCTGGAGGGTTTTCAAGGCGACGATCCGGTCGAGCTCGGTATCACGGGCGCGGTAAACAATTCCATAGGCGCCGCACCCGAGCTCGTCGAGCAGCTCGTACTTGCCGAGCCGGAGTTGACCGGGCAAGCTGGCCGCAAATGATTCGCGCCCCCGCGGATCCTGACCATCGGACGACGGAACAAACGATGTTTTGCGAATCACGCCGCCCGGTTCGACCAGTCGCTCATCAGACGGCGAGCAACCGGGGCGCAGCCGTACGGTCGGGGTGGAGGAATAGAGTCCCATCACGACGCGTTTCAGTTCCGGCTCATACTGGGGGAAGCGGGCCAGAAAGCTCTCGACCGGCAATTCAGGCTCACGACGCCGTCGCAAGTCGACTTCGGCGGTGATCAACTGCAGCTCGACACCGGGGACACTCCTGAGCGTATCGAAGCGTTCAAGATATTCTTCGGCGCGCGCGGCTTCGCCGTTTTTGAGCCGAAACTCCAGATCTGTCAGCACCAGCTCGACCAGAACTGCCTGTCGAAGGGGCTCGGCGGCCGGCAGATAATCCTCGACGGCCGGCCGGGGCCCGCGTTGCCAGGCCGATTCGAAAGCGCCTGATGACCTGCTCGCGCGTTGCCCAGTCTTCGCTGTTCATTCCGGACGGATTCTCGAAGGCGATCGTCATCGCATGCCTTCCTCCGAACAATCAATTATCTGAGCAGAGTGCGGACGGCCCAGAAGCCGTCGCGCGGCTTCACGTCACGAGGGCCCCGGCCGCCTGGATTCGCCGCAGCCGCTCCTTGACGCGTTCTCTGACCCGGCGCACCGTGCGCTCGGAGCGGCCGAGTTGCGCGGCGATCTCCGCGGCGCTGAACCCCTGGAGGTTCAGCTCGATGATCGCACGGTCGTCGGCGTCAAGCCCGCGCATCATTTGCTCGACCGTCTCGCGGAGAACCACGGCTTCAAGCGGGGTGGGCTCCCGGTCGATCGCTTCACACAGCCCATCGGCGGCGCCATCGAAGGTTACCAGATCGACTTCGCCGGCAACATTGCGGCGCTGGGATCGATAGCGGCGGGCCCGATTCAGGCACTTCCGCACGGTGATGACTGTCAACAGGCTCCAGAGCGAGTCCCAGGTGCCCAGGTCGAATTGACCGTCATGGTGACGCCTGAAGAAGCTGCCATAAACCGACTGGACGACGTCTTCGGGATCTTCCTTGCGGCGTACCTGAGCGTCGAGCTCCGAGCGGGCCAGCGCGATCAGCCGGTTTTCGAACCGGCGGAAAACCTCGGTGGCGGCATGCTGGTCGCCCGCGCGAAGCCTTTGTTCCAGGTCCGCAAACGAATCATACGGATCCATGTCAGCGCCCTCGCCGTACTCTCTGATCACGTATCCCGCCCCAGTATGGTTGCCTCCGATGGCCCCCGCAATGGTTTTTGCAAATTCTTGGCCGGGGATGACATCGTTCGGTGATCTACGAGTATCCGCCCCCGCGAACGACGACAAGCAGGCTCGGTCAAGCGGTGATCGGTCATTGCAAACGGCTCGCTCCAAGGCCAATTCGCAACGGGATCGACCAACGGACAACAGGCCGCGGTTCGACTGCTCGCGGATTGATCGCGCCAATCAGGTTGTCGTATGGCGGTAACCTATCTTCACCTATGGTAACGGCACAATGAGGGAAAAATGAACAATCCAGCACAAAACCCGGTTGCAGAGATCACGTCGTCCACGAAGGCCAGGGGCGTTCAGCCCGGATTCGCTGCTCAGCGCTTCCCCGCGATTCTGCTGCTCGGCGCGACATTTATCTTATGCGTGGGTGACGCGATCGCCGGCACCGCCGTCTTCAATGTTTCCGATCCTCAAATTGACAAGGATGGACAGATCAAGATCACGATCAACGGCAAGCGCTACCCGGTCGCTGTGAAGGTCGGCATGAACGCCGGCAACAAGGCGGACGCCATTGCGAGCGCCCTCGGCAATGCGGGATTCACCGTCGGCCATACGCCTGGTTCGACATCGGTGACGCTGCCGAAGCTCGGGGCCAAGAATACCATTTCTTTTGACGTCGGCACGACGGGCGAGCTCAACGACAGCATTGGCGTCACGGGGAATGTGAAAGTGGCTAGTGTCGACTTCGATAATTCGGATTTCAGTTCCCTCGACTACCAGGGCAATGTGGCCAGGTTTATGAGTGGATTTTCAACCGATCGGGGCAGTCTCGTGTTTTCTGTCAGTGCGCAATCATTGACGAGTACGTCGGGCGTGGCGATCGCGCAGGAACTTTACTCGTTGATGGAGCCGGAGGCGTCCGCGTACGGCATCAACCTGACCCTCAAGGGCGAGGATCTCTGCGCCACGTTCGATCCGGGCTCGACCGTCAACGGAGCCAGTGTTTTCTTCGGCACAACGTCGACGAGCTCTGGCGTTATCGGAAGGATCACCACGGTTCCCGAGCCCACGTCGCTCGCGTTGCTTTGCTCGGGGGCGATTGGCGTGCTGGGCGCGGTTCTTCGCAAGAGACTCAAAAAAGCGAGCTGAACGGTCTTGCGTGATTCCGAGACGCCGAGGCTCCTCGAGTCGGGACCGGCACTCGGCGCGCGGAGACTCGCCCACCCAGGATCGTGTCAGGGCGTTGAGTTGGCCCTACGCAAGTGTAAAGCGGGGAATCGCGGGACGGAGCCGGCTTCTACCGGGCCGTCGACGAGAGACGTCCTGTCGCAAGCGGCTCTGTCCGGCGACCTTGGCTTTCTTCTCTGGGTGCAGCAGCGATGAAATGCTCGCCGTTCTCGGTCGCGGTTGCACATCAAACCGAATACGCAAAGACGCGACCAAGAAACGACCAGGTCACTGGCGGTATTTCCAGCTTGCGTTTCAGACCTTGGCGGCTACTTTACGGGGCGGCTTCGTGCGCGCCGTCTTCCAGTCGTCGTGCAGCGACTTCAGCTCTTCGACGGTGACGCCGCCGTGGTCTTCACCAGACTCCCAGCGCGTCATCAGGGCTTTGTGCCGGTCACGCAGTGGCCCGCGCGGCAGGAACTTGCCGTAAAATTTCTTGAGGAATTTGAGCCTCGGGTCGGCCGGCGGACGCGGCTCGGCCTTGGGCTTCTCTTCCTTCGGCAGCTCCTTTTCCGCAACGGCGGCCTCGGCCGGCTTGGGCGTTTTCTTGGGTTTCGCCGCCTTCTCTTGAGCCGCCTGAGACGGTTTGGACTGCTTGCCACCCGGTTTGGCTGCTTTTTTCTTGTCAGCCGCTTCCTTAGCCATCGACTTGACCCTGCTCTCGCTTGAATCGGTTCGACCCATGATGCCAACCATACAAAGGCGGGACACACACGCGGGCCGTGCGCCTGGAACCATCTCGTTCCGGACGACCTGTCATGGGATCTGACGAACGGGTCAGTTTAATCAATGCGGCCGTTCGATGACAAGCGCGGCGGCGCCGACGTGTCAACCGAGCGAGCCGTTTCGGCTCTGTTTCATGCTGCGACTACGCCACGCATGGGGACCACGCAAGACCGAGGTGGCTTCGGGTATCGGCAGCGTCGCTGGAGTCGGCGGCGCCGCCGCCTCGGCATCCCAGCGATGTGTTTCCGCGCAACGCAAGACCTGGTCGGCCAGCCGGACGGCGCGGAGGGCGTCGTCGCCGCTGACTCTTGGTCGCTTGAGCCGCCGCGCGGCACTGACAAAATCTTCCAGTTCGAGCGCCAGCGGTTCTTTTGCGTCCATCTGAACTCGATCGACGCGGAGGATCTTGCCGAAAAGATGCTCGCGAACAGCGGCTGGTTGACCCAGGTCGACCCCTTCAAGGTCGAGCCGGCCGTGCTTGAGCTGCTCGGATGGGCGAATCAGTGTCGCCTGCCGGGTCGCGAAGTCGAGCGAGGCATAACCCTCGGCGCCCCAGATGCGCATCTTGCGCGTCGGCGTGAAGCTCGCCCGGCTGGCGGTCAGGTTGGCCACCGTGCCATCCTCGAATTCGATCCGCGCGTTGGCCACGTCTTCGTGCTCGCCAAAAAGGCTCACGCCCACGGCCGAGACCGAACGCACCGGCGCGGCGACCAACGACAGGAGCAGGTCGAGATCGTGAATCATCAGGTCGTAAACGACGCCGATGTCGGTCGAGCGAAACGTGTAGGTCGAAAGCCGCTCGGCATTCACGAACTTGGGGCGAACGGCAAGATTCTCGAGCGCCTGGAGTGCCGGGTTGAACCGTTCGATGTGGCCGACCTGCAAGACTGCGCCCGTGCCCCTGGCCAGCGCCACGATCTCTTCGGCCTCGGCCAGCGAGCCCGCCATCGGCTTTTCGACCAGGGTCGCAATGCCCCTGGACAGAAACGCGCCAGCGACCTCGCGGTGCAAGAACGTCGGCACCGCGACGGTGACGGCGTCGACCAGATCGATGAGCTGCCGGTAATCGCCGTAAGCCACCGTGCCGCAGCGCGTGGCCACGGTCTGGGCCTGGTCCATCCGCGCATCGGCGACCGCGACCAGCTTGACACCGGGCATCGTGGCGAGGATCCGAGCGTGGTGCTGCCCGAGATGCCCGACACCGACGACACCGACTCGCAGTTCGTTCATGCCGTTCTCCACCGCTCTCGCGCCCGACCGTGTTTGCCGAGGTGCTGAGTTTCGATGAACTCGAGAAGACTCTTTACTTCCGCACAGAGGTGGCCATGCGACTCGAGGATCTCCGAGGCGTGGCTCACCGTCATCCGGGCCCGGTAGATCAGCCGGTGCGCCTCGTGCAAGGCCGCGATCGCTTCGGGACTGATGCCGTTGCGCCTCAGTCCGACCACGTTGATGCAGCGCACCTTCGATGGATTACCATCGATGATCATGAAGCGCGGCACATCGTGGTAGATTCGCGATAACGCTCCGACATAGCTATACGAGCCGATCGACACGAACGGGTGAATACCCACCCCGCCAGAGATGGTCGCATACGACTCGACATGGCCGTGGCCGCCGAGAATCGTGTTATTGGCGATGATCACGCGGTCGTCGATAACGCAATCATGGGCGACGTGAACATTCACCATCAGCAGGTTGTGCGAGCCGATGCGGGTGACGCCTTGCTCCTTCTCGCTCCCCCGATGAATCGTCACGCCTTCGCGGATCACGTTCTGGTCGCCGATCTCGACCCGGGTGACCGTGCCGCGGAACGACACGTCCTGGGGCTCGCCGCCGATGACCGCGAAAGGATGAACGACGTTCCCCTCGCCGAGAGTCGTCGTCCCCTGGATGCACGCATGTGCGATCAAGCGAGTGCCCCGGCCGATCTTGACTTCCGGGCCGATCACGCAGTACGGCCCGATTTCCGCGTCGTCAGCGATCTCGGCGCGGGGGTCCACACATGCCGTATCCGCTATCAGAGTGGCCATTCGGGATTCTTCCTCTCGACCGGGAAAAGAATTGGAAAAAGGACCGATCCAGAAGTCGATCGTTTTTTCATCCCGCCTTCGACAGAGAGGCCGTCGAAGCCGGCTCGCGGTCGACGGGCCGGGCAGCCCGATCAGCGTCGACCATCACGAACCGCACTTTCGCCTCCGCTGCGATCGCGTCATTTACCATTGCTCGGCCATAGACGCTCGCCACTTGAGATTTAATCTTCCGGCTGAACACTTCGAGCCTGAGCTTGATCGCCCGGAACGACCGGCCTGCGCAGCTTGACTTGATCGAGTGAAGCCATGAGCACGACGCGGCCCGGCGGCAATTTCACGCTCGCCGAGATCAAGACGCCGGCGGCCTGTGCCAGAGCCTCGACAATCAGCACGCCAGGCATGATCGGCCGCCCCGGCCAGTGGCCCCGAAAAAACGGCTCATTCACGCTCACGTTCTTGATCGCGACCGCCTTCACACCCGGATCGATCGCCAGCACCCTGTCAACCAGGAGAAATGGGTAGCGGTGCGGTAAGAGTCTCATGATTCCGGCGATATCGATCACGCCGTTCGTTTCGCCGCACGCTGAGGCCGGCCTCGATTCCGCCGCGGCCGGACCGCCGCCGGCCTGTTCCAGCAGGCGACGCGTCAGCGCATGGTTAGTCTGATGACCCGATCGATGCGCGACCACAAAGCCGTGGAGATCCATGCCGAGCAGGGCGAGGTCGCCGACCATGTCGAGGATCTTGTGGCGCACGCATTCATCGGGATACCGCAACGTATTGCCGATCACTCCGTGTTCGCCGAAGATCAGGAGGTCGGCGGCCGACGCGCGGGCACCAATTCCCGCGGCACGCAGCGCCGTGCTCTCTGATTCAAGCAGGAACGTGCGGCTGGCGGCCACGTCGGTTCGGAACGATTGCGGCGACAGTGCGACGCAGCCGCTCTGAGCGGCGATCGGCGAATTTCGGCCGTAATCAAGATGATATGAGAGTGTCAGTCCGCTGCCAGCCCCGGGATGAGCGGCCAGGACCGCGTCGCCGTCGACGATGCTGACCGGCCGTTCGATAACAAGGGCTTGCCGCATGCGCGATAGCTCGATCAAACCCGCACCGTCGATCGCGTCGACAAAGGCCTGACTCGAACCATCGCAGCCCGGGCATTCGCGCGCATCAATCTCGATGATGCAGTTATCGACATGCAGTCCGGAGAGAGCCGCCATCACATGTTCGATCAACTCGACCGACGCGGCGCCCTGGCGGATGGTCGTGCGGCGCTGCGACGGAACAACCGTGTCGATTCGCGCGGGAACGGCCGGCCGATCGGGCAGGTCGGTCCGAATAAACACGATGCCCGAATCGGCGTCCGCCGGCTTGAAGCGAAGTGTCACGTCGTCGCCGTGAAAGAAACCAAATCCGCGCACCTCGGCCACTCGGGCCAGGGTGCGCTGCGGACGCGTCGCTCTGAGCATTCCCTGCCCTTTCATGGCATCGCCGGGCCCGGCCGGACCTTCCGATCGCCGGGCCTTGTGCATCCGAGAGACTCGCTCGGCCAGAGCTCGACTTCCAGCGCGGAGCGGGTTACAGCGCGGAGCGGGCCGGGCCGCTTCGCGCCGGTTGCAGGCATGGCATGCTCGGCGGAAGTAGCCCAGACCGCGTCGTGTCAGCTAGCTCGACTTCAACCCGCTCGCCGGAGCGTCGACGTTTTTCAGTTTCCGCCGGCCTGTCTGTTCACCGCGGCACCGGGCTGGCCGGAATTCGGCAGCACTGCCTGTCGCGTTCGTCGACGTGGGCATCGCGGTCGCCTTGTAGAGTCGATTGAGGTTATGGATCACGTCGTTCGTGATATCGTTGCGCGGATCGCAATAGACGACCGTGCTCGAGATGGCGGCCATCACGGAATTGGGATCGGCCCCGCTGATCGGCTGGTTGGAGACCTTGACGATATAATTCAAACTGCGCCACTGGGCGATCGCCTTGACCATCTCCTGAATTTCCTTGTAGAGAGTGGCCATCGCCTCGGCCTGTTTCTGGGCGAATTCGCGCTCAGCCTGCTCGCGGCCGGCTTCATGGCGTGCCTTGAGCTCGGTCACGCGATCTTCGTGCCTTTTATAGTCGGGACTGCCCGGCGCCAGCTTCGAAAGCATCTGCGCCTCTTCCTGCGCCTCGGACATGATCTTCATCAATTGGTTTTTTCGGGCGAGGAGGGCCGCGCTGTATTCCTTGTTGGAAACCTTGACCTTCTCGTAGCTCTTGAACACGAGCTCGAGGTCAACGCTGCCGACGAAGGGAGCGACCGGAGGAGGGGGCTTGGTGGCTGCCGGGGTCGCGGTCTTGCGAACCGCGCCGTCTTGTTGTGGGGCTTGACCGACCGTCGGGCCGACGAGCATTGCCAGCCCTGCCACGCTCAGCCCGATCGCCAGGATCCCGCGAGAGGAAGTAACCATCGGTATAACTCCTTTTTTACCGTGGCGGTTCAGTATGTAGCGTACTCACGCTCCTGGGTCTTTTCCGCGTCGAACATGCACCAAGATGGCGAGCCGGCCATCGCCGGCTCGTTCCCGGTCGCGGCAGCTCTGGCATTGACCTGCAATGTCGATCAATCGGTCGACGGATGGTTAAATCCGATCGAGAAAACCCTTCCACCCGGCTCCAAGACGCTCGACCGGATGGCGACTCGCGGCATTCTGCCCCGAACGTGTGCATGGGTCAAGCCGAACCGGCGCGATTGCCACGCCCCGCACCCAGCCAGAAAAAAACCGACGCCCGCTCGACGTTCCGGGTCGTGCGGCCACGCGTCACGCTTTCGACCGCTTCGTTTATTTGCCATCATGACACAGTGTCGCGCACGTCGTGTCTTTCAGAACGAGATGGGAACCAACGTATTACTATTTACGGTAATTAGATTCGCAACATGGGATGACGGCCCCGTAACGGCCGGGTGACATCGCTGCTTCCGGAACCCAATCTTCCGGCTCCGATTTCAGGTGGCGAAATCGGCAGTCGCCCAGTGACATGCTCGAGGTGCGGGCAAGCCGCCGATGAGAAAAAGCCCGATCGACCGGCGAGACGCTCGGTCCGAACGGGCTTTGTGATGGCGATCGGGCGTGAAAGCTCTCAGGTCCGGTGATCATTCTCCCGAATAGGTGAGCACGAAGTCATGGAACTTGTATTTCTTGTTCCGGGGAACCTCGCCGGCTGCCGAGAACAGCGATACGAGCAGTTCGCCGAAGTGGTCAGTGCGCACGGAATAGAAATTATGTTTGCCCTCGCGGCGGGATTCAATGAGACCCGACACGCGCAAAAGCGCCAGGTGATGGCTCACCGCCGGCTGACTTTGACCGAGCCGCTGGCAAAGGTCAGTGACGTGCAATTCAGCGTTGGGCGAGAGCGCAAGGTAAAACAGGATCCGCAAACGCGTCTCGTCGCTCAAGAGCTTGAAAACCTGGGCGAGCTCGCGTACCGATTGATCCGAAACCTCGGGGACCGCATGGGCGGTTTGACCGTTCGTCTCTGACGAACGCTTGGAATCTTTCTTGGCCATGGCACTCAAACCTTTTCGATCTGGGGAGAACTCAGAATGACCGGCGACCTGCCGGTCCCTTCATGTCTAGTGGGTCAAGACTCATCGCGCGACGTTCGCACTGAACCTGATCAGCTCAGTTCGGGCCGGCAATGAAAACTTACACGAGCCAATCGTATGCCCGCGTCGCACGAAAAGCGGGCGATTTGCAGAAAAAGGTGTCGCACCACCTGTCTGCACGACGAACTTACGAACTCACATCAACAAAAGATAGCGCAGATAACCCGCTACATTTGGTCGATAGGAGATTGAACGGCCGTATTCTCAACCTGGTTAACATGACGAGCAAAGTCGAAAGTAGGGCCCGGATAACATGATAGCGACATACGATGTGACCACGCTCGCGTTCGCGTCAGGCGTGATCGCTCAGTAGTCCGTATGCCCGCAGGCTTCGAGTTAGCAATTGGTTTGAATAGTCGTCGAGGGGGCACAGAGGCAGTCGCAATTCGCCATTGCCGCGTCCCAGCAAGGAGAGCGCCGTCTTGACCGGCACGGGATTGGGGCCAAGACCCAGAAGATCGCGGCAAAGGGGAAAGAGCCGTGCGTGCAACTCACGTGCGATCTCGATGCGACTATCCATATAGGCGTCAAACATCGCCATGACATCCCGGGGAACCAGGTTGGCGATGACCGAAATCACCCCTTGAGCGCCCACGGCGAGCATCGGTAAGGTCAGGCTATCGTCACCGGAGAGGATGGTGAGATCGGTCTGGACGAGCAATTCGCTCACCTGGTCGAGGGAGCCCGCGGCCTCCTTGACCGCCACGATGGGCGCGACGGCGGAGAGTCTCTTGATGGTGTCGGGCTCAACATTGCGACCGGTGCGCGCTGGAATGTTATAAAGCACCAGCGGCAAGTCGCCCCCTTCCGCGACCGTGGCGAAGTGCCGGAACATCCCTTCCTGGCTCGGGCGGTTATAGTAGGGTGCGACAAGCAGGGCGCCATCAGCCCCCGCACGCGCGGCGAAGCGCGTGAGCCGAAGTGCCTCGGCCGTCGAGTTGGAGCCGGTGCCGGGCAGAACCCTGGCACGTCCGGCCGCCGACTCGACCACCACTGAAATGACGCGTTCGTGCTCGTCATGCGTTAATGTGGGCGCTTCGCCCGTTGTTCCCACCGGACTGAGTATTCGCGTTCCCTGCCCGATCTGCCAGTCCACCAGCCGGCGCAAGGCCGGCTCGTCGACAGACCCGTCCTTGAACGGAGTGACCAGGGCCACTGTGCATCCGGCGAACATCTCACCTTTTCTCTGCATGCGCTTCTCGTAAAAGGCCCGCCAGCATCGCGCCACGTGGTTCAGGAAACCAGTCGTGCCGAACGTGATCGGTCCGACTGACTGACGAGTGCCGCGGACTCAACATAACAATCCGCGCACATCATAGAATTCCACCAGTCTGTTCTTGATTGATAACGAATCTTATAAAAGTGGCTCCCCAAAGTGAAGTGATTTCAGGAGAAATGTTCGGCGAATCGTCAAATCACTGAAATCCTAGGATGAGAGACGTTGATTGAGACCAACATCTCGTTCCAACCAGCGCCAAACTCTCATTCACCTGTCAACAGCATGCACTTGAAGGCAACATGATGGCAGTCATTGTCTATCGTTCGGTCACCATCAAGAGAGATCGGATCGCGGCGCCACCGAATCGGCTGCGAGATCGATGCAAGATTTCATCTCGCGAACCGCCTGGGTCAGACCGACAAAAATCGCGCGACTGACGATGCTATGACCAATATTCAACTCCGCCATCTTCTCAACCCTGGCGACGGCGGCCACGTTCTGATAATTGAGACCGTGTCCCGCGTGGACCTCCAGATGCGACGCCGCCGTCATTCCAGCCGCGAGCCTGATCGCTTGAAGTTCATCACGGCGTCTGGCTCCCTCGGGGGCGTTGGCATAACGTCCCGTGTGAAACTCGATCGCGTTTGCACCAACCTGGATGGCCGCTTCAACTTGCTTCGGATCCGGGTCAATAAACATAGCAATTTCGATGCCATATGATGAAAAGCGCGCGATCGCGGCCGAAATGCGGTCGCGCTGGCTGATAACGTCGAGCCCCCCCTCCGTCGTCAACTCCTCGCGACGTTCGGGAACCAGGGTCACCTGGTGGGGCGCGACCTCGAGCGCCAGCTCGATGACTTCCGGCTCGACGGCGATTTCCAGGTTGAGCCGCACCTGCACGACCTGACGCAGAATCCGTAGATCGCGTTCTTGAATATGACGGCGGTCTTCGCGGAGATGAATCGTGATCACATCGGCGCCGCCGAGCTCCGCCATCGCCGCGGCCCACACGGGGTCTGGCTCACGGCCGCCCCGCACCTGCCGCAGCGTGGCCACGTGGTCGATATTCACACCCAAGCGAGGCATTGATGCATTCTCCGCAGGAAAATCGGCGAGCAACCCGCCGGGTTGGCGCGGCCCGCCGCCTGCCTGCCGCCGGTCATCCACCGGCAGACGGTTTGACAAGGAGCCGCAACGGCGATCTGGCAAAAACGAACGTTCGTGGCGGACCGACGGCAAACACCACCCGCCCTTTGCGACCGGTTCCCTCGCCCTCGACGGTCTGGATGCGGCCCAGCCCAAAATCCGGATGAACCACCGAGACACCGGGCTTGAACGCATTGATGTCAGCCTGCGCAAACGGCATCGCGCCGGGCAGCATGGCCGCGCCGGCACCGGCCAGTTCGGCTGCCGTGATCAAGCGAAAATCGCGAGGCGCCGCCGTGGGCCGAGCTTCGGACCGATAGAGGCCACGAGACGGGGGAGCCGAATGCCGGAAACTCGACTGGCCGACCCCTGACAGGTCGCGAACCACGATCGGTCCCTCGGGGAGCTCTGACAGGAAGCGCGACGGAAACGTCGCCTGCTGCTGCCCCCGGAACATGCGAACCACGCAACGCGACAGGTAAAGCTCGCGTCGCGCGCGCGTGATGCCGACGAAAAAGAGCCGCCGCTCTTCTTCAAGCTGGCTGTCACTCTCGCCGGCGCGCGAGTGGGGCAGGATCCCGTTTTCGAGTGCGATGATGAAGACGACCGGGAACTCGAGCCCCTTGGCCGCGTGCAGCGTCATCAGGGTGACCGCGCCGGAGTCATCGTCCCAGCGGTCGATTGCCGAAGCCAGCGTGATTTCCGCCAGGAAGTCCTGGAGACCCGCGTCGGAGTGCGTCTCGTCAAACTCGCGGGCGGCCGAGATCAGTTCATCGAGGTTGGCCAGGCGATCATCGCCATTGTCACGCGGATCGGCCTTCAGGTGCGTGCGGTAATCGACCTGGTTCAAAACTTGCTCGATCACATCCTCGGCCGGCCGGTCGCGCAGGGCGCTGATACCGTCGATCATGCGCGCGAATTCTTCCAGTCGCGCGCGGCCTTGTCCTTGAGCGCCGGGATCGACGCCGCCTGGTGCGCCATCGCCAGAAGCGGCAGGCCGCGCTGCCGCGCGGCGGCGGCGAGATGCTCGAGCGATGTCTTCCCGAGCCCCCGCGGCGGTATGTTGACGGCCCGGGAAAACGCCATGTCGTCCTTCGGATTGACGATCAGGTTCAGATATGCGAGTACATCCTTGATCTCTTGGCGCTCGTAAAACGCCACGCCCCCCACGACCTGGTAGGGAATGCGCGCCGAGCGAAATGCTTGCTCGAGCGGGCGTGTCAGCGACGTCACACGGCAGAAGACCGCGATGTCGCGAAAGCCGTATTCGCCTTCCTTGACCAGGGCGCGATCCGGCCGGCGATGCCCTCGGCCTCGTCGGTCTCGCGGGAATAGATCGTCAGCTCGACGGGTGCCCCGACCGGGTTCTCGGTGCGCAGCGCCTTGGGTTTGCGGTTGCGATTGTGGCGGATCAGATAGTCGGCGATGCTGATGATATTCTTGGTGCTGCGATAGTTGCGCTCGAGCGTGACCACCTTGCTGCCCGGAAAATCCTTTTCAAACTCGAGGATATTGGACAGGTTGGCCCCGCGCCATCCATAGATCGATTGGTCGGGGTCGCCCGTCACGCAGATATTGGGATAATCGACCGAGAGGCGCGCGAACGATGGCGTACTGAGCAAGGTTCGTATCCTGATATTCATCGACGAGCACGTAACTGAATCGGCGGTCGAGCTCGGCGCGAACGTCTTTGTGTTCCTTCAGGATGGTCACCATGTGAACGAGCAAATCATCAAAATCGACGGCCGCCGAGAGCCGGAGGCGTTCTTCGTAGGCCTCGTAGATATCGGCGATGAGCCGTTCGGTCCGGTCGGGGGCGCGTTGTTTCATCACTTTCGGGCTGATGAGATCGTTCTTGGCGCGGCTGATCACCGAGTCGATCCGCTCGCCCGTCCAGCCCGGCTCGTCCCAGCCGAGCAGCTCCATCAAATCCTTGATGGCGCGAAGGCGGTCGTTCTGATCGTAAATCGAGAAGCTCGTGTCGATCCCGACCAGGGGTGAATACCGCCTGAGCATCCGGGCGCAAAATCCGTGGAACGTGCCGACCAGAACGCGCGACCTGGGCACGAGGGCCTCGATCCGCTCGCGCATCTCTCCGGCCGCCTTGTTGGTGAACGTCAACGCCAGGATCTGATCAGCGCGAATGCCCGAGCCGAGCAGATGGGCCACGCGCCGGGTGATGACGCGCGTCTTGCCCGAGCCGGCCCCCGCCAGGACCAGAAGCGGTCCACTCAGGTGCGACACGGCTTCGATCTGCGCGGCCGTGAGATCAGCGAACAGTTCCATGGATCAACCGTCCTCGGTCGCGAAAAATCGTCCTGAAACCACGATCTTGACTTGCGGATCGTGCCGGCAATCGATGGTCGTGCCGCCAGCCCAGTATAACGGCATGAATCGCTCCGATCTACCAATGATGCTCTGGACGGCCCGCCTCGCGACTAGACGCTTGCGGCCCCGCTTCCTTAATCTTGAGTCAAGCACGATCCAATGTCAGGGGGGAATGGCATCAGGTATGGAAATACTGGGAATTGGTACAGATATTATCGAATGCCCGCGCATTGGCAAGATGATCGAGCACCACGGCGAGGTCTTTCTCCGCCGCATCTACACCGAGCGCGAAATCCGCTATTGCCAGGCACGCAAGCACGCCATCGAGCATTTCGCCGGCCGGTGGGCCGCCAAGGAGGCGATCTTGAAAGCAATCGGCACGGGCCGCAGCCGCGGAATCGCCTGGACGAATATCGAAGTGCGCAATGGCCCCGATGGCCGGCCGCAAGTCATGGTGTGCGGCAGGGCCCGGGAAATAACCCGCGAGCGCGGCATCGCCGATATCCTGGTATCGATCTCACACTGCCGGACCTACGCCACCGCCTACGCGATCGCACTTGGCCGCAAGGAGGCGATGACGGGTCCGCCGGCGCAGGCCTGATTTTTCATTTTCAGGAAACGCCCTGCGCCCTGGGCTTCGCTGATCTTGGCGAGAGTGGCCTCGCCGGGCTGCCGAGTCCCCTTGCACTGGGGGTACTGGGCACAGCCGAGAAAAAATCCGCGGCGGCTCCGGCGCACGAGCATGGGTCCGCCGCATTGCTCGCACGTCTCCTCGACCTGGATTGTCTTCAAATCGTTCGCGGGGGCCGGGGCCGGCCCGGCCTGTTCGGCGAGCTTCTCCTTGAGATCGTCGGAGATTCTGCGCGGTCCCGCGGCATTTCGGATAATTCGAGGCAACCGAGGAACGCGCCGCGACGGCCGCGACGCACGGCCATCGCCCCGCCGCACTTGGTGCAAGCGACGTCAACCTTCACGGGCTCGACGGGCTTGCCCTTGTCGTCGATCGGCATCGCGTTGCGGCACTTGGGATAGCCCGTGCAACCCAGGAACGCACCACGCGAGCCCTGGCGCACGGCCATCGGCTTGCCGCATTTCTCGCACTTGTAGTCGGTCTCGACGACCGACGGCACGGGGTTGCCTTCGGGATCGATGTTGAACGATTCCTTGCACTCGGGGAAGCCCGAGCAGGAAAGGAACTTCTCGTTCCGCTTGTTCTCGCGGATCAAGAGCTTCTTGCCGCACTTGGTGCACGTGTGCTCGCTCTCGACGGCCTCGGCGCGGGGCTGGCCGCCGAGCGGCCGGGTCGCCTTGCACTCGGGATATTTCGAGCAGCCCGAGGAACTGGCCCGTCTTGCCGAATTTGAGGACCATGGGAGCGGCGCAGACGTGGCAAATCTCGTTGGTCGGGATCTGCACGCGCTCCATGTGGGTTTCGGCGGCTTTCAATTCCTCCTGGAACGGGTAATAAAACTCGTCGAGGACCTTGGTCATCTCTTCCTTGGCGGTCGCGATATCGTCGAGCTTGTCTTCCATCTGGGCCGTGAACTTGAGGTCGAGAATCTTGGGAAATTGCTCGACCAGGAGGTCGGTGACGGCCATGCCCAGGTGCGATCGCATGGAACCGCCGTTCCTTTTGTTCGACATAGCCGCGATCCTGAATGGTCTGGATGATTGGGGCATAGGTGCTGGGCCGGCCGATCGCCTCTTTTTCGAGAGCCTTGATCAGCGTGGCTTCGCTGTAGCGAGGCGGCGGCTGGGTGAAGTGCTGGGTGGCGTCAAGGGCATGCAGGTCGAGCGGATTGCCGGCCGCCAGCGCCGGCAACAGCTCATCTTCTTGCTTGCCGCCTGGCCGGCCAGACCCGGCGGTGGCCGTCGAACTTCTGGATCTTCCCCTGGGCCTTGAAGAGCCCGTCGCCGGCCGTGATCGCCACGTCGGTCACCATGTACACGGCGGGCGTCATCTGGCTCGCCACAAATCGCGAGTAGATAAGCTGATAGAGCCGAAACTGGTCGTGGGAGAGCGTGCCCTTGATCCGATCGGGGGTCATGCTGATGTCGGTCGGGCGGATCGCCTCGTGGGCTTCTTGCGCGTTCTTGCCGGCCGCGTAGCGGATCGGCTTCGCGGGCAGGTAACGATCGCCGTAATCGGCCTTGATCTTTTCGCGGACAGCGGTGATCGCTTCGTCCGAGACGTTCGAGGCTATCGGTACGCATATAGGTGATCAATCCGACGGGCCCGCTGCCGTCGACGTCGATCCCTTCGTAAAGCTCCTGGGCGACTTTCATGGTTCGCTTGCCCGAGAACCGCATCCGGATCGCGGCCTGTTGCTGGAGCGTGCTGGTCTTGAACGGGGGGTCCGCCTTGTCGAGCTTCTCGGTCTCGATCGATCCTCGAGACGGAGTAGGGGACTGACTGAAGGGCATCGCGGACGGCGTGCGCATCGGCTTCGTTCTTGGCGTCAAATTTGGCCCCCTTGAATTCGACCAGGCTGGCCTTGAACCGGTCTGTCGAGCTCGGCTGTGCCCTGGGGGCTCACCGTGGCGGCGATTTTCCAGTATTCCTCCGTGATGAAGGCGCGGATTTCGCGCTCGCGGTCGGCGATCAGCCGCACCGCGACCGATTGAACGCGGCCGGCGCTGAGGTTGCGGGCGCCGACCTTTTTCCAGAGCAGGGGGCTGAGCTGATAGCCGACGAAGCGGTCGAGGAAACGGCGTGCCTGCTGGGCGTTGACCATATCCATATTGATCGGCCCCGAGCGGGTAAACGCCTCCTTGCACGGCACGCTCGGTGATTTCATGGAAGGCGACGCGGCGGACACGATCATCGCCGAGGTCGAGGGCCTGCTGAAGGTGCCAGGCGATCGCCTCGCCTTCGCGGTCAGGGTCGGTGGCGAGATAGACGATACCGGCCTTGGCAGCGGCCCGCTTGAGCTCGCTGATCGTCTCTTTCTTGGCCGGAACGACTTCGTACGACGGCTTGTAGCCCTCGGCGACGTCGAGGCCGAGCTTGCGCTTGGGCAGGTCGCGCACATGGCCCATGCTGGCTTTGACGACATAGGCCGAGCCAAGAAACTTGTTGATCGACTTGGCCTTCTTGGGGCTTTCGACGATCACCAGGGAGGGCCGGGCGCCATTGGCGGGGGCTTCGGAATATTCGGTCGGATTTCGTCACGTACCGCGCTCTTGGTGCGTGGGCCTTTCGGGGCGGCCTTGCGCTTGGCCGCTGGCTTTTTGGGTTCCGTCTCATCAGCCAGGGGGGTCGTTTGTTTCGTCTTGCGAGCCACGGTACTAGCCTACCTATCCTATTCACAGAATACGGCTTCGGTCGATCCTCGGTGCGTCGAGCATGGAACGTCGAACGGGCGATTGAGATTGTTCTCCCGTCAAATCTTGCTACGATTAAGGTGAGGGGCTCGGAGATGCGAACCCCGCAACCTTTCCCTAAGCGACATAAGCTAGCGTATCGGGGCGTGTCAAGGGGGGCTGACTGAAACAAACGGTCGGCCAGCCCCATTTTTTCATGCCCGGACGACTCGCGGATCGGCTTCATTGAAACTCGAGGAACTCCATGCCGTTTGAGGTCTTCCGGCGCCACCAGAGTAAGCTGCTGGCGATTTTCGCAATCCTGGCCATGTTTGGCTTTGTTGTCTCCGACAGTTTGCCGAAACTGCTCAACCCCAGCATGGCCGGGCGCGACCAACCCGTCGCGACCGTGTTCGGCAAGACGGTCTATCGCAGCTCGCTCAACGAGATGCTCGAACAGCGAACACTCGCCAACACGTTCGTCTCGGAACTGAGCCCTTACGCCGGCCGTTCGATGTTCGGCGGCACGAGAGACCGCGATCTCGTCGACGCCGTGATCCTCCAGCACGAGGCCGACCGCCTTGGCCTGCCCGCGAACGCCGAGGCCGGCCGCGAGTTCCTCAGGCGGATCACCGATGACAAGATGAATAGCGTCATCTTCGAGATGCTCTTGAGCCGCCTGAATAACCGCGTCAGCGGCGAACAGCTCCTCGCCGATATCGCCAACCAGGTGCGTCTGGCCAACGTGCGCAGGCTCCTGAGCGCGCCCCTGGTCACGCCGTACGACGTTTTCCGAACCTATCGCGATCAGAACGAACGGGTTGCGGCCAAACTCGTGGAAGTTCCGGTCGACAAGTTTCTCGCGAAGATACCTGAGCCGACGCCCAGCGAGCTGCGGGCGGAATATGATCGATACAAAGACACCCTGCCGGATCCGACACGCGAGACCCCCGGATTCAAGATCCCGCGTCAGATTCAGGTGGAGGTGCTTTCGATCGATGGCAACGCCCTGGCGCGCGGCATCCGCGATAAACTCACCGAGCAAGAGCTGAAGGCCGCCTATCAGAGTCGCAAGAGCGAATTTGAAGAACGCACGGAGCTGCCCAACGACCTCTTCGCCGGCCAGCCCGAGCTGACTCCGCCGATCATCCGGCCCTTTGAAGACGTGCGCCCCCAGCTCGCGGTGGCACTCGCCGAGGAAAAGGCCCAGGCCGAGATCGTCGACAAGTTTACCCGCATCAAGGACGAGGTCTTGTTCCCCTATTATGAAGATTACGCGGCCGCTCTCGACGAGATCGAGGAGGCCAAGAAGACGGGGTCCAAGACGCACAAGGAACTTCCGCCCCCGCTCGAGCTGAAAGACCTGGCCCAGCGCGAGGGGCTCAATTATGAAGTGTCGCGATTACTGTCTCGCGATCAGGAAGATCAATTCGGACCGATCGCGGGAGCCGAGGTTGGATTGTCGCGACTCAGCGGCGGCCGGCGATTCATCGACGATTTCTTCGACCCCAAGAAAGTGCTCTTCGAGCCCGAGGAATTGACCGACCTGGTGGGCACGCGCTACCTGGCTCGCAAGATCAAAGACGTTCCACCTCGCGTGCCGTCGCTCGACGAAGTGCGTTCGGAGGTCAGCCTCGCCTGGAAAATGGCCAAGGCTCGTCCCCTGGCCGAGAAGGCCGCGAGCGAGCTCGCCGACCAGATCAAACAGAAGAAGAAAGTCATCAAGGAAGGAACGGTCGACGGTTACCGGGTTGTGAACGTTCCGGGCATCACCCGGCGCCAATCCAGCCTGCTCAACAGCCAGTTCGAGAGTGGACCGCCCGAAGACACGCCCATTCCCGAGGTGCCCAACCCCGGCGAGGCGTTCCGCAAGGCGTATTTCGATCTCCAGCCCGGATCGGTCGCCGTCGCGGCCAATCAGCCCCGCACCACCTATTATGTCATGATCCCCGAGCGCCGCGAACCGGCGACGTTCGCCGCGCTCTATGCCCCCAACGGGGATGAGCTCCCGCTACAAGATGTCGGCCCGCCAGCAAGCCGCGCGATTGCTTGATGAAGAATGGATGGGATGGCTGCGGCAGCAAGCCGGTCTCGACCGCAACTGGGCTCCGCCCGATGAAGCCAGGGGAAAATCAAACGCGTCTGACCAGACCTGAGCCGAAAAAGGGCGATCTCGACTCAGGGCCGTTTCGTTCTCCCCGGGAGGGCGAGCGTCCCCGCGAGCCGAGTGCCCCGTCAGCTCGACGGAGGCGAGCGTCCCTGCGAGCCGAGTGCCTCGGCCAGCTCGACGGAGGCGAGCGTCCCTGCGAGCCGAGTGCCCCGTCAGCTCGACAGAGCCTCGCTCTCCCAGGAGCCCCGGGAGGGCGAGCGTCCCCGCGAGCCGAGTGCCTCGGCCAGCTCGACGGAGTCTCGCTCTGGCCCGGTGAAACGTTGGTCTTGAATCGACTTTCGAACGCGATTGAGCGAAGGCCTATTCTGTTGCGCGGCTTCTTGTTGGAGTCCCGCCTTCAGAAGCCGCCTGAAGGCGGACTTCCAGCAGGCGACCGTTGGAGTTCTGGCTTTAGCCGGTCGGCTCTGGTTGATGTCGTAAAAAGCCGCCTCAAGCCGGAACTCCAGCAGGTCACCGTTGGATGTCGGGCTTTAGCCGGTCGGCTCTGGCTGATATCGTAAAAAGCCGGCTAAAGCCGGAACTCCAGCAGGTCACCGTTGGAGTTCTGGCTTTAGCCGGTCGGCTCTGGCTGATATCGTAAAAAGCCGGCTAAAGCCGGACTTCCAGCAGGTCACCGTTGGATGTCGGGCTTTAGCCGGTCGGCTCTGGCTGATATCGTAAAAAGCCGGCTAAAGCCGGAACTCCAGCAGGCCACCGTTGGATGTCGGGCTTTAGCCGGTCGGCTCTGGCTGATATCGTAAAAAGCCGGCTAAAGCCGGAACTCCAACAAAGGCGCGGCGCTCTGGGGCCGCGTGGTTCGTCAATGAAAACGGGATGAACGCGAAACCGGTGCAAGCCCAACCTTTCACCACGACAGTCTCGCTCTCCCAGGAGCCCCGGGAGGGCGAGCGTCCCCGCGAGACGAGTGCCTCGGCCAGCTCGACGGAGGCGAGCGTCCCTGCGAGCCGAGTGCCCCGTCAGCTCGACAGAGTCTCGCTCTCCCAGGAGCCCCGGGAGGGCGAGCGTCCCCGCGAGCCGAGTGCCTCGGCCAGCTCGACAGAGTCTCGATCTCCCAGGAGCAACCCCGGGAGGGGCGAGCGTCCCTGCGAGCCGAGTGCCCCCGTCAGCTCGACAGAGTCTCGCTCTCCCAGGAGCCCCGGGAGGGCGAGCGTCCCGCGAGCCGAGTGCCCCGTCAGCTCGACAGAGTCTCGCTCTCCCAGGAGCCCCGGGAGGGCGAGCGTCCCCGCGAGCCGAGTGCCTCGGCCAGCTCGACGGAGGCGAGCGTCCCTGCGAGCCGAGTGCCCCGTCAGCTCGACAGAGTCTCGCTCTGGCCCGGTGAAACGTTGGTCTTGAATCGACTTTCGAACGCGATTGAGCGAAGGCCTATTCTGTTGCGCGGCTTCTTGTTGGAGTCCCGCCTTCAGAAGCCGCCTGAAGGCGGACTTCCAGCAGGCGACCGTTGGAGTTCTGGCTTTAGCCGGTCGGCTCTGGTTGATGTCGTAAAAAGCCGCCTGAAGGCGGACTTCCAGCAGGCGACCGTTGGAGTTCTGGCTTTAGCCGGTCGGCTCTGGCTGATATCGTAAAAAACCGGCTAAAGCCGGAACTCCAACAAAGGCGCGGCGCTCTGGGGCCGCGTGGTTCGTCAATGAAAACGGGATGAACGCGAAACCGGTGCAAGCCCAACCTTTCACCACGACAGTCTCGCTCTTCCAGGAGCCCCGGGAGGGCGAGCGTCCCCGCGAGCCGAGTGCCTCGGCCAGCTCGACGGAGGCGAGCGTCCCTGCGAGCCGAGTGCCCCGTCAGCTCGACAGAGTCTCGCTCTCCCAGGAGCCCCGGGAGGGCGAGCGTCCCCGCGAGCCGAGTGCCTCGGCCAGCTCGACAGAGTCTCGCTCTCCCAGGAGCAACCCCGGGAGGGGCGAGCGTCCCTGCGAGCCGAGTGCCCCGTCAGCTCGACAGAGTCTCGCTCTCCCAGGAGCCCCGGGAGGGCGAGCGTCCCCGCGAGCCGAGTGCCTCGGCCAGCTCGACGGAGGCGAGCGTCCCTGCGAGCCGAGTGCCCCGTCAGCTCGACAGAGTCTCGCTCTGGCCCGGTGAAACGTTGGTCTTGAATCGACTTTCGAACGCGATTGAGCGAAGGCCTATTCTGTTGCGCGGCTTCTTGTTGGAGTCCCGCCTTCAGAGGCCGCCTGAAGGCGGACTTCCAGCAGGCGACCGTTGGAGTTCTGGCTTTAGCCGGTCGGCTCTGGTTGATGTCGTAAAAAGCCGGCTAAAGCCGGAACTCCAGCAGGCGACCGTTGGAGTTCTGGCTTTAGCCGGTCGGCTCTGGCTGATATCGTAAAAAGCCGGCTAAAGCCGGAACTCCAGCAGGTCACCGTTGGATGTCGGGCTTTAGCCGGTCGGCTCTGGCTGATATCGTAAAAAGCCGGCTAAAGCCGGAACTCCAGCAGGTCACCGTTGGATGTCGGGCTTTAGCCGGTCTGCTCTGGCTGATATCGTAAAAAGCCGGCTAAAGCCGGACTTCCAGCAGGCCACCGCTGGATGTCGGGCTTTAGCCGGTCTGCTCTGGCTGATATCGTAAAAAGCCGGCTAAAGCCGGAACTCCAGCAGGCCACCGTTGGATGTCGGGCTTTAGCCGGTCGGCTCTGGCTGATATCGTAAAAAGCCGGCTAAAGCCGGAACTCCAACAAAGGCGCGGCGCTCTGGGGCCGTGTGGTTCGTCAATGAAAACGGGATGAACGCGAAACCGGTGCAAGCCCAACCTTTCACCACGACAGTCTCGCTCTCCCAGGAGCCCCGGGAGGGCGAGCGTCCCCGCGAGACGAGTGCCTCGGCCAGCTCGACGGAGGCGAGCGTCCCTGCGAGCCGAGTGCCCCGTCAGCTCGACAGAGTCTCGCTCTCCCAGGAGCCCCGGGAGGGCGAGCATCCCCGCGAGCCGAGTGCCTCGGCCACCTCGACGGAGTCTCGATCTCCCAGGAGCAACCCCGGGAGGGCGAGCATCCCTGCGAGCCGAGTGCCTCGGCAGCTCGACAGACTCCACGACGTTGCCGCATGCCTGAGCTCAGTCTCAATGCAGCGATCGTCCCAGAATGATCAGGCAGAGCCACGCCATGGGCCAGGTTGCCACCAGTACCACGGCGACCAGGTGCGTCCAAGCATGCTTTGCCCGGCATTCGAGGGTCCGAGTTTGGCCCAGGTGTCGTAGCGTCATGACCAGTAGCGGCGACAAGGCGCAAAAGATCACCATGTCGCCCAGCCTGAACGCCGGCAAGCGCGCGGGAATCACGCAGAGGCCGATGACGATCCAGTAGGCGCCGATCAACATCCAGGCCATCTCGGCCCACGTCTGGGTGGGAGGCTCGCGATTCAAGCGGTGAAGGTCTGGACGCTCGAGGTTGCGCAGGGCAACGCGCCGCAAGAGGAGTGACGGCCCGCTCATCGCCATGCCCAGCCAGAGGTAAAATCCGACAGCCGGGATCCCGGTCTGGATGGGGGGCCGGCTCGTCGGCCAGTAGGCCCGAAAGAGCAGCGCTGCCAGAGCGTAACCGACCATGACCGCAAGGATATCTTGAAGTGAAAACCTCAGGCGTGATGATTCGCGGCGCAGAGTAAGCATGGATGCGATGAACTGGCTAGCTAGCTCAAGACGATCATGGCGAAACCGCACTGGAGCGGCCACGCGATCGACAAGATCAGCCCGACCCGGTTGGTCCACGGAGCTGCCTCGACGCGTGCGGCCCGTTCGGGTGAAACGATCACCCAGGTGCTCCAGATGACGCTCAGGGCGATCACGCAAACGACGGCCAGCCCGACGCTCAAAGTGGTGATGAAGAGCGAGCTGTGGCGCGGCTCACTCTCGGGCGAGGCCGATTGCACCAGGGCCGTCAAGAGCCAGGGCAGGCCCAGCATGGCCCAGAGTCGATCGCCCACTTGCGGATAGCCTGGCAGCCTGCGCATAACGGCGGGCGATGAACAGGAACGGGCCAGACGCCGTCAGCGCGACCCAGATGAACGTGAAGGCCACCATGATCCAGGCCGGCCCCGAGATCTGCCACTCGCGAATGCCCAGGATGTGCACCGACGCGATCGCCGAGCCCATGATGAGCGCGGCCAGGTCGGATAATCCGAATTCGTTAGCCTTGTCCGTTCGTTTCATCCCGCGTGCACCTCACCGTTTCCGCCTGGGGACCACCGCACGGCGGTATTTTTATTCTATCCGATATTCCCGCGTCTTCTATCGCGCGGGGCGGGGTGAGCATCGCGATTTGCCGTGATCGCCCGTGATCGCGTATAATAATCTTGTGTTGCACTGCGGCTCGTATAAACCTCTCAGTAATCTCTGCTTTCGGCACGAGATTTGGATTTGTACAGCTTCGCAGGATTACCCTCCCGGCTCGAATAGTCTCGACTCGCCTGCGGTATCGTGCACCTTCTAAATCGAGTGAACGCCATGCCGCTTCCGAAAGTTGTGATTGTTGGACGCCCGAACGTCGGCAAGTCTTCATTATTCAACTGGCTTTCGGGCCGACGAGTCGCCATCGTCGATCCCATGGCCGGCGTCACGCGGGACCGTGTCGGTTCGCTCGTTCAACTGGGAGAAGACGCTGAGGCCCGTTTTATCGAGCTTTTCGATACCGGCGGCGTCGGCATGGTCGACCGTGATGACCTGAGCGAGCACGTTGATCGCCAGATCGACACCGCGATGAATGAGGCCGACCTCATCTTGTTTGTCGTCGACATCCGCGACGAGATGATGCCCCTCGACATCGAAGTTGGTGCGCGGCTCCGCTATTTGAAGACGCCCGTGATCCTGGTCATGAACAAGTCGGACGTGCCCGAGTTCGATCATCGCGGCGCGGAATTCTACAAGCTCGGGCGCGGCAAGCCGATTGCGGTATCGGTGCATCAGAACCGCAACAAGAAGCGCTCTTGAAGCTGATCGACGAATTGCTCCCCCCGGGCGAATCGCTCCGGCCGGCCGAGGCCGCGATGAAGATCGCCGTTGTCGGCCGCCCCAACACCGGGAAATCGACATTCATCAACACCCTGGCACGCGCCGAACGGATGATCGTGTCGGAACGGCCTGGCACCACGCGCGACTCGGTCGACGTTCATTTCGAGCTCGACGGCATTCCGTTCCTCGCGATCGACACCGCCGGATTCAAGCGCCACGCGAAGATTCGCGATAACCTCGATTTTTATTCGGGACACCGCGCCCAGCGCTCGATCCGCCGCGCCGACGTCGTCCTGCTTTTTCTCGATGCGACTCAGGGCATCACGCGTCTCGACAAGCAGCTCGCCGATTACATCGCCCAGGAGCATCGGCCGTGCATTTTCACGATCAATAAGTGGGACCTGATGGTCAACGACGCGGCCGACCCCTCGCAGGGGAACATGGCTCGGTTCGCCAATCTGGTTCAATACTCGTTCCGATCGATGAGCTACATGCCGATCGCCTTCATCACGGCCCAGACCGGCAAGAACGTCAAGGCCCTGATCAATATGTCGCAATCCCTGTTCAAGCAGTCGCAGCGCCGGGTCGGCACCGGCACCCTCAACCGGATCCTTCAGGACGCGGTCCTGGCTCACGCCCCGGCCACGCGAGACAACCGCACGCCACGCATCTACTATGCCACCCAGGTTGGCACCGCACCCCCCACGATCGTCCTTTTTGTGAACAGCACCCGGTTATTTGACAACACGTATCAGCGTTACTTGCTCAACGTCTTCCGCGAAAAACTGCCGTTCCGGGACATTCCCATCAAGCTTTACATGCGTTCGCGCAAGCAGACCGAGCCCGGTGAACGTCCATCGGGCGATTCCGAACGCGGCGACGACCTGGTCGAACTCGGCACGGGAGCGCCCGCCGAGATGGCCGATTTTGCCCGCGATCGCCAGCCGTCTGACTTCGGAACGCGATTTCTGAACCGCGAAGTCAACGAGCTGCTTTCCGACCTGGACAACTGAGCTCACGCCCGACGGACAGACACTTTTCTGATCCGTGGTACTGGCACTTCGCAGGCGATAAGATGACGGGCCGTCCTGGCCACGTTACTCGCATCGCGAGAAACTGGCCTGGCCTGGCACAGTCTCGTCGTCTTTTCGGAAAGGGCCGAAAATGAATCAACTCACGCGCCGCGAGCTGTTCGTGTCGACGGCCCGCACGCTGGCCGCCGGCGCCATGGCGCAAGCGATCGGCAAGACCGCCATGGCGATTCCGCCGATCGGCCGAACGCGGCCCAGCCACTTGAAGCTGAGTGTGGCCGCCTATTCGTATCGCGATTATCTGACGGGAAAACGCGATCCCAAACTCAATCTCTTCGAGTTTGTCGATCTGGCCGCCGACATGGCGCTCGACGGAGTCGAGCCAACCTCCTATTATTTCCCGCCGGACGTCAACGCCGACTATTTGAACCGCCTGAAGCTCCACGCGTTTTCGCTCGGTCTGGATATCTCGGGAACGGCCATTCGCAACGATTTCTGCGTGCCGCCGGGCGACAAGCGGGAGCTGCAAGTCCGCCAGGTGCAGGAATGGATCGACCGCGCCGCCGAGCTGAGTGCCCCCGTCATCCGTATCTTCGGCGGTACGGTTCCGAAAGGCGTCTCTGACGAAGTGGCCGCGTCCTGGGTGGTTGACGGGATCAGTGCGGTCCTTCCCCACGCCGTGAAGAAAGGGATCGTCCTGGCGCTCGAAAACCACGGCGGCATCACGAGCTCGCCCGAGCAGATGCTCCGGCTGGTCAAGGCGATTGACTCGCCGAACTTCGGGGTCAACCTCGACACGGGTAATTTTCACGGACCGGACCCCTACGCCGAGATCGCACAGCTCGCCCCGTACGCCATGAACGTGCAGGTCAAGACCGAGATCAAGCGGTCGACGGCCAGGACCAAAGAACCGGCGGACCTTTCCCGGCTGATCGGCATCTTGCGCGAGGCGCGCTATTCGGGATATGTCGTGCTCGAATACGAGGCCGCCGAGGATCCGATGCAAGCGATTCCCGGCCACATCAAGGCCCTGCGGCAGCTCATCAGCTAGCCGGCCCGCGGTTGTCGGGCGTCTTGGCCGGTGATATAACCATGACTCGATGATCCCGGCCAATCGTCGCCGGCCGCCCGGCGGCGCGGGCTCGCGTGCCGTTGATCCTTTTTCCTTTTTTCGCCATCCCTTGATCCCTGGAGCCGTCGGAATGATTGTGGGTGTACCCAAGGAGATCAAGTCGGATGAATACCGCGTGGCGATCTTACCGGTGGGGGCCGAGGAGCTGAGCCTGGCCGGGCACACGGTCTTGATCGAGGCCGGCGCGGGGCAGGGGAGCGGGATCGCCGACACCCAGTACCACCTGGCCGGCGCGACCATCGTTGCCGACGCCGGCCCGATCTGGTCCGATGCCGATCTTGTGGTCAAGGTCAAGGAGCCGCAGCCCTCGGAATGGCCCCTCTTGCGTCCTGGCCAGGTCCTCTTCACTTACTTCCATTTCGCCGCCGATCTGGCACTCACACGGGCCGTGGTCGATAGCGGCATCACGGCGATCGCCTACGAAACGCTGCGCGACTCGCGCGGGCGCTGCCGCTCTTGACGCCGATGAGCGAGGTGGCCGGCCGGATGAGCATTCAGGAAGGAGCCAAATACCTCGAGCGCCCGCAGGAGGGACGGGGGATTCTCCTCTCGGGCGTGCCCGGCGTGGCGCCGGCTGAGGTCGCCATCCTGGGCGGAGGCGTCGTCGGCTCGAACGCCGCCAAGGTCGCCGCCGGCCTCGGGGCGAACGTGCGCATTCTCGACATCAACCTCGATCGCCTGCGCTACCTCGACGACATCATGCCCAAGAACGTCACGACGCTTTACTCCGACCGTCACACGATCGTCGAATCGATCGAGCGCGCCGACCTCGTGATCGGGGCCATCTTGATCACGGGCGCACGGGCGCCGCGTCTCTTGCGGCGCGAGGACCTCGGCCGCATGAAAAACGGCGCCGTGATCGTCGACGTCGCAATCGATCAGGGGGGCTGCGTCGAGACCAGCCGGCCGACGACCCACCGCGAGCCGACCTATGTCGTCGACGGCGTCGTTCATTATTGCGTGACCAACATGCCGGGCGCCGTGGGGCGAACCAGCACATACGCCCTGTGCAACGTGACGCTGCCTTATTTGCTGCAGCTAGCCAAACACGGCTGGCAAGCCCTGGCGGCCCGCGATCCCGGGATCGCCCAAGGCGTCAACATCGACGGCGGTCGCATCACCAATCAGGCGGTCGCATCGACGTTTGGATTGCCCTTTCATCAACTCGATGGCAAGGCCGCCGCTATAAGGGCCACGTGCGCCATGACGACCACCTTGGGCGTGACATCCGGCCAATTCCTGGCCAGAATGAACAATCGCCGGACATCCGATTTTCGAGACAACCGCTGGCAGCCTGGCGGCCGACTTATGCCTTGACCGCGATTGAGCAACATTACTCGAGGGAGAACACGATCCAATGAGCTCAGACGATTTCGATGCGACCGAGGGCATTCCCAATCATCATGAACATGATCCGCAACACGAGCACGAAGTCGAAGAGGCCCTCGAAGAGGCTCTGGAAATCGACACGCAGAGCCAGATCTTCCTGGAAATGAGGCGCCAGAACCTCGACCTCTTGCGGATCGCCACGCAGGTCGCCGGATACACCGGCCAGAGCGGGCCGATGAAGTCGGGCGACATGAAAAACGCGCTCCGGACCGTCTGGGATATTTTCTCGGAATTTTATACCTGGATCGATCCCGAGGAAGCCGAGGACGATTCCGACGACTCCGATATGGAAGAAGACGACGAGTGATCGAACTTTTCCGGCGATCGCGGGCCAACGATTGGCCGTTTGATTGCCGGCGCACTCGTCCTTTCTTCCGACCCGGCAGACGCGGTCGTCGCGCGAGGGGGAAGGATCTGGCACTCCTGGCGCGGGGGCCGCTTGTTTCAAAGAAGAAGAAGGTGTTGAGCCCGATCCTCGTAGAGCGACAGCCACGATGGTGAGTAGTAACTCGGCCGGCACACCGCGAACGCTCGAATGGGTCGGGGACGCGATCTCGGGCACGTTGCGGCTCATCGATCAGACCCGGCTCCCGACGGACCTCGTTGAAGTCGAGTGCCGCGATGTGGCCGCGGTCTGGAACGCGATCAAGACGTTGCAAGTCAGAGGCGCACCGGCCATCGGCGTCGCCGCGGCCTATGGCGCCGTGATCGGCGCACGCGGCCAGGGCGTCGAGGATTTCGAAACCGTCGAGCGGGCACTGATTCGAAGCCGTCGAGTATCTCGCGACGAGCCGGCCGACGGCCGTCAACCTGTTCTGGGCACTCGACCGGATGAGCCGTCTGCCGTCGACCGTGCGCGGCCTTGACGGGCCCGCTTTGCTCGAGCGATTGCTGGCCGAGGCTCGAAAGATTGACGACGAGGATCGCCAGACATGCCGGGCGATCGGCCGCCAGGGGGCCGCGCTGATCAAGCCGGGGCAGGGGATCCTGACGCACTGCAATGCGGGCGGGCTGGCCACGGCCGACTACGGAACGGCTCTGGCCGTGATGTTCGCCGCGCACGAGCTGGGAACGCCCTTTCAGGTGTTCGCTGACGAAACGCGGCCTCTTCTTCAGGCGCACGGCTCACCGCATGGGAGCTGCAAAGGCGAAACATCCCGGTCACGCTGATCTGCGACAGCATGGCCGCCCAGGTCATGAAGGAAGGCAAGATTCAGACCGTCGTGGTGGGGGCCGACCGCATCGCGTCCAACGGTGACACGGCAAACAAGATCGGCACTTACGGCGTGGCGCTGCTGGCCCGCGCCCATGAGATTCCGTTCTACGTGGCCGCGCCGTCGACCACGTTCGACCTTTCGATTGAAGACGGCTCGGCGATTCCCATCGAAGAGCGCGATTCGCGCGAGGTGACGCACGGCTTCGGGCGCGCGACGGCGCCGGCCGGAGTGAACGTGTATAACCCGGCCTTCGACGTCACGCCGGCCGCGCTCATCACGGGTATCATTACCGAACAGGGCGTCATCCGCCCGGTCAATCGCCAAACAATCGCCGACATGTTATCTCGAGCGAAGCGAGGAGATACGTGATGCTGGTTCACAGCGTTTTCTTTTCACTCAACGATCGCTCCGAAGCATCGGTTCACAAGATGCTCGGAGACTGCCGCAAGTATCTCACCAGTCATCCAGGCATTCTCTATTTCGCCTGCGGCACCCCGAATCAGATCCTGACCCGGCCCGTCAACGATCGGGATTTTGACGTGGCCCTCCATATTGTCTTCGATTCGGTCGATGCGCACGACGCCTATCAAGATGCACCGTCACATCGCCGATTTATCGAAGAGAACAAACCGAACTGGCGGCTGGTTCGGGTCTTCGACGCCGATGTCGACCCGGTAACCGATCCGGCCTGAGCCGATAACGCCGACGAAAACGCTTGATAAGATAGGGCGCATCGACTTGTGGCAACACAGTGACACTTCACGCGAAAGGATCCGTCGCGGGCAAGACGAGTGAATTCCGCAATTTCGCTATTATTTGATATAATAACTTGCGGCCCAACCCCACGGGATATAGAGTTTTAGTGAGGAGCGGGTCGCTTGGTCGAGACTTTTCCACGCCTGCCGCTGCTTTGGGCGCGATGATTGGGTCTTGTCGAGAGTCGGTGTTCGGTTCCGAGTGTTCTCGCGTCGTCGTGGGTCACGGCGACTGCGCGTAACGGAGTTGAAAGCAGCCGGCACGAGGCGGGCGGTGCGTCAGTGGCGCAACGGATAATGGTCCGCGCTTTGGTCTCTTTCTATCGTCATCTACAGATGCGCGGATAATTGCCAGGACGGTGGGTCGATTCGTCTGGATCCGATTCTGGTTTCACAAAACGCGGTTTCTCAGGTCGAGAGAGGGGTGTCTCGTGCGAGTTCGGACTCATAAAGCGTTTACGCTCATCGAGCTACTTGTCGTCATCGCGATCATCGCGGTCTTGATCGCCCTCTTGCTGCCGGCCGTTCAGGCCGCTCGGGAAGCAGCCCGCCGTGCCCAGTGCACCAACAACCTCAAGCAAATGGGGTTGGGTGTGCATAACTACATTCAAGCCAATAATGCGTTTCCGCCCTTATTCGGCAACTTCGGCAACCCGGCTCCGCCGAATGGACCCAACATCAACACGGGGGAGTGGCCGCTCGGCTGGGGTGTCGCACTGCTGCCCTTTATCGAGCAGCAGCCGCTCTTTAACGCGACGAACTACTCGGGAGGCGCAGACCAGCCCGCTGAACCAGACCACGATCAGCAGCACCAAGATCACGGGGTACATCTGTCCGTCCGAGAGCGTGAAGACGGGTCCGTGGATCGCCCAGACGTTTACCAACTACCACGCCAGCTTCGGCGGACCCGAGTGCATCTCGCCCTGGGACGGACCTTTTGTCCCGTTCATGAGCGACCAGAACAATCTTCCGGGCCAGTCAAACATCTATCCGTACGGCCTTGGCAACCTTGGTGTCGTTGATTTCGCGACGATCACCGACGGTAGCAGCAATACCGCACTTTTCAGCGAAAAGCTGATTGGATTGAACGGTTTCGTTCAGGTTTACCCGGGCACGCTGCCGAATGCCAAGCGCGTCTCGTACCAGACGAATTTCACGACCGACGTCAACGGCAACCCGGCGTCGATCGGGACGGGCGGCCAGGCGATGGCACTCGGGTTTGTCCAGGCGTGCAAGAGCGTCTCGGGATCGACGTTGCCGACCAATCCCACTCAGTGGTCAGGGGCCTGCTGGAACGGCAGCCACGCCGGGACGCTGCACTTCAATGCTTATAACCACTGGAACACGCCGAATGGGCTTTCATGCGTGGCCGGCAACACCTGGGGAGGCCCTCCCGGCGGAATGAACGACATCATCACGGCGACCAGCAACCACCCCGGCGGCGTCAATGTCGGGTTCTGCGACGGGTCGGTGAAATTCATGAAAGACAGCATCTCACCCAACGTGTGGTGGGCCGTTGGCAGCCGTAACCAGGGCGAAGTCCTGAGCCTCGGACCAGTATTGATCTTTGGTAGACTACCGAGAGACTCCGCACGCTCAGCCCAGCTCAGTCGAGTCGTGCGGAGTTCTCTCATTTCGTTCGTGGCAATCTGACGTCGGAAGTTTGTGCCTGGCGGAATCATGTTATCGGATCGCGAAGCAAAGCGACCAGCGCCCGCCGTTTCCAGGCGGCACTCGCCGCACTTCAGACTCGTCGCGGCAAGTCGAGGTCGCCGCCAGGCTTTCATCTCATCTTGAACCCTACTATCACAAGCGAGTCAACCGAGATGGACAAGAAATTCGCAATGGTGCTGGCCGTGGTGCTGGCCGGCATTTTGCCCGGGTGCGGTGAGGATCAACCCAATGCGCCAGCGGCGCCGTCCGAGGTCAACGCCGACTTCGGCAAGAAGAGTCAAGACATGATGAAGGACGCGAATTCGGGAATGGACCTCAAGAAGGCTCAGGCAGCCAAACCGAAATAACGATCCGAAACTCGGCCGGGTTGATCGTAGATCCAGGAGCGCGGTCGTGAGGGAGCGAATTAGCGCAACCGAGGCGATCGCGCTGGCGGCCGAATTGCCCCGGGGCGCTGGCAAGATCGCGCCGCTGAAGCGGGCGGCGCGGTGGGATCACCGCGCTGTGATCTGTCTGGGATTGACCCTGGGGCTTCTGATTGCCTTGGGCTCATGGGTCCTGTGGGTCTCTGGCTTTGAAAGAAGCCTGGCGCAGGCCCGCCGGCTGATGGACGGCGACCATTTCGCGGAGGCGCGGGCGTATCTCGCCGGCGTTCCCCTCCGCTGGTCGCACGATCCCGAGGTTCGCTATCGACTCGGCGTGTGCGAACATGCCGGCGGCCGTATCAACGCGGCGGTCGAGGCGTGGTCGGCGCTTGACCAGCATACGAGCTGGGGCATTAGGGCCGGTCTGGCGCGCGCGAAAACCTTGGTCGGCGATCTCGGTCGCTTCAGCGCGGCCGAAGACATCCTGAACGGCTTGATGCGGGTTGACGCGCCGCTGCGCGAAGAGGTCCGGCATTCGCTCTCGGAACTTTATTTCTGGGAGGGCCGGCGCGACATGATCCGGTCGCTTCTGGAACAAAACTGGCAGTCGGCCGCTGATCCCGTCGTCGAGCTCCACGATCACTGGCGAGTCGATACATCGCCCGTTCTCCTCGAGCAGATTCGTTGGGAGGTCGACCGTGCGATTCGCCTGGCGCCCGACGACGACCGGGTCTGGCTGGCGCAGGCCAATCTGGCAACGCAGGCCGGTCGATTCACCGAGGCACGCGGCTGGCTCGACCGCTGCGTCGAGCGCCGGCCAGACGACCCGGCCGTGTGGCGAGCGCGATTAGACTGGTCGCGAGCCGCCGGCAATCTTGACGAAGTCCGCCGGTCGCTCGCCCACTTGAATGCGAGTGACTTCCGGCCCGAGGAACGATTATCTCTTCGAGCGTGGCTCGCGTCGCGTCTCGGCAATGTGAAGGCCGAACGGCTCGCGCTTGAAGAGCTGCTGACCATCGATCAAGATTCGCCGGTCCTCGAACGGCTCGCGCTACTGGCATGGGATGCCGGATCGACCGCGAAGGTGCGCGAGTACCGCCGTCGCAAGGCCGAGATCGATGCCGCCAAGGATCGCTACCGGCAGCGGATTGAAGAAACGTTGACACCCAGCGATTTCGTCGAGCTGGCGAAGCTCGCCGAGACGCTTGGCCGCCGTTTCGAGGCCCGCGGCTGGTGGACGCTTCGAGCGCGCCATGCACCCGCCGATCGGTCGGCCGCGGACGCACTGGCGCGGCTCCGTACGGTGTCCGGACAGGCGCCGCCGATCGCCGGCAACATCACGCTGGCAGCCACACTGACGGATATTGATCCAGCCCTTGCGTCGGCGGCCGTTGCGACCCGTCACGACTTGCCGGAAGGGGCCGAGGCGGCGCCGCGATTTCGCGACGACGCGGCCGCCGCGGGACTTCAATTCACATTTAATAACGGCCGCAGCCCCGTGCGACAACTTCCCGAGACAACGTCGGGCGGAGTCGGTCTGCTTGACTACGACGGCGACGGCCTGCTCGATGTTTATCTCCTGCAAGGGGGCGTATTTCCGCCCGACAAAGCGCGGACCGGCACGGGAGATCGATTATTCCGGAACCTGGGTAACGGGGCATTCGCCGACGTATCGGAGCCAACGGGAATCGCGCGGATGAAACCCGGTTATGGCCACGGTGTGACCGTCGGCGACGTCGACAATGACGGCCATCCTGATCTCTTCATCACGCGATGGCGGTCATACGCGCTTTATCGCAATCGCGGAGACGGATCGTTTGAAGACATCACCGCGCCCGCCGGGTTGAGTGGCGACCGCGACTGGCCGACCTCGGCGGCCCTGGCCGACCTGGATAACGATGGCGACCTCGATCTTTATGTTTGCCATTACCTGGTCTGGGATGCCGAACACCCAAAACTGTGCGACCGCAAGACCGAGGCCGCCGTGAGCGACCGCGTCGAGCCCGACCAGATGTACAACTACTGCATACCCCGCCTGTTTTCGGCGCTCCCCGACCACTTGTTTCGCAACGACGGCGGCCGGTTCGTCGACGTGACGGCCGAGGCCGGGATCATCGACAAGAATGGCCGGGGCCTTGGTGTCGTCGCGGCCGACGTTGATGGCGACGGGCTCGTCGATCTGTTCGTCGCCAATGACACGACGGCCAATTATCTCTGGCACAACCTCGGGGGCCTGAAATTCGAGGAGGCGGGCGAATCGAACGGGATCGCCTGCAACGCCAACGGAGCCTTCCAGGCCGGCATGGGAACCGCCTGTGGCGATGTCGACGGCGACCTTCTTCCCGATCTGCTGGTCACCAATTTCTACGGCGAATCGACGACCTTCTTTCGTAACCTGGGGACCGGAATCTTCGGCGATCAAACCGCCGCGATCGGCCTCGCGGCGCCGAGCCGGTATTTGCTTGGGTTTGGCATTGGCCTCTTCGACGCCAACAACGACGGCCGCCTCGACCTCGCTATCGCCAACGGCCACGTCAACGACGACCGGCCCGATTATCCCTACGACATGCCCGCCCTTCTGATGATCAATGGTAAGGATGGGAGGCTCGACGACGCGACGGCGCGTGCCGGAGCGCCGTGGACGACGCCGCGCGTCGGGCGGGGTCTGGCGATCGGCGATCTCGATAACGACGGCCGGCTCGACGTGTTGATCGTCGCTCAAAATTCTCCGCTCGCGTATTTCCACAACCAGACGGCGGGCGGCCACTCGATCCGGTTTCTCCTCGAGGGAACGAAATCGAATCGCGATGGCGTCGGCGCGGTTGTCACGATCAAGGCGGGCGGGCGGCTCCGGCGCGCCTGGCGGCTGGGCGGCGGCAGTTTTCTGTCGGCATCGAGTCCGTACGTTCATTTCGGATGCGATCAAGACCGGGTGGAGAGGGTCGAGGTCTCGTGGCCGTCGGGGCGCATCGACCGGTTCGGGCCGCTCGACACCGATCGTTGCTATCGACTGCGCGAGGGCGTCGAAACGGCGGTTCCACTGACGAAATTCAAGCGGCCTTGAGCTGTCCTCTTGAAGGTCACGGTTATCTCCAGGATGCCACGATTCGAGGTTCGCCGAGGTCAATCGATCGATCGAAATCCAAGTCCTTTAGCCGCCGAAAAGCCAGAAACATGTCATCAAACGACCAGGGTGCCGCGTCAGGACCCGCCAGATCGGAGCAGGAAGGCTCGGTTTCCGGACCACCGCGTGCGAACACCGCCGCCCAGAACGCGCCCCGCTGGCTCATTCTGGCTGGCGTTCTCGCCGGGTGCGTGGCGTTCGGAGCCGGAGAAGCCACCTACGAGTGGATCCGCCCCGAGAATGGCCGGATCAACACGATGGGGAACGTCGTGATCGCCCCCACAGCCGAGACGGCCGGTGTCGCGGAAGTGAAAAACGCGGCCGTCGCGAACGGAATTCTCGGCATGTGCCTCGGCGGCTTTTTAGGTATCGCGGGCGGGCTCGCCCGCCAGTCCAGACCGAGGGCGTTGATCGCCAGCGTTGTCGGGCTCGTGCTCTGCGCGATCGCCGGAGCGATCCTTTCCCTGGCGTTATTGCCGTACTTTCTCAAGGTTCAACCGGCCTACGTCGAATACGAGCTAGTTGTCTCGGCGCTCATGCACGGATCGATCTGGGGATTGATTGGCGCCCTCGCCGGCCTGGCGTTCGCGGGCGGGCTAGGGGATCGGAAGTTCTACGCCACCGCGGCGCTGGCCGGGATTCTGGGCGCCCTGCTCGGCGGCCTTGCGTTCGACGTGGCGGGCGCGGCCTTCTTTCCATTCGCGGGGACGAGCCAGCCTGTGTCGATCACCTGGTCGTCACGCCTTCTGGCTCGCCTTCTCGTGACGATCGGGGTTGCGATTGTCGTCAGCCTGAGTCTACCTCGCTCACACGCCGGCAGCGTACCGGTGCTCCCCGCACCGTGAGGGGTGGCGGCGCCCGCCGCGCTCGGGTCGAACCACAAGGAATTTCCGTCGAGCTGCCGAGCCACTCGGCTCCTGGGAGAGCCAGACCCTGTCGAGCCTCTTCCGTTCGTCCAGTTTATGGCTCGGCTTGACAGAGTCTCGCCCCTCCCGGCGATGAAATACCCACAAGTCTCGAAGTCCGATTTCGTCCTGGTTCCCGCGGTCTGCATAGCTACGTTCGTCGCGACGCTCCCGCGTCGTGCTCCTGTTGTAGGCGACCGCTGTGATGTGAGGCCGGGAATGCCGCGGCAAACTGGCCTTTCCCACGCGATCAAGACCGCCAGTCGACCGCCCGACCAAAGGCTCGTCATGAGGCCGAAGCACTCCGACATCTCACAGAGACCGGCTACAAGAACCGGGCAGGTCGCAAACGCTTCAAAATTGTGCGTGATCCATAGCCCGCCCAGGGAGAATGAATCAGCCCTCATCACAATCCGGCGTGCTCGCCATCGGCACGAATCCAAACTTGCAGAAAAGGCGACGATCGCAAATCAGCGACACAAGCATATTGATTCAAAGTGTGATGTGATGATTGAACGCCGGATTCGGTTCGGGAAAATCGCAGCGGTAGTGCACGCCGCGCGATTCTTCACGCTTGAGCGCGGCGGCGATCATGAGTCGTGCGACGATGAGCATATTCTGCATCGTCCAGCCCCGGGGGTCGCGAAATTCGACCGGCAAGATATACCGGCTCCAACGATCGACCTGGTCGGCGGCCTCTTTCAGACCGGCGGCGTCGCGGGTAATCCCCATGCGCCGCCACATCAAGGCCCGCAACGATTTGATCAGGTCGTCGAGGTCAATCAGCGGTTGCCCGGCGGTTGCCGCCGGCGCCGAGATCGGCGCCACCTCGAGCCGCCCTGGCCCTTCGAGATCGAGCCTGGAAACGATGTCTTCGGCAGCCCGAGCGCCATAGACGAGGCCCTCGAGCAGACTGTTCGACGCCAGCCGATTCGCGCCGTGGAGGCCCGAACTCGTCACCTCGCCGGCCGCCCAGAGGCCCGGCAGGGTCGTCTGGCCGTGACTGTCGACCGTGACCCCGCCAATCATGTAATGGGCGCCCGGGCAAACCGGGATCAGGTCGCTCGTGATATCCAGGTCGAAGTTGCGGCACAGCCGGGCAATTCCCGGGAAACGGCCGCGGATCGCCTCGGGATCAAGATGCGTCAAATCGAGGTAGACGTTGGGATGTTGTGTCTTCGCCATCTGGGCCGTGATTGCGAGCGAAACATCGTCGCGCGGGGCCAGCTCGGCGAGCCGGTGATAGGCGGGCATGAAGCGCTCGCCAAACCGGTCGCGCAGATAGGCCCCCTCGCCGCGCAGCGCTTCGGTCAACAGGTGCCGCGTCGACCCGGCGACATAGAGCAACGTCGGATGGAACTGCATGAATTCCATGTCGCGGAGCTCGGCGCCGGCCCGGTACGCCATCGCATGGCCGTCGCCGGTCGCGATCGGCGGGTTGGTCGTCTCGCGAAAGAGCTGCCCGGCGCCGCCGGTCGCCAGCACGACCGCGCGGGCCCACACCAGGGCAAACCCCCGGCGCCGATCCCATACGAGCACGCCGCGACACCGTCCCTCTTCGGTCAACAAGTCAATCGTGACACTGTTCTGCCAGATCCGGATATTGGGCCGCGAGCGTGCCTTCAGGATGATCGCCCGCATGATTTCGCGGCCCGTCTCGTCGCCCAGCGCATGAGCGATCCGGGCATGAGAATGGCCCCCTTCGCGACCGAGCGCGACGTGGCCATCGATCTCATCGAAATTCGTCCCCCAGTCGACGAGCTCCCCGATTCGCTGGGGCGCTTCGCGAATCACCATTTCGACGACGTGGGGATCCGACAGCCCCTTGCCGGCCGTGAGCGTGTCGGCGATGTGGTTGTCAAAGCGATCCTCGGGATCGAGCACGCCCGCGATCCCGCCCTGAGCATAATTGCTATTACTCTCGCGCACCTTTTCCTTGGTCACGGTCAGCACGCGATAGCGGTCAGGAATTCCCAGCGCCGCACGACAGCCCGCGATGCCCCCGCCGATGACGAGGACATCGGTGAAGTGATGCGGAACCTCCCTGGGATCGAAGCCCACAAGATAGCGGCGCGGTGAGAAGAGCGCGGTTGGCATGGAGTCAACCTGAAAGTTTCCGGGCGGCACGAAGGCCGATCCCATCTGAACGCTCGCTCGATCGATCGGGGCGATCTAATCACGCCATGCGGCCGACGCACTGAAACCGGGAGGGACAAAGGACCAGAAATCTTGCGTCACGGCGCGCTCTTGGTGGTGCTTGCCGCCGAGCGTTTGGGCGCGGCCACCTTCGACAGCTTGTTCTTGTAACCTTCCCACTTGGCTCGCATCTCGGGCGGGGGCTCGAAGCGAATGCCTTCAACGTTGTCGCGCACCTGGTCCTGGGCGGCGCTACCGCGATCGCGGCGCGACTTCGACGAGAAGGGAATCGACTTGTCGAGACCTGGCAAGTTCGCCGATGGCTCGACACCCTTCTGTTCCTCGTCTTTCACCGTGATCTCTCGCCCCGGGCCGGCGGGCGCGGTCTTCACCTTCTCATATTTCTTCATGAACTGTTCGATTTTCTCACGCGAGAGCCCCGTCGCGTCTTCGAGGTCCTTGGCCTTGGCATCGTTCTTGAGTGCCTCGTCAAGCTTGCGTATGAAGAGATCGCTCTGAGATTGCCCTTGTGGAGCCACGGTGTCGCCCCCGCGGCTATCGGCTTCTTCGGCGCGCTTGGCCTCCGGCGCCTCATTCTTCTCGGACATATCGGCGCCGGGTGCACCACCGTCCGCCTTGCCGGCTACCGGTTTCGCTTCGACCCGCGCCGCCGGGCCGCTGGCCCTGGCCGGGACCGCCTTGCTGGCCGTTTTCCTTGCCCGGCTCGCCGTTCTGGTCAGGCTGCCCGCTTTGATTGTTCGACTCGCCTGGCGCGCCCGACTTTGAGCCGGGCTCGCCACCCGACTTCGACTGACGCTCAGCGCCTGGCCGGCTTTCTCCTTGCCCGCGTTCGCCGACACCGGCTTGCTTGCCAGTCTGCCCTTCTCGCTGTCGAGGCCCGTCGCCACGTTCGGCCGTCTGCGAGCCGCCCGGCTGCGACTGAGACGTCCCCGAGCCAGCGGAGCGCTGCGATCCGGTTCCCCGCGCCCCGACCCCTGCTTGCCGGCTTCGCCCTGGCCCTGGCCTTCGCCTTGACCTTCCTTCGCTGTCATGCTTTCGGATTGCGACTGGCCCTCCTGGGCGTTCTGCGACTGAGAGCTCTGGCCCGACTTCGATTGAGAATCGGGTTTCGGCTGAGACCGCGACGATTGCGGCGACTGTGGGGGCGGCTGCGACGACTTCCGTGCATTCGAGCCCTGGCTTGACGACTCCTCGTGGGGCATGTCGCTACGGCTCTGGTCCTGCGTCTGCGACGAATTCTGCTGGTTCGACTGAGAGGGGTCGCTTGGCTGATTCGCTGGCGACGAATTCTTCGGAGACTGCTGTTGCGCAGCGTTCTTGGGGCTTTCGCCCGGCTTGGACGATTGCTTCTGCTGCGCGTTGTTGCGGTTTTGATCGGGCCTCTGTGCCGAGTCGGGCTGGGTCGTCTGAGATGCCGGAGCGTTCGGCTGATTCTCGCGTTGCATTTGCGGATGACTCGGCCGATTTTCGGGCGTGTTTTCCGTGCGATCCTGGGGTTTACTGGCCTGGTCCTGGGTCGCGTTTGGATTTTGTGGCTGGTTCGGATCGCGCGGCGTCCTGGCGCTGGGATCGGCCGGGTTCGTGTTGGCACGCTCCTGCTGGCGTTGATCGGCCGTTTTCTGGTCCGCGCCGGGAGCCTGGTTCTTGGGAACCTGGTTTTGAGGTGCACGCGGATCATGCGCCTTGCGCATCCGCTCATCGGGCGTCATGTCCTTGCGTGGATCGCGCTGGCTCGTTGGTTCCCCCGGTTTGGGAGCCTGGTCCTCGGGCACGCGCCTGGCATTTTCACCGACGGGTCCCTGGCGCGATTCGGCGTTCTTGGCCTCGGGATCATTGGGGTCGCGCAGGCGGACCTCGGTCGAGGTTTCGTCGCGTGACGATCCATCCTTGGCTTGCTCGGCATTCGTCTTTTCGGCGGCCGCGTCTTTCGACTGCGCGCCGTTTTGCCGTTTCATCCCGCGCTGGTCGTTCTTACGCGAGGCTTGGGACGGATTCGTCTGGCTGTCCTGATCGGCCGATGACTCGGGCTTGCCGTCTTTCTTCGTCTCCCCATCGGCCCCTTGCTGCCTCTTGTTGTCAGACGCTTGTGCATTCTTGGATCTGGGGTTGCTGGCATCGGCCGCGGCCGGTTCATTCCTGTCGGCATCGGGGCTCGATGATGCCTTCTTGGGCTGATCCTTGGGCTTCTTGGCATTCGGATCGGGAAGCGTGCCATAGTCACGCTTCTTTTCACCCTTCTCTTTTTCTTTCTCTGTCTCGGATTGACCGCGCTCGCCGGGCCCGCCTTGATTGGTTTTCGTGGCTTGATCCGATTGCTGGCGAGCGGGATTCGTGCTGGTCTGGTTGCGCTGGCCGGCCGGCATTCGCGCATCGGGCTGGTCCTTGGTGGTGTTTGTCGACCCGGCCGACGTGTTCTGCTCGGACTGACTCCCGGGGCATTTTGTTTCGCGTTCTGTGCCCCGCTCTCACCGGGCGTACCGGTTTCTCCAGACTTGGAGGCGGAGACGGAATCGCCGGCCTCACCGGGCTTGCCAGCACCAGGGGAGCCCGGTTTCTGACCACCCTGGCCCTTATTTTGGCCGTCGGCCCCCTGGGCCTTGGCGGATTCGTTCGACTCGCCGCCCGATTCTCCGGACTGGGTGCCTGTCTTCTTCTCGCCGGAGCCAGACTCTCCCTTCGCGCCCGACTTCGCTTGAGACTTGCCCGAAGCGTTCTGCTTCGATGATTGGCTGTCCGACCCCTGGGCCTTGGCGGATTCGTTCGACTCGCCGCCCGATTCTCCGGACTGGGTGCCTGTATTCTTCTCGCCGGAGCCAGACTCTCCCTTCGCGCCTGACTTCGTTTGAGACTTGCCCGAAGCGTTGTCCTTCGATGATTGGCCGTCCGACCGCTGGCCTCCCTCTTTGGTCATCTCCCGGGACGACTCGCTGCCTGAGCCTTTGGCTTGGCTTTGTTGACCGTCGCCCCGCTTGCCGTCGGCGTTCTGGTCACCCTGTGGTCCCTGGTTCTTATCCTGGTTTGTGCCATCGGACGATTTCCCCGCCTGGCCGCCGGGCGCGTTCTTCTGCTCATCGCCACGCCCGCCCTGGTTCTTATCCTGGTTCGTGCCATCAGACGATTTCCCCGCCTGGCCTCCGGGCGCGTTCTTCTGCTCATCGCCACGCCCGCCCTGGTTCTTATCCTGGCTTGTGCCATCAGACGATTTCCCCGCCTGACCGCCGGGTGTGTTCTTCTGCTCATCGCCACGCTGGGCGTCCGCCTTCGGATCGTCCGCCTCGGGCTGCGTCCGGCCCGGATCCCTCTTGTCGTTCTGGTCGGCCGACTGCTTCGAATCGGGATTCCGCTTGCCGGCATCGCCGCTCGTGGAAGGCTTGTTCCCAGGGCGCGGGGCGCCCTTTTCTTGCTCGTTCGAGCCGCCAGCACGTTCGTCAGATTGCCCAGCGCCCTGACTCTTATTTTGATCAGACCCGCTCTGACGCGAGTTCGCGTCCGATTGATCGGCCTGCTTCTGATCCCGGCCAGCCTGACCCGGGTTTTGCTGGCTGCCGTCATTCTTCGTCGTCTGCGAGTCTTTTCGGCCCGAACCCTCGCCGTTGCGGGCATCGGCCGGCATCGGTTTACCCTGGTCGCGTTGCGTCGTGTCTGCGGGATTATCTCTATTGTTGGTCTCGTTATTGCCTTTTGCGCCGGTGTCAGCCTGCCCGCCCGATTTTGGTGGGGAAGAACCCGCCTTGCCGGTCTCATTCTGGGTGCGGTCTGTCTGAGGCGTATTCGCATCGGGCCTGGCCCGCTGAACCTGGTCCGCCGGGTCGGTGGCGGAATTGCCGCCCGCGGGAGGCGTCTGTTGAGTCTGCGAATTCCCTGCGCCTGGATTCTCGACGGCCGGGCGCTGGCGCGACGGATTGGCCCGATCGGGTGTCGTGCCGTCGGGGCGATTTTCGTTGCCGCCGGCCTCCGCGGGGTTTCGATTGGCCTGTTTACCGGCCGGCGAATCCGCATTCGGACGGTTGTTGTTGTTCGCTCCGCCGGCATTGCCTTGTTTACCGGCCTGACCGTCGGCGTTCTTCTTGTTTTCGAGCGCTTGCCGGAGCTTCTCTTCGACCCGCTGGTCGTCGGGTGAAAGCTGGGGCTGCTTGGTGTTTCCGCTGCCGCCGTTGGGGTTGTTCGCGTTTTGATTCTGGGTCGGATTCGGAGTCGGAGTCGCCGACGTCTCGTCGCTGTTGCCGGTTCCCGACGGTTGACCGGCGCCGCCGTTGGCCTTTTCAGGAACCTGGTCGTCGCCCTGGGTTCCCTCGCCGCCGCGTTCCTCGCCGGCCTTGGGTTGTTGTTCATTGCCGGGCGGCTTGTTGTCCGCACCCGGCTCATTGTCGCCTGTGCCCGCGGTCGGCTCGACCTGTTCGGTCTGATTCTGCTTCTGCGAGTCTTCGAGCTTCTTCTTTTCCGCGGGTGCGACCGGCTCGACGACCTCGATGAGCTGGTGGGTCGTTTCGAACTTGTTCGACGTCGGGTGCTTGTTGTCGCGCACGGTCAGCCAGTAATTCAACTTGGCCCCGGGCTTGAGACGATACTTGGCCAGGTCAAAGCTCTCGGTCGTCTTGAATTCCGGCTGGGGAGGCCGGCCTTCGAGCAAGTTCTTGGAGAGGAGCTTCTCGTTGCCCATCGTGACGTGGAGCGTGGCGTCCTTGACGCCGTGATCGTCGGTACCGGTCGTGATGAGGTTGATCGCCACATTCGCCGGCACACTGATCGATGGCTTGTCGGGCTGGATAAACCGCGCCGTCGGCGGCCGGTCGGGGATCGAGATGATGTCGTAGCTCACGGGGTTCGGATTGAGCTGATTGCCGGTCGTCCGGAACGTGATCTTGTACGTCCCCGACTTGGAGACCTGGAACCGCCCCGTGAGCACGGTGGGCCGCTCGCTATCGACCTCCATCGGGGCGGCTTCGGCGTTGGCGATGTTGATCGTCGCCGAGCTGGCTGCCATGTTGGCCTCGGCGTGAACCGTCACGAGGGTGCCCTCGATCGCCTCGACACTCCCCCCTTCGAGGCCGGCTTTCCGTGGCACTTTCGTGTAGTCGGGAAAATCGAGGTCGTGCACGATCGACGTGATGGTCGGGGCGGGGAGCACCTTGAGATGAAACTGCGTCGAAACCGCGTCGCCACCGGTCAGGTAATAGTCCATGCTCTGCTGGACATTGCTGAGCGTCACCTGCCACGGGTCGTACATCTGGTTCCCGGGGGCGAACTCGCGGACGGCGAAAAAGTTCCCTTGATCGACGCTGTAATGAAGATAAACACCCTTGGGCCGCACGCCGCCGACAAGAACCGAAAACGTCACGTGACTGCCCGAGACAACTTCGGACAGCTCCGGATCCTTGCCCGGCTTGATGTCCGTCAACTGCGTATTGGTCGGCTGGGCCACGTCGGCCAGGAACGCCCGGCGCGTCGAGTCGAAACTACTCTTGGGTGCGAAAGTGCCATACAGGCACATGACCACGATCAAACCGGCCAGCGCATAGATCACGCGTAGCTCATGGCTGACCACCGTATCCACTTCAACCTGCGTCAGGTCGTTGACGGCCCGCGCTTCGAGGGTCGCCATCACGGCCTTGGGCATCTGGCCGCGGTACCGCCTGAGCTCCAGGTAATTGATCAGGCTGTTCTTGAACGCGGGATCGGCGTCTTCAATCGTCTTGGCCGCGTAGATTCCGTTGATCCGGCGGACCAGCGGCATGACGATCCGCAGCACGACGAATGCCGACGCGCCGGCCAGCCCGACGGTGAGCACAATCTGCCGCACCAGGAGCGGCAAACCAATCATGTGATCGAGCAGAATCTCGACAAAGAGGATCCCCAGGAAGCCGAGCAAAAGAAAAAGACCCGCCGTCGACACGTCAATGAACTTGATGCGGGTGCGCGTACGGCTGAGCTGATGATCGATGAATTGCTCGTAATCAAGCAGCTTGCCCTGGGGTTGCGACTGCGTCCCGAGCGTCATATCGCCTGCTCCTCGCGAGAGACTGGACGTGCGGTTGGACCGGTTCGACCATTATACGCCTTTGGCCGCCGAAAAGAACGAACCATTTGGGACAAGCCGATTTTCAGACCGCTTGCCCGTGCGTGAAATCAATCGCGAGGCAGCGCGAGACTGGCGTGGTGAAAGGTTGGGCTTGCACGGCTTTCGCGTTCATCCCGTTTTCATTGAAGTACCACGCGGCACCCGGAGAGAGCGGCCTTTGTTGGATGTCCGCCTTCAGGCGGCGCGAGCCGAAGATTTCGCCTGACGGCGGGACCCCAACAAGAAGCCGCGCAACAGCTTCGGCTTTTTCTCGATGCGTTCGGAAGTCGATTCAACACCCAACTTTTCACGCGGCCAGCGCGAGTGCCCCGGTGCCGCATGAACTTCTCCATGCTTCACGCCGTCTCGGTTCCGGCGAGTCTCATGCCGGAAGTCCAGGCGACACCGTTGTTTCGCGCTCGATGTGACCGCCCCGATCATGCCAGGTCAAACACCATGACCTCGGCCGGACCACTCGCCCGAAGAGCCAGACCCGACACGTCGGAGAGGGCCGCCCCATCGCCGGCACCCAGGTTCAACCCATCGACCGAAACATTGCCGCGCAAGACCTGGAGCCACGCATGACGCCCCGCATCGAGCCCCTGATCGAGCTCCCGACCGTCGTCGAGCGAGCCGAGAAAGAGCCTTGCATCCTGATGGATCGTCAGCGAGCCGTCCCGGCCATCGGGCGACGCGACGAGCCGGAGGCGGTTGTGCCGCTCCTCGGCCGGGATCGCCTTCTGCTCGTAAGACGGGGTCAGTCCCGGACGCTCGGGCAAGAGCCAGATCTGGTAAAGATGCACCGGTTCGGTTTCCGACGCGTTGAACTCACTGTGGCTGATGCCCGTGCCGGCCGTCATGCGTTGCAGCTCCCCCGGCTTCAGAATATCACCCGAGCCCAGGCTATCGCGGTGCGCGAGCGATCCTTCCAGTACGTAAGTCACGATTTCCATGTCATCATGGTCATGAGTGCCGAAACCCCGACCGGCCGCGATCCAGTCTTCATTCATCACCCGCAACGCACGAAAACCCATGTGCCGGCGGTCAAAATATCGACTGAAAGAAAACGTGTGATAAGTATCGAGCCAGCCATGATTGAAATGGCCCCGCTCATTCGCCCGACGGACCCGGATCATCGTTGTCTCCTTTTTATTTTCGCGTCAATCATCGATCGATCAATTAAATGCCCAAAAAAAGGAAAAGTCCTCGATCACGGCGCATCGCCACTGGAGCGGGCCTTGACCAAAAGCCGGCTGAGCTCACCCAGCTCGTCGGCGCCCAGGTGGCCGATCATCTCACGATGCAGCGCCGCAAGGGCGCATCCATCCTCTGAATCTGCTCGAGCCCTCGTGAACTGATGGCGACGAAAACGACCCTGCGGTCATCGGTTGATCGGTCGCGTGTGATCAAATTCATGGCCTCCAGCCGGTCTATCAATCCCGTGATCGCGGGCACGGCCGAGATCATTCGATCGGCAATTTCCAGACAAGGCATGGGATGCCCCTCGCCACGCAAAATGCGTAGCACGTTGTATTGCGAAGAGGTCAGGCCATGTTCCCGAAAAAATCGGGCGAACCGGATCTGAAAGCGATCGTGGGTGCGCCAGAGATTGAGCAACGCCTCTTCCTCGGGCGAGTCAAAGGGCGCTGCTCTTCTTCAACTCACTCTGCAAGCGCTCATTCGCCATACCCGTTGTGACTCCAGCTCGACGCCTGATTCACCTCACACATCAATAGTTTACACGTCAACTATCGTGTTGTCAAGTTTTGCCCGATCGCAACGGCTGCCCTTAGCGGGGACCTCGGCAGCAACAAGTGCGTTGCCAGAGGCGACATCGCTGATATCGATACTTGCCGCACTGGTCGCCGGCAATGAATGGTGCTGGATCGCGCAAGGATCAAACCGCCTCCATCAATTTACCGAATCGTCATCCGGCATGAACGGCCCGCGGGCGCTCTGCCGGACGAATGGTATTCTCACGCTTCAAGGTTGACCGTTGTGCCGGTATCGGACCTGTCCCGCTTTCCGCTCAAGGTTGACCGTTGTGCCGGTATCGGACCTGTCCCGCTTTCCGCTCCTGTCCCGCTTTCCGCTCCTCAAGGGGGGTACCGGCGATCAAGCTGTACCGACAGCCGGTTCCCTGACCCCTCGTCGGGCTTCGCGGTGTCGGCCTTGGTTTTTGGTTTTTCGCTTGACAGCCGGTTCCCTGACCCCCTAGGCTGGCGTGGTGCAAGGTTGGGTTTGCACGGCACGGCTTTCGCGTTTCTCGCGTTTTCATTGACGAACCACGCGGCACCCAGAGACCGCCGCGCCTTTGTTGGATGTCCGCCTTCGGGCGGCGGGCGAGCCGAAGATTCCGCCTGAAGGCGGTACTCCAGCAAGAAGCCGCGCAACAGAAATCGGCCTGCGCTCAATGCGTTCGGAAGTCGATTCAAGACCAACATTTCACCGGGCCACCCCCAAGCTCCCGAGATGCCACGAAGACTCCGAATCGAGTTCGAAGGCGCGATTTACCACGTGATGGCGCGGGGCAACGCCCGCCAGAAGATCGTCCGCGATGATGCGGACAGACGCCGGCTGATCAGCGGACTCGAGCAAGCCGTCGTCCGCCATGGCTGGGAGTTGTTGTGTTACGTCGTCATGGGAAATCACCTTCATCTCATGGTCAAGACCCCGCGCCCGAACCTCGCGGCGGGTATGCAAAGCTTTCTCTCGGGCTATGCGATCTGGGCGGGTCGGCGTTGGCGGCGACCGGGCCACCTGTTCCAGGGGCGGTACCGCTCCGAGATGATCGAGGATGAAAGCTATTACTGGACCGTCAGCCGCTACATTCATCTCAACCCGGTGCGTGCGGGCCTGGTGACGCGTCCTGAGCAGTGGGAGTGGTCGAGCTACCCCGGCTATCGCAACGCCAGACGGGCGCAAGCGTGGGTCGCACACGACGCACTGCTGGCCGCATGGCAGGGCGATCAACGAGGGCAAGATGCACGACGGGCGTACGTCCGGTTCGTGGAGCGCGGCCTGAACGATCCGCCGCCATCACCGTTTCGCGACGCCTTTGGCGGCTGGGTTCTGGGCTCCGAGCGATTCCTGTCTCGACTGCGAAATCTCGCCAGCTCGATACAGTCCCAGCCGCCGGTGGCCGAGGCACGACAGCTCTCCGGCCTCGACCCGAAGCGGATCTTCGCGGCCGTGACGTCATTTTACGGGTTGGACGACGCGGCACTGGCGCGGCGTCACGACCCCCATCTGGCGCGGGCGGTCGCGGCGTGGCTCTGCCGCCGGCACACCGAGGCGTCACTCCGCGAGCTCGCCGCCCCGTTGGGACTTTCGCGTCCCGACAGCGTTCCCAACCTCACGCGTCGCATCGAAACGCGCCTCAAAGAATCACCCGAATTATCCAACGATCTGGCTGAAATCCTCGAACGGGCAAGTTCAGCAGACGTCGGGGTCACTCGGGACAACGCGAAACGCAAAAAGTCGCCGCGGAATTCGCCACGATCAAAAACCTAAAACCAAGGCTGACACCGCGCAGCCGCCCGCAGTCATGTCCGAGTCGAGGCGTCGCCATGAGACGATTCCGTCTGAGCACGCTCATTCTCATGGTCGCGATCGCGGCACTCCTCCTGGCCGTGGTGATCCAGCAGCGTCGGATCGCCCGCCTGGAGAGCGAGAAGGGAACGATGGAAGATATGATTAAGTTACTGCGAATGGACAAAGCCCAAGGCTGGCTAGTCCGGGAAGGTCAAGGTAAGACTCCAAGGTCAGGCCGCCCCGCGTCGCCGAAAGCAGCAGGGCAATGAACGGAGGGGTTGTGAGTCAGGAACTGGTCAGAGCATCGACGTCGAGCGTGCCAGCGGTCGGCGGTCATCGAGCGGCCTTGCCGTCGCTGGTGGATCGGGCAGGGGGTGCGGGACGCTTCGCCTGGGATTAAGGATAGCCACTCGTTAGCCACTCGTGGACATGTAGCCACTCGTGGACATGCACTGCGTTGGTATTGGGCCGTACCAACCCATCCACAGAGCCTATCTCAACGCTGACGCTTTCTTACGATGTATGTCCCTGCGTGCCTCTCTCCCTGCGTGCCTCTCTACGCGGGGACGGCCCGAAAATCCAGGCGAGGACGAGCCGACAACCGAGGCGCGGTCGAAGGCGTTCAGTCTCAGTCAACTGTCCGTCGGGCGGACATGTCTATAGAACAGTCCTCTTCGGCAGCCCGCAGCAGCCGAAACGAATAGCAGCGTCCCCTTCAGCAGCATCTCCCGCTTTCTTTTTCACAATCATTCATACTTTTTCCCGATCTCGTTGTTGCAACGGTCGAATTTCCAGAAACGTACCGTCAATTCTCATTCTAACAATGTTGCGTTTTTTACCTTCCCACGCGTCCCTCGAAATTAGTGAGCCGACTACCGCGCCAAACACAGGAACAGCCATAAGGGTGAGGGGAAAGCGGGACAGTGAGGGGAAAGCGGGACAGAGTGAGGGGAAAGCGGGACAGGTCCGATTCCGGCAGTCTGCGGAGAGCGGGAAAGCGGGACAGGTCCGATTCCGGCAGTCTGGGAGACCTTCTGTTACATTTTTGCGGAGTGGGAAAGCGGGACAGAGCGGGAAAGCGGGAGCGGGAAAGCGGGACAGGTCCGGGAGCGGGAAAGCGGGACAGAGTGGGAAAGCGGGACAGGTCCGATTCCGGCAGTCTGGTGGGAAAGCGGGAGGTGGGAAAGCGGGACAGGTCCGATTCCGGCAGTCTGGGAGACCTTCTGTTACAGTTTTGCGATGCCAAGAACATCGCGCAGTCGCTTCCGGAAGAATGGTATTTCACGCTTCAGGGCTGACCAATTTGCCAGTATCGGACCTGTCCCGCGTTTCACTCCCCTGACACTGATTTACTCCAGCCACTGGTACTGTTTCCCGTCGACAACATAAAATGCCTCCGCGATTTCCACAGCGGCGGGGCCAATGCGCAATCGAAACATGCCATTGTCGAAGGCTTCGACTGTTATTCCTGGAATTCCAATCTGATCATCTGATAAGTCGACGATCCAGTTACTGTCCGTCTTCAGATCGACAAATATTTCCCCGGTCCTGGTCCGCACGTAGTTTCGTTTGAAAATCTTATCCGACAGAGACTGAGGCCGTCTTCGAATGAACATGACCGACGATCTCCCCCCTTGAGCTTGTTTAAGAATCATTCGGTAGGGTGGTTCATCAAGAAAAAATAACAGGCCGACCGTCGACAACAATAGTATGGGCAGAACAACCGTGCACGCTCCCGCGCATGCAAGCGCGAATCTCATCCTGTGATCTTTCCATTGCATGTGGCACACCGACTGTCTGACCGGCTTTGTCACCGCCGGATAGTTTAAGTTCTAAGTTGGTAGCTGCCGCATTATTATTCAGAGTTCCCGAAGGCACTGGAAAGGGATCGCATGCGGCATCATCGTCCACGCAATGCCGGTCCACGCATAGTCGCCTCGCGAGCCATACCTGGGCGATAGGCTTCCTCCGCGGAGTGCCTGTCCCCGCGTGCCCTCATCCCCGCGTGCCCTCATCGCCGCTGACGTTCGCCCGTTACGATAAGGCGTTGGCCACGACCAGCGGGGCGACCATCGTCGTGTGAGAGTCTGTTCCGGAAGTCCGGATCCGGGCGAGCGGGGGGCGTCAGCCCCCCTGTCTTCTCGGTCTCCGGACAGGGGGCTGACGCCCCCCGCTCGCCTTTACGGAACAGACTCTGAGACCTTTCGGTCGCGAACTCTTATGATGTCCGGGAGAGAATGGCAAGGACCTTCTGATGGGGATTGTTATGTCCCAAGAGCCCGACGATCAAAGCAGTCTCGACGAGGCGCCCGAGCGCGATCCCAGGACCGTCGCGTAGCACCCTCGGACACGCGTAGCACCCTCGGACACGCACCGTACCCGGCAACGACCCGTCGGCATCAACAGAGTTTCAGCAACGCGATCGATCACAACGTCGTGCCAACTCAGTCGCGCTTACAATGCCTCACGATCCGAAGACGGGAGGCGCGCGAGCCAATCGATCAAGCACTCGCGCTTACGAAATGGCCACGGAATTCAGGTTACTTGTTCCATTGGTAGCAAAATGCTACCGTTGACGCATGAGTCAGCCAGTCAAGATATCTGACGAGCTCATCCTCGATGCGCGACTGACCGCGGAGATCGCGGAGCGCTCGATCGCGGGTCAGATCGAGTTCTGGGCGCAACTCGGGCGGGCGATCGAGCCATTACTCGAAGGCTCGCGTGCACTCGCGCTTCGGCAGTCCGGCGCGGTCGTCCCGCTGTCTGAGTCGCTGGCCTCGGTCGATTCGGCCGCGGGGCGCCGGCGTGTCGCGGAGTACCTCGAGACGCGGCCGTTTCCTCACTATCTGCCGGTTCGGGGCTCGCCGGGGCTGGTGGTCCGGGTCGATGGCGATGGCACGCGAACCGTGGGCCGATTCGTCGGTCGGGAATTCCAGGCGATCCCATGTCCCTGATGGACTTCGCCGCGTTTGATCGTCGGCCGATCATTGTGGCGATCGCCGGCCCGAATGGAGCCGGGAAGACCACGTTCTTCCATGCGCACCTGGCCCTGGCCGGGCTGCGATTCGTCAACGCGGATGTCCTGGCCGCCGAACTCGCCGTCGAACCGTACGAGGCGGCCCGGCTGGCGCATGCCTTGAGAAAGGCACTGATCGGGTGCGGCGAGAGCTTCGTCTTTGAAACGGTGTTCTCCAATCCGGTGGGCGACAAGGTCGCGTTTCTGGCAGAAGCCGCTCGGTGCGGCTACGTCGTCGTCTTGTGTTACATCGGCCTCTCCGGGCCCGACCAGTCGGCGGAGCGTGTGGCGATGCGCGTTTCTCAGGGCGGTCATGATGTTCCCGACGACAAGATCCTATCGAGGTTTTCTCGAACGCTCGCCAATCTCCGGGCCGCAATCACGCAGTTACCGCATGTCCTCATTTTTGACAACAGCGACCTGAGTCTCCCCTACCGTCAAGCGGCAGTCTTCGAACACGGGCTACTGCGCCATCTCCAGGAACCCGTCCCGGAATGGCTTCGAGCTCTCCTCCCCCGAGAATGACACTGCTTCTTGCCTTGCAAGCGAACTCGAGCCGCGGATAAAAGCACCCTTGGAAAGCACCCTTGGACACGGGAAAGCACCCTTGGACACGCATTGCGATGCATGTCCACGCGTGGCTTTCTCCACGCGTGGCTTTGCCCGATCTTCTTCTGGTCGATTACACAGGCCGGATCATTCGCGACGGCAAGGCGGCGATCTCGGCGGATCTGGCTGGTGTATTCGATCGGCTGGGGTTCTCGGCGGCCAGGTGGACAACCCGGCTCGAAGTGCTTCGCAGCGGCCGGCTGCTGGGCCGTTTCTTTGCCGGCAGCCGGGCGAGACTTCAGGAGCTTGCCAGGAAGTTGCGAGTGCGACATCTGGTGAACCTCGCCGGCTGTCCAGCTTGAAGTGGTTCCGGGTGCGACTTGAGTTCGGCTCGAATCAGGCCGTTTTCTTACGCCCTCGTCGGGATACCGATCGTCCTGCCAACGGCGATTACGATCCGTGAGTAAACGGCCTCGGGCCAATCCGCTCCCGCCGTGCGCCGATCGGCCGTCGCTCGACGATAGCACCTGCATTATTCCTTCCCTCCCCTTTCCCGCGTGCACCTCCTCGCGTGCCCCTTTAGCAGTGCATGTTCTCGCGCGCCCCTCCCTTTGCAGTGCATGTCCTCTCGTGCCTCTTGCAGTGCATGTCCTCTCGTGCCTCTCATCCTCTCGTGCCTCTCAGTAAACGGTGAATTCGACGGGCACGGCCGTGGTCTGGGTGAAAACGAGACAGGAAATCAGGGCGATCCAACGAATCACAGCGTCAATCTCCTATGGCTAGCTCGGCGGCGTTGCGTTCGAACTCTCCAGCCATTGTCGACGTCTCGGCCGGTTGGGTCAAAGGCAGGCCACTTGTAGCTCATTTGGCGGTCGGTCGGCACCTTGTCACCAGTGTCAGAGAGAAATCGATAAGGCCGGGCCCCGAGAGTCGATGGTTGAGTGGCAACCAGCAAGTTTCATTCGGCCACAGGCGGAATCATTACTTTCACGGTCTTCACAGCGGCATTAGGCTACTGAAATCGGAAGTCCCCGCGATCGGTCGTATTGGGGATCAGGAAAAGGGTGCGAGCCATGCGTCTGCCTCGCGTGCGCTTCACGTTCGGCCGGCTGATGATCGCGATAGCGAGCGTCGCGGTTCTTCTCGCCTGGCTTGAAATTGGGGTTGGGCTCGCTGTAGTCGGTCTAAGCCTCGTCGTCATCATCCCCGCGGCGATCGCCTCGCCAGGTCGGCGGCTCGAAGCCGCAAGTTGGGGCGGCTCGCTTCAACCGGTTGTTGTGCTGTTTTACCTGTCTGCCACCTGGGCCACGGCGTGGTGTGTGCTGGGTCACTGCCCGCGACCCTCGCTCGACGATCCCAAATTCATTAGCCCTATCGTCGAGGTGCCCTACGTCATGTTCGCGTTTTCGCTCTTCGTCGGCTCGGTATTCTGTGCATGCATTGGTCTGTTGCTGTCAGTGGTTTGCGTTCTCTGGCGACAGAAAATTGGCCCTATCGCGACTCTTCCATTCGCGTGGCTGGCGGGTTATGTCATCCTGATAAAGGATCCGCTCGGTGTCCTCTTCTGGTATTTTGACTGAGTCGTAGACGCTGGGCCCCGAAACAGCAACGGCGCGATAACCGTGCAACAGGGCACTCTCCCGGCCTATTGGTTCTTGAAAAGGCAAGGCGGAATCGCCGGGCAGGGGGGGACTCTGAGCGGGGTCCGTCATGCGAGTAAGGTTCCCATAATGACCTTCCATGCTCTCCTCTTGCTGTCGCTGCTTGTGCCGGTGCCGGCCGCAACGACGCCCAAGCGTCGGAGGCCGCCCGCTATTTCGCCATCGAGGTAGTCGACGAGCAGACCGGCCGGGGCGTGCCCATGGTCGAGTTGCAGACCACGTACGGCGTTCGCTACTACACCGACTCGGCAGGGCTGGTCGCCTTCGACGAGCCGGGGCTGATGGGCCGACGGGTCTATTTCGGCATCTCGGCCCACGGCTACGAGTTCGCCAAGGACGGCTTTGGCATTCGAGGCGTTGTGCTGGAGCCGAAGGCCGGCGGCAGCACGCGGCTGAAGATCAAGCGGCTCAACATCGCCGAGCGGATCTACCGGATGACCGGTTACGGCATCTATCGCGATTCCGTGCTGCTCGGCCGCAAGCCGCCGATCGCCGAGCCGCTGCTGAATGCCGAAGTGACGGGACAGGACGGCGTCCTGAATGCCGTCTACCGGGGCAAGCTCTACTGGTTCCATGGCGACACCGGACGCCTGGCTTACGCCCTGGGCAACTTCGCGATGGCCGGCGCCACGACCGACATGCCGGAAAAGTTGAACCCCGAGGCCGGCATCAGTCTCAACTACTTCGTCGGTCAGGACGGGTTCGCCAGGCGCATGGCGCCCATGCAGGGCGAGGGCGTCGTGTGGCTATTCGGGCTCGCCGTCTTGCCCGACGAGTCGGGCCGGGAACGGATGATCGCCTACTTCCACAGGCGCCAGGGGCTCGGAGCCGTCCTGGAAGAAGGCTTCGTCGCCTACAACGACGACAAGGACCAGTTCGAGAAGTTCAGCGACCGCCCCGTCGGGCCGGCGATCTTCCCCACGGGTTACCCGTTCCGCGTCAAGGATGCCGGCGGGACCGAATTCGTCTACTTCACCGCACCCTACCCGGCTCTACGGGTCAAGGCCGACTGGAAGAGTTACCTGAACCTCGCCTCCTACGAGGGCTACACCTGCCTGAAGCCCAACGCGCGGTACGCGGGCAAAGGCAAGACCCAGATCGACCGCGACGCCGCTGGCAAGCTCGTTTGGGGTTGGAAGAGGGACACGCCGCCGCTGAACCCCAAGGAGCAACAGGAGCTGATCGACGCCGGCGCAATGACGCGTGAGGAGTCCCCCTTCCGGCTCCAGGACGCCGACGGCGGCAAGCCGATCGCTTTGAACAACTGTTCATGCGTCTGGAATGAATATCGCAAGAGGTACATCATGATCGCTTCGGAGGCAATGGGCGCGACGACGCTGGGAGAGGTCTGGTATAGCGAAGCGGAGCGTCCCGAAGGGCCATGGGTGCACGCCCGGAAGATCATCACGCACGCGAACAAGCCGGGCGACGCCCACGACTTCTACAACCCGACGCAGCACCCGTTCCTCGACAGGGACGGCGGGCGAGTCATCTATCTGGAGGGTTCCTATGTCAACACCTTCAGCGGCAACCCGCACCCGACACCGTACTACGAATACAACCAGATCATGTATCGTCTCGACCTCTCCGACCCCCGGCTGAAGCTGCCGGCCGAGACATCAGATCGGCGATTTCCATAATCGAGGCTCGAGCACCCCGGGGAGCGACGTTCCATCTGAAAGTCCGCGAGATCGTGACTACGCCGTCGTAGGTGACGAGACGGGGCAAGGGGCGGAAATTGTGCCGACTGCGCGACTGCGATGGGACGGAACGCAGGGCGATCTCAGCGCAAAAAAAAGACCCGCCAGCAGCGTGATGCCACTGACGGGTCCAGAGTCATCTGAGTTGTTCGGTGAGGCCGGCTTCGACTCCCAAGAGGTCATAATCTCGCGTGGACATAATCTCGCGTGGACATGCACTGGATCGACGGTCTGACGACGGCGGTCCGATGATAATTGGATTTCACGCTGTGCGTGTCCACGGGTGCCACTGTGCGTGTCCACGGGTGCCACGATTCAGAAGACCATAGACAAATGTGCCCGCCTCGCGCTGTTCACCAGGCTCGATCGCATGTGTCTCGTTGCGGCAGCGGCAATCGACTGGATCGATCGCGGCGGTCTGGCTGTTGCTTGGTCACAAGCGACCGCCGGAGGCCGCATCCCCGTTGGCTCGACCGCCTGGGTCGGGCCGTCGGAGTTGACTGGGTTGTGATGGTCCTGTTGTCGTGCCCGCGGGATTAGCGCACGCTTTACTGAATCGATTGACCGAAGAAAACCGGTCGCCGCCCGCGACCATCCTCGGCGTCGGCCAGGTCCGACGCCGGTTCTGCCCGATCAACGTTTGATACTCAGGCGACGGCAATCGCGGGGCGTCGACGACGCACGAAGAATCCGAACATCATCATGGCGGCGATGCCGGCCAGGATCAGGCTCGACGGTTCGGGGACAACCGCGCTGGAGTAGCCCGAGGTGATCGAAACATCACCGGTACCCGTTACCAATTGCGTGTTGATCCTATGGACAGGAGGTGATGGCGTCGGGATGAGCGCGCCAACACCATCGAAGCCCTCGGCGAATTGAAATGTGAAATGACCAAAGCCGTCACCAAGACCGAGAGTCGCATCAACAACATTAGAGCTGTCCACGAACGACCCACTCCCCGTGGTGAACGAGTCAACGACGTGCCCCATCGAATCATAGAGAGTGCCAGAAGCACTATCAATCGGCGCCGAGTCGCCCGAGCCCAGCGGAAGCCCCGCAATCGAGTACGTCAGCGAGAATGACCCGTCCGCAAGCTCTGAGGTTCCCTCTATCTCGGCTCCAAAGTTGCCTGTAAGCTGATAAACGCTGTCCGCACGGAGCTGTGATCCGCCAGCGAAGACCAAGAGGGCGGCCGCAATGCAATTTGATACGTGACGCATGTCGAATTCTCCGTAGTTGAGGAAGAAGAGGCGGACTCGCATAGAGAATCCGGGCTCTCCCAACAAGGGCGATCGTTCTGGGTTTGAAGGCAAAAAGGGTCATGACTCAATCAACCGGCCGACCATGCCGGTTCCGAAGCGAGCCACGGCCACACTGCCAGTGAATCGCTGGCCGGTCCGGGCGATCGAATCAAGTGGATCCCAACAAGAGCATGAAGGCAGGAAACGAAACGACGGCGTTCACAGTGAGTGGGTGCCGATCTTCCTCATCGCGGAAGAGTGATTCTCGGTCTCATCGGCACAATGTTTGTCAGGAGGCGTTCACCCGCCTGGCGATCCACCTTGGGCGAATCTTGGTTAGCAGGGTTTTTTGTCCTCTAAAACTTATCTCGCAAAAGTATCGCGAAAGATACGAAGTTTTGTAAGAATTCCCAGAAAAATTGCCAGGTAAGCCGTAACCCATGGTTTGCGGTCGCGTTGCGAGGAACGCGGCAGGTGCGCGACCTTACCGCATCGGACCCATCCGGTTCGCCGAGGCGGTCGACCGGGTTACCCGTTCGTCCAGTTCTCATACCCGGCGCTTCCGTCGGCATTCAATGGTACGTACCGGAACCGGAGTGCGGCGCGGCGGCCAGGCTGCCCGACATTCATGAGTACGCATCAGGCCGGATTGACCGGATCGCTCGTCGCGGTTTGAGGACGACGCAGGGACGGCGCTTCGGAACTCAGCGAAAAGGCGAGTTGCCCGATCAACGAGTCCGGGACCTTCGTGTCAATGCCATACGCCCTGGGCAATTCCTTACGGGGCAGGTACAACGTCCCGCGGAAGCACCCTTGGACACGCACTGCGCCCGGCACACAGTGCATGTCCACGAGTGCCTTCATATCGACGCCACGTACTAACCCGTTCAGTGATTGGGCCAAACGGCTCATAACGAGTAATAATATATTGATGTGCACTGATCTGCCGTGCGGCAGTAAATAAAACGGCCGTTTTCTTTACCGACACTTCATGGCCCGCCCGGCGGCCATGTGCTCACATTGAAGGAGGGAAAACGCCTTCCTCGATCAGCTCTTCACGGAGTTCAACACGCAACTCGTCATTGATACGCAGCAGTGCAACGGTAACGCGGCCGATTGGCGTACGGCCGACCAGGTGGGCACCCTGCCAGCGGAAATGCGTTGTCCATTTATGGCGGCGAGGATTGAAGAGCGGGGCGAGCCCGCCTGTCTTCGCGTCCAAGCTGGCCAGGTCCGAACCTTTAAACGAATTACAATAAAAGCAGCTGAGGCATAGATTGCCACTGACGCTAGGTCCACGATGCTTTTGAGCGATGACATGGTCAATCTCAAATGCAGCATCATCGGCCGCCTGCGGTACCTGGCAATATTCACAGCGGCCATGTGCCCGCTGCCAGACCTGCCGAGCAAGTGCCGCCTCCATGTGTCACTCAGGAGGCGGTGCGTGCCTTGAGCTTGACCCCGAGCGTTCGCCGGGCCTTGGACTTGAGAATAGACATCACCGTGGCGGCCCTGCCAAAGGCGTGCATCTCTTCTTTTTCGTCCGCGGTGAGATCATCGTGCTGATTCCGCACGGCGAGCTCGTGCATCCGGGCTTTGTCCTGATCGCTGATCGCCAGATCAAGAATGTAGCGGGCAAGATTTTTCGGAAGCGGATCATCGCCATTGCTGAGGAACCGGGCGAGGATCGTCACGTCATTGCCGCCGGAGTGGGTCGTAGTGCTCATTGCCAACCTCTTCGTAAGTCTGGGCCACGGTGCAGTATAGCACGATGGTCACATCCCGGAAACCAATTTATGCAAGTCGTGGCAACGGACGTTTTACATCTTGTAACGAGGCCTGTATGCCGTTTCGGCAATCACCATGCGGATTTTCGGTGGCTGACGAAAGCGATCCCCTCACTGCTAGGAGCCACTCGTGGAAGAGCCTCTCGTGGACATGCACTGCGTTGGAGGAGCCACTCGAGCCACTCGTGGACATGCACTGCGTTGGTATTGTTAAAAGGGGTGATCTGGTTTAGACTGGTTGCATCTGGTCTATATCGCATAGGAGGTGCCACATGGAATCCGTCGGATCGTTCGAGGCCAAGACCCACCTGCCCCAACTCCTTGAGCGGGTGGCCAGGGGCGAGGAATTCACGATCACCAAACACGGCAAGCCGATCGCCCGCCTGGTGCCCGCCACGGCCACCAAGCCCAAGCCCGACGTGCGGCAGGTCATTGAAGAGCTCAACGCGTTCAGCAAGGGCAACACGCTCGGCGAGGATATCACCATCCGCGATCTGATCGACGAAGGCCGCCGCTTCTGAACCGCACCAACGAAAGGATTCTCTGATGGAAGAAACCAAGGACGGTTTCGTGCTCGACTGCTCCGTCACGATGGCCTGGTGCTTCGATGATGAAGCTACCCCCTATACCGATGGCGTCCGCGACAGCCTGGCCGACAAGCGGGCCGTGGTGCCCTCCATCTGGCCGCTCGAAGCCGCCAACGCCACGATCATGGGCGAACGTCGCAAGCGGCTGGACGAGGCTCGCAGCCGACGATTTTTCGTGCTGCTTGAAGGATTGCCTATCGTCGTCGATGACGATACCGCCAAACGGGCTTTCAGCGACATCGTTCACTTGGCCAGAACTTACCAGCTTTCCGCCTATGACGCCGCCTATCTGGAGCTGGCAATCCGCCGGGGCTTGCCGCTGGCGTGCCTGGACGGCAAGCTGAAGTCCGCCGCCGCCACCGCTGGCGTTCGTGCTGTTTAGCCCGTCATGAATGGCCATGCGTCACTAACCGCGAAACCGGTGAAATCCGGCGGCTTTGTAAGCCGACTCCGGTTTTCCGGGCATTTCGTGAAGTGGTTCCGGGTGCGACTTGAAATCGACGCGAATCAGGACGTCTTCTTACGGCCTCGTCTGGATACCGATCGTCCTACCAACGGCGATCACGATTCGTGAGTGAACGGCCTCGGGCCAATCCGCTCCCGCGGTGCGCCGATCGGCCGTCTCTCGACGATAGCAACGACAGCACCCGCGTTCTTCCTTCCCTCCCCTTTCCCGCGTGCACCTCCTCGCGTGCCCCTTTAGCAGTGCATGTTCTCGCGTGCCCCCCTCCTGGGCTCCGGGTGCGTGCATGGGTGCACGCCTTTGCTTTAGGGGGAAATAATCCCCTTTATTCCCCCTAGGACTGTGGTAGGCTCCAGCGGATGAAAACGCACGCAGTCATGTCCAATTCGGGGCAGTGTCATGAGACGAATCCGGCTGAGCACGCTGATGCTGCTGATCGTAATCGCTGCCCTAGTCGTTGCCTTGACGGTGCAACAGCAGCGGGCTGCTCGCCGCGAGGCCGAACTTCAGGCTCGGATGGCTGATCACACGAAGGCACAGTTTATGGGTCTTAATATATTACCTGAATACATGAAAAAGCCAATTAAACAAAGTTTAAGCGGCAAGACAAAGGAAGCCAAGGCAGTGGCAATAAAATGAGCAATGAGCTGGTTAAAGCGTCGCCGGTGAGCGTACCGGCAATCAATGCCCCGGCATCGTTGCCATCGCTGGTCGAGCATGCCGGGCCTGCCGCTCGCTTCGCCTGGGATGTCGACAGCGGTCAGAAACTGAGCCATTATCGCGGCCAGATTGAGCCACCGGCGTCGTTGCCGGGCGGAGCGATGGCGAGATGTTTTGGGGAGGTGAGGTCTGCGGAGTGGTTGAAACGTCAAGAGCCGGAGCAGGCGATCACTGCCCAACTTCGGCTCTGACAGCGGGTCATTTCTTCGGCGGCTTGCGGTCTGAGGCTTGTGCAGCCCGGTGTGCTCGGTAGGACTTGCCGTTGATCTTCAGGATGGCCGCTCTGTCCACGATCCGGTCCATGAACGCCATGGCCAGCGGCAGATCACCCAGATACTCACCCCATTTGTCGAAATCGACGTTCGTCAAGAGTGCCGTGGACCGCTCGCCGCGCACGTTGATCAGCTTGTACAACAAGCTCGCCGCCTCGCGTGATTCCAGCCGCTCGACGCGTTCGAAGCCGAACTCATCAAGGATCACCAGATCGAATTTGGCGTAGTACCGCAGTTTCCGCGCCAGCGTGCGATCCGCGAGCGCAGCCGTTAACACTTCCAGGATCGAGGCGCTGGTCTCGTATCGCACCCGATAACCGAGCACACAGGCGCAGCGGCCGATGGCCTGGATCAGGTGACTTTTTCCGACACCGCTTTGTCCCACCCAGACCAGGTTCTGGCGACGGCCGATGAACTCGGCCCCGGCCAGCGTCTCGATCCGTACCCGATCGATGACCTCGGCATTGAACTGCCAGTCGAAGTCGGCCAGGGTCTTGCTCTCGGCGAACCCGGCGTCGCGGATGCGGTTGGCCAGCGCGCGTTCGCGGCGGCCGTTGGCTTGCTCGTTGATCAAGGCGCAAGAATTCCAGATGCGACATCCCCTCGCTGTCGGCACGCCCTAACGCTGCGTCGAGCTGCTCAGGTTTCAGAGGAATGCGCATCGCCTGGAAGTCGTCAAGAATCTGCTGGCGCAGGTCCGTCGCAACCAGCTTCGCCGGACGTGGTTTGAGGGCTTTCGTCATCGTGTGGCTCCGACTCGCAGAGGTATTGGTAGCCCGATGTCGGCCGGGGAGAGACCAGGTCCTCGCCCAGCCAGGGGGGTATCTGCCGCCGTTCTTCCTCGGCCAACGCCTCGAGGATGGTTTTGGGACGGGCCTGGGCCGAGAGAATGCGTTCCACGGCCGCGTGAGAATACGCGCCGTACCTTATGGCCCGTTCCAGCGCCGCGATCAGGTCCACCCGGGCGTAGGTCCCCAACAGCACCAGCACTCGCTGCGCCTGGTCCTTGCCGTAACGCTGCATCCGAAGCAAGCCTTCCAGGAACCGACGGCCCGGCTCCCCCAGTTCGGCGAACCGCTCCTCCAACTGCGCCTGCCGCCGTCGCGCGTCCTCGACGGGACGGTGCTCCTTGAGCACGACTCGTTGCCCCGTGACCTTCGCCGCCAGGAGCGCATGGCGGGCGACCTCCTCGACGTGGGGACCGTAAACGATCAGCTCCTTCTCGGTGATCCGCACCGGCAGCATGCTGCCGATGTGCCGCCATGGCACCGAATAGCTGTTCTGGCAGTATGTGATCAAGCCCTCGACGTTGACCGTGCGATAGACCACAGGGGATACGTCATAGGCTTGGGCCGGCAGCGCAACGAGATGGGGCCGCTCCTGGGCATGCAACTGCAAAGGGGTCTGCTTGGCTTCGCGCAGCTCGCGGACGTCGGCGACATGGGCCAGCCACCACGCGGTCATCTCATTGAGGTGCTCAAGTGACGAGAAAGTACGGCCGTTGAACAAGCTGGTTTCCACATAATGAAAGGGCCGTTCAACCTTCCCCTTGGTCTGGGGCCGCCGGGGCCGGCAGGCCACCGGCCGGAAGCCGTAGTGCGTGGCAAACGCCAGGAACCGCGAGTTGTAGACGGGCACATCGTCCTCATACCCAGTTACGACAACTTTCATGTTGTCGTACAAGCATGTCGCTGCCACGCCCCCCAGATGCTCGAAAGCCCGCAGGTGCTCGCGTAGCGTGGTCGTCATGTCCTGGGACTCGACGAAGCGGAGGTACTGCCGTCGCGAGTAGCCCAGGATGTAGCTGAACAAGGAGACGCGGCGGCGGCCTTCGCTGGTGAAGTCGAGGTCGTAGACGGCGTAGTCCATTTGAGCTTGGTCCCCCGGCGCCGTCTCGAAGCGGACCACCGGCAGCGGCGCCGAGCGAGGACGCAACGCACTCAACCGCTGGCGAACCACGGTATATCCGCCCGTGAAGCCGCGGTCGCGCAGCTCTTGGAGGAGCCGCACGGCGGTCAGATCGGGATATCGGGATAGCAGCTCGCCAATGACCGGCTCAAAAGGATCAAGCCGGCTGGGCCGCGTTCGAGCAGGCGAGCCCTCGTGACCGCTGCGCTGGGCTTTTATCCGAGCCAGGACCTGGCTGACCGTGTTGCGGGCCAGCCCCAATTCACGGGCGATCTTCCGGATCGAAGAGCCGGCTCGCCAGCGGCTGATGATTTCATTGCGCTTGGGTTCGGTCATGAGTGTGAAGCTCCCCGATCAAGTCTTCGGCAAGAGTGGCCACGTTGTGAGCATCGCGAGCCAGCCGGGAAAAGGCTGGCAAGAGCACCAGTCGATCGCAGGGCGTCAGGCCGGCGCGACCCTGACTTTGAAGCCAGAGTTCCATGCGGCCCAGGCCATCGAGCACGCCGGTCAGGCGGCGTGTCAGACGATTGCCGGCTTGACTGAGCCGCGGGTCCCAGGCCCAGCCCTCCTGCTGCCGCGCCTGCTGCAAGGCACAGCGCGGTTGTTCCAGGATGTGCCGCTCTGCCGACTGGCTTCCCGCGGCGAGCACCAGATCGACGACTCCCTCGAGCTCGACTGCCGTCAACTCGTCGCGGTGTAATGTCGCCAGTACGTCGAGTTGGTTGCCGGCCGGCAACCGCACCAGCGCCCGCGCGGCAGTGGTAGACAAGAGCCCCAGGCGGAGATCTTCCCGGGCTTCGTTGGTCAGCTTTTCGACCAGCGCCAGTCGCCGGCAGACCCAGCTCTTGTGCCGGCCCAAGAGCTCGGCGACCTCGACCTGAGTCATGCCGTCTTCACGCACCAAGGCGTGAACAATCCAGGCCTCTTCCCACTCCTGGGGACGACGGCCAGTCTGGTTGAGCCCGTGAATGGCTGCCTTGGCCATACGCTCGTCAGCCTCGATTAGCCGAGCACTCAGTGTCTTGAAGCCGAGGGTCCGTGAAGCGGCGAGTCGTTTGAAGCCATCGAGGACCTCGTGCGTCTCATCGCGGAGACAAACGACAACGGGAGTGAGTTGTCCATAGCGCTGCAACGACCCTGCCATGATGGACTCGGCGTCGGGATCGGGGAGCCGATAGCGTCGATAGCGCTCGCCCAGTTGAGCCAGGGGCAGGAAGCGGACATCACCTGGATGCCAGTCAGCCATGGGGAACCTCGTTACCAAGCCCCGACTTCCGAGCAAGGAAACGGGGGACCGGCAGACCCGGCCCTCCCGCTTCCTCCTCGGTTCTTGGGGGCAAGAAAAACTTATTCCTCGCGGACGGCATGCTCAATACGCGGCGACATGACCGAGGTGGCTTGGTGGTGGTCCACGATGACGCAGATAACGACCACGGATGCCGCGCCGGCGTCTGAGTCTGAGGCGGGCTTCGCGCTGGTGAACTCGCCGTAATGCCTGGCGGCATGAGTGGCAACAGAAATGTTGATCGGGAGAACGGGATGAGGGCAAGAAGAGGACGTAACACCCGGGCCGACAACAGGGCGAATCGCAAGATTCTGGGAGAATTTCGGCTGGGCGCTGGCCTACGCCATGGCGGTCCTCGGAGATCATCGGGGCCGAATCGGACAGGGACTGAGCTTCGATCACCGGCAAAGTCGACTCGACGGCAGGTATGGAGGCCGCCGGTTCCGCAAGAGCGGCTCGATGCCGTTGCCGCTCACGACGGCGTTGGGCCTGTTTCCGGCGACGTTCCTTACCTCCGTCGGTGGCTCGATAAGTTTGACCGGCATGCCAGGACCGCCAGTGCTCGGCGGCTTGCCGGCAAGCAGGACTGCAATAACGAGCCTGGGGCCGAGGCGGCAGGAACCAGCGCTCGCAGCCTTTAAGCAGGCACCGGCAACAGCAAGGGTGCCAACGACGACCGGCGACTGGTTGACCCGGCACCAGCGCGGGGACACTTGAATTGGCCCACGGGAGGTTCGTTCCCGAGCGGTCAGGCGGCGGGAAGGTGGTACTTCCCGCCGCCACTTTGCGCCGACGGCACGGACGCCGCTCGTCCGCGACCCGGCGGCGGATCCATCCCAGAATAATTGCGGCACCTCATCCATACCAGGGATGAACCGGCATGCAGTGAGGGGAAAGACCAATACCGCGATCGATCGATCGCGGAATGGCTCAGGTGGCTCTGCGAAAATGGCTCAGTTCTTGGCCGCTGTTAACAGCCTGGGATGAATACTTCTACGCCGAGCACCATAACCCGCATACGCAGAAAGCCTATATGCGGGCGGTGCGGCTGTTCATGACATGGGTCGATGGGCAGGGGGTCGAGCTGGCGGCGATCACACCGGGCATGGTCGGCCAGTACCTGGTGAGCCTGGGTGGCTCGGCTGCCAAGCGTAACCTGCACCTGTCGGCGTTACGCGGCTTCTTCGACCGGCTGGTGAACCGGCATGTCTGCATCCTCAATCCAGTGGCGTCGGTCAAAGGCGTGAAAGAGCAGGTGATGGAAGGCAAGACGCCGGAAATCACCATTGAGCAGGCCCGCAAGCTGCTAGCGGCGGAAACGCACGATATAGTCGGCCTGCGTGACAGGGCGGTACTTGCCACGCTGGCTTACACGGCCTGCCGGGGCGGTGCGGTAGCGAAGTTGCGGCTGGGCGATTTCCAGCATGACGGTCAGCAATATGTGCTGCGGTTTCAGGAGAAAGGCGGCAAGAGCCGCGAAATCCCGGTGCGTGGGACCGATCAGGGAAATGGAGTCGATTCCGATCACGAAGACGGCAGCGCGCTGGCGGCTGAACAATGTGAGACGAGATCAGCGCGCACCCCCACCTCACTCGGTGCGTGTTTTTGTGCGTGGATGCAATCATCGTGACGAGATGTGGCGCGATGAGAGTTCTGGGGACATCATACACAATTGTCGCCCCGACTTATGTATAGTGTCTCCGGAACGCCTCCGGTCGAACTACCCGGCAAAGCGGGCTCGCTAAAACGAATCGAACAGCAGCAACTGGCCGAGTCGTGTACTAGACGGAGAGTTCTGGGGACATCAAGAGTTCTGGAGTTCTGGGGACATCATACACAATTGTCGCCCCGACTTATGTATAGTGTCTCCGGAACGCCTCCGGTCGAACTACCCGGCAAAGCGGGCTCGCTAAAACGAATCGAACAGCAGCAACTGGCCGTGTCGTGTACTAGACGGGTTTTCAGAAGCGATGACCGTAAGGTCAGCGTCCGCATGAAGGGCGAAGTGTGCGGCGTCGGCTGGAGAGTTGAATGTGGTGAGAAGCTGGCCGAAGAGGACGATCTTACGGTCGTTACGCGACAGCGTGAACCCCGCCGAGCTGAGCCGAGCGAGTTTCGTCCTGGCTGAGTCAATTGCCTGCGGAACTGTCGGGCGGCGACGCTTAGGTACAGCATCTTTCCGGCATACCAGAATAATATCGAGCTGAATGGGCTCCTTGGCCTGTGACTTCGGCGTAGCAACTGACATCTCGGCTTTGACGGGCTGTGTATTTACGACGACAAACCCCGCACCGAGTACGGCCTCTGCTAGTGCGGTCCAGCCTTCGTCGCGTGAATGGTGGTAAGTAAAAACCAGCAGGCCATCGTCTTTCAAGGTTCGGCGGCATTCGCGGAAGACACCACGCAATTTGTCGGCAAAACTGTCGACATCTGAATCCTGGACTTCGGCCAGGCTGCGAGTCGTTACATGCTTGCCGGTGGGCTGCCTCAGTTGCTGCCAAGCGTGAAAGAAATCGGCAAGCTCCGAGTAATGGACGTTATCGAAGAACGGCGGGTCAGTAACGATCAAGTCTATGCTGCATGCCGGTAAACCTGTCCTGGCAGAATCGCCGCACGACAGATAAAGGCCCCGGTCCTTAAATTTGCCGTCTACCGGCCAGTGCGGTTCGACCTGGCCAGAAAATGGTGGAGCACATACTCTGCCTTTGCCGCTTTCCCTGCCGTTTACCTCGGTCGGTGCTAGGCGATAGTTGATAGCACGCAGCAAACGGCTGCGGAAAAGGCCGGAAAAAGCTCCTGAACTTTTTGGGGTACCCCATAGATTGGCTTCGATCGGGGTGCGTTCCGGTTTGAGGATGTGGTGCGAAAACATGTGCCGTACGGCACCTGTTCCTTCGCCTTTATAAGAGGCGAACATATTATTGAATTCAAGAACACCGGAAAACAGCGTTAAAAGTGCGGCCCTTGCCGACGGATCGGCGATGCGTGTGATTGCGGCATGAAGCCATCCGAGGGCCAGCAACTGCCGGTCGTTGAAAAAGTCTTTCCAGGTCGTGAATCCATAACTCATAGCTTGGCGGGTGTTGTAGCCGTTTTGCAACGCGAGCTTAGGAAGCACAATCTCTCCGCTGTTGGCATCGAGTTCTAGCTGCCTTCCGCATGCTTCATATGTTGCGTGGTCTTCTGCGGTCGCCGGGAGATATTCCTTGCGGCCATCGCGTGTAAGGACCAACTTGCCGTAGAGCCGGAACCCGGGGCGGGTCTGGCTTGCTTCGATCGCCTTAATAATCGAAAAACTATGCTGGCAATACCGACAGGTCGCCTTGGCACCTTTGGCTGGTCCCTGTTGGGGGCGAAACTCCGTGCCGCAGGAGCGGCATGCTGCCTCTTCCGCCCCGTGTAGGCCGGGGAAGATATCACCACATTTTGGACAAAGGATCTGGATTTCCGGCTTTCGGCTGGGGTAGGCGTTCCTGGCGATAATCCATGAAGGGAAGAGACTAACGGCCTTCCGGCAGGCCGTGCACGGCACCTGCATAGCCCAAAAGAAATAGAGGATATCGCAGGGACGGCCCTTTGAATCCTTGGATCGGTAAAGTGCCAGGATTCGCTTGCCGACGCTTTGCTTCAATTCATCAAACGCGGCTGCTATCCTGGTTCGATCCAATGGGCCTAAAGCCGTTCGTACCGCTTCGACGGCAACCGGATTTATGTCACGGCCCAAGGCCGTGAATCCAAGCTTATGAGCCTCGCCAACGGTGGTGCCCGATCCCATGAAGGGGTCAAAGACCGTAGTGTCGCGGTAATCAACCGAATGATAAAAGTTTGCCGTCAGGTCGGCATCCTCGGGGAGCATGCTGCCCAAAAGAATTCCGCGAAACACGGAACCAAGGCGTTTTGCCCACCACTTGTGCACGTGATAAATCGGGCGGTGGACTTCCTTCCGCCAGCTCTCACGCGCTGCAAGATGAGACACAAACTCGAACGGAAACGCATCCGTTTCTATGAGGTTGCATTTATTCTTCTGAAGCATCGTGATCAACTTCAAGAACCAACTTATCCGGTGGAATCGCACGCATTGCTACACGATCTTCGGGGGAGCCTTTGAGTCGCCAAGCACGAAAAAGATGTTCGAGGCCTGCTCCTGGGTTCGGCACCTTTTTGGGGATGAGCTCGTTGGTCTGGAGATCGAATGAATAACCGACGATCAACTCAGCAGCTTCTCGCCGCCGCAGTTCACCTATATCGACTAGTTGATCGTTTGTCGGTATTCCGCCGGGAAGAATCAGCGTTTGTTGGTGGGCTACGCCGTCGACTAAGTGGAACGGTGTCGGGACAACGTACATTTTCCGGTCGCGTATCATGATGTCACCGTAGCTGCCGAATCCTTTAACGTTTTTATTTTTGTGCACATATTGATGATCTGCATTCAAGAAATCACCGTGGCAAAGCACGAGATCGATGACCGGATAGCTGTTCCCGTCTGGCGTTTTAGGATAACGCCCAAACACATAATAGACTGTCCGTCCATTGTGATGCCCTGCCGGAACTTGGCTGTTGCTGTCAAAGTTGGCATCACGACCGGGGTAGGCCAATCCTTTCAGTTCGTAACCCTCCGTTGTTGCAACCATGCGAAAATCAGGATAGCTGTTTCTCCCGCCGATCTCGAAGTTTACCCCAAGCTCTTCCAGTCGGGCTTTAAACCAGTTTTGAAAGTGAAACTCCTTGTCCGTGCTGCTGACACGCTCGATCAGCGATCCTTGGCGGATCGCCTCGACGCAACAGATAAACACGGTGATAGGAGTCATTCAAAAGCCTTTGAGCCGTTCCGAAGAGCTTCCGTACATCTGTCCAGGTCTTTTTACGGCACCAGTATGCACGGCCGATGAGTAAGTAGCAACTGGGATTTTGTAATTTTACGACAGGATCTGCAAAAATAGGGAGAATGGGGCGGCTTCTGGCCGATTTCATATAAAGCAAATGAATTATTTGAAATATCACAAGATGTTCACAACTTGATTTTCCCGATGAAGTCGGTGTCATGAAGTCGGTGTCAGATCATCATTCCGCAGACGAAGAAGTCGGGCCGGGTAGACCCGGGGGGGTGAAACCGGGCCGCGATTGGTTGTTTGGCATTAGATAAAAAATCGCGTCTGGATCCAGATTAATCGCCGGGCGATGTCTGACCAATCTCATATCATACTAAACCGCCGATTTCGGCGGCTTCGCGGAGACAGGCGTCGTTGTGAGCGGGTCATTCACTGGGTTCACAAATGACTCCAGCCGCGGCAAGCAGCTCACGCTCGGCAACACGATCGCGGTCGTTGAAGTGGAGCAGTCTTGCGGTGACTCGACCGATCGAGGTACGTGATTCAATGCGCCCGCCGATAAGCTGAAAATGCTCACGCCAACGGTCATGGCGAGGATGGAACAAGGGGACAAGCAAGCGGGTTTCGTCATCGATCGAGGCCAGGTCACTTCCTTTCCGAGCGTTGCACAGCGTGCATGCAAGCGCCAGATTGTCGGGCGTTGTCATGCCCCCGTGTTTTTCGGCGATGATATGGTCGATGGTGTGCGCGGCCCAGGTGACGAGTTCGGGAATCAAGTAATACTCGCAACACGCGCCGGCGCGGTCTTTAACCTGTTGCCGCAGGGCGCTGGGAACCTATGTCACACTCATCGTGATCGACTAAGCTCGCCCGCCGTTGAAGCGCTCGCGCCTTGGCGAGACGGACGAGATGCTCAATATACTGATAATATTCCCATTCGTTCGACTCTTCGCTCGACAAGCCTTCATTGCGGCGCTTGTCGAGTAATTCCTCGATGCGGCTTTGAACGGTTGCCGCAGGTCTCAGCGCAAGAACTTCGTCAGGCGTCGGCAGACGAGCGAGCGTCTCGAGCAGATCGTTCATGCTGGTATAACCGGGCCCGGTCGAAAGCCACTCCCTCAGGCCGAGCTCAAGGATTTCTGGGAGCCGTTCCTCGACTGCGCGGAGCCGTGCGGCGAGCTCGTCCGAAACCGTCAAAGTAAGGTCCATGAAAATGCCTCCAAGACTCACGCTTGGACATGCACTGCGACCCGCGGCTGCTCATCCTCAACCTCTGTCCGCCAACACGCCGCAATCCGGACGGGATTCATCACGCGATCTCGGGGATGCTCACCGACGAGGAATACCAGGCCCCGCCGGGGAAACCCCTGACCCTGGCCGCTTACGAGGCGGAAATGGGTGTGCACGCCTTCGTCGAGCTAATGGCGGTCGGCGACACCCTGATGGCGATGCCGCTGTTCCTCAAAGCGGGCGGACACGTTCCCGTCGCGCTTGAATCAAGCTATCAATCCGCCTGGGAGGCCGTCCCGCGTCGCTGGCGATCGGTTATCGAGCGGTGAGAGGGGTGGTTGTGGGAGGGTGAGGTCATCAGGGAAAATCTTTGACGGCCGACCAGGCTTCTTGAGAACAAGGCAGAAGCCCGAGGCTGGCCCGGTGAAAAGTTGGTCTTGACTCGACTTCCCAATGCATTGAACGCAAGCCGATTCTGTTGCGCGACTTCTTGTTGGAGTCCCGCCTTCTGGCGGAATCTTCGGCTCGCCCGCCGCCTGAAGGCGGAACTCCAACAAAGGCCGCTCTCTCTGGGTGCCGCGTGGACCGTCAATGAAAACCGGGAAAAGCGAAAACGGTGCAAGCCCAACCTTTCACCACGCGAGCCTGCGGCATCAAGCTGAATGTCCCGTCGTCCAACCATGCGCCAACTGGCCAGCGCATTCCTCGCGGCTAAATGTCTTTTTGCTGTATTTAGTGAGGCCATGGAAAAATTGTGGAAAATATTTTTATTCTCTCTCGGGTCAGGGTTTCGGACCGGCTTCAGGCACAAAATGAGCTAAGTGCATTAGCGAAATTAGGCAAGATGCGTATATTATAGGTAGGTTAAAGCCGATTGGGCACTGACGGCGCTGTTTTTGATTGACCGGTCGCCGGCCGCGCCTCGATTGATGACGGAATTTTCAACGGTTGGCCGGTCGAAGTCAGGTGAATCAACCTGACCGACCGTCAAATCCCTCGCTTCCTCGATTTTCGTCATCGTTGGTCAGCTCGTCGGCTCACATGGGCATTCGAATCAGATAACGCGCAGCGCCCTATGTCGATGCGACGCCTTCTTGCCCCTGACGCGCCAGGCTGTGATCAGGTTGACGACACCGCGGGGACCACCAGCGCGCACGCCACGGAGAGTGAGCTCGGCGGGGACCGCCATCCACGTCGAGAGATCGCTGTTGGTCGCATCGCATTGGTCGAAAGGGTTCGCAAGCCTTGGCCAAAAGCTGCCATCCAGTGCCATCTGCTGCCATTTGGGGCCGCAAAATCGTCAGGTTCGTTGCAATCGCATCCCCGAGCCAGAGTCGGCCGTCGGCTGCCACCCTACGGACATTGGGTCGTGTGGAATCGCCAGGCTCGTTGCCGTCTCGTGCCTCGTCCAAAAGCTGCCATCCAGTGCCATCTGCTGCCATTTGGGGCCGCAAAATCGTCAGGTTCGTTGCCATCGCATCCCCGGGCCGAAGCCGGCCATCGACTGCCATCTTACGGACATTGGGTCGTGCGGAATCGCCAGGCTCGTTGCCGTCTCGTGCCTCGTCCAAAAGCTGCCATCCAGTGCCATCTGCTGCCATTTGCGGCCGCAAAAATCGTCAGGTTCGTTGCCATCGCATCCCCGGGGCCAGAGTCGGCCATCGACTGCCATCCTACGGACATTGGGTCGTGCGGAATCGTCAGGCTCGTTGCCGTCTCGTGCCTCGTCGAAAAGCTGCCATCTGGTGCCATCTGCTGCCATTTGCGGCCGCAAAATCGTCAGGTTCGTTGTAATTGATCGCCTCTTTTTTTGCTCTTCGAGAGCGTGCCGGCCAGCCTGGGCCCCGGGCTGAGAACCGCGAGCGGGGCCGTGAAGGAGGCCCGGTGAAACGCTGTCACCGGGTGCCGTTTGTTCCATGACCGGAGAATCCGCCAACAGTCAGAAAATGTGGCTCGCCGCCGCGGTCGCCGAAGGGACCGCCATCGCGAAGTGGGCCGCGAGCCACGAGGTGCCGGAACGCACCGCGTACCGCTGGGCGGCCGAGCCCGAAGTGCGGTCCGAAATCGAGTCGATCCGCCGCCGTGCCCTCGACGAGGCCATTGGCCGATTGGCCAGGCGGGCCACGTGGGCCGTCGATGGCATCGTCGAGCTCGGCGAGAGCGCCGACTCCGAATCGGTCCGGTTGTCGGCGCTTCGAGCTGTGATGTCTGATTTCATCACCGTCTCCAACTTCGCCGGCCTCGAGCTGCGCGTCGCTGAACTGGAGGAGCGGACCCATGGCCGCGCTCGCAACACGAATTGAGTGGCTCAGGGCCAACGCCGGCGTGCACCAGACCGACGTCACCGATCGGTCGATCTGGGACTGGTACGGCGAATCGTGCTCGTGCGGCTTGCCGCCCGGTGAGTGCCGCGTGCATCCCCGAGCCCGGCCGACGCAGCGGCCCCCCGCGGGCGACTGGCGGGTCTGGGCTTATGTGGCTGGCCGCGGCGCGGGCAAGACGCGCGCCGGGGCCTCGTGGCTTCAGCGCCGGGTCGACGACGGCACCACGAAGCTCGGCTGCTTGATCGCTCCAACCGCCGCTGATATTCGCGACGTGATGGTCGAGGGCCCGTCCGGCTTGATCGCGGTTGCACCGCCCTGGAGCCGGCCGCGGTTCGAGTCATCGAAACGGCGCGTCGAATGGCCCAACGGTGCCCGGGCGATCTGCTTGAGCGGCGAAGAGCCCGAGCGGCGCGCGGGCTCAATATCGACACCCTCTGGGCCGACGAGCTGGCCTGCTGGCAGCGCGCCGAAGCGATGTGGGACCTCACGATGCTGGCACTCCGCGCCGGCACCGCCCCCCAGGCGCTGATCACGACCACTCCGCGGCGGTTGTCGGTTCTCAGACGAATCCTGGCCGAGTCGAGCACGGTCCAGACAAACGACACGACCTACGCCAACCAGGCGCACTTGCCCAAGGAGTTTCTCTCGCAAATTGTCAGCCTGTATGAACATACCAAGCTCGGCCGACAGGAAATTTACGCCGAGTTTCTGGAGACGACCGACGGCGTCTGGTTTACCGAATTCGACCCGGCCCGCCATGTTTCGACGAGCGCCGAGTACCACCCCTCTTACTTCGTCCGCTGCGCCATCGATGCCGGCACGTCGCGGCACACCGCGGCGGTGTTCTTTCAGGTTCGCTGCGATCCGAATTCCGACCGGCCCCGGGTGACGGTGTTCGCCGATTACCACGCCCAGGACGTGGTGAGCCTGAAGAACGCGTGTGCGATCAAGTCGCTGGCCGATCAGCTTCCCTGCCAGGGCCGCATCGATCAGGTTCGAGTCGACCCGGCCGCGACCGCTCGATCGTCGCTCGGCCCGGCGGCCTACTCCGAGTACGAGCGGGTGTTTGGCTCGCGAATCATCGCCCGCTGGCCGCAGCACCTGGTGCTCGACGGGCTCGACACCATCGAGGGACTGCTGGACACCGGGAACCTGATCATCCATCCGCGATGCAAGCATCTGACCGACGCGTTCCGGAACTACTGCCGCACTCGCCGGGGCGCCGAGTGGGTCGATTTCCCTGCTGATGGCCATCCGGAAGAAGACCTGATGGACGCGCTCCGCGGCGGCATTCGCGACGCACTGGCGGGAAGCAATGCGTACGGGCACTACCTTTCACGGGTTCATGCGTCGAGAGTTCATTAAAAGGACCAGGCACCGACAGGGAGACGGCTCATCGTGGCCCATGACTTCTCTGCTTCCGGGACAGACTTTAACTGGCCGGCGAGGCGCTGGCCGTGCCGCGTGCCGACTCACGGCGCCACGTGGCGAGCGAGCCTCGCGCGAGGACGCGTCCCGTGGGAGTCTGGGTCTGCGCGACGTCCTCGGGTGTTCCCAGGGCCACCACGCGGCCGCCATTTTCGCCGGCGCCCGGGCCCATGTCGATGATCCAGTCGGCGGCCGCGATCAGGGCCATGTTGTGTTCGATGACAATCACCGAGTGGCCGCGATCGATCAGGGCGTTGAGCGTTTCGAGTAACCTGGCGATATCCATCGGATGCAAGCCGGCGGTCGGCTCGTCGAGGAGAAAAACGATATGAGGCGCCGCCCCTGGCCGCTTGAGTGCGTTGGTCGACCGCGCGAGGAACCCGGCCAGTTTGAGCCGCTGCGCCTCGCCGCCGGAGAGCGTCGAGACGGGTTGACCAAGCCGCAGATAATCGAGGCCGATATCGAGGAGCGGCCTGAGCCGGAGCTGGACTTTCGGGCGATTGCGGAAGAATCCAAAGGCCTCTCGGGCCGTCAGGTCGAGCACCTCGGCGATATTCTTGCCGCGATAGGTGATCTCGAGAACCTCCGGACGATAGCGAGTACCCAGGCATTCCGGGCAACGAATCAGCACGTCGGGCAAGAATTGCATGTCGATCGTGATGAACCCGCGCCCCTGGCAGGCGTTGCAACGACCGCCGTCGACGTTGAAGCTGAAGCGGCCCGCGTCGTAGTCGCGAAGCTTCGCCTCGTGGGTCGCCGCGAATGTCTTGCGAATCTCGTCGAAGACGCCGAGATGCGTGGCGGGGTTGGAACGCGCGGAGCGGCCGAGCGGACCTTGATCGAGAAAGACGACATCGGCGATATTGTCATCGTCGACCATGAGGTCGCCAAAGGGCGCCGCGACATCGCCGTCGGCGGCGATCCGCGACCGCAGCGCCGGATAGAGGGTTTCCTCGACGAGCGTGCTCTTGCCGGCCCCGCTGACGCCGGTCACGACGCACAGCAGGCCGAGCGGAAAGGTGACGTCCACGGCCTTCAAATTGTTGCCGCTGGCGCCCGACAACCGCGCGCGGCGGCCCGTCTGGGGGCGGCGCGACCGTGGCGTGGCGGCTCGTTTCCGCCCGCTCAAGAAGTCGGCCGTGGGCGATCCTTCCACCTTGATGAGCCCCGAAACGGGCCCGCTGTAGAGAACCTGGCCGCCCGCGGCACCGGCACCGGGGCCGAGGTCGACAATGTGATCGACGGCTCGGATGAAATCGTCGTCGTGCTCGACGACCACCACCGTGTTCCGCTGGTCGCGAAGCCGCTCGACGATCGCGATCAGTTTGCCGACGTCTTGCGCATGCAGACCGAGCGTCGGCTCGTCGAGCACATAGAGCGTGTTGACCAGGCCCGAGCCGAGCGTCTTGGTCAAACCGACGCGCCGCAGCTCGCCGGCCGACAGCGTCGCGGCCGCGCGGTCGAGCGTGAGGTAGTCGACACCGATTTCCTCGAGGTAGGCGAGACGGCGCTCGAGGCGCGAAACGAGCGGGGCCGCGCCGGTCGTTGCATGAGGTCCTTTTTCAAGGCGTCGACCAGTTTGCACGCGTCGCGAATCGTGAGCCTGGAGATTGCGGCGATATCGTGTCCCACGAGCTTGACGGCGAGTGCCTCGGGCCGCAATCGCGCGCCCTGGCAGCCCGGGCAGGTGCGATAGCGTCGCCACCGCCTCAGGAAGACGCGCACATTCAGCGCCTGGCGCGCGCCGTTCGAGCCCTCGGAAGAATGCCCTGACGCCCGTGAACGGCCGACCGGCGACGCCGTTCAACACACGCTCGACCTGCTCGGCCGAGAGATCGCGAAACGGCACGTCGGCCGGAATGCCAGCAGCGGCCGACGCGTCGAGAAGGGCGCGGAGAAAACGCTGGTAGCCCGCGGCCGCCCAGGGCGCGATTGCCCCCTGGCGGATTGTGAGCGACGGGTCTGGCACGATGCGCCAGATCGAGCTCCATCGTCTGGCCAAGGCCCTCGCAGACGGGGCAAGCCCCCAGAGCACTGTTGTAGCGAAAGAGGGCGGGTTGGGGCTCGATGTGGTCGGTTCCGCAGTGCGAGCAGCGCCAGCCGCGGAGATACGTGCTGACATCATCACCAGCGAGGATCCGGCAGCGGCCCATGCCCTTGTCAAACGCGGTTTCGATCGAGTCGGTGCGCCGGTCGATCGGATCCTTGCCTCGAATCAGGCGATCGACGATCACGTCGACGACCAGGCCGTCGGCCAACGTGAGATCGGCATCGTCGAGCGTGACCGGCAGACCGCCAATGCGCAGCCGCGTGAAACCCTGGGCACGCAACGAACGTGCGAGCGCTCCCCGATCGCTCCCGGGCAGAACATCAACCGGAAAGGCGATTTCATAACGAACCCCGGCGTCCCACGCTTCGATAGCCCGTGCGACCGAGGCCGGCGACGACGGCACGACCGGACGCCCGCAGTTCCGGCAAATGACCTCGCCGGCGCGGGCATAGACGAGAGCGAGGGCATCGTGAATCTCGGTGATCGTGCCGACCGTGCTCCGTCCCGACTGCCGAGCGTGCCCCTGGCTCAGGGCGATCGCCGGCGGGATGCCTTCGATGCGATCGGCGTCGGGTTTATCGAGCTTCGCCAGAAACTGTCGGGTGTAGGGCGAAAACGTCTCGACATAGCGGCGCTGGCCTTCGGCGTACAGCGTGTCGATCGCCAGCGAGCTCTTGCCCGCGCCGCTGACACCCGTGACGGCGATCAGGCCGGGGACGGGCAGGTCGAGGTCGATGGCCTTCAAGTTGTGCGTACGGAGGCCGCGGACGAGGATGAAGCGAGGTGCCGCGACCGTCTGGATTGGGGTCGACACGGGCTCTTGATCCCCCGGTCGAAATCAATGAGGTGAATTCGTGAATGAATGCGGTGTTCAGCCGGGCGGTTGACGACCAGGTCGAACGAAAGAGACGGCGGCAGGCTCGCGTTAGTCGAGCCCGCCGCCGCTGCTTGAAGAAAGAAAGACGTCGCTCCGGCCGCCGGCTTTCACGCCTGGCGGCCGAAGAGCTCACCGGCGTTTTCGGGGATCGATCAGGGATTTGACTTCCTGAGCGTGAAGCCCGTCAGGGTGAGGCCGTCGTCATCCATGATGCTCGAACCGCCTCCGAGCGAAAGGTATTTGCTCAAGGCGGAGAAATCGGGCAGTTTTTCGATCGGCAGCATCTTGCTGAGGTTGGGCATTTCGCGGCCCTGGCGGGCGGCCATGGCCTGGTCGACGGCTTTGCCGAACGAGCCATTCTTGACCATGTCGAAGCTGAGCCGGGCCGATTCATCGGGCCGAGAATAGCTCATTCCACTCATCTTTTCAGGGAATTCCTTGGCGACAGTCTGATAGGGGGTGCTGTCGGCGAGCGACGGATTGCCAGGTCGCAAGACCTGTTCGAGCAGCGTCGTGTCGGTCGTCAGGAAGAGCGTTTCCTTGGCGATGGCCACGCTGATCGGGCCTTTGAGCCCCGCCGCGGCCGCGTTGCCCTGTGGGGCGTTGGGCAGCGTCACGTCGAAATCATAGATTGTCGTGCCTTGAAATTCACGCGTCTTCGGCGCGCGCGCCGCTGATTTGCAGAAGGCGCGTCAGCGTATTTTGAAAGGCCTTGGCGTTTTCGAGAGCAATGGCCCCGAGCATGCGCTGGCTGTCTTCCTTGAGCGGCTTCTTGTAGTCGGTGATCAGCGTGACCCGATCGCCGAGCGGGCCGAAAACGTCATTCTTGATACTGAGAGGCTGGCCGCCTTCGGGCCCGACAAGCTGTTGTTCGACGATGTTGATCATGCCCGCCTGAAATTTGTTGACGAGCTCTTCGAGCGCGACGTAGGCATTATCGAGGTCGAAACTCACTGTCTGATAGGTGGCGACGGTGGCCGGCACCCACGACTCGGGCCGCAATGCGATCGCCGGCCAGGAGAACACCTTGAGCAAGCCCTCCACGGGCCGCGGCGCGTTGAAGAACGTCTTGGTCTGACTGTCATAATTTCCCGCACCCAGGCTGATCGAACCGCCGACCGACTTGAGCCCGAACACGCCAAGCTCCTTGGCCAGGACCTGGGCCTGAGCGGCCTGGGGATCGTTGGCCGGACCACTCGCGCCAATCATCAGCTTGATCACCTTCGCGAGGTCGACGTACCAGACGGCCTGCCCGTTGGCGGCGTCGGTCTTCGCGAGCGTTTTCACGAAGTTTTCGTTGCCGCTGAGCGAGTTTTCGCGGCCGTCGCGATGCGCCGCCAGATCCTTGACGACATCGGGATCGCTGCCGATGAAAAAGAGGCTCTTTGCATTGGTCCAGACCAGCGGCGGCCGCGGCACGTCGCGGTCCTTGGGTTTGTCCTTGTCTTTTTCCTTGTCTTCCTTGGGCTCCTCCTTCTTGGGGGGAGGCACGACAATGTGGAGCGTGAGGCCATTGAACGATTCGGTCGACGACTTGGCGCCGGCTTCCTCGGCCTGCTTGGCTCCGCGTTCGAGGGCTTCTTCCAGCTTCTGCTGATTCTCGCCGGCGTCGGCCATCACGACCATGGCGGCCGGCAGGTTGGCGTCTTCACGACCCAGCACGGCGATCGTCAGCGCACCTCGAGGAATCTGGAACAGCTCTTTCATGGTCAGACCGATTCGGTCCTTGAGCGTTTTCGAGCCTTCGTCCATCCGGTGGCCGAGCTCTTCGCGAAAATCCTTGAGGGACGGATCGTTCCAGATTTGCCCGTACTGGCTGTTGCGAAACGCGGCTCCAAACGCTTTGGCGTCGTTGAGCTTGAAAAACAAGATCGTGCTGTCGGGAACGATCTTCTCGGGAGGCGCCGCGGCCAGAGCCACTTGCGCGGGGAGCCCGGCCAGTGCGACGAGCCCCAACCATCCAGTGAAGGCCAAGCGGCGAATCGCCCGCTGCGCCGTGTGCATATGAGAAAACTCCATTAACAGCCAGCACCCTTCATTCGTTGAGGAAGGGAGGGAAATCGACCTGGGTCCCGGTGAAAGTGCCGGTCCCCATCAGTGCGCTTCAAGCAACCAGCCTGAAGCGCCGGCGGGCGACGAGCCGCCCGTCGTCATTCGCGTTCGCAATCGCAATCGGATTCACTTCACCGGCGACGCTCACATGCGCTCGACGATCTATTTTATTTCTACCTTTTTGGAGCGCCCGGCTCGGACGAGTCATCCGCCGGCTTCACCGGCGATCTGGCATTGTTCGATCGGTCCCTCAGGCCGGCCGGCGAACCCGTCTTCTGGCGGCGTGGCGGGTCGAGGTAACGATAACCACTGTTGGGGTTGGATTTGTCAAACGAAAAGGCTTCGCGATGATTGACAAACTGCTTGACATAATAGACCGGAATTGCAAAGCCCAGATTATCGGCGAAAAACGCCGCGATCCCGCGGCTGGTGACGCCAATCACCTCGCCACGCTGGTTGAACAGCGGTCCGCCCGAATTACCCGGGTTGATCGCCGTGTCGGTTTGCAGAAAGAGCTGGCCCTCGAGGTTGCGGCTGCGGTTACTCACGATTCCCTGCGTGACCGACCGCTCGAGGCCCAGGGGATTGCCAACGGCGAAAACCGCGTCGCCCGCGTTGACATCGTCGTCACTACCCAGAACGACATGGCTGGGTTTCACGTCGGCGGGAAGAGGCAGACGAAGTAACGCCAGATCGAAAAACGGGTTGAGCGCCACGATCTCGACATCCTCGATACGCCGCCGCGCGAAACCACTGGGCACGTTCATGTAGAGGATGGCCGCGACCCGCGTCTCGCCCTGAATAACATGGGCATTGGTGATCGCATAACCTTCCTTGTTGATGATGAAGCCCGACCCCTTGCCGGAAGGAGTTTCAATCGAGATGACCGCCTCGCCAAACTTGCCGACGAGCTCCTTGACCGGAAGCGGCTTGAGATCGCCCGTCGTGTAAAAGCCCGAGGAATCGAGTTCCGCCGTGCGGGCCGCCGGCTTTGCGGCACCAGGCGCGTCGGTCATCTTGGCGCGGCGGAGGACCTGATCGCGGGGCACTCGAATGATGTCGTAACCGAGGTCGACATAAAGGGCATTGGGCTTGTCAGCGACGATCTCGCCGGTGACACGCTGCCCATCCTTCAACATCACCACTTCGAATTCGCCCGCCCAGAGCATGGAGGCCGCGGTCAGGAAGAGGGTGCCCACCATTACGTGAAGCCGAAAGAAACGCTCGAGCAACACAGTCCCTCCCTTGCGCCAATCCGATCCTGTTGCGTGATTGCCTAATGGAATAAGCGCCATTGTAATAATCATTTCGATCCTTTCAACCCTGCCTATCGGCTTTGATGCCCATGGGCGATCGCCGGTTCTGGTTTTTTGACTTCACTTGGTTCACTACTTTCCCTAAGATGAAGAGAACTCAGCTTGACCGAAAACGATATTCTGAGATACAACGCGGCCATCCGGATCGGGCGTTCATTTCCGGTCGCACCCCGATCCGAGCCAAGCGAGCGCTTCCACACCACAACTCACCCGACCCCTGGGGAGACGATACCGTGTCGATCCACTTCTGGAGGGCTGAATTCGAGCCCGTCCACGCCGTAAGATGGTGGTTGATTGCAATGATCTTCGCCGTCGGGTTCGCCTGGCCCCGCGGCCTCTCGGCCCAGGAGGAGGAGAAGCTCGCGAGCCCCGAGGAGGTGCCGCCCGCCAAGCTCGTTCCTGACCTGCACACGATTCCGGTGCCTCATGACCGGCCTTTGTTCAACGTGCAGATGGTCAACGCGTCGCTCTTGCCACGCGACAAAGACGGCATCTGGGTTCTCGACTTCGCGTTCAAGCCGCTTCGCATCAAGACCGTCGACATCCCCGGCAAGGGGCGCCGCCAGATTCACTACCTTTATTACCGGGTCGTGAACCGGACGGGCAAGCCGCGGATGTTCGTGCCGCAATTCGTCATGGTCAACGAGGCTGGCCAAAAATTTGAAGACAATGTCGTGCCCGAGGCGATCCCGCACATCCAGACCCGTGAGGATGCAACGATTCCGCTTCTCGGCGCCGTCAACGCGATGGGCGTGATTCCGCCGAGCACCAAGCCCCACGTCGACGACGCGGTATTCGGCGTCGCCACCTGGGACCGCTGGGATCCGCACGCTGACCGATTCAGCATTTATGTCCGCGGCCTGTCCGACGGCTACAAGGAAACGCCGTCGCCGAGCGGCGGCAAACCCACGGTCAAATACAAGACCCTGCGAATCGACTACATCCGCCGTGGCGATGAACGCAACCTGCACGAAAAAGAAATCCAGCTCGCCGACCCTCCTTATGAGTGGGTCTACTGGTGAGCCCGGCAGGCCAGTCTGTGGGTCCGTCGGCGGCAATTATCGTCGCGCGTCAGCGTAGCGAATCGGATCTTCGAGGCCCAGCCGCGCGAAGGCCTGGCGGCGGATCGTGCATGAATCGCAACGCCCGCACGACAGGCCGTCCGCGGTGGGATCGTAGCAACTATGTGTCAGGCTGTAATCGACGCCAAGAGTCTGCCCGCGCGTGATGATCTCTTCCTTGTTGAGGTAGAGCAAGGGCGCATGAACCCGGAAGCGGCCCTGTTCTTCGACACCCGCGCGTGTCGCTCGATTCGCCAGTGTCTCGAACGCCCGAAGAAACTCCGGGCGGCAGTCGGGGTAACCTGAGTAATCCACGCAATTGACGCCAACCCAGATGTCAAAGGCATTGAGCGTTTCGGCCCAGGCCAGGGCCAGCGACAGGAAAATCGTGTTTCGTGCCGGGACATAGGTCGTGGGGATACCGTGAGCCATCGCGGCGTCGGTGCGATCCTTGGGGACTTCGAGATCGGCCGTGAGCGAACTGCCACCGAAGGCACGAAGGTCGATTTCGAGCTCGACGTGCCGCGCCACGCACATCGCGCGGCCGACCCGCCGTGCGGCCTCAAGTTCGATGGCATGGCGCTGACCGTACGCGCACCGTCAACGCGTTGAGAACAAAGCCGGCCTCCCGCGCCTCGGCCAGGGCCGTGGCCGAATCGAGCCCGCCACTCAGAAGGACAACCGCTTGCCGCTGTTCCGCCATGGAAGCTCCGACCGGACGCGCCGCGCCGTGAAAGTCGCATTTTCAAGCGTCGGGAACTCAAGAGGGTGACGACTGACGAGGAAGATCGACCGCGACGGCCACACTGACTGCCGGGTGTCCACGCCAGGAAAGCCTTGCCTGCCAGCCAGCCTTTCCGATATCTTAGAAGATTCGCGATCAAACGTATGCGCGCCACCGACCCACTGCGGCTTTGATCGAGTTGTCGACCCAGTCTTACGGTTCGCGCTGGGCTATCTATCCACCACGCTTGCTAACGGATCATCGTTTCATGGCTCATAAAAAAGGACAAGGCTCGAGCCGCAACGGCCGCGACTCGAACCCGCAGATGCTGGGGATCAAGCTCTTCGGAGGCCAGCTCGCGAAGCCAGGGAGTATCCTCTGCCGCCAGCGCGGCACGCGGTGGCAGCCCGGCAAGAATGTCGGCGTTGGCCGCGACTGGACGATTTTTTCGACGATCGCCGGCAAGGTGATGTTTGACCGGGGCGGCCGGCGAATCAATGTTATTCCGCTCGAAACGTCTGCCGCGGCCAAGAGCTGACGGCAGCCAAGGTCGATAAAGGAAATCCATGTTCGTCGATCGCGTGGCCATTTTTGTTCAGGGCGGGGCTGGCGGCAACGGGTGCCTCGCCTTCAGGCGCGAAAAATACGCGCCACGGGGTGGGCCCAACGGCGGCGACGGCGGCCATGGTGGGAGCGTCGTGATCGTTGCCTCGCAGGGCCACACCAATCTCGCGCATCTTTCGCACCAGCGCCACTGGCTGGCCGAGCGTGGCGAGCACGGCCAGGGCTCGGACTGCTTCGGCGCGGGGCCGACGACCTGATCATCGAGGTGCCGGTGGGAACCCTGGTGCGTGACCGCGACCGGGGCTACTTGTTGCGTGACCTCAATGTTCCGGGAGAGAAAGTCGTCGTGGCGCGTGGCGGCCGAGGGGGGCACGGTAACGCCCACTTCAAGTCGTCGACCAACCGGGCACCGCGGCAGGTTGAGAAAGGCCTGCCCGGTGAAGCGCGGTGGATCACCATGGAGCTCAAGGTCATCGCCGACGTCGGCCTGATCGGACTTCCGAACGCCGGAAAGTCGACGCTGCTATCGCGCATCTCGCGTGCTCACCCTGAAATCGCCGATTATCCGTTCACGACCAAGTATCCCAACCTCGGAACCGTTGTCGCGGCCGAGCACAACTTCGTGGTCGCCGATATTCCAGGATTGATCGAAGGCGCGCACGCCGGCCACGGGCTTGGCCACGAATTTCTCCGCCACGTCGAGCGAACCTCCATCCTGGTGCATTTACTCGAGGCCGTACCGATGGACGGCTCCGACCCGGTCGAAAACTACAGGACGATCCGCAACGAGCTGGTTCAATATAGCGCGGCCCTGGCCGAGCGCCCGGAGACTCCTGGTCATCACCAAGCTGGACGTGACCGGCGCCGCCGAAGCGCACGCGCGAATCACGGCCGCGCTCTGCCGCGATGCGATGGCGATCTCGGCCGTGACGGGGCAGGGCATTCCGCGATTGATTCACCGTGTCGCCGAGATGCTCGAAGAGCGAAAAAAGCCGGACGAAAAAGCCGTCACGACCGCGGCCGCTCCGTCTTTGCTCGCCACCGTCTCGGCGCCAGGCACCTGAGCCGTGAACGTGAACCGATTCGTTGCGGATGTCGGTAACAGCCGGCTCAAGTCGGCGCGCGTCGACGACAACGGCCGCCTGATCGAGCACGTGGCGCTGCCCCTCGAGACGTCCGCGTGGCAAGCGGCGTGGTCAGAATCGCCGGCGCTCTCTCGACAGCCCTCGTCCTGGACCATTTCGTCGGTCAATCCGCCGCTGGCGTCCGAGCTCTCGGCGTTTCTGGAAGCAAGGGCCGTCGTTCGGAAGACCTGGTTTCTCGCTGCCTCGGAAGTGCCGGTCGCGAAAGACGTCGAAGGGGCCGAGACCGGGGGCGCCGATCGCGCCCTCGCCGTGCTCGCCGCAACGCGGCTCATGGAGATAGACCGACCCGGACTCGTCGTCCTCTGCGGGACCGCCATCACGGTTGAACGCGTCACGGCCCGCGGAGTGTGGCAAGGCGGCGCAATCGCTCCCGGCCTGCCGACCGCCGCGCGTGCCCTGCACCTGCGGGCTGCACAAATTCCGCTGATCGACACGCGTACTTTCGATCTCGACCACTGCCCCCCAGCCTGGGGCCGTGGAACCGTCAGCTCGCTCGCCGCAGGCGTTTTCTGGGGCAGCGTCGGCACGGTACGCGAGTTACTCGTGCGTCAGGAACGCGACCTTGGCGAGGCGCCCTGGATCGTCTGGGCAGGAGGTGATGCACACATCCTTGCAAAGTACGTTGAGGGGGAGGTGGCGACGGTTGTTCCCGACCTTGTTTTGATCGGTCTCGTTCATGCCATGCCACTGTGATTCGCGGCCAAGGAGGATCATAGCGAGTTTGCCGGCTGCCAGGAATGTGCGGATCACGACAACTTTGCACGATAATCCGAAAGTTCAGCCGTCCCGGGTCCGATCTTAACTTCATGAACCTCACTCGGTCGCCGCGCGATCGGTCCATTCATTCGCGAATGGTCCGGACGATCAAGGTCACGATGACCGGCGAGCCGGGGCGAGCTGGAAACCGAATAGACGGCACTTCGAGGTGGTAATCGAGCTGGCTCGGGGCCGGCGCCGACAATGTCGTCGTCCGAACGACAGGAGGTCGATCGGAATGGACTATCGTGTGGTGAAACGCCACGATCGCGCCATTGTATTGGCGGCCGTTCTGTCGGCACTTTCGCTGATGCAGCCGTCAAGGGCGTGGGCACAAGGACCGCAATTCGACGTCGGCGCGCCACCCGGGGCCGCGGGGGGCTCGAGTGCCGTCGGTCAGCCTTTGGGCGCTGCGGCGTTTCCCGATTTCGGCTCGCCGTCGAACGCGCCGTTCAGCGGCCGCGCGGGGAGTTTTGGAAGCCACATCCCGGCGAGCGCTCTTCCACTCCGGGCGTTCCCGTCGTACGCGTCCGTGGTGCGCAGACGACGATCACCCAGAGCACGGCGCCAGTGCAGTCGACGCAGTATGGCGAACTCGAGCTGCCCGCGAATTTCGTCGATTACGGAACGCCCGGCAACATGGATATCGACGCCGCGATCAATCAGCTCGTCAGCGAGAATCTCGACCTGATTGCCGCCAAACTCGAAATCCCGATGGCTGACGCCGACGTTCTGACGGCAAATCTCCGCGCGAATCCGATCTTCTATGCCGACACGCAGCTCATCCCGTACGGACACTTCTCGTTCTTGCGGCCCGGCGGTCCACCGCAGAGTGACATCAACATCAATTACCCGCTGGACCTGTCGTTCAAGCGCGCCGCACGCACGGCCTCGGCACGCGAAGCGAAAAGTGTGGTCGAGGCCCAGTTGCGCGACGCGGTTCGAAATCAGATCGATAACCTCTATACGGTCTATGAAGGCGTTGTATCGGCCGGCTTGACGCTCAAGTTCAGCGAGGTTTATCTGTCAGGGATCACGAGACTGCGCACCCTGACCGAGCAACTGTACCGCGATGGCCAGATTCAGGAATCCGATTTCGACGCGGTGAAGGCCAACGTGTACCGAGCACAGCTTCAAGTCAAGGAATCGAGAAAGGCCAAGACCACGGCGAACCGTGCGCTCGCGCTGTTGCTCAACATGCCACTCGAAGACGTCGAAAAACTCGACGTTTACGATCCGGTCGGCCGAGTCCAGGAGCTTCCCGTTTCCAGGGACGAGCTCGTCAAGAGAGCCATCGCGCGAGCGGCCCGACCTGCTCGCCTGGAAGTTTGGTGTACGGCGGGCCCAGGCCGATCTGAAGCTCGCCAAGGCCAACGCCTATCCCGACGCCTATGTTCTCTACCAGCCATATACTTTCCAGAACAACACCTACCTCGGTGTTCCCAGCGCTTATTCATGGACGCTCGGCGTGACCGTGACCGTTCCGCTTTATAACCGCAACCAGGGGAACGTCACCCGCGCCAAGATCAACCAGACGCAGAGCGAAATTCAGGTCGCGAGCGCTGAGCGGGTTGTCGTCAACGACGTTCTCAATGCGGTGCTCGAGCTGGAACAGAGCGCGGTTGCCGTCGCTGACTTTCGGAAGGAGATCATCCCGGAGTCAACGAAGGTGCGCGACGCTGCGTTCACACGATTCAAGCTTGGACAGTCCAGTGCGCTCGATTACCTCGATGCACAACAGAACTTCAACGATCAGGTGAAGGCCTATCGCGACGCCATGGTCCGCCATCGGCAGGCCATCCTCGACCTGAATACAGCGGTGGGCGAGCGAGTCCTCCCGTAACCTTTCTCCACGGTCGCAATGAAATCACGTCGTTGATCGCTCCACGCAGGGAGCGAGCGGCCTCGAAGTGCCCGCACGACACCCGACAAACGGGCCTGGCCTCGACCGAAACGGCGCCCACAAAGGACCGTAGGCTCATGACGACAAAGAAACTTTCACGATCTTGCCACCCCGCACTCGAGCGGCTGGAGGTCCGCGACGTGCCCTCGGCGCTGGGTGTCGCGGTGCACGCGAGCGCGCAGAAGAGTAATGGTCCCAACCTCAACCTCGTGGTGGAAAAGAACACGAGCACCAGCGCCGCCATCTCGAATTCAGATCTGGGCACCACCGCGAGTCATTCGGCGGGAATTCCTCCATGGGTCGACGAGAGTTACCTCCAATCCCTGGCCAGCCAGCTCTACACGCCGGTCACGACAACGACACCCACCACTGTCGGCAACCAGACGTTTCCGGCTGGAACCTATGCCGTGCCCCAGCCGACGCCCCGCGAAGTCAAGCGAGAAACCTTCTGGGTCGAATTCACGGGCCATTATACGATTGGCCCACCGCGCTTCTCTGATCAATCGGCAACAATCCATATTTACAGCAACGGGCGGTCGGCGGCCTCGAGTCAGTTTCTGAGCGGCCGCGCGCAGATCTTGCTCTTTCCGCCCGCCGATCCGACGGCCACGCCGACATCGCTCGACCCCGTGGCGGGCCGGGTCGCCGGGTTGATGAGCGTGTTCTCGGCCAACATTCTCCAGTCAGGCACCGTGCTCTTCGCGGAAACGACCAATGCGCCGGGCGTCGCCAGCAACGATCCGACGGCACTTGACCACGGCCTGCCCTCGCATTTGCAGTTCACCATCGATCCTAATGGCGTCTCTGGCGGAATTGACTCAACGCCAGCCTACACGACGACGCCGGCGACGGTGACCAACGCCGCCACGGGCCGGGCTCTCAACCAGATCGGCGGCAACGGCGGTGCCGTCGCGTTCAATCAAGGAACTGGGGTCGTCGACATCAAATACATGCCAGACCAGGGGCGCCACGGGGTTGTCAGCCAGGCGGGGCAGGTTGTCGTCCGGGTCCAGGGGTTGATCAATACAACGGGCGTGCTCAATCCGATTTACAAGGGGATCAATTGAAGAGGAGTTGGTTGATGCGAATCAGCGATCCCCGCTCTCGACGATGGCACCGTCGCCGCCTCTCAGTCGAGGGCCTCGAAGGCCGCGGCCTGCTTTCGGGTTTGGCAGGCGCGCTCGAAACGGCACGTCCAATAACTCTGGGCCCCCATGGGAGCGACCTGGAAGCCCAGGTCATGAAGGCCGACCCCAGCCCCACAACCGACGTCGTCAATGCAAACATCATCCAGGAATTCGTACCGCTGCTTTACGGACCCAACTCAGGCTCTCCCATGACGCCGACGGCTCACGAGATCAAACGCGAGTCATTCACGGCCGCCTGGCAGGGCCAGTACACGGTGGGTGCCCCGCGATTCTCTGATCGAGCCAGCACGATCCACGCCTATGCGGTTTCCGGCGGATCGAACCAATTTCTCAAGGGGAAGTTGAATCTCGAACTCTTCCCACCGGCCGACCCATCGGCGACGCCGACGCCCGGAAACCCTTATGCCAACCAGGTGACCGGCGTCGCGGGTCTCTTTCCTCAAGACCTCCTTCAGTCGGGGAGCACGGTGATCCTCGACCTCGCGGCCACGCCCGGCCCTGGATCCGACCCGAATGCACTGCCGACGCACCTGACGTGGACATATGATGCGAATGCCAGCGCTGGGGGCTACGCCGCGCCCAGGAATTCACCCAGGGGGCCGGGACACTCACGATCAAATGGACGCCCGACGCCCACCCCCGCCCCGGGACAATGGGCTCCGGAAAGGTCGCCGTCTTCTTCCAGGGACTGATCAACGTAAGCCAGGTCGTCAACCCGATCGCCAAGGTGAATTCGTAGTGGGCATGCCTGGAAGGAGTGGTCTTCAATGCGTGAGATAACTGCCAGGAATCGCGTTGGCCGACCGCACTCGCCGCGCCGCGAATTCGCGCTCGCCTGTGAATGTTTGGAGACACGCGCGCTGATGTCGTCGCAACCGTTGGGCCCGAACCTGCCAGGCAAACATTATCCGGCGCCCGACGTTCAGAAATTCGTGCCGTATCTCTATCCCGCGGGCACGCCGCAACCCACCGCGGTCGAGGTCGAACGTGAATCGTTCGTGGCCAAGGGGGTCGGACGATACACGATCGGACCCGGACGGTTCAACACGCAGGCCCTCACGATCCACGGCTTCGGGAAGCCGATGACCAGCAATATCTCGCAGAGAATGCACTTTCAGTTTGTCGTGTTCGAGCCAACCAACTCCTCCCAGGCGGTCTATGGCACGATCAATCTGGTCGGCAGCAACTACCTGCAAAATTCGACCGACCTGATCTTGTATCTCGAAGGACCGACGACCAGCGAGGTCAACGGTTTGCCGACGCATCTTTACTTCGTGACCGACGCGAACTCCCCCAGCTCGACCGCATTCGCCGAAACGGGCGGGGCACTGCCGGGCTCTTCCAATTACCCGGCAAACTACTTCACGGCTGCCGGCAACCTGGCTCCTTCGCCGGGTACTCCCGGCAGTCTCGGGCCGCCGACGAGCGTGGACAACTGGGGCATGGCTCTCGGCGATGCCACATTCAAGTATGTTCCCGACAAGCACCCGACCCCGGGAAGCCTGGGGTCAGGAACGGTGATCGTCGAGCTTTCCGGCCTGCGCAACTACTCGGGTGCCCAAAGCCAGGACGACCAGCAATATAATTGAAGAACAGGCGCTTGACCTCCTCGCTTGCGTCCGGCCGAGGAGCGCGCCCCCATCTAGACACCTGGGTTCCGATGCCAGATCGACACTTCTCGCACTCCGAGACGCCTCGGCCAGAGCCCGAGCCGACCCGAGACGCGGCCTACTTTTGCCCGATCACAGCGCCTGGCCGTGGTGCGATCGCCGTGCTGCGCGTCTGGGGTCGGCACGCAATCGAAATCACCAGCGTGGTCTTCAGGCCGCAGCGTGGTGGAACGCTTTTCGAGTCTCCGCGCGGTACGCTAAAATTGGGCCGGATCGGACGCGGCCTCGGCGATGAGGTCGTGGTCGTCGTGCTCGACGAGCCAGCTCCTGTCGTCGAGATTCAATGCCACGGCGGAGCGTCGGCTCTCGCCATGGTGTCTGAGGCCTTCGAGCGCAGCCGGCGCCGTGGCGTCGGATTGCGTTCCCGTTCCCGGCCAGTTCGAGCAGGACCCATTCTCCAGCGACGCGTGCGTCGACCTGGCGCGGACCTCGACCCTTCGCACGGCGGAGATCTTGCTCGACCAGATGCGCGGGGCACTGCGCACGGCCCTCATTTCGCTTCAATTCCTGATCGACACTGAACCCGGCCGCGCCATCGCCGAACTCGAAACGCTGATCGGCCGGGCCAGGGTTGGCGGCCGGCTGGTTGGTGGATGGAGAGTCGCGATCGCTGGCCGGCCCAACGTGGGAAAGAGCCGCTTATTCAATACTCTCGTCGGATTCAGTCGGGCGATCGTCGACCCGACGCCCGGGACCACGCGAGACGTCGTCTCGTTCATGACCGCGTTCGACGGCTGGCCCGTCAAGCTGACCGACACGGCCGGCCTGCGCACGTCATCCGACCCGGTCGAAATCATGGGAATGGAGCGGGCCCGGCGTGAACACCTGAGGGCCGATGCCGTTGTCCTCGTGCTCGATCGATCCTGCCGGCTCGAAGCCGCGGATCACGACTTGATCGCCGCAAATCCAGGCGCTCTGATCGTCGCCAACAAATCCGACCTTCCCCCGGCGTGGCCAGTCATCAGCCCCGCGCTACCATCTGCCCCGGCGGTGCGGGTCTCGGCACTCACCGGCAGCGGAATTGAACAACTGATCGACGCCATTGTCGCGAAAATCGTGCCCGATCCGCCGCCGCCAGGGGCTGCCGTCCCGTTCCGAGCGGATCAGCGCGACCGTCTCGATGCTGTCCACAAGTGTCTTTCGACGGGAAACACGGCGCGAGCCAGGCAAATGCTCGATCAAATGATCAATCTCAATAACGAAATTGCCTGATCGATCGATCGAGCCTCGATGCTCACCGAGGGCAAGACGGCTCACCAGGGAACCAAAGACGAGACGAAATCGCGAGGTCCGCGCGGCGAAACACCACGAGTCCAGTATGACTCCCCGGCGATTGAAGAACCGCGGCATCCATCATAGATCGGCGGTGGGGGGCGCTGCGGGCACCCGATCGAGATCGGGCCCGTTATCGGTTGTCGCGGCTTTCGGCGCGAGCTTGAAGTCGTCGCGATCGAGCTGCCACGCGCCGCGGTTTGGATCGAGAGTCTTGAGAAACTTCAGCTCGGTCAGGATCGGCGATTCGTCGGTGGGGCGGAACGCGGTCGACCAGTTTGGCCGGTCGTAGATCGTCGGTGAGACACCCGTCTGGTGCACCTCGTCTGTTCGATATGTTTGAATATGATCATACGCAACCTTGCGTCCCGACCAGTGAATCTTGTCAAAGTCGTCGCCGTGTTCATTTCGATCGAGCTTGAACAGGGGCACGTCGCGATTGGCCGTGCTGAGAATGGAGTTCTCGGCTTCGATCGAGGCAAACGGGAGTTCGACCTCGTCGGCGTTGCGGCTACTGTCGAGGTGGAGTAGGCCGCCTTTCATCAAGGCTGTGACATGATCGAGACGCAGCTTGACCGAGGGAGAATCGGCCCGGCCGGCGCGGGTTTCGCCGAAGGCATGGACAAGGCTCCCCTCGGTGCACACGAGCATGTTCGAGAACTGAATATCGACCTTGCGTCCCGAGGCGACTGTCACGCCCTCGCCCCTCGACCGCAGGAAAGAGTCGCGAATCCGAATGACCGCGCTGGGGGCGGAGACGGGGTCGGCCGCCTGAAGGCTCCGCGGGGTTACTACTGGCTGGACGACGAACAGGGCAGCCCCGAGCTGGCTGGCCGCCACAGTCGCTGTGCAATCGGTCAGGGTGAGCTCGGCCCCCGGCAAGATTCCGACAACCGCCGGCCGCCGGGCGCCGACGATTTCCTGATCGGGAATGACCAGATCGATACCCTGCATATGGAGCGAGCCCGACCGGAGATTGAACATCACCGACCACTCAGCCGGAGTGCGTGGCGTGTTCTGGGTGGCCCGGAACCGCACTCGGGGCCGTCTGCCGCCGGGCGCCGCCAGAATTTGAACTTTGCCGGGGCCATCAATTGGCACAACCGGGAGATCAAGCTCGCTCCCCGCCGCCAGCCATAATGTTGTCCCCTGGGCGCCGCGGCGATTGAGCATCGCCATGAATTGCTCGGGGCTTCGAATAAGATCTTCATCTTCGAACGACGGCCGGCGCTCGCGGTTAGGGCGTGCCTGGTCGGCCGATGCTCGGGCTGCCGCCGCCAGATCGGTTGCTGTCGCCGGTTCGGCAGCAGTGCCTGGCGCCAGGCCAACGGCGGCGGGCGCCGGGGCAACGGCGCTGACGCTAGTGCCCGCGTTGTTCGTCGATGACTCGGCGACAGCCGGGGTCGACATCGGCGGCATCGGACTCATATTTTCGGGAACCGACGGCGCATCCGCGTCGACGTCTGGCATCGTATTCACGGGCATCGGTTCGGTAGCGGCGACCGCCACCTCGGTCGAATCGGCCGTCTCGCGTGGCGGACGCGCCGAATCGGCTTTCGTCCGTTCGTTGGCGGTGCTCGCAAGGCCATCGTCGGATCGCGTTCGCTTGGCTGTCCTCGCGTTCTTCAAGACCGAACCAAACGGTCCCTGGCGCGCACCAATATCGGGTCGCGAAGCAATGGATGGATTGAGCAAAAAGAGCCGCGTGGGATTGTCGGTCTCGGCGGGCAGGGCCTGGCCGGCATCGGCCGTCTCCCAGACAGGCTGGAGGTTGACGATGCTTCCAGCCTCGCGCATCTCGGTCGGCGTTTCACTCCACGACACGAAGTCGGTGATCGGCTCTTGCCGACTTTCCTTGTCGGAGTACGCCAGGAACGTGCCGATTCCCGAGAACAAATTGGACCGGCCGCGCCATGTCAGGCTACGGGGGTTGTCGACGCTCACCAGGGTCGCCTTTGAACGCCCCGCCGCGGCGATGACACAGTCGTCAACCGACACGTGCGCGAGAGTTCCGTCGAATCGAAAAACGGGCGATGAGCCGGCCATGATACTCGTGTGGATCAGCCGTAATTCACTGGCCACGGGCATGTTCACGCGGGCATTGTCGTACCAGATCGATGGTTGCCCCGGGCCCATGGTGCAGTCACGCAAGACCACGTCGACGGGCCCTTCGGTGAGGACGCCGATTTGACCGCCATCGAAATGGCAGGCGCTGGCAACGAACGCGGGCGGCCGATCGCCAGGGTTGGCGGGCGCGCGGAGGGTACGCACCTGAAGCGCGGCGACATTCCGCCCCTCACGCGAGCTGGTGCGCCGGAACGAACAGCCCCGGATGGTCATCTCAGCGTCATCGACACGGATGGCCGTGACCAGCGTATCGGGCAAGACCGCGGCCAGCTCGAACGTGAGACCCTCGATCGAGACGCGCCCCCCCACGAAATGAAAAAGGTTACCCGGCACCCGGTCGAGCGTCGCGGCGCCCTCGGCCAGTTTGATGACGGGCCGCACCCCCGGCTCGGCCTTGATCGCAACGTCGAGGTTCGATAACGAAGCCGGCACGCGGGTCGACCAGCGGCGGCCGCCGATGACATAGGGGCCATCGTCTGACAAGACAACAACCGACTTTCGAGGAGCCGAAGCGAGTACTTCGAGCAGATCATCGTTTGTTGAGCTGACGGGAATATTCCGCGGGTAAGACGGCGCCGCGGTCGCCGCGCTTGCCTCCTGGCTCGTGCGTTCCCGCACCGGGGTCGTGGCGAGTGCCAGCGGGGGCGTTCCCGCTCGCTGCGCGGCGGCGATCGACCTGGCCGGCTCGCGGCCCCACCACGCGAGGCCCACGACAATCAGCACGAAGCCAAGAAGCGGAACCAGCCATACCAGATGAAGCTCCCATGTCGGCCGGTGGGCTTCATCAAACCAGGGGGGTAGCGCCGCCGAGCCGTTCGCCGAACCCACCTTGCCCGCGACGCTCAGCAGGTCGCGAACCAGGTGCTCGGGCGTCTGGTAGCGCCGGTCCCGGTCCTTGGCCATGAGCCGGACAATGATGCCGGCCAGCTCGTCAGGGACCCCTGGATTCAAGGTCCGCACGTCGGCCGGCGACTCTTCCTGGTGCTGGATCAGCTTCTGAAGGACCGTTCCGCCCGGGAAAGGAGGCCGGCCAGTCAGCATGTGAAACAGTGTGCAACCTAACGAATAAAGATCACTGCGAACGTCGACGTCGCGCGGGTCGCGCGCCTGCTCGGGACTGATATAGTCGAACGTGCCGAGCGTCATACCGCTCTGGGTCAGGCCATGATCGCCACCGCGCTCGAACCGGCGTGCCAGGCCCATATCGACGAGCTTGGCCTTGCCGGCCGGGGTGATGATGATGTTCGAGGGCTTGATGTCGCGATGGACGACGCCTCGCTGGGCGGCGTGCACCAGGGCGTGCCCGATTTGAAGGGCGATATTGACCGCGTCGGCGACCGGCAGCGCACCGGCGGATTCGACCTTCTGGCGAACCGTGACTCCCTCGATGTATTCAAAGGCAATGAAATGATACGGGCCATCCTGCCCGATCGTGTAAACCCGCGCGATGTTCTCGTGATCGAGCTGCCCGGCCGACCGGCCTTCCTGATAAAACCGCGGCACGATTTCCGAGTCGGCCCCCTGTTCGGGGGGAGCAGCTTGAGCGCCACCTGGCGATCGAGCTTGGTGTCGAGCGCCGCAAAAACGGCCCCCATGCCGCCGAAGCCGATCGCTTCTTCAATCAAGTATATGTCAACGAGATCGCCGGGCAGCGGTAACGGGGTCGGTGCCGGCTGGCTCGGCGGGGGAGCGCTTCCGAATGCCGCCGCGCCGAGCTGCTCGATCCGCGGTAAACGGTGCGCGACTCGTCGGGGGCACCCGCAGCGGCCGCGGCCTCGATCCGCGGATCGTTGGCCCCGTCAGGAGCGTCAGCCGGAACGAGGTCGCGGGGTGTAGGCAACTCGGGAATCTGCATCAATTCGCGCTCAAGATTCGGGGCTCATCCCCAAACTAACGTCCGTGCCGTTCTTTCACGAAGAATCGCTGCGATATGAGACCTCTTGGAAAAAGTGCATGCATTCCATCGGTCCAGGCGTTAATATAGGGCTTCTCGCTCGGGATGTCAACTGTCAGGGAGGCTCGCCGCATCTCAAGTAGCACGGCTCAAAATACTTAGGATAAGTTCAAACGTCCCGATGGCCGCCCGGATTGGGGGCGGGCCCGCTCCGCCTTGGGCCCGCATGGCGGCGAGATCGAGGATTTCGCTCTCCGCCATCAAGCAACGCAAAGAACTTGACCGATACAGGGAGAGTCACGTAGCGGGTCCTGCGCCGGGTGGTCGCTTTGTGAAAAATGGCCAGGAACCGAGGGATCGAGCCGCAGGAGGCAGGGTATGTGGGACCGAATTCGCGGAGTGCGCTCCCAGGTGGAACAGTACACCGAGGGACTCAGCGCCAGGCCAGCGCGCCGCCCCAGCAGGCGACCCCTGGTCGAGCTCCTGGAAGATCGCCAGTTGCTCACATCCGCCTCTCTGCAGACACTTTCTAACCTCACCGTCCCCGCACAGCAAGGTTACACGCTGCCGCTCCTGGCCGACTCCAGCCAGACCGACGCGCAAACGTACACTGTCACGTCGAGTAATCCCGATATCGCGGCCTCGATCGCGACGGGTCCGTTCTGGAACCTTGGCGTGTCGTACACGGATCCCAACAATTCCGCGAATAACTTCAGCGGCAACCTCAACTTTCAGTTATTTCAACAACTGACACCCAATACAGTCACCCAGATCTCCAACCTGACCAACAACGGCTATTACGTCAACGTCGGCAAATACTTCAACCGAGTTCTCCAGGGATTCGTGGTGCAGGGCGGCTCGCCGACATTGACTGGAAGCGAACCGAACCCGCCCGTCACGTTCGCCAACGAAGACGTCCAGCAGCTTGCTTTCACGGGCGTGTATCAACTGGCCATGGCCAACGCCGGCGGAACCGATAGCAATACCTCGCAGTTCTTTATCACGCTTCCATCGACAACGACCAATTTTAATACAACGCTTGGATATAATTATACGATATTCGGGCAGCTCTTGACGGGTGTCAACACCGTCACGCAGATGAGCCAGGTCCCGGTCATGTCCAATACGTCGACCGGCGAGGTCTCCCAGCCGGACAACCCGCTCACGATCAGCTCGGCGACGCTCACGAACAGCAGTCCCGACGGCGTCTTGCTGATCGATACCACCCAGGCCGTCGCGGGCGAATCGTCAAACATCACCGTGACCGCGACCGACCCGACAAACGGCACCACAACGTCACAGACATTCGTGGTGACGACGAGTGCCTACGCGGGCCCGACCGACCCGACGATCAACTTCCGGCCCTATGCGACCAGCTTCTCGGCCGCCTCGACGTCGATCCAGTTGCAGGGGCGTAGCGGCTACCCCGACCCGGCCACGCCCGGTACCATCACCTACAAGATTGTCAGTCAGCCGCTGCACGGAACGATCACCAATTTCAACGCGTCGACCGGTACGCTCACTTACAGCGAAGAGCCGGGGTACTCTGGCCCCGTTTCCTTCCAGTACGAAACGGTCGCGACCGGACCGGAGACCACGCCCGCGACCACGATGAGCAATCCGGCGACAGTGACCTTGAACGTCACCGGGGCGGTCACGGTCGTCGGAACGACCCTCGTCATCACCCCGGCCCCCACGAAGAAGCACCACAAGAACGCCATCGTCGTGTCACAGGTCACCAACTCGTCGGGCACAAGCGTCATTCAAACCACGGTCAATGGTGTTATTGATCCGCTCACCGTGTCGACAGCATCGATCGATTCGATCACGATCTTCGGCGGCAAGAAGGCCCGGAACCAGATTGACATCGACCCGAGCGTGACGCTCCCGGCGAACGCCAGCGGCGGCCAGGGCTACATCAATTACATCCGCGGCGGTGGCGGCGAAACCCGTGAACACGGCTGGTTCGGCTATTCGATCCTGGCGGGCGGAGTTGGACCCAACGAGCTGGTCGGCCGCGCCGGTCATGTGAAGTTCAAGCCGTCGAGCTCGACCATCGAGATCTTCGCCGGCGTGCCTCACAAACGAACCAGCGACTTGAATCCCACGCCCCCCGGCGGAACCTATTACAAGTACGTCAAGGGCCGACTTGTTCCGGTATACAAGTATTGATACCTTGAGGCGACAAGCGGCCGCGAGCCCGACGTTCGACCGCTTCAGAGCTCGAGCGAAAGCCTGGCCGACAATCCTCCGATGACCGACCTTCCGATCGACGCCAGTCTCCCCGAGATCGTCCGGTCGCTCGAGACGCGATCGGCTGTCATCGTCGCGCCCCCTGGTTCGGGCAAGACCACACGCGTGCCGCCGACCATCCTGCGGTCGAGACTGCTCACGGCCGAGAACCCGGTGACACTCGTGCTCCAGCCCCGGCGGGTCGCCGCGCGGGCGTCGGCCGCCCGGATCGCCCAGGAACAGGGCTGGACGCTCGGAACCGAGGTCGGGTACCACGTGCGCTTCGACCGGCACTTCTCGCCGGGCACGCCGCTCCGATTTCTCACCGAGGGAATCCTGACCAGGCAGATCCTGGCTGACCCTTTCCTCAGCTCGATCGGCGCGGTCGTCCTCGACGAGTTTCACGAGCGAAATCTCCATGGCGACCTGGCGCTGGCACTTCTTCAAGAGATTCGCCGCGAGGTGCGCCCCGACCTTTTGCTGGTCGTGATGTCGGCCACGCTTGACGCCGAGCCGGTCGCCCGATTCCTGGGCGATTGCCCCATCATTCGCTCCGAGGGCCGAAGTTACGAGGTCAATCTCGAGTATCGGCCGAGCCCGCGGCCGGCCAGCGTCGAAACGCTGGCACCCCTCATCGAGGACTTGTTAGCCGACAACCGCGAGACGGGCCATCTGCTTGCATTTCTTCCCGGTATGGCCGAAATCCGCCGGCTCGAGAAGCGGCTCCAGAGTGTCGTCGCAGGCGCTTCGGCGCGAGTCTATCCGCTGCACGGTTCACTCTCGGCCGACGACCAGGACCGGGCGCTGCGCCAAGCCGCCAGCGGAAGGTGATCCTCAGTACGAATGTCGCCGAGACCTCATTGACGATCGACGGTGTGTCCACGGTGATCGACACGGGCCTGGCGCGCGTCGTCCAATACGACGCCAATCGTGGCGTCGACCGCTGGGATCTCGCACGAATCAGCCGCGCGGCCGCCGCGCAGCGCGCCGGGCGTGCCGGCCGGACAGGTCCGGGGCGTTGCATCCGTCTGTGGTCCGAGCGCGAGCACCGCGGCCTCGCCGAATTCGAGGTTCCCGAGATCCACCGAGCCGACCTCTGCTCGACCGTGCTGACGCTTCATGCCTGGGGCGTCAATGATCCCCAAAACTTCGGTTGGTACGACCGGCCCGCCCCCGAGCGCCTGGCCGCGGCCGAGCGATTGCTCCGCATGCTTGGCGGCCTCGAGGCGAGCCCACCCCGCATCACGCCCCTCGGCACGGCCATGCTCGAGCTCCCAGTCCACCCTCGGATTGCCCGCGTGCTCATCGCCGCGAAACACGACGGTCGAGGGCGCGACGGCGCGGCCGTTGCGGCCCTGCTCACGGAAAAAGACATCAAGACTCGCGACGATTTGCCAGGCCACCAGACCGCTCACGCTCGACAGCCGGCCGGGGGCCTCCAGTCCGACCTCCTTGATCGGCTAGAGCTCCTCGCGGAGGCGGAGCAATATCGGTTTTCGCCGTCGTTGCGATCGAATGGCATTGATCCCATCGCCGCCCGCCAGGTGGCTTTCCTCCGCGATGAGCTGATCGGCCGCGGACACGGCCGCTTTCGCCAGGCGGAACATCTCTCGGTTGAATCCGAAAACGACCATGCCGTTCTGAAGTGGCTGCTTCTGGCGTATCCGGATCGTGTCGTGAAACAGAGGGGACTTGAACGGACGGGGGTGATGGTCGGCGGCCGTGGCGTGCGTCTGGCGCCCCAATCCGTCGTGGGCGACGCCGAATTTTTCCTGGCCCTCGATGCGCGTGAAGACCGCCGGGCCGGGCCGCGTGAAGTTCAGGTGAGTCTTGCAAGCGCGATCCGACTCGAATGGCTCGAAGCCGAGTTCCCCGACGCGATTCGCCGCACTCAGGCGACTCGCTACGATGCCGACCGGCAGCGCGTCGTCGCCGCCAACGAGTTCTGGTATCACGACCTGTTGCTGCGAGAGGTCGTATTGACGGCGGCCGACCCGCGTGAAGCGGGGCGGGTGCTCGCGGCGGCCCTTCGTCCGCGGGCGGCAAGCCTGCTCCGCGGCGATCCGGCCGCTTGCACATGGCTGGCGAGGCTCGATTTTGCCGCACGCGCGATTCCCGAGCGCGGCTGGACCGTATTCGACGATGATTGGCTGGCGGAAGTTCTCGACGACATTTGCCAGGGAAAGACGAGCGTCGTGGAGGTCGAGCGGAGCGATTTCCTACCGTTTCTCGCCGCACGGCTCACTCCCGGCGAGAGTCGCGATCTCGCGCAGGTCGCTCCCACGTCGATCACCGTTCCCAGCGGCCGCCAGGTCGCGATCGCCTACGAAACGGGCCGGCCACCCATTCTGGCGGTGCGCATCCAGGAACTTTTCGGCTGGACGGATACACCCCGTCTGGCGCATGGCCGAGTGCCCGTCTTGATGCATTTGCTGGCACCCAACAACCGGCCCGTTCAAATCACTGACGATTTACGCAGCTTCTGGACAAATACCTATCAGCAGGTACGAAAAGACCTGCGCGGCCGCTATCCGAAACACGCCTGGCCCGAGGATCCGTTCACCGCGCGGGCCGTTGTCAAACCCAGGCCGAGATAAGCCCGGGTGGATGATCAGACGCCAGCACGGAACGTCAATGCGGTGCGCATGGTACAACAGGCGATTCGCGGATGCGCGGCGAATCGCCGAAAGCCATCGCCGCAAATGCTCGTATGCACCAAAGCTCAACGCACGTATTCAGTGCACGTCGAGCAATATAAAAACGATCTGGATCTCGTGAGCGAGCTGGAAAGCCTGTCGGCCAAACACGCGACCTTGCCGAAAAGACGCACCCGGCGAACGTGAATCAGACGGTGATCGCAGCGAGGGCTGATCCGACGGATGCCCGGGCTCGAGCAAGGTCAATGCCCTTCGAGCTCCTGACTCGAGCAGCGATTCGTCAGCTCGCGCTCAGGAACGAATCGATGCAGATCTGCGACCAGGTTTCAAACTCATCACGAATTGCCAGGACGTCTTTCAGCGGCAGAAACTTCGCGTTGGCAAGCCCCTCTTCGTGCGGCTCACGCAGGGTTCGTCGAGCTCGTAAAGATGAACGACGCCGAGATGGACCTGGCCCACCGGCGTCGAATCATCGTTGATCAATCCGACGCGGCGGATGCGTCCCGCACAGGCGACGTTGACTTCCTCGTCGATTTCGCGCTTCATGGCGGCATCGTACGCGTCGAGACTCTTGCCGCCCAGGGCATCCTCTTGCGACACGTGCCCGCCGACGCCCAGCGAGCGTAGCCGGTGCAACCGCGCTTCACCCTGCGATTTTCCCCGCGTGTAGCAAAAGATGCGATCCGCGCAGCGGAAGACGACATAGGGAATGATTTGCTTGTAACCGGGGTCGTCCTCGACCTGCGACCGCGGCCGGTAATCCATGAATTGAGGGACGAGTAACGCAGTCACGTAGCGATCGGCGTCGGCCGAGAAACCTTGAAACCGGCCCAGTCGGTCAAGCTCGGCGCTCGGCACGACCAGAACCCGCTCGTCTGCTTTTTGACTCATCGACGGCCTCGCGAAGTTCTTGGCGGATGCGTGCGGACCCTCGATCCTTTATCGACCGATCAATGGAGCGGGTTGATTCAACTCGTGGGCGGCGTCTTCGCGCCCTTTGGCGGCATACCCAGAGTCTTCCGCACAAGTTCGGGCAAATACTTAACCGGAATCGTTCCGTGTGCCAGGGCCGCCTCGTGGAAACGTGCCAGGTCAAAGCGGTCGCCGAGTTCGCGTTGCACCTCTTGCCTGAGCCGGTAAAAGGCCGTGCGGCCGACAAAATACGTTGATAGCTGACAGGACGTCTGTTTCGCGCGGATGATTTTGCCGACGGCTTCGCCCTCGGTCTGGAAAGCGCGGCCGATCAAGAGTTCAGTCGCCTCGGCGTCGCTCATCTGGCCGGCGTGCATCTTGTGGTCGAGAATCGCATTGACCACCGCGCGAAATAAAACTTCAACTGCTGAAGACGAAGCCCCAGGCTGCCGCCGCCGAATCCTTGATCGAGCATCATCTGCTCTGTATAGACCGCCCATCCTTCGGCGAAGGTGCCCGATGACAGCACCCGCCGGATAAACGACGGGCAGCGATTGCTGTATTCAAGCTGGACGTAATGGCCCGGATAGCCTTCGTGAATCGTCAAGATCTTGAGCATGGACCGGTTGTATTCGCGGAGATAGCTCTCGACGCGCTCCTTGCTCCAGTCGCGGGGGGCGGGCTGATCGCGTATTCGCTCGACCCGCGCACATCAAGCGGGGGCGCGGGATTGAGATAGGCGACCGAATTGCCGCGCAGGAATTCGGGCATCTCGACGATCCGGCACTGGTCGGGCTCGAGTAATCGGAGAATCTTGTGCGAGCTAATGAATGTCTTGATCTCACCGACCGTGCCGCGAACATCACTGACCAGACTTTGAGGCGTGCCATGGTCGCTGGCGACGACGTCGAGAACCTTGCGGATCATCGCCCTGCGATCCGCCGGTTGATCGGTCGGCAAAGGCCGATCAGGGAAAACGGTCCCCCACATCTGGCGCGCGATCAGTGCCATTTCCGATTCAACTCGCGCCGCCTCGCGCTCGGCCTCGTCGAGAACATCCTGCGCGGTGAGATCGGCTTCGAGCTCGAGATCGAGCTTCTTCGCGAAGAGCGCGGGGCCGATCCGCCATCCCTCGTCGGACCGGGGCAGAACGTCGTTCTTGAGAACAGCGACGAACCGGTTGAGGGCCGCCACGATACGTTCGGCCTTCAGGCTGAGCTCATTCTGGCCGGGCGATTCGCCGGCCAGCTTGAAGAGCTCGTCCGAATAGAAGCCGATCGCGCCTTCCATTTGCTTGATCGCCGTCTCGACCTTGACGCGCGTCGGCTTTTTCAAGGTGGCTATCGCGATATCGACGATCCCGGGTATCTTCGCCATTCGCGCCAGCGCGTTCTTGACGTTGACCGGTTTGGGTAGGGACGACTGCGTGAGCAACAGATAAACGCTCTCGGTGATGTAAGAGCCGTAAATCCGCGGGTCTTCCTCGAAGGGGCGGAACGACTCGGCGAGCCAGATGTTCCGTTCCAGGGAGCGCCGGAAGATCTCGAAGTCGATCCGATCGTCACGCGAGAGCGCCATGCCGGCGAATTTGCGGTCGAGATCCGCGAGCGATTTGCGGTCGTGTTCGAGAACGGCGTTTCGACCCGCGGGGGTGAGATCCTCGAGCCGGGCGTCAAAACGATGGTCGCCCAGGCGCGTGGCCGTGAGTGGTTCGAGCCCAAAAGCGGCGTCAAGGTAGTCGCGAAAGAATGATTCGAGGATCGGGTTGTGGCCGGGAACTTTCTCGTCGCCGTGAACGTTCAAAGCCGCGGCCCATAAAGTGCCGATAAAGACAAAACCGTGAACCAAGCGCATGAATCAAGGACTCCTGACGGATATTGCTCCGGGGCGGTCGGTCAAAGGGTTCGCGGCCGAGCGATTGTCACAAGTGCTCTCGTCTCAAAGCGCAACGGCGAACGGTTCAGATTGACACAATCGGCGTCAGGCGAATATAATCGCCGTTTGCTGATTGGGAAAGCCCTTGCGAATCATGTGAAGGCCGATTTTCAAAAATGATCATGTAATCCCTGCCGGGCTCGCCGGAAACACGCGACGATCCGATCGGCCGTGCCGGGATTACCGCTCGTTGCAGTTGTCGTTTCATTGTGTCAAACTATTGATTTGATTGAGTTCAAGTCAACTTGGGCTCGACATCCTGGCCGATGTAAGTGGCCGGTGCATGTCAACCAAGAATGCCTTTACTGTTTGATTTGAAGAATGTGCCAAGTGGTGCTGATTCGAGCCGGCGCAACGCTGTACGACGAGCAAAATCGCGTGCAGGGAGTATTGGACATTCCGCTCAGCGAAAACGGCCGAGGCGAAGTCACACGGATGGCGCACGAACTGGCCCAGCGCATGAACGGCACTCTGCTGGCCGCCCTTTACTGCGGACCCGGTGAAAACGTCACCCGGACCGCGGAGATCGTCGGCAAGGCCCTGGAACTCCGGCCCAAGCGGATCGACGAATTTCGCAATCTCGATCAGGGGCTCTGGCAGGGCCTGCAGATCGATGAAATCCGCCGCCGTAATACGAAGCTCTTTCGCCAGTGGCTCGAAGATCCTCTGACCATTTGCCCACCGCAGGGCGAGACCGTCGAGAGCGCCTTGGGGCGCATCAAGGCCGGGTTCCGACCGCTCTTGAAGCGACACCACGACGAAGCGATCGGATTGGTCGTGGGCGATCCTCTGGCGAGCATGATTGTTTGTTATTTGAAAGGGGAGCCGCGGGTTCATCTTGACGACCAGCCGTTCCGTGGCGGCTACGAATGGATCGAGCCGACACCGGCGCTGCTTCGTAATGGAACGGCCCCGGGATAACGGCCGACCTGCCGGCGCCAGCCCGACCGGCCGGCCGTTCACCGCGAGGCGGGGAACCAGCGGGTCGTTTGATGGGATGGTCACGGCCGAACGCCAGGAAATTCAGGAAACCAATCGATGGCAGGCGCGGAACGGAGAAGCGGCGAACGCCTGGCGTGGGCACTTTGAGCCAAAACGCGTGCCCGAAGGCGTCTGGATGCGCTGCGAAGGGTGCCAGGCGACGTTGTTTCGCAAGCAGGTGGATGAAAACCTCGGCGTTTGTCCTGAGTGCAATCACCATTTCTCGCTGAGCGCCCACCAAAGAATCATTCAACTCTTCGACGCCGACACATTCGAGGAGTGGTATCCCGACCTCCAACCGCTCGATCCGCTCGGCTTCAACGACCGCCGTCCTTATCCTGAACGCGTGCGTGCCGAGCAAGAACGAACCGGTCTGGCTGAAGCGGCCATCGTCGGCCAGGGCTTCATCAAGGGAATCCGGATCGTTTTCGGTATCACCGACAGCGGCTTCATCATGGGAAGCATGGGCTCGGTCGTCGGCGAAAAATTGACCCGCGCCGTCGAAGAGGCGACCCGGCAGCGCCTGCCCCTGGTCATTGTTTCGGGCTCGGGCGGCGGTGCCCGCATGCACGAAGGAATCTTCTCCCTGATGCAGATGGCCAAGGTCTCGACGGCCCTGGGCCGCTATCATGTCTCGGGCGGGATTTTTCTGAGCGTGCTGACCCATCCGACAATGGGCGGCGTCGCCGCCAGCTTCGCGTCCCTGGGCGATTTCATCCTGGCCGAGCCCAAGGCCCTGATCGGGTTTGCCGGCCCCCGCGTGATCGAGCAGACCGTTCGCGTTCAACTGCCCAGCGGATTTCAAACCAGCGAATTCTTGTGCGAGCATGGTTTTATCGACCGCATCGTCCACCGCCGCGACTTGCGTAGCACGATCGCACAGATCATCGATTACGCAATGCCCTCGTGAAATGAAACAGGTCAACGATCGGGCGAAGCCGTGGCCCGGCCGCGGCCGTCCTGCTTGACGAGATCGAGCACGAGGTTTTCCCGCGGATAGGGATGACCGCGATAGGTGCGAAACGCCTCCGCGAAGCCCACACCGATCTCGGCGCCCCGGCTCATGCTCCACTTTTTTTGCATTTCGAGGTATTCATCCATCCCGTGCTGGCGCATCAGCCAGTTGCGCTGGCTCGCATGGCAAGCGAGCATCTCGCGTTTCGTGGCAAAGACCTGCGTGATATCGACATGAAATTCGACCGGAACTGGCCGCGCTTCGCGGTCGAGGCCTTCGAGCGGGTCGACGAAGTAGAGGTGCGGGATCCTCGGCAAGGCGGGCGCGGGGTCCCACTGCCGCGTCGCGTAATTGGGGCAGGGGGCCGCGAAACACGCATCCCGAACAAGCAAACTGGTCATCTCGTGGTCGGCGATATAGTCAGCGGGCGGGGCCGTGATGACGATGGCGGGTTGCACGCGACGGAGAACTTCGGTCACCCGGCGCCGGGAATCGTCATCGTTGAAGATGGCCAGATCACGAAATTCAAGGCAGAGATAATCGGCCCCCATGAGCTTGGCCGCCGCCTGGGCCTCGGCGCGGCGAATCGCCGCGATCTCCTCAGCACTGTGCTCGGCACTGCCGCAGTCTCCGGGCGTCATCGTTGCGATCGTGACGTGGCAACCCGCCTCGCGCAAGAGGATCAGGGTACCGGCGCACTGAAACTCGATATCATCGGGATGAGCGTGCAAGGCGAGCACGCGTACAGGATCAGGCATCGCGGCTACTCCATCAGACTATCCAGGCAATGGCGTCGCGCCGAGCTTTCCATTTCGCCGGCGGAGCCAGCGCGCAGTCAAGAGCCGTGATCGATTGGGTAAGACATCTTGACTGGCTCGCAGGTGTCAAAAAACGGCCAGCCGCGGAAAAATGTTCTCGCGTGCGCTAGCAAACCGGTGTACATTAGCAGCCAAAGAGTCAGTTACTGGTCAACCGTGCCATAGTGGACTGTTCTACGTTGGTGGCGGCTGGCGATTCGGAAGCCTTTCGCATCGAGCCTGGGAGCATCAAAATGGCTGACCTGGAAGCACTTACACCGCGGCAGAAAGAGATCTACAACTTTATTCGCAGCAAGATTCAGGGCCGCGGATATGGCCCGACGGTGCGTGAAATCGGAATTCACTTTGAAATCAAGAGCCCGAACGGTGTCATGTGCCACCTGAAGGCGCTGCAAAAGAAAGGGCTCATCCACCGCGAGCCGAATATGTCGCGGGCGATCCAGTTGCTGGAAGACCCGGTGAGCGCCCATCAGATGGGCCTGAAGCTGGTCGGGCGGATCGCGGCCGGTCAGCCGCTCGAAGCGGTCGAGCAGAATGAGGAGCTGACGTTCTCCGACTGGACCGAGCCGGGCGACAAATTTGCTCTGAGGGTCACGGGCGACTCCATGATCGAGGCCCACATCGCGGACGGCGATTTCGTGATCATTCGCCGGCAGGAGCAGGCTCGCGACGGCCAGATTGTCGCGGTGCGTGACGAGGATGGCGAGGCGACGCTCAAGAAATTCTACCGCGAGAAGAATCGGATCCGTCTCGAGCCGGCTAACAAGACGATGAAGCCGATTTTCCGCGACCGCGTCAACATCCTCGGGGTCCTTGTGGGTGTCGTGCGCAAGTATTGAGCGGGAGCTCGCGCGGCTTCGCCGCGGGCTTTCGTTCATCAGGGTCGTGGCATCTCACCGGAGGAATCGCTAGGATTTCTCTTTCGCAAGCGAGTAGGGCGTCGCCGACGCCTGCTCGCTTCCGTTCGGCTTCGCGGTTGATGCGAAATGCGATGGCCCTTGCCTGACTGAGGATGCTTCCATGGGAACGGACGCCGGCACCAGCGACATTGAGTTCGTTCGACTGTTTACCGACGGCGCATGCAGCGGGAACCCCGGCCCTGGCGGCTGGGCGTTTATTCTCCAGCACCCCGCGACGGGGCAGAGTCGCGACGCCTCGGGGGCCGAGCCGCGCACAACCAATAATCGAATGGAGCTCATGGGCGTGATCGAGGGGCTGGCCAGCCTGAAGCGCCCGTGCCAGGTCGACCTCGTGACCGACAGTCAATATGTCGCCAAGGGCATCAGTGAATGGTTAGCCAAGTGGAAGCGGCAGGGCTGGCAACGCAAGGAAAACGGCCAGTTCAAGCCCGTTTCCAACGTCGACCTCTGGCAGCGGGTCGATACGCTTTTGGAACTGCACAAAGTGCGAGTGACCCACGTCCTGGGACATCGGGGCCACCCCGAAAACGAAGCATGCGACCGGATGGCGGTTGCCGCTTACAAGGCGCTCGTTGACGATCTCAAGGATCGGCGCCAATCGGCCGTGTAGGCGAGAATCGCGGCGAACGCGCACCCCTCATGACGACGCGATCGGCTCCCCGCTATCGCGTTCTTGCACGGCCCTTTTGAATCCGACGGTTTCGGCGCGTGCTTTGAACGCCAGGCCTTCGGGAGAGTGTCGCGCTGCGCCGTCAAGAAGCGTCGCAAGCATCTGCGTCGTGCTCAGACCCATGTTTTCATATGCCTGGTTAATGAGCAGCTTCTGCATCATCAACTGATTCTTGGGTATCCCCGCGATCCGCGCCGCCAGCCTCTCGACGGCCGCATCGAGCTCGGCCGGCGCGACGGCCTCCGAGACCAGCCCAATACGGGCGGCTTCCAATCCTGAAATCAGATCGCCGGTGAGCAGCAACCGTTTGGCTCGCTCGGCGCCGACGCGGTAGATCCACATCGCGGTTGTCGGGCAGCCCCAGACGCGGGCAGGGGGGTATCCGATCTGAGCGTCTTCGGCCATCACGATAAGGTCGGCGGCAAGGGCGATGTCGCTGCCGCCGGCGACGGCGAAGCCGTGAATCTTGCAGATCACCGGCTTCGGGCTCCGCCACAAACTCATGAACGAGGCCGTGTTCTCACTCATGAACCGGTAATCGAGCATGGCGTCCCACGGGGCATCACGCTGGCTGCAAATGTGGCCGGGTTGTTCGGCATAGAGCGAAAGATCATATCCGGCGCAGAACGCACGCCCCGCGCCGGCCAGCACAATCACGTGAACGGCATCGTCGCGGCTGGCTTCTTCCACGGCAGCACCTATCTCACGCGGCATTTCATCGTTGATGGCATTGAGCTTTTCGGGACGGTTCAACGTGATCCGGCCGATTCGTCCGGTCCGTTCATACTTAACCGTTGACCCTGTCATGTCGATATCCTCCCGCGAACCCGGCCGGTTCAGTCAGAGCCGCCATGATTGACCAAAGCTAATGCGGTCGGCGCCTCGTTCACGCCCGGTTCGACCAACCCGATGAGACATTTTGTCATGTTTGGAGTTTCGGGTGGTGCGCCGCTTTCCTGATTGTATTGAGGATAGCCCTGGGAAAGTACCGTAAAGGCATCTAAAATGTCATGTCATACTGATGCGGCTTTCATGCGAAATCAGTCTCATGAGGTAACGATGGCCGATCTCGTCATACCTGGCGACAGACCGACTGCGCCGCCATTGTTTCCAGACCCTGGCGTTCTCGACAAGGTATTGTACGCTTATCTCCGGCTGCGCCGACCGGATGGGGTGGTCGCCCTATGACCTTGTCGCTCATGAGAACGTCGATCATATCGCTCGTCCCGAACGGCTCAGCCCGGACGAGCGTGACGCCGTGCTCACGGTGCTCTACGTGGAAGATCATCTCCCAGGCTACGTTGCCGAATACTTGCGACACATGGCCGACCCTGAACTGCCCGATGCGCAGCATATCGTCAACCGCCAGGCGCTTCACTACGTTTTCCGGTGGGCGAGTGAGGAAGACAGGCATGCCCACGTGCTCGAAATGTATCTGATCCGCACGGGGCTGATGACGCGGCCCGAGCTCGACGCCTCCCTCCTTCGCGAACGCAAGACCGCCTACCATTTTCCCTATGAGCAGCTTGTCGAAAGCTTTATCTATCTCGCCCTTCAAGAAAAGGCCACCCAGATCTATTATCGTGCGCTCGCGCGATCGATCAATGAGCCGCTTCTCAAGGTCATCTTGCGCCAAATGGCGAATGACGAAGCCAGTCACGGCAAGTTTTTCTACGACCTTTTGATCGAATGCCACAAAGGTGATTTGAACGCGCTCGCAACCAAGATTGCCGCCGTGGCGCGCGAGTTCCGTATGCCCATTCAAGCCAGTCTCACGCAGTATCGCCGTCGGGTACTGGGCCTCATGAAGGCAGCCCCGGGCTACCGGCATGCCGACGTTCTGGACAACCTCTTGCGCCGGTTGAGCGAGCACGGCGCGGAACCGACGCCGACCTGCTCAGCCTCATCCAACCGTGAAGGGCACGATCATGGCGACATCGCTCCAAGCCGACTTCGCATCGGTGCAAGCTCATTACGACCTCTCGGACGACTTCTTTCGCCTGTTTCTCGACCCGTCGCTCACCTACTCATGTGCGCGGTTTGTTGATCCAGGCATGTCACTGGCAGACGCGCAACGAGCCAAGATCGATACGACGCTCGACAAGTGCGAGCTGCGACCAGGATTGACGCTCCTGGATATCGGCTGCGGCTGGGGCGCCGCGGCCCGGCGTGCCCGCGAGCGCCATGACGTCTCCGTCATCGGTCTCACGCTCAGTCAAAATCAGTACCAGCATGATCGGGCTCTGGCCGACGGCCGGCCCGGTCTGGACTTTCGGCTTCAGGGCTGGGAGACGTTCACAGAGCCGGTTGATCGTATAGTCTCGATCGGCGCGTTCGAGCATTTCGGCCGGGCGAAATACAGCGATTTCTTCGCTCGCTGCCGCTCGCTGCTGCCCGCGAGCGGAGTCCTCCTTTTGCATACCATCACTCTCGGGAAACCCAGTAAATCATTCGCGTTCTTACGATTTGTTCATTTCATGTCGATGAAGATCTTCCCGGGGGGTGATGTGCCGTCGCCCGAAGTCGTGCTCGAATCGGCGCGGCGCGGAGGTTTCGAGGCGGTGCACATCGAGAGTCTGCGATCGCATTATGCGCGCACGCTCGATTACTGGGCCGAAAACCTGTTGGCCGCGAGAGAGAAAGCGATCGAGATGGTCGGCGAGTCGACTTTCGGTATATACAGGAAATATCTCACCGATTTCGCCGGTTTTTTCGTAGCGGCGAATGCAATATCTACCAGTTCAAGCTGAGGCCGGATTAGTCGGCCGTCGCATCGTCCCGGTCGCACCGAAGCTTCGCCCAAGATTAACGGCGTCCCTCGCGGCGTGCGATTAGCGTAGAATGCGCACAGATTGGTACAATCCCGGGGAATGCGGTTGGCAAGCTTGCGTCGTCAATCGACGATGGGGGGAGGACTCCTGATGGCGGCCGAGGGGAAGGGACCCCAATCCCTGACGGCGACGTCAGCGCCGGGCGCGGGGCTGGCGCTCCATCAGTTCGAATCCGCCTGGAACGCCGGCGGCCGCCCCTGTATCGAGGATTATCTCGGGGCGCTTCCCGAAGCGGACCGCGAGACAGTTTTTATCTCGCTGCTGGCACTCGAGCTGACGATTCGCCGCGCACGGGGTGAGAGTCCGACGGTGCATGAGTATCGCCAACGGTTCGCTACGAGCGCCCGGCTCATCGACCGCGTCTTCGAGCCGACCTGCGCCGACACTGAAGGCACGTCCGGCCGACAAAGCACATTCCCGCCCAGTGTACCGACACCCTTTAACCGTGCGATCGCCGGTTATGAAATCCTGGGTGATCTCGGGCACGGCGGCATGGGGAATGTGTATAGGGCCTATGATCGCAAGCGCGGAGAAATCGTTGCACTCAAAACGCTGCAACGCGCTGATGCCGCGTCGATCGTTCGCTTCAAACAAGAATTTCGCGCCCTTGCCGATATCTCCCATCCCAATCTCGTGTCACTCTACGAGCTCAACTCGGCCGGCGACACCTGGTTTTTCACGATGGAGCTTGTCGAGGGAGTCAATTTCTTGGAGTATTCGCGCGCCTGGTCGGAATCTCCGGAAAGCAAGTTGGACGGCAATCTCACTTTACCGGGAACCGACGCACTCTCGGAGCAGACGCAGGATGAAACGGTCGATTATGAAAACGCCCCTACAATAGCGGCAGACGAGCTCGCCGAGGTAGAGCAAGTGAATGCGGCGGACGCTTCCCCACCAAGTGGAGTGCAAGCCGAACGAATGCTCCAATCAGAGGGGCTTGCGCGACTGCGCCGCGCTCTCTTGCAACTCGCCGAGGGCGTCGCCTGTCTGCACGGAGCGGGCAAGCTTCACCGAGATATCAAGCCCAGCAACGTCCTCGTCACGCGGCGCGGCCGCGTGGTTCTGCTTGATTTCGGGCTGGCGGCCGAGCTGAGCGCCTCGGGAATGCATCAGAGCAGTGATTCGCATATCCTCGGAACGGCGGCCTACATGGCGCCCGAGCAGGCGGCCGCATTACCGGTCTCGGCAGCGAGCGACTGGTACAGCGTCGGCGTCACACTTTATGAGGCCCTCACCGGGCGCCTGCCGTTCATGGGCCGGCCACTCGAAGTGTTGATGGATAAACAACGGTTCGAGCCCCCTGCGCCACGCGAGGTCGCGATTGATGTGCCCGAAGACTTGAACGCGCTGTGCGTCGACCTCCTGCGGCGCGACCCCAAAGCACGCCCGACCGGGCGCGACGTCTTGCGGCGGCTCGGGGCCATCGAGTCGGCGGCCGCCGCCGCGCCGAGTACGTCGTATTCGCGCCGCTCGACGCCGCTGATCGGCCGGGACTCGCACATCGCCATGCTGGAGGCTGCGTGCCTCGACATGAAGCGCGGCTCGACGATCGCCGTCTTCGTGAATGGTCGATCCGGAACGGGCAAGAGCACACTGGTCCAGCGCTTTCTGGACGACCTGCGAGACCGTGATGAAACCGTGATCCTCGCGGGCCGTTGCTTTGAGCGTGAAGAGGTTCCCTACAAAGCCCTCGACAGCGTGATCGACGCCCTGAGCCGTCACCTGAGGCGATTACAAAGCCACGAGGCCCAGGCCCTGTTGCCCCGCGATATTCAGCAACTCGCGCGCGTTTTCCCTGCCTGCGCCACGTCGAATCCGTTTCCGCCTCGCCCCGCCGGGCCATCGACATTGCCGACCCGCAAGAGCTCAGGCGTCGCGCCTTCTCCGCGCTGCGTGAATTGCTCGCGCGTCTGGGCGATCGTGGTCCCCTGGTGGTCACCATCGACGATCTCCAGTGGGGCGACCTCGATAGCGCGGCCTTGCTCTCGGATTTGCTTCGTCCGCCCGACCCGCCGGTGCTCCTCCTGGTCGGTTGTTACCGCGGTGAAGACGCGGCGAATAGCCCGTTCCTGCAAGAACTCGGCAAGCTGCGTCGCTCACTCGGTGAAACGCTCGATATCCGTGACATCGACGTCGAGCCGCTCACGAGCGCCGATGCCGAGACCCTGGCACAGTCGCTCATCGCAGACGACGGTCACGGATCATCGCAATCCGTCCGTGCGATTGCGCGTGAATCGGGGGGAAATCCGTTCTTCATCGCCGAGCTCGTGCGCCATGTCCAGTCGACCGAGGGTCACGACAACGGGACTACACTCGAAGGGGGTGTCGCGCTTGACAAGGTTCTCTGGTCGCGTGTTTTGCGTTTGCCCGAGGAGCCGCGGCGGCTCCTCGAAATCGTCGCGGTGTCGGGACGGCCGCTCGGGTGGATGGAGGCCCGCCGTGCCGCCGATCTCGGCGCTGACGGACGCGCTGCGCTCGCGATCCTGCGGTCGGGCAAACTGGTCCGCGGAACCGGGTTGGCCGAACAAGACGAGGTCGAGACTTATCACGACCGGATCCGCGAAAGTATCATCGCCAATCTCGACCCGGAGACCCTGGTCCACCACCATCATCGGCTTGCCACGACGCTCGATGAAACCGGCCGGGCTGATCCCGAGGTCCTGGCCGTTCATTACCTGGGCGCCCGCGACTTCGCCGGAGCCAGCCGGTATTTCGCCGTGGCGGCCGACCGCGCTTCAGAAACGATGGCGTTTGACCAAGCGGCGAAACTGTATCGCCTTTCGCTCCAGCACGGGTCGGACTCGGCTGAAGACCAAGGCCTCCTGCGCGTGAAGCTCGGTGATGCCCTCGCGAACGCGGGCCGCGGCGCGGAGGCGGCTGCCGAATATCTGCTGGCGGGTACGGGCAAGAACGTGGCCACGGTGCTCGAGCTCAAGCGGCGGGCCGCCATGCAATTCCTGGTCAGCGGCCACGTTGATGAAGGGCTCGCGACTCTTCGCACCGTGCTGGCCTCCGTCGGCATGAACCTCCCCGCAACGTCACGAAGCGCACTCTGGTCACTCCTCCTCGGCCGGTTGAAACTGCACATGCGCGGTTTGAATTTCCGCCAGCGCGATGAAAGCCAGGTATCGGCCGAAGACCTCGTGCGAATCGATGTCTGCTGGTCGGCTGTCGCCGGCCTGAGCCTTGTCGATCCCCTCCGCGGTGCCGATTTTCAGACACGTAGCTTGCTCTTGGCCCTTCGCGCCGGCGAACCCTATCGGCTCACACGCGCTTTTGCCATTGAAGCCGCGCATCTATCCAGCTCCGGATCCAGCACGACGCAGCGCGTCTTAAAGCTCCTGCAGAGCGCCGAGGGTTTGTCCGGACAGGTTGAGCATCCCTACGCCGGTGCCATCGTTTCGTTCGCGACGGGAATGGTCGCGTTCTTGCAAGGGAACTTACGGAAAGCCGTGGAATGGTGTGATCGTGCCGAAACCGTACTCCGCGAGCATTGCACAGGTGTGAGCTGGGAGCTCGACACCGTGCACACGATTTCGCTGTTCTCGCTGGGACAGATGGGCGAGGTCGCCGAGCTCGCGCGTCGCTGGCCCGCTCTCCTTCAAGAGGCCCGCGAACGCAACGACCGCTATGCGGTTACTTATTTCAATAGCTTCCCGATGACCGTGGTACGCCTCGCGGCCGGCGAGCCCGACCGGGCCGAGTGCGATCTGCGCGAATCGATCGCGGGCTGGACGCAGAAAGGGTTTCACGTCCAGCACCTCGACGCGCTGGCCTCGCAAACACAGATTCATCTTTATCGCGGTGAAGGGACACGCGCCTGGGAGTGCATTTCCAGTCAATGGCGCGCCTATCAAGGATCGCTCCTGGGGCGCGTCCAAAAGCTGCGGGTCGATCAGCTCCATAATCACGGCCGTTGCGCCGTCGCGGCGGCCGCGCTTGCAACCCAGCCCGAGCCATTCCTGCGCATTGCCGAGCGCGATGCGGCCCAGCTCGCGCATGAACGCATGCCGCTGGCGCCGGCCCTGGCCGCGATCATTCGCGCGGGCATCGCGTCGGTTCGAAAGAATCAGGCCGTGATTGACCTGCTCCGAGCGGCATGCACTCGCTGCGAGCAGGCCGATCTCCTTCTCTTCAGTGCCTCGGCGCGACGACGCCTGGGTGTCGCGCTGGCGGGCGATGAAGGACGGACCCTCGTCGCCCAAGCAGATGCCTGGATGCATACTCAAAACATTCAAAACCCCGAGCGAACTTCAGCGATCTATGTGCCGGGAGCTTTCGATTGACTCATCCCGGTACTTCTCAAGACGTGGCAACGTCCCGAGCTCGACGGGCTTTACGGATTTTGGCCGACGCGTTCACAGCACTGTCCTTCGTCCTCGCACTGGGCGCCGTCGCACTTGGTGCGCGGAGCTATCGCGTATGCGATATCGTTGGATTCGGCCGCGACGGCGGCAACTGTCACCTCGTGCAATCGATTCTCGGGCGCATCCATTTGCTCAGCGACCTTGATGGCGGTTGCACTGGAGGCTTCACGTACAGGGCGGACCGTTTCTCGTCCGGAGCAACGTGGGACGGCCGTATGTCGGGCTACCCGACTCATCCGGAGTGGCGGCTGGGTTTTATCTGGCAGACGTACACCTACAGCGGCTTCGGGCTGGGCCAATCTTATTCGATGACCGAGCGCCTTATCGTGGTGCCGTACTGGTTCCTGGTCGCGGTCTTCGCGTTGGCGCCCCTGATCTGGATCATGCGGAGAAGGCCAGTCCGATTGCGAAGCGCCATCGTCCTCGTGGCCGCGATCGCAATCGTTCTGGCCTGTTTGCGGCCGCCTCCTCCGACGCTCTGAGCTCCGTTGGCTCGCGACGCCGAAGAACCGGCCGCTTCAAGTTCAAGCCCGGCCGGATTCCATCACCGAGTTGACCGCGGCTCGCGCACGGTTCATGAGCGGGCTGTCTGCTGCCTTGGCGCTCGGGAAATTGAACATCGACGCCGCGATGATCGGGCTGCGCCATTTCGGATCGGTCGACCAGAGACATTCCTCCCACAAGGCGGCACCGTACTTGTAATCGTGGCTATCGAGTCCCTTGTGGAAGATCATCCGCCGCGCCGCGTCAAAGATCAGGTCGGGCGAACCGCCGCGGGCGAGGTAGGCCATCGTCATGGCTCCGGCTTTCTTGCGATCGTCGCTGATTGTCGCGAAGATTTCGCCGACCGCCTCGTCACCCGGCGAGACGTGGACGTCTGGGCTGGCCTTGAGCGAGTCGATTCCCGTGCCGTCGGTCAGCTTCACGCGTCCGCGGAACATCGGCTGCCAGCCGACGGCCTGAAGCAGGGCCAGCCGCCGCGTCGTGTCATCGCCACTGGCCGTGAAGATGTAGTGGAGCGCATTGGTCGACGTCGTTGCGTGTATGGCCACGATCCCCGGGTTGTGCATGAGTAGCTCGCAGGCCGAAAGGATGGCGGCGTCCCAGAGCGAGCCGGGGGCGATCCCTTGATTGAGCAGCTTCACGGCTTCGGCCGAAGCGGCCTCGGGCGTCGCCTGTCGCATCACCTGAAGGAGCACCTGGGTCGCGGCCGGGTCTTGCCTGCCCATCGTCCAGTCGGTGCGAATCTTGGCGGCGTTTTCGAGGTTGGTCTCGTAGGGGCCAACCGGCCGTGGCCGTGTGTCGCCGCGCAGGTCGAGCATCCCGAAGACCAGCGAGCGTAGAACGGGCTCGGCGTGCTCCCAGCCGATCGTTTGCAACGTCCGCCAGCTCTGCGCCGTGAAAATCGCCTTGTGGCCGATATCGCGCTGGTCGCGCACGCCCATTCGCCAGAGCGGTTCCATGGTCTGCGCCGCACCCGAGCTGCGACAGAGCGCCGCGACGGCCGCATCAGCCGCTTCGGCGTCCCACTTATCCATTGCCGTGATGAGCTCGTCTTTGGCACGGTTCACCGCCGGAAGCCGGCTTGCATTCACAGGTCCGAGAACCCAGTCGCCCTCCTTCACGTCCTGAGCCTGCGAGCTCTTGAAGTTATCAAGAGCCCACAGAAGAGGCAGCAGCCGCTCGGTCACGGCCGCCGACTGGCCGAGCACGTGTGCGGAATTAATGACCATCACCGCGTGGAACTTGAAGCCGACCGGCCGCGGTTTGATGTTGCGGATGCCCGCAAGGAAGAGGCCCGCGAGCAGGTCCTTGTACGAAAGGCCCTTCTTGAGCTGGGCGACGACGACCTCGAGAGCCTGGTCGCGCGGCGTCTCCTCGATCAAGCGCACGACGGGTTCGATCTCGGGCCGGAACGTCACCATCTTTGAATCGACCCGCGTATCGTCGGCTCGAAGCGGGGTGATCGACAGGAGCTCGGAGAGAGGTCCAAGCTCCGCTCCCAGACCGACGGCTGAGGCCATTTGCAAGAACCGGCGTCTTCGATGTTTGAGATCCATGGCGCTTGCTCCTTCGATCGCTCGGCGTGCTGCACTTGTGCTGTTCGGGAGAGTGAACGGCAAGGCAATGCGCGATGGCGGGCCGAGTCTGACCCGCGCACCGTCAAGGTCAAGCCACGTTCATTATGAGACGCGGCTCGATGATTGAATAGCGGGCCGTGCCAGAGCGCCGCGGCGCGCCGCCTTCTGAAGTGCCACGCGGGCACCATGCCCATCAATCAATCAGCATCTCTGGTTAAACTGATCAGGCGCCCTGAAGCTGATTGATCTTGTTGTAGAGCGTTTTGAGGCTGATGCCCAGTTCACGAGACGCCGCGGGCTTGTTTCCCTGGTGTTTCTCGAGAATGGTCTGAATGTATTTCATCTCCACGTCGCGGAGCGTCGGGTTGCCGTCCGGAATCTGAAAGTGCGGTCCTCCGAGCGGAGACGCCGCGTTCTGGTGCGACTTGCTTCGGAGCGGAAGCTGGGCCGGGAGATGCTCGGGCTGGATCGGACCGTTACCGGCAAGGATCGTCGCGCGCTCGATCACGTTGGCGAGCTCGCGGATGTTGCCGGGCCACTCGTGCGACGCGAGCACTTCGATCGATTCTTGAGTGATTGTCGACTCCACCAGCCCGCGGCGAGACGCCAGGCGGGTCAACAGGTGTTGCGCGAGTGCTCCGATATCGGCGCGCCGCTCGCGCAGGGCCGGCAAGAAGATCTCGAACGTGTTAAGGCGGAAAAACAGATCTTCGCGAAAGAGCTCGTTCGCCACCATGTCGCGCAGGTCGCGATTCGTCGCACAGAGCACGCGCACGTCGACACGGAATGGCTCGTTTTCGCCGACGCGCCGGATCTCGCCCGATTCGAGAAAACGCAGCAGCTTGACCTGAACGCTCTTGTCGAGCTCGCCGACTTCGTCGAGGAAGAGCGTGCCGCCGTTGGCGACCTCGAAGAGGCCCTTGCGGTTGGTATCGGCGCCGGTGAAGGCCCCTTTGCGATGGCCGAAGAGCTCGCTTTCAACCAGGTTTTCGGGCAGGGCACCGCAATTGACCGGGATAAAGGCCCGATCGGCGCGGCGGCTCTTGTCGTGCAGACTGCGCGCGACGAGCTCCTTGCCGGTCCCTGTCTCGCCCAGGATCATGACTGAGGCGTCCGTCGGCGCGATCGTATCGATCAGGCGGCGGACCTGTTGCATGGTCGCGGTCTCGCCAATCAACATGGGCGATCCTTCGGCGGCCTTTAATCGCGTTTCGAGAGCCGTCGTCTTGTTCGCCATATCGCGGCGCTCGGCGACCCGGCTCAAGATCATTTCGAGCTCGGCCCACTTGCAGGGCTTGGTGAGGTAATCAAACGCCCCGTGCCGCAGCGCGGCGACGGCCGTGTCGACCGTCGCGTGGCCGGTCAAGATGATCACCTGCGTATCGGGGCTCATTTGCTTGATCTGAGCCAGGACATCGATACCGGTGAGTCCCGGCATTCGCAGGTCGAGCAGGGCCGCGTCGTAGAACCCCCGGTCAAGGGCGCGCAGAGCGGCCGTGCCGTCGGGGCAAACGGTGACCTCGTGGCCAAGTCGCGGCAATTCCATTTGCATGAGGTCGCGAAGATGGGCCTCATCGTCGGCGAACAATATTCGCAATCCTCCCTGACGCGACTTTTCCATGGCTCGGTCCCTTCCTGAGACAAGTTCGCACTACTCTACTGTTCGTCGAATTTTCAAGAGCTGATCGTGAGCTATGGCTCTATACGCTCACCGACGCGGTTTGTTCCATGCGACGGCGATTTCCGCTCCGTGAGCCGGAGCCGCTGGCTCCATCCATCTCATTGGCATCGAGGGGCAGCCGCACGGTGAACGTCGACCCACGGTTCTCGCCCGCACTATCCGCCATGATCTCGCCGTGGTGCTGATTGACGATCCGGTGCGTGATCGAAAGGCCCAGGCCCGTCCCCTTGCCGTCGCGCCGCTTGGTGAAGAACGGCTCGAAAATGTTTTCGAGCACGTCGGCACTCATGCCGCAACCGTTATCGATGAACACCATCTCGGCCATGTCACGGCTGTAGCGCGCTTCAATTCGCAAGACGCCCTGGGCATCCATCGACTCCAGAGCATTGACGATCAGATTCAGCACCACTTGCTTGATCTCTTGGGTGTCCGCATACGCAAACACCGCCTCGCGGGGGTGAAACACGATCGATTTGCCCGTGTACTTGCCGATGTGCCGGATCATGTCGACCACGCCTTGAATCAACCCGGCCAGTTCGATCCGTTCGCGCTTGATATCATTACAGCGCGAGAAATCGAGGAGCTTCTCGGTGATGTTCTTGCACCGGAAAGACTCTTCCTGAATCATCTTGAGGTAATTGGAAACCACCCTGTGATCGGGGTCTTCAGACGCGCGGATCAATCGTTCAAGACGGTGATCGAGGGCCTCGGCGCAAAAGGCGATCGAAGCCAGCGGGTTGTTGATCTCATGCGCGACGCCGGCCGCCAGAAAGCCCACGCCGGCCAGCCGTTCGGAGCGCACAAGCTGGCGGCTTCGCTCTTGAACCTGGCGCTCGAGCTCGGCGTACGTCACGCTGATCTTCGATGTCATATCATTGAAGGCTTCGGCGAGGTCTTGCATCTCGTCGCCGGATTGGAGATCGATCTTGTAATCGAACGATCCGCGGGCGACATGGCGAACCCCGCGCTGGAGGTAACGCAGTGGAAATAAAACCCAGCGCTGAAACAAATACATCAAGCCGCCGAGCATGCCCAGAACCATGATCGCCGAGGTCCACACGATGACCCGGCTCGCGTGATACTTCACCTGCGACATGGTCAAGACCGAGTAAGAATCTTCGTAAAGCTTGCGCGGGAGCTGCATCACCGTTTCATGCAGCCGTTCGACGCGCTCCTTGATTCCGGACGCGGGTTTGGTCGGCGGCAAGAGGTCGGGGTGATACTTGACATAAACGGCCGTCCCCGGCAGCAGCGTCGTCGCCGGCCCTTTGGTACCGCTAAGCTCTTTGCGGATCTCGGCAAGATCGTCGTCGATCAGGAAAGCACGGCCCAGCTCATCGGTGCCGTTGTCGACTCGACTCCCCTGCGTTGTGTTTTTCTTTAACTTCTGGAAATAGATGAGAAGGGCATCCTGTGCGGCCGTGACACGCTTGCGCAGGTCGTGCAACTCGGCGGCACTCCCCTCGCGGGGCGCATGCAACTGATAGACCGACTCGATCAGGTCGGCCGAGGCACCCAGCTCGGGCAACTGGTCAACGAGCGTGAGGTAGCTCATATGAAATGAGTGCAGCCCGAAAATCGAGGCACCCATCAAGATCAGCATCATCCCCACTACCAGGCTCAGGCCGACCATGAGCTTGAGCCGAATCGGCCATCGGGGCATGAACGACCTCCCTGTCGTGGAGACGAATCTTGAGTGGTGGCAGCGCCATATCCGTGGCGCAGGGCCAAGCGGTCAGCACTATACCAGAATTGCCAATAACGCTGGAAGGGACAATTGAGGGGGCTTGCCCCGAGGCGTGCAAATGCAATCGTCCAAAGACGATCCGGCGCGAGAACGGGATCTCAAGTGCACGAATTCGATCGTTAACCCCACTGGCTGACGACCGACAGAACAAGCGCCGCCACGAGCACAAGCCCAAGAACGATCCGGAGCCGCTTGACGCCCCTTTGGAACTGGCTTTCGCTCTGGGGATTTTGTTCCAGACCCTCCAGAAACGCGATGCGCCGGGCGATACTGCCGTGCCGCCACGAACGGCCCGCCGGGTCAAGGCCGTTACTGCGTGCGACGTTTGCGAGTGCCCCCGCGAAGATCCGGATGCCAACCGGGCACAACACGGGTCGGCGGCTGCGCACAGAATCGGGCGCCAGATCATGATCGAGATCGGTGTGCGGCGGGCAGTCGGTCATATCGCACGACACGACCTTGCTGCCGAAGACGTCGGCCTGGCGCTCGAATCGCCGCGATAACTGCCCGAAAACGATCCAGAAATAAAGCCCCAGCACGCCGAGCAGCGCAACGCCTTGAGCCAGCTCGCTGACGAATTCCGGTTTCCACGGTGTCAGCCCGGCCAGTTGTTCGGCCCACGGACCGCCAAGCGCGATCAGTTCTCCAAAGACCGAGAGAACGCCCAGGCTGCCCACGAAGAAAAATGCGAAGTAAAGGAGATGGCGATGGGCGATATGCCCGACCTCGTGTCCGAAGACGGCCGCGATCTCCATCGGCGTCAACGAGTCGATCAAGGCATCGGATAGCAAGACATAGCGAAAGCCCGGCAGCACGCCCGTCACGCAGGCATTGACCATCAGGTTACCGGTATCCCAGACCAGGATATCGGTAAATTTGAATCCGACGCGGCCGGCGATGCGTTCGAGCCGGCGGCGCAAAGGGCCGGGGGGCAATGACTGCGTCGGCCACGCCACCCGGATGAAAAGGGGCGAGACCGCGAGGACCAGGGTTCCCAGTACCGCGATCTCCACCGGCTCGGCCAGCGCGAGCTGATCCCAGCCGGGAAACACGCGCACGAGAACGTCGCGGCGAATCACGTACAGCAGGATGACCGGCAAGACAAGACCGAGCGACTGCCGCGCCTTGAGCGTCATGTAGCGGCCGAGCCGCCCGGTGGCACTCGAAGCGAGCCGGATCTGGAGCGCCCGCTCCGCGAAGAAGAGGCCCCACCAGATCAAAAGCTGAATCGCGATGTACGGCAAGAAGACCAGAAAATCGTCGACAAAAACGGTGTCCCCCAGGCCCCAGTTCGTCACGACCAGCTTTGACCACCCAACGGAATGGATGATCCACCCATACACCAAAAGCCAGAGCGCGGTAAGTAACCGGACGCCGAACGCATAACGGCGCCGCAGGCGCGACGACGCGTAACCGACGTTTGATACCTGAAATGCGACCCAGAGCCCCAGGCCAAACGCCAGGGCCGCGACGACCGTGATTCCGCCACAAGTCTCCAGCACGCGCACAAAAACGTCCGACGGCGGAACGCCGGTCTGGGCCGGTTCGATCCCGAAGGCGAGCAAGAGGGCGATCAGCCAGGAGACGGGCATCATCGTGGTCAAGAACCAGCAGGGGGGGACGACTCGCCAGCGGATAGTAACAACGGCCCAAACTGCCAGGAAGCGGTCAGGATCAGATCAATGCATGGCGGGCGGCCCGCGCCGAGCTGATCTTCCGACCGCGCCGCGTCAAGCGGCCGCCGCGCCCACAATGATCAGGCGAACGGGAAACGCCATCAGCTCGCCCTGATCCTTGAGCTTGAGCGGCAGCGGCACCACCACGCTCCACGTGTTCTTCTCGGCATCCTGCAAGGTCGACGCGGTCGATTTCGATGCGTCAGCGGGCGCTTCGAGCAAGAGAAAGACCGCGGGATGGCTCGTGCCGGCCGACTCGGCGCTGCGCTCTTCAAGCTGCTTTTTCTGGGGCGGAGCCAGCGATGTGTCCTTGGCGGCCGGCAGCAGGAGCGAGTAGTCGCGATACGTGCTCACACCAAGATGATCGCCATTAACAGGCTGCAGCCCATACCGAATCGTATAAACGCCTGTCTTGATTGGCTGGTCGCGGTAGTCGTGTCCCTCGCTGGCGAACTGGATGGCCCCCAGGAGCTCTCCCTCGGCCAGGAACGGGAACTGCACGGCCCCCATCGGGCCGGCCGGCTTTTGTGAGCCAGGGATGGCGTTACGCAGCCAGATATCCGCAAAGGTTTTGCCTTCCTGATCCGTGATCCGGAACCCACTTTCTCGCAGCACACCACGTATTTCGGCCGCGAGTGCCGCCGGCGGAGCTTGTTTCGACTCCGCGATCTTGATCGATTCCTGGGCAGCCGCGCTCGAGATTCCGGTGACCAGGAAGATCGCACTCACAAACACGCGCATATCGTTCTGACCTTGGTTGGAGATTCAGTCGGTGCGTCGGGTCTGGACCGATCCGCGCGAAAAGGGAAGGCGCACCGACCCGACCCGATTAATCTTAGCGAAATCCCGATCAAGCGGCCAAGCGGAATCGTCGGAGCTCGCGCTTGAAAACGCCGGCAGCGAAAGAACCTCGCTGTGCGCTTCACGTTGCCATATCACGCTTCATTCAAGGGGAGCGGAGGCGGCCTGCCCGGGGGGTCATGCTGACTGTATCATCAGCACGGAGACCGCGTGGATTCCCGGGCAGCGCAGAGGGGCGACTCGAAGAACCAATCTCAGGCCAGCTTCATGAGGCGAAATGCCCGACAAAGCTGCTCCGGCAGTTAGGGTCATCCCAGGAATTGCCCAAGCCATTGCCCTCAAAGGCGTGGCCAAGCGTGTACGCAGGCTGAGCGACGACCGAGCGAGAAAGCGGCGGGTAAGCGATGACCTCGTTCCCGCAGGCGTGATCACGCTCGTCAAGCGGACGGGTCACGATCCGCGCGAGGCCGGCCGCCCAGAAGGAGGCTCGTGGCGTTACGGGCATGCCATGGTCTGCGTGTGCCGACTGATCGCCGGCCATCGAATGTTCTTCCAGTTTGAGACTCATCCGCGCCGACTTGATCGCGGCAATCTTGTTGAGGCGTACGCCGCCCAACGACTTGGCCATATCGATCAGGGCGTCGTGCTGCGAACGATTGGCCTTGGCGTCAACGATCAACACGGCTGCCGCCTTTTCGGGCTGGTCTTCAGAAAACGTCGTGCTGCCGTTGACCGCTGCGGCCACGCAAAGTCCGCTCAGGTCCACACCTTTCCACGAACCGTTGGTGACCTTCCACGCGAGGACGGCGTGGTTGCCATGAATGAAGACTTCGGCGTTTGAAAAGCATGGGCCCGTAAAGACGTCGGCCGTTCGGGCTTCGATATAGTCACCACGAATCCCGGCGGCGTTCACAACGCCCGAACACAGTGCCAGAATTCCTAAACACAACAGGGAGGCGGATTTTCGCATTGGAATGGTGTCCCGCGCCGAGGAGATAAGGCTGCGTGAGCCGGGTTTGATTACCCTGAATTATCGAGCGGGGGCCCAGTTTCGTCAAGGGTTGCACCGGGACGCGGCGCGGTCTCTCGTTCACGTTCTCGACGCACGCATCCGGCTGGGTTTGAAGGCGTGGATCTTGAAGGCACCAGTCTTACTTGTTGACTTTCTGATCGTCTTTACGATTCGCAGCCGCTGCGCGCGGGGCCGTCGCCGATGCGTTGCGCAACTTGCCCGGCTCGGGCTCCTGGCCCAGATCGTGCGGGAGCGTGTCACCAAGAGTTTCGCTCGCCCCAAGGCTCGTTGCGAGCTGGCGATATGCGGCTTCGAGCCGCGTGCGCTCATCTTGATAGGCTTGAATATTGAGGTTGAGACGCTCGAGTGCCTGGTCTTGAACGGCGAGCCGCTTGGCGTCGTCGACGGCGCGTTCGGCGTAATCGCGGTTCTGGCTCTGGGCGGCGAGTAGGCGATCCTTGATCCGTGCGTTCTCGGCTCGGAGTGTTTGCGCCAGTCGTTGACACTCGTCCATGCGCGAACGTGGCACGACGGCGCATCCGGCGCTTGAAAACATGAAGAGGCACACGATGAGTCGTGCCGCGGAAAGGGAGCGGGGGCAACGCGCCCGGCCGCGATCGTCGCGGCAGCGCTGCCATCGGTCGCGTTGCAGCAATGCTGCGACCGCACGAATCATTCGTTCCGACTCCTTTCTGGAACGACCGCTCGCGGGCGGAAAGTCAGTGCGACTGACCGCACCATTTCGACAGAAAAACAGCGAAGGGAGGTGGGCGGACGCCCTCATCATCGCTCCGGATGAACGAGCGTCCGCCCCTGAACCTATCTCAAACCAATCGAATCAAATCAACCGCCAAACATGCCGGCAATCGCCCTGACCAGGCCCGAGCCGGCCGTACCGCCGGCCTGGAACTCATAGAGGTTCCGGACCAGGTCATAGGCGACGAACGAGGCGAAAAAGAGAAATACGGTCGACACGGCGAGCATCCCGACCCAGAGTCCGCTCCATTCGACGTCGGAGTCGCGAGTCATCACCATCGCGGGCTGGGACCGCTCGGGACTCGCGGACGAATCAGTGCTCGACCATCCAGACGCCATTTCGCCGGAGACGACCGAGTCGAAGCCGTCTTCGTCTTCGTCTTCATCATCTTCGGCGAAGGCCGAGGGGGCCATCGCGGTCGACGCGTTCTGGTCGACAGCGTCCTCGTCGATCGCGAAGACCTCGGAGCCGCTGTCGCTGTCTTCCAGGTCGAAGTCGCTGGCGGCCTCGAGCTGGACCGTCTTGTCGTCGGAGTCGGCGTCGACACTCGGGACGTCGACTTCGAAATCGGTGTCGTCGAAGATATCTTTTTCGCCCTTCTTCGCGGCGGGCGGGGGCGTCGCGGCGAGCGACGGCTTGGGCTTCGACGGCTTGGCGGAAGCGGGCGCCTTGGAGGAAGGTCCCTTGGGAGCAGGCCCCCGGGACGTCGGAAGCTGCTCGTCCGACAGCGGAGCCAGCTCGATTGAATCGGCCTGACCGAGGCCGAGGCCGCCCATCTGAAGGTTGATGCCCGAATCGCTGGGGCGTGACAGGTTGATCCCCGAGAGCTTGGGGTCGGAGGCCGTCACGTCGGAGTCGCTCGGCCGGGCCAGGGGGGTCGCCTCGAATTCGTCGCTCGCATCGAGAGCGCTCAACTCGAAATCACTTCCCGAATCGGGCTGAAGGGCGTCGATCAGCTCGCTCGAGGGATTGAGCTCGAAGTCGCTATCCGACACCGACGCGGGAACCTCGGCCGATGAGCCGGCGAACGGACTGACGCGCACCGCCGTATCGCCGGAATGCGAGCCGATCACGCCGTGGTCGGCGGTGTCTTCCTTGATCAGCGTCACATCGGAATCGCTCGGCTGCTTGCGCGACGGCGAGGCAAGCTGAACGTCGGAATCGCTGGCACTTCGGGGCAGGTCGGGCACGAGCCGCACATCGGAATCGCTCGGCAGAATGCCCGACGACGGCGCACCGATGATGACCGAGCTCGAGCCAGTCACCTGATGGGGGGGTAAGGCCAGGTCGTCAAGGAGGATATCGTGGTCGGAGCCGGTGTCATCCTTCTTGTTCTTCACGTTCGAGAGGTGCACCGACTCGGCGCCGAGGTCGCGCTTGCTGACCCCGAGCTGAAACTCTGAAAGATCGAGCTCTTGAACTTCGTCTGAGCCGCTCTGGTTGCCAGCGACGTCAAGGTCGGAGAGGCGCAGCTCGGCGTCGCTCCCCAGTCCGCGCCGGCGTGCCAGTTCGTCAACGTCTACAACGCGGAACCGCCAGGTCCCACCATCCAGAAACGCACGAACCTCGCGCGTTTGCGCCTTCGACTTGAGTTCCTCGGCGCTCATACCCAGGACGCGGGCGGCTTCATCGAGTGAGTAAAACTGAGCCATGGACGTGCTCCTCGCGGTCGAGATCGGCCCTATCGCAGCCGTGTGTGGTCATCTCTGGTAGTGGAATGGAATGGAGACCGCGACCCGACACGTCTTCGGCCCCCCGATTTATTTGAGAGAACGGCCCAGAGTCTCGACCGTCGCCTTGATGGCGTCGGGCTCCGGCGCCTGATTATTGTAATGCTCGAGCTTGAGATCCCACCGGTACTGGCGCGAGGCCTCAAGCTTGACGATCCCCTTCGGATTCATCGGATCAACACGATACAAAGCAAACGCGCGATCCTTGGTGTCGATGAGATACAGCCACTGCGACGCCCCGGCCGTCGTGATCAGCGCCAGCGTACCGTTGACTTCGCCCCCGGCGGTCGGTCGATTGCCCGCCCCCTTGTTCGCATCCGCCGGCCGCGACGCGCCAGGATTCCCCGTTGCCGAAGACCCCGAGCCCGTCTGGGCCGCAACTTCCGGGCCGCGAGCACCCGAACCCCAAGCCAGTCCTATCCCCAAGAGCAGGCCCGGCAGTCCATACCGCGCAACACCCTTGTCGATCCGAACGATCATCAACAGCCTCCTCCATGAGCCAGAAACAAACCTGGTACCGCCGTGACGACACCTGATTGTCAGTTGGTCTATTCATCGCTGGAGCCCCTTGATGCGGGACCGCGCTGAATTCCGAAAAGGACGTGTTCAGTCTACCACACCAATTGACCGAAAAGTGCGAGAGACAATCGGTAATGACTACTGTCCGCAACGCGCTCGCGAAATGGATCTCCAGCCAGTGATAATTCTACAGCCGCCGCGAGTTAACGCAAGTCCAGCGTACAATCGGCGGAAAACGTGCGGTCGTTTGTCGAAATTGTTTGACTTTTCTTGAAGAATCCGCCAATGTTGCGCTATCATTAGAAGGTAGCCCACCGAAGTCGACTGGGCCGTAAGACCCCCTCGGCACCACCCGCCCGCCACGCCCACCGGCTGGAGGATCGACTTATGAACCCCCGATCGTGCCCCCGTCGCTCCGCGACGGTCTTGATACTCTCCGTGCTGGCCGCGACGAATTTCAGCGTGACGACATCGGCCGCCGCGACCACCGCCGCCGCACCCGTCAGCGGAGTCGAGTCGCTGTCGGCCACTCCGGTGCGCTCGACCTTGATCGGAACGCGGGCCACCGCACAGCTCATCGCGACATCCCGCACGGCCGATGGCGCCGCCCAGGATCAGACGCGCGCCGTCGCCTGGGTTAGCCTGGACCCCCAGATTGCCCAGGTTAGTGCCCAGGGCCGGGTGACTCCCAAAGCAAACGGCACCGCGACGATCGTGGCGACGCTGGGAAGTCACGAGGCGCGTGCGACCGTCACGGTCGAGGGCATGGAACGGCCGACCCCGGTCAGTTTTCGCCGCGACGTGATTCCGGCTTTCAGCCAGGCGAGTTGCAATATGGGGGCATGCCACGGCACTCCGACGGGCAAAGGCGGGTTCAGGTTGAGTTTGCGCGGCTACTTGCCTGACCAGGATTTCACCATCCTCTCGCGAGAGACAGGCGGGCGGCGGATCAATCCGATTGCCGCCGAGACGAGCTTGATCTTGCGCAAGCCCCTGGGCGAGGTGCCCCATGAAGGGGGCCTGCGACTCACGCGGCAATCAAAGAGCTACGAATATCTCCGCGACTGGATCAAGGAAGGGGCCAGGGATGATCCGGCGGCGCCCGAGGCTCTTTCGCTCGAAATCTTGCCCGAATCACGCGTTCTCAATGCTCCGGCCAATTCACAGCAGGTCGTCGTGCTCGTTCGGGGCGCCGACAAGACGGTGCGCGACGTCACGCAGATTTGCTACTACGACTCGTCAAACCCGACGATCGCCGAAGTCGATAGCGACGGGTACGTCCGCTTCAAGACGCGTGGCGAGGTCGCGATCATCGCGCACTATCTCAATCTGGTCGCCAACGTGCGACTGACGCATCTTGTCGAGGTGCCAGGGTTTGTGAATGCCGAGGTGCCGCACGATAACCCGATCGACCGCGCTGTCTTTGAAAAGCTCAACCGAATGCGGATCGCGCCGTCGCCGGTCTGCACCGACCGGGAATTCATTCGACGCGTCTACCTCGACGTGGTCGGAATTCTGCCGACGCCCGAAGAGGTCAATGAGTTCCTGGCTCGACCGGCGGCCACGCGTCGCGATCACGTGATCGACGGGTTGCTGGTTCGCCCGGAATTTTATGACTTCTGGGCCTTGAAGTTCGCCGACGTGCTCCGCTCGAATGGCCGCCTGATTCAGACCAAGGGGGCCTACGTCTTCCACCGCTGGATCCGCGAATGCCTCGAGTCCAACCTGCCGATGGACCAGATGGTCCGGGCCTTGCTCACGTCGGACGGCTCAACCTACAAGAACCCGGCCGCCAATTACTATCGGATCAGCCGCGATCCCGAGTCGGCCGTCGAAACGACCGCCCAACTGTTCCTGGGCGTGCGGATCCAGTGCGCGAAGTGCCACAACCATCCCTTCGAGCGCTGGACCCAGGACGATTACTACGGGTTCGCCGCCTTCTTCTCGCAGATTGGCCGAAAGCGCGGCAATCTTCCCGAAGAGGAAGTTGTCTATGCGACGGGCGCTGGCGATGTCAACCAGCCGCGCACGGGGCGCACGATGAAGCCGAAAGCGCTGGGCGGGCCGGTTCTCGACGACCCCGCGACGAAGGATCGGAGAGTCAGGCTGGCGGCATGGCTCGCGAGCCCGGGCAATCCGTTCTTCGCCAAGAGCCTGGTGAATCGCATCTGGTTCCACCTGATCGGCCGCGGCATCGTCGAACCCGTCGATGACTTTCGCGATTCCAACCCGTCGTGCAACGATGCGCTTCTCGACGGATTGACGGCCGATTTCGTGAAGAACGGCTACGATCTGAAGAAGCTCATCCGGGCGATCCTGCACAGCCGCACTTATCAGCTCAGTGCGACCACAAACGCCTTGAACGCCGACGACAGCCTCTATTTCTCACACGCACAGACGAAGCTCTTACCGGCCGAAGTGCTGCTCGACGCGATCTCGACCGTGACCGCCACGACGACCTCGTTCGACGGCCTGCCCAAGGGGGCACGCGCGACGCAGATCCCCGATGGCAAGATGGAGAATCCCTTTCTCAAAACGTTCGGGCGACCGGCTCGCGAGCTGGCCTGCGAATGCGAGCGGGAAAGCGACTCGAATCTGTCTCAGGCTCTTCAGCTCATCGGCGGGGCGACCGTCAACGGCAAGCTTCGCGATGACAGTGGTCGCATGGCCCGGCTCGCCAAGGAAAAGAAGTCGCCCGAGCAGGTGACAAGGGAGCTCTACATGGTCGCGCTCAGCCGTGACCCCAGCCCGACCGAGCTGGCCGCCGCAACCAAACACCTCACGGCCGCCAAGGATTTTCGACAGGCCATCGAGGACCTCGGATGGGTGCTCATCAACTCGAAGGAGTTCCTGTTCCGGCATTGATCGCACGATTGAGAGTCTGTCCCGGAAGTGCGGTTCTGGGCGAGCGGGAGGCGTCAGCCCCCTGTCTTCTCGGCTCCGGACAGGGGGCTGACGCCCCCCGCTCGCCTTTCAGGCGGCGGGCGAGCCATTGATGATCGGCTGAATGAGTGCCGCTCATTCATTCGGCCGCGAGCGCGAACTTTCATGCGGCTTGCCAGTCTATAATGGATCAAGCCGCTGAGGTCACGTTTGCCGGGCATTTGAGGAGGATCACTCATGGGCGTGCGGATCACCCAGGTCGATGCTTTTACGAACCGGCGATTTGCCGGCAACCCGGCCGCCGTTTGCGTATTATCCGAGCCCGCCGACGAGTCGTGGATGCAGGACGTCGCGGCCGAGATGAATCTGTCTGAAACGGCGTTCGCTCAGAAACTCGGCGCCGGATCTCGGTTTGGCCTCCGCTGGTTCACGCCGACAAAAGAGGTTGATCTCTGCGGGCATGCAACACTCGCCACCGCACACGTCTTGTGGGAAGAAGGCCACCTACCGCGCGGTGAAACCGCGATGTTCGAGACGCGCAGCGGGCTCTTGACCGCACGCGAAGGTCAAGGCGGCATCGAGCTCGATTTTCCGGCCGAGCCGGTGAGCCGCGAAATGACGGACGTGGCCGAGCTTGCCAGGTTGCGCTCGGCCCTGGGCGTTCCATTCCAGTTCGCCGGATTCAATCGTTTCGACCTCCTCGTCGAGCTCGAAAGCGAGGCCATGGTGCGGAAATTGAGCCCGGATATCCGTGCTCTCGGCGAGTTTCCCGTTCGCGGCGTGATTGTCACCGGCCGCTCGAATTCGGAAGCCTATCACCTGGTCTCCCGCTTCTTCGCCCCTCAGGTCGGTGTCGATGAAGACCCGGTTTGCGGCTCGGCGCATTGCTGCCTGGGGCCCCACTGGGGCCAGAAGCTGGGGCTCACATCACTCGTCGCCCACCAGGTGTCGTGCCGCGGCGGGATAGTGGGGATTCGCCTTGAGGGATCCCGCGTGGTTTTGATCGGCCAGGCTGTCACGGTGCTCCGCGGCGAGCTGGTTTAAACCTTGATTCAGTCGCTTGATTTTGGCGGGCGCACGCCCTTATCGCGCAGATAACGGTCGGCCCATTTGGCCCATTGCGATGTGAGCCGCGGCACCGGCTGTTTTGCGTAATCGATCAGCCAATCGTAGCCAGCGCGGTCATAGGCCGAATTGAGCGCATCCTGCAGGTCGAGCAAAACGTCCTCGTCACCTGATCGTAACGGGATCCGAATGGCCGGCAGTCGTTGCGAAAGACGAACTGGCCAGACCAAGCCGCGGCTTCGGAGCTTGATGGGCGAGACATGGACAAAGTATTCATGCGGCCGAATCCTCTCGCGTAACGCCAGCGATACGCCGCCCCGCAAGAGATCGATCTCGACCCAGTGTGCGTGCGATCTCATGATCGCGTCCCGCTTCCCTCGGAAGCTTTCGAGACCCTTTGAACCCGCGATTTTGTTGGCGGGACTGAGAACTTCGATCACCGTCACGACCTTGTGGTTCGCGGTATCAATGACTTCCAGGTAAGGTTCGCGGACCTCTTCATCGAGCAAGGTTTCGAGAACAAGCGGCTCCGCCACATCAGGCGATGCAGTCTTACGAAGTTTGGCCGAAGAACCATTCTTGGCCGGTCGAGATGCGATTGGAACGTCAGGAATCAATACGATCCTACCTGGATCATCATCAGTAGAAACGTAAATCCGTTCCTGAATTCGAGTCGCGTAACGCGCACCAAGCAGCCGGTTGAGCGTCCCTCGCATCGCCGAGATCAATTCAATATGAACGTCCGGCCAGAGCGAGGGGTTTTCAAGGTAGGGATCCATGCCCGGAAACGGTGAGGGCATTGGCAACACTCCGGACGTGACTCGGCAAATCATGCGTTCGGCAATCCAACTTGATCGTGATCACTTTACCACGCTCGCCTCGTTTGTCCTATCCGAGCGACTTTCCAACGGCCAAACAAACCACTACACTGAGGTTTTGGCTCCGACCTCATCACAGTTTGATCGCGCTGAAGGGGCTATTCATGGTGGTAGCGGGCGACGGCCCAAGGGCGGTGGTTTTGCGGGCGGACGACACGGTGGCCGTCGCGGCCCGGCCGATCCCGCGCGGCTTTCCCCTGGCAGTCAACGGGCACACGATCGAGGTGCGCGAGGCGATCGGCCTGGGCCACAAGGTGGCTCTCACTGATATCGAAACCGGCGCACCAGTGCGGAAATATGGCCAGATCATCGGTTTCGCATCGAAGCCGATCGCCGCCGGCGGCGCTCGTTCATGTCCATAACCTCAAGGCCGATCTCTTCGAGCGTGATTATGCGTTTGCAACGGAGCGACCGCAACTCGCCGCGCCGAACAGCCGCGCCACGTTCCGCGGCTATTTGCGCCCGATGGCCGCGTCGGCACCCGGAACTATATCGCCATCGTGAGCACCGTCAATTGCTCGGCAAGCACGTCACGTTATGTCGCTGACAAGTTTCGCGACGGCGCGTGGCGGCGCGATTTCCCCAATATTGACGGCGTCTTTGCCATCACCCACAAGGGGGGCTGCGGCCTGCCATTCGAGGGACTCGACCACCAGATCCTCGAGCGTGTGCTGGCGGGTTTTGCTCATCATCCCAACGTCGCGGCGTATGTGATCGTCGGCCTCGGCTGCGAGGTGAGCTATGCCTCGCATCTCGTCGAGACACAGCACCTGGTCACGCTGGGCTCGGCCAACGGCAGTGCTCCCAGGCGGCCAGCCTATCAGCCGCGAACGCTGAATATTCAGGAGCAGGGGGGGATCACACGCACCGTCGAAGCGGCGGCGCGGGCCATTTACGAACTGATGCCCGAGGCGAATTCCTGGCAGAGAACCGAGCAGCCGGCATCCAGGATTAACCTGGCGATGGAATGCGGCGGTTCCGACGGCAACTCGGGCGTGACGGCCAACCCCGCGCTCGGCGCAGCCGCCGATTTGCTCGTCGCCCAGGGCGGCACGGCCGTGCTGGGCGAGACCACCGAGATCTATGGTGCCGAGCATCTCCTGACCCGTCGCGCTGTCTCGCCCGAGGTCGGCCAGAAGCTCATCGATCGAATCAAGTGGTGGGAGTGGTACACGGGCGTCTTCGGAGCGCGCATCGACAACAACCCGTCGCCGGGGAACAAGGCAGGGGGCCTGACGACGATCTACGAGAAGTCGCTGGGCGCGCTGGCCAAGGCCGGCTCGAGCGCCCTGGTCGATGTCGTGCCCTATGCGGCACGCGTGGACGGGCCCGGACTCGTCTTCATGGACACACCCGGATACGATCCGCCGTGCACCACGGGTCTCGTCGCCGGCGGCGCCAATGTGCTGGTGTTCACGACTGGCCGCGGCAGTGTCCTTGGCCTCAAGCCGACCCCGTGCATCAAGGTGGCGACGAACACGCCCATGTTCGAGCGAATGCGCGACGATATGGATCTCGACGCCGGTCCGATCCTCGAAGGCGAACCGGTCGAGAGCGTCGGGAGTCGCCTCTTCGATCTGATCCTCGACGTCGCCAGCGGCACAGAGACTCAGAGCGAGCGTGCGGGCGTCGGTGAAGAAGAGTTTGCGCCCTGGAACATCGGGCCTACATTGTGAAGTCGGCCGATCGACGACACGCGTCGCGTCCGGGACATGCGAAACAGACTTCTCGCGCGCCGATGCTGATCGGGCTGGCGCTTCTGGCGATCGTCGAGTTTGCCTGGCTGGCCTGGTATTTGATCGTCCCCCTTCCCAACGCCAATAACCTCGATGTTCCACCGGAAAGGGCCATCCGCCGCGGCCTGCTGCTACTGAAGACGTTTCCCGAGGTCATACCTGACACGCCATTTCAACAGTCGCTCCTCGGCAAAGGCTTCGAGGAGATGAGGCACGTCGAGAACCTACCGCAGCGCGTGCCGATTATCCTCGCCGCCGGCCTGGTCGCCATCGCGGCCATCGGGCTTGGAGATCTGGTCTTACGCCTTCTTCGCATGAACGACTTCTTGACGACCCCCGAACGGATTGCCGTCGCGTATGGGATCGGAGCGGGTCTGCTCGGCGTGAGCACTCTCTTGCTCGGCCGCGTCGGTTGGCTCGATCCCTGGCTATTTCGGATCGGGCTGGGGGCGATCGCGGCGATCAGTGCGACGACGTTACGGCCCTGGCGAAAACCGGCCGTTCCATTGAGCGCGTCGACAATGCTGCTCCTCATGGTGGCCGCCCCTTTTGTCACCGTGATGATCCTCGGCTCGATGCTGCCGTCAATTGATTTTGATGTGCTCGAATATCACCTTCAAGGACCCAAGGAGTATTTCCACGCCGGCCGGATCGCGTTTCTCCCCCACAATGTTTATACGAGCATGCCCTTCGGGGTGGAGATGCTTCACCTCGCGGCGATGGAGGTCATGGGCGACTGGTGGTGGGGCGGGCTGGCCGGCCAGCTTCTGGTGGCGTTTTTTGCTCCGGCTGCGGCCGTCTTGATCGCCGCGACGGCCGCGCGTGCCGGGTCGAGCCGGGCGGCCTGGTTCGCGGCCGTGGTCTATCTTTCGACCCCGTGGATCTACCGCCTGGCCGTGATTGCCTATGTCGAGGGGCCGCTCTGCTATTATCACGCGGCGCTTGTGTGGACCGCCGTGCTGGCATTCAGCGACCGCTGGATGCCGCGCCGCGCGATCTGGTCGCTGGCCGGCCTGCTCGCGGGCTCGGCCATGGCCTGCAAGTACCCGGGGCTGATCTCGGCGGTCATTCCCTTCGCCATGCTTTCACTCATTGATAGCGCGCGAACGAAATCATTGGCGCCGGTTCTCTGTTATGCCCTGGGGTGCGGAATCGTCATCGGGCCATGGCTGACCAAGAACGTGGTCGACACGGGTAACCCCGTCTATCCGCTGGCGAATTCGATCTTCCACGGCCGCTACTGGGACGACGCGCGCGAGCAGAAATGGACATCCGCGCACGGACGGCGACCCTGTACACTCCACGAGCTGACGAATTCGATCGTTGACGTCGCGGGGCGATCCGACTGGCAGTCGTCACTCTATGCCGCGCTCGCCCCCCTGGCGCTTTTCCGCGCCCGATCGCGGAAGCTTGCTTCATGTCTCTGGGCGCTCGTCATCTACCTGTTCGCGACGTGGTGGTTGCTGACTCACCGGCTCGACCGATTCTGGCTTCCGCTCTTGCCCCCGCTAGCGGTTCTCGCAGGCCTGGGCGCTGACTGGACTCGAAGCCGCGGATGGTCCATTTTGCTGGGGATCATCGTGGCGACGGGACTGATCATGAACCTGGCTTACATCACGACCGCGCTCGCCGGGTTGAACGAATGGACGGCCGACCTCGTGTACCTGCGGAAGAATATCCCCCAGCGGTGGAACGCGGCCCTGGCGAGCCTCGACTCGCATTTGCCGGCGGATGCGCATCCTCTGATCGTCGGCCAGGCGGCCGTCTTTCATCTCGATCATCACGTGACGTTCAACACGGTCTTCGACGTCGAGATCCTCGAAACCCTGGCTCAAGGCAAGAGTGACGAAGAGTTTCACAAGGCGCTGCGGCAGCGGAACCTCACGCACATTTACGTCGACTGGAAGGAAATCGGCCGCCATCGCCAGCCGGGGGGCTACGGTTACACCACTTTTGTGCAGCCGTGGAGGTTCGAGCGCTGGGTTGCGGCGGGTGTGCTCGAGGCGCCGCGCAACCTGGGGACCGAGCAGGAGCTTTACAAGGTGCGTTAGAGTTCAACGTCATTGGAATCGAGCGAGCTCCGACAAGACGTTGCCCGGATTCGCCGGGAGCTTTTTCAAGACCCAGCGAATCTACGCCTCGAATCGGCTTCGCATCGAGTCCGCTCGGCGGACCTGCGGCGGCGCTGGCTCACCCCGTCTTCAACGCCATTTTCAAAACGCATGTCATATCGGCGGTCGTGAAAACCACGAATTGGATCCGACCGCAGCAGCACCCCCATTCTGACACCGGCGGGTCCAGCCCAGCCTGAAGCGAACATCTGCGTGGCTCGCTTCGACACCGTGATCTTGAGGCTCCTCGTAGATCCTCGGCCAGGCCCCGAGGATATAGGGGTAGCGGCCCGCATCATGCAATCGAACGCCATGGCACCGTGCATTCCCTGGCGTCCCGCGATGGGCAGAGGACCAGCGAGACGCCCTCCTCCACGCAGAGTGCACCTGCGCGCTTAATAGATTGTTTTCAAAAAAATACTTTTCAAAGGATTTTGTGCGTGCGTTTTGAAAAATTGATGCGTCTTATACATTATCGCATCGCTAAGGGCTTGCGCAGAAATAACATTTACAAATTGACCTTGGAGTATATGCGGAAATTTGCGATGAACGGTTATGCAAGATGCCAGAACGCTCGAACGGATTCAACGGAAGTACCGCGCATTGCTCCCGGAACTGGACGAGCGGAGGCGCAGACAGTGGGCCGCGGCCGAAGCGCGAGAACTGGGGTGGGGTGGAGTATCGCTCGTAGCCCGCGCGACCGGGTTGTCTCGCCCGACGATTACTGTCGGGTTGCGGGAACTGGAGCAACCGACGACACAACGCGCGGCGCAAGCAGCGCGAGTACGCCAGCCAGGAGGAGGTCGGCGACCAGTGACAGAAGCCGACCCGGGCTTGCTCGCCGCGCTGGAGTCGTTGGTGGAGCCTGTGACGCGTGGCGACCCCGAGTCTCCGCTCCGTTGGACCTGCAAGAGCACGCGGCGTCTGGCTGAAGAACTGGCGCGGCAAGACAAACGTGTGGGCGCGCGGACTGTCGCCGCCTTGTTGCACAAGGCAGGGTACAGTTTGCAGGCAAACCGTAAGGCGCGTGAAGGCCTCGACCATCCAGACCGCAACGCCCAGTTCGAATACATCAACGCGAGCGTCGCGCGTGCTTTGATACATGACCAACCCGCGATCTCGGTGGATACGAAGAAGAAGGAATTGGTCGGTGATTCAGGAACGGCGGGAGCGAGTGGCGACCTCAAGGGGAACCCGAAGAGGTCCGTGTCCACGACTTCCTTGACAAGACCTTGGGCAAGGCGATTCCCTACGGCGTTTACGACATGGTCAACAACCAAGGCTGGGTCAGTGTTGGCATTACCCACGATACTGCGCAGTTCGCGACCAACAGTATCCGTCGCTGGTGGCAGGAGATGGGCCAAGCTCGCTTTCCCAAAGCCAAGGAACTGCTCATCACGGCCGACGGCGGTGGCAGTAATGGTCATCGGACGCGGTTGTGGAAGGTGTCGCTGCAAGCTTTGGCGGATGAACTCGGACTGACGCTCAACGTCTGCCACTTTCCACCGGGCACCAGCAAGTGGAACAAAATCGAGCATCGACTGTTCAGTTTCATCACAATGAACTGGCGTGGAAAGCCGCTGGTCAGTCTTGAGACGATTGTGAATCTGATCGCCAGCACGACAACAGGTACGGGACTGACTGTGAAGGCTGCCCTGGACACCCATCATTACGACACCGAGATTAAGGTCAGCGACGAAGAACTTGCTGGACTGCGATTGCAGCGACATGAATTTCATGGCGATTGGAATTACACCATCATGCCGAGACGTAAGCAGAAATTGTAAAGGTTATTTCTGCGCAAGCCCTAAAGCATCGTTTCGCGAGGTCGAGCGGGGACGCACCAGTCGGGACGGAGGGCCGTTCATGGTCGAGGGAGACCCGATCATCAGTCGGTTAATCGCGGAGGCGCGCCGCCATGCCCCAGGCGTTCTCGATCGGCTGCTAGAGTCGTATCGCAACTACCTTCGGCTTCTGGCCCGCACCGGCATCGATGCCTCGCTCCGGGGTAAGGCGGATCCATCCGATCTGGTCCAGGAAACGCTCATGAAAGCCCATCAGCACTTCGAGCAGTTCCAGGGTCAGACCGAGGCTGAGCTGATCGCCTGGCTGCGCCGGATCCTGACGCGGAGCCTGGCCGACTTGGTCCGCCGTTTCAAGGCCGCCGGCACGCGGTCGGTTCGGCGGGAGCAGTCTCTGGACGACCTCTTCGGCGCAACGTCGCGTGTCATGCTCGATCTGGTCGCGCCCGACGGGCATTCACCCAGCCAGTCGGCGCAGCGTCGTGAGCTGAGTATCATCCTGGCGGATGCCCTCGCCGAGCTGGCCGCCGATCATCGCGAAGTGGTGGTGCTCCGGACGCTCGAGGGCCGTGATTGGGAGGATGTCGCCCGTGCTATGGACCGCAGCCCAGGCGCCGTCCGCCTGCTGTGGGCGCGGGCACTCAAGAAGCTTCGCCCTCTGATCGAGACACGACTATGAACGCGAGCAGGCTCAGTCACAGCAAGAGCAAGTCGCCGAGCGAAGTCCGGCTCGTCGAAGTCCTTGACGCGTACCTCGCCGCGGCGCAGGAGGGGACCGCACCCGCTCGCGACGCACTCCTGGCCGAATATCCCGAGTTAGCCGAAGACCTTGAGGCTTGCCTGGCAAGCCTCGAATTCATCGGAAAGGCTTCGCTGACGACGCCCCCCTTGATCCTTGATTTCGAACGCGGCCGAAGCGAGCGAAGGCGAGACCGGGATCGGCAACCTCGGCGACTTCCGCTTGATTGCCGAAGTGGGCCGGGGGGGCATGGGAGTGGTCTACGAGGCTTTGCAGCGATCCTTGAACCGTCGCGTGGCTCTCAAAGTACTTCCGTTCGCGGCGGCCATGGATCCGACCCAGCTCCGACGGTTTCAAACCGAAGCGCTCGCTGCCGCCCAGCTCCACCACACAAACATTGTTCCCGTTTATTCCGTGGGGTGCGAGCGTGGCGTCTACTACTATGCGATGCAGTTCATTGACGGCCAAACCCTGGCGGAGGTCATTGCGGCACGCCGCCGAATGGAGGCACCGGCACCACCCGCCGTTCGCGGGAGCTTCACTCCTTTCCCCGTGGCCGCGGAAGCGGCCCTGAGCGGACAGATGCCGGCGGCGTCTGTTCGGAATGACCCCGAGCTCGCCGAATCGCCTGACCCAATGTCGGCGCTGACAGACGGCCAGCGGACTCGGCGCCGCTCGCCTGGCTCGGGCCACTCGTCTCGGACCCGAGACTATTGCCGAACCGTCGCCGCACTGGGCATCCAGGCGGCCGAGGCGCTCGACCATGCGCACAGCTTTGGTATCGTGCACCGCGACATCAAACCGGCCAACCTGCTTCTGGACACCCAGGGCAGAGTGTGGATCACCGATTTCGGACTCGCCCGTCTCCAGCATGACGCAAGCCTGACGGTCACCGGCGACATTATTGGCACGCTGCGCTACATGAGTCCGGAGCAGTGCTGGCCAAGCGGGGCTACCTTGATCACCGGACCGACATTTACTCGCTGGCCGCCACGCTGTACGAACTTTTGACCCTGCGACCGGCCCTCGATGGGAACGACCGGCAGGAGATTCTCCGCAAGATCGCCCAGGAGGAGGTGGCCCCTCCCCGCCGGTTCAACCCGGCGATTCCGTCCGAGCTTGAAACCATCGTGCTCATGGCCATGGCTCAAGACCCCCAGGCGCGGTACGCGACGGCACAGGAGCTGGCCAGTGATCTCCGTCGATTCCTGGAGTATAAGCCGATCCAGGCCAAACGGCCGAGCCTGGTGGGGCGGACTGCCAAGTGGGCGCGGCGACATCGCGCTGGTCGTAACGACCCTCTTCTTTCTCCTGGGAGCCATCGCGATTGTCGCCGCCAGCACGTTCATGATCACGCGGCAGCAAAGGGCGCTGGAAAAGCACGTTGACGACGCTCGCTACCACCGCTACGCGGCCGACATCCGGCAAGCGGACCAGCTCGTGCGGAACGGCCAGGGTCCCGCCGCGCTGGGGCTGCTCCGCAAGTACTTGCCTGCCGCGGGCATCGAGGACGTGCGGAGCTTTGCCTGGTACTACCTCATGCGACTCTGCCACGCAGAACGGCGAACCCTCCGCGGCCACAAGGGCGCGGTTTATCACGCGGGATTCGCTCCCGACGGAAAGACGCTCGTTTCGTGCGGCGCGGATGGCACGGTGCGGTTCTGGGACGTCGCCACGGGCCACGCCTTGTTCACGATTCCGCCCCAGCAGGACGCCGGCGAAGTGAATTCCGCGGAACTGTCGGCTGACGGTCGTACCCTCGTCACAGCGAGCGACGACGGCAAGGTCAGACTCTGGAACCTCTCAACCCACACTCTTCAGGCAACGATTCCCGCGCATGAGGGGGCCGCCTACGCCCGTTTTATGCCGGGGGGCCGCCAGCTCCTTTCCGCCGGCGCATGGACAAACTCGTCAAACTCTGGGACCTGGCCACGTTCAAGCCGCTGCGGTCGATCACCGCGAGCGCCCACGCCCTGGAAAACATTGTGTTCTCTCCCGACGGCAAGGCCGTGGCCACTGTCGGCTGCGATGGATACGCCAATGTTTGGAATTCGACAGACCTAAGTATCATGAACTATCATCATGTTACATCTCCACACCGTCCGCTCCGGCCAGTTTATGATCTTGCTTTTTCCGCTGACGGTGCTCGAATCGTCACCGGCGATGTCGCGGGTCTCATAAGAGTCTGGGACCGCTCCAGCTTCGCACTAAGGAGCGAATTTGGCGGAGAGCAGCAGCATACCGCCGACATCCAAAGTGTCGCCTTCCTGGCCGGCGATCGCATGATCGTGTCTGCCGGTGGCTACGCAATCCTGAAACTCTGGGATGCGGCCACGGGAAAATGCCTTGGAACGCTCCTGGGTCACACCGATAAAATCTGGGGCGTCTCGGTCTCGCCCGACGGGTCAACGATCGCGACCGCCAGCAGCGATGGCACAGTCAAGCTGTGGGATCCACAACCACCCCGATTCGCGCATGTCGTGCCGATCTTAGGCCTCCGTGACGCCATGACTCCAACGAGTTTCAGCTACTCACCGGACGGGCAGGCATTGATCTTCGCCCAGGGAGTCAAAGGAAAGGCGTCCTCTCCTGTAGGCGGGCGACCCGGCTATGTGGTTGATGCTGAACTCGATGTCAAGATGTTTGACCTGAACACTGGGACTCGAACGTTCCACCGCATCTTGGCAGAGGGAGTCAGCACTTACGGCGCCAGTCTGAGCCCTGAAGGAACCCTCGTTGTATTCACCTTCCCCGATCTCACTGCAGCTACATGGCAAGTTGCAACGGGAAAGCGATTGAACACGTTTGAGCGGGTCGTCAGCCTCGGATGGGCCGGCGAAAATCGCTTGATCATCACGCGGCCAAGCGAACCGCTCGACATCGTGAATGCGATTACCGGTCGGCGCGAGCAATCGTTGGAAGGGTCTGACGGTGCGATCATCCTGGCGGTTTCGCGGCAAGGCGAGAAAATCGTGGGTCGACGCCACGATCAACTCGTGATTTGGGACGTCGCCGCGAACCGAGTTTCGCGCAAGCGGCTCGTACATGAGCCAGACTACGTCGTGAGTCTCGTTTCGCCCGATTCGACCCTGCTCGCCATAGGAGACTCCAGCGGCGCGATCCAACTGCGGGATATAAAAACCTTGGATCTAATGGCAACGCTGCTGGGCCATTCCGAGGGAATAAGCAGATTGTGTTTTTCGCCCGACGCAAGGACGCTTGTCTCAAGCAGCGGCGATGGTTCGGCGAAGCTTTGGGACGTCGAGGCACGCGAAGAACTTCTGACACTGCCCGAACCGTTCAAGCGAACATCGGGGCTCCATTTCGCGCCAGATGGTCGAACCCTGGTAGTCTGGGTGGAAGGCCAGCGTAGTGTGCTATTGCTTCCGACCGCGCGACCTGGGGAACGTGATTCTGACCTTGATCGGTGACGATGCGAAAAAAGGGACGCATCAGCACCTGGCACGTTAGATACCCGGTCGGCAATGCTGTTCTCGTGTGGTTTCGGTGCAATCCCGGCTGACGGTGTTTCGCGTCAGCCTCGTTGAGACGTGCTTCGAGAGGTTCTCAAGGTTCCAAGAAACCGCGGTGACCGCGGTCGTGGCCAACTGTCCCCGAAAAGTCCTTTGAACGTGCCCGGAGATTCTCCGGACGTGCACGGGCGCTCGGTCTGCCACGGTTCGCTGATGACTGCGCTTTGTTCGCGGTGCATCCCTACTTTCCAGGAGTATCCCCATGCGTCGGATGTCTACTTCTATACCACAAATTTCCGCTGATAGAGTAGCCGCGCGAAAATGCCGACGCGCCCGTCGACGAAGCAGCGTCCAGCCGGCGCTGACCCAACTCGAGAACCGCACCCTGCTCGCGACGATGATCTGGACCAACCCCGCCGGCGGCGACTGGGATATCGCCAGCAACTGGGTCAATTCAACCGTGCCGGGCGACCAGCACGTGCCGACCGCTGCCGACAACGCTGCGATCGATCTGCCGGACATCACCATCACGCATGACTCGGGAACGGACACGGTTAACAGCATCACGAGCCAGGACCCAATCGCGCTCAACGGGGGCAGCCTCACGGTCAACGCGGCCTCGACGATCAACAACAGCCTGACCGTTTCGTTCAACAGCCTCACCAATTCGGGCGCGACCCTGGGTGTGAATGGATCGCTGGCTGTCAACGGTATGTTCACTCTGGGAGCAAGCACCACTCTCACAGGCAGCGGCATCGTCGACGCCTATGACGGGCTGCACCTGAGTAGCTGGTACGTCTCGATTCAAGGCGCGACGCTGAACAACCATGGCGCTGCGATCTGGGACGTCGACGGCGGCTACGACTTGTTATCCGGTGGCGCGGCGATCAATAACCTGGCCGGTGCGACCTTCTCGGCTCGGCACCTCGGGCGTCGACTTTCGGGGCGACGGCTCGTTCAACAATGCCGGTACGTTTGTGGCCTCAACGGCCGCCGGCAGCAACGTCGATATGGAGTCGGGCCTTTTCAAGAATACTGGTACGGTCGCGGTTCAAGCGGGCGAGCTCGAGCTCGTCGGCGACAGTGCAACACCCAGCACCGGCACGTTCACCGGCGCCGCCGCAACTTCGCTGATCCTGCTCGACGAAGTGCTGTCAACATCGTCCGTCATCTGTTCGAGTGGGCTCGTGGGCCTCACCAACTGCACGGAAGGCGGTAGCTATACGCGCGATGGGCGGTACGATTGCGACGGACTCCACATTCACTGGACCGGTCCTCGATCTGGGCAGCTCGCTCGAAGTCGCCGATTTCGGTCGTTCTGTCACATTCGCGCCGGCCACGGGCGGCCCGGTGTCGTTGACGACCGGAACCTTGACGATCGACCCCCACGGCAACCTGACCGGTAGCGACAGCTTCGTTGCTGACGGGATGTTGACGCTCAGCTCGACATCGCAGCTCGGTGTCTCGGGCACCGTGGATGCGCTCGGCGGGATGGAGCTGGGCGGAAACGTCGTTATTCAAGGCACGACTCTGAACAACCATGCCACCGCGACCTGGGATCTGGGCTTTGGGCCGGATTTGCTGGAATCGAACGCCACGATCAACAACCTGGCCGGCGCAACGTTCACGACGGCCCCCGGCTCCACCGATGGCGCGTTTCGGCGGTTCTTCGATTCGACCAGGAGACGGCTCGGCGGTGGCATTCCATAACGCCGGCGCCTTCGTCTCGACAGCCGCGCCGGCGGGCAAGCGATCATCAGTGCGCCGTTCGACAACAGCGGTACGGTCGTTGTCCAGTCGGGCGAACTGGACCTGTCCGGTGATGCGACGACGGCCAGCACAGGCCAGTTCACCGCGGCGGCGGCAACCACTCTCTCGTTGACCGGGATCTTGCTGGCGCCGGGCTCGGTTGTCTCTTCCGACGGGATCGTGGCGATCACCGGCTGCGCGGAGCAAGGGAACTTCCAGTCCGCGGGCGGGACCTATGCGGAATCCTCAACCTTCACTGGCGCGGTGGAATTGGGCACCTCGCTCGAAGTCCATGGCATTGTCACTTTTGACTCAGCCGGGGACGGGACGGGCCCTCTGTCCGTCGGCAATTTGACGATCGACAACGGCTACACGCTCACGGGAACTGACAGCTTCGACGTCGATGGGATGCTGACCCTGAGTGCCCACTCCCATCTCAGCGTCTCTGGCAGCGTCAACGCGTACGGCGGGTTGGAACTCGAGCCTTATGCCGAGATCAAGAGTACGACATTGAACAACTACGGCGCTGCCACCTGGGACCTCGGCCCGCCAACGGCCGACGTCCAGCTCGATGCCGCGGCGGTCATCAACAACCTGGCCGGCGCGACCTTCACGACCGTCGGCGCCGGGTCCGCTTCGATCAATGACGGCGGGTCGACCGCATTCAACAACGCCGGCACTTTCACGACGTCGGCCGCGGATGGCGTCGCCATCTCGGCTCCATTCGTCAATACGGGCTCTGTGATCGTGGAGCAAGGCTCGCTCTCGGTGCCGAGTTTCACGAACGCGGGTGGGGGCACGGTCACGGTGGCGCCTGGCGCTTCCTTTAACGGCAGCGGTTCCCTTCAAAGTCCGGTGATCGTGTCCAGTGGCGACACTCTCACCACAACGCCCGGCGAGACCATTACAACGAGCTTGATTCTCGCCGGCGGTACGCTTGACATCACGGGTTCTTTGACCATCGATGGCACGCTGGCTCTCGAGGATGGGAGCACACTCACCGGTGGCGGGAGTGTTGATGCAGTGGGCGGGATCTCCTTCGCGGGGAATGTCGCGATCTCGGCCATTAACCTGAACAATCACGGCGCGGCCGTCTGGGACCACAACACGTCCGGGCCGAACAACAACATCACGCTCCTGGCCGGAGCGGTGATCAACAACCTGGCGGGTGCGACCTTCAACGCCGTCGGCGGCCTTGGTTCCGGCGGTGCGATCATCGCCGGAGACGGTTCAACAGTGGCCTTCAACAACGATGGAACGTTCATCTCCAATACCAGCGGAGGAGCCGGCACGAACATCGAGGTTCCATTCAATCAGACGGGCACGGGTGCCACGACGATCGAGGGAGGCGGGCTGAGTTTGAGTGGGATGAGCACGATCGACGGCTCTTTGACCGCCGCAGCCGGCACCGTGGTCGCGATGACGGGCGGGGGCACCGTTACGGGGTCAGTGATCGGAGCGACGGGGTCAACGATCGAGTTCATCGGCTCATCCACCTCACTGGATGCAACGTCGAGCGTGACCTGCGCCGGGACTGTTATTTTCGAGGGAACGGTCACGGTCGCTGGGCAGTTTGACGTGACCGCGAGCACTCAGATTCTGAACGGAACTGTCAGCTTCACAGACCCGATCGTCGATCTGGGTGCGGACCTGGAGATCCTGCGCGACGCTCGACATCGCGGCTCCACAGTCTCTCCGTTTTTCCTCCGTCGAGATTTATGCTGGAAACCTGAACGGACCTGGGTCCGCCAGCGTGACGGTCACAGATTCCATGAGCTGGGACGTGGGCACGATATCGGGTCTCCAGACATTGACGATTGCAAGCGGAGCCGTTCTGAGCATGGGGGGCGACCAGGGCTCAATCGAGACGCTGAGCGGCGTGACATTGGACAACTCGGGCGCAGCCACATTGACGAGTGTTTACTACACTGACGGGATGACACTGCAAGCGGGTGCGGGCATCGACAACGAACCCGGCGGCCTCTTTACGTTCGTGGGCAATGCCTACCATTACGGCGGCGCCTCGATCAACAGTGATGGTTCGTCGACATTTTTCACGAACGAGGGGAGCTTGATCCGGACCGGCTCGGGCAATGGTCTGACGCTCGTCAAAGCCACGCGCTTCGCCCAGACAAACCTGGGTTCGACGAACCTGGACGGGGGCTCTCTCGAATTCGACGGCGACAGCACGATCAGCGGGTCGGTGAGCGCCGTCGCCGGCACGACTCTGACATTCGCCGGTTCCACGACGAGCTTTGACTCGTCTTCGAGCGTGACTTGCTTGGGAACGATCGTTCTGGAGGGCACAACCACCGTCGCCGGCACCTATGACGTGAGGGGGACAACCGATGCTTACTCAGGAAACGTCAGTTTTGCCGGGCCGGTTGTCGACCTCGGGACCAGCCTCAACATCAATCAAGCAACACTCGCCATCTCTGCCGGCACGTCCTTCAGTTTCGCCAATCTGGTCGTCTTCCAAGGAGCGCTGAGCGGCGGTGGCGGGAATCTGGCAGTCACCGGGTCCATGAGCTGGAATGGAGGAACAATTTCTGGATTCGGTGCTCTGACGATCGATGCCGGAGCTGTTCTTGGGCTGTCGAGCGGCGAGGTCGTGACGACCGAAACGTTAAGCGGCGTGAATCTGCAGAACGCCGGAGCCGTGTCGCTCGTGGGGAACAGTGCCAATGGCTTGCAGCTAAAAAATGGGGCACAAGTCGTCAATGCCGCTGGGGCCAGCTTCACGATCCTGACGCGCGGTTCGATCACCAGTGACGGGACCGCGACCACATTCATCAACGAGGGGAGCCTGATTGATTCGGCATCCTCGATCGGTCAGACGACCATTGATCCGTCATTCACGCAGACAAGCTCGGGTACCACGATGGTGATTGTGAACTCATTACGTTTGGCCGGGGGTGGCTCGCCCGTATCCAATGACGGCAGTGTGACGGTCGAATCAGGTGGAACGCTTGCTATCGCCACTGACTACGACCAGATCGGCGGCGCGACGACGCTCGCCAACGGGACGTTTTCCGGAGGCAATGTCGATATTCAGGGAGGCGCTGGTTGGCACGGGCGTGGTTAACGCCGATGTCGCCAATGGCGGCCAGGTTGTCCCGGGCGGCGCGGGAGCCGCCGGCCTGCTGACGATCGATGGCACCTTCACCGAGAGCGCTTCGGGCAGCGTCGTCGTCGACCTGGGAGGGACAACAGCCGGTAGCCAGTACGACCAGCTCTCGATTTCCGGAATGGCAACTCTGTCTGGCGAGCTCGACGTCTCCTTGATCAACAACTTCCAGCCCACGATTGGCAACGCGTTCCAGGTCCTGACGTTCAACGCCTCGTCTGGAAACTTCGCCTTCTACAATGGCATCGTTCTGGGCAACCGCTTGATCCTGAATCCGGCGCTAAATAACGCCAACCTGACTCTCACGGTACAGCCGGCGGTCACCGCCACCCTTATCACCACGTCCGTTTCGCCGTCGGTTTCGGGCCAGAGCGTGACATTCACGGCCACGGTGAGCGCTGCGCTGCCGCCCACAACGATCGATCCAACCCCAACCGGTACGGAGACATTTTATGACAACGGCCAGTCGATCGGCAGCGGCGTGTTGAGCGTCGTCAACGGCCTGGAGCAGGCGACTTTCAGCACATCCTTGCTCAGCACGGGCAGCCACGCGATGACAGCGGCCTACACCAGCGGCGATGCCAACTTCGTTCCCAGCCCGATCTCCGGCGCCGTGACGCAGGTGGTTAACATGGCGACCACCAGCGCCGCGGTCGCCACCTCGGGCAGTCCCTCGGTGTACGGCCAGGCCGTGACGTTCACCGCGACAGTGAATGTTGTTAGCCCTGGGAGCACGGCCGTGGCTTATCCCACGGGCACAGTGACGTTCTACGATAACGGAGCGTCGATCGGCACAAGGGCGCTGAGCGTTTTCAATGGCAAGGATCAGGCTGTCCTTAACACCAGCGCGCTAGGCGCATCACCCCACACCATCACCGCGGCCTACACCAGCGGCGATGCCAACTTCAAAGCGAGCGCCGTCTCGCCAGCCGTTAGCCAGGTGATCATCAAAGACAGCACGACGACCGTCGCGAGCGCGTCGCCGGGTCTTGCGAATGTTGGGCAAGCCGTGACTTTCACGGCCACGGTTACGGCCAACTCGCCCGGCTCGGGCACGCCCACAGGAACGGTCGACTTCTATGACACGACGACCAGCACCGACCTGACGCCCAGCGGCGTCGCGCTGGCGTCGGGCATCGCCACGTTCTCAACAACGAGCCTGGCGGTAGGCGGCCACATCATCAAGGCCACATACTCGGATGACAGCAACTTCCTGACGAGTTACGCCACGGCCGGCACGGTCACCATCGGCCAGACGATATTCGTGCTCGATCCCTCCGCCGGCGGAGCCCTGAGCCTTTCCGGCAGCGCCAGCATCAACATCTCAGGGGGCGTCTATGTCGATTCCAGCTCGGCGTCGGCCTTCTCGGCCAGCGGTGCTCCCTCGATCAAGGCGTCGGTGATCGACGTACATGGCAGCGTCCAGAAGAGCGGCAGCCCGTCGTTCAGCCCGGCGCCGGTTATCGGCGCAGCCGTCGTTGCCGACCCGCTCGCCTCGCTGCCGCTGCCGGGCACGTCGGGCCTGACGAACTACGGCGCCGAGAATCTTTCGGGCAACTCGTCAGCGACGATCAAGCCGGGCATCTATTCGTCGATCAGCGTTTCGGGAAGCGCCACTCTCACCATGGGCTCCGGCACCTACATTATCGAGGGGGGCGGGTTCTCGGTCTCGGGGGCCGGCAGTGTTGCCGGCTCGGGCGTGACCATTGTCAACGCCGGCAGCGTTTACCCGAGCGCTGGCGGGAAGTACGGCAGTATCAGCCTGAGCGGCAGCGGCACCTACAAACTGACCCCGCCCACCACCGGCACGTATGCCGGAATTGTCATCTTCCAGACTCGAGATAACACCAAGGCCATGACGGTCTCGGGGGCGGCCTCCGGCATGACCGGCACGATTTACGCCCCGGCGGCCGCGCTGACGATCAGCGGCAGCGGCCAGCTCAATGCGGCTCTCGTCGTCGACACCCTGACACTCAGCGGCGCGGCCGTCGCCAACGCCCTGGCGCTCAATGCACCCGCCGGCACCGTCGCCTACACGCCGGCCCAGATCCGGGCCGGTTATGGGATCAACTCGCTCGCGCAAGACGGTGCCGGCCAGACGATCGCCATCGTCGACGCCTATGACGACCCCGGTATCTTCCAGTCGCTCGATGACTTTGATTCGCAGTTCGGGATCACTGCCTCCGCACCGACGCTTTTTGACCAGTACGGGCCGGCATCGTCTTTCCTGACCGTGCTCAATCAATACGGTCAAGCCACGTCCCTTCCCTCCACAGACCCCAGCGGCCCTGGCACCAGCAACTGGGAAGTCGAGGAAGCCCTCGACGTCGAGTGGATCCACGCCATGGCCCCCGGCGCCAGATCATCCTGGTCGAAGCCAGCAGCCAGACGCTCTCGGACCTGATGGCCAGTGTGGCGACCGCCGCCGGCCAGCCGGGCGTGTCGGTGGTGTCGATGAGCTGGGGCTTCCCTGAAGGGCAGGCTGTCCTGGCCAGTGATGAAGCAGCCTATGACAACGTGTTCAACATGCCCGGCGTGACCTTTGTCGCCAGCACCGGCGACTACGGGACCGCCGACCCTGAGTATCCCGCCTTTTCGCCCGATGTCGTGGCAGTCGGCGGCACCAGCCTCATGCTGAACCCGGACGGTTCGTACAACAGCGAGACAGGATGGGGCTATCAGTCCGATTCCGCCGGGACCGTTATTGCCTCGGGTGGCGGGCTGAGCCTGTACGAGCCCGAGCCGGCGTATCAGCAAAGCATTCAGTCCACGGGCAGCCGGACCACGCCTGATCTCTCGTTCGTCGCCGATCCCGTGACCGGTGCGTGGATCGCCGACCCGTACAACCTCGATCCCAGCGACCCGTTCGAGATCGTCGGGGGCACGAGCCTGTCGGCCCCGGCGTGGGCGGGCCTGCTGGCACTCGTTGATCAAGGCCGGGCGGCCGCGGGCGAGCCCGCATTGAACAGTTCGAGCCCGATCGACACGCAGCAAGCCCTCTATATGCTCCCTCAGAGCGATTATAACGTGATCGCCAGCGGCACCAACGGGTACAGCGCGGGGGCCGGCTACAACCTGGTGACCGGCCTCGGGACGCCTGTTGCCAGCCTGCTGGTACCCGACCTGGTCGCCTATCATGGGTCCAGCACATCCTACGCTGGCCCGACCGTTGCTCCCTTGCAGAACGTTGGATCGGTCAATCCGGGGGGGACGAGCGACGGCGGTCCGACAGATGTTTTCAGCGTGTTTGACGCTCTGACACTGACGGGCGACGCAGCCGGCTACGCGCAGCCTCAGGTCCTCGGCGCCGGCCACGGCTCGCCCCCGAGCGACACGCTGGCGCCGGCCAGTCCCGGCCGAAACTCTGCAAGCCCCGCGATCGCAGCCGTGATCTCCTCCGGGCCGACAACGAGCCTGGCCGCCACAATGATGCCTTCGTCGCCGGCCGCGGTCGGCCTTCCTTTGGTCTCAGTCCGCGTCGCGGCGCAGCAACCCGGCTGGTTGACGTCACGATCAGGAGTTAATAACCCATCAATTCCCAGGCACTCCGTCGCGCTCCAGCGAACCGATCGTGGCTTGTCGGCTCCGTCATCAGCGAGAATTCGAGGCATGCGGTTGGCCGATTCGGTTCTGGATGAGCTGGCCTCCGACACACGCCTTGTGCGCTGGTGGACGGCGCGCGCGAGCCTCGTTCCGGCCATTCTGCCGTGGGACGGCGTGATCACGGGCGCGCCGATGGCGATCAGCCCGAGCCGATTTGCCGCGGGCTCGCAGCTCGGGTTCGCGATTCCCGCGGGCAACATGTCCACGCCCGAGACCGAGGCCGGGGCGCCCCAGCGATTGGCCGCGCCAGAAGCCTCCCTGGCGGACATCCTTGTCGCGGCCGGCCTTTTTAGTTTCGGCGCACTTGTCGGGAATGCCAGACGGCGGACCGGTCTCCGGTCGTCGACTCGCTTACCGGGTGGGCGCCACCCGAGGTGAACCCGGAGACGGCAAGGACCGTCGAATCCAGTGCCCGCGACGGTGTATAGTTGGTCGATGTGAAGACCGGTGGACGGATTGACTCGTAATTGTCGAAAACGTGGCACTTTATGAACCGCATCACGGTTGTCACGGGGGGTGCCGGGTTCATCGGCAGCCATCTCGTCGAGCAGTTGGTTGGGTCAGGCCAGAACGTACGCGTCATCGAGCGGCCCGGCGCTCCGGTCGCGCACCTGCCAGAAGCCGCCCAGGTGGTTTACGCCGATATTCGCGATCGCCGTGCGCTCGACCAGGCGCTCGCGGGGGCGTGGCGTGTCTATCATCTGGCCGCGAACCCGAATTTGTGGGCGCACGACCGCCGCGAGTTCGACCAGGTCAATCACCGCGGGACTGTCAACGTGCTCGACGCGGCGGTGCAGGCCGGCGCCGAGCGGATTCTGCACACAAGTACCGAGAGCATCCTCACCAAGGCCAGGGCGGAGGGGGCGATCGACGAAAACGTCGAGATCGCGCTGACCGATGCCGTGGGCCCCTATTGCCGCTCCAAATTGCTGGCCGAGCAGTATGCCTTCTCCCTTGCCGAGAAAGGGCTTCCGGTCGTCGTCGCCAACCCGACGATGCCGGTCGGGCCAGGTGATCGCGGTCTGTCGCCGCCGACTCGTTTGATCGTCGACTTTTGCCAGGGCAATTTGCCAGCGACGATGGATTGCAGCCTCAATTTGATCGACGTGCGCGACGTGGCGCTCGGTCTGACGCGCGTGATGGAACGCGGGCTTTCGGGGCGTCGTTACTTGCTTGGCGCGACCAATATGACGCTCGCGGAGCTGCTGGCCGAACTGGCCAGGATCACCGGAGTGCCGGTCCCACGCTGGCGCGTCCCATACGCCGTCGCACTGACGGCCGCCTGGCTCAGTGAGCGACTGGCCGACCACGTGACGAAGAAGCCACCAAGAGCAAACGTGACAGGGGTCCGCCTGGCCAGGCGGATCATGCACTTCGACTCCTCGCGAGGCCTGGCCGAACTTTCGCTGAATCCACGCTCGATCCGTGAATCCCTGGCCGACTCGGTCGCCTGGCTGCGTGCCGTCGGCCGGATCGATCAAGGGAAGCCGACCGTCGCGGTCTCGACGTCTTCGGGCCGAACAGGGCGCTGACGCACCAAAGACTTACATTCTTTGCAATCTCAAGGTTTAATAGGTCGCGGATCCGCCCGATGCGGACCGTGGCCATGAATGCCGGGCCAGGAGGCGACGTTGCTCGCCGGGCCAGAATTCCCGACGAAGGAACTCAACGAAATTGATGTCGCCTGACAAAAGTGTCATAATGGCCATCTCAGGCGATCGACACGTGAACCCGGCCGGGTCGCGACTGCGTCTTGAAATAGCCCATGGTGCGGGGTTTGCGGAAATGCCGGTGATTTGTATTCTTTTCCTCGCGCTCATCTTATGTTAAAGAAGAGACTTGAGGAGCAGGACGACCAGGGACGATGCGTGTCTGCGTTTGCGGCGGCGGCGGAAAAGATGGGAAGTCGTTGCTTGACTTGGTGCATGGCCGATGCGATTAACTCGAAATGGGGGTTTTCGCGCTGGCCATTCGTGTGCGAGTTGATCTATAATGGCGGCTTAGCTCCTGACGGACGATATTAGACGTATTAGCGCCGTCAATTGCGTTGGTCGAGGATCTCCCACTATGCCAGCCCGACTTGTGGCCCTCGATGACGGTCCAGACATCAACCTGGACCGCGCCATGGTTGTTGTTGGCAGGCATCCCTCGTGCGATACCCGGCTCGATTCGCTTCGGGTGTCGCGACATCATTGCTGCATGACGCAAGAAAACGGCGAAGTGATGGTCCGCGACCTGGGGAGCACCAACGGGATCAGGATCAACGGCCAGCGGGTGGAAATCGGCCGCATTCGCGCGGGCGACGAGCTATCGATTGCTCATATCCGGTATCGGCTGGAAAACGGCCAGGGGCATGAGCAAACGATTGCCGAGCCGGCTGCCGGCATTCCGGGTCCGGGGTTACTGGCCCGCAGTGTTGACGATGAACGCATTGGACCGGCGGGACCTCGGCCTGGCGACGCGTTTCCGTTCAATAACTCGGGTGAAAACGCCTTCGCGGCGGCTGTCCGCAAGCTCCTTCCCAACGGCGTGGCCGACAAGTGCCGGATCCAGGTGATCGTTCAGATGGCCGGCGATCCCCCGTCCGACGAAAAAGAGCCCGTGGCCTTGGGCCCCAGTGACGCCGGGGAGAACCCTGTCGAATGTCATTCCGACTTATCCCCATGATTCGGGGGACCGCCCCCCTGATCGCCTTGCAGCGCCCGGTGCTCTTGATCGGACGGCACCTGGAATGCGACGTGCGTATCGACTCGCCAAAGATTTCGCGGCGCCACTGTTGCCTGGCCATGGCCTACGACCGCGTGCTCATTCGCGACCTGGGTAGCCGCAACGGCATCAGAGTCAACGGACGTCCGGTCGAGGAGTCGCGCCTCGAGGATGGCGACGAGATCGCCATTGGTCCGATCTTGTTTCGGATCGCGGCCGAGCCGGAAGTGGCGGCCGCATCCGTGGTGCGTCCGCAGCCACCCGCGGCCGCCAGGCCGTCTGGAACGCCGGCAGCGCCACCGCCGCTCCCGCCGCTTCCGCAAGAGCGCCCGCGATCTTTAGACCCGGATTCCGATGTCGAGCTCGTGCCGCTCGACGATTGAGCCCGGCCAGGGCGCTCGGTCGATTCGCCGTGTCATCACGCGTGTTGCCTCGTTTCTTGTTGACACGTCGCGGGCCGGCGGCGCGTCAGTTCGCAACGCCAACCTCTTACGGCTACGGCGTCGCATTTGTATGATAAAATAAAGTCGTTCGCGCGTCCGTCACGACCACTTGGACGAGCTTTCGTTTTATCACCCGCGTCGGTCTCAGCAGGCGCTTTGCTTCAGGAGGTTATACGATGCGTCGTATGGTTCGAGTCGCTCTGGGAGCGATCCTCTTTTCTTCGTTGGCGGCGGGCTCCGCCCAGGCGCAAGGCTGGGGCTGGGGCGGATTTGGCGGCTGGACCGACACTCCTCAGGGTTCAATCGCCCGCGGGTTGGGTTATTACGCCATGGGTGCCGGGCAGTACAATCTCGACACCGCGCAGGCCAACTCGATCAACACCGACACGTTTCTGCGCTGGAATCAATACCTGTACGAAGCCCATCTCGAAGCGACACGCCGCTACGTTGCCAGACGCGATGGCGCCGCCGCGCACACCAAGGCGACGTACAACGAGCTCATGAAGAATCTTCAGGACCATCCAACGGCGCGTGACGTCGAGAATGGCGACGCTCTCAATGCGGCCCTCGATCAACTGAGCGACCCGCGGATCTCGGCTTCGTCATTGAAGATTGCTACTGCGCCCATCGATGCCAAGGTGATCCGGGACATTCCGTTCAAGAATGCGTCGGAAGCCGTCACGATTGTCTTGAGCCAGATCAAGGCCGCGAGGAAGTGGCCGGCCGCTCTCCAGGGAGACCGGTTCATTGACGAGAAACGCCTGTTCGACGAAATCGCCGATAAAGCGGTCAAGGAAGACGAAGAAGGCGACATCAACCCCGACACGTTGAACAAAGCACGCAGTCTCATCAACAGTCTCCGGGCCAAGCTCGCCGCGCAGCCGTTGCCGACCGTCGTGGATAACCAGGAAGCCAACCGGTTCATCAAGACGCTTTCCGGTCTCGTTCGCATGCTCGAAAAGCCCGACACGAAAGATGCCCTCGATCAGTTGCGGATGGTCAAGTCCACGACGCTGGGTAACTTGCTCGCGTTCATGCATGTTTATAATCTGCGGTTTGGCGCGGCGACCACCCCGCATCAGCGGCTCATTTACGATCAGATCTATCCGGCCCTTGATGACGTGCGCGACCGCATCATGCGTGAATCCAGGGTCAACGACACCTCGACGGCCCAGGCGAACCCGAACCACGTCGGCGATTTCTTCAACCGCGTCGAGCCCGATCCAGTGAAGCCTTCGAAAGACGTTCCCGCGCCGCCGGCTCCGAATAATCAGTAATCGGGCCGTCCGAGCGATGAGTCGTTGGGAAGGTTCAATGTTCCTGTCAATCTTCCCCGTCGTAGCGTTTCTGGCCCCTCACAGACCCCCCCGCTCGCGGGGCGGGGAGTGAGGCGGCCGCACGACGATCGCGAACCCGGAAACGCTCAATCGAAAAGCAAGCCTGGCAGTTCGGCGACCGATTCGATGAGATGAGTGTGAGGATAAACCTCGAGCTCGGCGCGACTGTGCGTTCCCCGGGTCACTCCGACGACCATTCCGCATCCCGCCTGCATGCCCTCCTGAAGATCAACGGGCGTATCGCCCACTTTCGCGACTCTCGCGGCATCAATAATGCCCAGCCGAGCCATCAGCGCCTCGATCATATCCGGATGAGGGCGGCCGCGGCGGACCTCGTCGCTACAGATGGTGGCATCGATCATCCCTTGATTCGACCAGCCGAGACGGTCGAGGATGACTCGTGTGATGGCCCGGCTGAAGCCGGTGTCAAGCGCGACTCGAATGCCCCGGCTCCTGAGCGACTTGAACACGGCCGAGGCGCCTGCGACCTCATGAACCGAGGGGTCCGTCGTGTAAAACGCGATCGATCGCGCCACGAAATCGGCATGGATCGCGTCGGTCTGGCTTCTCGAATCGCCACTTCCTGTCGAGCGCTCGATCAACGTCGCAATTGCCTGGGGTTTCGGAAAGCCCATCACCTCGTTGACTTCGGCTTGCGATACCGTGATGCCCGAAGAAAGCAGAGCCGCGCGGAGTAAACGATTCACCGATGCGTCGTCGTTAACCGTCGTGCCCGCGATGTCAAAGACGACCAGTTCAATGGTCATTGGCTTGTGCCCCTCGGAACGGACGCTCGGCCCGGTCGCGGGTTTCCCAGCACGCGGCTGACGACCTGCTCGGCCAGGCCAAACGACAGGGTCATTCCCGCGCCGCCGACGCCCGTCACCGCAGTCACGTTCGGCGATGGCTCGAAGACGACGTACGGCTTGTCCGGGTGCTTCACGTAACAGCCGTGCCAGCGCGACACGATACGCGGCCGCGGCCCTTCGAGAAATGTCTCGAGGTAGCCCAGAATCAATTCGTCAATTTCGGCCTTGTCGAACGGCTCAATGGCATCATCATATTCGTGAGAGTCGCCGATGGTCAGCTCTCCTGTCCCATTTTGGGAGACCATGACGTGAATACCAAGACGGTCAAACCAGGGGGATTCGCTGGCAACGCGGCGGCGAACGGCCGCGAGGCCTGGACAGTCTTGAAATGACGCATAATGGCGGAGGGTCAGACCGGCTGCCAGCATCGGGCCGATTCGCCGTTCCGGAAGTAGTGCCTCGGATCGCATCATTTGCAGCTTGCAACGCAAGAGTTTGCAATCGCGGAGCTCATCGGAAAACAACATGCCGAGCTCGTCACCCGGAGCAAACCCAGAGCCGGCCAGCCGACCAACGTTCTTGACCAGAGATCACTTCGGGCGGGGCCACCGCGCTGATCGCCCGATTGAACTGAAATTCGACGCCGAGCTCGCGGGACAGCCACCCGGGAAGCGAGGCAATGACTTCGCGCGGATCGACACATGTTTCCACGTCGCTCCAGAGACCAAGCTGAAGCTGGTCGAGCTTCACGGCCGCCGCGCCGGCCCACATCCGCGGGTGAAAGCAGATGTACGGGCTCTCCGCGGCGATGCGATTCGTCGGCGTACTCGCGAAGCACCTGCACTTCGTCTTCGCGATACGCCAGGTGAAGCGATCCCGATCGCTCGTGCCAGACACCCGCCGACGCGAGCACGTCGAGCCAGATCTCAAGGCTACGTCTGGCCAGCTCACGCCGTGGGCCAAACGGTTGTCCGATCGGCCAGAGCATTCCAAAATTGCGAACCGAGGCGCCGCTGGCGCACGCATTCTTCTCGAAAACGACGACGCGGCGCCCCCTTCTGGCAAGCTCAAAGGCGTGAGCGAGCCCGAGAATTCCGGCTCCGATCACGGCGTCGTCGTAGTGCCGACCGCTATTCATGCCGTCAAATCCCTGGGCCTCATGCCGTCAAATCCCTGGGCCAGCGATTCCGCGCGTCAGCCGTTGGTCGGCAGGTCGCGAAATGAAAACGCGAGAAAGGCCAGCGCGATGCAAAGGGCGCCGACCCCCGTGAGGATCGAGGCGTTGAACAACAGGGTCTCTCCCGTATCGACCAGCTCGATCGGGTTATAAGCCTTGAAAATCGAGACTCGCTCGAGCCAGGGCTTCCAGGTGGCATCCGCGAACACCGGTATCATCGAGACGACGTACGCGATGATCCCGCCCAGGGTCAGCACCGAGCCGATGGAAGTCGGCCTCCAGCGCACATGATCGAGGGACGAAGCGAGAAGCGTGTACCCGTAAATTGGCAGGCCCAGGACGGCCAGATTGATGGCCGGGCGCATCAAGGCCGACGGCGTGGGAGGCTCGCTGAGAAAGTTGTAGTGCAGTGCGATCGAAGCGCCGAGGAACAGCGAGAACGCCAGGATGGCCAGACCCATCGACGCCACCAGCACCTGGGCGTCAAGTACTTCCACCGCGCGACCGGCCGAGACAGGATCAGGTCCATCGTGCCGCGCTCGATCTCGGCAGCCACGGCCTGGGAGCCGCGGCCGATCGCCCAGATTGAAATCATCAGCATGATGAGGGGATGATTCCAGAACGTCATCATGATTGAGATTGATGTCGATTGAACGCCCATCATGCGCATGAATTCGATTCGGCCGCCGCCGTCACCCGAGTTGAGCCGGCTGACGATTTCCGCCTCGGTGCGCGCCGTCACGTAGACGAAGAGCCAGCCAAGACCAAACAAGGTCAGGGATGTCAGCACCAGGGTCCACCGCGACTCCACCAGCTGTTTGCGGATCAAGGCCCAGAGCGGTCTCATACGGGTGCGTCCTCGTCGGGAACATTCGGTCCGTGAAATTGATCGTACAGGCTGCGCAAATCCTCGGTGCCAATCGCCAGGTCGTCGACAGGAGCCGAAGTGAGCCAGCGCAAGAGTGACGGCAGGTCGCCGTGGTGCTCGAGAAGAAGCGAGTCGCCATTACGCTCGCGAACCGCCAGGCCAGCTCGGTTGGAAGCTCGGGCTCGACGCCCCCCTTGAACCGGACGAGCAGCATCCTCAGGAGTCGGCGCGTGCCCATGTCTTCGACATGCATGAGCTTGCCTTTCCGCATGATCGCCACGCGGTCGGCAACCTGCTCGACTTCCGCCAAGACGTGCCCCGAGAAAATGACCGTCTGCCCCTGATGACGCGCTTCTTGAACCAGGGCCAGCACGATCGACCGCGCTGACGGATCAAGAGCCGACGTCGGCTCGTCCAGAATCAGGGCGTCGACCGGATCGGAAAAGACCTGAGCGAGCGCCAGCTTCTGCTTCATACCCGTGGAATAGGTACGCAGTTTCCGCCGCAGATTCAACTTCATCACGCGCTCGGCGATCGCCACGGCACGGTCGAGGCCCGCTCCGTCTCGTAAATCGCAAAGCAACTTGAGCGTGCCCAGCCCCGATAACGCCCCGTACATGCGCAGCTCGCCCGGCAAATAAGAGACCAGCCGACGCACATCCAGACTGTTCCGCCAGGAATCAAATCCGCCAACCGAGGCCCGTCCCGCGGTCGGCCGCAAGAGACCGAGCAAGAGGCGGATCGTCGTCGTTTTTCCCGAACCATTGGGCCCGAGCAGACCCAGGATCTCGCCACGACGAACGTCAAGCGACAAGCTGTCGAGAGCACGCACCGGCCCGTACAGCTTCGTCAGGCCATCCATCACCATGAATTCATCGCTCTCCATCATCGCCTTTTCCCATTCTGGTCTTGCGGCCATCCCCAGTCACGCTTACTAATGCTAGACAGTTCCTCGTCCCACACGTCGACACGCGGACGTCTCGAAATATATGACCCAATTTGGCGAGTTGATGTTCGTCAAATCGCTCAAGTTAACTTCATTAGTGGTCGATTTCACGATAAACGCCATAATCAGCTTTTAGATTCGGGCTGACTTCGCGGTGAAGGTTTGATCGTTTGGGCCGGGAGATCCCGGTACTCGAATGAGGATTTTGACTGTATGAACACATCGTTTTTTGCTCGGTCGCCGGTTGATTCAGGGCGCCAGCGGTGCCTGCGGAATGACGAAAACGTGGCGGAACCAGCGGCGTTCTGGCGGATCAATGGGCATCGAGCTCGGCTGGTCGTCTGGACATCCGAAGAGTGGACAAGACTCAAGTCGCCTCCTTCAGACGCCCAGTATCATCCGGCGGGCGTCTGGTGTGCGCTGCGGATCGAATGACGCGGCACCGCGTGCGAATGGTCACCATCGCCTGCGCCATCTTCGTCGCCTGCGCAATCTTCGTTGACGGTGGGCTGCTCGTCGTAGCACCAGACGGTCACGAGCGCCTCGGCGGGATAACCTTCGAGTCCCGCGGGGACGACGACGAAGCCGTCGGCGATCGTCGCGCTCGAAAGAATGGAAGCGCCGCTGGTTGCCAGCGGCTCGACCCGCCCCGAACGGATACGCACGCGGGCGTAATCGACGCGGCCGATCACCGAGCTGAGCTTGCGGGCCAGCGGCAAGGTCACGCACCGATAGGGCCACTGCGTCGTCCGGCCGCCGAGGCGGCGGACGATCGGTCCGGCCACGAAATCGTAACCACACAGGCAGCTCACGGGGTTCCCCGGCAACATCACGACGGGTACGTCGCGATTGCGAATGACCCCGAGGCCGGTCGGGCTTGCGGGACGCAGCGCGATGCCGTGCGCGATCAATCGGCCCAGCTCGTTGATAATTCCCGGGACGTGATCTTCGCGCCCGGCCGAGCTGCCCCCCGTGACAAGCACAAGATCGGCCGACTCAGCCGCCGCGGCGATCGCCTCGCGAATCGTGGCGCGGTCGTCGGGGAGCGGACCGACGACCCGGCAGTGGCCTCCGTCGCGCGTCACCAGCGCGGCCAGCATCACCGAATTGGCGTCGGCAATCTTGAAGTCGGCCGCTGGCGTCGCAGGGGGGAGAATCTCGTCTCCGGTGATCACGACGGCGACAGCCGGACGGCGCACGACGCTCACGGTCGCGACCGCGATCGAGCTCAAGACGCCGAGATCCTGGGCCCGAAGGGCTCGGCCGGCGGGCAAGATCGTGGTCCCGGCGCTGATGTCTTCGCCTTGAAAGCTCACGTGCCGCCCGCGGAACCCCGTCGGCCACGAAGACCAGATCGCCATCGCGCCGCGTCACCTCGACGGGAACAACCGCGTCGGCCCCGTGCGGCATCGGTGCGCCGGTGGCCACTTCAACGGCTTCGCCAGCGAGTACCGAGTGCGTGCACGCCGAGCCCGGTCGCGATCGGCCGACGCAGCGAAATGTCGACGGCATGTAGCTGGAAGCGCCAAAGGTCTCTTCGGCGATGATGGCGTAGCCGTCCATGGCGGCGCGGTCAAACGGCGGCACCGCGACGGTCGCGATGACGTCATTGGCGAGCACCCGCCCTGACGCTTCGTGCAGGGAAACACGTTCGCCCGCGAGCGGTTTGATCGAATCAACGATCCAGCGCGACAACTCGGCGACGCAGGAACGCGACCGAAACCCCTTCATGCGGGCATCGCTTGCGGCATCCAGATCGGTGGCGGCTTCCGGACTCATCGATTTCGCGTCGTCCCCGATGCCGGTTTCTCGTTTTTCTTGGTGGGTCGGGGCGAGAGATACACAAACACTTCGGTGCCCAGCGGGGGAATCTTATCGGTATTCGTGAAAAAAACGCGGTCGGCATCGCTGGCCGAGCTGGCGATGGGCAGGTCAAGAATCGCGTTGCCGAAGTTCGCGACCGTGATCAGGTCGCCCTCGTCGGCGGCATAAACGCGTTTCTTGGTTGTCGGATCCTCGTAAATCTCACTCCCACCAAATACCCAGTCGATCGCCAGCGGCGCTTTGAGTTTTTCGTCCTTGATCCACTGCCTCGCGTCGGAATTCCGCACCTGGCCGTCTTGTTTCCATTGCAGCTCGATGGCGATCGGCGTGCCGGTCGGCGGCTCGAATTTGGGCATGAACCTGACGGGATGTCCGGGCTCGGCGCCGGTCAGCAAGAGTGCCGCGTGAATCTGGTGCGGCACCGCGTCGGTCGCGACGATCGCCTCGTGTTCCTTCGTCCCCTTCGAACACATGAAGTGCTCGAGATAGCCCTCGCGCAGAACCACCCGCGCGCGGAGCACGGCGCGCCTGGTAACGGGATCGAACCAGAGGTTCTTTCCCAGGCTCTCGCCACTGATCGCCTGGCTGCAAGGTCTCGCTTTTGGCCGGCCCGCGGTCATCGCCGGCCGCGCCCGAAACCACCAGGAGCAGATTCAATGCCAGGGTCGCACACATGAGGTTGTCTCGTCGCTGGGCGCCGGATCGTCGGGTCTGTCTTATCCCAGCATCCCGGAATTCGCCGTTGGGATCAAGCAAGTCACTGCCCGGATCGCCGAATCGAGTCTCTCGGCACGCCCTCGCGTCTGCACTCGCACAACGACGAAAAGGCCGCCGGAGTGAGTCTCCGACGGCCCTCTTCGTTCTTTGACAAACCTTTGCCGGTCGAGATCGTCGATCCCGGCCGATCAGAAGGCGACTGACGGGATGCCGAGGGCCTCTTCTTCTTCTTCAAGGATGATGATTCGCGGCGTCACCATGAGCATCAGGCTGGTCGTCGTTCGCCCGACGCCGACGTTGCGGAACAGACGGTCGATCATCGGGATCTTCGAGAGGACCGGCACGCCATACTCCGACCGGGTCTCGTTGAGCGTCTTGACGCCGCCCAGGAGCACGGTTCCGCCGTCGGGAACCGTCACCGTGGTGGTCACCGAGAAGGTCGTCGTATTGGGGAGCTGGATGGTCGGCTGAACCACGCCGGCCGCACCGCCGAAGCCGCCGCCGCCGACCGCGGCCAGCGAGGTGAACGTGATATTCGTGAACCCGTTATTCGCGTTGAAGAAGGGGCTCAGTGTCATTCGCACGTAGCGGCGATCGGCCGAGACGACCGGGGTGACGGTCAAGGTCACGCCGACCGGCACACTGCCAATCTGCGGGGTGTAGGCCACCGCACCCGGGCCGACGATCGGCGTCAGTCCCGCGATGTAGTACTGCACCTGGTTACTGAAGATGGTCGCCGGAGCACCGTTGAACGTCGTCACTTTCGGGGCCTGCAAGACGTTCGACCGCAAGTCGCCCTGAGCGGCCGTGAGGAAGAGATAGACTTCCAGGTCGCTCAGGAACGCGATTCCGAAGGTGGCACCCGTGCCCGTCTGGTACTGAGTCGGGGCGACAAGCTGCTGCGAAGGCCCGACATACGGGATATCGAGGTTCGAAGAGAAGTTGTTGAGACCACCCGACTGGGTACCCACAATCAACGGCTGGTTATTGGGATACGCATGGTCGCGGATCGGATTGATGATATAGGAGGATGGGGCTGCTGTCCCCGACGAGCCTGAGCTGCCGCCGCTGGAGCTCGACCCGCCGCCTGCCATCGATGACCCGGTGCCGGCACTCGTGCTGCCGCCGCTGCTGCTGCCGCCGCTGCTACTGCCGCTGCTGCTGCCGCCCGATGAGCTCGAGCCCCCTGAACTACTCCCCGAGGTCGACGAGCTGCCCGAAGTGCTGGACGACGTCGACGTGCTGGTTCCCGTCGTGACCGCCGAGATGAGCGCGGCCGGATTCGGAACGGCGAACGTGCTGTGTTTGCCGACCGTGTCCGACTGGATCTGGAAGTCGAAGTCGACACCGATGAACTCGAAGAACGTGTCGTTCACGGTGATGTAGCGAACTTCGACCGACACCTGAAGGTCCTGAAGGCGGCGAAGCTGGCGGAGCAGGTCGGCGACCTGGTCGTGAACCTCGGCCGTGTGCTTGATGATCAGGCTGATGCTCAGGAAGAACGGGACGATCGCACCCGGCTGCCGCTGGGCATCAAGGCCGCCGGCATCGCCGCCGAAGCCGCCTCCCAGACCGTAGCCGGCCGTCACGTCCTGTCCGCTGCCATCCTGAATTCGCCACGTGCCCGGGGCGATGGAGGTCGTGATCAACTGGATGATCGGCGACATGTCGATCTTCGGGCCGCTCACCCTTGGCACTCCCCACGCCGCTCTTGTTCAGCGGGAACCGCGGGTCGTTCATGCCAAAGCCGGGCTGGTTGGCCGCGTTCTGAGAGTCTTGCTCAGGATCAAAAATCGCGTGTGGCAAGAGGATCTGAGGCGCGTGGTCCGCCGGCATCACCAGGTCGCCGACGTAGTAGGGCTTCGTGATCGTCGAGGCCTGGGTCGCCTGGGGGCTCGTGATCAGGATCACGTCATCCTCGAGCTTGTAGGTCAGCCCCAGAGGACGCAGCATTAGCTTGAGCACCGTCTTCAACTGCGTGTCGTTGGTCACCAGGCTGACCGGCGACGATGACGACAGCCCCTCGTCGGCCAGTGCCTTGGGATCGAGCACGATATTGAGGCCCGTGTAGTTCTGAAGGAACGTGACGGCTTCGCTCAGAGGCTGCTTGTCCATATTGATGGAGATGCGGTCCTTGAGCTTGGCCTCGATGACCATGACCTTCGGATCCTTGCGCGGCTCGAGCTTCTCGTTCATCTTGAGCCGGGCCTGTGTCAGATCCTTGAAGGTCTTGGGGTACTTGATATCGTGGAGCTGAACCTCGGGATCGGCGATCGACGCGATGTCAACCTGCTGGAAGGCCGTCGTGGCGCCCTTCGTCCTTGTCGTTCTTGGTTTGCTGGTCTTGCTTGAAGCGCCGCTCCGTCTTGGCCTTGTAGACGAGCATTGATGCGGCCAGCTCGTTAGGATCGACCTCCTGGGCCCGCTTGGCGAAGGTCTCGCATTCGATGTAGTTGCCCTGAGCGTAGGCCGTCTGCGCCTTGTCCATCAGCTCTTTCATCCGCATCTTCTTGGCCTTGTCAGCCTCGAGAATCCGCAGACGCTTCAGTCTCGATTTCAGCCCGGAGCTGCTTGTCCTGCATCTTGACCTCGAAGGCGACTTTATCCTTCTTGGCCAGCTCGGTGGCGACTTCGAGCCGCCGCATCATCGGACGCGTGAGGTCGGGCGTCAGGCCCGAGGCCTGCACGGCCTGGCGAGTCTTCTCGTAGATCGCGATGGCCTTGTCGGGATCGGTCTCATGGAGACGGCGGCCCTCGGCGATCTTGGTGCCGACTTCGGCGTTCAGCTTCTGCGCGGCCAGGGCGTCGGCGTCCTGGGCTGTGTTCGTGGCCGTCTTCGTGCCGCTCTTGCCGGCCTTCTCGGCGTCGATTTTCTGAAGCAGGGTCTCGACCTTGGCTCGCATGCTGGCATCGAGCGAGTCGCCCGCCGCCGAGACTTCGGTCAGAAGGACGCGAGCCCGGTTGTTGTCGCCCGTGCGAAGGGCCGAGAGGGCCGCTTCATACAGGCTCAAGGCTCCGCCCTGCTCGGCCATGGCGATCTGAGCAATCATCTCGCCGGCCTGCGATTCGACGCCGAACTGACCCGCCTTGGCCTCGTTCGCGAGTTGCTTGGCGGCCTGATAATTGCCGTTCTTGTAGAGCTCACTGCGCCTCGCCGAGCAAGACCTCGCCATGATTCGCGGGCTTTGCGGCGGCCGGTGCGGCCGCGGCCTCTGGTTTGGTTCCGGGCGTCGCCGTCAACACGGCCGCGCCTTCCGCGGCCGGTACGGGGGCGTCGACCGCCGGTGCGGGGGCGTTGACCGCCGGTGCGGCTTGGTCGCCGGCCGCTACGGGAGCGTTAAGCGCTGGGGCCGGCAGGTTGTCCGCCGGTGCCGCCAGCTCGGGTGCCGCGCCGGGCTCAGTCGCCGCGATCTGCTGCACGGCTGGATCGCTCGCGGGTGTCGCCTGGGCAGCGGCGGGCGCCACCGGCGCGACAGTCTTCACGTTGACGGCTGCCAACGATTCAGTCGCCGTGAGCCGATCGGCTTCGGTGAACTTCGCGGCCGCTGCTTCCTGCTGACCCTTGGCCAGGAGCTCGTTGGCCTCACGCTCGATCTTGATGCTGGGGGCTTCCGGCATCGGCTTGGTCATGTCAGCGACCGGCGCCTTTTGTGCCTTGGCCATCGCGATTTCATGAAGGACGGTCTCGGCCCGCTCGGCGGTCAAGGGGGGAACCACGTTCATCCGCTGTGCCATCCGAGCCTTGGCTTCGGCCTCGTCATACTTTCGCATCGCCATGAGCTGACGCGATTCCTGCACGAGAATGTCGTAAACACCCTGGCTCGACTGCTCCCGCGTCGGGGTATTGCGAATCTTGTCACGGCGGCGCAGGCGCACGCGCCGCCGCGGCGACCTTATCGGGATTGTCCTCGAAGAACCCGTAATTCAGACCCCAGTTCTTCACTTCGAGCGCGATCACTTCGGCCTGCTCGAACTGGCGGTTGTTGAGAGCGGCTCGCGCCTCTTTGAGCTTGGCCCGGGCCGCGTGGCGGTCGTGGGACTGCGCCGCGGCAGTCTGCACTGGCGTGGCGGTCGTGTGCGGCCGTGCTCGCTTGATTTCCTCGCCCACCTTGGCGGGGGTGTCATCGAACAGACCCCATTTGATATCGAGCGCTTCGGCATCGGCCACCTTTTGCTGTGCCGCGTCGTAGTTCCCGACAAGAAGTTGTTCGCGTGCTTCGTGCAGCAGCCAGCGCGCCCGCTGCCTGGTATCAAAGCTCGGCGGCGATTGTCGCGTGCCAGCCGTGGCTCCCGGCGCCGCGGCCGGAGCGGCCGGCTGGCTCGTCCCTGGAGGCGTCGGCTGCGGGCGGGCGGCCGCGGCCGATGCGGCGGCCGGCGACGCCGGGGCAGTGCCCCCATTCGCAAGCACAGCCTTCGCCTTCACCAGTTCCTTCAGATACGCGTCGAGCGTGGCCTGCTCGTCAGGCTGAAGCTGACCGCGAAAGCTTTCGGCCGCTTGCAAGTACTTCGCGGCTAATTCCAACTGCGTGCTGTCCACTGCGCTGTTGAATAAACGCGCACCCGCTTCCAGATACTTGATCGGCGGCACCGGCGGCTGTCGAGTCGCCGAAGGTGGCGAGGCGGCCGCGTCGTCGGGAATCTCGCCTTTCACGGCTCCTCCCGTTGCGCCCAGGATCAAGATGAAACTAACCGTTATAAGCCTTCCCAACGCGACCTCCTTTCGCCGCTCGCGACGACGACTGCCGACTTCCCTGGCGACAGTCTTTTTATTGTCATCACAAGTGGGAGACCAATATCCCATGCGGTTGATCGAGCCACTCCGCGAAGACGGAGTGGCCGCTTCACCCAGATCACCTGAATTGCAGGACGACTCGAGCCGTGATGGCGAGTTGATATTTCGAGAACGGGGAGAAGATGTGACGCTGTGTACTCTCACGGCACTCTCCGGTCAAGACGAATTCCACGCATCGTTCGGTTCCGTCCTTACTATGATCGGCAAAAACGTCCGTCAAACTTTGCCCAAGCATCGCTCTGATTATTTTCGGCAAGTTCGCGGTCAATCGTTACATGCCGAATCGAAATGGCGGAGATTTCCTCAAGATTTCCGGAAAAGCCGCGACGAGCGAGTGGCACCGCGGAATTCCGCCTGAGCTGCGATTGTCTCTCGATTTCCGTCATTCACGCGGCCGTCTCGCCAGGCGCACCGCATCGCCAGGCAATAAAAAACCCCCACGGCGACGTGAGGGTCGGAGCGATCAATTGACTTTGGCAGTGACTGGCGTCAATACGAAGAGAGCAGAGCGGAAGTTTAGTTCGCTCCCCCCCCATCATGCCGCCGCCCATCATGCCGCCACCCATCATGCGGCCGCCCATGCCCCCCATGCCCATCATGCCACCCATCCCTGGCTCACGCTTCTTGCTCGAGAGGCTGAGCTCGTGTTTGTAATTGTTGTACATATCCTTACGGACGTCATTGCTTTCGTCGTCAACCTCACTGTGTGCGACGACCGTGCCGTCAGGGCGCAACACCAGGGCGAGGACCGGACGAACGATGGGCGGGCCGACGAAGCCGGGCGGGAGCTGCTGATAGCCCCCCGACTTCTTGTTGGCAAACACGTCGAGCACAATCTGCCGGCTGTTGAAGTCGATGGTCTTGGGCTTCTTGCCCGAGCCGTCCGAGGCGGGGATGTCAGCGGTTTTCGGCTCGCCGATGATCTCGCCGGGCGACGCCTCGAAGTTATGCGTGACGGTCACACCGTCGGCCGGATGAAAACGAATCACCTGGAACCGGACCTTGATGTCATTGGTGGGACTCGGCGGGAGCGACCCGATCGAATACGGCATCACGTCCGGCGGCATCGTCACCTGATCGGTCTCCTGGCTCCACGGGCCGCGTAGCTCGTCCGACGTCGTATCGACGCCGGCATTGACGTCTTCACGCCCCTTGTTGGGATTCCAGACCACGATGCGAACCCGGTATCGATACGTCATATCCTCTTGAGCCGTGAAGTCAAAGGCACGGATCATCACCTTCTTGGCATCCGTGCGCCAGTAATTGCCGGCGCTCTCGCTGCTCCCTCCGCCCATCATCCCCATGCCCATCATACCGCCCATGCGCGGCTGGTTGCCCATGTTTCCCATGGCTTTGCGCATGTCGTCGCGGCCCGCTTCAGCCATCATGCCGCCCCCCATCATGCCGGGGCCCATCATGCCGCCCCCCATCATGCCGCCACGCATGCCGCCGCGGCCGCCGGCGGCCGGCTTGGGCATCTCTTTCTTCTCCTTGGGCACCAGGCTGGCGATATGAACCTTTTCCCAGAGGCCCGCCTTCAAAAAGGGCAGGGGATCAACCAGGTTGTCGGGGCGAACCGTTGGCGGTGTCAGCTCCTCTTCGGTTTCTGGAAGGTTGTCGAGAACCTTGTAATTTTCTTCGCTCGAGACACTCTCCCACTTGGTCCAAGTCCCGTCGTTCTGGTACGTCTGGCGCTGGAGGTCGAGCCGGCGATAGTGGGGGTGCGCAATCGCCGGGTTCTTGAGCGCTTCGCGATAATTCGCCACGAGCTTCGCATGGTCGAGCACGCCCGTGATGGCGACCCAGCGGTAACCCTTGACGATTTCCTTGCCGGCCGGCTCGGGACCCGTGTCCTTTTCTTTCTCGTCCTTGGTTTCGGCTTCTTCGTCGGGCTTGTCACTGCCGATCAGCTTGTTCTTGAGCAAACGCTCCTTGCGGTCGGCTTCTTCCTTTGCTTCCCGCTCGATATCGGCGCGGCTCTTCCGCGCTTTCTTCCGCGCGCCGCCCCCCATCATGCCCCCCATTCCGCCGGGCGGTGGGCGTCGCTTGCGCCGTGCCGTTCTCGGCTTGGCCTGGTCCTTGCCTTCGTCGAGGTCAGGAACGCGATTCCCTTCCTTATCGAGCTCATAAACGAGCAGCCCGCCGCGGCCCGGATAGGCGTAAAGCTCGGTGACGGCGATCAAAGTCGGCATGTCGCGAATCAAGCCGGCCCCGGGCTCCGGGGTCACCCACTCACGTGCCGCCTTGTAGTTGTCGGGAACCAGGGCCGTCTTCACCTGCTCTTCGACGACCTTGGCGAAATCACTGTCCTTGATCCCCTTTTCGGCAAGCCGCTCGAGAATGGTCTCACGCTTCTCGGGACGGTTGAGATTGCTCTCCGACTGCTGCGCCGCTTTCTTGATCTGTTCGGGCGACGTCGCGATCGTCGGCTTGGTCGCCGCCATTCCGACGCAGACGAAAAAGATCATGGACGCGATGGCCACGCCAAGCTTTTCGCCATGGCGAAGACCAAGATCCTTGAGCTTCTCGCCAATCGCATTTGCATTAGCCATGCAGGCATCTCCTCGTCGCGTGTCACAAAAACGGGTCGATCATTCGTTCGAAGACTTGCTTCATCCCACATCGGTCAAGATCGCTCGAATCGAGTCGGGTCGACTCGACCCGGCGATCATGGCTTGGGTGACTCCCCCTTGGCATCGGGGGCGGCTGTCGCTGGCTTGCTCGCAGCGGCCGCCTTGGCAGGGGCGCCAGCAGGAGCCGCGGCCGGCGGCTCAGCGGCCTTGCCAGTGCCTGCCGATGGTGCCCCTTCGACTTTGCCAGCGGCAGCGCCCGCCGGCGCCGGCGCCGCGGCGGCCGCCTTTTTCTCGGCATCGGCGCCCGCTTCAACGTCTGGCTTTGCCGCGGCTTTTTCGTCCGCGGGAGCGGCGGCTTTTTCCGGCGCCGACGCCCCCTTGTCGGCGGCCGCCGGGGCGTTGGCTGTCTTCGTATCTGCCGCCGCATCGCCAGCAGCGGCCGTCTCACCGGGGCTCGGCTCGACGGCCGGCGACTCGGGGGGCGGATTGAAGAAACGAGCCTGCCCATAAACGGTCACTTGCACGATGTCGAAATAGGGGTCAAACAGCGATGGGCCCTTCGACTTGTTGATCGCTTCCTCTTCCTTCTTCCTCGTGACCGACCGCTTCTCCTTGTTGCGATTGTCAATTCCCTTGTGCTCGGCGACAGCCCCGCCACGACCCCCCATCCCCATCATGCCCATTCCCGCCATCGAGCCCATCCGACCGGCCTGCATCTGACCCATCATCCCGCCAAAACCCGACATGCCACGCGCCTGGGCTCCCATCATTCCCATCATGCCGCGGCCGCCCATTCCCATCATGCCGCCATACCCGCCGGACTGCATCACCCCTTTTTCGGGCTTGGTGACCCGGGTCATGGGCCGTTGAAGCTCGAAATCCATGACCTGGATCGACATGGGCGAATTCTCGAGCTCGACGAGCAAGTCTTGAACGTGATCCTGGTCGATGAGCACCGTCATCTCAACGGGCAGAATCTTGTACTGCTGATCGTTACCCGCCTTGACGTAATAGACCGATTGCGTGTCGGAGGCGGCCCCCCCGCCCATGCCTCTCATTCCCCCGCCCATCGATTCGCCGCCCCGGCGCCCGCCGCCGCCGCCCATCGCGGCCATCGGACTCGACGCCGGCGCGGCCGCCTCGGTATCCTCGGTCTCGCCCGGTGCCAGGATCTTGGACGATTCTTCCAGTGTCTCACCATTCGCGATCGATCGCTGATCCTGGGCGACCGGACTGCCGACTTCCAGCGCCTCGATCTCGCGAATGATGGCGCTGTTCCAGTCTTTGGCGTTGGCGTTCTTGTTCACCTCGTTGACCACTTCCAGCAGCGTGCGCTGAATCCAGAGCCGTTCCTGGGCCGACCAGATCTTGGTCAGGCCCGGCACCTGGTCGTCGGAAAACACCGCCGGACGGAGCAAGACTTCCTTGGGAGGCGCGACGACAATGCCCTCGCCGGTCTCGTAATTGAAGGGCTTGAACGTGCTGTACACCATGTCGACGTAATCCTTGTACGCCGCGATGTAGTCGATCTGCGCGAGCGTCACCTTACCGGGATCGACGTCCTCGGGCCACTTCCGGCCCCATTTCTGAAACCGCTCCTGAACGGTGTCGGGCCAGGTAAGCAAGGGCGCCTGGCGATCGTAGAGCGTCTTCCACGCCGTGTTGACGTCTTTCGACAAGACCTGCGTCTTTTCCTCGACGATCGGCTGATATTCCTTGGTGGGGATCGTCGGCGTCGCGTAAGTCTGCACTTCCTTCTCGGCGGCCGTGATCTTCTTGGTCTCCGCGTCGGCCTTCGCACGGACCGGACCGGCCCCCATGAAGTAGGCGATCACCCCGAACAAGGCCGCCACCGAAATCGAGATCCAGAACCGATACTTGATGATTTGCCGAACGACTTCCTTGACCTGTTCCATCGCGTCTTGTTGAGCCATGGTCGAATGCGCCTTCAAAGATTCGAGAGTAATCGAAATGGAAAGCCGGTAATCCCTTGTGATGAAATCTCAACCGCCGCCACGCCAAACAACCAGCGCCCGCCCGCCGTCAGCCAAGACCGGCCCCCGGCGGGCGACGCACTCGACTCGACTATCCTTTCTTCGCCGCGGCCGGCGCCGTCGGCGCCGCCGGATTGCCCGGCCCGGCCCCTGGCTGCGGCCCGAATCCCGGCGCTCCCGCTCCCGGTCCACCCGCTCCCGGCGCTGCCGTTCCCGGGGTCAGGCTCTTGAGCTTTGAATCGAGCTCTTCCGACTTCTTGAGCGACGCAGCCTGGATGTCCTCGCTCTTGGGCATCGTCACGGCCGGATTGTTCTTCTGCTCCTCAAGCATTTTGTCCGTGATTTCCTTGATCTTGGCCTTCTGCTCTTCCTCGGTCTTGGGCATCTCGTCAGCCTTGACCGGCTTCCAGACAAATTGCAGCAGAAAGTCGGTCCGGGTGAGCAATTTCAGTTGTTTCTTCGCGTCCTTGGCACTCACCTGACCCATGCCATCGCCCATCATCCCCATGCCGCCCATTTCACCCATGCGACCCTGGCGGCCTTGCATGGCACCCATGCCGCCCATGGTCCCGCCCATCATGCCAGGCATCGGACCACCCGCACGCGTGCCCATACCCATCTTGCCCATCATTGCGGACATCTGCCCGCCGGCGCCGCCACCGGCGCCGCCGGATTCGCCGGCTGGAGCGCTCGCCCGGTCGAGTAAGGGCACGGTGTTACTCGCCAGGTTGTTATGGTGGCTTCCCTTTTCGCTGGTCCATTCTTTATCCTCGGCCATCCATGCGAGCGCCACGTGATCGACGCCGAAGAGCCGCAGCGACGGGGAGTTGAGCTTCTTGAGCACCTTTTCCGTGAGGAACTGGTAGGGACCGAAATCGGTGCGCTTGGGGTCGTCGACCGACAGTGCCATCTGGTCGCGCTTGGGGAACGGGTTGTAGTGGTGGCAGACGAGCTGGATGACCCAGCCCTCGCCGCTCGGCGGATTCTTGGCGTCAATTGGATGCATGAGCCGCTTGAAATTCGGATCGAGGAGCTCGAACCATTCGGCGTTGAGGTCCTTGCGCCAGACTGGCTTGATCGCGTCGATGTGCACGCGAAGCTTCTCGAGCTCATCCTGCGAGTCGGGCGAATCGGGGTTGAGCCCGTACTCATGCTCGGGGTCGGGGAAGTAGGCGCTGATCATCTTCAAGAATTGCGGCCACATCGCACGGTCGGAGGGATCGGTGATGAGACTCTTGCCCTCGGCGTATTTGCCTTCCCACTCGCCCTTGGCCTTCTCGAAGGCACTCTTGAGCGCCGCCCCGTTCTGGCTGACTCTCTTGGCCTGATCGACGGCCGCCTTGAACTGGGGCGTCGTGACCTTGGCGAGGACCCGGTAATCGCCCAGGGCGAAGAGCAAGGTGAGCCCGAGCATGATGAGAGCCGACGCCACAAGCGCCCACGGCTTCTTGGCCCGCACCAGGCGCACCACCTCGATCTCGGGGGGCAGCAAGTTGGTTCCCAGCCCGCCTCGATTGAGGCCCTGAACGGCCAGTCCGTACGCCACGCCGAACGATGCCAGGTTGTCCTGGAACTGCGGAGCCGACTTGACTTCGTCGCCCACCATCTTCTCGAAGGTTTCCAGCCGGCTCACTTCGTGATTGAGGTTCTGCTGGAGGAACTTCTGCAAGCCGGGCAGCTTGAAACCATTGCCCAGACCAACCACCTTACGAATCTTGGCCGTGCGATTGATGCTCGAATAGAACCCGATCGATCGATTGATCTCACTGGCGAAATCGTTGAACACGCCGCGCATGGCCGTGAAGATCGAACGCGGATCGGCGGCCTTGGTCGCATTGCGCTTCAGGTGCTCGGCCTTGGCGAAGGTGAGCTTGAGCTCCTTGGTCAGAGCGCCGCGTGAAGTGATTGCCGCCGATCGGCACGTTGCGTTGCCAGATCCGGGTGCCGTCGGTGATGATCAGGTCGGTGTTGTCGGCGCCGATATCGAGCAGAACAACCGACTCCTTCGAGCCCGACCCCTTGAGCTGGTCGAACGTGATGAAGTTATAAAGGGCGATCGGGCTCATCTGGACGATGTCGACTTCGATTCCGGCGACCGCGAAGGGCAGGATCGCGCGGTTGATCTGGTCGCGTTTCATGGCGAAGAGACCCACCTCGGCCATGGTGAACTCCTCGTCGCTCCCCTCGTCCTCATCGCCAATCTGCTGGTAGGCCCACACCACCTCGTCGAGTGCGAAGGGGATCTGCTGCTTGGCCTCGAATTTCACGATATCGGGGATTCGCTTCTTCTCGACGGGGGGCAGCTTGATGAACTTGACGAGCCCCGACTGACCGGGGACCGCGATGGCGACCTTGCACCCCTTGACCTCGTTGCGATCGGTGAAGGTGGCGAGCGCTTCGCGAACCAGCTCGTCGGGATCGGCGTCGGGCTGGCTCAAGATCTTGGGATACTCGATGAAGTCAAACGCCTCGGCCACCACCTGGTCGGGCGTCGGGCCGGGCACCAGCTTGATCGCCTTGATCGCGGATTGGCCGATATCGATCGCCCAGACGGCCTGAATCTTAGCCATACGGTCGAACTCCTTGGGGCGTCCGAAGCGCCAAAGCGCCCGGGCTCTGCTCGTTGCGTCGGTATTAAGTTCCGATGAGTCAGGTCAGGTCGTTTGCTGAATCTAGGGCCGCGATGCGCCGGAATCGAGTCGTCGCGTGTCGTGTCGGTCGTCTGAAATCGGCGAAATTGTAACAATCTCGCATCGCGCCAGGCGAGTGGCCGCCCGATTTGTCGTCGAACCAGGCTCCGTCACGATTGACGGCCCGTACGCAAACCAAGGCAAGAACCACCACTCCACGGCTTCATTCTTTTGATGAACGGCGATCCCAAAAAGTTCCGAAACCCCGGTTTGAATTCACCGTTCGGGCATTCTCAATCAAAGACGAGCACGAAGATTACGCTCGATTGAGCCTCGCGCAACCGCGCTTCTCGATTCATTTTAACACAAAGATTGCGATGTTCGCGCAGTGTTATCCGATCTGTCGTGTGAGATCGTTCATCGCCCCGGCGATCCTCATCGAGTCGGTGGCTGCCCCTACCAGCGTACAGTCTTGCACTCGCCGAGTCATGACCTCTGGACCTTGCTGCAGCATGCGGCACTCACCGGGGCGCCAAGCCGCGCGAGCACGACTCGCCGTACCAGTTCCAGGCCGACCGATCGGTGACACCGCCTCGCCGGTAAGCGGTCCGTTTCGGCGCCTCGTTGGTCGCGGCCCACTTCGCGACGGCGGTCCCCTCGGCGACCGCGGCGGCGAGCCACATTTTCTGACTGTTGGCGGATTCTCCGGTCATGGAACAAACGGCACCCGGTGACAGCGTTTCACCGGGCCTCCTTCACGGCCCCGCTCGCGGTTCTCAGCCCGGGGCCCAGGCTGGCCGGCACGCCCTCGAAGGGCATAAAAGAGGCGATCAATTGCAACGAACCTGACGATTTTGCGGCCGCAAATGGCAGCAGATGGCACCAGATGGCAGCTTTTGGACGAGGCACGAGACGGCAACGAGCCTGACGATTCCGCACGGCCCAATGTCCGTAAGGTGGCAGTCGACAGCCGGTTTTGGTCCGGGGATGCGATGGCAACGAACCTGACGATTTTGCGGCCGCAAATGGCAGCAGATGGCACTGGATGGCAGCTTTTGGCCAAGGCTTGCAAACCCCTTTCGACCAACGCGATGCGACCAACAGCGATCTCTCGATGTAGAAGGCGGTCCTCGCCGAGCTCACTCTCCGCGGCGTACCTGCTGGTCCCCACGGTGTCGTCAACCTGATCACAGCCTGGCGCGTGAGGGGCAAAATGGCATCGCATCGACATACGACGCCGCGCTACCTGATTCGATTGCCCGAGTAAGCCGCCAAGCCAACGAACGATGACGAAATGGAGGAAGCGAGGGATTTGACGATCGGTCAAGTTGATTCACTTGACTTCGACCGGGGCTACCGTTGAAGGTCCCCGTCGGAAAACAGCTCAATCAGTGCCCGATCTAACTTGACCTACCTACAATATACGCATCTTGCCTAATTTCGCGAACACACTGCGTTCATTTTGTCGCTGAGGGCGATTCGAAGTCATGATTCGGCGGAGACTTAAAAATTATTCCAGAATTTTGTAATGGTGATATTACGGACGCCTTAAAAGAGGATGTCGAGTCGTCAGAAATACGTCATAGCCAGGTCGGGCACACGTTATACCAGGGATATGTAGAATCGCGACACTTGTCCGACGATCTACGTCGTCTTGACGTCGTCGATACTGGCTAGGCCTGCTCTTTCCTTCCAAGGAGAACGCTTCAGTCGCCCTGGGCTGATACCGTGATTGGACTTACCTGTTTTGATTTCCCCAGGTTTTTTGGGGCAGGCCACGCACGTGCCGCTTCCTGCCAGTGCTTACCTCTGCTTCTCAACTCGCCTTGAGAGTTTCAAATTGATGTTTCGGTCAAGGACTGCCAATGGCAGCAGAGACACCTGATGGTCAGCAGGATCAGCGAACGCTCCTGATCCCGTGTCGTCACCACTGCCGAAACTTATGAACGGCGAGTGTCCACTGCTCCGGGTGCGGCCTGTTCACTCCGCGGATTCCGGCCTCGACACCGGCTGGGCCGCTTTGAGGGATGATACTTGAACTTCTACTGTACATAGGTTATCAAATAAGATGGATAGCCTGGCGGCCGACTCAAGCTGTTGAGATCACGATCGCTTACATAAACGAACTTGAGCCGGGCGAACGAATGCATCTTATCGCGAGGAGGCAGCGCGACCTCCCCAGCGCCCGGAGCGAGCACTTCGTGCCGCAGTGCGTCGTATGCCCGCCGCGCTCTGGATCGATCGCCAGCGAGCTTCGGTTGAACCGGCCGCCAGCTCTCGGGCAACATCGAAGAGCGCTCTACATCTACCGGTCATTAGTGAGATACATCGGCAGAAGGACGAAGTTCTGACAGTCCTCCGGCGGGAATGTCGCGGCCATCCACTCGATCCACCTTCGCTGTGTTCAATCGGCTTCAGCCACGATGTCGTCGCGGTGTGTCCAAATTGCAGCGAGTCACCCAGCAAGAGGCAAAGGCGTTGCAATATTGGACGCGAAACCTCATCCGTTACGATGGTGGTGACGCTTGGGTCGACTGATGCCGCGTTGAAATTCCTGCAGTCGCCAAAGTGAACTCTGCTCGACGCGGAAGATCCAGGGAAAGGTTCATATGGCTGTACAACCATCGTCCCAAGTGGTGAGCCGAATGCTCGATAAGCGGTTGCTCCGCCAGTCGGTAGCCGCACTGCAAGCCCGGCTGGGGTTTGACCACGATCCATCAATGACCGGAGAACAAGCACAGGCGATCACCGAAGCCAGTGGGGTGAAGTCCGCGGATCGAGTTCTTTCGGCCGAGATTTTGCGAGCCCGTGAAGAGAAGGGAGAGGCTCGCCAGTGATCGTAGTTTTGTGGGATACCAGCGCGCTCGCAAAGCGGTTTGTCGCCGAGGTTGGGAGCCAAACCGTTAACGCCCTATTCGCGGCTATCCCGCGGGCCCAGATGGTAACGACCATCATGAGCTATTCGGAGACCTTTGCAGCCCTGATACGGAAAAGAGTTGTAAAACTAGCTGCGTCCCCGTTTCGATCGCCCTAGCTGCGTCCCCGTTTCGATCTCCGTCCCCGTTTCGATCTCATGCCTGCCAGCAACGCGGGATATCGCCGTTTTGGTCCCAGAGGCATATGGCGAACATCAGGCTGCTGCCTCCTCGCGGTTTTCGGATAAGTCAATCAGTCCGCGGCTTGTAAGGACCCAAAAACTTGGGCCCATTGAAATGGATCATGTGATCAGGCGCAGCCGCGATCCAGACTTCCGTCTCCCAGGCAATATCGGCAGCGTATTTCCTGAAGTCGCTGATCGCCAGAAACGCTGTGACATAGACCCGCTCGGCCTTGCAGCCTTTCAGAAGCGCCTCAATTTCGCGGTGCCGTTTCGGTGACACCGGCCCGTGCGACGTAACCGCTTCGATGAGGAACAGCCAGTTCCTGGCTGGATCAAACAGAACGACGTCCGGCAGCTTGTCATGCTCGGTCATTGGCACGCCGATCCGGGCAAGTTCGTCACGATCGTAGACCACTCGCTTTCTGTCGGTATCGCCCAGGTAAAGCACTGTCGCGCCCGATGCGTAGCGGGGACCAAAATCTTCGATAATGGCGACCTGCAGAGCGTTATGCTCGCCGGGCGACAGATAAATCGTAGAGCCGTCAGGCAACCGAAGCGGGATTTGTTGAGATGCCCGTGCCCGCTCATACGCGGCCTTCAGCGTGCCAAACTGCTCGATGAAGGTCGTGATCGCCTCGTCAAATCCGACTGTTCCGAACGCTTTGAGGACGTCCGTCACTTCCGCGGTCAGCCGGTAAGCGTTTTTGCGGCTATTCGTCGCCCGGCCAGGCTCATCGGGATTGCGATCGACTAACCGAGCCTGCTCGAACTGATGAATCGTCTGGCGCCTGATGGTCTCGCGGCTGTTCGGCTTGTAGTCTTTGCCGTATTCGACCCGCATGAATTCCATGATGTCCACGGTCCGCAGCAACGGCCGATCGACTTGTGCCCATGGCACTTCCGGCCCAAGTTTGGCGAGGGCCAGCAACGTCAGGGCGGATCGTTCATTCTGCTGGCTACGCGGCAGGCCAAGGGCCACGAGAATCGTAACGGCTTCGTCGATTCTGCTCACGGTAACGATCCTATCAGATAATCCGCCATGCGGCCGTCAATACCAAGCACTTCAAGGACGGCTCGCTCGACGCTCTCGGGTCGGAATTCGTCCAGCAACTTGACGCGCTGCCCGATCGTCGTGACGTGCTCGAGCTTCGGGAACGGGATGGTCCTGATTTCCGTGGCGTTGACCTGGGTGTTGCCGCTGATGACGCGAAAGTACCGATCCAGCAAGGCCGAGTTGAACAAGGAGGTCAGCCCATAAACTTCATCAACGGTCAATTCGCGTTCGGCGTGATAGACGTAATTAAGGTGATTCTCCAGAGCGAGATACGGCGGCGAGCCTTCCGCCGGTAGGAACCAACTGGCCGTCAAGCGTCGCCGCTCTTCCTTTGCGCTGAAACGCCGCAGCAAAACGTAATTTCGCGCCAGCACGAGATGCTTGAGCGAATCCCGGCTGACCCGGAAAGCCGTCGGCTTCGACCGCTTATCGACCGGCCAGACGGTCTTGAACGCTTTGACATTGTGCGGCTCCAGGAGCGGAGCAGAGTTGTCGCCATCCAGCGTCGCGAGGAGGAATTCACGCGTCCGAAACAGCACCACCGGGCCGGTCGAAATGCACAGGTCCAACTCGGAGAAACGGTTGGTCCACGCTTCGACCGCCGCAACGATAGCCGCGTCTTCCGCTGAAGAGGGGATGCGAAGGACCATGTCCCCGGCGGAATTATCGAGCACCGTTGCTGCTGGCAGGCTCAGAGCATCCATTCGATCGGGGATATCCTTGCCGAAGCTGGTGGTGACCGTCGTGGAAGGCCCGGCAACGCCCATACGGTGCGTGAGCGTGATCATGCTCTCCTGCAAGACATCGACAAATGTACTGCGTCGGCACTCGAACAAATGGACGTGACGAAGGGCCATGCGGGAGAAATACCAGCGCCTGAAATGCTTGAAATAGAGGCCATTGCAGTAGCTGCGTGGTGTGATGGCCACCATCTCGCCGTTTGGCCGCAACAACTCAGCAGCCCTTGCCATGAACATCATGTAGATGTTCGTTTGCCCCTGGAAGGCGTCCCCCATCGCCATGGCATGAGCGGAATCGGCGGCGGTCTTGAAATAGGGGGGATTCATGATGACCACGTCGAATTCGTCGATCGCATCGCCGTCATCAAACAGCGTCCGCTGTTCTCGCCTGCCACGGCTGTTCAGGATGAAATCTTCGTTGCGGACGGTGAACGACAATTCGTGACCGGCGGCAGCCAGGGCCGAACGGCAATGCCGCATGTTCTCTTCGAGCAGCGATAACAACGCCGGATCACTCTCATATAGCGTGATTTCAAGATGACGCGGAGTTGGCAGGGCTAACACCCGCTCGCAGAACGCCGTCGCCAGGGAACCGATACCGGCTCCCGCATCGAGAAGCCGCACCTGATCGGGAATCCGCGTGAACAACCCCGCCATGTATCGGCAGATGCCAATCGGCGTAAAAATCTGTCCCTTTTCTTTCCTTGCTTCGATTGTCGTCGCGGTTTCATACCGCTTCTGAAGACCAGACGCAAACGCCATGAGATCGACCAGATTCGACGTTCTTGCCACCTGCATCGTGCCGCCCCGATAATATATACTTTTATAGATAATATTATAACGATCGTCGCTTCAGTGCGAACATTTTTTAGCTGAAGGCTGCAGCCAACTGGCCGATCGTTCGCAAGCTTGACAGTTCTGGCAACTATGTATCGGCATTCCCCCGCACGACGCCGGACCAGTATACTAATAGGCACCTCAATCTGAACACGGGCGTCTTGGTGGAATGATGGTTTTCGCGGGGGATGTGCAAAAAATCCATCGTCTTTGCGACGTCGCACGCCCTGGACGGCGGTACTGTGATTCTCTTCCCAGCCTGTATAGAGTGGGACGGCCGTGAAGCCCATCCGTCGAGTCATGCTAATTAGAGAGGCAACTACCGGATGCGGGCATGGTCAAGGCCCACGCATCGCCGATGTTCGGCGGTGTTAAGCGTGCGCCCACACCTCGGCCCACGCTGAAAGCCAGGTCGACGGTCAAGCCGATTTCTCCATCGAAACGGCGCCGTTAGTTCGAGGCGCAAGAATCCTTTACAACTATCCACCGCGGAGGAAACGATTATGGGAATGTGCGCGACTTACCGCCGGATGACGGCTGACGAGTTCGCACGGGCCTTGGAGGCTCTACGGGAGCTGCCGTACGGGTATCCAAGGACATTGCCGAGCAGTCAGCCGTACACGATTGAGGAAATGGAGGCAGAGTATGCCGAGGGCCGGGTCTTCGAGCTGGAGAAGGAGTGGCACGCTTTGCACTTCCTCCTCACGGGTGACACCTCGCTGGATCCGCCCAGTCCCGCACCGCCACCGCTCGGCAACGTGGTCTTCGGCGGCGCGGCCACTCCATTCGAGACGGGTTATGGGCCTGTGCGCTGCCTCAATCCTCAAGAGGTTCGCGAGGTCGCCGAAGCGCTCCGCGCCATTCCCGTGGAGGAGTTGCAGCGACGCTTCACCGCGGAAAGCTTCAGCGAGCAGGAGATTTATGGTTATAGCAGGCGGCCGCCCGGCGGTTGGACCTCTGAGGATCTGGAGCCGCTGCTGGAGTTGTATCCGGACTTCGTCGAGTTCTTCGTCCAGGCAGCCGAGACCGGCGACCTTGTGCTCATCTCAGTGGATTGAGCGAGGCGTTACCTACCTCGCTACAGAAAGGCGAAAGCGGGACCTGTGCCGCTTCTTCGCTCCAAGAATCGTGGAACGGATTGGCAATCCGTCGTATGTTCGCTTCTTCGCTCCAAGAATCGTGGAACGGATTGGCAATCCGTCCTACGTTCGTTCAAGACTCGTCGAACTTCCAGCCTAAGGAATATAAAGCGGGACCTGTCCCGATTCCCCTTCCTGTCCCGATTCCCCTTCTGTCCCGATTCCCCTTGCCGTCAGAGCCAGAATCGCTCTTTGTGATGGCTCTCAAGATCCTCGAGCGCCTTGTCCGCATCCTGAACGGCTTGAACTTTTTGTCGAAGCGGGTCGGGATGCTGCGATGGCGGAGGGAGTTCGTCGCCATACAGCCACCTGAGCGCATCCGGGCCGGCAGGCCCCAGTGCCTTCAGCTCATCCGCCAGATCCGTGCACTTCTGCACATAATTTTGCCAGGCGACGCGATACTCTTTTGCGCTCTTGCAAGAGGCTCCGCGAGCTTGCCGTCGTGCAGGTCTGCTACAAATGTCGCGACGGCCTCGGGACTGCGTGAACTCGCTTCCACCTTCGTCAACTGATGCTTGGCGTCCCATCGTTTCGCTCTGAGCTTGTATTCAGCATCTCTCGCTTTCATGTTGAGGTTGGCGTAACCGTTCAAAAGAGTGGCGGCCGCGGTCAGCAAGCAAAGGAGACCGAAAGCCAGTCGCTTCTTTTCCTTGTTCTTGAAGTATTCCACGACACGCACTAAACCGACAATCCCCCAACAAGCGGCAACCACATACCAGTTGTAATCCCAATACATGTTACTTGCTCCACGCCGACGAGCCCATCGACTTGCGCACTCTCATGGTGCCTGTTGATTCATTGTACCGCGGCTCAACCGCCAGCGACATCTGGCGAGCTATCCGTTTTCGCACCCGGGGCGCCGTGACTGTCTGATCACGTCCCACTCACCAGCGTGAGCCGTACGGCGTGCGTGGAAAAGCTTGCCTTGTCCAGTCGTGGTCCACACGTTCAGCACGCTGGAATCGAGCAGCCGTCTCAAAACACCTTGAGCAGGGCGAATTCCATGGTGTAGGTGTTCGGACGGGGGCCGGCCACCGGGAACTGCCAGTAATGGAGAAAGAAGAAGTTGTTGGTGAGGTGAAATCTCGTCCCCGGACCGACGGCGACATGGGTACCGGTGCGGCTGGTGCCATCCAGGGGTATTGACCAGTTGCTCGCGACATAGAACACCAGGTCGCCAAAGGGCGCTTCGTGGGGCGTGAAATAGCGGCCGATCGCCAGGTCGCCTCCGAACGCCGTTCCCGACTCTGAAAAAGGGGATAAGTCCAGTTAGCATTGAAAATGGTTGCACTATCAGATAGCCTTGAGAGATGCCACGTACCAACAGAGTTGCTCCTGGCGGAATGATTTTTCATGTGCTCAATCGCGGCAATGCACGCGAGCCGATTTTCCGCGCCGATGCAGACTACATGGCCTTTGAGAAAGTCATGGCTGAGACGATGGAACGTCTGCCTATGCGTGTCTTGGGCTATTGCCTCATGCCCAATCATTGGCACCTCGTCCTTTGGCCCTTACATGAAGGTGACTTGGGGCGTTTTATGCAGCGCCTTACCACGACACACGTCCGTCGCTGGCACCTTTTCCAAGGGTCGGTGGGCAACGGGCATCTCTATCAGGGGACGTATAAGTCGTTTCCAATCCAAGGTGACGACCACTTGCTCACGCTGCTGCGGTATGTGGAGCGAAATCCCGTTCGGGCCACGCTTGTCACGCGTGCCGAACACTGGCGTTGGAGCAGTCTATGGCGGCGGCTCAATCCGGATCAGGACGAAGAAGCGCCGCCGCTGAGTCCTTGGCCAATCCCACGGCCGAAGGACTGGATCACGCGGGTCAATCGGGCATTGAGTAAAAAGGATCTGGATGGAGTAAGGATTTCGGTGATTCGCGGGCGGCCCTATGGTGGTGAGCAGTGGCAGCACCAAACGGCCAAGCAACTGGGCCTCGAATCGACTTTCCATCGCCGAGGCCGTCCGAAGAAGAACGCGTCAGACAACAAGGGTTGACGCCGTAATCGGACTTATCCCCTTTTCTCCGTAATGGGACTTATCCCCTTTTCTCGCGCGGCGGCGTGGAGCGCGGCTCGGATTCAAGCCCCCCGAAGGCCGCGCTGAAGACGAGCATCACGCGGAACCGGTGGGTGTCGCGACCTCTGGTGCAACGTCGCGGACAGCCAATGAATAGAGACACGGGACGACCAAAAGCGTCGTGATTAACCCGGCCAGGATGCCGCCGATGACCGCCCGACCCAGGGGTGCATTGGCCTCACTGCCGCGTTCGAGGGCAAGGGCCATCGGGACCAAGGCGAAGAATGCCGCGAGTGCCGTCATCAATACGGGGCGAGCGCGAATCGACGCCGCTTTGCGAATCGCCTCGTCGGCTGTGAGTCGTTCCTGGACCCGCAGGTTCTGCGCGAAATCGACCAGAAGCACCGTGTTGGAAACGACGATGCCAACCATGAAGATGACCCCGAGCAGCGACTGGACATTGATGGCCGTATTCGTGAGGTAGAGCATTGTCACCACGCCGACCAATCCCAGCGGGACGGCGAATAAGATGACGAGCGGTGTGACATACGATTTGAACAGGGCCGCCATCAAGAAATAAATGAGGAGCGTCGCGAGGATCAGTCCGAAGCCCAGGCTGCGGAAAGTCTCTTGCATGCGCGAGTACTCGCCGCTGAGCTCGATCGTCGCCCCCTTGATCAGCTTACGGTTCGGGGAATGATCGTCGGGATCATAGGGAATCCACGACCCGTCGAGCTGAGCGACACCAAAACGAGCTACCACACGGGCCACGTCGTCGGCCACGTGGCCCAGGTCGCGTTTTGAAACTCCCATCGTGAGGTCGATCGTTGATTGTAAATTGTTGTGTGTGATCTCCGTCGGCACGGTCGATCTGCGCAGCGTCGCGATATTGCGCAACGGGATCGGCTGGTCCTGCCCGAACCCGGTGATCGGCACATCGAGCAGCGTTTCCACCGAGTCGATATCCTCCTCGAAATACTGCACGCCGACGAAATACTGGTTTTTGCTGACCGGGTCGATCCAGAAATTCTTCTTGTGAAACTGGATGCTCGAGTTGAGTGCCGCGACCACGTTTTTCATGACCTCGGTCTGGTTCAGTTTGAGATCGGCCACCTTGGCACGGTCGACGTCGATGATGTACTCAGGGTAGTCAAGCCGCTGGATGATCCGGGCGTCGACGACGCCGTCGATCAGTCTGATCTCGCGCTTGATCAATTCGGCGATCGACCGGGCCTGGGGCAGGTTTTTCGCTGAAAGCCGGACGTTGATCGGCGATGACTTTCCTTCGTTCATGGCCGACCGAATCATGCCGCCGGCGTCGAAGGCAAACTCGAGGTCGCTGAACTTCGGATCCCTGGCCAGGCCAGTACGCAGTTGCTCGACATACTCCTGGGCGGAATGCTCGCGCTCGTGCTTCAACTGAACCCTGACGACCGCGTCCATCGGGCCGGCGTTGGGGGTGTACGCAGCGGACAGGTCCGCGACGACCCCGAGCTCGGAGATGATGATCTGCATGTCTTCGCCGATCGTCTTGCGGACGAAATCTTCGACCCTGGCGATACGCTTTTCGGTCTCTTCGATGCGCGTGCCGCTGGCCGCCCTCGCGTACATCTCGAAGGCGCCCGAATCGACCTCGGGGAAAAACTCGCGGCGCAGCCGGGTTCCCAGGCCGCCCAGCGCCCCCACGAGCAGTCCGACCGCGATCAGCACAACGAGTAACCGATAATTCATCGCGCGGTTGAGCTGGCGAACGTACCAGCGAATGGCCACTTCGATCAGGGCCTCCCACCGCGCGAAAGCCCGACGAAGCAGGCCGCGGCGTGCGGCGCGGCGGTCATCGGCGATTTCGGCGAAATCGTGGTGCTCGCCGTCGGCATCAGTTTTCCCGGAATCGTGTCTGTGCTCTCCATGTGCCTTGAGCCAGCGCGCCGAGCGTGATGGCACGAACGTTCGCGATAGAAAATAGGCCGAAATCATCGCGAACGCCACGCCGGCGGCCATCGGCCGGTACAGAAACTCGCCGAGCCCCGGCATCAGGGCCAGAGGAGCGAGTACAAGAAGGGTACAAAGGCTGGCGACAAGCTCTGGCATCGCAACCTCGCTCGCGCCGCGAAACGCCGCGTCTTCGGGCGAGGCGCCCAGACCGAGATGACGGTGGGTATTCTCGAGGCAGATGATGGCGCTATCCACCATCGGCCCGATCGCCAGCGATAGGCCGGCCAGCGTCATGACGTTGATCGTGTTGCCCGACGCGTAGAGGCCGATGAGCGCGGCCAGCACGGCGATCGGGATCGTCAAGACGGCGATGACCGTCATCCGCCACTCGCCCAGGAACAACAAGATCACCAGCGAGCACAAGACGGCCCCCAGAACCCCTTCTTGCACGAGGCTCGTGATCGAGTGGCGAACGTAGACCGATTGGTCGAGAACCAGCTTGAGATCGATGCCGGGGCGCGTCAGGCGTGCCTGGATCTTGTCGATCGCCCCTCTGAGGGTCTGGACCACATCGAGCGTGCTGGATCCGAGCTGGCGGAAAACCGGCACGTAAACCTGTCGCTTGCCGTTGACGCGCACCACGTTGGTCTGGATGAAATTCGCATCCTTGGGCGTGGCCACGTCGCGGAGGAACGCGGCGTTGCCATGTTCGTTGCGCAGGGGGATATCCGCCATACGGCCGACCACGTCGAACATGGAATTGCTGTCGATCGCATAGTCGGTCGTCCCGAACTTGGCGCTGCCCGTGGGCAAGAAGACGTTATATTCGTCGACCGCGTTCATCACGTCCATCGGCGAGAGATGGCGCGCCTGGAGCTTCACGCGATCGAGATACATCATGACCGCGCGGACCTTTCCGCCGTAGACCAGGGGCGCGATCGCGCCCGGTTGAGACATGATCTGCGGCCGAACCTCGTACCGACCCACGTCGAAGAGGGTTGCCTCGCCCTGGGTGGCACTATCAAGGGCCACCAGGCAAACCGGTGTCACGCTGGTTGGATCGTACGGCAAGACGACGGGGGGCAGAGTGCCCGGCGGCATCGTCGGATACTCCCAGCCAGCGAGCGAATTCACCTCGGTCATCGCACCGCTACGGTCGACGTTGCTGCGGAAGTAATCGCGAACGATGCTGATCCCAACGATCGAACGAGACTCCAACCGCCGGCCGCCCGACGCCTGGCCGACGCCCCGTTCCAGCCTGGCGGTGATGTTCTTCTCAATACTGGCGGCCGGCATCCCACTGTAGAAGACAAGCGCCTGAACCGCCGGGCTCTTGAAGACCGGCAGAATGTCGACGGGGATCGAGTAGGCCGCCAGGCCGCCCAGGACAACGAGCGACAGGACCATCACGGTGACGGCAATCGGGTTTTTCAGAGAGGCGTGAATCAGGCCATTCATCGGTCGAGTTTTTTCCCTTGCGCATTTGCCAACCAGGACGGATGCGCTGCGAACGCGGAGTCGTGCGAAGACCCTGACCAGGGCGATCAGGAGGCACGAGCCTCCTCGGGCTCGACGCGCATCCCGTCTTCAACAGGTGTTCCCGAAGGAAGCACGATCGAATCTTGCGGCTGGATCCCGGAGCGGATCTCGACCTCTGAACCATTATCGCCCCCGAGCTTGACCTCGGTGCGCCGGGCGACGCCGTCGCGGACGACAAAGACGACTCCGCCGGATCGTCCGCTGTGCTCGACGACGCACGCCGCAGGCACAGCGAGGTTTTTCGAGTCTCGCGAAAGTGAGATCAGGGCCTTGCCGTACATGCCGTCACAGAGGACGTCCTCGGGGTTCTCGAGGTCGATCTCGACACGCATCATCCGCTCGGCATCCTCGGCCCGGGCGATCCGGGCGAGCGTTCCTGTGAATGTCCGGCCGCCGAGCGCGTCGACGCTGACCACGGCGCGGTCACCCGGCTTGGTAAGAACCACATCGCCGTCGGGAACGAGCACGACGACCCGCATCCTGTCGGTCCGCTTGACGGTCAAGAGAGGCTGCTGTCCCCCCTCGACGGCAGAGCGGATCAAGGCGCCAAGGTGAAAGGTTCGGTGCGTCACGACTCCGTCAAACGGGGCGACGATCCTGGCGTAATCGAGATTAACGGTCGCCCGCTCGAGCCGAGCCTCAGCGACGCCCACGCTGGCCCGAGCCTCGGCGGCATCGGCCCTGGCCTGTTCGACGGCCGCCTCGGCCGCAAGCAGCTTGGCTTTGGCATTCAAGATCTCGGCTGAACCGGTCCGCTCGGCCGCGACCGCCGCCGCGAGGTCGCTCGTCTGCTCGTCGGCAAGTTTGGCATCGGCCACGCGTTCCGCGACCAGCGAGCTCGACCCGCGCGTATTGCTTTTCGGCGAAGACGCGACGCGCCGCGAGCCGGTCGAGATCGGCTTCGGCTACCGCGATCGCGGCCTGCGTGGCCCCCCGCTGCGCCTGTGCCATGTTAATTCGGGCCTCGGCCTGACGGACCTGTGCCTTCGCCTGCAGCACGCAGCGCGGCCGCCTCGTCTCGTGCTTTCGTGTCACGCGGCACGTTGATCTCGGCGAGTACCTCGCCTCGTTTCACGCGGGAGCCAATGTCGACCGTCTGCGACTTCAGATAGCCGGAAATCATCGCGTACAGATCAACCGATTCAAATGCGTGCATCGTCGCGGGCTGCTGGATCGTTCGCGGAATGCCCCCCGAGCGGGCCCGCACGACCTTGACATGCAATACCGGCGGCGATTCCGTCTTCTCTGCCTCAACAATGCTCGCTTCGACCGCCCTCAATTGGCGCATGGCCGCGAACCAACCAGGACCCAACGCAGACCACGGCCACGCCGAGGAGGATGCCAGCCAGACGCCACAGTGTGAGTCGTCGGCGAGTCGCGTGACTTCGTAGAAACACTGGAGCAACCTCCCATGCGGCGAATGACGGATCGACCCCACGAGGATGCACCAGACAAACTCGTGCTGGCCGTGACGCAACATTAGATTCTCGACGGATTTTCTTTCATGTCCAGACTACGTCTTCCCACCTTCTTCACATGATCTTCACAATTTGTTTATCTGCAACGCGTTGTGGAAAGATAAGAAAAAACTTACTTAGCCAGAGTTCAGCCCAACACCGCGACGGACGAAACAAATAAGGACTTCAGTAATTCGTTCTCACGGCGCCGGCCGCGAGCCGGAGCCGTTGTACTACTGGTCTTCAATACCGTGAGATATTCAAACTGCGGTCGGAAATCACCGAATACTCACGCATAGCCCGCGGTCAGGCCATGGCGCCCGGGAACGGGGTTCAGAATGTCCGGAGGACATTTCTTTGTTAAGTTGGAAGCTGAACAGTGAAGAGGCAGCGGCAGCCGGCGTCTCGCCATTGCTGACCATGAGCGCAATCGCGCTGGTCGTGGCGTGCAATGCGTCGGGCCAGAGTGCCTCGTCCGAGCCGCCCGCCGCCCAACGTAAAGTCGTGATTCCCCCTCCAACAGAGTTCCGGTTGAAGGACCCGGCGGTGGGACGCACCGGGTTGAGCCTCCAGACGAAGCCTGGCAGCGAGCGGGCCGAGACGTCGATTCCATTGGTCCCGGCGATCAATGCGCTGCCGGAGGCGAACAACGCCCCCGGCCCGGCTGTCGGCAGGCTCGACGCGAACGCGGGTGCGACCCCGGCTCCGCCGCCGCGGCTTCCGGTTGACACCGAGCTGATACCCGGCCGGGTGGTCGAGCCGATTGACCTGGCCAGCGCCCTGAGCCTGACCGGAGCACGGGACCTGGATATCGCCGTGGCCCGACAGCGTATCCTGGCGGCCGAGGCCGACCTGATGGGTGCCCGAGCCCTCTGGCTGCCTTCGCTCTTTTACGGGCCGACCTGGTACCGGTCTGACGGTCAGATCCAGACCGTCACCGGCCAGGTCCAGACGATCGACCGCAGCGCGTTCTTCGTGGGCGGAACGGCCGCGCTGGCCAACACGATCCAGGGACCACCGCCGGGTACGGGCATTCCGTCTGTCAACGGCATGACCTCGACGGTGCGGATTTCCGATGCCATATTGACTCCCAGGGCGGTGCGGCGCGTGCACGACGCCAGCGAGGCGGGGCTCAGGGTCGCGACCAACGATGCGCTCCTGGAAATCGCGCAGGTCTATTTCGACCTCCAGGCGGCGACCGGGCGGCTGGCCATTGCCCGCGAGGCCGCCGCCAATGCCGAGGCCCTCTCGGCGATCATGGGGTCTTACACGAAGGCCGGAATGGGCCTCGAGGCCGACCATCGCCGTGCCTTGACCGAGGTGCGGCACCGGCGGCGTGATACTCATCTCGCGAGTGGCCAGCTCCTTGTCGCATCGGCCAACCTGATCCGCCTGCTGGTGCTCGATCCCAAAATCGTGATGGTGCCGGTTGAGCCCCCCGAGTGTATCATTCGCCTGATCCCCGATGAGATTCCTCTCGATGACCTGATGATCCAGGGGCTGGAAAATCGTCCCGAGCTCGCCAGCGCAGCGGCTCTTGTTCAAGCCGCTCACGTGCGGCGCACCCAGGCCCGGCTGCGGCCTTTCGTTCCGAGCGTGTTCATGACCTACGCCGGGGGTGGGCTGGGGGGCGGCGCGAATGCATTCTTCGGGAATTTCGGTCCCAGGGGCGATGCCGAAGTCGGACTTTTCTGGGAACTTCGGGGCCTCGGCTTCACCGATGTGGCCATCATGCGCCGCCGCGCGGCCGAGCTCGAGATCTCCAACCTGGAGAAGACGCGCACTCAGACCCAGGTGGGTGCCGACATCGTCGCCGCGTTCGAAACCCGGCTGGCGGCCGCCCGCCAAATTGAAGATGCCCGCGAGACCCTGGTCGAGGCGATCGAGTCGCTCAGGCTCAACTTCGTCAACATCCGACAGGGAGCCCAGTTGCCGCGAGCCACTCGGCCCATCGAAGTCTTACAGCCCATCCAGGCGCTCGCCCAGGGCCGGCTCGACTACCTCGATTCGGTTCTGTCGTACAACCGCGCCCAGTTCCAGCTCAAGCGCGCCATCGGCCAGCCGCCGTTGATTCCGCCCAGCAACTGACCATTCCTCGCCCAGGTATCAACTGAACCCTCAGCGTAGAGTGGCATACGTGAGCCTCTCAGGAGACTGAAACTGCCCAACGCGCTGCAAATTCAACTCGAATCAGCCCCTGCCATTCACCCCTAAAAAAAGTTCCCTTTCCCACATCTCCCTCACCCTGGCGCGTCGTCAAAACTTCATAAAGCTTGTCGATCCGCGAACGTCGAAACGGGCGCTCCGCCACGAACGACACACGCCCTTTCTCGACGCCTGTTTCCCATGCAACTCCGGAACCAAACGAAACGTCAAATGTAGCAATGCTAGCACGAGAGCGCATGGGCGGTCAGAGCCAGCCGCGACTGTCCCGGGAAATTAATCAGAAAAATTGAGCTGGTATCTTGACGTTCCTCGAGGCGCGCCTAGAGCACCAACATGGCGTCATCTCGCAACCAGGAATGCGCAGATGAAAGCTATTTCACCATCTGCCGCAAGTTTCGCTACCAGCCAGCGTCAAGAAATCGTAAAATCAGGTGACGATACGAACATTTTAACATTCTTGGCACCGTGTTTGCGATGCCTGGGACGGCCGTTCCGACGAAGCGGGCAGCCGGACTGGACTGTACGGTTGGCGCTGGCGACCGGGGCGTATCTCGTCTTATCGCAACGAATGAAGGGATGTCATTTTTTGCTGCGTAATCATTCACGCCGGAGAACTTCTGTTTCATTTTTCATTCACGGACGACGACTTCGATTCGGGCCCCGAAGACCCGTGCCGCCAGCGTTCCGGATGGTTCCCGGAATGACGGTGGTTCGAGTTTTCACGGCCGGCCTGACAAATTGACGCACGGAAACAGCGTGGCGGCCCACGATCCGAGAGAGCCTCTCAAGCGCGGTCATGATCGCGCCGGGCCCGCCTGTGCGCACGGATGTCGGCACCCAATGGCAACCCCTTCGAGCGGACCCTCGGCGCCTCGAGCTCGTCGATCCCCGCCGGGCTCATGACACCGAGGCCAATCGGCTCCACATCGGCTTTTTTCAACATCTGTTCAGGATCTTTCGGCATCAAGAGGAGGAGGAATCATGGATATTTTTTCGAGAACGGCGATCGAGGGCGCTTCACGCGGCCCGGGCGCGGAGTGCGGCGAAAAGCGGACGGTGGCTCGGCGTTCATTCCTCGGGCGCGGGGCTGCCGCGGTCGCGGCGGGGGCGGCGACATTCGCGGGGCGCAGCGCGAAAGCGAGCAACCCGAATTACCTGCCGAGCTTGTATCCCAACGAAAACGTGACAGAGTTCCACCAGATCCAGGCCGACGAGAACAATCACGTCGCCAAGCTGGTGCAGTTACTGGGTGCCAGCGCTCGGCCCAAGCCGACCTTCAAGAACATCACGCAGGCGACTCTGGTCGCCTTCGCCCAGACCGCCAGGGCGCTCGAAAACACGGGGACCGGGGCTTACCTGGGTGCAGCGCCCTACATTTACAGCCACAGTTATCTCGTGCTGGCCGCCCAGATTCTGCCGATCGAGGCGAGGCATGCGAGCTATCTCGACGTGCTCTTGAACGAGAACTTGCTGACGAATGCTCTGGGCCAGGGTACCGAGCGACGCGCTCGAAGTGCCGCTCACCCAGGAGGAAGTGGTCTCGCTAGCCTCGCCGTTCATCGCCAGCCTCAACGGCGGTCCGCCCCTGGCCTTTTCGACGACCCCCTCGCCGGCCAACGACATCGCGATCTTGAACTTTGCGCTGGCTCTCGAATACCTCGAGTCGACGTACTACAACACCAACCTGCCGAACTTCACTTGATGACAGCGCAATGGCCCGGGGCGGGGAGGCCAGACACGAGAGCCTCCTCGCCACGCCACGCCACTCAACGCCCAGCTTCTCCGGCCGATCAGTCAGCACAATCGCAATCGTTCAATGAGAACTTCAATTCATAGGAGCAAGACAGATGATGCTCAACTTACATGCCGTGAAGTACGGGCTCGCAGCGCTCGTCGTCATGGCAACGCTCGCCGGCGCAAGGGCGCAAGCGGCGTCTTCAGTCACCGCGTCGCAGCTCGAGTCGTTCCTCGGCCTGACTGTCGGCAGCGGCCTTTCGAGCGGTGACCTGGATATCAATGGTCCGGCCATGAACGGATCGGCGATCATGCAGTCGATCACCGTATCCGCCGGCGAGAGTCTCTCTTTTGACTATAACTTCATGACCAATGCCCCGCCGCCGGCTGTCGCTGGATACCTGAACGCCCTCGATCCTTTCGCGTTCGTGACGCAACCGGCCGTGTCCGATTTCGCCGATAATTTCTCGACGATGGTCGCGGCGCCCCCCCAGTCGGGTTTTCTCTATCAAACCGGCGTCACGAGTTTTTCGGAGACCTTCGCGACGGCGGGAACTTACCAGCTCGGCATCGGCATCGTCAACGTGACGACCAACCAGTACATGACCGGCATGACGGTGAGCAACATCATGCTGGGCTCGACGAGCCTTTCCGGTTCGTTCTCATCGATCGGCAATGTTTCGACGAACGGTCCAGGGAGCTTCATGCTGTCGACGGCCGTCCCCGAGCCGTCGTCAATCACACTCTTACTTGTGGGGGGCGCCGGCGCTCTTGTCGGAGCCGGCCGTCGCCGTTTTAGAGCAAGGGCCCGGGCTTAGCTCGCACGAACGATCAACGTCGCTTGCTTCCCACCCATATTTTTTCATCCCATAGAGGAGCTTCATCGTGAGTCACGCCACGCTTGAAAGATCAGTTCGGGGCGTCGCACCCCGCGAGCACAAAGAGGGAACCATCACCAAGACAATCGAGGAATTCACCAGTTCCATTCCTTCGGCGACCTATCTCGGTCTGGGGATCGGGGCCATTGGCCTATCGGCCGCGTTGAAGCTATCCGGTCGCGACGAAGGGGCGCAGTTCGTCGGCCACTGGGTGCCGACCATCTTGATCCTCGGCCTGTACAACAAGCTCGTGAAAGTTCAGGGATCAGACTGATCGATGGGCCCATGCGACTCCCGATCTTCGCCCTGGGTCGCGCAGCTTCGTCCCTTTTTTCTAACCCAGCCAGCCAGCCGGCGAGAAGCTCGGCCATCAAAAGCTGTGCAAGATCGAGGATCTTGCCGGAAAGGTGATGACCGCGAATGAACCGGCACTGCTGTGAACCGGAGACCAGGAGGCCTCGTCACATCGGGTGACGAGGCCTCCTGTGTTCTTGCGCGGGCCAGTGAAATCGTGTTGCGGAGTGGGCGGCTCTCCTTGACGTCGCTCTCGCGGCGCCAAAAAATCGGTTCAATCCGCCTTGAATTCGGATTTCTCGATCTGGTAAAGCGCCAGTTTTTCGGTGATCGTGCGCCGCGAGAGACCGGTCAGGTGGGCTGTCCGCCCGATATGGCCGCGTGTGCGTTTGAGCGCCCGTCGCAGGTAGCGTTCCTCGAAGGCCGCGGTGAATTCGGTGAGCTGCTCGGTGAGCGGCCGCGACAGATCGACGGGGAACTGGTAACGCGGGCGGCTCGGCTTGAGGATCTCGGACGGCAGGTTCTCGGGTCGTACGACGTCGTCGCGCGAGGTCACGCAGGCGCGTTCCATCGCGTTTTCGAGCTCGCGAATGTTGCCCGGCCACCGGTGCTGAAGCAGGGCCTCCATCGTTTCGGGGGCAATCTGCTTGGGGGCAGCGCCGGGGCGGCTGAACTTCTGGACGAAGTGCTCCGCGAGCAGAGCAATGTCCTCGGGACGTTCATACAGAGGGGGTAGGTCGATCTTGACGACGTTGAGCCGGTAGTACAGATCTTCGCGAAACTTGCCTTCCTTCGCCAGGCGAAGTAGATCGCGATTGGTCGCGGCGACGACGCGGACGTCGACCTCGACCGTCTGGGTCCCGCCGACACGCTCGAACCGGCGTTCTTGGAGCACGCGCAGCAGCTTGGCCTGCATGGCGAGGGGGATCTCGCCGACCTCGTCAAGAAAGATCGTACCGCCGTGCGCCAGCTCGAATCGCCCCTTGCGCTGGCCAGCCGCGCTGGTGAAAGCCCCTTTTTCGTGGCCGAAGAGCTCGCTTTCGAGGAGGCTTTCGGGCAGCGCCGCACAGTTGACGGCGACAAACGGAGCACCTCGCCGCGGCGACGCCTCATGGACGGCACGCGCGACGAGCTCCTTGCCGGTTCCCGTTTCGCCGAAGATCAAGACGGTGCTGATCGTCTGCGCGACGTGGCTGATCAGCTCGAAGACGTCGTGCATACGGGGGCTTTTGCTCAGAATGTCGTGAAATTTGAACTGGGCGTGGAGTTTTTCGCGCAGGGCAACGACTTCGTCCTGGAGGGCTCGCTCGCGTAATGAACGTTGCACGACCAGGCGTAAATGCTCGAGATTGATCGGTTTTGTGAGGAAGTCGGCGGCACCCAGCCGCATGGCCTGCACGGCGTGATCGATCGTGCCGAACCCCGTGGTGATGATCACGTCGGCGGGAAGGCGCCGTTTTTGCACTTCCTCGAGAAGTTGCAGACCGTCGACTCGCGGCATCTTCAAATCGGTAACGATCACACTATACGTGGCTTCGCTCAGGGCTTTGAGGGCATCGCTACCATTGGCGGCGGTATCAACCGCGAGGCCTGGATCGGTCTCGAGAAAGACTTGCACTTGTTTGCGCGCCGTCTCGTTGTCCTCGACGATCAGCACGCGGCGTTTCGATTCGGCCGCAGGTGCCGGCGTTGCCGGGGTACCCGCGTCGGCCACGACCTTTTCGAGACTTCCCGGGGCGGCATGGTTGCCGGTCAAGGGGCGTTCTCCTAATCAATGCAAAAGGCGTCCAGCCAGGGACCCGCTGTGAGAACTGAAGCTACTATACCTGCGCGGGTCGGCACTCACAAACAAACAATCGGCCAGACTCGACGATTCTACCGGCGAATTCACGTGATTCCTAGACAAACGTTTGACCGTCGCGGTCTCGACAGGTACAGGCACGCTCATCCGCCAGCGCGATCGGCGCTGGCGACACGCGGGATCTTCTCTCAGTGTTGCCACCGAAGGCACGGTCGTCAACACACAGCGCCCGAGCAGGGCCCGGCATAAACCGCGCGACCGTCAAAACCCGAGTCGCGAAGTGCGGTGGCGATACTTTTGGCCCAGCGGTTGCTTACTTGCGGTTCGCGGCAACAAACGAAGCGGATGTTGTTTCGATGGCCCGGAGACTCGGGGCACACGTTAGGAAAATCATGACCAAGGCGACGGTCGGCCCGAACTGGCAGCGCTCGGTGATTATCTTGACCGTGACCGTCGTGAGCGTGACGGCGATCACGGTGCTTTACTGGGGGCAGGCCGTCTTTATCCCCGTGGCGCTGGCCACGTATCTCACGTTCTTGCTGAGCCCCCTGGTCTCGCGCTCCGCCAGCGTGGCCTGCCGCGGACGCCGGCCGTGTTGATGACAGTACTCATCGCGGCGATCGCGCTGGGGCTGGTGGGATGGGTCGTCACAACCCAGGTTTCGAGCCTCGTTCGCGAATTGCCCAAGTACAGTCAGAACATCAAGGAAAAAGCGAAATCCCTCAAGAACGCCTCCCAGGGTTCATCCGGCTGGGCAAGGCTGGTCCGCGACCTCAATCACGAATTGGGCCTCTCGCACCAGAGCAGCAACGCCGACGGCGAGGAAAAAGACACAAAAGAAGCCAGCGCCGATAGTAAGGATAAAGATACGAGGGAAGCCAGCGCCGATAGTAAGGATAAAGATACGAAGGAAGCCAGCGCCGACACCAAGCTCGCCGGTGACGACACGACTGCCAAGGAAGAAAAACCGACAACACAAGGAAGCGCCGCCGCCCGGCCCTCGAGTCCTCCTGAGCGCATCATCGTCGAGCCGCAGACGCCGGCCTGGCTTTCGCGGATCTCGGGGTTTCTCGCGCCGGTGCTGGAACACCTCGGCGAATTTGGCCTGGCGATCATTCTGGTCGTGTTCATGCTGCAAAAGCGTGAAGAGCTGCGCAACCGAGTTATCAGGCTCTTCGGCCCCGGCCAGATCGTGACGGCGACGAAATTTGTCGACGAGGCGGGCCAGCGCGTCAGTCGCTTCTTGCTCATGCAGGCCATCGTGAATGGAACTTTTGGAACGATTCTGGGCGTGGGCTTGCTCTTGATGGGCGTGAAGTACGCCTTGCTCTGGGGTTTTCTCGCGGCCATTCTTCGATACCTGCCCTACATCGGACCCTACATCGCCGCGGTCTTCCCGATCTCGATCACACTGGCCATGTTCGACGGCTGGACCACGGCCCTCATGGTGGCCGGTTTATTCATCGCGCTCGAGCTGGTCACGGCCAACTTTATCGAACCGTGGCTCTACGGCCAGAGCATGGGTGTCTCGGAAATCGCGCTGCTGGTGTCGGCCGCGTTCTGGGCATTCTTGTGGGGGCCGGTCGGCCTGGTCCTTTCCAGCCCGCTCACGGTCTGCCTGGTCATGCTCGGCCGCTACGTGCCGCAGCTTGAATTCCTGGCGATCCTCATGGGCGACGAGCCAGCCCTCGACATGAGCGTGAGTTTCTACCAGCGCCTGCTGGCGAGAGACCAGGACGAGGCCGAGGAGCTGGTTCTTGAACACGTGAAGACCGAAGCACCCGAAAACGTCTACGACCAGATGCTGATCCCCGCCCTGTCGGCCGCCAAGCTCAGCCGCGGCCGCGGCCAGATCGACAATGCCGATGAGCAGTATATCTTGCAAGCGATCCGCGAGATCGCCGAGGATCTGGGGGACCGTTTCGAGAGCGCCACGGCCGGGGGCTGCTGCGCACCAGCGGAGAAGGAAAAGGCCAGGGACGCTGAAAAAGCGACGGCAACGAACCAGGATTGCTCGTCGTCGGCCGCGCGGCCGGCGATCCGCATCTTCGGTTGTCCGGCGCACGATACGGCCGATCAAACGGCCCTCGAAATGCTGCGGAATCTCCTCGATCCGGCCTGCTGGGACATGACGATCATCGCCCCCGAGACGCTGACCTCGGAGCTGCTCGAAAAAATCGACGAAATGCGGCCAGCCATCCTGTGCCTGGCGACCACGGCGCCCGACGGGATCGCCCATACGCGTTATCTCTGCAAGCGCATTCGAGGGCGGTTTCCCGAGATCAAGATCGTCGTGTGCCGCTGGGGCAAGAAAACGGGCCGCCAGACCGACCCGGCGCGGCTCACGGAAGTCGGAGCCGATTCCGTCGCGACGTCGCTACTGGAGACGCGGCAAGTCCTCGCCAGCCTGCTCCCCGTGCTGGCCCACGTTCAGAGTGAATCCGATGCCAGGGCCCCCGATCGGCGGGACGGCGCCGGGCTGATTGACGCACGCAAACCGAGCGAACGCGACGGCCGTGCTGGCGACCGCGTTCCCGCGACGAACGCCGTATCGCGATGATGGTCGGTTCATTCATAATGGCTCGCGGCGACCGTGGCCGATTTGAAGTCGAGAGGATTGCGCAAAAGCGCCATGACCCAACATCTCACGATCCTGAAAAAAGGATTGCTCATTGTCGCGACGCCCCTTCTGATCGAAGCGATTCTCATCAGTAGCTTGATTCGCACGCAGTTCGCCGCGATCGAGGCCCAGCAGTGGGCCGTGCACACGAAGGAGGTCATGAATTTAACGGAAGAGATCTACCGCGAGCTGATCGAGGCCTACGCGGGCATGCGGATTCTCGTCGTATCGAACAGTCCCGCGATGGCAGAACCCTTGCGCAAGGGGATCGATCGAAGTTCGCGCCACCTTGACGATCTGCACGCGATGGTCAGCGACAACAAGCCGCAACAAGAGCTGGCGGCCAGATTGGCCGTTGAAGCCGGGGCGTTCCGCGACTGGTTTCACGCCGTGGAACGTCAGATCGAGATGGGCGACCGCCAGCGTGCGATCGGCGAGCTGGATCAGGGAGCCATCTTGCTGGTGAGAATACGGTCGTTGACCGACACGTTCCTCGCCGAGGAAGCGATTCTGGATGACAAGCGGTTGAACATCTTGAAACAGGCCATGGCTCGGCAAACGTGGACACTGATCGCGGGCGGAGCGACCCTGCTGGCCGCGAGCCTGGTGCTTTCGCTCGTTTTCTTGAACGGCGTGATCAAACGCCTGAGGGTGGTTCGGGACAATGCGCTTTCCTACGCGGCGGGCCGCGGCCTGCTGCCGCGGCTGGGGGGCGACGACGAGATCGCCGAGGTCGACCAGGCGTTTCATGCGATGGCGGCCAGCCTCGACGAGCAGAAGCAAGAGAACGAGATGTTCGTCTATAGCGTCTCGCACGATCTTCGTTCGCCCCTGGTCAACCTCGAGGGCTTCAGCGAGGAGCTCAAACTGTCGTGCGGCGACCTTCTGAAGCTGTTCAACCGCGATGAGATGCCGCCGGCCTTGCGGCGTGACGGCATCACGATCATGTCGGAAAATATCGACGAATCGATCCGCTACATCCAGGTCGCCGTCGGCCGTCTGGCGCGGATCATCGACGCGCTCTTGCGGCTCTCGCGTGCGGGCCGGGTCGAGTATCAGCCGCGAATGGTTGACGTAACGGCCAAGATCCACAAGGTTGTCGACGCGCTGCACGATACCACGACGCGGAAGAAGGCCGAAATCGAGGTGCATCCGGTTCCCGAAACCTGGGGCGACCCCACGGCCATTGAACAGATTTTCGCCAATCTGATCGGCAACGCGGTGAATTATCTGGATGAACGACGCCCGGGAAAAATTGAAATTGGGCACGTCGACCCCTCTTCGGTTATGATGAAGGGCTTCAATGTGTATTTCGTCAAGGACAACGGGCTCGGCATTCCCGAGGCCTATCACCAGCGGGTGTTCAACGCGTTTAGCCGCTTGCAGACCAATGTGGCGCAAGGGGAGGGCATCGGTCTGGCCCTTGTCCGTCGCATGATCGAACGGCATGGCGGTCGGATCTGGTTAGACTCCGCGGCCGGTCTCGGTACGACGTTTTATGTCGCCCTCCCAGCCGCGCTGCTGAACGCGGCCGATTCCGCTCGCCAGGAATGGTCGCCAGGCGGCCCGGTCTTGAACGGAGAGAAAAAAAGCACATGGCAGCCGAGCCGATTTTGATCGTCTTGGTCGAAGACGACGACGGTCACGCAACTCTCGTCGAACGAAACCTCAAGCGCGCCGGGTTGGCCAACGGTTTGCACCGGCTCAGGGATGGGCAGGAGGCTCTCGATTTTGTTCGAGCCCACAACGCCCAGAGCAACCTTGGTTCGTCGCAGCCGATGCTGCTGTTGCTCGATATCAAGATGCCGCGCATCGACGGCATCGAGGTGCTCCGCCAGCTCAAAGCCGACCCGCGGACCATGATGGTTCCCGTGATCATTCTCACCACGACCGATGATCCACGCGAGATTCAGCGCTGCTACGAACTCGGTTGCAGCGTTTACATCACCAAGCCGGTCGACTATCAGTCGTTTGTCGAGGCGATCACTCGCCTCGGATTGTTCTTGCAGGTTGTACGAATCCCAGACACCAATTCGGGTAGGCCGTGAAGACGGGAACATCCATGGAATCGCAATCCCGGGCGTCGATCCTGCTTGTCGAGGACGACCCGGGGGTCGCCCGGTTAGAGCAAATCCGCCTCGAGCGAGCCGGTTATAGCGTGGTCGCCGCTGTGACGGCCGAGGAAGGGCTCGAACAGGTGGCCAAGGGCAACATCGAGCTCATCATCCTCGACCAGCGATTGAATTCGGGCATGAGCGGACTCGAGTTCTTCACACAGATCAAAGAGTCGGGCTACAACGTGCCGGCCATCCTCGTCACCGGTCTCAACGACGAGAATTTGCTTCTGGAAGCCCTGCGGGCCGGCGTCCGCGATTTCGTGCCGAAGACGCCCAATTTCCTCAATCATTTGGAGCCGATCGTCAGCCGGGTGCTCAAAGAAGTTCGGACCGAGCGCGAGCTCGCCGAATCACGCATCGTCGCGCGCGAACAAGAGAGTCGGCAGCGCGAGCTCGAGCTCGAGATCGCGCAGCGGAAGCGCGTCGAGCAAGCCCTGCGCGACGCCGAGGAGTACCTCCGGCTGATGGTCGAAAGCGTCAAGGATTTCGCCATCTTTTCGGTCGACCCCGACGGCTATATCGTGAGCTGGAATCCCGGCGCCGAGCGGCTCTTCGGCTACCCGGAGACCGAGATCCTGCGGGAGCATATCACGATCATCTTCACGCCCGAGGATCGGGCCGCGGGAGTTCCCGAGCGCGAGATCGCCGCGGCCGCCGCCAAGGGCCGTGCCATGGATGAGCGCTGGCATCAGCGCAAGGACGGCGGCCGCTTCTTCGCCAGCGGCGTCGTCACGCCGATTTTTGATGAAGAGAACAAGCTCAGGGGCTTCACCAAGATCGCCCGCGACATGACCGAGCGAAAGCAGGCCGAGGAGGCGGTGCGCGAGGCGGCCGTGCGGCTCAAGGCGATCGTTGAAACGGCCGTCGACGGCATCATCACGATCGACGAACAGGGGAACGTGGAGTCGATCAATCCCGCCGCCGAGCGGATCTTCGGCTATAGCCATGAGGAAGTGATCGGGTGCAGTGTCTCGATGCTGATGTCGGAACCCGAGCGAAATGAACACTCGGTCCATCTCGAAAACTATCTCAAATCGGGGCGCCACAACATCATCGGAACCATTCGCGAAGTGCGTGGCCTGCGCCGCGACGGGTCGTCGTTCCCGATGGAGCTGGCGGTCAGTGAAACCCGCCTGGGAACGCGGCGGATCTTCACCGGAATCGTTCGCGATATCACCGAGTTCAAGAAGGGCATCGAAGAGCGGCTGCGACTGCTCAACGAGCTCGAGGGCGAGCGTGCGCTCTTGAACAGCCTGCTCGACAATGCGCCGGTCGGGTTTGGCTTCTTCGATCACGAGCTCCGCCACTTGCGGCTCAATCCGGCCCTGGCGGAGTATAACGGCCTGCCGGTCGAGGCTCATCTTGGCCGAACGCTCGCCGAAGTGCTCCCTTACCTCTCGTCGGAGGTCGCCGAATCGTTTCGCCAGGTGCTGGAAACGGGCCGCAGCATCATCAACAAGGAGGTCATCGGCGAAACACCCCGCCGGCCAGAGGAGAAACGCTACTGGCTCTGGAACTTTTATCCCGTCAAGCTCCCCGACGGCACACTCCTGGGCGCCGGCGCCATCGTCTCGGATATCGACGAGCGGAAACGCATGGAAGAGGCCCTCAAGGACGCCGACGAGCGCAAGGACCAGTTCCTGGCCATGCTGGCGCACGAGCTGCGCAACCCCCTGGCTCCGATCAGCAACGCCGTGCAGATCATGCAGCTCGAGGGGCTCAACGGCCCTAATTTCAAGTGGTCGATCGAGGTCATCGAAGACCAGATCAAGCACCTGACGCGCATGGTCGACGACCTGCTCGACGTCTCAAGGATCACCCGCGGCAAGGTCAACCTCCAGAGGGAAACGATCGCCCTGGCCGACGTGGTTCAACTGGCCGTCGAGGCGAGCCGGCCCCTGATCGAAGACTACCAGCACGAGCTGACCATCGACCTGCCCGCCCAGCCGGTGCACCTCGATGTCGATCCCGCGCGGCTGGCCCAGGTTCTTTCCAACCTGCTCAACAATGCCGCGAAATACACCGATCCGGAGGGACGAATCGCGCTGGCGGCCGAGGTCCATGGCGAGCAGATCGCGATCCGCGTTCGCGACAACGGGATCGGCATCGCTCCCGAGCTTCTTCCCAACGTCTTCGACCTGTTCACGCAGGCCGACCGCACCCTGTCGCGATCGCGTGGCGGGCTCGGAATCGGCCTGACGCTCGTACGCTCGCTGGTCGAGCTGCACGGCGGCCGGGTCACGGCCTCGAGTAAGGGGCTAGGCCACGGGAGCGAATTCACGATTCGCCTCCCCCTGGTGGCGTTGCCAGACTCGCCGCCGCCCGTCGACCTCTCCGGCGAGGCGCTGCGTGATCTTCGATTACCGCCGCGGCAGATTCTCATCGTTGACGATAAGCAAAGCAACGCGCAGCAGTCTTGAAGTGCTTCTCAAAGCGCTCGGACAGAACGTCGCGATTGCCTTCGACGGTCAGACCGCGCTCAAGCTGGCCAGGGAAAATGTTCCCGACGTCATCCTTCTCGACATCGGTCTGCCGGCCATGGATGGTTACGAAGTTGCGCGGCACTGCCGCCGCGATCCCCTGTTGCAAAGGGTGACGCTGGTTGCCATGACAGGATACGGACAAGATTCCGATCGCCAGCGCTCACAAGAGGCTGGATTCGACGCGCATCTGGTCAAACCCGTGAACTTGCAAGACGTGATCGTCTTGCTCAATCAGCCTGACTTCGGCCTCAACAATGGAGAGGCACGCAAATAGGCTGGGGATGCGGGTTATTCGAGGGGCGGTCGGGCGGGGGGCAGTGTCAGATTCGATGGGTGGCGATCGATCAAACGATGCATGATGCCGCCACCAACTATTGCGGGCGCGCGATATTGACCGACGAATCTTCGGGCATGGCGCTTCGCGGCTGAAACCGCGGGTGTTCGGCGATGTGGCGGACACGGCACGCCCAGCAACAGAAAGACGCCCCGCAACTGGGGCAGAAAACCGCGTTCCGAAGGCGCCGGCCACACAGGCCGCAATGGCTCGCGCTTTTCTTGTTCGGACTCATGAGAAAATCTCCGTTCCAAGCTCGTTTCAGGGCCCAGACCGCCGATGACTCCAGGCGGTCTTCCCCGGCCTATGATTTGAGTCGGTGCCGGTCGGGCCCGGAAACCAGCACGGACCGCCTCTCCGCGGGAGACGGCGATCCGTACCGGAAACTCGGAGTGATTATTGTGGTGCGCGGCTCAGCGGGAGCGCAATGCCAGGCCGACCACAACCCCGAGCAGGATTCCAACACCGAAGGCCGTGGCCACGGTACGCGTGGGGTTTTCGCGAATCATGTCTTGCGAAGCTTCGTACTGGCGGCCGAACTGGTCGGTCAGGCGATTGTAGCCGTCGCGAACCTGTTCCGAGGCTGTGCCAGCGTAATTCTTCACGGTTTCGGCCGCCTGGGCCAGCGCCGAAGCACCCTGCGACGTCAGCTCGTCGAGGAAGCTCTCGATGGCTTCGCGTGCCTCGCCCGTCTTGCTCTGAATGCGACCCACTAGCTGATCGACATTCCCATTGCTGAACTTCAAGTCGTCGTCGGTCAACTGGCCCCACTTTTTCTTGACCTGACCGCGGACCTGGTTCCACTGACCTTGAAGAACTTGCGTATTGACCATGACTCTATTTGCTCCTGAGGTTGAAGAAATGTGGCTTGTCAATTCCGTTCAGCGCAAAACTGTCCGATGACTCATGCCGTCCGACCACCGATCGCCGGCATCGCAGTTCTTGGTTGTCAGGGTTTCGGCTCACTGGTTGACGACGGCGGATTGTTCCCACTCTTCTCGACGGTCGTTTTTTGCGTGACCTTTTCCGTGCCGCCAGGCGTCTTGACCGTCACCTCCTTGGTGGCTGAGGATTCATCGGTGCAGCCCACCAACCCGATGGTCAGGCCCGCCAGCATGGCCCCGGCCAACGTCGTCGTGATCAGTTTTCGCGTCATTGTCACCTCGAGGATTTAAAGAACTCGGCGGCTTGCGACTTCACAGTTTCGCAAACACATTGTCGCCAGTTGCTGGTAGAGACGTAGCATCCCGCATGCCAACGGCCGCGGTTCGTGCCAAAAAGCCGGCCATCGCTATGGTCGACATTGAGTGATGTTGAACCGACGAAGACGTCACACTCGTTCGGTCAGGATGCGGCCACTCGGCTTGCTCCCCTCGCTGCTCATTCACAGGCTATACCTCGCCGAATCGGTTAAACAAGTCGCGCGGCGTGGCATCAAGCGCGCCGAAAACCTTCCTTCAAGAAATATGTATTCCGTTTATTTCAGCCTGATGTCTTAGAGGTGTCGAGAAATAGCATAAAGACGGCACAGCATTTGCTTGGTTCGACGTCGACTTCTACGAGAAATTGGCATGTTTCGCCGCTCGATGCGTGCTTCGCGGGCCATGCCAGCACGCCCACGCCGCCACGGCGGTGGGCTTCAGAACTTGACGAGACCCTTGCAATGGCATCTCCGAATTTCAAGTCCGCGACGGATATTTCTGACATCCAGCGCCAGATGGCCCAGATCCGGCACGAGATGCATCAGGAAGTTCAGGGGGCTGTCAAGGGCGGCGCAGTCGCTCACCGATTGGCAGGCGATGGTCAAGAGTCATCCCTGGCTGTCGCTCTCGGCCGCGGCCTTGCTCGGGTATTTCATCGTGCCGAGACGCCGTTCGGAGACCCCGACGATCGTCACCGTCGCAGCGCCGAGTGCCCATCCGGCGGCCGTCGCCCCGAGTGCAACCACGGCGAAGAAATCCAGGTGGCCGCTTGTCGGCACGGTGCTTGGAATGATCGCCCCGATCGCGGTTCGAGCCGCGCAAATCACGCGCTGGGCCACCTCGAGACCTGGCTGGCGACGCATCCCTTGCCCGGGGGACCAGGCGCCTGGGGCGCCGCGGGACCGGGTCCGGCCGCAAGAACAGACCGCGAATCAGAGCGGACCGGCGGGCTCGGGCCGGGAAACCGGCTCCGCGAATATGGCTAAGCCGTCACAAATGTCGGATCAGGGCCAGGCTGTCACGTCACGAGTGTCGATTTGAACGTTGAATGGAGAAACAAAGGACCCGTCATGTCTGTCTCGCCACAAGCCCATTTACCCACCAGTCTGTCTCAATTGGCTGACATGGTGTCCGTCGTCGGCGCGGCTTCCGACTTTGCGAAACAAGCTCAGGATCGATTCGCCGACACCGGTGAAGCCGTCAAGACGGTGGTCAAGAATCGGCCCGTTCTGGCCCTGGGAGCCGCCCTGGCGGCAGGAGTGTTTCTGGGATGGCTGATCAAGCGTCGGTAAACCGGTTAGGCACTCACTGGCCCAACGGCCCATCTTCCTCACAGACCCACAACGGCGGCAATATGCCCAGATCGAGCTCGCAGACAGAAGATGATTCGGCCAGCAGCGTTGTCACGAATGTCGCGGGCTTCGGTGAAAACCTCCTCACGCTCGCCGAGTTGCAGGCCCGGCTGACGGCCATCGAGCTTCGGCAGAACATCGAGGCCGTGAAGTCAGGCGGAGCGCTTCTGCTCGCCAGCGTCGTGATCTTTCTGGCCACCCTGCCGATCTGGATGGTCGGAATCGCCGAGCTGCTCGTGTCTGAAGTGGGGATGAAACGAGGCTACGCGTTGCTGACGGTGGGCCTGATTTCGGTCGCCATCGCAGTGGGATGCGCGCTCATGGCGCAAACGTGGCTCCGGCGCAAACCGTTCGGATTTCCGGTCGCCGCCGAAGAGTTTTCGCGAAATATCAACTGGCTGCGAACAGTCCTGCGTCAGAGCGGCCGCTGGCCATCGTCGCGCTGAATGGCCTTGCGAGACCCTGGGAGGGGCTAGTCTCCGCACAAGCCGAGTGCCTGTGCCGACCCGCGAAGCCTCGGTGTCTCGCAATCATGCAAGGCCGTTCAGGTCCAGAACCACCCAGATCAAGTTCGTCAAGATCGTGCGTGGGCGAGTTGACGCGTGTCACACTCGGCCACACACGCTTTTTTTTGCTAATTGTATTACTGGGTAACAGGCGCCGAGGGCAGAACAATGTCCTTGACGACCTGACCCATCATGCGGTCGGACAAAACGGGCGCGATGTCGGCCCAGCCGATGATGCCCTGCACCTGGTTCATCGAATCGACAACCAGGACGCGGCGCACACCCTGCGAACGCAAGACCTCGCACACGTCAGCCACACTGTCGGTAGGGGCGACAGAAACGACGCCCGGAGAGACGATGTCGCTCACGGGCCGACTTGCGAGGTCGGGATAATCGGCGATCGCCAGGGCGACGTCGCGGTCGGTCAAGATCGCGACCGGGTTCCCTTCGTCCAGAACCGGGACCGCGCCGCAATCAGTGTCCCGGAAGATCATGACGGCTTCCAGGACCGTGCTGAACGCCGAGCATGTGCGCGGCGATGCGGTCATGACATCAGCGGCCGTCATGGATTCGAGCGTTCTTCGTTCGTCATGCTCACTCATCGGGTCATCGACTCCTCGTTGACAAAGCCCCGCGCCGGCTGCACCGGGCCATTTGTGTCCACCGCTCATGTTTCGATCGTGCCGGAGCGTGGTCTCGCTCTTCAACAAGCGCATGGCGTGCCAATGGCCGGAGAAACGGTGGTTGCGGCATCGCATTTGCGACCGACGTTGTTGAAGCGTCTGTTGTCGAGCGTGCTCTTGACGCTGGCATTTCCGCATTCGACGTGTCCCTTTTCAGGAGGTCAATCCATGAACACAGCATACGAGGTCAAGTATCCCGCGAACATGTCCACGTCGAGTAATAACAACGACATGAGCCAATGGGCCGAATCGACAATTCATTCGGTCGTTGATCAGATCGAGACGTATGCGCGGGCCAAGCCGGTCCCGTTTGCGTTGTGGACGTTCGGTATTGGCTTCGCGCTGGGTTGGAAGCTGAAACCGTGGTGACAAGATGGCTCGTGCGCACGATCTGGTGCGTGAGGCTCTTTCTATTGTGTGCCGGCGCCATGGCGATTCAACGACGAGAACGTCTGAATGACCGTATCCACGAGACGCTTTTGGTCGGCCATGAATCTGGGCGGGCTTAGCTGGCGCGAAGCCTCCGTGCTCACGTGGAAGCATATCAACGACGATGCGATCCTGACTCGAGCGGCTGCGATCTCGTTTTACGCGATCGCAGCCCTCATTCCATTTCTGGGGCTCTTGATCGCGCTGACGGCTCACTGGCTCCCCTGGATCGAGCGCCATGTCAGCGGCGAGCCGATGACCGACCTGATTGCACCGGCGCGGGGTATCTTGCCGGCCGACGCGGCGACGTTCCTCTCCGGCGAGCTGAAGCGGATTCAAACCCAGACGCCGACCGGCCTGGTCTCGATCGGGCTCGTCGTTGCGCTCTGGCTTTGCTCGAGCGCGTTCGTCGAGATCATGGACGCGATGAATTTCATCCTCGGCGTGCGTGAAACGCGTCCCTACTGGAAACGACGCTTCGTGGCGATGGTCATGACGTTGAGTCAGGCCGCCATCTTGATCGCCGCCGTGGTTTCCATCGTCGCCTGGCCGCAGATCGTCGTTTTCCTGAAATTGACCTGGTCGACGGCGATCATCGCGGCGATCGTTCATGCGCTCGTTGTGTTCAACGCGGTACTTCTCAGCTTCGCCCTCGTGCTCTACGTGGCGCCCGATGCCGAACAACACTGGGAATGGATCACACCGGGCAGCCTGCTGGGAACCGTCGTGCTCCTGATGTGCAGCGTCGTGTTCCGCGTCTATGCCCAGCACTGGGGGAACTACAGCGCAACCTACGGCTCGCTCGCGGGAATCGTTGTTCTCATGACCTGGTTCTGGTTGAGCGACGTCGTTCTTCTCACGGCCGCCGAGCTCAACAACATCGTTCGCGTGGCCGCGCTCCGTGGCAAAGAGGCCCTGGTCTGCCGCGACGATTGACGGCTCGGTACACTCACTTCAACCGGATAAACCGCGCCGCTCCTTCGACCGTTGCACACGGCGCCGCCGGGCCGATAACGCGGATCACGATCGCGGCCGATTGTCCGGTTTCAAAACGAGCGTGATTCTCATACTTGAACCTTTTGGCATTTCATTTGCCTGTATATCAATGGAATGAATGAGCCGGACCTGTCGAGGCGCCCGAGGGCTCGACCTTGTTTCACGGACATCCCCACTCGATCAGACAACCGTTCATGAAAGGGTTTACCGATGCTTAGCTGGGCCATCACCTTCCTCGTCATCGCCTTGATCGCGGCCGTTCTTGGCTTCGGCGGCCTCGCTGGAACCGCGGCGAGCTTCGCGAAGATTCTGTTCCTGGTCTTCCTGGTCATGTTCGTCGTTTCGCTCATCTTCGGCCGAACACGAACTCCAGTCGTCTGAAACAAGCGGGGGGCGCCGGTGTTCTCGAATCAGACTCCATCGCGACAATGACCGACCAGAACGCCGGCATCCCCCGCATTTCCACCGCTCGTTCGCTTGATTGATCCCGGAGCCGCGGATCGGCGAACTCGACTCATGAGAGGGACTGGACGGGCCGCCAAGCCTGTCCGGCCCCTCTGCTTTTTTTGGGGATCGGCTGGATTCCCCGCAAGACGAATCGTTCGTTGCTCTTGCGTCAACGTGGACGCGTCTGAGGATCGCGCGAGGCGGCGGCCGGGAGCCGCGGGTCGGGAAGACCAGGGCGCCTCGAGTTCCGGGGGCGGCGGTTCCGGTTCTCCTGGACAAGGTCGCGATCGTCTCGGCCCGTCTCCTGTTCAATGACCTCGACGCGAAAATCGTCGAAGTAGGCTTCGGCATAGCCGGCCAGCCCGAGCGTCACCGTGAATGTTTGGTTGGCCGGTGCCTTTCGGAAGATGACCACGCGCGAGAATGAGGCGAGCGGTGAGCTGGTTCTGTACTCAAATTGCTCGCCACCGATCGAGTCGCGCACGATGATGCCGCCGACGCCGCCGGCGCTGGCATACGGCCGCTTCACCAGAACCGAGATGCGAATCAAGTTGTTCGCCTCGACGGGTATCGGCGGCGATCGGATCGCCGCGACCGGAAAATCAAAGAACTTGGGCAAGATCGTGTCGAGCTCGTCATCGATGGCCGGCTTGACGCTGAGCTTCACGACGCGGTTCGTCGGATAATTATCGGGACTCAACTGGTCGAGGTTCGGGCGGTTGGGCTTCACGGCTTTGCCGTTGGCCTCGGTCCGCGTGACGGTCGACACCTTGGTGACAACGCCGTCGACCTGGTAACTGACGTCGACCCAGCCTTCAGCCGTGATCGCGTCGGGATCGTCGAACTCTCCCGAGGGCACCTTGTTGCGGCTAAACCGGTAACCGGGCCGTCCCTTGATCCAGTCCGACCAGATATAGCTTTCAGCCAGTGTGTAGAACGACGTCACGGGCGGGCAACACGTCGGCATGAGCTGGAGCGGAGCATTGAGCTTGACCTTCGGTTTTCGCTCCACGCGCTTGGGGGCGACATCTTCCTCCTTGGCCCCTTCGGGGTTGATGCTCTCGGCGGCGCGTGTGAAGGCGAGCCACGCTTGTTCCCAGTGGCCCGCCATGATCAAGCGGAGCGGCCTTTTAGCGCGGCGGGCTTCAGCCCAGGCGAGCGCGTAATCCTGGCGATCCTGGGCCTCGCGGGCATTCTTGATCGCCGCGAGCGAGCGTGCGAGCAAGTCGGGGACATCGGGGGGCGGGGCCTCGATCCCAGCCTGGCGCCGGAGTGTGAGGTCGACCTTGCTACGGATCTGATGGCCGTCGGCGGCGAGCCTCTCGTTGGTCTCGGTCACGAGCCTGAGCATGATCTCGGCCTGTTCGATGGCCAGGGGGACGGCAAGGTGCCGGATCCTGTCGACGATCTCACGGACCCGCTGGTAAAGGCCCAGGTCGCTCGTGCACAGAATCAGGCTCGTCGTATCGAATTCCTCGAGTGTCACGCGGCGGCCGCCCGGCACGCGTTCGGGTGTCAAGACCTTCACGTCGCCGGGCGTGATCTCGAATGGCTGTGAACCTTCAGGCAGGTTGGGCGTCACCACGAGTTGATCGGCGGCCATCTGGGGAGGCTGCAAATGAGCGGTCCCCGCATAGTTGGCAACGAGCAAGAGCGATCCGCGACGCTCGCGCAGGCCGATGGCGGCCGCTTTGAGGTCATCCTTCGGCTTGAGCTCGGGCTTCTTGGGCGGTCGCTTCGAGGAAACCTGGGTGGCGTTGGTCGGAATGGGCAACGGATCGGGGTCGAAAACACTGTAGAAGGGGATCGCCTGGTCGTTCTCGGCGAGGATCTGCTCGCAAATATCAATTTCCAGATTGAGGAAGCTCATCTCGATCCAGAGCGCACGGCCAGCGCCGTCCTTCGCGGTCAGATCGGCGTCGCCGAGAAACCCGAGACCCCGGTAGCCCGCGGAGAGCGCCAGGTACGTCATCAAGCGGAGCTGCTCGGGCTGAACCGTCGGCATACCCCACCGCGGTACGGAATCGCTTCCCCAGATGTTGCGCACCACGTCCGGAGGAGTCGCCGCGGGGATCCACGCCCAGAAGAGGCCCGCCAGGTTTGACCGGACCGTCAAGAGTCTGCGCTGCTTGAGATATTCATAGTTCTCGAGCAATGACTGAGACGAGCCCCAGATGCTCGGCCGGATGCCGACGATATCAAGGCCCATCGGTGCCCGCGTGAAGAGCGGCAGATCGCCGTCAACCGTGGCCGTGATCAGCTTCCGGTCGTCCGACCCGCTCCGGATGGCCTCGAGGGCTTCGCGAAACCGCGCGAGCTGGTCGCCTCGCATTTTGATCTCACGCTGGCGGCCAAGGTGGTCGCCCAGGTGCCAGAAGGCCACGGAGTTCCGCAGAGGATATTCATTGATCTGATCGAGAACCTGGCGCACGACCCCGGCGCCGTCGCGCCTTGCAATCGTTTCATCAATAAAACGTCTTCGTCGTTGGCCAGGACGGTCTCGAGTGCTTTCAGATTGCCGTTTTCGCCGTCGACGAGCACGTCGAACCCCGCGTGGCGCAGCTCGGCCGGATCGGCGCCCGGGGCGTCGATGGCGGTCGGAAACCACGGCGAGAATTGCGACTGGCCCTTGCGGCGCTTTTCCAGCAGGTTGCGCTGCATGCGATAACGCGCCTTCGGCGATCCTGACGCTGCGAGAGCGGGAGCATCCGCCGACGCCTCGTCTTTCGTGCTCGTCTTGCTCTTGCTCTTGCCGGCTGCGCGTGACGCCTTCCCGAACGCCTTCAGATTCTCATCGGGCACGGGCCTGATTTCGAGATCGTCGAGAAACACGTCCGATTGACCGGGGCTCCCCAGCAAGTTGACGACGACCTTCTCGATATACGCGCCCTCCAGCGGGACAGGCCGGCGCGACGATGCGCGAAGCACGCGAGCCAGCCGCTCGACGGTTGGCATCATCCGCACCACTTCAAGCCGCTGCCAGCGATCGGGCTCGTCGAAGATCGTCCCCGGAACCATGACAAACGATGGCGCCTTGGTGATCGGATCAACGTCGGCCGGAAGGACCACGCGTGCGAAAACCTGTGGGCCGCTCCGGTTACATCGAATGAAGACACTCACTCGAACGTCTTCATTGATCGCGACCCGCGGCGTCACGTAACTGACGAAGAACTGGCTGCCGCTCGTTGACTCAAAGCGAAAATGTTCTGAAAGCTGGCCACTGTGCGCCGCGCGGTCGGAACGGTCCTGGGCCTGGAGGCTGAGGGCGGCATCCGTATACTCGCGCTGCCAGCGTGGCTCGGGCGATTCAAAATCGTCGCGCCATACGCCGGGCTCCGGCGGCCGGCTACCCTCCGCTCCGACCCGCGAAGCGACGATCACTCCGGCCAGAACGCATGCTGCGCACATGACTTGCAAAAAGCGGCGTGCGACGAACATCGGCTCGAGACCTCCCTGTTCGCGAACCACCCGGCCAGAACGGCCAACCTCGTTGCGAAGCCAACGGGCTGGTCAGTTCTTCGTTCTGGCTCTTCACTCGCCTGACTGTCACTGGACGTGAGCAGTCGAGTAACCAGGCTTGGTAACATCTTCGTACCGCCCAGGGAAGACCATTCAGCTCGCGCGGCCCACACGTTCTGGCCTTTCTTGTACAGTCGTTACCTACCGCAAAATTTGCATTTTCCAACCATTTTACGCAGAACCATCATTTTAGTTGATCGGCCTTCTTTCCCCAGTTTGTATGCTAAGGTTGTGCATCAACACTTCGATGAGGTGCAACCATGAGTACGATGAAACTAGAATCGCCACATCAAGAGAGTCTGGATCCATTTCCGCGCAGCTCGCGGCGTTAAAGGAAAAGATCCAGGATCAACCGCCGGCCGTACGTGAGGAGCTGGAGCCTCTCATGGACGAGGTAATTGAACACGCCGTTTTCCGCAGCCGTGTCATGCTTTTAGCGCGTGACGCGCTGCAGCAATACCGGGTCGAGCAGGCCGCGCTGAAATTCAATCTGGAAGTCAGCCGGCGCGAGCGGACGACATGGACGAGGTGAACGACGCAGGGACACGCGAACGCCACTGTGTTCGCGATGCGAGTGCTCGATGCCCTTGCGCGATCCCGCGGGGGCGAATCTCCGACGAGCCCAATCCAGTGCCGACCCGCGGGAGTCCGGACGTCTCGGAATCGCGCACGGCCGTTTTAGCGGCGCGGCGGAGTGCGGGGGGGCAGCATGAGCCACCCCGTCACCACCCGGCCGACGGCGGCCAGGCTCGCGGCCGAGCAATTTTCGGGCAGGTCGTCGGCCTTGTGCCAGTAAGGGTATTCGAAGTCGATGATATCAATCGCGGGAATGCCGGCGCGGATCAGTGCGAGATGGTCGTCCATCACCTCTTGACCATACTCCGAGCGAAACGCGCTGACGTTCAGCGCCCGTGCCACGCCCCAGACTTCGGTCATCAACTGGGGGGCCGCGCGCACACTTTTCGGTTCTTTCTTGATGCGTAAATCGCGGCCGCCGACCATATCGAGAACGAGCCCCGCGCCGTATCGAATTCGCGACGACCGGCGGCTGACGGCCTGCGAATAAACCTGCGCGAAATGGTCGGAGCCCAGGAAATACTCGCCGATCCGGGGTTGATTGCCGAACACAAGCTCCTCGCCATCAAAAAGGACGAGGTCAACGCCCCAGGTTGTTGGCAAGTCCTTGAGATGATTGGCGATTTCCATCAAGAGCGCCACACCCGACGCACCGTCATTGGCGCCGATGAAGGGGAGCTTGAACCGGATCGGGTCGACCTCCTGATCGGGCTGGGGGCGCGTGTCGTAGTGGGCTCCAATCACGACTCGCTGAAGGCGATCGGGATGCCATGAGCCGATCAGGTTGGCCATTTGTAATCGCGCGCCGGTCATCGGGTGCACCGCGCGGAATGGCTGTTCGCGGACCGTACCGCCTGCCTTCTCGAAATGGTCGGCGACGAGCTTGCGCTGGCGCGTATTGGCCTCGGAGCCCGCCGTCCGGGGCCCGATTTCACAGATCTTCTCGAGATAGCCAAACGCGCGTTGGCCGTCGATCTGAGGTGGTGGTGCGGCGAGCATGACGGCCTTGGCCTCCGCGGTGAAGTCCAGCGGGTCGTGGAGAAACGTTGAGACATACGCCATGGCGACGATCGCCAGCGGTAACATGCCGTACTTGAACATCGTCCTGACGTCATATCCTGCGATCCGAGCGTGACTCATGCGGGGTCCCTTCGCGATGTGGCTTTGCGTGTCGGTTTCAAGCAAGCAGTGTCAGCACGAGAGTTCCGCCTCAGGGCCAAAGCGCCGGATACCTTTGCAAGAGCGCCGCGAGCCGCTCGAGCGGCAGGCCGACGACGTTCGAGAAACTGCCGCTCACGATCGTGATGAACGGGTCGTGATTCTGAACTCCGTAACCCCCCGACTTCCCCTGCCAGCGACTCGAGTCGAGATACGATTGACGATCAAAATCGGAAAGGGGCGCGAATGCCACGACGCTGACATCGACCGCGCCGACCCATTCGTGGCGGTCGCCGCGATAAAGGCATATCCCGGAGATCACATGCGTATGCCGGCCTTCCTGGAGCCGGATCATTCGCTCGGCGTCGGCGCGATCGGTGGGCTTGGTCAAGATCTCGCCTTCGACGGCGCAGATCGTGTCGGCGCCCAGAATCAGGCCACTCGACCGCCGCCGCGCCACTTCGGCCGCCTTGCGCCAGGCGAGGTCGGCCGCGAACGACCAGGGCGAGATCTCGGCGGTCGGATCGGGCTCGTCGATTCCTGAGGGATCAACCTCGAATTCGTAGCCCGCTTCCTGAAGAAGCTGCTTTCGTCTCGGCGACTCGCTGGCCAGAATCAAGCCCGATTTCATGAAGCGTTCCGATCATGCCACCGATCGTCTCGAGACCGCCGCGGGTCGCGATTAAACCCGATGGTATCGCCACTGGCCACTTGCGAACAAGCCGGAAACCCGCCAGCCTGATGAGCGGGGGCCGAATATCCGCCTGAGGCCAAAGCACCGTACTCCGCCCGGCCAGGAGGCAACGAACCATGCGATTTCGTTTCGCCTTTTTCTTTTCCGTCTGCGTGTCCTGTCTCGGGCTTGCCGCGGCGGCCGAGCCACGCGCCAAGTCGCCCGACGAATCTCTCAAGGCCATGCGGATCGCGCCGGGATTTGATATCGAGCTCGTCGCGACCGAGCCGCTCGTGAAGGATCCGATCGCCTTCGAATGGGGGGCTGACGGCAAGCTCTGGGTCGTCGAGATGGGCGACTATCCTCTCGGCGTCGACGGCAAAGGCAAGCCCGGCGGCGTTGTCAGGTTTCTCGAAGACCGCGACGGCGACGGCCGCTACGACACGCAAACGACGTTTCTCGACGGCCTGGGCTTTCCGACCGGCGTCTTCCCCTGGCGGAGCGGCGTCTTGATCGCGTGTGCTCCTGACATCTTTTTCGCCGAGGACCGCGATGGCGACGGCCGGGCCGATCATTGCGAGGTCTTGTTCACCGGCTTTGGCCAGGGCAACCAGCAGCACCGCCTCAATGGATTCGACCTGGGACTCGACGGCTGGATCCATGGCGCCAACGGCGATAGCGACGGCAAGGTCCGCTCGCTGCGTACCGGCAAAATCACGTCGATCAGCGGCCGCGACTTTCGGTTTCGCTCCGACACGGGCGAATTCGAGGCCGAGAGCGGCCGAACTCAGTACGGCCGGCACCGCGACGACTGGGGCCACTGGTTCGGCAATAACAACCCCAACTGGGGCTGGCACTACGTGCTCGCCAGCCACGACCTGAAGCGCAACCCGTCGTTCGCCCCCCCCGACCCCCGCCACACGCTTGAACCGGACACGCGGCTCTACCCGGTCAGCACCACGGCCCCACGGTTTAACGACCCCGGCGCGGCCAATCACGTGACGTCGGCCAACAGCCCGACACCCTACCGAGATGACCTCTTCGGCCCTGAGTTCGCCACGAGTCTCTTCGTCAGCGAGCCCGTGCATAACCTGGTCCACCGGATGATTGTCGAGCCCCAGGGGGTCACTTTCCGCGGTTTTCGGGCCCCGGCGGAGTCAAACAGCGAGTTCATCGCCTCGCGCGACCCGTGGTTTCGGCCGACGATGCTCAAGACAGGGCCCGATGGAGCTCTCTGGATCGCCGACATGTACCGCGCCGTGATCGAGCACCCCGAGTGGATCCCCGATGACTGGGAGCGCCAGCTCGACCTCCGCGCCGGCAGCGAAGAGGGGCGGATCTATCGCGTCTATCCGACCGGCAAGAAGCCGCGGAAAATACCGCACCTCGATCGGCTCTCGACGACCGAGCTCGTCGCCGCCATCGAGAGCCCGGGCGGCTGGCAACGCGACACCGCGCAGCGGCTGCTCTTGCACCGGCGCGATCCGGACGCGGTCGAACCGTTGCGCAGGCTGGTGAAACACAACCAGTCGCCGAAAACGTGTGTTCAGGCCGTCTGGACGCTCGCCGATCTCGACGGCCTCGATGAAGCCTCGGCACTGGCGGCGCTCGGTCATTCCGACGCTCGCGTTCGCGCGGCCGTCGTCGCCGCCACGGTTCCCATCGTGCCGCGATCGCGGCCAGTCGCCGACGCTCTCCTCCGACTGGCCGGCGATGCGAATGCCGAGGTCCGCTTTCAGGTGGCCCTGGCCCTCGGCGACTGCGACCTTGACCGCGCTGCGGCGGCCCTCGCGCGGATGGCACGCCGCGACGGAACCGATCCCTGGATGCGTGCCGCGCTGTTGAGCTCGGCCCCTCGTCATGCCGAAGCGCTGCTCCTGGCTCTACTTCGCGACCCTGAGCCACCTGCTGTCAAAGCGCCGCCGGCCGACGAGATCGTTGGCCCGCTCTTCGCGTTGGTACTCGCGAGAAACGGCGGTAAGGCCGACGGCCTGATCACGCGAACCATCACGGTTCCAGCCGGGCAGGGGGGCCGCTATGCCGACTGGCAATTCAACATGCTCGCCAGCGTGCTCGATGCGCGCAACCGCGCCCGCCGCGGCGACGGTCTCGACCTCGTCAAAGGGCCATTCGCGGCCGTGTGGGACGCGGCGCGGCACACGCTTGGCAACAACGCAGCCAGCGACGCCGACCGCGCCGGAGCCGCGCGCCTGATCGGCTATCAGCGCCCGGCGGAACACGGGCGATCGCGACGCACTCGCCGCGCTTTGCGCCCCCAGGTTTCGCTCTCCCTTCAACAAGCGGCAGTCGCCGCGCTGGGTCAGAATGCCGAAACGCAGACCGCCGATCGGCTGCTGGCGGACTGGAAGGGATACTCACCCGCGATCCGGCAAGCGATCCTGGATATGCTCATGAAGCGAACGGACTGGACATCGTCGTTGCTCTCGTCGCTCGAGGATGGCTGCGTATCGTCGGCCGAGCTCGACCCAGCCCGGCGGCAGCAACTGCTCAGGCACCGGAATGGCAGGCTCAGAGCCCGCGCCGAAACAGTCTTTGCCTACGAAAGCAAGCCACGCCAGGCCGTTGTCGAAACCTTTCGTCCGGCGCTTGCACTCAAGGGCGACAAAACGGCCGGTGCGGCCATTTTCCGCAAGCTGTGTGCGTCGTGCCATCGATTCGGCGGCGAGGGGACGGAGGTCGGGCCGGATCTTGCGAGCCTCCAGGACCGATCGCCCGAGGCCCTCTTGATCGCCATTCTCGATCCCAACCGGGCCTTCGAATCAAAGTTCACGAACTTTTCCGTCGCGACCGTCGACGGCCGCGTCTTGAACGGACTGATCGCCAGCGAATCAGCGGCCGCTGTGACCTTGCTTCGCCAGGACGGCAAGCAAGAGGCCTTGCTCCGCTCGGTAATCGACGAATTGAAATCATCGGGTCAATCGCTGATGCCCGAGGGGCTCGAGAAAGACCTGACGCCGCGTACCCTGGCCGACCTGATCGCCTTCCTGACTGGCCCAGCCCCGGCGCCGGCCGCACCCACAACCCGTAAGCCCGAGTGAATGAACCCCATGCCCAAGCCGACGGATATCCGACCGGTCGCGGTCGAGCTCACCTTCCTGCCGATCAAGACGCGCGTGCCGCTCAAATTCGGGCCCGAGATCACCACCGAAGTGACATGCGCCCGGGTCAAGCTAACCGTGGAAGACGCGCGGGGACGCACAGCCGAGGGCTGGGGCGAGACGCCCCTATCGGTCCAGTGGGTCTGGCCCAGCCAGCTCGGCTATGAGGAACGCCACGAGGCGCTGCGGGATCTCTGCGTCAGCATGGCCGCCGCATGGCCGCGGCTCGGTCTCTCGGGCCATCCCATGGAAGTCGGCCACCATTTTCTTGAAAAGGTCCTCCCCGAGCTGGCCTCGGCCTTCAACGCCCAGCGATCGAAGCGAGGGAGAGCCGAGCCGGTCCCATTCCTGGGCGCCTTAGTCTGTGCGTCGGCATTCGATCTGGCCTTGCACGACGCCTTCGGCGTGCTCCACGACGTGCCGACCTATAGCACATATAATGCCCAGTACATGAATTGCGACCTGGCGCACTTCTCGCGCCGCGCAGGGGAGTAGTGACGTGTCGTTTAGCGGCCGGTTTCCCGAGGAGTTTCTGGTTCGGCCCCGGTTGAATCCGGTGCCCGGCGTGGCACCTGGTTGGCGGCAAGGACCCGATCGGACCCGACGAGCTCACGGGAGCCGAGCCGCGACGACGGCTATCCCGTCCTCCTGCGCGACTGGATCCGCCGTGATGGACTGAAATGCCTGAAGGTCAAGCTGCGCGGCGATGAATTCGACTGGGATTACGACCGGCTGATCAAGGTGGGCCAGCTCGCGATCGAGGAAAACGTCGACTGGCTCACGGCCGACTTCAACTGCACGGTGCACGAGCCATCGTATGTGAATGCCATCCTCGATCGGCTCCAGAAAGACTCACCGCGCATCTATGGAATGCTTCTCTACGTCGAGCAGCCATTTCCCTATGATCTGCAAGCGCATCGAATTGACGTGCACAGCGTCTCGCGCGCAAGCCGCTCTTCATGGACGAGAGTGCGCACGACTGGCGCTTTGTGCGGCTCGGTCGCGAGCTCGGCTGGACGGGCGTGGCGCTCAAGACGTGCAAGACGCAGACGGGAGCCTTGCTTTCCTTGTGCTGGGCCAAGGCGCACGGGATGACTCTGATGGTCCAGGACCTTTCAAACCCGATGCTCGCGCAGATCCCTCATGTCCTGTTAGCGGCGCACGCGGGCACGATCATGGGGGTCGAGTCAAACGGCATGCAATTTTATCCCGACGCGTCGTTGCCCGAGGCGGCCGTCCATCCGGGACTCTTTCGCCGCGTCAATGGCGGCCTCGATCTTTCGACGGTGCAAGGAGCGGGATTCGGCTATCGCCTTGCCGAGATCGACCGAACACTGCCGGCGCCGGCTTTTGCATCATGAGCGTCGTCGAGAGCAGAGCACCCTACGCTCAGGTCCAAATGACAGACCGATCAGTCGAGCTGCTCGCGCACAGAGATGAGCCTTGCCCGTCTGCACTCAGGCCCTGAGTCGCGGCCGAGAGGGCTCATCGCATTGACGCGGACGTAAACGCCATCCGGTGTCAGGGACCGTTATGGCCGGCCCCGGCCTTTTGCGGAACCCTTGCCCGCGGCCTTTGGCTCCGGCGGTGCGCTCGCGTCGGATAGTTCAAAGGGGATCGTGTTCGACTCGGGCTTGACCTCGGCCGTCAGCGTGGTGGTGCGAACGTCGCCATAGCCAGCCGGGATGAGGCTCTTCGCTTCGGCGCCTGCTTTCGCCGTGATATGCGGCGGTAATTTCGGATTGTCTTTTCCCGAGACTTTCTCGAACTCCGCTTTCGCCTTCTCGGCGAAGTCTTCCTTCGACGTGATGATCACCTTGTACTTACCAGCCTGTGCGCCATCCCTATTGCCCCCCGTTGAGAGCGTATACGCGCCGTCAACGATCGGGGCCGACGCACCGGCGTTATTCTTCAGGTCTTCTGAAACAAAGCTGATGTTACCCTTCTCGAGCGGCTTGCCGTTATAGGTCACCGTACCGGAAACGGGATAACGCTTACCAAAAACGTCTTCTTCGCGGGCACAAGAAGCCAGCACGAAAAGAGCGCCAATGGCCAGCGTCGCACGCCAGCGGGAGGAGCGAGAAATTCGGGCGGGAATCAGCAGAGACGCGGTCATCAGTGTAGTTTCCTCAGATGCGGTCGCGACAGGGTTGAGAAGTCAATGGTCGTACGGCGATTGGACCAAACGCTGAGTTCGATCCAATCGCCGCATCGTCGACACTCATGTCATTCGCGAATCTGAACGTGGGTGCCGGTTCAAAGTCAGATCGAACTCACGCGGGTCAATACGAGTCAGAGCTGACAATCTCGCCACCGGCTCGGCTGCCGAGAGCGCAGTAGGTGAACATATTGAGCGATGCCTTGAGGAAGTGGACCGAGCCATCGACAAAGAGGAAATTGGCGCCGCCGGGGTGCTTGCTCTTGAAGCCCGTATTGGTGTAAGCGCAGCGTGACTGCCAGTTTGTCGAGCCCCAGCCGTTGCCGGGCAATGTGCAGCTCTGAGGCGAGTAATAGTTGATCGGCACGGTGGTGCCATTGGAGCCCGAGTTCCACTCCCAGACGTTGTTGTCGGCACGCTGCGCGGGCAAGCCCTCGCCGGCCGCGATGGTGTTGCTCGTGCCATCGGTGACGCCGGCAAGACGCACTGTCTGGCCGTCGTTGACGTCGAACATGCCACGAAGGGCGCCGGGTGAACCCGAGGTTCCGCAGTTGATGTCGAGCATCGTTCCTTGCTCACCGGGCCAGCCGATGCGCGACTGACCGGCGACCGGCGGCCACTGGCTGATCGGGGTCTCGGTCGGGAAGACGGGAGTCGGTGAATTGCAGCCGATGCAGTAATTATCGCCGAAGCTGGTCAGATAATTCTCGACCGCGACCATCGGGGTGCCGCCGCCCGGAGGGGTAGGAGGCCCGACGGCGATATCTTGACCGTCGCCGTTATTCGATCCAGATGGACGGAAGCCGGCCTGATCGCCGTCCGATGGGCAAGACATCACCGAGAGCCGCGTGTACCAGGCCGTCGCGAAGGCCGGCATGTTATAGATACCGGTCGAGAAATTGATCGCTGAGTAAATCGTGTTCTGTTCCATGTAGGGCAGAATCAGGGCGACCCAGCTCACCCCGTTGTTGCCAGCCTCCGCTCCCCAGTTGCCGGCATTCGCGAACTGTCCATTCACGAGGGTCATGCCCCCGAGCGGATAGATTGAATTCGAGCTCTCATAGTTCGCGAAACCGAGGCCGAGTCTGCTTCAGATTGTTTGTGCACTGAATCCGGCGAGCGGCCTCACGCGCCGCCTGCACGGCGGGCAAGAGCAACGCAATCAAGACGGCAATGATGGCGATGACAACGAGTAGCTCGATCAGGGTAAAACCTCGCACGTCCCTCGAATGTTGCGTTTTTCTCATCGAAAATTCCCTCAGAGTTTCTGAAATAAATCCGCTATTCTGTGCGGAAACGCCGGAGCCAATGAAATCGCCAGTGATCACCCGATCCACCGGCTTCGTCAGACCAGTGAATTTTGCGCCGGCTCCCGGGTACAATATCCGGTCTAACGCACTGTCTACGATATCCTACGTGGTCGGCTTTCTGCAATTGCAAAACGAAAATCCCAAAATATTCGGTTATCTTGATGGAGTTCCGTTCACTCGAATCTCTCCATTGTACACATGCGAACTTGACCGAGGTCGTTAGTGCCATGCAAGCCTTCGAAGAGGCCATTTCCGATGTTCCTGGGCAACTGCTCCGAATTCCTCCTCAAGCAAGTCAAGAAGGCGTTCGCTCCGGGCGGCGCGTCGTCACGATTGCCCTGGCTCTCGGCATCGCCTCGGGGCTTTTCGCGTGGACGCTTGGTGAACGAGAGAAACACATATTTCGTCCACGCCTCTATCCCGAGCCGAGGTGGGAAGCCACGTGGATGGTACCGACTGGAGAGTCGGTCTACCTGGCGGAATCAAAGAATGCGGCGTTTGTTAACGCCATCATGGGCTGTAGCCTCGGATTCATGATCGGGCTCGCGGGGGGCCTGGCCTCGGGTTCGCCGGGCCGCGGCGTGTATGTTGGATTGTGCGCTCAAGCCGCCGGATTGCTCGCCGGCGGGGTGGCGGCGCTCGCTGTCATTCGCCTCGTCGACCCCGTTTCCCCACCGCCGTTGCGAGCCGTCACAGACGACGTGTGGTACCCGCTCTTGATCCATGCCGGTTCCTGGGGCCCCATCGGTATCGTCGGCGGAGCCGCGTTCGCCTTCGGTTTCGGAGCACGCTCGCGTCTCAAAAGCATCGTTGCATCGGCGACCGCCGGCGCTGGTGGCGGCCGTGTTCTTCCAGATGATCGCGATCTGTCTGCCACTCGACGCTGGTGCCACACGTCCGCTGGCGCGTGTCGTTCGTGCGCCTCATCGCAATGATCGTCCCGACATTTCTCATCTCGGCGGGCGCGGCCCTCGGCACCGTCAACGCGGCGTCACGCTCGGCGAGCCCCAATCATTGACGACCGCGCGGAGACCGCGGACTCTCCTCGGGCGGGCCGTCTTCCTGTTTACCAATATAGACCTGCGTGTCCGGATGCCGGGCCGTCCATTCCCTCCACGTTGTCACTGTCGGAGTCACAAGGGCATAGGGGATCGTGGCCACACTGGCGCCCCCTTGGACTTCCTTGCCGGATTTGTGGAAGTACATCTTGTCGCCGTGCCGCATGACCATTTCATCAAAAAGAGAGCCGGCAACGTTGAGATCGAGCAGGCCGGTGCCGCCGGGGTCGCTATAAACCCGCAGGCACTGCGTCTTGTCGCAATAGGCGACTGAAACCGGCACGCCGCCCACCAGGTCGTTCACGAGGTGACCGGTCTTCGACTCGAAGGCCGCGAACCGGTAGGCCCGAGCTTCGCTACCCAACACGATGCCGATCACTTTTTCCTCGGGCGCCAGGCTGACGGCCCGCGCCGCGACGCTCCGCGGCCGCAGAATTGGCTCCGCCAGCCGCTCCCGCCAGGCGAGACCCGCTTTTTCTCCATACCTCGGCGAACCCTTCCCTGTATAAATCTCGGTCGTGCGCCTGATCCAGGCCGCTCCCGCTTTTTGAAAGATCGATATGCGAGCGTCATCCCGCCGCTGGGCGGACCGCTCGGCCGAGACAACGACTGCGATTCCCGCCAGCTCGAGCGTCACGACGAGAGCCAGGATGCCAAGGGCGAGTTTGCGGTCGAGTGGTTTGAACAAATTTGTCCCCGAGTAATCGGCTTTCCGTGAATACCGTGCCCGTCCGTTGCGTGAGAACGTCGACCCCTATTGTTGCCGGATTTCCCAGGAGTCGCGACTATCGACATCAGTTCAGCGTCTGCTGTCAAGTTCTGGACGGGCTCGGACAAGCCGAGTGTCAAGGGACGATGAACGCCCAGAGTGTGAAAGAAGCCGTGCTGGAACTCGCCCAAGAAGTCCCCGAGGAATGCACCTGGGACGAAGTCGTGTATCGTCTGCTTGTCCGGCAGAAAATCGACGCCGGCCTCAAGGATGCCGAGGCGGGCAGAACGGTATCGCGCGAAGACGTTTTCAGGGAATTCGCCGATGACACCGATCCGGTGGACTGAGGCGGCGCGTCTGGACCTGAAAGCCATCCGTGTCAAACGCGACGCGGTCGCGTTCCACTGAGAGGCACAGGCCGGCCCTGCCATGTGAACTGGCAAGAACGCCCAAATCGTGCGATAATTCAGCGGCAGCCAATTCCGAGGTCGTCTTCCGAGGCCATCGACGATCATGAATTCCGCGACGGAATTTTCGCACCCCGAACGCCAGGCGATCGATTACCCCGACAGCGACGGGATGCCCATGGCGGACAACACGCTGCAATACGAATGGATCGTCACGGTCAAGGGGGGACTGGATAATGTCTTCCGCGAAGACGCCGATGTGTTCGTGGCAGGCGATCTGTTGTGGTATCCGGTCGAGGGTCAGCCCACGATCCGTATCGCACCCGATATCCTCGTCGCATTCGGCCGCCCCAAGGGACATCGGGGCTCGTACAAGCAGTGGGTGGAAGGCAATATCGCGCCCCAGGTCGTCTTCGAGATCCTTTCGCCCGGCAACCGGCCGGCCGAGATGATCGGTAAATTTGAATTCTATCAGCGTTACGGTGTCGAGGAATATTACGTTTACGACCCGGACCATGGCCCTCTCGATGGCTGGCTACGCGCCGGAAACATGTTGCAACCAGTTCCGTCGATGACGGGTTTCGTCAGTCCGCGCCTGGGTATCAAGTTCGAACCGGGCCCGGGACCTGACAACCTGAAGATTTTCGGCCCCGACGGATCGCGGTTCCTCACCTTCTCTGAGTGGTGCCACGCTGCCAGGATCGAACAGCGTCGCGCCGATGATGAATGCCAGCGCCGACAAATTGGCCGCGCGACTGCGTGAGCTGGGCATTGAGCCGGAATGAACTGACGCGATCGTTCCGGCGCCTGAGCCCGACACTCAGTCGACATAGATAAACAAGTTGGTGTTCACCAGCGCCAGACAAAGACGATCGAGCGACTCATCGCGGCGGAGAAAATCGCTCATCAGCTTCCGCTCGGCGGCATCGGGCGGCCGCCCAAAGACCACGCGTGAGATCAACTCAAGCTGTCGGCCGCGGTCGGTGCCCGCTTCGCGAAGGATACGCGCCGCGAGCGTTCTGGCCGACTCGTAAGCGAGGTTGCTGTTTAACAAGCTGAGCGCCTGTGGCGCAATCGTCGTGACAGCACGTTGCGGGCAGCTTGCATTGGTATCCGGTCGATCGAACACTTCAAAAAACGGGTATCGCAGATTTCGACGGACAAACACATAGAGACTGCGGCGCTCGCGATCCTCGCGGCGCGGCGAGACTGGCCACACGGCACCCTTGCTACTGAGCCGCTTGAGCTCGGGCGGAAGCTCGGGAAACACCGATGGTCCCCCCATGGCTTGATTCAATCGACCTGATACGGCAAGCAGGCTATCGCGGATCGCCTCGCCATCGAGTCGCTGGCGGTTCTGTCGCCAGAGCAGGGCATTCTCCGGATCGACGAGAGATCCCTTTCCCTCGTTATTCGACGACTGGCGATACGTGGCGCTCGTCACGATCAAGCGATGAAGGGCCTTCATGCTCCAGCCCTGCGCCACGAATTCCGACGCCATCCAGTCGAGCAACGCCGGGTGGGTTGGCTCGTCGCCCATCACACCGAAATCGCTGGGCGTGCCCACAATCCCACGCCCGAAATGATGGCTCCACATTCGGTTGACCATCACGCGCGATGTGAGCCGATGGTCGGGCGCGACCAACCATTCGGCCAGAGCCCGGCGACGACCGGTCGAGTGGACCGACGGGACCGGCCGCGCCACGGCCGTCTTCTCGCCCGTGCACAGCACCGCCGGGAACGCCGGCTCAATCTCGGGCCCGCGAGCACCGTATTCCCCGCGGCGGAGCAGATAAGTGGGAGCAGTGCTCGACCCTTTCTCGTCGATGCCACGAGCTTGCGGCAGAGTGCTCGCGCCAAGGCGCTCGAGCCGCTCGAGCCGGTGAATCAGCGTCTGCCGCAAATACCAACGGCCCGGATCGAGAACGATCGACCAGAGTGTCGCGCCGATGCGGGCGTCATGCTCGAGAGCCTCGTAAACGAGCGCCACATCACCCGCAGACCACCGCTCGGGACGCTTCGCAAACGCGGCCGCCGTCAGGTCGTCCACCCCCGGGGGCATGCCGGGCGCCAGCCGCTCGCGCCATGGAGCTTCGAGACGCATGAGCGCGACGCGAGCCGCCATCAGCTCGTGCTCTCGTCGATCAAACGCGACGCGGTCGTGCGCCGAAGTCAGCGGGTAATCATCGCGAAACCGGGCCGGCGTGAAAAACGCCTGGAGCGCGTAAAAGTCGGTCTGCGGAATGGGGTCGAATTTGTGGTCGTGGCACCGCGCACAGCCGATCGTCAGCCCCAGAAAGACAAGTCCCGTCGTCTCGGTGATGTCGTTGAGCGCGTTCTGGCGCCTCAGGCCCTGGTCGTTCAGGTCGACCATGTCCGGGTAACACCGATTGAAGCCAGTTGCGACAAAGGCCCACGGATCGCCCGGGCGAAATTCGTCGCCGGCAATCTGCAAGCGGACGAATGAATCATAGGGCAGATCGCGATTGAGCGCCTCGACAACCCAGTCGCGATAGCGCCAGGCATCGGCACGCGCCTGGTCAAATTCAAAGCCGTCGGTCTCGGCAAACCGCGCCAGGTCGAGCCAGTGCTGGGCCCAGCGCTCGCCGTGGCGCGGGCTCGCGAGCAAACGATCGACGACTCGTTCAACAGCCAGCGGATCGCGGTCGCCGAGAAACGCCTCGACCTCGTCGGGGGCAGGGGGGAGCCCCGTCAGATCGAAGCTCAGCCGCCGCAAGAGTGTGGCCCGACTCGCCTCGGGGGCGTGCGGCAAACCCCCGTGCTTTTCTCGCTCGGCGGCGATAAACGCGTCGATCGGATTCTTGATCCAGGACGTTTCCTTGACGGCCGGAACACCGGGTCGCTTCGGCGTGGTAAACGCCCAGTGACTGGACTCGCCGGCGGTCGCGGCCGGGCTGCCCAAAATGCACGCAAAAATGATGAAAGAGTAACTCTTGTACATAATCAGTTAGATCAGGATCGAGCGGATGATTTCGCCAGCGGTATCCGTCAACCGGTCGTCGCGGCCGTTGTGCGGGAACGTGAGGCGGGTGTGATCGATGCCTAGCAAGTGGAGGATCGTGGCGTGAAGGTCGTGCACGTGCACCCGGTCGACTTCGGCGCGCAACCCGACGGCATCGGTCGCGCCGTGGACAACACCGCCTTTAACGCCGCCGCCAGCCATCCAGTAGCAAAACCCGTGGGGATTATGGTCGCGCCCCTTGCCGCTTTCGGACATTGGCATGCGGCCGAACTCGCCTCCCCAGATCACGAGCGTGCTGTCAAGCAACCCGCGCCTTCTGAGGTCCTTGAGCAATCCGGCGATCGGCTTATCGGTCTTGCCGCACATGGTCGCGTGGTTGGCTTCGACATTATCGTGCGCGTCCCAGCCGTTGACATCGCCCGAATAGAGCTGAACGAACCGGACGCCCCGCTCGACAAGCCGGCGCGCCAGCAAGCAGCGTGTGCCAAACTCGGCCGTCTGTGCCCTGTCGAGCCCATAGAGTCGTTTGGTTTCGGCCGACTCGCAAGACAGGTCAACGGCCTCAGGGGCGGCGCTTTGCATCCGAAACGCCAGCTCGTAACTCTGGATTCGAGCCTCGAGCTCGCCGTCGGGCCCACGCTCTTCCAGGTGATGGGCATTGAGCCGCCCCACCAGGTCGAGCACTCCGCGCTGGGTCTCGGGGCTGACCGGTTCAGGCGGGCATAAGTCGAGAATTGGCCGATCGCCACCACGGATCAAGGTGCCCTGGTGGCTGGCTGGCAGATAGCCCGCGCCATAGGCGGGCGGCCCGCCCTTGATTCCGCCGGCCGGATCGGGCAAGACGAGGAACGCCGGGAGATCGTGATTCTCGGTCCCCAGGCCATAACTCGCCCAGCTTCCGAGGCTCGGCTTACCCATCAGGATCGAGCCCGTATTGATCTCGTACACCGCCTGCGGGTGGTTGACGCTATCCGCCCAGCACGAACGGATCAATGCCAGGTCATCGGCACATTCAGCCAGGTGCGGCAAGAAGTCGGAGATCGCCATCCCGCTCTGACCGCACTGGCGAAACGTGCGCCGGGTGGCGAGCAGGGGGTTGTGCGCCACTTTGCGGCGGGTGGCGACGGCCCCAAAGCTCGCGGGGAGCGGTTGGCCCGCCAGGCGCTGGAGATCGGGCTTCGGGTCAAACGTTTCGAGATGGCTTGGGCCGCCATGCATGAACAGATAAATCACGCTCCGCGCCCTGGGCGCGAGGTGGGTCGAATGACGCGACGTCATCGCGGCACCGCCGCCGCGGTCGGCGGCTCGGGCCTTCTCGTCGTGGAGCAGCCAGTCGACGGCCAGGGCACCGAGTCCGCCCCCCGCGCACTCGAGAAACCGGCGACGAGAATAACCCCGGGGCTGGCGATAAAGCTCTGGCGGTGGCATCTCGATCCCCCGGAATGGGCTGGCTGCCTGGTGCACTTGATTGTACTCGCACAAACGATCCACGACTATCCCGCCCCGCGGCGCAGCGCAGCGCGGAACCACGCCACGCGAGGTTCCATTGCACACGAGGTTCGCACGCGGCTTCACTCTCGCGTGGTGCAAGGTTGGGTTTGCACGGCTTTCGCGTTCATCGCGTTTTGATTGACGAACCACGCGGCACCCAGAGCGCCATGCCTTTGTTGGATGTCCGCCTTCAGCCGGCTTTTTACGACAACAATCAGAGCAGACCGGCTAAAGCCCGACATCCAACGGTTGACTGTTGGAAGTCTGCCTTCAGGCGGCTTTTTACGACATCAATCAGAGCAGACCGGCTAAAGCCAGAACTCCAACGGTCGCCTGCTGGAGTTCCGGCTTTAGCCGGCTTCTTACGATATCAGCGCGAGCAGACCGGCTAAGGCCCGACATCCAACGGTTGATTGCTGGAGTTCCGCCTTGAGGCGGCTTTTTACGATATCAGCCAGAGCAGACCGGCTAAAGCCCGACATCCAACGGTCGCCTGCTGGAGTTCCGGCTTTAGCCGGCTTCTTACGATATCAGCGCGAGCAGACCGGCTAAGGCCCGACATCCAACGGTTGCCTGCTGGAGTTCCGGCTTTAGCCGGCTTTTTACGATATCAGCCAGAGCAGACCGGCTAAAGCCCGACATCCAACGGTTGCCTGCTGGAGTTCCGGCTTTAGCCGGCTTCTTACGATATCAGCGCGAGCAGACCGGCTAAAGCCCGACATCCAACGGTTGATTGCTGGAGTTCCGGCTTTAGCCGGCTTTTTACGATATCAGCCAGAGCAGACCGGCTAAAGCCCGACATCCAACGGTTGCCTGCTGGAGTTCCGGCTTTAGCCGGCTTCTTACGATATCAGCGCGAGCAGACCGGCTAAGGCCCGACATCCAACGGTCGCCTGCTGGATGTCCGCCTTGAGGCGGTGGGTGAGCCGAAGATTTCGCCTGAAGGCGGGACTCCAACAAGAAGCCGCGTAACAGAATCGGCCTGCGCTCAATGCACTCGAAATTCGATTCAAGACCAACGTTTCACCCGGCCAGCCTCACTCCGGCGGAGTGAACGAATGCGGAGGCAACTTATCGAGAACCCGGAACTCGACGATGTCGAAGTACCCGTAGTTATCAGCGTCGGTGCGTGTCTCGATCGAGGTTGCCTTCTGAATCCCGGCCATCTCCTTGTAGCGAGCGAAAAACGTCTCCTCGGTTTGCTCCTTGCCGTCGGGACCGGCCGAGCGAACGACCTCCTTGACCGGCAAGGAACTCTCCTTGTCGAACAAGAGCAGGAAGTCCTTGCCGTCGGGCCCGACAATTTTCAAGGTTGAAGCCGGCTTACCGCGGACATCCTCCTCGCCCACCACCTCGTACGTGAAGCCGCCGCTCTTCAAGGGAACGAGCAAGGTCGGTATGACCTGAAGGTAAATCAGCCGTTTCTGCTTCTGGATTGCCTCCTTGTCAATCGGCAGGTAGCGGCCCGCTGACGTATACCAGCCCCTGTCGCCATCGATGATCACACGGTAAGGGGCTGCGCGTTCGGAAATCGCGACGCGCGTGGTCGAGTCCCTTGAACGTCACGACAAAGACACTGTCGCTGACGCGCCGATTCATTTTGATCGACGCACTGGCGGTCCATGTGAATGCCTCGATCTTGCCAAGTTTCTCGGCTCCCCCCATCGCCTTGATCGCCCGATCGAGAATGGCCTCCGCCGCGGCGTCGCCACCGGCCCGGACCGACGTCCCCGAAATGACGCACGAGACGACCGTCGCAACCAGCATCATCACACACCGACTCATCTCGATCACCTCATTCGGCGCCAACGAAAACCAGGGCCGAACCACCAGCGGCGGCTCGATGAGGCACCATTTTATCCCGGATCGATCCCGATTGCGAAATTGAGACGTTCGAGGCGTTTCTCGCCGGCGTGTCGGCCACCCCTCAACGAGCCCGGAAAGCGGCGCCGAGCCGCCCCGGAAAAAAAATCGCCCGAAGCGTTGACTCCTCAGACGCATTGTCTTAGGATGTCGGTCAGACAGATTGTCTTGACCAGAGGGTGACGATGAAAGAGCGTAATCACGACGTGACGGAAGCCGAGCTTGCTCTGTTGCAGAGTCTCTGGGAGGACGGACCGGCCACGATCCGGCAACTGGTCGAGCGGGTTTACCGGCAGAGTGGTTCGTCGGTCTACGCCACGGTGCAGAAGCTGCTCGACCGGCTCGAGGCGAAGGGGGGTGTCGAGCGTGATCGGAGTGGTCCGGTGCATGTTTTCAGCGCGGCAATCAACCGCGATGAATTGATCGGCCGCCGGCTGCGGGCCGTGGCCGATTCGCTCTGTGGCGGCTCGCTTTCGCCGCTCCTGACGCATCTGGTCGAGGGACGTGGGCTATCGGCGGAAGAACGCCGCGAACTTCGGGCGATGGTCGAGCGGCTCGATCGTAAGCGATCGTGATCGATCGCGACCGTCCCGGATGTGGCAGACGGCGACAACACGGCCAGGTGTCAATGCGTGCCCGTGGCGATTTTGAAGTCGGCAACGGGTGGTTTGCTCGCTCGCTGATTGGCAATCTCAAGATCAAGAACGAAAGGGAACGGCCGTGGAGACGCTTTACCACGCAGGCCTGACCAACGCGGTAACGGCGACGGTGCTCGCGATCTTCGTCGCGTGTGCGGGACGTCTGCTGCGACGGCGCCCGGCCGTCGTGCATAGCCTCTGGCTCATCGTTCTCTTGAAGCTGGTCACGCCGCCGATCTACGAAATCGCGATACCCTGGCCGGAACGTTGGGGACTCGTTCCGCCGGTCGCGATCAATCTCGTGAGCGGGCCAACGACCGAAACAATGGGCGAGCCCGCGTTCCTCGAAGTCGACACCCAGCCCTCCGTCGCGACCACGCTGGCCGAGCCGGAGGTCGTCGTGACGCGCCCTCTCGACGCCCCCGACAGTGATGGGATGATCCCCGTCGGAGATGCCGTTCACATCGATTGGATGAAACTGGCGATGTTTGTCTGGTTGAGCGGCGCAGTTGTCACACTGAGCGTCTCACTTATGCGCATCATTCGATTTCAAAAGGCGCTCACCGCCACCGAGCGCGCGTCGGACGAAACCCAGGAGTGGGTTGACGCACTGGCCGCCAGGCTGGGGATCGTTCGAGCGCCGAGCGTCTGGTGGGTCGATGGCCGGATACCGCCGCTCATCTGGTCGCTGGGCGTGCGACCCAGAATGATCATTCCTCGCTCTCTCTGGAAAAGTCTCGACGATCGCCAGCGCACGACATTGATCGTCCATGAGCTGGCCCACGTGCAGCGCGGCGATCACCGGGTTCGAATCTTCGAGCTGGTGGTGACGGCGCTTTACTGGTGGCACCCGGTGCTCTGGTGGGCACGCAAAGCCCTGCGCGATGCCGAGGAGCAATGCGCTGATGCCTGGGTCGTCTGGGCCTGTCCTGATTCCGCCAAGTCTTATGCTGAGACGTTGCTCGAAACGCTCGATTTTCTCAACCGCTCGGACTTCGCCCAACCGCTATTTGCCAGTGGCTTCGGCAAGGTCCATCACCTTAGAAAGAGGTTAACGATGATCATGACGGAAAAGACGCCTCGTTCGCTGGGTCTCTGGGGAACGCTCGGAGCGCTCGGTCTCGGAGCTTTGCTCCTGCCGGCGCAGGCCTCGTGGGCTCAAAAAACCGAGGAGCAAAAGCTCGAATATCGCTTGATTATCAACGATGAAAGCGATCAGGCGGCGAGCGAAAGCCGAACGGCGATGATCGTGAGCGACGACGCGAACTACTCGGCGGACGTGGCCGTGGTCGGAAACAAGAAGGACGCCGACGCGGAGGGTGCGAAAGCCGCGGAGTTTGACTTCGAGTTCAGGGTGGACGACTCGCCGGCGATCATCGTGAGTGGACCGCTCGACGAAGCCATGACCAAGCTCAAGTCCGAGCTCGATAAGCTTGAAAGTGACATCGACGCCGGCCCCGACACCGCGCATTTGATGACCAAGCTCAAGGCTGAGCTCGATCATCTTCCGAAGGACGGAAAGCTGTCGGCCGAGCAGAAGGAGCGGAAGAAGGCGGTCGAGCACGCTGTAAGGGAGATGGAAGAGGTCGCCAAGATGCGGAAAGAGCGGAAGAAAGCGCTTGAGCACGCGGTTCGCGAGCTGGAAAAAGTTGTCAAGAAAGCGCCCAAGGGGGCCGCAGCCAAGGAGCTGAAGTCGCTTCAAAAAATGCGGATACAGTTACGCAATAACAGCGGTGATGCGAAAGTCGTGAAAGAAGCAACGCTGAGCCCCGAAAAGAAGGCCGAGATCGACCAGGCCCGCACCAGAGTCAAAGCACTCGCGGCCGAGCTGACTTCCAAGCAAAAAGAGTTGCGTGAAGCCCAGATGAGCCTCAACAAGCTCGTCGGCGCGGGCAGGCTCCAGACGGTTACGGTCGCCACGCCGCTGCAAGGACGAGTCGTCGAACGCCAGGTGGGGCGCATGAAAGAGGTCGGCCCGCTGCCGACGAAGTCAGGCAGCGGCGCCACGACATTGAAGTCGGGCACCGAGCGCCGCGCGGCCGAACAGAGCGAGAAGCGACTCGAAAACCTCGAGAAAAAGCTTGAAAAACTCCTCGAGGAAGTCGCCGCTTTGAAGAAAGATCGCGCGAAATAACGGACGGGTGCTGACTTATATTCACTGGACGTGTCTCGGACAGCTCACCCGCCCTGCGGGCGACCTCGCGCGGCGGGAGAGATGAATTTTTACTGCCGGTGTAGCGCGATCGCGAGATCTTGTTCTCTTCACCTCGCCCCACGGGAGACGCCGGCCGTAGGGGCGGGTGAGGGGCGATCGCTGTGGACAGCTAACGGCCAACATCACCTGGACTGTCGACCTCTCATGATCCGACTCGACACACCAGACATTTGAGATATTCCGATTCCAGACAGCTCGCCGAGACCGGGTGATCGGGCGCCTGGCCGCGCTGTTCCAGAATCTGGATTGGCCGGCCTGTTTGCTCGGCCACGCTGCCGATCAGATCCGAAAATAGGTCCCGTCCGATCAGACCCGAGCACGAGCACGTCACGAGAATCCCGTCGCGCTCGAGCACGTCGACGGCCGCCACGTTCAATCGCAGGTAACCCTTGAGCGCGTGCTCGATGTCCTTCGGCTGCTTGGCGTATTTGGGCGGGTCGCAGATCAAGACATCGAACCGCTCCCCCTGTTCGCGGAGCTTCGCAAGACTTTCGAGTACGTCGGCCGTCTCGAACTGGACGCCGGTGATCTGATTGAGCGCGGCATGCTCGGCGCGCACGCTCAACAGCGAAAGCCGAGCTGTCGATGCCGAGCACCCTCGCCGCCCCCAGACGCGCGGCGTTCAGAGCAAACCCGCCCGTGAAACAAAAAAGGTCGAGCACGCGGTGCTCGCGGCAATAGCCCGCCACTTCCTTGCGGTTCACGCGCTGGTCGAGGTAGAACCCGGTCTTCTGACCGGTTCGCAGATCGATTCGATAGGTCAGACCGTGCTCGACGATTTCAATCGGTTCTGTCGGAACAAGACCGATCGTCGAGTCCTCGCCGGCGCGAAGTCCTTCCTTGGCCGCGATCCCACGCTCGGTCCTGACTTGCACGCCCTCGGCGCCGCTCTGATCCAGGAGGGTTTTCAAGATCATGTCGCGCCTTGCATGAAGCGCGAGGCTCGTGAACTGCGCGACAAGCCAGCGATCGTAACGATCAACCGTCAGCCCCGAGAGGCCGTCGCCTTCACTGAAGACCAGCCGGTAGCCAGCACGATCACCCGCGAGTCCCAGTTGCACTGTGCGAAGGCTGATCGCGCTGCGCCAGTCGCTCCGACCAGAAGTCGTCGTCGAGCGGTCGATTTTCCCACGAGTAAAGACGCACACGGATCGCGCTCGTCGGGTTGAATAACCCGGTTGCGATGAAGCCCCCATCGCTCGTCACGACGTCAACCTGGTCGCCGGGCGCGGGTCGACCTTCAATCCGTTCGATCGACGACTCGAAGACCCAGGGGTGGCGCGCGAAAAACGGACGGGCGCGGCGCGGTTTCAAGAACACGCGGCTGATGGGCGTTGTCAGTGGTCTCTCGCCGGTTGAGTCATGGGATGATCGGGTCAGCCATTTGGTTGTGAATCGAGGTTCCTGACGTGACGAAACTGGCTCCCGGCTCTGCCGCATCGACGTTCGTGGTGGTTACGACTGCGGGCCCGACGCGCGGCTTGTCGCCTCGAATTCAGCCAGGTAGGCCAGCGTTCGATCGAGCTGGGTCTTGAGGTGACGCACGCGCAGCAGGCTGCGGATCCGGCAAAGCAGCTCGACCTTGTTGACGGGCTTGGTCAGAAAATCATCGGTTCCCGCTTGCACTCCGCGCTCGAAGTCCGCCGCCTCGTTGAGTGCGGTGACCATCAGAATCAGCAGATCCTTGGTCTGGGGATTGGCGCGAATCTTCTTGCAGACCTCGAACCCGGAGAGTCGCGGCATCATCACGTCGAGCAAGAGCAAGTCGGGTGCGAATTCTCCCACGACCTGAAGTGTTTCCTCGCCGTCGTGCGCGGTCCGCAGCTCGCACTCAAAATCGCTGAGATACGCTTCGAGCAGCTCGACGTTCTGGTGATTATCGTCGGCGATCAAGATTTTTGGGGCGCCAGGAGAGTGTTCCAAATTCCGTACTCCTCGAGGAACCGAGAGTTTGCGGCATCGCGCAGGCTCGCTGATGACGACGATGAGATCATGAGGGGCGAGTCCTCAGAATCGCCGGATCCTCCAGGTGATCGGATCGAGCTAATCCCGGAAAAAATGAAGCGCAACGCGACTTTTTTTCCCGGTCGCGCTGCGTGACCGGCACCTTGGCCTCCTTCGGAACGCAATCGAGGCCCAAGGTCGCCCCCGGTTCGCTTCAGCCCGCGGACTAACCCTTGTATTCTATATCCCCGGTTGAGTCGCGAGAACCTGAAAGTCTGTTCAAATCTGACGGCGCGTCGCGTGCTCGGGTCGGTGAAGAACCTGTCGCCTGAGGGGCAAGCCGCGGACACTTGTCTCGAAAGAGGCGGCCGAAAACTCGGTCGTCACTGGCCCTGAACGGTGTTGGGCCGCGCTTGCGGCCGCCCATCGTCGCGAATGCAAACCGAGCGGTTGCCAAGGCGCTACGCCGTGCTACAATTAGGGAGTTTTAATCTCTCTTATTTCGAGAGCGGTTGCTGCCCAGCATCTTGAGCCTTCCTGCCTTGAGAGGAGGCACCTCCGTGCCCTTGCGCGACATTGACCGCAAACTGGTCGACCGCTGCTTGCGGAAGGAGCCCGGCGCCTGGAACGACTTTGTCGATCGCTACATGGGTTTGATTTACCATGTCATTCAACATGTCGCCTACGCGCGTAGCCGTCTGCTGTCTTCCGAGGATGTCGAGGATATCGCCGCCGAGATCTTCCTCAAGGTCGTCGATAACGACTATGCCGTTCTCAAGAAGTTCAAGGGAATCAGCTCGCTGCCCACATACCTGACCGTCATCGCGCGACGAACGTGTGTCAAGGAGCTCATCAAACGCCACCGCGAAGAAGAGCTCGGCCACACGAACGCCCATCGCGCGTTCACCGACGATGGCGCATCCGACGACGTCGAGGCCATCGTCTCGGCCGAGGAAGTCGAGCGCATGCTCGAAGATCTGCCCGAGCGCGAAGCCGACGTGGTTCGCATGTATCATCTCAAGTTCCTGAACTACCGCCAGATCGGCAAGCAGCTCGGCATTCCGGAGAACTCCATCGGGCCGATTCTCGCCAAGGCACGCAAGAAGCTACGCGAAGCCGCCGAGAAGCAGCAGAGCGCCAGCTAACTCGCCGAAGCGAATTGAATTGAACGCTGCCGGCGATCGTGGTTCGTCCTCGAGATGGAGAGCCGCGATCGCGGCCGCTCAACGTTCAATCGCGTAGGAATTGCCGCGAGCCGCCATCGGCCCCGCTGAATTCGTCGACGTCGATGCACTTTCCGCTCCGACCGGCAAGGGCGCCGACACCAGGTCTTCAAGCGGCGTCGTGATCGCGCCGGTGACTTTTGTCGTCGCCTTCGATTTCGACCGCGAGCGCAACGGCGCCATCGTCGTCTCTTCCGAGTCGGAGCCAGGCCTTCCCGGCTTCGCGGCACTGTTGCGCGACGGCGGCGGCGAAGGCATGGTTTGCCTCACCGTGTTTCGCGAGTCCTTACGTTGCGCCCGGCTGAGTTCGGCAAGGTTCACGCGCTCGCGGCGCGTCACCGGCTCGACAAAGAGCGCCGCGGCGTGCGAGGAATCGAACTGGTTGACCTTGACGTCTTGCATGGCCACGTTGAGCACAAGCTGGTCGCGCTTCCACTCGAGCTTGATACTCTCAGGCAAATAGCACTTTTTCCCTTCGACTCCCTCGCCCGAACTGGCGTCGAATTCCGCGAAGTGGCTCACCTCCGCCTGGGCGACGAGGTTCTTGGCGTCGTGGTTCCTTCGTAGATCCGGTGCTCCTTGATGCGCCGATTCTTGTTCCAGACGATGACCGTGCGCGTGTATGTCGCTCCCCCCGACTTTGTCGGCGGAAACACCAGGTTCGACGTGCCGGGCGTCTCGCCGTCGCTCACCTTGATGCCAGCGGCTTCCTCGGGCGTGATCGGCTTCAGGCCGAGCGCCGCAATGATCCAGTCGGGTTGATAGGTGACGGCCAGCGGGCTGGAATCGATTTCCTCGTACTTGCACCAGTAGAGCTTGGCGTCGTCCGTGTTCACCCAGAACCAGAACTCGTCGTCATTGGAGCCGATATCCGCTTTGACGACGTGCATCGGTCCCAGCATCACGAGTTTGAAGTTGCGCGGCCGCTCCATGGCCAGACGGCCGTCAACGCGTCGCGCGATTGCGCGGCCGTTCCCGACCACGCTCATCGTCGGCTTGGCGGCCAGGCTCTGGATGAGGTCGGCGTTGCGGTTGTGCTCGTCGACGAACCGATCCACGTCGAACGCGTTCTCGGCAAGCGGGCGTGGAGTCGTCGCGGCAGGCGCGAGCGGGCCAGGGTTCCACGCGCGACAGCCACTCACGCTCAGCGTCGCCGCGATCGCGAGTAAGAAGCTACGCCCGGTCCGCATGGATAAAAAACTCCCTCGCGAAGATTGCGTGCGCGACAGCGCCGCGACGACCAGCTCGATACGAGCAATGAACAAGCTTACCTCGGAAATGACACGATGAAGGGAGGCTCACCATATCCCGAACGGATATTCACAACAAGGTTAGATTCAGCGGCCGCCAGGGACCGGCTCATTCTCGGCCGATGATTCGATCGGGAGACCAGGCCAATCCCTATCCCAAACTTCGACGCGATGATGAACCGTCGCGAGACGAGATTCACGAAACGCGCGCTGCGGGTTTCGATTCTAACGGCGCAGGCGCTTGCCCAGGCCGCCTGATTTAGCACGTGGCCAAGGAACGCTGCAAAAACTTGGTGATTCACGCCCAATTGTGCTTTTCTAGACATCAAAAAACTCTAGCATCGACCAGAAAAGCCATGTACACTGCTGGCGTCCAAATAATGTTCGCAAACGATCGCATTGGCACACATCTTGCATGGTAGCTTTCATGTCACTATTGGACGATCTGAATGCCGATGACTCGCCGTCGACCTGTGCGTGTGGCGGAGGTGTGGTGATTGGTCAATGCCGACAAGTGGGATATCTGTCCGGGAATGACGTCTTCCGGTCCAGCGAATTACGGAGGTGCATCGCGTCAATCTTTCCCGGAGTATCCCTGTGAACATTCAAATCGTGGATACGCGGAACGAGATGGACACAGCAAAGATCGATCACACGGACGGCGACAACGCGCCCGGCCCCATTGCTGATGCGATCCAGCCGCACGGAGCCCTGATCGCGTTGAGCCTGGATCAATCGTTCATCATCACCCATGCGAGCGAGAATCTGGCGGACCTGATCGGGATCGAGCCTGGCGCTGCCCTTGGCCAGCCCTTCTCGATTTTGCTCGATGAAATCGATTCCGCCCGGCTCGCCGACCGGATCGCGGACCTCGAGGATCGAGCCGCGGCCGTTTATCTTGACACGGTGCGTGCTCGATGCGGCGGGCGTCTGGTCGACGCACTCGCCCATCGCTCGAACGGTCATCTCATCATCGAGTTCGAGCCGGCAGGCGACGATTCGCGATCGCCGGATACCAACCTCCACCGTCTGACGCACACAGCGGTCGGTCTTTTTCGCGCGGGAGGATCACTGGCGGAAGTGCAGCAGGCCTGCACCAGGCGGATTCGTGAAATCGCCGGTTTTGACCGGGTGATGATCGATCGCTTTGATGAAAACGGAAATGGCACCGTGATCGCCGAGGACCGGCGCACCGACCTCGAACCGTTTGTGGGCCGGCTTGATCCAGCGGCCAATGGAGCGAGCGCGGCGCGTCAGTCGTTCACGCAAGACCGGGTCCGATTCATCGCCGACTGCCGTTACATCCCCGCGCGGATCGTTTCCTCCGCGGGGCCGGATGTGGCGGCCCGGCTCGACATCAGTAATTCGGTCCTTCGAGGCGTTTCGCTCGTTCACCTCGAATATCTGAGGGGCATCGGCGTGGGCGCCTCGATGTCGATCCCGCTGTTCAAGGACGGCCAGCTCTGGGGCTCGATCGAGTGCCATCATGGTTCGCCCCGCCATGTGCCCCACGACATTCGCACCGCGTGCGAATTGCTGGGCGAGATGATGTCCTTGCACCTCGAGGCGCGAGAAAAATCGAGCGAGCGCGGCGTGTATCAAGAGCGGGTGAATTCAATCCAGGCAACGATCGCCGCCCGGCGCGGTGATGCCGAGAAAGAACACACGGATTTGCTCGCGAGCGAGCGGGCCGCGCGGGGCGAGGCCGAGCGGCACAGCCGGATGAAAGACGAGTTCGTGGCGACGCTATCACACGAGCTGCGCACGCCGCTCAACGCGATCTTCGGGTGGACCCAGATCCTCAGGCACACTCAGGATGCCGAAGCGGTCAAGGAAGCCAGCGAAGTGATCGAGCGAAACGCGCGTGTCCAGGCCAAGATGATTGAAGACCTGCTCGATATCAGCCGGATCATTTCAGGAAAGCTTCGGCTCGACGTGCGCACAGTCGACCTGATGGCCGTGATCACCGCGGCGCTCGACAAGGCGGCTCCAGCTGCTGAAGCAAAGGGCGTGCGCATCGAGCGGTTATTTGACCCTCTGCTTGGACTCAGGCTCACCGGCGACTCCGCACGGTTGCAACAGGTGTTCTCGCATCTGCTTTCCAATGCGGTGAAATTCACGCCGCGGGGCGGGAAGATTCAAACTGACGTCGAATCTGACGGTTCGCGCGTCGAAATCGGCATTTCCGACTCTGGCGAGGGGATCGAGCCGGAATTCTTGCCGCATATCTTCGACCGGTTCCGCCAGCAAGACGCCGCGACCAACCGCCAGTATGGCGGTCTTGGTTTGGGGCTTTCCATTGTTCGTCACCTCGTCGAGCTGCACGGCGGCACGATCTTCGCGCGAAGCCCGGGTAGCGGCCAGGGATCGTTCTTCGTTGTTTCACTGCCGCTGCCGATCGCCACCCCCTTTGAGCAACGCGTCGACGGTCATCGGTCATCAAGCGCTCGGCCCATTGTCGGCGGCCTTCTCGACCTTCGAGAAACGCGCATCCTTGTCGTGGATGACGAGCCCGACGCCCGCGAAATGATGCGCCGGATTCTTGAAACACGCCGTGCCACGGTGTCGACGGCCGGCTCCGCCGATGAGGCGCTTGAATTATTTCGCGTCAACGAGTTTGACGTCGTCATCAGCGATATCGGGATGCCGAAAGTCGACGGCTACGAGTTTATCAAGATAGTGAGGCAACTGGAGGTCGCCCAGGGTCGCTCGCCGACGCCCGCGGTCGCCGTGACGGCCTACACTCGTCCCGAAGACCGCCACCGCGTCTTGCTAGCTGGCTATCAGTTGCACGTCGCCAAGCCCGTCGAGCCGGCCGAGATCGCCGCCGTGATCGCGTCCCTGGTCCGGGCCCACTAGCGGGGCCACCTGTTGTGGGCCTGTGGGCACGCCTTTGAATGGACTTCGTGTTCTTCAGCGGGTGGCTCAGGTAAGATGGGCAGCGCCCCGGGAAAAGGGCGCGGCTGACTCGTTGATCTCGGGCTCGGGTTTGCCGCCGAACGATCCACCCGCAAGGTTTCAAGCATGAGTCAGCGCGCCTTGTTGCATTTCGTCCTGTTCCTCGCGGCGTCGTTGACGTTGTCGCTGGTCCGAGGCGCAGAACCTTCGACCGCAACGTCTCCTGAACCGATCCGCTATACGGTGAGTTTTCCAGCTCCGGCGTCGCACTACGCCGAAGTTGTCGCCGCGGTTCCGACCGCTGGCGCGCCTGACATCGACCTCATGATTCCGATCTGGAGCCCCGGCTGCTATGTCGTCCGCGAACACGCACGGAACCTTGAAGGCATCACGGCCCGCGCCGGCGCGGAGGGACCCGTTCTGAACCTGACCAAGACGCGCAAGAATCGCTGGAAGGTCGCGACGGGCGGCGCCGCGGCGGTCAACATCGCCTATCGCGTGTACTGCCGCGACACCAAGCCCGAGGCGAACTGGGTCGACGCCGACCACGCGATCATGAACGGCGGCGCGACCTTCATGACGCTCGTCGAGCGGGCTCCGCGGGTGCATGAGGTCGCTTTCAAACCGCCGCCGGGCTGGCGCCGATCGGTCTCGGGAATGCCCTCGGCGCCAGATGCCGCGGCTCATCATTTTGTTGCGCCCTGATTTCGACACCCTGGTCGATTGTCCGATCTACCTTGGCAACGCCAGCGTCCATGAATTCAAGGTCGACGGCAAGACGCATCTGCTCGTCAACGAAGGAGAAAACGGGATCTGGGACGGTCCCCGGTCGGCCCACGACGTCGAGGCCCTGGTACGGGCCATACGCGCCATGTGGGGCAGTCTGCCTTACGACCGTTACGTCTTTTTCAATCTCCTTGGCGATTCAAGAGGGGGTGCGATCGAGCACAAGAATTCGACCGTCATGCGGGGCAACCGGTGGGCCACGCGGAGCCGGCCGGCCTATCTCGCCTGGCTCAATATGGTGAGTCACGAATTCTTCCACACGTGGAACGTCAAGCGGCTCCGGCCCGTCGAACTTGGGCCCTTTGATTACGAAACCGAAGCCCTCACGAAGAGCTTGTGGGTGGCCGAGGGTTTGACCAGCTATTACGAAAGCCTCATGATGCGACGCGGCCGGGTTGTGCTCGCTGGCCGAATACTTCCAGTACGGCAGTCTGCCCACGGCCATCGAAGAGCTGCAAAAGACACCCGGGCGGCTGCTGCAATCGGCCGAGACCTCGTCGTACGACGTCTGGATCCGCAGTTTCCGCCGCGATGAGAACGCCAGTAACACGGGCATCAGCTACTACACCAAGGGAGAAGTTGCCGGCTTCCTGATCGATGCCCGGATTCGCCAGGCGACCGGCGGCTCGAAGAGTCTCGACGACGCCATGCGGCTGGCCTACTCGCGTTACTCCGGCGCCAGGGGTTATACCCCCGAGGAATTCCGGGCCGTGCTCAGCGAGGTCGCGGGAACCGACCTCTCGGCATGGCTGACGCGACTCTTGACGACAACCGAGGAGGTCGACTACTCCGAGGCGCTTGACTGGTACGGCCTGCGTTTCAAACCGGCCGCATCGGGCGATGATGACCAGAAGGAGGCGGGGGACAAAAATGCGCCGCACTCGAAAGCATGGCTTGGCCTGACGACGCTGGGCGAGAACGGCCGATTGATGGTGAACTTCGTCGAGCGCGGCACACCCGGAATCGCGGCCGGCTTCAACATCGGCGACGAGATCCTCGCGGTCGGCGACGAGCGCATGACGGCCGAGGTTTGGTCGCGGCGGCTGGAGCAATACCAGCCGGGTGAGATAGCGTCGATTCTCGTCGCACGGCGGGGCCGACTGCGACGGCTGAACGCGACCTGGGGTGCCGAGCCGGCGGATACGTTCAGGCTCGAGATTGATCCCGGGGCGACCGAAATTCAAAAGGCCCATCGCAAGGCCTGGCTGGCAGAATGACGAAGCGGTGCAAGCGGCTCGGCTCAGAACCTCGCGCTGCGAGCCAATTCAGGGACGAGTGCCCGAGGCATCGCGCGGCAGAATGTCTCCGACGGCGATCCGCCCGACTTGTATCCCATCGACAACCACGGGCACGGCCTGGCCGAGCTTGAAAATACGTGGCTTACCGTAGCGAGGAGCCCCTTGGCGCTTCAAAAGGGTATACACCTCGACCTCTCTGGCCCTCAGATTAATAATCTAGTAAACCGGGATGCCAGCCGGCCCGTAAACGGCCGCCATATGTCGATCGTCCGAAACGCGCGACGCTGCGATCTCGACGACCATCGCCAGGTCGGCCGGGCCCGGATGGCGATCCACGTAGTCTTCGATGTCGCCTCGTGCCATCGAAATGCCGGGCTCCGGCTCGGAATCCGCCAGGCGCACGGCATCCTCGATCCGAAAATCCCAGCCGGTGGGGATAAGTCCCTTTAGCCTTCTGCCGAGATTCCTGGCAACGAACGTATGACGTGGGTTCGTGCGCACCTTGTCCACCAGCAATCCATTAATGAGCGTAAACCGGTCACGCCTGGTGAACAGACCCGAGTTCACCATGGCCTCGTACTGCTCGACAGTCAACCGCGTGAGCCGTTTCTGGATCCACTTTGAGGGCGGTCGCATCGGCGTCATCGTGGACACGCTTGCCTCCTCCCGTCTAGTTTTCGTCGGCCGGAAGCTCGAAAAACGAGGATTTCAATCAGGGACGCCGCGAACCAGACGAAGCTCAGCCCGTCATTGCGACCACTCCGTCGGCGTGCGGTCCCAGCGATGCGATTTCAGCTCGTCGAGTAAATCGGGCGACAGCATCTTGCCGTCGCTCGCGGCGAGATTGGCTTCAACATGGCGGATCTTGCGCATTCCTGGAATGATCGTCGACACGGCCGGTTCCGCGAGAATCCAGCGCAGGGCCAGCTCGGGCATTGTCATTTCGGGCGGAACGAGCGGCCTCAGGGCTTCGGCCCGGTCGACACTGGCGTTCAAGTTCTCAGGCACGAAGTAACTGTTCCGCCAGTCGCCTTCTGGCCAGCGTGTTGTTTTCGTCAGGGTTCCGGTCAGGGTCCCCTCATCAAACGGAACACGCGCGATCACGCCGATATTCAGCTCGCGACAGACGGGGAACAACGCGTCGAGCGGCGATTGATCGAAGATATTGAAGATCACCTGCACGGCGTCGATCGCGCCCGTGCGCAGAGTCTCGATCGCGTTTTCAGGCTCCCAGCGGTTGATGCTGATCCCGGCGGCTCGAATCAAGCCCTCGCGTTTGAGGTCGTCAAGGGCTCGTTGCCAGCGATCATCGTGAGCCCAGTGATCTTCCCAGACGTGAAACTGCAGCAAGTCGATGCATGTCAGGCCCAGATTCTTGAGGCTCTTCTCGGCATAGTGCCGGATATGATCGGGGGGAAAGCACTCGTCCAGGGTGAATTCGCGCCGCGATGGCCACTTGAAGTTCTTCGGAGGCACCTTCGTCGCGACGAACAACTCTTTCTCGGGATGCCGCCGCACGAGCCGGCCGAGGTGCAGTTCGCTCCGGCCGTTGCCGTAAGCCCACGCCGTGTCGAAGAAATTGCAGCCGAGCTCGACGGCCCGCTCGAGTGCCTGGGCTGTCTCGTCATCGTCAGACCCGGTCCAGCCCGCGAGGCCCCACATGCCATAGCCGACCTCGCTGACTTGCCAGCCCGTTCGCCCGAAGGTTCGGTATTTCATCCTGGTGACTCCTTATCAAAGCAGGTGATGATTGTCATGCACGCGACGATTCCGACAGTCGCGCGGCGTGCGGCGGCGGCGGTGTGGCCCCGTTCCGAAAGGCTGTCGACCTGTGATGGTCGTGGATCAGCTCGGCGATCAGGGCTGTCCACCCGGTCTGATGGCTCGCGCCTAAACCCGAGCCGTTGTCGCCGTGAAAGTATTCGTAAAACGGAATATGATCGCACCAGTGCTCGTCACTCTGAAACACGCCGGTGCCGCCGTTGACGGGGCGGCGGCCATTTGGATCGCGGAGAAAAATCCGCGTCAGGCGGCCGGCGATTTCATTGGCGGCATCGTCGAGAGTGGCCTCGTTGCCGCTATAGCGCGGTAGCTCGACGGTGAATGTCGAGCCGTAATAGCGATGAAATTCGCGGATGCCTCGATCATCAGGTAATTGACCGGAAACCAGATCGGGCCGCGCCAGTTCGAGTTGCCGCCATAGATCGGCGACGCCGATTCCCCTGGTTCGTAGGCCACGCGGTTGCCATCATAGATGTAAGGCTCATCGAGCAAGCCGCGCGACATCGAGCGCAGGCCGAAATCCGAGAGAAACTGCGCCGGATCGAGCAACCGCGGCACGATCGCTTCGAGCTTCGACCGATCGGCGAGGGCCAGCATCCGGCGGCCGTCGTTTCCAGGAGCGAGCAAGCTCAGGTTGCCCGCGAGCATGCTGCGGTAGCGCACGTACCACTCGACCCGGCGGCGAAAGTGGGGCAGGTGCTCAACCTGGCCGTGGTCGACGGCCAGACACGCGAACAGCGGGATCAGGCCGACGAACGAGCGGACCTTGAGATGCTCGGGCGGCTCATTCTTGATGCGCACGACGTCGTAATAAAAACCATCGACCGGATCCCACATGCCGATCTCGTTCTTGAAGCCGTTGATCGCATGCGAGATTGCCACGAAGTGCTCGAAAAACTTGGTCGCGATGCCCTCATAGGCGGGCCGTGTTTGGGAAAGCTCAATCGCGATCGCCAGCATGTCGAGGCAGAACATCCCCATCCAGGCGGTTCCATCAGCCTGCTCGAGCCGGCGGCCCTCGCCCAGATTGGGCCGGCTGCGATCGAATACGCCGATGTTATCGAGGCCGAGAAAGCCCCCTTCAAAGGCGTTGCGCCCCTCGGGATCCTTGCGGTTGACCCACCAGGTGAAGTTGAGCAACAGCTTGTGAAAGACCTCTTCAAGGAACGTTGTGTCAGCCTGGCCCGTGACGTCGCGGGTGATTTCATAGACGCGCCGGGCCGCATGGGCATGCACCGGCGGGTTGGCGTCGGAAAAGTCCCACTCATACGCCGGGAGCTGGCCGCTGGGATGCATGTACCACTCGCGCAACAAGAGCACGACCTGGCGCTTGGCCCACTCGGGATCGAGTCGAGCCAGCGCGATGCAGTGGAACGCCGTGTCCCACGCGGCGAACCACGGGTACTCCCACTTATCGGGCACGCTGAGAACGTCGAGGTGATAGACGTGTTGCCAGTCGGCGTTGCGGCCGTGCCAGCGCTCGGCCGGCGGCTCCGGGCCGGCGGGATCGCCCTCGAGCCAGAGATCGATGCTGAAATGATAGAACTGCTTCGTCCAGAGCAAGCCCGCATAGGCCTGCCGCTGGACCCGTCGCCGATCCGCATCGATTCCATGTGGTTGAATGGCCTGGTAAAACGCGTCGGTCTCGACGATGCGGCCCTCGATGATCGAATCGAAGCCGCCAAATGGCTCGTCAAGCGCCGCCGGACTGAACCGCGTGCGCACGACCATCGACCCACCCGGCGGCACCATCGCGTGATAATGTGCGGCCGCCTTCGAGCCCCGGCCGTGCGGGTTAACCTTGTCGCGCCGGCCGTTCACGACCGTTTCATGGAACCCATCCTTGACGTAAGGCTGACGATTGACTCCGCCAAAAAGCCGCTCGAAATTGGTCTCGTTTTCCGTGAACAAGAGGTTCGGAGCATGCGGCGTCCGGCTGTCGACGTACCAGAATCGATCGCCGAGGTGCCGGTGATGCGTTTGCACACAGTCGCGACCGCCGGCGACAAGCTCGGGCCGGTCGGCGCGATAGCCCCATGACCAGGTGTTGCGAAACCAGATCTGCGGCAAGATGTGCAAAGGCGCGGGCTTGCTGCCGCGGTTGTGCGCACTGATGCGGCAGAGAATATCTTGCTCATCCGCCTTGGCATACTCGACGACGACGTCGAAGTAATCACCGGCCGTCCAGGTGGCCAGGAGCGCATCGATCAGCTCGAACTCTCGCTCGCCACGGCCGCGCCGCCGGTTTTCTCGATAGAGCAATTCATAAGGATATTCAACCTGGGGATACTTGTAAAGCATCCGCATATAAGCGTGACTGGGAAGGCCGTCGAGATAGAAGTAATACTCCTTGACGTCCTCGCCGTGGTTGCCTTCTTCGTTGGCAAGCCCGAAGAGACGTTCCTTCAGAAACGGGTCATGCTCGTTCCAGAGGGCGACGGACAGGCAGATATTCTGGAAGCGGTTGCAGAAGCCGGCGAGCCCGTCTTCGTTCCAGCGGTAGGCGCGGCTCCGCGCGTGGTCGTGCGGGAAATGGTTCCAGGCGTCGCCACTGGCGCTATAGTCCTCGCGAACGGTGCCCCAGGCGCGCTCGGCGAGATAGGGACCCCACTTCTTCCAGTCGGCGTGGCGCGCCGTGCTGTCGGCCAGGCGGCGGTGCTCGGCGGTCGTGTGTGCAGCCACGGAAGCGAGATCCTGATGGTCGATGCCACGATGGAAATGGACCGGGCTCGCGTTATCGGCAAACCCATGATAACAGCGGTCTGACAGACGGGGCTGGCACGGTCAGTCAGATCGGTTCAGTTCAAATCACTTCAAATCAGGGCGTCCCCGCGCTTCGAGTGGGTTTCGGGTCGAGAATGGAGCGGTCTTTCTTGGGGTCGCCGATCTTCGGTCCCTCGATGCGCGGAATCGGCTTGCGGGCCGGTCGCGAATGGCTGGTCGCCGTGGCGTGTGACCGGGTCGCAAACAGACTTGGGACGACGTCATCGAGTGTATCCACGAAGCGGAGCGTGAGATCGGCTTTGACCTCGACGGGAATATCGACCAGATCTTTCTCGTTATGCCGGGGCAAGAGAACCGTTTCGATGCCGGCGCGGCGCGCGGCGAGAATTTTCTCGCGAACGCCTCCAACGGGCAAAACCCGGCCGGTCAGCGTGACTTCGCCCGTCATGGCGAGATTGGCCACGATCGGTTTATCGCGAAAGAGGCTGATCAGGGCGGCGGCGATCGCCACGCCCGCGGACGGTCCGTCCTTGGGAACCGCGCCGCCGGGCACGTGGATGTGGAGGTCGGTCTTGCCAAACCGCGATGTGTCGACCGCGAGCGCCTTGGCGTGGCTGCGCAAGTAACTGAGCGCGGCCTGGGCACTTTCGCGCATCGACTCGCCGAGGAGGCCCGTCAATGTGAGCATTCCCTTGCCGGGCATGCCGCTGGCTTCAATAAACAGGATCTCGCCGCCGGTCGGGGTCCATGCCAGGCCCGTGGAGACACCGGGAATTCCGGTGCGATCGGCGAGCTCGCGAAAGTAGCGCGAGGGGCCCAGCAGATCGGCGACATCCTTGGGCTCGATGACGAACTTGCCGCGATGCCCCTCGGCGCGGCGGCGGGCCGATTTCCGGCAGATCGACGCGATTTCGCGCTCGAGATTTCGCAGTCCGGCCTCGCGCGTGTAATCGGCGATGAGCTTGCGAATGGTCGCGTCGCTCATCGTCAGGTCGGCGGGCGAGAGGCCGTGCATATCGAGCTGCTTGGGAAGGATGTATTTCTGCGCGATCTGGGTCTTCTCTTCCTCGCTGTAGCCGGGCAACTGCAAGACCTCGAGCCGGTCGAGGAGGGGCGACGGAATCGTCTCGAGCATGTTGGCCGTGGCGATGAACATCACCTTGGAGAGGTCGAAATCGACGTCGAGGTAATGGTCGCGAAACGTTGAATTCTGCTCGGGATCGAGAACTTCCAGAAGCGCCGCCGACGGATCGCCGCGGAAATCGGCGCCCAGCTTGTCGACCTCGTCGAGCATGAAGACCGGGTTATTGGTGCCGGCCTTGCGAATCCCCTGGATCACCCGGCCGGGCAGGGCGGCGACATAGGTGCGCCGATGGCCGCGGATCTCGGCCTCGTCGTGAACTCCGCCCAGGCTGACGCGCACGAATTCGCGCCCGAGCGCCTTGGCAATGCTCTTACCCAGCGAGGTCTTGCCCGTGCCGGGCGGGCCCGACAGGCAGAGGATCGGGCCTTTCATGTCTTTTTTCAGCTTGCGCACGGCCAGGTATTCGAGGATGCGTTCCTTGATCTTTTCGAGGTCGAAGTGATCGGCGTCGAGCACCTTGCGCGCGCGCTTCGAGGTCGAGCCGGTCGCGGCTGGCCTTGCTCCAGGGGAGGATCGCCAGCCAGTCGAGATACGTGCGAACGATCGAGTACTCGGCCGAGCTCGGGTGCATGCCGGCGAGCCGTTCGAGCTCGCGCTCGGCCTCGGTCTGCACTTCGCGCGGCGGGTTGGCGTTCTTGATGCGTTCCCAGAGCTCGCCGATCTCGGGATTTTCGTTCTCGCTCTCGCCGAGCTCGTCTTGAATGGCTTTCAGTTGCTGGCGGAGGAAATGGTCGCGCTGGGCCTTGGTGAGCTCGCTACCCACCTGTTCCTGGATCTTGGTCGAAAGTTCCAGGATGGCAAGCTGCCGCGACAGATATTGTCCCAGGCGTTCGAGCCGTGCGCGAACGTTGATCTCGCCCAGGAGGCTCTGCTTCTCCTCGATCGTGAACGGCAGGCTCGAGGCCAGCAGATCGGCCAGGCGCCCGGGTTCACGCGTGTTGATCGCGGCCACCTGAAGCTCTTCGGGGATCTGCTGGCTCTGGTCGACCATTCGCTGGAAAAATCGATTGACGTGGTGAACCAGGGCGTCGAGCTCGACGCCGGTCTCGACGACTTCCTCGCAGGGCTCGACGCGGCCGATCAGATAAGGCTCGGACTGGGTGACGGCCACCAGCCGCGCCCGGTATTGCCCCTGGCAGACGATCCGCGTCGAACCGTCGGGGAACTTGAGCATCTTGAGGATCAGGCCGACGCACACCATCGGGAAAAGGTCGTCCTTGCCGGGCGAGTCGGTCTCGGGATGGACCTGACCCACGAGGCCGACCATGCGTTCACCGATCATGCAGTCGTCGATCAGCCGGATGCCGCTCGGCCGATTGATCACCAGTGGCACGACAGTCTGAGGGAAAACCACGTCGGACCGCAGCGGCAAGAGCGGAATATTGCACGGCAGAAGGGGCTGATTCGCGTCGCGCTCGCTCAAAACGATGAGCTGCCCCGAGTCGGCCCTCGGCCGGCTGGTCTCGGCGACCGGAGTGTCATTGTCGCCCCGACCCTTCCCAGGACTCTTCGCCCGTTTTCTACGTGAACGCATGGATCTCTTTTCTGAGTTTTCTCTGATTCGGAAAACCTGGGGTGACTAGCCAATCATAGAATCGGGCCGCCCTGTGGATCCGCCGGGATGGTTCATAATTGTGAATTATCCTGGCGAAAGAAAGGGGTCACCTGGCGCGGCGACACTAATGAACGGGCAGCGGCACTCAGGCATCGCTCGCGGCCCTCTTCGCCGGCGCTCCTCGACCTTTTCTAAGCCGATGCGGCCTTTGACGTTCCGAGCTGGATTCGCAACCCTCACGCGACGACGCGCGCCTAGCGGCGCCACCACTCGTCTTCTTGATAAAGGCCCATCGAGTGCGCCTGGTGCAATGACTGGAGCATCTGGAAGTTGATCATCGCAAAGTATCCCAGGAACAAGGCGCGAAAGAAATTGTCGGTCCCCTGGGCGAGCGCCATGATCGCCAGACCGCCGGCGACGAGCAACGAAATGATATGCCCCCAGCGCGGCCCCTGTGCCCGATCATAAAGCGACAACAAGAGCTGCGTCGCCTGGCCGCCATCGAGCGGCCAGATGGGCAGGAGGTTAAACAGGCTCCAGAGCAAGTTGATCTGAACGAGGAACAGGTAGGCGTTAAAAGCCATCGCGCCGGGAAACTTCTGGAACGCGAAGATCACGTCCTCACTCGGCGCCCGGAACCCGAGCACGAACTTGCTCATGCTGATGTGTTCGGCCATGGTCAGCCCGAAGAGCCCCGAAGCCGCGGCCATGACCAGAAAATAGAGCAAGAAGCCGGCGGCCGGCCCGCTCAGGACGACGGCCAGGCGCTGGCCCAGCGTCTGGCGCTCCGCCTGGCTATAGCAGAGGCCCCCCATGGCCCAGAGCGTGATCGACGGTCTCGCGCCGAATTGTCTCCCCATCAAACCATGGCCGTACTCGTGCACGAGGATCGAAACGAACCCGCAGGCAACCCAGACGGCCACCATCGCGATGTTGCGGTCTTGCCAGCCGAGCACGGCCATGACAATCCAGAAGAGTGGGTGGACGCGGACGGGAATCCCCAGAAGTCTGAACCGGAGATCATAAGGGGTCTCGGCGGCACCAACCATTCGGTGACCTCGCTGGCTCTTGCAAGAGATCGAGCGGCAATGAAAAAAACGGAGAACTGCTTCATTCATTCTCGCGCCCCGGCGGCTCGTCCGCAAACCAGGGGTGCGGCGGATTGTCGCACGCGATCGTTTTCTTGCCGCGCCGCCAGGGCGCGTGTTAGTCTCGTGTGCCCATAATTGATCCGCGCCCGGCCCTTGGCTTGCGACAGCCGGCACCCAAACTCTCGACTGGCGACGCATCGATGCGATTTACCAAGATGCACGGTCTTGGCAATGACTACGTTTACGTCAACACGTTCGATCAGGCCCTGCCGCGCGACCCGCGACAAACAGCCATCGCCGTGAGCGACCGTCATTTCGGAATCGGCGGCGACGGCCTGATCTTGATCATGCCATCGGAACGGGCCGACGCCCGCATGCGCATGTTCAACGCCGATGGCTCCGAGGGCGAGATGTGCGGCAACGGCATTCGATGCGTGGCCAAGTATTTGTACGATCACGGCCTGGCGCGGCGGCCGCGCGTGACGATCGAGACCGAACGCGGGATCCTCACACTCGACCTGAAAATCGAGGCCGGGGCCGTCGAGCGGGTTCGCGTCGATATGGGCCGCCCGGTGCTTGCCGCCGATCAAATACCAACACGGCTCGCCGGCAACCCGCCGATCGATGCGGAGATCGAGATCGACGGCCGGGCGCTGGCTGTGACGGCCGTGTCGATGGGCAATCCACACGCGGTGATTCATGTCGACGACGTCGCCGGCTTTCCGCTCGAGGCGCGTCGGGCCCAAGCTCGAGCATCATGCCATGTTCCCCCGACGTGTGAACGTGCACATCGTCGCCGTCCTGGGCAGGGGAGAAGTTCAAATGCGAGGCCTGGGAGCGCAGGCTGGGGATCACCCTCGCGTGCGGCACCGGCGCGTGCGCGGTCTGCGTCGCGGGAGTGCTGACGGGCCGCACCGAGCGCTCGATTCTCGCTCATCTCCCGGGTGGAGACCTCGAGCCTCGCCTGGCCCGACGACCGATCGTCGGTCTTCATGACGGGGCCCGCGACCGAAGTCTTCTCGGGGGAATGGCCGGAATGAGAAAACCCGTTCGCCTCGCGGCGCGTCTCGTTGCATCCAGTTCCGCTTGCGCGATCATCCGATCGTGATCGTCATCAGGCCGGCGGCGACGTTCGCGGCAAGGCCGGCATCGGCAACGCCGGTGACACCAGCGGCCCGGAATTGACCGGGCGGCCTGATCATCAATCGGATCGAAAGCTCGCAATCTGTCGCATGATCTCGTCAAACGGCCTTTACAACAGGCGGCGACCCTGTACAATGCGTTACGGTTGGAATCCGAAACGAGTTCGCGAATTGATACCTTCGGAATCTGTTCTCGCCTCTCTCTCTCGTCTTCCTGCCTGCTGGGCCGTCATGTCGGTCTCTTTCACATCCGACCCTGAAAGCAAATCAAGGGTCGTCGCACACTCGTTCAGGAGTTTCCAAGTGGGCAAGAAGCTATACGTCGGTAATCTCAGCTACAACGTCAGCAGCTCTGATCTCGAACAACTGTTTTCTCAGTTTGGCAGCGTTCAGAGCGCACAAATCATCACCGATCGCGACACGGGCCGTGGCAAGGGCTTTGGCTTTGTCGAGATGGGTAACGAGGCCGAGGCCAACGCGGCCATCAATGGTCTCAATGAACAAGAGCACGAAGGCCGTCGCCTCACGGTGAACGAAGCCAAGCCCCGCGAAGCCCGCACCACGGGTATCGGCGGCGGTGGCGGCGCTCGCGGCCGCAGTTCCTACGGCGGCGGTGGCGGCGGCGGCGGCAACCGCTACTGAGATCCGCTTGATCGAAGCCATGGACGCCGGGGGCCAAACAAACGGCCCTCGCGTCCACCGCGAGCGCATGGAAGCGAATTGAGGCATGGCGACCGATGCGTTTCGGGTGAGAAAAGGTTCTCACTCCGCGATGCCGGCCAGTCGCTCGAACTCGGGCTCGTCGATGATCGGGATGCCGAGTTGCTTGGCCTTTTCCCGCTTGCTGCCCGGCTCTTCGCCCGTCAAGAGATAGCTGGTCATTTTCGAAACCGAGCCCGATACCTTGCCGCCGCGCTCCTTGATGATCACTTCGGCTTCAGATCGCGACCGCTTCGGCAATGTGCCGGTCAAGACAAACGTCTTGCCAGCGAAGGGGAGTTTGCCCCCCTTTTTCGCCTCGGGCGCTTGAAGCGGCTCGGGACTGACACCGGCGGCTTTCAGGTCGTCAAGCAGCCTCTGATTTTCGGGGTTTTGGAAATAGTCGTGGATGCTCGCCGCGACGATCGGACCGATCTCGGGAATCGCCTCGAGCTCGGCCAGTGACATCACGCGCAACTCGTCGATCGTTTTCACTCGCCCCGCGATGATTTCGGCCATCCGCGTTCCGACGTGATGGATCGTCAGTCCGGTGATGAAGCGATCGAGCGTTCGATGCTTGCTCACTTCGAGCCCGCGCACCAGGTTTTCAGCCGACTTCTTGCCCATGCGCTCGAGATCGGCCAGGGCTGCAGCTTCGAGTCGATAAAGATCCGCCAGGCTGCGCACCAGCTTCTTCTCGACGAGCTGATCGATGAGCTTTTCGCCGAGCCCCTCGACATCCATGGCGTCGCGATGGGCGAACCAGCGCAGCCACTCCTTGAGCTGGTCGGGGCAGTGCGATGCCGGGCTGGTGCAGTAGTAATCGACCTCGTCGCCGGTTCGCTCGACTTTCGAGCCGCAGCTCGGACAGGTCCTGGGAAAATGAAAAGCGGTCTCGGTTCCTTTGCGCGCTTCGGTCTCGACCCGCACGACCTGCGGAATGATTTCACCGGCCTTCTGAATGACGACGGCGTCGCCGATCCGGATATCTTTGCGCTCGAGCTCGTCGGCATTGTGAAGGCTGGCGCGCTTGACCGTCGTCCCGGCCAGCACGACTGGCTCGAGGTCGGCGACCGGTGTGATCTTGCCGGTTTTGCCGACCTGAACATGAATACCAAGTAATCGTGTAATCGCTTGCTCGGCTTCATATTTGAAGGCGATCGTCCACCGCGGGCTCTTGCTTCGAGTGCCCAGGCGCTCGCGCTGGTTCAGATCGTCGACCTTGATCACCAGGCCGTCCGTCTGAAAATCGAGGGTGTTGCGCTCCTGGTTCCAGCGCTGGGCGTGCGCGATCACCTCGTCGATCGAGTCGTACCGCACGGTATGGGGGCTGATCGGAACGCCCCAGCTTTTCAACAGCCGGGTCAGAGCGAAGTAGGATGTTTCGTTGATTCCTTGCGATTCACCCAGGCCATGCGAGATGAACCGGAGCCGGCGCTGCGCCACGATCCGCGAGTCGAGCATCTTGAGCGAGCCGGCCGTCGAGTTGCGCGGATTGGCAAACGGCGGTTCGCCGGCCGCGGCGCGCAGCTCGTTGAGCCTGAGCAATTCGGGATTGGTCATGTAAACCTCGCCGCGAACTTCCAGCAAGTCGGGCGGGCTGCCATGAAGGACGAGCGGAACCTCGCGCACCGTCTTGAGGTTCGTCGTGATGTCGTCGCCCCGCTCGCCATCACCCCGCGTGGCCCCCTGCACGAGCCGGCCATTTTCGTAGCGTAAGCTCACCGCGACTCCATCGACCTTGAGCTCGACGACGTAGCGAACCGGCTCCCCCGCGTTGAGACTCTTGCGCACGCGCACGTCCCACTCGCGAACCTCGTCGTACGAGTACGTGTTGTCGATCGAGAGCATCGGCACGGCGTGGCGGACCGTGGCGAAACCTTCAAGCGGCTGGCCGCCCACGCGCTGGGTGGGGCTATCGCTTGAGATCAGCTCCGGATGTGCTTGCTCCAGCTCGTTGAGCCGTTCCATGAGCCGGTCGTATTCACGGTCGCTGATCTCCGGCGCGGCTTCGACGTAATAGAGATAATTATGCCGGTTGAGATCGCCGCGAAGGTCGGCAATCTCGCGTTCGATACTCTTGGTGGCCATGGCCAGCCTCACGCGGGCGGTTTGGGTTTGGGCCGTGGAGTAAACCAAGAATCGGTCGCCATGGCCAGCACGCCCGTCAAGGTCATGATCGCGACCTCAACGGCCAGAACCCAGGGCGCATTGCGGTCGATCCAGACTGCCATGGCCAGCGAGCGCGCGCTGGGCGGCGGTTTGAGCGGCCCCGGTTCGAGCACGCTCGGGCTGATCAGGTAGGCCAGCACCGTCAGGACGAAAAGCGGCGCTGGCGATCATGAGCACGACGAAAAACGGGTTCGCGAAGACTTCGCGCCTGGGGGAATTCGCCGTCATGGTTTCATCCGCCCAGGACCCATTCACTCCCCGCGATTTCGTAAGCAGCCAGCTCCTCGGGTCGAAACCAGAGGGCGATCTCGCGGTCTGACGACTCGGGACTATCACTGCCGTGAACCAGATTGTTTTGCTTGCTGATCGACAGGTCGCCCCGGACCGTGCCGGGCGCGGCGGCCGCGCCATTGGTGGCACCCAGCATGGTGCGAACCACGGTGATCGCCTCGTTCCCCTCGAGTACGCCCACCACGACGGGCGAGCTCGTGATGAACGCGATCAGACCCTCGAAGAACGGCTTGCCATGGTGCTCGGCGTAATGCTTCTCGGCCGTGGCACGGTCGACCCGCATCAGCTTGAGAGCCGCGATTCGCAAACCCTTGGTTTCGAACCGCGCGAGAATCGTGCCGACCAGGCGGCGCTGTACACAATCTGGCTTGAAGATGATCAGGGTTCGTTGCATGGAACTCAAAGTGGTTTCCAGATTTAAGATGAGAAAAGACGAACCCTAGTTTAGTCCTCACGTAACGGCGTTGCAACGGCAACGCCCAGCAGTGATCGAGGCACGGCGCGGGGTCGTCGTCTGTCTCACTTCTGTCTCACCATGGAATCACCTGATTTCATGTTCGAGATCATCATCCTTTAACGACCCGACGCACTCGACCGCCGCGTCCCAGATCAGAAACACGGCGATTCCCGCGACCAGGGAGGCCACACCATAGATCAGAACCGGAGTATCCGAGGTCGAAAAGACGAACAGCCAGCCAGCAAGCGCAACCAGGGCCGGCACGGGAAACAGGGGCATGCGAAAGCCAAGGCCGGCGGACTTGCGCGTGCCGCGGAGGTAGAACACGGTCGCGATCTGGCCCACGAATTGAATCAAGATCCGTGACGTCAGGAGGGCTGTGATCACCGTCTCCAGGTCGGCCAGACAGGCCGCCATCGCGAGCCCGCTGATCAAGAGAAGCGCACGATCGGGAAAATGGCCGGTCGGGTGGGTTCGAGCGAACGCCGCGAAAAAGTTGCCGGCCCGCGCGGCCGCGTACGGAACGCGGCTATACCCGAGCAGGGCCGCGTAAGTCGACGCCAGCGCCGTCCAGACGATCATCGCCGTCGCGAGCCCGGCGGCCCAGGAGCCGTGCGCCCGCAGCATGAAATCGCTCGCGATATGCTTCGATTGGACCACTTCGCGCCACGGCAAGACGCCCAGGATGCCGGTGTTCATGGTCAGATAGATCAAGGCGATCACACTCACCGAGATGAGGATCGACCGCGGGATCGTCCGCGACGCGTCGGCGACTTCATCACCGAGATAACAGACCTGGTAGTATCCCAGAAAGTCGTACATCGCGATCGCCAGCGCCATCCCCAGGCCGGCCGATTTGAAGTTCGCGAGGGTCCACGCGCCTGGCGGAAAATCAAACGCCCGCGCCGCGTCAAAATTGAGGATTCCGGTCACGATGACCCAGCCCACGGTGAGAAGCATCCCAACCCACAGGACGACCATCAACCGGCCGACAACGGCGATCGGCCGGTACGCGAGAATCGTGACGAGAATCATCACACCAACGGCCGCGAGCTGGCCCCACGTCGTCTGGCCATCGAGCAACGAAATCAGCGACTGCCAATTCCAGGCCGGCTCGCCAAGACCCGGGTAAAAATAACCGAGGTATTTCGCGACTCCGATCGCGCCTGTCGCGATCTCGAGCGGACAACTGAAGAGGAATTGCCAGACGAAAACGAACTTGAGGAGCCGGCCCACACGCGACCCGCCAAACGCGGCGTCATAAAAGTGGTAGGTTCCACCCGAGCCGGGAAAGGCCGCTGCCAGCTCGCTCCAGACCATGCCATCGGCCAGGGCAACCGCCGCGCCGATGATCCAGCCGATCATCGACTGCGGGCCCCCCAGCGTGGCCACGAGCGCGGGGATCGTGATGAACGGGCCGATCCCCACCATCATCGACATGTTCAGGCTGATCGCCTGAAGCAAGTTGAGCCGCCGTTCGAGCATCGTACGCCCCTCGACCAATCTGACCGCCCGGGCCAGGAGATCGGGCGCGGCGATATTGTAATCGACGAAACGCCGACGAGTCTAACGACGAAAAAGCGGTTTCCGGCGGCCTCACTTCTGGAACTGATTCCAATCGTGTTCGGGGGCCGAGCGCGCGCGTGCCGCGCCCAGATGATGCCCGCCGCAGATCAACGTCTTGAACAGTTCATACGGAATCGGATTATGAAACAAGACGCTCACCTTGCCCTTGCCGTAGACGGGCGTGCGCAACAAGATGATGCGTCCTTCGATCCAGTCCTGACTCGCCGCCACGTGGGGGTGAACCCAGATGGTCTGGCTCTCCGTCAGTCCGGAAGTTCGCTCGACCCCGACCAGGCAGCCGTTCCAGGAGACATTGATCAACCGGGCGGGCGCGGTCACGAACAGCGAATCGACCCACCAGCCGAGGGACGTTTCGCAATGGGCAACAGCATAGCGGCAAGCGCGGCGGCGGTCCGCTCCGTGCAAGGTTGTTTCGATCACGTGTTCGCCCTAGATGCGCGAGAAGAGCGGCAGGCTCGATCCCGCTTGTGAATAATCACCCGCGATCCGGCCGTCACAGGATGACGTCGTCGAGCGCCACGCATCGGCACACACGCGAACCGCGTCAGCCCGGCCGTTACGAGAACCGTAGGCCGTGCTTCGTGCCGTGTCAAAAGACGCGAGAACAACCAGGAAGGCCCGTGACCTTGACGGCCGTGCCACCCTGGCGACAAGACGGCCGAGCGACTCGGCGCCGCGGGCTCTCATCGCTTTTATTCGAGCGGATGATTCAAACGCGGCTCATGACGAGCGTGGCGTTCTGGCCTCCGAAGCCAAAGCTGTTGGAGACCGCCGTTTCGAGAGGGATCTCGCGCGACGTGTTGGGCACGTAATCGAGGTCGCAGCTCGGATCGGGAGTGGCCAGGTTGATCGTGGGTGGAACGACACCGCGCTGCAATGAGAGGGCCGTCGCGGCCGCCTCCACCGCACCCGATGCGCCGATCAAGTGACCGATCATCGACTTCTGGCTGCTCATCGGAATCGACGCGGCGCGGTGGCCGAAGACGCGCTTGACAGCCACCGTCTCCATCAAGTCGTTGAGCCGGGTGCTCGTGCCATGAGCGTTGATGTAATCAACGTCAGAAGGATCGACGCGCGCTTCGCGCAGCGCGGCCGTCATCGATAGCGCGGCTCCCTTGCCTTCGGGCTCGGGGCGCGTGATCCCGAAGGCGTCAAATGAGGAGCCGTATCCGGTGATCTCGGCATAGATCGTGGCGCCACGGCGCCTGGCGCGGCGGTAGCTTTCGAGCACCAGGACCGCCGCCCCTTCGCCCAGAACGAAGCCATCACGCTCGGCGTCAAAAGGCCGCGAAACCTCCGACGGCGGGCGGAGCGATGCGCTCATCGCTTTCATCGCCGAGTAGGCCACGAAAAGCTGGGGGTCGAGCCGGCTATCGCAGCCCCCGGCAAGCATCACGTCGGCATCGCCTCGCGCGATCAGACGGAAGGCATCACCGACGGCCTGAGTCCCCGCCGCACACGCGGTCACAATCGTGTTGTTCGGGCCCATCGCATGGTGGAGGATCGAGATGTGCGCGGCCGCCATGTTCGGCAGATGCTGCAAGAGCCAGAGCGGGAAGATCGACTCGGCCCGTGCCTGGGCAAAGCGGCCCATGTCAAAGGCACCGTCTTCGCCAACCCCGCGCATGATCGGATGGACCAGCTCGTTGATATCCACCGGCGTGATCCCGGCCCCCATGCAAACGCCGAAGCGCGCTTCGTCGAGTTTGCTACAGTCGATCCCCGCGTCGTCGACGGCCATGGCCGCCGCGCCCACGGCGAACCGGACAGCCCGGCTCATCAGCTTCAAGTTCTTCTTGTGCTCGCCCAGGTAGGGAAGCACGTCGAAGCCCTTGACCTCCCCAGCGATCTTGATACTGAGCCCAGACGTGTCAAAGCTGTCAATGTAATTGACCCCCGAACGCCCCTCGAAGATGGCGTCTGTAAATTCACGACGGCCAATCCCATTGGGCGCGACAACGCCGACTCCGGTCACGACCACGCGATGCATTTTACCCCCCACGCTCAATCGTCGCGGTAGCTCAGTGGATGTGTGGTGGGTGATTCCCACTCTTCGCTTCTGTCCATCCCCGCTCCATCTGGTTAAACTCATCTGCCTCACGCTCCAGCGTGAGCCGCCGGCCTCCAACCGCTTTGAAGAGAAAAAGAACGAACAGCCAAACGGACCAAATATGAACCGTCGCGCGTCCGCCACCGCAGCGCCCTGCCCGCTCGCGCGCCTTCAGGCTCGAACCGTCGCATCCGCCTTCCACTCCGCGGGCCACGCGAAGGACGGCGTCCGTCCAGGTAGCCTACAAGGTCGTGACTCAAAGACGTCGGCGTGCGTTCTCGAATCTTCAGATGAAGAACACGGCTTACCCCGTCATCATAGTTTACCACGTTTGAACGACGTCAGCAAACATTTTGAGGGGTATAGGCAAAGTGCGTTATTTGGTAAGAAATTTCCCCGATTTGACGCGAACCGGGCGTTCGCACCGAGCGACTGACTCGAAAGGCTCGGTTTGGCAAGTCGATTCTTGAGTGGAGGCCGCGGGTCATGCCGTTAGCACTGGCAGCACGTTCGGAACTGATTGCACCGTCGGCGACGTTGTTGATGGCCGCCGAAGCGCGGCGATTGAAGGCAAAGGGCATCGAGGTCCTCGATTTCGCGCTGGGGGAACCGGATTTCGACACACCACCGAACATTCAGAAAGCGGCGATCGACGCGATCGAGGCGGGGAAAACGCACTACACCCCGCCCGCGGGAATTCCAGAGCTGCAGGGAAGCCCTGGCCGCTCATTACACACAGCACCACGGACTCAAGACCGAGGCCTCGCAGGTGGTCGTTTCCAACGGCGCGAAGCAATCGATTCACAATGCGCTGATGGCTGTTTGCGGGCCGGGCGACGAAGTGATCATTCCGGCCCCTTACTGGGTGAGTTATTCCGACCTCGTGAAGTTGACAGGGGCGAGCCCCGTCATCATCGAAACGACCGAGGCCTCGTCATTCAAGCTCACGCCAACGCAATTTCTCGAGGCGCACACTTCTCGCACCAAGCTGTTGATGATCAACAGCCCGTCCAATCCCACAGGCGTCGTTTACAGCCGATCGGAGCTCGAGGCCCTGGCCGATGCCGTGCTCGACACTCAAGTCGGCGTTTTATCCGACGAGATCTATGAGCAACTGACTTATGAAGACGCCCGGCCAACGTGTTTTGCGACGCTGCGCCCCGGGCTTGCGGATCGCACGATCACGATCTCTGGGGTGAGCAAAACATATGCCATGACCGGCTGGCGCATCGGCTGGGCGATCGCCCCTGAGGGGGTCGCGAAATTCATGGGCGACATCCAGAGCCAGGAGACGAGCAACCCCTGCTCGGTCAGCCAGTGGGCGGCCCTCGAGGCACTCGTAGGCCCGCAGGATTCAGTGGTTGCGATGAAAGCCGAATTCGCGAAACGACGCCGGTACGTCATGGATCGGATCGCCGATCTGCCAGGCGTTCACTGCGTTCCGCCCGGGGGAGCATTCTATGCTTTTATGAATATTTCGGAGCATCTGGGGCGGACGCTCGGGGGAACGCCGATTGAAAATTCTACCAGGTTTTGTATGACGGCGCTGAGCGAGGCACGCGTCGCCCTCGTGATGGGCTCGGCCTTTGGCACCGAAGGCTTCGCCCGGCTCTCGTTCGCGACGAGCCTTCATACGCTCGAACGCGGCTTCGACGCACTCGAGACGTTCATCAAGCGATAACAATCGATGCGATCATCCTACGCGGAATTATTGTCAAGATTGCTGCATTCGCTCACGCACTGCAAAGCACTGGCAATATTGAGAATCTCGTCGGGGCTCACTGGCTTGACAAGGTAGTGGCGAAAGCCGGCGTCGGCCGCGCGATTGCGGTCTTCGGTCTGGCCGTAGCCGGTGATCGCGGCCAGGACCGGCGCTTTGTCGCCGAACTCCTCCTTGATCGCGCGCGCCAGGTCATAACCATTCATCCGAGGTAGACCGATATCGAGAAAGGCGACATCGGGACGAAATGACCGGGCCGCCTCCAATCCGGAAATTCCGTCGTGAACGGCGCAAACGTCGTATCCCCACGCGCGGAAGAGCATGACGATGGTCTCGGCCCCGTCGACATTGTCGTCGACGAGCAACACCTTCAAGGGCGCGCGCACTTTCACGTCGACGCTTTGCGGCTCGGACACAAGGTCGGAATGCTCGATCGTCGGCAGACGAACGATGAACGCCGACCCGGTGCCCGGGCCGTCAGCGGGGCGGCAACAGCTCGGTCCGATTTCAAATTCCGATGTTGTGCACTCAAACAGAGCCTTCGCGAGCCAAAGGGCTCAAGAATACGCAATTCGACGATTCATATGGTCGACCCCGAACTTTACCGTTGCGGACGTAGCGGCTCTCTGGGCGTTCGGATCAATTAAGTATTTCTATAATTTTCGATATTATCATTTGTAAATGTTATGGCAACGTCGCGTGTCGCCGCGCGTTGAGGCCCGATCAGAGCCCGCCCTCGCGATAGGGTTTCTTGTTCTGGTACAGCTCGAGCCGCTTGCGGAATGGCTCTTGGGATTTCGGGGCGGTCTGAAGCTCGATCGCGCTGGCCTGCCACTTCACGGCCGCGGCGAAGTCGCCCACTTCGGCGTAGGCGGCGGCCAGAGTGTCGAGCGCCTCGGCGTTCTTGTACGCTTCGTGTTCGCAAGCGAGCAATGCCGCCTCGACAGCCTTCTTGCCGTCCCGCACATCGTCGGCGGGGCAGGTCGCCCAGATTCGGGCTTGTCGAATACGCGCCCATGAAAAAGTCGGACTCAGCCGAACGGCCTCGGCGTACACCTCGAGCCTCCCGCTTGAACTGTCCTTGGCGATGCCACACGAGGCCGAGCTTGCTCAGAGCCGCAATCGATCGCGGCTCGATTCGCAGTGCGTCATCGAAGTCGAGAATCGCGTTGGCATAGTCCCCTTTTTCGAGCCAAGCCGTGCCGCGGTAGACGTAAATGGCCGGATCGCGCGAGCCGATCTCGATCGCCCGATTGCAGTCGGCGATGACTTTATCAAACTTGCCGATGACGAGCCAATCACGCGCTCGCGAGACGAATTCCGAGGCCGTGTAGGGCGTACCGGGCGGCGACGAAAACGCGGGCTTCTTCGATTGCACATTCGCGAACGGACTCATCGCATCACTCTCCGAATCCGGGTTCGCTACTTGAGGGTTTTCACTACCAATGGCGGTGCTCAATGCCTCTTTGATCTGTTGCTGGATATCGGCGGTTTTGGTCATAAGCTCGATGTGTGAGACAAGAGCGCCGGGCTCGCGATCCGCCTCCAGGGTTGCCTTGGCGGCCGGCGACAGGTCCCGGCCCGCGGAAGCAGGGACGACCTCGTAGTCAAGCGACGCAGTCCGCACGCTGATATCGGTCAAGACCTCAAGGCCATCGAGAGCGGCTTCGCTCGCACGCTCTAGCGGTTTAGACTTGTAGAAATGGTTGATCTTGTCTCTGTCGTCTCTAATCTCGAAATGATCCAGGCCCCGATTGTCGCCACCAGTCGCGCCCGCCGGTCGAATGAGAACGTCTTTACTGGCGTCGTAACTGGGCCCGGCAATCTTCTCCTGAATGTTCAAGTCGCGAAAACGGCGTGCGTCGTCATCCTTGGGGTCGAGTCGGATCGCCATGTCGTAATCCGCGATGGCCTTATCGTATTCGCGTTTTTGCGACCACAACCAGCCGCGTGTTTTATAATACGACACTTTTTGAGGATTGATCCGGATCGCCGCATCATAGTCTTCGATCGCTTTATTGAATTCTAACTTCTTGATCAAGGCGTAGCCCCTGCCTTCGAAAGCAACGGGAGAGTCAGGGCTGAGCTTGATCGCCGCGGTGTAATCGGCGATGGCTTTGTCGTACTCATGCTTATTCCCCCACGCACACGCTCTGAGTCGGTAGGCATAGGCGTCGCCAGGATTGATCCGAATGGCTGCATCGCAATCGACAATGACGCGGTCTTGTTCTTTCTTCGTGGCCCATGCGAATGCTCTCAGGTCGAGGACGCCCGCCTCGTTCGGGTTAATTCGAAGGGCGGCCGTGCAATCGGCGACGACTTTGTCAAAATCCTTCTTGAACTTCCAGGCCTCGGCCCTGAGTCGGTAGGCATTGCCGTCGTCGGGCTTGAGCAAGAGAACGGCCGTACAATCGGCGATCACTTTGTCATATTCTTTTCGCGCTTCGTGAAGCTCGGCCCGAAGCAGATAAATTCTAAAGTTTTGCGACTCGAGTCGGACGCACTGATCAAGGTCTGCGATCGCTCGGTCGTACTGCTGTTTCCCGCAGAAGATTTGGGCGCGAGCAGTGTAAGCCGAGGTTTGGTCGGGGTTGAGACGGATGGCCTCCGTCAAATCGGCGATGGCCTTTTCGTAATCTTGCTTGCACGCCCAGGCAATGCCACGGCCGGCATAGGCCTCGGCGTGACGCGGATCGAGTGCGATCGCTGCATCGCAGTCTGCGATCGACCTGTCGAATTCCATTTTGTTAAACAATGCGCCGGCCCGAGCGGCATGTGCGTCGGCGTCACGGGGATTGATCCGAAGCGCCTCATTGAAGTCGGCGACGGCCCTATCGTGTTCCTTCTTATTTAACCAGACGCCGCCACGATAGAAGAACGCCACACTCAGCTCCGCATCAATCCGGATGGCTTCGTTGAAGTCATTCAATGCGCGGTCAAGGTCCTGTTTGGCCGCCAGCGCATGGCCACGCCTCATCAGGGCGACAAAACTCGTCGGATTCAATCGCAGAGCCGCGTCACAGTCGCTAATGGCATTGTCATTCTCGCCTCGATCCAAGAAAACGCTAGCGCGGCATTCGAAGGCGAGATTCGACCGGGGATCAATCCGTATCGCTTCGTTGCAGTCGGCCACTGCCTTCTCAAATTCCTCTTTATCTTCCCAGAGCATGGCGCACATGATCAAGGCAAACGCGTTGCCTGGGTGGTCGCGAATCTGGTCGGAAAAGTAAGCCATGGCCTGATCGACGGCGACAACCCGATCGACGGCGGCCCAGCCCGAGATGCCAAACTCCTCACCGCGAACCCAGGCCTTGACCCCGTCGACTTTCTCGACGCGCCAGATCTCGAGCGGCACATTGCGGTCTCTTTTGCCCTCGACGCCGAGAATCACAGATTGTCGATCCTTCTGAACAACCCGCGTTCCCATCAGACTGTTCGTGTTCGGGGCTGGCTTGTCAGCGCCTGACGCCCGGTCCGCCGCCGGAATCAAGGTCACGAGTACCAGCATCGTTCCCAGGCGAAATGGGAACAGCGCTCGATTTCGCATCGTTTCCTCCATCCTGATGAGGCCACCACCACGAATGGCGAGCCCATGCGTTGTGCGTCGTGGCTTGCGATGGGCGGCGGCCGTGCGCGGATCTGGCCGGGCGATTGTTCCACGAGCGGCAAGTTCGGACGGAGAATAGTCGGTTTCGCCGATTCGGAGAACGCGAACTCCACCACTCGCGAAATCAATATCTATGAAATCCGAGGCAGCGAAATGTGAGAGCGGTCAGGTCGGGCGTATAGAGACTTGGCTGACCGGATCCGGTGTCTAATTCGACCTGGTAACTCGTTTCTGCTCAAGGTGTTACAGCGGTCACGGCCTTGTCTTCGGGCAGCAAACTCGGCACGCGCCCGCTTGTGTACGGCGCGGCAGTCTGGGAAGATACTCCGCGAAATCAGGTCGCCGCATCGCCGCCGCGCGCTTCGCGCGGTCAGGCCGATGATCGTGATCTCGTGCAGGGGCTTTCCGGATGGCAAAACGATCGCGGCTCATCGGCTTGATACTGGTTGTCATCCTGGGCATCGCCCCCTCCGCGTGGGCGTGGGGGTTCCTGGGACATCGAGCCATCGGCCGATTCGCCGAGAGCCGATTGACGCCGAAGGCGAAGGCGGCTGTCGCCGGGATCCTGGCGAAAGGGGAAACCCTGGCCGATGCGTCAACCTGGGCCGACGAGCACCGCCGCGACTATCCCAGGTCGGCGCCCTGGCACTATGTCGACGTGCCACTCGACGAACCCCGTTATCACTCGCTGTTTGCCGGTGATAACGCCGAGCGGGGTTACATCATCGATAAGATTCATGACTTCAAGGTCGTCGTGCGCGACAAGACGCGGCCGATCGAGGAGCGGCGGATCGCCCTGCGGTTCTTGGTCCATTTCATCGAGGATTTACACATGCCGATGCATGTCGGCGACAACAACGACAAGGGGGGCAATCGCACCCAGGTCCGCTTCTTCGATGAAGGCACGAATATGCACAGTCTCTGGGACACGCGCATGATCGAGCGGATCAATCACTCCGAGGATTTCTGGGTCAAGGAGCTTGCGGCTTATGAGACCCAGAATAAAGACGCCCTCGCCACCGCGCGGCAGGGAACGATCGAGGATTGGGCGACCGAAAGCCTGCTGGCCGCGCGTGAAGCCTACAAGGTTCCCGAATCGGGTCGGCGGCTCAAGTCGGGGCAGAAGCTCTCGCAAACCTATGTCGATGCTAATGTAGCCACGCTGCGGCGGCGGCTGTATCTGGCGGGCGCACGATTGGCCTTGGTGCTCAATGAGATTTTCGACGAGTGAGCAAGTCGCTCGGCGGAGACCGGCGGCCGCGACGATGTCCCGGCTGCTCCCTTGCGTGAATTCTGTTTGCTTGGGAACGGCTTGCCGTCGCGATAGTAGCCGCGTCGCCATTCATCCCAGGTCTCTGTGCGCAGGCACCGTCCGGTCCTCAGGTCGTATGCCTCGTAATGGTAAGTGTTCCCGACGATCGACCGGATGATCACAAGCCGAGAGTTCGCTGGCCCCCAATGCAAGTCAGTTTCTGCGTCGTCAGGGGAGAAAGACCCTTGGTTGAGCACGAGGTTGCCGGCGCTGATGATCAGCGATCGCCCGCCGCCCGGACCGCCGTTGTCCTTCACGCCCGAAATAAGCCGCACGCTGATTCCGCCGTCGGGAGCGATCGCGGTCGGCCCATCCGCGAGCAGTCGCACAGCCGCATGGGTTTGCGATGCGTCTTCGAAGGACCGATAGAGGTGAAATAACTCGGGTAGCCAAGCTCTGAGCGAGTTCCTGGGCAGTCCGTGCCAGCGAATGTACTGCGCGATGTGGTCGTTATGACCGTTCACCCACTCCCGATCCCCGACACGGGATACGCACCCGCCGCAACGGCGCGTGGGTAGTCCCGTCTCCGGGTCGATGCTGCAGGAGTCTCCCATGACGAGCCCGCCGCCTTGGTAGATGGTCGCGTCGCCACGCCAAAGTTCGAGCTCGGCATCCCACCAGCCCGAGGCGTAATACGTTCCGTTACGCTGGTACTCCGCAAAGGCCCAGAGGCCGACGGCGATGATCGCGATCGCGAGCATCAACCGCTCGGTCGTGAACCGGATCGTCGGCCACCGCATCCCCGTCGCCTCCGATCGAATGACATGGCCATAGCGAGTAGAGATCACTGTTTCGACATGCCCACATCGTCCCACCGTTCTGTTCGCACCAACAATCCCAACTCATCACATTTTCGCGAGCAGCTTGCGGCACCATTCCTGCTTTCAAAGTCAACACTTTTCCCAATTCGGCTGACATCCACGAGCACCCCACCTAGAATGCTTGAGTCTCAACTCAAGTAATAAGGTAATTGAGCATGGCCTCAAATAAGCCGAGTAAGAATTCCGAGCGACATGGGTTGGAACCTCGCCGACGCCCCGGCAAAGAGCGTGTCGCCGCCTTGTTGGAGGCAGCAGCCAAGGTGATCGCCGAGAAGGGCTACGAAGTGGCGACCATGGCTGAGATCGCCGCGCGTGCCGGTGCCCTCGTTGGCTCGCTCTACCACTTCTTCCCGAACAAGGAAGTCCTGGCGGACGCATTGATCGACGGGTGCCGCGCGAACGTCGACCAAGCGTTCGCCAGGATCAATGGCCAGAGCTCTTCAATGCCGATTGACGCGCTGGCAGACGCCCTGGTTGACATGCTGATCGAATTTCAGGGCGAATCGCAGGCCATGAGTGCGTTGCTCGAGTCGCATGCCGACTCGTCAGACAAACGGCGGGAATTCCGCGATGCGATCCTCCGCCACATTGCCTTGACCTTGATGCTCCGCTCGCCGCGACTGCGCCGGACCGGGCCCATTTCATGGCAATCGTGCTATTGCACAACATGAGGACCATGAAGGAGCTGGCGGCCGGCCAGGATAGCGCCGAGAGTTCTGGAGCCGCGGCGGAGGTGCGCACGATGACACGCCTCTATCTGTCCAGCAAGCTGGCCGATCGGTAGTCGGCCGTCTGTGCCTTGGAGGTGTAATGACGAGTGATCATGAGGTTCAACGTTCGGCCCCCGAAAGATGCAGCGACCCGCGAGACGAAATACCGCATTGGTCCTGATCCCCCGTGCACCAGGACCAGAGACGATGCCGCATGTTACAAGTTTCAATACTTGACTTCTGTAACCAACTGCTTAGACTTGCCCGGTGTCAACACTCAAAAGGAGTCACACGAAATGAGTGAAACCAAGCTCGGCGGCCGGTTCACGTTTCCCGGTACGTCAATGACGGTCAATCGGATCGGCTATGGCGCGATGCAGTTGGCGGGCCCCGGAGTGTTCGGGCCGCCCAGGGACCCCGAGGGGGCGGTCGCCGTCCTTCGCGAGGCCGTGGCGGCGGGTGTCGACCATATCGACACGTCCGACTTTTACGGCCCGCACGTCACGAACCAGATGATCAAGCAGGCGCTGCACCCGTATCCTGAAAACCTGGTGATCGTCACCAAGCTGGGGGCACGCCGCCCGCCGGATGGGTCATGGCAGCCGGCCATCACGCCGCTGGACCTCACGGCCGGCGTCCACGACAACCTGCGCAACCTGGGCGTCGAGGCGCTTGATGTCGTCAATTACCGCGCCATAGGATCGACCCACGGACCCCTGGAGGGCTCCATCGCCGAGCAGGTGACGGTTCTGGCCGACCTCAAGCGCAAGGGGCTCATCCGCCATATCGGCCTGAGCAACGTCACGGCCGCCCAGATCGCCGAGGCTCAGGCGATCACCGACATCGTGTGCGTGCAAAACTTCTACAATGTCGCCTGCCGCCAGGACGATCCCCTGATCGACGACCTGGCGCGCCAGGGGATCGCATACGTGCCATTTTTTCCGCTCGGCGGGTTCACGCCGCTCCAGTCGTCCACGTTGTCGGAAGTCGCGGGCCGGCTCGGATGCACGCCGATGCAGGTCGCACAAGCCTGGCTGCTGCACCGGGCACCCAATATCTTGTTGATCCCTGGCACATCATCGCTGAGCCACCTCCGCGAGAATCTGGCGAGCGGGCAGTTGACGCTCTCGCCCGAAATCCTGGCGGAGCTCGACGGTGTTGCGAGCACGGCGGTCGCGCCGGCGCATTGACGATACAAGGCTCACTCGCTGGCCCCTCCCGCCGCCGCTTATCGGAGCGGGGGGGGATCACGTGGGCTGAGACTGCTGTTGAGATATGGCCATGTCTCCTGCTGAAACTCCACTCACGCGCGATCAGATCCTCGACGCAGCCGAGGATGTGATCCGTCGGTTTGGCCCGGCCAAGGCCACGGTCGTCGACGTGGCCCGAGCGCTTGGGGTCAGCCATGCGGCCGTCTACCGGCACGTGGCGACCAAGGCCGAACTCCGCAACCTGGTGGTCGGCCGGTGGGCGGAGGCGACCATGCCTTCACTGCGGGCCATCGCAGGCAGGCCGGGCCCTGCCTGCCTGCGATTGCGGGAATTTTTCGACGCTCTGATCGCGATCAAACGGCGGCGGGCGGCCGACGACCCCGAGTTATTCGCCGCCTATCGAACGCTCGCGGCCGACGCCAGATCGGCCGTCGAGGCTCACGTCGATCACCTGGTCGGACTGGTGGCAACAATCATCCGCTCGGGCGTGCGGAAAGGCGCGTTCCGCGACATTGATCCCGTGGCCACCGCTCGGGCGTTGATCCTTGCCACCTCACGGTTTCACCACCCGGCCCATGCCGGCGAGTGGACCAACCCGGCCATTGATGAGGCCTATCACGACCTGTGGCGGCTGCTGATGGATGGACTGTGTGTCGCCAGAACTCATTCCGGATCAGGATCACGTCGCAAAAGCCGCTGAGCTGATCTCGCCTCGATATGGCGAGAAATGTGGCCTCCCGCGAAGGCCACGATCAGGGCCATCAGCGAGTGGCCAATTCGAACGAAGGTCTCCGAGGACCCGGATGATCCGCCGAGCAAGGATGTCAGTAACGTATTGAGCGAACTCGAAACTTTGCCCGTGGCCGGCTTGCTTCTGAAGTTGACACCGGTTGGTTTTCGTGAAAAACCCACGCCGGAGTGACCGGTTCCGGAACGGATCGAGATCCTTTCCGAGTCAACGAGATAGGCGTCCATCAATCCATGATTGTCGTAGTCGAAATAGGCGAATCCGCCCGGAACCGGCCGCGACATCATGGAATCGAGATAGCGCAGTTACCTGGTCGTCATCAGTCTGCACTCGATGGGCGGAACCAGCGAAAGCCCGAGATAGATCGTGCCATCCAGAGCGAACCCGAGCCAGAACGATCGTGACGTTCCACAGCGATGAATTGCCTAAAGGACCGAGCGCGAGAGGGCGCTCAACGTGATGGTGAACACCGTGCTGTCCCAGATGTGGTCGACTCCCTCAGCGCGGCCAAGCCTGACCCAATAAGGAGCACAACAATGACGAGCGTTCCGACATGAAAACGAAAGCGACTCATGGCGTGTGCCCCTGACCCGGAAAGCCGAACTGTCGTAGTCGATCCTAGGCTCTGCGTAGACCAAATGGGAATCCATGAGATTTTCGATCCGCGGCTTTTGATTTTGAATGTTCGTATAATCATCTTACACATTTGCCTCGACGTGACTTCCATTTCACTGGATCCGGGTGATCATGGAATCGGAGTATTGCCGGTCAGGGAGCGATCCAACCGCGCGAGCGACGTTCTGGCATGAACCCCGGATACCGCAAGGCGCCGCGCCATATTGCAATAGGTTGGAGGTTGCGATAGGCTCCGCTTTTGTCGTGCGGCACTCTTCATCAGGACGATCTGTGTCCGTTCGCATGCGGAACGTGGCCAGACGCCGTCCGTGTACATAGAGTTCCATATGATAATCTCAAACAACCGGCGATTACGCCGCGAATCGGCGGCTCCCGCTTATCGACCGCGTCGAGGTTTCACACTCGTCGAGCTTCTTGTTACCCTGTTCATCATTGGTTTACTCGTTGCGCTCTTGGTGCCGGCCGTTCAAGTCGCGCGCGAGGCCGCTCGCAGGAGTTCGTGCGCAGCCAACCTGCACCGAGCTCGGGCTGGCACTCAATGCCTATGTCGACGCTCATAATCTCTTACCCCAGGGCGAGAGCGGCACGGGCTACTCCCTCTTCTCGAACCTCTTGCCCCACCTTGATGCTGGCGTTCTTTATAACAACATCAATTTCAGCCTGGGCGCGAGGGAAAGCCCTTGGCCCAACACTCCGAACTGGACCTGTGCCTCGACGACTTTGTCGGCGCTGCTCTGTCCGTCGACCCCGTTATTCAATGACAACTGGCTGGCTGTCACCCATTATGCGGGCAATGGCGGTTACGGGACACAAATATTTGGGTATAATGGCCCGTTTATCGATGCGTCAATACCGATCACACAGCGGCAGGCGCGTGGTCTCGCGGCTATCACGGACGGCACTTCAAACACATCTGCCGCTTCGGAATGGATTATTGGTTCACTCATCCAACCGATCAACCGTGATCCCGCAATCGCCCTGTTTCCGACGGAAGACTTGAATAGGCCCGACGAATTTGACGAGTTTGTCGCCGCGTGCCGCGCTGTCAATCCGTTGACCGCAACAACCGTTTTCGCGAAACGCGGTGCGTGGATTTTTGGCGGATATGCGGAAACGTTACTCAATCACGATCTGCCCCCAAAAGGACATTCTTGCACCAATGGTTCGGGGGTGAACCATGGATCGTATGCCGCCTATAGCCGTCACCCGTCGGGTGTCAATGTCTTATTCGTTGACGGACATGTGATTTTGATCCGTGACACGATTGGCCTCGCGCCGTCGCGCACCTTTGAGTACATATGCCGGCCATGAGGTGATCTCCGATGGCACGCTATAAGACCTGGTCCGTGCTTCTCAGCGTCATGGTGTACGCGTCGTCGGGCTGCTCCCACGAGGGGCCGCCCGCGCCGGCATTTCTACCGGGTTTACCGCTCGCTTCCGAGCCGCCGCGACCGACGATCGCGATTCTCGAACCTGGTGAACCAACCGTGGTCAAGCCGCTCAAGAAGCTGGCATGCTGCGTGGAGATTTCAGTGGCGGAGGGAGACACACCGCCGTCATGGGTCGAGATCAGTCTGAAAGCCGGGAAATCCGCGCGGGTTCTCGGATTGTTGGAGCCGAGTGCGCACGTCGACAACCGGTTTACCTTTCGAGGCAAGTTGAGAGCGTCCGAGAAGGCCGGCGAGTACCAATTGAATGCGAATGTGTTTTATCAAGTTGAGATGCATGGATCCGGCGAACTCCATGACGAGACGAACCATGTGATCAGGCGTGTGATTTTCGCGGAAGCCGGACCCGCAGTCCGGGTCAAGTGAGATCACGCGAAAAACGATCAGGCCGTTGAAGCCAGATGTCGCGATCATGGCTCCGATGGCCAGCCCGCGGCGTCGGCGCGGCCTCGTTGGCTTTGAACCGCATCACGCCGCGCCCGGAACGAGGGGAACGACCCGTTCCCGGGCCAGCTCCGCAGCCATGATACATGGCCGCCTCGATATCCTCAATCTCGACGTGATATCCCCGCATGATCGCTTCGCGTGACTCGCCCGCCGTGTGATGAATGCAGGGGGGGACGATAGGAACGAGGGAATTCAAAGCGTTCGATCGTGTGCCCCAAGATCGTGCGAGCCTATTTCGTTCAGCGCGCAGTGCCACTGCCATGCAGCCGCTCGGCCTCGGGGACGACGGCGCCGAGTGCGTCGAGGAGTTGCTGGCTTCGGCGGCGGTAGTCGTCGGCCTTTTCCGGGATGACGCAGGCGGCGTCGAGCAGGGCGCGGGCGAGGTCGTAGCGGCGCCGAGTTTCTCGGCCGCGACGATCGAACGCTCCAGGTAACTCGCCGCCTTCTTTGTCTTCCCGAGAGCGTAGGCAGCGCGCCCGCTGACTCGAAGTGCGTGCGGATGATAGTTCGGGAATCGCCAGGTGATGAAACGGGCGAATTGGGCCTCACGCCAGGCTTTCTTCGCGACCGCTCGGCTTGGACCGCCCTCCATTGCTGCCCAATATGGGCCGAGTAGACTTTCGACGAGCAACGGGAACGCAGTCCCCACGTATTCAAAAACGCAACAGGCCCGGAAGCTCGCGCTTCGCGACCGCTCGGCGGCCTCGCGTGCCCCGACATAGTCGGATGCCTGGAGGCGAACGAAGCTCAGCACCCCGTAGCCGATCCCGACGGTGTTCCGGCTCGATCGTGCGATCAGGCTGTCGACCGAAGTCTCAGCCAATTGCAGGGCCAGCGGAAACTCCCCCGTCCGCGCGAGGGCGTGGGCCTTCCCGTATTGACCCCAACTTCGTGTCTCTTGATCTCCGCGGGCCATGCCTGTCGAGATCTCCCATTCCGCCTCGGCGAGTTCGGATGCGGTTTCTGCGCGGATCCCGTGGATGTGACGGAGGGTATGGTGTGCGAAGATTCCGAACCAGTCCCCGGACTTGTCGAGCGTGGGGATGCCCGCCCGAAGCTGAATCTCGGCCTCACCCAGACTGCCAGTACAGTAATAGGCGCACCCAGAGGTGCGCGCGAGCGACCGCCGTCAGGCGCGTGTTCTTGCAAGACTGCGCCACCTTCTCCGCCCGTCGGACGTAGTGTCGGGACATCAAATGCAGCGAGAACCAGGCGCAGTTGAGGCTGAACTTGGAATAGGCATAATGATGAAGCTCTGGGTCGCTCGTCTGGAAGGCGAACGACGCGAACCTGTAGGTCGCGTGCATATATTGCAAAACGCTCACCACGCCGGCTATCTGGAGAACCTGAGTGTAGATGTCGCAGGCCAATTTCAGCCGCGGATCGCGATCCGCGCCGCCCCCCGGCAAGCGAAGCCACGCGGGAAGCAAGTAGACGACGAGGCTCGCCCGACAGGCGTCGAGCATGAAGCCCAGGGCGGTCGTGGGTCGTGGCAAACCCAGCTCTCGCAAAGCGCAATCGAGGTGCCGGATCGCATCGGCGTAGGCGGCTTTGTGGTGGTAGACCTCGCCGATCCCATACTCGGCGGTCGCTCGCGAGATCCGATCGCCGGCATATGCGAGGGCTTCCTGATAGGCGTGAATCGCCTCGTCGAACAGGCCGGAGGCACAGGAGGCGGTGCCGAGCCTCTTCCACACACGGTATCTGGTCGCAGCGTCGGTCGCCTCCGGCATGAGCGCGAGGGCGTCGTTGAACAGCGAGGCCGCGTTCTTGAAGGCATAAACTTCCATCGCCGCCTCGGCCGCTTCGATCGTGTAGGCAAGGGCCTTCGGACGGTTTTCGGCGTTGCGAAAGTGTTCGGCCAGGACTGCCGGCGCGACCGCCTGTCGCTGCAATCGTCGGCTTTCAAGCCGCTCGCCGACGCGGCGGTGGAGGCTCTGGCGGCGGGTGGCCGAGAGGTCGCCGTAGGGCATCTCGCGGAGCAAGTCATGCACGAACTCGACGCGGCCGGCGTTCCCTGTCTCGCGGAAGACGCGGCGCGGCAAAAGCACGTCGATGGCGTCGAGCACGTCGGACTCGGTGAAGTCGTGCAAGACTTCTCGCAAGAGGTCGATGTCGACGACAGCTCCGATGACGGCAGCGGCCCCCACAACGTGCTGAGCCTTTTCCGACAGCCCTTGAAGCCGCAGACGCATGACGTCGCGCACCGTCTCGGGCAGGTCCGAGGCGTTGGCCGCTTCGGTCGTCAATATCCAGCCGCTGTCGCTCTTGGTGATCGCGTCTTTCTCGAACCACTCGCGCACTGTTTCGGAAACGAAGAACGGGTTGCCTCCGCAAAGCTCGTCGATGCGGGAAATCAATTCGGTGGACAAATCCTCGACCCGGCAGTTGAGCCGTAAGGCGATCAATTCGCCTGTCTCGGCTTGGGCCAGCGGAACCAGCCGAAGCTCCTTGATGAGATGCCGTTCGCGAAGCTGGTCGAGGGTGGCCTCGAGCGTCGGGTAGCCGGGTCGGGCGGAGGCCACGATCGTTAACCTTGGAGCCAAGATCGAGCCGTCGAACCCCGATCGTCGGGCTTCGGCCAGGTCCGATGCGAGATGTCGCAAGAGGTCAAGAGAACTCCTATCCGCCCACTGCAAATCCTCGAAACTCAGGCAGATTGGCTGAAGCGTCGCGATTTCGAGGAAGAAGGCGGAGAGAGCTCGGAAGATGTAATCGGCTTCGCGGCCGAAATCGACTTGCTGATACACTTCGCCGCGCAAGTATTTGCGAAGCTCGGGCGCGATTCGGAGTAGCTCGCCGCTGTAGTCGTTGACGACACCCAGCAGCTTTAGCAGCGACTCGGCGGGCATTCCAGCGATGTGCGTGCCTGTCATGTCCTCGTCGGGCGGTGCTGCCGCTTCGCGGCGCTCTTGCAAGCGCACCTCGGCGACAAGCTGGCGTATGATCTCGACGAAGGGTTGAAATGGAGACAAATTGCCATCGAAACAACGGCCTTCGTAGACCTGGCAGCCATGTCCGCGAGCGAGGCGTTCGGCCTCTTGCACGACGCTGCTCTTGCCGATACCGGGCTCGCCGCTGACGATGATCAGCGACGGCAGTGCCTCCATCTCGCCCGTCATTGAATCGTTCTTTTCGGCGGGGCTCAAGCAACGGCGCAAGGTATCGTCGAGCGCCTCGAGCTCTCCCGATCGACAAACGAAACCGACGACCGACAGCATCGGCCGGGCCGGCGCCAGGGCACTGATCGAGACGGCCGTCTGATCATCAATCCCCAGGTGTGCGGCGATCGCGTTGCGGAGCAAGGCGGCCGAGTCGGGGCGGCGGCGCGGCTGCTTGCGGAGGTACTTCATTACCGCGTCGGCGATCGGGCCGGGAAGTTCCGGGCTGACCTCAGCCAACGGCCGCGGCTTGTCATTCAACTGGGCCCGCATCAAAGCGCGGATCCCGTCGAGCCGCGCCTGGGGAAACGGATAACGGCCGGATAGAAGCTCGTAACTGACCAGGCCCAGACAGTAGAGGTCGGCGCGGTGGTCGAGCTCGTCGTTGTTGAGCTGCTCGGGAGCGCAATACGCGACCGTGCCGACAAACCCGGCCTCGGCCGAGAGCGACGACTTGACGCCATAATACTTGGCCAGGCCAAAGTCCATGAGCTTGGCCTCGAACCCCGGCTGGCCGTTGAGCCCGGTCGCCGGACGAACCAGGATGTTCGACGGCTTGACGTCGCGGTGCACGATTCCTTGATTGTGGATGTAGTCAAGGGCCAGGGTCACTTGCAGCAAAGGCTCGAGCACGGCCTCGACACCGCGGCCGGCCAGGCTGGTGATCGGCCGCCCCTGGAACAGTTCCATCGTGAAGAACGGCCCGCGGTCGAGCTCGCCATAATCAAACACGTTGAGGCAATGCGGATGGTGCAAACTCGCCAGCGAACGAAACTCGCGCTCGAACCGCCGCCGGGCCGTGCCGGCCAGCGAGCCCTTCATGAGCTTGAGCGCCAGCTCGCGGCCATCACGCGTGTCGCGCGCGCGATAGACGACACCCATGCCCCCCTCACCGAGCACGTTCCCGATCTCAAAACGCTCGTGCCGCAATTCGTGCGCACCCGTTTCGGCGGTGTCGGGGCTCGAATCTTCATGGTCAGTCGTGGCGTCGGTCGCAGAGATCGGGCCGCGCATTTTCGGGTCGACCCGGGCGCGCGGTTCCTCCCGCGGATCGAGCCCACCAAGGCCCACCTCATACGCCGCGGTCGCGTCCGGACCGTGGTCCGTCGTGGCTTCGGACCTTGAAATCGGCATCGGTCGTACCTTTATTTCAAAAGATGACAATCCAAGATCAATCAGTACCTCGCCACGACTTCAGGTCACGGTTCGAGAGAGCGCTCAGCCTCAGGGACAGTCGCCCCCAGCTCGTCGAGGAGTTGCTGGCCGCGGCGGCGGTACTCGGCGGCCTTGTCGGGGATGACCCGGGAGGCGTCAAGAAGGGCGCGGGCAAGCTCGTAACGGGCGCCGAGCTTGTCGGCTGCGATGATCGCACGTTCGAGATAGCGGGCCGCTTTCTTGTTCTTGCCGAGGGCGTATGAGGCGCGGCCGCTGACTCGAAGTGCGTGCGGATGATAGTTTGGGAATCGCCAGGCGACGAAACGGGCGAACCAAGCCTCGCGGCAGGCCTTCCATGCAACGGCGCGACTCGGACCGCCTCGAGCCTCAACCCAGCGGGGGCCGAGCAGGCTCTCGACAAGTAACGGATAGGTTGGCCCCGCAAACTCGAACAGACCGCATGTTCGAATCACGATCGCCCTCGATTCCTCGAGTGCGGCGTGTGCGCCGGTGTAATCAGACGCCTGGAGCCTTATGAAGCCAAGATGGCCGTACGCAATGAGTCGCGCGATCGACCCACGAGCGATGAGCGATTGGACTGCGGGGGCCACCAGTTCTTTTGCCTCCTCGGTACGTCCAGACCTGGCCAGAGCGGCAGCTTTCCCATATTGCCCGTAAGCCAGGATTTCCGCGTCGCCACGCCTTTCGGCGTCTGCGATCTCGACCTCGGCCTCGGCGAGTTCCATCGGGATGTCACCACGAATCGAATAGAGGTGTCTCAGCATGTGGTGGGAGAAGATCCCAAACCAGTCCCCGACCTTGTCGAGCGTACCGACCGCCTCGCGGAGGTCTGTCTCGGCATCGACGAGTCGGCCTCTGAAATAGTGCACGCCACCAACGTGCGCTCTCGTCAGCGCCTGCACCTCGGCCCGACCACAGGATTCGGCCGCTCTTTCGGCGCGACGCATGAAGCCCTTCATGAACCCGCCGAGAGAAAAAAGGCCCCAACTATAGAAAATCTTCGAATAGCCCGCAGCAACGATCTCGGGCTTCCCCGACTGCTTCGACAGGGCCGCAAGACTGTACGAGCAGTAACAGTAATTGAGCATGCTATCCATCGACATCTGGGCCATGCGGAGATACGTTGCGACCGCAATCTCGATGCTTCGGATTTGATCGGGCGTGCACTTACCAAAAGTGAGCCAGGATGGGACCATGTGCAGGTAAAACGAGGCCCGCCAGATCGCGAGCACCAGTCCGATGACGCTCTGAGGGCGAGGGTATCCGAGCTCTCGCAAGGCAATTTCGAAATGGCGGGTCGCGTCGCCATAGTCGCCTTTCCGGTGATACGCTGAGCCCATTCCCTGCTGGGCTCTTGCCCGATCAAAGCAATCGCCGGCATGGTCCAGAGCGTATGTGTACGCCCTTGCCGCGTCGTCGAGCCGACCCGACGAACTATAAGCGGCGCCGAGCATGTCGCACAGGCGGTAACGCGTCGCCTTGTCGGCCGTGTCAGGCAAGAGCTTCTGGGCCTCGGTCAACTGGCCGATCGCGTTGTTGAAGGCGTAGGCCTCGAGCGCGGCCTCGGCGGCCTCAGTCGTGTAAGTAAACGCCTTCAAGGGGTCCTCCGCGTTGCGAAAGTGATCAGCCAGAACGGCGGAGGCGACCGTCTGGCCTTTCGCGCGGCGTTGTTCCAGCAAATCCCCCACACGCCGGTGCAGACTCCGGCGACGCGATGCCGTCAATTCGGCGTAAGGGAGCTCCCGGAGGAGGTCATGGACGAATTCGACCCGGCCAGCATTCCCCGTCTCGCGAAACACGCGGCGCGGAATGAGCAAATCAATCGCGTCGAGTACGTCCGACTCGCTGAGATCCGATAAGGCGTCGCAGAGCAAATCGATGTCCACCACGGCTCCGATCACCGCCGCGGCGTTCACCACCTGCTGGACCTTGGGCAGCAGACCTTGAAGTCGCAGCCGCATCACGTCGCGCACGGTCTCCGGCAGGTCGGACGTGTCGGTCGCCGCGCCAGTCAACACCCAGCCGATTTCGTTACGGGTGATCGCATCCTTCTCGTACCAGTCCCGAACAGTCTCGGCGACGAAGAACGGGTTGCCCCCACAGAGCGCATGCACCCGGGCGACCAGATCGTCGGACAGATGCTCAGGCTGACAGTTGAGCCGCAGTGCAATCAGCTCACGCGTTTCGGTCTCCGACAGCGGGGTCAGGCGGACGTCCAGAACTTGGCGGCGGTCGCGAAGCTGAGCCAGTAACGACTCGAGCTGGTTGTGGCCGGTGCGGGCCGAGGCGACGATGATCAAGCAGGGGGCGACCCTGGAACTATCCGATGCCGACCTCCGGGACTCGGCGAGCGCCGCTGCCAGATGGCGCAACGGGTCGAGCGAGCTCTTGTCCGCCCACTGGAGATCCTCGAAGCTCAGGCAGATCGGCTGGAGGGTAGCGACTTCGAGGAAGAATGCCGCCAGGGCGCGATAGATGTAGTCGGCTTCGCGGCCGTAGTCGACCTGCTGATAGGCTTCGCCGGGGAGGTATTTACGCAGTTCTGGAGCGATGCGCAGCAGCTCGCCGCGATAATCGTTGACGATCGCCAGCAATCGCACCAGGGATTGCGCGGGCAGACCGGAGACCTGGGTGCCGGTCAAATCCACCTCCGCCGGCGGCGCCGTCTCGCGACGTTCCTGCAACCGCATCTCGGCGATGAGCTGGCGGAGAATTTCGATGAACGGTTGGAACGGGGACAGATTGCCGTCGAAGCAGCGGCCTTCGTAAACCTGGCAGCCGTGGCCGCGCGATCCGGTCGCACTCCTTGACCATGCTGCTTTTGCCAATCCCCGGCTCGCCGCTCACGACGACCAGCGACGGGGGCACCTCTTGATCGCGACCGCTCGAAGCAACCAGGCAACGTTGGAGCACCTCGCGGATCGCTTCTTGTTCCTTGGTACGGCAGACGAAACCGGTCACCGCAAGCCCGGGCTGCATCTCGATTAACGACACGCCCGAAACCATGCTCCGCTCGTCAATCCCGAGATACCCCGCGATCGCCGCGCCAGCACCCCAGCCGAGTCGGGCGCTTCCGCGGTTGCTTGCGCAGGCACTTCATCACCACGTCAGCGATCGCCGCGGGGGCGTCGGGATTCACCTCGGGGAGGGGCCGGGGCTTATCGTTGAGGTGAGCCTGGATCAACGGCCGCACGCCCGCCAATCGCGCTTCGGGGAACACGTAGCGGCCGCTGAGCATCTCGTAGCTTACCAGCCCCAGGCAGTAGAGGTCGGCCCGGTGATCGAGTTCGTCGAGGTTGATCTGTTCGGGAGCGCAGTACGCCACGGTCCCCACGAACCCCGCCTCCGCGGACAACGACGTCTTCACGCCGTAGTATTTGGCCAGGCCGAAGTCCATGAGACGCGTTTCAAAATGCGTCGAACCGTCGGAACGCGTCTCTGGACGCACCAGAATGTTCGACGGTTTCACGTCTCGATGAACGATTCCGTGGCCATGGATGTAGTCAAGCGCATGGGTCAGTTGTAGCAGCGCGTCGAGCACTTCGGGGAGACTGCGACCAGCCAGGCTGGTGATGGGCCTTCCCAGGAACAGTTCCATCGTGAAGAACGGACTGCCCGCCAGTTCTCCGTAGTCGTAAACTCCGAGGCAGTGGGGATGGTGCAGAGTCGAGAGCGAGCGGAACTCGCGCTCGAACCTTCGCCGGGCCGAGCCGGCGAGCGTCCCTTTCATCAGCTTGAGCGCCACGTCGCGGCCATCGCGGGTATCGCGGGCGCGGTAGACGACACCCATGCCCCCCTCGCCCAGGATGTCGCCGATCTGAAAGCGCTCGTGCCGCAATTCGTGAGCGCCCGCAGTGGCGGCATCCGGGCTTGAGTCTTCGTGGTCGGTCGTCGCATCGGTCGCGGCCGTCGAGCCACGCGTGCCCCGGTCGACATCGGCGCGCGGCTCTTCCCAGGCAGCGAGCCCACCATGGCTCATGTCATGAGCCGCGGTCGCGTCCGCGACATGATCCGTCGTCACGTCCGCCCGGGAAATCGCCATCGTCTTTGCCTCATATCCAAATATGATAAGCGAATTTGAATCAGTACGAGTCGGATGACAGAACCTCGCCGCCATTGATCGTGTTGAGCCCGATCCAGATCGCCGGACTGATCGAATCCTTGATGAAGTGCACCGAGCCATCACCAAAGCCGGCGTTCACTCCGCCGGGATGCCGGCTGCGCGAGCCCGTGTAAACATCGAGGAACGGGAAGGAGACGTCGCAGTTCATAATCGCCACGCCCAACGGCTTCACGTTATTGATGCACTGAGCCCGCCGCGCCGCTTGGACCGCGGGGAGGAGCAAAGCGATCAAGACCGCGATGATCGCGATCACGACCAGAAGTTCGATGAGCGTAAAACCGCCGCGTCTCTTGAGCATGGAATCACCTCCGGAATGAGTCGGGTGATTAGTACGGCGATTTTCAGCGCGCCGAGGACGGAAACAGAGAACCGCCATGGATGATGGTCTCGCGTCTTCACTTCGACCCAGCCGTGCAAGAGCGGCGGGGTAAAATCGCGTCAAACCGTCTGGAACAATCCAAAGACGCACCGATTGGAATCAATTCGAATCATTTGATCGAAAAGGGTCTCGGCGACTGATTTCGCGAGCGACCGCTGGCCCGTTGCGCGTTCTCTCACGCTGGCAGCGAGAGGCTCGCTGTTCCTAATCCTGCGCATCGCGGGAAAACGTCACCGGCTTTTCTGTTTTTTTCAAAACAATCGCCGCCGGCTCGCGGGCGATCGCGTTGGGCCGCGAAATACGGGGGCGAAGTCAGTGTTCCCGCGGCCATCAGTTCACCGTCCTTGCCGCCCGGATTCCGAACGCGAAGAGCGGGAAATTCGCCTTGTGTCCGGTCCGGTAGCAGGTTCGTGTCTGAACGTCAGGCGTGATGGAAAGCGTGCTTCGTAACGTCAATCGATGCTCGTCTCTCATTTCCATGCCGTCACGGGAAATCTCGTCGACCGGGTAGGTCCGGCTCACTCGGAGACCAACTCCGTAAACCGTAGCACTCGGAGGGTAGAGGTCGACGAAAGCCGCACGGATCGTTTCCGGAGGGTGGGCCAGGGTTGCCCCCTTCAGAGTTCGCATGTGTCGGTCCAGCACGGTTTCCGCTGGAATGGGTCCTTTTCCGGAGTTGTCTCTGCGCGCACACTGAGGGTTCGCGAAACAACGAGTGTGACCACTCGAGGGTGTTGCCCAACATGTCGAATAAGCCCAGGTCGTTGGGCTTGTAGCTCGCGACCAGAGCGGTGCGGCGTCCCATCGAGTTTTGCACGCTACAAGCGTAGTGGTTGTCCAGGTCCAAGTCTTGCCCGTAGAACCGGCTCGTGACGGCTCCGACACGGCACGCAAATTCCCACTCCTCCTCGGTCGGAAGACGGTAACCCGTGCGGCGCAGCGCATCGGGCACGACCTTCATTCCCTGTGCGTACTGTCCCGAATCGTTAGGCTGGTAACACCACTGGTCCTCGGGAATACCCTCCTGCTCGTTGAGCCAGTTGCAGTAAGCGATCGCGTCATACCAGGTCACGTTGTTCACCGGGCAACCTGGTTCCGGGGAGAAGTACTTGCGGTAGAAATGGTCCTTTCGAAATCGAAGGAATTCCGCCACCATCACTTGCTGGGTCATGATGGCGAATGCGTGATCGATCCGCACGAGTCGTTGCATCTCGATGTCGCCTTCGGGCCCTCCCTCGCGGCCGATTTCCGTCGGTGGCGATCCGACAAGAAACTCGCCCTGCGGCGCGACGATGACAAGCGTTCGACCTCGCCGGTTCACGTACCATCGACGCCCCGCTACGGGCGAACCCGTGGCGAACTGGCGATCGATCTCCGCGAGGTCTCCCTCTCGTCCCCACCGCCTCAGGGCCCACGCGACCGCGCCGTGGATTCCTGGATCGGGATCGTCGGCATACAGGCCGAGCATTCGCGAGACCAATCCCGCCCGTCGAGACTGCGGAACTTGAAGTTCGCTGAACTCGCCCATGATCAGGATCAAGGCGCGCCGGACGGAAACGTCATCCGCCTTTTCGATCTGGTCGAGCACCCGATTCGGGTCGGTGCCGAGCGGTCCCATGCGATGGATCAGGTAGCTGCGCACCCGCGGGTCGGGGCGAAGACGGAGCATCGGCCACACCTTGCGTTCCTGTTCGAGCCGCAGCAAGGCCGCACCGGCATTGGCCTGGCGCCGCGCCAGGTGGTCCTTAGCCTCTTCGGGAACGAGCGGTCGATACCAGACGCAAGTGGTCCGGGTGGAGTCGTCACCTGCGCCGCTGGTCGGCTCGCCGCCCGCCGCCGAAATCGACAGGGGTCGATAACCCTCGGCCGCCAGGGCGGGAGCGGCCTCGCGCAACTCATCTGGCGTCAGCGCATGGAGTACCTTCGACTCGAACTGCGTGCTGACGTTCCACAAAGCGGTCGTGACGATGTCAAGGACGTCGGAACCGTCATCCCCGCCCGGCCAGCGAGCTAACTGGGCGTGCGTGAGGAGAAAACCGGGACAGTCATCCTTCAGAAATTCCCGAGCGAGGCCGTGGAAAACGCGCGAGGTCGACTTCTGCTGGTCCTGACGCCTGGTCCACAGACTGCAAGCGTGAGGTTGACCCTGATCGTCAACGACCGCGTTCGCAACCTGGCAGTTGAACTTGTCTTCGACGAGCGCGTTTTGCGCCTGCTGCTGTTGTTCATCGACACACCCGGCCATGAGGCGGAACTCGGTCTCACCGACATCCCGTTCGTCGCCTTTCTCCCAGAGAGCGCTGTAGCTGGGGCGCCTGTCTTTCCCGGCGCAGGCCGCGGCCACGTCGATCGGAAGGAACCCTGCTCCGCGTAGCTGCGCGTCGCGGGATCGAAGCTGCTCGGGATCAGCGTCGGCCAGCCAGTGCCACGGACGACCGTCGCGCGTCCAGACCGCCGCCACAAGCAGCGAGCGGCCCGCGAAATACGGCCGGAGACGCGTGGGCCGATAGCCGCATTTCTCGAGTTCCTCGACCACGTCGCGGAATCGTGCCTGCGTCATCTCCTGACAGAAAGCGAAGCGCTCCGTCACCATGCCGGCCGAAACCTCGATGACGCGCTCGATCGCGGCGGGGATTTCGCGCCTGACCAGTTCCGGCGGCGGATCGGTCCATCGCGGCTCGACCACTCTTTCCAGTTCTCGTTCCAGCTCGGCAATGGCGGCCTCGCCGTGCCGGGCCACCACGGGAAAGAGCCCGGCGAATTGCTGGGGATCGGCGTCGCAAAGCAGGTCGACCAGCAACCGCACATCGTTCGCGGCGTAATCCGCCAGGGCCGATGTCGCCAGCGCGAGCTGCAATTCGCCGAGTTCATGGTCGCGAAAAATGGCCGATAGCGGGGCGAGCAACTCGGCTCGGACCGGTCGCAGCGCCTCTTTCCAGTCGCTCAGGTACTCGGGCTTCACCAGCGTCAAGGCCTGCGCGGTCGGCTCGCGGACGTCGCGCCAACCAGCACCATCGGGCTCGTAGGTCGCGAGCGCCGCGGCCGCGTGAAAGCGACGACCTCGATCCTCGCCCGACCTCGCCTCGTTCCAGAGTCGCTCAGACAGCGCCACGCGATGCCCGGCCAGCGCATCACGGATGACCGGGAAGTCGCTCGCTCCCGCCTGCAAGAGCTGTTCATGGAGATAATCGATCTGACCATCATCTCCCGGTAGCAGGGCCAGCGAAGTGTGCAGCTTCGCCCGGCTCGGCTCGACGGCCGCCTGGTGTTCCTTGCGCAAGAGGGGCGTGGCGTCATTGCGCAGCGGGTGCAATTGGATCACGATCGACGGCACCTCGGCGAGGTCGGCGTCCAGCAGCCGGCGGACCAGGGCCTGGGCGTGATAATTCGCCGCTCGACGCATCATGACGCTCTGGTCTTTCGTCCAGGCCTTGGGTGCGACGAAGCGGCGGATCTTACGGTAGTCGCTCCAGCTCGGCAAGCGTCGGTTCTCTGGCTTGGCGTTCCACAAAGCGGATAACTCGGCCAGCCTTAGCTCGGCTCGGCCCTGGCGGGTCTCTTTTTGTTTGCGGGTCAGCCACTCCCGCAACGACGGAACGAGATAGTCGTGCGTTAGCTGGTAGAACTTCGTCTCGGGATCGCTCCCCGAGTCGCTCCGCGAGCCGTCAGGGTCGGTCGGCGTGATCAACCGCAAGGCGCCGTCGAGGACCCGGATCAAATCACGAAACGCGCCGGGGGACGTCTCATAGCCGGCTGTTTTCATGAGTTCGGCCTGCGAGCGCATGTATCCTTTGATGTCCGTGCCAACCTCGGGGAGCAGCGCCTTCAAGACCTGCCGCGCGGCTTGCTGATGATGGCGGTGCTCGGGGTTGGCCTTGCGGCTGCCGAAGGTCTCTTCCAGGAAGTTGACTCCGATCCCTTCGGTGCCGCCGACCTCGTCGAGTGTGGTCGAAATCCAGGGCTTGTCCTTGACCATCTCGGCGAAGAGCGCCAGCCGCACGGAGACGACCTTGCCGTCTTGAGCCAGGCCCGAGACAACCGTTTTGAGAAACTCCTTCTGGGAGGCGCTCATGCTGCCAAGCTGTGCCGGAAGCTTGCCGAACGCCTGGCCAAATTTTGCGAGCACCTTCTCGGCATGACTGTGGTCGAACAGGTCGGTCGTCGCGAAATTATGCCCCTCGACGATCGGCGTCTCGAGCTCGCGCATGAACCGCGACGCGGCCATCGAGAAATCGTCGCGCACCATGACAATCGCCTGGAGTTTGCCGCCGTCGCACTGCCGCAGCGCATGCACCAGCTCGGTCTCGGGCTCGGCCCGCCGCGCGTGTAGCCATTGCTCGAACTGATCCATCACCACCACGACTTTCTGGCCGTCAGCCAAGGCACCGCCGCGGCGTAGCAGCATGAACGTCTCGACGAGCCCCAGGTCGTCGGGCAAGTGGGGCAGATGCCTGCGAAGCCCGCGGAGCAGACGAGTCTCGGTGTCGTCGGCTGTCGCCTCGACGTAAATCGAGACGATCAACTTTGACAGATGCGGCAGCAAGCCCGCCTTGACGAGTGACGACTTACCGCAGCCAGAAGGACCATAGATGAGCCCCACGTCAAAGGTCTTATCGGAGTCGGCCTGTTCGATCCGGGTTTTCCAGAACCGGATGCTCTCGGGCAAGCCGTCGCGACCGCGGGAACCCGGTAGAAGGTCGAGGAAGAAATCGGCGTCGTCGGGACCGAACGACCGCAAGCCGTGTGGCACGATCGTGGCCTGCTTCTGACCGGTCCGCGGCCCTTCTCCCCAGTGGCCAAGATCGTCGGCCATCTCAGACGCCCTGGCGTAGCGATCCGACGCCGCGCTTGGCCAGCGCCTTGAGACAGATCCGCTCGAGTTCGGCGGGGATCGCCTCATCGAAGGCACGCGGGGGCGGCGGGTCGGCCGAGGTCACCTGATGAAAGATTTCCATCATGGTGCTGCCGCGAAACGGCCGCTTGCCGGTCAATAACTCGTAGAGGATCACTCCCAGAGAGAAAATGTCGCTGCGGCCATCGAGCCTGTGTCCCTCGCCGCGCACCTGTTCAGGGCTCATGTAGGCGGGCGTGCCGGCAATGTTGCGCTCATTGAGCGACGCTTCCTCGCTGATCGCCAGCCCGAAGTCGGCAACATAGGGAATTCCAGTCGTGTCCTCGATCAGAATATTGGCAGGCTTCACATCCCGGTGGATCAGCCGCTTGCCGTGGGCGTGATCCAGGGCCCGGGCCACCGCCGCCACCAGGCGGCTCGCCTCCTCCGCAGTCGGCTCGTCGTCGATAAGGTCGGCAAGCGTGCGTCCCTCGATGAACTTGGAGACGACATACACCGAGCCTTCCGCCGTGCGTCCGACGTCATACACCGGCACGAGGTTGGGGTGGTCGAGAGTCGCCGCCGTGCGTGCTTCGACAAGATACACTTCGGCGTCGCCCGGGTGCTGGAACCGCTCGGGGTTCGGCTCCTTGATCGCGACCTGACGTTTGAGGCTCTTCGTCGAATGCGAGGTGGACGCGACCAAACGCCCCTTGCCCCAGCACGCGGAGTAGCCGGTAACGGCCGAACTGCGCCTGGCGACCCGTCGATTTGAGCAAGCTCTGGGTTTTCGTGAACCGATTTGGTGGCTCACTCTTGTCCAGTTCCAGAGCCGGTTCGACTCTTCCTGCACCAGAGACATCGCGAGTTGCGGCGTCCCTGCGTGAGTTCGGATCGGCCTGCGACACCACGAGGCTGACGCCGGCCACTTCGCTGTCGCTTGAACCCGGTTCGGTTGTCGCCTCTGTGGTTTCAGACTGGCTCAGCTCGCCGAATGCCTCCTCGACAAGATTGGTGAAACCCGGAAACCGCGCGAAGTATTCCCTGGGCTTGGTGGGCTTACCATGTCGCTTGCAGAGCTTGAGTTCCAGCCTGAGGAGACCACGAAGCAAGCTCGGCCGCTCCGTCTCGGGCTCGCCAGCCAGATACGTTTCGATCTGTGGATTCTCGCCTGCCTTCCAGGCGGCCTCGTAACGGTTGCATACCTTATCGATCGCGCTCTCGATCGAGATGGTCAGTGAATCCCGTACCGACCGACGATCCGTGCTCATGACGACCCTCCCCCGGGCCAGACTTTACGGATGCGTTCAAACTTGCGTCGGACGCTTCGCCCAGTGATATAAGCGACGAACGATGTGAACACCGGTGCCGAGTTTCGCACTGTCAGATCGCGAGCGTCGGTCGAGACGCGAGTATTGCCGGCGAGATGTTCGGTCATCGGGCTTTTGATATCGCCACGGATCATCCTCCTTTGGCGCTACGCTTTTGCAACGCACACTTGTCGATTTTTTCGTTCCCCAAGGACGGGGACGACGCGTGGATTCGGAGCAGAGGACTGCGTCCAAGGCGACATCCTCCTGATGCGGGCTGAGACTCGTTTTTGCGCGGTTGAGGCTCCGATGGGCCGGCGTTCACTTTGAACGGACCCGGCGCGTTAATCGGAAACAAATTTGACGAGAGCCTGTCAGCTTTGCGACGGAATTCCTGCTAGAAAACAGGAATCGTTGTCGAAAAAGCGGCAACGAAACCTGCGCCGTTCTCTGCCCGCGGCGTCCGTGGCCAATCGGCTTGAGGAATGGCCGTGGCCCAACACGATCGGTAACAGAAACGTGCCCTGTCCGTTCCAAGAAATGCTGCCGCGGGCGACCTCGCAAGTTAACGGGATGAGCCCAACCGTACTGGTTGGCCGCGGCGTCCCGAAGACGCTCAGAGTGAATCGGACGAAATCACTTCACTGCCTGCGACCGAGTTCAGAGCGACCCAGATGCCGCCGTCAATCGTGTTCTTGACAAACCGAACCGAGCCATCGCCAAACCCAGTATTGACCCCCCCGGGGTGGCGACTGCGCGACGACGAGTAGTAATCGTAGTAAGGAAACGGGACGTTATTGAGGCAAGGCAGACCGTTGCCCGGTTCGCTCACGCAGAACGCATCCCCGAGCCGATCGCCGCCGCCTCCGGGAGGATCCGCGACCCCATAGAAATCACGAGTGCCGTTTGGGGTGAACCGAGACATGAAGATGCCCGCCAAGGTCCAGACCGCGCCCCGCGCATCGTTCGCCATGCCTTGCCGTTGCTCGCCGGTGAAGATCGTCGAGCTCGTCCCGTCAGTGACGTTTGCGAGGCGGACGGCCTGATGGCCGAAAGCGGACTGACGATAGGTGACTGGCAGATTCAGCGTCGCGGTCCCGCCCGCGGTGTTCTGCTGGCTCCAGACCGTGTTTCCCCAGCTCGCCATGTAGTTGCCACGCGGAAAGACGAGCAGATAACCGTTGGTCGGCCAGGTGATCTGAAAGTCGCGTGCTTCGTCACTCGGACACAGCATCGATGTGATCCTGGTGCCGTAAGCCGTCACGTTGACGCGGAATCCGAAAGGCATCCCTGTCGGATCGGTGAATCCCTCGAGACCGATGTTGAAATTGAACGCGTTGTAGATTGCCGGCTGCTCGAGCTGTGGCAAGAGCTGGGTAAACCAGTTGGTGTTCTGACAGCCCATGAAAAACCCTGGAAAGGGAATTCCTGGAAGTGGAGTCCACACGCGGCCGATCGGAAGCGTCGCGTGGGTCGATTCGTAATTGTGAATAGCCAGGCCCAGTTGCTTCACGTTGTTGACGCACTGCATCCGCCGCGCCGCCTCGCGAGCCGCCTGAACCGCGGGGAGGAGCAAAGCGATCAGGACCGCGATGATCGCGATCACGACCAGGAGCTCGATGAGCGTGAAGCCGCTGCGTTTCTTGAACATGGAAGCACCTCCAGAATGGGTCAGGATCGTTAATGCGGCGATCTTCAGCGCGCCGGGTATGAGAAAAAAGAACAGATATTCGTTCTGCTTCGCGTCTCACATCGACCGAGCCGCGCAAGCTTGGACGGTCGTGCTTGCTTCACCCCGGCCGTGGCACACCTTGCTGGCGGAGTGGGAACGCGTCGAACGACCTTGAACAATCCGAAGACGCACCGATCGGAATCAATCGCGTCGAAATGGATCTGATCAACCGATTTCGCGAGCGACATTCAGCCTGCCGCGCGTTCTCCAGCGTCGGCGACGACAGGCTCCCCGTTCTAATCCTGCGCAGTGCGCGAAAACGTCACAGGCTTTTCGGAAGTTTTTTCAAAAAAATCGCCGCTGGCTCATGGACGATTGGAATGGGCCAGGGAAACCGGGGCATTGTGAGTTGAACGAGTGCGCAATGAGCCTGTAGCGCTGGGCACATTCCGGCCTGTGATGTGCAACCGCACCGCCCGTGGAACGGAAGGCTCGGGAAAGAAGCAGAAATGAAGCCGAGCGTCTCAGCGATGAAACGCGACTTTTGGAAAAGAGTGTCAGCCCCCGCCGTGCGCCGTCAAGTCCGAACCTCAATCACGTCACCGGTGCGCAGTGTGCCCAGGAAGGCCAAAACCTTGGGGACCAGAGGGATCAGGTCGGTGAGTTGCCTGCTGGCCGCGGTTATCAGGACGATCGCCCCACCGGGCGCCTAGAAGTTTTGCTGGAATCGAATCCGCTGATCCACGTCAACTCCATCTCAAACCCCGCCGCCGCCATCGCTGCAAGTCGCTCGCCATTCTTCTTGTTCGCCCAGCCCTCTTGCGGCACCGTCCGCATAGCGAGCCCCAGCGATTCCCGCGCGAGCCGCTTCGGTGAGCATCCGTCAAGCAGAGCACGCATCGTCCGCCAAGGCGTGCGCCGCCATACGAAGCACCGTAACGGCTTGATCGCGGGAGATTGTTGGGAAATCTCCCAGGAACTCGGATAGAGGCTGGCTGCCCCTCAAACAATCAATGATCGCACGGAAGGGCACCCGAGTGCCGAAAAACACGGACGAGTCTCCGAGTCTATCGCGATCAACTTGAATCACGGACGCGACCTCAAGCATGATCGCACCTCCCATCCGGGTCGTACCGCCGATGACGCTGCTGTTCAACAAATTCAATGGTCGAACTGGGTTAGCGGGTTTCTACGATGCCCGCTCCCGCGAAGGCAGAAATTAGTGTCAACTGATCTTCGTGATCACCATTCCCGAACCGAAGCGACACCAATTTTACGGATGGGCGCTTAGGCTGAGGCGGCACCGTGGTGACCCTCGGTTGCAAACGTTATGGGTCCGGTGTGCAGGACCGGGGTGCTGATCGTGACGGTCGCGGTATTGGGAAAGCGATAGAATCCGCTCGTCAATTTGATGCCAAGCGATTTTGCGGTTGAGCCGCCCAAATTTGCGTAGGGCATCGATGGGTAGTAGTGGCCGCCGATCATGATACTCGCGGTCGTAGATCCGTCATCAATTTTAATGTCGTAGCCCGTCTTGAGATCCGTGTACTGCGACGGCGCCGCGGTGACTCCGGGTCCAGAAGACTTGATTACCCCTCCACTGGAATTAGTAACGCGCGCGATAAAAGCGGAGTCGCCCGATGAAAAACTGCGAGTCGCTCCGGGTTTGATTGAATACGAGCCATTCAGCTCGGTGGAGGCTGGGGTGGGGGCAGAGAAGGACGTGTCGCCCGACTGGCCTGATATCCACGGATCGTGCCGGACGAACTGAATGTACATTGTGCCCGTGGTCTTGTTGATCAGTGTGAACGTGCCCGGAGCAATGCGGGTCTCCAGGCCATCGACGGCCGGCTGAATCGTTCTTGTCTTTCGCATGGGTCTCTCATTGTTTGAACGTCGAGATGGAAGCCGGGAACGGAGGCAACGGACGACAAAAGGGGACATACCGCGCTATTTTCGGAATTGGTGCGTGTCAGGTTGAGCTTTCACGTACTTCAGAATGCATCACTTCCCTGGTGGAGGCTCCGGGGGCTGATACTTTCGCAATGCCAGGGACGACGCCAACCCCAGAGCCATGGCGACCCCTCTGCCTTCAGATCCTGCGCGCCACGAAAAAACATCACCACGTTTTTCAAAAAATATCTTTCCAAACAAAATCTATCCAAGGCTTGCAAGCAATCACGGCGACGGTCAGAATTAAGAACGTCTGGAACATCTCGATTGCAATCCTCAGGGCGTGCCCGATGACGAACACGAGCCCGACGACGACGAATCCGGAAATGGACGCGCTGCTGCGTGATGCGACCAATGGCGATATGACCGCGGTGCGGAAACTGTTTGAAAAGCATCGTGATCGGTTGCGCAAGATGATCGCCATGCGGCTCGATCGCAGATTGTCGCCGCGGCTCGACCCGTCGGATATCGTGCAGGAAACGCTGGCCGACGCCGCGCGGAAGCTGCCCGGCTATCTGCGCGACAGGCCCTTGCCGTTTTACCCGTGGCTCTATCGACTCGCGGCCGAGCGGGTGGTCCGAACGCACCGGGAACATGTCAAATCGTCGGTCCGCGGAATCAGGCGCGAGCAGCGCATTGACGGGCCGTTGCGTGACACCGCGAACGCAACACTGTTGATCGACCGACTCACTGCTAACGACACGACTCCCGGACGGTGCGCCGCCTGCGCCGAACGGCAACGCATCGTGGCCACGGCGATGTCGCGGATCGACGAGGCGGACCGCGAAGTGCTCGGATTACGGTATGTCGATCAACTCGCGTTTGACGAGATTGCCGCCGTTCTTGGAATCGGCCTGAGTGCGGCCAACATGCGGCATCTCCGCGCACTCCGGCGACTACGCGACATGCTCAAGGAGCTGGGGATGGAACTCTCGGCCTCGCCGTGATGGAACACTCGCGGCGCGACACGGAGAACGCTGAGCAGGAGCTCGCCGATGAGATTGCCGCCCTGGCCGAGCAGATCACGCGCGGCGAGATGCCAGATGCATCGCGCGCATGAACACCGCGACGACGACGACGCGGACGAATTTCGTGAGCTGCTAGGCGCGATCCGGGTTCTTACCGTGTTTGCCGACGATCAGGCGACCGAAGAGAGCACGGCGTCGTTCGGGCGTCCGCCGGAGATTCTCGGAGATTTTCAGCTTGGCCGCGAGATCGGCCGCGGCGGTCTCGGCGTGGTTTACGAAGCAACGCAGATCGCGCTGGGTCGGCGTGTGGCCGTGAAGGTACTGCCGCCGGCATCACGGCTCGACGTCCGGCAAATGCGGCGCTTCGAGATCGAGGCCCAGGCCGCCGCGCTGCTCCAGCATCCCAATATCGTCCCGATCTTCGCCTATGGAACCGATCAAGGCGTTCCCTATTTCGCGATGCGCTTGATTGACGGCCAGAATTTGGCCGAAATGATCGCGGAACGCCGGGTGCACGGGACGGGCGGCCTGCCGCCGCGCGACGTCGCCGAGCTCGGTCGACAGGCCGCCGAGTGCTCGACTATGCCCATCGCAACGAGGTCTTGCACCGGGATATCAAGCCTTCGAACCTGCTGGTCGATTACACGCAACGTCTCTGGGTGGCCGATTTCGGGCTCGCCCGCATTCGCGGTGACAGCGACTTGACCGCCAGCGGCGACATGCTTGGGACCTTGCGCTACCTGAGCCCCGAACAGGCGATGGGGCGGCGCGGCACGGTCGATGCGCGGAGCGACGTTTATTCGCTGGGCGCGACCCTGTACGAGCTGCTCACCCTCCGGCCGGCGTTCGACGGAGATTGCGGGGCCGAGCTCTTGCTCGAAATCCTCGCCGACGAGCCGCGTTTTTCGCGCACGCTCGACGCGGCCATTCCCATTGACATAAGAACAATTGTGCTCAAGGCATTGCGCCGCGACCCGATCGAGCGATACGCGACCCCTGGCGAGCTGGCCGCTGATCTCGCAAGCTTCCTGGCCGATCAACCGATCCGGGCGCGGCCGCTCACGCCGGCGGCACGAATGATCAAGCGATTGAAGCGGCATCGAAGGGCCGTCGGGGTGGTTGCCTGCTGCGCCGCACTGCTGCTTGTCGGAGCCATCGCGACCGCGTTGTGGTCGAACTCGCGGTTGCGCGTGCTCAACGAGCGTCTTGCCACGGAAAGAGACCGGGCCGATGGGCATGCTCGCGAGGGGCAGAATCTGGCTCAAGAGGCACGGCAACACGCCCGGACTTTACAACGGCATGCGATGGGCGCACAACTTCAACTGGCGTCTCAGGCGGTTGCCTCGGGACAACCTGAACGAGCGCAGGAGATCCTCCGCGAGATGCGGCGGAACGCCGATGGCGAGACGGCGAGCGGCTTTATCTGGCGCCACCTGTGGCATCAGGCACGCCGCAATATCATCGTCGTCTTTGGCCCAAGGCGACGCATCGAGATGGGGCTTTCGCGCGATGGCAAGCAACTCGCCATCAGCGACGGGACAGGAGGCTTGCGGCTCTGGGACGTCGCCTCTGGCGCATCCGTTCGTGACATGGAACCATCAGTAGGCCAGGTCGGACGTCCCATTTTTTCGCCCGACGGTTCGCTTATCGCCTCGCCAGATTGTCTTGAAGGCGACCGATCCGGCAGTCAATTTTCGATCTGGGTGGTCGCCACCGGACGTCGACTGGCGCGGCTGCCGATGGGGCGTGACTTCCTCTACAAGGGATGCGCGTTCTTGCCGACAGGGAGATTTCTGGGTGCGGCCAGTGATACGGCTGCGGGGATTATCCGGCTCTGGAGTCTCAATGGCGAATCGTCGCCGACCTGTTTACTTGGAGAGTTTACGGCGGGATTCTCCTTCGATGATGCGTCGAATGGGGCGGAGTTTCCGACGCTCGAGAACAGTACGGTGATCGTCCTTCGGGATGCACGCACCGGCAAGCCGGTTCGTGAATTTCGGGCCGAGGTCAACGGCCAGAGGTTTGATGCGTTTACGTATTCCACCGGCACGAAAATGGTAGCCGCTGTAACAGACCCGGGTGGCAGCTTGATCGTCTGGGACGCTGGGACGGGTAAATTGCTGGCGACGCATGTTGTGCCTGATGGTATTTACCGCTTGTATTTCAGTCCCGACGGGTCGACGCTGGCGGCCGTTGATCACCGCGAAGGCATTCACCTGATTGATCGCCGTTCAGGTGCGGTCCGGCGAATCGGCACCGCGAAGGCGGAACATCCACGCTATTCGGAGATTGCCTTCTCACCCGATAGCACCCGGCTTGCGACCGCTATTTTCGGGATCGCCAAGGCACGCGAGCCCGATCCCGTCTCGATCTGGGATATCCGGACGGCGGAGCGGCTCATGACATTTCCCGGCCGGGCCGAGGAGGTCGGCAACCTGGTGTTTCTCCCCGACGGTCGATCACTGATCATTTCGAGCAAGTCAAGCGTTCGACAGTGGCGGCTTAGCGGGGAAGCAGACGACAAGAATCGCCAGCCCACGGGCCACAAGGCCGAAGCATGGTCGCTGGCCTTCGCGCCCGATGGACGCACGCTGGCCAGCGGAAGTGACGACTCGAGCAGCGATGCGACGATCAAACTCTGGAACTCAACGACTGGCGAATTGATCAGAGCCTGGCGCGGGGGGCACGGCACGGTCGGTTCCCTCGCCTATTCACCCGACGGTCGTTTCCTTGTCTCGGGCCACTTTGTTTCGACCGGCAACGTGCGGATCTGGAACGCGTCAAACGGCCAGCGCATCGCGACCCTGAAGGGACACACCGGGCACGTGCGTTCGGTGGCCTTCGAGCCTGGCGGCAGGCTCCTCGCGACCGCGAGCAACGACGGCACCGTGCGGCTCTGGGAGGTCGCCGATTGGCGCGAGCGTCAACGGCTCGTAGGCCACGCCGACACAGTGCACGCGCTGGCATTTTCACCCGATGGCAAGACTCTCGCGTCGGCTGGGAACGACGGCGACGTCCGTTTGTGGCAAGTGGGACCAATCGGTGGCGAGACACCATCACCGTGTCGAGTGCTCGCCAATCGGGCGAACGTGATGGCGATCTCGTTTGCGCCCGACGGCCAGACCCTCGCCGCGGCCGATCATTCCGGGGCGATCACCGTCTGGGACATCGAGCGGTCGACTCCGCTCCGGGTGATTCACAGCGACGGCGAAAAGCTGTTTCAGGTCGCGTTCACCGCCGACGGTTCAGCGCTGGCGGCCGCCGGCCTCAATGGCTCGATCGGTTTCTGGGACCCGGTCACCGGTCAGGAGCTGGTCAATCTCGCCGCTCATCAGGTGCAGATCAATGCCCTGGCGTTTTCGCCCGACGGCTCGATCCTGGGCTCGGCCGCGCATGACGGGTCGGTTCGCCTCTGGCGGGCTGAGCCCTGAGCGTCAAGTCAAAGATGGCGCCGTGCGTTGACTCGGCGTGGACCGGAGCGGCGCCGCAGCGCGTCAAACGGGACGGCGCGGGTTTCGTTCGTGCGTCGCGACTTCGCTTTTCGATCAGTGCTGACGGAACAGCAGACGATCGTCATGGTACAATCGAGATTCGCGCCAGCGCGATTGAGCGCCTGCGGCGCTCGTGCCAAAATAGGGTCGCTCTTACGATTCATGGAGAACCGCGAATGACCACGGCCGCGCAGCAGACGCCGCCAGTACGTTCAGCGGACTGGATACCCAGGCCGCTCGCTCGTTTGACAGTCGAGCACTACGAGGCGATGGTCAACTCGGGCGTATTCACCAGGCGCGATCGGATTCTCCTCATCAACGGATTGCTGGTATCGAAAGTGACCAGGAATCCACCCCATGTGCTGGCTGCGAGCCATGTCCGGGACGAGCTGGCACGGCTCATGCCCAGCGGATGGCATCTTCGGACCGAAGCTCCCGTGCGATTGCCGCCGAGGTCCGAGTGTGAACCCGACGTGTCGGTCGCGAGGGAGCAGGGGCGACTACGCGACTCGCCATCCTGGACCCGGCGATCTTGCGCTCGTCGTCGAAGTCGCCGAGTCGAGCGTCTCCGAGGATTGGCAACTCGCCAGGATTTACGGGCCCGCTGGAATTCCCGTTTACTGGATTGTCAATCGACGCGCCCGACAGATCGAAGTTTATTAACTCAAGCAAAACGGCGGCTACGGGAAGCCGCGTATCTTCAAACGGGGACAATCTTTACCGGTTGTGATTGACGGTATGACCGTCGGCCGGATCGCTGTTTCGGACATCCTGCCCCCCACGGCGACGGAACCAGGCGGAGATCGAACCTGACCGCCCAGGCAATGGGTGTTCTTCTTTGGGTCGCGACCCATGAAACGTGACGTCTGGATTCTTGGCGCCGCTCTCTTTTTGGCATCGCACGCGGGGCACGCCGCGGCAACCAGTCCGGCGCGGTCATCGACGAGCGGCACAAGGCTCTCCTCGAAAATCATTGCGCGCGCTGCCATGGCGCGAAGAAGCATGAAGGGAAGTTCCGCGTTGACACGCTCCCCTTCACGATCACCAGTATTGAGACGGCCGAACGCTGGAAAAAGGTGTTGAACGCGCTCAACTCCGGCGCCATGCCGCCGGACGACGCGAAGCAGCCCGAGAGCCAGGCCAAGGCGGATTTGCTCGACAATCTGGCGCAGGCTCTGGTTCGAGCGCGCCAGGGCAAGGGCGCTCAGACCGGTACACCGACCATGCGGCGGTTGAACCGCCGTGAGTACAGGAATACGCTCAGAGCGATCCTCGGCGTCGACATCAATGTCAACGAGCTGCCGGCCGACACGGGCACCGGCGGATTCGACACGGCGGGCGCCAATCTCTTCATGTCGAGCGACCAGTTCGAGCAGTACCTCGCACTCGGCCGTGAGGCGCTCGACGAGGCGTTTGCACGCCAGGAGTACGCGATGGCGACGAAGCGAGAGCGATTCGAAGCCGAAGCGCTCGTCGATCGCGTGCGCGAATCGCTCCAGGGCCGGATCGACATGCGCAAGCGTTACACCCTCTGGACCAAGGCCGTCGATGAGACGGTATCACGACCCGAGAACCGCGCCGCCGCGGCGGAAATTCGCAGGGACGTGAAGAACCGCCCCCCCTGGGAATTCTACCACTCCTGGAAGCGACTCGCCGGCGCGCCGGCGCCAAGCGATTACGGATTCGTTGATGCCGAAACGGCGACGCACGGAGGAATCGGCGCATGGAACCTCGTTCCCTACCAGACCTATTTCCTCGTGCAGCCGGAAGTGAAGACGGGTGCTTTTCTGACGGTCGGCGATAATGGTGTCTACCCTTGGTTCACCTTCGCGATCGGTTTTGACTGGCCTCCCGGCGAATATGTCGTGCGCATCCGGATCGCGGCGACCGGAGAGGCCACGCCCGAGCGGAGATTCATGGAATTTGGCGTGCATTCGACGCTCTTGAGCACGCATGAAGTGGTCGGCACGATGGACGCGCCGCAAGTCATTGAGGTACCGTACACCCTCACGAAAAGCCGCGATCGCTCGTTCTTCGTCCGCGAAAAAGGGACGATGGATACCAACGAGCAAGCCAATCGCAAACAGGCCGAGGGCACGAGCAGGAACGGCATCGGCCCGGAGTTCGCCCTGTGGGTCGACTGGGCGGAGGTCGTGCGCAAGCCGGCCGCCGGCAAAAGCCTGCCGCCGGCCCTTGATGTGCTCAAGATTCCCCTGGGCGATGATGCCCGGGCGCTCGACACCAGGGCCCTGCGCGATGCCTTGCGGCGATTTGCATTCGAAGTCTGTCGTGGTAGCGACCCGCCCGGCGATTTCCTCGACCGCCTGGTCGGCATCTATGATCATCTTCACAAATCAGGATCTTCACATAACACCGCGCTCAAGCAGACACTGGCCGTCGTGCTGGCCTCGCCGCGTTTTCTCTATCTGGTCGAGCCAGCGCGATCTCAGGATCGCCGGTTGTTGACAGGAAACGAGCTTGCGATCCGGCTCTCCTATTTTCTGTGGGGCGCGCCGCCCGATGCCACGTTGCGCGATCTCGCTGCGCACGGCGAGTTACTCAAGGCCGAGGTCCTGGCCGAACAAACAAACCGGTTGATCGACGACGGCCGCTCGATCGATTTTGTCGTCCCGTTCGTGCATCAGTGGCTGGGACTCGACCGGCTCGATTTTTTTCGGTTCAACAATGCGCGTTTTCCCTCGTTCGATGACAGCGCCAAGATGGCGGCGCGAACCGAGGTGTATGAAACGGTTCATGATCTCCTCCGGCGGAATGCGAGTCTCGGGAACCTGCTAAAGTCTGAGTTTGTGGTGATCAACGGCCTGCTCGCTCGCTACTACGGCATCGAGGGAGTGACTGGCGATTCTTATCGAAGGGTCGCACTTCCGAAAGGCTCGTGCGCGGCGGTTTGCTGGGGATGGCGGCGATTCTCGCGATGGGAAGCAACGGTGAAGAGACCAGTCCCGTCGAGCGCGGAGCCTGGGTGTTGCGCAAGCTTTTGAACGATCCGCCGCCGCCCGCTCCGGCGAACGTCCCCCAGCTACGGCGACTTGAAAACAGGCTGCTCACCGTGCGCGAACGGATCCAGGCGCACCAGGAACTGCCGCAGTGCGCGAGCTGCCATCGCAAGATCGATCCGGTTGGCTTTGGACTGGAAAATTTCGATGCCGTCGGCCAGTGGCGCACCGAAGACATTTACGAGAAAGCCGGGCTCGGCAAGAAGCGATGGACGATCGATCCCGCCGCTGCGTTCTACAAGGGTCCGGCGTTTTCAAGTTACTTCGAGATGCGTGAAATCATCGCATCGAAGCTTGACGCATTTACCCGCGGCTTCAGTGCCGCGCTGCTCGAATATGCACTTGGCAGACCTCGCTCTGACAGCGACGACCGCCTCATTAACGAGATGCTCAACCGAGCGCACGAGAAAAACTTCGCGTTGCGAGAGCTCATCCTCACTCTCGTCAAGAGCCCGGAGTTTCAGCGCAAGTAAATCCAGGTATCACATGTTTCACACCCACCTTATCTCTCCAAAACCGGCGGGCCCCGTATGATGACCCACGCATCGCGTTCGCGCCGCGACTTCCTCAAGTCGAGCACAGCGTTCATCGCATTGCCGGCTCTTGAATCGCTGGGATTCCGGCGGCTGGCCTCGGCGAGCACCGCGGTCGCGCCACCGAAGCGGCTCGTGTTCCTTGGCATCGGCTACGGCGTCACGCAGGAGTCGTGGTTCCCAAACGCGAAGGATCGCGGCAAGAGTTATAGCCTACCGCCGGGACTGGCCCCACTTGCCCAGCACAAGGACGACTTCACAATCGTTCAGGGTCTGACGAATAAATTCACCGAGGAGGCGCACTGGGGAAGCACCTTCTGGCTCACGGGCGCCAACCGTTTTGAGGGAGGGGTCGGATTTCATAACAGCATCTCGGCCGATCAAGTGGCCGCCGCCGCGCTCGGCAAGGAAACGCGTTTCGCATCGTTACAGCTCAATGGCACCGACAACGACATCGCGGCCCAGGGACACGGGCCGGGCCTTTCGCTCGCGTGGGATGTACGAGGCAAGCCGGTCGCCGGCCTGAACAAACCGCTCGCCGCGTATCACCGGCTCTTCTCCACTGACAGCACGCCGATCGAAACGAGACGCGAGATGCTCGCGCAGAAGCGCAGTGTGCTTGATGCCGTGCTCGGCGACGCCCACGATTTGCAACGTCGCCTCGGCCAGAACGACAATGCCAAGCTCGACGAATATTTTCAAAGTATTCGAGACATCGAGTCGGCACTCATCCGTGATGAACAGTGGCAAAAGATACCGAAGCAAAAAGCACCCCTGGGCGCGCCCGCGTCTAACCTGACGGGTCGCGACGAGGTCAAGCTCATGTACGACCTCATCGTGGCGGCCTTTCAAACCGACAGTACGCGTGTCATGACGTACCGGCAGCCCGTGAGCAACTTGCTGACCAGTCTTGGCATCAAGGTCGCTCCGCACGACATGAGCCACTACAGCCCGGGCGAACGCGAAGAGGCGTCAAAGCAGCGCGACCTGGCCCAGAGCGAGCTCCTCGCCGGGTTGATCGATAAGCTCAAGGCTGTCAAGGACGTCGATGGCAGCCGGCTTTTCGACAACACATGCGTTGTCTTCGGCAGCAACATCCGCAGCGTGCATTATCTCGATAACTGTCCCACTATTGTCACTGGCGGCGGCGCCGGCACTGTACTCGGGCAGCACGTGGTCGTCTCGAAGGACACTCCCCTTTGCAACCTCTGGCTCACGTTACTTCACGGGCTTGGGGTCAACGTGCCGCGCCACGGAGATAGCTCGGGCGTGATTTCGGAATTGAACGCGTGAACCGGTTCTCACTTGTGAACATGTTCCTGTAGGAATGCATCGGCTGTCAAAGTCGATCGCCGCGGCCGTGCGAAGGCAAAGATAAATGCGAACGATCTTCTGGTATGTTCTCGCGGCTATCGGAGAGATTGGCGGGTGTTTCACGTTCTGGGCCTGGCAACGCATGGAAAAAAGTCCCATGTGGCTCGTTCCGGGAGTGGGGGCCCTGATCATCTTCGCCTTCGCCCTCACGCGCGTGGATACCAGCAACGCAGGACGGGCATACGCGGCTTACGGCGGCATTTACATCCTTTCATGCCTGGCCTGGCTGTGGGCCGTCGAGGGCGTCAGGCCCGACCGGTGGGACACGCTGGGTGCGGCAATCTGCCTGATCGGTGCGGCTGTCATTCTCTGGGGACCGCGGGCTCAATAGTTCCATTTGAAACGCGCCTGGAGGGGGACCTTCCCCACCGTGGTGGAGACGCCAGGGACAGCGATCGCCAGATCTCAGTGGGAGAAGGCCAATCCCGGATCGTCCGCCCCGGTCCCGATCACGCGGAAGTTCCACTGGTCCTCGGCCTGCCAGGCAACGCGGCCGATCAGGGCGCCGCCTTGCCCCGACTGGGCCAGTGTGAGCAGGTCGTCGGCGAGCGACCACTTGCCGGAGAGTCGCTGTTCCTTGCCCTTGGAGTCGACCACCCAGGTGAAGGCCCCATCGTCGCTGACCTCCAATCGGATCGTCGTATCCTTCGTCGGGCTCGCCGTCCAGTTGCCGGACAGCTTGCCCGTCTTTGCCGGTTGCGCGGCCACCGGTGTCGACGGGGGCGGTGACTCGGGCTCCGAACCTGGCTTGGAGAACTGCTTGACGAGCTGGGCGGAGAGCTTGTCATCGGGCGCCAGGGCCACGACCTGCTTGAACTGGGCCACGGCGGCGTCGGTTTCACCCTGTGTCAGGTAGTGGTAGGCCAGGACGAACCGGGCGGACGTCGAGGTCGGGTTGTCGCGGACGAACGACTCCAACTGGCGGAGCTGGGCGGTGTAGACGTCGACGCCCGGGTACAAGCCGACCATCGTCGTCCAGTCCCAGCCGGGGCCGACCGAGAGGACCGCGTAGAGCGGGCCCGCGGCGAGGTCGTACTTCCCGACGGCGAACAGCACCAGCGCCCGGAATTCGTGAAGCGTGGCGTCGTTCTCCAGCACCTTCAGCGCCTCGTCGATGAGGCGCAGCGCGCCGGCGTAGTCGCCCGAGCGGAACGCCTCGCGGGCGGAGTCGAACCTCGCGATGGCCGGGTCGGCGACGGCCGTGGGAGGCGGTGCCGCCTGGGTGTCGATCGGCTGGCTATAGTCGTAGGCGAGCGAGGAGACACTCACCGTCTGGGGCTCGCCTCCGACGAGCGTCTGCTGGATCACGATCGGCTGCGCCACGGCCGCCACGGCGTAGTACGGGTTGGCATAGCTGGCGTACCCCCAGTTGTAGTACGACGAGCCGAGGGCCCAGGTGGTCACCCCGACCGCAGCCCCGGTGGCGAAGCGACCCCAGCCCCAGGCGTTGTTGTCGTGGTAGCCGTGCCAGTAGCCATTGGCCCAACCCTGGTGATAGCCCCAGTAAGCGCCCCGCCAGTTGTTGTAGGCGGGCGGGCGGACCCCGTAGCCCGGGTCGACGCCGATCCCGGCCACGTTGTTCTGGCGGACGCCCGCGACGTTGACGTCCCCCCGATTGATTGTATTGCCGCTGACGATGTTACCGCTCCCGCTGATCGACTGATTGGCAATGCCTGGGCGATTATCTACCCCCCCGACACCGCCGACGCCGCCCACGCCGCCAGGCCGGTTGTCGATGCCCGGACGGTTCCCGACGCCGCCAACTCCTCCCACGCCGCCAGGCCGGTTGTCGATGCCTGGACGGTTCCCAACACCACCGGCACCGCCCACGCCGCCAGGCCGGTTGTCGATGCCCGGACGGTTCCCGACGCCGCCAACTCCTCCCACGCCGCCAGGCCGGTTGTCGATGCCTGGACGGTTCCCAACACCACCGGCACCGCCCACGCCGCCAGGCCGATTGTCGATGCCTGGACGGTTCCCGACACCGCCGGGACCACCCACTCCGCCGGGCCGGTTGTCGATACCTGGCCGGTTCCCAACACCGCCAGCACCGCCCACGCCGCCAGGCCGGTTGTCGATACCTGGTCGGTTCCCAACACCGCCAGCACCACCCACGCCGCCGGGCCGGCTGTCGATGCCTGGACGGTTCCCAACACCTCCAGCACCGCCCACGCCGCCGGGCCGGTTGTCGATGCCTGGACGGTTCCCAACACCTCCAGCACCGCCCACGCCGCCAGGCCGATTGTCGATACCCGGTCGGTTCCCAACACCTCCGGCACCGCCCACACCGCCGGGCCGGTTGTCGATGCCTGGACGGTTCCCAACACCTCCAGCACCGCCCACGCCGCCAGGCCGATTGTCGATACCCGGTCGGTTCCCAGCGCCTCCTACACCACCGGCACCGCCCGGCCGATTGCCAACACCTCCGGCACCACCGACACCGCCCACCTGGTTGCCGCCGGCTGGACGGCTGCCGGCGCTGGGCCTTGAGGCGGGACTCGAGGGACGGCCGCCGCCACCGGCACCAGCACCAGCGGGCGTCTGCGCAGGTCGCGGGCTGCTGATCGCGGGGCTTCGAGAGAACCCCCCACCGCCGCCACCACCACCGCCAGCACCGCCGCGTGGCATTCCTCCGCCACCGCCACCGCCACCACGACCACCGCCGCCGCCTCGCCCGCCGCGCTGGGCGAAGGCCGCGGAGTCCACGAAGGCCATCGCCAGGGTGAAGATCAGGAGACGCTTTCCGAGTCTGGGTGCCATGATTCTCCTCCTGGGATTTCGCGCTGAGGCCCGCGGACGGCTCATGCCAAGGTCGCCAATAACTCCACGCAAAGACGAATACGGAACGGGCAAGTTCACCATCTTTTCCAGTGCTATTCAGGTCCGGTTACTTTTCCGGTGGCGTGGAGTTCTTTGGGTGCTTATTTCGCCGCATTGGGTTGCGCCGGGGCTGGCGGTCGACGAACGAGCTCGAACCGGTCGTTGTCCAGCTTCGCCTCGCCGTCGATCGTCCGTTCGAGGATTTCCCAGCGAATCCGGTCCTTATCGAGGGGAGTGATGGCGTTGGTGAACGACACGGGCCGCCCGTCCGATCGGACCCCGGAGCCCTGGACGACCCAGCGCTCGCCGTCGCGCGAGAAGAATCCCTCCGCGAACCCTCCGCCGTCGTCGAAGACCCACATGCGGAACTGCTCCCGCTGGGCGTCCCAGCCGATGCGCTGGATGCCGCTGAGGGCGATGCGGCCCTCGATCTTCAAGTCGAACTTCCGGAGGAGAAAGTTGCCGCTGTCGGCCCAATTGCAGGTGGTGAAAACAACCCCGTCGTCGCCCTCGTTGACCCACTCGCCGAGCATCCATTCGAGTTCGCGGAGCCGGCTGTGCGGGGTATCCTCCCTGGACGGTTCGTCCCTGATCCGAGCATGCAGCCAGCGGCCGCCCTGACGCGCGTAGATCACGCTGTACCGGTTCGTATGGGGCGGGGCGTTTGGTCCGGTCGAGAGCGTCGCCGTGCCCTCCTCGATCGCCAGATCGACCGCGAGAAACCGCAGGGATTCGGTGTTGACAGCGAGCGTGCCGGAGTCTCCCTCCGCGAACGTCCGCGTGAATCGTTCGACGATGGCAGCGCGGCCGCGCGTGACCTCGGCATTCTCATCCTCGATCTCGGCGTCGGGCGTGAAAAGGTCTCCGAACGCCTTGGCGTTCTTTGCATTGTACGCCTTGACGAACGAGGCGAGCAGGTCGGTGATGGCTCGAACGTCGGATTCTCTCTGCTGAGGCGCCGCCGGCGGAACCCCGGTTGCCGCTTCGGGCTCCCGAGCTGGCCGGTTCTGGGCCATGACGAGACCCAGAGTCGCGGCGAACGCCAGCACTCCCAGCGACGCGGCAAGAAGCTTCATGGCCGATGACTCCGGCGGTCCCAGGTCACAGTGTCAGCAACGATGCCAACGCATTTAAAGAGCCGGTCTCGTCGTCCCATCCCCGGCCCGCTCGGCCGTGTCGTGGTACACACAACCTGGGGGCCAAGAACGATGGACGACGACGAGGCGAACATCATTGAAGGCGCGACATGGAAGCGCATGCCGCCGCCAGCGAACCCGAAGGGGCCAACGTCAACTTCCGGGACAGAGGCGCCAGCCGTCGCCTGTCATACTCGGGTCCATGGCGACGCCCCACTCGACGGGCCGCACCGGTCCGGCTCGGGCTGGCACACAAGAGAGCCCCCGCCCGCGCAAGCGATCGCGTCACAGTGGTCGATCGAGGTTGCCCGCCCCAAACAGTCCCCCCGGGGCCATCTTAACCTCGACGAGGTCGCACGGCCACGAAAATCCACGCGAGTTTCCCCGCGCCTGGCGAGTGGGCAGCAAGACATCGACGAAGTTCGGTCCGCGGGCCCTGAGCAGTTCGCGCGGCGGCCATGTCGAAGGGCGGGTCTTGGCTTCGCCTCGTTCCTCGCCTCATGGGTCCCGACGGTGATTGAGGCTCCGGTCGGGGTGCGAAAGAGGTTCGCTGTTCGGGAATGATCGCGCCTCTGTCCTGCTTCGATCGCGTCGTCCTGGTGCTCGATACCGTACGCTGATCGCGCTGATACGTCGCTCGCCTTCGGTGCGCTGACGCGATCGGGCCGACCCAAAAGAATGTACCGTATCGGGGCGGCAGCAGACGTGCCGCTCAAACCTTCCGGTGCTGGGTGGTGACGCACTGCCCCCCCTCGGGGAGATCGACGAGCGTGTAGTCGCCAAACAGGTTGGGCGACTCCTTTTGAAGTAGCGTGCAGACGGCGATCGCCAGGCGACGGATCTCGGCATCAGCGGCCGCATCGCCGCGCATCTCGATGAAGTGGCGCAGCGCGCGGGCATTGGCCGTCACGAAGATCTTCGTCTCCGTGGCATTGGGCAAGACGCTCCGCGCCGCTTCGCGTGCTTTCTTGCGCCGGCTGGTTCGATCGGCGATGTCTTTGAAGCTCTCGGCGAGCCTGTCGGCCAGGTCGCGATAGGCGGCCTGCGTGGTCTGCATGGTCTCCAGCCAGATCCGGTGTAGCTCGGGATCGTGCGCGATCACTTCGGGCTCGACGAAGGAGCATTTCGACTCGTCGACAAACCGCTGGCTCAACTGCGAGAAGCCAAACCCCGCGCGATGCCGCACCAGCTCGTGCGTGAGACTGCGGCTCACACCCGTGATCAGCAGGCTGAAGACCGCATGCTCGAGCACCGAGCCGTGGCCGACTTCGAGAATGTGGCCGATATACGCCTTGTTACCCCCCGGGCGGCTTTTGAAACGACATGTAGCAGACGCGGCCGGCCGTCTCGACGAGCTTTTCACCGCCGACCTCGGTATCGGTCGACCAGCGGCTCACCTCGTGGTCCGCGAGGAACTCACCGAGCATCGCGTCGTCGACGTCTTGCCGTCCCAGCAAGTACACCTTCGGCTCGCGAACGATGTGGAGCACGGGCTGCGATTCAACATCCTGCATATCAAATCCTTTTTGCGAACAGTGGCTCACGGAGCGTTGAAATCTTCGGAAGGTGACCGCGCCGCTATTCACCGCTGACGGTCGCCGAACTCAGTTGCCCACTGATGCAGCCGACGATTCCACGCCGCGGGCGGTTCGCTTCCGCCTCGCTCACCCAGCGGCAAACGTCCTCGGGTCCAACGCGGAGAAATCGGCTCTCGGTGGCCTCGGCGTAAGTCCCATCCGCCTGAAGCTGCTCGATCACAAACTTGTCACGTCTCACGAACCGCCAGACTTCGGCGACGCGAAGCTCTCGATAAATTGATGGGCGATCGACCTGGGGAGGAGACATGTCGATCTCGATCGCCATGTCGGGGTGAGGGTAATCGGCAGCGTCCATCGACTGGCGTGCAAAGGCTTCCATGGCTGTACGAATCTTCTCGGCATCGAAATAATAAGATAGGCCCGCCTCAAGTCCTCGAAGTTGCGTCTTCCAGGTCGCTTGCCCGGAACCCAGGCAATCGATATTCAGGCCCATCGCCAGAGCGTTCACAATCCTGGCGACCAAGCCTTTCAAAATCTCCTGAAAATGGCCCGTAACCACGATCTCAAGATCCCTGCCATCGTAGATCAGGCGCGCGTGTTGACCCTCGCCGCGCGACCGTGAGAGCTGGTCGTAGGTGTGCCAATCGACGCGCCGGAAGATGATTCGCTGGTCGCCCGAGCGTTCATTCAAGATACCTGGTGGGGCGGAGCCCGGCGACGCGGCCGTCGCGTCATCAATCACTGTCGCGCACATGATTGGTCTCCTCACTTCGATCGGCCGAGCTCGAAAATGGCAACGTGGCACCGGGATTGTTGCGGCCATCCGCGCTCTTCGGTATCGGTCGACGGTCAGCGTGTTACGTGGCCCACCAGATCGCATTATACCGCGGCGGTCACGATCATTCATTGCGAGTTCTGAACCGGTGCGTCGCCCCGCGCTTCGGCCGCGAGCGTGTCGAGATCACCCACCATGATCTTCTCGGAACCATCGAAAGTCGGCCAATCATTGGTGTTTGAATTGGCCATGAATTTCTTGAGCACCTCGGTGTGGGTGTCATCCGACGGCCCGATGATCACCGGGGTTCGCACGGGCTTACCGTTAACGTCGAAATAGACAAAGTGGTGTTGCGAGCTTTGAAAGCCGATGGCCCTGGATGGAACCGTCCAGACATTCTTACGGTCGATCACGATCTCGACCGTGACGTACCACCCCGGGTGCAAGTGGCCATCGCTATTAGGGATGTCGATTTCCGTCTGGAGCGTGCGTGTCGAGGGATTCATCGAGAACCCCGAGCGAACGACCTTGCCGCGACGTGTGGCACCCGGAATGGCCTGCAGCCGGATCAGGGCCGTATCTTGATCGTGCACGAAATAGGACGCCAGCTCGGGAACGCCGACAAAAACCCGGACGGGATCGACCTGCTCGAGAACAAAGAGCGGACGCCCACCGTTGCCACCGCCTGGCTGAAGATAATCACCGGGGCTGATGTTGCGCTGGGTGATCACACCCTTGAAAGGGGCCTTGATCCTGGCGTAATCGAGCATGACCTGGGCCTGTTTTTCATCGGCCTGCGCCACGACGAGGTCGGCACGCGCCGCCTCGACATCGACCTGCGCGGTCGCGATCGGCAATGGCCTGATCGAGGGCGGATTTGGTTTCCGACACCATGGCGCTGGCCTGGTCGTGCGCGGCGATGGCTTCCTCGAACTGGCGATAGGTCTCGTCGCGCACCTGTTCGTCGAGGACCTGTTGCTTGGCCAGGACGACGAGCCGCTTGTATTCCGACTCCCAGCGGTCATAGCTGGCCTGCGCACGCTTGACACCGGCCTCGGCCGAAAGAATCCGCGCCCGGGCCGTTTCGACCTTGGCCTCGGCGGCGCGAGTGCGCTCTGCACGACCCTGATCTGAACGTCCGCTCGCTTCACGGCCGCGTTCTTCTGCGCCACCTGCTCGACCAGGTCGGGAACCCACATGTCGAGCAAGACATCGCCGGCCTTGACCCGATCGCCGATGTTATAATGATAATTTTGTACGTACCCGGAGATCCGCGAGTAGACAGGAGCGACTTCGTAGGCCTCGATCGTGCCGGGCTGAACGACCGTCATCCGGATATCGCGACGTTCGGGCCTGATGACCTTGATGCCGGCGGTCGTGTCATCCTCGCTCTTGTCCCTGGCCGTTTTCGAGTTGGCTGAGTCTCGGCTGCCCCCCGAGCGGTTACAGCCGAGAACCAGGGCCATCGCGACAGATAACATGACAGACCCGCGGGTCCAGTGAAGACGTCGCTCGCCCTGGCCTGATAGCGAGGTCGGCTCAACGGTCATGGTCGGCATGGCTCGGCCTTTCCGATCGAGGATCTTGGGATGGATCTGGCAAGGCTGGGTGGTCGTGGTCGTCGTTGGTATCGTCGTGGCCGTGGGGTGGGTGGATCGGGTCGTAATGGGGGCTGGCCGGGTCATCGGGATCAAGTGACGGCGATTGACTCGATGCACCCCCCAAAAGGAGCGTGAAGACCGCCGGAAGCACCAGGAGCGTGGCAAATGTCGCTAATGCCATACCGCCGATCACAGCCCGGCCGAGCGGTGCGTTTTGCTCGCTCCCTGATTCGAGAGCGAGCGACATGGGAATCATTCCCGCGACCATGGCGCACCCGGTCATGATGATCGGCCGCAGCCGCCCCTTGGCGGCCGTGATCACCGCGCGGTCGGCGGGCATCCCGTCTTCAAGACGATGCCGATCGCCAAAGCTCACGAGCATGATCGCGTTCGATACGGCCACGCCCACGGCCATGATCGCCCCCATGAACGACTCGATGTTGAGTGTCGAGCCAGTGATCCACAGGGCCAGTACGACCCCGGATAGGACAGCCGGTACCGAAGCGACCGCCGTGATCGCCAGTCGCGGTGCCTGAAAGTACGCCGTGAGCATGATCAGGATCACGAGAACCGCGACAGCGAGCCCGATCCCCAGACTTTGAAACATCTCGCGCATCGGCTGGACCTGGCCTCGTAGCTCGACCTCGATCCCGCGCGGCGGCGTCCCCGCCCGGGCGATCGCACGATCCATGCGGTTGACCACGCGCCCCAGGTCTTCGCCTTCGATATTCGCCGTGAGACTGAGAAAACGTCGCATATTGTAGCGATCGATTTCGCCCGGCATCTCGCTGCGCATGACGCGTGCGACGTCGCGAATCAAGAGCGGGGGCGTTGGATTCGACGGCGAATCGGCCATCTTTCGCGCCTCCTGACGGTTGGTCAGGGTGGTCAGCGGCACGAGCTCGACATCGGTCGCCTGGGTCATCTTGGGTTGAGGCACCTCGACCTGAACCTGATACGAGTTGCCACTCACATCGTCGCGCCAGAAGTTGCGCGACGTGTAGCGGCTTGAATACGTGGCCGCGACGAGCGACTGGCCGATATCACGCGCGGTGACACCGCTCAAACCGGCTCGCTCGCGGTCGAGGGTGACCTGAACGGTCGGGTAGTGCAGCGACTGCTGGACCTGCACGTCGCGTAGGGCCTCGATATCGTCAAACTGTTCGCGGAGCTTGTCCATGTAGGTGCTGGAATCGCCCATGTTCCGTCCGCTTACGACGACCTCAATCGGCGCAGGTGCGCCCAGGCTCATGGTCTCGGAGATCAGGTCGCCCGGCTCGAAGGCGAAGACGATTTCCCGCGAGCGCTGCTTCGCGACATCGGCGGTCACGCCCATGTCGACGAGCTCTTCTCGAACCAGGGGCCGACCTTCTCCGGAAGCGATTTGCGGAGTCGTTCTTGAAGTTTGAAGATATCGACGCCGCTCCCCTCGTGAAGGCCGATGCGCAAAGGCTGTCGTCGGGTCCGCGACTCCAGAGATAAGCCATGATGATCGTGAACTGCGGCGGGTTCGCACCCGCGTAACCCATCGTGATCTCGATCTTGTCGCGCCCGGCCTCTTCGGCCACGACGTCGAGCGTCTTCTGCGCGACCCTGGTCGTCAGCTCGTACTGAGTGCCCTGAGGGGGCCGCACGCGTAGCTGGAACTGGCCGGTGTCAACTCGCGGGAAGAGCTCGCGGCCGAGTTGCAGACCAACAACGGCCACCACCGCGCCCGTCGCCAGCAGATAGGCGAGGACCACCTTCTTGCGATGCGCGACCGTCCACTCGACAACTCGCTCAAACCGCGTCTGCAGGCGGAGGAAGAACCCTGGTCTCGCCTCCGCATCACCGCCATGGCCGTGCGTGCCGTGTCGATTTTCGAGGAGCCATACCGAGAGCACGGGAACAAACGTGCTGGAAAGTAGATAAGACGTTATCATTGCCCCGCCGACAGCCAGCGACAGCGGGACGAAGAGCGCACGCACCGCCCCCTGCATGATGAACGACGGAATGAACACCGAGAGAATGCAAAGCAAGGCCAGGAGCCGTGGGACGGCTGTCTCCATGTTGCCCTGTCGCACAGCGCGCGGCATCGACGGCGTATGTTCCATCTGGGTGTGGATATTTTCGATCTCGACCGTCGCCTCGTCGACGAGGATTCCGATGGCCAGGGCCAGTCCCCCGAGGGTCATGATGTTAATCGAGTTGCCCGTGAGGTTGAGAACGACGATCGAGCCAAGAAGCGCCAGCGGAATGTTGAGAACGACGATGATCACGGCGCGGAGGTCGCGCAGGAACAAGAGCACCATCAACCCCGTCAGGCCCGCGCCGAGGGCCCCTTCGACGCCGACACTTTCGATCGCGCGATAAACGATTGGCGACTCGTCGAACTCATACGACACCTTGACATCGTCGGGCATCGCGGCCTGGAACCGCGACAGGTTATTCTTGACCGCATTCACCACGGTGAGGGTCGAGGCCGACGCCTGCTTGACAACCGGCAAGTATACCGACTTGCGGCCGTTCACGAGGGCATAACCGACCGGGATGTCGGTCGCATCGGCCACGGTACCCACGTCGCGAATGTAGACATTCTCACCGAGTTTGAGCGGCACATTGCGCAATTCCTGGGGGTCGGAGACCATCGTATTGACCGGCACGACGGTCATCTGATCCTTGATCGTGACGTTCCCCGAGGGGCTGATGAAGTTGCCGCGATCGATCGCGTCGACAACGTCTTGCGGCGACAGGTTGTACGAGCGCAGGCGATCAGGATCGACGTTGACCACGATCGTTCGAACGTTACCGCCAAAGGGGGGCGGTGACGACACACCGGCGAGCCCCGAGAACATGGGGCGAACGCGATAGAGCGCCAGATCCTGGAGCTCACCGACCGAACGGCTGGGGCTTTGAAAGACCAGGTAGCCGACCGGCAAGCTCCCCGCGTCGAGACGCACGACATAAGGGGGGAGCGATCCCGTCGGCATCACTGACAAGGCGCGATTGCAATACGCGACGGTCTGCGCGGTCGCCTCGGCCATGTCGATCCCGGGCTGAAAAAAAAGCTTGAGCATCACCATGCTCTGAATCGACCGCGACTCGACGTGCTCGACACCGTTGATGTACTGAAAAAAAAGTTCGTAAACGTTGGTGATTAGGCCTTCAATTTGCTTTGGATCCATTCCACCGTAGTTGTGAATCACGTAAAGCTGGGGCTGGTTGAGCGATGGGAAAATGTCCTTTTGCATCTGGTAGATGCTGAACAATCCGCCGAGCGCGCAGCAAAGACCAGCATCATCACTGTGATCGGCCGACGTAACGCGAAAACAATCGGATTCATCGGGGCGCTCGCTCTCGCTCTGCAATGACGGCGGTCGTACGCGTCTCAATTGTCCAGTGGAACGACAAACATCAAAAACAATCTACGGTCGCATCATCTTAGGCTCGAAGCACGCGATATGGTAGCGGACATGGCAAGGCAAATGGACGCATGCACAGGTCGCTCGGAGGGCTTCGCGCGAACCAGTCCTTGACCGCGCGACGTAGTATTTGATACGGAGCCCGTGCTCCCTCAGCGAAAGGTTCGACACCCATGCGTCCGACACTCAATATCCTGATCAGCTTTCTCCTGAGCCTGGCTTCGGCTCTGACAATCAACGCTCCGGACGGCTTCAGCCCGATCGCGGATCGATCGATCGGCGCTTTGGGCGCCGACGTCATCTGCGCAAGATTGCCGAGCGGGCACAGCGCGATCAACCGGATTACCATTTTCGGTCAATCGGGTTGTCCTTGATTCACCCCTACGCGCACGGCAAGATCCCCGTGGTCTTCATCCACGGGCTCGGCGCGACGCCGCAATCGTGGACGCGAATGATTACGTGCCTCGAGACGAACCCGGTCATCCGCGGCCACTACCAGCTCTGGACCTTCGGATATGTGTCGGGGCAGCCGATTCTTTATTCGGCTTCACTCCTGCGACAGGCCCTGGCGGACGTGCGCAAACAGTATGATCCCCTGAAGACCGACGCGGCCTTTGATCGGATGGTTCTGGTCGGCTACAGCATGGGAGGAATTCTCGCCAAGGTCATGGCCGAGGATAGCGGCAATGTACTGTGGGACGAGATCAGCACGCGGCCGGCCAGACTGCTCAGCGGTCCCCCAGGCGCGCGTGACGTCGTGCTCAAGGAGTTTTTCTTCAAGCCTGTTCCCGAGGTGCGCCGGATCATCTTCATCGCAACGCCACACCGCGGCAGCGAGGTCGACGACGGCGCCATCCGCTGGCTTGGCTGCTGGCTCAACCAACCTCTGGACGAACTGCGGAGGATCCATAACGCCATCGTCTCGAACAATGTCCCCGACTTTTTTCGCGAATCGTTTCGCGGCGGCGTGCCCAGCAGCGTTGACCAGCTCGCCTGGAAGCACCCGATGCTCATGGCGCTTTTCAAGACCCGGATCAACCCGGCGGTCCAGTTCCATTCGATCATCGCCGACCTCAGCGACCCGCCGGTGCCCGGCGGCAGCGACGGCTTCGTGCCTTACGCCAGCTCTCACCTCGAGGGCGCAGCATCGGAACTGATCGTTCACAGCGGCCATCTGTGCGAATCAAACGCCCAGGTGATTGGAGAATGTGAGCGCATTCTCCTCGAAAGCCTCGAATCGCCGGAGCGTTCGGCCGGCACACAGTCGGGGCGTCAACGTTGAACGGAATTGGGATCGGCCCCGGCGCGTCCCCCGGATATGAAAACAGGCCCGGTGTTCGGCCCGTATGTCGATCCGGGCCTGACGCGCGTCTTCGGGTCCGGTGTGAATGACGCGGGCGTGACCGGCGGCCTGGCGCGCCCGGCGGCAAGACCCTGACCAGTGTTCACGCCGTATGGTGCACCTGAGCCCGCGCCCATCTTTTGATCTGGCGCCACCGGCGGCGGTGCGGGCGGCGGCGTGACCGGCGCGTGTACGAAATCAGGCCCGGTGTTCGCGCCGTATGTGGCGCCTGTCCCCACGCTCGTTTTCGTATCCGGCGCGATCGACACTGGTGCAGCCGGCGGCGTGCCGCGTGCGCTGACGAGGTCAACCCCGGTATTCGCGCCGGATCGGCCGCCGACGCCTTGTCCCGGATTCGGGCTGGGCGGGTTGGGCAAAGGCCTGGCAGCACCCGATACGGGGGACGCCGGCCTGGTGCTCGCGTCAGAGGAAACACCCGATGCCAGACCGGTTTTCGGATCAGGCGGGATGAGGGGCGGCTCGGCAGCGTGGTCGGTCACCCATTGCGCCGGTTGGCCGAGGGCCCGATAGAGCTGGAACTGGGCGGCGTTGAATCCGTTGACGGCGCTCGAATACTGCTCGAATGCCGTGTTGAGCGCGATCAGCGCGGCCACGTCTTCCTGCGGGCGAACGACCAGCCGCAAAAGCTCCCCCGCCGGGCGGGTGGTTTCACGCAGGCCAATGAAATTCTTGTCGGCCGATTCGATCGCCTGTCGCAATCCTTCCTCGGTCTGGGCCACCCGCGTCTGGGCCGTCTGGACTCGGGCGAGGGCCTCGCTCACTTCGGCCCGCACGCGGAACAAGGTTCGCGTCACCTCGATCGAAGCCAGGTCTTGCTCGGCCCGCCGTTGATGAATCCGCCCGATATTGCCAACCCCGGCATTCTGAAGCTGCCAGACGGCGGCCACGTCGATGTTGAAGGCCGGCGCATTGGCTCCAAGACCCGCGTTGGGACCGGCCGACAAATTACCGGCCGCCAGCAGGCCCGTCGTGGTGGTGTTGCTCGTGACAATCATCGTCGGCAAGAGGGGCCGCTTTTTCTCCTGCTTGAGCCGAAAATTCGCGGCAGCCAGCAGTTCGCGCTGTGCGGCGATCTCGGGCCGATTCTGGATCGCAATCGGCACCAGTTCGGCCGCGGTCTGATTGGTTGGCAAGAGCGCCACTTGAACGAACGGCGGTTCGACCGGTTCGAGGAGCGTTTCCGGATCGAGAAGCAAGATTTCGGCGAGCTGGGCGCTCGCGACGCGCCAGTCTCGCACAGCAATTTCACGGGTTTGCCTGAGGCTCTGAAGCTCGGCCTTGGCCCGGTTGATTTCGAGCGGAGCAATCAATGCCGGAGCAAGCCCGACGGCCAGGTCGACAAGTTTCTTCGCTCGAACGATGGTGGCGTCCACGCCCACCAGGCGGCCTCGCGCATCTTGAAGCGTGAAATAGGCCTGGGTCACCGATTGCAAGACATCGTTGCGCGCGGTCTGAATATCGGCGACTCGCGAATTGACCACCCGGCGCTGCACCTTGGGCTCGTAAACGACATCGGTCATCGCGACATATAAACTCGGGCCGCCACCCACGAAGAACGATTGCCGGTCCTTGCGATACAAGCCGCCGGAGAAGATGTTCTGAAAAACGCCGTCGTGTCGCAGATAGTCAACGCCCGCGTTCAAGTTCGGAATCAAGAGAGCCCTGGCTTGCACCAGCAAGGCGATGCCCTGCTTGAGCTGAGCCATCGCGGCGGCGATGTCGAGCGGGTTGACTCCGGCCATGCCCATCGCCGTCGCCAGGTTGATCGGCAAGGCCGGCGGCAGCATCATGTCAGGATTTGGCGGTGGCTGCGGTGGGGCCGGAGCCACATCGACCGGAATCGCGGGTGGTGGTGGAGCGATTGGCATCGGCTCCGCCCTGGGAACATCCGCATCAGCGCGGCGAGTCGCGGCAGGAGCCGCCCCGCCCTGGTCCTGGGTCAGACGTGGGGAGATCCCATCAGCGCGTGCCAGAGGAGTCAGAAGCCCGCCGACGATTAGCGCGAGCATCAAGTACCACCGCCCGCCAACGTGCCTGGCGCGACGCATTGCTTCTCCCCCTTTGGAATCATGGCAATCTGGGCAGGACCGATCGAGTTTTCAAGCTAACTCAACGAACTGCCGTGATGATTCCACACTTCGTATCGGCTGATACCCGGGTGCCGGGAGAAACAAATTGGCGGGGATAACTCGCAAAGGAGAGGAGGGGCAATCTTCGCAGCTCAGTCGAGCAGGGATTAATGCGTGTTCCACACAGGGGTGGCTTCCAGACGGGCACATGAGCGGGATGAGCGCATTGTGGCGAGCCGGTGCGATCTCGGCCTCGCGCTTCTGCTGCCTGGCGCGATGCGCCCTGTCGGAGGTCCCGGCGTCATTCCGAGACCCTCCGACGTCGCGTCGCTTGTTCGATCAAAGCTGGAAATTGAACATCTTGTTCCACCACCGCATGAGCCACCACGCGAGCGTATAGGTGCCCGCGTCGATCTTGGCGAATCCGCGAAGTCCTGGTTCGAGCTTCAGGTCATCGTTATCGATGGGGATGATCACTTCATAGACCGCGGTGAGCGGCCTGGCATTGCCCGTTTTAGGGTCGGGCTTCGATGCAACCTCGCCCTGCGCCATATTGGTAAGCTCGGTCGGAATTTCCTCGCGGCTGCGCTTGGATATCTCGGCAACCTTGCATTTGTACGTGGTCTCGGCGCGGCCGTAAATCTTGACCCAGACCGTGTCGTCAGGGTTGATCAGGTGAATATCACCTTGATCGACAATGAGATGGGCCTCGAGCTTGCGGGGATCGCCAATCTCGCAGAAAGGTTTGCCCGGCTTGAGCCACTGGCCGACCGTTTCCTTGTGGGGTGATCCGACGACCCGGCCATCGCGGTGGCTGATCAAGGTCAGTTTGCCAATCTGCTCGGTGGCCTTGGCGATCATCGGCTCGAGATTCTCGGCGAATTCCTCGCATTGCTTGGCCTGGGCACGATTTTCGAGCTCGTCGCTCTGGCGATACCACTGGGCCTTCGAGAAATTGATTTTCTGATCCTGTTCTCGCTGCGAAAGCTCCTTGAGCTTCTCAGGATTCGACAGGTTGGCCAGGACCATGTCCTTGGTGACCCAGTCGCCGTTCTTGACATTGAGCTCGACAAGACGCCCTTCAACCTCGGCGTAAATTTCTTCGGGTTTCGACAGCTTGAGCACCATCGACCCTTGAATACGAAGCGGCGTCGGAATCAACAGGATGCCGCAGACCAGCAGGATGGCCGCAACGGCAAATGCGGCTGTACGAGCCTTTTTCACTTTGCGCAACCTCCCGGGCGTGCTAACGAACTTGTAAATCTGGTAAAACGGCATTCCGACGAGCGGGACCAACGAGACCAGGGCCAGCAGGTAACTCACCGACTCGAGTTTGTACGGCTTCAAGACCTGCGACAGGAACCAGAGAATCGCGAACGTCACGAACCAGCGATAAACGTAGCTGGCGATCGCGTAAGTGACGAACAGATAGCGCCGCGACCGGGGCAGGTAGTTCTGAACGGGAATCTCCAGGCCCAGCACCTTTTCCTGGAAGAGATAGCCGAAGAACTGGGTGCTCTTGATGCGCAGGTTGGGGATCTCGAGCCAGTCAGCCATGACGTAGTAGCCGTCATAGCGGAGCAGGGGATTCGCGTTGAACATGATGGTGTTGACCGAGCAGATGAACATCGTCGCCATCGCGAGGCTGTTCATGAGGCCCGGCGTGCTGTACCACCAGACAAACGTGGCGATGCTCGCCAGGAAACATTCGACATAGATCCCGGCGGCCGAGATCCAGATCCGTTTCCACTTGTTGGGTAAGAGCCAGCTATCGGTGACGTCGCAGTAAAGAGCCGGCGTGAGCACCAGGAACAAGATCCCCATCTCGTGGACCTCGCCGCCGAAGTGCTTGGCCGTGAGCCCGTGGCCAAACTCGTGAATGATCTTCACGACGGCCAGGCAGACCCAGAAGCTGGCGATCGTCCACCAGTTGAAGAAACTCTGGAAGTCGGGCAGCTTGTCATAAAACGTCTTCCACTGGCTCGCGACCAGGCTGACGGCGATCAGCATCGAAAGCGTGCTCAGCGAGACAAACGTACGCGTGAAGATCCAGCGGAAGTACGGGTACATCCGCGTGAGCAAACGCTCGGGATCGATGATCGGGATCTTGATGAAAAGAATATTGGCCAGAAAGGCCCAGATCTTCCGCCAGCGATTCTTCTTGCGCCGCCGGATCAAGACCTTGGCCTGCTCGGGACTGTCGATCAGGATGATGCCCGCCTCATGCAACTGAGCGACGAAGCGTGTGAGGTCTTCGATCGAGATCGTCTGCGGCCGGTACTTCCGCTCGAACGCCTTCTTGACGTCTTGCAAACTCTGCTTGCCATCGAATTGTTCGAGTAGAAAATATTCTTCGATCTTGAATCGAAAATATTTGAGCGCGAGGGGGTCTTTGACCACATAGTGCGTCATCCCCTCGTAGAACTGGGGCTGAACGACCAGGTCCGGCCGCAGTTTCACAACCAGGTGTTCGGCGGCCTGCCCGAACGGCAGGGACGGAGCCATTGAGGGAGCAGCGCTCATGAGTCGGCAGCCCTTGTTCTCTCGGAATGATCAGTGACCGAATGAGCCATCAGGGGCCGGCGAGGCAATGTGCTTGTGCTGTACGATGACAGACGGACAGGCACGTCACGCCGCCGCGGCCCCTTCTTGCAAGAGTTTCAAGATCAGGGATTGTTCACAGTCTGGGTCGTCGCCGGAGCCTCGCCGGCCCGGGCGGCGGTCCCCTCGGAATTCAGGAAGATCGTCATGTGTGCCATCAATCCCGGACGCAGCTCGCCGTCGGGGTTTTCAAACTCGGCGCGGATCCGAACGGCCGTCTCGGCGACCGGCTGAATCTGGGGATCGACGAAGACGATCTTGCCCCGGAATCGCTTCTTCTCGATGGGCAGGGCTTCGCCCTTGCCCTGGGTGACGCGGGGCTGAATCTCGACGACCTGACCTTCCTTGATCCGAAAAGCGTAGTTGAGCGGGATATAAGCATTGGCACAAAGCTTGTACAGGTTGCCAAGCTGCACGACGGCCTCGTTGGCTCGCACGCTCTCTCCGGGGTTCTTCATCCGCTTGATGATCACGCCCTTGAAAGGAGCGACGATGATATGTTCCTTCAAGGTTTGAACCGCCAGGTCAAGGTCGGCCTTGGCGATCGCCTGGTTTTCAGTAGCTTCCTTTTTGGCCGCATCGGCGACCCGAAGCTCACCTTCGTGCTCGGCGCATTCTTCGGCCGAGACCATCCCCGGTTTCCGCTCGTTGAGGCGCTTGTCGCGCGCCACCTTCGATGCGGCGACAAAGAGCTGAGCCTCGGCTTTCTCCCGCGGCGCGACGGCGTCGGCCTGAAGCTTGTTCTTCGTGACGGTGAGCTCGGCCATCTCGCGATGCAAGGTGCCGATCGTGCCGTTCTTCTCGACCGGCATGCCGATCTGAAGCTCCATATCCTGGATCACGCCTTCGCGAAGCGCCGCCACTTCAGACCGCTCGATCCAGTCGACGCGTGCCAGCTCGTCGAGCACCAGCGTTTGAACGCCCGACTGGCTCACCGAGCCCTGTGACGGCCCGCCGTTTTGGGCCAGGGCGGCGACCCCCAGGAACAGACAGCCCGCGGCCGCCGCCGCGATGGGTTTCGAGATGAACATGATGAAACGGGCCTCCTCGCTCTTTTCTTGCAGGGTGATGCCGGATCGATCGATTCGCGTTGGGTTATCCCATTTTCAATGTGCGTTCGTGAACGCAACCGCCAGTCAGCCAGCCTCGCTGGCCGACCGGCGTGTGAGCTGGCCGGCTCGATTCAGTTCAAGAACGGCCAGCGGAACAAGACGGATTCGTAGAAGACCTGAATCGGCTTGCGAAGCAAGTAGTAAGCCAGGTTGGTCGGGCCGCAATCAACCCGGGCCCGAACCTCGGCTCCGGGCCGCATCACCTTCACCTGGTTTCGCACCAGGTAATCCTGGCGTACTTTCTCGCTGAATCCGATCGTCACCTTGACGATATGGCGGTTCTTGTATTGTTCCGACTCGGCCATCGTCTCGTGCGCCCGGGGCGATCCGCACGACGTAACCTTCATACCGATGCTCGGGGTCGGTCATCGTGACGAAATAGGCCGGCAGGGTTGAGCCGACCTTTTTTCGGCCTTGCTTGATGTCTTCGTCGAGCTCGCTCTGGGCCGCCAGGATCGGGCCCATGTCGTCATCGGGAACCTCGACTTCAAGGATCCAGTCGCCATCCTCGGCCGCGACTTGCAAGAGCTCGGTACCGATCTCAACAGGACGACCCATGAGGTTCTTGCGGGCCTCCCAGGTGGTGATGATTCCATCCTGGGGCGACCGGATATTCATCGACTCGATCTGCTCGTTGAGGATCTCGATGCGTTCCTTGGCGCTCCTGGCCGTGATTCGTGCCTCGGCCTTCTGCGCTTGAACTTGAAGCTGCTCTTGCTCGTCCTGGCTCGATCGCAGCTTTTCCGATTGAAGGCTCAGTGAGAGCATCTGGCTCTCGGCCTTCTGGCGATCGGCGAGCAACGACTTCAGCTCTTTCTGAAGCTCGTAGCTTTCGAGCTTCGCGAGGACCTCGCCTTTCTTCACACGGGCATCATGGTCGACAAGAACTTCGCCGACGATGCCCGCCACGGGGGCATACACCTTGTGACGTTCCTCGGGAAGCAACGATCCGTGTCCTTCGATCGTGAGCGTGCACGGAACGAATGCCAGACACGCGATCACCACGAGCACGGCGGCGAGCACGGCGGCAATCTTGGCGAGCGTGCGCCCGCGGAACATTCGCCACGGTGACCCCATGGCCTTGAGCACCGGCTTCATGAAGATCTTGTGGTGCTCTTGCGAGTTCCATACGCGCTGTCGAAGCATGCCGAGAAACGACTTCCGTCCGGGCGTGCATGTCGGTCGGGGCGAGCTCGTCGCCGATCTGCTCGGCGACAAGGCACCCAAATGCAACCTTCTCAGCCGTCTTGTTTTCGGGTGATTCCTCGCCGACGACTTCGGGCTTGTGAAGCAACGTGACGACGACCACCTTCGACCCGGATTCATCGACGTACATTTCGAGCGCGTCGCGAATATCAGGGGCCAGGCCATCGGTATTGCCCGTATAAACCAGGTCTTCGCCCGATCGAATCACGACCTTGCAAAGCCGGGTCAGCTCGCGGACGAGATTGGAACGCTGCTCGACGACTTCCTGGCCGCTGACGGCCTCGACCATCGTCCGGCCGCCGATCTTGAGCGCGACCGTGAGCCGGTCGCACGCAACGAGCCGCTTGCCGTCGTTGGCGACGGCGTAGGCTGTCTCCTTCAGGTCGAGCGAGCCGTGAATCTGGTGGGTAAAGCCCTCGAGTTGATTCCACAACCGCTGCTGCGACATCATCTGCCGCATCTGGCGATTCTTGAGATAGGTCGCCGCCAGGTCGCACAGGTCGCTGACAAACCGCAGCGTGCTCTTTTGCTGAGCCGCGCGGCGGGTCGGATCCATCAAGATCTCGAGCAGCCCGACGACCTGCTTGTCGACCAAAAGCGGGGCGATGATCAGCGCATATTCCGTCGGATTAGAGGCTTGCGGCGCGCCCTCGATCACGGCGCCGGGCGGAATGATCTGGGCTTGCGACGCCTGAAGCATGCAACCCAAAAGCGCATCGTGCGGCGCCGTCTTGACGCGGCCGTCCATCAGCCCGGTGGCGTTGAATTCCACCTGATACTGGAGCCGCAAGCCGCCGCGGCCATCCATCATCCAGAACGCGCCTCCGGTCGCGGCGACCGCCGCAACCGATCGGTTCAAGAACTCGACATAGAATTCGTTCGGCTGAATGTCCGATTCCGCCAGGTCGGCAATCTCGGCCACGAGCTTGCGAATCTGGTTTTTTGTCTGCTCGAGCAGACCTGGATCGATGATTTCTTCCGGCATGGTGGTACCAGTGGGTAATCGCCTGAGTCCAGAGTCGCCGCACCAGGAAGCGCCCTGACTTCACTGGATGACGATCGCGGGACAAAAGTGGCCAGAAAGCGCAACGTTCGCTAGTCACCGTTAACGGGACGGCGAGGCTCGCAAACTTCCCTGACCATTTTTTCGAGGTCCGCGCGCGCTCGAACACACCGGCCGATCGACGACGCGAAATCGGTGCCACTTTCACACCCACCCGGCATCGCCCCAAACGGAGCGATCATGACGGCGTGGCCATGGTCGTTCGACTCGAGACGGGTCAACCAACGGCGCCGCGTCCCGTCTATAAGTAGTGACTGCGTCGTTGTTTGATATGCGCTTCAGTGCTTCTGAACACCTTTTTGCACCGACTCTTCGACATCCTGGCGTTTTGGACAGCCTGTATTTACGAATGAGCCGCCGAACGTGTCTGGGAAGGCATGATGCACGAATGATACCGCGCGTCAATGACGATAATATAAGATGATCCTCTCGAGGCGGCGGATGCGACGTCCGACGCGTTCACAGCGGCTCTGCCTCCCATCTAGACCCAAAACAAGCGTAATATATTAGGCACCTTCTGTACAGTTCACAACAACACATGTCAAATGTGTAGACGTACCTTCTAAGTTCGAGGGCCTTCCGGCCCCGACATTCGGTCTCGATCTGTTTCGACTCATGCATCAGTCCCCTTTCTTTGCTCGGCGGCCTCGAGGGATCGGGGCATCCGGACCCCGACTTCAGTGGCTAATCCTTCAGCACAACCTGCACTCGTGGAGCCGCTCGACCAATCGCAGGAAGACGCCTTGCCACGGGTTCCAGGAGAGCATGCGGTAGATCAACCGGCGTCCGCCCCGCACGATCTGACAGGGCATCTCAATGAACGCCGCACGATACGTCGCGAACTCCATCCGCAAGAGGGTTCGCTTCTCAGTCGCGTGCTTCGCCTCGTGCCGCGGGGACACGGGGACCAGCAAGGCGCTCCAGGCCTTCAGGGTCCAGGCCAAGCTGGCCATCACCATATAGCCCCAGTTGCTCAACAGGTTGTCGACCGGCGTCGTCAGTGCATGCACGCCTGTCTTGAGCTGGGCGATCAGGTTCTCTTGATCACAGCGGTCATTGGCCGAGAACACGACTTCCTCGGCCGACATCACCCGGTCATTGGTGATATAAAAGAAGTAGCGATACTCCTCGAAGAGCCGCATCTGCCCTTGGTCGATCCCCAGCCGCTTGCGGACGACGATCATCCGATAACTCTTCTTACAGGCAGCCGGCCGATAATTGAACTCGGCAACCATCTCCTCGAGCAGATGGATGGTCTTGAAGCCACGCTCTCGGACGATCGCCGGCTTGATTCGTTCGGGTTGCCGGCGGGGGGCCGTCTGGATCACGTATCGCGGCGGTCGTTCCAGGAAGCTGTACGCTTGGTCCGGCAACGCGTCGGCCTCGGCCTTGAGGCAGTCGTGGGCCGCATAGCCGAAGATGAAGCGGACGTTCCCCGCATCGTCCCAGGAATCGAGGTCAGCGGTCTCGGCGATGGTCGAGCCATCCCGTGGCAGGATCCGCTCGTCCCAGAGATCCAGGTCCTTGTTCTCGGCGATCTTGGTGTCGCCGCGGAGCAAGACCCTCTTGAAGCCGGCCCGGATGCACAGCGCCACGGCCTTGTTCAGGTATTCGCCGGCCCGCTCCTGCGATGGGCGATTGCCGCTGCGATTGAGCAGGAACAGCGGTTCGGCCGTATTGGCCAGCGAGACCAAGAGCACATGGTAGCCCCAGAGGCCGTTGTAGGCGATGTCCACTCCCTGCTTGCACTCGGCATCGGTCGCGACGATGGTGCCGTCGGCGTCGATGATCGCCTCGTTGAAAAACTCGTCCGGTTGCTGTCTCCAGACCCGCAGACGCGCTTCGTTGAAGGCGTTCATCAAGTCGAGGACATCGGCCTCGGAGCTGAAGCGGCGGCAGAAGTCGCCAGAGGTGGTCGGGTCGGGGATCCGTTGGGCCCCCAGAGCATCGAGATACACCTCGTCGTTGCGCAGCAGCTCGAGGTGTTCGAGGCGGCGGCCGCCGGCAAGGATGTTCAAGGCGATACTCAACACATGATCGGATTCGTGATAGGGGAGATGGCGTTTGAGCAGATGGAGGGTGTGATCGATCTCGTCGATCAGGCCGACCTTCTGGGCCAGCAGCAAAATGGCGCCGATCCCGCCGGCACTGAGACCGCGGACGCGATCGGCGTGTTCGTAGTGGATATTGGTCGCGGTCATCATCGGTATAGGCCGCTCGGGCCCCGGCGTGTTGTCGAGTCGGTTCTTGATTCGCCGTCGCGCTTCCTGGAAGAATCTCTTCTTGCGTGCCGCGTGTTTTTTTCGGAGAGTAGCGCTCACTCGAAAACCCCCTTGTCTTGGAATAGTGAGGATGTGTTCTTACCTCTATTATTCCAAAAACTCGCGGGGTTTTCGAGCTATTTCCCGGAAATCTTGCCGTTCGGGATATATATCACGCTTGGTTCAGGTCTAGACGGCGCTTTCTGACGCTCAAAAGAGCGGCAGGACAAAATCCGGACTCTGGATATGGCGGATGAACGCTTCAGCATGGCGATGACCGCTTTCAATCCCACGCATCCGGGCGACTTGATCCTGGAGCGCGTAATACCGGTCGGGCGTCTGGCTCGCGTGGGCATAACAGGCCTGACGCTTGCGCGGCTCTGTCGCGGTGATATCGACGTAATGCGTCGGCGCGAACTGGACCGTGTCTTCACCGCTCGAGACCTCGTAATAGTAAAACGCAAACCGCTTCTTCATTTTCAGCCACGCATCATAGACGAGCATCGAGATCGCGCGATGGTCGGCGTGGTTGTCGATCGGCCAGTGGGTGAATACGGCATCCGGCTGCTCGGCTTCGAGAATCTCGCGGAATGACTCGTAATGCTCCTTGTCGACGACGGCCTGGCTGTTGAACTGCCCCGCGTAGAGCGGCCGCGCCTTGAGGATTTCACAGGCCTTTTTCGCCTCGGCAACCCGGGCCGCTCCCGCGTCGCGCGGCGGCCACTCGCCCCGGTTCAAGTAGAGCAAGACGACGTCGTGGCCGAGGTCCGTGTACCGCGCGATCGTGCCGCCGCAACCATATTCCGGATCGCCCGGATGACCACCAGTGGTAAAGCTTCGCCGATCCCGTTTGTTCAGTTCTTTTTCTCGCTCAGGAAACGCCCGGTCGATCACTTCCGGGATTAGTGGTCGAATTGCCACTTCTATACTATTGGACTCAATTCGGGTACATCCAGTTGGCTATGAATGGTCAACTGGCTCAAGTCTGTTGCCCCGAGCGCTCTTCCACCGAGTGGATGACGCTGCTGGAAGATTTGCGCCGGGACGTTACTGCTTTGCGCGACAGGGTCGATCATCTGGAGCGAGAGAACCTCGAGTTGCGTCAGCAGGCTGGCTATTGGAAGAGTCGCCATCGCGATGCCGTGCGTCGCATCGGCGAGCTGGAACAACAAGTCACACAACTCCAGGGTGAGAAACGGAAGCTCCAGGCCGACCTCTTCGGTCGACGCTCCGAGACCATATCACTGAAGGATCGTTCCAATCACCTGGACGACCCCCGAGACAACGCGCGGATACCCAGGCTCAAGCGGGGCCAGCAACCGGGAAATCCCGGACCGAAACGGCGGGATTATTCCGCACTCGAGGTTCGTGAGAAATTCGTCGAGCTCCCCCCGAGCAATGTGTCTGCCCCGACTGCGGAGAACCGTTTCGTCTCCGGAGTGATACGGAAGACTCCGAACAAATCGAGATCGACGTCTGTGCCTATCGCCGCGTGATTCATCGGCGGCGGTATGAGCGACGCTGCACTTGCCAGGGCAAGCGTACCCTCACCGCCCCACCGGTTCCCAAGCTGATTCCCAAGAGCCTCTACGGCACTTCGATCTGGGTCGAGATCGTCTTGGACAAGTATTCCAGCTATCGGCCTACGGAACGCTTCCTGGCTTTCTGGCGGCTGGGAGACCTCGACTTGGCCGCGGGCACCGTGACCCATGGCTTGCAGCGGCTGGAGGTTCTGCTGCGGCCGATTTACGAGGCGATCAAGGAGCGGAATCCTCAGGGGGATTTGCATCTGGCCGATGAAACGCGATGGCGGGTGTTCGTCGTCCAGCAAGGCAAGCAAGGATACGGTTGGTGGTTGTGGGTCTTGTCGGGGCCCGACACGGTAGCCTATGTGTTGGATGCCAGTCGCAGCCACGTCGTCCCCGAGGGCCACTATCAGGCCGAGTCGCTTGGGGTGCTGGTGGTCGATCGCTATGCCGCCTACAAGGCGATGAGCTGGGTCAAGGATGGTGTGATCGTCCTGGCGTTTTGCTGGTCTCATGTGAGGCGCGACTTCATCCGGGTGGGCAAGGGTTGGCCCGAGTTGAAGATATGGGCCTTGGAATGGCTACGGCGGATTCGCGTCCTCTACCAACTCAACCACCGCCGGCTGGCGGCTGAGAAGGGCTCGGAGGCCTTCGCAGAGGCGGAATGCTGCCTGCGCCAGACCGTGGCCGAGCTGAAAGCGCAGAGGGAGACGGAGCTGGCCCGAACGGATCTCGCGACACCATGCCGGAAGGTCCTGGAGAGCCTGGCAGTGCATTGGGAGGGGCTCACGCTGTTCGTGGACGACCCGCGGATCCCGATGGACAACAATACTTCGGAACGCCGTGCACGCGGCGCCGCAGTGGCACGGAAGAACTTCTACGGCTCGGGGTCTCTCTGGAGTGGCCAATTGACGGCGGCGGCGTTCTCGATCTTCGCCACACTGGCGGTATGGGGACTCAACCCCCGCAAGTGGCTGACATGGTATTTCGAGCACTGCGCGGCGGCCGGGGGCAAGGTCCCCGGCGACATCAGCATGTTCTTGCCCTGGAACCTGAGCCCCGAAAAGAAGGTGGAACTGGGTGGCTGCGCTCCGACTGAAGCGAATGACACTTCGTAGATCGATCGCGCATCGCACACCGACGCCGACACCTCAACAACAAGTGGCAAGTCAGCCAACTCCCTTCTCCTTCTCGCCGGAAGCTGGACTGGGCCGGACTATGCGCCGTACTGAACAAACGGGACCGGCGAAGCTTTACCACCAGTGATCATGATCTTGAGCTTTTTTGCCCTCTGCGCGTTTGCCGGGATCAGCGCCTGAGTCCGCACGCTCGCGCTTTCGTCAACGGCGAGCGCAACAACTGAAGCGGATTGCGTTAGTAGATTACGACGTGTGATTGTTTTCATGATGACCCTGCTTGTAACGATGAAACCAGGCGCGCTCCTGATCGATCGTTTATTACAAAACTGAACGCGATTGCGATACCATGGACAGCCGGCGGGAGCGTTCTCCTGACCATTTGCGGTTGTGCATACGTTCCTGCGCGAAGGTGATGCGGATGCCTTGTATCCTGGGCCTCGATTTCGGGACCCGACGCGTCGGTGCGGCCGTGAGCGATACCGGTCGCACGATTGCGTTTCCGCTCGAGATTCATGAAAGACGCGGGATCAGCGGCGACACCCGGCATTACCGCGAGCTCGTCAAGGAGAATGACATCGACCGCATCGTCGTCGGCTTGCCGTTGCACACGAGCGGCCGCGAGGGACAGCTCGCCGCGCAGCGCGTTCTTTTGCGCCTGGCTGGCGGAGATCACCGGCTTGCCGGTTATTTATTTTGATGAGCGATACACGAGCGTCGAGGCCGAATCACGGCTCATCGAAGCCGGACTGACGCGACAAAGGCGCAAGGCCCTGCGCGACAAGCTCGCCGCTCAGATCATGCTTCAGGCCTATCTTGACGCGGGCTGCCCTGAAATCGAGGCGACGGCCGCTCCGCTCGCCGACCCGAGCGAGGACGACACATGAGCACACTGATCGTCGGCTGCGGCTACCTGGGCGAGCGTGTGGGCGGTCAATTGCAACGTCGCGGCGAACAGGTCTATGGGACTGTTCGTTCGCCGGATCGAGCGGCCGCTATTGCCGGGCTGGGCATCGAGCCTGTCATCGCCGACGTGCTCGCGACGGAGTCACTCGTCCATTTGCCCCGAACGGACCGGGTCGTCTACTGCGTCGGATTCGATAGAGCGTCGGGCTCGTCGATACGTTCGGTTTATGTCGACGGCCTTCAGAACGTGCTCGATAGCTTGGGGATGGCTCCGATTCGCCTGGTTTATGCCAGCTCAACGGGGGTTTACGGGCAAACCGAAGGCGAATGGGTCGATGAAACGGCCGAGACCATTCCCGCCAATGAATCTGGCCAGGCTTGTCTGGAGGCCGAGGGCCGCCTCTCAGCGTGGCAGCGTGCACGCGGCCCTTCAGCCACGGCCGTCACCTTGCGCTTCTCCGGGCTCTATGGGCCTGGGCCGCGCCGTCCGGCGATCCGTCCTCGAGCGCGGGGAGCCGATCCCGGGCGATTCGCTCAAGTTTCTCAACCTTATTCATATCGACGACGCAGCGCAAGCGGTCGTCGCGGCCCTCTACGCCGATGACCCGGCACCGCTTTACGTTGTCAGCGACGATCGGCCGGTGACGCGCAGGATTACTACGGCCGGATGGCCGCGCTCTTGAAGGCACCTGCGCCTCGATTTGTGCCTCCCGTGCCGGGTAGCCCTGAGGCGGCTCGCGACGCGACCAACAAGCGGATTGCCAACCGTTTCATGAAACAGTCACTGGGGGTCGTCCTCGTTTATCCCGACATCACGACCGGGCTGGCGACCTGCGTCGAATCATGACCGCCGGGCGCGCGGCTGCTCCACGAGTCAACGACGCGGCAACGGCTCGCGCCGGCCAGCCGTGCGATGCGCCGCAACGGCGGCCCGAGTGCACCTTCAGACGTGGCAATCCGGGGAGCGGAAATGCTACGATGAGGCCGCTGATGGAAGGCGCACGGGTTGGAGGCCGCGCGGCGTGATGCTCTCGTTACTGTTGCCAGTCGTGGTATCCGGGTTCGTCGCGGCGGGTCAGGGCGGACTCGAGCGAGTCGGCGGGCTCGACCCCAAACTGATTCCGGAAGCGTCGGGGATCGTCAAGAGCCGCCGTTTTCCCGACACGTTCTGGGTGCACAACGATTCGGGTAATCCCCCCGATTTATTTGCAATCCGCGGCGATGGCCGAATCATCCGCGAGTTTCGCCTGGCTATTCCCAACGTCGATTGGGAAGACATCGCGATCGACGACGACGGCCACCTTTATCTGGGTGATATCGGCAACAACACGCGGGCAATCCCAGTGCGAGCGGTCTACCGGATCGATGAACCTGACCCCAATTCCTCCTCGCACAAGCCAGTCGCGGCATCGTCCGTGACTTTTTACGCGTTCCCTCAAGGTAAGCGATTCGACGCCGAGAGCCTCTGGTGCGACAGCCGTACGCTGATGTTGTTGACGAAGGTTCTCGACGGTCGCGAACCGGAACTTTTCGCGATTTCGCTCGATTCGCCTTCGACTCTATTTCGACCGACTCTAGCACGCACGCTCGGGCCATTAACCGGATTCTCGGAGCCGGCGACCGGCGCCGACCTCAACGCCGATGGGACACTCCTGGCCGTGTGTTCGACGGCCGTCACGCGAGTCTATCGCTGTGACCGCCCGGATTCGCACGCGTGGCGGCTGCTGGCCACGGTACGCTATGACCGGCCGCGATCGGTTGAAGGCATCGCGTGGGCCGGTTCCGACCTGTACCTCGTCGCCGAGGGGGATGGCATTTATCGCCTGGCTGAAAAGCAGTGGCGTGCCGGATCAATCCCGAAGCCGGGCGCACGGCGATCGCTCGATCCCAAGCCGGCGTCAATCCGCCCGAAGAGCGCGACCGCCACGGACGCAAGACAGCGATGACAAAGACCGCCGATGTCGTCGTCGTGGGGGGCGGGGCGATCGGTCTGTCGATTGCGTTTGCCCTGACGTGCGCCGGAATGCGCCCGATTGTGCTCGATCAGCGCGACCTGGGACGTGAGGCGTCATGGGCGGGAGCCGGGATCATTCCGCCGGCCGGCGAGAATCGGCCGCGGCGCGCACTGGCCGCGTTGCAATGGGCGAGTGCGAGCCTGTATCCAGAGTGGTCGGCCTGGCTTGCCGACGAGACGGGCGTGGACGTCGGATATCGCCGCTCGGGCGGAGTCGAAGTCGCGTTTACCGAAACCGAAGAGCACGACCTGCTCGCCGCCGCCGGTCACTGGCGGGTGGATGGTGTCGCTTACGAGCGGCTGGCTCCGCGCAATTTCGACCGCATCGAGCCGGCGCTCAACCCCGAGCTCGCAGCGGCCTATTTCTTGCCCGACGAAGCCCAGATTCGCAATCCGCATCTTCTCCGGGCGTCGAGGCGGCGGTGTCGCTCCGCGGCGGCCGCCTCATGCCGTGGAACCGCGTCGAAGAGTTTGTCGTCGAAAATGAGCGAGTGACCGCCGTGCGCACCAGCCTGGGCGACCTTTCGTGTGGGGTTGTTATCGTGGCCGCCGGGGCCTGGACGGGCGCCCTGATTGAACCGCTGGGTATCCACGCGGCGACCACGCCAGTCAAAGGCCAGATGCTCTTGTTAAGAGCCGATCGACCGTGCCTGCGGCGCATCGTCGAATATGGCAAGAGCTACCTGGTTCCCCGCGACGATGGGCATATCCTCGTCGGCTCAACCGAGGAAGATGCCGGGTTCGACGTCACCACGTCATCGCACGTCGCTCGCGACTTGCTGGCGATGGCCGTCAAGCTCTGTCCGGCTCTCAGCCATGCGAGCACCCTGGCGACGTGGGCCGGTCTCCGACCGGGCAATCACGATGGCCATCCTTACATCGGCCGCGTTCCGGGCACGGAAAACATGATCGTCGCCTCGGGCCACAAACGGGCCGGCTTACAGCTTCGCCGGCCACCGCGGAAGTCGTCGTCGACCTGGTGCTTGGCCGCCCGCCTTCGATCGATCTCACGCCGTTCGGTCTCGAGCGCTGATGATCGCTTCGGTGGCGATTCTCCATCGTATCGGCGGGGCCGGGGAGGCAACGTGGTTTCGATGCGCCTATTCAGCGCGCGGTTCTCTCGAGAAATTCTCGCCGCGTTGCGACGTGTCGGCGGCGGCGGTCGTGACGACGACCAGCACCTTACCTGCGGCGGCGTGTCCCAATGCGACGTTGCGCCCCCTAGCTTGCACACCAGGGCACCCGACTCGGGGCGGTTTTCGACGAGCTCGCCGGCGGCGTTGAGCTCGAGGCCGCACTCGCTGAGATAACGAAGGAAGGAAGGGTCCTGATCCATGACGCGGACGACGCGAAATTGCTGCCCGGCCTGGCAGTGCGCCAGCGGAACGCCGGCAATCTCGGCGAGCGAACCATCGGCGCGGGGAATCGGATCGCCATGGGGATCAACGGCCGGGTAGCCGAGATAGGCGTCGATCCGGTCGATGAGCCGCTCCGACGCGGCGTGCTCCATGTGCTCGGCTTCCTCGTGAACCTCGTCCCACGACATCGTGAGTGTTTCCGCGAGAAACCGTTCGAGAAGCCGGTGCCGCCGGATCACCTTCATGGCCAGCCGCTGACCCGAGGGCGTCAAGCGTGCACCTTCATAGGGCGTATAGGTCGCGAGGTTCGCTTCGGATAGCGTCTTGAGCATCCCGGTGACCGTGCCCGGCGAGACGTTCAGGGCCTGCGCCAGCTCTCCGGTGCCGACCGGGGCGCCGGCCGGGTTACCCGCGGCGATCAAGGCAATGGTCTTGACATAGTTTTCGACAGTCAGGCTGGCCACGGCGCGATCCGTTCTCCCGCACTCAGGGATCGTTTCAAATCAGCATGTTTTGGCGGACGGACAATTTGCCCCGGATGCGGTCTCTGTACGTTTATCGTACGTCCTGACCGACGAGCAGGGAAGGCGGTAGATGGAGACTTCGCGCGACAGAGATCAAAGCGCCGAAAGGCCGCGAACAAACAGAGACGCCGGTGGGAGTCGAACCCACGAAAGCCGGGTTGCAGCCGGCCGCCTTGCCGTTTGGCTTCAGCGTCGTGATGGATGGAATGTCCTCGCCAGGAGTCGAACCTGGTCTCCGACCTTCGCAGAGTCGTGTGCGAATCCGTCACACTCCGAGGACGTTTCTCTCGCCCGGTGCCTGGCTCCGTCGTGCCTGGCTGTAAAACGCCGCGTCATGCCGGCAAGAATCCATCCCCCGCCCGGGAATCGAACCCGGCCCTGCGGCTTCGAAGACCGCCGTGCGCCCGACACACTCGCGGGAAATTCAGCGTCACCTCACCTCATACCCCCGCCAGGAGTCGAACCTGGTCTGCGACTTTCGGAAAGTCGCGTGCGATTCCGTCACACTCCGAGGGCCAGCATCACACACAGGGTCGTCAGACAAACGATCAGACACACAATCACTCAGCAGCAGGGGCGCAAGGATTTGAACCCTGTGCGGAAGTTTTGGAATCTCCCTGCTCTCCCAGGAGCACACCCCTGTCGATGGACTGACTGACCTCACGCGTTGGTACCGTTCATGACATTGCCAGGGCCGGCTCGCTCGCCAGAAACCGGCCCCAGCTTTCGGCTGCGTGGCCTTGGCCGTGGCCGTGTGCCGCGAAAAGTGGCTTCCAATCCGGGCGGACCGGCCGCCGACGCAACCGCATGCCGGCTTGCTCGGGAGTACGGTTCCCTTTCTTCGCGTTGCACGCCTCGCAGGCGGCGACACAGTTGGTCCAGGCGGAAATTCCCCCCAGCGATCGCGGCAAGACGTGATCGATGGTGATCAACTCGGCCCCCGGCTGTGCGCCGCAATACTGGCAAACATAGTGATCGCGTTTGGCGACATTGCGCCGGCTGAACGTGACCGCCGTGCTGGGCAGCCGATCGTAGCGGGCCAGAGTGATGATTTCCGGAACAGCCAATCGCAACCGCGCCGAGCGAATGCAGGGTGCGCCGGCCACCGGCGTTCGCTCGGCCCACTCGTCCCACGAAAAGAGCCGGTACTCATATGGATCGACGACGCGTGCCGCATCATTCCAGAGCAGGATCAACGACCGCGCCACCGAAGTCACATGCACAGGACGCCATTGCTGGTTCAGCACCAGGGTTGGCAGGCTCAGAACATCAGACGTTTTCATCACCATCGCCTCCACGATCGGTAACAAGAGGGTGTTCGGCGGGAATTGAACCCTGCTCCTTGAGATTCACAAACTCATGTGCTTCCGTTACACCACGAACACCATCGATCGAAACAACCAGGCACGAAACTCAAATCAACGAGCGGAAGGGGCGGGAGTCGAACCCGCAAGGCTGCTCGCTCGCCCGCGTTCCAGGCGGGTCCCGTCACCAGATCGGGTAGCCCTTCCGTTGTCGCAATCAAAAGGCAATACACAGGAGTGGTCCCGGGTGGACTCGAACCACCGGTCTTCCCCACGTCAGGGGGATGTCCTTGCCGCTGGACGACGAGACCGACAAACCTGACGACTTCCTGTTTCGCTCCGCTGGCGAGTGCCCCGGCCAGGACTCGAACCTGGAACACCTCGTTAGAAGCGAGGCATGATGCTCCATTTCACCACCGAGACGAGAATTCGTATTTCCAGTGCCCCGACCAGGATTCGAACCTGGGCTTCCTCGTCAGGACCGAGGTGTGATTCTCCTCTTCACTATCAGGGCAAACGGGGACACACAGCGGAAGGCAAGGGATTTCGAACCCTCATTCCCGTGGGGGAAACCGCGTTAGCAGTGCGGCCCGGCCAACCGTATCCGGCTACCTTCCATTAGCATCGATCATCAAGCAAAGTGGACCGCCGGGGAGTCGAACCCCGATTTCCTGGTTGCAGGCCAGGCGTCGTTCCGTTGGACCAGCAGCCCGTTTCTTCATCATTCTCCGCAAGGAAAGGTCCGCCCGAGAATTGAACTCGGCCCCCCTGTTTACAAGACAGGAATGCCGCCACCGCACTCGCGGACCGCGTCAGACAAGAGCCAGAAAACCTCAGGTCGTCCCGGAGGGAATCGAACCCCCGTTTCCTCTTTGTAAGAGAGGCGTCGTTGCCGCTGGACCACGGGACGTTTTTCATGCGCCGGCGATTTCCAGTAGCACGGGTGGGATTCGAACCCACAGACATCAGATTCTCGACCTGATCGCTGTACCAATTCGCGTACCGTGCCGTTGAAGCCAGATGGAAACTCCGAGCTCGAGACATCTCGAAATAGGCCCGGCTCATCTCAGGCCCCGGTATCGAGCCGGGCGGGCCGGCCTTATGAGAGCCAGCCGGACACCTGTCACGCCTGAGCCAAACGCTCGATGATTTAAATAGCTCCGGGGGGAGTCGAACCCCCGTCTCCGCCTTGAGAGGACGGTGTCCTTGCCAGTAGACGACGGAGCCAGAAACAAATTGGGTGGTGAAGGAGTCGAACCTTTCGCCGACCGCCTCACAATTCATGGCAACGGCTTTACAGGCCGCCGTGAGGAGCACCACCCTGCCGTTGTCGTTTTCGTCACAGTCAATGGCACGAGAGGGAGTCGAACCCACAGTTCACCAAGGTTTGAGCTTGGCCGCTTTGCCGATTTGCGTACCGTGCCATCCACATGATCCGCTCAGCGCCCTCGATGGGATTTGAACCCATGATCTCCACCTTGACAGGGTGGCGAGCACTCCAGGCTACTCCGCGAGGGCATTTCTCTTGCTGCCAGTGGCTCAGGAGGGATTCGAACCCTCAGCATCTCTCGTTCTAAGCGAGAGTGGTCTGCCAGTTGCCTACCGAGCCGAGTTTCAACGAGAGATGCACGATAAATTGAATTCAGTTAATCTCGTTTCATCATATCAGTTGTACACGAGACTCACTTGTTGCCTGTCAGGTTCGCCTCCAGGTTCTGGAAACCGATTCATTTCCGGGGGCTGGAATCGAACCAGCGGCCTTCACGTTCAGAGCGTGATGTCACTACCAACAGCAACTGCCCCGGAGTCATTCATTCGGGAAGGAGGGTTCGAACCTCCACCGCCTGATTCAAAGTCAGGGAGCCTACCACTTAGCCGATTCCCGAGAGCGTCCGGCGGGAGTCGAACCCGCATCGCGAACTTTCGAGAGAAAAGTCCGTGTCACCACCTGCGGTCCAGGACGCACAAAACGAACAACGCGATCGATTCAAACAGTGCGGGATCGGGGATTCGAACCCCGGTCGCCTGGTTGGAAGCCAGGAGTCGTGCCGCTGGACCAATCCCGCAATGAAGAGTGCTCGCCCGAGGAAAGCGGAAGGAGAGGGAGTTGAACCCTCAAGGCTCGTCGCTCGTCCGATTTCGAATCGGATGCCGTCACCAATCGGCTTGCCCTTCCGTGATTTAGCTGAAGTCATCACTCGTTCACTTTGCACTTTCTATCAATCGAGAGAGCACCGGCGGGAGGAGTCGAACCTCCAATCGTCGCCTTAACAGGGCGCTGCCTTACCGTTGGGCCACACCGGTATTACTCGTTCGTCATTCACTCGAGCCAGTCGGGATGGCCGGATTCGAACCGGCGATTTCCTGCTCCCGAAGCAGGCGGATTGAGCCTGGCTTTCCTACATCCCGAACATCTGATTCCAGAGTGCCCAGCGGGAGTCGAACCCGCACTTCCGCCCTGGCAAGGCGATAGGCTGCCACTACATCATGGGCACTTCGTTGCGCACCGAATTGTCAAAGAGTGAATCCGAGAGCACCGGGTGGGAGTCGAACCCACGTCGCCGCATTACGGGTGCGGTGTCCTTGCCGCTAGACGACCAGTGCAATACTCAGAGTGAGACCAGAGGGGCTCGAACCCTCACACTCCTGGTTAAGAGCCAGGTGCTCTGCCACTAGAGCTTTGGTCCCGTAGAAAGGCCATTCATTCCCCGCACAAACAATGAGTCGGCCCGGAAGGAGTCGAACCTTCGTCTTCCGGTTATCAGCCGAGCGCTCTCCCCTTGAGCTACGGGCCGCTCCGCTCGATCCGTTTCGGCCAGGTTGTCACTTGGCCCTGGGGGAGTCGAACCCCCATCGTTCTCTTATAAGGAGAACACTCTGCCATTGAGCTAAAGGCCAGTGGGGCCGGAGGGACTCGAACCCTCACCTCCCGGCTTAAAAGGCCGATATGCCGCCGTTACACCACAGCCCCGGTTGCCGCCGCTGCCGGGTATTCGTTTATATCGATTACTCATATCAAGATTCTCCCAATCGGGATGGCCGGATTCGAACCGGCGATCTCCTGCTCCCAAGGCAGGCGGATTGCCAGGCTTTCCCACATCCCGGATTGCCGCTGTTTGCGTCTCTCAACTGACACACTGAATTCAACACGACCGTAGGTGTGCACGAGCTCGCGGACTGGCGCAAGTCGCTTGCACCATGACGCGTCCCGGCTTTCTACAGCTCACAGCCCGTGAGGGAGTCGAACCCTCCTCTCCGCCTTGAAAGAGCGGTATCCTCAAACCGATAGACGAACGGGCCAGATCAATAAAAACATGTTCCAAGCAATCATTGAGTGGGCCGGGTGGCGCTCGAATCCACGTCTGCGGTTTTTCAAACCGCTGCTATTCCGTCTCAGCTACCGGCCCATCAAACGAAAAGGCCCGGCGTCCTTGGATGACGCCGGGCCTTTTCACTCCACATGGAGCTCGTGAAAAAAGGGCCAGGCATCAATAGCGTCGCGGATAGGCGAGGAGCGGACGGATCGCGCGTTCGGCAAAACGCGTCGTACCCGAGCGATCCAGGAATGTTTTTGTGCATCCGCCGTTCATGGAAACCTCGAAAACAAGGTCGTTCGCCCTGGCCCGATCGGTTTGACCGGGCCCCCGAGCGCCCTTTGGCTCGGCTCACACCATGACAGACGCCCGAGCCACGCACGATGTTCGCGCGGCCGTTCGATTTTTTTCAAAACGGCGAGTGGCTTGCTCTTACCCTAGCGCTGGTAGATCGGCAGATAGCCGTACTCGACTGCCAGGGCGAGCACGCCCATGGCGGTGCAATAATTGCGACCGATGGACTGGTCGTGGCCGTCACCGGAAAGCCAGCTACCGTCTTGTTGCTGGTGCTCCAGGAGCACCGACACGAGGTTCGCCTGGTAGCCGCGGGGCGATTCGTCGCCGATCTGATACATCGCCTGAGAACAGTAGTAGGCTTCGTAGAAAAAATACGCACTACCCCAACGCGGCGGATGACCCCGAAGATACCGTGCGCCGGCAACCGCTTCGGGCAGGAGGTGGGTTCCACAGATCTCGAGGGCGAGAATGCCGACGCCCGTCCTCGCGTTACTGGCGCCCTGGTGTGGCTGATAGGCGAATCCGCCCGTTTTCACCGCACAACGCTGGAGATACTTGATCGCGCGGTCGATACGGCCCGAGTCGACGGCGCAACCAGCGCTCTTCGCCGCGCATAGCGCCATCACTTGCCAGCCCGTGACGCTGATGTCGCTATCAGTGCTATTGGGCTGATAGCGCCAGCCGCCGGCATGATCTGGTCCCTTGGCGACATCCTGGGCCCGCACGATCACATCGACCGCGCGGCTCAAAGCCTTTTGAATGCGATCGGCGAGGGCCGGATCAGGGATCATGCCGACCACTTCCGCGAGCATGAGCGTGCTGATTCCATGGCAGTACATCGGCCCCCCGTGGTTGTTCGAGACGATGACGCCGTCAGGATGTTGATGCTCAACGACGTAACGTATGCCGCGCTCGACCGTATCTCGATAGAGGCCAGGGGCGCCGGGCAAATGACCGGCCGCGAGATAGGCCATGACAGCAAGCGACGTGATCGAAGTCGCTTCGCCGAAGCCCGCGTCCCACGCACCGCTGGGTTTTTGGGTTTGTTTCAGATGCGCCAGTGCGCGGCGAATCGCGGCATCGGCCGCGCTGACTGGCGTTCAAGCGCCCGGCGTCGGATGGCGCGGGCTGGCCCGTTGCGGGCGATAATTCAGCGATTGCGCCGAGCGAGACCGCAAGCGCCGTCGAAAACACGAGGAAAAATCTCATGGCTCGTTACCTCGTTGGGCGGCGGCGTCAGTGGCGAGCTCGCGGAAATAGAGCTCGATCAGTCGGGCGTAATCCTCGCGATATTTGCCTTCCGACATCTGAAGGATCTCGGATCGCAGGTGACCCGGTAATTCGCCCCACGAGCGGCCGGTGCGCGCCAGCACGGCCGCTTTGAGGCCGCTCAAATCGGGTGTGCCCAGGTCGGAGAGTGCCGCCCGGTCGCTCGGGCCCGCCGCGGGACGCGACGAATCAGGCTCGCCGCGTCCCGAGGGGTTGAGCGCACGAAGCCGCCCGGCCGCCTGGTGCATGGCGTTTGCCGCGGACCGGGCTGATTTCGCGACCTGGGCGGATGGTTGCGCCGACGCGCGGGCTTCGGAAAGCCGCGACGTTGCGTCGCGCAGGGCGCTCCGGGCCGCGGCGACGCGCTCGCCCGACCCGGCGCCTGGCCCTGCCGTCGATCGATCGGCACGAAATGCGACAGCCAGATCTTCGGCGTACCGAGCCCCTTGCTCGGCCTGGTCGGCCGCCTGGCGTTGATAAGAAAGTGCTTCACCCGCGCGGCCGAGCTGTAAACGTGTCGCGGCATGATCCATCGATTCAGGCGCCGCGCGTCCGAGCAGCTCTGTCACGGCCTGCGCCACTCCTTGTGCGTGTGGGCTGATCTCCGAGGCACGGTCTCTGAGATTCGCCGCCGCGGCCGCGAGCTCAGACGATCGTTCGCGAAGCGCACGTTGAGTTTCGCTCTTGCTGCCGACGACCGCTTGCAATTCCTCTCGCAAATGACGCTGCCGCTGCGCAAGCGCCGTGGCGCTCGCCTTGTCGGCGGCCGCAATAGCAAGATCGGGATCCTCGAGCGCCGGCTTGCTCTTGCCGGTTGGTTTGTCTTTTTGCGAGGCGGCCGCCTTCGTTGGCGGTGCCGGGGCGTCGTGGGTCTGCTCGGCTAACCGATCGAGCGCTCGAGCCGCCAGTTTGCGGGCATTCGCCAGCACCGACGGATCGCGCAGCGCGGCCGCCTCCAGGCGCGCGGCCTCGTCGGATCGTTCCGCGGCAGCCGTTGTGGCCCGCGCCGCAGGCCCTTTGTTTTCGACCGGAATCTGAGCGAGCTCGTCGACGATCGCACGTTGCAACCGCGCCTGATCGGCCGAAACGTTCTTCGCCGAGTCGGCCACGAGCGCCGCTTGCGCGGGCCAGATGGCCAATCCGTTCCTTCGGCGATTGCGCGTCATTCACCCGTTTCGCGAGGCTTTCGATCGCCGAGGCGGCCAGTGCGAGCGTCGCGCTGGTTTTTTGTGGGTCTTGATCATTCTTGTCATCCTCGACGGCGTGGGCGGCCTCGAGGGCGCGCTTGATCGCCTCGGCCCTGGCAACAGCAGCGTCTGGAGCTTCGAGATTGGCCACGGCATTGGCGATGCGGCGCTCCGCGGCGGCCAGCTCGGCACGCGGGGCTGTTTGGCCGCCCGGGCGTGGCGACGCGGCGGCTTGCCATTCGCGCTGGTCGTCCGCGAGCATCGCGGCCATGTCGTCAGCGGGCGTTTGGCCGTCGATCTTCTGCTGAAGTCGTTCGAGCGCGGCACGCGCGGCAACCTGAAATGCCGGCAGAGCCTGGCGCACATGCTCGAAGGTCGGTTCACCCCGGGCCACGTCATCGTTGCGCGGCATTCTCGACGCATCCCCCTGATCGGCCACCGCGACTGAATACATCCAGTTGCCGCCGGTGTTGCCGCACTTGACGACAAGGCGATTCGTCCCGGCTTGCAGGGGCACATTCACGCGGGCTTGATCGGGGGCCCACGATCGACTGACTTGCGAGTCGTAAACCTGGGTGCCATTGAGCCACACCGTGAACGTATCGTTCGATCCGATCATCAATCGCGCCTGCCGCGCGGTCGGACTCTCGATCTCGGCAACGCCGAAAGCCGCCACGCCTTTGTCACGTGTCGCATAGAAGGCCGCCAGGTCGACCGCGCCTTTGTCGTTCACCGGGGTCGCCACTTTCCACGCCGCAGCCTTACCCTTGCGGCCGGTGTGCGTCCTGTCAAGCGCGATCGGGGCGTCGAGGGCGAACGGCGCCTTCTCGCTGCTGGCGAATGGCCCGATCACGTGCCAGTCGGTGAGCGGCCGGAACCTCTCGGGCTCTGGCGTCACGGCCATCGCGAATTTCCATTCACCATTTAAATTTCCACATTTGATGATGAAAGGGTTATTTCCCGCGAGAAGCGAGACGTCGAACCGATCGGCGGTGGGCTGATAAGACCGCGAGCCCTGAAAATCGTAAACGATCTTGCCGTTCTGCCAGACGGTCATTGAGTCGTCCGAACCGATATGCATCTGCGCCGTGCGTGGCTGCGAGCTCTCGATCGTGACCATGCCGAATGCGGCCAGCTTGTCTTCCTTCCCGTAAATCTGGCCCAGGTCGATCGTCCCCTGAGCGTCGACTGGCGCGGCGGCCGTCCAGAGGGCGGGTTGGCCTTTACGATCCGTGTACTTCGCCGACAGGTCGATCGGCCTGTCGGCGGCGAACGGGATGGCCTTGTCGATCGGGAACGCGCCGAGCAGGCGCCAGGACGTGAGAGTTTTCGGGTCGCTCGGTCTGGAATCGGCGGGCGCCTGGGCGGGCGCCTTTTGACGGACGGCTTCGAGAGCGTTGGCCAGATCGAGGGCGCGCTGCGCCGCGCGATCGCGCTGTGGAGTGGCGCGCGATTCCGGATCGATGGCACCGACGAGATTGGCCAGTTCGCGCTGCGCTGCCACGAGGCCAGCCACCCGCTGGGCGAAGTCGGCCGCGGCTTTGACCGGATCGTGGGGTTGACCCGGCTTGGGCATCGTCTCGCGCAGGTGAGTTTCCAGATCGCGGGCGATCTCTTCATGGCGCGATCGCGCTTCGTTGACCTTCTGGCGAGCTCGATCGCGTGCCTGATTCGGATCAGGTAGGGCCTCGGCCAGGCGATTCAAGGCGTCGCGCGCTTCGGCCTGATGGGTCTCGACGTCCTTCGGCTTCGATTCCCGTAGATCGGCGTGAGCCCTGGCCGTCTTCTCAGTGGCGTCGCGAAGAACGTCCTTGAGCTCGGGGGCCGCGACGATCGCCGCCGTGAGCCGCGCGATCGTCGCCTGGCGGTCGATGAACGGCTGAATGCGACCGGCCAGCGCGGCTTTGCCTTCGGGCGTCTGGGGCGGATTATCGCGGATACCACGCACGGCGTCGGCGGTTTGGCCCCTGAGCAATTCCTGGCGATGGGCCAGGCGGCGGGCCAGGGCCTTCATGTCTTGAGGAACATCTTCAACGTCGCGCCTGAGCCGTACAAGCGCGTTTTCCGCCTCGACCACCCGGTCGCGCGCCTGCTGGAAGTTGCCACTTTCCATCGTCGTGCCGGCGCGGTCAAGCGTGTTGACGTCGACTCTGGCGCGACCGTTCTGCGAGAGCGGCCCATCGAGCCGAATCGCAAGCTGGCGCGCGTCGTCTTCAATCGCGCGTTGCCGCGCCGCGAGATCCTTGAGAGCCGCGCTGCGTTCGCCGTCGGCCGCGGATCGCCGCGCTTCCTTGCGTTCGTCGTCGGCCAGGGCACGGGCGCGTGCGGCCAGTTCATCCGCTTCCTGAGCGTGCGCGGCAAGGGCGACATCCTTGAGCGCGGGGGAGTTTTTCAAAACATCATTCAGATCATGCTCCAGACGCTCGTGTTCACTGGCCAGGGCATCGAGCTTGGCGCGATCCTCGGGGCCGGCGGATCGCTCGGCCCGGAGAGCAAGGTTCTCCTCGCGCTGGGCCAGATCGGTGAGCTTTCGGCGGTCGTCGTCGAATCGAGTCAGCTCATCGAATCGCCGCTTGACCTCATCGACTTTGGCCACCACCTGGCCCAGTTGCTGACGTGCTTTCTCGAGCTCGTCACTTCGTTTGACCAGATCATCGGCGTGGCGTGCGGCGGCGAGCGTGGCCGCGGCGGCCGCGCTCTCGACTTCAGCCACCTGCCGCGTCGGCCGCGCCAGGGGTTCAAACGTGGGGTGATTTTCAAAGTCGCGCGCCAATCGCTGAAGCTCGTCAATGATCGCATGTGTCGCGGCATCGTTCCTGGCGACCCGTTGGTCGCGCACTTCATCCCAGGCGTCATGCCCGCGTGACGCGGCATCGGCCTGGTTGCGAAGCTGGCCGACGTCGTCTCGAGTCGTGATCACGCGTTTCAAAAGCACATCGAGCCGGGCACGCAAGTCAGTTCGCTCGGCGAGCACCTGCCGCGCTTGAATGGATTCGGAATGTTCCACGATCTGAACACGATAGGTCGGCGACCACGCGACGTTGGGACCTCGAGGCGCCGGGCGGTTGTCGGCGACACGCACGCGGTAAGAGACGACATCGCCGGCCGCCAGCGCCAGCGTGCCGAGATTCAGGCTCACACGGCCCCGCGCCCGGGGTGTGCCCGCACCTTCGAGCACAGCATCAACGTCGCCGGCGGTCGACCCCGTTGAACCCTGACCGCGATCGATCTGATAGTGCAAGCCAGCCGAGGCGACGGCCACGTCGTCGGCCGCGCCAAAGGTTAACGCGACGGCATCATAACGATTGGTCTCCTTGAACTCGACCGGTGCCCGCACCGTCACCGTCGGAGGCGCATCGGCGCGAACGATGACGCGTCTTGGCGCCTCGGCCTTGCTCCCGGAATCATACGTATCGACGAGCGTGACGGCAAAGGGCCCCGTCATCTCGGCCCTGGCAGTCGCGACCCAGCGAATATTGTTGTCGCCGGGTGTGAATAATAATACCCGGCCTGTCGACGGGCTCGGAGCCGACGATTCTGGCGCGGTCACCGGCGACGGCCAGAGGAGGCGGGCCTCCTTTAGCGGTCGGCTCGCCTCGAGCTCCATCGTGATCTTGCTGTCTTCCCATGCTTCGATCCGCGTGGAATCGCGCGCCGCCGCCGCGGGTCGTTTGGTATACGCGGGCGGCTGGACGAGGGCCTTCAAACTGATTAATCGCGGCGGCTCGACCGCGTCGAGTGCGTAGCGCCGGCTGGCGTCGTTGGCGAATTTGACGCGATAGCTCAACGAGCCAGAGACGCCGTTAAGTGTCGATGCGAAGGATCGCGAAATACGTTCGCTACCTGGCTCGGCCGTCATCGCCTCACGATTCGTCGTGCCATCGGAATTGACCCATTCGAGCCAGGCGGCGTCACGGCGCACCGGTTCTCCAAAGCGCGAGCGAACGCTCGCCACGATGACAACGTTTGACCCGAGCGCGACGACCTTGTCGCCAGGCGACACGACAACAGCAAACCGCCCCACACGTTCGATGCCGACCCAGGGAAAGAGAAAACGCTTGCCGATCAGTGCAAACGGCTCGGGCCTGACGATCGCGGGCATCACGACGGCCGTCGATGTCAACACACCGGCGAGGAACCAGGCGACTGCGCCTCGCTTCAATATTTGTTTCTTGAAGTCGAGCCGGCCGGCGCGGTCGGCCGCGTCATCGACTACACAGCGTGCCAGCTCGGGCGAACCGTGCGCTGGACCGTGCACAAACGCCACAGCGCTCGTGAGCCGTTCGCCCAGCGTGGGCTCGCCACGTTCGGCCAGCGCGGCAAGCTCGTTCCACGCGATCGGGCGCACGAGAGGATAGACCAGGGCACCCGCGACGCTCAAAGCCACGCCAGCGAACCAAACCGCCCAGATGATCCACCGGGCCGTCGGCGGCAGCTCCAGCATGACGTCGCTGGTCATCGCCAGCGCCGCGGCGATCGCGAGGGCGCATGCGGCTCGTCCAGACCCGCGCATTGCAGAGATGACCCGCAACCGCGTTCCCAGCCGGGCCAGGCTTCGCCTGATCGGGCGCGGCAATGATCGCGGCTGCTGTGCTTCTCTCATCAAGGCGGTCATTGGTTTCACTCCTCTTGCGATCGCAGCCTTTGCACCCTGTTTCGCGGAGGTTTCATCCACACCGATCACGGCAAACCGACCCGCTTCCGCAAGATCCACTCAAGCGTCACCACGCCGAGGAAAAACAGCAGAGCCCACGGTTGGTCCCAGAGCGTGGTTTCCTCGACGCGGGTCTTCACGACCGTGCGTGCGTTCAGGACGCCGGGCAACTGATCGGCGTCAGACACGGTGAAAACCCGGCCGCCGGTCGCGACGGCGAGCCGGTCGAGCGAATCACGCGTCGCCGCGAGCTCGACAAGCTCCGACGTCTGCCGCGGCGTGACCTCGAATGTCGCGGTTGGTAACGTCACGACGGCCGCCGGTGAGAGGCTCGGCTCAGTTGTTCCCTGCGGCAGGTCGAGCCGCGCCACGTAGCGGCCGACCGGAAGTAACGTCGCCGCGGCCGTGAAGGTGGTGGGTTGGCCAGTGACGGCCTGCATGGGGAGCACGGCGACCGCATTTCCCTCGGCCGTCTGCGCGTTCTCGCGCCGGCCTTGGCCTTGAAGACCCGGGCGACAACGAACCGATCAGAGCCGATGCCGGCGACGGAATCCGCGAATCGGGCCGTCAGGTGCACGATCTCGCCCTCGGGCAATCGGGGCCGATCGGGCCCGAAACGCACCCGTTCGTCACCACCTGAGAGTTTTTCAGACGCCGCCCATCGCACCACCTGGCCCCAGAAGCGATGGTGATACGTATCGCCCGCACGGAACCGCCAGCGCCAGGTCGCATCAGTTCCGACAAACAAAACCTTGCCTAGCCCAAATGGCTGTGCCGCGATCACGGCCGCGGGGCTAGCGGTGTTAGCCCCCTCAACGGTGGCGAGTGTGGTGGCCGCCGGCTTTGGCCGACCAGCGACGACCCAGGGCAGCCGCGGCAAACCCGCCCAGATGGCGCGGCTCAGCGCCGGATCGGCCCCCAGGGCGAACATCGGCCACGAATGAGCCGCGATCGTGGTCGGAACGATCGCCAGGCCCGCGGCCAGGCTCGGGTGATCGGCGGCCAGCGCCGCGGCGTCGAACGACACGGGCGCCGGATCAATCACGGGCAAGAGCGTGCGAACCGTTTCGAGCCCGAGGATCGCCGTTGGCCAGGTTCGCGGTCCGGGCGAAATAACGAGCGTGCCGCCGCGCCGCGCGACGAACGCTTCCAATCGCGACCACGCGTCACTCCCCATCGACTCGAGCCCGATATCGCCGACGAAGATGGCATCATAAGTCGCCAGCGTGTCGGCCGCGTCGGCGCGGGGTGGAGGCGGTAATGCTGTCTTGTAAGTGTCGACGCTTGCGCCGAGCTTGGGCTGACGAAAGACGACCGCGTCGACAGTCACGCGCGGGTCGCGTTTGAGCGCGTTATACAGGTAGCGAAACTCCCACCGCGCCTCACCGTCAACCAGGAGAACCTTCGCCTTATCGTCGGCGACCTGGATCGCCAGCATGCGGCGGTCGTTATCGGCGCGGGCATCGCCGAAAACGGGGCCGACGCTCACGCTGAGATCGTGGGTTCCGACGGCCTCCATCGGTACGCGAAAGGTCACAACCGGACGCGACCCGTCGGCTGGCCCCTTGATCGTTTGCGTGAGGGGCGCGGCTCCAGACCGCTTGAGCGTCACCGGTATTTCGAGTCCGGCAACTCCGTCGGCCTTGACGACAACCTCGACGTTGGCCACGTCGCCCCGCAGGACGCTTTCTGGCGCTTTGAGCGCCACGATCGCCGCGTCCTTGGGGGGCACGGTCGAGCCGATCATGACCGGGTAGATCGGAATGCCTCGCGCCGCGAGCCGCTCGGCATGGCGTCTGGTGTCGCCAGAGGCATTCTCTCGACCGTCGGTCAGCAACACGACGCCGAGGACGGGTGCGGTTTCGTTGGCGGCTTCCAGTGCGCGGGCGAGCACGCCGCTCCAGTCGGTGACGAGTGCCCGGGGATCGGCAGCCTTCCCGGGAGTGCGGATGGCACGAAAAAGTGTCTCGGGCGAGCCGTCCACGGTGTCTTGAGCGAACCCGAGCGTCTCGGCGGAATGCGCGGCCTTGATCCGCGTGAACCATTCCCCTTCAAGCAGCCGCCGCGCCACCTCCCGACGCGTGACCGTCGGGATCGGGTCGGATTGGCTCTTGCGCTCCTTATCACCGCCGGGGCTCGGGTCGGCCGTGGCCATACTCTCGGAAAGATCGACGCCGACAAGCACGCGGCCGCGGATCGTTTCGTCGAAGCGGCGCTCGGCGATCGGCTCGAACAGCGCGGTTACCAGGATGAGCAGCGCCACCAATCGCGTGGCCAAAAGCAGGAAGCCCGCTCGCCGCGAGACCAGCCGGAGCTCGTAGCGCGTCAACACCAGCAAGAGAAGCAGCGCCACCGCGCCGACGGCGATCCACAAGGCGCCGCTGCCCACTGCCGGCCAGTACCAGGTGAAGTCGCGAGAGGGGCGGAATCGCCATCAAGACACGCTCCGTTCTTACGCCGTCTCGGATGCCGTGATGCCGCTGTTCTTGACGATCCGACGCGTCATCCAGACCTCCAGGCAGAGACCGGCCAGCGTGGCCAGAATCAGATATCGCCAGATCTCATGGCGCTGGCGGGCGGTCGTGGCGAAGATCCGGGAGAGCGAAAATGCCGGCGCCGCTTCGAAACGAATCGGCAGAACCTCCGCGATGGCCTGGGCGGCGGCCGGCTCGAGCCGCCGCGGGTCTGACTCGCCGTTGTCGGCCGCGACCGTCGCGAAGGCCTGGCCCCCCGGTGGCTTCGGCAGCTCAACCCGGTAGATGCCCGACTCGGCCGTGTCGTCGATGCGCACCTGTGTTTTCCCCTCGGATCGAACGACCGGCGCACTCGCGTGCAGCCCCCCGGGCGTCGTTACCGGTAGCGAAGTGACCCCCGCCGGGGGCGCTGGATTGATATTGACGAACAATGGCTCATTGAGATGGCTGGCGTGACACGTCGAGACCGCGCTCGCAAGGTGATAGATCAGCTCATGAGCCAACGGTACGAAGTCGGGGTTCACCGGCAGCGTCCCTCCCTCGGCATCGATGGCCCCCGCGACGAGCACCACGCGGCCCCGCCCAAACGGCCGTTCGACGATCCACGGGTCGCCCGTATCAAGCCGTGCTCGCACCACGCTTCCTTTTGCCGGAATAAGCAAGCGATATTCAAAGAGATCAGCGCCGGCCAGGGCCGGGCTTTCGCCACGCCCCAGTGGCGCCAATCCGGAACCAAGAAACGTCCGCGGCGCGGGATGCGCCACCGACTGCCGCCGCGTCGCGTCTCCCTTGATTTCGCCGAGCTGGGCCGGCAGCCAGCCGGCGCCATCGCGAAACAATGTCTTGTTGGCGAATGACTCGTCCGTCAGATCGCCGCAGGCAACGAACACGCCGCCCCCGTCGTTCAAGAACTGAGTGATGCTCTCATTCTGTCGCGCGTCAAGTCGCTCGACGTTCGCCAGCACGACGACGCGACAATCTTTCAAATCCGCCGGCTGAAATGCGTTCACGCGCACGACGCGCGTCTTGATGGCGACGTCGTCGGCCCCGTCTGGCGCGAGTGCCGCGCGGAGGAAATCGGTCTCGCTCGAGAGGGGTTGCGCTCCGGGTTCGCCGTCGACCAGGAGGACACGCAGCAGCGCCGCGACCTCGATGGCGCGGCTGGCCTGGTCGTCATCGACGAGGTCGTCACCGTTTCCCGTCAACCGCACGCTCAAAACGTGCGAGCCGGGCTCGGAAATGGCTGTTTTGAACGAAAGGGCACGCGAGGCCGCCGGCGGCAGCGGCCCGACCGCCTCGGCCGTCCCGGGAACAATTTCGCCATCGACCAGAAGCTCGGCCGTCCGCATGAGTGCCGACGTCCCCGAATTGGTCACGGCCGTCGTGATCGTGATCGGCCGTCCCGGCGTGATCAAACCGCCCGAGATCTCGAGTGGAGCCACCGAGCCGTTGGAAAGGTCGAGATTGTCAGGCGGTTGAAAATCGAGCGCCCAGATTCGCGGCGCGACTCCCGTACGCCGGCCGATCGTCTCTTGCACTTCGCGGGCCACGGCCCAGCGGGCCGGAAGGTCGGCGTGCCAGGGAAACCGCTGGCGGTCGGTGAGCATGATGATATCGTGCGCGGGATTGCCGGGCTGTTCGAGCAGGTGCAGGACCTCGGTGACCGCCGCCGGCCAGTTGCTTGCCCCATGCGTGCGAGGCAGGTGCTCTATTGCGTCGGCAACCCGTTTTCGATCAAAACTCGGCGGCCAGAGCACGGGAGTCACGCGGTCTCCGGCGACGAGCACGCCGGCCGAGTCGCCCAGTCCGAGCACGGCAACGAACTGCCGCGCCCAGTCGACGGTGCGCTCTGCAATTGTATGGCCGCCGACCTTTCGCCCCATACTGCCCGACCCATCAAAGACCAGCACGACGTCGCGCCGCTGCCGCCCCATGAAGCCGCCTTCCGCCACCGCGGGGGCGTTCGCGGCGCGGGCCTCGGGCATGCCAGCGATCCAGAACGGCCGTGCCAGCGCCAGTGCCACGGCGGCCAGTAACGCCATGCGGCCAATCAGAAGCAACAGCTCGCTCAACTGAAACTTGAGACGTGCGCTGCGGTCGAGCTCGAGAAATTGCATGGCGCCCCAGTCGACAACCTCGGTGCGCCTGCGATTGAGCAAATGAATGACCACCGGGATCGCGGCACCGGCGAGCCCGGCGAGCATGCCCCAGTGCAAGAAGCCCCAGCTCATCGCGAACCTCCGTCGAGTTGCGATGCCGAGGCCGAGGCTGACCGGCCACGGCTCGTACGCGTCGCCAGATAGTCGAGTATGGCCCGGTCGTGCGGCACGGCCGTCGATGCCGTGTGATAGTCAGCTCCCATGCCTCGCGTGCGCTCCGCGAGTGACGTCCGGAACGCATTGAACCTTTCGAGGTAGGCTTTTCGCATCGCCGTCGGATCCATCAGCAGATACTGGCCCCGTTTTTCGAGGTTGTGAAAGCGCGTGGCGCGGCGGAACGGAAACTCCTGTTCCTCGGGAGCCAGAATCTGAAAGAAAAGCACCTCGTGCCGGCCGTGCCGCAGATGCTGGAGAGCATTGGTGAGATCGTCGAGACGGTCGAACCCATCGGACACGATGATCACGAGCCCACGTCGTCTGATGCGGTCGGCGAGATCATGAAGGATACCGGAAAGGGGTGTCTCACCACCGGCCCTGGCATCAGCCAGCGTTTTGCAAAGGAGCGAGAGATGGTGGGGCGCCGATGACGGCGGGACCATGGCGCGAATGGCCGTGTCGAATGTGACCAGCCCGACCGCGTCGCGCTGCTTGATCATCAGGTAGGCCATCGCCGCCGCTAACTGACACGCGTAAGCCAGCTTCGACGTGGTCTTGCCGGCGTAACCCATGCTCCCCGAGGTATCCACGACGAGATAGGCTTTCAGATTGGTTTCTTCTTCATATTCCTTGACGTAGTAGCGGTCGCTTTTGCCAAAAGCGCGCCAATCGATGTGCCGGATCTCGTCGCCAGGGCCATACACGCGATGTTCGGCGAACTCGACGGAGAACCCCTTGAACGGGCTCTTGTGCAGGCCCGACATGACGCCTTCCACGACCATCCGGGCGTGCAGCTCCAAGCGGCCATAGCGCTCGAGCGCCGAGGGGTCGAGCACCGTTTCGGAAGGAGTCGGCGTGTCAGACGGCATGCTCAGAGTTCCTGGGTGGTGATCAGCGCCGTGCGTTCCAGTTCGCGAAAGACGGGCGAGTGAGCGGGCCGGGCTCGGCCCTAGACCTTCACGAGACGCGATGCTTCACGCTCCGGGGCCGCGGCAACGGCCGTGAGCAAGTGCTTGATCACGCTATCGGGGTTGATGCCCTCTGACTCGGCGTGAAAGGTGGTCATGATCCGGTGCCGCAGCACGGGGGCCGCGATGTGGCGCACATCATCGACCGTCGCATGCACGCGGCCTTCGAGCAGCGCCCGTGCTTTCGCACAGAGGATGAGCGACTGCCCCGCGCGCGGCCCCGCGCCCCACGACACGTACTTGCGAACCAACTCGGTTGCCTCGGGCTGCCCCGGCCGGCTGGCGCGGGTGAGGTCGCGCGCGTAGGCGAAAACATAATCCGCCGCGGGCACCCGGCGCACGAGCGACTGAAACGCAATGATCTGCTCGGCCGAGAGCATCACTTCGGGCGCGACGGCGCTATCGCCGGTCGTTTGCCGCAAGATCTCGAGCTCCTCGTCGGCGGTCGGATACGGCACTTTCAGATTGAGCGTGAACCGGTCGAGCTGGGCCTCCGGCAGCGGGTATGTTCCTTCTTGCTCGATCGGGTTCTGAGTCGCCAGCACGAAAAACGGCTCGGGCAATGTGTAGGTGCGTCCGGCCGCGGTGACATGCCGTTCTTGCATGGCTTCAAGGAGCGCGGCCTGCGTCTTGGGGGGCGTGCGATTGACCTCGTCGGCGAGTACGATATTCGCGAACAGAGGACCTTTGATAAAAGTAAACTTGCGGCGCCCGTGTCGGGGTCGTCTTGAAGAATGTCGGTCCCCGTGATGTCCGATGGCATCATGTCGGGCGTGAACTGAATGCGTCTGAAGCTCAGGCTCAGGATGCGGGCGACCGTCGAGACGAGCAGCGTCTTGGCCAGGCCCGGAACACCCACGAGCAAGACGTGACCGCGCGCGAACAGCCCGATCAAGAGTTGCTCAACGACGTCGGACTGGCCAATCGACGACTTTCGCGATTTCGGTTCGCATTTCGCGGTAGCTCGCGGCCATGTCGGCGGCCTCGGCCAGGTCGGTCGTTGCTTTCCGGCTCTGTGACATCCGCCAATTCTCCTGGCTCGGGTCGGCGCAGCGCCCTCCATATCGCCGCCGCCATCGGTCGGCGGGCGCAGCATTCACGGTATCACACTCGGTCAGGATTTGGGGAGCCCGATGAGTTAATCGGACGTGGCTGCAATTGACCGGGGCTCGAGTTCGTGGCGGATTTCGCGGACAGGGGGCGTGATTACGGAGAGGCGGCCTGATTAACGTGTCGAGAGCCCGCTCGTACCGGTCTCAAGACCTTTGTTCGAGTCGATTCAGTGCGGTTTCCAGTTCGCGGATACGCGCTTCGGCTTTCTCACGCGCCGCAGCGTGCAGCTCGGCCCGTGCCCACTCATCGGCTGCCAGCCGCTCGGCGTTCTCACGCGCCTCGATCTCTCCGGCCAATGCCTGGCTCACGGCCGTGTAATCGCCTATTTCCGCTCCCGTCTCGGCATCGTAACAGGCGAGTCGGTCGTAACCTGATTTCTGATCACGCGTTACGCCAAGCCATAACCCAACGGCCTCGAGCCAGAGCCAGCCCCGGTCGTTGGCCACCATCGGGCGATAACCGCCTTGTGTGTAACGATATCCACGCAAAGTCAGACGGCGCTCCTGATCCGCTTCGGCAACTGCGTCGGCGATCACGTACACAGGCACCCGGGCGCGAAAGTAAAAGTCGACCTTGATATTGACATCGTTCTGGCGCGTCGCTGGCGACGTCACCTCGACAACCAGCTCTGGCTTCGCTCCCTCCGCGGCAACGTCCAGGGTTGCCCAGCACTTGTACTCTCTCACTTGCGAGAAGACCGCGATATCCGGGCCCAGCGGCTTGATCCCGGGTAGATTCCAGTCAACTCGACACTTCGAGATCACCACCCAGCACGGCTTGCCCGCAATCCGCCACTTGCACGCATTCTGCAGATAGCCGACATCAATGTTGTGAACGCGCTCTTCACGATGAAATCGCCCATCTCGGGAAACAGCACATCTTCCAGTGTCAGGGGAATCTGATCCCAGAATGTCGTCCCATCGGCTCGCGAGCGTAGGATGTCCCGCCAGCCGTAGCGGAACGGGTCGTCGTCACCAGGCACCGGTTTCGATGCGACAGACGTCGAGACAGGACTCATCGACGTACCCCTTAACAGTCGGTCTTGAATGAGCCGAAGCCGTCGCCGATTATACCAAGTCGCCAGCTTGCCCGATGAGCCGTTGGCTCTCCGGCGGACACTCGCTTCATCGGTCGATCCTCCATCCCGGATCCCTGGCGAGACGATCGAACGTCGCACATCCAATCGCATGAGCAGAGCAGGAGGGGAAGTCCATGCAATCCAATCTGGTACCGCCGATAACCATCGACGAATACATCGCCCGCTTTTCGCCCGAGATTCAATCGATCCTCAAGAAGATTCGATCGACGATCCAGGAAGCGGCGCCTGCGGCAACTGAGAAAATCAGTTATCGGATGCCAACCTTCACTTTGAACGGCAACCTCGTCCATTTCGCGGCCTTCAAAGAGCACATAGGCTTCTATCCTCCCGTTGGCGGAGACCAGGAATTGAAAGCCGATATCGCCCGTTATCAAGGTGAAAAAGGCAACTTGAGGTTCCCACTTGATCAACCCATTCCTTATGCGTTGATCCGCAGAATCGTCGAGTTCCGTGTCAAGGAACAGTCGGAACGGGCGGCGTCAAAAGGCCGGAAAAGGTGAACGTGGCCATGGACAGAATCAGACCGCGAGCACCACGAGTTCCCGGTGCAAGCGGCTCGCGACCCGAAGGCCCACACGTCCGGCGCCCGCGGCACCGCGGTTGGTCGACGTGTGAGATGCAATCCAGCCGCCCGATCTCAGTCTGAAGGTGCTGGCTCGATGTAACAGCGCAGCGGGCCCTTGGAGATCGACATTCGCGGGTCGGGGCCATAGGCAATCACCTGGTCGCGCTTGAGCTCAGCGAGCTCTTTGTGCGTCGTCAGTACGATGGCTCGGCCCGTCGTGTGGATGCGCAATGTCAGCTCCTCGGCTTTCGGTAATGAATGCCGGAAGAGCTTGATCAAGAGCTCGATGACGTAGGGGAAACTGTGCTCTTCGTCGTTGACAATCACCACGTTGTAAGGGGGAAGACGGCGCGTCTGATGCTCGGTTGTGACTTCGGGCTCAACAGCCGTAACGGTCGCCTTTTGCTCGCCAGCCATTGGCATGGTCCCCCGGGCGATTGTACGAATGAGAAGTTCCTTCTAATCTATAATCTTTGGCTCGCGAAAACAAAGCGAATTCAGTCGGTTCCGATCAAGTCGTGATATGATGCAGGGAGTGATGATGCCGGGTATGAGTTCGGGGACCGCGCTTCGGGATCTTCAGCAGGCGCAGGCCGGTCTGAGGAAAGCACGCGGACTGCTCAAGCAGGTGAAGGAAAATCCACGCATGCTGCCCAGGGCGTTCGAGGCGGGATGGGCAAGTCTTGCCAACGCCCATCGTTTGATGGCGGCGATACCGGCCGACGCGGCCGACGATGCCGTGCTCACCAAGCAACTGGCCGTTGAACGCTATGCGACAGCCCTCCTGGTCCGGCTGCGCCGTATCAAGCGCAATCCCACCACCGACGCCGCGTTCGCCGGCGGCGCGGATGATTTCGACGATGCCGATGACGACGGCGAGGACTGAGCAGAATGGCCCGCCTGAAAAACGCACGGCCGCCGGCTGAGCCGCCCACGCCTGTGCCCGATCGCAGCCTGACTTTCGATGATCCGCCGCTTACCATGGCGATTCGCGCCGCGGGGACCCATCAATTCGTCTATCGAAAGATGCTCGACGGGCCTGTCGGTGCCGCCACGCCTAGCCATGGCGATATCGTGCGTGTCGTCGATCGCGATGGCGTTCAACTCGGGTTCGCCCTCTGGAATGGCCGATCTCAGATCAGTTTGCGCTTCCTCTCGCGGCTCGCCGTGCCGCCTGGAGTCGAATTCTGGACCAAGCGTATCGACGAAGCCATCGCGCTTCGCACCAAGTTACTTGGTCTGGAAAGCGACACGAACGCCTTTCGGGTGATCCACGCCGAAGGAGACGGGCTTTCGGGTCTTGTCGTCGACCGTTACGACGACGTGCTCTCGGTCCAGATCTACAGTCTGGGCATGTATCAACGCATCGGCCCGATCATCGAGCTGATCGCGCAACGGCTCGGCACCTCGCACTTTCGCGTCGAGGTCGACGATCGAATCGCACAGCAGGAAGATTTTTCCGGCCGGCCCGTCATGAGCCCGAAATTGCCGCCCCGGGTCACCGTGACTGAACACGGCATTCGCTACCGCATCCACTTCGAAGGAGGACACAAGACGGGCTTTTTTTGCGATCAGCGCGACAATCGCCGTGACCTGGCAAGGTATTGCGCGGACCGCTCGGTGCTCGATCTCTGTTGTTACACGGGCGGCTTCGGTCTCAATGCCTTGATCCGTGGTCACGCCCGGGATGTGACGTGCGTCGACCTCGATGAAAAGGCCGTCGCCTTGGCCCGCGAGAATGGCAACGCCAACCAGGTTCGGCTCGAGGCCGTCCACGCCGACGCGTTCGGCTACGCGCGACAGATGGGCGTCAACGGCAAGACGTTTGGCGTCGTCGTCCTCGATCCGCCCAAGCTGATCATCGACCGCGATGAAATCGCTCCCGGCAAGCGCAAGTATTTCGACCTGAACGTCTTGACGATGAAACTGATCGAGCATGGCGGCTTGCTCGTCAGTTGCTCGTGTTCCGGCTTGCTCGACCGATCCGAATTCCTGGCCCTCCTCGGCGCAGCCGCGCGTAATGCCGAGAAGCAGGTCCAGCTCCTGGCCCTCACAGGTGCCAGCCCCGATCACCCCGTCGCGCTCAATGCGCTCGAAGGAAGTTATCTGAAAGTCGCCTGGCTCCGCGTCACGGATATCGCCTGACTTGATCGCGTCGACCCCATGCCGTCGCCACCCCGCACGTCCCCGCGCTGCCGTCGGGGGGCCCCGTTATTCAAAGGCCCGCGCTCCCCTCTTACTGTCATGTCACGCGTTGCCGCGACGACGCTTCAAGATCGACCAGTCGCCGTTGACCTTCGCAAGGTTCAGGCAATAATTTTACACCATGCATGATATGTCGCATCTTTGAGCCTTTTTTCGACTACTGTGTACGAGCCACTGACTTCGCCGCTGGATGTAATCCGCAGGTTCCTTGTATCCATGCCAGGTGTCGCGCCTGGTGCAAGTGACGGGAGTTTTCGCGGCGGAGGCATTCAGAATGGCCCGGGTTCGGACGATCAAGGGAATTGACAGCACTGAGACGCTCAACGGAGCCTTGGTTTCATGTCCTCACATGCCGGCCGCCGTACATCGCGACAAGGTCGCAAGGCCCGATATTTTCGACCGCTCATGGTCGGGCTCGAACATCGGGTGGTACTCGCCCTGACGTTTCCAGGAATCGCCGGAGTCGCATTCGATTCATCGGGCGATGTGTTCATCAGCTATAACAGCACGTCGGGGTTCTCGGGGCAGCAGCAGTCCGTCGCCGAGGTATCGGCCGCGGGCAACCTTCTGAGCACCAGCGTCTTTGGCACGACGGGCACGTCCGCCGAACCGGGCGTTTTGACGACCGTCGGCGCCTCGGCCTCGCTGCCGGGCATCACCAACAGTAGCGATATCCTCGAGCTCCAGCCCAACGGCCAGATCTTCGTATTCAATCCCACATCGGGCGCCGGCTCGCAATACGACGACCTTGCCAACGACACGCCGACCGCCACGAGCGTGTATAACGTTCAAACAAACTCTGACACCGATCTGAGCAGTCAGATCAATCTCGCGACCGCGACCTACGGCGACTTCGGCGTCTACGGTAATTCCCTCGTGGTCGCCGCCGAATCGAACAACTGGGACTTCGTGATGCGGATCACGTATAGCGCCCAGGGCGTCGGCACAGCGAAGGTTCTGGCCGCGTCGCCGGCCAGCGATGGTCTCACGGCGTCGCCCGAAGGCGTCGCGGTCGACTCGCAAGGGACGGTGCTCACCACGCTGCCGTACCTGCCGAGCGGCTCGACGACCGCGACCCACGTCGCGGTCGGATTCAACTTGTTTTACGACCAGGGAAACAGTCCCCAGCCCTATGTGCCGACGCTCGGCCTCACGGCGGCTCCCGAAATTGACAGCGGCGGCATCACTGTTGATTCGCAAAACAACTTCCTCCTGGCGGTACGCACCTCGTCGGTTTATGGCGGCGGGCCAGGCATCGCCCATATCAATTCGGCTCTCGACGCTTTTCTCGCCGACCCGACGACGAGCGCCGAATCAACGCCTTACGGTATCGCGTTCCAGAACGTGGACGGCTCGAATTACCTGGCGTTCACGGCCCCTTCACGCGGGACCTACACGTATGCCGGCGAGCTGCCGCTCTTCAGCGGCCAGGTGAGCCCGGCGCAGCTTCGAAACGCCTATGGCGTGAACCAGATCAGTTTCCCTGGTCCCAACGGCACCACGGTCGCGGGGACCGGCGCCGGACAAACGATCGCGATCGTCGAGGAGGGTGTCGACCCCACGCTCCAGGCCGATTTGACCACGTTTGACCAGTTTTTCGGCATCGCGGCGCCGCCAAATTTTCAGGTGATCGATCAGAACGGCGTGACCACGCAGAATGTCGATATCGTCGGCGAGGCGTCGCTCGATGTCGAGTGGGCGCATGCGATCGCACCCGGCGCCTCGATCGTCGTTTATAACGCCGCCTACGAGCCCAGTAACGCGACGCAATCATATCTGAACTTGATCGAGGCGATGCAAGAAGCGTCGAAATTGCCCGGCGTCTCGGTCGTGACACTGAGCTACGGCGAGCCCGAGTCGGCCGTCGCCGGGTCGGGTATCAACGAAAAACAGCTCGACAGCGACTTCACGACGGCGGGGGTCACGTTCCTCGCGGCGTCGGGCGATAGCGGGATTTACGGCGATGGCGGCCGCCAGGTCGCGGCGAATTATCCCTCGGCCTCGCCCGATATTGTCTCGGTCGGTGGGACTTCCATCGTGATCGACTCGGCCGGCGATTATCCGGGCACCGGCTCGTCGGGCGAAACGGCGTGGGGAGACGGAACGTCGAGCGGCAGTGATGGCGGTGGTGGAGGCGGCCTGAGCTCGATTGAAGCCGAGCCAAGCTGGCAGGATGGCGTTGTGCCCACAAGCATGGACCCCACCGGCGAGCGCGCACTCCCCGACGTTTCGATGGATTCAGGGGCGGCCCAGGAATACGACGTCTTCACCAGTACGCTCAGCGCCTCGTCAGACTCGGCGTCGGCGGTCGGATGGCTCGGCGATGCCGGCACCAGCGCCGCGTCGCCGATCTGGGCCGGTTTGATCGCGATCGCCGATCAAGGGCGCGTGCTCGAAGGCGGGACGCCCCTCACCGGCTACAACCAAACCCTCCCGGCGCTCTATTCACTCCCGTCAGCCGACTTTCATGACATCGTCAGTGGCAACAACGGCGATGCCGCGGCCGTCGGATACGACCTGGCGACCGGCCTGGGAACTCCCGTGGCCAACCTGCTCGTTCCCGACCTCGCCGGCTACGACATCGCCAGCCATCTGACGATCACGACCGAGCCGCCGGCCAGTGTCGCGATCGGCCAGACATTTGGTCTGACGGTTCAGGTCAAAGACAGCCTGGGCAACCCGATCACGGGGGGAACCGTCACGATCGCGCTGGGCTCTGGCCCGAGCGGCGGCACACTCGGCGGGACGCTCACGCAGACGATCACCAATGGCACCGCGACGTTTAACGGACTGAGTCTCAACCAGGCCGGCCAGAACGATACGCTGACCGCAACCGTCACCGGCACAACGATCTCGGCGACGTCGAGCTCTATCAGCGTCGCAGAAGCGCCCAACGCGACCCAGGTCGCGGTGACATCGTCGCCGGCATCAGCGGTTGTTGGCGCCTCGGTGACGCTCGACGCGACGGTGAGCGAGATCAGTCCCGGCGCGGGCGTACCCGCGGGAACAGTCACGTTCGCGGTCGGATCGACCACGCTGGGATCGGCAAGCCTGGCCAACGGCGTCGCTAGCCTCTCGATCACACCCTCTTCGGCCGGATCCGAAACGATCAAAGTCAGTTACCAGGGCGATGCGATCGATCAGCCCAGTAGCATCACGTACGTCCTGACCATCAGCCAGGCGGCCGCGACCCTCAGCCTGAGCAACTTGAGCGCGACGTACGACGAGTCGGCGCACGCCGCCACGGTCACCACCAATCCGCCCGGGATTTCCGGCGTTTCCGTCGTCTACTCCCAGAACGGCACCGCCGTATCGAGCCCCACTCAAGCGGGAAGTTACAGCGTCACGGCCACGCTCAATAATGCGAATTACACGGCAACGCCCGCAAGCGGCACGCTCGTGATTGCCCAGGCTGTGCCCACCCTGAGCTGGACCAATCCGACCAATATCTCGGTCGGCACCGCGCTCGGCTCGGCACAGCTCGACGCGACCGCGACGTTCAACGGCACGGCGATCGCCGGAACGTTCACGTACGACCCGCCGCTCGGGACGGTGCTCGCGCAGGGAAACAACCAGACACTGACAGTGCACTTTCAACCGGCCGACTCCACTGATTTTCAGGCCGTGAGCGCGTCAGTCGCGATCAACGTCGATGCGCAAGGAACGTCAAGCCCCAGCCCGAGCCCCGATCCGACGCCGACTCCTGGTCCGACCCCGTCGCCGACACCCAGCCCGACGCCGGCGCCGATCACGATCGTCGGCGAGAGCCCGGTGTTCCGGCGCAAGACGAACAGCCATGGTAAGGCCGTCGGCAAGGCCGTGTTGTCACAGTTCGTTCTGGATTTCTCAGCTCCGCTTGACGCCGCGACCGCCGGGAATCCAGCAAACTATCAGATCGATTCGGTCACGACGAAGAAGGTCAAGAAGAAGGTTGAGCGGGTGGTCCAAGCGTTGACCAATTTTTCGGTCTCTTATACTCCCGGCAGCGACCAGGTCGCGCTCAATTTCGCCGGAAACGAGACCTTCCCGACCGGCGGCCAAATCACCGTTTCAGGCGTCTCGAGCCAGAACGGCGGTGCGCTGGGCGGGACAACCGTTTTTGTGGTTTCCAAGGGGGGCAAGAGCCTCGTGCCGTCCTGAGCCGGAGTCGCACCCGATCACGAGCTCCTGAAGCAGCGCGACCGCCTCGATTAGCCGCCACGATCGCCTGGCGAGAACTTCACCGAGCCGGGGTTGATGAGGGTCTGCGTTTCCTTGATCAGGTTCGAGAATTTGAGCACGATGAGGGTAAACTCAGTCAGGGCCTCAAGACCGTCGGGCTCGACCCAGACAAACTGGTCGCCGCAACGCCCGACGTAACAAGCTCGCTTGGGAACCTCCCACTTGCTCCCGACGTGAAACCAGCCTGTGCCGATCCGGGCGAGGTCGCGCTCGATCGCCTCGATCTTGCGGCGCACGTTTCGAGCCAACGGCGACAAATCGCGGTCCCGTTCCGCCGAATCCGCGGGCGCGTAAAACGCTTCGTCATTCGTCGTGGTGATGTGGGCGTTCAGTTCGCGCGGGGTGCGGCTCAGGCGGCTGGCGTTTTCGTAAAACAGCTCGGATTCATCGCGAAGGTCGGAGTTCGTCGCAAGCTGGTCTTTCAGCTCGTGCGCCAGCTCGTCGAGGAATTCGGGGTCGGGCATATCGGCCAGCCCATGAGCGCGGCGATAGGCGATGCGGAGTAAACGCAATTCGCTCGCGTCAATCACGGGCGACATGCCCCACTGCGCAACGGCCGTGCGCGAGCCGAAGAGCTGCGGCTGGGTGACGGCCGGCGGTCCAAGATCAACGAGCGAGCCGCCGGTGACCGAGTCGGTGATCTGGGTCGTGCCCTCACGAAGATTGACGTGCCAGGGGAGCGCGGCCGGGTTAGCGGCGAACGACGCCAGGTTGTTGAGCACCTGCTGGTACTGCAGCTCCGGCAGGGTGCTCCCCTGGTTGATGGTCCGCTGCCGCAGCCGACCCGTTGTGCAGCCGAGTGCGCCGGCTAGCGCGATGACCAGAACAATCCAGGCAACGCGCATGGCGACTCCGACGACGACGCTTTGCGAGGCTTTCACCGGTTATATCGGCTCTGACGAGGCGGTTCCTGAGCGGCGCCACGGAAAAAGGCGCTATTGGGTGCCACATTCGACCCGAGCGCCTTACAGCGCCGCGGCAGAGTAGAGCGTTGGATACCGTGTCCAGTTCGACCGCTATGCATATCCCATAAGCCTGGTCGCCCGAGTTGGCTTGAACGTTAAGCCTGCGTCCCCGCGACCGCTGTCGAATTCGGGAACCAGTAATTTTGAACAGAAGATCGCGAAGGAAACGAAGGGGAAATCCAAGATGGACCGAAACACCCTGACGATCCGGACGTACCACACAGGAAACGCGGATTGCCCAGCGGCTTCACGCGTCTTTGAACCCGGGGAACCGAGATCCTCAGCGCCGAACATGGCGAAGCGGAAAAATCCTTGGTAAGAGTCGCGATCACCGCCCATTGACGGCCGGCTTTTACACGATGCCATGATCGTCAGTAACCGCACTCACCGCTCCCCCAGCCCTGGCGCCTGCGCGGGTCGATCCTTGTGTGTTCCTATTCTTCGTTCCCTTGGTTTTCCTTCTGGTGTATCAGTGAAGTCGTTGATCTTGTTAGTTGAAAGGTACTAACCATGGTAATTGCTCGTTCACCATGAAGCCGATCCAGCGGCGATGGGGGTGACCCCACAACCGAAGCCTGGAGACGCGAAGACGTCAGCCGTAGCGCAAGCGATCCTGATTCGGCCTCGTTAAAACTAATTGGGAGTGGCCAACCTTCCAGAAGAGGCGAAGCCCGAAACCGACCGTGAAGCAACGAGCATTTGCAGCGGCCGGACTCCCCGGGGTGATTGAGGGCAGCGGGCGTCGATAGATCAACGAGGAACCTGAGAGACCCGTCCGGGTGGCCCAAGCTCAGGGCCTGAGCTGGACCAACGGTGAGTGGGAATTAATAACCGCTGACCGGCCCGGTCGGGAGTCGGAGGGGGACATAGTAGCGATGATCCGGGGTAATGCCCGAGGAGCAAAGGTCCCCTGCCGAATTCATGTTTTCGTCAAACGTGAGGAGATCCGCTTGGATAAGTATCCCACTACGGAAGAAAGCGGTCAGCCATCGAAGAAGGGCCAATCCCCGATTCCGTCGGAGAAGAAGTCCGGCATCGATCTGCCGCCGAAAGTCTCCGAACTGAGATGGAAGCTGGGTCAAAAGGCCAAGCAGGAACCGAAGTTCCGGTTTTACACTCTGTATGACCGGATCTATCGGGACGACGTGCTGATGACCGCGTGGTGGCTGGTGATGGAGCATAATGGCGCTCCCGGAGTGGATGGCATGACCGTCGGAGACATCATTGATGGACCCGGCGCGGAGGTCTTCCTCGCCGAGCTGCGTGAAGAGCTGCGCACCAACCGCTACCGGCCGCAGCCGGTTAAACGTGTGTACATACCGAAACCGGACGGCCGGCTCAGACCGCTGGGGATACCCACTGTCAAAGACCGGATCGTTCAAACGGCAGCTATGCTGGTACTCGAGCCGATCTTTGAAGCCGACTTCCTGGACAGTTCCTATGGGTTCCGTCCAGGGAGGAACGCTCATCAGGCGATCGACGCGATCCGCCAACATCTCGCCGCTGGGTTTCAGGAGGTCTACGATGCGGACCTGAAATCGTACTTCGACACAATCCCTCATGATGCCTTGATCAAATGTCTGGAGCGACGGATCGCCGACCGCTCGGTCATCAAGCTGATCCGCATGTGGCTGGAAAGCCCCATCGTCGAAACCGACGAGCATGGTCGAACACAGACAACTCGACCCAAGCAAGGCACGCCGCAGGGAGGAGTCATCTCCCCCCTGCTGGCGAACCTGTACTTGCACTGGTTCGAGAAGTCGTTCTACCGCTCGGACGGTCCCGGTCGCTGGGCAAACGCCAAGCTGGTGCGGTACGCCGATGACTTCGTGGTTTTGGCGCGCTATCAATCTGGGCAGTTGGTCCGGTGGATCGAAGGATTGCTGGAAGGGCGATTTCAGCTCACCGTTAACCGCGAGAAAACGCGCATCGTCAAGTTGCATCAACCGGGTCAGAGCCTGAACTTCCTGGGTTTTACGCTCCGATACGACCGCGACCGATTCGGTCGTGACCGTCGTTATCTCAGCATAACTCCCACAACCAAGGCGCTGATCCGGGCTCGCGAGCGAGTTCGTGAGCTCACGGACCGGAAGCGGAATTTCGTACCGATCGATCAACTGATCGGCGATATGAATCGCTTCTTGAAAGGATGGGGTGCCTATTTTGGTCACGGCCATCCCCGCCGGAGCTACAACAAGCTTAACTTGCATGTGACTGAACGACTGCGTCATCATCTACGACGTCGAAGTCAGCGCCGTTACCGTGTCCCCAAAGACCGGACGTTCTATGCCCACCTTGTGCATGACCTTGGTCTGCGCTTGTTGTGAACGCTTGGCTGCTGATCCTGCGCATGCCCCGACCGAGAGAATTCGGGCAAGCCGGATGCGGGAAATCCGCTCGTCCGGTTTGATGAGGGCGGAGGCGGCCGGGAAACCGGCCCCTCCGCTACTCTGACAACACCATCCACTGTCCTACATTTCAACACATCCATCTTCATCGTCACCTTGAGCGACTTCAGATTCTCCTCTACGCGCCACCTTGTCGCATAAAGATTGGCCAGCGATTCGGCTGTATAGGCGACGCCGTCCAGCAGGGTCGTCACTAGCGTCACCTCTCGCGTTCGGAACCCGGGCACTTCGATCCGATACCGCAATTCACGCACCAGGAACGACTCGGGCAGAGGCGCAGATATTGCTCCTCGCTCATCCAGCTCGGACACCTTGGCGGCTTGAAGTACTCGACCACCTGATCCATCAAGCCGATGGCCCGGATCCAGCGGCTGCGCGGCAGCCCATTTGGTGTCCCCTTTTGGCCGGGCCGCGCACTGCGCACGCCCCGGGCGTGAAGTCGACGATCTGCTTCTGATGCAGGCGAAACACCGCATGAACGCCCTTCTTGAGCAGCAGGCCCAGATGGTCGGCGAACGAACAGAATCCACGATCGGCCACCAGGACATCGCCGGCCTTCAGGAAAGGGAGAATGCCGCCGACGCCGGCCATGTCATGCGACCGCAACGGCGCCGTGGTGACTTCCAGCAGCAAGCCAGTGCCGGCGTGGAACAGGGCCAGGATGTGGGCCACCGGAAAGCCGCATCCCTTGACCCGGTTTCCCGGCTGTCCGAAGAGTTGCATGCTGCGACGTCGGGCATGGAGAACGACGAGCCGTCGATCAAGAAGACGCGATGGCCGAGCCAGAGACTGGCCGCCTCGGTGGCCGGGATCAGGACCTTGACCACCTCACGGAGGACCGCCTGGAAAACGGCCAGCGGCAGCCTGGAGCGGGCCTGGCAAAGGTGCTGGCGGAGAAGGCTCGGCCGGCCATCAAGGAGACGTGTGTCAAGGCGGTATTGCCGTGAAGGATCTGGATCAAGAACCAGTGGATGATGGCCGCCGGGGTCAACAGGCAGCTGTCGCACCAGGTGTGACCGGCAGCTCGACAGGCGGCGTGGATAAAGTCGCCGCCGAGCTTGGCGGCGAGGTCTTGTCTGAGGGTCTTGAGCGTGGTAGAAATCCGGCGATGCATCGCGGGGCCTCCTGTGCCATGGATGTTGTCACAAATACCATGACGCGCAGGGGGCCCGTTTTTCTCAAGAGTCGACCCCTTCTGGGGTTAGAACT
>CAWFRS010000007.1:0-503370 GCA_963818265.1 uncultured Planctomycetota bacterium | reverse complement strand
ACGCATGGTCGACCGTTGACAACCGCTAAGGTGACTGTGGTAGTCTGCATTGTGTATTGGAACCGAGGCTCCCGAGATATTGGGGAGGGCGTCATCCGGACGCATTTCAAGGCTTGGAGCCCCTGCCTCAGTCCTACGAGTGTGTACGTTCTTGCACCATCTCGGACCAATTGATCATCCACAAAGAGAATCGCGACTTCAAAGAGATAGGATCGAGAAGGAGCATTGTCACTTAGCGGAGCGGGTTTTCGGCAAGCAACCAATCTCCGGAACTGAGGCACCGATGAATGGACCGATGAAGAACTCCAGCGATCGCAATTGTCCGGGATCCCAACGCAGCAGGCTCCAACAGAGAGAAATCCCGGTGTCTCGCCTGCTATTGGCTGGGGCGCTGGTGACTTTTGTCACCCTCGGCCTGACGCCGAGTACCTCGTACGCCGAGGTGAGTCTGGCGATGCAAGACCGCCTGGACGACAAACCTGTTACGATCAACGGCCGACTCTACAAATTCACCGTCATCCGCGATGCCTGGAATCGCTTCCAATGGTATGTCGTGCCCGACAGGCCACGCCTCGCCGAACGGATTGACGCCAAGGGCCAACGGGTGCCTGAGTTGGCGATGTTCCTGATCCAGTCAGAGGATTCCAAGAAGTCGGGCCTTATTTACGAGGAGGCTCTACTTCAGTTCGCGGTGTCGCTTGCCGTTCCCGCCGAGGCGAACGAGCCGCTGCGGAAGGCCATCGCCGAACACGAACAGTGCGAGGCCAGCCAAATTACCTTGAGCGGGCTGCCGCTCTCCTCGGCCGAGGCGAACATCTACGTTCCGGCGACGGGAGAGTTCTTGGCCTCCGCGACGCAGGGAGCTGGTGTCGGTCCCATCTTCAACTCGCAGGAACAGGCGTTTCTTCTCCATCTGACAAAGAAGGGAGCCGATACACTGGCCACTGCGCTTCAGAAGGGCAACGGTATTAACATCAGCTATGTCCTTAAGTACGAAGGCTTGACACCCAAGGCGGGCTTCAAGGTTAAGGTCCATTGGGACCAGGTCTACAGGCACTTCTCACGACAGGACCGCGCCAAAGCCCGCGCCAGCCTGTTCGGGCTCGTCACGCTCGGGGGAGATTACGACCGTCAACAGCTGATGAACGACCTTGAGAATAATAGATGCTTGGAAGTGGAAGTTATCGAGAACAAGGGCTTCAAGAAGGAGGACGCCTGGAAGTTCCTCGAGCCGATCTTGGCACGCATCAACAAAGAGCTGGAGGTTCAGCTGGCGCCACCGCCAACGGAGCAAGCAGCGAGGGCGGCCGACCCCGAGTCCGGTGGTGCCGCCCTCCCCGGTGTATTCACCGGATTCATGGGTGGAGGAGCCGGTTACTCTGTTGCGATAAAGGAGGCGAGCAGCAAGAGACAGGGCACCGAAACCATTAGCTTCGCCGCCCGAATGCACATTGAACGAACCACCGTGGCTGGCGGTTTCGCTAGCCTGAAGGGCTATCCCGATTCTGTCCGCAATGATGCCATCATCGTCGTACCCCCAGGTCCCTGGAAATCGAGCTACTTTCTGCTGCCGAACGTTGGCACCGACATAGGCATCAAGTCGGCGAATTTGACCCTCGTACTTATGCGCGGAACAGAGCGTTTATCGACGCGAACGGCACACTGGGAGATCGTCAGGGACAAGGAACAGGCCAAGGGGCAATGGAGTGACAAGAACGGACCGACGAGCGTCGTCGCATTCCCGCTTTTGGCCCTAGGCGCCATTGATGCGAAGGATCTCAAGTTTCTCATGCGCCTGGCTCTCGACACTGGGGAAGATGAAGTGATCCTGGAACGGGAGCTCCCGGCGAGTGACGCTAGCCTGCCGCTGCCGAACTTCGGTCAGGGGCTCTTCGACGTGGTCAAGATCAACCCTAGTGCCCTCCAGTTCCAGCAATTGGAAGAAAAAGCGACACCGAAGGTCGATAGGTCAACGCTGGAATCGGTCCAGATCTTCCTCAAGGCCGGTGACCGCGAGTTCCGAACCGAGATCAGTCCGTACAACGATAACGGCAAGTTAACTGCGGCGCGTCCAGTTTACTGGTTCGTGCCGAAACAGGAGGGTGGCAGGACGGACTCGGCGATCGAAGCAGACATCCGCTTCCAACGGAACGGTGAGCTAGTTCCCTACAGGTACAACGGCGACCTTCGGAAGACGCAGCCTGGGCTAAAGCTCGTTCTTAGCAATGCCCACTGGAACCCGAAGGCGAAGGAGAGCGAGTGATGACGGCGCTTCTGTGGGGTCTGACACTGGCCGCTCTGACATTGCAGCCGCCGGCGTCCGGGGTATCGACCCCGGACGCCGAGGCGCGAGTGCGCGAGCTCAACGCTCGGGCTCGCACCGTCCGCGTCGTGGCCGTCGACGAAGCGCGGAAGATGGTCCGCTATCTGCCGGCCGGCGTTGTGGCGGTCGATGATGAGGGTCAATTGGCGGAGCTGGCGATTGAATCCTTGAATGATACGCGGTCGCTGCTAACAGGCTACTTAACCCTGAGGGTGGACGTCGCCGAACTCGCTAACCTCGAGCGACGTGTCAGTGCCAACCTTGGCGAGGGTTACCGACTGGTGACAGTAGGAGCCGGTTCGTTCGAATGCTGGTTGAGGGACGGCGACAATAACATCTGGCACCGCCCAGAGGGTGATGGGCCGATCGGCAATCTCCCTGTTCAGGCGGAATTCGCCGCTAAAACTGGTGAACTGACGCTAATCACAGCCGTGAGCTGGACGGAACGAATCCCGATGGCCGGGATGAAGGTCAGGCTGAACTGGGATGCGCTTGAGGACGCTCTTCACAAGAACTTTGAGAAGAAGAGTTGGTTGGGCGAGGACAGTTTGGTTGAGATTGTAGCGCAAGCCTTCGAAGGAGGGGCCGTGCAGGTGGAAGTGCTTGAGGGAATCGGCCGCGAGGCGGTGAACCGAGTGAATGTGCGGGTGCTCGTCCTAGACCAGTTGAAACGACGAGTTCTTGCTCCAGACGAGCCCCGGGCAGAGAAGACCCCGAAGGCAGAGGGCCGGGTTTTGACCCTGACGTACCGCCTCCGCAAGGACACGGCCAGGTTGCATGGTACGGAGACGGTGAACCTCAGTGAGGGCCGCGAGATCGAACGCAGGGTATTGCTGACCGGGAAAGTGCCAACGACTAAACCCCAGCCGAAGAGGTAAAGGACACCCACGGTTTGGACTCCCCACGACCTACAAGGTTGCAATATGTCCAGGCGGATACCACACCTAACTGTAGCCCTCCTGAGCATTTTCGCTTCGATATTGATCGCGGCCAGAATTAAGGCGCAGACACAAGGGATTCCCCCAGACATTCAGGTCGTAGATGTCGTCGGGTCCAATGCCGTTTGGGACGATGGCCACCTCGACGATGTCGTGAAAAGTATCTGTTATGAGACGTTTCACCGCGGCACGGAAGGAACTTTAGTTGTGCTGGCCGATGATCTCACGCTCGGAACAGAGATGGGGGAACCCGGATATCCAAACGTCATCATTTTGGCGGATCGTATTCATGTAAAAGGAGCGTTTCATCCGAATCTCAATGGCCGCGTTCTCGGTCTCAAGGAAGGTGATAAAGTAACCGAGCAGAAGCTCAAGGATCAGCGCTACCGCTTCGACGGAGGCAGCTACACCGTTATCGCTCGCAGGATCGAAATTGCCGAGGACAGCGGTCTCGGCGCGGAGCTAGATGATTGGGAGCATGTTCTGGATAATATGCTTAAATATGAAGTGATCAAAAAGCCAATCTCCGACTGGTATCGGCGCCACCCCGGCAGAGGAGGACATGTCCAGATCACGTTTCAGGAGTTCAAGAAGGATCGGAAGGGGCTGGAGCCGATCGAACACGCCGGAGCCTCGGTTGAGGAGTGTGAGGCATTCATCGATCGTGTCAAGGAGGAGTATATCCTGCGAGGATTCTCCCAGAAGGGCAAGGCACAGAACGGTTCCGCAGAGATCGTTCCGTTTCAATCAGGCAGGTACCGGGAGTGGCTTCCTTCAGGCGTTCTGAACCGTTGGTTGGAGAGGCGACTGGAAGTCCTGCATGGCCGCTGGGTCGATGCGGATATTCACAAAAACTGGGCCGCCTTGCGGCAACTCGGCGCCGATATTCATAACCTGCCGAGCATCGCGGACCTGAATGATCGAGCGAAGCAACAAGCGAGAGAGATACACGAGGGCATTGCGAAGTACAACCATGTATACCGTACTCGCCTCGTGCGAGTCGAGACTGCCGGCCGTACGGCCTCGTATCCAGTCTTCTCCGACGGGCTGAGCGGCAAAGCTTATCTGCTCCCGACCGAGCTGCTGGTACGACCGCACGAGATCAATGGTCATCCCTACGCCGGCACGGCCCGCCTACTCCCAGACAAAGACACCATCGAACTCGCTCTCGATGCTCAGCTCACCGCGGATCCTCGGGTGGCGCACGCTATTGGTCTTCAGATCCAGGAGGAAAACGAGAATCTGGCCGGAGTGTTCACCGACTGGGAAATCACCGGCTCCAAGCCGCCCCTTGGTTCCGAAAATCTCACGGTCGCGCTGGCCCTCAATACGATCCATTGTTCTCTGACTCTGCACCGCGCGTCGGCCAACCTGCAACTCGCCCGCCTTGCGGGTGACCTCGGTTTGCCCCTTCAACTCAGCTACACCGTCAAGGGAAACCCAAATCTTAAAGGCGAATTGACCCTTTCGCTGTCGCGTCAACGGCTGTCCGAGGTGCCGTTGAACATTGCACGGGGGAGAGTCACGAACCTCGGAAAACGCGCGGTCAATGTCCGCTATACCTTCGTTGGAGGCGAGTTCGTCGCGCTGCAGCCCGCCATGACCATAAGAGCCGGCGAGACGGTCGCGTTACCCCTACCCTTCGAAGCGGTCGCCGATACACTCAGGGTACCCACGGAGGCTGTTTACTTAGCCGACCTCGATCCGTTCTCTTTGCAAGACTTTTTCTTAATCGATAAGGAAGATCAGGTCGAGTCGATCACGCTGACGAACCTCCTCCATGATCACAAGGATTTTGGGAAACTCCTTAAAGTGACGCTACGCGTTAGATACATCGTCGGTGACGGGCCTGGAGCGATTGAAGTCGCGGCCGGCTCCTTTGACCTCGGAGAGAGCGCGAGTCCTGGCGCGTCGGTAAAGCGCGATTTGCTCAAGCCCCGAACCGGAAAGGTTTGTCTCGTGGTTGATGGTACCGCCTTATATTCTAAGGGGAAACGTACATTCACCGCTCGTCAAGATGGAAATGAGTTCGCAGTTCACGAAGGATTATTTGGAAGGCAAGTCGAGCACTGAAACAATCGTCGTTTACTCAAATAGCGTCTTTCATTTTACCGTTCGACGCCTAGGCGGAACAAATCCCCGACACCATTGACGGTGCTTCACCCCCTCCATACTCCTCGGCAAGCTAAGGTGGAAGAGCCCGATTCCATGGACTAGGACGTATGAATCGGCGACAATTATGCGAGAATCAGTGTCATCTTAACATCGGTGGAGCGGAATGCGGCCGCAAAAGCGGCAACATATGGTGTCAAAGAGAACTGAGGACGTTGGAATGATCACTCGAGCTGTTGCACTCGTGTTGGTGCCACTTGCCGTTTGCCAATTCTACCTTGCGACGAGCTGGGGCAAATCTGCCCAGGAAACTGGAAGCCCTGTCACCGCACTTGAATCCCTAAAGAAGCAACTTTTCTATAAGATAACAGATGGTGATACGGATTATTTCTCAAGAATGGGAAGTGAGGAGACTAGACGCGTTTCGGAGGTTGACCTGATCTCGGAGCCCTTGGACATGTACGAGCGTCTTCACAGGACACCGAACGGAAACACTTGGTACTTGGCTGGCGACGTTGAACTGGGTGGTACTGTCTGGGGGAAACCGGATCAAAGTCTACCCTTTAACATTACTATACTGGCGGATACAGTCCGCCTGACTAAACCTTGCTCTATGTATCTAAATGGCGGCGGAGAGTACCACGCTACAGCAGGCCAACCGGATAAGGTTTTTGATTACCCCAAGAATGCACCTGCTGTAGTCAGTCTTCACGAACAATGGTGGAACGGTCCGTCAGGTCGTGACGGCGGAAACGTTGTAATCATTGCGCGTAGGCTTGTGTGTGACAGCGGGGGCTCAATTAGTATTGAATCACTGAGCTGCGATGGTCGTACCAAGAAAACCTTTTCCAATTATACCGGGCCAGTAAAGATTGCTGACGATGAAATCCTTAAGTTCTTCGAAACGCCTACTGGACGTGGCGGCAATGTGTTGATCGCGGTCTCGAGCATAGAGATCCCCGGGGTGCCATCGACTGATTTCGAGAGCGCACGACAGAAGCTCCAGACAGATTTTCTTACAGTAAAACAAACTGGGAAAAAATCTAATGGGTTTACAGAAGTTACACGCTTACATCCTAGCATGTTCAAAAAATTTATCCCTTCGGATGGCTATACTCCTAAGAATGTCTTTAACGAGTGGTTACAAAAACGTCTGGATCGTGCGTATAAAACCTATCTGGTTGCCCGCCAAACGCAGTCAAAAAAGCAAATGCTTGAGGCCATTAGGGATTTCAAAACGGTACCTCTGACGACAGTTATGCTTAATGACGGGCTGAGGGACATCGTTGAGAAACTCACCATCGCAGTTAAAGAGTCCGATTCCCTTACTGTGCGGACGCTACGCCTCCGCAATGCCTCACGATCCGGAACATACACTCTGTTCACTGAGGGTTCGGATCTTGAGAATTATCTCGCACCAACCGACCTCTTAGTCCAGCCCAATCAATTTCAGGGTGGAGAGTTCGTTGGCGTTGTCCGCACGCTTCCCAAGGATCAATCCCGCATCGAGATTACCCTTGATGCAAAGCTCACAATCGATCCGCAGGTGTTTCAACTTGCTCGTCAAGAACTATCAAGAAAAGAAGAAAAGCTCTCCGGCATGTTTAGTGACTGGCATTTAGAGTTAAAGACAATTCCGAGCGGGTTAGAGGACTTTAAGCTTAATCTCATTGGAGACGTTCTTCAGTGCACCCTTCTCCTAGATCGAGCCATGGGAAATCTTGCAATGTATCGCTTGGGGAGCCGGAACGGTCTTCCCTTGCTCTTGAAGTACGAATGCAAGAGCAACCCGCAGATGAAGGGGGAGTTCCAATTATCACTCTCATTGTCACGACGCGTTGAGTCGCATCTTGTCATCAATAACGGTCTTGTCACAAATACAGGTAAACGTGCAGCCATCATTCGCTATTTAGTGGGTAGCGATGATCTCTTCTTTGCACTCGAACCTGGTTTGCTGATTACGCCTGGGAAGTCCCAACCTCTTTCGTTGCCGGCAGGCGTGGATGGTCGGTCGGTTTCAATTCCACCCGAAGCAGTTGTATTGTCAGACGTAGATCCGTTCGTCTTCGAGGATTTCTACGTTCTCAACCGTGAAGAGTTGGTGGAGAAAATCTTGCTTAGTAATAAGCTTATCTCCAACGAAAAATTGGGGCAACTTCAAAGAGTTAATGCAAACCTTACCTACATCGTCGGTGAGGGAAAAGACAGGGTCGAGATTCCTGGCGGGCGTTATGTCTTGGCTCCTAGAACAAATGATTTTGCGGTACGCGAAGTCTTTTTGTTGAAACCACGTAATGGGAAAGTCCGACTAATGGTCGAAGGAACGGCGGATTATGCCAAAGGTTACTTGCGATTCAAAGGAGAAAAAGAAGGCGTGGAGATTGACATTAATGAGAACATGCTGACAGGCGATTCTAGGAAGTGATTCATCCCAAGGGTCTTTACTGTAACTTTGTGCGCTCAAGGCCCCGAGACCGGGGGCAAGTCTCAGAGAGTGAATGTCCCCGGGTAAGGCGAGGGCAGTCTCGTGAATTGGCAAAACTTTATCCCGGCCTGCGAGTTGCTTTGCCCGATGCTTTGAAGGGGATGCCGAGGTCGGGGGCGAGAGGGAAAGAGGACGTAACGTCTGTTGCCCGTGGTGTGGAGAATCTTCAGTTAAGGTTGATATTCTATGTCCAATGAAGGAGGGGCCATGAGAAATATCACCACCTCGTCGATTCGCCTCATTGCGGTTTGGTACTCCTCCTTTATCACCGCGACCGTCAGCCTTGCACTGGCTGTCACGCTCGCCGACGAACTTCCAGACCTCACCGCTTGGAAGCCGATACTCAGCTTTCGTCCTGATCGGAGCTTGCAGAAGGCCGTCCGTGACCGCGGGAGCAACTGGGCGATCCATCGAATCGAGGATGCTGCCGGCGATCTCAACCTGGATTATTACGCCGTAGAAGTCAAGGAGCTCCCCACCGTCGAGGGCAAGGACCTCAGTCCCGAGGAACTATTGGGCTGGGTCCGCCGGCGGTTCAATTACTTCATCGACACCTCGATAGCCGACTTCTCGGCCCACCGCGAGACCGACAAGAAACTCTGGCAGGCCCACGACCCGACCGGTGCCGTGCTCCTTATCCGCCTGAAGAAGGCCCGCGTCAACCCGGACGACGGCTGTGTCGTGATTGCCAAGTCCCACGCCACGGAATGGATCTTCTCGACCGTCCGGGCAGGCAGTGGCTTGACGGCGGCGCTCAGCCGGGACAACGCGAGTGCCCATCCCGTCAGCGGCAACCGAGCTTTCGGGTTCGTCCGTCGCAGCGACGGCTCGTTCAGCTTCTACACGATCGCGGCCGATCGCCCTACGCGACCGCTCGATGCAAGGCTCGGCGAGTCAGTCATCTTCCCGTCAGCAGACGCGCGCTCTGGCGAAGTTACCAGTCGCGGCTTGTCGCCTTCATTAACGGCCACGGCGGCAGGGCCACGGTCGGCAAGGTTGAGTCGAAGCGCTACCCGTGGGAACAAGTCCGGCACTCGAAGTTTTACGACGTGTCCATGGCCCCGGGCTGGCTCTGACGCTCCCTGCTAGTTTTCAGCACGGTCCTTCCCCTCCCTATCCGGTAGAGGGGAAAAACAGGGGAAAGTATTGCCAATACGACCCCAATCTTGGTTCAATGTGATTGCCGTGTGATTTCAGCGCATCCGGAGGTTCAGCAACGTATTTGCAACGTCACTCCGCTACGTCCCCGATCCTTCGCGGCTAGGTTCGAATCCTAGATCCCCAGTTTCCGTAAAGCTAGAAATGCCAGTACGATAAGTCGATGGCGAGACGGTACTGGCAACAATCTGGCAACAGCTTCCGCGTAACATTGGGCTGGCGTTGCCATCTAGAAAAGGGCAACCCGTGGCTTCCCTTCAATCGCGTAATCGCTCATGGCGCGTCATCTTTTCGATATCGTGGTCTGCAGCACTTCGTGACGATCGGCGAGGTTGACGAGACCAAAGCGCAAGGTGTCAAGGCCCGCTATGAATACCTTCTACGATTGCTCAAGCAGCGGCTCCTGACCTTGCCCACCGGCATGGACGTTGTCACCTTCCTCGGCCACGACGGGAAGCCGCCGAAATGCGCCCGCAGAATCCGGCCTCCAAGAGTTCACCTTGGCCCAACTTTTCGACGGCTATCTGAAGATCGTCGGCAACGGGGGTATCGAGAAGAATACTCTGTACACCTCGAAAATCCATCTTGCCCACATGGTCGAAACACTTGGCCCGCGGTTTGTGATCACGAGTCTCGCCCACGCCGATCTACAGCGCCACGTCACTAGGCGTTCTAACTCAGACAGCGTCGCCGCGATCACGATCAAGAAGGAGCTGGACACGTTCCGGTCGGCTTGGAACTGGGCAAAGCGCACCGGGCACGTGAAGAGTGAATTTCCTGGGGTGGGGCTGGTCTACCCGAAGCGCGAGGAAAAGCTGCCTTTCATGACTTGGACGCAGATCGAACGGCGCATCGCCGCGGGAGGCGACCCGCTCGCCCTGTGGGAATTTCTCTACTTGCGCGAGGCTGAAATCGGCGCGTTCCTCGACTTTGTGCAGCAGAGGGCGGCACCGGCTTGGGTTTATCCAATGTGTGTGATGGCGGCCCACACAGGAGCCGCCGCTCCGAGATGCTCCGAGCCGAATGGCAGGACGTCGACGTCGAGGGGGGCATCATCACGATCCGCGAAAAGAAGCGGGTTCGTGGGAAGGTCACGACACGTAGAGTGCCAATGAGTTCAAGGCTGAAAGACGCATTGGCGGCCCTCCCACTTACCAATGGCCGGCTCTTCGGGGAGCTGTCCGTGCAGGCCGCTCAGAAAGGCTTCATTCGGATAGTCGGCAAGCACGTAAGCGCGGCGAAGAAAGCTGAGACGAAGGCAAGTCATGAGGCACACCGCCGCACCAAATGGTCGGTTCTAAAAGGTTATCATGTGTTGAGGCACAGTTTCATTTCGGCTCTTGCAAATAAAGGGATAGACCAACGAATCATCGATGAGCTTGTTGGCCACCAGACTGACGCCATGCGATGCCGATATCGGCATCTGTACCCCCAAACGGTGGCCGACGCCGTCAGGCAGGTCTTTGAATAGGTAGGAGTCCGTTTCTGCGATAACGGTCGAGCTCGGCATGGGAGATCACCCACTGGGGATACGATCCCCGGCCACTCTGGCGTTTCTCTGCCCGCAGTCTCCCAAGGCGGCAATATTCTCGAATCGTGAATTCCGCCTTGCCGACCGTCTGGGCGAATTCCTGCGTGGTGTACCAGTCCTTCACTTGCTGTCGCTCGACCAGCACTGTCAGCATCGCCTCGATGCGCCGGAGTCGCTCATCATAATCTGCTAAAGTCATCACCTGCCGCTGTCCCCCTGTCTGCTGATGGATACTCGGACGGCCATGCCGATTGCTCTGGTCAGTTCGCGAGGCGGATTTTTGTCGACTCAATTCCCACGAGCCGCTCAGTCGACATGGCTGTCCTCGTTTGGCCATGCTCCCTCGTTCTGGCCGCTGGCGACTGATTTCGCGATATCCTCAACTACCACAGCCCAGTGCCGACTAGGTTCGTTTCTGAGACTTTCGGCCACCCTTTGAGGCAGGTCGACGACAATTTGTTCAACCCGACTTGACAGCCGAGCACGAGCCTCGCGAACCTGATCGGCAACCCGCGCTTCGGCCAGTACCCGGTTCGTGATAGCCTCGTTCAGACGACTTTGAACGCGCTGATCAAGCTCGTTGGCCAGCACGGCTGGGGGCGGGACTAGCTTTTCGCCGTGCATTTGAATTTTCTCGTCAAGCCACGCGATGAACTCGCGAGTCGTAAAGGCGTTGAGCTCGACCTTTTGTTCTTGGAGCCACTCGCAATCATCGGCGTCGATGTCGTCCGCAACGCCCTGAAAGCTTTTATATGAACTATTCTCCGCCTGCAGAATGCCGTGCTCGATTAGGTCTCTTGCCTCGGCAGGGTTAAGTCCGAGGTCGATGATCTTGAGATTTCGACGCGGTCTAATCCGCGTTGCCTCTTGGAGTGACTCATAGATGACAGTTCCAGCGGGGTCGCAATCGTGAACACAAAATACCGTTTTGGGTTCGTCCGAATCGCCGATCGCGTCAATCAAGTCTCTCGCGGCTCGAGTTGGTTGGCCTTTCGTCGTCAGCAAGGCACAGTCGTATCTTTCGGGAAACCCGTCCGCTTTTAAAGCTTCGAAATAGCCCTCCTTCTCGATAAATAGAGATTTTGTTGAAAGTCCACTTCGGCCGGCAATATTCTTCCACAAACAATGTTCCGAGCGGGTAGCTTTCTCCAGTGTGGGGATGGTAAAACGTGCCCCGAGGATCGCGATAGGCGTTTGGTTCTTCTTCAAATTCTTCCTCGTATTGAACCACGAGATCTTGATTGAAGTAGTCCCAGCTCAAGTCTCCCCCAAAAAGGTCGTTTACAATCGGCCGAATGCGATAGAACACCTGGCGCCAGTTGAAACGGTATCGCCTGTTGTCGCTGACTATCGCGATCTGCTCGTCCATGTGATCGAAAACGGTAGTTTTTATGTTTGGCTTATAATCATCCTTCGGTACAAGTTTCTTCGCCCGTTTGGCTGCCTTTTCTATTGCGGGCTTGAGAAGATCAACGAGGATTTCGAGTGCCGGGTCTTTCCCTTCGCTTGTCATCTGCATGAATGGCATACTTATATTAATATGCCTACACATTCCGGTCTTGCCCGTTTTCACCATGAACTTGAACCCGTGGCCATACACCGTCGTCATTTTTAGCTTGGGGTAGAACACGGCGTCGGCGCGGGTGATACAGGGCGTGCCGTTGACCAAGAAGACGGCTTGGGAGCCAGCGCGATTGGCATCGGCCCTGACTTCAACTACCGCGGGCAAACGGGTAAGCATTTTGTCCGTATTACGCGGCATATTTATGTAACCCTCTTCTTTTGCGTACGCACCGGGGAAGGTGCCTTCACCGAGTGCACCGAGACGCGCCGGTCTTACCTCCCGCGAGACCGACTTCGCTCTTTCAAGCACTCGTGCAGCCTCGACGCGGCTCAAGCCCTTGACGGGTCTACCCACGAAGTCGGACGTAATTTCTCCTGCTTTAGCCGAACACCCGTCAAAGCTCGACAGGAATTCGCGGAGGGAAGTGTCGTCCGGTTTTGTCGACATCATGAGCTCGTGAAATGAGTCCGTGCCGTACCAATGCGGGGAGCTCTTGCCGTTGTATTTCGAGCCACGAGCCCTGGACGCCGCGATTGCGATCTCCCCCAAAAGCAGATTGGCGCCTGTTAGTTCTAAAGGGTGTGACCGTCGTTTGATGTCAAAGTGCATTGGATGCAACCTATGTGTTATGCGGCCACCGGAAAACTCCAGCGGTCGATCTTCGCCCAGAATTGATTCCACCGTCCGGCGGTATGGCTCAAGCAACGCAAACTCAGAACGGCCGCCGCCCCCGACTCCTTCCACTTCATCCCCGAACAGCACAGCCGTTGCTTGACGATGACCTTGCAAGCCGCTTCGGTAACCCCACTGCCGATCGGCTCATTCCTAGCCACCCGCGCCGGATAGTCCATCCGGCCCGCCTTCGACTGGTTTTCGAAATACGTGATCGCCCGCTGTACATCCTCGTATTCCTTGGCCCATGGTCGCGCTTTCGCCAGCGACTTCAACTGCTTGAGGATCGCCACCGCGCCTCCAGGCTCGTGTTTCAGCTCATGGCAACGCGCGTCGAGCCACGACTTGCGTGTCGCGGGGTCGCCCCGGTAGAGCACGGCTGCCGCCTTGCCCAGGTATTCCGCTGCATGCCAGAAGTCCACCACTTGCGTCTCCGTATGGCGCTTCAGGAATTCCCAATTCGCCTTCGCCCCATCGGCGATCCCCACGCAGTGGACGCCGGGATACGCGGCCTTCACGTGCGCGACCTCGGCTTCCAAGCGGTTCAAGAAGGTCGCCTTGCCATACTCGGGCGTCGCCGCCAAGTAGATGGTGTGATGGCGTTGCCCTTCGCCATCGTAGAAGCTGATCGTCCCAACCATCGTCTCACGCCAGCCGTCCTCGCACATCAGCGCACAGGTCCCATCCAGGCTGAACGCCACCGTCATGGCGCCGTCTCCATCTGGGGGAGATGGTAGCTCCAGTCTTCCTCCTTGGCCAGCGCCACGGCGGCCACCGCATCGGCGATGTCCTGGACCAAGCAGCGCGAGACCTCCCGGCCGTGGTTATCCCCGAGGTCGTGCCGGACCCGCGCCGAGCCGAATTCGGCGTACTTGTTCGAGACCATCTTGGCGAACTTGGGGGTGGAGCTGACAATGATCCGGGCGCCGCGGTCCAAAGGGCAGTAAGTCGCGCCTCCCTGGGAACTCTGATAGACATGACGTTCGACCGTGGCCATGCCGTAAGGTGTCTGGTAATCCTTGGGGATTTGTCCTTTGCTAGTGAACTGGATCGAGCCGACGGTGATCGGGGAGCCGTCGGTGTCGAACTGCCGCAGCCCTTCTTGAGTGGCCAGAACTCCGGCGGTGTTGAGTTGTTGCTGAAGAGTTTCCTCGAAGTCGAGCATTGAGTCGTTGTAGGGAATGGTCACCTGAACAGTGAAACCGGTCTCGGTGCGGTCGATGATCTGAGCGGACATCAGCGGGCTCCTCCGTGGATGAAGTAAAAGAGCCTTGGATCCTACCACCGGGAGCAGGGATACGCTACATCAATCGTCGATCACACCCCAAGGCTGAGTTTGCGTCATTGCCCGCGGAGATCACGGTGCGTGAGCTGCGTTACAAGATCCACACGCGAAGATACCGCGTGGGCGAAGTGACCTTGGTGACGACACTCCTCGAGGCGTCGGTGTACTCCGCGGAAGCGCTTGCGGATTTATATTTCCGACGCTGGCAGGTGGAAGTTTATCTGAGAGACTTGAAGATCACGTTGAAACTGGATGTGCTCAAGTGCAAGACGGTGGATGGTGTGCTCAAGGAACTGGCGGTCTTCACGCTGGTGTACAATCTGGTGGCGCTCGATCGCATGCGAGGCGGCCAAGGCCAAGAGCGCGGCACCGGACCGGGTGAGTGTGACCCACGCGGTGTGGTGGCTGGTGGGAGTCGAAGGCGACGATGATCTGTCGGTGATCTTGACGGTTCCCAAGCGGAAGGGGCGTGTCGAGCCCCGCGAGAAGAAGCGGCGACCGAAACAGTACCCGCGGATGACCAAGCCGCGAGGAGGAGCGCTGACCTGCTCACCGCCTACGCTGCGCAGGGGTCCTTCTTGAACGAGTGGTCGCGGGTGCGCCCAGATCAACACCGACCGCAACATGCGGCTGCAATACCTCGCCGGCATGTGGTTGAATACCAACATGGGCGAGCGGATCCTGGCCAGCATTCTGTAATATTACCGCTTCCCCGTCCAGACATTCGTCGGCCCGCCCGAGGCTGTCGAGTTCCTCAAGCAGGCCCTCGAACAAATGGGCCGGACGGAATCCGGAGCTGCGTCCGAGTTTACGCGCCGTGAATGGCGCTCGGTAAACACCAGATAGGAACTTTGCTCCGCGCACCGCTCGCGTCCCGCCTGGAATCAAAGTCAGTCGCAAATGGGGGGCGACATAGCGATCGTGCGGCTTTCGTTCCAGAGACTTTGATCGGCTCGGGAGGATGACCAACCGCCACGGCGGCCGATAGGATTTTCAAGCAAGCTGATCGTCAGGGCGGCGACGCCTGCGTTCATGGCACGCGCATTCCGGTTTGGGTTCTCGACAACTGTCGCCATCCGGGTATGCCCGATGCCCAAATCTTGTCGACATACCCTTCGTTGACGCCCCTGACCTGGACGCCGCCTGGGATTACGTCGCAGCCAACCGAGAAGAGATGGAGCAGGCCGTCGGCGAAAACGAAGCGGGTGACGACGGCTGCGTGAAGTAACGGCGAATACTGCTCTACGAGGACGAGGATATGGCATTTCCCGCGGTCGAGGAACTTCGAGTACGAGGTCGCGACGTGGTAACGGCTCAGGAAGACGCTCAAACGGCTCTGCCGGATGGTGTCATTTCGGAACGCGCCTTTGCGTCAGGGCGTGTTGTTTTGACTCACAATCGAAGTCACTACAATACGCCTGCATCTTCGAGGGGCGGCGCACGTCGGTATTCTGACCGCATCGCAGGACCCCGATCATCTGGCCCCGGCCAGTCGGATCGAGGGAACGCTGGCGAGCCTAACTCCTGGCCGATGGTGCTACCGCGTGAGTCGGCGGCCATGAGTTTGAATACCGAAGGCGGAACTTGAACCCACACGGGTTTTACCCCTCGGCATTTTCACTACGATACGTCTGCCACCAATTTGGCATGTAGATGTCGAGAACGCATTGAGGAACGCCTGGCGTCATCTTACGAGAGGTGACCTGGTCGATGTGCGCTCCCGAGTGTAGGTCGAGGTACACGCCCTGGTTACTTGCCTGGGAATTAAAGGCCTTCCCGCCGTCGTCTTCAGGTCGCGGGGGTGGCGGTTCGGCCGACGACGTCGCCTGCCAGGACGGAGTGTCATTCACCCTTCACCAGTTGCGTTAGCCGCATGCGACCGAGTATCGACTCAGTGGCGATATCGAAGGCGCAGGCAGGGGGCAAAGCGCTGGGGGGCTTATTCCTCCGGGGGTCTCGAATTGCACCTGCGCGAGGGGACTTCTCTTTTATGTAACGCGCAGAGTGCACACACCGCGATCAGGGCGAGAGAGATCGATGAGGGTTCGGGAACAGCTTGGCCGCTAAGCTGAAAAAGCTGCACGCCTTCTCCGGGATTAACGTATGTAATCGAGTTGTCTGGATTGGAATAGAATGAAGCGTCATTGCTCTGAATCGTATAGCCGTGGTTTGTGAGCGGGTTTCCGACCTGGGTGAAGCCCCATGTCAGTCCCGTGTCTGCCCCCGTTGGGATCGCGACCAGCCAGTAGTTGGCACCTTCAGTCATCGCGAAAGGTGTGGTCGCTGTATACGTAAGAATGCCCGTGGTGGTGTCGGTCGAAGACAGAGTCAGGCCGGTATACACGACGGCGTCGGGCGCGTAGAAGTTCTGAGTGTTAGCGTCCACCGCCACAATACTATCCTTGATGACGAGACTGGGTGCTGACGTGGGCAGGTTGTTCGGATCGAGGCTCGATCTCTACCTGCGAAAGCAGCGTCGTTGTTCCCGCGATGAAGGATTGGCCAGTGACGGCCGTTGCGGAGACCGTCGTGACCGGAAACGAATTCGGATCTAGATTCGTGATCAGGATGCTAGTGCCCCCGCGGCGCTCGCGGCGGTCGACAGAGCCGCGATCATGAGCGCCATGGTTCTGAGTGGCCGAAACATGAGCATGAGACCTCGCCGTTTGTGAGTGTGTACACCGATGATAGTCGACGCTTTCATTGCTCGGTTCCTTTCAATCTTCCAGTTTGCCGTCCGGGCCCACTTTGAGTGCCGACAAATGGTCCAGGATCAAAGCGAGGCCGGCAAGGTCGTCCCGGGTGATGTCGAAGGTGAGGGGCTGGTCTTGGTCGGTGAAGATCGCATCGATCGCCAATGCGCTGGGGTCTGTGGCGGGAAGGTTGGAGAAAGTCACACCCGGGATCGGTATGCCCCCCGAGTTGATCGCACCGATGGCGGCGATGATTCCGCGGTTCGACGACGCGATCGAGATCTTGGTCCCGAGGGTGGCGTCCCCGATCTCGCCGCCGGAGACGATGGCTGCGTTGGCGCCGAGGCCCGACGTGGCATAGAGTCCGTAATCGACGATGACGTTGCCGACCATGCCGACCTGGGAAGCGGAAGGTGCGATCGCCGCGTTGCCCTTGGCGACCACGCGTCCGCTGGTGAGTCCACCGTTGAAGATCAGGTCGCCGAGGATGTTTCCTTCGGACACGATCTGACCGCTGAACGGTCCATTGATGGTGATACCCCCGAGCCGGGCCGGATGGCCCGGGATCAGGTTCGAGATCACGCCGATGTTGCCTTGCGCCGCGATCAGGCCGGACGACCCGCCATCGCCGCGGACCGAGCTGATGAGATCGCCCCGGCTAATGATCCGGCCGCGAATGGTGTCGGTACCGGTGCCCCAGATCGTGGTCACAGCGACATAAGCCCCGGTTCGGCCGCTCGCGGGCACGACGTACGCCCGGCCCAGATCGGCGGGGATCGAGGTCACCAATCCCGTGATCGGGTCGGTACGCTGGCCGGTCGTCTGGATCGTGCCCAGGATCAGGCCGTAGGCGCTGATGTTGCCGAACACGCTCGGGACGGTGATGTCGTTAAGGCCGAGGGTCGAGAACGCCGTCAAGTCGCCGAGCGGTCCGGTGCTGGTGATGCCCCCCGCGATATATTGCGAGGAACTCATCGAGGCGCCGTCGCCGCGGAAATCGACGGTCTGGACAATCGAGGCCGACCCGGAGCTCGGCTGACGCCGATGAGTGCGGTCGCCGCACCGCGTGCCACGTTGCTGGGCGTGACTGTGAGGCCGTTGTTGACCCCTTCGACGGTGAACAGCATGTTGTTGGGATCGAATTGTGCACCACTCGCCGCTGTGGAGAGGAAGAATGCAACGACCTCCTGGGTCTTGAGATCCGCGAACGGGACGCGGAAGGTCTCGCTGTTGGTACGATTGGTCGAGCCTGCCGCGACGATCGCTGTTCCCGCCGCCAGGAGCTTCTGGGCGTCGGAGGCGGTTGCCTTCGATCCCAGCGCCACGATGCCGGAACCGTTGGTGTACGAGCCGAAGCCGATGGCCTGGATCGACATGGATTTGACCGAACCGTTGGGCATGTAATCCCGCGTCGCGACATCGCCGAGGGCGTCCGAGGGGAGATAGACGCCGGCCGGGGAGGCGTCGCCGGGGAAGAACGCGGCCGCCGTCGCGCCGATGATTGTGACGATATCGCCCTCGATCGACACGTTCCGGACGCCGGAAACCCCCACGGCGTCGAGCCGGTCGAGGTTGAACTTGGCGGCGTCGTTGTACACGGTCGTACTGAGGTCGTACTGATCGGGTGCCACCGACCCCGTGCCGTTGCTGATCTGTGCGGTCAGTTGCGGGCTGGCGTTGGAGCCCGAGTCGTAGAAATACTTGACGTTGACATAATTTGTCCCGGCCACGTCGTACGCATCGGGCTGAACGTACGGCTGCTCGGGCGTGGCGAGCTCGACGTGACGGACGATGCCACCCTCGATGACCTGGAGGACGACCGGTCCGAAACCGCCGTAGGCGTCGATGTAGCCGACGTGTCCGATGTCGTAGAGACCCGGCGAACCCCCCGCGACCCGGACGCTGCGAAGCGTGCCGGTCACGTTGATCGTCCCCGCCATGTTCTGTCCGACCGAGAGCCTATCGGGGCCGACGGTCAGGGCGTTGAGATTACCGCCGACATTCACGTTGGCCGTGGGCGTGATCGATCCGGCGGAGGGCACGCCGCCGGTGGGCACGTTGCCCACGTCGAGCGTGCCGAGCGTGCCCGCGACGTCGAGCGTCCCGGCGAGATCCTTACCGACGGTGAACGAATTGACGTTGCCCGCCTCACCGCTCCCCGCGGGTGCGGGGCTGGCGTTCTGCGCATTGACGGTGACGGATTCTGGGATCGATCCGCCGATATAGGCACTCTGGACGGTCCCGTGCTCGGTGATCGAGCTGAGCAGGTCGCCGCCGACGCTCAGCACGGCGAGGTGGCCGTCAACATCGACCGTGCCCGCGAGGTCGTGGCCGGGAGCCCGGGTATTCAGGGCCGGTCCCACGATCAGCGAGTCGATGTCGCCGAACGTGCTCGCCGTCTTCGTGGCCGTCAGAGTGACACCCGCCGGGATCGTACCTCCGATGAAGGCGTTCGTGATGTTTCCAAATTCCTGGATCGAGCTGTTCAGGTTGCCGTCGACGCTCAGGTTGCTGAGCTGTCCGGTGAGCGTCACGCTGCCCGACAGGTCGTGACCGGCGCTGTAGGTGTCGACCGGCAAGCCGATGTCGAGGTCGTCGATCGAATGGGCTACGATCGAGCCGCTGACCGGCATCGTGCCGCCGACGCTGATCAGTTGCACTGTGCCGGGAGACGTATCGCTCAGTGCCCCGTTGAAATTGCCGGCGATTTTCATCGAAGTCTTCTCGAACGAGGTGAGGTTCAAGACCCCGTTGAAGTCGCTGGCGAACGTCGAGACGAAGGCGTCAGATGCGGACGATCCGCCGTCGATGTTCGTCGTCGCCGGCAGATTGTTTGTGACCGTGGCCGTGAGGGTGTTGCCGTGCGACCCGAGGTTGATAGTCAGCGAGGTCATCCCGAAGTAGTCGATCGGGCCTGCCCCGAGACCGGTCAGAGTCGAGTCGGTGAGCACGGCGTTTTTCGGATTCGCGGTGCCCACGTCATCGACGTTCATCACGTCGTTCCCGCCTCCGTGGAGGATCAATGGTCCGGCGACATCGTCGACGAATCCATCTTCCTGAGTCGGAGCGTTGCTGCCGATGTTCCAGAGGTTACGCGAGACCTGGGCCGTGATCGTCGACGTGGTCCCCGAGGCTGTCGAAAGGACATTCACGGTATCCGTCGCAGTGCCGAGCTTCAGGTCGAGGGCACCGAGGCCGGTGTAGACGACCCCGGTCGCCGCCATTCCCAGCCCTGTGAGCTTCGTCGCCGTCAGGAAGGCCGACTGCTTGGTAGAATCGCCAGTATCGTCGAGGTTGAGGATGTCGATGCCATCGCCGTTGACGGTGAGCGGCCCCTGAATATTGTCCAGGAGCCCGCTGTCGAAAGGGGTGATGCTCCCCACGTCGATCGTGCTCACGCCATCGGTCGTCGTGACGGTGGCATTGGTGCCCGTCGTGACGTTCGTCAGGCCGATCGTGTCGTTGTGGTCGCCGTTGATCGACTCCGTCGGCGACCAGATCTGGCCGCTCACTGCGATCGCGCTGCCGGGCTTGGTTCGGTCGGTTCGACCCTGGTCGCCGTTGATGGTGACGCTTCCTTGCATGCTGTCGGACTGGCCTTTCGTCGGGGCCGCCCAGCGGGTGCTGATCGTGCTCCCCACGGCCATCGTGAAGTTGTCGGCGACGTTCGCCGTGACCGAGCCGGCGGGAGCATAGATGGCCGCGTTCGGGCCGAGGACCATGTCGTCGCCCGACGGGTCGTTCGCCGCCGTCGCGAGCGTGACATTGCCCCCGTTCGACTGGATCGTGCCGACTCGCATCGCGCCGGAGGTCTCGGTCAAGGTGACGTCGCCATAAGTCGTGGCGTTGATCACGTTGGTCGTGGATGACCCGGCGGGGTTCATGTTCATTGTACCCCGGATGTCGATCCGGCCGGTCTTGTTCGTCGGGTCGGTTGCCGTCAGGTTGATATCACCCCCGGCCGTCAGCCCCGTATTGGCGAGCAGGTTTCCGTTCGGATCCCCGGCGTAGAACTCGTACTCGCTCGCGATCAGGGTCGACATCGAGGTATTGGCGAACATGCCGAAATCGTCCGAGGATGTCGCGTCGGGTAGGTAAAAGTGGCTGAAATAATGCCCAGACAGCGTTTGTTGCGGGCGGCCGACCAGGATACCGCCCTTGCCGTCGGGGGCGCCGTCCAGGACGGAATCGTCGAGGAGCAGGGTCAGGGATTTCGCCGCACTCAGGGTACCCGTCACCGTGAGCAGTCCGGTGTTATCGTCACGCCTGCGGGCGATGGTCTCGAGCATCAAAGCACCCCCGGAGATCGCCGTCAAGGATGGCGTTCGCGTGGCGTTTGTCGTCGAGTCGACGCTCTCGATCAACTGCACATAGAGCTTGTCGTTCGCCATCGGGAGGATGTCTCCGGTGGCTTCGATATCGAGCGTGTTGGTCGCGATCGTCTCGCTGGCACTGGTGGAATCGATGTTGCCTCGGAGGTTCTTGATGATCGTCTGGCCGATCGGGTTGTCGATCACGCCAGAGAGCGTGATGTCGGACGCCGTCTGAGTCGGGTCGATATTCTCGATGTCGATGCTCGCGCCGCCCTCGCCGTGCGAGATGTTGAAATTGAAGGGGACGGTGTCGCCGGTCGTCTGAAGATTCGGTCCGTCGAGCCGGACCTCGGAAGTGGGATCCGTGGGCACGAGGTCGATATTCTCGACGTTCAACTGGCGGTCGGAGCTGTTCGTAATCGATACGCCCCGGAGTGCGTCGTTGAATGTGAACAGGGGGTTCGCACTGTTGGTGACCGAGGTCTGCCCGTAAAAATAGGCTGTGGCCGGCTGGGCCGCGACCGTCGCGTTCACGAGTGAACCCGCGGCAACCGTGCTCTCCGCCGTCAGGACGTTATTGTTCGAGTCGGTCACGGTAACATTGTCGTCCTGTGTGATCATTCCGTTGGGGTCGATCGTGAGCGTGGCGTTCTGGCCTCCCGAATCGATGATGACGTTGGCGTCCCAAGTGATCGTGTCGGCCGCCGTCGCTGGCGCCGGCAGGCTTGCCGCGCCGTGGCTCGCCTGGACGTTGAGGGCGAGGTCGGTGACGGGATTGCCCTTGGAGTCGACGACGCCGGTCTGGAGCGGGCCGGAGAGGAGGCGCAATCCGGCGACGACGGTCGCCTCGGCGCCGGCGGTGATGTCGTCCTGATACGCGACCTGGCCGGATCCATAGCCGTCCTGGGGCGGGATGATCGCCACGGCGATGGCGTACGGGTTTCGCGTGATCGTGGGCTTGCTCTGGTTGGCGATGACGTCGACGCCCTGCGTTCCGGTGACCTTCGTGTTGGCGCCCTGGTCGATCATGACGTTCGCGGCGGAGGTGACGGCGACGTGAGAGTCGGCGTAGGCGATGTTGATGCCGAACAAGATCGGGTTGAACGCCTTCGCCGTGTCCGTCGCGCTGGCGCTCAGCGACGTCTGGGTGGCCTTCAAAGAGACCGTCTGTCCGGTGACGTTCGCGCCTGAGCCGACCTCGACCTGCGACAGCGCGGGGGATGCGGACGAGCCAATGTTGACGCCGCCCAGATCGGCCTTGGTCGTGTCGGTATCCGCGTATGCACCGACAGAGACGCCAACAATGATGGAGGTGGCGCTGGTGGTCGCGCTGGTCTGCGCGTCGCTGCCGATCGACACGTTTTCACCGACGGTCACGGTCGCGCCCGAGCCTACGGTGGCCTTGGTCGTGTAATTGACGCTGTCGGCGCTGATCGAGCTCGCACTACCGAAAGCGGCACCGCCGGCGCTATTCGATGTGGCAACGCTGGTCCAGTTAGAAGCGGCGTTCAGCGTGAAGTCGCCCCCGAGTGCCCAGACCTCCACTCCAATGGCGTCAGGGGTGCCGGTGGAACCGTCGGCCCCGAGGAAGGCAAGGGTCGTCGCGGTCTGGGTCACGGTAGTCTTCGAGCCGTTGACGCCGATGAACCCCGCGCCGCCATTGGCGGCGTAGGCGTTAACGCTCCCCGCCGAGCTGGCGGTGATCGAGACGCCGCCGGTCGTGGACTTTAACAGGGTCGCGTCGTCGTACGCCTTGACCACGGGCGTGATCGTGATGGTGGTGAAAGGCTCGTTGACGGAGATCAGACCCCCGCCGCCGCCCTCCGCGTCGCCCGAGGTCACGCCCGTGGCTCCCGACGGCGTGGCCGCCAGGTTCAGCGAGTCGCCCGCGGGAATGAGCTGGTTTGTTCCGGTGGACGCCGCCGGCGGGGCGAGCTGCACGTAGAAGCTCTGCGCGGGGGTGGGACCCGAGCTGGAGAGCACCGGCTCGAGCGCGACCGTTCCCGCGGTACCGAAGAAGTTCTCCAGTGCGGGGTCGACCCCGGTCGTGTCGAAAGTGACGCCGTCGAGCGTGAACTGCCCCGTCGTGCTATCGATTACCTTGACCGTATAGGTCTGTCCGTCGGTCAGGCCGCCGATGCTCGCGGGCGTGAGCGACTGGACCGCGGCAGGGTCGGAGAGTCCTCCGCCGCTGATCGAGATCGGGGCATCCTTTATGATGATGGTGCTGGAGTCGCTGCCGGCAGTGAGCTGGCCCTTGGCCGTGAGCGTGAGCGTGTTGCCGATGACCGACGCGACGGTGTAGGTGCCGTCATCGTGGGCACTGCCGGCGACGCTGATCGGCATGCCTTGGCTGAAGCCGTACGTCGACCAACTCGAGCCCGAGGGGAGGTCGATCTCGTCGCCGTTCTGGGCGTCCTGGACGAAGCTCAGCTGGCTCGAGCTCAAGTAGGCGTCGGTGAGCTCAACGTCATTGGCGTCGACCACGAGTGCGTAGTACTTGGCGCCCTGGGTGAGGCCGCCGAGCAGGCCGCCGGACGCGTCGGAGGTGTGGTACGTCACGGCGTCGCCGGTCGCGAGGCCGTGGTCGGGCAGGTAGATCACGCCCGACTTCGAGGCCGACTGCGCGATGGTGATTGAACTCTTGTAGGTTCCCGGACTGGTGAAGGCCGCTGAAGTGGAGGTCAGCGTGATGGTGGTGCCGTCGACGGCCGCGATGGTGTATGTGCCGTCGACGCCGGATTCGCCGCTGACGGTGATGGTCGAGCCCGCGGCGAAGCCGTCGGCCGTCCACTCTCCACCGGCGTCGCTACGGGTGATGGTCGCACCCCCCGAGGCGTTGGCAAAGGTCAGGTTCGACAGACTAACCAGCGGTGCCAGCGCCGTGAACTTCCCGGTCGTGGCATTGACGCTGACGTCGATGTCGGCGGCGAGGAAGGACCGGGGAGCGGGGCCGTAGTAAGTCACCTGCTGGCCGTCGGTGAAGCCGAGGGAGCTGAGCGAGTTGTTGCTGATGTCTGAGGGTCGGAAGGTGACGAGCGGGATCTGAGCTTCGGCAAGGGTCGGCGCCAGCGAGATGGTGTAGTCGTCAACGCGGCGGACGTAATAAGTGCTGCCCGGCGTGAGCCCGCTGATCGTCTGGCCCCCTTGCGGGTCGTACACGACCACGTCGCCGGTCTGGAGGCCGTGGGGCGTTGCGAAGGTGATGGTGTTGGTTTCGGGATCAATCACGCTCGGGTCGAAGGTGGCCCCGAGGCGAACCTCGCCCTGGGAGGTGATGGTGACGAGGTTGGCGACCGTGCCGCTCACGCTGAAAAGCGTAGTTCCACTACCGGCGGCGAGGGTCAGGACGTTGCCCGACGTGCTCGCCACCGTGTAGGTGCCATCGTTGCCGCCGCTGTTTGCGATCGTGATCGTCGCGCCGGCCACGAAGCCGTCGGCTTCCCAGCTCGTAGTGGGGTCGGGCCGGGTAATGGTCCCGCCGCCGGGGGTGTTGGCGAACTTCAGGCCGTTCTGCGAGATCGAGGGGTTGAGCACGCTGTAGGTCCGCGGCAGGCCGATTGTGACCGGGCCACTGTCGGTCGCCGTGACGAGCTTGTTTGACGTGGTCAGAGTCAGGACCGAGCCCGATACACTGGCGATCGCGTAAGTGAGGTAGTCGGCGGGGTTCGCCTCGGGGTAGGTCGAGCCAGTGACCGTGATCACGGTGCCGGGGTGGAAGGCGTTGATATCCCAGGCCTGGCCGTCGAGGCGGGTGATCTTGTCGCTGCTCCCCGCGGTGAACTGGACGCCGGACTTGAGGACGATCTGGTAGGGCTGAAGGCCGCCGACGGGCGTATTTCCCTGCGCGTCGTAGCTGACCGGGGCCCCGGTGGAAAGGTCAAGGGGAAGCTTGATCGTTCCGGCGGTTGGATTGACATCTGTGGAGGGATCGAAGGTGGCCGTCTGGCCGGCGGTAGCGGCCGGCGACGCCGCGGTGGCATTGATCATGACATCGCCGCCCGCCACGACGTTCGAACCCGCACCGATGTCGGCGGTGATGGCGGGAGCCGTTGTCACGTTCGCGCCCGCGATGTTGACGGACAGGCCGCCGACGCCGTACGCCTTCGCCGTGCCGTGCGCCTCGGCGGTTGGAGAGTTGGCCGCGATCTCGACGTTCCCCGTGACATTGACGTTGTCGTTAGTACCGAGGGAGGCGGTGATCACGGGCATGTCGGTCGACGTCGCCGGCGCGCCTGGACCGCCACGCCCCCGCCCGAGGTGGCAAGGACGTTGACGGTGGTGACCGAGCTGTCGGAAGCGCCGACATTCAGTCCGCTCACCGAGGCCCCGGTCCCCTGGCCGATCGCGACGTTGTTTCCGACGGTTGCCGTGGTGTTTCCAGTCTCGTTGGCGGTCCCCTCCGAGCCGCCAATGGCAATCAGGCCGAATGTTGCGCCGACGGCATCGCTCGAGAGGTCGCGCGAGCCTCGTGGCGTCGACGGTGACGGTGCCTGCCTTCGGGATCGAGACCCGGTCGCCAATCGAGGCCGAGTTCGTGCTGGAGTCGGTGATGTCGGCGGCCTCGCCGCCCCCAGCGCCGAGGGCGAACTGGCCTCCGTAGGCGTGGGCGCGGTCGTTTCGCCGAACTTCGACTGAACGGTCAGAGCGCCGGCCTGAGAGTTGGAGGCGGAGACGAAGGCGTTGTCGCCGATTTGGGCTGAGGTGGAGGCGGTGACGTTGACTTCCGTGACCGAGGCCCCGATGCCGACAAAGGCTCCGATCGCCACGCCGCCCACCACGGTGTTGACCACCAATGATTGGTTGGCCGTGACACTGACTCCGCCGTTGGTCACGGTGACGGAGGCCCTGGCTGGCGATCGCCGCGGTGACGCCTCCGGTCACCGTGGGGTCCGCGTTGAGATTAACGCTCAAGTGGTCGCCATCGGCAGTGCTGCCAAACATCGATCCGAGGTTGGCTGCCTCGCCGTTGGGCGCGGCCGACGGGTCGTTTGAACTGGAACTCTGGGTGTTGAACGAGCTGGACACGTTGGGGTCAAGGGTATTGTTGACGTCGGACTGGTCCTGGCTGGTCTGTCCGGCCGAGGTCGAGTCGATGCCGGTGCCGAGGCTCACGACCGAGATCGAGCCGTTAAGGCCGGCGAGCCCGCCGCCGAAGGAGACGACGGTCGAGCTGACGTTGGGCGTCGACTCGGCATCGACCGAGACACCCGTGACGGCGTTGACGACGGCGTTCGACCCGATCACGGCCGAGACGGTGTTCTTGAAGGTAATGACGTCGATCGAGACGCCGATACCAACGGCCCCGCCGCCCAGCGCGCCTGCGCCGTCGGTCACGGTTGTGTTGTCGGTGGCTTTGACGTTGACCGCGGCCCCGGAGCCGACGTTTGTGTGCTGGGTCTTCCCGATCCACGCCTCGGTTGTCGGAGAGATCGACATGACCGACACCGCTCCGGCGAGAGCGGCGATCCCCCCGATCGCTCCGGTGCCAACGAGCGTGTTGACGGTGCCGAAGTTGTTGGCGTAGACGTCGGTGTCGCTCGCCGACGAGGTCGTCGCCTCCTCGATGTACGCCGTGGTGTTCTCCGTATCCAGCAGCACCGACGCCGAGCCGCCGCCGCCCACGAAGATGGCCGCGGAAACGGTGCCGTCGTAGAATTTAACGACGTTGGCTCCGTCAGCCTCGACCGTCAGCAGTCCTCCCGAGTTGACCTGGGCCGACTGGATGTAGGCGGTCGTCGTCGATTCCAGATTGACTCCAGACGCGGCTCCCGAAATGCCCGCGTACCCGCCGAAGGCGGCGCCCGCGGCGACGGTCTTGACGAACTCGTAATGGGTGGCGTCGACGTCGACCCCCGTGCCGCTGTAGACAACCGTCGGTACGGTCGGATCGCTCTGCGTGATGTAGGCCTGCGTGTTGTTGTCGACGACGTCGACGTTGATGGCGACGGCAAGCCCCGCGAAAATGGCGACGCCGACAGCGAGGCCGACGTTGTCGACGTTGGTGCTCTGGTGAGCCCGGACAATGACATCTCCGCCCTGGGCCGCCTTGCTGTTGACGCTCGCCCCGTCGATGTACGCCAGGGTCTCGTCGGTGGCGATGTCGACGGGAATGTTGGCCCCCAGGCCGAAACTGCCGGCCAGGCCGACCGCGCCGGTGCCGACAGAGACGGTCTCCGACGTCGCCGCGACCACCGCAAGGCCGTGGATCGATTGCGACGAGACATCGCCCGTCACGGGGTCCCACTGGTTGATCGTCGCCGCGGTCCCGGCGCCGCCCGCGGCGATGATTGAGCCGCCACTGACAAAGGCGTGGGTCTTGTTCTCATAGAGACTCACGACGACGCTGCCGCCGAGACCGGCGCTGGTGCCGGCGCCGAGGGCGCCGCCGTAGTCGTTCAGAGTGTTTCCTGAGCTGGCGACGATGAGGACGTTACCCGAAGCGGAGATGTCGGAGTGTGCGGCATACGCCTCGACCACGTTGGCCAGCACATTGCCAGAGCCCGAGCCGGCCACACCCACGCCCACGCCAGCAATCGCCAGCCCGAGGCTCACGTTGGTGATCGACGCATCATTCGTCGCGGTGAAGTCGACGTCGCCGTTGGTGGCGTTGATGTGCGTCTGGGTGACGCCTGAAGTGTTGTTATTATCGGAGAACGCCCGGACCTGGTCGGCGATGTCGTTGTAAGCAACAGTCGCGCCGATGGAGACCTTACCGAGGGCCGCGATCGCCACGGAGACGGCGGTAATCGTCGGCGAGTCGGTGGCTGAGAACGTCGCCCCTTTGGGGGCCTGGATCGAGCCGCTGTTGCCGGCGTTGGCGATCACGGTGTCGGTGATCTGGTTAAGTGAGAGCGCCCCGCTGACCGAGATGTTCGGGGCCACTGAGCCGGCAAGGGTCACGTTGACGATGGTCGCGGTCTCGCTCGCCGAGACTTTGAGGGTTCCCTCGGTCGAGACATCGCCCACATTGGCGCCGGTCGTGGAGTCGAGCGAGTCGCTGCCGGTCGAGGCGCCTTGCTGCCAGGCGCTGCCGATGCGGCTTTGCACCGTGTTGGCGATATCGTTGTACGACACGGCCGCGCCGATGCCGACACTCCCGGCCCCCACCCCGAATCCGCCGGCGATCGTCACGATATGCGACGCGTCGCTGGCCTGCACATTCACGGCGGTCTTGCCGTAGGCCTCCTGATTCGTGCCGAGGTCGCGGATCCCGACGTCCACGTTGTCGTGGATGAAGTTGAGGGAGACGGACGCCGCGGCGGCCCACCCCTCGGTGCTGATCGAGCCGGCGACGGTCACGCTGACGATCTGTGAGTTGAAGCTCACCGGGACCGACATACTGGTCACAGCCGAGAGCGACTGGCCCGACCCCGGGTTCGCAGGAAGCACGAGCTGCAAGGGGTTCGGTGTGGAGGCCGTGGCGTCGGAAGCCGTGGCGGCCAGCTCGACGTGGGTGGCGTCGACGACGATGATGTAGTAGACGCCGCCGTCGACGAGTGGGCCCGTGTGAGAATTTCCCGCCGCGTCGTTGAATGCGAACTCGAGGCTCTGGTTCGAGCCGCCGCCGTTGTGATAAATCACTTCCTGCCCCGTGGTGAACGACGAGGTGTCGGCCACCGTGATCTCGGAGCCTGATACGGTCGAGGCTCGACGGATCAAAGGTCTGCGTGACTCCGCCTGGAACGAGCAGGCGCTGATAGCTGAAGTCCTGAGTGGATCCTTCCTTGCCGTCGAGCGCCGCGAACGTGTACGGGTTCGAGCCGTCGGGGCTGGGCGAGATCTCAATCTGGGTCGGGCTCAGAACGATGGCGTAGTAAGTATCGCCGTCCTCGAGCGGTGCGTCAGTCTGCGAGCCGTTACTGGTAGAGATGTACTGGAGAGGGTGGCCGCCGTGGTCGTCGTAGATGACCGGCTCGAGGTTCTGAAGATCATCGGGTGTCAAGAAGGTGAGCACCGTGGGGCTCGTGCCACCCGGCTGCGACAGAGCGGTACTCGGGTCGAACGTCAGCGCGTTCGACGAGGCCGCCGAGTTGGAGCCGAGGGGCACCGGAGGCGGCGCGAGGCCGCCGGTGACGCTGAGCGTTCCCTGGCTGACGACCTTGGAAGCGTCAATGTAGGAGTCGATCGAGCTGATCGGCGTCGAGAGACTCTGCTTGCCCGCGGCGCCGTCGGAAGTCAGCGTGATCGCTGTGTTGCTCTCGGCATCGGCCCGCGAGAGCGCGAGCTCGATGTGGGTGGGATCCACGACGATCACGTAATAGGTCTGGCCGTCGATCAAGCGGTCGGTCGCGGTGGTGCCGTCGGGCGCGGTCACTTTGTAGCCCAGCGCGCCAGCCGCGCCCATCTGATGGTAGACGACCGCCTGGCCGTTGACGAACCCGTCCGGCGAGCTGAAGCTGAGCTCGCTACCGGAGACGACCCCCGAACTCGAGGGGTCGAACGTCTCGGTGTGGCCCGGGGTGGTGTTCTTGTCGATGGCGTTGGGGTTGGCGGGGTCGACTCCGGCGCCGACGTAGTTATACGCAAACGCGGCGCCGGCCGCGGCGCCGCCCCAGGAGAAGTTGACGTTGCCCGCGACGGAGACCATCGAGGCCGCCTGCGAGCCGCTGATGGTGATGTCGCCGCCCGACTCGACGTCGGAGCCCGCCGCGATGTGGGCGTCGACGTCGTTGGCAATCGAGTTGACCGAGACCGAGCCGCCGAACCCGCCCGTTTCGCCGCCCGAGACGCCGGCCGTGACGCCCACCAGCGTCGGGGACGATTGCGCGGTGATCGTCACCGAGTCAATCGTATTGAGCCGGACGTTCTCAGCGTACGGCGCCGATCGTGTTCTGGATCAGGTTGTAGCCGATTGCCGCGCCCGGCGCGGTGCTCGAGCCGGAAGCTCCGACGTCGAAGGCGATGCCGACGTCGGTCGAGGTGTCGCTCGCAAAAACGACGACGGGGCCGCCGAGCTGGAGGTCGAAGGCGGGGCCTGTAACGCGCGTCGAGTCGATCACGTACGCTGCGACGTTGTTCTTGATCAGGTTGACCGACGCTGCCCCGGCCGCGGCGAAGCCCGAGCTCGCCGAGATGCCGAACGCCAGGCCGACGATCAATGAGTTGGAGTGCGCCTCGACGTCAAGCCCGCCATTGACGTCGACTTTGTCTCCCTGGAGGTCCGCGGTGATCGTGCCGTCGATCTCGTTGTAGCCGAAGGCGACGCCGATGCCCTTGCCCTGAGAGACCGTGACCGCCCCGCCGATCGAGATGATCCCCGAGCTGTCGACCGAGGCCACGGCGATGCCGGCCGTGCCGCTGCTGGGGTCGATCTGCGCGATCGAAGAGTTGGAGATGTACGACTCGGCGCCGTCGACGATGACGTTGACCGAAACCATGCCCGATGCGGAGAGGGGGTTGCTGCCCTTCTGAGGGCCCGAGGCGCTGATACCTAGCGATCCCGTAACCGCGACGATCCGCGGATCGCCCCCTCTGTCGTCCTGATTCTGAGCGTTGACGGTGAGCATGCCCTGACCGATCAGGATGCTGGAACCGTCGACGTAGGCCCGCGTGAGTGCGGGCGTCTCCGCCTGGTTGAGGGCGGGTTCGGCCTGAAGCCCCAGGAGGTTGATCGCCAGCGAGACGCCGTAGCCGTTGGTGCCGCCATACGCGCCGCGCCGGCGATGGCGTAAATATTGGTCGAATCGTTCGCGGTCACCGAGACGTCGTTCGTAGAGGTGACGTGGGCGGCCTCGACGTAAGCCTGCACCGTATAACTGACGACGTTGACCGACACCGAGAAGGCGACGGACGTCGAGGCACTCAGGTTCGAGCCCGCGGCCCCGGCCGTCAGCGAGCGGATGCCGCCCGACCGGTAAGCCGCCACGGTCACCGAGTCGGCCACGACGGTCGCTCCGTCGATGAACGCCTCGGCGTCGCCTTCGAGGTTGTTTACGCTGATCGAACCGGCAACGCCGGTCGACTTCGCATTGGCCTTCGTTTGAGCGTTCTTGAGCGCGATCGAGACCGCCCCGGCGAGCGACCACTCCGAGGTGTTCGTCACGGCCGCGACCGAGAGCTCGCCCGTGTCGGTGATCGTCCCCGCGTCGTTGATGAATGCGTAGGCGTTATCCTCGTTGATGTCGTTGATCGACACGTCGCCAGCGACGCTAACGCCGGCCTGGGGGGCATTGGGGTCGTTGCCGATCCCGAGGATGTTTTCCTGGAGCCGGGGATCGCCGATCGAGTAGCCGAGCCATCCCCTGACCGCGGCATTCTTGCTACTGATCGCCAGCTTGTCGTCGAAGCTCTGCTCGGTCGATTCCTTTGAGAAGGCGCCGGCGAGGGAGACCGTCCAAACGTCGCCGGTGGAGTCGGCGGCCACGGCGATCGCGCCGGCGGTCACGCCCCCGGTCCCCGCGGAGTTGTCGGCGACGCCGTACCCCGCACCGATGTAGGCCTGGGTGTTGCGCGAGATGACGTTGAACCCCAGCGAGATGCCGACGCCGATATTGGCCGACGCCACGACGCCGCCCGTCAAGCCGATCCGCTCGAGGTCGTCATTCGCCAGCACGGCCAGCGGGCCGATCGTATGGATCAGGGCCTGGGCGTCGATGTGGGCAAGCGTTGTGTTGTTGACCACGCCCACCGTGAGAGCACCGCCGAATCCCAGGCTGCTGCCGCTGCCGCCGGCCTGGCCCATGTCGAACATGAAATCCGGGGTCGTGGCCGAGACGGTCAAACCGCCGGCGACGAGGTCGTGGTTGGTGCCGGCGGCCACGCTCCCGTCGAGCGTGATGGGGACGTCGTTGAGAGCGTCGGCCTCGGTTGCGGCGAGCTGGAGATACGTCGGATCCGTGGCGTTCACGGCGAGCTGGCCAGGAGCTCCCGTATTGGCGATCACATAATACGTCTTGCCGTTGATGAGCCCGCCGATCGGCTTGCCATTGGGATCGCTTTCGTAAATGACGGGCGTGCCCGTCGCGAGCCCGGGGGCGGAGGCGAAGTGGATCGAGTTGCCAGAGATGGTCCCCGCGGCGGTCGGGTCGAAGGTGTCGGTCGTGCTGCCGGCGTAAACCTGGGCGTCGGCGTCGACGCTCGCCTCGGTGTCGTTGGTCTCGCTCTCGGTGAGCAGCGAAGCGCCGATGCCTCCCTCGTTGCCGGAGGCGCCGAACGGGTTGATGATGTCCTGGACGCCCGTCACGATAGAGCCGCTGCCACCGAACGCGCTTCGCAGGTCCGTCGCGGACTTGATGCCGCCGGCGAGATTCAGGCTCGAACGCGCCACCCCCACCACGCCGATCGTCTGCATCGCGGTCTGGGCCTGCACGGCGACCGACTGGCTGCCCGACCGGAACCGCCGACTAGTATTCTGGTTGATCTTGACGTTCTTCTGAACATCGGCCGTCGACGTGTTGTGGTAGAAGTTGAGCGCGAACGATCCCCCGGCGCCGACCTTGGCCGAGTTGCCGCTGGTGAGGACCTCGGTGTTGAACAGGTCGAACCCGATGCCGAGCGTCCCATCCTGGGCGGCGGTGTAGCCGTCGAGACCTGAAGATTTCAGGTACTCTGCCGGGTCGAACGCCGAGACCGGGTTAGCCAGGAGGAACGGGTAACTCACGTTCGCGCCGACGGTGACCGTCCCGTTGGCGTCGATCGCCGCGCCACTCGAGCCGGTCCCCTCGACGGTGGTCTTGTCAATGTTGGTGAATGACCCGATCGCGATCGCGACGGCGACTGCGGCCGTCGACTTCGTCGTGCCATTCGCCTCCGCCGGCGTGGTGACCGAGCTGCTTGTCTCCGTTTGCGACAACTCGGTGATCGAGCTCGAGACGTTGATGTCCATATCCGATGTGAGGACCGCCGCGGGGCCGACAGTCACCTCGACGTCGTGGTATGCGTAGTTGACGCCGAGCGAGCCGGCGAACCCGGACGAGCTCTCGTCGGGGCTCTGCACCGCCGAGCTCAGCGAGGAGACGCCCTTCAGCTTCGCAAGCGCGCCCACGCCCAGGTCCGAGAGCTTGGAGAGAAGCGGCTGGACGACCTCCTCGGTGTTGGAGAGGCCGTTTAGGAGACCGGCGGTATTCCACGTGTATTCACTGCCGCCCATCGTCGCACCGGCATTGATGGTATTGGCGGCATTTAGATTTGCGGTGACGTTGATCCCATCTTGAAAGCCGGCGAGCGAGATCGTGGAGTTGCCGTATGTCTGCGGGGAGATGAGCTGGGGCGGAGTGAGCGTGATCGGGGCCGCCGAGTTGGCGGCCGCGGTGCTGAGTGTGAGGCGGATGTGGGTGCCGTCGATCACCACGATGTAGTACAAGAACCCGTTCTCGAGGCCCGGGATCGCGTTGTCATAAGCCGTGACGGCTCCGCTCGTCGGGCTGGCGACCGACACTCCGGCCGGGACGGCTGCGCCGAACACGCTGCTCGAGAGCATCACCGTGGTGAGGTTGGCCGTCGCGTCGTAGTTGACCGACGATACGGTGCCCCTCGCCTGGGTGCCGTCGAGGAAGGTCACGGTCACGGTCGAGCCGACCGGCGCATGCGGGTTCCTGATCGCCCGTCAACTGGAATGCTGTGGAGTTGATCGGCACGGCCTGGCTCGTGAACGTCGTCGTGACCGGCGCGGCCAGGGTCACGACGACACCGGTCGGCGCCCCTCCCGTGATCGAGCGCCTGGTCGATCTCGATGGTCGTCTGGTTGGCTAGCCGATTGATAGCTGACGGAGTCGATATTGGCCATGACGACCGCCCCCCCGGGGAGCGTCAGCGTGACCATTGAGCCGACCGGAGCGACGGCCGCGAGATCGCCGGGCAGCGTGAAGGAGTCGGCGGTCACATTGGCGACTCCCGATGAGTAAGTGACTGCGGTCCCCGCGGCGAGCGTGATGTCGACCTCAGACGGTGCGGCCGCGCCGATCACGGCCGAATTGAGGACGACCGTCGTGAGGCCCGTCGTCGACGAATAGCTCGACGAGGCCACGTTCGCGCTCGCGGCGCTCGCGTCGGTGAACGTCAAGGTGACCGCGGCGCCGGCCCGGGCGATGGCGGTCTGGTCGCCGATGAGTTCGAAGGTCGTGGCGCTGACGGGCACGATCTGCCGGCTGAAGTCGGTCTCGGTCGGGGCGCTCGTTTGCGAAACCTGGATCGTGGGATCGGTGTAATAAAGCACGGCGTCGCCGGTCTTGTACGCGGCGGTGGAGGGGACAGTGATCGTGTTGTTGCTGTTGACGGCGGAACGCGGATCGAACGACAGGATGTCGGTCTGGAAAGTAAGGCCCGAGGTTCCACTCCCCGGGCTGGTGAACACGACCTTGGCGTTGTTTTTCGACGGGTCGAGCAGGGTGACGGAGTTGCCGTTGAGCTGGGCGATGTAGGGGTGATTCGACACGAGTGCCGGGGGGGCGAGCGTGAAGGCGCCGCTCCCCTGTCCGTTGTTGCCCAGCCCGATTGTAAAGCTCACGGGCGATTCGTCGTTGGCGGGATCGTTGAGCGTGATGGTGGTGGCGTTCACGACGACGACATCGTAGGCGTGATTCGCAACGAGCGTCCCCGGCGCCACGCCCCCGGAGCCGGGTAAGAAGTACACGGATTCTCCGTCCTGGAAACTGTCGGAAGGGACCGTGATCTGGGCATTGCTTGTGTTGACGTCACTCGCGTCGAGCGCGACGCCCGTGCCGGTCGGCGCGGTGGCGTCGGACGACCCGAGGTAATTGACGGTCGCGTCGCTGGTGAGGCCATTAAGATCGGCGAGCGTGATCGTTCCTGTGGCCGTGTCAACGTCGGAGGCGCTGAAATCGGCCTGGGCGAGCTTGCCGAGCGTTTGCACGGGGGTCACATTGCTGTCGGGGGGGGTGTAAGTGCCGAGGGTGATGCTCGGGCGCGTTGGCGAGCTGAATGTCGTTGGCGTCGACGACCTGGACGTAGTAGGGGTTTGTGTTGCCGCTATTGGTACTGGTAAGTCCGCCGATGTCCGAGGTGTCGCCACCGCCGTTGGAGTAATTGACGGCTTGGCCGTCGGTGAATCCATTGCCGTTGATGCGGATGGTGCTGTTGGCGTAATCGACCCCGTTTACGGCGGTATTGGCGCTGTTGCTGGGGTTGGGGCTGAATGTGTTGGCCGGGTCGCCCTTGGCATCGATCGCGCCGTTCTCGACGGTCTTGATGTCGGCGTTATCGACGCTAAAGGCCAACGCATCGGCGGTGGTGCCGTCCTGGTTGATCGTCGGGGTAGCCCACGCTTCGTTGTTAACGTTCCCCTCGGCATCGACGTCCACCGACTCGCCCGTCGACTTGACGCTCGATCCCTGGCCGATCGTGACGTGCGAGGTCTCGTTCGTGTTGGCGATCGCCAGGGCAATGGCGACGTTGCTCGGGCTGTTGACGGCATTTGTGATGTTGGCCGCGGTCCGCGACTTGGTATACGCCTGCGTGTTGGCGTTCGAGGTGATCTGGACCGAGTTGGCGCCGATGATCTGCGAGTCGCTGTCGACCGTGGTGATCGCGGTGGCGTCGGCCTGGCCGTAGCCGATGGCCAGCGCCAACTTGCCGGAAGTGGCGACGCCGTTTAGCGACACGACCTGGAACGAGGCGTTGGAAGTGGCGTCCGAACCGATCGAGACCGCGCCGTTGCCGACGACGGTCGTGCCGTCGAGGGTGACAGTCGCGTTGGCGTGCCGATAGGTCACCTGGCCGGCGATTCCGGTCAACGAGCTGATGAGGAGGTCGGGTACCTGCTTCAAGAGATTGAGGATGGTGCCGGTGATGTTCGTGTCGTAAGCATTCGGCAGTTCGCTCGTGAGGTCCAGATCCTGGGCCGAGGCCAGGACGGTGATCGACCCGCCCATGATCGTCGAGCCGGTGCCCATGGCGACCGAGACCGCGTTGGGGTTGAGGTTCGTGTCGATCACCGAGGGGATCGATCCGAACGAGTCGGTCGCCGCCTTGGCCTCGATCGACACCGATCCCGCGAAATGGACGCTGCCGGGCTCGACCTCGGCAAGCACCGAGTCATCGCTACTGAAGTTGATCGAGGGAGATGTGGCCGCAAACTCGGTGCTCACGGTCGCATTGTCGGAGGGCGCCTGGATCGTGATGCTGCCCGAGTCGCCCAGCGACATCCCGGTCACCGGGTCACCGGTCCCGACGTCCCGGCTCGAGATGATCACGTTGGACCCCACGGAGATCGTCTGGCCCTCGATCGTGAGGTTGCCCGAGGTTAGCACGTCGTTTGTCAGCGAGAGCGTGTAGTTCGTGCTGTCGAGCGTCGTCTGTCCGAACCCGCCGCGGATCACTCCCGAGACCGTTGCTCCCTGCTGGAACGTGAAGTAATTCGTCTGGTTCCCGCCCGTGAGATTGGCGACGTTGGTGAATGTGACCGGGTCGTTGAGCACCCCCGTGTCGGCCCCTGTGATCGCCCAGGTATCGGGCTGGTTGGGGGCGACCAGAGTGTCGTTGCCGGAATGCCCGGTGAACTCGACCCCGCCGGAGGGGACCGGAGTGCCGTTGGTCGCATCGATGGCCAGGCTCATGTTCCCCGTGCCGCCGATCGCAACGACCGAGCTATAGGTTGTCGTATCGAACGGCGAACCGGCGAGCGCGACCCCGTCGTTCGTGACGATCGAGTGGCCCGGATCGTTGGGTGCAAGGCTGAAGTCGACGAGGTCGGTATGGGCGTCGCCCAGTATGTAGAGAACTCCGCACGAGACATACGCCTCGATCGTGTCCGGCTGCGCCACGACCGAGGTCGAGGCGCTCGCGCGGATTGAAGGATCGCTTACATCGGCGACCGTCAACGATTGCGTGCCGGCCGTCACCAGCACGAATTCGCTGCAGGTCAGCGTGATTGACCCGGTCTTGCCGTCGAACGTGGTATCCGGGGGGAGCGTCGCCTTGCCGTCCGTGCTGGTGAAGTGGACGGTGCCGGCGTAGTTCGGCGTGATGTTGCCGAACGGGTCCTCGGCGGTGATCACGGGCATCGTCCGGGGCATGATGTCCGCGACGACCTCGGGCGGCAGGTCGGTGATCACGAGCTGGCTAGTCGCGGCCGCGGTGACCAGGGTCGCCTCGGATGCGCTGATCGACGGCGTCGCGACGATGTCCGCGATCACCACCTGGGTGCCGGCCGTCTTGAGAACGACGCCCGCGAAGCTGTGCGTACCGGCGTCGCCGGGCGTGAACGTGTAGTCGGCGGGGAGAGCGGCGCGCGCATCGGTGGAGGCCAGGTGAACCGCGCCGGTGAAGCCGGTGGCGACGTTGCCAAACTGGTCCGCGAGAGTGACGGTCACGCTCTGGGGCGACCCGGCGGTAAGTGTCTGGGGCAGGCCGCTAATCGCCATTGTGAGCGGGGCGGCGGCCGTCACGAACGTAGACTCAGTCGCCGTGTCGTGGGGCTGCGACTCGTCGGTCGCGGTCACCAGTCGATTGCCGGCGGTAACGAGCACGACCCCGGTGAAAGTGTGACTGCCCGCATCGCCCTCGGTGAACTGGTAGTCGCCCGGCAACGTGGCCCGGAAATCAGTGCTGACAAAGTGGACCGTGCCGCGGTACGAAGGGACCGGGTCGCCGAACGCGTCGACGGCGCTGACGGTCAGATTGAAGGCGGTCCCCGCCGTGGTGGTGGCGGGCATGCCCGTCATGGTCAGTCCCGCCGGGGCGGCGGGCGTCACGAGGGTCGTCTGGCTCGCCATGAAGGTGGTGTGCGACAGGTCGACCGCCGTCACCCCTTCAATGCCGTCGGTCTCGAGTTCGACCCCGGTGAAGGTGTGATTGCCCGCATCGCCCTCGGTGAACTGGTAGTCGCCCGGCAACGTGGCCCGGGAATCGGTGCTGACAAAGTGGACTGTGCCGCGGTACGAAGGGACCGGGTTGCCGAACGCGTCGACGGCGCTGACGGTCAGATTGAAGGCGGTCCCCGCCGTGGTGGTCGCGGGCATGCCCGTCATGGTCAGTCCCGCCGGGGCGGCGGGCGTCACGAGGGTCGTCTGGCTCGCCTTGAAGGTGGTGTGCGACAGGTCGACCGCCGTCACCCCTTGAATGCCGTCGGTCTCGAGTACGACCCCGGTGAAAGTGTGGCTGCCGGCGTCGCCCACCGTGAAGGGGTAGTCGCCCGGCAACGCTGCCGAGGGGTCTGTGCTCGTGAAGTGGACCGTGCCGCGGTACGACGAGACCGCGTTGCCGTACGGGTCGACAGCGCTGACGGTCAGATTGAAGGCGGTCCCCGCCGTGGTGGTCGGGGGCATTCCCGTCATGGTCAGTTCCGCCAGGGCGGCGGCCGTCACCAGGGTCGACTTCGAGCCGGTGATCGATTGGCTCAGCGTGTCGGTGGCGGTGACTGACTGATTGCCGGCCGTCTTCAGGTTGAGCGTCTTGAACAGGTGCACACCATGATCATTAGTCATGAACATGTAGTCTGCGGGCAGCGCCGCCTGGGGATCACTGCTGGTGAAATGGACCGTGCCCGTGTACGCCTGCGCGGTGTTGCCGTAGGGGTCTTCCACGGTGACCAGGAACGACTCGCCCGCGCCGGCGACCACCGGCGAGGGCAACTCGGTGATGACGTACTGGCTCGCCGCGGCGCTCGTAACCGTCGTTTCTTCTTTCCCACCGATCGAGCTGTGACCGGCAGCCGTTGCCACGATGCTCTGAACGCCGTCCGTCTTCAGAACGACACCGCTAAATTTGCGCACGCCCTTGTCGTTCGCCTGGAACGTGTAGTCGGCGGGGAGGACCGCGGCTTGGTCGGTGCTGGTGAAATGGGCGGTGCCTGTGTACCCGGTCGTCACGTTGTTGAATCGGTCGACGGCCTCGAGCGTGAGGACCAAGCTCGACCCAGCGATGACGGTGCTCGGCAATCCAGTAAGCACGTACCCGACGGTCGCAGCCGCGACGACGGTGGTCGTCGCAGTCCCGTGGATGCTGGACGAGACATCGGTCGCGGTCAGCGACTGAATGCCGGCCGTGACGAACCTGACGCCGTTCGTGAACGTGTGGACGCCGGCGTCGGCGGCGGTGAACGTGTAACTGAGCGTAAAACCCGCCTTGGCGTCCGTGCTGGTGAACTGAACCGTACCCTGATAGGTCGGGTCGACGTTCCCATGTGAATCGAGCGCGACTAGCTGGAACGTCGAGGAATTCCCGGCGATCACCGACAAGGGAAGCTCCTTGATCGAGAAGCCGCCCAACTGGTCGTAGACCGTCAGCGTGCCGGTGGCAGAGGACGCCCCGCCGGGCGGATTCGCCGAGTTCCAACTGTAGGTGATCGCGTAGGGTTTGAGGGAGGCGGCCAGGCTTCCGGTCGGGAAAGACACGATGAAGCTGCCCGTCGACGGATTGACCGTGGCCGGCTCCGACACGCCGCCGATGCTGACCAGCACGGCGCCGACCACCGGAAGTTGGGAGATCGGGTCGGCGACCCGCCCCGAGAGCAGGGTGGCCGAGGTCCCGACCAGGATCGACGTACTCGTGACATCGTAGATCATCACCGCATAGGCGCGAGCTCGAATGCGCCGATGTCGGTGTTTCCGGTCCGCGTCACGCCGCGTTGGTCGGTCGACTCGGCATAGACCGCGTTCCCCGCGTTGATCGCCGGGCTGCCGACCGCGAGTGCCACGGTCTCGGTCGAACCGCCGTAGTTGCCGAAGCCGTAGAAGTCCGGCGAGTAGCCGGACCCGAGCAGGTTGCCATTGGCGGAGGTGAGCCCGCCATCGCTCAAAGTGTCGTCGACGAGATTGTTGTACGCCGAGCTCGCGGAAATCGAGCCGCTGATGTCGTTGACCGCGCCCCCGTTGCCACGGTTCTCGGCGACGATGGTGTTATACATCGTCACCTCTCTGGCGACGGTCCAGAGCCCGCCGCCGGTCGTCGCCGCGGAATTGCCCGCGATCGTATCGTCGATCAGGACCGCCGAGACTTCGTTGAATATCCCTCCACCGGCGCCAAAGGGAGTGGTATTGCCGAAGAAGGTGCTGTTCGTGATCAGCAGATTAGCCGCGAAGTTGTAGAGGCCGCCGCCGAAGCTAGCCGCGGTGTTATTGTAGAAGGTGCTTCCGGTGATCGTGAGCGGGCCGTCGTTGAACACGCCGCCGCCGTCCACCGCGGCCGAGTTGCCGTTGAACTCGTCGTTTGAGAGGAACGCCGTGCCGCCATTGAAGACGCCGCCGCCCTGGGATGTTCTGGCGACGTTCGAAGAGGTGTTGGAGCTGCTAAGGTGGAGTGATCCCAGATTGTAGATGGCGCCGCCCTCGTCGCCGGAGTTCGACGACAGCCGCGTCGCGTTGATCGTGACCGTGCTGGCGGGGTCGGCGAAGATCGCTCCGCCCAGGCCCGCGCCGCTTCCGCCGGATTTCCCGCCGATCCCCGTTTGAACCCCGCCTTTTCCGCCGACCGCCTGGTTCTTGAGGATATCGCTGTTTGAGATGTTGAGCCCGCTGCTGATGAGGAAGATCGCCCCGCCCAGGCCCGCGCCACCGCCGCCGCCCCCCGCGCCGCTGCCGTCGTCCTCGGTGAGGTAGCCGTCGCCCCCGTTCCCGGCGCCGAACCCGCCCGGACCGCCCCGGCCAGCCCCCGTTATGCCCGACCCCGCACCACCGCCGCCGCCGCCGAATCCGCCCGGGCCGCCGGTGCCGGTTCCGAAGGTCAAGGCTTCGCCCGATCCGCCGCCGCCCCCGCCAAACCCGCCTGGGCCGCCGGTGCCCGTGGTGTAGAGCGCGGAACCGCTGCCGCCGCCGCCCCCGCCAAACCCGCCTGGGCCGCCGGTGCCGGAATCGCCGCCGAAGGGGTTAAAGTTGTTGCCGCTCCCGCCGCCAGGATTCGGTCCACCACCGGAGCCACCGTTACCGCTTACGCTCGCGTTGCCTGTGGAGCCGTCGAACGCCAGGCCGCCGCCGCCAGCGCCCGGGATGACCACCCCGTTCCTCGTGTTGCCAGGTGATCCGCCATAGCCGCCCGCTGCGATATTGTTGGACATTGCGACGGTCGTCACGTTCAACGTCCCCTGGTCGACCGCGATCGCGCCGCCGAGCCCGGCGGCCCCGCCGCCGCCGCCATAGGCGCCGTTTCCGCCCTTGGCGATTCCGTTGGCCAGCGTCAGGTCTTGCAGCGACAGCGACGCGCCGACAGCGACCGAGAACAGGCGGAAGTCTCCGACACCAAGGTCGCGCTGGATCGTGATCGCGTTCTCGGAGGCGGACGGGCCCATGATCGAGATGGCGTCCGACACCCAGAACGCCGTCGGCCCGAGGCCCATGTGGGCCGAGTCATCATTCGTGAGGTCGATTGTACCGCCGTTGAGGTTCGATGCGAACGTGATCCCATTGCTCCCGCCCGCCGCGTCGGCTCCGGCGATGGCGGCGCGGAGCGATCCGGTGCCGGAGTCGTTCAGATTCGTCACGAGGAAGTTGGCGAGGAGCGTGCGGTCCTCGAGCCGCCAATCCCCCGGAACGAGGCCGAAACGAGCCCGCGCAGCTTCGCGCTTGTCGAGCGACCGACGGGAGAAGTCGAGAGCGTCGCCGCATGGTGTTCTTCCCTTCGATGTCAGACTCAAGTGCCGGTTGAATCGTACGTGCCCGTGGCAGAATCGGTCGGACGGTCAAGAATTCGGCCGTGTTTCCACCAGCCCGTCCCGACCCGAAATTGCTCGTCGGATGATTCGGCGACCTCGCGTATATAAAGCCAGGGGAGACGGAGTCTTGCCTTGAATCTCGCGAAGGCCGCCTATCCGATCGCGATAGTCACGCAGGACCTTCGGTCGATGAGGTCCGAGCTGCTCGCCGGAAACCCGTCCTGTCGGTGGCCGGCTCACGAGACCAACCCGCGGTCTCTTACCAATGCGAAAACGGAGCGCGAACCCCCTCACGAAGCGGCAAAGATTCTCGTTCTTCGCCCGGCGTCGGGCGCACCGCGCGTGGAAGTGGCGAGGGTCTTGGTATGGAGGCTCGTCGCCGGTGAATTGCCGACTATTCCACTTCGTCGGCGGCAACTCTCAAGACCTCGCCCTGTTTGGCGAGGCGCAGCAGGTAGACAGTCCCGTCGGGGTTGGCCAGGGCCAGGTGTCGGCCTTCGGGTGACAGCGCGATGCTGTGCAGCCATTTGACGTTGGGCTCGATGACCGGGATCGCGCACGACCGTGGCGAGGCACGCGTCATGTCCCAGAGCCTCACGGTCCCGTCGGTTGAACCCCCGGTGACGAGCAGCTGCCCGTCAGCCCGCCAGGCGCCGGAGAGCACCTCGCTTTTGTGTCCGGAAAGCCGCCGTGGCGGCTCGTGGCTTACGGGATCCCAGATGTGCACGAGATTACCGGCCAGCGCACCTGCCACCGCCAACGACCGGCCATCGGGGTGGAAGCCGATCCATCGCACGCGCCACCCAGTCCAGTAAGTGTTGCGATCCGCCATCCGCTGGCCAGGTCCCAGAGCCGAACCTCGCCCGACTCCAGACCGACCGCAAACGTCTTGCCGTCGGGACTGAAGGCGACGCACCAGGCATCGCAGCGATCGCCAAGAGGCGTGCGCATGAACGAGGTGAAGAGCCGCTCGCAAGTCGCCACATTCCAGAGTCGCACGGCGCTCTCCTGGTTGTTGCCTGTCGACGCCAGGATCGTGCTATCGGGGGAAAATGCGAGGTGTGTGATCCGATCGTCCACGCGCTTCGGGCTCGGCAGAGCGTGGCCGTTGGACGCGTTCATCACTATGATCTGGCCGCGTTCCATCCCGACGGCCAGGGCCCGTCCATCGGCGCTGAACGCCACGGTGTAGACGTTGCCATCCGATGTCGGCTCCGTCGAGGAGAGCCGCGGTCGCGGCTTTCCGGTCGCCAGGTCAACGAGCGAGGCGGACTCACTCGTTCCCGCCGACCGCGAGCGTCTTGCCATCGGGGCTGATCCCCAACGAGTACACTTGATTTCCCTGATAGCCCTGCGCGTGCCGGGATTCTCCAAAAACGGCGACCAGCTCGATCGGCGCCCTCCGCTTGTCGCGCCGGCCTGCTTTCATCAGGAGCGCCTCGGGGATGTCGTCTCGTTTGAGGGCGTCCGCCGCCGCAGGCATTCGAGCCAGCTTCCCGGCAGAAACGAGCTTTGCGAGCTGGGGGGGCGTGTACTCGGGCAGCACGGATGGAATGCGCAAAATGGCGATCAAGCCGTTGTTGAAGCCCACGGCCAGATGGCGGCCTTCGGGGCTGAAGGCGGCGCAATACACGTCGCCCAGGCCGATCAAGACGAAGTTCGCGAGCTCCTTCCCTGGCGGCGAAACCGCCCAGAGCCGCACTGTGCCGTCGGACGCCGTCGTGGCAACCCACCTCGCGTTCGGGTGAAACGCCAGCCCGAGGATGTGCCCGGCGTGGCCGCTCAATATGCGTTCCTCTTTGGTTTCGACGGTCCAGAGGTGGAGGGCCGCGCCCGGGGCCTCGCACACGCCGGCCAGGGTCTTTCCATCGGGGCTGAACGTCAGGTCGGTAAAGAGCGTGCTGCCCCGGAAGGTATGTCGAGGTTGGCCGCTGACCGCATCAACCAGTTGCACCGTGCCGTCTTTCCCGCCTGACGCCAGGTACCGCCCGTCGGGGCTATAGGCCACGGGCCGCACTTCGCCGGCGTGCGGGCGCCACGGTTCCCTCGGCCGGCCAGTCACGGCGTCCCAACGGTTGACCGTCCCGTATTTCCCGCCCGCCGCGATGGTTCGGCCGGTCGCGCTATACGCCAGGTGTGACGGTGCTGAAGAATGTCCTGTCAGCTCATGCAACTTGCGGCCGCTGGCTACGTCCCACTCGCAAATCAAGCCGTCGTTCGCGCCGAAGCGAGGACCTTACCGTCCGGGCTGAACGCAACGGACCACACCTGGTCGGCATGCCCTTGCAGGACCCGGGCGGGAGTAGGCGGTTCGTGCGATCGCCGGCCCGCGAGGTCCCAGAGGCGGACCGTCCGATCCGCGCTGCCCGACGCGAGGGTCCGGCCGTCGGGGCTGAATGCGACGGACAGAACGACCGCGTCGTGTCCCTCGTGCGGGAAGACCTCCTTGCCCGTCTCGGCGTCGTAAACGCCGAGGCAACCGAGCGGAGAGTCTGGCTCTGCCACATACACGGTTCGGCCGTCGCGGCTCAGGTGCAACAGAGTATAGCCGCCCGAGGTGGGCAGGCGGAGGGTCGCTTGCAGTGTCCCGCTGGCCACATCCCAGCGCGTGAAGGCGTGACGGTCTCCCCGCGAGCAGTTGCACCGGGCCGCGAGCAGACTGCGGCTGTCCGGCGTGAACGCGAGCATCCCCGTCGCCGATGTCTTGAGGGCGTGCAGCCGTTCGTAGGTGTGTCGCGTTCCAGAGAAAGGCCGCCTCGTCGTTCCCCGCGGCCAGCAGGTTTCCGTCGGGGCTCCAGGCCACGGCGTCGAACTTTGCTCCGTTGACATCGAGAGTGCGGATCTCCGCCAGGGTGTCGGCTGCCCAGAGCTGGCACGTGCCATCGAGCGAGGCGGTGGCCAGTCGCTTGCCGTCGGGACTGAAGGCGAGATCGAACACCCCCTGAGTATGCTTCGTGAGACTCTTCACGACGCGGCCTTCCGCATCCCAGACGGTGATCGCTCCGCCCGCGTGGGTGCTCAGGAGTCGTTTCCCAGTCGGGTCGAAAATCGTGGTCCAGATCGGGAGCGTGTGCTCCCGCAGCGTGAGTTCGAGGCGCCCGGATGCCGCATCCCAGACACAGACGCCGCCGTCGTCGGCCCCGGACGCCACGCGCCGGCCATCGGGGCTGAAAGCGGCTTGGGAGGCGTGTCCCGTGTGTCCGGACAAAGTTCGGTACGGCGTCCCCGTACGGATCTCGAAGAGGAGAATGTCGCGGCCGTTTGGGACGGCCAGAAGCCGGCCGTCCCCGGTTTCTGACACCTTGTGGGTGGACGCGCGTACGGGAAATCGGAACCGCCGGGGCGCACCGAGTACCGCGACCACTTCTGAAGGAGTGTCTTCCGGCAGTCGCGCCGACACTCGCTCCACGGCGTCGAGTGGGCTGGGAACCTTCGCGAGTTCCTCCGGCAGTCTTGGCGGTCGGGGAACCCACCCAGAGGCGATTTCTTCGTTCCTCTGCGCGACATCGAGTAACTGACCGTGGTCTGCGCCGCGAAAAGAACCGATACGCGGCGTTTGTCCCGCCCAGTGCCGCGGCGCCGAGGATGAGCACGATCGCGGCGACCCGGTAGAGCATGGTCCGGCGCGCATGGGGATCGCGCACCGGCGAACGCCGCGCCGAAGGCCCGCCGGCCCCGGCCGGCTGCTGTAGCTCGGCTAGATGGCGACCGAGCAGGTCGGCAATTCCGCCGGCAGTCTGGAAGCGATCGGACGGGTCTTTGGCGTGCAGGCGGTCGATGACGGCTTCGAGCCAGGCGGGAATCTCCGGCTTGATGTCGCGCAGTGGCCGCGGGTTTTCGCGGCGGATGCGCTTGAGTACGGCCATCGTCGTACTGGCCCGAAATGGCGACTCTCCCGTGCAGAGGACATACAACACGCTGCCCAGGCTGAACAGGTCGCTGCGCTGGTCGACGTGCTTGCCCTCGGCCTGTTCGGGCGACATATAGGCTGGTGTGCCCGCGATGAGTCCTGCCTGCGTCCGGCTGACGTCGTCGACCGCCTGCGCCAGGCCGAAGTCCGTGATTTTCACCCGCTCGACGCTGTTTTCCAGAAGGATGTTGGCCGGCTTGACATCCCGATGAACCAGGCCCTGCGCGTGAGCCGCCGCCAGTCCCTCGGCAGTCTGCAGGCCGATGCGCAAGATCTCGTTCAAAGGCAGCGGCCCGATACGGTCGATCTTTTGCTGGAGCGTGCACCCATGGATAAACTGCATCACGAGGAAGGGCACGGCTTCGTCATCCTCGACGGCATGAACGGCGATCACGTTGTCGTGGATGACCGCCGCGGCGGCCCGGGCCTCCAGCACGAACCGCCCACGGGCCTCGGCGCTGGTCGCAAGCGTCGGCGCCAGCGCCTTGATGGCGATCACCCGGTGCAGCTTCTCGTCGAACGCCCGCATCACGATTCCCATACCCCCGCGGCCGACGACCTCCAGTACTTCGTAATGCCCGAGACGGCCCAGGGAGTCTGCCCGCCGGGGTGGCGCCAGAAAGTCGAGAACGATCGACTCTCCGATTCCATCGATCGATGCGTCGAATTGGGTTGACTCCGCACGCGTACCCGGCCCCCCGCACCCGGCAATCGCAGCCAGGTTCGCGGATTCGACGACCGGACGTTCCAGGAAGGTGCCAGCCCGCCTGTGCGCGGCGACGAGGCGCTCGACTCGACGGTGCAAGAGCTCGTCCCCGGCGCAGGCCTGGTCCAGAAATGCGGCGCGATCGGCGGCCGTGGTCTTCTCCAGGGTGCCGAAGAAAAGCTCTTCGGCACGAGTCCCCTCGCTCATGGCCGCGCTCCGAAGGCGATCAGTCGTGAATCAGCATACCTATAATGCGAAAAGGCCGGTCGCGGCCCCTCACGGCTCGCGAGAATCGATCTCGTCGTCCTGCAGTTCGCTAAAAAGCCAGGCGCGGGCAAACGCCCACCATCGTTCGGCCGTGGCGTCGGAGACCCCAAGGGCGGCAGCCGCCTCGGGAGTGGACAATCCTCCGAAGAAGCGGAGCTGGACCAGTTGGGCCTTGGTCGGCTCCTCGGCGGCGAACCGCGTCAGGGCATCGTCCAGATCGAGCAGATCCTGCGGGGATTCACTGATTCGGTGGAACTCGGTCAGCGGGAACCGTCGCCGCCCGCCACCATGCTTGAGGGACTGCTTGCGTCGGGCGTTTTCGACCAGGATGCGTCGCATTGCTTCGGCGGCCGCGGCGAAGAAGTGGCCCCGGCTGTGCCATTGCGGCTGGTTCTCCTCATCGACCAGCCGTAAGTACGCCTCATGGACCAAGGCGGTGGGTTGGAGGGTCTGCCCCGCAACCTCCTGGGCCAGCCTCAGCGCGGCGAGCTGGCGCAGTTCGATCGTAGACCAGCGGCAACAGTTCTTCCGCGGCATGGCTGTCCCCCCCTCGATGGCGGAGAGGATGCGGGTGACATCTGTCATCGACTTGGTCTCTGCCGGTCGCCGCGGTCCCGCCCCGATTCCTTCCCCCGTCTCTCACCAACCTCTCGTGCGTTCTCGCGCGGGCCCGAACGATCGGTGTAAAGCTTAACCCGCACCCCCCAATGCCGTCTAGACCTTAACCGGGCGTGATACGTAGTCCACCCGGAAGGATTCTTGAGAAAAAAGCGCGAAGACTCCGCAGGTTTCTGCAATAATGCACGACGAGACCACATCTTCACTGTTCCATGAAAAGGGAGCTTTCGAGTGAGTGCTACTCTTCGAAAAAAGCTCGCCGCACGCAAGTAGCGAACCTTCCAGGACGCTCGGCGGCGGATCAAGAAACGGCCGGCCAATATTCCCGGGCCCGAGCCGCCCACTCCCGTGATGGCCGCCGCTTACATCGACGATGAACCGGCCGGGCGCATGCGGGGACTCGCCGCCGCGGGCATCCGGGACCTTTTTCTTCTGGCTCGGAGGATCGAGCCTCGCCAAGGAGGTCGACCGGACTCTTCATCTGCTCAAGCACAATCGGCTCTACCATGAATCCGACCATGTGCTCAACATCGCCTTGCCCTCGACGCTCGACGGATCTCCTCGCGGGTCTGGAACGGCGGCGTCTCGTCGCCCTTGGGACAACGGAGTCCCACTTACGGGAAGCGGCCCGTCACCAGCCCCATCCTGACGGGGGTAGCAGCCCCAAGTCTGCGAAAACCTACGGTAGCGTATTGGGCGCAATATTGACCCCCGGGTACGGTGGTGTTCTTTCCCATAGGATTTTGGTTGAATGGGGCCAGGATCCCTGCTAAGGGCGGAACACTCGTCGGGAAAGACGCCTCAGCCGGGCAGACGGTCGTTGGCAATGCCCGGGCTCGTGGCTCCCGGCCCGGCCGTGCCCAGGGGCGACGGGTCGCCCTGGCAGATGAAGGCCCCCCAGTAATAGGGCGGTGGGTACTTGGCCCGCAGCACCAATTGCGCCTGACGCAGGGCCTCGGCCCTGGCCTCGCCGGCCAGCAGGCGGCGGTAGAAGTCCTCCATCAACTCCCGAGTCGGCTCGTCGGGCACCTTCCATAAGCTCATGACCAGCGTTTTGGCCCCCGCCAGCACGAAGGCGCGGCGCAGGCCGAAGACGCCCTCGCCGACATGAATCTGCCCCAGTCCGGTCTCGCAGGCCGACAGGACGACCAGCTCGGTCGACAGGAGGTCAAGGCCGCTGACGTCCTCGGCGGTAAGGAGACCGTCCTCGGCAAGCTCTGGAGGCGTCCCCCCCTTGAGCCACGTATTGGCGCCGGCCAGGGCCAAGCCTGACCGGAGCATAGGATTCTCCGGCAGCGGCCCTCGAAATCGGCCGAATTCGCCTCCCACGCCGCCCATCAGGCTGGGACGCTCTCGGGTTGGGTCGAACGGCTGGTCGGGCAGAAAGAATCCGTGCGTGGCCAGGTGGAGGACTCTCGGCGAGCGGCAGCCCGACTTGAGCCGGCCTTCCAGCGCGTCGTCGTCAAGCTGAGGGCTGACGCCCAGGAATCGACCGACGGCTTCCCCCTCGGCCCGCGTTCCCGGCAGTCGATCGAAGCGGAACGTCCCCGGCGTGAGGTCACGCGACTGGCGCCCCGGCGTGCGAGGGGCGGTGGTGACAGCGGGGGTTGCCTTGGATTCCACGGCGGCGACGCCAGCCGTCTTGCGACGGAGCAGCCGCGACCAGAAGCCAGCCAGGGGCTTCTTAGGCCCGCCCACAGCGAGCGCCCGCGCCACGGCGGCCTCGAGGTCGAAGTCGGGGTCGGCCATCACCAGCGGCGCGTCGGGACTTCTGGACGATTCCGTCCCGAACCGGAGCACGTCGCGGCCGCAGCTCAGGTAGCTGAGCCGGTAGTCGTCGATGAGCCGCCGGCCCTCGCCGCTGGGGAGGACTTCGAAGGGCAAGTAGGCTAAGGCGCCGTCGGGGGCCAGAAGCAGCCGGTGGCGTCCTCCCAGGGCCGGCACGACCGGGTCGAACAAGGCCGCACGCAGAGCAGCCCCGGCCCCATTGCGTAGCTCGAGGGAATGACCGACTCGCGGCCTGGCCATGTCGCGGGGTGCAAAATCCTCCGGCCCGCCTAGGACGCCGGCCCGGAAGTCGGTGATCAGGAGGTCGATCGGCTCGGCCTCGCCGAGGTCGATCAGCCGCGGCTCGTCGGGATCCCCGGCTCGGAGGATGAATGCGACGTAGCGCGCCGGCTTCCACTGTGACTCACCGCGAGCGAGCACGGCCTTGAAGTCACACACGTGGAATCGGACGAACTCGACCAGCGCGACGCCCTCGGGCAGCCCAGGCGCCACGGCACGGCGGTCGGCGGCCCGGAGCTTCTGCTCCAGGTTCATCTCGGGGATCTGGCAGGCCAGGCCTTTCTCGATGTCGTCCGCGAAGCGGACCCACTCCGCCAGTTGCCGGTGGTGAGCCCCGGGGCCCTCCGGTCCCGGCCCGGTGAGGGTCTTCTGGACGATCTTGGCCCGCAGCGCCTGGGACTCGCGGAGCCTGGGCTGGAGGTGAGGATACCGTCCCCCAGGACCGCGTCGCGCTGGGCGGCTTGTCCTTCGGCCCTCAACGCCTTCCGGCGCAGGACCAGATCGAGAGCGGCAAGAACCGCCTCATGTGAGTGGTCGAGGTGGATCAAGACCAGCGAGAGAAAGATATCCGTGTTCCATCGGAGACTTGCGAGGAAACCCGCCCGCTGTTGCTCCGAGCCGATGCTGAAGATCTGGCCAATCATCCGGTTGTCGATCGCGGCGGCCTTCTGCATCAGGGCCAATGCGTCACCCCCGCGGTCCATCGCGACAGAAGGAGGCGCCAGGTTGCGCAGGCTGCCGGCGTATTGGGGGTGGTCCTCGCCCAGCGCCGCGCGGCGGATCTCCATGGCCTGGCGGTAGAGGCGGCTCGGCCGACGCGTAGTCACCCATCACGCTATACAATATCGCCAGGTTGTTCAGGCTGGTGGCGTAGTCGGGGTGGCCCTCGCCCAACGCCGCGCGCACGATCTCCATGGCCTGGCGGCAGAGGGGTTCGGCTGCCGCGTAGTCGCCCATCTGACTATACAGCGCCGCCAGGTTGTTCAGGCTGGCGGAATAGTCGGGGTGGCCCTCGCCGACAACCGCGGAGAACCGCCAGCGCCTTCCGGTAGAGGGGTTCGGCCGCCGCGTAGTCGCCCATCGCCCGATACAGCTCCCCCAGCTCGTCCAGGCTGGTGGCGTAGGCGGGGTGGCGCTCGCCCAGCGCCACGCGGCGGATCTCCAGGGCCTGGCGGTAGAGCGGCACGGCCGCCGCGTAGTCGCCCATCGCCCGATACAGCCCCGCCAGCTCGTTCAGGCTGCCGGCGTAGGCGGGGTGGCCCTCGCCCAACGCCGCGCGGCTCGATTCCCATGGCCTGGCGGCAGAGGGGTTCGGCCGCCGCGTAGTCGCCCATCGCCCGATACAGCCCCGCCAGGTTGCTCAGGCTGACGGCGTAGTTGCGGTGGCCCTTGCCCAGCGCCACGCGCGCGATCTCCAGGGCCTGGCGGCAGAGCGGCACGGCCGCCGCGTAGTCGCCCATCGCCCGATACAGCCCCGCCAGCTCGTTCAGGCTGTCGGCGTAGTCAGGGTGGCGCTCGCCCGACATCACGCGGCGGATCTCCAGGGCCTGGCGGCAGAGCGGCACGGCCACCGCGTAGTCGCCCATCTGCCGATGCAGATTCGCCAGGAGTTGCAGGCTGTCGGCGTAGGCGGGGTGGCGCTCGCCCAGCGCCACGCGGCGGATCTCCAGGGCCTGGCGGCAGAGCGGCACGGCCACCGCGTAGTCGCCCATCTGCCGATGCAGATTCGCCAGGTTGTTCAGGCTGATGGCGTATTCGGGGTGGCCCGTGCCATAAGACTGACACACCAGATCCCGTGCTCGAGTGAGGAGCTCGATCGCCTCGGGGAAACGACCCTTCTGATGGAGTTGCTCCGCCTGATCGGTCAATTGCTGAGAATGGTCACGGGACATGTTCCACCTCGACGGCCAAGACGTGCCGGCTTTCCGGCCGCAAGCGACGAACCGAATCCTGCAAGCGCTTCATCTCGCGGGTGGCGACGTAGGGGTTGCAGCCTCAAATCCACGAAAATCTATGGGGGGGAAAAGGGGTCATTCTACTTTCGCTTGGGGGGGGGAAAAGGGGTCATTCTACTTTCGCTTGAATAATCGTTTCATATCAAGAATCTAACTTGTTAGTGTGATTTTTTATTGGGTGGTCGACCTCGTGGGCGTGTCGTTGACTCCAATCCCAACATGGATGCGGTTGACTCCACCCAAGAGTCCGTGCCGAGGGGGGTTCCGCGGCTCACGCTATGGCGAATGCCCTGGAGATCCGAAGCAGACAACGGCGTGTTGACACGCTTGACCCAGTTTCGGTCACGTTTCACCGGTCCGGGATCCGGCTTCAGCAAAGACGGTCGGTGCGCCCAATGTCGCAGACTCGACCATTGCCAATCTTCGGCGAGTTCGACCAACTCGGCTCGCACCGGGTTGCGTTCGACATACCGGAGAACACCAAGCAGATGGTCGTCTGACTCGATCGGAAAGCCTTTGAAACGCCCCTGCCACACATGGCCGCTGCCGCCATGATGGCGGTGGTAGCGCCTGACGTGAGCCGTTAACAGCCACTGCATCCATCGGCTGAGATCGCCGTCATGAAACGGCCACAGCACCAGATGAAAATGATTGGGCATCACGCAATAGCCGAGCACTCGCATCGGAAGCCGTTGGCAAGCCTCGGCGATGATCGAGACAAACGCATCGTAGTCCTCCGGCTTGTGGAAGACCTCGACGCGGTTGTTACCACGGTTGATCACGTGATAGCACATCCCGCCTACCGAAGCTCGCGCTGTTCTTGGCATGGCTGCCATGATCATGATAATCAGTGCATCGTGTCAAGACTAAAGTAGAATGACCCCTTTTCTTCTGCCTGGCGCTGGGCTCTGGTGAGGTGACGTCGCTCGGCGTTGCACCGGATCGCCAGCATGACCCGCTCGGGCTCGTCGGCGACGACGATGACCCGGACCGGGTATTTCTTCAGGCCGATCTCGCCGATGACCCTGAGCCGCTCGTGGCCGTCGATCAGGGTGCCGTCGGGCATCGCCAGGAGCGGCGTGAGGATGCCGTTCTCCCTGATCGACTCACGTAGCTCCCGATACTCGGCCTCGGGGAGGGGAGGAAGGACGGGTCGGGCGGTCAGCTTCACGGTCGGCCTCCGGGGATGATCGGAGGGCAGCGTACCGGAGCGGGCCGGCCTACGCCAGGATGGTCCGGTGAGAGTCGAGCTTGACGGTGCTGGGCTTGGGCCTGGACGCCCTCCTGCCCAAGCCCCAAGGGCGCTGAGCCCGGCGGCCGGGCCGGGCGTGCCGGGACGGCCACCTCGGCATCGAGCCCGTCGCAGAATGATCTACGAAAAACTCTTCGTTAAATCCCCGCAGGCCGGTTCCATCCCGGCCTCTTGCACAGCGGCTATCGCCCGCCCCCCTGTCTCATCGGGTCCCATCTCGGACCCCCATCGTCGCCGGGGACGAGCCCGGAGGCGGTCAGGCCGGGGGCGGACTGGGCGGCCGAAGGGTGGTCGTGGCGGGGTGTGGAGGGGGGTAGATGGTAAACGTAATAATATGCTTTATTTATGAGTGAGTTTCCAGTCGCTTTTTGTGTCTTTCCTAATCAAAACTGTTCCCGGCGGTTCACCAATGAATGAATACAGTGAGGGCTCATAATCCAAAACCTCGTTGATCAGCCAAACCTGTGCATCGTCAGGATCTTCTTCGGTGATCGAATCGCAAAGAAATTGCCAACCGCTATCCTCATCCATTGTTGGAACATCTCGAACAGCCCTCAAAATCGGAAGCCGATCAACAGCTATATGCGAGCAGATGATAGAAGCTCTCATATCTTTGTTTTTGCCTTGTTGCTGTCCCATGCTACTTATCGCTCTTAAGGCGATTTTCCTTTCGAGTCAATACCTGTGCGTTACTAGGGCTGTTCGTTCCACCTTGAGATTTCGGAATCACATGGTCAATCTGAGCTTCATTGCTAGGTGGAGTAACCCCACTCTTGTTCTTCACTGAAGGCACGGCTTCAAGACCACTTTGGTCCGACTTGATGACTCCCCCGTTGTTTTGCTTGTTTTGCTCAAGAATCTTCCGCTTTGTAGCGGGGGTAAAGTCTTTTCCTTCCCCGACGTTTCTTGGCTCTGGAAGGTTTGAATACTTTCCTGTGTTTGGAGCAATTACAGCTTTCGGCGTGTCGGACAGCGAACTTCCATTTTTTGCAAACCCAACGCCGTTGTCCAGCGTCGGAACGGTCTTGGTAACCATTCCGTCAACGCTGCCAAGGCCCTTGATCACCTTAGTACTACAGCGCGTAAGTTGTATCCCATTTGCACCGGGGTAAGCCAGTGAGCCTGATGCCCGCGTCACGCAGCCTTCGTCTGGTCTGCTTGGCGTGGCACCGCCGCGCCACGGCGTTTCGACGTTGCGCCGCTCGATCTCCGCGGTTGTCCGCTCCAGCAGCTTCCCAGGAGGGCTCAGGTTCAACCACCAGAACGGGATCAGAGCCGCCACCGCGGTGTGGATCTGGCACTCCGTCAAGTCCGGGTTTTTCCCCCCCGAATTCCTGTCGCATACGCGTCAGGAACAGGGGGGGAAAAGGGGTCATTCTACTTTTCGCTTGGGGGGGAAAAGGGGTCATTCTACTTTTCGCTTGAATAATCGTTTCATATCAAGGGGGGGAAAAGGGGTCATTCTACTTTTCGCTTGAATAATCGTTTCATATCAAGAATCTAACTTGTTAGTGTGATTTTTTATTGGGTGGTCGACCTCGTGGGCGTGTCGTTGACTCCAATCCCAACATGGATGCGGTTGACTCCACCCAAGAGTCCGTGCCGAGGGGGGTTCCGCGGCTCACGCTATGGCGAATGCCCTGGAGATCCGAAGCAGACAACGGCGTGTTGACACGCTTGACCCAGTTTCGGTCACGTTTCACCGGTCCGGGATCCGGCTTCAGCAAAGACGGTCGGTGCGCCCAATGTCGCAGACTCGACCATTGCCAATCTTCGGCGAGTTCGACCAACTCGGCTCGCACCGGGTTGCGTTCGACATACCGGAGAACACCAAGCAGATGGTCGTCTGACTCGATCGGAAAGCCTTTGAAACGCCCCTGCCACACATGGCCGCTGCCGCCATGATGGCGGTGGTAGCGCCTGACGTGAGCCGTTAACAGCCACTGCATCCATCGGCTGAGATCGCCGTCATGAAACGGCCACAGCACCAGATGAAAATGATTGGGCATCACGCAATAGCCGAGCACTCGCATCGGAAGCCGTTGGCAAGCCTCGGCGATGATCGAGACAAACGCATCGTAGTCCTCCGGCTTGTGGAAGACCTCGACGCGGTTGTTACCACGGTTGATCACGTGATAGCACATCCCGCCTACCGAAGCTCGCGCTGTTCTTGGCATGGCTGCCATGATCATGATAATCAGTGCATCGTGTCAAGACTAAAGTAGAATGACCCCTTTTCTTCCCCATGATAATCAGTGCATCGTGTCAAGACTAAAGTAGAATGACCCCTTTTCTTCCCGCATCCAACTTGCTCTTCGCCCGCCGATTCGCAGAGGATGAGCCCGAGGGGCGGTCCCTCTTCCGGCTCTCGCTCGTACTTGTCGAGCCACCGAAGATCAGACTCCATCTGACCTTTGAACGCCGCCTTGAACTTGCCGAGTTTCAGGTCCACGGCGATGAGCCGCCGGAGTTTTCGGTGGTAGAAGAGGAGATCGAGACTAAAGTCTTCGCCGTCGATCACCATCCGCTTTTGTCGCGCCACGAACGTGAACCCTCCGCCGAGTTCGAGGAGGAATGCCTCTATCTCGCGAAGGATGGCGACCTCCAGGTCTTTCTCTTCGTAAGTGTCTTTTAGCCCGAGGAAGTTGAGGAAGTATGGGTCCCGGAATACGAGGTCCGGAGACAGTTGGTCGGTGTTCCTGAGGGAGGCGAGGTCCTGCTTCGCGAGCTCGGCGGGCTTTTTCGAAAGAGCGGTCCGCTCGTACAGCATGCCACCCATCTTGTCCCGGAGCGTCCGAACGCTCCACCGCTCGACGCGGCACATCTCGGCGTAGAACTCCCGTTTGAGGGCCTCCTTGACCGGTAGAAGGAGCAAGAAGCGGCTCCAACCCAATTGTCGGGACAGTGTCCCGACAATTTCTCGGTCGGGAAAAACCTCCACGAGTTGGACCATTCGGAACAGGCTGTCGTCCGAAAACCCCCTCCCGTACTCCGCCGCCAACTGTCGGGACAGCGCCCCGACAATCTGCTTTCCGTAGTCGGCACGCTTCCCTTTCAAAACGTCCCGGTGGATGCGGTCGCCGACGCTCCAGTAGAGGAGGACGAGCGCCGAGTTGACCGCCCGAGAGCGCCAGGGGTCGAGAGCGCCAGGGGTCAGAGCGCCAGGGGTCAGACCTAGGAACAAGTTATTTAGGTCATTCGCGGCCCTTGCAGCACCTCTTCCAGACTTCTCAACTGCTTGCGGATTTTCGCATCGGCCGATAACCAGTCACTGAATCGCCGGGTCAGGTTGGGCACACTTTCGGCTCGCGACAGCCCCAGCACGGCCGCGAGCTCTGCATTGGTCGCCAAACTGTGATTTCTTGCGAGATAGACTCAGCGCCGCTCGTGCGGGAAGGCGACTTCCTCGCTGGCTTAGTTCCGTGGGCTCGACCACATAAAAGGCGCAGACAACCTCAATAATTCGCGCGAGCGGCACACCCAGCATGAGCCGTGATTCCCGGCGTCGGTCGCGGGGAGGTTCACCACGCACCATCACCTTGACCCGGTCGATGAACGCTCCACTGCCGAGGACCCAACCCTGGTATGCATCCTTCCATGGTGACTCAGGCGGATCAGTCAAACCCTCCGTCACATACCGGCGGTAGGCTCCCGCCGGGTCCGACCCACCGAACGCACCGGTCCACGACGCCAGCAGGTCGTCGTAAGCCAACCACTCCAACCGGCGCGCGCGATGAGCATAACCGGGAAAACTCGACCAGCCCCAGGCCGCCGGGTGCTCCACGATCTTCGCTCGCACCGGATTGAGGTGCACGTATCGCGTTACCGTCCAGAGGTACGTCTCATCCTCCACCAGTTCGGTCCGATACCGGCACTGGAAAACATGCCCGGAAAACTGATAGCGACGCGCCCACACGTTGGCATAGCCGGACAAAAACGCCTGCATCCCCCGGGCCAAGTTGGATTGAGGAGTCTTGAGCACAATGTGTAGGTGGTTTGACATGATGGCAAAAGCATAGACACGCCACGAGCAGCGAATCGCTGCCTTGCCGAGGTCCTCTTGAAGCCGGCGTCGGTCCGCGTCATCGCACACGATATCCTGACGGCCATTGCCGCGAGCCATCAGGTGGTAAATCGCGCCGGGGTACTGAAGGCGTAAGCGTCGTGCCATGCCCTCCATTGAACTACGCCCGGCGCCCGACGGCAAGGAAAAAACTTGTTCCTAGGTCTGACCCCTGGCGCGCTTGAAGGGCCGAGGCCCTGGCCTGGGCGATGGCTCGGGCATGGCGGTTGCGTTGCAAAACCGGGAACCCGGCAATTCCGGGCGCTGGTCGAAAAGCCAAGGTGGTCGGGGCGGGGGGCGTAGGGCGGACGGGGTGGGTGGATGTGCTTGGAAGGACGAAACGATGTCTCGCTCGCAAATCAAAACAAATTTGCAAGTTCGGTTGCAGAGAGCGTTCCATTCAAAGGAGAGTTTGCGAGGATCGCCTCGCCCCGAATGTTCTTGGTCATAACCGGGTTCTCGCCGAAAAAATGCCACAGAAACGTATTGATCAAACCTCGCTGCTCATCGGGGGTAAGATCAGCATTGGGTGAAACGAACACTTGGACAAACGGTCCGCCCTCCTTTTCTATGAGGCGAAACCGGGTCGAAGAAATATCGACGAGATAAAGTTGCCGAACGATCGAGCAAACATCCTTGAATGGCTTGCATTGCCTGCGGCCATATACTTCCCAATTTGGAATCGTAGGGGCTGCCAGCACCAATTCATCGATCTTCTTTGCAGACTCCTCATCACCTTCGGGAGAGAAAATAAGATAACACGATGAGTCATCGTGCGTGATATCAAAGCAGTACGGCAGGCGACAGTTGTCGAGCAATTTGTCGATCTCCTCGAACACTATCTGCTCACCCCCTGAACGCAGCTTTGAGGCCCAGGCAAGGGACTTTCGTTGAAAATCGACCCAAAATATATTTTTTTCGCTCATGTGCTTACTCCATTCCCAATACTTTTTTGCCCGCCTCCAATCGAGGTGCGTTCTTGGGCAAGCTGGTGTTCAGGCCGGGAATCTTGTTGCTGAGGTTAACTAGCCCATCCTTCTCAACCAAGAGTGCTTCAACCCCTGCCATCTCATTATCATTGAGATTCTCGGCAAGTGTAGCCGCCTTTGGTGGTTGACCTGTTGGTGTTTTCGCTTTGTGATCCTTGTTCTTCATTCGATCTGCAACCGTAGGCTGCTTGGTTTTTCCGATATAAGGCTTCCCTGCTGTCAACTCTTCTGCCGGGATCTTGTAAACTTTGCCTGGTCCTCCAGAGCCTTGAATAGGGACGCCGCTGTTTGGAGCAATTACAGCTTTCGGCGTGTCGGACAGCGAACTTCCATTTTTTGCAAACCCAACGCCGTTGTCCAGCGTCGGAACGGTCTTGGTAACCATTCCGTCAACGCTGCCAAGGCCCTTGATCACCTTAGGCGTGCCCTGAAATGCCTCCGTTCCGCCACGGAAGGCTGCCCGTGCACCCTTAACGGCCCCACGAGCGAACGGAACCAATCCTGCAACGTCACCAGCGGTTTGAAGCGCGTGCCCCCACGACCATTGCCAGTTGGTTACATCGTGAGTCAAATCGCGAAGGCTTGCAACTGTACTGACGCCTGGAGTGATCCCGACCAAGATCTCACCGACTGTTCCCGCTAAATTCCGCTCGTTCTCCGGGGTGTAATTGCCCATGACGGCCTGTTTGCCCGCGTTCAGCAAATAGCTGCCGACACCTCCGCCGCCGCCTCCGGAGTCGTCGCCCCAGCTAGTGTCAACGTCGTCGTCCGCACCAACGATCGCATCGCCGCTCGGGTCGCCCGCGTCGCCAGGTCCCAGGTCGTCATCGCTAGCTGGCGGCGTGATCTGCGCAACCTGCCCGTCACCACCGGCATCGGCGTCGCCAGATGGTGGCGTGATCTGCGCAAGCTGTCCGTCGCCATCGGCGTCGCCTGACGGCGGCGTGATCTGCGCGTTTGGCGGCTCGGAGTCGTTTTGTTCAGGCGTGACCGAAGCCCCGGGGGAGGGCGGCGGATCGGGCGGTGGCACATCTGGCGGAGCCGGCGGCGGTGGAACATTCGGAGCTCCGTTGCCTGCGTTCGGATCGGGCGTGTCGAGGCCCAGCAGCCAAGACAGCAACCAAGGCGTGGTCCAGTAATGCCCGATGCCCGTCTGCGGGTTAATGTTGGCTCGCAAAGGGGGCTCATTGCCGTTGCCATTGGTCCGCTGCCCATCACGGCCGCCAATGGAACCACCGCCACCGCCTGGATTCGCCCCACCTCCACTGCTCACGAACCCGCCCACCACCTGCTCCACTCGCGGGGTCGGCGCCGACTGGGCCGCGGTCGGATTTTCCTCGGCGCCGTTGTAAAAGTTGCTGATCCGCGTCATCTCCTGGGCGCTCGACCCGTCGTTCATGCCGCTACCGAAGCCCGGCGCGACCTCGTGGACCGTGACGTAGCCGCTGCTGCTGGCCGCATAGTTTCCAGGCCGGCGGTAACCGATCGCCGACGGGTGTGACAGCCAGCTCGACTCGTCGGTCGAACCCCGGCTCGCATCACTGGTCTCGGCCAGGATCATTTTTGACCCGTCGCCGCTGATCATGGGCAGGATCGGAGCACCCGTGAACTTCAGTGGATGCGTGTCCTGGCCGCCCAGCGCCGAGTCGAGGCCGTGCTCGGTGTCCCATTGCGGGGGAGACGTGCCGTCATGGACGCCACTCAAGATTGGATAGCCCCCGGCTCCGCCGCCCCCATGCGCCGTCTCCGAGATCACCTCGCCAGCGGTCTCGCGCTCGGTGACGTTCACCCCCGGGTCGCTCCCCGATGACGAGTCGTATGCGACCGACTCGGCCGTCACGGTATGCGGTGGCGGTCCCGAGACATCGAGAACCAGGGTCTCTGAAAACCAGCTTGAATAAGAGAAGGGAGTGGCCACCCCGGCATACGTCTGGTGGCCGCTTTCGGTGTCGACCTCCGCGTAAACGCTCGAGCTGACGTAAGAATAGTTCGACCCTGCCATGACCCCTACGATGTCGACATCGGTCGGGGGCGTCGGGGGTCGGGGCGTCGGGGGTCAGACCTAGGAACAAGTTATTCAGGTCATTCGCGGCCCTTGCAGCACCTCTTCCAGACTTCTCAACTGCTTGCGGATTTTCGCATCGGCCGATAACCAATCACTGAATCGCCGGGTCAGATTGGGCACACTTTCGGCTCGCGACAGCCCCAGCACGGCCGCGAGCTCTGCATTGGTCGCCAAACTGTGACTTCTTGCGAGATAGACAGGCGCCGCTCGTGCGGGAAGGCGACTTCCTCGCTGGCTTAGTTCCGTGGGCTCGACCACATAAAAGGCGCAGTACAACCTCAATAATTCGTGCGAGCGGCACGCTGAGCATGAGCCGTGATTCCCGGCGTCGCTCGCGGGGAGGTTCACCACGCACCATCGCCTTGACCCGGTCGATGAACGCTCCACTGCCGAGGACCCAACCCTGGTATGCATCCTTCCATGTTCCTAGGTCTGACCCCCGGCGCTGACCGACCCCCGCGCTCGGACCCCCGGTGCTCGCGCATGGCAGTCTTTGATTTTGCGAGCGTGAGCGATAAACATGTTCAGATGGCGAAGGCCGATCACGACGAGCTTTCGTGAGACCGGGCGCTTGTGGATCCGGATCGCGCCCGTTAGATTTGGATCGATCGGGGACGTCACCCCCACATCTCTAATGAGTTTGAGGCATCGTCAGTAGCCAGACGGTCGATGACAAGACCACCAAGCATCATCATCGAAGATATCCCATAGGCACGGCAAGTTCGCCGCTGCCGTTGTCGACGACATCGCCAGACCCTCCAAGAAGTGAGGCAGCCATGAAATATCGCGGAAGCGAGCAAGGACAGCGAGATCATGCAGGCGCCTGGTGGTGTTCAAGGTCGCGGCTGGTGACCGAGGCTGGGCGGCACCAACGACCGCGCAGCCTGAGGCCGGAGCTCCGTTTGCTGGAGGATCGCAGGCTGCTTGCGACCTTCACCGTCGCCAGCACGGCCGACGACGGCGGCAGCAATAATACGCTTCGCTGGGCCGTCGCTCAGGCGAATGCTGCGACCACGGCGAGCTCAATTGTGATCGACCTGGGCAGCGCGGCGGCCACGATCGCCCTGACGAACGGCGAGCTCGAGCTAAGCAATACCAAAGCCGCGACCATGATCTACGACGGGCCGGGCCAGGGGCCTGTCACCATTTCCGGCGGCAGCGTCAGCCGGGTGTTCCGGATCGACTCCCAGGTCACGGCGTCTTTCACGGGACTCACGATCGCAAATGGCTCGGCGCAGGGCAATGGAGGCGGCGTCTATAACGCTGGCGGCGCCAACGTGAACCTTCAGGATTGCACAATCCAATCCTCCGCGGCAACCGGGATGGGCGGGGGACTCGACAGCGATGGTACGACGACGTTGACGGACTGCACCATCAGTGGCAACACGTCAAAGGGGTACGGCGGCGGCTTAGAAAACAGTAGTTATAGCAAAACGACCGCGGCGATGACGTTGATCGATTGTACGATAACGGGCAATAGCAGCACGACTGGCAGCGGTGGGGTAAACAATAACGGCACGATTGAAGCCACCGACTGCACGCTCTCGGGCAACACCTGCCAGCGCAGTGGCGGCGCGATCTCAACTAACAACGGCTGGGCCGAACTGAGCGGCTGTACGATCTCGAACAACAGCGCCTCGGAAAGCGGCGGTGGGTTCGCCAGTTTTGGCGGCACGGCCGCGTCGGAGCTGACTGACTGCACGCTCTCTGGCAATACCACGGCGGGACCCGGCGGGGGGCTGGATGACATGAATCAGACGATCGTTCTGACCGAGTGCACGATCTCGAACAACACCAGCCAGCGACAGGGCGGCGGCGTATCGATCGAAGGTGGCGCCATGGTCGACTTGACCGCATGTACGATCTCGCTCAACACCACACCGGACCTCGGCGGCGGATTATACAGCCAGGGCACGGCGACACTTACTGACACGATCGTTGCGGACAACTCCAGCGGCAAAGGTGATGACATCGATGGCAGCGGCACCGTCAGCGGTTCGCACAACCTGGTCGGCACAACCTCGGCAGGACCGGCCAACGGACAGAATGGCAACATCATCGGCGCCACCGCTCCGGTACTTTCCGTTCTGGGAAGCTACGGCGGGCAAACCCAGACCATGGCGCGATTGCCTGGCAGCCCGGCCATCGGCGCGGGCACTGTCGTGAGCGGAATCACGACCGACCAGCGCGGTGCGCCGCTTGATGATCCCAGTCCCGACATCGGTGCGTTCCAGAGCCAGGGATTCACCATGGCGCTCGTGGCCGGGAGCACGCCACAGTCCACGATCGACGAGACCGCATTTCCCGAGCCCCTGGCCGTCACCGTGATGGCCAACAACTCCGGAGATCCGGTGGCGGGTGGCGTTGTCGCGTTCGTCGTTCCGAGTTCCGGCGCCTCGGCGCTTCTCGCCTCCAGTGACGGGACGATTGGTTCCAGCGGGGTCGCCTCGGCCAGCGCCACGGCCAATGCGACCGCGGGCTCGTACCTGGTGACTGCTTCCGCCATCGGGATCGCCGGCTCGCTCGAGTTTAGCCTTACAAACAATCTTATCCCGTTTACCTTTTCGGGTCTGACCTCACCGGAAATCACCTATGGAACTCCCAGCGTGACCATTGCGGGAACACTGGCTTATGGCTCTTTCGTTCCACTCGGAGAGACCGTCACCATCACGCTCAACGGCATCGCGCGGTCGGCGACGATCAACACCGGCGGTTCCTTCTCGACGAACTTCAGCACGTCTAACCTCCCTGTTTCGGGCTCTGCCTACCCGGTGGGCTTCTCTTATAACAGCGACGGGAACTTCGCCTCGGCCAGCGCGACGGCCGCAGTCATGGTCACTCCAGCGACGCCTGTGATCACCTGGCACAATTCTGCCTCGATCGTTTACGGGACCGCGCTCGGTGCGGCCCAGCTCGATGCCACCACCACCGTGTCCGGCAACTTCACTTACGCGCCGAAAGCGGGAACGGTCTTGACGGCCGGATTGGCACAGACACTGTCTGTCACCTTCGCGCCGACTGACACCACTGATTACACCACGGCCATGGCCACCGTCACGATCAACGTCACGAAAGCAACGCCTTCCATCACCTGGACCAGTCCCCCGGCGATCACCTTCGGCACGGCTCTCTCATCCGCTCAGCTCGATGCGACCGCGTCCGTGCCGGGCACGTTCACCTACACCCCGGCCGCGGGGACAGTGCTCAATGTGGGAAATGGCCGGATGCTCTCGGTCTCGTTCGCGCCTACAGACGCCACCGACTACAACACCGCCGCGGCCACGGCGACGGTCAACGTGGTCAAGGCGCCCCCTGTGATCACCTGGGCCAATCCCGCCGACATCACCTACGGCACGGCGCTCGCGCGCTCCAGTTCGACGCGACCGCGACCGTGGCTGGCACGTTCACACAAACTCCGGTACTCGGGAAAGTGCTCCATGCGGGGAACGGTCAGACGCTCTCGGTCACCTTCACGCCGACCGACACCACGGATTACGCCACGGTCACCGCCACCGCGTTGATCAACGTCGATAAAGCAACGCCGTCGATCGTGTGGGCCAATCCCGCTGACATCATCCACGGCACCGCGCTTTCCTCGTCCCAGCTTGATGCGACCGCGTCCTGGAACGTCAATGGCTCGAGCCAGAATGTCAGCGGTACTTTCACGTACAACCCGGCCGCGGGTGACGTCCTGGCGCGGGCAGCAACCAGACGCTCTCGGTCGGCTTCTCGCCCAGCGACACCCTCGACTACAACAACACATCCGCCACGGCCACGATCAATGTCGACGTAGCAATGCCCGCCGTCACCTGGGCCGATCCCGCCGACATCACCTACGGCACGGCCCTGTCATCCGCCCAGCTCGATGCAACGGCGTCCGTGCCCGGCACGTTCACGTACACCCCGGCACTCGGGGCGGTGCTCGATGCGGGAGACGACCAGACGCTCTCGGTCACCTTCACGCCGACCGACGCCGCGGATTACACCACGAGCGTCGCCGCCACGACGATCAACGTCGACAAAGCAGTGCCCGCCATCACCTGGTCCGCTCCCGCCGCCCTCACCTATGGCACCGCGCTGTCATCGACGCAGCTCGATGCGACAGCCCTGGTTTCCGGAAGCTTCAGCTACGCATCAGACGCCGGAACACTCTTGAATGTGGGAGCCGGCCAGACGCTCTCGGTCTCGTTCACGCCGACCGACACCATGGATTATGTCACGGCCATGGCCACGGTGACGATCAACGTCGACAAAGCCGCGCCCCTGATCACCTGGGCCAATCCGGCCGACATTATTTACGGCGCGGCACTTTCATCCACGCAGCTCGATGCTGCGGCGTCAGTTCCGGGCCGCTTCAGCTACGCACCGGCCGCGGGGACAGTTCTTCCCGCGGGAAACGGCCAGACCCTGGCGGTCTCGTTAACGCCGACCGACACGACGGATTACACCACGGCCGCATCGACGTCGACAATCGATGTCGACAAAGCAGTGCCCAGTCTGAATGTCTCCGCGCCAGGTGGCGTCTATGACGGAAATCCGTTCCCGGCTTCTGTCACGATCGACGGCATCGGCAACTCACCGGGCACCGGGCTTGAGGGTGTCACTCCGCTGCTGGCCTATTACGACGGGTCGAATACCTCGGGCGCGAGTCTGGGCGCGACGCCACCGACCGATGTCGGAACGTACACCGTTGAAGCAAATTTTGCCGGCTCTGCTGACTATGCGCCGACGCAATCCGCTCCCGCGACTTTTACGATCGGCCGAAGTAGTACGACGATCGCGTTGGCGGCGTCAGGCGGCTCGGCCGTTTTCGGGCAATCCGTCACCTTTGTGGCGACAGTGGGAGCGCTCGATCGCGCCCGGGGGGACAGTCACGTTCTCCGACGGCGGCGTGCCATTGGCAACGATTTCACTCGGTGGCTCTGGCCAGGCGACGCTGGTCATCTCAAGCCTGGGCCTCGGCTCGCATGCGGTGACGGCGACTTACAACGGCGATACCGATATCCTCGGCGTTCAATCGTCGGAGACCGATCTTTCGGTCGCCGCGGACGGCACTCGTGTTGTTCTCGTGCCTCAAGCGACGTTCAAGAAGAAAAAAGTGGTGTTGGTCGCGCTGAAGGCCGAGATCGAACCCTTGTCGCCCGGCGGCGGCCTACCATCCGGCATGGTGACCTTCGGAAGTCACAAAGAAGGCCCGGAAGAAGCTGAAAGTACAAACGCTCGGGACGACGGCCGTCGCGGGCGGAGCCGCGACCTTGACGCTGAAACCGAAGCAAGTGACGGGGAAGGCCATCACGATCGTTTATGGTGGTGCCACGACATTCCTGGCGAGCCAGTTGAGTGCACCCAAACTCACGAAAAGCCAATTCAAGACTCCGACTGCATCCATCACGTTGATTCCCAGCAGTCACCACGCCGATACGCCATCCCACCCGCGGCTTTGGCGATTCAAGTCGAGGTCGTAGATCATCGTCCGTTTGACTACGACAGTTGGGGACGGGCCATGGGTGCCGATCCAGCGATAGGGTTGCACGTGTCGGTCGACAGTCGGGGATGAAGTCCTGGTGCTCGAGCGTTGCAATAGAGACGCAGGGGGATCTGCCGCGCGAAAGGGTCCTTTTAGACTCGATGCCGCCCTCAAGCGTCCTGTCAGTCCAGGTTCCATCCCGAACGCTCGAATTCTGCCCGAAATTGCAACGACGCATCACAAGCACGCCGACGCGAAGCTCGATCATGCAATGAGCCGGGTGAAACCCAGCGCGGAACACACCCATGGGTTTGAAGTCTAAAGGGCAAGAGCGATGCAACGAAGTGCTTAAAACTCGACACCTTGGCGACGAACTGGTTCTCTCATCTCCGCACTGGAGCCGAACCTGCCTGGTTGGTTACAATAGACAGGTCTTCCGCTGGTTTTGACTCGATCATTAGCGGACCTCATTCGCCCGCAGGCGACTTCGCCCCGCCCTGGAGCCATCCCCGCCCACAAGATGTCGGTCCGGCCGTCGCGCCGATCTCAGCGGTACTATCCTCAATCGGCAGAAAATGGATCATCCTTCCGTGCCCCAACTTGCGAAGAACCTGTTTCCGAGGCATCGTCTGGCTTCACTGACGTTTCTGGTCGCCGCCATGTTTCCGGCGTCGCTGTTCGCCGGCGACGGTGCGCCACTTGACCAGACCTTCCGCGAGACGGTGCGTCCCTTCATTGAAGATTTTTGCATCACGTGTCATGACAAGGACCGCAAGAAGGGCGACCTCGACCTCTCGGCTTACGACGATTCCGAGGCGGTCGCCAAAGACCTCGCGCGGTGGGAGCTCGTCCGCGAACAGCTCGAGCAAAAAACGATGCCGCCCGCGAAGTCGGCCGTGCAGCCTGAGCAAAGTGAACGCCGGCCGGTCATCGAATGGATTGAGGCTGTCAGCAAGCGCGAGGCCACGCGGCACGCGGGCGACCCGGGCTCGGTTCCCGCGCGTCGACTCAGTAACGCCGAGTATGACCACACGATTCGCGACCTGACCGGCGTCGACTTGCGGCCGACTCGCGAGTTTCCCATCGACCCCGCGAACCGGGCCGGCTTTGATAACTCGGCGGAATCGCTGTCCATGTCGCCAGCTCTGCTCAAGAAGTACCTCGAAGCCGCCCGCTCCGTCGCCGACCATCTGGTGCTCGCGCCGACCGGTCTGGAATTCGCGGCGCACCCCGTGATCGCCGACCCCGACCGCGATAAATATTGCACACGCAAAATTATCGAGTTCTACAAGCGGCAAGCCACCGATTATGCCGACTACTTTCTCGCGGCCTGGCGATTCCAGCACCGCAAGGACGTCGGACGGCCGACGGCCACTCTCGCCGACTTCGCGGCCGAGGCCGGGATCAGTCCCAGATACCTTGCCACGGTCTGGTCCGTGCTGAACGAGCCGAGCCGCCCGCTTGGTCCCATCGCGGCGATTAAATCGATGTGGCGTGAACTGCCGCCCCCCCTGGCCGGTTCAGACGGAAAGAACGCCCCGCGCGCTCAATGCGAACAGATGCGCGACTTCGTGGTCGAGCTGCGGCGTCGATTGACGCCGAAAGTCAAGAACCTGACCGCTCCAGGTATCCCGGTTGGCTCGCAGCCGCTCTTGCTCTGGAAGAACCGCGAGTTCGTGGCCAACCGCCGGCGGTATGCCGGCGGCCTCGAGCGTCTCGTGGCGGACCCTCTCAAAAAAGGCACCTCGAGTGCCAGATCGCTGGCCGTGCCTGTGAACAAGAGCGATGTCTCGAGCTACGAGCCGGATTACGCCCGTTTTTGCTCGGTGTTTCCCGACGCGTTTTTGGTGTCGGAGCGGGGACGCGTTTACCTCGATGAAAAGGAGGATAAAGCGAACGTCGGCCGGCTCTTGAGCGCCGGGTTTCATAACATGATGGGATACTTCCGCGACGATCAGCCGCTATCCGAGCTGATTCTCGACGAAGCCGGCCAGCGGGAGCTCGATCGCGCTCTGGCTCGAGTTCGATTGCGTCACGGGATCGCCGCTGAGACAGCACTCGGGTTTCATCTGGTTCGAGCGTGCCGAGGGGCGTTTCATGACGACGCCGGAGTTCAATTTCGCCCGCGCCGAGGATAAGAACGTCACGTCGCCGGCGATGATGGCACGGCTCGCCACGGTCTATCGAGAAAAGGCGAAAAAGCGAGGGGCCGGCGCAACCGCGCTCCGCGCGATCGACGACCATTTCAGGATCGCCGACGCCAATATCCGGCGCGTCGAGCGAACACGTCTCGCCGCCGAGCCGCGGCACGTCGCGGCCCTTCAAGACCTCGCCGAACGCGCCTACCGCCGGCCGCTGGCCAGTGCCGAGCGCGACGCGATCGCCGCTTTTTACCGGACACTGCGCGACAAGGACGGGCTGAGCCACGAGGATGCCGTGCGCGATACGCTGGTGAGCGTGCTGATGTCGCCGAATTTCTGCTACCGGATCGATCTTCCGGGAGCCGGACCGGCGATTCAGCCACTGTCGGACATTGATCTGGCGAGTCGTCTCAGCTACTTCTTGTGGTCGAGCATGCCGGACCGGGAGCTACTGGCGCACGCGGCGGCCGGCAACTTGCACAAACCGGACGTTCTGGCGAGTCAGGCTCGCCGGATGGCGCGCGACCCGCGCATTCGCGGGCTGGCGACCGAGTTCGGCGGCAACTGGCTCGACTTCCGCCGGTTCGAAGAACACAACAGCGTCGATCGCGAGCGCTTTCCCGCTTTCAACGACGAGCTGCGCCAGGCGATGTTCGAGGAGCCCGTGCGGTTCTTCGTCGATCTCGTTCAGAATGACCGCCCGGTCACCGAGTTTATCGACGCGAAATACACATTCGTGAACCGCGCGCTCGCCAGGCATTACAACATGCCCGAGCCCGCGGCGGGGGCCAGTGGCGACGGCTGGGTCCGGGCCGAAGACGCTCAGGCCCAGGGTCGCGGCGGACTGTTGCCGATGGCCGTGTTTCTGACCAAGAACTCGCCCGGGCTGCGAACCAGCCCCGTCAAGCGCGGCTACTGGGTCGTCCGCCGCTTGCTCGGCGAAAACATCCCCGCGCCCCCCTCCCAATGTCCCCGAGCTCCCCAGCGACGAGGCGAAGCTCGGTGACGTGACCTTGCGCCAGGCACTCGCCCGCCACCGCGCCGATAAGGCGTGCGCGTCGTGTCACGAGCGATTTGACGCGATCGGGCTGGCCTACGAGGGGTTCGGGCCTGTCGGCGAGTCGCGCCAGCTTGATCTCGGCGGCCGGCCCGTCGATACCCGGGCGGTGTTTCCAGGGGGTAGCGAAGGGGCCGGAGTGGCGGGCCTCCGCACGTACCTCGATCAGCATCGCCAGAACGAGTTCGTGGATAACCTGTGCCGCAAGTTGACCGCTTACGCCCTGGGCCGGACACTCATTCCGTCGGACGCCGAGATTTTGAACACGATGAAAACAAGGCTGACGTCGGAAGGGGGCCGGTTCGGCGTCTTGATCGAAAGCATTGTCACCAGCCCGCAATTTCGCAATCGACGCACGCAGGTCCAGGCCGAGAGAAAGGAAAGTGGAACATGAGCTCACCGGAACGGGGACGGGCGAATCGTGCGTCTGATCAGCGGTCGCGGCGCACGTTTCTTCGCGGCGCGGGAGTAACGATGGCCTTGCCGTGGCTCGAGTCGATTCCGGTCTGGGGCGCGCCCATGCCGAGCGGCGCCGCGGCAGCGGCGTCGGCGTGTCCGAAACGATTCGCCGCGATGTTCATGGGCTGCGGCGTGAGCCCGGCGAAGTGGTGGGCCAAGGGCTCTGGCAACGAAATGCAGCTCGGCCCTTGTCTGGCACCGCTGGAGCCGCTCAAGCGCAAGGTCAACGTCGTCAGTGGTCTGTTTAACAAGAGCGCCACGAACGTCGGAATTCATCCCGGCCAGACGGGCAATATTCTCTCGGGTGCGACGCTTCGTAAAGGGGCCGAGCTCAGGGGTGGGATCAGTATCGACCAGGAGCTGGCGCGGCATCTCGGCGAGCAGACGATCCAGCCCAGCATGGTCCTCGGCTGCGAACAGCCGACGACCGGATATCATGAGTCGAATTTCTCGCTGGCATATAGTTCCCACATTTCCTGGCAAGACGCGAACTCGCCGGTGCCCATGGAGGTTTACCCGTCGCTGGCCTTTGACGCCCTTTTCGAGAACCAGGGGAGCAAGCGCAACCAGAGCATCCTCGACCGGGTGCGCGACGAGGCGGCGGGCCTCGCTCAGCGCGTCAGTGCTCCGGATCGCGCCAAGCTCGACGAATATCTCACGAGTGTGCGCGAAGTCGAGAAACGGGCCATGGCCATGCGCGTGGCCAAGGCCACGGCCGACGCCCGGGCCGCCGATCGCGGCCAGCGGATCGTCGCGATGGCTCGGCCGGATAATGGCCTACCCGAAGATTTGCGCGACCACATGCGGCTCATGTGCGACCTCATCGCGCTCGGATTCCAGACTGATAAAACGCGCATCGCCACGCTGTTGCTCAGCCGCGATCTCTCGGGGCTTTTCTACCCGTTTCTTGGCGTGACCTCGGCCCATCATGGGGCGTCGCACGATGACACGTCGACGTCGTACGAGAAGATCACGCGCTACCACGTCAGCCAGCTCGCTTACCTGGCGGCCCGCCTGGATGCGATGCCCGAGGCCGGTGGCACCGTGCTCGATCACTGCTGTTTGCTCTTCACGTCGAGCATGTTCTCCGGTTCCAAACACGACTCCAGCAAGCTGCCGATCGTTCTGGTGGGCGGACTGGGCGGTGCGCTCAAGACGGGTCGTTCTTTCGATTATGCGGCTAAAGGCGACGACAACCGTAAACTCTGCGCCTCTTTACCTGTCGATCACCGAAAAAATGGGCGTCAAGGTTGATCACTTTGGCGACGCCCGCAAGCCGCTTGGGGACTTTTGACGGGGCTGTTTCATTTTCTTGGGAGAGCGACACCGGCCCGGTGAAAAGCTGGTCTTGAATCGACTTCCGATCGCATTGAGAGTAGGCCGGTTCTGTTGCGCGACTTCTTGTTGGAGTACCGCCTTTCAGGCGGAATCTTCGGCTCGCGCCGCCTGAAGGCGGAACTCCAACAAAGGCGTGGCGCTCTGGGCGCCGCGTGGTTCGTCAATGAAAACGCGTTGAACGCGAAAGCCGTGCAAGCCCAACCTTTCACCACGCGACGCTCGCCCTCCCGGGGCTCTTCGTAGAGCGAAACTCCATCGAGCTGCCGAGGCACTCGGCTCGCAGGGACGCTCGCCCTCCCGGGGCTCTTGGGAGAGCGAGACTCTGTCGAGCTGCCGAGGCACTCGGCTCGCGGGACGCTCGCCCGCCCGGGCCTTCTGGGAGAGCGCGACTCCGTCGAGCTGCCGAGGCACTCGGCGCAGGGACGCTCGCCCGCACGCGGCTCTTGCGACGGCGCGACTCTGGAAATTCGCTATGCCGACCGAAAATCGTTTGTCCGAAGAGACTCAGGTCCTGGCGGGAATTTTTTCGGGTACGAGCGGCCGCAGCCCGAGTTTCTTGAACAGGCGGGCGTCAGCGTGTGTGGCCGGATTGGGCGTCGTCAGCAGCTTCTCGCCGAAGAAGATTGAGTTCGCTCCGGCCAGGAAACAGAGGGCCTGCATTTCGTCGCTCATGGCTTCGCGTCCGGCCGAGAGCCTCACCATCGAGGCCGGCATCATGATCCGCGCCACGGCGATCGTCCGCACGAAATCGAGCGGATCAAGCTCTTGTGCTTCGGCCAGTGGCGTGCCGGCCACGCGGACGAGCATGTTGATCGGCACGCTTTCGGGATGCTCGGGCAAGTTCGCCAGTGTACAGAGCATTGACGCATGATCTTCGACCGTTTCGCCCATCCCCAGGATGCCGCCGCAGCAGACGTTGATCCCGGCCCCGCGAACATGGGCCAGCGTTTCGAGACGATCGCGATACGTGCGCGTGGTGATGATCTGGTCGTAATATGATTCCGAGGTATCGAGGTTGTGATTGTAATAATCAAGCCCGGCATGCTTGAGCCGGTCGGCCTGGGAGCGCGTCAACATGCCGAGCGTCGCGCAGGTCTCCAGTCCGAGAGCCTTGACCCCGGCCACCAGCTCGGCGACGTCTTCGACATCGCTGTCCCTGGCGCGCGCAAGCCGCACCCATGCAAAACCGCGAGGCTCCCGCTTTCTTCGCTTTCTGAGCTTCGGCGAGCACGATCTCTTTCGCGAGCAACCTTTCGGACGCGACGCCGGTTTTGAAATGCGCGCTCTGCGGACAGTACGAGCAATCTTCGGGGCAGCCCCCCGTCTTGATTGAGAGCAAAGTCGAGACTTGCACTTCGTTTGCGTCAAAATTTTGGCGATGGTTCGTCTGGGCCTGAAAAATCAGGTCGTTGAACGGTAATGCATAAAGCGCAAGCGCCTCTTCCTGGGTCCAATCGTGCCTGCAGGAACCCTGATGCCGGTCGTTTGAATCCGTTTCGACGTTGAAAACCATGGTCGTCCCCTCTACATTGCCTAAGGCTCAGGAGCAAATAGACGCATTCCGCGGAAGGAAGTCAACCCATGCCAGCGCTCGCCGAAGTGGCTCGCACCGAGCTCGAGCGGATCGCGCGACAATCGCTGGTTCGTTCAGTCAGGGAAACGGCGCGGACGGGAAGCGCCCGCGTGTACCGAGGCGGCCGCGAGTATGTGTCGTTCAGTTGCAACGATTACCTGGGGCTTGCTCATCACCCGCGTGTGATCGCCGCGGCGCGGGGGCGCTGGAGCGTTATGGGGCCGGTGCCGGCGCGTCCCGCCTCGTCACGGGGAGTCATCCGCCTTATGCCCACCTCGAAAAACAGCTCGCGGCGCTCAAGGGCGCCGAGCGGCGCTCGTGTTCGGCAGCGGCTATCTTGCGAATATTGGCATCATTCCCGCGATCGTCGGCAAGAACGATCTGATTCTCGCAGATAGCCTGTCGCACGCCTGCGCGTGGGACGGTGCCCGGCTGTCCCAGGCAACCGTGATGCGGTTCAGACACAACGATGTCGCCGACTGCTCCGAGCTGCTGAAACTCCATCGATCGCAATTCGACCGCTGCCTTCTCTTGACCGAGACCGTTTTCAGCATGGACGGTGATCGAGCGCCCGTGTCCGAGCTCAGCGCTCTGGCGCGTGGGTATGATGCCTGGTTGATGACCGATGACGCACACGGCCTGGGGCTCACGTCGGCCTCGGTTGCCGACCTGCAAACGGGCACTCTGTCGAAAGCCGCTGGCAGTTATGGCGGCTACGTCTGCGGCGCCGCCGATGTCATCCGCTGGCTCGAAAACAAAGCCCGTAGCCTGCTGTTTGCCACCGGTTTGCCACCGGCTTCGGTCGCGGCCGCCAGCGCCGCGCTCGAGATCATGGCCGAGGATCGGGCGCTCGTTGAAAAGCCGATTGAAAATGCTCGCAGATTTACCGATTTACTCGGCCGGGCTCCCGCCGAGAGCGCGATCGTGCCAGTGATTGTCGGTGAAGCCGAGGCCGCTCTCGCCGCGTCGGCCATGCTCGAGGCGAATGGCTACCTTGTCGTGGCCATTCGCCCGCCGACCGTGCCGAATGGCACGTCGCGGCTCCGATTTGCATTTTCCGCATTGCACCAGGCCGATGATATCAACAAGGTCGCGGCCCTCTTGACCGGGCACGGCCTCCGATGACCGCGAGCAACGCCTCATCTGATCGCGCAGCCAGTCAACCGGGCAAGCCAATGCGCGGATTCTTCATCACGTCGGTCGGCACCGGGATCGGCAAAACGCTGGTGACCGCGATTCTGGGTTATCAGCTCAAGCGCGGCGGCGCGAACGCTCGCGTGCTCAAGCCGGTTGTCTCGGGCTTCGAGCCCGATGACCCTGCAAGCGACCCGGCGCTCCTCCTGCGGAGCTTGGGCCAGATTGCAACCCCCGACGCGATTGCCGCGATCGCCCCCTGGCGGTTCGCCGCCCCGATCTCGCCCCACCTGGCCGCGCGCCGGGAGCATCGCATCGTCAAGATTGATGACATCGTCGCGTTTTGTCATGAGCAGATGAACGCAGCCGATTTCATCACCCTCATCGAGGGAGCCGGGGGCGTGATGGCCCCCATCGACGAACAGCACACCTGTCTCGATCTCATCGCGAGGCTCGAGTGTCCTGTGATTATCGTCACGGGGAGCTATCTGGGTGCGATCAGCCATACATTGACAGCGCTCAAGGTTTTGAGCGCGGTCGGCGCCGAGATACGGGGAATTGTCGTTTCGGAAACCGCGGACGGAGTCGGACTCAACGATACCGCCGAAAGTCTCCGGCAATTCGCGGCAGAATCTATTCCCGTCTATTGTCTACCGCGCCTGGCCGGGATCGACGAGGATCAATGGCGCGAGGCCCCATCGTTGTTATCCTTGTGTATGGACAGCGTTGAATTTCGTCAGTCAGGTAGCTCGATCCGAGCGACGCATGCGACAAGACCCGGCTCATCATGACATTTCGCACATCTGGCTTCCCTATTGCCAGATGAAGGTCGCGCCGCTGCCGCTCTCGGTCGTGCGCACTCACGGGTGCCGGATCGTGCTCGATGATGGTCGCGAGCTGATCGACGGCATTGCGTCATGGTGGTCGATGTGTCACGGTTACAACCATGCGCATATCTTGACCGCGGTCGCACGGCAGCTCGGGGCCATGCCGCACGTGATGTTCGGCGGACTGGTGCACGAGCCGGCATTGCGGCTCGCCAGCCGATTGGTCGCACTCGTGCCGTCCGGTTTGACGCGGGTCTTCTTCTCCGACTCGGGGTCCGTCGCGGTTGAAGTCGCCTTGAAGATGGCGCTTCAGTACTGGCGCAACGTGGGACAGACTGGCAAGAGCCAGTTTCTCTGCTTCACGAACGGCTATCACGGCGACACATTCGGCGCGATGGCGGTCTCGGATCCGGCGAAGTCGATGCACAAGGCGCTCCGCGACGCATTGACGAAGCAATATGTTGTCGATATACCACTCGACGATCGTGCCTTTGCCGAGCTTGACGGATTGCTGTCACAGATCAAGCCGCAGCTTGCGGCGATGATCGTCGAGCCGCTCGTGCAGGGGGCAGGGGGGATGCGTTTTCACTCGCCGAAGGTCCTTTCGCGCTTGCGCCAACTCGCGAAAAAGCATGACGTCCTCTTTATCGCTGACGAGATCGCCACCGGGTTCTATCGCACGGGCCACGCGTTTGCGTGCGAAGAGGCCTCGATCAGCCCCGATATACTCTGTCTGGGTAAAGCATTGACGGGGGGAACCATGGGAATGGGAGCCACGCTGGCGGCCGAGGAGATCTTCGCGTCGTTTCTGAGCGACGATCGGGAGTCAGCGCTCATGCACGGCCCGACGTTCATGGCCAACCCGCTGGCCTGTGCGGCTGCCAACGCTTCGCTCGATCTCTTCGAGTTGGAGCCCCGGGGCGAACAGGTGCAGGCAATCGAACGAGCCTTATGCGCCGGCCTCGAGCCGTGCCGGTCGCTGGCCGGCGTGGTCGACGTCCGCGTGAAAGGCGCCATCGGTGTGGTGCAGTTCGCGGAATCGGTCGATATCTACGCACTCAGGCCGCGTTTCGTCGAGTTGGGGGTCTGGGTTCGCCCATTCAAGGATGTCGTTTATCTCATGCCGCCTCTGGTGATCGGCCCCGACGACCTGGCCGTGCTGATGAACGCAATTTACACCGTGCTGGCGGTGGCGTGCTGACGCTGTAGCTTGCTGAGGCAATCTAACGGTCCAAAGAAACATATGATCCAAGATCTGCCGGAAACGACCCAGACGCTGGTCATCTCGTACCTCGACGTTCGACGCGCGATCGGTGTGGTTGGATTGCTTCTTCCGATCTTGCTTGGTCCGGTGGGCTGGCTCGTCTTCGGTATCAAGATCCAGGACAACATGAGCAGCTACTACCACACGCCGATGCGAGACGTCTTTGTCGGCGCGATGTGTACAATCGGAGTGTTCTTGTTCTGTTATCGAGGTTACGACTGGATTGAAAGCTGGAGCGCCAATTTCGGTTGTCTCTCCGCGCTTGGCATCGCATTTTTTCCGCTCGACCCCAACAGCCATCCGCTGCACCAGCGGTCGCTCGTTGGCTACGTGCACTCGTTCAGCGGCGGGACGTTTTTCTTGACGCTGGCTTTTTATTCCTTGTATCACTTCCCCAGCTCGAAACCGGAAAAGCACGAATTCGCCCCCCACGTCGCCGAGCGGAATTTCATTTACCGCACCAGCGGCGTGGTGATCTTGCTCAGTATGGCTGCGATGGGGTGCTACCTGTTTCTGTTTCCCGAGGAATGGGTGCGTCGATTTGACCATTACAAGTTCTTGTTCTTGATGGAGTGGGTCGCGGTCTGGGCGTTCGCGGCCGCATGGTTGACCAAGGGCAGGGCTATTTTCGCCGAGATCGCCGTCGACCTGCTCGCGTTGCCGACGCAGCTTCTGCGAAAGCACGAGTGATATCGCTCGGCGGTGCCCGCAAACTGACGACCATCGCCAGGGGGGAAGATTCCCCACGGTTCGTCGAAACTCAAGAGCCACCAATTACGACGTTGCCCGAAGGGCAATCAACGTTGTGAATTCAGGACCCCTCGCATGAAGATCGCGACCTACAACGTTAATGGCATCAATAGCCGGCTACCGGTGCTGCTGCAGTGGCTCGAAAAATCGAAGCCCGACGTCGCGTGCCTCCAGGAGCTCGAAGCGCCGGATGAGAAATTTCCGTTCGGCGCCATTCGCGAGGCCGGCTACGAAGCTGTGTGGCACGGCCAGAAGAGCTGGAACGGAGTGGCCATCCTTGCCTTGCACGAGAAGCCGGAGGTCGTCCGACGCGGCCTGCCTGGCGACCCGGACGACACGCATAGCCGATATATCGAAGCAACGGTTGGAGAGATCACGGTCGGCTGCCTTTATCTTCCAAACGGCAACCCGGCTCCTGGCCCGAAATTCGACTACAAACTGAAATGGTTCGAGCGTTTCAATGCCCATGCCAGAACGCTGCTCAAGAATCGCATCCCGGTCGTGCTCGCGGGTGATTACAACGTGATTCCCACGGAGCAAGATGCCTACAAACCCGAACGCTGGGTCGACGATGCACTTTTCTTTCCGGAATCTCGCGAAGCGTACCGGCAGCTCCTCGCGCAAGGCTGGACCGACGCGTTGCGTACCGTTTATCCCGAGCAAACTGTCTACACATTCTGGGATTATTTCCGGAACGCCTTCGCCCGCAATGCGGGGATCCGTATCGACCACCTGCTCTTGAGTCCCGACCTTGCGCCACGACTCTTGAGTGCCGGCGTCGACCGCGATATTCGCGCTCTTGAAAAAACGAGCGACCATGCCCCGACCTGGATCGAGCTCGCGGAAAAGAAACGCTCGAACGCTTCATCGCTCTGAAAATGCCCGGCTGTTCGACGTTCATTGCCGAGATCACCACCAGAGCTCGGTGCGCAAGAAGGCGAGCACCCGGCTGATCAGGATCGCTCCGAGTGAGGATCTGCCGATTTGAATTCGCGCGTAGCCGGTCATCCCCGGCGCAGGCGCCGCGATTGGGCAGGGCCAAGGGAGCATGTGATGCTCAGCGTGCTTTGCGACTCGCCAGCCGCGGCGGTCGGCGTGATCCGCTCAAGGCGGGCGTAAAGGATGTCAAACGGCAGATGTCGGGCTTTGAGCCTGACCTGTTGGCCGGGTCTGATGGCACGAGCCTCCTGTTCGAGTACGCTCACCTCCGCCTCGAGATTCTCGGTATTTTCGACGACGAGGATGGGATCGCCTTCTCGCAGCTACGTGCCGATCCGCTCGTGCAGCCGAGGCGTGGTGATCATTCCGCTCAAGGGCGACTGCACGAGTCGTTTCTTGCGAATATTTTCCATGTAGCGACATTCCTCATGCAGTCGGTTGAGCCGCGCCTCCTCGGCCTCGACCTCCTCGGGCTGTGGGCCTTTTTGCATCAGGGTCAAGATTGAAGTCGCGTCGGCAAGTTCTTTTTCGCGGCGGCTGAGCTCGGTTTCGGCTTCGAGCGTGCCCACCGCCTGACGGGCCTGCTTCTGCGCATTGACCTGTTCTTCCTGAGGCTCGGTAAATGCGGGCTTTCATCACGAGCTCATCGAATTCTTCCTGCGAGATCATTGAGCGCGACGCAAGCCTGCGACCGCGATCGACACTCGCCTGAGCGTACGCGTGTTCCGCCACATGTTGCGCCGCCAGACGGTCGAGACTCGCGAGCTCTTTTTCATACGCAAGCGCGGAACGGGCAAGATCGGTGCGCGCGAGCCGCGCCATTCACGAGCGCGTCCGACGCGCTGGACCTGTTCACGCACTTCCTCCTTGCGCGTACCCTGGCGAAGCAGGCGGAGCTTGGCTTGCAACTCGCGCACCTCGGCCTGCTTTTGAACAAGGCGCGACTCAAGATCGACAACCTCGAGACGCACGAGAGTGTCGCCCCGGGCGACGTCGGATCCTTCGTGAACCAGAATCTCGCTGAGGAAACCGGCGACCGGCGACCGGAGCTCCGACTTGTTTGACGAGCGGATCGCGAACGGGCCACTTGTCCGGTCGGGCGACCTGATCAAGGTCATCGCCGCGACGGTCGCGGTAATCAAAAACCCCCAGATCATGGTCCGGCGCGGTCGCGTTCGCAACATCGCGGTGAGCTCCCCGGACGAAAGACCTCGGAGCCAGCCCGTCACGCTCAGCCAGCACAAGCCGGCGGAAAGAAGAGCTCCACCGATTCCCAGCCGAGCGATCTGCAACTTCGTGACACTGAAGAGCATCACGCTCAGGAACGCGAATTGATACAGGAAGGCGATCGCACCATACGTTAGCAGGGCCCGGCCGCGAGGCAAATGGGTCGGCCGCGCGGCTCCCCAGAGCAGCCAGCGTGCATGCTCGCGGATATAACTCTGCGAATCAGCCATCAGGTTGGGAACGTTCCACCAATCAGAAAGCAAGTAATAGCCATCCAGTTTCAAGAGCGGATTGAAGTTGAAGAGCGTCTGAACGCCGCAGGTCGTCATGACGACGAAGGCCAGCCAGCTCACCATCGTGCCGGGCAAGGTGATGCGCCATACCAGCACCGAGATTGACCAGATCACGAGCTCGAAATAAGCACCTGCGAGAGTCACGTGGATTCGCTTCGCACGTTCGGGAAAGAGCCAGGCATCAGAGACGTTGCAATACAGGCACGGCAGCAAGAAAACCAGCAAGAACCCGATCTCCTTGACCTCGCCGCCGTAGCGCTTGCAGGTGAGGCCGTGGGCAAGCTCGTGGAGCATCGTCACGGTCACCACCATGAACCAGATCGCCGCGGCCGTATGCCAGTTGGCCGTGCGCGCGAGCTCGGCCGGGAGGACGCTCCGATTGTGCCAGACCAGGATCGCCGCCGCGACGATCCCCACGAGTGAAGCGATGATGAATTCCGGTGTCCAGAAAACATTCATCTTCGGCGCGAGCCACGTGAGGAACCGGTCGGGATTGAAGAACGGCTTGCGCCAGTAGAATATTCCCGAAACCGTCTCGCCGCGTCTCGGCGCGACCGCGGTACGCTCGATGCCGCTCGGATTGTCGTCGATTGATGCGTCGCTTAACCATCCTTGGTCGCCGACCATCTTGAGGAAGTCTTCAAGATCGCCGTCGTCGAGGGCGTTTCCGAACCGCGAGGCAAACTCCGCCCTGAGGCCGGCTCGTTCATGCGTGCCATCAAGCTGCGTGAGAATAAACTCCTCTTCCTCACCCAGGTTGAAATAAGAACTGGCGCGAGAATCCTTCACAACGCACCGTCCCTGGCCTTCCATCGATCTGATCACGAGGTCGGCCCGTCGAATCGGAAGAGCTTGGGTCGGCTCGGTCATTCGGCGAGTCCTGGTGTTGACGTTGACGTTTCGTGGTTCGGTTCATCGGTCTTACGGAGAGGCAGCTACTTCAGTCTGGCTAGCGTAGCCTCGCGCTTTTGCCGAGGCATAGATCCGGTCAAGGAACGAGTAGAGAACGAGCTCGGCTGAACGGTGGTCGGCGGTGAAAATACGGTTCATCGCCATGTGCAAGATGCTTTGCGCGAGCGTCGTGAGCGGCTTCGTCAACTGGCCTTTCGATTCAGCGGCGCGAAGTCGGAAAATGATCGGCTCAAGCCGGACGCTCCGCTCGCGAAAAGCGCGATCCGCAATGCGGAGGATCGGATCCACTGTCACCTTTTTCGGATCAAAGATCGCCTCGACGGTCGCTCGCTCGGCGCGGAATTTCACGCCGAGCAGGTGCTCGATTGACTCCGACGCCTGGTGTTCGGCGAGCAGGTCGCGACAGAGCGTGCGGGCGACCTCGCGCTTTTCCGCGAGGTCAAGACCGAGATCATCGAGGAGCCGAGCCCCTCCCAGTAGCGCGACTTTCCACCGGTTGCGCTGGTCGGCATCTTCCGCGAGGACGGGCAGAATCGCGAGCGCCGCCAGGCTATCCGCATGGAAGATGGACTCCTTGAATATGCACTGGGCTGTGCCTACTCCCTGACCGTCGAGGCTGTCGCACGCGACACCAGTCTCGAGACGTCGAAAATCATCGCACTTTCCGCTGACTACGCGCGCCAGTCCGTGACGAGGTTGCGAAGGGCTTGGCGCGCCGGTTATCCCGGATCCATGGCGACGTTTCCGGAATGGAAAAACGACCCTGACCTCAAGGCGCTAAAAGACGTCAAGGAATTTCAAGACTTTGCCAGCGCGGTCGAAACCAAACTTCGGGCCGCGAGCAGGCAAAATCGGTGAGCGGTGGAAAAACGCGGTCCTGATCGCGTGCCTGATCCTTATCCGGCCACGACGCCGAACGCAACGTGCCAGATGGCCTGTCTGATCGATGACGCTACGCCCTTTCCGCTCGGCGAGATTGCGAGCACATCGATGACTACGGCGCGGTGATGCCTCTGCCATTGATCGGCGGCTCACGAGTAGAAAAGCGTAACCAGGGGACGCTCCCTGCACTCATTATTCACGGAGACAGTTCGACCCACATGACCTCCGCACATCACTGGAGGGCGGTCGTCGAGTCTTTTTTGCAACCACGGTCACCGCGGGCGGGCGCGCGCGCCTGTCCTCTGGGAGAACAAGCACATGCAGCGATTCGGTGTTTATCATGCCTTCATGTCAGCCCTTTTGCTCATCGCGGTCGGCAACGTGCGGGCCGCGGATCTTTACGTGCAGACGAATCTCGTGTCCGACGGCTCGGTCGCCGGGACCAGGACGGATCCAAACCTGAAGGGTGCGTGGGGCTTATCGTACTCGACGACAAGCCCGTTCTGGATTTCCGATCAGGCCGCCAGCTTCAATGGCGCCGGCGCATCGTCGGTCTACATCGTCAACGCCGCGACTCCTCTGACCAGCACTGCGTCGGTGCTGACTGTGGGGGTGACCAATCAGAACAACGCACCTCCAAGCGGCGACCAGACGAATGGACCGACCGGTCAGGTGGCCATCGGGGCACCCGGCATCACCACGGGTTCCAGCGATTTTCTGGTTGGAGCCAGGCCGGCGGCGTTCGCTTTCGCCAACCTCGACGGTTCGATCTCCGCCTGGAATGGAGGAACGCATTCAACGATTGAAGCGACCGTTGCCAACGCGTCTTACACGGGGCTGGCGATCGGCAACTTGCCGGGTCAGGGAGTGCCCCTCAGCTTTACGCGGCCGATCAGAACAGCGGCAATATCGACGTTTTTAATAACAAATGGCAAATGACGGGCAGCTTTACCGATCCGAAATTCAACACCTTTCCGAGTGGTTATGCCGCGTTCAACGTGCAAAATCTCAGCGTCGGCGGCACCCAAACCCTCTTCGTCACGTTCGCGAATCAGGAAACCTCCGGGGGCATCATCGACGAATTCAGCACGGACGGCACGTTGATCAAGACGTTGATCAGCGACACGGCAGGAACCCATTTGAATGCTCCCTGGGGCGTGGCGATCGCACCCGCCGGCTGGGGCCAATTTGGCGGGGATCTACTCGTCGGCAACAACAATGCTGACATGAACGGCCTGACAACGATCAATGCCTACGATCTAACGACAGGTGCATTCGCGGGCACGCTCACTTTGAACACAGGTCAGCCGTTTTCCGCCGACGAACTATGGGCGCTGAGCTTCGGCAACGGTGCCAGCGCGGGCTCGAAGAACACGCTCTATTTCACGGCTGGCCTGAGCGATAATACCGGCGGCCTGTTCGGGGCGATCTCACCGGTTCCCGAGCCAAGTACCGCGGTACTCGGATTGATTGCCGCCGGCATCGTCGCTGGAGCGTGGAGCCGCCAGAGCCGGCGCCGTAACAAGGTCTGAAAGCGGAACTGGCCAGTCGGTGGCCGCGACCTGCCGCCAGTCCGCTTGCGTTCGACCGTCCAGAGTCTGGATCTCCGAGCGCCAAGGGCGAAAGACAACGCTCGATCGGCCGCACACACGCCGGCGGTGTGCGGTCGCTCCGTTCAGGTCTTGAAAATTCCCTTGGAAGCCCGAGTCAGCTCACGGCTCGCAAAGCCAGGTGCTCATGCTTTGAAGTTGTCCCGCGCCGCGACGGTGCGAAGCGTGGCGGGGATGCGCATCGACCATCTGCTCCTGAGTCCTGTCCTGGCACCCAGCCTCGCAGCAGGGGACGTCGACCGGGATATTCGCGCGCTCGAAGAGACGACCGACCACGCCCCTGCCTGGATCGAGCTTCGAATCATCGGAACCTGAATCTCGCCAAACCCGCGCGACCACGAGATCGTATTCGCTCGGTTCGCTCAAGAGTGACTGCTCGCCACGGGTGCGTCCCGAATCATTCAGACGCGACCGCCACGGCCGGTTGGCGAGCGCCGGCGCAACCCAATACCGATGAGACTCAAACCGGTCGTGATCAGAGCCAGGCTCGACGGCTCCGGGACCGCCGTCGCAGGGCCAAACTTGACTGCAATGTCGAAAGGAGTGGGTATGGACCCGCCGCCACGAAACTCGGCGGGTGTGGGAATATCAGGCTCTGAAAACGGCAAGCGGAAGTGTTGATAACCGGCGAGCACTGCGCCACAGAAAGGGGTTCCAGTAGTCGAAGCGATGCTCGTGATGCTCCCACTTGTCGATGATTCTCTCGGCGAACGTACTGTTCGTCAGTAGCTTCGCGTAAAACGGGTGGTGGAAATCAAATTTCTGCGAACCGGCTGCGCGAGCGGCCACCACATGCTCAAACAATTCGATGTCCACAACGAGCTCGTGAGCAATCGCACCGGCCGTTCGGCCACCATGCACCGCACCCGCCTGGCAGCTTGAGCTCGCGAGTGGCCCAAGGATGATCAGCAAGGCACCCAGCCCGGGCAACGATCGCGATATCATATCCATAAATCGAGAACCCTAATCCATTATGGTGATTTATCTTTGTGGAATATGTTGAGTCCGTCTGAGAATTCAGGAACCTTAGCGGTTTGTCTCATATCTGGCAATGCCAAGTAGGAGATGCAATCCTGATGAACAGATCGGCAGGTTGTACCGTCTGAAAACGGCGAGAGCTCGGCCTTCCGACGGGCAAGTCGATGAAGGCTTGTTCGTTCGGGGGCATGCCCCGATAATTTCCCGGCAACCGGGGGATGGGAAATCCTTGTCACGCCGCTTCGCATTGCAGGCGCGTCTCGTGTTGGCTTGCCATTTTTTTTGGAGCCGCGGTTCCTGCACCAAACTCCCCGTTCGCCCCCTTCGCCAGTGTGGCCGCACGATCCTGGTGTTCGCCGCGATCGCGGCTGGCTCGCGAATGATTCAGACAGCATTTCGTCCCTTCAAACAATTTATACTGGCTATCATTCAACTGGGTGACATATACTTCTTAACATCTCGTGCTTGACTTCCGGCTCCACGTGAAGACCAGGGTGTGGCGCCATTTTGACGAGTGGACGAGGTTTGACGCTGCCATGATCGTGTTGGCAACCTCGCCGACGGGCACGTCGTTTGTCTGGATCGCGATGTGAGCGCAGCGACGCCTGACGCGCTGGGTGCGTCGTTCCGGGAAAGGGAGATCGCTTGATGGCCATCGTGTTTTTTTGCCAGAGTTGCGGTGCGCGCTTCGAGGTCGATCCACGATTGGCCGGCAAGCGGGGTCACTGCAAGAAGTGCGGCCAGCTCATGACCATTCCGCGCGCCGAGGAGCTATCGTCAATGGCGATGCCCGCCCTGGCCATGGCTGGTGTCGGGGCCGCCGTGGCCGCCGCGGGGAGCAACGCTCGCGGGGCGGCTGGGGGCGCTTCGGTCGCGTCTGGCTCAAGGGGGGCCTGAGCGCCGCTGTGCTCGCGCCGCTCTCGCTCGATCAGGCGCCACGCCGGCCGACACGGCCATCGGCACTCGATGATGCCGAGAACTCCAAGCCCTATGTCCTCGCAAAACCGTTGCTTGAACATCGGGGACGCGTGCGTGCTCACGATTACGCTATTGTACACGCCTGGAGGCGCGAGCTCGGCGGCGTCCAGAAACTTTTTCGCACGATCAATCAAACGGCCTACCTCATCTCGATTCCCTTCGTGATGATTCTGATCCTTGGCATCGGCTTCCAAAAACGTCCACTGGCTCTCTTCGGGGCGACGTTTGTGGTTGTCATCAATATCGGTCGACTTGTTGCCGGCGGTGCCAATCTTGCCGTGATTCCGCTGCGCGATGGAATCAACGTCGCCAAGATGCGAAAACCAATGAGGCGAATCGTCGAGCCGGCCATCACGATTGTCCTCGTCGTCGCCGCATTCACATTCATCCCATGGCTCGCGCGCGATCGTTCCGCCAATCAGTCGCTTGGTGAGCGGGTCCGCTCGAGCACCACATCTCTCAAGAAAGAGATGAAAGGTGAAATCGACAAGGTCGTCGACGTCGACAAGCTGACCAGTCAAGCTAACGAACAGTTCCAGGACTTACGAAAAAAAGCGAACGAACTGGGCGTCAAGAATCTCGTCGATCCGACGCATGTCGCGCCGAAGAATACCGGTGTTTCATCGAGCGGAACGGCTGCCGGAACGCCGTAACCCGAGTCGCAATCCAGCCGCGCAGTGCCGCGTCACGAAGCCATGGTCAAGGCGGGCTCGGCGACCGGCGACCAAGAGTATTGATATAACCCGCGTTTATTGCCGACCGCCATGAACGAGTTTCAGCGGACGATTCCCGATGCACAACGAGGCCGCCTTCCATGTCGACGAACATAACCGATGACATCCTTCGCGATCCCGACGTTATCGAGCTCGAGCCGACCATGGTACTCGACCTGGCCGACCCGGAGGCTGCGGCCGCTTACGCCGGGCACAGGCCGGCGGCCGTGGCGATGGCCGAGGGAACGATGGCGAGCCTCGTCGGCGAAACCGACGATCTGAGGAGGTCGCGATTGCTAGCCGCCGCTGTGTTCCTGGCGGCGTCGTTTGGCTTGCTGACCGCCTGGGTGTTCGTCAGTGACAACCCGGGCACCCTGACCGCGGACGGAAGCAACTTTTCGCTGCGCCTGTTCATGATCGCCGCGCGGTGTCTTCTCGCGGCGAGTGTGGCGGGTCTTCTGGCGAGCGAGGCTCCGCTCTCGGGCAAGCAACTGCGCGTGGTCGAGTACGTGCTCTTCCTCGGCATCACCATCACGATGATGATTTCCCAGTACTTTGTCGGGCTCGATTTGATGACCCGCGGCCCCGATTATGCACCCATCACGCTGGCCTTCATGAAGGACGGCATCATCCAGATGCTCGTGCTCATGATGATCTATGGAACCCTGATCCCGAACTCGCCCTGGGTCGCGGCGCGTTTACTCGCGGTCATGTTCATCGGGCCGGTGGTTGAAGGACTTCTCCTGCTCACGAAGGGCGAGGTCGCCGAGAGCGTGGCGCAGCTTCGGAGCCGCCGAGGAAAGCGGCTCGAACATCCTTTTTCTGGCCATGGGCGCGGTGCTGGCGGTCTATGGCTCGATGCTGCTCAACGGCTTGCGCAAGCAACTTCACCATGTGCGCAAGTTCGGTCAATACCAGCTCATACGAAAGCTGGGCGAGGGCGGAATGGGCGAGGTGCATCTTGCCGAGCACCAGCTCTTGAAGCGCCCGTGTGCACTGAAGCTGATCAAGACGGAAGCCGGCGCCAACCCGACGGCACTGGCCCGCTTTGAACGCGAAGTGCAGTCCGCGGCCCGGCTTGCCCATCCCAATACGATCCAGATCTTCGACTACGGGCATACCGAGGACGGCACGTTTTATTACGTCATGGAATATCTCGATGGCTTGAGCCTCGCGGAGACCGTTCAGAAGGCCGGACCGCTCCCCGCTGGCCGGGTCATCTATTTATTTAAACAGGTGTGCGCCGCCCTGGCGGAAGCGCATGAGATCGGACTGGTGCACCGTGACCTGAAGCCCGCCAACCTCTTTGTCGCGGTTCGCGGCGGTGAATCCGATGTCGCCAAGGTGCTCGACTTTGGTCTCGTCAAGCTCACGCAAGATGTCGACGCCGCCACGTTAACGCAGGAGATGACCATCAGCGGCACGCCCATGTTCATGGCGCCGAACAGGCGACTGCGGACCGGTCGCTCGACGCGCGCGCCGATATTTATGCGCTCGGGGCGATGATGTACTATGCCCTGACGGGCCGGGGGCCGTTCTCGGGCGAAAACTCATTCGCCATCATGATGGCCCATGCACGCGATCCCGTGGTTCCACCGTCCGAATTGTCGCCGCGCGTTCCGGCGGATCTTGAGCAGATCGTCCTTCGTTGCCTGGAGAAGAAGAGAGTCGACCGTTTCCAGACGGTGAATATCCTGGGAGCCGCCCTGGCGGCGTGCGCCTCAGCCGGCGACTGGGGACCCAGCCGCGCCGACGCCTGGTGGGCATCGCTCGGCCTGGTTGCGCAGACGGGGCCGCAGCCTGAAATCTCGGACACGGGCCTGCAGGCGACGTCGGTCGCCGATGATCAGGACCAACAGCCGCGATGACCCACTGCCACAGCGGGTCCTCGGGGAGGTTCATTATGTTCCAAGGCGCTACGGGAACCATCGAAGGCCGTTTGCGATCAATCCCGAGTCCTGGTCGAAACAGAGCAGCGCGCGAGCACGATTGATCCGCGATCGGCCGATGCCATCGGTATCAAGGGGATCCCTGGGCGATTCTCCAGGTTTCCACCGCCAGGTCGGTACGCCCGGCGATAGCGAGGTCCGCCAGCACTTGCCCGATCAAGCACGAAAACTTGAAGCCATGGCCGCTGCATGGACTGGCGATGATCACGTCGCGGCGTCCCGGGAGGAAGTCAAGCTGAAATTGGTCGTCGGGCGCGATGGTGTAGATACAAACCTCGGTGAAATCGATGGGAGCCTCCGCAAGGGCTGGAATATGGTTGCTCAAAAACTGGCGGACCGTCGATCGATAGGCTTCTTCGATCTTTCGGTCAGGGTGATCGGGATCCATTTCAGGACCGCCGTGCAGCGCCACCTTGACGCCCAGCCCTTGAAACTCGGGCATGCCGTAAAACGAATCTTCCTCGCCCGCGGCCTTGTAGATGAAAATCGGAAAACGGCCGATGCCAAACGCCGACGAATCCTGGTGCCGAAAATAGAGCACCTGCTGGCGGCTGGGCCAGACCGGTAGGTTCAGATCGGGTACGAGCCTTTTGACCCAGGCACCAGCCGAAATGATCAAACGCTCGGCGACGATCCGGGCGTGGTCGGTGATGATAACTGGGCGATCGGAATCGAGGTCGACCCTTCGAACGGGCGAATTTTCGATCACCCGGGTCTGCTCTCCGCCATACGACCGCGCCAGCTCGACCTGTGATGCGAGGGCCCTCGCCGCTCTCAGCATGCCGGCGTCGGGCTCAAACACGACATCGCAAAGGGGGGGCAAGTTAAACATATGATGGCGCCTGTTCCAGTCGCGGCCCGACCCGTGCCAGTGGGGCACTTCCAGCTCCCGCAAATTGGCGGCGACACGAGCCCCATATCCAGTTTCCGGCGGTGAAAAAGAAATGCCGCCTGTGCGGATATAGATGGGCTCGGCGGCGTCAGCTTCGAGCTGCCTCCAGGCACGGAAGGCCGCCGGCATCAAACGCGCGTAGGTCGGGTCGGCGTAGGAATGGCGGGTGATCCGCGCCGCCCCGTGCGAGCTCCCTCGATCGTGCCCCAGCGCGAACTGCTCGATCAAGAGCACGGGTTCGCCCCGCCGCGCGAGCTGATACGCCGCGGCGCTGCCCATGGCGCCGGCACCGATGATGACATGTTTGGTTTCGATGTGTTCCATCGTGCTCGTTCACCATGAACTGGAGAAAACGGCTGCCGGCAGATACGATGCAAACGGGACTGAAGATTATACCTTGCGCCACCATGAGTGAAACGTCCTTGAATTGCTGGAAATGGAGGGTCACCCGCGTGGCCGAACCCTCGGCGTATCTGGCCGCCAGGCTGTCGCTCGACCAGATGCGCTTGCACGATCCTCGGAGGGGCGGGTCTCCGCACGAGCCGGGTGCCGGTGCCGACGCGGAGAGCCGCGGCGCACCGGAATTTGTCGGAACGATCCGCGCGAAATGCAAGCCTTGATGTCTTGTCGGCGGCCCGTTCGCGAGTTAGATTTTCCCCAACGAAACCGGTGCCGCAGAAACCAAAGGATCCGTCATGCCCAGCGCCCCGCCGCTCTCAGCGACCTGAAGATCACCGCGGTCGAAGCCATCTACCTTCGCCTTCCCGATGTCAAGACTCAGTGCGATAGTGGCCAGGACGCTCTCATCGTCAAGGTCAGTACCAACGCGGGAATCACGGGATACGGCGAAGTCGACTCCAACCCGCTCGGCGTCAAGGGATGCATCGAAGGACCTTTCTCGCACACCACCACGTCGGGACTCGCTCATCTTCTGGTCGGCGAGGATCCGTTCCGCACCGAGTTCCTCTGGCACAAGATGTACCGCGCCAATATCTACGGCGGCCGTCGCGGAATCGCCGTTCACGCCATGAGCGGTATCGACCTCGCCCTCTGGGATATCAAAGGCAAAGCACTCGGGCTTCCGGTCTGGAAACTCTTGGGCGGCGGCTTCCATACGAAGCTCCGCGCCTACGCCAGCTCTCTCTTCGGCGACACCCCCGCCGAAACCGGCAACCGCGCCTGCCGCTTCGCCGACCAGGGCTTCACGGCTGTCAAATTCGGATGGGACCCGATGGGAAAGAATCGAGAAACCGACATCGCACTCGTGCGTGAAGCCCGCGCGGGTCTTGGGCCCGATCTCGACCTCATGATCGACGCCGGCCTCGTCTACGACGCCAAGACCGCGATCCAGCGAGCGCGGTCGTTCGAAGAGTACGATCCATTCTGGTTCGAAGAGCCGCTCCTGCCGGACGATTATCGCGGCTACGCCAAACTCAGCGCCGCCTCACCGCTCCGCATCGCGGCCGGCGAAGAGGAAAGTGAACGCAAGTCATTCACCCAGCTAATGGATGTCGGTCAGATCGACGTCATCCAGGTCGACCTCACCCGCTGCGGCGGTTTCACCGAAGCGATCAAGATCGCCGCGCTCGCTGCCGATCGCGGCGTCCCCGTCGTCAATCACGGCTTCACGACCTACCTGAACGTCGCCGCCGCGCTCCACTTCCTCGCCAGCATCCCCAACACCCTGGGCCTGCTCGAATTCGTCGTCGAGGAAGGAACGAACCTCCGCCAATCGATCACCGAGGTCATCCGCGCCAGGGACGGAATGGTCGCCGTACCCGACGCCCCCGGCCTCGGCCTCGAGCTCGTCGAATCCGGGATCAGCAAATTCCGCGTCGGCTGAATCACGTCGGAACTTCTTGCGCCGCGGGCAAGGAGCGGTCGAAGACGGTTCAAGAGCGGAAAGCGGGACAGGTCCGGAGGGCGGAAAGCGGGACGGGTCCCTTGTTGAAAGGGCGCCACGTTTGACTCAAGCGCGTCAAATCGCTACGGGGATAGTAGGCGTTATTCGAGCCGTCGGCCCTCGCGCTGAAGTGGTGGCGGAAAGCGGGACAGGTCCCACTCCGGCTCGGCCGGGGATCAGGCGATACCGAGCTTCGCGATGCACGATTCGAGCCCGTCGTCACAGGTCACCTCGATGCGCGGCAGCGACAGCAGCGAATCGGTATCGTGGGCTCTCCTGCAAGGAGCGACCGAGAGGCCGTAGTAATATCCGCATGCAGCGATCAAGTGCTCCGTGACCTTGTCGGCATCGCCGAAAGGATAGGCAATGCTGCGAATCGGCCGCCGCAACCGCTCGCCAATGATCGCGCGGGATCGCGTGGCTTCGCGTACGACGTCCGAATGCGAGAGCGACGTCAAGGGGCGATGGCTCGCGGCATGCGACCCGAATTCTACCCCTTCGGCCTGGAGCCCCCGCAGGTCGTCCCACCGAGTAGCGGGATCACCTCTTCGGCCGGACGCTCCCAACGATTCTCGCCGCCGACGTGATCGGCGACAACGAATACCATTGGGAAAAGCGGGATAAAGCCGAAATACGGGACGGGACCGGATGCCGCAAACTCAAGCGAAAAGCGACAATGGTAAACGTCGCCGCACATCGGACGAGCATCGATGGCCACTCTGTCGCATCACGGACAAGGCGCCATCACATCTGGCCACACCAGGGTCCGCCAGCAACGATCGAAGGGCTATGTCACCGTTTTTGGATGGCGGCACTCTACGGGCGGTGTATCGTCAGCCAGGACCGATCGGTCCTCGTGTCGGCGCCGGCCATGGGTGCCGTTGCCGTACGTGAAAGAGGCGAAGCGCCCGTGGTGCGGCCGGTGATCTGAAACGGACCAGGGCACGCGCAAAGGTCGGCGGATAGCTCCAGCACGATCGTGCCGGCTGAGCCATCATCGGGCTTTGATATCATGCGCCTGGCCGTGACGCCGGGCGGGAGGTTGACAGCGTCAATCTCGATCGGATCTTTCAACATATTCTTGCGGTCGACAGTCACTTTGACCTTGGCCGTCTTTCCGGGCGTCACGTCGAATCGATCGGACGCCAGTGAAATCGCGAAGTCGGGGCGGGGCTCCATGACGGTGAGAAGGTACGCGAATCGAGGTCCACCGCGGCCGTTCAGATCGCGTACCACGAGCGTGAAGTCTCCGTCGGCCGGAGCCGTGAAGATCCGCTCGAGATCGCGGCTGTTCCGGCCGCTGTCGTCTGACTCGGCAACGACCTTGCCCTGGGAATCAAGCACCCGGAGCGTCGGATCGAGCGGCCTGCCGAGTGCGGCGTGACTCGATTCGGATCACACGTTTGTCGTTCTTGTGAAGAGACATTCGAAAGACATCGCGATCGCCGGGCGGATCGATTCGACCGCTGACGGCAATCTGCGCCGGGATCACTTGGGGTTGCGCAGGATCGTTGGGCTCGGACTCGACGGTCGCGGCAAAAGACACCCGGCGCACGTGGGCACTTTCCGACAGAGCGGGATGCACGACCTCGACCATCTCATCCGTCCCCGCCTCTGGAATCGCCAGGCGACGGGCGGCGGCAGGTACGTTCCAGCCGATGGCATCGACGACCTTTGGACCGTCGCTGGAGACCGCGAGCGGAAACGCGTAGTCGAGGAACCCCTCGGTCGTGAGCGTGAGCCGGTAGACATAGTTGCGGGCGCCCGCGAACTGAATCGAGCTATCGGGCTTGGCCGGGAAGGCGAAGAGTCGAACGATATAGGTAGCCGTAATCGGCGGCTCGAAAACGATCAGCGGGTCGCTCCCGATGTCGTCATCATTCTGGGCGAGAACCAGCCCATCGGCGTTGACAACCTGCAGCACGGCATCCATCGGCGATCCAAGGTGCCGCTGGGCTTGCACGCTGGCCACCAGCAACTGGCCGCGGGTCAGACGGATCGAAAAGCCGTCGACGTCTCCTTTCTTCGCCAGGCGGCCGTTGATCGTGGCCGAAGGCGCGACCAGTCTTTGCGGCGTCCTGGGCTCGTCGTTCGGCTCAACCTCGATCTGTTCGGGCAAGACTCCGACGAAGAACGGCCTCAGGGCCGCTGCGCCTTCGCTGTCGTAAAGCCGAAGCCAGCGCACTCCAGGCGCAGCGTCGGAGGCGACGACGGCCTTGAGCTTGCCTTTCTCTTTCTCGGCAAGAATTTCGACGCCGTTCCCTTCGACCCAAACCTTGACCGGCCAGTGGTCCCATGTCCCCGCCGCGTCGAGCGTTACTGACTTGCCGCGAGCGGCCCCCGGCGGGAAGACTTCCGTCAATTCTGGGGGCCTGGCGGCCGCGCGGATCGTCCCGAGGAAAATCGTGGCCAGGACGACCGCGCTGAAAGGGACGACGAACGATCGCTCCGACGCGCGCCCAGAAGGCTCGTGCAAGTTCATCCCATCAGTTCCCTGATCGGAGTCGGGTCGCTGACCAGTTGAACGGGCCGCCCGCTCGGCGTGTGCAAGATCCTGGCGGGATCGATGCCGAGCTTCGTATAAACCGTGGCAGCGAAGTTCTCCGGAGCGAGAACGCGCTCGTTGGCGGCGTAACCGTGGGCGTCGGTCGAGCCGACGACCTGGCCGCCGGGTGTTCCCGCGCCGGCGAAGAGAACCGACATGGCGCTCGACCAGTGATCGCGGCCCGCGTCTTTATTGATCTTGGGTGTGCGGCCGAACTCACCAAGAGCGATGACGAGCGTTGTCGCCAGCAAGCCGCGGCGGTCGAGGTCGAGGATCAGCTCGGCGATCGTCGACTCGAAAGCGGCCATGCGCTCCTTGAAAGCCTTGAAGATGCCGATATGGTGGTCCCAGCCCCCCTGGTTGAGCGTGACAAACGGAACGCCCGCCTCGACCAGTCGCCGGGCCAGGAGCGCACGCTGGCCGAACGCATTTCGGCCGTAGGCGTCGCGAACGAGGTCGGGCTCGGCGCTCATATCGAAGGCTCTCTGGGCGTCCGGAGACGACATCAGGTCGTAGCCCTGTTCGTAATAGGCGTCGAGCGTGAGCGCGGGGTCGGATGCGGCCTGGTCGGCGAAACGGCGGAAGCGGTCGACGCGGGCGCGGAGATCTTTGCGGCGATGGGACCGATCGTCGTCGAGACCCCGCGGCGGCGCGATGTTGCGCACCTGGAACGTTTTCTGGCTCGGGTCATCCGGGACGACGAAGGGGGCGTACTTCGCGCCGAGGAAGTTGGGCCCGCCCGACCGCGACATGCTGGGCATCGAGAAATAAGGAGGCATGCCGCCGTTTGATCCCCGTTCGTAGGCGGTCATCGAACCGAGGCTCGGGTGAAAGCTGACGAACTGCGCCACACCCGACCGGGATCCGGGTCGGTGCGCCCGTCATCATATAGTGATTGCCCGCGCCGTGATTTCCCTGGTTGTGGCAAATCGATCGAACGATCGCCAGCTTGTCGGCAATCGAGGCCAGACGCTTCATCGGCTCGGAAAAATAGATCCCGGGCACCGACGTGGCGATCGGCGAGAATTCGCCGCGGATCTCTCTGGGTGCGCCCGGCTTCGGGTCAAACGTCTCGTAGTGGCTGGGGCCGCCGTCCATCCAGATCAAGATGCAACTCGACGGCCGGGGGCCGGCTGTGGCGGCGGCCTCCCCACGCAGTCGCAACGCGTCAACCAGGCCGCCGCCGATCAGGGCCGTCAGGCCCAGCTTTAAACAGTCGCGGCGGGTGGCCGATTCGCAGTTCGTGTGAAAGCCCATATGGTATCTTGCTTTCATTATGAGATCAAACGATCACGCCAACCGTATCGTCGATCAGTCCTTGAAGAGGAATTCGGGCGAGTTGACCAACGCCCATAACAGGTCTTCGACGGCGGCTCGGCGGTCGGCCCTGGGACCGTCGAAGAGCGTCACCGCGGTCGAACGTTCTTCTTCTGACGGCAGGCGCGCGTACGCGAGCAGGTAGAGTTCCTCAACAATCGCGTGGGGGGGATTCTTGCCGCTGGCGAGCTCGCGGCCCGTCCGGTGTCACTGGTAAACTTCTTGTGCAAGTCGGCCGAATTCATGAGGTGCAGCGCCTGAACGACAGACGTATCGCTGGTGCGTTCGCAGGGCGGATCCTGGTTCGGGTCGGGCCGGCCGAAGGTGTCGAGGAAGAGCGACGGAACGCGATGGGTCCAGATCGCCGACGTGCGCGAGCCCGGCGGCGCCGCGGCAAATGTGCCGGGCACGCCGGTGACATCGGAGATGGCGTCGAGCAACACTTCGGCTCGCAGGCGTTGCCGGTAGTGGCGCGAAAAATTGCGGGTGTCGGCAAGGTTCCGCTCGTTGGGCTGGGAATCGAGAGCGTACACGCTCGATGCCAGGATCGTGCGGATCAGGTGCTTGAGGTCGTAACCGTGGCGGCGGAAGTCGTCAGCGAGGGCGTCGAGCAGCGGGCCGTTGCTGGGAGGATTGGTGGCGCGAAGGTCGTCGACGGGATCGACGATCCCCCGATCCATGATCTTGGCCCAGACGCGATTGACGAGGACCCTGGCAAAGTAAGGATTTTCGGGCGCGGTCATCCAGCGCGGCGCAGCGCCTTGCGCGGGTCGGCGTCGGGATCGTCGGAGACGGGGGCCGATCCGAAGAGTGCCCTGGCTGGGAGATTTTGACCGGTCAGGGGATGTTTGACAGACCCTGACTTCGCCGTGTAGATGATTTCCTCACTGCCTGAGATCGGCGGCGACAACCCTGTCCCCTTGCGGCCGACGCGGGCGAAGTAGGCTGCGAATTCATAGAACTGCGCCTGATCCCACGACTCGAAGGGATGATGATGGCACTTTGCGCATTCGAGCCGGATGCCCAGAAAAAGCTGGCTGATCATGGGCGCGATTTCTTCCGGCTCGCGGCGATCGCGGAACACGGCGGCCGGCCCCTGCTCGAAGGTGCTGCCGCTTGCGGTCACGATCGCGTGCACAAACTGGTCGTAGCGCATGTTGCGGCGAAACGCGTCGCGAATCCATCCGTCGAGGTTCAAAACGGCCTTGATGCCCACGCGGTAGGGGTTCGGGCGCAGGAGATCGACCCACTGGTTGGCCCAGTGGTCAGCGTACTCAGGGCGGTCAACCAGGCGAGCGACGAGCTGCTCGCGTTTGCCTTTCGACGGATCAGAGAAAAACTGGCGGCACTCGTCGACGGTCGGCAGTCGCCCGATCACGTCGATAAACGCTCGGCGCAGGAACGTGGCGTCGCCGGCCGGTCCTGAAGGCAAGAGTCCGAGCTTCTTGAGCTTGGTCCAGACGTGCTGGTCGATGAAGTTCGATCGTGGCAGTTCGTCATACCGCGATGCGGGGACCGCACCCGGCATCGGGATATTGACGTCGCAGTTGGCAAAGAGTCCGACGAACCGCGCGGAGATCGTGGCGTCGCCCGGGACGGGGCCGGCGGAAACGCGGCCATCGGCACTCACCTTGACGAGCGCCGATTCGCTCGACGCGAATGCGGCCAGAGCCGTCACGTCATGGGCGGTTCCATCGCTGAAGTGCGCCGTCACGCGTAAAGGAAACGACTCCGAGGGTTTGAGCGTGCGCTCGGTCGGCTCGACGGCGATGCGTACGACATGCGGCGCACCGGAAGGCGTGCGGGGCATCCCATCGGCGATCCATTGAAGAATGGTCGCGTAGCTCGAGCTTCCGGGCGCGAGACGCAGGCCGCCGCCGTGCGGCAGTTGTGCCGTCGCCTTGCCCAGAAGCAGGCTGGAAGCGGGCACCAGGCGTGAAGCGCGACGGCCCCCCGATTCTCGTGCAATCGCATTGAAATCATGATCGGGATCAAAACCCAGGAGCGACAGGGCGAATCCGTTTTGTCCCCGCGCCTTGCCGTGACACGCACCGGCGTTGCAACCGGCCCTCGTGAGGATCGGCTGAATGTCGCGCTCAAAGGTGACCGCTGAGCGTTCATCGGCCCTCGAGTCGGCCGCCATGAGCCCGAGGATCGCGGTCATCCAGCGCAGAAGACCAAGGCTCGCACCCTTCATTCCGCAACTCCCCGGGGAAGCACGCAAACGTGTTCTGGGAATGAATCTTAATCGACGTCGCGAAGTAAATCCAACAATCCTTCAACACCGGTGGGCTTTGGTCACGATTGCGGGTCGAGCAGAAACGGGACATTGGCGATGACGGGGAATGGTGAAGGCGGCGTGGTGGAAAGGGAACGGCCATGAACGGCGACTAAAAATAAAGTGCCAAGTCGTATCCCATTCGCACTGGGGGTAAATTAGTGAGCCTGATGCCCGCGTGGCGCAGCGTTCGCGTCGTCCGCTTGCGCTGTCCGCTCGCGGGACCTATCCCGTTTACCGCCCCCGGGTCGGGCGGCGGGGACCCCGTCGGAACTTCCGGTCCGCCGCCTATACGATCCGCGAGGTGTTCCGGCGCGTTGGGACGACCAGATGTCCTATGCGCCGATGGCGTGGCACGGACCGGCAGTAAAATGCATGCATTCGCATCAGGGTTTTCGTAACGGCGTCAACGGGAACTTCCTGACGGCCATTCCGTCACCGATACGACCCGAGGGGGCGGGGGGGAGAACGGAAACGGCTCAACACCCTATTTTGGCGTGTCTGAATATCGCCACGGAAAGATTCTGGAAAAATTTTTAAGTCTTGACCGAACCATGGTTTCCAACCGGTTTTTGCCGTAAAATGAGCGCGGTGCGTTCACGAAATTTGGCAAGATGCGTATATTATAGGTAGATTAGTTTCGGATCGAGCACTCACGTCGCTGTTTCTGTCGACGGTTCTCCGCTCCGCGACTCCACTGAATCACGGAAACCTTCTACGATAGCCCGGTCAGCGTCAGGTAATCCAACCAGACCGACCGTCAAATCCCGCGCTTTGTCCATTTTCTTCATTCGTCAGCTTGTCGGCTCACGCGGGCAGTCGGAATAGACCAAGTTGCGGTTGCTTGCAGTGTCGCACCTTGACACGGTGCCGTCTTGCCGTCACGGCCGTTTCATACTTTCGAGGGGCGAGACTCGCCCGGTGAAACGTTGGTTTCGAATCGACTTCCGAACGCATCGAGCGCGGGCTGATTCTGTGGCGCGGCTTCTTGCTGGAGTGGCGCCTTCACTGAATCTTCAGCTCGCCCGCCGCCTCAAGGCGGAACTCCAGCAGGCCACCGTTGGAGTTCCGGCTTTAGCCGGTCCGCTCTGGCGGATATCGCAGGCAGCCGCCTCAAGGCCGAACAGCAGGCCACCGTTGGAGTTCCGGCTTTAGCCGGTCCGCTCTGGTTGATATCGCAAGAAGCCGCCTGAAGGCGGAACAGCAGTCAGCCGTTGGAGTTCCGGCTTTAGCCGGTCCGCTCTGGTTGATATCGCAAGCAACCGCCTGAAGGCGGAACAGCAGTCAGCCGTTGGAGTTCCGGCTTTAGCCGGTCCGCTCTGGTTGATATCGCAAGCAGCCGCCTCAAGGCGGAACAGCAGGCACCCGTTGGAGTTCCGGCTTTAGCCGGTCCGCACTGGTTGATATCGTAAGCAGCCGCCTCAAAGCGGAACTCCAGCAGGCCACCGTTGGAGTTCCGGCTTTAGCCGGTCCACACTGGTTGGTTTCGTAAGCAGCCGCCTCAAAGCGGAACTCCAGCAGGCCACCGTTGGAGTTCCGGCTTTAGCCGGTCCGCACTGGTTGATATCGTAAGCAGCCACCTCAAGGCGGAACAGCAGGCAGCCGTTGGAGTTCCGGCTTTAGCCGGTCCGCACTGGTTGGTTTCGTAAGCAGCCGCCTCAAAGCGGAACTCCAGCAGGCACCCGTTGGAGTTCCGGCTTTAGCCGGTCCGCCCTGGTTGATATCGTAAGCAGCCGCCTCAAGGCGGAACAGCAGGCACCCGTTGGAGTTCCGGCTTTAGCCGGTCCGCACTGGGTGATATCGTAAAAAGCCAACTGAAGGCGGAACTCCAACAAAGGCTTGACGTTCTGGCTGCCGCGTGGTTCGTCAATGAAAACCGAGAAATGTGAAAGCCGTGCAAACCCAACCTTGCACCGCGCCGGTGTCGCCCACGCAAATTCGGTCGTAAGTCGAGAATGAAATGCCCCCCGTCCTGCGCTCAGCTCCAAACAGCAAACGACACGTCGCGCCGTTCGACGACCGCCCCGCTGGAATCATGTTGGCAATGTGCAGAAGGAGAGTCGGCGGTGATCGTCATCCGCCCTCGCGAAATCACCATTGATTGATCGCATCAGGCTGGTAGAAAGGGTCTCAAGCCTTGTCCAAAAGCTGCCATCTACTGCCATCTAATGCCATTTATGGCTACAATGTCGTCAGAATCGTTATAACCGCAACGTGTGGCGAAAACCGGCTGGCGACCGCCATTTGCTGCCGTTGCAGCCCCCGGATGGCGCATTGCAATTTCCTGACCTCGCCCAAAAGTTGCCATCTACTGCCATTTACTGCCATTTATGGCGTTAAAATCGTCAGGCGCGTTGCGATCGATCCCATGTTTTTGCCCCTCGAAGGGCGTGCCGGCCAGCCCGGGGCCCTGGGCTGAGAACCGTGAGCGGGGCCGTGAAGGAGCCCGGTGAAACGCTGTCACCGGGTGCCGTTCGTCGATGACCAGGGAATCTGCCAACAGTCAGGAATGTTGCTCGCGGCTGCGGCCGCCGAGTTGACGGTCATCGCGAAGCGGGCCGCGATCAGGACGTGCAAGAACGCGCCGCGTACCGGCAACACGACGTCACAAATCGCACGGCTTGGGACTGGTAAAGCGAATCGTGCTCGTGCAACTCGCCGCCGGTCGCATCACCTGCCGCGGGCTCATCCGTCGCGAGTTCAATGAGGGACCAAGCCCCGATGTGGAGAAGAAGGAGACCGAACCCTCAACCTGGGAGAAAAGAAACAAAGAGGCCCGCAAACTCGCGATCGCGGCCTTCAAGATACCGAAGACAGGACTTGAACCTGCACGGGCGTTTTAAGCCCACTAGGACCTGAACCTAGCGCGTCTGCCAGTTGGTAACATTGGTAACGGGTTGCGTTAATGCTGATTTTCCCTTGCAAACGAGCGAATTTCCCACAATTCTGCTCACGTCATATTTTAGTCACGTTGGTGTTGTGTTGCCAATACTGTTACCAAAATGTTACCAAAATTGACCAGGGTCTTGGCTGACGCGCCGGCCTCAGAATTCCGGGCGACCAGACCGCGAAACATGCAAATGGGCGACCGATGGGATACACTGTATTGATGAACACTGGTCGCCGTCGTAGGCGAGCACAGCTTCTCACCACCCGGGTCCCGTCGCCACTCTTTGCGGAGATAAACTGATGTCCTGGGAATTGCCGATCGGTCACCCGTTGAAAATTCAGGCCCAGCGTCAGCGGGCTGCCATGGAACAATGGCGCGCGAGTGCTGGCGGTCAGGCCACACTTCAACGCGCTCGAGAGCGTAGCACGCCGATCGGGCAGACAGCGGGGCCGCCGGTGCCCGCCGAGCTCCATGCGGCGCTCACAGGTTCGCCGGCCGCCGCGACCGGTCACCTGGCTCGACCCGATGGCCCGATGGGGCCATCGATAAACCAGCGGCCACCAGGAACGAGCTGGCTGATGAGCCCCAACAGAACGGGCGGCCGTGATGCTGTCGGCCATGCTCGTGCGCTGACTGGCGGTGGTTCGCCGGGCTCAATGGTCGCGCAGCAGTCGGGCGAACAACGCCGTAATGACTTGCTCGGTGGGCTACCCAACCTTCAACCGATGGCGGCCACCGACAAGTCGAGGCCGTTCGACCTGGCCGACGCGTTCCGGCGCGTGGACGATCAAACGAATCGGGTCGCCGAACGTGAGCGTCAGGGCCTCGGCTCTGGCTCACCCATGGCGAGCGGTGCCGCGGGGCCGCCGGGTGCGCCGCCGATGGTGAACGCGCTCACGGCTCAGTTTGCCATGCCGCCCGATGCGCACACCGCGTTGGCCGACGTAATCATGAACCCGATTGCACCGGCTCGGAAGCCGGCGCCTGCTTACCGGCCTCTGACACTCGAGCAGGTCGCGAGCGGCCGGGGCACCGTGGGAACGAATCACGGCGGCGAGCTCGCGCTTCCACTCGTCGGGAATCAACACCAGCGTCGGCGTGCCATGGATGCACTCGGTGTCGAGCCGGCGGGCGGTGCGGCCGCGGCGGGGCCGCCGAGGATCGCGCTGGGCGGCGCCACCGAAGATCAATATGGACGGCATAAATAACATGAGCCGAGCCGACAAGCATCGCGCCGCAGTCAAGGCTATCGCCGACCAGGCGCGGGCGGCCGGCAACCCGATGACGGCAATCGATATGGAGATCCGGGGCCACGAGCATGCCTCGCGTCTCGAGCGCGAGGACGCTGCCTCCGGGGAACGGGGGCCAAACCCGAGCGTTTATATCAACATGGCCAAACTGCTGGCCGAAGTGCGGGCGGCGATCGGCGCTCCGCCCCGGCCGTGAATGAGCGAGCAAGATCAAGGGTCTCGGGGCCCATCAGCGCCGACGGGTCCTGAGACGGTTCGAGGTGTGAAAAGAGGTCAGCGGCCATTCAGGGCCGCGCGGCGGCATGATCGATAAACGGTTGTGACTTGGTCTTGCGACCAGTCGAGGATGCGCGGCGGGAAGCCGTGCTTCTTGCCAGCGCCGATCAGGAATCCTTTCGCGTCATGGGGTTGCTTGCGTGCCCAGCCGAGGAGCTGCGATCCGTTGATCGGCGGGTTCTCCTCGTCGAGGTCGTCGGCGTCCTGGTCGTCGAGCTCGTGGTCGTGATCGTGCGAGCCGGGATCTTCCGCGGCGGGGCGGGCGGCGGTCCTGGGCGGGGCCTGGCCGTTCGTCCTGGGCGTCCTGGTCGTGACTGCGGCCGATTGGGTCTTGGCCGGGGCGGCGTGCCCGGGCGCGGTGCCGTTCGTCGCGACCGGGCCGAGCCGGGCGAGCTCCTCGTCGACAGCGGTCTCGCACAATGCGAAGTGGCCGCGGATCGTGGCCGCCAGCTTGGCGGGATCGGCGAGCAGCGCGCTCGCCAGTTCAACTTCAAGGCCGCAGGTTCCGCCATGACTGCCATAGTTGGCTGTGCTGGTCTTGCGGGAAACCGAAACGCTCAGCTTGACGCTCATGGGTTCATCCTTTCGCTTTGGGGGTTGGAATCGTCTTCGGGTTCGAGGTCTTGCGGGCTGTGAGCGACGCGGCAAGGGCCGTGGCGAGTCGCGTGCGGGTCTCGGCGGACCATTGCGAGGGTTTCCAGGGGGCTCGCGCTTCGTGTGCCAGGCGGTAAAGCGTGGGCTCGGCGGCGTTGTCTCTCGCCAGGCGAATTAACTCGGCGAGGGTCGGCGTACCGGGCGGGTCCGCGGCGACCTGGGCGGCGAGGGCCGTGGCCTTGGTGCGCGTCTCGGCGACGTGCGCGGCGACCCGGTCCATGCTCTCGGCCAGGGCCTGGTCGACCTTCTCGGCCAGGCGTCGGGCGCGACGTGTCGCCGCAGCTTTGGAGGCGGCCTCTCGGCGTCGGTCGCGCTTCTCGGCCTGGCCGGGCGGTTCATCGTGGATCGTCGGGGTGTCTGTCGTCATTGCGGTTGGCCTCTGAGGTTGGTGATCGGATAACGGGCCGTGGACGTCGTGATCAGTCCTGTCGGCGATTGCGATAGACGCGGGCGGCCTCCTCGGGCGTGTAATAGTGCGGCTTGATCGGGGCGCTCGATGAGCCGCCTTTCGGAGCAGAGCGGGCAATCGCAACGCTCGGCGGGGTCGTGGAGCGCGTTCGCCAGCGATAAGAGCCGTTCACTGATGAGGCGATCCCATCGGTAAGTCGATGCCGCGATCTTGCGCAGCTCGGCCTCGAAGCGGTCCTGGGTGATGTTGTACATATCAAGACTCCGAGTGGTGAATTGTGCCAGTTATTGGGGAAAAAATTGCGCGCACCTCCAGGCGGGACAGCGGCCGCGACCGCGCGACATGGTTCTAATCGCAAGGTAGGCAAAATGGGCGGCGCCTCGGGCTGGTTGGACCCGGGCGCCGCGAGTGGCATTCGCCTAGTTTGGCTGAGGCGAGATTCGTTCCATGAAGGCCATGCCAAGGTCGAATTCGGCGAGCAACGGTGAGATCGGGATGGTGCCGTTCTCCATCGCGACCAGTGCGGCGTGCGCGACCGAAATGTCGGACTCGCGCTCATAGTCCGCGGGGCTAATCCCCTCGTCGCGTGTGGCGTGCCAGTGGTTGCGGCAGCGCTGGCACCATTGATCGGTGTTCCATCCATGCATGTGGATGCAACGAATACCCTTGCCGTGTTCGACTGCGAGCATCACGCGCCCCCTTTCGCGAGGGCGGTGACGTGGTCGTTGACGGCGGCGCGGAAGCCCTTGGTGAAGGGCGCTGCGGCCGAGGCCGGGGCGACCGGTGCGGGTGAAGCGGGCGAGGCCGGGGCGACCGGCTCATGACGGCGGCGGGCCCGGGCCAGCGGGTCGCGACCGGCCCGGGCGGGGGCGACCGGGGCGGCGGCGGGCGATTGCTGGATCCGGGCGGCCAAGTCGGCGCGGGCCTTGGCGGGGCGGCCGGCGGCGCGGGCCGATTCTCGGGCGGCGGCTTCGCGGGCCGTGCGTGCCGAGCGGGGCAGGATGCCGATGGCCCGAAGTGCCATCAGGTGCTTGCACGTGGCACCGGTCGTCTCGTGGTCGGGACAGGTGCAACCGGCCTCGCGCTGGACGATCGCGACGCGGTAGACCACGCCATCGCGGGGGCCGTCGAGGGCGCGGATGCCCAGACCAGGATCCCGCGGGGCTGGGTGGGAACGGGGCGAAGCGAATACGACGTGGCGCCGATCGTGATGACGACGCGACACTTGCCGTGGCGCACGGCGGGCGGGGGCTCGACGTTCTTGTGAGAATTTGCTAATTTGACCATGGGTCCGATTCTCCTGAAAGCGGTGTCGGATCTCGGCCACGTAACGGCTATCACCCGTTGCGTGGCCACTCTTTTTCACCCCGGCGGACCGGCCGCCGGTAACGGCCATTGTACCAAAGTACACTATGATTTTCCAGGCCAAAATGGCGATTTTGGCCGAATTGCGGCCATTTTCTGCGTGTGAAATCGCTAAGATCGTGATGTGAACTTATGAGCTTATGACACGCCGAGTGCGGCGGCCAACCAACGGGCGGCCGCCGGGGCTGGCCTTGGCTTGCCCGGGCAAAACCCTTTCTCCTTTAACTCCCCGCTTCCCCAACGGGGACGGGAGGGGGACTTACACGTGATGGGAGCGAAGCGACCCGCCGCCTGTTCTTGAGGGATACGAACACCCCCCGGTTAATGGGTGTGAGGGGACCGACTCGCCGCCACGATGGCGGCGGAACCCGGGTCAGGATGCCCGGGCCAATCGCAGCGGAACCCGCAGGCGGCATGACGTGTAATCACGGCATGACGGCTGCTGAAGCGGGCGGTGCCGGACGCCATGCACGTGGACAATGGAAGCTGCCGTCGCGCCGACGCGGGCCATGGTCCGCCGGGTCTTTTGTCTGCCCGCCACGAATGTCTTGATCGACGTGGGTTACCACGATGAGGGACAAGTGCCTGCTTACCGTGCGGCAGCGCGTGACGGGGGGCAATGACCTGCATGCTTGGACAGGATGCCAGGGCGTGCTAGAATTCGACGGTTTGCGAGCGTGTTCCTTGTCCATGACAATTGGCGCCGAGAGTTCGATGATGAACGATCCGAATCTATCCTCCTTCATCTGGGCCGTGGCCGACCTGCTGCGGGGCGATTACAAGCAGTCCGAGTATGGCAAGGTGATCTTGCCGTTCACGGTACTGCGGCGGCTCGACTGCGTGCTCGAGAAGACCAAGGCCGACGTACTGACCGAGCTCGGCCTGCGCGAGAGCAGGCCGGGCTCAGCCCGGTGCCCTTCTTGTTGCGCAAGTCGAAGCAGCTCTTCTTCAACACGTCGCCCCTCGACATGAAGAAGCTGATGGGCGACCAGGATCATATCGAGGAGAACCTGTTCGCCTATATCCGAGCGTTCTCGGCCGAGGTCAGCGACATCTTCGATAAGTTCGATTTTCATACCCAGATCGTCCGACTGGCCAGGTGCAAGCTGCTCTATCTGGTGACCGAGAAATTCGCCGGTATCGACCTCCACCCGGAGGTTGTGAGTAATGCCCAGATGGGCGCGGTGTTCGAGGAACTGATCCGCAAGTTCGCCGAGCTCTCGAACGAGACGGCCGGCGAGCACTTCACCCCGCGCGATGCCATTCGCCTCATGGTCAACCTGATCTTCATCGAGGATGACGCGGCGTTGACCAAGCCGGGCGTGGTACGGTCGCTTTACGACCCGACGGCCGGCACGGGCGGTATGCTGTCGGTGGGTGGCGAGCATCTGGCCAGCATGAACGCGGGGGCCCGGCTGGTGATGTATGGGCAAGAGCTCAACCCCGAGTCATACGCGATCTGCAAGGCCGACATGCTGATCAAGGGGCAGGACATCACGAACATCGTCTTCGGCAACACGCTCTCGGACGACGGGTTACCGGGCAAGCTGTTCGACTACATGCTGTCGAACCCGCCCTTCGGCGTCGAGTGGAAGAAGATCGAGAAGGAGGTCCGCAAGGAGGCCGAGCATCATGGTTTCAACGGGCGATTCGGCCCGGGGCTGCCGCGGGTGAGCGATGGCTCGTTGCTCTTTCTCTTGCACTTGATTTCCAAGATGCGGCCGGCCGTCGACGGCGGGAGCCGGTTCGGCATCGTCCTGAACGGCTCCCCGCTCTTTACCGGCGGGGCCGGATCGGGCGAGAGCGAGATCAGGCGCTACGTGCTCGAGAACGACCTGGTCGAGGCCATCATCGGCCTGCCCACCGATATGTTCTACAACACGGGCATCAGCACCTATGTCTGGATCGTGAGCAATCGCAAGCCCACGCACCGCAAGGGCAAGCTGCAACTGATCGACGCCAGCGGCTTCTGGCAGAAGATGCGAAAGAGTCTGGGGAGCAAGCGCAAGGAGCTGAGCCCCGAGCACATCGACGAGATCACGCGACTCTTCGGCGAGTGCCAGGAGGTTCGCAAGGACGGCGTCCCGATTAGCCGGATCTTCAAGAATGACGACTTCGGCTATTCCACGATCACGGTCGAGCGGCCGTTACGCGACGAGCATGGCAAGATTGTGCTCGGCACAAAAGGCAAGCTGAAGGGCAAGCCGCAGCCCGACCCCAACCTGCGTGACACCGAGAATGTGCCGCTGCAGGAGAAGATCGAGACGTACTTCAAGCGTGAAGTGCTGCCGCACGCCCCCGATGCCTGGATCGATCACGAGAAAACAAAGGTCGGCTATGAGATTCCGTTCAACCGGCATTTCTACGTGTTCAAGCCGCCCCGCGATCTGGCGGAGATCGACGCCGAATTGAAGGGAGTCACCGATCGGATTCTGACCATGATCGGGGGGCTCTCGAAATGAGCTTGCCGAGGTATGCGAGGTACAAGGACAGCGGGGTGGAGTGGCTCGGTGATATTCCGCAAAGCTGGACGGTAAAGTCTCTACGCCGGTTTTCGTGCGTTGTGCAGACTGGCCCATTTGGTAGTCAGCTTCACTCGGACGAGTACGTGAGCGGTGGCACACCCGTCATCAATCCTGTGAATCTGGTGAATGGAATAATTGTGCCGAGCCAAGATATATCAGTTCCAGACAAAGTGCTGGCGCGACTGCCGCACCAGCGCCTTCAATCCGGAGACGTTGTATTTTCGCGACGGGGCGAGCTTGGTCGATGCGCTTTGGTGACGAAACGTGAGAGCGGCTGGCTTTGTGGTACTGGCTCGATGATTCTCAGACTGCCCCATGGCGAGTATCACTCTGGATACCTATCGCAGTACTTGTCGCTCGGGCTGGTCCGTCAGTACTTCGAGAGCTTCTCTATCGGCGCCATCATGGACAGCCTGAGTTCAGCGACACTTCTTGCCATGCCAATGATAGTCCCACCGGTCGAAATACAGGCTTCTATCGTAGCGTTCGTTACTCGGGAGAATGCCAAGATCGACGCACTGGTGGCCGAGCAGCGGCGGCTGATTGAACTGCTGAAAGAAAAACGCCAGGCCGTCATCGCCCACGCCGTCACCAAGGGCCTGAATCCGGACGCCCCCATGAAGCCGTCCGGCATTGAATGGCTCGGGGATGTGCCGGCGCATTGGGAGGTCGGACGGGTGAAAAACTATTTTCGCACATGTAGTGGAGGAACACCCGACACCTCTCAGCACGAGCTTTACTACTCGGATGAAGAAAATGGGATTCCCTGGGTCCGTACCACCGACCTCAACAACGATGTCTTGCGAAGCGTGGAAGTCTTTATTACCGAACAGGCGCTATCCGATACCGCGTGCTCGGTACTGCCGCGGGCGACTGTAATGGTGGCGATGTACGGCGGTGACGGTACTGTCGGAAAAAACGGGATACTCGCGATCTCAGCAGCCATCAATCAGGCCATCTGCGGCGTCTTGCCATCGGCAACCCAAAGCTCGGAGTATGCTTTCCGGTTCATGCAACACTATCGCCCATACTGGATGATCGGCGCTGAAAGCTCCCGCAAGGATCCTAATATCAGTCAGGAACGCGTGCGAAACGCTCCGTTCTTGCGGCCACCGCGTCATGAACAGGAGGCCATCGTTAGCTTCTTGGAGACCGAATTAGGGCAGCTTGACGCCCTCACCGCCGAAGCGCAACGTGCCATCGACCTCCTCCAAGAACGCCGAACCGCCCTTATCTCGGCGGCCGTCACCGGCAAGATCGACGTGCGCGGATTGGCCGAGGCCGAAGCAGTCGAAGAAGAGGCGGCCGCATGAGTCCTATCCCGAAGACGATCCAGATCTATCTGCCTGGCGGCGACCCACGTGGGATCCGCTTCGCCGAGATCACCACCCGGATCGTCCAGGTGATCGAGGTCCCAAGGAGTCTGTTGCCCGACTTCCTCAAGATGCCCGAGAGCGGCCAGGTGGCCGTCTATTTCCTCTTCGGCGGCCTGGAGAACGGCCCCGATCCAAAGGTCTATATCGGCCAGACAGGCGACCTCCGCGCCCGGCTCGTGAAACACAACAAAGAGAAGGAATTCTGGCAGCGTGCGCTGGTGTTGATCTCACGCACCAATAGCCTGACCCAGACGCACGCGCTCTTTCTGGAGTGGCACTGCCTGCAGGCGGCTGCCAGGGCGGGCCGGTACTCCAATGACAACGGCAACGGCGGCAGCAAACCACACACGCCGCCGCCGCTGGAAGCCGACTGCCTGGAGATCTTCGAGACCGGGCAGGTCTTGCTGGCCACCCTGGGATATCCCGTGTTTGATGCGGTGAGTACGCCGGTCCCGTCATCTTCGTCCAAGACGGAAGAAATCTTCTATTGCAAGGCCTCGGGCACCGACGGTCGTGGCTTGTATACGCCCGAGGGGTTCGTGGTCCTGAAAGGTTCTGTCGGGCGGCGCGCGAACGTTCCTTCGATCATCGGAACATCTGACGAACGCTTCCGAAACAAGCTGCTCGAGACGGGCGTGATGCGCGCCGAAGGCGACAAGGTGTTCTTCCTGAAGGACCATCTCTTCGGGTCGCCGAGCATGGCGACCATCGCATTGACGGGCCGAAATGCCAATGGTTGGTTCGAGTGGAAGGGCAAGGACGGCAAGACGCTCGACGAGTTGAAACGCCAATCCCCTGGTGAGGCTTCATGAGCGTGCACACCGAGATCAATCTTGAGGTCGAGATCTGCGAGTACCTCGCCGCGCACGGCTGGCTGTACGAGCGTCGGCGACGCGGCCAAATACGATCGGGCACGAGCCCTGTTCCCCGAGGACGTGCTCGCCTGGGTGCAAGCCGTCCAGCCCAAGGCCTGGGACGCGATCGTCAAGAACCATGGGGCACATGCAACCGAGACCTTGCTCGGCCGGCTGCGCGACCAGATCGACCAGCGCGGGACGCTCGATGTTCTGCGGCATGGGATCGAGATGCTGGGCCTGCAAAACAAGCTGGCGTTGGCGCAGTTCAAACCGGCCCTGGCGATCAACCCCGAGATCCTGGCCCGGTACGACGCCAACCGGCTGCGGGTCGTCCGCCAGGTGCGGTATTCACTGCACAACGAGAACAGCATCGACCTTGTGCTGTTCCTGAATGGCATCCCGGTGGCGACGGCCGAGCTCAAGACCGATTTCACGCAGAGCGTCGACGACGCGATCGACCAGTATCGCTTCGATCGCCTGCCCAAGCCCAAGGGCCAGGCCGCCGAGCCGCTGCTCTCGTTTCCGAACGGGGCGCTGGTTCACTTCGCCGTCAGCAATCAGCGAAGTGCACATGACGACCAGGCTGGACGGCACGAGCTCGGTGTTCCTGCCGTTCAACCAGGGCGACGACGGCGGGGCCGGCAACCCGGTGAACGCCAACGGCGGCGGCCACCGCACGGCCTACCTCTGGGAACAGGTCTGGGAGCGCGAGAGCTGGCTCGAGATCCTCGGTCGCTATCTCGTCGCGCAGAAGGACAAGAAGAAGCAGATCGAGAAGATCATCTTCCCGCGGTTCCATCAGCTTGATGCCACCCGCAAGCTCCAGGCGGCCGTGCTGGCCGACGGGCCGGGCAGCAAGTACCTGATCCAGCATTCGGCCGGCTCGGGCAAGACCAACTCGATCGCCTGGACGGCCCACTTCCTGGCCGACCTGCACGACGCCGAGCACAAGAAGTTGTTCGATTCGGTGCTGGTGGTCTCCGACCGCAACGTGATCGACACGCAGTTGCAGGAAGCGATCTTCGACTTTCGAACGGACGACCGGCGTGGTCGCGACGATCAAGGGCGAGGAGGAGCAGCAAGAGCGGCGAACTCGCCGCGGCACTCTCGGGCGACCAAGAAAATCGTCGTCTGCACGATCCAGACATTTCCCTTCGCACTCGAAGAGGTGCGAAAGCTGGCCGCCACGCAGGGCAAGCGCTTCGCGGTCATCGCCGACGAGGCGCACAGCTCGCAGACCGGCGAGGCGGCCGCCAAGCTCAAGGCGGTGCTCACCGCCGAGGAGCTGACGGAACTCGGCGACGGCGGCGAGATCAGCAGCGAGGACATCCTGGCGGCGCAGATGGCCGCACGCGCCGATGATCGGCGGGATCACCTATCGTCGCGTTCACGGCGACGCCCAAGGCCAAGACGATGGAACTCTTCGGCACCCGGCCCGAACCCGACGCGAGCCGCCGGCGAGGATAACCTGCCGGCGCCGTTTCACGTCTACTCGATGCGGCAAGCGATCGAGGAGAAGTTCATCCTCGACGTGCTGCAGAACTACACGGCCTACAAGCTCGCGTTCCGCCTGGCCCACAACGGCAAGGACTACGACGACAAGGAGGTCGAGCGCAGCGCCGCACTGAAGGGAATCATGGGCTGGGTGCGCCTGCACCCGTACAACATCGCGCAGAAGGTGCAGATCGTGGTCGAGCATTTCCGCCAGTATGTTTCGCCGTTGCTCAAGGGGCAAGCCAAGGCGATGGTGGTCGTGGGGAGCCGCCAGGAAGCCGTGCGCTGGCAGCTCGCGATCGACAAGTACATCAAGGATCGCGGCTACGGCATCGGCACGCTCGTGGCGTTCTCGGGCGAGGTGAACGACAAGGAACCGGGCCCGACCCGGTCACCGAGACCAGCCAGACGCTCAACCCCAACCTGCGGGGCCGCGACATCCGCGAGGCGTTCAAGACCGACGATTATCAGATCCTGCTCGTCGCCAACAAGTTCCAGACGGGCTTCGACCAGCCGCTGCTGTGCGGCATGTACGTCGACAAGCGGCTCGCGGGCATCCAGGCGGTGCAGACGCTGTCGCGGCTCAACCGTGCGCACCCGGGCAAGGACACGACCTACGTGCTCGACTTCGTGAACGACACCGAGGACGTGCTCGCGGCGTTCAAGACGTATTACGCGACGGCCGAGCTGGCGAACGTCACCGATCCGAACCTGGTTTACAACCTGCGCGCCAAGCTCGACGCCGCCGGCTACTACGATGATTTCGAGGTCGATCGCGTCGTGGCCGTCGAGCTGAAGCCGCAATGCCAAGCAGAGCGAGCTGGCGGCCGCCGTCGAGCCCGTGGTCGACCGCCTGCATGAAGCGCTACAAGGCGGCGACCGAGGCCCTCAAGCTGGCCGAGGCGCAGAAGAACAAGGCGGCCATGGAGGAGGCCACGGCACGAGCTGAGACGCGCTCTGATCTGTTCCAGCGCGACATGGGGGCGTTCCTGCGGCTCTACACGTTCCTGTCTCAGATCTTCGACTACGGCAACACGGCGATCGAGAAACGAGCGATCTTCTACAAGCAGGCTGCTGCCGCTGCTGGAGTTTGGCCGCGAGCGCGAAGGCATCGACCTGTCCAAGGTCGTGCTGACGCACCATAACCTGAAAAACCAGGGCCAGCGTGCGATGCCGCTGGGTGCCGGCGATCCGCCCAAGCTGGAACCGATCACCGAAGCGGGCAGCGGCAGCGTCCAGGAGAAGCAGAAAGCGCTCTTAGACGAGATCATCGAGCAGCGTGAACGAGCTGTTCGCGGGCGAGCTGACCGACCAGGACAAGCTGGTGTACGTCAACAACGTGATCAGGGGCAAGCTGCTGGAGTCGGCGACGCTCCAGCAGCAAGCGAGCAACAACACGAAAGAGCAATTCGCCAACTCACCCGATCTCAATACCGAGCTGACGAACGCGTTCATCGACGCGTTTGAGGCGCACAAGGCGATGAGCATGCAGGCGCTCGGCTCGGAAGCTGTGCGTAGCGCGATCAAGGAAGTGCTGCTCGGCCCGGCTGGGCTCTATGAGGCCTTGCGGGAACAGGCTGGCGGTGAGGCGATAGGGCAGTGAGTGTTTTCGCTGAATGACTGCCTGGGCCGATACCCGCCCTTGATCTTAGGCGCATTTTGTCGCGCAAGAATTTAGGCCGAATAGGCCCGCGATCTTCAAGAAAACGGCTGTGTCGACGTCGACTGAACAGTTGGGCGGGGAGGCCGGGACACTGTCGGCAATTCGGCGTGACACATCTTGAGGTTCATACGACATCGCCGCAACTCTGGTAAACTCTGCCGCGAGCTGCATACTCACATGAAGCCAGTTCCCACTCGGATAATACGATGACGATTGCTGCTTGCTTTCTGACGGACGAGGGAGTCGTTTTGGGAGCTGACAGCTCATCGTCATTGCCAGCCCCCGGTGGCGGATATCAACATCCGCAGCAGCTTGAACATACTCAGAAGCTTTTTCAAATCGGAGAACGTGGGACCCTCGGGGTTATCAGCTGGGGTTTAGCGCAACTAGGTGACAAGCCATACCGAACCATGGCCGCCGAATTGAGTGACGCAATTGACTGCGGAACAGTGAGCAGCATCGAAGATGCAATCGGTTGGTGGAAAGAGGCGGTATGGGCCCTGTTTGAAAGATACCATGGAGACGTGATCCAACAGGCAAAGGAACTCGCTCTTAAGAAAAATACGGTCGAATTGACTGAGGCGGAACAGCAGCAGCTCAGCCAACTTTCAATTTTTGGCGGCGGCTTCTGTGTTGCCGGTTATTTCTTGCCTGATCGAACGCCCCGGGCGTTTCAAATCCTATACGGACCTTCGTGCGATAGAGCAGGTTCTATCACAGAGTTGACGCCAAAGCCGACTTGGAAGTTCTGGGGTTGCCCGAGTGTGACGGATCGAGTCATCCTTGGAATTGATCCTGTTGCAAGATACAAAATCCTGAACTCCGGAAAATGGCCCGGAAGTGCCGCGGAATTTGACGAAGCCTCTCGGGTCATGACGTTCGCACCGCACACGAATCTGCCGCTGAGGGAAGCCGTTGATTGGGTCTTTGCGATGATTTACGTTACGGTCAAAGCTTTCAAATTCTCATCGTACACGCCTCTATGCGGAGGTCCGATCGATATCGCAGTGATTACATCAGATCGGGCATTTCGGTGGGTTCGGCATAAGGGATTTGGCGCAGCAATCATACGGGATGATTATCATTCCGCGGACGACTATTGACGACTCTCGGCAGAATGAATTGCCGATCTATCTACTTCCCGGTCAAATGAGGCTTCCGCGAACGCGACGCCCAAGGTTGGGCACGATGCCCCGCCATGTTGAAGGGTATAGCCGCGGATGGACTTGAGCGGAGCGGGACCGGGCGGCCGCGGCGGGGGTCGGGCCGGCAGGACCGGAGCGAAGCGGCCCGCTGCGGCTGGCCGGGCACGCGGAGCGTCGCGGGCTGTGGCCGTCGGGGACTCGTGTGCCGCGTGACCATGGCGGCTCGGAGGTTGAGACCGTGGGCGGGGATGACTCGCGCGACGATGCGTTGACGCTCGCCATGGTATGTCGGGCGTTTTGTCTGGCCCGCCCGAACCATCTTCGGTCTGATCGAGCCGCGTCGGCCGAAGACCGTGCGGTGACGTATTACGGATGGCCAGGATGGGCACGACCTTGGCATCGTCGGCCAGGTGCGCGCGATCTGGCCGTACGGGGCGCGTGTCGAGAGTCAGGATGCGATGGCCGAGGAGCATGGCACACGCGTGGCAGCCGGCCAGGATGCCGGCGGGCCAGGGGCAGGATGCCGCTTAGCCGCCACGACGGCGGCGCCACGTGCTGGGGCAGGATGGCCCCGCCGTCGCTGTCTGGTCGCCGATGCACGGGGCTGGGGCGGCCGGGCCGCCGGGGTCGGTGCGGCCGTCGCGGGTGTGCGGGGCGGCGGCGTGGCCGGCCCTGTGCCTTGGTGGGGCGTTCGGGAGAAGCGTGGATGTCGCGGTCGGTCAAGTGCCCGAGCTACGCCGAGTGCGTCACGTCGTTAGGCAAGGCTACGAACAACTCCGCCTTTTCCTTGCGTGAAAGCCAAATGCCTAGCTCGTGAGCAGCACGCGCGTCATTGGCAAAGTTCTCGAGCTCGGCGATCGTTTCGCCAACAAACTCTTTGATTCGCTCGAGGAAGACTTGGCGCGTCGCCTTTTCTGACTCTACCTGCTGATTGAAGCTGGTTATGCGTTCGTTATTTGTGGAATGAATCTCCCATAACAGTCGGCAGATGTTGTTGACTGTGATCGCAGAAATGTTTTCGCTCGAAAACGTGGAAACCCAGTGGTCGACCAGCTTTGGACTCAAACCACAGTCCGTCAACCTGTCACGAAGTCTTTCATGCGAATCGTCTCGATCAGATCGCGGCATCGGGTTGTCCTTTCATCGGTGAACATACTGTGCTGATCGTCGCGCGGCACGGGGCGGCAGTCGCGATGACCCGCGTCGGCCAACCGCTCGATAGTAAACCAATCGCATCCTGTAACCTATAGTTTACCGACACGCCGGATGGCGTCGGCTAAGCTCCCGTCCCATGTTGGGCGGTGAACTGAGGCGATTGCGTGAACGAGCCAATCTCACCCAGGAAGAGCTATCATTCCGGGCCGGACTGTCGCGCCCGTACATCAGCCAACTCGAACGAGATCTGAAGTCACCGACGCTGAACACGCTGTTCTTGATCTGTGACGCGCTCGAAGCCTCGGCCGTCAATGTCGTCAGGCGGGCCGACGCCGCGAGGAAGCGGAAACCAAGCTGATCGATGCTTTCGCGGTACCATGAGCGTGGGCCAGACGGTCCCCTGGTGTCGGCATCATGCTGTTGCGAGCCGTGTTCAAGAGCCGGGATCGCGAGCGGTGCGGACTCCGGGGGCCGCCGCTACCTGGCGTAGCCGCGCCGCTATGCGGCGGGTGGTGGACACCAAGGCAGGCCCCCAAGCTAGTGGAAATGCTCGCGCAATCCGATTGCGCGGAATTTTCAGGGGGGGTATGAATCGTCGTGAGTGGTTCGTCTGCTCGAAAAACCGTAAGTGTTCAGGATAATCGACCGGAACTCGGCGGGTCTTGAGCAGCCATGCTGACGGAGCAAACGCTGGACCTGTCCGCGACTATAAGACCGACCTGCAGCCACTTTCACCGTAGTTTCCCAAGGATGCGGGGCCCTCGAAGGCGCCCGACCCACGCGGGAGCACGGCTCACCCGGCGCCGCGGCGGGCGGATTCGGCAGCATACTGGTGCGCTGGTGCCGTACCCGTCGTGCTGCACTGGAGCAGTCCACCGTTGTTTGGTATTCTGGCCTGTTGGCACTGAGTTTCTAGGCGCCTGGGTGATCCGCTTGGAAGGTTCTGGCTGAGGTAGGAATTCATCATGATCGATCGGCAGCAGAGCGATCTCGAAAACCAGCGCGCGAACGTGCGCGTTCACTCGGAGGGGGTTGCTCCGTACATCCCCATCGGCCACGACCAGCTGAATGAAGTGACTCAGCTCCTAGACGCTTGCGGCTTCGGCTACGTGGTCGAGACGAACGCAGGCGGCACCGCTGCCGATCCACTGGCGGTCGTCAACCTCGGTGTCGGCGCTGACGTTGAAGGTATCCAGGCTGCGCTTGACGCGAATCTCAGCGGGGACGAAGACGACATCGATCATAATGAAGGGCCCGCCGGCCAGCCCCTGAAGCTCCGGATGCAACACCAAATCGGCTTTGGATTCTTCTCGACCGTCTTCCGCCACCCCTATAACGGCAAAGTGTACAAGCTGTTCAAGGTTCGGGGCGAGAACGACCTACTTGACCTCGGTGATCAAGAACCGATACGGCGACGGGCAGTGTTCAAATCCGAAGTCGCTGCGTACGAGATCGCGATGACGGTCGATGCTATCCGTCCGCTAATCCCGACTTTCCATGGGAAGGTCGTTGTGTCGCAAGTACTCGACGCGAAGGGTACCGATATTTCCGACCGCTACCTGCTGGACTGCTGCTATGTCATCGACTATGTGGAAGGAGATCACGCCAAATTCTCCCGCGCGATAGCCGCCCAATATACGCACCTGCAAGCGCTCACGGCGGCGTTCGAGGCCCACGGCATTCACCACTGGCACGATGGGGCTGTGTTCAACACCGCCGACAGCGCCTTGACGAAGGTGGTGGATTTCGCCTTAAAGGACGAATACGAAGAGGGGGCCACAGCTATCGCGCTCGCCGAGTGAAGGGCTAAGCCAGGAGTCAGGATCAGCCCAGCCGCGGTAGCCGTCACAATTTCCTGTACAGAAGGTTTGAGGCCGCGGACCTCGGTACGCGAGAGGATCAACGTGTCTTTCCGGATCGCTGAAGCGGGCTCATGGCTCTTCCGGCGTTTATCTCCGACGATAACGGTGGCGATGCCGCCGTTTCGGACCAGCCGCTTCATCGACTTCAACATGGGCAAAGTAATCATGGCACCCATGGACCTGCAGAAGTCGATGCCGCTCACGATGACCACCGTCGAAAAGATCGACCTGTTTGAGTGTCGAGTCGAGGTGTGGCAGCTCGGCGTCGCGGCGGAAATGTTGAAGCAGATCGAGGCCGCGCGGAATCCGTCGATCTGGTCGCACGCCGCCTACGGCTTGGTGTCGGTCTGCTTTTCTTACTTCGAGATGATCGGTAAGACCTTAAACCCTGGTTCGGCGCCGGCGAAAACGTCAAGCGAAGACTTCAATATTGGCTTCTGCAACGTGTACCCGAAGTTCACGCCAGCGAATGGCGTGTACAGCGACAAACTACCCCAGCCACCGAATGTGACTTGGCCGCCAAATCTTGATCCTGAAATTCTCAAGGTCATCGCTTTCCGCAATCGCATTCGCAACGGGATGTACCACCTTGGTTACACCAAAAAGGGCCTTTGGATTCACAACGACGCCGGCGAACCCGACTTCAAGCTTGTGCATGAGTCGAATCCCTCTGGATCCGGCGTGATTGACGTCTATCGGATGAATCCGCACAGCACGACTAGGACGATCATCGAACACTTCCCGAGATTTATTGCCGACCTTCGAGACCCATCGAAGGGGCTGCAAACGAAATTCGTGGACTACTTCGACAACTATCACACCGCATGATCTATCGACCACCTGGGTCTCGCGTGCCGCGAACGTCAATTTGGCGAGGATGCGTGGGGCATGTGCAAGAACGCGACGCCGGCATCCATCGCCTTTCGCTGTTGAGTAGTATGATATGAGCGATTGCACGCCGGCTCTGCTTGAGTGGATTCAGGACAGCCGTAGACTCGATGCATTGCGCTGTTCGGTGTAATCGACCGAAGCACCCTTCTAAGAGTCGGGCGAGTTTAACGATTATCGGTCTGATGGGCGGCTCCTCTTGGCCTAGACGCCTTTGCAAGCAGGAGGCGTACACTCGAACCACCACTCTGAATCGAGACTCTCGAGGACGTCCGTTTGCCGGTTCGAGGACGGGTTGTGGCGAGCGTGGTGCGCGGTCAGGCGAGATCGTCGAGAGTCGACAAGACTCGACGTTCCGTGTTCAACTAAGGTCTGAGCGACCATAAAGGGTGCGTTCCCAGTTCCGCGACATCACCGAGAAGTCGCGGTTACAGCGCAGGATGTTTGACCAATGAGTGGGCCCGTGTTGCGCCTGGGCAACTGCCTACTCTCACGCAGGCCATACGCGTTTGCCTTAGCGCACAAAAGGGCGTCGGCAGCGTGGCCGGCAAGATTAAGACTGGCTGACGCTGGAGCGACGAAGACGACGCCTCTGCGATGACCCAGAAACAGCTCTCAGCCCTTTCCAGCTTCTTCGGCGCGCATTAACTTGGCACCGCCCAAGGCCATCTTGGCAATCTCTTTGTGCCCAAAATCCCTGCCGTTTCGATTGCGGACCTGCCATTCATAGGCGGCGTACTGCCGAATTTCGTCAATACTATAGCCTTCAAATCGCAGCTTTGCGACCTGGTGCATGATCTCCTGTTCCCGTTCCACGGCGACCATGATCGTCTGCTTTCCCCGTCGCTGCCACTTGTACCCGAACGGCGCGATCCGTGTGTGCCGCCGGCCTGCTGCCTTCGTTTCGGCGAGGGCTTTGCGGGTGCGCTGGGCGGCCATCCGGCTCTCACTGTCGGCGAAGCTCACCACGAGTCTCGCCAAGGCCCTGGCGTGCGACGTGCTCGGGTCGAGCACATAGCCTTGGTCGAGCACGTGGATAATCACGCCACGCTTGATCCATGTGTCCAGAATTTGCGCGAACTCAAGAAACGAACGAGCGAGTCGGTCAACGCTGCCGACGACAATGTGATCGCCACGGCGCATGACTGAACCGGTCGGCCGCCCGCTTCACGATCTTCGAGAGGTTGATCACCGGACGCGGCCCGGTCGATGTAGACGCCGTCAAGCTGGAGCGCGTGTAGGCGGCAATGTTCCTCGATCGCCTTCTTTTGCAACTCCGCGCTCACGACACCGCGATGATCAGTTGAACCGAGAACATAACCGAGTGTGCGGAACATGGCGATGGCGAGCCTCGAAGGACGATCGGGATTCGATCGGCTACCACTAATACGTGTTCTGACGATGGGTGTTAAACGTCTAGATGGCCGTTTCGTAAGTTGTTGCTGTACCTGATCTATTGTACATAAACGGCTTAAGGCGGGAAATACTGTTGGGGTAGCCGATTTGCGCAAGGCGTAGCTTCCCAAAGTGTTTTATCGGGACCGAATAACCTCAAATAATTCCCGTGAGTATAATCGCGCGGTGGGACGATTCGGCGGGTTGCAAACTGTCGAATCAAGCGGTCGCCGCGTCGTGCTTGACCCTTAGCGGGCGCGGCGGGCGGCCGGCCCATACTACACCACTAAGGGCACTCGATGATCAGCACCGCCGAGCGCGATGCCGTCTCAATAGTTGAACAGCTTCTCCGCGCGGGAGAGTCATTAGTTGCGGCTATAGAAAAGTTTCCATACGTCATTGTCGACGAGCGGAAATACGGTCTCCACGTGGTGGCGCCGACAGCGCTGCACAAGACGCCCACGGTCGTACCGGCGACCGAGATTCTCGAAAAGGCGGCGAGCTTCGATAAACTCCTCTGCCTGGCAGACCAGCTCGACGAGCGGGCCGGCATTCCGAGCATCATGCAGCGGGATCAGCTCAAGCATCCGTTTGCGATGATCATGAACCGGATGAGCTTTTCCCTGAATGCCGACGCTTCAAAACCGTCGTTCCGTTTATTGCGGATCGAGAAGGACCTGATCGAAAAATTCAAGTGCGAGATCCAACGGTTGATCCCGTACGAGATCTGGGCGACCGCGCTCGAGAAAGATCGGAAAGGCGGACCAGCACGCCTTGTGAGATATATGTCGAATCGCGAATCCGCGCCGTTCGATGACGTGATGCGGGATGTCCATCACGCTCGTGTCACCCCTGAGGCGGTGCGCAAGAACACACACGCGGCGAACCGGGCGCTCGTCATACTCGGATCCCCACTCCACCTCTTTGTCCGGGCCGATTGGGTGCTGAAAGAGTTCCGTTTTGAGGTAACGCACACGTAACGAAGTAGACACCTCGGCCGGCGTAGGATTCCTTCGTTCGAGCAAAACGCGTCACCCCGGAGATCAGCCATGGCCGCGAGCGACTTCCCCATCCCGTCGCCCCAGGTAGTGCAACAGGAACTTGCCCGAAACTACAAGGAAGCCAAACTCCTGCGGAGCTTGCTTCGCATTTCCGTCCAGGCGTCTCGCGATCTCGGACTGGACCGCCACGCGCGTTCCACGGCCGTCGATGGCTCAAGAGCCGATGCGGCCGAAGGAGTGCAGTAACGTGATCCGCGAAGGCGATCATTTCAGGACCGCCAGTCACCCCTGCGACCGCTGTGGTCGACCGGCGCTTGCGCGTTGGCTCGCAGGGAGCAAGCCCGCTTTGACAGTCCGCAAAAGCTTCAGTCTTTGCAGCGAGTGCGCCGGGTTGCTGGGAGCCCTGTTGCAGACTCGGGCCGACGTTCGAGCAGACCGCAACGACATCGGCTCCGGCCCGGACGGTCCCGCGTGGAACGTCGGCCTAACAAATAATGCTAAGTGAATTCATGGAATGAAACCCGGCGGAGGGATGACACCCCTCTGCCGGGCAATTTTCGGAGAACCAGCAGTGAACAATTGTACTAAGAAAATTTCTGACGTTCCACCCCGGAACGCGATTGAATTGCATAATTCCACCCCTGGTCCATTGATTCTCGTGCCGAGCACAAACGAGCTCGAGATCGTTGGTCGCCGGTGGAGAGACGCAGACTGCCGCTTGGTCGCGGCAATCCCGGAACGCGTGAAGGGCCGTCATGTCATCATCCTGGCGAAGGACACCGACGAGGACCGAGCGCGAGCCGAGGCTGCTCTAACGGAGGCCCTGATCAGCGGGGCAGAGCATGGCCGGGTCGTTTCGCTTCCGGGCTGGGGCGGGCGTTATCCAAAGTTTTCTGCGTGGTGTGACCATTACAGCCTGGAAGCTGCTGTTCATGGAAACCAAGGTCGCATTCTTCCTAACGCGCCGGACGCACCTGCGATGGAACCAGCCGGTGCAGAGGGTTCTTCAGACGACACGGCCGCCGGTGGCGACGCAAAGCCACGCGGCCGACGCAAGAGCCATGATCAAACACGTCGTAAGTCGAAGAAAAACTCAAATGCCGCCGAGGCGGCCGACCGCGATACCGTGCGCATGGTAAATGAATCTGACGCGGAACCGGAGCCAGCAACGCCTGCCCCGTATCGCGTCGAGGGAGGCCGGATCTGTCGGGTTATCGAAGGCCGCGGCGGTGATCACGTGCTCGTACCCGTGTGTAACTTCGCCGCGATCATCGTCGAGCAGATCACGTATGACGACGGCGCCGAGCAGAGGCGCCGGCTTCGGATCGAGGGGTCAAGAGCTGAAGGCGGCGACTTCCCGGCGATCGAGATCTCGGCCGAGGAGTTCATGCGTGGCGAGTGGCCTTTAATGCATTGGGGTTGTAAGGCAGTCGTCAGTGCGAATGCAGGTGCTCGAGAACATGTTCGGGCCGCGGTTCAAACGCTCTCGTCCGACTTGAAGACGCGCACGGTCTACGGCCACACCGGGTGGCGTTCAATCGCTGACGAATGGGTCTATCTCCATGCCGGGGGCGCAATTGGGCCAGATGGGCCGGTTGAGGATATACAGGTCAATTTGCCACCAGCGCTCGAACGGTACACGCTGCCTGAGCCTCCGGAACGTGCCACCCTGATCAAGTCGGTCCAGGAGACTCTGGATATCTTTCGCGGGCTCGGGCCAGACAGTGTGATCTTCCCGCTTCTGGCGACGGTGTACCGCGCCGTCCTGCCGGGCGCGGATTCGACGCTTCACTTGTCAGGTCTCACAGGCACTGGCAAGACCGAGCTGGCCGCGCTCGCTCAGCAACATTTCGGCCCTGGGATGGACGCGCGCCATCTTCCGGCTAGCTGGTCATCGACCGGGAACTCGCTCGAGGCGATCGGCTTTATCGCGAAGGACGCCGTACTCGTCGTTGACGACTTCTGTCCGGTCGGGGCTCAGTCTGATATTGCGCGTGCTCATCGCGACGCCGATCGGGTGGTGCGGGCCCAGGGGAACCTCAGCGGTCGACAGCGATTGAGGGCTGACGGCGAGCTGCGGCCGGTGAAGCCGCCCAGGGGAACCATCGTATCGACGGGGGAGGATATCCCACTGGGGCACTCGCTCCGCGCTCGGATGCTCGTGATCGAGGTCGGCCCCGGTGACGTCAATTTCAGCCGCTTGTCGGAATGCCAGATATTGGCCGCGGCCGGGGCCTATGCTCGGGCGATGGCGGGGTACATTGCCTGGATCGCACCTCAATTCGACAAGCTCGTGGCGCACATCAAAGCCGACACGCAACATCTTCGGGATGGCGTGGGAGAAGCGGCACACCGACGGACGAAGGCCGGCTCGGCCGCGCTCATCGCGGGCTTTGACCTCTTCCTCGAATTTGCTGTTGAAACCGGGGCGGTCAATCTCGTTGAAGCCGAGAACCTGCGCCGGCGTTGCCGAGACGCGCTCGAACATCGCAGCCCTCGTGCAGAGCGTTCTCCACGCCGACGCCGATCCATGCACGAGATATTTCGAGCTTCTCACCTCGGCACTTTCATCGGGCGTTGCGTACGTGGCCAATCCCGACGGCGGTCATCCTGACGATGCGCCCTCGCCTGGGGCTGGCGTCAACGGGTTGGCGCCGAAAACGAATCCTGGCGCGATGCCCCCTGGGAGCCCCGCGGTCGTTGCATTGGCTGGCTCGAGGGAAACGACCTGTATCTCGATCCTGGAGCCGCGTACGCGATTGCCAACAACCTCGCCAGGGAGCACGGGAACGCGCTGACGGTCACCATGGCTACCCTCCACAAGCGGCTGGCAGAAAAACAGGTCCTCGTAGGCACGGACTCGGCCCGGCGCCGGATCACGGTACGCCGGAACCTGGCCGGAAAGAGGCACGCCGTTCTGCATGTTCACGCCGACCGCCTGCACCCTGATTCAGAAACGGGCCCAACCGGCCCAGACGACCTGGCGATGAAAAAAACTCAGGAAAGCAGCCTGGTTCGGCAGGTCGTTCCTGCGCAAGCCAGGAGCCAAGGGGCGAGCATGGCGTCCCATTCCGCGGATCAGGGCCCGGCCGGTCGAGCGAAGGCGTCCAGTGACAAAGCAGCGGTCATTGATAGCAAACGCCCGATCAGCGCCGGAGGCACAGGTGCCGCGCCCCGCGCAAGGAGGCCTTCTAACATGAAGGCGCACTTAGTTCTCGAGATGCTTCGCTCGCGAGGCATGTCACTCGACGTCGAGGATGGGCAGCTCGTTGTCGAGTACGACGAGATCTCGGAGTCGGACCGGGACTTGATCCGTGCCTACAGGCGCGACTTGATCGCGATCCTCACGAGCTCGGCGGCGGTGAGTCCTGGGCCGAGGAAGACACCCCCGATTCCATCCGGCTACTCTTGGCGCGAGGTCGTCGCCTGGTGGCCGGTTGAGTGGCGGCAACGCTGGGCCGATCTTGCCGAAGCGCGGGCAGGCCTCCGGGGACCGATGGGATCAGGCCGAGTGGACCGCCTACCGCGCGATCGACAAGGCGGCCAGGGAGGAGGACGCTCGGGGCGATACAATTCGAGCTCGGCGAGCCAAGTGTGGCGCTGAGCGAGGCCGAGGCGATCGCAGCAATCGACGACCTGCAATGGAGCGGCGAATCCTTTGCCGACCTGATCAAATCGGGACGGAAGTGGAACGATGCGGTGGAACGGGCGGCGAAGCGCGTGCGAAAACTTGTGAAATCCTACCGGGTCTCGCGTTGAACGAAGAAAGAGTGGAGTGATCGAGCGATGACTGATCAAGAACGTGACGAGCGCCTGCAACGAATCGAGAGCATGGTGGCGCAGCTGGTGCAGCGCCAGCAGACCAAGGATTTCTACGAGATCGACGAGTTCGCGAGCCTCGTTGGCAAGGCTAGTTTCACTGTGCGTGAATGGTGTAGGCTCGGACGTATTCGCGGTCGAAAGCGCCAGAGCGGCCGCGGCGCCTCGGCCTCCTGGGTGATCTCGCACGACGAGCTGCTTCGATACCAGCGAGACGGTCTGCTCAGGAGAACGCCCGTCGCGAATCATTGACTCGACCCAGACGAGCCCGGCTGCTGGCGGCGAGCATGCTCTCGACCGCCGCCATCGCCATCGCCGCGGTTCATCCGAATACTGTTCGGATCGCGGTCTTTTGGGTTGACGGCACCAGGTGGCGATACCGCTCCCTCATTTCCTCGGTCGTGTGGCCGACCCACTCGTCAATAAACCGCTGGTCGACTCCCGCCGATGCGCAGCACGAAATGAAGCTGTGCCGAAAAATATGCCAGCCGCGGATTACCTCCCATTTGCTGCCGCGAAGCGTGCGTCGCAGATGGTCGTGGGCCTCATCCTTGCTCAACGGCGAGCTCGGCGCCGGCACACGCGTGCGTACGCCGGCCTGTCGGTCCTTCTGCGTACTTGCTCTCGTCGCCATGCCCTTGTGCCCAGTGGTCGGGCTGCGCTCTGCGACTCCGACCGACCTGGGACGGCTGACAGAACAGTTGCGGGCCGCCAGGATGCTCTTTGAGCCACGCCGATAGGACGTCGACGAGGAAGGGCGACAACGGGGCTCGACGCGTGGTTTTGCGCCCCTCTGGCGTTTCATCTCGTGGATCAAGACGGTCTCGGCCTCGAAGTCGACGTCGGCGACCTTGGCGCGAAGGAGCTGCTGATCGTCGCGCGCCGTGTGAGCGGCGAAGCACACCATGGGGTAAATCCACGGATGGAGCGCGTAAGACTTCACGTGTTCCAAAAGCTCAGCTACATCGGGCAGGGTCAAGAAAAGACATTCCCATAGCCTGCTCTGCGCAGTCGTCGTCGAGTCGCTCTCTTTGAATCTGTCGAGCGATTTCATCGCGGGTCTGGAATGCCGGCTTCTCGTCGGACTTGGGAAAGACGAGTCCCTTGTTGGGAAAGTCGCTCGCAATCACCTCGGTGGTCTGGGCCCACGTCCACGCCGTGCCGAGCGTGGCGATTTCTTTCCGGATCGTGACCTGTGCGATCGAGGCGTTCGATCGGCGCTCGATGTGCCGCTGGAGGTCGCGCGCCTTGAGATCGGCGAGAGGAAATTGTGGCCCGAACGTCGTGGCAAGATGGCGGAAGTGAATCCGCGCCGTCTTGAGCGTGCTGTTTTCATTCGCGTTCTTGTATGTGTTGAGGTACGCGTCGCGGAGTTCGGCCAGGGTCAGGACGCTCTGGGGAGTCGTGGGCTGCATGCCCTGCGGCATCTCCCCATCGTGCTCGACGAAGTCGACGATATCGACGCCAGGGGGCAGGTTCTTGAGTCCCTGCTTGAGTCGCATGAGCAGGTAATCGACCTGCTCGGACTTGTTACTGGCCTCGGTCTTGGACACCTTGCCGAGGTTGAGTGTGTGCTGCTTGCCGTGAAACCGGAAAATAATCCGGTATCGCCCGCCCCGAAGCTGAAGGCCTGCCATTGTGCGGCTCCAATGTTACCGCAACCGTGTTACCAAAATGTTACCAGAGCAAGCTCGGGAATAAAACAAGGGGGCCACGCCATTGCAGCGTTCCCCCTTGTTTTGCAGTACCGAAGACAGGACTTGAACCTGCACGGGCGTTTTAAGCCCACTAGGACCTGAACCTAGCGCGTCTGCCAATTCCGCCACTTCGGCATGCCCTTATTAGAGATCCGGCGACGCGCCTCGTCAAGAGGAACACGCATCGGGCACAGCCTATCAGAATAATCAGATAGGCGTCTTCCCAATTAGCCTTGACCGGAACGCCGACCGGCGCGATACTACGACCACCCGGATGCTTTTGCCTGAGATGGACGCTTGGGATCGGGTTGCACCCGCACGAGTCACGGAAGACGAGACCCACTGTGTTTTGCCGCATCCAAGTCGCAGATCCACGCTCGACGCTATTCCGTGTCGCCACGCCGACGCGGCTCACGAGTAAGTTGAGGAACCTCCGAGCCTGGCACGTTTCCAGCGGCTCGGCGGCCCCTTTGAAACCTTCTGTGGTTTCCCGACCCGAAAACCTGCATCGACGGTTACTCGATACGTTTGAATTCCGTCGGGAACTTCGCGCTTCCGTGACGCGCTCTTGCGCGGGCCGGTGTCAGAGCAAACCGAGTGCCCCGAGCGTCCCTGTCTGGCCGCCTCGGCACAGCAGAATAATGTCGAAGCGCAGCAGCGCGGGCTGCGTGCGCTTGATCTCAGCGCCGCTCGAGAAGGCCATCATAACGATTCCTGACTTCTCCTTATTCCGACGTTCGTACGGAAACACCCCACGTCCCGCACGGAGATGATCCGGCTGATGATGATCTCAAATACTTACTTGATGATCTTCGCCGTCGCGATGTCGGGCTGCGTACTGGCGACTCCGCTCGTGACCTGGGTGGCGACCTGGGTCGGGGCGATCGACCGACCTGACCAGTTTCGGCGTATTCACAAAGGCGCCGTCCCCCGCCTCGGGGGCCTGGCACTGGCGCTTGGCGTCGCCACCGCGATCTTCCTGACGCAACGCAACGTCCCGTTCCGCCAGCAGCTTATTGGCGAGCTCGATACGCACTTTCACTGGACACTGTTGCTCGCGACGATCATCATCCTCGTCGTCGGGTTCGTCGACGACACACGGTCGCTCGGCCCGCGAGTCAAGCTCATGGGACAGGCGCTCGCGGTGCTGACGCTCTATGCCGGCGGCATTCGCATCGAAGCCATCGACGTGCTGGGCTTCAATATCGACCTTGGTTTCCCGAGTCTTCACTTCAGCGCGCTTGGCTATGCCTGGCATCTGGCGCTCCCCAGCGTCTTCATCACGCTGCTCTGGTTCCTCGGCTGCATGAACGTCTGGAATCTGATCGACGGGATGGACGGCCTGGCCTCGGGGGTGGGCTTGCTCGTGAGTGGAACGCTGACCCTGGTCGCGATTCACAACGAAAACTTTGAAGTCGCCATACTCGCCGTGGCCCTCGCGGGAAGCCTCGCGGGCTTCCTTCTCTACAACTGGCACCCCGCCTGCATTTTCCTCGGCGATAGCGGCAGCCTGTTGATCGGTCTCTTGATTGGCGTCATCGGCGTCGAAGGATCGATGGAAGGACCGTCGGCGATCTCGATCCTTTTCCCGATCCTCGCGATGGGACTGCCAATCTCTGACACGGCCATGGCCATATTCAGGCGCTGGGTGCGCAATCTTCCCCTGCAGCGCCGCCGATCGCAAGCACGTGCATCATATTCTCATTGGTCTGGGGCTCAACCCCCGCCAGGCTGCTCTGCTCCTTTACTGCTTTTCGGGGTTTCTCTGCGGCGCGGTCATGCTCGGGGTTGCGCTTCGTAACGAGTACCTCACCCTGATCATGGGCCTCTCGGGATGTCTCGTTTTTCTGCTGGTTGTCACGAGCCGGCGCGACGAATTGACGAACCTGCGTGAAGATCTTCAGGACCGCCTGACGCGTGGGCGCCAGGAACGTCAAGCCGCCAAGCTCGCGTGGGAAGCGATCCAGCGAATTGAGCTCTCGCCCGCGGCCGACGCCGCCTACGAGATTGTCGGCCAGACCGCGCGAGAGCTGGGATGCGAACAAATGTTGATTTCATGCGACGGAGACGGAACTGGGCCCGCTCTCGAGATGCCGGGGTGCGACGCGGCATTCGCGCGGGGGGCCGGCCCGTCTCTGTCGGGCGCCTCGGCGATCTTTCGATTCTCGGGTGGGCCGAGCCGCTGGATCACGATTCGATTGGCTCTGCCCGACGATCCGCCGCTCGCCGCGGATATTGTCTTTCGATACCTTCAACGCCTCGGTCAAGCACTCGCAGAGCGCTTCGAGCGACTCGAATCGTCGTCAAATTCGGCCAGCGACGACGTGGTTCAGCACGATGCAGGCTCTCTCCTGGCGGGGGGATCCGTGCGGAAGACCCTGGGATTTTTCACCTCGGTCGGGGAACGTTTCGTCGCAGGGATCATGCGCGCTCCGGGTCTGAAACGCGTTTCATCATCAAACCGATCCGCGGCCGAGGCGTTTGCCCGGCCGCGCACCGGTACACGGGTCTGATTTCGCGAATCCAATGGAGGCTTCCATGGACGGCATCCAGGCATACAAGGGAGAATCCGGGCCGCCGAGCACCTTGCGGGCCGGCGCGCGAGCAATGGCCCCGGCCATCAATCCCGCGGCCGTGAAGACGACTTCGAACTACGTGAAAGCCGTGCGCCGGCGCGTCTGGGTGGTGCTCGCCATCGCCGTCCCGCTGGGCATCGCGGTATCGCTTCTGGTGCTGAGGCAGCCGAACGTCTACCTGGTTCGCGCCGAGCTCGAAATCAATCCGCCCGATCTCGATCCGCTCTTCGCGGCGCTTCTCTCGAATGACACGGGCCGCCCGAACCCCTCGAGCCACTCGATGTATCTCGCCAATCACGAGGTGAAGCTCAAGAGCAAGGCGCTCGCCGAGCGCGTGATCCGCGATCCGGGGATCGCGCCGAAAGTGGCCCAGTACGGCGACTTCGCCGCCGACCTCATCTTGAAGTCGCTGATCGTGACGCGATTGAAGAACACGAATTCCTTTTTCGTCTCGCTGGAAGGGAATGACCCGGTCCTGACGACCAAGCTCCTCGACACGCTCTTGCACGAGTTTCAGAAGCAGACGGCCGACGAAAACGCGGACAAGTACAAGAGCATCACCGACAGCGCTTCTGACAATCTCAAGAAACTCGAAGACGGCCTCGAAGAGCTCGATGACAGGATCCTCACTTCATTGCGCAGTAATCACACGCTCGGCCCGGGCGGCCGGAGCATCCTGGAAGAGAAGTATGTCGGTCTCGGCAATCTCATGGCCCAAAAAACGGCGCGACTGGCCGAGATCAATCAGCAGATGATGGCATCTCAGATGTTTCCCAAGCTCGAGCTCGACGGTGTCGCTGCTGCCCGCGAGGGACGCCTGGCCGAGCTCAAGGCCGAAAAGCGCAAGTACGACCGCGGCCTCCAGCGAATGCGAGCTCAGATCCGCAGGTTCAACGACGATCCGGCCGCCATCGAGTGGGGAAAAACACTTGACGATATCAACGATCAGATCGAGGAGCTCTCGGCAATCAAGACGCGCAGCTCGGGTAACCCGACCGAGCAATTGCTCGAGCAGTATCGCCGGGAGATCGACGCCGACAGAGAAGAACAAGAAAATGTTTTGATTCAAATGAGAGATTCGGCACCCGCGCACCAGGGATTGTTGACGCTTTTTCGCGATCGCGAGGAGAAGGCCAGGCAGGTCGCGAAGGTCCACGAGCGGCTTCAGGAGTTTGAAACAGTGAAACGCACCTTGTCGGTCGACTGCATACGCATTCCGGCGCTGTCGTCGAGCCGGTCTTGCCTACCAAGCCGAACAGGCCAATGCTGATCGGGTTCGGGCTCGTTTTCAGCCTGGGACTGGGCGTGGGGCTCGTCTGCTTGCTGGAGCATGTGGACCAGTCGGTGAAAGTACCCGAGCACGTCACGCACGGGCTGACCTTGCCGCTCCTGGGCGTGGTCCCGCGGATCAAGCGCACGGCATTGACGCACCGCGGCGGCCATCTCTGGACGTCGGCCACGCCCGACTCGCTCGAGGCCGACGCCTACCGCAATATCCGGGCGAGCCTGCTGGGCGTCGCCGATAAACGCGGTCCGATCGTGACCCTGCTGGTGACAAGTGCCAAGGCCGGCGAGGGCAAGAGCACCACGGCGCTCAACCTGGCGGCAACGTGTGCCCGGGCCGGCGAGCGTACCTTGCTGCTCGACGTCGACCTCCGCCGGCCCAGCCTTGGCGGGCGTCTTCACCGATCCGGAAACCGGTGAGGCGGTTCACGGGCTTGTCGACGTGCTCCGCGGCGAGCTGCCCTGGCAGCGGACCGTTCAGCACACCGAGCTGGCCAACCTCGACTTCTTGCCGACGGGCGACACGCACGGGATCCCGATTGAAATCCTGGGGACGCTCGAGCTGCGGCAGCTCTTGTCGGCACTCGAGCACCATTATGACCGCGTGATTCTCGACGGCCCGGCCGTCCTGGGGCTGGCTGACTGCCGGGTGCTCGGCCGGATTGTCGACGCGTCGCTTCTGGTCGTGCGCTCGGGGTCGCATCACCTGATGACCCTGCACCGGGCGAAGGCGATGCTCGAGCAGTCGCACGTGGCCATCGCGGGTGTCGTTTTCAATGGGATGACGCACGACATGGATCACTGGTCGAGCTACGGCTACGAGCCCCTTTCCTATCACTCGGAACGATCGCGAGCCGTGGCGGACCACTCCGACCGGCTCGCCCTGGCGGCCAGCGATTGATGGACAAACGGCGCGGCGGTAGCGCCATTCCTGACATGAGCAATCTCACGCGAGGCCCACTTTGAATCTGCGAGCACAACTCCTTGTCTGGACCGATCGTTTGCTCGGCGCTTCGGTCGTCGCGCTCGTATTCGGCAGCGTCCTCTGCTTTGGCGGCGGCGTCTGGTGGTTTCGGCCGTTCGCGGCGATCCTCACGCTCACGGTCGTGGGGGCGAAATTGGTCCAGCAATTTCTTCACGGTCGTATGCCGCTCTTGAAGAGTCCACTCTTTTTCTTCGGTCTGATGGCGCTTGGACTCGGGCTCTTGCAAATCGTGCCATTGCCGGCCGGGATCGCCCGGACGCTTTCGCCCAATGCGCATCAGATTTACTCGTTTGGAAACCTCACGACGCTCGCCCACTCTGACATGCCTTCGGTCGAGTTCGGCGATGGACCCGTCATTCGATCACCGGCTTCTCTTGACCGTGCCGCCACGCTGCGCTGGCTTATCGCCGCGGCGGGGTGTCTCGGCGTTTTCTGGGCGGTCGCTCATTTTGCCGACCGCCTGGGCCGGCTTTATCTGGTATGGGGAAGCGTGATCGCCGCGTTCATGCTCAATGCGGCGCTCGGGCTCGTGCAAATCATCGGGCAGGCGGAAGGCGTGTACGGTTTCCTTCAGCCGGGCAGGGCCCCGGTGTGGGCGCCGACGTCCGACGACATTCTCGACGTTCCGTCGACGGCCGTCTTGCGCCGACTTGGACCCGCGACGACCCCGATCGCGGGCGAGCCGACGCCCGGTCCGCAACTCGATCGCGTGGTGCTCGTGCCCGAGACGCCGTTTCTATTCGGAACGATGATGGGCGGAGCCGGCGCGTTCCTGGCGCTTGGTTCGCTGGCGGTTCCGCTATCGCTGGCCGTGGTGTTGCATGTCATCTCGCCGCGGGGAAGTCGCGAAAGTCTTTCCTATCGGCTCGGTCACGGCGGGCAGGGGGGCTTAGTTGTTCTCTTATTGATTCTTTTATTCGTAGGCACATTCTTGATCGGCCTGATGGCTGGCCCCTGGTTTTGCGCTCCGTTCGCCCTGGGGCTTCTGGTTGTGGGGATTCCACGCGCGGCCGGCTCGCGCTGGCTCTCGATCGGCCTGAGTCTGCTGCTGATCGGATCGCTCGCCTCGGGGGCGGCGCTGGCGACGTTCTGGCCGGTCGTGGTGGGGGGCAAGCCCCCGGTCGCCCCCCTGGCGCTCGAATTTCCCCGCCACGTGTGGACCGAGAGCTTGCCGATTCTCGGCCATTTTCCCCTGATCGGAACGGGTTTTGGCAGTTTTGCGACGATTTATCCGTACGTGAAGAGGCACGACGCATCGTCGACCACGGCAATGAGCAGTCTGTTGCAGTGCGGAGTGGAATCGGGTCTCGCCGGGCTGGCCCTCGTGGCCCTGACGGCGATCTGGTGCCTGATTCGCCTTCCTGTCTCAGTCAGACGTGTGGGTCTCGCCGATCGATCGCTGGCTTACGGCTTGATCGGCGCGGCCTTAGGCTTTACCTTATGGTCTGTCGTCCACTGGACGGTCGAGCTGCCCGCAATCGCGATCTCCGCAAGCGCCCTGGGTGGAACCTGGAACCGCTGGCTGACCGGTGGTACCGACTTGTTCGTCGAGCATGGGTAAGCCCACTCGAATTCGGGTATGGCTCAAGGAGGAGTCGATCCCACGATGCCGGAATCCACTTGCTTACATATCCAGGATCATGAATCGGCCCCGATTCGCGTCGTGGACATCCCCTGGATCTCGGTGCGCATTGGCCGCGCGGCTTTTTGCGAGGTACGGCTGACCGACCCCGATCTGGCCGATGAAGCGTGCCGGCTTTATCGCCGCGGGCGATCGTGGCACCTTGTGCCGATCAAGGGCGCGAAGAAAGGAAAGGCTCAGATTCAGCTCGACGGCCGCGCCATCGACGCCGCAACGCCTCTGCCATTTGACGTCCCCTTTCGCATCGGGTCGTTCTGCTTGACCTTGCGCCAGGACCGCGCCGTCGACCCCGACTGGGAAATGTACCCCGGCGCGGCACCGGCCCGGAAGACATGGTCGAAATCGACGTTCGCGGCCGCACCGGCCGGCCAGGCTTTCACCGAGCGGCCTGACCTGGTCGTCGAATCGCGAACGATCAACGAGCCCGGCGTCAGGGCAGAGCGGCCTGAAAAAAGAAGACCCGAACCGCCGGCACCGGCATCGCCGGCCGACGCGGGACGGCCGGCTGCCAGCTTGAAAGATCGATGGGAGACGCGGTGGCGGGCTGCCGGCGTCGAGCTCGAAGGCACGGGCCAAAACGAACGTGGGCAGCGGCGAGCCCAGAGATTCGACGCCCCAGGCCGGTTTCCAGTCCGTGCCGCTCAAGACGGCGACGTTTCCTCGCAAACCAGCGAGCCCAGCGGGCCAGGTCAAGCCGCCGGGCGACCGCGGCCATTTTCCGTCCGCGAACGACAAGATAGACTCGCTCGAAGACGCGCCGGTTCCCGAGCCACAAAAAGCGCCGCGACTCTCGGATACCGTCTGGCACGACACGGCCGCCAGTGAGCAGCGGTTCGAAGAAGTCTGGAACAAGGCTCAGCAAGCCGTTGCTGAAGAATCGCAAAGCCCGGCGAAACATGCGGCGAATCAAAGTGAAACGGACGTTTTGCTTGCCGCGGAGCCAGACGCCGAGCCGTCGGTGGCGAGTGACACTGAGAGTCGTGTGCCTGCGTTCGGACCGTCGGATGCCCGAAATCGGGCGCGACACACCGACATGCCGGCGCGCCTGGCGACATTGCGGCGACTTCAGCGATACCCATCATCTTGGTTCCGAAAGCAGACCCGGGTGATACCGCGAGCGCCGTCGGAATTCATCAACTTGCCGACGTCGACGACGATCAAGACATCATCCAGATCGACGATGATTTTGTGTTTCCGACGAAAATCGAAGCGGCCGAGGAGACCGAAGCCATCGCGCATTCGCGAGATGCCGCGGAGACAGTCGTCGCGGAGACGATCTTGCCGACGCCCACCGGCTCGGCGGCGAGCCACGCCTTCAGGCCGGTGGCGCCAGCAAACGACGATTCGTGGTACGAAATGCCGGTGATGGTCACGCGGCCCCGGGAGGCATCGCACAAACCTTCCGGCGGCCGACCGGCGAAAGGGTCAACCGCGCCGCCGAAACGTTCGTCCAGCGACCTGGTTGATGCTGACTTGCCTCGCGCCGAGATGCTGTCGGGCCGGCAGCGCCGCGATGCGGGTGAGCGACCAGACGCCGGCAGCGCCCGTTCACGCGGCACCAAGCCGCACGTCGCCGGGCCGCGAAACCGGCCGCTACGGCGCCGCCGCCGCCAGAAGCTTCCTGGCCGTCCGCCAAGGCGATTCTGGCTGCCCAACCCTCGGCATCGACGGCGGGCGCTTCAGCCGCGAAAGTGGGCAAAGTTCGCGGGCAGAGCGTCCCCACCGTGGTGACCGAACCCGCGCAGTGGTCGGTACCGGCCTGGCTCGGCGGGCTCCCGGCGCTGATTTTTGTCGTTTCAATCGGCTCAGCGGGCACGATGCTTTCATGGCGATGGGCCGGCGATTCATACGCCGCTTCTCAGATGACGGCGCGGCTGTTCGCGACCGATCGCGCGGGCCAGCGATCTCCACTTCCCGATTCCGTGACACCCCCGGGCGGCACCTGGATGCGGTCGACGGCACAGCACCTGGCGCACTGGGCGGTCTACACGAGCGCAAGTGAGCCGGGGAAAGAATCAACGCCGCATGACGTGACAGACTTGCTTGACCGCGCTCTTCAGATATCACCGCTCAACCCGACAGCCCGGCTGGCGCTGGCTCAAATGGTGTCGCCGGCCGACACCGTTGGGGTCGCGCCGAGGCGCTCGGCCTCAGTCGCGACGCGGCCGCACTTTCGTGGTGTGCGCGGCGCTTGATGACGGCCGGCCGCAAGGATGATGCCCTCAAGATCTTCGCACAGGCGCTCTCGGTGGCGGCGCGATCCGAGGCGTCGCGCGTGGCGCTGCCCGTTTTCAGCACCGATCCGAACGTCCCGCGCTACTTGCTCCCGGGTGAAGAGCGGGTTCAAGAAATTGTCCGCGATGTTCTCGGCAAGAATGACTGGGTCGCGGCCGAGTGGCTGGCCGTCCTTCCCGACAGTGTCACGACGTACCTGGCGACGGCACGCCTCTTGAAAGAGCAGGGGCGAATTGAGGCCGACGCACTGCTCAACCGCGTGCTCGACGATCGCGGCCGGGGTGTCGAAGGATCACCGAACGATGTTCTCACCCTGGCAGGCGCGGTGAAGCGTTTGCCCTGAAATCGCAATGGAAGGAATCCGAGCATCTGTATCGGACCGCGATCGAACTGGTCGACGATGATACGACGAAGCGATCGTGGTGGTTCAATCTCGCGGATATCGAACTCCGCCTGGACGACGAGATCGAACGCCAGTCGGCCCTGCGAGCGGCGCTGGCGATCAACACCAGTGACGACATCACGCGACGCGCGAGCGATATTCAGCGAGGCACACGCGAACGCCCGCTCGCACGCTCGTCAAACCCCAGGGCAAACTGACCGCGCTCGCACCGGAATCGATGACTCGATGTGTTTCGAGAGCCCGAAGAGCCGGGCTCGAACAGCTCCATACGAGTGGTAACCCCACGATGGTAGGGCTCCCTTTCCGATCAAAAGATGAACTCTCCAGCCGACCTGAAGGACAACCAGCCATGGCGCTGAAAACCGAGGAGCCTGTCCTTGCGACCGTGAATGCCCAGGAGTCTTGGAGCCTTGGCAAGCTTCTGACGCACGACTTCGCCAATACGCGCAACCGCCCGTTCTGGGGTGCCGCGCTCGTGTGCACAAGTCTGTTCGGGCTTCTCTTCTGGAAAAATCTCTGGCACTTTTACTACGCCTGGACGACCGACGAAAATTACAGTCACGGGTTTCTCGTGCCGCTGATCAGTGTCTACTTCGCAAGCCAGGTCGCCCGCGAGGGCCCGGTTCCGATCCGCGCGGCGCATGGCTAGGAGGCATGATGCTCACCCTGGCGCTGGCCGTGCGGCTGGTCACGGTCCCGCTCCCGATACCGTTTCTGGGCGACGTCGCCTTCTTGATCGGCGTCGCCGGGCTATTTGCGTTGCTCTGCGGGTCGACGGCGCTCAAGCGTTACTGGTTCGCGTTTTTCTTCTTGATCTTCATGGTGCCGCTGCCGATCGCACTTTATTCAAAGTTTGCATCCCCCTTGCAGCTCCTGGCGAGCCGGGTCGCGTCGACCGTGATGAACGCCTCGGGGGTTCCCGTTCTCTGCGAAGGGAACAAGATCACGCTTCCGGGCGGTCTGCAGATGTTCGTCGCCGAGGCGTGCAGCGGCATGAGACAGCTCACCGGGTTTCTCGCGCTCACGACGGCCGTCGCCTACATGACGACCCGGCCATTGTGGTATCGAATCGTTATCATGATTTCATCTTTGCCGATCGCGCTGTCGGCGAATATCGCCCGTGTGATGCTCACTGGATACATCATGCACTTCGTGAACCCTGAGTTCGCCCTGGGAACATATCACACTCTGGAAGGCTTGTTGATGATGGGATTCGGGCTCTTGATGCTTCAGCTCGTGTGTTCGATTCTTGACCGCATGCTCGAGCGGGCGGCTGGCGGGGTCGCACAAGACGCCGAGTCCGGAGCCGAGGCGCCGCCGCCGCGGTCGCTGGCGGTGGGCTCGTCGTGAGCGCGGGGCCGGCATCGAGAAGATACCAACGTCCGCGCCGGGGCGGCCTGATAACACCGTTGATGTAACGCGACCCAGGAAGGAAAATCCATGTCGAGATTATCACGAGCCTTGATTTGCGGCGTCATCCTGTCGACCGGGCTGGCGGCCCAGGCCGGCCTGGAACACTTCAATCAGACGGAGCGGCCGGGGCTGCGCCAATCGCTGGCGTCGATCCCCCTCGAGCTAGGAGACTGGATTGGCAAGGACGAAGTGGTCGAGCCCGAGATTGTCGAGCGCGCCCAGACCACGGAATATCTCAGCCGCACGTACGAACATCGCAAGCAGCCGGGCCTGCGGCTGCGGCTCTGGATCAACTTTTCACTGGACGGAACCAACCTGCGGCACACGCCGGAAATTTGCTTGCCGTCGGGGGGATGGACGAAGATTGAATCCTTGACGCGAGTCATCGACGTGCCGTGTGGCGATCTTGCATCGATCCCGATCACGCGACTGGGCTATTCAAGGGGAGAACTAGTCGAACACGTGGGTTTCTGGTACTACATATTCGGCGAAGGAAGCCTTGAAAAGTACGTGAGGGGCCTGTCGATCACGAGCCGGAGCAGTCACGGACAGACGACGCGGGGCTCGTCGATGACGGTCGAAGTCTTTCATCCTGGCGAGAATGATGCGGACGGCAACACGCTGAAGGAGTTCGCGCGGGACCTTGTGCGAAGCCTGGAGCCGATCCTGCCCGCCGAACGCGCTATTTACCACGTTCCCTGAGTCTGAAACATCTGTCACCTGTTGATCACCTGGAAATTCTCCTCATGAAACGCGGCTCATCACGGGAATCACCGGCCAGGACGGCTCGTACCTTGCCGAGCTTCTCCTGAGCAAACCCGACTACGAAGTGCACGGGCTGGTTCGCCGTTCGAGCAGCCTGAACCGCCAGCGGATCGATCATCTTTTCACGCGCGATTCCGGCATGCACGAACGGTTTCATCTGCATTACGCCGATCTGGCCGACGCATCGAGCCTCGGGGTGTTGATGGAACAGGTTCGCCCCGACGAGGTGTATAACCTGGGTGCTCAAAGTCATGTGCGCGTGTCTTTCGATCAGCCGCTGTACACGGCCGATGTCGTCGGGCTGGGCGCCCTTCGCCTGCTCGAGGCCGTCCGGCACCTGAGCCAGTCTCAACCGGTCAAGTTCTATCAGGCATCGAGCTCGGAAATGTACGGGTCGGCGGCACCACCGCAGGGGCTCGACACGCCTTTTCACCCACGCAGCCCCTATGCCTGTGCGAAGCTCTACGCTCACTGGCAGACCATCAATTATCGAGAAGCTTACGGCCTCTTCGCCTGCTCGGGAATCCTGTTCAATCACGAAAGCCCGCGGCGCGGCGAATCGTTCGTGACACGCAAGGTCACCCTGGGCGCAACGCGCATCAAGGAGGGGCTTCAGAAGAAGCTCGTGATGGGCAACCTTGATTCGAAGCGCGACTGGGGATTCGCGGGCGACTATGTCCGGGCCATGTGGCTCATGCTTCAGCAGGAGAAGCCCGACGACTACGTGGTGGCGACCGGCGAAACGTATTCGGTGCGCGAGCTACTCGAGCTGGCGTTCTCGTGCGTTGAGCTCGACTACAGGGATTTCGTCGAGTTCGACACGAAGTACACGCGCCCCTCCGAAGTCGACATCCTCCTGGGAGACCCCACAAAAGCCAGGAAGGAACTCGGCTGGAGCCCGGAAGTCAACTTTCGCGGCCTGGTGAAGATGATGATCGAGCACGACCTCGAGCTGGCGCGCCGCGAGAAATTCGCGGGGAGTTACCGGAAAAAATAAGTTTCTCACGAGACCTGGAAACGATGACCTGGCGCATTGTCACGGAAACGACACTGGCCACAACCGGCGCGGCCGCATGCGGCTCGCCTCTGTCAACGCAACGGCCGATCGATGAGGCCAGCACGACGCGACAATCAAACGGCCTTGATTGAAGAATGGTTTGATTTCATGGACGAACTCACGTACGTTTATCTATCGGTTCTGACAATCCTGTCGTACTTTGTCCACCAGGTCGTCACAGGAAAGTTCGACCCGTTTGCCCCCGTCTGGCTGTTCCTGGTCGGGTTTGTTCAGGTGTATGTCATCCAGGCCCTGAGCTATCACGACTGGGCCATGGCGCTGCGTGGCAAGGAGCTCGTCACCGAGGCCAATTTTCGCTCGTTCTGGGCTCTCTGGCTCTTTCTTTGCGTCTATAACTTACCGCTTGGCAAGCTGATCGCTCGCATCCTGCCCGCGGCGCCGTCCACCTGGTCGCCAAAGGTTGTCGCTGTGATCTGTCCACCGCTGGCCATCTGGGGGCTCATCTGTGCCGGCGTGACGATGGGTTCGAGTGCCCAGGCCGACACGCAGGGGGCCGACGAGTCGCTCTTGCGGCAGTTTCCCTTCGTGATGATCGTCGCCGGCGTGATGTTGATCGTGGCCGGACGGACGAGTAAGCCCGCGGCGCCCGCCTTGCTTGGCCCCGGATTGTTCATCGCATTTGCCTATGTTATGATCTGGATGTTTAACGGCAAACGGTCCCACTCTTTGATCGGTGTGCTGGCGTCAGTTTGCGCCTTTTATGTCGGGCAGCAGAAGCGTCCGTCGTGGCCCGTCTTGATCGCGACGGCGTTCGCGGGGTCGCTGGTCGTCGCGGTGGCGATCGGCTGGCGCAACAACACGAACTACGAGCGATCGGTCACCGGTTTCACGCACTACCTGGGTGATTTTCAGGTCACGAAGATTCTCGAGAGCTTGAATATCAGCGACGCGGAAGACGACAGCGTCGAGGAGAAATCGTACGAAACGGCCGAATACGGCGGCTTCCTGCTGATGATGGACACTGTTCCCGAACGATCGGGATATGACTACGGCGAAAGTTATCTTCGCATTTTTTCGACGTTCATACCGCGTGTCCTCTGGCCGACCAAACCGTATTATGGTCGCGCCGAGTGGGTGAGCGCCTGGATCGCCGGCTCGGAGCTCGAGCGCGACGAAGATTTCACCGGGCCAGCGATCGGCATCCTGGGCGCCACACAGCTCAACGGGGGCGTCATGGGCACACTCATCGTCCTGACGTGCGCCGGTCTCATTCTTCGTACAGCCTATGAATTCTTCCGCCGCTATTCCGACAGTCCCTGGGCGCAGTTCTGGTGGTCGATCACGTTTTTCAACGCGTGGCTCATGGTCGTCGCCGACGATCCGCTGACCTGGTTTTATTACAACTGGGGATTCACAACGTTCCCTGTCGTCGTGCTCATGTGGTTCTTGAGCAAGAGGAAAACCGCCGTGGCCGAGGTCAGACCCAGCCGAGCCATCAACTACGCATGATCGGCTGCGCCGCAGTCACGATCGTATACTCCGCCCGGGTTCGTTGGGGCGGGGTACCCGTGGTGGTTCTCGAAGGATCGGCTCATTCAGGAAGGAACCTGAGATGCTATTATCTTCAAATAATGACCCGCCGTTGAAACTGGCGCGGCCGTCGCAGCGCACCGCGATCGAGAAGATCGACATCTGCCGCGGCCTGTTCGCTTTTCTGGTCGTCGCGGCGCACTCGGTCGACATCGCGTGGTCGATCCATCCTGAGGCGCCAAGCCAGTACTCCTGGTGGGTTCATCGGTTCTTGCTCTACGTCGTGGCCGCGGGCGTCTTCTGGGTCATCGGTTTCTTCGTGATCAGCGGCTACTGCATTCAGCTCTCGGTCTCGCGGGCGACTGAAGACGGGAAGTTTCCGTTATCAACCTATCTCGCGGGCCGGCTCTCGCGGATCCTGCCCCTTTACTACCTGGCCCTGGCTTTTGCGCTCCTGGCCGAGTGGCTGATGGTGGGCGGCCGGCCGACGACCTGGCCCAATGGCCTTGATGGCAACACGGTACTGGCACAAATCTTCATGCTCCAGAATTTCATCCAGACCTACGGATCGTTCGCTCCGTCGTGGAGCATCACCAACGAGATGTTTTACTACATTTTTTACGGGTTCCTCGTGTGTGTGGCCCTCAACCGCGGCGTTCGGGCGACGACACTCGGAATGGCCGTCTGTCTTGCCGTGGCCGTCCCCATGAACCTCGTCTATTTCCTGGTTAACCGGTCTCTTTTCATCTGCGGGCTGGGAATGCTCTTTGGCCTTGGCACCTTCTGGTTCATGGGAGCGCTCGTGGCCGACCATTCCGAGCTCTTGCGCCAGTCGCGGGTCGCACGCCTGGGCTCGCGGGGATGGCCGGTCGTCCTGGTCGCGGCCATGGCGATGTGGTTTTCTCAACATGTTCATCTCCAGTTTCTTTACATGACGCTCGCGGCCGCTTTCACACTGATGCTTGTTCGAATCGTCACGGCCGATAATGGTCCGACCGCGGCTGCCGCTCCCGAACGTCCCGCGGCCTTGCCTCGCATTCTCGGGCTGGCCAGTTACCCGACTTACGTCTTCCACGGTCCGCTCTTGATGCTCGTCGCGTCGCTCATCGTGCGCTGGGACTTGATCGCCGACTGGCGGATCACATGGCTGGTCCTTGTCGTGATTGGAATCACCAGCGGCACCGCTCTGGGACTTCTGGTCGAGCGGCCGATCATGGCCTGGCGTGCCGCCTGGCTCAAATCGTTCAAAGCGAGACCCCGCCTGGCCTCGGCAGGTCGCGTCGATCGGCCCATTCTGGGCATCAATCAATAAACGCAAAACGTCAAGGCATGAGGGAGTCAGCATGACTTACGCGGTTTGCTTCACCAATTTCGGACCATATCACCTGGCGCGCCTGCGTGCTCTGGCCGCCCGGTTGAACGAGTCTGGCGATCGTCTTCTCGCGATCGAGCTCGCCAGCCGCGAGCGTACCTACCCCTGGAGCCGCAGCCGCGAGCACGAGCCATTCACATGGACGACGCTCTTTCCTGACCGAACCGTCGAGACCATCGCACCGGGCGAATGCCGCCAGGCGATCGCGGAGGCGCTCGATCTCGATCCCCCTGACGCGATCGCGGTGGTCGGCTACGCACGCCCCGAGTCGATGGCCGCGGCTCGCTGGGCCAGACGCCGCAACACGCCTGCCATTCTCATGTCTGAAAGCCAGGCGAATGACCGTCCGCACGCGTGGTGGAAGGAATTGATCAAGATGAACCGCGTCCGCCAGTTCGGTTCAGCGCTCGTCGGCGGCGAGAGTCATCGCGACTATCTTGCGCAACTGGGCATGCCGCGGTCGCGGATCGCCCTGGGGTATAACGCTGTTGACAACGCCTATTTCGCCACCAATGCGCAGCACTGTCGGAAGCAGCCGGGCGACGGATCCAGGCTGCCGGCCGCACGTTTTTTCCTGACAGTGTGCCGATTCGCGCCTGAGAAGAATCTCATCACGTTGATTGAGGCATTCGCTCGCTATCGGCGTGACGGCAATCCCGCGACCGCCTGGGACCTGGTGCTCTGTGGCGACGGCCCGGCGGCCGCCGAAGTGGCAGCCGCCATCGAACGCAGCGGCTACGCCCACGCCATCCACCGCCCTGGCTTTTTGCAGGCCGATGGGCTCACGCGGTATTACTGCGCACGCATCGGCATTCGTATTACCCAGCCTTTCCGAGCCCTGGGGTCTGGTCGTCAACGAAGCCGCGGCCAGCGGTTTGCCACTCCTGGTGTCGTCGCAGGCTGGGTGCGCGGCAACGCTGGTTCCTGATCCCGACGGAACCACCGGAAGCCGTTTCGACCCGCGCGACGTCGATGAAATCAGTATCGAGCTGGCGGCCATGGCGGGGCTCGCCGAGGCCGACCGGCAAGCGATGGGCCAGCGGGCCGCCGAGGTCGTTTCCCGATGGGGCCCCGACCGCTTCGCGCGTGGTGCCCTTGAAGCTCTTGAACTCGCGCGAACGAAAAAGAGCCGGCGTGCGCGTCAGCAACTTCCGGCATAGGAGGATTCGAGCCAATGATCGGATGTCATGATACAGGCACTGCGGCGACGTCGAGCTCGGCGATTTCGGGCCGCCGCTCCGTCGAGCCCCCGCCCGCGCGGGAGGGTCGCTGGCTGCATCTTTGCAACGGGCTCGATCCGGTGCGCGACGGCGGCATGGTTCCCAGTATCCTGGGAATGACCAGTGCGTTGAACCGACAATACGGCGGGCTGACGATCATCACGCCGACGCCATCTCGACTCGACGGCCGTCAGGTGGCCGCCGGCCTCACGCTACGCGGCCCGGAGGCCGATCTCGAAGCCAGTATCGGTGCCGCCGAAATCGTGCACATGCACGGCCTCTGGCAGCTCCACACCCGGCGCGGGTCGCGAATCGCCCGCGCAGCCGGCGTGCCCTACCTGATCGCGGCGCACGGAATGGCCGAACCCTGGGCTCTGCGGCAGAAACGGTGGAAAAAACGAATTTATATGGCCCTGGTTGAAGCAAAAACGTTGCGCCGCGCGGCGTGTCTGCACGCCCTCTCGCGCCCCGAGATCGATCAGCTTCGGAGTATTGCCCCGTGGGCGCCCATCTGCTATGTCCCCAATGGAGTCGAGCTCGCGCCGTTCGACGAGTTACCGCCGCGTTCAGTTCTTGAAAGCGAGTGCCCCGAAATCAAGGACAAATTTGTCTTGCTGTTCTACGGCAGGCTGCACGCGAAGAAGGGGCTTGATTTGCTGGCCGAGGCGCTCGGCGCCGTCTTGCCCGGCCGGCCCGAGATCCATCTTGTCATCGCGGGGAATGACGACGGCGCGTGGGCTCCGTTTCACGCTCGCATGGCCGAGCTCGATCTGACACAGCGGATGACGTACCTGGGCCACGTTTCGGGAGAGCGGCGCGCGCACCGTCTGGGCGCGGCCGATGCCTTTGTCCTCCCCAGCCACAGCGAAGGATTCAGCATGGCGGTGCTCGAGGCGCTGGCGTCTCGGCTGCCATGCCTGATCACGACCGCGTGCCACTTCCCCGAGCTGGCTGCCGCGGGCGGCGGCGTCGAAGTCGCGCCCGAGGTCAATGCCATCATCGCGGGACTTCGCGACTTGATCGAGCGTTCGCCGGCCGAACGCGCTGCGCTCGGACAGATCGGCCGGCGCCTGGTCGAGGCACACTATACGTGGGACAGACAGGCCGACACACTTGCATCGGTATATGAGTGGCTCCGCGCCGGCGGCTGCCCGCCAGAGGCTGTGTTCACGTAAACCTGTTATTCAAAAAGTCGTAGTTGATCGATATCACTTTTCTCGCGAGTCGAGCATGAGAAACACAAAGATGACGGCGACCACTTCCTCGGCGAAAGTGCCGGTCAGCGTGATCGTTCCCGTGCGGAACGAGGCCGAGAATCTCAAGCGATGCCTCCCGGCGCTGGCCTGGGCCGACGAGATTTTCATCGTCGACAGCCAGAGCAGCGATGAAACGCCCGACGTCGCGGGCGACTACAATGCCGAGGTTATTCAGTTTTATTTCAGCGGTACCTACCCCAAGAAGAAAAACTGGGCCCTCGAAAATCTGCCGTTTCGCAACGAGTGGGTTCTGATCGTCGATGCCGACGAGGTCGTCGTGCCGGCCCTGGCGACCGAGATAGCCGAGCGTATCGCGAGCGGCGAAGCGGACGGATTCTACCTCAATTCGCGCTATTACTTCCTGGGCCGGCACATCCGGCACTGCGGCTATTCATCCTGCTGGAATCTTCGCCTTTTCAAGCATAAACTCGGCCGCTACGAAAAGGTGCCCGACGTGACCGGCGGCCGCGCCGGCGATAATGAGGCGCACGAGCACGTCGAGCTCGAGGGGAGCGCCGTGCGGCTCGTTCATGAGCTCGAGCACCATGCTTATCCGACAGTGGCCATCTGGGTCGAGAAGCACAACCGCTATGCGATCTGGGAAGCCGCACAGGCTGATCGCGTGATCAACGAACCGATCCCGAAGTCGATCGGGGGCGTTCAGCGCAGTCAAACGGCGGCTCAAGAAGATCGCGTGGCGGCTGCCGCTACGTCCGCTGGCTCGCTTCATTTACGCCTATTTCTTGCGGCTGGGCTTTCTTGACGGCAAGCCGGGCCTGTATTTCTGCGGGCTGCTCGCGTGCTACGATTTTCTGGCCATGGCCAACCGTTTCGAGATGAAGGTCAACCAGGCGGCCGCAACCGACCGGGCCAAACTCTCAGAATCAAACACGAGCGCAGCGCTCGAGCCCGAGATGGCCGGCACACGTTTCTGATCGAGTCATGACTCGGAGAATTTGCCAATCTACGTGGGTCTGCCAGTATCACCATGGAGACTCCGCCGTGCCAAGAACTTGCTCACTCGTTGTTGTGTCACTCCTGTTTTTTTCCGCGGCCAGTCCCTGCCGGGCGCAGTTTGGCGGCAACGCCACGTTCGGACAAGGCGGCGGCCGTGCACGTGCCGAGGCTGCCGAGCAGGCCAGGCGCGTGGTCGCCAAGGATGACCAGCCCCCCACGGCGACATCCACGTTCGTCGAGGCCAGCATCCTCGCGAATGTGCCGCCGACTCTTACGTGGCGGTCTTCGCCATCGCCGAAGAGGGCGAAAATGCCGGAGATTGTGCTCGAAAAATGGACGCGACGCTCAAGTCGTTTCTCGCCGAGCTCGAGGGCCTGGGTATCAAGTCGGACGACGTGTTCGTCGACTTCATCGCGCAAACCAAGATTTATGGCTACGAGGTCAGCGGAGATCTGGCCAGGGAGAAGCTGGTTGGTGTCGAGCTCAAGAAGAACGCCTCGATCAAGTTCAAGGACGGGGCGCTGGTCGATCGGCTCGTCGCCGCAGCGGCGCGATCGCGGATCTTCGATCTGGTCAAGGTCGACTACATCGTGACCGACATGACCAGAATCGAGGACCAGCTTGCCGCGGAGGCCGCGGCGATCGTCAAACGTAAGGTCGCACGCTACGAAACACTGCTTGGCATCAAGCTGATCCCGCCCGTTCAGATCTATGCGGAGAAGTTCGCGATGCACCCGCCGGCCGGCCTTTACGACGCTTATGTCGCAGCCGAGTCGGAGTCGATGAACTCGGCGTTCTCACGGCAAAAATACAGCGTTCAAAACGCCCGGAAGAGCCGAACACTCTATTACAACGGACTTGATGGCAATGGATTCGACAAGGTTATCGGCGGCGTGCCCCACGAGCCGCCCGTTCAATTCACTTATTTTCTCAAGCTCAAGTATGAAGTTGCACCGATCAAAGCCAGATGAAATGATCTCATGAAATAAGTCTCTAATAATTTTCCCGCGACCTTTCTGTTCCCGCGAGTCCGCGCTCGAGGCAGTCGCAGCTTTGTGACGCCAAGCTTGCTCATGTGGACAAACTCCGGGCAGAGAGAATTTGAGAATTTCATCTTGACCAGGTTTGATCACGCGGTCGATAATCTCGATCAGTGCCACGAGAGTATCGTGGCGCCTTTGCCCTGGCGGGCATTCTGACGAAAGCCGGAAGGCTAATTGGAAGGACAATTCGATGAACGACGAGCTGAAGTCGCGCATGGAGCGCCTGCGCCGACTTGCGCCGCGGTTGAACAGCGCCACCGACCAGGCCGCGCGCCTGGGAAATCTGGTCGAAAAGTTTCTGGTCGACGAGCTCCGCATGGGCATCTCGGCTGAATCGTCGCCGTTTAACACATGGTCGACGGGATCCGACGAGGTCGGGAACGAACAACGGACGATCCAGACACTGGCGTTCGGCCGCGCCAGCGGCGGCTATCGCCTGCACGTCGTGGAAGCGACCGAGCGAGTCGACGCCCTGGCCGGCGCACACGACATCATCTCGCGAAAGGCGACGCTCTGGTCGTCGTGTGGTCGCGAAACCAAGCTGCGTGCTGTCGATAAGCTTCCCGAGCTTCTCGACAAGATCACTCTTGAAGCGGAGCGGCTCGCCGAAACGGCCGGCGCGTCGGAATCAAAGATCGGGACCATGATTGGCGACGCCCCGGACGCTTTGAACGCACCCGAGCTTTCGCCGCGAGTGCTCACCTGCGTGGGCTGTGGCGAAAAGGGGACGCTAGTCAACGTCCGGTCCGATCACTGGGGCACCTGTGCCGATTGCGAGCTGAAATGGCCGATCGGCCGCAATCTGATTCCCGTCTGGCAAGACGAGTCGGAAGAAGACTGGAAGCGCAACGCCAAGCTACTCGCGAAATATTCCGACACCGAATGATCGTGGCCGCCACATCAGCCGCCGGCCGGGAACCTGCACGACCCTGCAAGTCCCGGCCGGCGAGCGATTGTTTGAGCTTTCGATGAAGCTCGGCTCAGCCGCGTGAATCAACTGGCTCTCCGCCGGCGAACACTCCCGCTTGCTGGTTTACAGCCTCACACGCGGCAACGCTAAATGTGCTTGCACGATCACGGGAGGGCGAGTGTCAGCCGGTGCCGAGTGCCAGTGCCTCATCGGGGGAGCGTCGGCGTCTCGGAATCACGCCGGGCCGTTTAGACCGAGACCCTGGCCATCGCGACCTCGTTATTAAGTCTGTGCCCGTGCGGCTCGCCGTGGACTTCCGCGACCGGAAACGGGTGGGCCTGGAAGATGAAACTCGCGTTACTCTGAGGATCGGCGAATGCGCCGAGCGTCTCGTCGATGGGCTCGGTATCGGGCAAGTACCCGCATTCCTCGAGCAGTGCCAGGATATCATCACGCGAGACGTCGCGGTGGATCTCGAGCACGATCCTCGGGCGGTGCAGGGTCAGCAAGCGCCGCATACCGCGGAGCGCTGTCAGCTCCATGCCCTGTACGTCGATTTTGATTCCGTGGACAACAGTGTTATCCCCCGCGATGCCATGCCAGATCGCATCAAGGCCGACGGCCGTGATCGCCGTCATCTCGCACTGGCCGGTGACGGCAAGCTGCGAATCAATCATCCCGCGCTCGGTGACGAACCGCGAAACGACGGGCCGCGAATCGTCCGACAGGGCAAACGGCAGGGCGACGAGCTGATTGAGAGCGTTGGCCCGCCCCGTTCGCTCAAGGCACGCCGCCGTGGTGAGGGCCGGCTCAAATGCGAAGACCCGACCATCTGGACCCACCGCGCGTGCCAGCGCGAGACTCGTGTAGCCGCAGTTGGCACCGACGTCGAGCCATGTTTCGCCCGGCCTCGCATTGGCGATCAACCAGTCAGTCAGCTTGCGCTCGGTGTACCCCAGAATCGCGGCGGGATAATCGTGCCACGATGTGACGATCTTCATTCCGCGGAGCGGACCGCTCATCACGCGATGAACACCGTGGCGGCGCGGCAAGATCTCTCGGACGAATGTCTTGGGGTTCATTTCTTGTTTCCTCGAAACGAGTCATGAGAACAAGTTCGTTGGTGTCAAATCAGCAACACCATTCGCCCATCACGCGGCTCACCGCGGCGTTCACCGCTTCGTGATAGCGGTTCCAGTCGTGTGCCTCGGCCCGGAGTCGAGCACTGCCGGCACAGTCAGCACGCAAACCCGGATCGGCACCGAGCCGTTCCATAGCGGCCGCCAGTGCGTCGACATCGCGGCTCGGTACGACGAGCCCGTCGCGGCCATGCCGGACGATTGACCCCGACTCGGAGGTGACAATACAGGGAAGCCCACATGCCAAAGCCTCGTACGTCACCACCGCTGATCCTTCAAACAGCGAGGGAAACACAAAGACATCGGCCGACGCCATGCGGCCCGGCACCTCGGAATGGGGAAACCGGCCGAGCCACTGTATGTCACCCATGAAAGGCTCGAGCGGACCCGTGTTCGCCGGCAATGCACCCAGCAGCTGGAGCGTCCAGCCTGGCCGGCGAATCATCTTCCAGGCTTCGAGTAAATACTTGATCCCCTTCCGCTGCGTGATGCCGCCGGCGAACAGGAACTTGCATGTTTTGCGACTGTGAACCTTGCCGGGGTTGGGCCGGAAGCGTTCTGTATCGGCGGCATATGGCACGACGTCGATGCGATGGCGCTCGGTCCCGTGCCGCGCCAGCTCGCTGGCAATATGTTCCGACGGAACGAGAATCCGGTCGGCGAGTTCGATATCGCGGAGCCGACGTTCGTGCAACCACGCCATTTCGGCGTTATCGACCTCGCCATTACCCAGGTAAATCGGAAAAAAGTCGGGCGATTCCGACGCTTCAATCTCCATGACGCGCCGTTCTTCGCGAACGTCGCCATGCACCATGCTGAGTACGCTCGCGATACCCAGCCGGCGGCACGCGGGCAACGCAAATTCGGACGCGACGTCGCTGAACAGGAACGCCGCACGCGGCCGATCTCTTGACAGTGCGCGTGTCACAACCTGGTCAAAATGGCGGGTTCGCCAGCGGGCGAGCTGTCGCCGCAGCGCGGGATGGCTGGCTGCCAGGCGTTTCTCGACGCTCAGTGCGAGGTCAAAACCCCAATCGCCGCGAACCTTGTCAGCCGGAATTCCCCGCTCATGACGGCGCAATAGTTGACGTTCAACCCGGGAGAATGAGCGCGGCGCGATTTTCCGTGCCGCCGCCGAGAGCGGGCCGCCGCCGGCAAAATAAAACCCGGTGACGAAACGGCGCAGCCGCATCGTTTGCTCGAGCGCGACAACCGCCTGGTAGGCTGGCGCACGCGCGTCTGGACAGGCCACCAGCACGTCTTGTTCGAGCGTGCTCAGGCTCGGTTGATCGTGCCTCGTCCCCGCCGGGGGAGCCGGAGGCCGCGGCGATACTCGTTGATCCTTGGGCTGCACGCTCGCTGAGGCTTGCATTCAATCGTCCCTGACTGAACCCGGTTGCTCCATCCTCGGGGCTGATTCTTTATAAGCGTGCAGCCGAATGGCGTCAATGCAAACTTCCACCCGGGCGATTTTGCTCATTTACACCGTCTGTCTCGACCGAGGCCCGTCGAGTGCCATCACGAACGAAGCAGCCGGCGGCGATTTTTTCAGATCAGACAGCTTTGGCGGTGTAGAGCGCGTCCATTCGCTCGCCGGCGCATAGACGGAGTGGCCGGCCGAGGCGATCGCGCAGCTCGGTGGCGGGGTCGACGCCGAGTGAATGATAGAGCGTGGCCGCGAGATCGGGCGGGCCGAAGCTGCGCGAGACCGGATACGCGCCGAGGCGGTCGGACTTGCCAATAACCTGGCCGCCAGCCACCCCGCCGCCGGCGAAGATCGCCGAGAAGACCCTTGGCCAGTGGTCGCGACCAGGAACGGCGCCCGGCGTGAGCTGTGAGATCTTGGGCGTGCGGCCGAACTCGCCGAGCATCACGACCAGGGTCTCGTCAAGCAATCCACGAGCGTCAAGGTCATCGAGCAAAGCCGAAACGGCCCGGTCGAGAGGAGGGAGCAACTGATCGCGCAAGCGTGGGAAATTGTCAGTATGCGTGTCCCACGTTTGAACGATTCCCATCGTGCTCTGAATGATCGGCACGCCCACCTCGACGAGCCGTGCGCGATCAACAGTGTTTGCCCGAACGAGTGCCGCCCATAGCGATCGACGACGCGCGGATCCTCGCGTTCGAGGTCGAGAGCCCGGCCGATCCGCTCGTTCGAGAGCAGGGCCATCGCGGCCTCTTGCTGGTCGGAAAACGGATCGCCAGGGGCGGTCGCATTTCCCTGAAGCAACAGATGCCTGCGACGGTGCAGACGCCCCGCGTCGAGACCGGGCGGAAGCGCCAGGCTGTCGTCGTGCGCGTCGGGGTGATTGGGGTCGAGACGAAGCTGCCAGGGATCGTGCCGCGGGCCGAGAAAACCCGCATCCTGGCCCGGCCAGGTGAGCGGGCCTTCGATCAAGCGCGTCGGTAAAGCCACGCCGCTGGGCACGCCGTCGCGTCGACCACGCACCCGATCGAGCACCGCCGCATAACAAGGGAAATCGTCGCGCGATGCGACACGATCGAGATCGTTGGCGCCGCGCGGCACCGACGGGTGTCCCGTCAAAACGTGGTGAACCGCGACGAGATGATTGCCCTCGGGATGCGACATCGAGCGGACAACGGCCAGCCTGGCGGCGCGGGCAGCCAGCCCTGGCAAATGTTCGCACATGCGAATGCCTGGCACGGACGTCGCGATCGGCTTGAATTCGCCCCTGATCCCGTCAGGAGCGTCTGGCTTCATGTCGAAGGAGTCGTGCTGCCCGAGGCCACCACTGAGCAAGATCACGATGACCGAGCGCACACGCCCCGACTGAGCGACCGGTGCGCGGCCGCCCGGGCCGCCAGCAGCGCGGGGAGACTCAGGCCGGCGACTCCGGAATAACCAACCTGGAGAAACCTGCGCCGCGTTGTGCGGCACTCGATCTGTTCCCGTTCGCGCGGGCCCATGGCGTTTCTCCCCACGTTGTCAGGCTCGCGTCGAGCGGGGGACCGAGCCCAGGGTCGAATGTTTCGCTAAAGTTTAACAGTTTCGGCGGCCAGGTCCAATGGCGCTTCTTCTCGAGCGGTCGACGCGGCATCACTTACGGGTGCCCCATTCGAAGTTGGCAGTTAGGCCGCGGACCAGTAGGCATCCCAGTCTTCGGCTTGGCTGAGGCTGATCAACTCAACGAAGGGGCTCACGTGGTCGGTTTTCCATCTGCGCCCCGGTCTGTTTGATACGACGGGTGACCAGTTGTTTGATCGCGCCTTCGATCATCCCGCTGCCGATCGACGCGCCCCGACGTAGGCGGGCCGCGTACATCATGCGGTCTTGATGGCCGGAAAGGTAGTTGGCTACCCGAGGATAAGCCGCCTCAAGCGCAGGGCGATTGCTCATCTCGCTGCTGTTATTGTGTACAAATTCGCAGACCCCTGCCCACCCATCGGCCACCAAAGCGACTTGGGCGCGATCGGTCCATAGCTTGGCCGCGACCGTGTCCCCATCGAAGCCCGCTCGGGCCAGGTCTCCCAGGTATTCGGTCGCATGGTAAACGTCGAGATTTTGTTCGGCGCCAGCGAATTGCTCGGTCGAAAGATTCCAGATCCATTCGGCGCCGTCCCCCAGAATCGACAGCTCTTTGGCGTCCGTCAGGCCGATCGCCTGGGCTTCCAACTGACAGCGCACACCGAATTCCTCGGCCGTTTCAATCGCAGCGATCACATGCCGCACCGAAGGCTTGGGCAAGTCACGCTGGCCAAAATTCTCCGACGTAGAGGGCTCGGCCGGTTGCCGGACTGCGAACGTTGCGACCTTGACGTCACGCCAGCCGGTCTCGGTATTGACCTTGCCGGCATCGATCTGGAGTTCCCGGTCGCCCGAAGCCTTGCGGAACTTGGCCGCGACGTCGAGATCTTCGGATTTGGATTTCTGGCATTCGGCCGACTCGGCATGGACGAGCCGTCGGATCGTTTCGGCGTCGACGGACCATCCCGCCAACAGTTCGAGCATGTATTCGCCACGCTCAAACGAGTTATCGATCCCGACATAGCAGATCCGTTTACGGGCCAGTCGGCTGAATCCGCCGTCGAGTCCCAGCGCGGCGTCAGCCGGAAATTCCCCGTTGCCGCATGTGGGGCACGTGCAATAGGAACGGGCAATCGAAATCTTGCCGATGGCGGTTACGATCGAACGCGACCGCCGTCCCTTGTTTCGGGCTGCGTGCCCACAGGACGGTTGGCTTTTTTTTCAAGGTGACTGACTCGCGCCTCAATGGCCCCAGCAAGGGTCTCTCGAAGAAAGTCGTGTCCTTTGGATAGAGCGAGTCCTTCGCATGCGTCGATCACGCCGCCATGCGGAGCCTCGAGACCGAGTTGATGCATCTCGGAAACGAAGGCGATGGCCGTCTCATAATTCCGACGTTCTTCCGGCGTATTGTAGGTGATCGTGAGCGTGGGCATCCCTGCCTCCTGGCGAGGTTCTGAGTTGTACTTTAAGTATCCGAGTTTCTAGCAAACCAAAATGTCGGTGCCAAAATCAAGTGGGGCACCCTCACTTACCGCGTGACTGCTCGAAAATAAACACGCCTTTCTTGTTGCTCGAAACGATGTCGAGCAGGCCGTCACCGTTGAAGTCAGCGACCACGAACTGCGTGCCTATGCCACTCTGATCGTCGATCTCGTGAGGTGTGAAGTTGACGATGCCCGTGGCGTTGCGACTGGCTTGAAACCAGAACAGCCTGGCCGGCTTGTCTGAGCCCGGCTCGCTCTTGCCGTGCGACCAGAAGCGCTTGCCCGTGACCAGATCCTGGTGGCCATCGCCATCAATATCCGCCGCGATCAAGGCGTGGGTCTCGGAGACGAGATTCGGGAAAAGCTCGTACCGATTGAATAGCGGCGAGCCGTCTTTCATGCCCGCCTGTTCGAACCACCAGATCCCGAACTGATGGGCCGAGCTTGCAATCAGGTCGGTCTTGCCGTCGTGGTTGACATCATACGGAATGATGTCGGCGACCGCGTCGCCGAGCGTCGCCGGGTGAAAGGCCCACGGTGCGCTCGCGGCACGCCCGGCCGACGGCTGCTCCCACCATCCGCCGGTGCAAATGACATCACGCCGGCCGTCGCCATTCACGTCGCCAACCCCGAGGCCGTGCGAGAAACGGAACGTGCCGGGGACTGGATGTCCAGGCGTACTCGGTGTGCTCACGGAATGCATTTCCCACGGCTGGGTGAAGGCGCTCGCGGGCTTGAACCATGCCATCTGACCTTCGTTTTCCTTCCCCTTCGGCTGCCAGCCCATCACGAGCACGCGATGGCCGTCACCGAAAAGGTCGGCATACAGGGGCGTCTCGTTGCATGCGCCTCGGCCAGATCTCATGCTGGGGCCAGAAACCGGATTTGCCTTTGGGATTTTCGTACCAGTAAGCAGACTTGCCGGGAAATCCGACGACGATCTCGTCGATCCAGCCATCGCCGTTGACGTCGTCGCTCCAGCACGCCATGCACTCGCTGTAGCTACGCAAACCATCGCCAAACTCGCCCGGTTTGCGAATGTCGTGCCGGGCCCACCCGGGCGCCTCGTACCACGAATCGCCATTCAACACGTCGAGCTTGCCGTCCTTGTTGACATCGCCAATGGCCACGCCCTCGGAGCGAAATCGCCCCTCGACAATCGTCTTTTTCCACGAAATCGGCGCGTCGGCGCCCCTGCCGCGCGGGCTCGGCCACGCCGACGAAAAACGCGGTTCCGACAACGGCCGCGATGGTCAATCGGATATTCATGATCAAGCAGTACCCCAGTTCTGGCTAGTCGGGTCGCGTCAGCACGCGTTGTGACGGCGAATCACGATTGACGGTACTGCCGTCGCCGCTCAAATGCCACGGGGTAGTCATGACCGCTACCTGCAGATCGAGAGGGAGACGCAGGGCTCACGACCGTCTCCATCACCATGACTTCGTCGTAACGGGCGAAAAACGAAGTCAGGAGCGCACGCGGGCGTTGACGCCCTGCCTGTCGGTTCGCGCGGCCGACTGTCGCAGACGCGCGGCCGTCGATAAAGACTCACCCGAAGCCCGTGCCAGACCAAATGCGTTTGGCCCGCGGCGCTGCGATATGACGGCGACCAGATCGCGGATCGCGTCGTTCGGCAAGAACGACATGCAGCCGACCAGCATGATCAAGCCAAACGTCCACATCCCCAGGCAAAGGCCGATTCCCACGTGCAGCGCGACGGCGCCCACGAGCATGAGCGGCCGCCATAGCGGCTTCCAGATCATCACGCAGAACGAGATCTCCCACGTGATCGACACCAGCGACATCAAATTGATCAGCCAGGGGTGCCAGGCCAGCCAGGTCATGTCGAGCGATTGATATTCGAGATTGGCGAACGCCCGCCACATTGCCTCTCCGTTCCACCACGACGAACCCTGCAACTTGGCGATGCCGGCGAAGAAGTAGATGACGCACATATGCACCTGGATCAAGCGTTGAGCCAGATTGGCACTGATGCCAGGCGCGGCGGGCGGTGCGTCGGAGCCGAGGCGGCGGACCTTCAACCAGCGATCAAGCGAGAGCGTTTGCCCGCTTGGCCCGATGGTCAGGTACAAGGTGAGCATGATGTTGATCTGATCGAGGCCGAATAGCGCGTGCGGCGTGCGGTAAGCATACGAGATCGCGATGTACAAAGACAGGAGCGATGTGATGCGTGTCCACAGGCCAGCCGTGAACATCGCAAACACGACCATCGTGAGAGCATAGGCCGGCCACATCGCGGCGGGAGGAAGCCAGAACCAGAACGAATAGGAATAACTCTGGGCCTCGATGGCTCGCACGAGTGACGGGCTGAGCCAGCTCGTCTGACCAAAAAAGTCGTCGAGGGCGAGCCCCCAGACCGCGTGCGTATAAAGCAACATCAACCCGGTCAACACGCGCATGACGCCAAGAAGCGTCGGATCAGCGGGCGTATACCAGAATGCGTTCCAGTCCGCCGCGATCGACCGCGCGGCGCTGATCGGATAGCGCACGCACGAACTCAGTGCTTGTCGCATTGAAAGACTCCCAGCTCTTGATCTTCATAGCTCGCGGGATTATCGAGCCGCGTGCCGTTGCGAACCAGCTCCATCGATGGGAGGAAATGGATTTTCCGCGTGAGCGTGACCTGTTTTGCTCCGTAGACTTTGCCGATGTGCTGGGCGTAGGAGTCATACCAGGGCTGCTCGAGCTCTTCGGGACCTGAATTCATTTGCTCGGTGAGCATGAAGTGGCGGTGGTACAGGAGCCGGGGGGCGATCCCCCGATGGGGAATCGTGCCCTGGACGACGGTGCCGTCGTCGCGCTGGGCGGCGAAACTCAGCAGCGTGCTTTCGCCCGGATCGGCGCGAAGAAGTGATAGCCGTTGTTGAGATACAAGATCTGAAGATACGGCTGGAAAACCCGCCAGATCGATTGCATCAGTTCCGAGGTGGGACTCACCGCGGCGGGCGCCACGATGATGGCCAAGACATGAAAGATCAGCCAGCCATTGAGAGCCCAGATGAGGGCGCGCCGCCTGATCGGGTGCGTACCCTGGCTCGAATCCAAAACGATCAACGGGGTGCCATTGGCGGTGCTCACGTCGACCCTCCGTCAACCCGGGCGAAAAGAAGGAGCGGGATAGAGATGGAATCGGGGAAGATGGATCGATCCACCTTCCCCTTCGTAGAACAAATAATCGCGACATCCTCAGCTTATCACCTGGATTGGCGATTGCGGCCAAAAGCTCAGCGGCTGGCCACCAGGGCAACGGACGCGACGAGCTCGTCCTGCTTCTTGTCGTCGAGCGCAACCGAGACGGCGATCTCTTGGCCGACGCCCACAACGGCTTGGGTCGTCTTCGAGATGGTCTTGCCATCGCGAACCACTTCAAGCTTGACGGTGTAGACGAGCTCGGTTCCGGCCTGGATTTGCGGGGTGACGAACCGGCGCTGGGTGCCGGTCACCGTCATCAACTGGTCCTGCAAGTAGACCTTGGCGTCAGCCGGTACGCTGACATTGAGGTAAGCAACCCCGCTACGCGCGGCAACGGGTGCCACGGCAGCGACCGTCGCGGTGCTGTAAGAGCCAACCGGGGCGGCGGAAATGGTCGACGCATAGTAGACGCCAGACGTCGCGCTCACGTTGGATGCGTAGCCGTAGCTACCACCCGAGCCGTATGAGCCGCCGCTCGAGCCGTAGTAGCCGCTCGACCCGCCGCTCGACCCGCCACTGGAGGCATAGTAGCCGCTCGACCCGCCACTGGAGCCGTAGTAGCCGCTCGAGCCACCACTGGAGTGGTGCTTCTTGTGGCCGTGCGACCCGCCGCTCGAGCCACCACTGGAGTGGTGCTTCTTGTGGCCGTGCGACCCGCCGCTCGAGCCGCCGCTCGATGCGTAGTAGCCGCTGGAGCCGCCGCTCGAGCCACCGCTCGAGCCGTAGTAACCGCTCGACCCGCCACTGGAACCGTGCATTCCAGCCTGCGCTGTGCCCGGGCCAACCAAGGCCATGGCCAACGCGCCGAGCGACACGCCCGCGAATGTGGTCAACCGAAAATTCAGCATTTGAATCTCTCTCCTGTTGCAAATAGCTCTCAGCGAAACACAGAGACGATCTCAACTTCTCGCAGCCCGTCACTGACGCAACCCGACTTCGCTCGGCCCCACCCTCGTCATCAGAAGGTTCATTGCTCGTCCGCATCGCCGATTCGGGTGCACACGCGCGTTCGTCGGCACGGTCGCCAGTCTGCCGTATCAGCCCGCAGCCGCGCCTCCAAACCAATCAGGCAGCCCATGAACCCTGATCACCAAGAAGCGATCGTGCTCCGCGTCGCGAAGCCCGATTCTTCCCGTGAGTCAAAATGAGGGTGTTGCACGTTCTGCGTAATTTGAGAATACTGGGTATCCTGAGTAAAGTCAACCGAGCAATAAAGACTTCCTGGAGATTTCGCAGCGAGCGTGAAGTTCACCCGGACGAAGAACCATAGGGCGATATAAAGATGCGCCGATCGAGGGGCCGACCCGGGTGCCGCGGCCTCCCGGCCAACCTCTCTGCATCGCGGTCGAAGTTCGGAATGCCGAGCCGATGGGTGCGAGCGAGACCCTCGTTTTTCCGACAAATAGCATCTGGCTTGGGAAGCCAGGAACACTGCTAAAAAAAGCAGCGCTGCGCACGTGCGACTTCTCGCGATTTGAATGGCGCAAGACGGTGCGCAGAGACTCCTTTCTCTCGAGAGGGGCGACTCTCGAATTCAAAGGATAGGCTTTTGCGCGATCGGCCCGGCAGACCGGAGGCACGTCTGCACCTTGAGCTTCAGATCGACGCGTCGAGCGGCGTCATGGCGGCGAGACGGCTTCGTTCCCGTTGCGCGTGGCGAGGCCCCTGAGAGTCGACTGACTCAACGGATTACCGCCTGATGTCTTGAAGAAGACGAAACGGATGGAACCGTCGCTCATGGACACATTGAACCCGCCCGGGTGCTTGCTCCCCATGCCGAGCGTTGGGTCGGAGGAGGTCAGCGAAAGATCGTCGGGCTTGCTCCACGTCACCGGCGTGGTGCTTTCCGCGAACAACAGTGTGGTCGACATCCCATCGGTGATTGTCTTCAACTGCACTCCGTCGGGCTTGCCGGTGAATATCGACCGTGGGTCGACGACGACCTGGTACGTCGTCATCCGAGCCGCATTCATGTCGCTTGGGCAGCGGAAGACTTCGGGAGCCTGCTCGGAGAGCGGTTTGTTACGCGGGCTGTCCCACGGCTCGTTGAGCGCGAACTGATCAAATAGCGAAGTTTGGCTCAGATACGGCAAGATCAAGACGCGCCAGCTCAACAGGGGTTTCCCGTCCTTATCGTATGTCGCCGCGGGCGGAAAGCAGTCGTTAGCCGCCGCGTAATTGTGTAGGGCGAGCGCGATTTGTTTCATGTGACCCACGCACTGCGCCCGCCGCGCGGCCTCGCGCGCCGCCTGAACAGCCGGAAGCAGAAGAGCGATCAGGACCATAGGAACGACGAGGAGCGAGGTGAGTCCGCCCAGCACGATACCCGTCACGGCCAGGCCGCTTCCCTTGACGTTCTTGCGCGGGTCCTTGATATCGTTGAGGCCGAAAATTCCAAGGAAGATCGCAGGAATTCCGGTAAAAAAACAGAACACGAACGAGCAGAGGCCAAGCGCGAAACTGGCGACCGCCTTGCCACTGGTTTGCGGCGGTCCCTTTTGACCGACTGTCGAAAAATCGTCGTGAAACTCGGGTTTCGGCTGCGGTACGACCAGATCTCGTTTGCAGGCGGGACAACGTGCGCGTCGCCCAGCGTCTTGATCTTCGGTCTGGAATTCCTTGCCGCACTCACATCGAAACACAATGGCCACGGTGTCGTCCTCGTGTCGTGTGATACGCCAGCGAACCGCGAATTCAGCGACGGCGCCGGCGTTTTCCTGATTGCGTCAAAGTCCCGATTCGGTTGCTCCTGAAGCGACGCAGGTGGCGCCCCGGACAGACAGGGCGTGAGCGACTCTGTTACCTGTGATTGGCCATACCCATCGCTAGCCAGCATACGATCCATCCTCCGCGGATCAAGTGGCCAATAGCAACGGCGCCAGATTGTTGGCGACGGCGCTTCGTTCGATGGTTGCGAAGTCACGAAGCAAAAGCCTTCTCACAGATTGCGCCTCAAAAACGCGAATCGCCGCGGCGCCTGGATAGCGCCGCGGCGACTTTGATTTGTTTCGGATCAATCAAGCCGACTGCCGAGAGCGACGGCGAAGCCAGCCAAAGCCCGAGCACACGATGAGCGCCGTGGCACCCATGAGAGCGGAGCTCGGTTCAGGGACGGTCCCCGCGCCAAACGATTCGCCCGGTAGGGTGACGCCCGGTAATAAAGTCAGATCCGGCGTGATCGCATCGATGCTCGCGGGATCGGCATAGAACGTCAAGGTCGACGTGACAGTAATCAGCGACCCAGCCGCAAAGTTGGCAGCGTAGCTGTCAACGGCGAGTCCCGAAAACGCGCCCGTTAGCGAGTTGACGCGGATCGCAGCGCCTGAGGCGCTGTTATACACGTACGAGTAGAGGCCGCCGCCCTGGTTACTGACAGCGAGAATCAGGGGCGCGAAAACGTAGGGCACATTATTGACGGTGACTTCAGTCTGGAGCGCGGCGACCACGTCGGAGTTAACGAGCCCGATGTTACCACCGATGGAAAGATAGGTCCCAAACGTGCCGAGGTAAGCTGTCGTCTGGGTATAGTGCGACGTCCACGATTCGATGCCGTACGACGCGGTTCCGCCGCCCCCCGGTGTCGCATCGGCCAGAGCGAACGACGCGCCAGGTCCGTAAATCGTCGCCGAACCGCTGCCGAACGGCGCGCCGCTCAAGGGTGCGACACCGCCAGTCCAGTTCAGGAACTGGAACGCGCCGGGCCCGTAGGCCGCGGGTCCGACCGACGCGACATTGTTGGCCACGACGGGATTCGCGAGTTGAAACGTCCCGCCCGGGCTCGCGAGAACGTCGTTGAGGCCGGTGACGTTGTTGCCGATCCATTTCGGCGTTATCTGGGCGCCGCCGCCGTAGTTGGTTGCCCCGAAAGAAATGGCCGAATTGGTCGTTCCGTTGTAGATCAAAGCGGCGTGGACGACGCCAGGCTGGACAACCAGCGATATGGCCAACGCGGCAACCGCGGACGCGATCCCGACCCATTGCCCGCGGGCCTGTGAAAACCAGTCACGAACCATCATGAAACTCCTCACAAAAGTGCAAGATCTGAAGTGTCGTCGATACGTTTGGGGTTCTGTTTCTGGGGGCCGATGCGCCCGCATTCCGAAGCGCGTTCCGTTCGTTTGATTTACTCGCGCGAAATCTGATCGCCGATCTCGAGTCGCCTATGGGAAAGGGACGTTGAGGCTGACCTCGAAACTTGAGCAAGATCTGCGGAGGCTGTGGTTGACTTCGTCCCGCCGCCGGCTCTGAGCGCATACGATGGCCTCTGGGTCGGGCTCGGCGCGCACCCGGAACCTTCGCTCGATGAGCAGCAGGGCAACCGACACCAGGTTCCGCGCCGACGCGAACCGCGTGCGCCACGGACGCACTGGCATGAATTCCCAAAACGACTACTTCCCTTTGGTCGGAAAAGCGACGGCCGCCGAGGCCGTGGCGGCGCGTTGCGGAAACTCACGTCAGGAATATGGCCCGACGCGGAACCGCAGGGTAGTCAAGGTCACTCCCGAACGATCGCTACTACTCGCCCACCTCGTTCGTAGCAGGTCGTTCCACGTCTCTATCTCGGCGAACGGCGCAAACCCCTCACGATTCCCGGAAAAAAGTCCCGGATTCATCTGCGCGGCCATCCGCGATTCGCTCAGCGATCAAGCGACAGTGGTTCAAAGCGGTCGACCTGGCCGCTCCACGGCGGCCTGCCGGCGCTTGATGGCGTCCCGCCGCCATTGAACGTTTTGTACCCGCGAGACGAATAGCTCGAGCACGAACGGTTCGCCGTGGATGAAAGCGCCATCGGTCGTGACAAAGTCGAGCCGCACCTGATTTCTTGACGTCTTGTCGGTTCGGATATGGACGGTGAATGTCGCCGTTTCCTTCGGCTCGATTTGAGGCTTTCCCTCGATTTCAATAATAATCGGCGCAACCTCGCCGGTTCGAAAGTAGGCGTTGTAAACCTTGACTGGAACGGCCGCGCCCGATTTGCGCCGCTCCTTGTGCAGCGGCATGGTAAACGGCACGCTCTGGCGGCCATCGGGGCTGCCGTATTGCATCACACCGTCGAGCTTGACGGGTGGGTCGCCAAGCGCCAGCGCCGAAACGTGATCCGAGAGTGCAATCGACTTGCTTTCCGCAATGGTCAGGAGGGTCAGGGCGGCGGTCTCGGCTGCCTTGCCGTCTTCACCTTCGGTTCCGTGTATGACGGAGAGCCGTAGTTCGGGAAGCTCGATCCTGGCCCAACCGAGATTGCTGATCCGTAGCACGTTCGGTGCTGGCTCGTCAAACGCGGGCAGCGCCTCGGCAACGATCCAGCTTGATTCAATCTTGAGAATCGCGGTTGATAATGTGATCGCGTGGTCCGAGTTGTTTGTCACGCTCAGCGTCAGCTCGGGGACCTCGCCGCCGAACGCCCCTCGGTCGACATCCAGAGCGTCCACGGGTTCGCCGCGCCGAATGCGGTCGAGATACGGCAGCCGGTAGGCGACGCGCGGGCCAGGCTCTTCACGATGAAGCTCATACGTGAGGCGCTGGAGCGGTGCGACCGCCGGGTCCGCCGCGCTACGCACGCCGGCCAGCGACGACGTCAGTCGCTCGGCGGTGACGGCGGCGGGTGCTTCAGGCGGTACGGCTCGACTCGAGAAATTGATCCCGATCGCAAGGCCCGCGGACAAAACGGATGTCGCCGCCGCGGCAGCGATGATCAGAGCCAGGATGCCCAGCCCGGCGATCGCGTAACGACGCACCAGACCGCGCCGGCGGCGGCGGCGGCGTTCGTGTTGAATTTTTTGAACAATCGCGTCGATCGTTCCAGCCGCCTGTTCTGATGCGAGCGGCATCGCCTCGAGCGTGCGCAAGACCTCGAGGTCCGGCGGCAATGTCGCGGGAAACACAAAGCCGGGTGAGACAAGCGGGATGATCTGGGTCGAAGTCTTGATGGCGTGGCTGATTTCGCGCCGCAGCCAGTCGCCATTCTCGTGACACCGGTCCAGAGCGCCCGGGGTCAGCACCAGCAAGAAGTTCGCCGATTCCGAAATCCGCATGAGCAGCGGAAACTCGAACTGGCCACGACACAGGTCGGACCGATCAAGATACGGCGCGATACCGCGTTCGCTGAGCGCTTCGGCAAGTTGCAAAGCTTGTGCGTAAGCCTGGACACGGCGATAGGCAATAAACACATCCGAGCGATGTGTACGCATAACGTACGCTCATGAGGCAACGATCAGGCAAACACCACTTACATTAGCACTTTGTGATAGACTGTGCAACCAAGTTGACACGACATCCTTGCAACGCGAGACTCAGACCGATGACCGAAGCTTACGAGCCGACCGAGCGCACCAAAGTGAAACGGCTGCCCGCGCACGGCTGCTACGACCGGGCCGCCATCCACCAGGTTCTCGACGAAGGTTTCATCTGTCATCTCGGATTTGTCGTCGACGGCCAACCGTTTGTGATTCCGACCATCCATGTTCGCGTCGGTGAGACGCTCTATGTTCACGGCTCGCCCGCGAGCCGGATGCTGCGCACCCTGGAGCAAGGCGTCGCCGCTTGCGTGACGGTGACTCTTGTCGACGGCCTGGTTCTGGCGCGGTCGGCCTTTCATCACTCGATGAATTACCGCTCGGCCGTCATCCTGGGCACGGCCACGAGCGTGGACGACGACACCGAAAAACTGCGGGTACTGCACGCTCTCACCGACCACCTGGTGCGCGGCCGCTGGGAAGAAATCCGGCAGCCAAGCCCCGACGAGCTCGAGGCGCACGCTCGTGCTGGCCATCCCGATCGAGGAGGCATCGGCCAAGGTTCGCACGGGACCGCCCATGGATGACGACGAAGATTATGCGCTCCCGGTCTGGGCCGGCGTTCTCCCATTGAGGATGACCGCACTACCGCCGGCCGCCGATCCGCGACTCGCCGCGGACACTCGAGTCCCCTCGTACGCGGCTCGCTACGATGGTCCCGGGCCTGCTTGAACCGCGACGACAGCAGGGAACACGGAGATCAAGGACACCCGCCCGAGCGAGGATTTTGTGGAGAATGCACTCGTTGACCGTGGCTTTCCGCTCTTGTGCGAGACGCCCCTTCAGTGGGCCGAATCGGCGACAAGCGACCTGCCTGCGCTTCTGAACGATCACGCTTATCTCGAGAAGAAGGCGGCGACCAACGCGCTCGAATTGCTCAATCGCTGGCCGGAACCATCGCATCCGCGCGAGTGGACGACCACGCTGGCGTCAATCGCCAGCGACGAAACGTCACACCTGGCCGCCGTACTTCGCATCCTGACCGAGCGCGGCGGCCGGCTTGATCGAACGCACCGAAATGATTATGCAAACCGCCTGCGCCTCCAGGTGCGCAAAGGCCAGGGAAGCGACGAGCTCGTTGATCGGCTGCTGATCTCGGCCTTGATCGAGCTACGGTCGTGCGAGCGGTTCGAGATCCTCGCGAGATACTGGCAAGCCGATGACACCGCTCTTCACCACTTCTTTCGAACGCTCGGCGCATCGGAACTTGGGCATTACCGCGTCTTCTTGCGCCTTGCATCCCTGGTTCAAGATGAGTCACTCGTCGATGAGCGCTGGTGCGCGATGCTCCGGTACGAGCAACTCGCGATCACCGCTCAACCCCCGGGACCACGAATTCACAGTGGGTGGATTGCGATACCGGACGCGGCGAACTCGGCATGAAGCCGACCAGATCCGCTTGAAAAAGACAGGCGCCGGTTCCGAAATATGGCTCGCTTCCGGATGCAATGAATGCTTCGGGAACAGACATCGATGGACGCCCTGTTACACCAAGAATCCTTGAAATTCCGCTCGTTTTTTGTTGAACTTGAATTCACTAAAAGGCTCGCCACGTTGCTCGAATCGTTTGAGGGAGTTGATGCACCCACCAGCGCGAAGGTCGAGCCGGCTTCTCATCATGGGCATCGCCCTGGCCGCCGCGTGCCATCCTTCCGCCCATGCCGCAGATGGCGAAGGCTTGCCAAAACCCCCCTCATTTTCCAAGACACAAGAGTCATTTTTCGAGAATGAGGTCCAGCCAATCTTGAAGGCGCGCTGCCTCAAGTGCCACGGCGGCGGAGCCAAGGTCAAGGGGAACCTGCGGCTCGATTCGCGCGAGGCCGTGTTGCGGGGCGGCGACCTCGGCCCGGCCATTGTGCCGGGAAAGACAGAGCAGAGCCGCTTGATCAAGGCGATTCGTTATGAAGATCTCGAAATGCCTCCCGCTGGAAAATTGCCCGCGGGTGAGATTGCCATACTGACGCGCTGGGTCAACGATGGTCTTCCGTGGAGCCCCCGATCCTCGTCGCCGGCTGTGGCGGCCATGCCGGCCACGGCGCGCGACCGATCCACGACGGCCGCCGAAGTCGCGAGCGCATGGTCGCTAAAACCCGTCGAGCAGCCGGTCGTACCCGCGCTCAGACTTCCGGATGGTGCCGCTCGCCGATCGATGCCTTCATCTTGAAACGGCTTGAGGCCGAGAAGTTGCAGCCCGCGCCCGATGCCGACCGCGTGACCCTGATTCGAAGACTCACTTACGACCTGACGGGCCTGCCGCCGACGCCCGAGGAAGTCGCCGCGTTCCTCGCCGATCCGGCAACCGATGCCTATGAGCGCCTGGTCGACCGGCTCCTTGCGTCACCCCATTACGGCGAAAAGTGGGGCCGTCACTGGCTCGACCTTGTTCGCTACGCCGAGACCAATGGTTATGAACGCGATTCCGCGAAACCATTCGCGTGGCGATATCGTGACTATGTGATCGACAGCCTCGACAAAGATAAGCCATACGATCGGTTCATCCGGGAACAACTGGCCGGCGATGAGGAGAAGCCGGTCTCGGCGGACTCGCTGATCGCGACAGGCTATTACCGCCTGGGCATCTGGGACGACGAGCCCGCCGACAGGCCGCTCGCGCGGTACGACGGTCTCGACGGGATCATCGCCACGACCGGCCAGGTTTTTCTGGGGATGACCATTAACTGTGCCGCACTGTCACGACCACAAGATCGACCCGATCCCACAGAAAGACTATTACCGGCTGCTCGGCTTCTTTCAGGATATCGTCAATCCCGATGGCAAGAACCTCAGAGCCGTGACCGACCCTTCCGGCTCAAGAATTGACGTGATGTGCGTGGCCGAGCGGGGAACGGCCGAAACTCACGTGCTGTTGCGCGGCAACCCGAATCTCGAAGGAGACCGCGTCGATCCCGGCGTGCCGCACGTCTTGAGCGCAACCGCGTCGACCTTCCCGAATGCCCCGGGTAAGCGCCGCGCACTGGCACACTGGCTGACAGACCGCCGCAACCCCCGCACGGCGCGCGTGATGGCCAACCGGATCTGGCAATATCATTTCGGGCGCGGCATCGTGCCGACGCCCAATGACTTCGGCGGCCTCGGAGAAGCGGCGTCGCACGTTGAATTGCTCGACTGGCTGGCGTCTCGGTTGATCGAGAACGGCTGGCGGTTGAAGCCGATCCACAAGCTGGTGCTCCAGTCGCGCACGTACAGGATGTCGGCACGAGCGACGAGCGCGACTCTTGCCGGCGATCCGGGCAACCGGTGGTTCAGCCGCTTTCCCATGCGGCGGCTCACGGCCGAGGAAGTCAGGGACTCGATCCTCGCCGTGAGTGGCGAGCTCAACCTCAAGCGCGGCGGGCCGAGCGTGTTTCCGCCCATTCCGCGTGAAGTGATGGCCGGGCAATCGGTCCCCGGTCAGGGCTGGTCCCACTCGACGCGATCGGAAGCCGCGCAGTCGCAGTATTTACGTCCATGTGAAACGCTCGCTCTTGGTGCCGATCATGGCCACGCACGACGCGGCCGATACTGATTTCAGTTGTCCGGTCCGTTACACGACGACCGTGCCGACGCAAGCACTCGGACTCTTGAACGGATCGTTCGCCAATGAACAGGCCGCTCAGTTCGCCGAGCGGCTACGCACCGAGTTTCCCAATGACGACGCCAGTCAGGTTCGCCGCGCGATCCTGCTGACGACCTCGCGTGAGCCATCCGATGATGAGCTGCGCGCGGATCTCGATTTCATACAGACGCTGAAGAACCGCACGCATCTGGAACCGTTCGATGCCCTGTGCCAGTACTGCCTGCTCGCCCTCAACGGCAACGCGTTCGTTTACCTCGACTGACAGCATTCAGCGTCAGTCATCGACCTGCCCACTCATGGAACTCGCTCATGGATCATGACACGCCTCGACAGCCCGGCGGTTCGTTTTGCGGGCGGACGCGTCGCGAATTTCTCTGGGAAATGGGCGGCGGGTTTGGCTCGGTGGCGTTGACGGCCCTGCTCGGTGCCGACGGGTTTCTCACGCGACAGACCATGGCGGCCGACGGTGTCAGCCCGTTTATCAATCCGCTCGCGCCAAAGCGCCGCCGCTGCCGGCGAAGGCAAAAAGCGTGATTTTCCTCTTCATGTATGGCGGACCGAGCCACGTCGACACGTTCGATTACAAACCGAACCTTTATCCGCTCGATGGCAAGACGATCGCGGTGAAAACCTTCGGACGCGGCGGGAAGAAAAATGAGGGCCGCATTGTCGGGCCGAAGTGGAATTTCAGGCAGTATGGCGACTCCGGCAAGTGGGTTTCAGACCTCTTTCCGCACCTGGCGACGTGTGTCGACGACATGGCGTTCATCCATTCGATGTATGCCGAGTCGCCGATTCATGGGTCGGCCATGCTGATGATGAATTCGGGCCGGCTGCTCTCGGGTAACCCGTGCCTGGGAACCTGGGTGAATTACGGACTGGGAAGCGTGAACGAGAACTTACCCGGGTTCGTCGTGATGCTCGATCGCACAGGCGGACCAATCAGTGGGTCGAAGAACTGGTCGAGCGGCTATATGCCGGCCGCTTTCCAGGCGACCGTCTTGCGGTCGAACGGCGTGCCGATCCACGATCTTGCCTCGCCGTCGGGAACCCAGCCAGCAGTACGACGATTATTGCTCGATCGGCTGCGTGAAAAGAACGAGGCCCATCATGCGACGCGTGGCGATAACTCCGAGCTGGCCGCGCGGATCGCCAGCTACGAGCTCGCGTACAAGATGCAGCGCTCGGCCCCCGAGGCCGTCGATTTCGCCAACGAATCGCCCGAGACGATGTCGCTTTATGGAATCGATCGGCCGCGCACGGCCGACTTCGGCCGCAAGTGTCTGATTGCGCGACGGCTCGTCGAGCGTGGTGTGCGCTTTATTCAGATCTATTCGGGAGGCGCGCACAACGATGACAACTGGGACGCCCACGCCGACCTGGTTTCGAATCACACGAAGCACGCGGGAAACACCGACCAGCCGATCGCCGGCCTGCTCAAGGATTTGAAGCGGCGCGGCCTTCTTGACGAGACGCTGGTCGTCTGGGGGGGCGAATTCGGCCGCCAGCCGACCGCCGAGTTTGCCAAGGGAACCGGCCGCGATCACAACGCCTACGGTTTCACGATGTGGCTGGCGGGGGGCGGGATCAAGGGGGGCGCGAGTGTCGGTCAGACCGATGAGCTCGGCAGCAACGCCGTCGAGGACCGCTTCCATGTGAAGAACTTGCATGCTACGATCCTCAACCAACTCGGCCTCGATCCCAATGCACTGTCGTATTTCTACGGCGGTCTCCACCAGAAGCTCGTCGGCGTCGAAGGAGCCGAGCCGATCCGCCAGCTCATCTGAACCGATCTCCGATTGCCGCCTTTTTTCTTCATCGAGGCTAATCCATGCGCGATTCCTCCACGCGACGACGCTTTCTGGGCGGTGTGTCAGCGGTCTCGGCCGCGCTGGGACTCGCCAAAGGTCATGCCGCGGCGAGTCCTGACGAGCCGCTCGCGATCCTGGGCGGCAAACCCGTGCGTAAGGCTGGATTCAGCCCGTGGCCGGTCATCGGCGAGAACGATCAGCGCGCGTGGATGGACGTCTTGCGCAAGAGAAAATGGAATCGCCTCGACGGCGATTTCACGAACCATTTCGAGGCGGCGTGGGCCGCGAAGATTGGCGCCAAGCATTGTGTGGCCGTCGCCAATGGCACAAGTGCCTTGATCACGTCGCTCGCCGCGCTCGGAGTCGGCCCTGGCGACGAGGTGATCGTCCCCCCATACACGTTTGTCGCCACGATCAACGCGGTCCTTCTGCATCACGCGTTGCCCGTATTCGTCGACACCGACCCCGATACCTTTCAGATCGACGCGCGAAAAATTGAAGCGGCCATCACGGAACGGACCGCCTGCATCATGCCGGTTCACCTCGGCGGCTCGGCGGCCGACATGGACACGATCCTCGCGACGGCCAAAAAGCGCAAGCTGCCGGTCATCGAAGACGCCTGCCAGGCCCACCTATCCGAGTGGCGAACCAGGAAGGTCAGCTCGCTCGGCGACCTCGGCTGTTTCAGCTTCCAGGCGTCGAAGAATCTCAACTCCGGCGAAGGCGGAGCCATCATGACCGATAGCGACGAGCTGTACGAGCAGTGCAAGAGCTATCAAAACAATGGCCGGGCATTCGCCAACGCCGGATATGCCTACGTGCGCAACGGCGCCAATCTGAGGTTGACCGAGTTCCAGGGAACGCTGCTCCTTCAGCAGATGACTCGCCTCGAAGAACAGTCGCGCCACCGAGAGCAAAATGCCGCGTACCTGAGCCGGTTGCTCAGCGACATTCCCGGTGTCAAGCCGGCCAGGATGTATGAAGGCTGCACGCGCAATTCTTACCACATCTACATGTTCAGCTATCAAGCCGAGCCATTTAACGGGCTGCCCCGATCGCGATTCATCGAAGCCCTGCAAGCCGAGGGCATTCCCGTCGCGGGGGGCTACCAACCGCTCTATAAAGAACCCTTTCTGCGGAACACGCTTCAGTCTCGCGCGTTCCAGGCCATCTATTCGCCGAAACGAATCTCCGAGTACCTCGAGCAGATCGATTGCCCGGAAAACGAGCGAGTCTGCCAGAAAGCACTCTGGCTCATGCAGCGGACGCTTCTCGGTCCGCGCAGCGACATGGACCAGATCGCCGACGCCATCCGCAAGGTGCAACGGCAGGCGCCCAAGCTGGCGAAGGTCTGAGCGAGACTGAAAGCGACCGTCGAGTGGTTCCGCTCAACGATCGCTGTTGCCTCGGAAACGGTCCTGAACGTGCCGCGGGAACCCGACTCGCTCGCGCCACTTCAGACGTCGCAAAGCGCGACGGCCTGTTTTAGCCCTTCAAGCGGGTCGCGAGTCGGAATGAATTCCTGGCCCACGTGCCCCTGATAGCCGATCTCGACCAGCGTTTCCATGATCGGCCGGTAGCTGATTTCTTGCTTGTCATCGAGCTCGCCACGGCCCGGGTTGCCGGCCGTATGGACATGGGCGATGTAATCACGGTGCTGGCGCAGACGGCTGATGATGTCGCCATCCATGATTTGCACGTGGTAAATGTCGAAGAGCAATTTCAAGCTTGGCGAGCCCACCCGCTTGATGATATCAATGCAATAATCCGTGTGGTCGCCCTGATAGCCGGGGTGGCCCTTCATCGGATGATTGCTCACTCGCGAGTTGAGCATTTCGAGGCAGAGGGTCACTCCCTTCTTCTCGGCGTGGCCGACGATTTCCTTGAAACCCTCGACGCACTGCGTGGCCCCCACATCGTCGGGGATCCCTTCGCGCATGCCGGTGAAGCAGATGACGTTCCTGGTGCCGAAGTCGGCGCAGGCGTCAATCGCGTCGCGTGTTGCCTTGAGCAGCGGCTCGCGGTATTTCGGGTTATTGAATCCCTTCACAAACGGGGGATCGGGGCTCATGTCGATGGTGCCGATCGCGCACTTGAGCCCGTACTGCTTGAGCACCGGGAAGAACTTGGGAGCCAGCAGCTCGATACTCTCACATCCAAGCTGGTTGGCGACCTTCGCGGCCTGCTCAACGTCCCAGTGCTTCTCGAAACACCAGTAGACGATCGACTGCCGGATCCGGCCGTTTTTCACCGCACGCTCCGCCGATTGAAGGTTCCTGGCGAAAAGATCGCCGCCAAGCGCAACCATCCCGCCCGCGGCGGCTCCCGCGGTTTGCACCAGCATTCCACGGCGGGTGCTGCGTTCTGGCCCGTCGTCGCGTTGCGTCGTCGTCCCGGCGCTCATCTGTGCGTTCCTTCCCGTCTTGAGGACATGACCCGGTTCCAAAGCGAAAGGCACCCGATCACGATACGCCAGCGGCCTCCGTTTTTCGAGACACGACTCAAATCGGTGATCCCAAACCCGGTCGGCCGTGTCTCGCTTGGCGTGTCCGGTAGAATATCCCGTTGCGCAGACACTCCGACAGGATTCGGACCACTTTAAGCATAAATGAGAGGATCTGGGAGAAATGGACAATTCGGGGGACGGTAGTAAGAGCGAGATTGAAGGTGACAAACGGCTGTCAGCGGGAGCGGCGGCAGTCGCCGGGCGGCGGCGAGTCACGGCCGCGCTCTTGATCGCGATGATGGTCACGGCTATCGAGCAACTCGTCGTGTCGCCCGCGATGCCGACGATCATCGCCCAGCTCAAGGGGTTTGACATTTATCCCTGGGTTATTTCAGCCTTCTTGCTCGCGGCCACCGTCAGCACACCAATTTATGGAAAACTTGCCGACTTGTTCGGTCGCAAGCGTATTTTGCTTTTTGGTTTGACGCTATTCAGCCTTGGCTCGATCCTTTCGGGCACGTCGACCTCGATGGCGCAGTTGATCGCGATGCGAACCATTCAGGGGCTTGGCGCGGGGGCCGTCGGCCCGATCGTGCTGACCATGCTGGGCGATCTTTTCACGCTCAAGGAGCGTGCCCAGGTGCAGGGGCTCTTCAGCGCTGTCTGGGGGCTTTCGAGTGTCGGCGGGCCTTTGATTGGCGGATACCTGACCGACCAGCTCGGGTGGCGCTGGGTCTTCCTGGTCTGCGTTCCGTTTGCGATCGCGGCGATCGTGATGTTGCTTTTCTTTGTGACGGAGCCGAAAGTCGAGCGATCGGTGCTGCCCATCGACTGGGCCGGGGCGGTCCTCCTGTCATCGGGAATGTCGAGCCTTCTCTGGGTGGTGCTCGACGGTTCGCGGCGTGGCCTGGCACTCGACACGGCCGTGCTCGGCCTGTCGGCCTTGCTATTGTTTCTGTTCGTCTTGCGCGAGCGACGGGCGGCCGATCCGATCTTGCCCATGGAGTTGATGGTTCGGCCGACGATCGCCGCATCGCTCATTGGCAGCTTTTTCGTCGGGGCGATCCTTTTTGGCCTCGACACGTATGTGCCGCTTTACATCCAGGGCGTGGCGGGGGCACGGCCACGCTGGCCGGCCGCGCACTCATGCCGCTGTTCCTCGCGTGGGCCATCAGTGTCGCCGTGGCCGCCCGGGCCGTGGTGCATTTCGGCTTTCGATCGGGGGGCATGGTTGGTTCGAGTCTGATCGCGCTGGGGAACCTGGTGCTCGTGGGCGGGGCCACGTTTCCGGACTGGTCGCGAACCTGGTTTTTCGTCGGTCTGTCGATCTGCGGCCTGGGTATGGGTCCGACATCCCTCAGCTTCATTCTCGCGGTGCAGCACACGGTCAACTGGGGGCAGCGCGGGGTTGCCACGGGTGCCGTGACATTCTTGCGCACGATCGGCGGAGCGATCGGAGTGGGCCTTCTCGGGGCGGCACTGGGCTGGCAGCTCGCCGACCGGCTATCGGCAGCCGGAGGGAGTCGAATCGATATCACGGCCGCATTGCGGCCCGAAACCCACGAGTCACTCGCGCCGGCCGACCTGGCACTCGTGCAAGCCAGCCTCGGTCTGACTCTGCGTGACATTTACGTCATGATGACGATCCTGGCTGTCGGCTGCCTCGCGTGCGCGTCATGGCTGCCCGATCAGCAGGGGACGCTCGACCATTCGCAGACTCACGAGCGGACGCCAGTGGAAGACGAAACGATGGCCATCGCGGCATCGGAATTTTGAATCAAGGGACCGGCTCGCGGTCGGTCGAACGAGCCACTCGAGCGTGGGGCTGAGTGGAAATCGGATTCCAGATTCATCGAGGCGAAGACACCTCCTGGAATTTGGAATCCGATTCGTGTCGATATGCCAGTTTGAACGCGAGAGAGACGGGCAGTGGATCCGCGAGTGATCCCGGGTTCAAAATTGGCCCGTCGGGAGCGGGCCCTTCGAAGGTGCGGAAATGATGGAGTTCTGCGGTGTAGGACCAAAGGACTCGAAAGCCGGCCCGTCATCCACGATCGGGCCCGAGTAAGACGCGCCGCATCCGCACGAGTCGCCTTCGACGTAAGCGGAACGATAGAGGTGCTTCTTCTTCCACTTGGAACAACCCGTGGGCGACATCACCATGATGACCGCACAGGCTAGCAGGACTACTCTCTTCATCAGACCGCCCTCCTTGATTTGACGGTAAGGTCTACGAAATAAGTCTGCCTTACGCGTGGCGGCCGTGCCCAAAAAACGAGTCGATGAGTATAATGGTTGTTGTGGATCGCGCAATCGGCTAGAGATTGTTGGCACGACTCAAAGCTTGACCTTTCCCGAAACCTTGCGCCGTCGAAAAACTCGGTGGCGGCGCCACCGTGTCAATCGATCCATTCCATAGCGGCATTCTGTCCCTGCCAGACCGGCTGCGCGAAATCGCTTGGTCCAGCCGCCCTGACCGCATTTCGCCGCAAAACCGCCAGCGTCAACGGCGCCAGGCGACGCGGCGGCACTACGTGGCGCCTGACAAGACGCGTAGGGTCTTGCTCGTGCGCCGAGAATCGACGACGCTATAGGTTCGTTCAAGGGGCGTCCACTGTCCCCGTCGCGGAGCCCGGGTCCGAAGCGACTGTCGGGCGCTCCGTATCATCCGATCGAATGTCGAATATCGCGCCGCGTGCAACGAGGCGCGACGAGGTAATACTGATGATCTCATTGAAATGGCTTCATTCCAAATGGTGGACGACGTTCGCGCTTGCGGGCGGTATCGTCCTGTTCGTGGTCCAGATCGGAAACGCGGCCGAGCCTCGTTCTGGTCTGGATTTTTCAGGCATTGATCGCAGCGTCCGGCCGCAGGATGATTTCTTCCGCCACGTCAACGGGGGCTGGATCGCAAAGACACCGATCCCTGCCGACCGTTCAGCCTACGGCTCGTTCTTCGTGTTGCGCGACCTCAGCGAAACAAACCTGCGGTCGATTATTGAAAACACCGCCGGCGAATCAGGCACGGCCGACAGTAACTCCGACGCAGCGAAAATCCGTCGGCTTTACACATCTTTCATGAACGAAAAGCACGTTGAGGAGCTTGGAAAAAAGCCGATCGAGCCCGCACTCGCCCGGGTCGAGGCCGTCAAGGATAAGAAGTCGTTGATCGAGCTGGTCGCGTCACTTCAGCGGGCCGGCGTCGGCGGACTGTTTGGAGTGATGGTGTCAAACGACGCCAAGCAGTCGGATCGCTACATCGTCTATCTCAATCAGGGTGGGATCAGCCTGCCCGACGAATCGTACTATCACGATCGCAAATTCAAGCCAATTCGCGAAGCGTTTCGCGTTCATGTCGCCAGGATGTTTGAAATCGCCGGCATTGCGAACGCCCAGGAAAAGGCCGCACTCGTCCTTTCCGTGGAAACGGAGCTGGCCAGGAATCACTGGGACCGCGTGAAAAGTCGCGACAGTACGCTCACCTATAACAAGCGCGATCGCAAGCAGCTTGACGCCCTTGCGCCGGGCTATGACTGGACGGCCTGGTTTCACGATTTCAAGGCGGACGGGATCAGCGACGTCGTCGTTCGCCAGCCCGAGTATCTGAGCGGGATGGCCCGATTGCTCGACAGGCTGCCGCTCGACGCGTGGAAAACCTGGCTCACGTGGCGCGTCATCCATCGTTTCGCACCGCTCTTGAGCAGCGGATTTGTCAACGAGGATTTCGAGTTCTTTGGCAAGCGACTCACCGGTGCTCCGGAGATCCGGCCGCGATGGAAGCGTGGCGTCGAGCAGGTCGAAGAAGGCATGGGTATGGCGCTCGGCAAGATGTACGTCGCCCAGCATTTTCCGCCCGAGGCCAAGGCCCGGATGCAAGAGCTCGTCGCGAACCTGATCGCGGCCTATCGCGAAGACATCACGACGCTCGACTGGATGACGCCGGAGACGCGCAAGAAAGCACTCGAAAAGCTCGCCCGCTTCGATCCCAAGATCGGCTATCCCAACAAATGGCGCGACTACGCTGCGCTCGATATTCGCACCGACGATGTGACTGGCAACGCGCAGCGGGCCGTGGCGTTCGAGGTCGATCGTCGTCTGGCACTTCTGGGTAAGCCCGTTGACCGCGACGAGTGGGGAATGACGCCGCAAACCGTGAACGCGTATTACAATCCGAGCATGAACGAGATTGTTTTTCCGGCCGCGATCTTGCAGCCGCCGTTCTTCGACATGCACGCCGACGACGCCGTCAATTACGGCGCGATCGGCGCGGTCATCGGTCACGAAATCGGCCACGGTTTCGACGATCAAGGGTCGAAGTTCGACGGTGCGGGGAACATGGTGAACTGGTGGACCGACCCTGACCGCAAGGAATTCGAGGCCCGGGCGAAAAAACTGATCGAGCAGTACAACGGTTACGCGCCCGTGCAGCTCCCCGGCCAGACGGTCAACGGTGCTCTCACGATCGGCGAAAACATCGGCGATCTTGGCGGCCTTGCGATTGCGCACAAGGCTTACCGGCGATCGCTGAAAGGTCATGAGGCGGCCGTGATTGAGAAACTCACCGGCGATCGGCGATTCTTCGGCGGCTGGGCCCAGGCATGGCGCAGCAAGTATCGCGACGCCGAGCTGGCGCGGCGATTGGCGACCGACCCGCACTCGCCCCCCGAGTTTCGCTGTAACGGCGTCGTTCGCAACCTCAACGAGTTCTACGAGGCTTTCGGCGTGAAAAAAGGTGACAAGCTCTGGCTGGCACCCGAACAACGTGTGCGTATCTGGTGATATCGGTGCGTGATCGAGGCCGAGCGAGATGAGCGACAACCCGCCCACAGCCGACGACACTGACGCGGCCGTCGGCCGTCTGGCGGATCTGGCCACCGGTTACTTTGTTTCGCAGGCGATTCTTGTCGCCGCCGAGCTGGGCGTCGCCGATGCCCTCGCGCACGGCCCGCGCCACCCGGCCGAGCTGGCAAACGACCTTCGCGTCCACGAGCGGTCGGTTTATCGCCTGCTTCGCGCGCTGGCAAGCGCGGGGATCTTTGCCGAGGACGAGCATGGCCGGTTTTCACTGACGCCGATGGCGGAATTGCTCCGTTCCGACGTACCGGGGTCTCAGCGCCCGAACGTTCGAATGATGGTCGGCCAGTTCTTCGAGACGTGGAGCAGGTTGATCGAAAGCGTGCGAACTGGCAAGCCCGCGTTTGACACACGCCATCGAAAAACCTTCTTCGATCACCTTGCCCAAAACCCCGGCGAGGCGCAGCTTTTCGACGACGCCATGACCGCCAGGAACGAACGTAAAACGCGGGCCATGCTCGAGGTCTACGATTTCCGCGACGTCGACGTTCTGGCGGACATTGGCGGCGGAAATGGTCAGGCTCTGATCGCGGTGCTGAAATCGTTTCCGAGAATGCGCGGCATTCTGTTCGATCGACCCGGCGTGATCGCGCGAGCACGAGCCGCTGCCGAACGCGCGATGCTGGCGGACCGCTGCGACCTTGTCGCGGGCGATTTTCTCGATCAGATTCCCGCCGGCGCAGACATCTACCTGCTGCGCCATATCCTTCATAACTGGGACGACGACCGTTCGATCAACATCCTCAAGAACGTACACGCGGCGATGAGCCCGGACGCGCGCGTTCTGGTGGTCGACCGGATCATCCCGCGCGGCAACGATCCGGGTTTTGGCAAATGGATGGATCTCAACATGCTGGTGATCCTTGGAGGCGTCGAGCGAACCATCGAGGAATTTCAGCGCCTCTTCGATTATGTCGGTTTCCGGATCCGTCAGGTTTCTTCGACGAACGCGGATGTGAGCCTGATCGAACTATTCAGGTCATGACCCGACTTGAAGCGATCAATCCGCCGTGGCGACCTCGACGGTCACCGCCATGACCATGGGGGCCGAGGCGTCGGGGCCCTTGACGAGCTCGATGCGGGCGATCGGATCCTTGCGTTTCGGCTCGATCGCCAGGTAGCGAATCTGGTGGTTGCCCAGGGTGAAAGCGAGCTTCGAGCCCGGCACATTCACGACACGGATATAATCGGCGAATTGTTCACCGTTGACGAGCGGGTGATCCTCGACGCCGCCATCGGCGTAATGAAGGCGCACGATCATCGAGACGCTTCCCTTGTTGCCGAACGGAAAGCCCCAGCCACTCACCCCGCTGAGCAGGTGAACGGCCCGGGCGCTCGTGTTGCACGGCAGCTCAACCGATTTGGGCATCTCGGGAGGGAACTTGCCCTGCGGCGAATAGAGCATCACGATGTTGGGCACGCGATCGCCCTTGGGATCGACCAGCACGAACGGAACTCCCTCGAAAATCTTCGGCGACCAATCCGGGAAGACCATCTGCTCGGGCTTCGACTCGGGGTCGGCGAACATGCCGCGCGTGCTCACCGCCGTCGCCACCTTGCCCAGATCGAGCGGCCGATATTTTCCCTGGCTCGTCAAGAACGCGAGCAGGTCATTGATTGCCGGCACGGGCACCTGTTTCTCGAAGCCCTCGGGCATGAGCGACTTCTTGGTCGCGGTCATCTGATCGATGTCGTCTCGCAAGATCGGATGCCGCTTGCCTTCCGCATCGATCAACTCGATCGCGGTTTTCGATTCTGACGCCAGCAGCCCGCTGATCACGCGACCGTCGTTCGTCGCGACGTTGTACTGCACGAAGTTCCCTTCGACACTGCGGCTGGGGTCGAGAATATGCACGAGCAATTCCTGGCGCGGAACCGCGGCCATCCCCGAAAGGTCGGGCCCGACCTGGCCGCCGACGCCGTTATGACGATGACACTTCGCGCACTGCTGCTCGAAGACGATCCTGCCGCGCGCCGCTGCGCCTCCTTCCTTGAGGAGCGGAGCCAGCCGGTCGATTACCCGCTGACGATCCGGATCCGGCAGGCCGCCGCCGCGCTCGAGTAATCGTTTCGCACGCATGACAACCTGGCGATCAGGGTGAACGGTCAGGCCCTGTTTCTGGTCGAGCGCCAGCTCGGAAAGTCGTGAAGGGTCTTTCTCGAGGGCCTCGACGAGCGCGGGGATCCAGTCCGCGCGTCCCAGCAAGACCTTGAGGACTCGCGATCGCAGGCTCGGCGAAAGCGTCGTCGAGATGGCCACAAACGCGTCGCCCGCCTGGGCCGTCTTGCTCGTGGCGGCGGCGTCGATCAGGCCCGCGGCCAGCTCGTTCGACATGGTAGGAGCCAGCGCCGCGAGCAGCCCACGCGCGGCGCCCGGGTCGTTCGGTCGCAGTTCGATGAGCTGGCGCGGCGTCGCTGCGCCGCGAGTCCGGCAGCTTGTCGTCCTTGACCGTGGCCAGCAGTGACGCGGCGATTTCGACGCCCAGTTTGTCGAGCGCCTGGTTCCCCCAGACGCCGACGAGACGCACGAGCTGCGTGCGTGCGGCCGGCGTGAGCTCGGTTGAGAGCTTGGTGAGTGCCCGGCTCGTTGCGTCATCAATGCGGGCCGGTCGATTCTTCGGCCAGCCACGCGCGATTCCGCGAAGAATCGCCTCGTTGATTCCGGGCTCGCCCCCGGTCAGAGTCGAAAGAACAATGCCCACTGAATCACTCGGTCCGCCCCTCGCCCAGTGCTCGGCGACACGTTCCGTGACCCGGCGAACAACCGCGTCGGCACCACCACGCGGTCCCTGCGCGAGCGCCTTCAGGAAGGTCGCGTCGTTCTTGGCCGCGGCCGCCAGCAGCGCATCCGCGAGCCAGCGATCGTGATCCGCCAGTCCTTCGCGGAGCGCTCCGGCCAGAGCTTCGCCCACCTTGTCAGACGGCCCTTGATCAGCCAGGCCAAGCAGTGCCGCCAGGCGCACCTGAGCATCTGGATCATGAAGCAAGTTCGCCGCCATGATGGCCGCCGACGATCGGGCGGCGCGTGGCAAGACCTGAACCGCATTACGGCGGACACCGGCCGACGGGTGCTTGAGCGCCGCAATGGCGGCTTGCACGGCTGCCGATTCGGGATCGGCCAGGGCACCCAGGCCATGAAGCGTCCACAGCGGCATGAATCGCGCCTGGGTTGAGGCCGATCGCATCGACGGACGTGTCGGCCACCAGGCGCACAAGGCCGGCACGACGTCGGTCTTGCCACGCTCGATCAGCAGGCGCTGGGCCTGCAGCCGCCAGAATTGGTTGTCATTTCGCAGCACGGCCACCAGGCCCGCCTGGTCGGACGAGTCGAGGACGGGAGTGCGGGTTCTGGCGCACCCGAGTAAACAATGCGGTAGATCCGTCCATGGGTTTTGTCGCGCAGCGGCGTTTCGTAGGCGTTCCCGCGTCCGGTCTGAAAGCCGACCGGAGTGGGGTTGTGCTGCACGATGTAGTTGTACCAATCGACGATCCAGACGTGTCCGTCGGGGCCGACTTCGGCGCTGATCGGCGCGGTCCATTCGTCGTCGCTGGCGACCAGGTTCCAGCCGTAATAATCGGCAACGTCGCTGGCGCGGTGCGTCGAGAGTGAATGTCGCGACGAGGTGTCCGGTCGGTTCCGCGACGAACGCGGTCTGGTTCCAGTAATAAGGCGGATAAGTTCGCGCGGTGTACAGGGCGTGGCCCGCGGCGGCCGTGAACCCCCCATGCCAGTCGACCTGGCGCACCTTGTCGGTCACGGGATAGAATCGATTCGAGGCTGCAATGTTCTCGAGCCGCACGGGCGTCAGGCCGCGCACCGCTTCGTAATAACGATTGGGAATCGGCATGTACACGCTCGGGCAGCCATTGGCCGTCGATCCGAAAACGAGCCCTTCTTCGCTGAATCCGACGCCCCACGAATTGTTGTTGGTGCTTCTGACAAACTCGAGCTTTGACCCATCCGGCTTGAAGCGGAAAAGCCCCTGCCCGAATGATTGCGTTTCGCCGCCGACTGTACCTTGAAAGGCCGAGTAACCGACGATACCCCAGATCCAGTTATCGAGACCGAATCGCAGATTACTTGGGCCAGCGTGGGTATCTCGAATGCCCCATCCCGTAAAGAGGACCTTGCGGACGTCGGCTTTGTCGTCACCATTGGTGTCCTTCAAGAAGAGCGTGTCGGGCGCTTGCAAGACGATGACTCCGCCATCAAAGCAGAGCAGGCTCGTGGGGATGTTCAGGCCTTCAGCAAAAACCGTGAATTTGTCGGCCGTGCCGTCCTGGTTGGTGTCTTCAAGGATGGAGATCCGATCGCGGCCGGCCACGCCGTCGCGCCGCTTGGTATTGGGGTAATCGGTGCTCTCGGCGATCCAGAGCCGGCCGCGCGCATCCCACGCCATGCACAGTGGTTTGTAGATCTGAGGCTCGGCCGCGAAGAGCTGGGGCTCGAAGCCCCGGGGTACGACCAGATGCTTGATCGACTCGCCAGGGGCGATCGGTTTTTGCATCTTGTGAATGGCCTCGCCCTGCGTGCCCCATTTCTGACCCGGCAGATAGTTGGGGATCTCGGCGGGCGCCGCCTCCGAAGGCAATTGCGGCAGACCCGCCGCAACCCGCGGCCGGCTATCGAACACCTCGCCTTTAGCCGATGCCCAGCGAATGCCGCGTTCGAGCAAGTCGTGAAAGCCGGGCTCCTGCCAGGTTCGCGCATCGTGCCCATAGGCTGTGTAGAAAACCCGGCCTTCGCCTTCGGTTCGAACCCACGTCCAAGGCTCCTGGTCTTTTCCCTCTTTGCGAGTCTGAAGCACGTGGCGATTTCTGGGATTGTGCTTCGTGTGTACGTACGTCTCGTCCCAGGTCTTGAAGGGCCTGAAACCGCGCATGATCGGATGATTCGGATCGACGATCTCGGTTTCGAACTCGCCCGTTCCGTGGCGCAGGAACTGGGCGCCGACGAGGGCGATATAAGCAGGCGAATTCAGGAAACAATACGAGGCGCAGTGCAAGGGGACGAACCCGCCCCCTTTTTTGACATAGTCGAGCAGCGCGTTTTCTTGATCGCGGCTGATCTCGGTGGTGTTGGCGTAAATCAAGAGGGCGTCGTATCGGGCGAGAGTCTCGGGGTTCAAGTCCGTGAGCTTCTCGGTATAGGTGACCTCGATCCCCCGGCTTGCAAGCACCGGCGTGATCTGCGCAGCGCGATCGGCAGGGTGGTGATGGCCCTGGTCGCCGAGGAACAGGACCTTGATCGCCGCGGACCCTGGCGGATGGCCTTTCCGGATGGCTTCGGCACCATTCGCGTTCACGACGGCGCTGGATACGACGAACAGAGCGAGGGCAAGTGTTCTGGTCATGAGAGAATCTCAAGAATGCCACGAAGTGCTCGGAAGTCTGAGCTCGTGCCTGCGAAGCGAGCGCCCCGCTGAAACTCTTCCTATCGTGGAGTGTTGCACGGGCGCACGCAAGAGCGACGAGAACCGTCAAGGTCCATTGTCGGCGGGTGCGCGTTGAACGTCTAGACCATGACGTCTGACTTGCCCTTGTGTCGATTCAACCGGAGTCGGTTCGTGTTGCCGGGCGTGCGAACACTTCGAGCGTGAGGTGAGCGCGCACCGTCGCGATCATTGACCCAGGTCGACCCTCGCCCGATAACCGGCGAGTGCCGGCAGCGACTCGAGCGCTCGTTGAACGGCCCGCTTTTGCCAGAACCGCGTGGAACGCGCCACGATCAGCACGTTGCGTCCGGTGACGCGGACCTCCACGCCCTGCACCCTGTCGCCCAGGATGCTACGGATCTGTGCCTCGATCCGCCGTTTCGCAATCGCATCGGGCGACTCGGGATCCGCCGTCGTCGGGTCGCCGTCGCGATCGCGATCGCGATCTTTCGGGCCGGCCGATTCTTGCGGACGTCGGTCGGCGCCAGGTCGGCCGAGTCTGCGTCCCAGAAAGTTTGGCAACCGCCAGGGGGGCAGACGCGGCTCGCGCGGGGGCCGCTCGGAGTCGCGCTGTCGTTCTGGACCGGAGCCCCGAGTCGAGCGAGCCGCATTGCCTCGCGACGGATCGGTGCGAGCACGGTCCCGCGCGGCGCCGTCGCCGAGCGGTTCGATCGTGAGTGGCGTGGTGGGCAGCGATGACGGTTCCGGAGAAGCGTCGAACTTCGGGCTATCTTCGATCTGGAAGGGCGACCGCGACTGCGACGGCGCTGGTGCCGGCGCGGGCAGTGCTGCTGGCGCGCCTGAAATCGCGGGTGAGCGTTGCGAGCCGGACGGCCGGCGCGGCGGCGCCGTCACGCCTGGAACGACCAGCACTGAGTGAGGAGCCGGCAAACGACGCGCACCCGAGCTGGCGTCGGGCGGGGTCGGCGGCTTGGGCGCCGCTGGATCCGGCAACGGCAGGGCCAACGGCGGTGCGCTGGCCGGCGTCTGCTCGACCGCAGGCGGCTCCAGAGGGGGAATATCCTGCCCGTACGCCAGACTTCGCGCGACAACAATCGCAAAGAATGATCCGACAACAAATGTGCGCAGCATCGACGGCGTGTCTCAATCTCGACGGGGAATCTGACGCAACGATTCATGACCGCTCAGGATCAACATCGGTTCCTGGTTCGTCGCGGCCACGGCTTTTCCGCAAAAGGATCTGACGCGTGAAACGGATATGCCAGTGGGATGGGCCGCCTCGCGAGTGGCATCACCGGGCGATACAATATCCGCGCTTCCGCAAGCAGCGCCCCCCGCAAGCAGCGCGGCGTCGCGTCTTCGGGTTATCCCCTTGGCAAGTACGACGGCGTGAGGCCGCGTTCCGACAGGCGCTCCCGTCGCTCGGCTTCAGTGTACCGCGGCCGCACCGGGTGACTGAGCGTGCAGGTGGGGCGAGTGGCGACGCGGGTGAATCGAAATACGGGCGATCGGACGAATCATCATGCCGAGTGCACAAGAGCTCATCGTGGCACTGAACTTGAAACCGCATCCGATCGAGGGCGGATATTTCCGGGAGACGTATCGATCGACCAGCGTCATCCCCGCGGAGGGGTTGCCGCCCGACTATGTCAGCCGGTCACCGCGCTCGTACGGCACGGCGATCTATTACTTGCTCACCGCTGATACGTTTTCCGAGATGCACCGCTTGCCGACCGAGGAAGTCTTCCACCTGTACCTGGGCGGCCCGGTGCGGATGCTCCAGCTCGCTCCCGATGGAACGAGCCAGGAGGTCATGATTGGCAACGACATTCTCGCCGGCCAGCAGCCCCAAGTTGTCGTGCCCGCCGGGGTATGGCAGGGGTCTGCCGTCGAACCGGGCGCCGAGTTTGCGCTGCTCGGCGCCACGATGGCGCCGGGCTTCGATTATGCCGACTACGAAGAGGGCCGCTATTCGGCTCTGGCCGCACTCTACCCGGCGCGTGCCGAATTGATTCGCCGGCTCACACGTCTGGAATAAAGCGCGTCGACCTCGACGAGTCGATCGAATCGGTCCAGAATTCGTTTAAAAAAACATGCTCCGTCGATCACGCGGCGCAATGCGCCCGTCAAGATTGGGGGTCGAGCCCGTCGAAAGGGAGCTCGAGCTGGTGCAAGCCCGGCATCGGAGCGCCTCGGCTCGCGGCACTCCAGAGCGACAAATTGGGCCACGAGAGACCAAGCCGCGCCGCCCAGACCCTCGGGTCGACGACGCGAAGAAGCGCGTTAAGCTCGTCGGGGGCCAGGAAGAGCAGGTAGGTCGAGATCATCGCTTCGCCGAAGCACGGCACATTCAAGATCGGTCGGATCCCCATGTGCAGCAGGACGCCCCCTGCAATGGCCCACCGGCGAGTCGGCCTGAACCAGAGCCAGAACGCCAGGGCGAATTCGATCAACAGCGCGCCATGCGTCATTGCGTTGATCAACAGGGGAGATTGAGCCAGCCACTCGACATTCAGCTCGCGAAATTCCCTGAGAAAAAGGATGTAGTGAACCACGGTGCCATTGAGCCACGCGGGACCCTGGCACTTGATCACACATGACTGAAAATAGAGCAAACATATTTGCATTTGAAGCAAACGCACGGCCCACGGAACGATCAGGGGCTCGGCAAGCGTGCCGCGCTTCCTGGCTTTTCGCATCGCATCGAGCGAGAAGGCCGCGCCGCAAGGGCAAAGCATCGTGTAAAACGTCAAGATCGACGGGACCGCGTCGGGTCCGCCATTCGAGCCGACGTTGCGATGATAAAGGTTGAGCAGGCAGAAATAGAGCAACACGCTCATGATTCGCGTATGCCAGCCGAGCGTGAAACCGGCGGCCACGATCGATCGTGAACGCCAGAAACGCGCGGGCGATCGTGGGGTCCTGCACGTGATGAAGAATGGAAAACCGCAGCGGAGCCGCCGATAGCATCGACTCGGTGCCTTGCAGCAGGCCGGCCCCCGTGTACCAGTAATCGAATTCGACGCTCATGATCGACAGGTAGACCAGCATCAACGAGCCGAAGACGATGCGAAAAACGCCGAGCGGCCGCGCCGAAATCGGTCCGAACAGGAACCGGTTCCAATCTCGAAATGGATTCATTGGTGAATCTCCTTTTTCGAAGCGAACTCGTACGCGCTCGAGCATTTGAATCCGCGGCGGCGTCATCGTATCGACCTCGGTACTTCCCACCGGCGGTGTACCAGTGATCTTGACATACATGCTCACCGTGAGCGGAAACGCTTCATCGCCGAGGCCAAGCTGACGCACAACGTGCCGCGCGGTGAACTGGCGCTGGACCTTGTATTCGTCGACCATCATGTTTCCGGTGAACTTCGGATGGCGATACCGGAAGATTCGGTCCCACCACGAAAGGTCGGCGAGCCTCGGAAATTCGAAGATGTGGATGAGGCCCTTGGCGTCGACGACTTCGGCCTCCAGAACCTGGTTTTCGCGTACGGGATCAGGCGCGAAGATGGCCCACCATTGCCACAGGCCCAGGGGCAACACGTAATATCGGTACGGCCAGACACACCGTTCCTTGATCGCACACTGGGGTAGCATCCAGATGCTCAAGGCCGAAATATGAAACAACACGAAGGCGGAAAGTACGAACTTCCGGGCAGTCCATCGCCAGGTCAAGGGATCCTCCCCTCGCATGTCGCGAGATTGAGCTAGAAAGGGAATCGGACTTTAGACAAATGGCCGCAAAGCGTCAATTCCGGCTTTGAGAAGGCAAGAAGGCCATCGGCCCCGTCGCATCAGTGCGGCCGGAAATCAGACCACCCGGGCGCCCGGCTCGAGCGCCGCTTCACCTGGAGTGGTTTCGGCTGTTACCATCAACGTCTCCGCGGCGCGGCCCGAGCGAACCGAACACCAAACCTTCGCGCACGTTCTCATGGACAAAAAGCATTATCCTCGACGGTCCTTCAAGTGCTCGCCAATGGCCGCGGTCCTTTCGATCGTGCTGACGGGTCTCGCCCTTGACGCGTCGGCACCGATCACGGCCGCCGAGCCCGATCCGGTCGCCGTCTGGCCGTCAGGTCCGCTTGACGTCGTGGCGGCCTTCCGCAAGCCCGTCGATCAGCGCGGCCGCCGCCCTGGTGGGCAAGACCATCCCTTATTTTGAATTATCAGCGAACCCAGGCACGCCCCTCACGCCTCCACGACAGCTCGGGCAATTGCGGATTGTCGGATCTCGATTGAACGATGACGGCCGCACGCTCGAGCTGGCGACCGACCCGCATCCAGTCCTCGCTCGCTATGTTTTGCCGCCAGTGCAGGCGGACAATGAAACACACACACCGGTCGCGGACGGGTCGCGTTTCGGCTACACGTTGAACGGCGTCGACGTCACATGGACACCCCTCGCCGAGGATCAGGAGAAGAAAGGCGGCTGGTCGGGCTGGTGGCCGGTCTTCGACTCCGAAAAAACGCGGCACCTGACAATGGGGTCAAAGCCCCATGAGAAAGGTCTGGCCTGCCTGCAACGGGCGGGAACGCTGACTTTGAGTGCCATGATTCAACTGCCCAGGGGCCAGATCACAATCGATTTCTCGTCGAGCGCCGCCATCGAAGACGTCACGCTCGGCGACGCTCAGGCCGAAATCATGCCAGCCACGAAGCCCGGTGATCGCTGCCATGCCCGCGTCTCCCAAACTTCCGAGGGGACACCGCTGTTCATCGCGGCAACCATTCGCACGAACGCCGGCACACCCGGTTTCTCGTGCCGGGCCACTTACAAGATTGGCGAGCTGACAGCGGAGCACGCTCTCGAGCCCGTTCAGTTGATCCTCCCGTGGGCCCCGGTGCCTTCTCCTGCCGCAGCGGCGCCGACGGTCGTCCCGGACCTTTCAGGGGGTGATCCGGGCCGAGGACAGAAACTGTTCTTCGGCGAAAAAGCACGCTGCTCGCAATGCCACGCGATCCGAGGGCAGGGGGGGAAGATCGGGCCTGATCTGGCGACGTTGGGCGAAAAGGCCGCGCCGAGATTTACCGCGCGATCGCCGCGCCGAGTGCCGAGATCGCCCCGGAATATCTGTCGTACACGGTGGCGACGCAAAACGGACAGGTCATTGTCGGCGTGGTTCGAGCCGATTGGCCTGGGTCGATCAGCGTCACCGACACGAACGCTCACATGACGGTGATTGCACGAAATGACATCGATCAGATCCGGCCAAGCGCCAACTCGATCATGCCGGTGGGCATGCTGGGCATGCTCGGCGACGCCGCCGTTCGCGATCTTGCTCGCCTATCCTGACCGAACGACCGGTCGACAAACCCGGGAAGTAGTTCTTTCCGGCCGTGTGACTCTGGGGAGCCACCTATCAAGGCAACCGCGTCTGATCCCGGCCTCCCTACTTTGTAAGAAGGCTGGCGCATTGCGGCCATCAAAACGCGTTCGACGCCGGGCGCGACATGCGAAGCGTTCGGGCCGGTTTCGTAACCGCCCTGCGAGTAGGCGATCTCTGTCCCGATATACCCTGGCGCATAGTCGCCATATGCGGCCATCGCGACGAACAGATCGGGCCGCATCCGTTGCGCTGCGAGCTGGTATTCGACGAACAGCTCGCCGGGCAGGTGTAAGACGCGTGCTTTCCCGAGATGGAGGCACGAGATATCAATCTTTTCGCCAGCGCGGCAACGGCGCAGCCAGGCGAGCTGCGCGGCCGCGCCGTCGCGTACGCGGGCCGGACTCGACGGGTCGTTCAAGGTACGAAGCAAGCGCAGTTTCATCGAGATGAGGGGCAGGGGGCAACGCCACCGACACCACGTCCCACGAGACGTCGGCGGCGTTGATTGGCGTCTTCACGGTCGCCGCCAGTGCCTTGCTCATGCCAGAAGCGACCCGGTCGGCCAGGATCTGGCGATTCTCGTGCGCACCGTCGTTCCACTTGCCGGCACCAATGTTGCCCCCGGCGCCGTTGAAGTGGATGTGAGGAAAACCCGACGCCGCTTGTCTCTGATCGCGAGCCATTCCCGGAAAGTCGGGGTTGGCGAGCCCTGTGCGGTAATAGCTCTGCGGATGCGTGGCGTAGTATGTCATCGCAACGATCGGCTTGCCATGGTCCCAGAAGCTGATCATCTTGAGTGCGGGGTCGATCGTTCCGACCGGCCGGGCCCTGACCGGCGGGATCCGCACAGGCGGTCCAGCGTACATGCTCAACCTTGCCATCAGCGCCCAGAACACGCCGATTCGACGCCACTTGCTCGATTTCGGCTTCGCCCAGTCCAATGTCGCTGACTTCTTTCGCCTGCAATGTCGCCGTTCGAACGGCCATCGCCGCGCGGGCGATCACGTCGCGGGCGAACCGGGTATCGTAGAACTCGGCGTTGATCTCTGGGCCGCGAGCAGCCGGTCGACCGAGAAGTCGCAGGCGGGTGCGTCGTGCTGGTGCAACGTGTGCATCGGCGACGCGATCGGGCTTCAGTGCCCGCCGCGTCGGCAAGACTTCGGCGAAACTCGACCTGGCCATCATTTCCAATGCCGATCCAGTCGACCGCGCAAACGACGATCGGCCGGCCCTCGCCGAGGATCACGACGCCGCGACAACTCAGAGGGTGAGCAATGCCCTTTGTGGGGTCATAGGCTAGCGGGCTACCCACTGGCGGCGACGCGTCGATCGCGAAAACGCCAACCTTGAGGGGCTGCGCGCCGCTGGCATCGGTCATTGCCAGGCACGCCAAACAAACGGTCAAAATCAGCGCGGATCGGAACATCATTGTGCTCGCCAGGACCCAGCCTTAAGTGTGCAAAATCGACGCTCGAGCGCCGGTAAGTTCAACCGCTGTGGACCTCGAAAGTCGCGGGAACCTCCGCGGCGTGCGTCACTTCGGCATTGTCGAACATCTGGTCGAGGATCAGGGCACCCACGCTCACGACGTCGTCGCCCGCCTTCAGACCCGAGTCGATCACGACGTGATCGTCTTTCTCTTGGGCGACGGCGACTGCGCACGCGACGGAACCGCGGGGTCGAGCCGGGCAGCTTTCAGATACGCGTAGAAGTGCCCCGTGTTGATGACGAGCGATGCCCGCGGAATCACGGTGCGTTTGGGATCGGGAGGAATCTCCAGTGAGCCCCTGCACCAGCATGTCCGACTTGATCCGCCCTTCGACGTTGGCGATCGATGTCCGCACCCGCACGGCATGCGTGCCCGGATCGACATTGTTGGAGATGTACTCGACCTTGCCGTGCAGCCGCTCACTCTGGAACGGGAACTCGATCTCCCACTACTGGCCCAGCTTGACGAGGTCGAGATCGCTCTCGAAGACGTTGCCCCAGACCCACAGGTGGTCGAGCGGCTCGATGACGAGCAAGGTGTCGTCGTCGTATAAATGTTGCCCGGGCACGACGTCGCGCATGATCACGATCCCGTTCGCCGGCGACCGGAACGTCATTCTGCGCTTTCTGCGAGCCGACTTCGTCCTTGACCTTGGCGACCTCTTCTTCGGTCAGTCCATAGACGAGCAGCTTGTCGCGCGCCACCTCGTACTCGCGGAGGTTCTTCATCTCATCGTTTTGCGCTTCGAGGTACGACTGCCGCGAGATCGCGTTGGTCTTCGATGAGATTTTCACGAACCTTGAGCAGGTTGTTGTAGTAGACCCACTGAATCCGCTCGATCTCGCAGGCGTTCTTGGCCTCGGCCAGGTCGGTGCTGTAGTACTCGATGAGCGGTTCACCCTTCTTCACGACCTGACCGACCTTGGCGTACACGCGATCAACGCGCCCCTTGAATAGCGGGCGGATCCTTGTCTGGTTGTCGGAGTCGTACTCGGTCGTGCCCAGCAGCTCGAGACGAATCGGCTGGGTCTGTGGAACGACCTTGACGGTCTCCAGGCCCATGCCCTCGACGGCTCTTTCGCCCAGCGTGAGGATGCCGTCGGCGTGACACGACGGGGGCTGATAGCCGGGCTCTTTCCGTCGAAGCCTCGTCTTGCTTTGGGCTTGGCCAGGGCCGCCAGGATCGTCGCGAAAGGCCTGCGGATACTCCCAGGCCACCGCGGCCGATGCCCGCGGCAATCGCGACAAGAGGATCGATCAACTCGACCAGCTTTCGCGGGCCGGACGGGTCGCGAGGCTTGCCGTTCACCGACGGCTCGAATCGAGCCGTGCGCGTGGTCCGTGGCCGCGCCATGATTGAGATTCGTCGCATTGATCGAGCTCGGCCTGTCGGCTCGATGCGACCGGATGTTCAGAAGGTGTCATGGGTCATGAGTGTAACCTTGCTCGGATTGTCATACGAGTAATGCCTGGGGCGGGAAAGAACGTGTAGAGCACGGGCATCAGGTAACGGGTCAGAAAGAGAGTCACGAGCATGCCGCCGACCACGACGATCGCCAGCGGTTTCTGGGCCTGCGAGCCGATCGAGTTGGCCATGGCCGCGGGCAAGTAGCCCGAGCGCGGCCGTCAGTGACGTCATGACGACGGGCCGCACTCGCAGCTCGGCCCCGCGCATCACCGCATCACGCACCGACATCCCCTGTGACGCATCTGATTGAAATACGAAATCAAGAGCACGCCGTCCTGGACGGCGACGCCGAAGATCGAGATGAATCCGACGGCCGCCGAGATCGAGAACGGCGTGCCGGTCAGCTTGCAGTGCCCAGACGCCCCCCATCGTCGCGGCGACGACGTTCATCATGACGAGCAACGCGTCCTTCAGCGAGTTGAACGCGGTGTAAAGCAGCACCATGATCAGCCCGATCGAGATCGGCACGATCCACATCAACCGGGCATTGGCCTTTTCCATCTGGGCAAACTCGCCCGACCATTCGAGCCGGTAGCCCGGCGGCAACTCGGCGCCGTACTTGGGATCGTTCACCTTGGCCTGGGCCTCACCGATCGCCGAGGCCAGGTCTCGGCCCTGAACGGCGAACTTGATCGGCAGATAGCGGCGATTGTTTTCACGATAGATGTAAGATGCCCCCGGCTTGTGCGGGTCGATCGTGGCCAGTTGCGAAAGCGGAATGCGTGCTCCTGGCTTGCCTTTGGGGCCGGGCACGTCGACCGCGAGGTGGGCGATATCGCCGGGATCGTCGCGCAGGTCCTTGGGGAGCCGCAGCACGATGTCGTAAAGCTTCTCGCCCTCGACCATCTGCGAGAACGCCTCGCCGCCGATCGCGACCTTGACGTTCGACTCGACGTCCGCCACGTTGACCCCATAGCGAGCGCAGGCCTCGCGATCGATCTCGATCTCCAGATTGGGCTGGCCGACGATGTGGAAGACGCCGACATTCTGGATTCCCGGCACCGATCGCAGAATGCTTGGCGATCTTCTCGCCGTTCTTTTCGAGCACGTCCAGGTCGGAGCCGAATAGCTTGACCGAGTTGGCCCCCTTCACGCCCGAGAGTGCCTCCTCGACGTTGTCGCGGATGAGCTGCGAGAAACTGAAGTCGATGGCCGGGAATTCCTCGTGGAATCGCTCCATCATGCTCGTCTTGAACTTCCTCGCGCGTGATCGTGCGGGCGAGCAGGTCTTCGCCTCTCCACATGAACGAGACAGGATGGCCGAAGATCGTCCTGGTGCGCTTCCGCCACTGCTCCATCGGCTTCAACGGCACGTTGAATTCCAGGTTGAAAAAGCTGGTGATGTCCGTGCCGTCATCGGGCCGGCCCACCTGCGACATCACGCCCCGAACCTCGGGAATCGAGGCCATCACCTCGCGGAGCCGCGGCGCGATTCGGGCCGACTCCGCCAGTGACGTCGTGCGGGGCATGATCGCCGCGGATCCACAGATTTCCCTCCTCGAGCTGCGGCATGAACTCGCCCCCCAGCGACGGCACCAGGCTCAGCGTGAATACCAGCAAGCCCCCCATCAATCACGAGCGTCAGATAACGATGGTTCAAGACGCGGACCAGATTATGGAGATAACGCCGCTTCATCATCCGATCGACGAACGTCTCGGTCTCCTCGGTCTTGTTCGCCAGCAGGAACGAGCAAAGAACCGGGGCCAGTGTCAGGGCCAGAAGCAAGGCGCCGAAGATCGCAAACGCATAAGTGCTGGCCATCGGACCGAACAGAGCCCCTTCCGGCCCGGTCATCGCGAACGAGCGGGATGAACGCGCACACGATGATCGTCGTCGAGAAGAACAGCGACCGCTCGATCTCGTACGACGCCTCGATGATCCGGTCGATCAAAGGCTGCGTGCGGTCGGCATCGTGGGCCGTGATGTGCCGGTAAATGTTCTCGACGATGATCACCGAGCTATCGACGATGATCCCGAAATCGACCGCGCCGATCGACAGAAGATTGGCCGACTCGGCCTTGCACGTAAAGGACGGTCACCGAGAACAGGAGGGCCAGCGGGATCATGATCGCCACGATCCCCGCGCTGGCCAGATCGCCCAGGAACACGAACAAGACGATGATCACGAGGATCATGCCTTCGACCAGGTTGTGCAAGACGTTGTGCGTCGTCACTTCGACCAGGTCGGTGCGCTGATTGAACACCCGGAGCTTCATCCCCTTGGGCAGCAGATGCTCGCGGTCGATCTCGGCCATCTTTTCGGCGACCGCTTCGGCCGTCGGCAGTGACTTCTCATACTTGCGCATGAGCACGATGCCTTCGACGACATCGTCTTCGGCGCCTCGGCCGACGATCCCTAGCCGCGGTTGGAACCCGATGACGACCTGAGCAATCTGCCGGACGTAAATCGGCGTGCCGTCGTCGGAAGTCGCCACCACCACCTTGCGGATGTCGTCGAGCTTGCGCGGCCTCGATCGCGGCGCTGCGATCGACCTTCGCGGGATCAAGAGGGTCGACCCCCTTGCCGAGAAGCCCGATCGCCCGGACGTTGTGCGACTGCGTGCCGAGCGCCAGGATATCGCCGCCGACATTGGCATTGGAGTTCTTGATGGCGTCTTCAACCTGCTGCATCGTCACGCCGTATTGCTTCATCAGCCGGGTGTCGACGAGGATCTGATACTGCTTGACGGTCCCGCCATAACCGGTGACGTCGATCACGCCGGGAACCTGCTTGAAGGCGCGATTGAGGACCCAGTCTTGCACGGCCTTGAGCTGCCGCGTCGTGTAGCCCGGGCCCTCCAGCACGTAACGCACGATCTCGCCGATCGGACTCCACGGCGACAGCCCCGGCGTCACGCCCGGCGGGCAAATTGCCGATCGCCGCGAGGCGATTGATGAGCTCCTGACGTGCCTGCCAGTAGTCAGTCCCATATTTGAATTGGCACTTGATATCGTTGAGCCCGGAGATCGAGGTACTGCGCAGATATTCAAGGCCCGGCATGCCATTCGAGCGCGGTCTCGATCGGTATGCCGATCAGCCGCTCCATTTCCTCGGGACTGGCGCCGGGATTCTGGGTGATGACCTCGACCAGGGGCGGCGTCGGATCGGGATACGCCTCGACGTTGAGGTTTTGCGCCGAATGGATCCCCGCCACGATCAGCGCCGAACACGCCGAGCAGCACGATCAGGCGATTGTGAAGGCTCCAGGTGATGATCGCACGAACCATGAGAATCGCGTCCTAATTGGAGCCCGACCGCGAAATTAAACGGCAATATGCGACCCAATAGCCTCATCAGGCTATCCGGCAATTCCGATTTCGATCACGCCCAACACCGCCCCCGGTCCGGCTGGCACTACCTGCATCGGGCCGCCGAGCGGCGACTTCTCGGCTACCTTTTACATACGGTACACACGATCAAAAAAGCCCAGATCAGAAGAGAGAATCGACAATTTTATCAGCCGAGCACTCGAACTTCAAAAAGAATCACGTCGACGTTCTTGTCATAACATCATGCGCGATGTTTCTTTAGAATTCATTACTGAACTAAATGTTGCCTACTGAACAAAAAGATGCTATTTTCTCCGAGCCGTCAACTGAAGCGATGGTATCGTGGCCGTCTCTGGAATCGAGGCGAGACATGAGGCAAGAGTTCACGAGCGATCTGGCACGCGACCTGCGTCTCGCGTTATTCATCCTGGAGAGCGGCCTGCCAGAAGACCAGGCGTTGTGCGCGCTGATCAAGAACTGGGCTTCACCGGCGGTTCGTCCGTTGATTGACGCGCTTAGACGCGGCGACGCGAACGGCGACGCCGAGATCGATGCCCTTGAGCGGCGGTTCAACGCGCGGGAGCGACGCTCTGGCGATAGCGCAAGTCCAGACGCCACGGCAACCTACGCCGCGCCTCGGGGTGAAATCGGGGCTCAGCAATCGAGCGACCCGCGCAGCGATTCGCCACCGGGGCCATTGGGCGCGGCCGTCCGATTCGAGGTTCTCGAGCTTCATGCGCACGGCGGTCTGGGTGAGGTTTACATCGCTTTCGACTGCGAGCTGAAACGTCGCGTCGCGCTCAAGAAGCTGCGCAGCCAATCTCGCGAACGACGCCGGTGCGCGGGCGCGATTTCTCGTTGAGGCCGAAGTAACCGGCCATCTCGAGCACCCCGGGATCGTTCCGGTGTACAGCCTGGGAAGATACAGCGACGGATGCCCATTTTACGCCATGCACCTGGTCGAGGGCGAAACGCTGCGGTCGGCTATCGACCGATTTTATCAACGCGGCCTTCCCGATCATCACGCCATCCCGGGCGTCGACCGCGACTACGTGTTCCGGCGACTCTTGAGCGGCCTCGTCGATGCCTGCAACGCGATCGCCTACGCTCATAGCCGAAACGTCATTCATCGCGATCTGAAACCCGAGAACATCATGCTCGGGCCATTCGGCGAAACGCTCGTCGTCGACTGGGGCCTTGCCAAGCGCCTCGCCGACGAGAAAGAGGTCGCGACCAGCGCGATTGCCGACCCGCCAATCGACGAGCACGGCGACTTGACGCAACCGGGTTTCCTGATGGGCACACCGCGATACATGAGTCCCGAACAGGCCGAGGGAGACGGCGGCCGCGTCGGGCCCGCGAGCGACATCTACGGCTTGGGGGCTATTCTTTACTGCATGCTGGTCGGCCGCGACCCGTTTCCCGGCGGCGATATCGCCGATGTTCTCGGTCGGGTGAGGCGCGGTATCTTTCCAGCACCGTGCACAGTGTCGCGCACTGTCGATCCGGCATCGAAGCGATCTGCCTTAAAGCGATGGCCCTTGAGCCAGGCAACCGCCACGCGACGGCGCTCGCGCTGGCCGACGCACTCGAAGCGTGGCTCGCCGATGTTCGCTATCGCGACCAGCACGTTGAAGCGCTCAACCAGGCGCGAGCGAGCCTTTCCCGATTGTGTCTCGAACGTGCCCAGCAGAGTTTTGAAAAACAGCGGCGCGACGAGGGGATGCTCTGGCTGGTGCGCTCCCTGGAAAATGCCCCGCCGACGTCGCCCGACATCGAGCGCGTGATTCGCACCAGCCTGGCGTGTTGGCACGCGGGCGCGAAGCTCCTCGAGCGAGCGCTCAAGCACGGCTGCGAAATGCATTCCATCGCCTTCTGTCCCGAGGGGCGGCGGCTAGCGACGGCCGGCGGCGATCACGCTGCGCGGCTCTGGGATCTCGCCACCGGTGCGATGCTCGCACCCCCCTTGCGTCACGACGCACAGATTCAAGGCTTGGCCTTCAGTCGCGACGGAAACACCCTCATCACGGCCGACGCCCGTGCCACCATTCGGCGCTTTAGTGCAGTGACCGGTGATCCCGTTGGCGAGCCGCTATGCCAGCTTCAAACCGGCATGGTCGCTTTCAGCCCGGGCGGATCGATTCTCGCGTCGACCACATGGCCGAAGCCCGGTGTGATTGCGCATCTCGCAATCGGCGATCCGCTCGATGAGTTCACCGAGCTACCGACGCGTGCGATAGCGAGTGCGATCTCGCCGGATGGTGCGATGGCCGCCCTGGCGCTCGACGACGGGCAGGTGACGCTTCATCACGGCAAAACGGCCAGGTTGCATGGCGAACCGCTGCCGCATGAATCCCCCGTGCATTTGCTCGCGTTTGACGGCAGCGGTCGACGTCTTCTGACTGGCAGCGCTTCTGGCGGAGTCCGAGTTTGGGATACGTTCAAGACGACGGCTATCATGGCACTTGATCTGGGTGGCGGGATTCGCCACGCGGCGTTTCGCCCCGGCGGCGACGCCTTCGTCACGCTTCGAGACGACGGCGTGGCGCGGCTCTGGCGAAGCGATGACGGCCGACCACGCGGTGAGCCTCTTGTTCGCGGATCGCGCGTCAACTGCCTGGCCTTTCGCCACGATGGAACGATCGTCGCCGCCGGCTGCCCGGACGGTCGGGTGCACCTGTGCTGCCCGATGACCGGGCTACCGATCGGTCCAGCCCTGGAACACGACGGCGCCGTTTGTTGCCTCGAATTTAGCCCCGATGGCCGCCGACTTGCCGCCGCCGGCTCCGACCTCGTCGTACGCACCTGGAACCTGCCCGATCCCATCGCCGGCAGCGCCGAATTGATCTCGTGCTGGGTCAGCGTCATGACCGAGCTCGAGTTCGACGCCGGTGACGCGGTCCGCAAGATCGACGGTGCGCTCGCCTGGAACCTGCGGCGGCGCCTGAACGACCTTGGCGGGGCACCCCTGCGCCAGGTGGCTCGGTAGACGTGGGTCGCTCGGGTCTGCGCACAGCCATCTCGGCACCAGACAACGCGCCGGCCGGGAGTGGCTGCGGCGTCGGCATTGGGCCGTCATCGTCGCAAAGGCGTGGCGCATCGCGAGGGGTGACGTCACTTTCGAGTGGTCTGCCCGGCCGGTCCTTCGCGCAGTTTGCGTGTCTCTTCCTCGGCCAACGCGCGGCAGCGCGCCGTGAAGTCGCGGATCAGCGAGAGCTCCGCCTCGGTGTAACCAGAACACAGTTCGGCAGTCGCGCGCGCGATCGACTCGAAAAGGGGCCCGATCTTGCGCTCGATCTGATCAAGGTCGGGCGCGAGAATCACGCGGCGCCGGTCGACGCTGTCGCGCAGGCGGCGAACAAACCCAGCCCGTTCGAGGCGGTCGACAACCCCGGTGATCGCGCCGCTCGTCAACCCCGTACGTTCGGCCAGCTCGCCCGCCGTGATCGAGCCGGCCTGTGCGAGAATCCCGGCGCACTTATGGTCCGTCGCGTTCATCTGTAGCCGATCGGCGACCGCCTCGTGAAGCATGATCGTCGCCGTGCTGAGCTCACGAAACTCAAAATTGAGCGCAGCAATCGACTCCGCTTTCTTTTGCGGTGTGGACCTTGACACAGTCGGATGATCCGCTTAGAAGGTAATTATCTTACTTGCTAAGATATTCAGCGCGTAAGCAAAACTCGTTTTATTCATTGTAACGGAGGAACGGACATGGGTACCACGTTGAGCAAAAGGAAGCTTGACAGAGGTTACAAGGGAATCGGGATGGAGGGAGGAATCGCGCGTCATTACGCTCGACTGACGGCGACGTCGATAGACGAGCTGAGGCTCCTTGCACGGTCGATTGCCGAAGGGCTTCCCGCCGGTGCGCGGGTGCTGGAGGTCGCGCCGGGCCCTGGTTTTCTGGCCATCGAGCTTGCCAGGCTGGGCTCATTCGAGATTGTCGGCCTCGATATCAGCAAGACTTTTGTCGCGATGGCCGCGGAAAACGCGCGCAACGCAGGCGTTGATGTGACGTTTCTTCATGGAAACGCTTCGGCGATGCCGTTTGAAAGCGATGCGTTCGATTTCATTGTGTGCCGGGCGGCATTCAAGAATTTCAGCGCCGGTTGAAGCCATTCGAGAAATGCATCGAGTCCTGAAAGCAAACGCGCAGGCGCGGGTTTTCGACCTTCGGCCGGACGTGTCGCTGAGTGTCCTGCATGGCCATGCTCGCGAAATGAAAACAGGCTGGATGGGCACGCTGTGGACGACGCTCGTCCTCCACTGGCTGACGAAGCGGGCCCATTCCGAACAGGCCTTTCGTCAAATGGTGGCGAAAACGCCCTTCGCGTCCCTCGAGATCGGCAAGACGGACATCGGTCTGGGCGTGACGCTTCGGAAAGGAGACGCCCCCGGGCCGGCGACCTGTGAAACGCCGTGATGGACGTCGATCTCGTAAACCAAGCTGCTGGGCCAGGCGTGGGTTGCCGGACGAGCGCACCACGTGGCCCGCTCTCGAAAAACACCCCGCCCGATGTCGCCAGCGGCGAAATTCTCAGGCGATGCGAGACCGGGCATGCCGATTGCGATCACTATGGTTCAAGCTTTGGCCCGGGTCAGCGGTGAAGCGAAGGCACTGCCAACCAAACCGAGGCCTTGTGGATAATGAAACGAAGTGCATCGAGACCAGACTACGGTCTCAAGGGGCCTCATCATGTGCCGGATCGCTGCCTACTTCGGACCGCCCGTGCCACTCTCGGCGCTGCTCAACGAGCCGTCGCATAGCCTCGAGCACCAGAGCCGCAACGCCCGCGAGATGGCTGTCTCCAGCGTCGCCGGTGATGGCTGGGGCATCGGCTGGTTTCCCGCGGCGGGCGATTCTCAGCCGGGAATGATCAAGAGCCTCTTGCCGCTCTGGTCCGACGAGAATGCCAAGACGTCCGCGCACGCCATCGTCTCCGGCTCGGTTGTCGGCCATATCCGTCTGGCCAGCCCGAACGTCGAGGTCTGCTTCACCAACACGCCGCTCTACCCCCTGAGCGGCCACCTCTGGACGGTCAACGGCGAGCTTTCGCCCTGGCCCGGCCCACTATCGAAGTCGTTGCGAGACCGGCTCGACCCGAAGGACGAGGCGGCCATTCGGGGATCGACCGACGCCGAGATGCTCGGTGCGCTCTGGAGCACATGCCTGCGCCAGGCCGCGATTCCAGACACGGCCACGGCGTTACGCGACGCACTGTCGATCGCCCGGGACCTCGCAATTGAGCACGGTGGCAAGATCAAGATCAACGTCATCATCGGCGGACCCGATGGCTTCGTGGCGACCCGGTATGCCGACTCCGGGACGCCGAACTCGCTTTATTATCTGACCGGCGAGAAGCGCTGGCACGGCGGATCAGTGGTTGCCTCCGAGCCGCTCGACGACGGCCCTGGCTGGCATGAGGTCGAGCCCTCGACCCTGGTGCCGCGCCGATTCCGCGGGCCTACGCACCGAGCCGCTCGACCTCCCGCGAACCGAGCGACGGCGCAGCGAGCGCCGCCGATCCGCCTGACGTGATGCCTGGAGACTGATCTAGTCGATCGCTTCCGCCCCGATCCGGGCCGCTGAACGTGCCTCGTCGCGGCCCGGCATCCAGAACCAGCAACTGGCTCCGGCCAGCCCGATCAAAGCCCCCAGGCCGATGGCCGCCGACCAGCCGGCTCGCATGGCGACCCACGGCGTCAGGGCCGGCGCGATCATGCCGCCAATATTTCCGCCGGTATTCATGAATCCGGCCGCGGTGGCTCCCCTGCGCCGCCCCGCTCGATCGCAATGACCCAGAAGCTGCTTTCGCTCATCCCGATCGTACCGAGTGCCAGCGCGGAACCACGTCACGATCGCCATCGGTGATGTCGCGAGCACACCGCCAAACAAGAACGCCGCGCTGGCCACCATGCCGCCAGCGGCGACCCAGCCGCGAGCGCGAGATCCGAACCGGCGCGATAGCCGGTCCGCCAGCCACCCGCCCACTGGAATTCCCAGAGTCATCGCCAGCGACGGCAGCGACGCGTACCACGCGGCGTTTTCCAGGCGCAAGACCGTCGTGAAGTAATAGTTCATCCAGTAGAAGAACAAGAAGTCGAAATAGCCAACGGCCGTGTAGCTGGCCGTGACGAGCAAGAGGCCGCGATCGGCGGCCAGGCTGCGCCAGTCGCGAAGTGTTCCGCCGTTATGGTCGCCGCCGGCATCGTGATGGGCCGGGTCGACTGAAGGCTCTCCGTCGACATCTCCCAGGTTGGCGCCGCGTTCCGTCGTCGTCACCCACCAGACGATCGTGACCAGCCCCGTCGCGGCCGACGCGATCAAGAACGCGCCGGCCAGTCGAGCGTTCGCACCAGGAAACTGAAGACCGGAAAAGCCAGGGCGACCCCGAGCGGCGAGGCACCCACGATCAGCCCGTTCGCGAATCCGCGCAATGCGGGAGGAAACCAATCGCGCAGCGAGCGCGGCCATCGCCGGGAAAATCGGCGCTGAGCAGACTCCCATGCAAAATCGAACGAGAACCAGCGAGGTCCAGAGCGAGCTGCCGGCGATCCCGACGAGGCCAACCATGCCGGTGAGTGCCGCGAAGATCGCGGTGCTCAGGCCCACGGCGATCACCGATCGTCGCGATCCCAGCCGGTCGACCAGCCAGCCTCCCGGTGTCATGAAGAGGGTATAGCCCAGCAGAAACGCCGAATAAACCAAACCCATGGCCACGGGATCGAGTCGATACTCGGTCATGATCCGCAGGTCACCAGCGACCGCCATGCTGATGCGGTTGAACTGGTTCGAGCAGGGTCGCCGCCATGGCCAGGCCCAAGAGCCCGCCGTGAAGGCCAGGCGCTGCCGGGGATCGCGTGAGGGCCGCCACCCGTCAGTCCTGATCGAGAAAAGGAAAAATCTTGCTCAGATCGTCCTTCGTCGGCTGCGAACCGTATTCGCAAATTTCAAACGCCTCGGCGTACTTGATGGCCCTGGCACGCCGCTCGCCAAACTGCTTGACGAGCCGGTCGCGGAATCGGTCGGCGACACGGGCGAAAATCGGCAGGTTCTGCGACGCCAGCCAGCGCTTGTGCTCATTCTTATCCTTCGGCACCTGGTCGACGTCGTCGCCCATCCAGGGCTCCCACTCATAAAATTGTGATTCGATGGCGTCGAAGGCGGCAATCTTGCACTCGACAACCGAGTCGATCGGCACGACGATATCGGGCGTGAACGGGTTAGGCCGCCTGAACTCGTCCTCGGTGTAGAGAAACACCGGATTCTTGCGCAGGGCCGGCACGTCGGGACAGAAGCTCGGCACCGTCACCATGAAAGCCGCGTCCTGCACGAGCACGCCCGTGTAGCGATGGTCGGGATGATAGTCGTTCGGCCGGTTGGATACGACGACGTCGGCTCGCCACTCGCGGATCTTGCGGGTAATCGCCCGGCGATTTTCGAGCGTCGGCATGAGACTCGCCATCATGGTTGTCGAGAATCTCGGTTTCCACGCCAAGAATCGCGGCCGCCTTCCTGGCCTCCTCGGCGCACCGCCTCGCGAGGATCGCGCCGCCGATTTCGTGGTGTCCGATATCACCATTGGTCACGGCAACGAACTTCACCTTGAACCCGGCGCCGACCCACCGGGCCGCCGTGCCCCCCGCGTCATACTCGCAGTCGTCCGGATGTGCGCCAAAGACAATGATTCGCAACGGTTGGACCGGTTCTCGAGCCGCGCAGAGAACGCCCGGCGCGGAGATCGCCAGCAGGAACGGCAGTGCGTTCATGCACAGCCGGCGAAACCTGGCAATCGCCCGGAAGGCGTCAGCAACCGCTGAACACGATCTGAAGATTCTTCGATAGAACAAGAGAGCCGCCCCTCCATATCACCGAGATTCGTACATTCGCAAATCCAGTCAAGCCGCGCCGCCACGACGAGTCGCGGCGTGGCGTGGCGTGGCGCGGATGAAATGCTGTCGCAAGATAAAATGCCGCTTGCCGCGAGTCTCAGTACGCGTCGCTGCTGATCACCTCGCCGCCGGCTCGCGTGGAAAGAGCCTGGTAAACGCCGATCCGCGCCGGTGCCCGTGGCCGTGTAGACGCCGCTGGAGTTCTCTGTGAATCCGACGGGAATCAAAGTACCGTCGCCCGCCGGGGTCATCTGCCAGGTATCGATCGAATCCTTGAGAAACCGTACCGACCCGTCGCAGAAGGCGAAGTTTGCTCCGCCGGGATGAAAACTGCTGGCCGAAAGCACGACGTCGTCACCCGTGCCGGCCGTGGTGTTGGCATAGCCGGAACCGACCCGGCGCTGGGGGTTGATCGGGTAGAGCGTCGCATACAGCGTGTCGCCGTCGTTGCCCGAGACCCACCAGTTCCAGCAGCAAAAATCGACGCCGTAGCCGCCCGGATAAGCGACCTTGGAAAACAGGCCGTGCGCATGCTCGGAGTAAGCCATGGTGTTGGAGGTGCCGTCGGTGATACCCGACAACCGGGTTGGTGCGATGCTCGCGTTGCCCGGGGAGCCGCCGCCGATCGTGTAGAGGACGCCGTTGGATTGACTGAGCTGCGGCTGCGACGGGCCGCTGAAGACGTTGAAAACCCAGGTCCCGAGATTGCCGGCATAGCTGCTGTAATAGACTGGCTGTGGCAGGCCATCGGTCTTCGTGAAATCGCCGCGATCGACAAGGCCAATGATCGACCCGTCGCTCGGGCACCACAATCCGGTCTGGCCCGTGGCGATCACGGTGCTGTTGCTCGAATGGTAAACGTCGATGCTGAAATTCATCGCGCTGAAAAGAGCGACTTGCTCCATATACGACAGAATCTTCACGAAATGGCCCCCGGCGTCGCTGTAAAAGCCGCCGGGGTCGTATTGCTGGCTGAACCCCGGAGGATAGGAGCCGGTGCCGCTCTCGTAGTTCGCGAGGGCGAGGCCGAGCTGTTTGAGGTTGTTTGTGCACTGGGCACGGCGGGCGGCTTCGCGCGGCCTGCACGGCTGGAAGTAAGAGCCCGATCAAGACGGCGATGATCGCGATGACGACCAGTAGCTCGATCAACGTAAATCCGCGAAACGAAGCGGTTTGTCCTTGATGACGCTTCATGGAAGAATCCTCTCCGCTAGACCACGGCGTTCACCTGAGCAGGCGACGCCCGTTGCGATTCCTTGTCTTCAAGACTTGACGGCCTTGCGTGATGACGAGACGCCCAGGCTCTGCGACTCGGCACCGGCACCCGGCTCGTACGGAGGTTCGCCCGCCCGGGATCGTGCAAGCACATTTTGACGGGCTTTGGCTCTCGCAACGCACCGCCGAGCGTTTCGCCGCACGCTCCGATCGAGCTCCCCGTCGAGCGCCGGCGGCTGTCTGTCTGTCTCCTCGAAAAGGCTCCAAAGGACGTCAAGAACGACGGCGAATGACCCAGCCGGCGACGCCGGCGCCGTGGCGAATTCTCCCGAGACAACGACCGTCAAGGGCGATCGCGCGGCATGTTCAGAACTCGCTCCGACACTGGTGATCTATTCGCTTGGCGGCCTGCGCTGCTTTTCGCGAACATCGAGCGTCGGCAATTTTGATTTGCCCTTGGTCGGCTTTGCGACCGCCGAGCCGCGAAGCCGGGCCCGGGCCTCGGGCGAGACGGTCACGGTCCCTTCTTCCGGGTTGCCGCAGCCGCCGCTGACGACAAGTGCGAGCGTGATCCCGGCAACCAGGCGCGCTGCGACCCGCCCGTACCCCGCGCCGAAACTCGATGACATCCCCCTCCGCGCCGCCCAGAATCCAGCCTGTCATCAGTCTTCACTATCGTGACTACATTCGCGAGCGAGACAATATGCATTCAAACACTGTTCTCTTCACACCCTGCCCGCGTGTCAAGGTGTGCGGCGACGATTCTATCGAGCGCGGGCTGCGGACCGAACCCGAGGCATCCCGAGCGATGGGCCGCGGCTCAGGCCCCCATGGCGAGGGCACGCGGTCCGGTAAAAGGGGGCACGCGGTCCGGAGGATGTTGGCGATTGCGGGTGGACTTCTTGGCGTGGCGAATACAAGATGAAGCCGCTGACTCATGAGGTTGATCAGCCCGCCGCCGACCGCGACTTGATGGCGAGAATGGCCCGCTTGAGCCGCCGCCTTCCCTTCAGGGCCAGACCCAAAATGGGTAGGGCCTTGAGCCGGTTTATCATCGCCAGCCGGTCGTCGCAGATGATCCGCAACCGGAGTCCTCCTCCTGGCGAAACCGATTGACTTCCTGTTCGAACTGTTCGGTGGTTAGACGGAGCATGGCTTCAGTTTGCCGCAGTCCCGCCTTGACCTGATCAAGCGCTGCCTCGCTTTCACGCAGCTCCTCCTGGCTTCCACGGAGCTCCGCCTGGCTTGCACGAAGCTCCTCTTGAAGGGTGTCGGAAAGATCGCGGACCCGTTCGAGCTCGGTCCTGAAGCTGTGCGCTCATTTTCCGTGGACAAACTCAGTCGCGCGAAAACGCCCGGCACGATTCCCGAGCCACGCGCATTGAGGCAATGTTCGTTCCACCTGAATGCGTCGGACGGTCCGCCATGGACCCAGGTTTGAAACTCTGATTCGAGATCGTGCGCGGCTTCGACGTCGGAGTGCTCGAGCGTCATATTCCGATACGCGAGCAACTCGCGAGCGATTTCGGTCACGCTTCGGGTCGGCAGCATCGATCCAAATGGGGGACAGGACGGAAGATTGACCAGTCCCCGCAAGAGAACCCAAACGAGCGGAATCGGCTCGATGCAGCGCCACTCCAGGTCGAAAGACCGTCGTTTGCCTGAGCGGTCCACGACGATATTTCGGGGAATGAGATCGATCTGGTCTCCGTCGGTGTACCACAGTCCGGCGATATCGGGTTGAAGTGGATCGCGGCACGGTGGATCGCTCTAACAACATGTCGATCCAGAGGAGCCCTGCCTGGAAAAACGCCGGTTCGTCCTGGGCTTCGGCCGCCCTGAGCATTCTGAAACTCAGGAGTTCCCCGGCGAAATAATCGGTCACCGGCTCGATGTGATGTCGCCATCGCTGCGCCCTGGTTGCGTTTCTCGCTTCGAGCGATTCCTTGCGAACTCGCAGGGCATCGGGCTCTCGCACGAATCGTGTCAAGACGGAGTAGGGCGTGGGGCGCAGCGAGTAGGCCCAAGCCAGCGTCGACGGATCGGGCGTGCGGTCCACCAACGAATTCTCGAGCTCGCACGCAATCACAAGAAAGGAATTGGCGAGGTCAGCGATGAGGCCGTTGCGCCGGAGCCCATTCCAGACGAGGGCCTCACGAAACGTCGGCACCAGGGCCCCCTCGTAGTCGCGAACAAAGGTCGCCGCGACGACCGCCGCCACGTCGAACTCGGGCTCTTTCGCGGCGACTTCATTGACCACGGTGGTCGGGAGTTTGTAATCCGGAAATGGCATCAGGAATCGCTGGGCGTTGAATCCCGCCGCGGCGAGCGGCGCGGCCAGCTCGCGCCGGCCGAAAGTGACGGGGCCGTGAGGGGCGTACTGCCCCTGAATGCCCGAGAACCGCGTACCGAGGTGATCCTCCCGGCAACCCGCGAAATACTTGAGCCCGAGCTGATTCTCGATCGCCACCACAAGTGCGCCGCCAGGCGTCAGGTGATTGCGTGCCGCGACCAAAGTATCCGCAACCGCGTCGGCCGCGGTATGGAAAACACGGGCGTACTCGAGCACTCCAATCAAAGTAACCCAGTCTGCCTCGAAGCTGGGTACTCCGTGTAGATTATCGGCCACGACGTGAACGTTGGGCAGATCACGGCAGCGATCGGCAATGATCGCCGCACGGCGCATGCTTCCTTCAACAGCGATGATTTCCGCTCCGAGTTCGCCCATCCAGCGAGTGAGGGCCCCGCAGCCGGCGCCGAGCTCGAGCACGCGGTGATCGGACCGGATCGGGATCGGTCGCAGTAAGTTGCATCGCAGACGGCTGAAGTGGTATTCAGAGGGCCAGTCAACGATATGATGTGCCCATTCGGGAGAACTTACCGAATGGTCTCTAACGGCCGCAACCGCCTTGGCCAGCCGCGCTTCCGCGTCGTCGCCATCACTATAACGGATCGACTGTGTGCCGGCCCGACGCCAGATCCGGCACTCCGGATCGCGGATGTAACCCCCGCGCTCGAGGACTACCCTGACAGGTATTCTCGCCATGCGCGATGAATACTCCGTTCACGCCGTCTTCCGAGCTTATTGATCCTTACCCCTAAACAATTCGGAGGAATGCCTCGTCTCGCGACTGTAAATGATTGTTAATGTGCTGGCGGAGCCCTACATGGGTTACTTGATGACCGGGGATAGGTCAACATCAGACCGGGAGGGTCAGCGCCGTTTCATTTTCCGTACAGCGATCGTGGTGCCGCGAGTCGTGTGCTGACGCGAACAAGTTGGGCCCGACGCCAACCTGCCGTCGGTGTCAAGCTCAGCCGCCATCCGACTTGTCCTTCCCGGCTTGTATCCGCTAAAGTTAATGGAGCCTTCCCCGAATCGCTCATGCCTGCCCAGTTTGCGACGCAGACAACGCAAAGAAAGATGACGATGGAGAGCACGCACCGTCACGGTGTCGGATTCGTCCGACGCGAGTTCATCCAGGTCGGATTTTCGGGACTTCTCGGCCTGGGGCTCTCCGACGTGCTGGCGCGCCGTACCTGCGCCGCGGACGCCGCGGGCGACCGTTCGAAGCCGCCGCGAGCGAAGTCGGTCATCCTTGTCTTCCTGACGGGCGGTCTGAGCCACATCGATTCGTTCGACATGAAGCCGCGGGCTCCAGCCGAAATCCGGGGCGAATTCAAGCCGATCCCGACGTCCGTGCCGGGTATTCATTATTGCGAGCATCTGCCCGGGCTCGCCGCGCGTGCCGATCGCCTGGCGATCGTCCGGTCGCTGGCGCACACGTATACCAACCACTTGAATGCGACGCACGAGGTCTTGACCGGGCACTCGCAGCCGGGAGCGTTCTTTGACAAATCGGCGTCGCGCGATGATTACCCGTGCTACGCGGGGGCCGTCGACGCCGTGCGGCCGCGCGGCGACGGGATACCCAGCGGCGTCATGCTGCCCACCTATCTGATGGAAGGGCCGCTCGTATGGCCCGGTCAGCACGCCGGGTTTCTCGGGCCAAAGCACGACCCGTGGCAAGTTCGCCAGGATCCCAACCGGCCGGGATTCGGTTTTGAAGGGCTGACGTTGCCCGCCGGTCTCAGCGCCGAGCGGCTCGACCGCCGCAAATCGCTCCTCGACCATCTGGCCGAGCAGCGCGACCTGATCGCTGCGAGCGCCTCGGGGTCGAAAGATCCGTTCGCCGAACAGCTCGAGCGTGCCTATGCCGTGCTCCTCTCGGGCAAGGTGGCGAAAGCATTCGACCTGAACCGCGAAGATCCGAAGCTGCGCGACCGCTACGGCCGCCACATGTACGGACAGTCGCTCCTGCTGGCGCGCCGGCTGGTCGCGGCTGGCGTTCCCATCGTCCAGGTCAATATGGGACGCGTGCAGACCTGGGACACACATTCGGCGAACTTCAAATCGCTCAAGGATCGGCTCTTGCCGCCGACCGACCGGGGCGTATCGGCCTTGCTCGACGATCTCGAGACCAGGGGAATGCTCGACGACACGCTCGTCATCGTCACGGGCGAGTTCGGCGCACCCCGCGAATCGGTGCGAGCACCGGCAATAACAACACGCGCGATGGCCGCGACCACTGGGCGGCCGTCTTTTCAGCGGCGTTCGCCGGCGGCGGCGTGCGCGGCGGGCAGCTCGATCGGCCAGTCTGACAAGATGGGAGCTTACCCGGCGAGCCGTCCCTATACGACCGGCGATCTTGCCGCGACAATTTACAAGATCCTCGGCGTCGATCCGGCCGTCGAGTTGCGCGACCGGCTCAACCGGCCGATCCGGCTCTGTAATGGCGAACCTATCAGTCCGCTTTTCACCGGATGAATCAGATGACCGGGTCATTCAAATTCGGCCGCGAATCCGGACGAGCGGCAACCGAAAAGAAGGAATCATCATGACCATCGCCGAGAAGATGCGGTCTCAACTGGCCGCCACCATGAAGGCGCGTGATACGGTCCGGCTCAACTTTCTTCGTTACTGGATCGCCCAGTTGACCCTTGGCAGCGGCGCCGAGATGAGCGATGCCGAGGCGATCAAGAAGATGCGCGGCGTGCTCAAGGAAGCAAAGTCGGGAACGACGACGTTCAGTCCCGAGGAAATTGTTCTTCTGGAAGAGTGGCTCCCGGCTCTTTTGACGGCCGACCAGATTGAGGCCGAGCTCGCCCCGATTGCCGAGCAGATCAAGGCGGCGCCCAAGGAGGGCATGGCCATGGGCATCGCCATGAAGAAACTCGCGGGCCAACCGGTCGAAAGCGAAGACGTGAAGCGGGCGATCGCCGCCATTCGCGCTTGATCGCTCGTGTGCCAGGATCAAACCCCGGGGAACCAGCTCATCCAGAGTCGAGCACACGATGGCGACCGTTTGTCTCTACCGCCGGCTCCTCGGTGACCGCTTCGCCGAGCTTCCCGGCGTGTTGCAGCGCTTTCACGATGCGGCAGGCGGAAGCGGGGCCAAGGCGCGGGGATATTTCCGGATTGTCCGCGGCGAGGGCGTCCTCCTGCGCTGGTGGCGACGCTCTTGCGGCTGCCGGCGGCGGGAGCACGCGTGCCGGTGCGGCTGGTCGTCACGCCAAGCGGCGACCGCGAGCAATGGGATCGTTTCTTCGGCGGCCACCGTGTGCGCACGCTGCAATGGGCTCACGGCGAGCACGTGATGGAGCAATTCGGCATCGCGACGTTCGCGTGCGCGCTCGTGATCGAGGGCTCACGCCTTCGATATGAATTCAAGCGTGCCTGGCTTGCGGGAATCGCGATTCCGTCATGGCTCTCGCCACGTGTGATCAGCCATGTGGATACCAGCGCAACGGGCTGGCGGCCGGTCGTTCGCTTGGTTGCACCCGCGCTGGGTGAGATCATTCACTATGAAGGGTGGGTCGAGCCCGAATGACCGACTCATCACCAATGGTCACCGTGCTCGGCGGCTACGGAGTCTTCGGAGGGCGAATCGCTGAAGTGCTGGCACGCGACGGCAAGTATCGAGTGCGCGTCGTTGGCCGAAGTGCCAAGATCGGCCGAAATTTCGCCCATCGCATCGGTGCGGATTTTTATCCCTGCCGACTCGACGATCGCGACGCGCGTTGCCGCGCGATCGATGGGTCATTTCTCGTCATTCACGCCGCCGGTCCGTTTCAGAACGCCGACTATCAGGTCGCGTGGCAGTGTATCGAGGCGGTGCGCGCACTATCTCGACCTGGCCGACGCGCGACTTCGTCGCGGGCATCGGCCGGCTCGACGGCGACGCGCGTCGGCGCAACCTGCTGGTGACCTCAGGCGTCAGCTCGACTCCCGCGATCACCTCGGCGATGATCGCCGACCTCGCGCCCGAATTCAGCCGCATCGATCGAATTCAGACCGCGCTCTCGCCGGGCAATCAGAACCCCCGCGGCGCCGCGACGATCGCCGCCGTGCTGAGTTATCTCGGCCGGAAGATCCGGATCTGGCAAGACGGTCAATGGATCGAAAGGCCGGGCTGGGGCGATGCAATGCGGCTGCCGTTTCCGCTGCCGGTCGGCCGCCGCCGCGTCTGCAATTGCGATGTGCCCGAGCTCGAGCTTTTCCCGGCCGCGTTTGGTGCCAAAACGGTGCGCTTCGCTGCGGGCCTCGAGCTCGATATCCTCAACTACCTGCTTTCGGCCTGCGCCCTGCCGTGCCGCTGGTTCGGGCTCGACCTGGTGCCCCATGCCCGGCTTTTCTTGAACGTCTCGCTCATGCTCTTTCCGTTCGGATCAACGCACGGCGCCCTGGCAATCTGGATATACGGCCGCGACCACGCCGAAAAAAAGCTCGAGCGCCGCATTGCCCTGGTCACGGACTATGATGGACCGGCGACGCCCTGCTCGGCGGCGATCGTGCTGGCGACCCGGATCCTCGAAGCGGGGCCGCCGCGGATCGGAGCGTTTCCCTGCGTCGGCCTCCTGTCGCTGCGGGAGATCCTCGCCCAGCTTCAACCGCTGGGTATCTGGTGTGCATACGGCGATGAATCGGGCTGGTCGAGCCGGGCCGGATCATCATTTGAAACGATTTGAATAGAAGCGGAGTCGGAACGATGCCAACGCCTGGATCTCGTTTGCGGGCAGCCTGGTCCGAGGCAACGATCCCGATTCCGGGCGCGTTCAACGCACTCGTGGCGAAGCAGGCCGAACGCCTCGGCTACAAGGCCCTCTATCTCTCCGGCGGTGCGCTGTCGGCCGGCTGGGCGGGCTTGCCCGATATCGGGCTCGTAACGCAGACCGAGTTCGCCGAGCAGGCGGCCGTTCTGACCCGGGCGACCAGCCTGCCCGTCTTGTGCGACGCCGACACCGGTTTTGGTGAAGCGGTGAACGTCGAGCGAACAGTTCGACTCTATGAAGACGCCGGGCTCGCCGGGCTTCATATCGAAGACCAGGTCATGCCCAAACGTTGCGGCCACCTGTCGGGAAAGTCGCTGGTCGACATCGAGACGATGGCGAGCAAAGTGCGCGCGGCTGTGCGGGCGAGGCGAGACGCCGACTTCGTGATCATCGCGCGCACCGACGGCCGAAGCGTCGAAGGCTTCGACCGGGCCGTCGAGCGAGCGCGTGCCTACGTGGCCGCCGGCGCCGACATGATTTTTCCCGAAGCGCTCGAGTCGGCCGACGAGTTCGCCCGGTTCATCGCGGCCGTGAAAGCGCCTCTGCTCGCGAATATGACGGAGTTCGGCCGCAGCCCGCTCCTTCGATTCGAGGTGCTGGCACAACTGGGATATCGAGCCGTGATCTACCCGCTGACCGCGCTTCGCGTGGCAATGCGGGCGGCCGAGGACGCATTGATCGAGCTACGCGATGCGGGCACCCAGCAAGCGTTGCTCGAGCGCATGCAGAGCCGCGCCGAGCTGTACGACTTACTGGGATACCGCGACTGGGAAGAACGCGACCAGCGCTATTTTTCGCCTTGAATGGCGGCGAGCCCGCGAGCCGAGCCGCGCTTGCCGGCCAAAGCGATCACACCGATCGCACCCTCGCCGCCGGGCCTGGTCGTCCGATCGCGACCGCGGCGCCGGCGCGGGCCGATTGACCTCCGAAACTCTTCTGATACATTAGACGGCTGATCCACGCTCCCTGGAACGTGGTGCCGAACGCGGGCCGTTCGTGCGATATCACTTGTCAAGGAAGTGTGTTCGACAACGGCCGCGTGATCCAGGTTGGTAAATGGTATTCGCATTATCTCACGCAACGACCTCGGCGCGGCGCTTCATGGCGGCACGAGGGTGTTGCGCCAGGTTGATGCCGGCAGCAAACTCAAAAGAATCCAGATGGTCAACAGGATCCCTGGTTTGTCGAATTCTTGCTCAGGACTGTTCGTACGACTGGCTACCCTTTGGGTCGCGGTGCTCGGTTTCGTGCGTGATCGCGTTCTTCCGCTTTGTGGAACGCGTATGAGCATGAAGCGTGACGACCGTGGCCACCGGCTGGACAGCCCGATTCCATATCGACTCGTCACCGTCGCGGCGGCGTCTTCGCGTGGGCGATTTTCGGATCGATTTGACCAGTGGCAAGCGCACTGGTCCGAACGCCAATCGCGCGCGCACCACCACTGGCGCCGCGGCGCTCTTCCCTCACGAAGTCGACCGGGTCTCGAACCCATCGCCGATATTCCGATTCGCGCGGTGGCGAATGGCGCGTCTTCCTGGAGCCCAAGAATTCACGTTTGAGTCTGTGCCGGCGTTCATACCCCGTCGCGCTCCCTCCCCCCAAGAAACCGCGGCAGTCATTGCGCGGAAGGACGGCTCGGTCGCTCCGGTCGTCGTCAGCCGGGAGGACTTCCCCTGATCGGTTTCGTGGCTCTGCTTTCGGGTGTGCTGATCGGGCTCGCCAGCGCGTATTTAACGGCACGCGTGCGCGCCAAGACAGCGCGTGGCCTGGCCGAGCAAATCCTGGCCAATGCCAGCGCCGAAGCCGAAACCATTCGCAAGCAGGCCGACCTTGCCGCCAAGGAAGAGGTGTTCAAGAGACGCGAGGATTTCGAGGCCGAATCTGAACGCGTTCGCCGCGATCTTCGCGACCAGGATCGCCGCCTGGAAAAACGGGCCGACATCCTCGATCAGAAACTCGAGCTGATCAACCGGAAAGAAAATGAATTCACGGCGCTCGGACGTTCGCTCGCCGATCAACAGGAGGTCTTGCGGCTACATCAAGCAGAAGTCAGGCAAAACCTGGCCACGCAACTTGAATCGCTCCAGCGCATCAGCCGGCTCTCGCCCGACGAACGCGCGAGATGCTTCTCAAGCGTGTTGAAGAAGACCTCAAAGGCGAGATCGGTAATCTCGTTCTCAAGTATCATTCGTTCCTTCAAGACTCCTGCCAGCAGAAGTGCCGTGAGATTCTGACCACGACCATCCAGCGCTATGCCGCATCGCACACCGCTGAAATCACGGTCAGCACCGTCGATATACCCAACGACGAGATGAAAGGGCGCATCATCGGCCGCGAGGGTCGCAATATTCGAGCGTTCGAGAAGGCGACGGGCGTTGACGTGATCGTCGACGACACCCCGGGCGTCGTGATCGTGACCGGCTTCGACAGTATTCGCCGCGAGATCGCCAAGCTCGCGCTCGAACGCCTGATCCAGGACGGGCGCATTCATCCCACGCGGATTGAAGAGATCGTCAAGGAGACCGAGGAAGATATCGAGCGCCATATTCGTCGTCTCGGGCAAGACGCGGCGCTCGAAGCCAACGTGGTGGGCCTGCACGAAAAGATGCTCGACTACCTGGGCCGGCTCTACTTCCGCACCAGTTACTCTCAGAACGTTTTTGCGCCACTCGCTCGAGGTCGCCTACCTCACGGGAATGCTGGCGGAGGAAGTTGGCCTGAGCGGTGCGCTGGGCCGGCGATGCGGGCTCTTGCACGATATTGGCAAAGCCGCCGATCATGAGATGGAAGGGGGTCACCCATTTGTCGGAGCCGAGCTGGCTCGGCGGTATGGCGAATCGCACGAAGTCATTCACGCGGCGCTCGGTCATCATGACGATTTGAAGGTTGAAACACCGTATACGCTGCTCGTCGCGGCGGCCGACGCGATCAGTGCGAGCCGGCCGGGCGCCCGCCGCGAGACGCTCGAGAAATATGTGCGGCGGCTCGAAGAGCTCGAGGCGCTGGCGCTCGGCTTCCCGGGTGTCGAGCAAGCCTACGCAATCCAGGCCGGCCGCGAGATTCGCGTCCTGGTCGACAGCCAGCAGCTCGACGACGCGGCCTCGGCCAAACTTTGCCGCGAAATCGCGCAATCGATCCAGAACCGGTTAACCTATCCGGGCGAGGTGAAAGTCACCGTGCTTCGCGAGTCGCGCACCGTCGAGTTCGCGCGATAAGCGTCGGCGTCGCGACTCAACCACGCGGCGGCCGATCGGGTACCGACTGCCGACCGACAGACCTTGTGCCTCGATTCTCCGAACACGTGATACGGCGGGAGACGGCCCTGAAAATCCTTTTCATTGGCGACGTTGTCGGTTCACCCGGTCGCAAGATCGTCGCACAGGTCTTGCCACGGCTCATTCCGCGCTGGGGGCTCGATCTGGTCGTTTGCAACGCCGAGAACTCGGCCGGCGGCTCGGGCCTCACTGTGAAATGTTACGAAGAGCTCATCGACGCGGGCGTCGACGTCATGACCATGGGCGACCACGTGTACCGCAAGGACGAAATTTTTCAGGTCTTCGACCGTACCGGCAACGTTCTCCGTCCAGCGAATTTCCCGCCCGATTCGCCTGGCCCTGAGCTGGCGATCATCGCCGCGCGTGATGGCACGAAGGTCGCCGTCTTCACCGTGCTCGGCCGCACGTTCATGAAACCGGTCGACTGTCCGTTCCGCGCGTCTGACCGGATCCTTCAGCAAATTGGGAACGATGCGCGTGTGATCGTCGTCGACATGCATGCCGAGGCGACCAGCGACAAGCAGTTGCTCGGTCGTTATCTCGACGGACAGGTCTCGGCCGTGCTCGGCACGCACACGCACGTCGCCACCGCCGATGAACAGATTCTCAAACAGGGCACGGCGTTCCAGGCGGATGTCGGCATGACCGGCCCTCATGATTCGATTCTGGGCCGCCGCTATGACCGGGTGCTCGCCGCCACGCTCACGAACGTGCCGAACTATTTCGACGTGGCGAGCGGCGACCCGCGGCTCAATGGTGCCCTCGTGACGGTCGATCCCGGCTCTGGAAAGGCCAGTGCGATCAGCCGCGTCAATCTGACACAAGACGACGCCCAGCGAATCTTGACGGGCACATTTTCATGAGCAAGAGCGACACGCTCATGGATCGAGCCACGACTCCAGGCCGCCCGGCAAGCACCAGGCGGCCAAGCGACTCTTGTCAGAATCTCAATCGGGCGTGTTTTGCAACGTGGCGCTCCAACTGCGCGAGGCCGCGCTCGAGCCCCGCGCGACGGCCCCGGGATCATCAAACACACGGCGATCGATGTAATGCCAGCGCACCCATCGTGCGCCGTTCAAGAGCGCGTTGGCCGACTCGAGAACGCCGATCAACTCGAGCGTGACAGGATCGAGACGGCAAACGCGTTCGTACGATTCGAGGGCCGTCCGCCGCGCCTCGGCATCATCATCGAGCCATGTCCCGATCAGGCGCGCCAGGTCGCATGCGACCGAATCGACATCCATCGCGCCGAAATCGACCAGTCCTGTCAGCTCGTTCTCCACGAAGAGGAAATGCTCCGGGCGGGTGTCGCGGATCGCCGGTTGAACCGCGACGAGCTGCGCCGCTGCGCGGCGTACCGGCGAGAGCACCGACGGCGCGAACGTCCGCGCTAAACCCAGCCATTGACGAGCCGCATGCTGAACGGACCCGGCGGCCGGCGCGTTGCGCTCGATGACCCGTTCGAGCGTATCGAGCTCACCCTCGACGAGCGCGGTGATCTCGGCCGACCGCTGGCCCAGGCCGGCCGAACAGCGAAGGGTTTGCCAGCCTGCCAGGCGGAGATGAAACGCAGCCAGCCCGGCAAGAGCGCGCGCCAGGCGTTCGGGGGCAGGGGGGCACGCCGGGTCGTATACACCAGGCAGCCAGGGAGCCAGCTCCCACGAGGTGCCGCCCGCTTGCTGAAGGGTCGTGCCCGCACGATCTTTCAGGGGAACCGGCACAAACCCCAGATCGGCCGTCCGGGCCAGCCATTCGTGTACCTGTTCGCGGTGCTTCTGGCCGGGACCGTGCGGCGGCCACGCGCGTAAGACCAGGTCGCCGGCCGCGGCTCGAAACCGCCAGAGCCTCGCTCCGCTGAGCCCCCCTGCGCCCCCACGCGCGATGATCGGCGTCGCAGGCTGACAAGCGGCCGGATAACGTCGCAAGATGTCGTGCAAGGTTTGGTCAATCACGATCGTTGAGGCTCGATCAAGACGGCGTCAATTGATCCTCAGTCCGGAGCAAGAAACGACCGATCCCGCAGCGCCAGAAATGCTTTTCTGAATCGCAGCGAAACCTCGGCCTGGACCCCTTTTTCACCGGCCGAGTCGCGTGAAAAGTCGGAGAGATCGATCGGGTCGCCGAAAATCACATACGCTCGCGACGGTGTGAGTAATGATTCAATGATCTCATCGGTCTCCGGAGTGCCATGAATATACGCCGGTATCACCGGCACGCCCGCGCGGACGGCCAGGTACGCGGTTCCCGGCTTCATCTCGTCGATTTCGCGTCCCGATTTCGGAAGAATGTGCCCTTCGGGAAAGATCGGGAGCACCCGGCCGGTTTGAAGTGCCCGCAACGCGGCGCGTGTGGCCGCGAAGTCGCGGCCGTCGCGATTGACGGGTATGCACCCGATGTATTTGCAGATCCAGTGGATCGACGGCCACTCGTAATACTCACGCGCGACCATGAATCCGAGAAGCCTCGGGCTGGTCGATTGCAGTAGCATATGATCGATGCCGCAAGTATGGTTCGAAATCAGGATGGCCGGCCCGTCCGCGGGCAGCGGTGCGCACCGGCTGGCGCTCAACTGATGCCAGCACATACAATAAAGGGTGTTGAGAAAGGCGAGGATACGCAAGAAGCCGTGAATCTCGGGTTTCGCCGGCCGCCCATTGTTCGTGGCGAATTCCGTGGCCCGATGATTGATCGATGGGATCGCCAGCCAGACTACTGTCAACAAGATCAGAGCCCAGCTACTCATGCACGACTCGAGTTGATCGATGTAAGTCGATTGACGGAGTAATCCTTGAGACGACGCGATGACAATATAACGGGCCGGCCACGCGCGGGGCGTGGGCAAGAGCAGTGCGCCGCGAGCCGCAATCAACGATCGTGGATCGCCGCTATCCACGCCGTCTTCGCGACGGCATACGACCATAGCAGGCTACGTTGTTGAGACTGCACTGAAAAGGGGCCGTTGAGCGTCTTCAGCGAGATTTGGTCGACAAACCGAAACCGCGCGACGCTTTGGGCGGGCACTCGTAGCGTGCGATCATGCAGCCGCCTGAAGATGGCCGCGGATACTCGTGAGCAGGTCGTCAACGGTGCGCAGATCGGTGATCTCGTCGGGATCGATCTCGACCTGGAACCGATCCTGGAGATCGAGAATCACTGCCACGAGGTCTAGCGAATCGAGCGCCAGCTCGTCAAGCAGGAGCGATCCCGGCAGAATAGGAACTCCGCGGGCTTTGGATGACACGCTGCGGATCGCCTCGGCGATGGATTCGAGCAGTTCCGATTGATGAGAGCCGATCAAGTCGTTCATCGGTTTCATCTTGCGCCTCTGTTCGAGAGTAGGATTGGAGCTCGCGTGCGTCGCGCTGTTTGCCCAGGGTACATTTTTCAATTCTCGAGACATGATGGGGCGACGAACTGGTGCCACCTCCGCCGACACGACCCCATTCTCGACGATTCGCGTCTCCGCCGCTTCTCGCCAAAATATCATCGATCCCGCGCCCTCGATTCTTGACCCCCAATTTGCGAGACGCTCAAAACGGCGGCCATCTCGCATGATTAATCCGCTGAGTGTGCCCGACTGGCGCAAAATGAGGCCCAGTCAGTTCAACTCGGCCGGCGACTCGACCGAGTAAGCGGCGCTGAAACGCCTAGACGTCGCGTGTCGGCATTTCCGCCTCCCTGTCGGCGGCGAGAATTTATTCTTCCCATCCACACGGGTGTCCATGACCCATAAGTTCCAGTCATGAAAGGTGTCTTGCAGGAATTTCATCGTCTAATAAGGACGAAACAGCCAGGAGAAGGGCAGTGATGCGTTGCGGCAGGCACCGCACATCCCCTATAATCCGACGCGCCGAAGCATGGCGCCCGTGGCGTCTCCCGTCTGTCAATGCGACAGGACGGCCCAGAACACGTGTTAACTGGGAGTGCCCGATCGAGACGAACTGGCGTGCTACGAAACTCCAAAGGAGCTCAACTGTGACGTTAAAGTTCGGAATCAAGAGCCTGTCGATGTTTGCTGGCCTGGGTCTCGCCACGGTGATCGTGGCTGGCTGCACGGAAGAAGCACCCCCCAGGCGCCGAAAGCCGCCCCGGCCGTGACGGCACCGGCGCCCAAGGCCGCGATGGAGCCGAAGTCGACTCCGCCTCCCGCCACCCCCGAAAAGCCCAAGTCATAAGGCTACGGGAGCGCAGCTCGTTAACCTCATTACCAGATCTGATCTGGAACCGGCCGCGTCCGCGCTATGCGCGGGCGTGGCCTTTTTTCGTTGAATGGGCATCTCGACATGGCAGACTGGCCGTCTGGTCGTTAACTCTTCACGACCGGGTTGGTCAACGTTCCGACCCCGCTGATCGTCATCTTGACATAATCGCCCGCGAGAAGGCCGAAATCGTCGGGCGGGACGACACCAGTGCCCGTCAATAAGATGACGCCATCCGGAAACGCATTGTCCCTGCCGAGCCAGCCGATCAGCTCTTCAAATGTCCGCGCCATGCGTCCGATGGTCGTCTCACCATCGAACACGCACCTCCCGCCGCGCTCGATTTCCAGTCGGATCGTGATCGACTCTCGCGGCGGCATTGCACTGGCCAGGCGCAATGCATGGTCCGATGGCGCAACACCCTTCATATACCTTGGCTTGCGGCAAATAGAGCGGGTTCGCGCCTTCGATGTCGCGGGCACTCATGTCATTGCCGATCGAGAATCCGACGAGATCAAGTCGCGGATTCAAGATCAACGCTAAGCTCTGGCTCGGGAACTGTCCAGTCAGAATCACGCCTGACGCGTACGGCCATTTCTGGCCCAACAACCCGGCTCGGCGTTGCCTTGAAAAACAATTCCGGACGTTCGGCGCGATAGACCAGGTCGTAAAAAGAGGCCGCTCGCTCCGACTCTTCTTCGCGTGCGACCTTACTTCGCTCGTACGTCACGCCGGCGCCCCAGACTTCTTGCCCGTCGAGCGGAGCGAGCAGTCGAATTGAATCGTGCGCGATTCTCGTCGTGGCCGCGCCAGCGCGCTCGCGGATCGTGCCGGCGACATCGGATGCGTGCAATATTTCGGTCAGGGCGCGTGCGCCGCGGCCGATCGGGGTCACGGTGTTGGTTTCGAGTAGCCCAATGGCCGGCGTGGGGTCGTCTTTCGTCACAAACTTGATGAGCTGCATCGATTTCTGTCTCGCGGAGAATGACTCTTCATGGCCGCCATCGTCGATCTGCCCTGGGTTATTAAAAGGAAGTCTAACCCGGCAAAGCGCCTGGCGGAAGGAAACGACTGAAGTGAATGTGCAAAAAATGTCGATTATGATGGAGTTAGCCGCGTCCCGGTGTCGACGATACGGGCAGCGCGATCGGGGAATTTCGCGGTTGGGAGTAGACGCGGGTCGGGAGAACGGAATGGCCGAGCGTGTATTTGTTGTGGGGCATGCCGCGGTAACCTGTCTCGGCCGCGACATGGCTTCGACCTGGAACGGGCTCATCGACGGACGTTCCGGCATCCGGCGCCATGCCGCGCTCTCCCCCGACAGATTCATTCAGGACCTTGCGGGCATGGTCGACGATTTCGGGCCCGGTTCCGCGACCGAAGACCCGGCGATCGCCAAGCTTACAGCGCGTTTTCTGCACCTCGCGGTGGCAGTGGCGCGGCAGTCGTGGAGCGACGCCGGGCTGAACCGCCGCGAAGGCCAGTTCGACCCGAACCGCGTCGCGGTCGTCGTCGGCTCGGCGTTCGGCGGCCTCGACCTGCTCGAAACCGAGCAAGAGCGTATGGCGAGACGGCGCAGCCTCGCGATCAGCCCGTATCTCGTGCCGGCCATGCTCATCAACCAGCCTGCCGGTCAGATCGCGCAACATCTTGGGCTGTATGGACCGAGCGTGGCGCCGGCGAACGCCTGTGCTTCGGGCGGGCACGCCGTCGCCTTGGGTGCCATGTTCCTGCAGGCAGGAGAGGCCGACATGGCGCTCTGCGGGGCGGGCGAAAGCGCGTTTATTCCCGCGATCATGAATGGTTTCGCCACGATGAAAGCGCTCCTCGGTCGCAAGCCGGGCGACCGGGCCGAAACCGATCCCGGACAGGCGAGCCGCCCGTTCAGCCTCGATCGAGCGGGCTTTGTCCAGTCGGAGGGGGCCGGGGCCGTGGTCCTGGCGACCGAGTCGGCCGTCGAGCGTCTCGATCTCGAGACACAGGCCGAGTTGATCGGCTGGTCGACCAATTCCGATGGCCACCACATGGCAATGCCCTGCCGCGAGCGGATCCGGATCTGCCTCGAAAACGCCCTCAAGCGGTCGCATGTCGTGCCCGAACAGATCGACTATTACAATGCGCACGGCACGAGCACGACCCTCAACGACCGGGTTGAAACCCAGGTGCTCAAGGATGTTTTCGGCGAAGCGGTCGGGCAGTTGCCGGTGAGCTCGATCAAAGGCGCGCTGGGCCATGCCCTCGGTGCGGCGTCGGCAATCGAGGCGGCCGTATGCGTGGCGCGCCTTGCGCGAGCAGGTGATCCCGCCGACGATCAATTTCGTGCCCGATCCCGAGCTCGATCTCGATTATGTGCCGAATCACTCCCGCGCCGCCAAACTGGAGATCGTCATGTCGGCCGGCTTCGGATTCGGCGGCACGAATAACGCCCTCGTGCTCAGGAGGACGACGTCATGACGGCCCCGGGCTGCACGGCCGACGTGTTCGCGGAGGTCCGCGACATCGTGCGCCGATCCGCCAAGATACCGCCGCGGGTGACGATCGAGCCGGGTTCGAGACTCGTCGAGGATCTGGCGATTGATTCGATCGACCTGGTCAATCTGATCATCGAAATCCAGGAGCGGTTCGAGATCGACATTGACGTCGAGGCTGTGCCACGCTTTTGCCGGGTCGCCGACTTGACGGCCTATTTGACGGAACGAAGCGAATCAGAGTGGCCGTGAGGTCCGCCGCGGCGGCCGGTGTCGAGACGGCCGCTTTTCGTGCGAGATCGGGGCCAGGGATGAGATAGAGGGAGTCGTCGATGGAACGGCGCGGGCTTAATATCCGCAAGACATTCCTCAAGGTTTTCTTGCCCATGATTCGCGCGTTGCCACTGCCGGCCGCGTCGCGTTTCGTTTCTGGCATCGGTCGATTCGAGTACTGGTGGAGCAAGAGTTTGCGGCAGAACTTCGACGACGCCGTGAGTCACGGTCGGTCGGTTCTGAAATGTGACTGGGATGTGCCTTCGGTGAGCCGGGAGCTGGCCGGCAATCACGTCCTGTGGCGCACCCGCGACCTCCTGCTCGATGGAGTTCCCGATCACCGCGCCAGCGAGATGTTCACGGTTGTCGGCCGCGAGCACCTCGATGCGGCCATCGGCATGGGCCGCGGCTGCATCGTGCTGGCCAATCATTTTGGTGCTCATCTGTTGCCGGCGCACTGGCTTTTTCGCGAGAATTACCCGCTCCGGTTTTACATGGAGCGTCCGCGCCACATTTCACGTTACATGGCTCGCCATTTCGACACGGGAGGCCCGCTGGGGCAGGACAAGCTCTTCATCTCCCGGCAAGGGCTGCCAGCCGACTCGGCCAGCTCGATTCTGCGTGCGGTAAAGGCCATCAAATCGCGCATGCTTCTCTACCTTGCGGGAGACGTGCGCTGGACCGGGCAGCTCACCGAGTGCGCGCAGTTTCTGGGACGCTCGATTCGTTTCTCCACCACCTGGGTCGTGCTCGCCGCCATGACCGAGGCACCGGTCGTCATGGTGTTTTGCCGGATGGAGGCCGACGGCCGCTACCACATCGAGTTTCGGCCCGCTTTCCAGGTCCCGAAAGATACCGCCGAACGCAGGGACCATGCACGCTGGGTTCAAGACTTCGTCGACGTGCTCGAGGAACAGGTCCGCCGCTATCCGACGAATAGTAACGAATACTTCTTCTGGGACGAGCTTCACGATCAGGTGGCGTGACGGTCGCGGCCTGCGATCACCGCCGCCGCCATTCCCGCGAACCCGCGGTTCGATCGCGGTGTCATCGATGTTCCACGAAGCCGGGCCGCCGATGACCATTCGCGACCAGACTTGCACGCGTCACAGCCGGGCGACGGCTCGGTGCGACCAGGGGATCAGGTTTAACCGAGCTTGACATCGCGGCGCTGGCGGATAGAGTACGCACAAACAGGCATAGTTTCGCCCTTCTGAGCTGGCAATTCCCAACGATGACACTTTCGAATTCCCTGAGCGCGGCCGCCCGACGGACCAACCCGTCGTCGATCAGCCATTTGATGCAAACCGCGCTCGAGAACCCCGGAATCGTCTCGTTGGCTGCCGGCTTCGTGGACCAGCAATCCTTGCCGGTTGAAATGGTCGGACAGGCCGCGGCGTCCCTCCTGGGAAACCCGGCGGAAGGGCGCCGGTCGCTGCAGTACGGCACGACGATCGGCGACCTGCGTTTGCGAACCCGCTTGATCGAATTTCTGGAAAAGAACGAATGCCAGACGAGGGGCTCATACAACGAGGCGATCGCCCGGACCGTCGTCACGACCGGTTCGGCACAGATCATCTACCTCGTGTGCGAGGCCCTGCTCGATCCCGGCGATATCGTGCTCGTCGAATCGCCGACCTATTTTGTTTTTCTTGGCCCCGTCGACACGCGAGGCGCGCGTGCGATCGGCGTGCCGACCGACAACGAGGGGATGCGAATCGACCAGCTCGAAGCCACGCTGGCGCGACTGGAAGCCGCCGGCGACCTCGGACGGGTCAAGCTGATTTACACCATCCCCGAACATGCCAATCCGACCGGCATCAGCCTGGCCGTCGATCGCCGGCACGCGCTCTTGAATGTGGCCAGGCGCTGGTCGAGGAAGGAGCGCATCTTCGTGCTCGAGGATGCCGCCTATCGCGGGCTGTCGTTCGGTGCCGCCGAGCCACCCAGTATCTGGAGCCTCGACCGCGATCGCGACACGGTCATCCTGGCTCGCACGTTCAGCAAGACCCTGAGCCCCGGGATGAAAACGGGCTATGGAATTCTCCCCAGAAGCCTCCTCGATCCGATCCTGATGCTCAAGGCCAATCACGATTTCGGGTCGTCCAATTTCAACCAGCGGTTGCTCGAGACGATGCTGGCGAACGGCAGTTACGAGCGTCATGTATCGAGTCTGAACGAAATTTATCGAAGGAAGTGCGACGTTTTTCTTGAGGCACTCGAGGATCACGTGGGGCCGATCGATCCCGACATCCACTGGACCCGCCCGCGCGGGGGGCTTTTCGTCTGGATGACCTTGCCCGACCATCTCGACGCCGGTTTCGAGGGCCCTCTCTTTTCGCAATGCGTGCGTGAAGGAGTTCTTTACGTGCCCGGCACTCACGCCTTTGCCCAGGAACCGGAACCCGCGCCCAGGAACCATATTCGACTCACGTTTGGTGTACCCGGCGAGCAAGAGCTGGTTGAGGGGGCCCGCCGGCTGGCCGCGGCCCTCAGCAAATGTCTTCATCCAGTCGCGTGAACTCGACGCATGGAAGATCGAGCGAGCGGTGAACGCAAATTGCCGGACGGGATCACGGGCCCGGGGCATGGACGCTTAGACGAGGGCCTCATAATTGGGAATCCTTCAGCGCTATGTGATTGGCGAAGTCTCGCGATCGTTCGGGCTCGCGCTGCTCACCATGACCGCGATCTTCGTGTTATTCATGGTGGCCGCGCAGGCGCGACATCGGCCTGTCGCCCAACGACATCGTTCACCTGGTTCCCTACGTCATTCCCAGCACGCTTCCCTACACGATCCCGGTGTCGCTCCTGTTCGCGGCCACGGTCGTTTACGGGCGCCTTGCGGGTGAAAACGAGATCATCGCCGTCAAAACGGCCGGTCTGAGCGTCTGGCGCGTGCTCCTGCCCACGATGATCCTCGGCTCGGGACTGAGCCTCTGGCTCCTCTACGTGAGCGGCGGCTGGATCCCCGAATGCACGCACAACGCCAAGATGGTTCTGTTCAAAGACATCGAGGACATGTTTTATAAACTGCTCGCGCGTGACCGCGAGTTCAATCATCCGAAATGGCCCTTCCTGATCAAGGTGCGCGAGGTCCAGGGCTCGAAGATGATCGATGCGACCTTCAAGCATAAGGTCAAGGGAAGCAACGATTACGACGCGATTATCTTCGCCCGGCAAGCCGAAATGCATTTCGACTTGAAGGCACAGGTCGTCAAGGTTTTCCTCATTGATTCAGAGCTACAGCACTTCGCGCACGATGCCGACGTGTTTTTGATCAATGGTGATACGCTGGTCATCCCCATCCCACCGGACAGTAAATTCAACACGGAAAAGAAGATCCAGGAATTCAGCAACGCCGAGCTCATGATCGAGCTGGCCAAGAACCGCAAGATGGCTGAGACCGTGCGGAGGCGTGAAGCTATCAAGGCCGGCTTCGCCTTTGCCTCGGGGCGGATCGATCGGATCAATTGGGCCGACGTCAACTCGGCGTTTCGCGACCAGGCCGACTGGATCAGTCGCTGCCACCAGTACGAAACAGAGTACCAGCTTCGCATTTCGATGGCTGTCGGCAGCTTGCTGTTCGTATTCCTGGGAGCACCCGTCGGAATCTTGTTCGCGCGCCGCGACTTCTTGAGTGCGTTCATGACGTGCTTCTTGCCGATCATCGGGCTCTATTACCCGCTCATGCTCTTCGGCACGAATCTGAGCAAGGAAGGCCTGTTCCCGCCCTTTATATCGCTGTGGATGGGCAACTTTCTTCTGGCAGGCCTGGCCGGATTCGTCTTGCCGTCCGTGATCAAGCACTGACGAGTCGGGCCCCTCAATACGTCACGTCCGTCCGTGAGACAGGAGAAACGATCGTGCGCATTCTCGATCAGCAGCGTTACTGGTCGTTCTTCAAGGCCTACTTGATCTGCTATGTCTCGCTCGTCGGCCTGTTTATCGTCATCGACGCTTTCTCGAATCTCGACGAATTCGCCAAGCGAGCCGACGGCGCGGCCGAGATGTTTCAGGTGATGTCACGCTATTATCTCATCCATCAGAGCCTCTTTTTCGATTACCTCTGCGGTGTCATCGGCATGATGGCGGCGATCTTCACCGTCACGTTCATGCAAAAGAACAACGAGCAACTCGCCATCCTCGCCGCCGGGGTGAGCACCCATCGCGCGATCCGGCCCGTCTTGATCTCCTCGGTGATCGTGAGCACGTTCGCGGTCTTCAATCAAGAGCTGATCATGCCCCGCTACGCCGAAGACCTGGCGAAATCGCATGACGATGATGGCCAGCGCACCGTGCATGTGTCGGCCCGCTATGATTCCCACAGCGTTCTGATCGCTGGAGTTGATGCCGATCGAAACGCCAAGACGCTGTTGCCATTCGACGCGACGATTCCGGTTCAGATCGTCGGCGAGATCAAGTTGCTGCGCGGCCAGCAGGCCACGTACATTCCTCCCGACCATCCGACCGCCCCCCTGAAGGGCGGATGGCTCGTGCGCCAGGCGGTGATCAATCCGCCTCTCGAGGGCGATGCCATCAACACCAGCCGGGCCATCCTCACCCAGGTCGACGACCTGACTGGCTTTCCCCCGCCCTATGTCCGCCCGACCAAAATCGAGGACGCGCCGGCTGGCAACGCGCCTCAAACTCCCGCGGCGCAGCCGAAACCGCCCGTTCCCGCCGCCGTAAACGCGCAAACGGCCGCGGAAAACAGCTTCCGGCCGCATTCGGAGATCCCTTACTTCACGTCATTGCCATCGATACCGCTGTCTTTCAATCCGATCGTATACAAGATGCATGTGCTGATGGATCGCAAGATTGAGCTCAGCCGAGGCACTTTTTTCCTGAAATCAAGCCTCACCTTCCAGGCGATGACGCGCAAGCCAGACTGGTACAAATTCGCCAACACCAAGGACTTGATCGAGGGCCTTTCAGACCCGTCGACCGAGGGAACCGAGCGCAGCGACGTGGCGATGTTCGTGCACGGCCGGATCTTGCGGCCTTTTCTCGGCCTCAATCTCCTGTTCATGAGCCTGCCGCTGGTGCTCGGCGGTTACGGACGCAACACGTTCATCAACCTCGGTTTCGCCATGGGTAATTCGGCTCTGTTCTACGGCGCGATCATCTTTTGCCAGTACCTGGGCAGTTTCGCGATCCTTCCACCCGACCTCGCGGCGTGGGCCCCGCTCTTTGTGTTCGGAACCATCGCGACGATCCGCTGGGGCCAGATCCGCACCTGAACCGCGACACAGGAAATTGCCGGTGTCGCGAGGCCGCGCCGAAGCGGCCTGTTCGCGAGTCAGGCGGCGCGGCATCAGTGTCTGTTCAATCGTTCGACATGTTCCAGACGAGCCAGAGGCAGAGCAAGAGCCCCGTGATGAAACCCGCATAGGCGATCGTGACCGATCCTGACCGCATCATCAGGGACGAAGCGACGAACAATCCGGCGATCACGATGCCGACAGTCAGGCTGTTACTCGCACGCGTGAGCTTGCGCACCATCCGCTCGAAATCCTGCAGGTCGAACCGAACGCGAAGCTCGCCGCGCTTGATCGATTCGAGCGACTGGCTGAGCAAGTCGGGAAGGAGCGTCGCGATGCGCTGGACGTCTTCGGCCGAGCGAACGGTACGACTGAGAATGCGATCGGGCCGGAACCGCTGGAACGCCAGGTTGCGAATGAACGGAGCAAGGTGCTTGGCGATGTCGAAGCGGGGGTCGAGGTGGCGGCCCACGCCCTCGATCGTGACCAGCGAGCGAATCAAGAGCACCAGGTCGGGTGGAATATGAAGGTGGTGTGTCCGGATCACCGAAATCAGCTCACCGAGAAGTAAAGACAGATCGATGGTTTGAAGCGTCAATTCCGCATAGCTCGCGACGATTTCACCGATGTCGCGGCGAAACGTTCGCGGATCGAGGTCTTCGCTGCGAATCTCGAGGCGCTCGAGCGCGCGGATCACGCGATCGGAGTCTTGCGCCAGCAGGCCGGCGATGAGCTCGGCGATTCGCTCTCGGGTGATGCCGTCGAGCTGTCCGAACATTCCATAATCGAGAATGCCGATCGCGCCCCCCGGCATGACGCGGAGGTTGCCCGGATGGGGGTCGGCGTGGAAGAATCCGAATTCAAAGATCTGTTTCAAGAGAATGCGAGCCCCCGTCGCGGCGACCTCCGCCGGATCGAGCCCCAGTTCCTTGATCCCCGCCACATCGTCGACGGGCACGCCTTTCATGAATTCCATCGCGATCACGCTCGCCGTCGACAACTCCTCGACGACGAAAGGAATGTGGGCCGTCTGGTCGTCTTGAAATTGAATCCGGCAACGTTCCATCGTCCGGCGCTCGATCGCGAAGTCCAGCTCGCGCTTGATCGTTCGCTCGAATTCGAGTGCCAGGCCCAGGGGTTGGTAAGACGCCAGGTTCGGCATCCGGCGTTCGACCAGTTGCGCCAGGTTCTTGATGATTTCGAGGTCGGCCTTGATCAGCTTGGTGATCTCGGGACGGCGGACCTTGAGCGCGATGGTTCGCCCGTCGAGCGTGATCGCGCGGTGAACCTGCGAAATCGACGCCGATGCGACGGCTGTCTCTTCGATACTGGTGAAGACATCCGAAAGGGGGCGGCCATATTCCTCGGTGAGAATCGTCTCGACCCGGGCGAAGGGAAAGGGCTTTACATCGTCTCGCAGCGCAGGCCAGCTCGGTCGTGTACGCCTCGGGAAGCAAGTCAGGCCGCGTACTCAAAACCTGGCCGAGCTTCACGAATGTCGGGCCGAGGTCCTCGCACACGAGCCGGAGCCGCCGCGGCCGGTCCTGGGGCGGCACGTCGCTGCCCAGGGCGACTCGTTCGAGCGGCCGCACGATCCCCTCGAGATGAAGCGCCGCCACGACGTCCTGATAGCCATATCGCACAAGGCTCGAAAGGATCTGTCGATATCGTGGCAGGTCTCGCAGATGGCTGACGGTTTCCCGGATCACATGAGCACCTTTTGTTGCAGCCTGTCTCGCGTGCGCAATGGCCGCGATCGCATTCCGTTCGACAGACTTTGACGGCTGCCGCGTCCAATTGCCATGCACCACCGGGCTCGCGCCTTCATCTTGCATGCTGGCCGCGTTTTGGTTAAATTATCCTTTATGCTTTGGATGTAGAAGTTAGATGGATCCGGGAAAAATTTCATGCCGATCCAACAACAGTCCGCGCCGGTTCGTACCCTAGAATCCTCTGATGAATTTTTTGAGACGCGATTAGAAGCGATTGGATTCATTTTCCACGGCACAATTGCGGATGCCAACGGCAAAGCCCACGGCAGCCGTTCGACGTCCAATTTGTTGCACTTTGCCCGTTGCCCCAAGCTTGAAAAAGTCGGCGAGAGCGAAACAAAAATCTGGTTTCGGTCCGTTCGAAATCGCGATCAAGCATCTCGACGAGCTTGTCGGACACCCCCGCTGGAAGTGGTGCAAGGTCTGCGAGCGAGAGATCACTCAGCGCATTCTCGATGAAATCTGAAGCGCTGCTTGATGGCATAATCCGTTAAGCCGACGTCGATGCGAAGGATGCTCGACCTCGGCTGTGGCCCGCGCGTCATGCCGTGATTGGTCCTGGCGCGCGCATCCTGAAAACCCCGCGCGTATCGCCTTTTCGTTCCGGCGCATCGAGTCGTCGATCAGCGGCGGACGCGGGTGATCGTGGCGCGGTACGGCATGGCATGGCGCCCCACGCCGCGATTGAACGCCGGTCATGCGTGTGGCGCATGGCCAAGTAGCTGTTCAAACGCGGGATTACCGCGCAAGCGATCGAAGTCGCTCTCGTGGCTGACTTGAGATCGCAGTTCCTCGTCGAATTTGAGCGCAGTCGCGAGAGCATTGACAGCCTTGACACTGTTGCCCGCCAGGCTCCAGTAGCAAGCCAGGTTGTAATGCAATAGCGCCACATCGGGGTTCGCTCGCAAAGCGCAGCTCGAGCGAGTCGATCGCCTGCGCCAGGCGATTCGTCCGTTTGTAGCACCACCCCAGCGCAGGGCCACGCGCGTGTCGGCCGGTCGCAACGCCGCGGCCATTTCGAGCGGCCTGAGCGCCTCGCGGTATTGTTTCAGGCTGCGCAAGGCTTCGCCCCTGAGGAAGCTCGCCTCGAATTGCATTCCCAACCAGTCTGGCCGGCTCTCGAGGATTTCGAGCGCTCGGCCGGGCAGGTCGAGCATCAGGTATCCCTCGGCTTCGCCAAGCTCTTTTTGCAATCGATCGTCGGTGATCCGACTCATCTCCGCGCGATCTCCCTGGATGGCCGGCACCAAAGGGAAAGCTATTCGGGCGAACGAGCCGGGGATGCACGCGAAAAGCGCACTTCGTTTAACGCTGTGGGGTCAAGTGGTGGCGGGCCTTCGCGGATCCTCGTTACCCTTTTCTCCAGTTTAGCCGATGAACCTCGGAGAGAAAAGAGCGCGAACGACCGCACGGGATCGACGATACCCCAAGACGTTGGGCGGCATCAGGATGCGCATGCGCGCATCAGTCGACCGATCGTGAGGCGGCGGCCGCGCTCTGGTTGGTCGCCTAGAGCACGTGATTCGCGTCGCGGCCGCCGTCGTGGCGGCCCGCTGAAACGAACGACTCGAAGGTTTCGCCCTCTTTGCGGGTCAGCGAGTGCTCGGTGGCGATCAGATCGGGTATTTGAAGTCCGGTCGCTGACCGCTGTGCCAGCGCCACGGCGCACGTCTCGATTCCCTCGCGATTCTGAAGCCCGTCAAGCCAGCGCTGAGGGATTGCATCGACACCGTAATAGGCCCCGGCCATGGCACCCAGGATGGCACCGGCCGTGTCGGTGTCGCCGCCCAGGTTAACAACTTCGGTCACGGCCTCCTCAAAAGTCTCGGTGACCAGCAAGAGGTACAAACACGTGGGAATACACGCCGGCGGAAAGCCCATCGTCGCCCGTTTACACACAGGTTCGGCCCCGTGGCGGTTGGCTTCGTCGACCAGCGCGGCCAGGGCGCGCTCCCTCGGGAGATCGACCAACGACTCGGCGTGCGCAAGACTTCGGGCGATGCTGCCGCCGTGAGTTTCGAGTTTGATGACCACGTCGGCGTAATCGGATTCGATGCGCTTCTCGTCCTGGACGAGATCGGCGGCGACGCGAAAGAGCAGGCCGGGGTCGCGAACGGCGCCCGCCACCAGCCGCCTGAGCGTGTGTGCGACGGCGAGCGCACCGCTCAAGCTGCGGATGTCGCGATGCGTCATGAGACTGGCGGCCATTGTCGAGTTGAACATCGCGACGGGATCGTCGGCGAAGTAAAGAGGAACCGGCGCGATCCGCATCGCGGCGCCGATGCCTGCGGTCGGCTGCCCGCACATGAGGGCCGGCACACCTCGCTCGAGGGCCGCGAGAACTTGCCGGAAGCTCCGGCCGATCCCGCGGTGGGCGCCGACGAACGGCCCCCTGGGCGTCAACAGGGCCAGATAGAGATCGGCGACCCGCTCGGGGTCGATCCGGCCGTAATCCAGGAGAACATCGCACAGCGCAAGGGCTTGCTGGGTGTCGTCGGAATAAAGCCCGTGCAAACGCCAGCGATAAGGTTTGCGCTTCCAGGCTTGCACGCCGTCGACATAGTCGCGAATGCGACCGTAGTGAGTTTTGATCTGCTGGGCCGAAAGTCCCTCGAGCGGGGCACCCAGAGCGTCCCCCACGGCCATTCCCAGCAAGCACCCTCGCACGCGGTCAACTCGAAACTGATGAGGCATCTTGGCAGTGCTCCTCGGATGCCGAGTCGCTCGTCCGGGGTTTTCCGCAACGAGCTCATTTCGGCCAGACGTTTCGCAAGATACCCGCCTGGTCGAACCACGCCAACCGATTTTTCTCGTTCAACACGATTCTATTTAATTCGCGACGCAGCTATGGCACAGCGGGCGCTCGACGCTGTCGTTACTTACGATCACAGCGCCACTGTGTAGAAAATTTTGGCTGATCTCGGGATTTTCGGCGATGTCGTCCGTCGGCGGCGGCCGGCTTTTTCGATCGCACGCGACTTCGACATACCCCTGACCACCGGTTCTCCCGCGGCCACCTCCTTTCCAGGGCTTCCGGAACGCCTCCGGAGGCCGTTTTTGCTGGCACGATGTTGCGATGGCATCGGTGGCGATCCCCCTTCTCCGACTGACCCTTTATCGTCCCACACAGTTGATCCCGCGCACCCTCAAGACGACGATTTCGACCAGCAGTCTGATAGACCTCCTGCAATCGCGTGGACCGTTGCGATTCGCGCGACCCCGCTCGGTCCTTTACGCGCCGCCTCGACCAACGTCAAGTTTTCAATTCAAGGTCCTCGGTCCGCGCGATGACCGAGCCCCGATACGGCTTGTGAGCGTAAACCCACTGCCGCGCAGCGGTTGCATTGACGGTGCACTTCCCTCTCGTCAACTGGCAAAGCAAGCGCAGGCGCGTTGCGCCGGGTTGATTTCAACTATTGCGCTCGCGGTTCGCGCCGGCGGAATCAAGGCGGTTTTGAAACCCGAAATTTCGGCCGGTGTCTCGGTTAGGTGAACGAATCTTCGAGCCGCAATACGCCGACTGCCGCTCCGTCGCTTGCTGGTCAATTCGTGGCCCGAAGCGAACTCAACGCAGTAGGGGCACTTCGCCGCAAGGTGCTTGACGACACCGCCCCGTTCCCGGCTCACCACTTCCGGCCAGACCACGGTCAGCCCCGTCGCGACTTGCACACGAATCATTCGACTCGCACTCTACAAACCTCCAAAAGCGGCGTCAACGCGGCAGCAGGGGAACCTCGCACCCGGCTCGCTCCTGATATTCGTGACGCGGTGAACTTGAGAGTGTGCATGACAACCACGCAGGCCGAGCCCGGCGGAGCCGAAAATCGAGCTTCGCAGGGGGATTCCAGCGCCGCGCCCTTCAGCGCTGGCGGGCCGCGGCCTTGATCTCGAAAAGCGACTGCGTTCGCACGATCGCGCATTCGTTGGGAAACGTATGAAAGGAATTGATCGACAGATCCCGGGCACGCGACGAGATCGCCACGCTGCTGATCGGGGCCGGAGCCAGCCGATTCGGCGAACGGAAATGATGAAACAGCCGGTCGTGACGCGGATCGCGCGTCATCTCCTCGCACAGGTGCCGGAACACGTGAAGATCGACGTGCTCCACCTCGAGGCAGCTTTGATATTCGACATCACCTCCCGGCCGAAGGATCGCCGATTTTTCGTGACCCAGATGGGCGCGGAACAAGACGCCCGGCTCGGGAAGCGCGGTCTCGGGACCGGCGAGGATTTCCGTCAGACGGATCAGGCCCGACTGGAAGATGACCGCGTGGCCGCCGTCGATGATCCGCACGTCGGCCTTCCAGCCACTGCTTTCGACGCGGCGAAACTCGCGCGTCGTCAACCAATCCGGGTGAAGCCCTCTATTGAACACCTGGAAGCTGAGTTCGGCGACCCGCGATCGCCCGGAGCCAACGCCCATGCCCGGCATGTCCTTTCGGAAAACTGGCCTCGAACGCGAAGCGACGCCTCACTGCGCACTCGGCTTAGACCGCACGCGCGATCAACTGGCGGACTCTATTATAAGAACTCACACGCCTCGCGGTAAACCGAAGCCCACCCGCCTGCTCAATTCTGGAAACACGGACGGCGAGCGTGCCGCCATTGGTAAAACACGACTTCGTCCGCCAACTGAACGTCTGAATTCGGGGGCGGACATCGCTTTTCGTCAAATCCAGCCCGGCTTGACCGCCGGTGGGCCCCTACGTAGACTCTCGCTTTCGCGTGATTGAGGGTCTTCCAAGGAAGGTGATATGGACCTGATCGTACGCACCCGTACGCCGGCGCCGGCTCGAGCCTGGAAGGCTTTGCGATTTCGGGGTGCCGGATACGTCTGGCACAAGACGCTTCGCCGTACATTGAGCCAGTGGCCGGCCTGGAAACGGCGATGGCTCTACGCCGACCCGCGCCGGTACTGGACACTTCGCGGCGGCGACGATTATTTTCGCGAACAGGAAGGCCAGGAAGCCCGAAGTCTCCGCGCCGACTGGATCGCCGATCGATTGGCCGCTTATCAGCCGGCCTCGATCCTCGAAGTCGGCTGCGGCTATGGCAAGCTGCTACGTGCCTTGCGCAACCGGCTCGACGTGCCGCTCGTCGGGATCGACTTCAGCGTCACCCAGCTCGAACAGGCGAAGCAGTTTCTCGGCGCAAAAAGACACCGAGCTCATCTTGAGCCGCGGCGAACATTTGCCGTTTCCCGACAACTCGTTCGATCTGGTCGTGACGTCCGCCGTCATCCTGCACAATCCACCGGCCGTCGCGGAGCGGATCCGGCGCGAGATCGTGCGTGTCGCTCGCCGCTTTACGGCTCATAACGAAGAGACGAATCTCAGCTACAACCGCTACGGCTACGATACCGTCGCGTGGTATCGCCACGAGCGGATGACGCTCGTCGAGTCAGGTCCGATTCCGATGGACCCAGACAGCGCCGCGTCGCAATTTTGCGTTGTTCAGATTGATTCGGCTCATTGATTCGCATCCTTTTCGATGTTCCAGAAGCAAAGATAACGCCAAACATGATCGACCTCGGATTCGCAGTCCTACTGGCGCTTGTCTCGGCGGGGCTCGGCAAGAGGATCCTCGACGAGCTCGGCCAGTCGCCCGAGCATCCGCTCGATGCGATGGCGCTGGCGCTGCCGCTTGGCATGGGCATCACCGCGGTCGCGGTGCTGGCGCTCGGCGAGTTCGGCTGTCTCAACTTCATGGGGCTAGCGATCTTGCTGGCCGTCGAAATCGAGCTCGGCATCATCGCCTGGTTTCACTTGTTCGGCGAGATGCGCCAGTGGCTCGCGACCCGCGTGCGCACCCGCAGCCGGACTTCGCTCTCGCTTTTTTTCGCCATGTGCCTCTGTTCGGTCATCATCGGCACGGCCCTCACCGCGACGACGCCGGTAACCGACGGCGATGCGCTCTGCTATCACCTGCAGGTGCCAAAGGTTTTCTTGATGAGCGGCTCGGCCGGGTTCAAGCCGGATCTCCACGAAACGGTTTATCCGCTCGTCACCGAGATGCTTTATGCCGTGGCACTCGAATTCCGCGGGCCCGTCGCGTGCCGGGCGATCCAGTGGATCCTCGGCCTGGTCTTTGCCGCGAACGTCACGGCGCTGGCACGCCCGAGCCTTGGCCGGCGTGCCTGGTGGGCCGGAACGATCGCCCTGACTGTCCCGGCCGTGTCCAATGGGATGTCGGCCCCCTTGAACGACGTCGCCCTGGCCGCATTCGGCACCGCGGCGATTTTCGCCTGGGTCCGCCTCAACGACCACCCGAGCTGGCGCGCGGCAATCGTCGCCGGGCTGCTCGCGGGCCTGGCAATCGGCGTGAAATATCCCGCGCTCGTCCTGGTCGGGCTCATGACCCCGATCATCGGGATGCGCGCCATGCTTCCAATGTTGCCCCTGCGCACGCACCCGCGGTCTCGCTGGCTCAGCCTGATGGCGGTTTACCTGGTGACCGCCATCGTAACCGGCGGATGCTGGTACTTGCGTGCCTATGTGCACACGGGCAACCCGGTTTATCCTTACTTCCGCCAGGCCTTCGGGGCCGGTCTCGACGAGGTGCTCGACCCCAACAAGCGCCCGCTGGCTGTCGGTCCATTCAACATGCTCGCCGCGCTTGTGCCGCTCTCGCTCCAACCAGACCGATTCGATAGCTTTTCCCACCAGTTCGGCCCGGTATTTCTGCTTTTCTTGCCGGCCGCCCTTTTTTATCGACCGCCGCGAAGAGTGGTTGCCCTCGTCGGCCTGGCTTATGCTTTTCTGATCCTCTGTATGACACAGCGCCAGAGCATGCGTTTCTTGTTGACGGCGCTCGGGCCGCTCGCCATCGCGATCGCTTACCTGGCGAGCGTCTTGTCGCGGCGGCGCTCGGTGCCGGCGCGGCGCTCTTGGCGATTCTCATCGCGATCATGGCATTCGAGGCGAGCCTGGCCGTTGTGCGCTCGCGGCATGTCATCGGCGTGTTGCTCGGCCGTGAAACGGCAGCCGAATTCCTGGCGCGGCGCGAGCCCACGTTCGCGGTCGGCCGGTGGGCTTCGCTCAATTTACCGAAGGACGCCCGCTTGATCGGCCAGGACCATCGGGGGTTTTATATCCCCCGCGATTACACGATGGAACTGGCCCATCGCCGGCGGCACTCATCTGGGAGAGCAGGGGGAGTCGTCGCGCGAGATCGTCGACCGCCTCTGCGAGGCGGGTTTCACTCACGTCATGCTCTGCCCCCCCGAGCCCGAATCGGCCGTCGAGTTTGATCCGACGCTCGGCCGCCTGCTCGCTCCATGGACCGCGCACAGACCGCGGCCGTTTTTCGCCAGGACCTCATCGATGGCGACGGCGTGCTGCGGCATTATTCGATCTACCCGCTGGCGGCCGAGGAGCCCGGCGCGTCGAGCTCTCGGCGCGACCCTTGACAACGGATCCCCTGCGATGAGCGCCGGTTCGCCGACGATGGCCCAGCTCCGCGCTCGCGTTCAGAAGGATCGGCATCGCGAAATCGGTAACTGGCTGGCGCAACGTGGCCCGGCCGTCAGCCGTCTACGGCTGCTGGCTGGCCGTTCGCCTCGGTTTATCGGCCCATCAGGTGACGGTGCTCTCGCTCGTGTCGTCACTGGGTGCGGCGGCCGCCATCGCCATGGGAACGCGCGGCGGGTTTGTTGCCGGCGTGGCCTTTTCTCTCCTGGCTTTCTGGCTCGACCACGTCGACGGCCAGGTCGCCCGCTGGCGGCGCACGGCGAGCCTCGACGGTGTTTATTTCGATTATCTCATGCACCACGTCGCCAATCTGGCCCTCGGTTTCGCGCTCGGATACGGCCTGGCAGCCCGCACCGGCAATATCGCCTGGACGATCGCGGGCTTCGCGATCGCGCTGGGCTGGTCCTTGCTCAGTCTTCACAACGACTGCCGTTACAAGGCTTTTTTCCAGAGACTGAAGAGCACTTCGGCCAGCTACCGCGTCGACGGGGACGGGGGCGGGGGCGGCCGCCCGCAACCGCCAGCTCGCTGGCCACGCTGGGGGCGAGCCGCACTCACCTGGCCCGCCTATAAATTCTGCGAGGCCCACACCACGCTCGTTGCTTTGACGTTCCTCGCGCTCGCCGCCATCGCGGCACCGCGGCTCTGGCTTTTTCTCTATCGTACCGACGTGTTGCTGCTCGCCGTCCTTGCACCCGTGCTGGGCGCGGGCCGTTGTGCGCACTCGATCGGCGCGCACGGCGTCGAGGCCGACTTCGCGCGCTGGTTCCAGGCGCTCGATCCAGACGTCGACCAGGCGACTGAATTAGAACGGCCGCATCGGCGCGCACGCGTGCACAGTTGATCAGAGAATTGCGATTTCTCGAGGCGGCCGCGGCCGCCGATCAGACGCGCCGGACCATCGGCTCGACGACCTGGCTGACGCAAACGCCGCTCAGCAGAATGAGCACCGAGTACATGCCACGGCAAAACGATTCGCCCGGAATCTCGTAGGTGGCCAGGAAGCCATAGACGCAAAAGCCGAAAATCATCATCAGCCCTATCACCAGAACCAGCCGAGAGATCGAACGCATCGTCTCGCTCCTTGCTGAAGTCGTTTCGGTCGGCGACTTCCGACATCCGTGTCGGTCCTACCAGTCCATGACCAAACAGAATCGAAGTGTGCCAGTCGCGACCAGAAAATTCGCGGGCGTTCGGTTCCCGGCCGGTCCTCCCGGCTCCAGAGCCGTCCGGGCGGTATTGAATCGACTCTTGCCAGACCGCGGCTGAAGCCGGATTTTGACGGCGCGAATTCAGGGCGATCATGGCACCCAAGCAGCCACGGCTCGACCGGGTGCGCCGCCGATCGCCGCCGGCTCGCTTCGCGACATTGCGCCGCCAGCGCCCACTGGACATGACCGGCCGCCGGGCATAAGTTCGACTGAGGCGGTTTGTCGACCTTCCCTGGATCACCGGGCGCATCGTTTCTTTCCATGAACGCTCATTCGGTTGTGAACCTGAATCATAAGCCCGCCTTGCCCGCGAAGCGCGACGTGGGTATCGGCATCGTCGGCGCGGGGTTCATCGTTCGCGATTGTCACCTGGTGGCGTACGCCGACGCCGGTTATCGCGTGCTGGGCATCACGTCGCGCTCGATTGATACGGCACGCGAGGTCGCTGCCCTGCGAAATGTGCCGGGCGTGTTTGAATCGGTCGAACAGATGCTCGACAACCCGGAGATCGAGGTTGTCGACGTCGCGGTTCCACCCAATGCACAGCCCGGCGTCATCGAGCGCGTGCTGGCGCATCGACGAAAGGTGCGTGGCATACTCGCTCAGAAGCCGCTCGCGATGACCTACGACGCGGCTCGGCGGCTGGTCGACGATTGTGAACGGGCCGGCGTGCTGCTTCAGGTCAACCAGAATATGCGTTATGACCATTCCGTGCGCGCCCTCAAGAGTCTTCTCGACGGGGGCATCCTGGGAGAGCCGGTGCTGGCGACGATCGAGCTTCGTGCCATACCTCACTGGATGCCCTGGGCGCGCGACGGCCGATCGCTCTCGACCTTCATCATGAGCATCCATCATCTCGATACGTTCCGCTACTGGCTTGGTGATCCGCAGCGGATCCTGGCGTCGTCACGACCCGATCCACGAACGACATTTTCGCACCGCGATGGCCTCAACCTTTACATTCTGGAGTTTGCGAGTGGTGCTCGTGCTTCGGGCTGGGACGACGTCTGGGCGGGCCCCGCGCGCGAAGGGGCGGGCTCGGAGATCGCCGTACGCTGGCGCGTCGAAGGAACCGAAGGACTGGCGCTTGGCACGATCGGCTGGCCGGGATGGCCGGCGCGCGTGCCCAGCACGATCGATTATTCGACGGTCAGAGACAACGGGCAATGGCAACGCCCTCGCTGGCCCGAAGCCTGGTTCCCCGATGCATTCTCTGGCACGATGGGGGGCCTCTTGCACGCGCTCGAAAATAACGCGGAACCCGACATTTCCGGCCATGACAACCTGAATACGATCGCCCTGTGTGAGGCTGTTTTCGCCGCGGCACGCGACCATCGAGTCGTTCAACTTGATGAATTCACCGGATCGCTCGAGCTTGAATGAACGTTGCAACCGTGGTGGTCATGCCCTTGATTGACTCACCCCTGGCACTATTGCTCGGAGCTGTCGACGTCGGCGCGATCGTGCTCGTCGGCGGCGGTCTCGCGCTGTTATCGGTGGCCGCCTGGCTCCAGACCCGGCAATGGCGTCGACGCCACATCCTGCTTTCGTCTGACTTTGAAACTGTGACCGCCGAGCGCAGTCAGGCCGAGCACGCTCGGATCCAGGCCGAGGTCTTTTACCATTCGCTCGTCGAAACGATCCCGCAGATGATCCTCTGCAAGGATCTCGAGGGCCACTTCACGTTCGCGAACCAGAAATTCTGCGCCGAGCTCGGCACCACACTCGAGAACTTTCAGGGAAAAACCGACTACGACTTCTTTCCCAGCGAGCTCGCCGACAAATATCGCCGCGACGATACGATGGTTCTCGCGAGTGGTCATGTGCTCGACATTGTCGAGCAGCATGTCACGCCACGCGGCGAGAAGCTCTATGTCCAGGTGATGAAGGCACCGCTCCGCGAGGCTGACGGCAAACCCATCGGCATCCAGGTCATTTTCTGGGACGTGACCGAACGCATGCTCGCCGAGGAGAAGCTCAAAGAGCAAAACATCATCCTCCACCAGCGCGAGCAATCCGAGCGCGAGGCCCACCAGGCGCTCAAGGCGGCGCAAAGCCGCATGGTGGAAACCGAAAAACTCGCGAGCCTCGGCCAGCTCGTCGCGGGTGTCGCCCACGAGATCAACAACCCTCTCGCCTTCGTGAGCAACAACGTCGCCGTGCTCGAGCGCGACCTCCGCGACATCGTCACCTTACTCAGCTTATACCGGCAGCTTCCGACGAAATCCGACCTCGACCGGGCTGAATTGAACGGCCAGATCAATACTGTCAGTGAACAGCTTGACCTCGATTACACGCTCGACAACATGCCGCGGCTGATCGAGCGGACGCGCGAAGGCCTGCGGCGAATCGAGCGTATTGTCAAGGATCTGCGACTATTCGCCAGGGTCGACGAAGGCGAATGGAACGAGGTCGATCTCAATCCGGGGATCGAGTCGTCGGTCAACATGGTGCAGGGGTACGCCCGCAAGAAAAGCGTTCGACTCGTCACCGAGCTCGAATCCGCTCCCTTTGATTCGCTGTCGCGGTGCGCGGTTGCACCAGGTCGTCGTCAATTTGTTGATGAACGGGATCGACGCCTGCCGGCAGGATGGCTGCGTGACCGTTCGCACGTGTCTGGAGCCCGACGAAAAGTGGGTACGCATCGAAGTGATTGACACAGGCTGCGGAATGACGCCCGAGATACGCGAACACATTTTCGAGCCGTTCTTCACCACCAAGGCGCTCGGCGAGGGCACGGGCCTTGGGCTGTCGATCAGCTACGGGATCGTGCAGGAGCACCACGGCTCGATCGAGGTGCAATCGAAGCCCGATGAGGGATCGCAATTCGTGATCCGGCTCCCACGCGAACAGGTGCGATCGCGCCGCAGCACCGTCGCCGCACAAGAGGCTGGGTAACTCAGAAATCGGGGCTTGCGACAGCGTGGAAACGTTCGGCGCGGGGAAATGACAGTGTCTCCGGACGACCATTCTCAACACCTGTGTGACCACACGACCCGCGGCGATCGAGGTGCAACATCATGAAGCTTGGACTGATCAATTCGGCGTGGGTGCAATCTGGCCGCGGGACCGCGTTCGGCATCCGGCAAACCAGGGAGATCGGGTTTGACGCCATCGACATCTTCGCCGATCCACTCGAAATCGACGTTCGCGAGAAGCGCCTGATCAAGAAAGAATGCGATGAGCACGGATTGCCCATCATCAGCGTCGCATGTGTCGCGGTCGGGCTCGTTGATTTCAATCCGAGCGTGCAGAAATTCCACATCGAGCGCGTCCGCGCCTATGTCGACATGGCCTACCTTTTCGACGCACGAAACGTCTTGCTCGTGATCGGCGAATACATCTGGCAGAAACAGGTGATACCCGCCGCCGAGCAGTGGGAGACGGCGGTCAAGAATACCCGCGTGCTCGGCGATTACGCGGCGGCCCTCGACCTCGAAATCGCCCTCGAGCTCGAACCGTTTGAACTGTCGCTGCTCAATAACGTCGCCAGCATGGCCCAGTTTCTGACCGATGTCGATCGCCCTAACGTCAAAGCAAACCTCGATATCTCGCACCTGGCGCTGTGCGCGAGCCGGCTTCATCCATCGATCGACTTCGGGGACGCATAGCGCATGTTCATATCTCGGATTGCAACGGTAAGGTTCACGGCGATTTGCCCCCGGGGCGCGGAGTCGTCGATTTTGGCCCGTACTTGCAGGCCCTCAAGCGACTCGACGCGCCGGAGCTGACCGTTTCGATCGAGCTCGAATATTCACCCGAGCCGGCGAAGATCGTCGATTGGGTGCGCGAGGCGTACATCGAGACGGCCGCTTTGATGCGTAGCGCCGGGTTGCGCCCGTGAGCCGCGCCCCAGGTTTGATGGGACGACTTGCTCTGGCCACGGCCCTCATGATCGTCGTGGGCTGGCCCACGCTGGCGACCGTTCGCGAGGTCGTGTGCGGGTTGACGGCGCAAGATCAAAGCGACCCCGCGCTGGCCACCTCACTTGACCCGGTCGGATCCGCGGCGATCCTCGACGATTCATCGAGCGTGGCGCGGCCGTTCCGGCTCGCGACGGAAACCATTTCGCTGGTTCTCGCGGCCGAGCTTTGCGCACTCCCCCTGGGCGTGTTGCTCGCCTTTTTCTTGTTTCGAACCGACGCATGGGGGGCACGGCTCCTGCTCGTCCTTGTTGGCCTCGCGGCGTTTGTACCGCTCCCCTTGCACGCGACGGCCTGGCTGGGCGCGTTTGGAAACGCGGGGCGGATGCAGGCGCTCGGCGTTCGACCGATTCTTGTGGGACTCGGCGGCGCGGCTGTCGTGCATGCCCTGGCCGCGTTGCCCTGGGTGATCTTGATCGCGGGAGCCGGCCTTTCCGCGGTCGAGCCCGAGCTTGAAGATGCCGCGAGGCTCGACCTCAACCCGCTTCAGGTGTTCTTTCAGGTGACCCTGAGGCGATCGATGGGAGCGATCACCGCGGCCGCCCTGGGAGTCGCCATTCTCGTCGCCACGGATATGACGGTCACCGACCTGCTCCAGATTCGGACTTATGCCGAGGAAGCCTATCTTCAATACAGTCTTGGCCGTGGACCAGGCGGCGCGGCACTCGCGGCTCTGCCGCCGCTCGCGGTGCTCGGCACGCTCATCTTGATCATCGGGCAAGCTCTCGAACGGTTCGATCCGGCGCGCCTGGTGTCGTCATTCCGGCCGCGCGAATCCTGGCCGCTGGGGCGCGATCGAAAGGCGTGCGGGCTGGTGCTCATCGCCGTCATCGGCAATGCGCTCGCGATGCCGCTCTACAGCTTGATCTGGCGTGCCGGGCGCGTCGGCGGCCGCGCGGGGGCCGGCGTGTCGCCGAGCTGGTCACTCTCGGGTTTCGCCGGCACGCTCGGCTACGCCGCCGACGAAATCCGCGAGCCGATGGAGATGACGCTGGTTTGCACCATGATCGCCGCGATCGTCACCGCCGTTCTGGCTGCCGCGCTGGCGTGGACAGCCCGCCGATCGCGCGCCTGGCGGATCGTGACCCTCGGCGTCCTGGCGCTGACACTCGCCGTGCCGGGCCCTGTTGCCGGGATGGCTCTGGTGCTGGCGTACCGCCCGTTTCCGACAATCTATGACTCGGCGGCCATGATCGTTTGCGCCAAATCTTGCGTACATTGCCCTATTCGCTTCTGATACTCTGGCCTTTCCTGCGATCCTTCCCTCAAGACTATCTTGATGCCGCGGCGCTTGATGGAGCCGGTCCATGGGCTCAGATCCGGCGTGTGGTCTTGCCCCTGACGTCTCGAACGCTGGTCGCCGCCTGGGCGATCTCCTTTGCGATCGGGCTCGGCGAGCTCCCGGCGACCAACATCGTCACGCCGCCCGGCACGCAGCCGATGTCGGTCCTTGTGTGGGGGCTTCTCCATACGGGGGTCGAAAGCCATCTCTCCGGCGTCGCGCTCATCATGCTCGCGACCATCGCCGTCGCCGGCGTTTTCGCAGCCGTCGCGGTCTATTCCCTGCGCCGTGACGCGAGCCAGCGAAACGGCTTGAACGAACTCGCTCTTGCCCGAGTTTCACGCGTTCACACGGTCACTTTGCCGGTTTCTCCCGGTCGGCAGCCTGATTGCCGCCGAGCACCGCCTTGATAGCCGCTTTGAGCGTTTCTTCAAAGCGGGGGCCACCACCGACGAACACGCGGGCGACGCGTCCGTCACGGTCGACGATCACGGTCTGCGGGATCGCGACGGCCTTGTAGCGATCGGCGACGACTCCTTCGCGATCGAGTGCGACATTCACCGACAGTTTCTGGCGATCCAGCGTGGCTCGAATCGTGGCGGCGTTTTCCTGCAGGTTCACCGCGATCAGCCGCACCGGCTGGTCGTTGAACGACGCCACCGCGCGCTCGACCTGAGGCATCGCCTGCAGGCATGGCCCGCACCAGGTGGCCCAGAAGTCGAGCACGACGACTTCCTTGCCTTTGCTCGCGGCAAGATGGTATCTGTCCTTGCCGTCAAGCAGGTCAAGCGTGAAATCGGGCGCGGGCTGACCGACCAGAGGCGACTCAGCGCCCGGATTTTGACCGGACCCGCCCGCGTTCTCGCCAGCCGTCACAAACCTGGGCTGGGTGGCATTCTTGAGCTTCCACTGCTGAATGGCCAGCTTGGCGGCGGCTTGCTCGATCGAATGACCGATCAAGAGCTGATCGATCTGGGCAATGCTAACCTCGCAGGCGCCGAGAACGTCGCTCGTGCCCGATAAGTTTCGAAACCTTCGAACCGCTCCGCCTGAAAGGTGAGGCGGATACCGTCGTTACGCAACGCTTGCACGCGCACGGAGTGATTCCCCTGCGCGAGGCTCGCCGGCGGCTTCGTGGCATCCAGCTCGTCCGGCTGGAGCCAGATAATTTGTGCGATCCGGTCGCGCGGAATGCGCTTACGGTCGAGGCGAATCTCGACCTCCAGCGTTCGTGAATCCATTTTCGTCACGCGGCCGCGCAGATAATCGCCATTCCTGGAACGGATCAGGTGCGTTGGCGGGTCGGTCTGCTGCATCCGTGGCAGCGTGAGCAGCCGTTCTCTCTTCGCTTCGGTGAGACGCACGACCTCGGCAGAGACGGCCGAATCAAGCGCCGCGTCGGCCGCGAGCTCGACGGCCTTGACCTTTTGATGCGGCACGAACGTGCTTTTGGACAGACTCGTCTTGAACCAGACGCCGTTCTCGTCGATTCCGGTGATGGTCGACGGGATCGTGTCACCGTCCCTGAGATAAAGCGACCGGGGCTCGATGGCGGGCGGATCAGCGACAGCCGCTGGCTCGTCAAGGGCCTTCAAGAACCGTCCGGCCGCCCCCGCGACAACGGCGGGGCCGTCCCGGTTCTGGACGCCCCTCACAACGGCCATCCTGGGCTCGATCAGTCTTGGCGGCCGCCGGCTGGTCGCCGCGGGCGGTCGATCCCTGTAGATGATCCGGCCCGAAACGCCGGGCTTCATGGGCGCGGCCGTATCGCTTTGAAGCGGTTCCCACACCAGGCAACTGGCGTCCGGTGTCGCCGCGCCATCAACCAGACGGCCAGCCAGCCGAAGACCTTCGGCCTCGAGACGCCCCGTGACATCGCTCCGCGCCGGCGGCCGATCGTTATTGCGCCGGGTGACGATCACCGAACGCAGCCCCGCGGTCGGCAGCCTGACCGGCTGGTGGACGCCCGGCACGCTCATCACGAGCGAACTGTTTTCAACCTTTTCCAGCGTCCCGCTGAGCCGCGTGCCATCGTCGTACACCACCCGGATCTGCCGTGGTCTGTCATCGCCGGCGGCCGACAGAAAAACGCTCGAGATCGTGCTCTCGGCAATGCGAACCTCACCAGCGCTCGATCTGACAACGAAGTCGCGGCTCGACGCGTCGAACCGAACGATCTGCCCGTAAACGAGCGTGCCGTCGACGCGGTGGATCCGTGACTGGTCAAGCTGCACTTCACGCGGCAATTCGCCCGTCCATTGACCAATGCGCAACCATTCGAGCCGAAGATCACCGCGCAAATTGGCGAGGTACAGACCGGGAAACGCTTTCTCATTGACGCCCCCGACCTTCAAATTGGCCAACCGCTTGCCGCTCGTGCTGCAAACGAGAATCTGTCCGGCTTGCTGATCGATATAGGCTTGAAGATGCGTGCGGCCGGGTCCAGGCGCGATCTCCTGAACGACCGCAAGATCAGCCTCGTTATCGAGCTCGCGCTGGATGACCAGGTCGCCGCCCCAGGCTTCAAACCGAAAGGCACGCTTGACGGTTCGCATCTCCGTGGGATCGATCCCGAGTGCGAACACGAAGTCGGGTTTGACCTTCCACGACAGCGCGAATTCGACGGTTGCCTTGCTCGGAACCTTGAAATCACCCTGGATCGAAGCCCCCTCGCGATCGGTGACAAGCTGACCGGACTCTTCGCGCCATCCGTTCTTGATGGGGTACCCCTCGCGGCCCGTTCGGCTGGCCATTGACGCGTCCCGCGGCGTTGCCGTTGGCGCCGAAATTCACCCCCGCTCGCGGCGATAACGCATCGCTCCACCCGGCGAGGCCGTTGGGCCCGAGATAAACGAGATCGGCGCTGCCGCGCCATCGAAAAATGCGGCGAATTCCCGTGCGGTCGATATGAATTCGACCGAGGCGCGGGATATTGAGCACAGCCTGTTTGTCGTCGAGGACTTCGAGTGCTCCGAATAACATGTCGCCGCCGGCCAGCTCGAAGCCCAGCTCGCCCTCCGGCTTTCTTGACGATGCTTCAGGCGGCCAGTGGATCGCGTTGATCCGGCTGACCGGAAAATCAAAAGGGGCTGCGAACGCGTCGGACTGCCATCGGATCACGCCCGCGCGGCTCACGTCGGCGAGCTTGCCGGCCGTGAAGTTGCCGTCCGCGAGGTGTAACACCGTCGATCGCGATAGACCGGGCGAATCGTCGGCGGCCCGGCCGGCCCCTTGAAGCACTACCCCTATCAGGGCCGCCAGGTAAAGAACGGGCCGCAGACGTGGGCGTACCCTGCATGGGCCGCCGCGAGCCGCGTTCTCGAGTCGTAATCGTCCCGATTTTCGCATCACGCCCCGTCTACCGTTCATAAATGGGTAGGAAACGAAAGTTGACGGCCAGTGCAAGAAGTGACAACGAAGTGCTCACCGCGCCCCCCACCTGACCGCGAAAGCTGCCGTCGGGCATCTGGGCTTGCTTGAGCTGCCGCACGACGAGCTCATTCCATTTCTCCCACCCGGCCACGTCCCCTTGAAAAAGGGCCTGAGCCTCGTAATAGCGCGCATATTCGGGCCATGACGACTCGGGGGGCTGGTTGATCCGTTGCTTCAAGTAATCGAGGGCTGCATGAAACGGTTTCAAATCCTTGCGCCGCGCCACCGAGAAAACAAGCGTCGCGATCGAGCTTCGCGCCAGCGAATCGCCAAACCCGCCCATGCCGCTCGTATACGCCACCTCGCCCGAAGAGGATGTCATCTGTGCATAAAACGAGATCGCCCTGTTGATGGCTTCGTCGGGCACTTCGATGCCCGCGTTGCGTGCCGCCAGCAGGCCGACGAAAACAGCCCCGCTGACCGAGGTATCCGCATCGCGCGCATCGGGTGAATAACGCCAGGCACCCATCGGGTTTTTCTTCTGCGACGTGATCGCCCCGCGCACCGCCAGTTCGAGTGCCTGGCCGATCGACCGCGGTCCCTTGCCGTCGGGCCAGAGATTGCGCTCATCGACGGCTCCATAGGCTTCGGCGAGCGCGAGCGTCGCGAACCCATGGTGATACATGCTCATCCCCATGATGCCCGTCGTGGCGTCCTGCGTGGCAATGATGTTGCGCAAGGCGCGGCGGACGTGATGGCTGTACGGTCCGAAATTCGGATCTTCACCGCACGCGAGAAACACCATGAGGGCCATGCCAGTCGTGCCCGGGCCGCTTTCGCTGGCGCTATTGGACCAGTCGCCTCGTTCGCTCTGAGTCGTCGCCAGGTACTGAAGCCCGCGGTCGTACATCTCGCGCACGTCGCGCGGGATGACCTCACCGGTTCGAGCCGCGGGCACCTGGGCACGCGATGGAGTCGTCAGCAGGGCAGCGAGGCCCACTCCGATCGAGATTGCGAACGCAATCGGCCGGCGGCGAATCCGGCGGCAAGCCACGCCGTGACATACGTCAACGTCAGCGAGCCCTTTCAGCAACGGTCGTGTCACGGTGTGCCTATCCTCGCTTCTTCTGCACTTTTTCGGGGTCTCGGCGTGGTCTATCGAGCCCGGCGGCCACATTTTCCTTGGGAAGATAGCCGCCATCCTTGAGAGTCAACTCGAGCTTGCGGGCCTCGGCGATCTGCGGAGCCAGGACGACCCATTGATCGGCGGCGAACTGGGCTTTGAGCTGATCTTCCGGCAGCCGCGACAATTGCAACAGGAGTCCATAATAATCGTACTCGCCCTGCTTTTGCGCCGGGCGGGTGTGATCGTGCAGAAAAGCCTCGACCTTCCGCCGCTGGCGAGCGTCCCATTTCAGCGATTGGTCCCACGTGCCGAGTACCCACTGAATAATCGCTTTGTGACCATCGATCGCCCGTCTGCGAGCGACGTCCTCGAGCTTTTGAAGCTGTTCGCCGTCGAGAGTCTTCAGCATGACTTTATGAAACAGGGAACGCTCGGCGAAAAGCTCGCGTTTCGAGGGGATGTTCAAGGGTCCGAGGTCGTCAAGACGCTGAAAACCCTCGGGCTCTTCAATCTGAGCGCCAGTGAGCTTGAGCTGAATTTCGTGCAGACGCTGAAGATGCCGTTCGATGTCGGCTCGTCCGGCCAGCATCAATTTCTTTTTCTGAGCATCAGAAATCGGTGTCACGCGCTCAATATTTTTGATGCGGCCCAGCAATGCCGATTCGAGCTTCTCTCGATCTTCGGACCGAACGGCGGCAATGAGCGGATCTCGAAGCACATTCCGAAGTGCTGCGTCCCGCTGTACCTTCTGCACAATCCCCGGCTCGCGGACGTCGATCAGATCGCGGTCCTGGGCGTGCAGGCGACCCGCGCTGAGCACGACGATAAGACCCGTGCAAATGGCGTGGGTCGGCGACATTCGCTTTTTGTCGTTCATGTGGAACCGCCTCTGAATTGATACCTATCGCTGCTTGGTTGTCGGTGCTGCTGGAACAGCACGCAATTGCTGAGGCTCGCTCGAGGCCACGCGATCGTCAAAGACAAAACCATCTCTTCGCAGATCATTTTCGGAACTGGCCCAGCGATCGAGCCGATTACGGAATTCTTTCCACCGATCGTCACCCACGATCTTCTTGATCCTCGCCTCCGGCAATTTTGCCATTTGAAACATTACGAACGAGTAGTCGGCCTTCCCAAATTTCGAGGGGGGCCGAGTGTCGCTCAGGACCAGGCTGGTGAGCGCAGGCGCACTGTGACTCGCCGAAGTTCCAGAGCCGGCTAACCTTGCCCACAGACTCGATGACGGCCTCGCGGTACCGATCTAAATTGGCTTTGCGCGAACAATTTCTGGTATTGAGCGGCCTGATCAGGACTGAGAATCGTGGCAAAGGTCTTGGACAGGAGGGGACCGGTATCGCGAAGCCCATCGCATTGGCGCCCCAGTTCAAGGGGAAGACCGCGATTGAGCGGCACGCGCTGACCCACTAAACCGCGTGCCTCGAGGCAACGGTCATGCACATCATCGAGAAACCGCTTGATGTCGCCCCTGCCGGCGACACGCAGTTTCTTCTGTTGTAGCGGCGTGAGATTGCATTTCGTGGTCAAATCATCGACACGATCATTCAGTCGTTTTTCGAGATATCGCTCCAGTCCGGCGACATCGTTAAATGCTGTCCTTATCCAGGCGTCAATTATCCAGGCGTCAATCTCGCCCAGACGTGCGTTCTTCTGAATCGGAGCCGCCAGCATCTCAAGTCGGAGAGCGTTCAACTGTTCATTCCCGGCCTGATCGCGCTGGGCTTGAGCGAGGCAAGAGCCGCAAGTCATGATGAAAACGAGCACAAACGGGCACGACCACCAGCAGTCGCGATCACTTGCCCGAACGTATCTCGTTCGACGAAGCGACGGAATGGTTAATCTAATCCTCTCTCCAAGACAGGGATGTCGACTGTCAACCATCGGGCTGCCCTCAGCGCGAGGCATGGTTCTCGGTAGCGCTCTCGAGGCCGTCTTGTGGCCTTCAAACTCAGAGTCGGCCTCGATCTTATTGGCTTTGAGCCACGACTCCATGTTTTTCGCCTGCATGAAGTGGCCCGACAGGAGGCGCCACTGCGGAGCGTCAAAAATCGGCTTCACGTGCGATTCATCAAGTTTCATGAGCCTCGTCATCAAATACCAGTAGTCGCCCGCTCCAAAACGGTTCGGTGGCGAAATTTCTTGCGTCACGAGCAACACCAAGCTCGTTCGCTGCTGCTCGCTCAGGCCCAGACTCTTGTCGATCTGGGTGACAAACCATGTGGCCGTCGACCGGAATCGCGCGAGCTTTCGCTCGCGCATGTGGCTTTCGAAGCGAGCGTCTTGCTCGGCGTTCAGCGTGCTCTTGATCGTCTTCGCGTAGAGCGAATCGGAACAGAAGAGCCCGCTGCCGACCTCGATCTGGAGCGCGGCGACCTGTTGCCAGATCGCGGGGTTGGCCTGTTCCTGGCCAGGCGGCACGATTCCCTTGAGCTCCTCGACCTTGTCGAAGAACCGCTTGATATCGCCGTGACCGGCCACCTTGAGCTTTTTTCGCTGGGCGTCGGTCAGGCCGCAGGTGCGCGTCAGGTCATCCAGGCGCACCGCAAGGCTCGCTTCGAGCTTGATGCGCGCCGCGGCCGCGCCGCCGAAACGGCCGAAGATCCACGCGTCGACCTGGCTGGCCACGTCGACATTCTGGACGACGACGCCCCCTGCCGCGTTCAACGGCTGCGCACGGGGTCGCGGGGCGGCGCGGCTCTACCCTCGGCACGCGCAGGGGCAGGCGCTGTCGCGACAAACAATACGACCAGGATGGCCAGCTCTCGCAGTGGTAAACCTGGATAAAACTTCATCGTCATCCCACGATATTGAACGCATCGACATGGCCGGCCGGTTTCATTCGCGTCCGGGAACGCCCGCGGTACGGCCCCCCTTCAAACAACACTATGGCTTCGGTACGGCCGCGGCATTGCCGCGGTCTTTGTTCGACCCTGGCGCGGGCCGGTTCTCTTTCTTCGAGCCTGCCGTGGCGCCGGGCCCGGGACGGACCTCCTCGCCAAGCTCGATATCGAGACCGCCGTCATTCACGACACCGCGCCAGGCGAGACCGAATCCGCCGCCGGCCTGCAGCTTTTGCAAGCCCTGCCAGACCTTCCTCTGTGTGTTGTTCAAGATTGGCGAGACATAGTGGTCGATCCCGATCGGGTAAACCTGACTTCCATAAAGAAAATATTCCAGGCTCGCTGTCCAACTGTCGTTCCAATGTTTCGCCAGCCCCTCGGTGATCTTTTCTCGCTGATCATCGGCAAGGTAGAGCTCGAGGTCAATCGCCTCGACGAGATACTTGAGGGCCGATTCTTTCGCCCGGGCCGCACGCAAATCGAGCTCGCGCCGATAGGTCGCGAACTGGTCGCCCGTCAGGTTCCTTTTCATCAGATTGATGAGTGTCGCCTGTAGCGAGGCTGCGACGTCGAGGTCTCTGGAACGGCTCGACCTGCCGTTCATTTGAAGAAGCACCCCGGAGACCGGCCGATCGGGCTGCGATGCTTGAATATACCGTGTGGCGACGTCCCTGAGCGCCGCTTCCGACTCGCGCTGAAGCGTTCGAAAATCCTCACGACTGAGATGACAAAGATGTCGCACGAAAATCAATTCAGCCCGTACGGCGGGGAGGCCCTGCTGAACGACTTGTTGAGCGAGGCGTTCAAAATTCGCGGCGCGCTGCGGATCGGTGACTGGAATAGCCCCGCCAGCTCGCAGATCGCCGGCTTGACCCGGCACGCCCAGGTTTTTCGCGGCGGCCGGCGGCGGTTCGCGACGGCTTCCCTTAGCTGAAGCGGGCTTTGCCTGTTTTTCCGCCTGGGCCAGCAACGGGGCGCACGTCGCCATGAGGACGGCCAGTGCACTCAAGGTTATCCGACTGAAGTCGTGTCTCATCCGTGCCACGGTCCTCACGGGAAGTCAATTGCGGGCGAATTCGAGGAGTCGCCCGCGTTGAAGCTAGTACGCTCCGCAGCGTGTGCGCGTTCGCTGTGTGGCGAATTACTGTCCTCCCGCGCCCTTTTCAAAACGGTTGAAATACTCATCAAGACCGGTACGAAATTCCTCGGGGAGGGCCGGCCCGGTGTCGCCCGTCGTCTGGGAGATCACCCGGTCCTCACGCACCTCTTTTTCGTTCATCCCGCCGCCAAAGAGAGCCAGTGCCGAGTCGAGCGTCTTGCCCTTGCCGCCGCCGCCGGGCGTCGCGCCGCCACCGCCACCACCCTTCGGATTGATCCGCTTCGACTGAAGGAGAAGCTCGATCACTTCGGTCTCCGCCGCGATGGCCGGATTTCCTGTTTCGGGGCGCTCGAGAATCTCGGTCGCTTCGCCCATCACGCCCGAGACCTTGTCGAGAAGGGCCAGCTCGAAGCCGAACTCGCTTTCCGCGTCGGGTAAGTCGCGAATCGCCGTGCCCAGCTTATCGACCCGCTCGTGCAGGCCCTTCTGACGCGCCGCGAGATTCTTGCCTTGCTTTTTGTGATCATCGGGTCTTAGCGCGGGCCTCGCCTGCTCGGCGACACGGGTCTCTTCTCGCAGGTTGACTTCACCTTCGAGAATCTGAAGAGCCTCGAGAACCATTGCAGGTGGCAGGCTGCTTTTCGACTTCGCGTTACACGTTCCACTCGACGCGGCGTCAACCAGGTCTTCGGCCCAGCGGTCGAGGGTATCCGACCAGTAATCGCACTGGGCGATCGAAAGGCCATTTTCCTTCTTCAAATCGTCACCGAGCTGATGGAGGCCGCCAATGACATCCTGCTTCTTCATATCGTCGAGGACAGCTTTGAAACGCGTGACCTGGCGCCGCTCAAAGTAGGCCTGGATGTCGTCCATGATCGTCGAGACGTCACGACTGGCCTTGACCTCTTGCTCGGACATTTCCATGAGCACTCGGCCCGGCCCCGACCCGACCCGATACGCGGCGACCCCGAAAGCCGCGCTGACCTGGTCGCTGATCCGTTCGCCTACCTTGTTCTGTAACCGAGCGGCCGCCTTGAGCCGTTTGAGCAAGGTGCTCCCCTCGAGGTTCGCGAGAATCCGATTGAGCTCGTCGGCAATCTTGTCGAACTCGGCCAGCAGATCCCGCTGCGCGGTAACGGCCTCGTCGACCTTGGTTTCGGCCGGGGCGGCGGCTTCAGGTTTGCCGGCGCTGGCCTTGCCGGCGAGCGTCGTCGCGGCAAACGACAATCGCGATGCTTTGCTCGCGCTCTTCGATGGCTCAGACGCGCCCTTTTGATCAGCCGGCTGCTGAGACGACTCGCGATCGACGACCGCCGGAACCGACGAAGGCGGTCGCGGCGGCGCTTTCTCGTCGGGCTTTGCCGGCGCCACGGCGGCCGCGCCCGAGCGAACCTGGCCGGCCATCCGCGTCTTGTTGTTCGGTGACGACATTGCCGCGGTCGGCGCCTGCGCGGCCCCTTTCAAAAGATCAGCCACCGAGGGCATGCGATTGTCGGCGATGTCTTTGAGTATCTGGAGCGTCTCGGCCCACTTTTCAAGCGTGGCGACGGGAATCTCGGGATTTCGCATCGCTTGCTTGATGAGACCCTCGCCGCTGGCGGTCAGACTCTTGAGACGGCGGCCGTTGGCCTCTTCGGCGCTCGCCTGGTTCTCGATCTTGCGCCGGGTTTCGGGCCGGTCGACCTCGTCGGCGGCCAGCGAGCGAAGCTGTTTGTTCGTGTCAAACAGTTGCCTTTCCTTGTCGCGCACCTCGAGCGTCTGACGGTGCCACTTGCTCAACTGTTCCGAGACCCAGATCGCGTGCTGATCGGCGTTGAGGACGTAAAATGTGAAAGGGGCCGAGAAAACGCGCGTGCGGCCGGGAAGGTAGTCCTCGGCGAAGATTCGCATCTGAATCGGCTGTGGCTCGATACCCAGCGATTTCGCCGAGAAAGTACCGGCGACCTCGAGAATGTCACGGTCATGGCCGCCCGCCGAGAGGATGCTCTCGCCGCGAGCCGGCGTGCTCATCGCCGGGTCTTCCAGGCCCCGCCACTCGATGCCCACCTGTCTTCACGCCGAAATCGTCCTGGGCCGTCACCTTGAAATTCAAGAGCTCCGTGTCGAGTACGACCTTCTGGCGCGGCAGGTCTTCGCAGGCGAGCGTGGGCGCTTCGTCTTCACGCCCTGTCACGACGACACTGAACGGCGACTTGCCGCCCAGCCCGTACTGGTCCTGCCAGCGAAACTCGAACGTCCGCGACCCGTCGACTTTCGCCGCCGGACTATGCAAATCGGCTCCGCTCGGCACGATCGATTGGCCATCAAATTGCGCCGACTGAAGCTGCGCGGCTGGCATGGGCCGTGAACGCCACCTCGCTGCCAAAGATCAAAGACAGTGCCGCCGCCGCGGGCGTCCTTGACCTGGGGTTGGGGACGCCCGAGGTACGCGGGCAGCCCGACCGACGCCACGATCGACGTGATTTCCGGCCGCAAGACCGGTTTGATACGGACGTGCCGGACGGCATCGCCGATCGCGACGTCGACCGTGCCCGGATCGATCTGCGGCGGCAATTCAAACTGGTAGCGGCCGTTTTCCAGCGAGGCCGAAACCGGGCGCTGGGCACCAAGCTGTGCGACGCCCCGATCGGGACGCCAGGCCGAGCGGTCAGCCAGGGCAAAAGTGATAGAAAACGGCTCGCCGTGCGGCACGATCATGGCGTTTGGAGCCGGGTCAAGCATCGTGAACGTGTACCGAGGGTCATCTTGCCAGGGCAGAGCGAATCGTTTGAGTGCATTGGCGGCCGCCGTCGGGAAGAGCAAAAATAGCGCGATCGTCGCGGCCAATGGAACCGCGCCAATCCCGAGCCAGAGCCAGTGTCGCGGGCTGGGAACGGCGTCGCGGAAGTCGTGTCGGTGCAGGTCGTGGGCGACCTCCTTGATCGCCGCCGCGCAGAGGGCGGGCGACCTGGCTTGCTCGAAGTCGCTGCGCACCAGCTCGATGACGCCGAGCAAACGGTCCCCGATTCGGGGGTGCTTGCGCGACAAGAGCCGCGCCAGGGGCTCGAGACCGCGATGGTTCCAGATCCACCGGTAGAACATCCAGGGCACGTTCGCGCTGGCGAGCGCCGCAAACCCGAACAAGCTCAGCCGCAGCCATCGGGGCGATTCCCAGATGCGGTCGAAGCCAAACATCAAGAGATAAGCCAGCAGAATACCGCAGGCCGCGGCGGCGGCCCCTTCAGCCATCTTGATCGTCCACACGCGACGGCGATACTCGCTCAACTGCGACCGCAGCGTGTCCGGCAAGCGAAGCCGTTCGGGCGAGTACGCGAGGCTCATGGAAACCTCAGCTTTGCTATATCAGGCGACTGGGTACGGAGCTCCGACGACGGTCGTCGATCGATTATACTAGACCGATGACCTTTCTTCCTACCCAGAAGACGCCGAGCATTGTGATCAAGGCCAGAGCCGTCACGGGGTGGCACCAGAGCGGCACCCGGCGCACGAGGGGGGGCGACTCGCGGAGCGCGGCCAGCGACCGGACGACGTCGTCCAGCTTGCCGACCTCGACAACCCTCCCCCCCGTGACCCGCGCCAGCTCTTCCATCACTTCGGGCCGCGCCCGCCGGCCGACTTGCTCGACCGTCCCCCCTTGCACAAAAAACGACGCTTCGAGCGTCGCGCCGGTTCGCTTGCAGAAGAGCGTGACGCGATGGCTCCCCGACTCGAGCGGCCGATAGCGGCCCGTGAACTCGCCCCATTCGTCGCCCGCGGAGCCGAATTGCACCAGCTCGGTCCGGCCCGAAGGCGCCATGATCCGGGCGGCGACCTCGCCGCCATGGAGCGGCTCGCCGCTGCGCTCCATCACGTTGGCGTGAAGGGCCATGAACTGCGCGAGCTTCGGCTGGTCGGGAACATGGTAAAGCCGCATCGTTTCTCCCTTGGCCATGTTCCGCTGATAGGCCATCCAGCGCACGACCTGGCCCCAGAAGCGATAGTGATACTTGTCTTCGACCCCCTTGCGCCATCGCCACGCACCATCGGTGCCCATGAACAACACCTTGCCCGCTCCAAAAGTGCGGGTCACCAGCAGGGGCAACCGGCCGGCATCGTTGGCGGCGTCTTTGTGCACCGCGAGAATTTCACTCCCTACCTTGGCTCGAAGCACCGGCGCATACCATTGAAAACCTGGCAGGCCCTCCCACACCTCGGCGTTGTCGTCCTGGGTGTCGGCCAGCTTCGTGAGCAGGCTCCGGCGTCCCAGTTCCGTCAACTCGAAATGGCTCGCCGTGCGCGATCCCCAACCGCTCGGCTGCATGGGATCGAGCAAGACCGGACAAAGGTCGCCGAGCGGTGTCTCCATCAGCGAGAACTCGCGCCCCTGGAGGCCCGGCATGAAGACCAGGCCGCTCGCCTGATGTTCCACCAGACCCTTCAAGAGCCGGCATTGCTCGACCGTGAGCTGGCCGTCGCCCACGCCCACGTCGCCGAGAAACACCACGTCATATCTGGAGAGCTCGTCCTTCCCGGTCGGAAATTGCTTGATGTAGTCTTTATTGCCGCCGCCTGGCTTCGAGAGGCCCGGATGAAAAAGCAGACACGACAGCTCGACGCCGCGATCACGCGAGAGGGCATTGCGAAGGTATCGGTATTCCCAGCGCGGATACGATTCGACGATCAGCACCCTGAGCTTCTCCTCGCGGATCGCAATCGGCGCCGAGAGCGTGTTATTCTCGGAGACCGTCTCGTCGGCCTGCTTCGGGATCGTCAGCGTCAGCGTGTAATCGCCGGCCGCCTTGGGGTTCCACACCAAGGCGTCGGCCGTGCGACTCATCGCGGCGATTCGCACGTCCTTCGTGACCTCGTCTCCATCGGAGGCGCGGAGCGTCACAGAAGTCGTGTAATCCCTGGGAAGCGAGCTATCAATTGAAAACGGGATGCGCACGGCTTTACCCGTGATCCCGAATGTGGGCACATCCAGGCTCAAGAGCTCGATGTCGGGAAGCCGGGTGCGACTGCCGACCGGCACGGCGAAGATCGGGATCCCGCGCACGCGGAGCAAGGTCGCCGCTTGAACGGGGGGCGCGCCGTCGTTCCAATCGCCGTCAGAAGCCAGCACGATCGCACGCAAGTTCTTGATCTTTTGGGGCGCCTCCGCCAGCGGGTCGTTGAGATCGGTGCCGTGGCCCGGACTGGGTTCCGCCACGGCCTGGAGCACCACGTTCATTCGGTCGCGCAGTGCATTCCAGGTCGCGGGCTCACGCACCGGCGCGATCGCCTCGCTCCGCATCACGGCCCGCGGCGGCGATCCTTCAACTTTGCCGGCCACGTCGCGCGTGCTCATGCTTTTCGACGCGTCCCACATCACCGCGATCGCCGGCCGCTCGTCGGGGCGAAACTCCTCGATCCATTCGGGCTGGTTGAGCAACATACCGACCAGCGCGACCAGGCCCAGTCGCGACAGCTCGAGGAACCCCATCGCCGGGCGACAGCCGCTGCGGCGCCACGCAATGAGCCCGAAGACCGCCGTGCAGACGATCGCCGCCAGCGCCAGAACAACCGACCAGGGTGTTCCCAGGAACGTGAGCGACCGCGACACGTTCATGAAGAGGCTCCGCCGGTCCGGGCCGGTTTAGGCAGGCAAAGACCGGCTTCGGCCACCATCGCCACGAGCATCGCCACCAGGAACATCCGCCAGACCTCCTGAATCAACGATACGGCACTGCCGGCCTGATCGTCGACTCGCGAATAGTCGAGCCCCCCAAACAGGGCGTCGACTCGCGCGTCGGCCAGAACCGGTGCCAGCGATTCGCCGGGTGCGCGGTTCACGGCCAGGAGATGCTCGGCATCCCGGTAGATGCCCGCCTCGTAAGAGTAATCGGTCGAAAGCGTGGCGCTATTGCCGGCGATCTGCTCCCACGAACGCGATAAACCAGACGGCGGATCACCGGCCGTGAGCTGGAAGGTATTACCCAGCGCCGCGGCTCCCGCGGCGAGGGCACGCTGAACCATGACATAGAAGACGACGCCATTGGCGGCGAGCGACGAATCGTGGGGCGCGGGGGTCGTCGCACAAAAATAAGCCGCGCCACGCGTCGTCGCCACCCGGGCCAGCAGAAGCGGCCCGCCGCGCAGCGTCGCCAGCGGCGTGATTTCGCCGGCCAGCCCGCAATAGCGATGAATCTGCAACTGGCCGACCGGCAGGGGCTGCCCGCTCGCGGTATGAGCCAGCAAATCCTGGTCGCCACGCCAGGTTTCAAACGGCGATCCGCCTTTGCGCTCGGACCATGAGGTCCAGTGCACGCCAAGAAAGTCAGTGCCGCCCGGTGTTTGCGGTGGAAAGAAAATCGCCGACCCGCCGCGCTCGACGAACCGCTGCACCAGTTTGCCCGCGTCGCCGTCGGGGAGCGGGGCCTGCCAGAGCAACAGCGAGACGTCGTTCCAATCAACCGACGCGATCTCGTCGGCCGCGACCGTTTGCGCGACGGTCTTCAACGAGGGGAGCGGCGAAATCGAGGCGGCGAGCTCCAGGGGCCGCGCCCCCGCCGGGTTGTCAGCCACGACGATCGTGCGGCGCGGCTCTGGTTCTTCGTAGACGAACCAGAAGTCGTTATCGGCCGGGTTGGCGTCGGCCGGGATCGACACGCGCCCCCAACCACGATCATGGCCTTTTTCAAGTGCGATACGATGATCCTTGAGATCGGCCCGGCCGCCTTCCATCTTCAAGGTGAGCTCAGATCTTGCTCCATCGACCTCGATCTGCAACGGAATTGATTCATTCGCGCCTGCGCCCCCTTCGCGCTCGACCGTCACCGAAAGAACGAGCTCGGCCGCCTGACCAGTTTTCTGCCGGCGCACATCGCCGACGCGCACCGCCAGGTTATCCGGAGCCGGCTGGGGATAAGCGAGCAGGTGAAAGCGCACCCCCTGCGTGAGCTGGGCAAACCCGTCGCGCAGCGCCTGCCAGCGGCCGCTCTCGGCGTTCCAGTCATTCTCGCGAATGTCGGAACAGATCCAGATTTCGGTCCGGCCCGTCTTGTTGATCTTGATATATTCGAGTGCTGCCAGGAGCATGGCCGGCAGATCGGCTGATGCTGACACTGGCGCGACAAGCGGTGTCTCGAGCAAGTCGCTGATCTCGTTCAGCTCGTGCGGCTTACGTGTCGCGCTTTCGATCAAGATCCATCGCGTTGATCCGAGCGTTTCGAGCGTGCCCACGAGTTGCTGTACACCCGTCTGACGCTTGCCGCCACCCGCCACGGTTCCCACCTGTTGCATGCTCGGCGAGCGATCGAAAACCACGATCGTGGTGTCGGCCCGACCGCCGGCCGTCACTCCTAGCCAGCCGCCGGCCAGCGGGCGGCTCACCGCGAAGATCAAACCGAGAATCGCGGCCATGCGCATGGCCATGATCAGCCACTGGCGGACCCGCGCGTAACCGCGCGACATCCGGTTGGCCGCCATCAGAAACATCATCGCCGCCCAGCGAACCGTCTGATACCGGCGCTGGTTGATCAGGTGAATGATGATGGGCAGGGCCACCAGGGGCAAGGCCGCCAGCAACATCGGCTGCAAGAAGCTCATCGCACGCCCTTCGCACGCGTTCGCCCGACGAGAAATCGAATGAGCACGTGCTCGAAATCTTCATCGATCGAGACGCGGTGATAGTCGACCGCCGATTCGAGCACGATTTGCTGCAAATCGGCGAGATACCGCGCGAGTGCCTTGTGGTAGCGGTCGGCGATCTCGTTCGGTTCCGCGAAGATCGACGGGCCCCCTTCCATGTCGAGAAAACGCATGGGCCGACGGAACGTGAAACCCAGCTCCTGGGGATCGAGCAAATGGAAGATCGCGGCGTCGTGATGGCGAAATCGCAGGTGTTGAAAGCACGAGCGAAGCTCGGCCGGCTCGACGAAGAGGTCAGAGATGATGATCACCAGGTGCGCTGGGCGATCGTCTCCGCCAGCTCGTGCAAGACGGCCACGAGCTGGGTTGGCCCATTGGGCTGGGCCTGCTCGAGAATGTCGAACACGGTCATCAGGTGCGATGGATTGCGCTTCGGGGGAATATTGCAGATGATCCCGCCGGCCACGCAGGCCAGACCGACCGCGTCGCCCTGTTCGAGTGCCAGGTGGCCCAGGGTACCGGCGATCCGCCGCGCGTATTCGAGCTTTGACGTCCCGATCGAGCCAAACCCCATCGAGCCGCTCGTGTCGATCACCAGGCAGCACCGGAGGTTGGTATCGGCCTCGAACTCCTTGACGAAGAAACGGTCCGACCGGCCATAGGCCCGCCAGTCGAGCCGCCGAAGGTCGTCGCCCGGAACATACTTGCGATACTCGGCGAATTCAACGCTCGAACCACGGTGCGGGCTGGGGTGTCGTCCTGAAACACTCCCTTGCATGGGCCGCCGCGCAAAAAGCGGAAAGCCCGCGAGCCGCGAGAGCACACCATGATCCAGAAAGCTCCGCGATGATCGCTCGGTAAACATCTTTGAACGGCCTGCGAACGCCTTGTGACGATAAGAAGCGGTGACGGCGACGGCGCGAATCACGCGTCCGAAGCCGTCTCCTCGATGAGCCGCCGAACGATTTTCCTGGAATCGATCCCTTCGGCCTGAGCGGCGAAGGTAGTGATGATCCGGTGCGTGAGCACAGGGACCGCCGACTCTTGCACATCCTCGAGCCGTACCATGTAGCTGCCGTGCAAGGCGGCTCTTGCCTTGCCTCCCAGGATCAAATACTGCACGGCGCGCGGTCCGGCACCCCAGGATACCAGCGGGCGAAGCCACGGGGGGGCCGTCGAACCCTGCGGCCGGGTCTTGCGGACGAGCTTCGCGGCATAAGCGTAAATGTGGTCGGGCACGGGCACGCGCCGCACCAGGCTCTGATGGCGAATCACGTCTTCGGGGGTCATCAGGTGCGAAAGACGCGGCAATTCCTCGCCGGTCGTCGTTCGCGCGATCTGAATCTCCTCCGATTCGGAAGGGTACTCGAGTTCAATCAAGAACATGAACCGATCGAGCTGAGCCTCGGGGAGCGGGTAGGTCCCTTCCTGTTCGATGGGGTTTTGCGTGGCCAGCACCAGGAACGGCGGCTCCAGGTGAAAAACCTTGCCGACGACCGTCACGTTATGCTCTTGCATCGCTTCAAGCATGGCGGCCTGCGTCTTCGGCGGGGCCCGGTTGATCTCGTCAGCCAGAACGATGTTGGCGAACACGGGTCCATGAATGAACTCGAATTCACGGCGGCCGGCCGACGTGTCTTGCAGAATATCAGTGCCCGTGATGTCCATCGGCATCAGGTCGGGCGTGAACTGGATCCGGCTGAACTTGAGCGACATCGTCTCGGCAAGCTTGTTGACCATCAGCGTTTTCGCCAGTCCCGGCACACCCATCAACAGGGCATGACCCCGCGCGAACAAACAGATCGACAGCCGCTCGATGACGTCGCGCTGGCCGACGATCACCTTGCCGAGCTCGGCGCGCAAGCGTGCATACGCGTCGCGGAGCTGATCGATCGCCTCGACGTCGCTGTCATCAAGCCGATCGTGTGTCAAACGCTCCGCGGGCTCCGCCATCATCCCTGGTCCTCGTGCTATCAGATAAGCGTTTCGATTGTTCTCTCAAGACGATCGCGCGGCCGCCCGCAAGAGACGCCGCCGCCTGACACAAAGCATTCTAGCCGGCCCGCAACGACCGGAGAAAGAGCCTCGCGCCTGAAATGGCCGGACGTTCGCGGGCCACGCCTGGGCCGCGGTATGCTGGCGCAACCAGGAGACGCCGCGACCGACGATGCCAGGCGCCTTTCATCGTGCCGCGCAGGGCGCTCGTCTTTGCACGCGTTCTGTGTCGTGAGCCAGTTTGATAAACTTGGCAAAGTCGTCTGTGAATCTTGCCAGTAACTTCATCACGCGAGGGTGTGCTCGTGCCGCCGGTGAACAAGGGAACCAGAGTGGCCGTCGTGCAGGCCGCTCCGTTGGTTTTTGAGCCTCGATGCCACTCTTCAGAAAGCCGCCGCGCTGATCGCCGAAGCGGCCAGCGCGGGTGCCCAACTGATCGTTTTCCCCGAGGCATTTGTCGCCGGCTACCCACGCGGGCTTGATTTCGGTGCGCGAATCGGTTCGCGCACGCCCGAGGGACGCGAGCTCTTTCGCCGCTACTGGGAAAGTTCGGTCGACGTTCCGGGCCCGGCCACCGAGTTCCTGGGCAGCCAGGCGCGGCGGGCTCAAGTCTACCTCGTCATCGGTGTTGTCGAGCGCGACGGCGGCACGCTTTACTGCACGGTCCTCTTTTACGCTCCCGACGGATCGCTTCTTGGCAAACATCGAAAACTGATGCCGACCGCGGCGGAGCGGCTCGTGTGGGGCTTTGGCGACGGCTCGACCATGCCGGTGTTCGACACGCAAATTGGTCGCATTGGCGCCGTGATCTGCTGGGAAAACTACATGCCCCTTTTGCGCATGCACATGTATGCGCAGGGTATTCAGATTTACTGCGCCCGACCGCCGACGATCGCGAAACCTGGCTCCCCACCCTGCGCCATATTGCGCTCGAAGGGCGTTGCTTCGTGCTCGGGTGCAACCAGTTCGTCCGGCGCTCGGATTACCCGGCCGATTATCCGATCGCCAACGGCGATAACTCCGAGGCGATCCTCTCTCGCGGCGGCAGTTGCATCATCGACCCGCTGGGGCGCGTCGTCGCCGGTCCGGATTTCGACGGCCCGAATATTCTCAGTGCCACCCTCGATCTCGACGAAGTCGCCCGGGGCAAGTTCGACTTCGACGTGGCCGGGCACTATGCGCGTCCCGACGTGTTTCAGCTCACCGTCGATACGCGGCCAAAGGATCCGGTCGTCTGGCGGCGGGACGAACCTTCGTCTCAAAAGCCCGACGGCCATTGATCGTCATCGTGCCAATCGAGACTCTGTCTTGACGGCGACCGGGGTGGAGGAATTCGCCACCCGCGGCTCGAATTCGAATACGTAGACTCTGTCATACGATCGCGACATGTCGAGGTCCGTGGTCGGCATAGACAGGTCAATTCTGCGGCGAAGGTGATACTTCGTTTCCGTCTCGGCAATCCATGCGCTTGTCGCGGGGCTCTCGAGGTGAACGTCGTCAAACACGACGCACCGCAGCGGGTGCTCGTGCGTGATCAAGTCCCAGCGTGGCTCTGCTCCAAGACGCCGATTCGGCGCGTAAATATGCTGATTGCACAGGTAGAGAGCGGTTCGCGAAACGGCCCGGCGGCCGCTGCGTATGCCGACGTCTGACTGCAGGCACAAGAGCTCGGCGTCGCGCGCCTGAGCGGGCCAAAATTCGCGCGCGAAGGTGCGGGCCTGATCGTCGTAAACGGCCCGGTACGGATGTCGAAATTCGTCCGCGAATGTCGCGATTCCACCGATCGCGAGCGCTGCGGCCGCGATGCGCGTCGCCAGGATGCGCGCGGACCGACGCCGTAATAGCGCGAGTAGACTGGCCAGCCCCAGTCCGGCCATGATGCAGACGCCCGGCGCGATGTACTGCATGATGCGAGCCTGGCCGCCATAGGGATACCGCTTGACCGCGGCCGCCGCGAGGGCCAGGGCAAGCGGTGCGACAACGAGTAACGTAAGAAGCGTCTTGCGGTCGCGGCGCCAGAGGACGAATCCCGCGACGACAACAAGGAGGAGCGTGCCGCTACTCGCCCCGCGGTTTCCCCCCCACGGGTAGGCAAGCATGTTGCCCGCGTGGGTCGTGATCAACCATTCCGTCAGCCGTACGGGCGAGTCCAGCGGCGGGAACGAGTCGCTCCAGTATTTATTGAGCGCGGCAACAACCCTGGGATTGCGCGGATAACGGGTGTTGACCACGAACATCGTTCCGATCGACGTGGCAAACACGGCGACGTAAGCCACGAATGCCCATGTGGTATTCCGTCGATGCGTCTTCCAGACCGTCGGAGCCAGCGTGACGGCGATCGCTGCCGCGACGATGAGCGCGGGATACGATGCCGCGAGCGCGATCGGAACGAATCCCGCGAGCAGCCAGAGCATTTTCGCTTGATCGGGACGGCGATACCATTCGATCGCCAGCGCGACCAGGCCGAGCGCCACGAGCAGGTCAGACGCATAAGGCTTGGCGTCGGCGCTATGGCGGATCGGATGAATCGAAACGGCGAAGATGGCGACGGCCAAAAGCAAGGCCCGGCCGGCCAGAACGCGCCCCGCGACGTGGCGAAAAAGCAAAACGCTGGCGATACCGCAAATGAGCGGCCAGAAGCGCAACGACAGCTCGGTGAAGCCAAACAGCTTGACGGCCGTCAACTCGGCCCACAAGAACAGGATCGGGCAGATTTGGCCGTATTCGAGCGGCGAGAGCAGACCAAGGTATCCGCGGCGAACGAAATTGTAGGCGAGAAAGGCCTCGTCGCCCCAGAGCGGGTAGTTGATCAGGTAGTGCCCGACCCTGAGCGCAATACCGAGCCAGATGAACGCGGTAATTGCCCGGCCGTATCGCAAGTCATTGGCGGCTTCCAGTTCGCCGCCGCCTGCACCTGGCGAATCTATCAAACGATGCAGGTCAAGGTCGGGGTGCTCGACGGCGGTCGTTCGATCGCGATCGCCGTCGCGAAAGCGGGCCTCGCCCGCGGAGCGCCAGGTCGACGAGATGGCCATGCTCCGTCGCTCCCTTTTCTGGATCAAACGGGCGACGACAGCTCGCTCATCCTCGAGCGATGCTCGCCGGTGTGGAAGGCCGCGCTCCGGCTAAACACTTTTTATTGTCGGTTGTTTTGGGAGTGCTCTTGAAATAATCGCTTCGGAAACAAATGAAATTGGAAGCTCCCCTCGCGAAATTGCTCTATTAAGACACTCGCTCAACCGGTCAAGAATGCCGACACTCCTCGCCAATCCCCAGCGTATTTTCAGGCGGCTCATGTGATTACCGTGCTGTCTGACTTTACATGTTGCCGCTTTTGACATGACAGGAACTGTCGATTCGGCCACCGCCGCCTCTTCGCCTCTTCAAGTTCGCCAGATCCGATCCAGGCGCTTCGCAAGTTCAGGTCAGGTCAGGTCACGCCCGGCTTCTCATTGTTAATCGCATCGATCGGCCCGAGAACTCTGAGCCGAAACACGCAGCCAGGCCGGCACGCGCGAAGCGTCTCTTGATCCCGCAACGCGTCTTCATGGTCACAATCCGCCACGCGTCGCAACATGCGGATCATTCCGGTGCATTCGTAAATCGTTTGAAACGTTAACAGGCGTTCAATCAATAAACTGTGCCGGTTATTCAGGCGCCCAAACGGAACGTGATGGCGCTTCGAGAGATACGGAAACTGGTCTGGTCATGCCGGTTACTCAGTGCGCCAAACGTACCATGATGATACTTCGAGAGTTGCCGCAAGATGTTAAATCTTGCCGGTTACTCAGGCGCCAAACGTAACATGATGATGCTTTGAGAGTTGCGGCAAGATGTTAAATCTTGCCGGTTACTCAGGCGCCCAGGTGGAAGTCGATGCCCCGCATCGAGTTAGAGCGATATTTTGAGCTTCTGATTGGCATCGTCCCAAATCGCAAGATGTCAGCTTGACACTTTTTACGTCAAGCCGCGATGGCCGCGATTTTTGCTTTAGCCACGGCTTTGGCTTCGGTAAAGGCCGTGCTCATCTCAGCTTCCAGCAGAGTGCAGAAGTCGTAGCTAGGCAGTTTCAAGCCGAGGTGCTCATAGGGACAAAGGCCTTTCCGCTTGCCACCGCGGAACACCCGAGAGTTCCAGTACAGCCGCTTGAGATCAAGCATCCCCTGAGTTACTGTACGATGTCGCGATTGATGCATGCGCAGGACGCTATTCATGCACTCGACCGCGCTGTGGCTCGCAGCGTTTGACTCAACACCGTCGCGACCAGCCGGTACGACTCACGCCAGTTCGAGTCGAGTCCCCGGCAGAGAAGCATTTGAATCAAATATAATATGTGTTCACGACTAGTAATATCCGTCTTACCCGATTTCCTCGGCCGCTGCCGACGTAGCCACCATAACAGTACCAAGGCGTCACGCGTAGCCGCGGGCACCGATAGCTGACCCAACTGATCGTGCAGCCGATCCAAGAACGTGAACGACTCCGCGCTCTGAAGGAGCCCACGGACCTTGGACCATTCCGAGCCTGGCAGCCGGGGCAAAGCCCACGCGACTTGCGCCTGCGCCCAGGCCCGATCGTTGAGTTGACCGTCGGCACGAAAGACATCCAGAGCTGGCTCGACCCGCTTCCAAGCCGCTTCCCTCTTTTCATACAGTTGGAAAGCCAGCGTCGCCTTCTTCCACGCTTTGTTGACCGGGTGCGTCAACCCGCACGCACTACGGCCCAGCCATTGGGCTCGCTTGAGGGCTCGGCTCGCTTTCTCAGCCCGTTCCCAGAGCCGCTCCACTCGGCTCCAGAGGACGCTCAAGACCCGGTGGGCTTCCTTCTTGGTGTGGAAGACGTCCAACCCCTTCACCAGAGCAGCTTGGTCGATCTCGCGTTGGTGCTGTTGCATCTGGGCGATTCCCGACTGCAGTCCCGTGCCCGCGTCGCACGTCACGTAACGCAACGAGGTCCAAGGCTGCAATTCTCCAAACCAAGTCGAACCTTTGTAATTGGCCGCCTTTTTTCCCAGAAACCACACCATGCTTTGGGGATCAATCCCTACCAGGACCGGTCGGCGGTGGAAAAAGATTTCATCGAGACAGCCGACCAGTACCAACACCCGGCAACCGCGATCCAGTCCCTTGAGGACCGCACCGGCGGCTTTTCCAGCGGCTTGGGCCCAGCGATGAATCGTCGAGCGACTGGGACACGCCGTGGCCCCCAGGAGAAATGCCAATAAGTCGTGGATTTGGCTGTGGCTGAGCCCCATGCCCATGCCCTTGGCGGCGAACATCTGTTGCTTGGCCGCAGGAAGCTCGATGGTCTGAGATAACCAGTCCCACAGTTGGGCAATTTCCTGGCGGAAAGCCAAGTTCTCCCTGGTCAGCTCCTCGTGTGTCGGCCCGCCGCCGTGTTCGACTCCGACGGCCGCTTCCACCTTTTGAGCATGTTCGTAGACGGTCTGCCGACTGCAGTCGACCTGCTGGGCTTGGGTCGTGACCGAGCCGCGGGCTCCATGGAAGCGCGCGGCTGCATTGGCGATCCAAACGCGGAAGGGTATCTTGCGCATGGGGTGGGTCCTTTTGTGTATGGATCTGGTTGACAACCACACACATGAGGCCCATCCCCTCAAACATCAAGGAGTAAGTGGCAAAATCTTGCCAAGTGTCACCTTGAAAATGGCCCATTTCGGCAGTTTTTGGGACGATGCCTTCTGATTATTCAGGCGCCCAAACAGAACTCGAAGCGGCGTAAAGAGATGGGGTCAACTTCCGTTTTTCCGAGCCCTATTTTGGGCGCCGGGCCGGTGCGCGCACGCGTCACGGCGCACTGGCGGGCGCGCGCACCTCCATGATGGGGCGGTCATACCGGTTGGGTGAAGTCGAGGCCAAGGAGAATTCGGAATTTTGCGACTTCTCGTCAAAGTTGAGCCAACGTGCATTCGACGCCACGGAAGATTCGACGGCCTTGAGGTTGTGACTCGCCACGGGCAACTCGTTGCTGGTGGAGATCAGTGAGAAGTCTCGGCACGCCGATGTACGATGCCAGCAACGTGCACCCGATCTGGTCGGGACCGAGGGCGTGGAGAGCCGCGATCTCGCCAGGATCAAGGTCGCTGAGAGGCGAGACCGATCAGCTTGTCCTGGAGACCGGAGACCAGTAATCGCGCTTCGGCGTTACCAGGGTCGAGACGCAATCCGATGGAAGCTTCGCCGAGCGCCTTTCGCAGCGCCCCTTCGATCGCTGGGTAGTCCTGGATTTTCCACGCGTTTTTCGACTGTTGCTCGAAAGCGATGGAGAGTAACAGGTGATACAGCGCCTCGTTGGAATCTCTGTCTTGCATCAGTCTCGCGAAGGCGAAGAGACGTGCGACAGTCCGCTGGGCATCTTCCAGACGGCCAGCCCTTCGTTCATCCGAAGCCCGGTCGGTGGCAAAAGCACCGACATGCCAGGCGGCGGCGGGGAACAAGGCAGGGTACACCCCCAGCGATTTGCATCGTGATTCAATCACCTTGATGACCCCATGAGCGTGGGCATCCACGTCGCCACCGCCTTTCGATTCGGCGGTAAGATCCGTGGCGGTCGAATAGGGTTGGGTGTCTTCGGCGATCCAGTCGGCCACTCTCCATTCAAACCACTCCGAGCGCGGCCTGTAAGCAGAGAAGTGATGAGGCGCAATGAGGCGCTTTGCGCTGCCGCTTGCATCCAGGGCGAGGTCCGATCGGGCCATCTTCGCGAGCAATCCAACGGCGCGCTCACCCCCGGGCTGCTCGCTCAACGCTTCGAGCATGCGAACGTGCAACTCCATGATGCTCCGCCGAGGTTCCTCCAGGCTCTTTCGACCCAGTAACGAGATAATCATTCGTCGCGACTCGTCAAGCGAGAGGATCACGTCGAGTTTTGACGGGTGGTTGGCCAATCCCTTCAAAGTCGCTTCGGCGTTCTGGTAACAAACCAGCGCATCGTCCTGTCGTCCCTGTCTCCAGGCGATCCACCCAAGTTGCATCTGTGCCATCGCATACGCGTGCTCGATATCCGGGTCGTCGATGTAACGCATTCGCGCATTAAGCAACTTGAGGCTGTCCACCATCAGCGCGGACGAATCGTCGAACTTGCCGCGACGCACGAGGTCGTCCGACAAAAGAAGTTCGAGTTCGCAGACAACGACCAGATTCGATGCCGCAACGCCCGGGTCCTGGCGGAGCTTCGCCGTGAGATCGCGGACCACGCGTGAAGCGCTCGCGACCCGCTCAGACGCGAGCGATTGCGGTGCGTAGACTGTCGTCGCCAGCAGGCCGACAATTTCGCGAACGGTCCGGGACATGGCCTTGTCGCTGGCAACAGCAAGAGCGAGGGCACTCTCCGCCCCCACGCGCTGGGCCTCGGAATGGCGCCAGAGCGTGAGCAAACCCACGAGGCTCAACGCCACGGTGAGCGTGAGCACGGCCAGAAGCGCAGCGACCGCCGGCCGGCGCCAGCACCATCGGAACGCGTGTTCGAGCTTCGAGACGGGCCGCGCTTGAATCGGAAAACCATCACGCCAGGCGCTCGAGGTCGGCGGCGAGCGCTCCGGCCGATGCATACCGGCGCCGCGGATCTTTTCGCAGGCAGGTCATGGCGATCGTTTCGAGGTCGCGAGGCAGGCCGGGCATCAGCGTTTTGGGCGGCGCGGGCTCGCAGGTGCGCACCAGGTCGAGCGTCTCGATCACCGTCGCGGCCTGAAACGGAGGACGCCCTGTCAACAGGTTGTACAGGGTCGCCCCCAGCGCATAGACGTCGCATCGAGGACCGATCCCCGCGCAGCGGCCGGCGACCTGTTCCGGAGCCATGAACGAAGGCGTGCCCCGCACTCCGATCTGCCCGGTGGCCGTGGCCCGCGGGTCGTCGCCCGCCCGGGCGATCCCGAAGTCCGCGAGCATCGGGGTGACCCGGTCCAAAGAACCGTCGGGCGGCCCGTCGAGCAAGATGTTCGACGGCTTGATGTCGAGATGTAAGAGCCCGGCCTTGTGAATCTCGTCGACGGCCCCCGCGACGGCCACGACCAGCTCAACAGCCACGCGTTGCGGCAAAGGGCCGGTGAGGCGGTCCGCCAGGCTTCCTCCCGTGATCAGGTCGAGGACCAGGTAGAGGCAGTCGTCTTGTTCGCCCGCCTCGTGGAGATGCACCACGTTGCGATGGCGGACGCGACCGATCGCCCGCGCCTCGCGCAGCCAGCGCCGGCGATCCTCGGCTGCAATTCCCGCGCTGGCGCTCACGACCTTGATGGCCACGCGGCGATCGAGGTGCGGCTGCCACGCCTGGTAAACGACACCCATTCCGCCTCGCCCGAGCTCACGCTCGATCACGAAACCAGGAATCGTGGGCCGTTGTTTGGGAGGCGGCGGTTGGCGTTCGTGAGTTCCAAACTCGGACGACTCCGCGGCCAACTGTTCCAGAATGCCCTGGCAGGCCGGGCACGTCTCGACATGGGCTTCCAGCGCCGCATAGCGGGAATCGCTCAACTGGTCGTTCGCGAACTGGCCAATCGTCTCGGGTGTAGGGCATGACGACATGGGGCGCACCCTGGCGGCTGCGTGGAAGTTCAATCGAAGTGCGGTTCGTCTGACGACGGTCCTCCGACCTGGGCACTCAATAGCCGTCTCCCCTCTTCGCGGAGCATCCGGCCAACACGTTTATTAGCGGTGAAGGCGGCGCAGTAGGAGATGCCGGCGGCATCGGAAGCCTCACGAACCGATTGACCCTGGACGGCAATCCTCCAGAATACCTCCCATGTCCGCTCCTCGACGCGCTGCCGGACGGCGTGTTGAACCTCCTCCGCCAGTCGGAGCAAACGCGGGCGCTCCTCCGATGGCACGCCTTCCTCGTCGTCGAAACAATCATTGGCGTCCTGCCACAACGCCGCCGCCGCGCGAATCTCCAGCGCTCGCAGGGCATCGGCCTTGTTCTTCCGCAGCAAATCAATGGCCCGCGAATGGCACAACCGCCGCAGCCAACCGCGAAAGGTCATGCCGGGGTCGTATCGGAAGGATCGCATTCGTCGCGCCAGGTCGATCCAGACACGCTGGCAAAGTTCCTCGGTGGTCTCGGCGTCAAGCCGGTATCGACTCGAAACAGACCGGATCACCGGATCATACCGCAAGACGAAATCAATCCACGCCTCGTGATCACGCCAGTCACCGAGACGGTTCAGAAGTGTCGGGTTGGTCGTACCCGCATCGCAACGGATCATCAATGTGACCTCGGGTCGCGGGCCCAGCCGCACACAATGGCAACATGCCGTGGTAAGACCCTTCGTACTACTACGTGGAAGGGCGCACTGCACCTGAGTGTACCAGGTATTCCGGCAACCTTGCCACTCGAACGTTCCAGCGCGCTGTCGCAATGCAACGCGACGACCGTGCTTCAGCATGAAGTTAATGACTGCGCGTATGCATCTTGGGGCTCAATGTCGAGTGACCCGGAGACTGATCGCGACTGAGGCATTGCGCAATCGCGTTTTTCTCGAGAACAGCCCTCGCGACGCTTTCGGATTGGATCGTCTGAATGCCCTTGCGCGATCCCGGGGGCCGGCGTCCCCCGAGCCGAGTGCCTCGGCAGCTCGACAGAGTCTCGCTCTGGCGCTGGCCACGGTTGGTCTTGACACGCCCCATTTGCGAAAAAAGTATTGCGCGGCGCCTCTTCGGTGATTCTCGGGAACGCTATATGCATCAAGACTTTCCGTCGATCTCGCCGGTGGCGCACAACAAAACCGGATAACCGATTCTGATGGTCAATACCAAAGTTTCACCAGCCTAGTCTCGCTCTCCTAGAAGCCCCGGGGGAGGGCGAGCGTGACGTGGTGAAAAGTAGACCTTGACTGAGTCTTTCGGGGCGCTGCAGTCCGCCCGTTTTCGTTGCGCGGCGGTCCGTTGAAATCTCGCACTCAGGCGCAATCTTGGGTTCGTCAGAAGCCGCCTGAAGGCGGACTTCCAGCAGGCAACCGTTGGATGTCGGGCTTTAGCCGGTCTGCTCTGGCTGATATCGTAAAAAGCCGCCTGAAGGCGGACTTCCAGCAGGCAACCGTTGGATGTCGGGCTTTAGCCGGTCCGCTCTGGTTGATATCGTCAGAAGCCGCCTGAAGGCGGAACTCCAACAAAGGCCTGACGCTCTGGGTGCCGCGTGGTTCGTCAATGAAAACGGGATGAACGCGGAAGCGGTGCAAGCCCGACCTTGCACCACGCGAGGGACAGCGTCCCTGCGAGCCGAGTGCCTCGGCAGCTCGACAGAGCCTCGCTCTCCCGGAAGCCCCGACAGGGCGAGCGACCGCATAGGCAGCGGCCTCGTTAGGGTTGTGCAATCGGCCCGCGCAGCGGATTTCGCTGGCGAAGCGATCCAGCATCCTCCTATGTCCTCATTTCGTTACGGGCACCGTGCCGATCCACCGAAAATGGTCCAGCTCGGGGTCCTTCAAGGTCCTGTAGTCCCAGGAATATTTCTGCTTGAGATTTGACTAGAGCAAATAGGCAAGATATGTTAGATAGCGTGTTTGTGCTACTCGCAAACTCGCTTCGACTGTTCGCCATCTCGAATCGTGCCAATGTGTCTTGAATAGCTTCGGCTCGAAGACGCCGCGCAAATCGGGCGTTGGAGACCGACATCGATGAGAATGCGCCTGGTCGCTGACCCGACATGGACTTTCACCGCCCGGGAGATGTTTCCGATGAGAGCATTTGATCGGCTAACGCGGAATCGCCGCGAAGGGATGACAGCACGAGGGGATCGGACCGTTCTGGAACCGACGAGGCGGCGCAGTCGCGGAACGCTGGCGGCCTTCGATGTTCTGGAAGATCGGAAATTACTTTCGACACTTGATATCACGAGCGGCGCACTCACCTACGACGCAACAACGACGGCGAGTCATTTGACGGTCTCCTCGACGGGCCAGTCAGGCACCGAGACCTTCACCGATACGGACCAGGTGATCGTCCTCACATCGGGCACCACGGCGGCGGGCTGGTCGGGTAGTGGCACAAACACCGTGAGCGGGCCGATGGACTCGGTCACGTCGATGGCGGTCACGACCAGCAGTTCGAGCGGCCAGTCACTCACGCTCGACTACACGACGGCCGACCCTGTGCCGGCCTCCGGCCTCGTCTACGACCCCACTGCGGCGACCGGAGAGGCTGTTAACTCGCTGACTCTTCAATCGGGCACGGGCGGTATCACGTTCACGAGTGAGACCTACTCGGCGACCGGTGCCGGCGCCGGCGCGATCACCTACACCAACTCAGCTCATTCCGGTGGACCGATCACGTTCTCAAATCTTTCGCCCTTGAACGATACGATCCCGTCCCTCTCATTTGTTTTTGACGCGACAGCGGCGAGCACGACGGTCAACATCCTCGATGGCCCGACCGTCGGCGCCACACAAACTGACCAGATCAATGACGGCGGGACTGCCGCATTTGAGCTGGTTAACTTTGGAAACAAAACCGCGGCGACCGCCAACGTGAACAATAGCGGCGCGACAACCACGGTGGATATCACCGCGGCGGCCGCGGGTCTCTCGTCGCTATCAGTCAACTCGAAAGCCGGCACCGACACAATCAACGTGGAGGCAACGCCGGGCGGTGTCACCACAACCACCGACACCGGCAGCGGGTCCGGCAGCACGACCAACGTCGGTAATGCCGGCGTGCTCACCGACATCCTCGGCAATGTGCTGGTGAGATCCACCGGCGGCAGCAACACCCTCGCCATTGACGACTCCGCGAATGGCGCTGCCAACACGTACAGCATCGTAGGCGGGGTGGTGACGGCCTCAACCTTCACGGGGCTTATCAACTTCTCGGGCGGCGGGATCACCACGCTCGATCTCACCAGTCCCGGCGCGGGCGACACCGTCAATTTCACCGGGCCGGTTCAGTCCGCCGTCAAGACGTTTAACCTGTCCGCCGACGGCGGTCCCGGGCCAAACACCCTCGTTGTGAACTCGAGCGTTCCGCAGCTCAGCTACACAGGCACCGGGGTTCTCGGGTTTGGCGCCGGTGAACCCGTCATCAATTACTCAAACTTTCAGACGGTCGACGCCACCAAGCCGGCGACCCCCCCGGTCGGCACGCCCTCGACGATCACGGCGACCGAAGGGCAGTCGCTCAATAACGTCGTTGTGGCGACCTTCACCGAGCCAGATCTCGGCACCACCAGCACCGACTTCAGCGCGACGATCAACTGGGGCGACAGCACGACTTCGATTGGAACCATTCAGTCCAATGGTTCAAATGGCTATAACATTCTGGGCAGCCACACATACGCCGCCGCTGGTCCGTATTCCGTCCATGTCACCCTGACCGACCTCGGCTCCTCCGGCACGACGACAGTCGGCGGCACGACAATCAACGTGACATCCACGGGCCCGGTCAACTCGTCTCCCAGCCCGATCGTATCGTCCGCCAGCATTGCGGCGGCGCCCATTGTCGCGCAGGGCGTGCCCGTCAGCGGGGTTGAGGGGACCGCCCTCAATCCGACCCCGGGCGGCGACGTCCTGGTCGCCACGTTCATGGATACCGGCACGCCCGGCGTACCTGGCGACTACACCGCCTCGATCAACTGGGGCGACGGCTCGACACCGACCGCCGCCACCCGGATCATCTCGCAAGGCACACCCGATGGCGTCGTCTTCAGCGTCTACGGCAACCACACTTACGCGACAACCGGTAGTTTCCCGGTCGTGACCACGATCACCAAGACGGCAAGTGGGAGCACGGCCATCGCGGCGAGCTCGGCGACGATCACGCAAGGGATTCCTGTAGACAGCGTGGAGAATCTCACTGGTGTGGCGATCGCCGCCGCGCAGGACGTCGAATTTACCAAGACCGTCGCCACTTTTAACGACACGTCGACGGCCGCGGTCGCCTCTGACTTCCTCGCGACCATCAACTGGGGCGATGGCACGACGACCGCCGGTGCGGTATCCGAAGACGCCAGCAACAAGTTTTATGTGACGGGTACGCATACCTACACCGCGGCAGGTTCCTTCACGCCGATCGTCACGATCAAGGACCCGTACGGCACCTTGTACGCGACCGGTGCCTTCAACCAGACCAACCTGGTTTCGAGCGTCAGCGGGATGGCGGCCGTGATCGACCCGAACCTGATCAATCCGTGGGGCGAGTCGTCGAGCTCAACAAGTCCGATCTGGGTCTCCGATCAGGGGAGCGGGGTTTCAACGCTTTACAATCCCAGTGGCAGTCCGATCAAACAAGCGCTCACCGTGACGATTCCGGCGATCGGCACGCCGTCCGGACCGACCGGCCAGGTTTTCAATAGTGACACCGCCACGACCGACTTCACCATTCCAGGGCCCAGCGGACCGGTCCGTTCCACATTCCTTTTCGCGACGCTCAGTGGCACCATCGCCGGCTGGAACCCCGGCTCCAATGGAGGCTCGACCGCGGCGCTGACTGCGGCGACGGTGACCGGTGCCACCTTCACGGGGCTCGCCCAGGCAAGTGTGACCAGCGGGACCACCACCACCTACTACCTCTACGCGGCCGACTTCACCGGCACCACCGGCGCGAGCGGCATCGATGTCTTTAACGCCTCATTCACGAACGTCTCAGGCACCACCTTCGCCGGCAAGTTCGTCGATCCCAGCGCCGTCGCGGGCTACACGCCCTACAACATCGCCTTCCTCAACGGCGACCTTTATGTCGCCTACGCCAAGCCTTCGGGGATCGTCACCACGGGGGGTGGTTACGTTGATGAATTCGACACGTCCGGCAATTTCATCAATCGGATCTATACCGACACCGCGGGCACCAATCTCGCAGGGCCCTGGGGGATGGCCATCGCGCCGGCAGGATTTGGCGGATTTGGCGGCGACCTGCTGGTCGGCAACTTCGGCAACGCGACGGGCACCGTGCCCAACGGAACGATCGTCGCCATCAAACTGCCGACGACTCCTGGTTCGCCCGGCACGCTCGCAGGAACTTTGAGCACGCCGAATGGCACGATCACCAACCCGGGCGTCTGGGGCCTGCTCTTCGGCAACGGCGGCTCGGGCGGATCGCCGACTACGCTTTACTTCACCGCCGGAATCGACGGCCAGACCCAGGGCCTCTTCGGCGAGATCGCGCTTGCCCCCGCCCCCCCGGTGTCTGTCGCCGCCGCACCGCTCGATGCCCAGGGCGCAACCATCCGAGGCATCGAGGGCAATACACTCAGCGTCAGCAACGGCACCGCGGACGTGTTGGTGGCCACTTTCATGGACACCGGGACGCCTGGCGCGGCGTCGTCGTACAGTGCCACAATCAACTGGGGCGACGGTTCCGCTTCCACGGCCGACACGCGAATCACGTCGCAGGGAACGCCCAACGGCACCGTGTACAGCGTATATGGCAACCACACTTATGCCAGCGTCGGCACCTATCCGGTGACGGTCACGATCACCAATTCGGCCAACGGCGCCGTCGCAGTGGCATCCAGCCAGGCGGTGATCCAGCCACCGACCTTGACCCCCGTCGTTCCGCAACCGACCGTGACCACGCCCGAGCGCGTGATTTTCAGTGGACCGGTTGGCGAATTCACGGATTCCAATCCGAGCGCCACGGCCAGCCAGTTTTCAGACTTGATCGACTGGGGTGACGGAACGCCCGAATCGGCCGGCACCGTGACGCTCATTGCAAGTAGTCCGACCAGCACGACTTTTGAAATCACGGGGACGCACACGTTCGCCGATCTTTACGATTCGACGAACGCGACGGCTGCCAGCCAGACATCGTCGACGTTTCCACTTTTGATCCATGTCGTCGGCACCGATTATTCGAGCGTCAATCTGACGAACACCGCGACGGTCACCGGCGGGCCATTCGTCGTGGCCGGACATCTCGACTCCGCCAGCGATTCCGGCGTCTCGGACTCCGACGGGATCACCAACGTCACGCAGCCGACGATTGACGGCACCGCCAGCGAGCCAGATGCCCGGGTGTTCCTCTATGCCCAGTCGCCCGGCGGCTCACCCGTGCTGATCGGCGAAACGACGGCGAGCTCCAACGGTAACTGGAGTATCACTCCGAGCATCGCCCTGACCGACGGTAGCTACGTGGTCACGGCGACCGCCTATGACGCCACCAACGGCACCATCACCACCACGTCGACGGCTGTCCCCGACCTGGTCATTGACACGGTCGGTCCGAAGGTCACCGATGTCGTATTCAACCGTATCCAGGGCCAGATCGTCGTCACCTTCCAGGATTTTGGCGGCGTTGGCAACAACGGGGTCGGGCTGAATGCGGCGACCGTGATCGACGCCAATAACTATCAACTCACCACGGTCCACCACCCGCGGGTCGGCAAGTATCGCTTCAACGTGATCTCTGACGTTCCGGGCACATTAACCGGGACACAGACGGCCACTCTCACGATCAATAAGGGCGGATACATGAAGGGGGGCTGGTACTTCTTCACAATCCGCTCGGTAAGCCCGTCGAACCTGACCGGCGTGCAGGATATCGCCGGCAATGCACTCGACGGCGAATTCTACGGCTACTTCCCGTCGGGCAATAACAAACCGGGCGGTGATTTCGTCGCTCAGCTCACGGCGATTCACCACACGATCTTCACACCCTCGACGATCATCGGGCGGGCGACGCCAGTGAGCCCACCGGGCACGCGACCGGGAAGCATCCACATCAAGCAGACCATCAATCCCGGAAAACTGCCTGCCTCGCTGCGGGGGCACGTGGCCGAAGCGAAGAAGAAAGCCGACGTCAGGATCGTTCGTCGCACGGATCTGATCGCGCGGCGATCGGGAACGAGCGCCGTGACCGCGGGCGTGCGTAGCCAGGTGAAGGCCACCGGGTCATCATCGGTTGCGGCCTTGAGACTCGCTCGACATGGCCCTCGATCAGATGGGCAAGACGACGCAGCACGGAACTTGATCGATGTCGCGCCCCGGGGAGGCGAGCATGCCGCCCCGGGGCATCGAAGCCCGCTGGCGACGATGCTGTCGGCTCGTCAGGACTGCTCACTACCGCGAGGCGCCTGCGAGGGCGACCGCATGGACCGGTTGAGGCAGGCTACTGGCCCATCGCCGGCGCCTCCCGGGCGGTGAGGCCACGCAGTAGTCACGGCGTATCGCGGTGGCATCCACCGATACCGGCATTTCCGATGCGAAATTTAAGGGTCGCGAGCTCATTGCAGCGGCGCTCGCCCGGAGGTCAGGCGGGCCATCTTGTCCTGAAGTCCCATGACCTTGATTCTCGCGCTCGCGTTGCTGGGGTCGAGGCTGATCGCGGTCCAGGCCGCGACCAGCGCCTTTCGCGTTGCCGCTTCAATTCTGGGGAAGTCGTTGACCTTCCAGGCGTTCTTCGCCTCCTGATCGAAGGCTTCACTGAGCACCACGTGAAACGCTGCATCGTCGGGGGCTCTTCGTGCCAGCACCTGCCCGAAGGCAAAAAGGGATGAGGCTGTCCAGCGCGCGTCGTCCAGGCGGCCCGCCTTTCGCTGCTCGGCGCCCCGGGCGACCGCAACACCACACACCCTGAGTGCCGCCGCGGGAAACAGGGCCGGGTAAACGCCCAGCGCGCGACATTCCGATTCGATCGCTCGGATGACCGCGTGGGCGTGGACGTCCGGATCCGGGCGTGCCCGCGGGTCGCCAGTCGGCACCGGGTCGAATGGATACGACTGCACATTGCGCGAGATCCAATACGCAAGCGCTTGTTTCAGCCCGTTCGGGAGACGTCGATCTGCTGGAAACGTCTCCATCGCAGCGCGGAACATTGCCGTCGCGTTCTTGTCGGTGCCCGCGAGCACGCGTGCGCCGGCGGCGAGCAACGCGATCGTGGGATCACTTCCATCGCGCTCGCTCAGCCGCTCGAGCATGCTGACGTGCGATTCCAGTAACTTTCGTCGCAACTCATCCTGGCCGCGTAAACCGTACAGCGCCGCGGTCGTTCGCCGCACTTCGTCGAGCGACAGGATCACCTGCAAGTCTTGCGGATCGCGGCCGAAGGTTTCCAGCGCCTTTTCAGCGCGCTCTAGCCAGACCAGTGCCTCGTCGTATCGCTGTTGGTCCCGGGCGACCGCCCCGAGATTCACGAGACAAAGCACGTATGTCTGCGCGGCTTCCGGGGCAAGCGCGCCCTTCCCGTGCTCCTCCAGGAGATCGATGGCGTCCATGAGCAACGCACGTGATTCCGAGTACCGACCGCCATACGAGAAATCCCTTGCTAGCGCGGCTTCAAGGCCGCAGGTTGCGACGACGTTCGAGGTGTCGGCCCCGGGGTTCTGTCGCAGTTTCGCCGTGAGATCGCGTATCACGCGCGAGGATTCGACGACTCGTTGATGCGCGAGCATTTGCGGTGCTTCCATGGTCCTTGTCAGCAAGCTGACGAGGTCGCGAACCGCTCCGGTGGTGGCCTTGTCGCTCGCGATCGCACGGCCGAGGGCATTCTCGGCCCGCGAGCGCTCGGTCTCGGAATGGCGCCAGAGCGTGAGCAAGCCCACAAGGCTCGACGTCACGGTGAGCGCGAATACGGCCAGAATCGATGCCAATGCCGGGCGGCGTCGGCACCATCGAATCGCGCGTTCGACCTTCGAGACCGGACGCGCCTGAATTGGAAAACCATCAAGCCAGCGCTCCAGGTCAGCGGCAAGCCCAGGCCGATGCATACCGGCGCCGCGGGTCTTTGTGCAGGCACGTCAGTGCGATTGTTTCAAGGTCGCGGGGCAGGCCGGGCACCAGCGCCCGGGCGGCGCGGGTTCGCTGGCGCGCACCAGGTCGAGCGTCTCGATCACCGACGCGGCCTGGAACGGAGGACGTCCCGTCAAGAGGCTGTACAGAGTGGCCCCGATGGCATAAACGTCGCATTGGGGACCGATTTCAGCGCGACCGCCGGTAACCTGTTCCGGAGCCATGAACGAGGGCGTGCCTCGCATTCCGGCCAGAGCGGTCGCCGTGGTGTCCGGCTCGTCAGCTCCCGGGCAATACCGAAGTCGGCGAGCAGCGGCGTGACCTGATTCCAAGGACCGCCAGGCACACCGTCGAGCAGGATGTTTGAGGGCTTGATGTCGAGATGCAAGAGCCCGGCCTTGTGGATCTCGTCGACCGCCTGTGCGACCGCGGCCATCAGTTCCGCGGCGACGCGTGCGCGTAGCGGGCCAGTGACGCGGTCCTCCAGGCTTCCCCCGGTGATCAGGTCGAGGATCAGGTAGAGACAACCGTCTCGTTCGCCCGCTTCGTGGAGCCGGACGACGTTGCGATGCCGGACGCGTCCGATCGCCCGGGCCTCGCGTAGCCAGCGCCGGCGATCCTCCGCGCCGATCAGAACGCTCGCGGCCACGACCTTGATGGCCACGCGGCGATCCAGTTGCGGCTGCCACGCCTGGTAGACGACCCCCATCCCGCCTCGCCCAATCTCGCGCTCGATCACGAAACCAGGGATCGTGGGAGCGTGTTCTGGCAGCGGTGGCCGTTTGGGTTGAAAAGATTCGCACTCCGACGATAGTGCGGCCAACCCTTCCAGGATGTCCTGGCATGCGGAGCATGTTTCGACGTGCGCTTCCATCGCGAGATACTGCGACTCGGTCGAACCGGCGTCCGCGAGTCGGCCGAGCGCCTCGCGTGATGGGCATGCAGTCATCAGGGAAACCTTTTTTTTCGGTCTGAATCTTCGATCGATCTCCGGGCACTGCTCAGCCTCCCGGATCACACAGGGCGCTTCCGACATGAGTTGTTGTCCTTCCTCGCGAAGCATCCGGCGCGGTCGCGCCTGAGCGTCAAACGCCGCGTCGTACGTAATGCCCGCGGCGTCACGAACAGATTGCCCGAAGACGGCGATCTACCAGAAGACCTGCCAGGTCCGTTCGTCGACCGGGCACCGAACGCTCGCCTGAACCTCCTCGGCCAGTCGCAGCAGAAACGGGCGCTCGAGTGCCGAGCGTTCTTCGGCGTCCGATTCGACAGGGAATTCCCGTGCCAGGGCCTCGACCGAATTGTTGCCTGGAAACCGCAAGTCCGAGACACTTTTCTTCCGCAAAAGATCGATCGCCCATGATTGGCACAACCGCCGGAGCCACTCGCGACACGTCTTTCCTGGGTCGTATGGAAAGCTGCGCATCCGTCGCGCCATGTCGATCCAGACCCGCTGGCAAAGCTCATCGGCATTTTCGGCGCTGAGCTGATAGTCGCGGCAGGAGACACGGATCACCGGGTCATATCGTGCGACGCAATCGACCCGCGCTTCGTCATCTCGCCAATCGCAGAAGCGGTCTAGAATCGCTGGATAAGTCGGGGCCGCCTCGTAGCGGATCATCGGAGCAACCTCGGGCCGGGAGCGGACCTCACACGGTCGAAAGAAGTCAAGTGAATACCCTTCGTACTAATCCTGAACCAAGCGTGATATATATCCCGAACGGCAAGATTTCCGGGAAATAGCTCGAAAACCCCGCGAGTTTTTGGAATAATAGAGGTAAGAACACATCCTCACTATTCCAAGACAAGGGGGTTTTCGAGTGAGCGCTGCTCTCCGAAAGAAACACGCGGCACGCAAGAAGAGATTCTTCCACGAAGCGCGACGGCGAATCAAGAACCGACTCGACAACACGCCGGGGCCGGAGCGGCCTATACCCATGATGACCGCGACCAATATCCACTACGAACACGCCGATCGCGTCCGCGGTCTCAGTGCCGGCGGGATCGGCGCCATTTTGCTGCTGGCCCAGAAGGTCGGTCTGATCGACGAGATCGATTGCACCCTCCATCTGCTCAAACGGCACCTTCCCTATCACGAATCCGATCACGTGCTGAGTATCGCCTTGAACATCCTCGCCGGCGGCCGCCGCCTCGAACACCTCGAGCTGCTGCGCAACGACGAGGTGTATCTCGATGCTCTGGGGGCCCAACGGATCCCCGATCCGACCACCTCTGGCGACTTCTGCCGCCGCTAGACTCCGAGGCCGATGTCCTCGACTTGATGAACGCTTTCAACGAAGCGCGTCTGCGGGTCTGGGGACAGCAACCCGACGAGTTTTTCAACGAGGCGATCATCGACGCCGACGGCACCATCGTCGCGACCGATGCCGAGTGCAAGCAGGGAGTGGACATCGCCTACAACGGCCTATGGGGCTACCATGTGCTCTTGGTCTCGCTGGCCAATACGGCCGAACCGCTATTCCTGCTCAATCGTAGCGGCAATCGCCCATCGCAGGAGCGGGCCGGCGAATACCTGAACAAGGCCGTGGCGCTGTGCATCCGGGCCGGCTTCAAGAAGGTCCTGCTCCGCGGCGACACCAAGATCGCCGAGAACAAGGACCTGGATCTCGGCGACGAGCGGATCCTGCTACGGGATGGCTCGACCATCGCCGAGACCGCGGACCTCGATTCCTGGGACGATGCGGGGAACGTCCGCTTCATCTTCGGCTATGCGGCCCACGACTGCCTCAAGGCCGAGGCCGACGCGTTGCCGGACCAAGCGTGGGACCGATCAGGGAAATGGAGTCAATTCCGATCACGAAGACGGCAGCGCGTTCGGCGGCTGAGAAGTGTACGCCGAGATCAGCGCGCCAACCACGCTGCTCGGCGCGCGTTTTGCGCGTGGATGCAATCGTCAAGACGAGATGTGGCGCGACGGCACGCGCCAGATCGGGCTCAGGACAAGAACGGGACCGGTGAAAAACGTCGTCGTGCTTGAGCCACCATCGTATCGCACACCACGGGCTGCCGTGCTGGCCGCAGCAGGATGACCAGGCTGCCAAGACGAAGCTCCTAAAGCGGAGCTGCTTGCGGTCCTGGACCAGAGCCTGGGGCAGCGATGAACCCGTTACGGGCGACTCGATCGCTTGACGCCACAAGCGTCGCTGACTCCTGCGCTATCAAGGGTGGATTGGACATCCCATACTTCACGAAGACTTGTTCTCACATCGCTCGTTCACGCCGATTCTGAACCGTTGCCGGAGCCGCACCAACGCGCACTGGGCGAGGGGCGTTATCGTGCTCGTTCCAATCGTTTTCTCCTTGTTGAGGCGCGATCCGCGGTTCAGCGGGCTCTTCGACCAGGACCCGAGCCACCAGGCCACTTCCACTGAGGATGGTGCGTCCCGTGTCTTGAATCCCAAGATCGTGTTCGACACGAACGGCTGGACTCGTGACGGCTCGCGACGCTGTCAAGCAGCCTCTGGGCCTCGCCTTGTTGATGAGCCAGCGGCCCAACTCCGCGGTTGCGCCAAGGCGATGGTGAATTCAGCGACATCGAGCATAACGCGTGAGTTGGGGAACAAGTTAGGTGCGTCGAGGCTCGATCGACATTGCGGCCCTACTTGACTGCCGACGATCTTCAGACTGCTGGGTCAATCTGGCGATGTGAAGAAAGTTGCCCGAAAATCCACGTTCGCGCGTTAGGCGAAATGGCTGACATAATGAATTGTCATATATAATTATTTAATTAACAAGTTATAAATAATAATTATATTTCTTACTCTATAAATACAATAATATTCTGATAATTTATCTCCGTGCTTGGGCGCGAACAAGACGTTTGCTTGCCCGTCCATGCCTTTTCAAGAACCAGAAACAGAGACAAACGATCTGATTGATGCGCGTCGCGAACAAGGAAACCGAGCGCTAGCCTGCGAACGATCGTCTCCTCGAGAACCAGAAACAGAGATAAACGGTCTTATTGACGCCCCGGGAATAAGAACCCCGAGCGCTGCTCATCAAATGATCGAAAGCGCTGCTGAATCCGCGATCGGTCCCATGCCGGGATTGTCCGATCCTCTCAGTCTCATGCCACTTACAAGTACTCCCAGGCGTCGATTTTTTCTCGATGAAACTTCAGCGAGCCTTGAATAGAGAGCGGCAGGAGCGCGATGCGCTCGCCGCGATTCCCAGGACGGCGAAGATGATGAGCGTGCTCGAGCTTCGGGTGCGGACACCAGATCAATAGACGTGATGGTCCCGTAGTTCATGCTGGTGATCGTGCCCCCTGGTTGATAATTCATGTTGAAGGAGCCGAGCGTGCCCGGCGAAAAGATATAGTTGCCGAGATTCAGGTATTGTGGGACCGAACCCGGATTATAGAACGTCATGGCGAAATTCAGACCAATTGAGCCGATATACCCTACCAGATCCGCAACGACCGGGCGGGCCACATTCGGCTGATCGGAGACGCTAATTCATGCTAATGTATTTGGATTTTGTGGATTATTCTCGAATACGTAATTCCCGATCCTGATCGTGACGTCGCTGCCCCTCTCGATGAGCGTGCCGTCCGAGCCCACGGAGGGGTCGCTATCGATGGTAAACGAGCCGGAGAAAGGGCCGGTCATGACAGCCCCTGGGCCACCAATGAAAGTCCCGCTGAAGTCGTAGGTGATGGGCTCGGCCCAGCCGGCCGACCCGGCCCCGAGAAGAGCCATGACGGCGAGGGCGATTGTCAGGGGCCTGAACATAGGGAGTCCTTTCTCGTGGAGACGTCGGATCCATCCCAGGATCGAGCACTGAAAGTAAAGCAGACCACTCCTGAGACCACAAGAGGACTTCGGTGGCTTCGTGATCCCAGGGATAGCCGAGGCGGTCTGCTGCCGTCGGATGGGCCAAGAACCGGCACTTGGTAGGCTACTGTCCACGCTGGCCACGGCGCATATCCTGGCCAGCTCGAACCGGGGCGTTCAATCCGACATTCTATTGGCAGAGGTGAATGCGCAGGCTTGTCGTAAGTCGTTACGCTGCTTGGAGCCTATTCCAGTGGGCTCGAATTCGCCCGGTTTCGGGTTTCGAGCCCGCTGACTCGGATAGGCTTTTACGACCGAAGGTGGGACTCGAACCCACACGGGTGTTACCCCACCGGATTTTGAGTCCGGTACGTCTGCCATTTGTCTGACGTTGGGCTGATATCGATTTGACGTAGGTTTCAAGGATTTTGCCTGGGTTCACGATAGCCCCGGCTAATGGTCGCATTGTAGTCGCGTTGGGCTGACATGGGCAACATGTGCAGAAGATTTGCAGAAGCTGACGGCCCCGAAGCCCAACATCATACGTGAGTCTGGCAGGCCGCTTCGGCGTCAGCCAGCCGGGTATGCGATGGCCCGCACTGGATCGTGCCGTCGTCGACAGCTTCGGGTAAAATTTCCGAAGACGCTACGCTGCCAAGCCGATACTGCGTGAATACCCGTGATCGAAGCAATCCACGGTGGTTTCTGATCGACGCCGATTACGCCGGTGCAATTCCCGCCGCCTCCACTTTTTGTGCACAAGCGTTAACAGGCGACAGCGAGTGTCAAGACACGTCTAACCTTCCTGATTGCAGTGAGACTACGACGAACGCAGACAGGCGTCATCTCCGCCAAGAAGCGACAGCAAACGGCGGTACGCGTCCCAGGCGCGACCGAAAGCGCGACCAGTTCGGTAAACGATGACCCGAACCTGGCCGTCGTGGTGGCCGCTTGGCCCGTGTTGCCGGAGACCGTCCGAGCCGGGATCTTGGCGCTGGCCACGGGATTGGAACAGTTGAAGAATTCGATCTAACTTCGATCGATTCATCGAGCTGGCTAGGATCCCTCGCGCCCAAACACATGGTCCTGCACTGCGTTGCCGGCTCGTGGCTGCACGAGATTCTTTCTCAAGGAACGGCCTTCGTCGCCGAAGGAGCTGGATCGTTTCGTCGTGGCGTCAAAGCACGACCCTGCCCCTGAGATCCTTACGCGAGCGGCTCAGGGCAATCCTGCCCAGCCGGCACAAGATGTCCATCACCACCCAACGTTCGCGGCCCACAGCGACGGCTGTGGATCTAATATTCGAGGCTAGAAACCCGGCATTGGGTCCACGTGGGAATTGCGTTGCTAATGCGTTGCTCTGCCTCCGGATGCAAAAAACCACAGAGCGAATGCATTGAACCAACATTGGGGTCGCATGGGCAATATCTTACCCTATTTTTCCCCTGCGAGGCTGGAATCGTCCGCTCCGCTCGAAGGCGAATCTCGAGCACAGAGCGTCGGCCCGCCGCCTGGGCTTCGGCGTTGTCGAAGTTGTTCGGTCGCGTCCAGAGGCATGGAATGAGTGCGATTCCCGCCGCCTGTGCTTCTGTCAACATCCATCTACGGGCGACGGTAAGCGGCATCCCCATCCGGAAACCCGCCCAGGGAACGCCGGATGTAGCCCGGAGCCAGTCGGGAGCGTTATTTATGCGGCGACTGCCCACTTCATTCGCGGGTGCCAGTGATCTCGTGATCTTTGCCATCCGGGTCGGTGAACTGGGCGGCGATTGTGGTCGATTCTGCGTCAGGTGTAAAGAGCACACCCGACTCCCTTTGATCATGATGCACGCGAATCGTAGTCGGACCGACTACCCAAGTATTTGCACTAACAGATATGGAATGTTCCAGCGGAAAGGAACCGGCTTGTACCCGCACGTGGGAGCGGCCATTGCCCGCGACTTGGTCTCTCAGCGGGTGATCGCGTCGCGCATGGCGCGGACCTTTTCATCACGGCGCGTAAGGCGGCTTTCCGTTGGGGCTCGGTCAGTAACGGATTCGCCCTTACGGCGGCAGCGACAAGGGTCGCATCCTTCTTTTCCCGGAACAGATCCTCCACCAGGCGCTCGGCCTCGGGCCGCAGGGTCTCAGCTTCGCGCCGGGCCTGTTGCCGCCGCGCCGGCGGCTCGGTGTCCCAGATCCGGACGGTATTGTCGCCGGAGCCGGATACCAGGCTCTTGCCGTCGGGACTGAATGCCAGGGAGTAGATGTAGTTCGTGTGTCCCTCGAGCCGAGCGACCTCGTGGCCGGTGGCAAGGTCCCAGAGCCAGACGGCCCGATCGCGGCCGCCTGAGGCAAGCCTCGTCCCATCCGGATGAAAGACCGCCGAGAACACCTCGTCGGTGTGTCCGGTCAAAACGGCCACACATTCTGTCGTGGCCACATCCCACACCCGGACCGTGCGATCTCTTCCGCAGGAAGCCAGTAGACGTCCATTGCTGCTGAACGCTACGGAAAAAACGGCGTCCGACGAATGACCGATCAGCCGGCCCGACTGACGCTGCAAGCGTGTGTCCCAGATTTCGACTTGCGCGTCGCCGAACCCACAACTCGCGAGAAGTCGTCCATCCGGGCTGTATGCCAGCGATGCCTTGCCGCCGACTTTCCGCCTCTGGAAAGATTGGATTTCCGCGCCGGTTTTCACGTCCAGGATATTCACGCGCCCGTTCTCGTCCAACACTGCAATACTTGTCCCATCCGGGTGAACGGCGCAAGCCGTCCTGGCCACGTGAGAAGAGAATGTCTTCTGGATCCGGCCACTGGCGACGTTCGGATTTCCGATGAGTTCGAAGTCGCGCACTCGGAAGCGAACCACGAGCTGTCCGGACTGAACGCCAACGCACTCACAAGACTCGTCGTGGGCAGGACTTCGCAAGTCTCTCGGGTTTCCGCATCCCACAGACGGATAGTGTCGTCCCAGCTACCCGAAGCGATCCAGTGTCCGTCGGGACTGTACGCTACCGGGTAGACGTAGCTCGTGTGTCCGCGGAGCACTGACACGCCACCTTCTGAAGCGACCTCCCACTGCCGGACTGTGCCATCGCCGGCGTAATTGCCTTCCCCAAAACTCGCCGAAATGAGCTGTCCGCCGCCCGGCTTGAACGCCAGGTCATCGACAACCCCGGTATGGCCATGAAGTACTGCCAGATCTTGCTGGTTCTCCGCATCCCAAAGGCGGACGGTCCTGTCGGTGCCGCCCGAAGCAACCCAAACTCCATCGGGGCTGTACGCCGCCGCCGTGACTTCCCCCGTGTGTCGCACGTAGGGCGACTCGACCTCCCGGCCCGTTGTCGCGTCCCACTGGCGGACCGTGCCATCCGCCGAGGTCGTTACCAAACGCTTGCCATCGGGACGAAACGCAACTTTCAATACCTTGCTCAAGTGTCCGCGGCATTGGGCGACAAGCGCGCCTGTGGAGCTATCGCACAGCCTGGTCGTGCCGTCTTCGTTGGCCATTGCAATTCGCGTTCCATCAGGACTGAAAGCCCATGACCAGGTCGTCAGGCCAGCCTTCGGGCCGACTGCGTGCGAATGATTTGAATCGAGACTGTGCACGAAGATGGTTCCCGATTTGTTTTGGTCATCGGACCATCGCACCGCCACACGCGACCCGTCTGGGCTAACGGACATCCCGAGTATTGCGAACCCCGGGGGGCCTTCCAGTCGCGTCTTTTTGCGACCTTCTTCGTCCACGAGCCACTCGATGTTCGAGTCAGTCACTGATCCTTCCTGAAAGTCTGGGCCCTGGTTACCCTTGTCCCGCTTCTCGCACAGAATCCTGAGGCCATTCCGTGTCGGGATCAAACAACGTTCGTCCGGCAACTCGAACTCGACCTGAAACGTACGGACTAAAAGTTCGACATCGTCAACATCGCAGATGCGTACGCCCGTTTTCGTCAAACCAGCGATCCGGATGCCTTTGGTGTCGTGGAGCAGAAAACCGCGCTCTCCTGTGCGTACGCTGAACACGATCTTGCTGTCGTCGAGCCTGCTGCGCAAGTGATTCCATTCCCAGCCTCGCAGCCCTTCGGGTGCGGCGCCCAAATGGCGGGCTGCATCGACAACATCGTGCTGCATGAGTGCCGCAGTCGCGGCCGCGATGCGGGCGCGATAGCTCTGATCAGTGGCGTCACGCTCTCGTTCGCTCGCCACGCGGGCACTCTCCGAAGCGAGTCTGGCATTTTCAGCGGCGCGTAATGCAAACACGATCGAAACGACGGTCCCGGCGACAAGAGTGACGATGATGCCTGAGACTGCCGCCACCAGCGCCCTGTGCCGTCGTGTGAACCTGCGGATCTGGTAAAGCGCCGAGGCCGTCCGGGCCAGGATTGGTTCCCCACGCAGGTAGCGCCGGATGTCCGACGCCAGGTCGCCCGCCGTGGCGTAGCGCCGAGTCCTGTCCTTCTCGAGCGCCTTGGCAACGACAATCTCGACGTCGCCGCGGTAGAATTTGTCGATCGAGCCCAGCCTTGACGGTTCCTCTTGCTCGATCACCCGGGCGACCTCGTGCATCGGAAGCTGGTCGAGATGGTACGGCAACCTCCGAGCCAATAGCTCGAAAAGGATCACTCCCAGCGTGTAAACGTCGGAACGGCCGTCGAGCCCGCTCGCGTTGCCGGCGAGCTGTTCGGGGCTCATGTAGGAGAGCGTGCCCAGCAACTGGCCGGTCCGGGTCTGGCTCGCGGTCGCCAGAACGTCGGCGGCCGTGACGTGGGCAACGCCGAAGTCGAGCACCTTGGGTTGTCCCGATTCCTCGACCAGGATGTTGCCGGGCTTCAAGTCCCGATGAATCACCCCCCTTTCGTGGGCATGTTGCACCGCGTCGCAAACCCTGGCCAGCAATTCGAGGCGCGCGCGGGGATCCAGATTGCGGCCACGAGCGTACTCATCCGGCGGCATCCCTCGGATGAACTCCATGGCGAAGAACGGCCGGCCATCTTCACTCAAGCCCGCTTCATGGATCTGGGCGATCCCGGGATGCTGGAGCCGGGCCAAAATCTGAGCTTCGTTTCGGAAACGTTTGACGAGCTCGGCGGAGACAAGCTCGGAGCGCATCACCTTGAGCGCGACCGTCCTGCGCGGGTTATCCTGCTCGGCCTCGTACACGGTGCCCATGCCCCCTTCGGCGTGCCGGCGGAGAATGCGATAGCGGCCGATGTGCGAGGGGAGCGCGGGCCCATGTCTCACGGGCTGTGTAGAGTCGTCGGGTGTCGTTTCCTCGGTGCTGCGGACCAGTGGGCTTTTCAGGAAGACTTGATCAACTTTCGCGAATTCCAAGCTCGCGTCGCGATCCAGCAGGCGTTCGACCTTGCGCGGAGGCTCGGGTTCACCGCGACAGGCAGCTTCAAGGAAGGCGCCCCGTTCCTCTGGAGGTAAATCGAGCGCCTGGACGAACAGAGTCCTGAAACTGGGGCGGTGTTCCTCATTCATTGACTGATCGTCGCTCGGAGCGCTGGGCGATTACTCCGCGCTGACGGCCGACAAAGCCGGGCGGTTCTTGAGAGCGATCTCTCGCAGCGCTGATTCAAGAAGCATTTTCGTCCAGCCTCTCTGCGAGCCACGCCCGGGCGCATCGCCAATCGCGTGTGACGGTACTGACCGACACGCCGATCACCTCCGCCGTTTCATCGAGGGAGAGCCCCGTGTAATAGCGGAGCCTGACAATTTCCGCCAGACGCGCGTCTTCCGCGTGGAGCTGCTGGATCGCGTCATCGAGTGCCAGCATATCGCCGCTGGGCGGTTCGATCCAGGCCAGCCGGTCGGCGAGCTCGATCCGCTGTGCCTTCCCCCCATGTTTGACACTGGCTTTGTGGCGGGCCTGGTCGATCAAGATATCGCGCATCGCCTGTGCGGCCGCGCCGAAAAAATGGCGCCGGTCGTTCCAACCGGGGTCTTTATTCCGCACCAGGCGGAGATACGCCTCGTGCACCAGGGCGGTTGGCTGAAGGGTCTGGCCGGGGGTCAGCCTCGCCGTCAAAGCCGTGGCCAGGCGACGTAGCTCGTCGTAGAGGACTGGCAACAATTCCGCAGCCGGCTGGTTCGCATCGTTCCGATTTTCTTCGTCCTGCTTGGTCATGCGGCAAAAAACTTTGTTATTCGATGACTGACGAAAAGCATTTTCTTCGGACTGTAATGTGGAGATTGCAAAAAAGATCGCCAGCGAGCCGAGAGCTTGCTGTCATCGTCGCACGAAGACCGCTCGGCGCTGCGGTTGGCGCCGGTCTCCTTAAAAGGATAAGCGAGCTCCAAGTCGGTTTCCACGTCCGGTGGACGTTTTTCCGCTTGCCAAAGGTTCCCGTTCGGCTTGCGCGCTCGAGTCAGCGCGACTTGATAGAGATACCAAAAGGTTACGCCTGAACGAGTTACAGGCCTGTTGAGCTCGTGCTTTCGAAGCCGTCGACCGCCCATCCCAGGGCCGACCTTGATTCTCACCGAATGAGAGATTTCGTCATGGCTCACTCGCCTTGGAAGAAGTCGTGGAATCGTAAACGGTCGGTCGCGCAGCGCAAGGCGGTGCGCCAATTGGGGCGATGGCAGCGTGCGCTCCCGCTCGAGCTCGAGTTTCTGGAAAACCGGACGCTCTTGGCGGTAAGCGTCACCTATGATGCGGGTAACGCGGCCACGATCCTCGGGACCGTGGGCGATCAGGTCTGGCTGCGGACAAGCGGTGGTAGTCTCCAATACAGCGCCGACTCCGCGACGAATTACACCAACCTGTCCCTCAACCTCACGCATGACGTGACGCTGACCTTTGGAGACATGGGCCAGGTCCACCTGGCGGGTCTCGTTGGGGAGGGTAACGCGTTCACGTTCCAGGCCCTGGGTGCCGCTAGCGGCACGGGTGGCCAGCTTGCCTCGCCGAATCTTTTCACCGTGGAGGGCACGGTGAACACCGAAGGTGGCGACTTGTCGATCCTGAACATGCAAGGGGTCGAGGTCGAGAGTAACGTCACGGTCTCGACACGCAACATCGGCTCGTCCACGGTCTACCTCACCGCGCCATCCGTTGGCAATTCCGGCGCCTTACGATGACTTCGGAAGACCCCGACACGCTGAATCCGATCCTCAACGTCGATTTCAATCACCCGCACGTCACGCTCGACTCGGGCGCCCGACCTGCTGGCGCAAGTACTCCCCACCAACCCGTATACGGCCGGCGACATCACGCTGAACGCCCAGAACACCAACTACTCGCTGGGAAACGCGTCGTTCAGCAGCCTCTCAGTGCTGGCCCGCGAGGCCTCGGTCAACCTCGCCGGGGCGACCGTGCTGGGGGGCGACATTGATGTGAGCTCGAACGCAGGCGACATGGACCTCCTGGCGGAGCTGGGCCAGCTCAGCGGCGCCAACGCCACCTGGGCCCAAGGCCTCATCAGTAACGCGCTGCCGGGTATTAGCGATATCGCCTCCCTCCCCATCTCGTTCCTCCTCAAGGAGGCAACTGCCAATCTGGAAGTGGGTCAGGGAACCGCGCAGGATTTCAATGCCACACAGGTCAACGGTACGACAGGCGAGATCAACTTTGCCGCCGCCGACAACCTGAACACGGGCGACTCGGTGACCTACGCCAGTACCGGCGCGCCCATCACCGGCCTGACGAGCGGCGCCACCTACTTCGTGATCGCCGACAGCGGCACGACCCTCCGCCTGGCCTCGACGCGGGCCAACGCAATAAACGGGATCGCGCTTTCTCATCTCGTCCCGGGCGAGGCATCGGGCACTCAGTCGCTCACCCCGAATAGCCAGATCGCCGGGTCCAGCGTCAACCTTACCTCGAACGCGTCGTCCGATGCTGAGGGAGAGGCGATCTATTTCGGCCAGTTCGGTAGCAACAAGCAGCAAAGTCAGTTGGGTCTCGCGTTCGCGATCGCCATCGGGATTCCGACGGCCAACACGCTGGTGGATTCCGGCACTCAGGTCACGTCCGCGGGCAACGTGAACATTACGTCGACCGCCGCGTCCATTACCGGTAATGTGTCCCGCGTCAATCAAAACTTGGGCGCGTTGAACTCAGTGGAAGGCTGGCTGGCCACCGATGGCTCGACCGAAGCACGCGAACAGCTCTCGGCGGCGATCGGCATCGACTCGCTGACCGCCAAGTCGATCATTTCTCAATACGCCAATATCGATGCCGGTGGCAACGACGTGATCACGGCGACGGGAAACAACTTGAACGCGAACACCGTGTCGACGGCGTCCTACTACGACGGGATCGCGGGTGCGGCGGTCGCGTTCAATTTCTCGATCGGCGACATCCAGGCGATTGTCGATGGGTCCGTGACGTCGGGCACTCAGTCCGACATCGGCGACAGTCCGACGGCTCCGGTGACGGCGACCTTCAACCCCTTCACGACCGTCCACGGCTCCAACGACCCGACCGAGCCCAACACACTCGACTTCGGCACAACCGACCCCGGCTTCACAACAGGCGAAGCCATCATCTACGACAGTGGCGCAGGGGGCACGATCAATGGGCTGACCAGCGGCAACACCTATTACGTCATCGTCACCAACAAACCGGGCGATCATCGCATTCAGCTCGCGGCAAGCTATGCCGACGCAACGGCCGCGGTGCCGATTCCCGTCGTCCTGGCCCCCATCCCGATTCTGACCGACACGGTCACCGGCGTGAGCGTGCCCTTCACCCAGGTGGACCAGACGACCCCATACCCGTTCTTTTCTGGTTCGGGCGTGAGCAACAACCAGATCCAGTTTTTGGTCCCCCCCGGGCTAACCGCCAACGAGGAGGTGACCTACACCAGCACCGGCAACCCCGTGGGCGGCCTGACGAGCGGCGGCCACTACTACGTCATTCCCATCAATTCCGAAACGATCGAGCTGGCCGCTGCGCCCGGCGGCAAGGTCATCCCGCTTGACCCCACCCAGGCCAGCGGCGACCAGACACTCGCCCCATTCGGCACGCCGGACACGATCGCGTTCCAGACTCAGCCGAGCGTCGATAACTCGGCGAATACCATCAATTTGGGCTTGGCCCATGGCTTCACCACCGGCGAGGCGATCACATACACCTCCGCCGGCGCTCCGCTGACCCACTTGCAGAGCGGCAACACCTATTACGTTATCGTGATCAACACGACGACGATCCAGTTGGCAGCCACCTATGCCAACGCCACGGCCAGCACGCCGGTACCGATCCTCGTCACTAGCGTGGGGGCGACAGGGACTGAGGCTGTCACGGCGCAGACCCCGATTCAGTTCGGCTTCGACCCCGGCTTCCAAAACGGCGACCCGCTCAAATACACCGCCGCCCCAGGCCAGACCGTCAATCAGATTCCCGTGCCCGGCCAGGGCGTTGTTCCGCTGGTGAATGGCGCGACGTACTACGCTCTCGTCGACCCCAATAACCCTAACGCGGCGGAGCCGCAACCAAAAAGGATGAGCAAAAACGGCGTTCTGCTGCCAAAATGGTGTTATCGAGACAATCACCTTGGAGCAGAACGCCATGAAGACGCTTTCGCGTTTCGTCACCAAGTTTACCAAGCTCATCGTCGCAGTGCTCTCCTGTTTTGACCGAGTCATTTTCAAGGGCTACTTGCCCATCACCAATGGAGCGGCCCTTGAAGGCTTCGTCGATTGCGTCCTCAAGATCCGGCGATGCGACTTCATGGCCTTTGCCGAGAAACAGTCCGAAACCCTTGTCGAATTTGCCAAGCAGCTGGCCCAAGACTCCGGCGCTGAATACCGGTTCCTTCAAGGCCATCACCGCAAGGATAAGTTGGTCGATGAGATCTTGCGGCTGCGGCCCATCGCCGAGGGATTGATCTGTGTCCTCTGCTGCATGGAGACTTGCCCCAGCTTCAGGCTCGTGTATGGCAAGGGGTGTCCTCGGCTGGTCAACGCACGCCGACCCCAGCGTGTGCTTTACTTCTACTTCCTCGACCCCCAACTGGGTCTGATCTACATTCGCCTGACCACCTGGTTCCCCTTCACGGTCCAGGTCTATGTCAACGGTCACTCCTGGCTCGAAAAGCAGATGCTCAAGCAGGGTCTCGGATTCAACCTCCAAGACAATGCTTTTACAGTCTTGGACGATCCCAAGACGGCTCAAAAGTTGGCCGATTCGTTCGGTCAATTGAACTGGCGAAAGATCCTCAACCGTCTGGTTCGCCAGGTTAACCCCTTGATGAAAGAGCGATGGTTTCGCGGCTTCAGTTATTATTGGGTCATCGATCAAGCCGAATACGCCACTGATCTGATCTTCACCAGCCGCGAGTCACTGGCTGGTCTCTATCCGCGGCTCTTGGACCATGCCGCGATCTCCTTCTCGGCCAAGGATATCCTGACTTTCCTGGGCCGACGGTTCCATCCCCGGTTTGACGGGGAGGTACTCACCCGTTGCCAGAAAGATCGCTGGCCCGGCGCCAGGATCAAACATCGGATGAAGAACAACTGGCTGAAGATGTACGACAAATTCGGTCTGGTCCTGCGAATCGAGACGGTCATCAACGATCCGTATGAGTTTCGCGTCCGGCGGATGCGGACTCATAAGGGACGCCGCGAGATGGCGTGGTGCCCGATGAACAAAAGCGTGATCAACCTGTATCGCTACCGCGAACTCGCCCTGGCTGCCAATGAACGCTACTTGGAGGCGCTCTCGGTGGTCGACAATCCGGCGCCGGCCTATCGAAAGGTCGAAAAGCTCACCGAACCCGTGGTGAAAGCCGGTCGGAGTTACGCGGGGTTCAACCCGGCCAGCGGACCGGACGTCAAATTGTTCGCCGCCGTGTTGGATGGTGACCACGTGTTGCGTGGCTTCCGCAACGTCGACATCCGCGAAGCGTTGTATGGCACGACCGCCGATCTGGTGGAACGTCGTCGCCAGAGTGCGGCCGTCGGGCGTTTGCTCAAACGGCTGCACGTGCGTGGACTAATCAAGAAAGTACCAAGAAGTCGACGGTGGCACGTCACCACCAATGGGCATCAAGTGCTCCAAGGTGTATTACAACTATATCACCGCGGAATCCCAACCGCTCTCGGTAAGGTTGCATGACTTCGTTCAAAAGATGCGCCACCACGCGGAGAAGTTACAATGGTAGAATCTAAAGCGGAGCTGCTTGCGGTCCTGGACCAGAGCCTGGGGCAGTGATGAACCCGTTACGGGCGACTCGACCGCTTGACGGCACAAGCGTCGCTGACTCCTGCGCTATCAAGGGTGGATTGGACATCCCATACTTCACGAAGACTTGTTCTCACATCGCTCGTTCACGCCGATTCTGAACCGTTGCCGGAGCCGCACCAACGCGCACTGGGCGAGGGGTGTTATCGTGCTCGTTCCAATCGTTTTCTCCTTGTTGAGGCGCGATCCGCGGTTCAGCGGGCTCTTCGACCAGGACCCGAGCCACCAGGCCACTTCCACTGAGGATGGTGCGTCCCGTGTCTTGAATCCCAAGATCGTGTTCGACACGAACGGCTGGACTCGTGACGGCTCGCGACGCTGTCAAGCAGCCTCTGGGCCTCGCCTTGTTGATGAGCCAGCGGCCCAACTCCACGGTTGCGCCAAGGCGATGGTGAATTCAGCGACATCGAGCATAACGCGCGTGAGTTGGGGAACAAGTTAGGTGCGTCGAGGCTCGATCGACATTGCGGCCGTACTTGACTGCCGACGATCTTCAGACTGCCGGGTCAATCTGGCGATGTGAAGAAAGTTGCCCGAAAATCCACGTCCGCGCAGTTAGGCGAAATGGCTGACATAATGAATTGTCATATATAATTATTTAATTAACAAGTTGTAAATAATAATTATATTTCTTACTCTGTAAATACAAGAATAGTCTGATAATTTATCTCCGTGCTTAGGCGCGAACAAGACGTTTGCTTGCCCGTCCATGCGTTTTCAAGAACCAGAAACAGAGACAAACGATCTCATTGATGCGCGTCGCGAACAAGGAAACCGAGCGCTAGCCTGCGAACGATCGTCTCCTCGAGAACCAGAAACAGAGATAAACGGTCTTATTGACGCCCCGGGAATAAGAACCCCGAGCGCTGCTCATCAAATGATCGAAAGCGCTGCTGAATCCGCGATCGGTCCCATGCCGGGGGATTGTCCGATCCTCTCAGTCTCATGCCACTTACAAGTACTCCCAGGCGTCGATTTTTTCTCGATGAAACTTCAGCGAGCCTTGAATAGAGAGCGGCAGGAGCGCAACGCGCTCGCCGCGATTCCCAGGACGGCGAAGATGATGAGCGTGCTCGAGCTCGGGTGCGGACACCAAGTCAATGGACGTGATGGTCCCGTAGTTCATGCTGGTGATCGTGCCCCCTGGTTGATAATTCATGTTGAAGGAGCCGAGCGTGCCCGGCGAAAAGATATAGTTGCCGAGATTCAGGTATTGCGGGACCGAACCCGGATTATAGAACGTCATGGCGAAATTCAGACCAATTGAGCCGATATACCCTACCAGATCCGCAACGACCGGGCGGGCCACATTCGGCTGATCGGAGACGCTAATCCATGCTAATGTATTTGGATTTTGTGGATTATTCTCGAATACGTAATTCCCGATCCTGATCGTGACGTCGCTGCCCCTCTCGATGAGCGTGCCGTCCGAGCCCACGGAGGGGTCGCTATCGATGGTAAACGAGCCGGAGAAAGGGCCGGTCATGACAGCCCCTGGGCCACCAATGAAAGTCCCGCTGAAGTCGTAGGTGATGGGCTCGGCCCAGCCGGCCGACCCGGCCCCGAGAAGAGCCATGACGGCGAGGGCGATTGTCAGGGGCCTGAACATAGGGAGTCCTTTCTCGTGGAGACGTCGGATCCATCCCAGGATCGAGCGCTGAAAGTAAAGCAGACCACTCCTGAGACCACAAGAGGACTTCGGTGGCTTCGTGATCCCAGGGATAGCCGAGGCGGTCTGCTGCCGTCGGATGGGCCAAGAACCGGCACTTGGTAGGCTACTGTCCACGCTGGCCACGGCGCATATCCTGGCCAGCTCGAACCGGGGCGTTCAATCCGACATTCTATTGGCAGAGGTGAATGCGCAGGCTTGTCGTAAGTCGTTACGCTGCTTGGAGCCTATTCCAGTGGGCTCGAATTCGCCCGGTTTCGGGTTTCGAGCCCGCTGACTCGGATAGGCTTTTACGACCGAAGGTGGGACTCGAACCGACGCGGGTGTTACCCCACCGGATTTTGAGTCCGGTACTTCTGCCATCGCCGTCGCATTGGAAACAGGTTGCGGTAGTGCTTAAAGTCCGGGAATCCAAGGCTCGCACGTCGCCACCTTGGTGTTTTCGCATTGTGGCCGCATGGGGCTGACGTTGCCAATACTGTTCCCAATATGTTCCCAATCAGGCGACGTTTCCGCAAAGGGCGTGGGGCTCAGGGAAGTACTAGGCTCTCCGATTTCAGAGCACCCCTTTTGTTTCGAGCACGTAGCAGAGGCGGAATTGATTCTCGTCCTCGCCAGTACGGTTGTTTTGGTAAGATGGAGCCAAGGTCATCCATGTTTGGCAAGGCTTGAAGCACTCCGTTTACATGAACGCTCTTTCGCCGGACATCCTTGACGACGAGCCAGCGGCTCTCGCCGTGTGATCGGACCGGCTCGGCGACGCAAAAATGGAGTTGAATAACTACGAGGCGACGCCATGACGACGATCACGATCGAGGAAGCGCAAGCGAAACTCCGCAACTCATTGACCAACTTGCCCCCGGCGAGGCACTGGTCATCACTCGGAATGCTCGGCCGATCGCGAATCTGGTGGGGCTGCCCGCCGAAAAGCCCCGTCCCGTGCCAGGCCGGGGCCGGGGAAAACTCGTCATCGTGTCCGAGGATGATGATCACTTGAAGGACTTCGGGGACTATATGCCGTGAGGCTGCTCCTCGACACCCACACCCTGCTCTGGTTCTACCTGGGCGATTCTCAGTTGAGTCGCCCCGCCCAGGATTCCATCATCGATCCCAACAACATCAAGCTCATCAGCCCGGCGAGCTACTGGGAGATCGCTATCAAGCTGAGCATCCAGAAGTACACCCTGCAGGTCTCCTATGACGACTTCATCCAGGAGGCTGTTTTCGACAACGGTTTCGAGATCCTCCCCATTGAACCCAGGCACACTGCAGCGCTGATCTCCCTGACCTTCCATCATAAAGACCCCTTCGATCGCATGTTGATCGCCCAGGCGACCGTCGAGGGCATCCCGATCGTGAGCGTGGACTCGAAGTTCGACCCGTACCGCATCACCCGGCTCTGGTAGATGATGTCCGGCGCGAGTCAGAAGCGGGCCCACGAACCTTGCAACCCCACCCAAATCCCACGGTATGATGGCCCGGCGGACACCTTGATCATCGATCGCCGGTCTGTCATACCGCATCCGGCCGTCGGATTCAGCGCGAATCCGACATGCTTTCAAAATTAACTAATTAATACTTGGTGATGCGATACTCTGTCATGAAAAGTTCCGAAGCCGGGACTTGAACCCACACCCTCTTGCGCGGACCGGATATTGAGACAGCCGCGTCTGCCAGCCGCCTGACGTTGGGCTGATACTGGACTGACGCGAATTTCAGGGATTTTGCCGAGGTCCACGATGGGCCTCGGCGTCGATCCTATCTTGCCACTCTCGCGGTCTACGGCTTGGTCTTTCCGCTAAGCAGGGCTTCGGCCTCGCGATATACGATCTGGACGTCAAAAGGGGCCTGAATGCCTTTGTTCTTGGCGTCGGCCATAAGGCGGTTGATGAGCTTCGAAGCCGCTTCCAGAGCACGCCGGGCTTCCTCGGGATGCCGGAGTTGGTGCTCGGCCATGGCGCGGACGACCAGGTTCAGGGCGTGGGGCGCATCTTCGGGCTTCTGCTCTTCGGATCTCTTCACGTACTTCAATGCCGACTCGGCATCGCCGCTGCGGTACGCCAGCAGAGCGCGGGAGCAAAAACCCCACGGCACAAACCACTCCGGCGCGGTTCCATCGTCCAGCGATTTGGCCAGGATTTCACCGTGAAGTTTCCCGAGATCGATCGAGCCGGGTCGCAACAGCGCGGCCTTGACCACCCGCTCGGCGACCACGGGATCATTCGTCGCGGCAAATTGCCGCGCCATGCGATCGCAGAATTCGGAATAGACCGCCTGATCTCCGGCCAATACCACGACGGGCGCGACCCGAAGCCATACCAGCTCGTCTTGCGGCGTCGCTTTGACGAGTTGCAGGCCGAATTCGGCCGCTTCGCCAAAGCGGTCGGACTTCTGGAACTGGTCGTACGCGCTCTGCATGAGGGCCGGTTGATGTGCCACGAGTTGCCGCCACTCGGCCAGGGCCAGATCCCACTTCCCGGCAGCAACGTATACGGCTGCGCAGTTTCGCGAGTAATGCGGTATCCGCAACGTCGCGTTTCTTGCAGATCACGATCTCCTTGATCATGACCCGTCCTCGGTTCACCCCGAATTGGAAGCTGATCGAGTTGTTTGCCGGAGTGGCATCGTGCGGGATGAATGGGAACTCGTAGTCCCTGAACTCGGATGGCGGATTGAACGTCTCCTGCAGCCCAATCCCGTGCCAATCTTCCTGATGGATCTGGCCATACACGGATACGGAACACGAGTCAGGCGACTTCATCTTGAAGCGGATGACGTACTCGACTCCATTCTCCAGTTGCACCGGGGCCTTAAAGATCTTAACGTGCCAGTTGGTTCCGGTCGCGGCCGTGGTGGTGATGACCAATGCCCCATCGACAACCTCCATCGAACCCGCTCCGCCATTCGAGATTCCCAGTTGCCATAGTCGAAAATCATCCGGCTTGAAGCGATCGGCGGCCGCACCGGATTGCTGAGCGATCGCCTTTGTCCAGTCGGCCACGGCCAGGTCCCATTGCTTGAGCTTCTCGTAGGCTTCGGCCCGTTTGGCAAAGAGCGTCGCGCCCTTCATGGTCGGGGTGATCGCCTGGGTGTATGCGCCGACGGCCTGATCCCATTTGTTGTCCGCCGCGTACAGATCGCCGGTGGACGTGGCGGCTTCCGGATGGGCCTTGAGCAAGGCATCGAGCGCCGGCTGGTCATGAGCAATGTGACATGCCACGGCGAGCCGGGCCCAGGGATCGGCGAGTTTCATTGCCGCGAGCCGGCGCCGCTGCCGGGCGAAGATGGCCGGGTCTCCACTGACCGACAGGCGGAATCGGCCCAGATTATGCTGAGCCGACTGGATGGGAGAGGGAGAGTGCAATTCAATTCTTAGCTCGTCATTGGGAGAGCGGTGCAGCTCGGTGGAAACGATGGCCGTATTCGCTTGGCCGGCCCGGGCGGCATTGGCCCAGCCCGCGAATCCATCGATCTTGCCGTCGATGATCTTTTGAGATTCCGAAAACTCGTCGTAATCGACTGCGCTGCCGGAAAGGGCGACCGGAGCACCGCCGGCGATCACGCGCAGCTCGTTGAGATAGAAATTGCCGTTGCGGGGGTGTCTTCCGGGACCTTTACTGGGCAGGCTCGGATCGGGAAGCTTCCAGGCGGATGGCGACGATGTGCTCGAGACCCGGCCGGGCGATCACGGTGTAAACGTCCCGGTTGGGGTTCTTGCCGCCGGCCAGAATCGAGTTGTCGTCGAGCAGGGTCAGGGTCGCGCCCCCTTCCGACTTTATTTCGGCCGGCTTGAGCACGGTCCAGGCAGCGGCGCGGCCGCTCACGTGCTCTTCGAGCAGCAGTTCTGCAAGCTCGGCTGCCACTTCCGAACTCTCGGGCTGCTTCGCCAGCTTGAGTTTGAGCAGTGCGAGGGCTTTGGTTCGGGCTTCATTCGCCGCGGGCGCATTGCCTGATCGGTCGCAGAGCCGGGCGAGCTCGGCCTGAAACTGCGCATCGCCCGAGGCTGTCTCGGCCAGTTTGAGAAGCACGTCTTGCAGCGGCGCGGCCGCCGCGATGATCCTGGCTTTGGCGGCGCGGTCCGAGGCCAGACGAGAGCGCCTCGGTGAACGACAGTGCGGCCTCATTGGCTTGACCTTGCTGAACGTAGGCCTTGCCGATGGCCAGGTTCAGCTCGGCGAGGTCGCTTTCGCTGAAGTCGTGGCGAAGGGGAGTGCGCCTGGTGGCTTCCTCTTCATTCGTCACCGACAGCCGGAAGCGGCCCAGGCCATGGTGACCCCAGCTTGTGATCCCTGAGTCGAGCGTGATACTCAGGTAGCCGCCGGCGGCTGGCACCGGTGATTTGAGGCCGAAAACCGCCCAGTGCGCCCTGTGCATGGGGTCACCATTTTCGGTGTCCCACCTTGTCCTGGGGTTGCCGTCAATCATGTTCCTGGGTGCATGGAGACTCGTTCACGAAGAAGTCCGCTGTCGCCGAGGAGATGTCAATCGGTGCCGGCTTACTGTTCTTGCCGTCGGACTCGAGGGCTGCCGTGAATTCCGACACGTGGAAGTTGCCGTTGGTGGGGTAGCGGCCGGCACCGCCTCGAGGAAGTCTGGGATCGGGGATGGTCTCCAGACGGATCGCGCGTACGGCGGGCAGGTCGATTCGCCCTTTGAGCGTGTACGCGGCCCGCTCCGGGTTCGGACCGCTGACGAATATGCTGCCGTCGCTTTCGACTGTCATCGTTTCGCCTCCGGTCGACTGGGATCTCCACTGGTGAGAGCAGGGTCCACCGATCCGGGTAACTGGCGTGCAGCCGGGTGAAAATCGCGCGGGATTCTTGCAGCTCCGTGAGTGCTTCCCCAGGCCGCTTCGCGGCCAAACGCTCTTGGCCCCGCGCCGCGAGTGTCCGGGCCTTAGCCAACTGCAATTGGGGATCTTCTCTCTGCTGAGAGACGAAGGCGAGCAGAAGATCGTCGAATCGCGATAGAAGCTCGAGGATCGGCTTCCTGGCCTGATAACCGTCGGCACGCTGGAACGCTCTGGCAAAGTATTCGAGCACCGGTTGATTGCAACCGTTTATTGCGTACGCGGCGCCGAGTCTTAACCAGGGATCGCCAAGTTGCGTGACGGCGAAGCGCCTCTCTTCCCGTTCGAACGCAGCCGGGTCGCCACAGACTGACAATCGGAAGCGACCGAGACCGCACGAAGGAAGGAACTCGAGCCTCGATTCTCAAGTCGTCATTCCGCGCACGATCGAGTTGTGTGGCAATCACCGCGGTATTCGTCTTCCTCGCCCCCGCACAATTGCCCCAGCCCAATGCGTCGTTAACTTTGCCATCGATGGCTTCTCGAATACCTTCGTGAGAATAGTTAGTGCGATCGAAGGCGGCGCAAATGTTCGAGAGCGGTGCGGGTTGGCCCGCGGAAAGAACTCGGAACTCATTCAGATGAAAGTCACCCGCGTCTCGTCCCGGGCCGTTCGAGGGTAACGAAGGATCGCAGAGCGCTCGAGCTGGATCGCGGTGATGTGCTCGAGATCGGTCTTTGTGGCCAGCGTGTAAACGTCCCGATCCGGGTTCTTGCCGCCGGCCAGAATGGAACGATCCGGCCTCAAGCTCAGCGTGGCTCCGCCCGATGATTTCATCTCTGTCGGCTCTAGCACCGTCCAGGGAGTGGGATGGGCATTTTCGTGCTGATCGACGAGCAGTTGCGCAAGTTCCAAGGCGACCGCGTCATCCTCGGCGCCCGAGTCGAGCGACCGTTCGTAAAGCGCCCGAGCCTTCTCAAACTGAACGTTGGCCAGCGCAGCCTGGCCGGCGCTGGTAAGTCGCCGACCGAGCTCCGCGAGGATTCTCGCCGCATGGGGATCTCCGGCCGCGGCCCGCGACCAGTCCGCCACGGCGGCCTCCCAGTTCTTGAGCGCCTCATGCCCGAAGGCGCGCTTCGAGAGCAGCAGGGCGTCGGTCGTTTCCGGCGTGATGCCGCGGCCGTAGCTTTCCAACGCGCGCGACCAGTCCTTCTCCTGGATGAAAAGGTCACCGACTGTGCTCGCCAGCTTCGGATGCCGCTTGACCAGCTCAAGCAAGGCCTGGGGGTCGCCGTGAAGCTGATGGAGCGCAAGCGCCTGGTTCGAAAGCAAGGTGAAGTCGGTCGTCGCGTCGGTCACGCCGCGAGAATAATCGGCTTGGGCCTGTTGCCATTGTTTCAAGGCGACGTGCGCATTGCCGCGACGGCCATAGAGCCGCCGGAGGTCGGCCGTGGGCTCGGGTGTCTGCCGGGAAAGCGCTTCGATCGCTGCCGTGTAGTCGGCCAACTGGGCCTTCGTGTCGAACCACTGGCCGGCGAGCTCGGCTCGCAGCTCGAGCAGCCCGGGGTTGCGAGGCTCCTGGCCGAGCCGTTCCTTGATCAAAGACCGCAGGGGCTCTAGCAAGTCTGCGGTCGCCGCGTCGTGGAAACCGGCTCCCGCCTGTTCTATGTTGGGAAGCCCGTCCTGGGAGCGGCGGTTGGCGCCGCCGGAGAGCAGGGCCGCGGCCTCAAGAGGCCGATTCTTGTGCAAGAGCGCAGTCGCCAGGCGCAACAGCCCGGGCGTGCGCAGCCAGGCCTCGGGTGCCGTGGGCTCGGCGGCCCGCAACCGATCGAAGGCTCCGGCGGCCTCGGGCCAAGAGTGCCGCGAGGCATGCCAGTTGGCTTGCGCGGCGGCCAGAGCAGCGCGCACCCGCACGTCTTTCGCATCGAGCTTTGCGAGCACTTCGTGCAGCCGCAGGTTCTCGGACAGCATGCGGATGCGGCTCTGAAAGAGCGCGTTCGATTGCAGCAGCGAGCGCAGTTGCGAAGCGGCCCGGTCGGGGTCATTCCACACGACGGCCGCGGCGGACCATACTGTGGTGCCGTTGCCCCCGGCCAGCATCTGTCTACCGTCGGGTGAGAACGCCAGGGTCTCCACGCCGCCCATCGCGGCGTTTCCCAGATCCATCTGCATCAGCTCGCGCCCGGTCTGGGTATTCCAGAGGCGGATGGTCTGGTCGCTACCGCCGGTTGCCAGGGTGCGCCCATCCGGAGAAAAGGCCAGCGCGTTGACGGAGCTGGAATGCCCCTTGAGCGAGAAATGTAGTGCTCCGGTTGCGACGTCAAAGAGCTGCACTGTCCCTTCGCGACTCGCGATGGCAAGGGTCTTGCCGTCCGGCGAAAATGCCGCATCCTCGACCATGCCAGCTTGCGTATAGACGCTGGAATAGATCGAGTCTGCGTCGGCATTGCGGATCGTACGCAATGCTTTCCAGGTCGCCGTCGACCAGAGGATGGCCGTTCCATCGCGACTACCGCTGGCCAGTCGAGCCCCATCCCTGGAGAAGTCGAGGGAAACACAGTAGCCGCCGTGTCCGTTCAAGCGGCGGATCATCCGGCGGGTGGCGACCTCCCAGACCTTCAGTGGGCTGCGTGAGACGGCCAAATTGTTGGGCGCGATGAGTCCCGGCGAGCCGAACCCGGCGACCAGGTATTTCCCGTCGGGCGAGAACGCCAGAGCTCCCACGGCGCCTGAGCTCTCGTTCAGCCGGAAGTCGGTCAGATCGGCCGCTGCCGGCAAGCGCGCGAGCTCGCGGGGGCCATCGATGTCCCAGAGCAGCAACATACGAGGCATCGGTTTGTCCGCCGTATCCCACGGCCAGCAGGCGATTGTCGGCCGGCGAAAACGCCACGCTGTAGACGCGAGCCTTGCCGCCGGATGACAGCACGCGCACCAGCTTGCCGGTGGCCGCGTCCCAGAGCCGCACGCTTGCGCCGTCTGCGGCGGCGATCCATTGCCCATCGGCTGAGAACCGCGCTGCGTAGCAGACGCTGCCGGACCGTTCCAGTGCGGCTCAATGCCAGCCCGGTGTGATCCATGTCCCAAACTCTGGCCGTCTTATCCGCACTGGTGCTGACGAGTTGCCGGCCATCGGACGAAAAACCAAGATGAGTGACCGCCGCTTCATGCCCCTTGAATGCTTTGGCGGCGACGGTCGTCGACGACAGTTTGCGAGCATCTTCCCAGACCTTGATCGTTCCGTCGACGTCTGCCGTAATCAGCTTGAAGCCGTCACCGGCGAAGGCCATCGCCGAGACGGGAGACGCATGGGCGGAACCATGCTGCGCAATCTGGCGGCCTGAGATCGTGTCATAGAGGGAGACAGATCCCGACAGCTTGGCGCCCACGGCAAGCAGCCGGCCATTCGCGCTGAGTGCGCCGGCACTCAGGGTTCCGGCGGTAACCACATCCTTGGCCAGTGGAGTCACGGTCCGCCTGGCGGCATCGAGTCGAAAAATCGAAAACTGATCGCCGGTCAAGCCGTGGCCGACAACCGCCAGAGTCAGCCCATCGGCAGACACAGCCTTGCCGAGTCTCGAGGAAGGAAGCGAACATGACGGCGCCGGCGGCCGGCGTCTGCCCATCGGCGGGCAAGGTCGCGCTCGCGTCGCGATCGATCGAGGCAATCACCTGCCCGGTGTCGGATGCACACCACCGGATCTTGTTGTCGATGGTCACGAGACTGCGGCCATCCGGCGTGAAGATCAGACTTCGGCCTTGTCCTACCCCGAAATCGAGCTGGAAGGTCTCTTTGCCGGTTGAGGTGTCATAAACGTGAACCTTGTTCCCTTCGGTCAGCGCGGCAAGCCGTCCGTCGCCCGCCAGCGCAATGCGCTGCGCCCCCGACCGCCGGTCAAGTCTCGGCGGATCGCCTGGTCTTCAACCTGAGAACCCAGTTGCCAGCGCCGTACCTGGCCGCTCTGATCGAGCGTCACTAGCTGCCCGTTCGCGGTAAGGGCGCCGTCAGCGACCGTGACAGCATGCCCTGAAAAAACCGCGGCGCTATCGTCCAGCAGGTGCTGATAATAGTACCACTCGAAGCCGCGGAGATCGGGCTTTGGCGCGGTGGCAGAGGCGTTCTCGCTTGCTGTCAATTTACTGCTGGGAATGTGTCTGGCGAGCAGGCTGCGAAGTTTCTGGGCCGACGTGCGATCATCGCGCCAGTAAAACGGTGCGAGCCGCATATCGGTCGTATACAGCAGCTTGCGGCCCGCTTCTTCGGCCTGGGTGGCCTTGTTCAGGCTGCTTTCCACCTCCGCCTTCTGCGATTCCACCTGGGTGAGGGCTGCTGCGGTCGCCTGCTGGGCTCGCAGGGCAGATTGTCGTTCGCGGTCGGCTTCGAGAGCGCTGGCCTGGGCGGCTGCCTCCTTCTGCCGGGCAATGGTCGCCAGGTCGTTCGCCCTCTTGTTCGCGACGAGCGCGGCCGCGCAGGCGATCGCGGCAACAATCGCCACGACGGCGAGGCCCCCGATCATCGCGCGCAGCTTGCGGGCCGCGCGCTGCTGCTGCTCCAGTCGCAGTTGCTGGGCTTCCGCCAGTTGCTGCGCCTGTTCCAGCTCGCGCTGCCGCGCGGCTTCGCGGGCTTGCTCTTCGGCGACGCTCGCCTGCCGGCTCGCCTCGAGAAAACTGATCGCCGTCGCAAATCCACCACGATACCGCTCGGCCCAGGCGGCGTTGGGCCGTTTCGATTCCCGCCACGCCAGCGCGATCCCCAGCTCCGGGTCGCGATAAAGGCCCGCTTTCCCCTGCTGGTAGAGGGCGGCGCTTTCGGACAGGCGGTGATAAATGCCGGCTGCCTGCGTCTCTTCCTCGACCCACTGGCGCAGGCGCACCCACACGCGCATCAGGCTTTCGTGTGAAATATCGATGATCGTCTGATCGGTCAGTTCGACCTCGGGCGATGGCATCAAGAACGTCACACCACTTTGCCGGTAGGCGTTGATGATCGGCAGTAACTCGCCGGCCGGCACCTCGAGAATCTCACAGAGACGACCCAGCCGCTGCGGACGGCGAATGCCGCGGCTGTTCGATTCCTCGACCGTCAGCGCCTGAAAGATCCCCTGGCATAATGCACGGTGGCGATCGCACGCCAGCGACTCGTAGATCTCGTCGGCGTGCAGCGACAGGGCCTGCGACATCTTGCCGACGCGCTGATAGTCGTCGAGATCGAGCGCCTCACTGTCGCCTTTCAAGGCCCAGACGTCCCAGGTACGCATCAAGGCATGCTGCAGACAAGGTAGCTGATCGGCCTGCTGACCGAGATCGTTCAAGAGCCGTTGCAACAGCCGCGGCGCGATCTGCCCGCCGGCAACCTTGATCGGCCCTTCGATGACCCGTTTGTATTGCTCGCGATTGAGCCGCGGTATCAGGAACTCGCCCCGGTTGACCATCTCCGCGAGCCCTTCGAATTGTCCGCACTCGCCAATCCAGTCCGAGCGCATGGTCAGCACCACGTAGACCGGCACTTCCTTCTGACCCACGGCTTCCAGCAACAGGCTGACGAACTCGTTGGCCGCTTCCTGCTGCCGCTGGCCGGCCTCGTGGAAACGGAAAATCTCTTCAAACTGATCGACGACGAGCAGGAAGTTCGTACCTTCGTCGAGCCCCGCCTGCTTGACCGCTTCGACCAAGCCGAAGTGGCTGCGGCTCAAGGTGGCGAGCAGGTTTTCCCGGGCGTGTTCTGCGTCTCGGTCGTAGAGGTCGGCCTCCAGGAGCGCATCGGTCAGAAGCGCCAGCGGGTTGCCGCCCGGGTGCGTGACGGCGATCTCCCACGAGGCGCCCGCCTCGAGCATCCGGCCCCCGAGTAGCTCCGATAACAACCCGCAGCGGACCAGCGACGATTTGCCGCTCCCCGAGGTTCCCACGACCGCCACGAAGCGGTTGCCGCCGAGCCGCTGCAACAACTCCATCGTCTGTTCTTCGCGGCCAAAGAACAGGTAGTCTTCTTCAGGCGTGAACGGCCGCAAACCGGGAAACGGATTCCTCGTGACAGGTGCCGCACTCATGCGCACACCTCCTTGATCTGATTGATGAACGCCCCCAGTTCCGAACAGGGCTGAAACTCTCCAGGCTGTCGAATCACCCCCGCCTGGTGAGATTGGAACCGCTCTTTACGTCGGTCGTCAGGGGGCGCGATATAGACCGCCTGGAGCCCGATCGGCTTTTCCCTCCCGTAGCCGGTCGCCTTCAAGAGCTCGCGCAGCTTGATATCGACCCACGCCCGCGGAGCCGCGCCGTAGTAAACCAGGACCGCGTTGCAGGTCAGCAGGTTGTCCTGATGCAAGGCCGCCGCGTCGGCTTGATCGCCGTCGAATGCCGGCAGCATCACTTCCAGGCCTTCGGCGAACAGGTAGTCTTCCAGCGCTTCCACGGCGGCTTCATCTTTCCCGTCGCAAATCAGATACAGCTTCGGCGCTCCCCCGGGCGACTTCGCGGCGATGGGCGCTTTCGGCTTTTCCTCAGGCGGCGCCAGGCGGCGGATAAGATCTTTCTTGAGCAGGTTCAAATTTCCTTCGATGATCTCCGCCCGATCGTGGAGGGCCGGGTCTTCCTGCACGCGGCGGACGAATGCGCGCTGTCGTTCGTCGGTCGATTCGTCACCCCCGGGCATCCAGATCAGTCGCTCGAGATCGGGCGCGACTGACCGGCCGGCCGTCAGACGGACCTGCAAGGCGGGGATCGATTCGGACGAGTCTTCCGGCGTCACCCCATAGCGCAGGCCCAGCAGGTGGATCGCGATGGTGCACCGGCAGAGGCAGTCCCGAACCATCGTTTCGACGTCGCGCGAAAGCATCGGCAGCGGTGCATCGGGCAGCACGACGTGCCCCCGCTCGAGCAGTTCCCGCTTGATGCGGTCTCGTTCGTCGGCGACATCCGACGTCGTGGTCGCCAGGTAGACCCAGCGCCTGTTTGGGTCGGGAGCCGCCCGGGGAACGTCGTGGGTGCGAACCTGCTTCAGCAGAGAGAGTACCTGGCATCCGTCATACGCCAGATCGTACACCCGCTCGAAGAAGCGTTGCTTTAAGGCCGGCCCGAAGGTCTCATCAAACTCGCGGACGCGGCCGGTTTCGGCGTCGAGCTCGAAGAACTCAAATCCGAACAGGGGCGCGAAGATGTCGACGAGTTGTCGAGGCATCTGCTGTTCCGAGACGGCAGTCTTGAGCACCTTGAGCAAACGCGATTTGTCCTCGATGTAGCGGCCGCCGGTCTGCCCCGCGCCATGCCAGAACTGTTCCACCTCCCGCCGGCAGACTGGAGACTTGATGAAAGGGGGCGAGACGACCGAGATCATGGCCTTGGCCTGGGGAACATGCTCCAGCAGCTCGGCCTCGATCACCGGCGAGATCGCGTCCTCCGGAAGCCGCGCGATCCGGACCTTCTCGCCTGAAAGCTGCTCCATTCGCACTTCCAGGTTGCGATGCAACTGCGACACCCAGCCAGGCTTGCCATCGTGCAGCGGGAAGTCGTCAATCGCCGCGTAATTGAGGAGCACGTCGCTGGCCTTGAGCCGCTCGAGCGAGAACGGCTCGTCGCCGCTGACACCAGGATTTCCTGCGACCGTCTGCGAAGGTTCCGCGCGACCGGAGGCCGCCGGCCCATGTTCTAGCTCCCTGGCAAGGCTCCGCAAATCGACCAGCAGCTCGCGAGCTGATTGATACCGGCGGTCGGGCGATTTCTGCAGGCACTTGAGCGTGATTCGCTCCAGCTCGGCGGGAACGTCGTAGTTGAGCCGGGCGATGGCCGTCGGCTGCGCGTGCACGATCTTGTCCAGGGTCTCGGCAAAGCTGGCGCCCTTGAACGGTCTTTGGCCGGTCGCCAGTTCGTAGAGGACGACTCCCACGCTGAAGATGTCCGTGCGATGATCGATATCCTTGCCCAGCGCCTGTTCGGGGCTCATGAAGCTGGGGGTTCCCAGGATCTGGCCGCTCTGGGTTTGCTGAATGGGGGCGGTCATCTCCAGCGCATCGGTGCATTCCTGCGGCATTCGCTTGGCCAGTCCGAAGTCGAGGACCTTCACCTGTCCACGCTCGTTGAGACTGATATTGGCTGGCTTGATGTCGCGATGCACGATGCGGCTTCTATGGGCGGCATCCAGCGCGTTGGCCACTTGAGCGACGATCTCGACGACGCGGGCGATTTCGAGCGGTCCCTGTTGCACCAGCACGTCGAGCGGCTGGCCCTCCACGAATTCCATGGCGATATACGGCAGCCCGTCTTCCGTCTCACCCACATCGTAGACGGTGCAGACATGCGGATGATTGAGCGCCGAAGCCGCTTTGGCCTCGACCAGGAATCGCTGTCGCCGCCCCTCGTCCGCGGCAAATTCCGCCGGCAGGAACTTGATCGCGGCTTTACGCTCCAGCCGGGTGTCCTGGGCCAGAAAAACCTCTCCCATGCCGCCGGAACCGAGCTGGCACGTGATCCGATAGTGGCCAACCGTCTTGCCGATCATTTGACTTCCTCTACAGGGAACGAAACGCTGGCGAACAAGTCCGGCAGCCTGACCCATCCCGATCGGCAACAGCGCCGCGGTGCACCGGCCAACAGCAACTGCGCTCGCGCCGGTCAGGCAACGCTCTATAGCCGTTCAACCTGAGCATGGCGCAAGAACCTGGCCTGGTATTGAATGCCAAACGGCGCAACGCACGTAGGGCAACGCCATGCGAGCTGTCGGTCGAGGCACCAGCTTTGCACCATACCAGCATACAATCTCGAAAATCGGATACCTAGCCCGACGTTCCCGGCAGGGCGCGCCTTCTCGGCCCAGGACGCCGGCGACAACAAGTTCTCACGGGTCTCGAGGGATCCGGGAACACCATACCCATCTCTGGAGTTCCGGGGCATCACCGCTGTATCCCGACTTTGCCTGCCGGAACGGTCACGAGCGCGACGCGGCGCCGGCCCGAGCGGCGTCCCGAACACAGAATGTCACTCGAGGGTCACCGCCGCGCGGTGTGGGTCGTCATCTTCGAGACCGGCCGGGTGCTGGCGTTCGTGATGTTCGAAACCGGGCGGGGGATTAACGACGGCGCGATTCACCCCGAGTTGCTAATAGCGAACGTGGTACACGAACCCAAATCGTGTTGCGGGGACCGGATTTTGAGTCCGGCGCTTCTGCCACGTGTTCACTCCGATGGTGCTCGCGCCACCCGAAACCCCACGCTTTCGCTCGCGCTCGGCGGGTCGGGAATGAAGATCTCCGAACAGCAATTCCGGCCGCTGTCGTACCAGCTCCCGCCGCGGACATGTCCGGGCGTTGAAGTAAGCTCCTTGACATTGCCGTGCATGTCGTAGAGACCCCAGGCGTTGGGGCGATAGGAACCGACCTTCACCGACCGCATGAGGCTGGGGCCCTTCGGTGCCCCATTGTGCGGCCAATCGCCGTTGAAGTTCGCCTGCCTGCTGCTCAGCTTGTCGCCAAATGCCGTCGCTGTCGTCGTGCCAGCGCGGCAAGCGTACTCCCACTGAGCCTCGGTCGGTAGCCGGTACGCCCATCCCGCGGGTAGCCTACCCGCGTTCCGCTCAAGGTCCGTCAGCTTTCGGCAGAACTCCGTCGCATCGTCGAGGCTCACATAATAAATCGGGTGCCGATCTCCCTTCCCTTTCTCGAGTGCGTGCGACGGCATCGCCCCCATCAACCTTGCCCATTCCGACTGCATCACTTCGTACTTCCCGATCCAGAAGCCGCGCGTCGCCCCGGCAGGGCACCAGCAGAGCTTCAGCTTCAAAGTATTATCGTCGCGCTCTTCGCCGGCGCGGCTCCCTTCCTCGGAGTTAACCAGCGATCCCGGAACAGTTGCAGACGGGGTCGCGGCGTCAGCGGGAGACGATCCATCGGACTTTTCAAACGCGCGGCGCTACGACACCGATCTTGTCCCAAAAACCCCACTCGTGCGAGTAGCCGGTTGCCTTGTTTTGTAGTTCGAGGACGATCTGTTTACCCGCGAAACGCGTCAGGTTGACTGAAACGGGGAGCCAGCCATTCCGCGCTGTCTGCGGTCCGACGATCGACTCAAAAAGTTGCTCGCCATTGGCCAGCACGATGAGCTGCCAATCGCCCGCTGCGCTATGTGATACGCTGAGCCTGAGCAAGGTCTTTTTATTCGCCGGCACGTCGATCGTGGACGTGAGGACACACGGTCGGAATGCGTCGAGCGGATGCGTGGACAGGATGCGCGTTCGCCCGAAATACTCGGCGACGATGGCAACACCCCCCGGAATCACCGGCGACCTGGCCGTGAACCCAGGCGCGACCTCGCCAACGATCTCGGCGATTCCGGCCGGATCGGTACTGGCGCGCACGCTTTTCCCTCGATCGACGTCGGCGTTTCGAATAGCGGTCAACTCCGCCGAAGTGGGCGACGTCCGGCTCGGCATTCGAGGCTTCACTTGATGACCAACGACGATCTCTCCTTCCTCTTCATTTTTGTTCTCCGCGATATCACTCACGGGTGCCCCTTCAAGAGCCACCGCCGGTGGATTCGGCTCAAACTTAGCAATGAGAACTTTTTGTCCATGGTCTTCCAGCGTCACTTTGTCGCCTGAAACCTGGAGCCCGTCTTTCTTCACTTCGACGTTTGGCGTTCCCTGCGTGACGGTGACCTCCGTCGCGCCTCCGTCTTGCGCTGTGATCGTGACTTTCTCGCCGTCAACTTGCACGTTGGAATTGGGCTCGCTGAACTCGACGACCAGAACTCCGTGCGCAGTACGCACGCGAATCGCTCCGAAGGCCCACAAGCCCAGCGCGATCGTCAGCACGGCACAGGCCACGCCTATTCCGACCCGGTGGTCGTAACGGAGCCGCGGCCCGAGAGGCAGCGGACCCGCTCCAGATGTCTCCTCCCGCGGCGCCAGACCGTCCCGGCTCTTCGACCGCCTCGCACTCGGGTTCGCCGCTTCCTCACCGCGCGTGGCCGACCTTGCGGCGTCCGTCGCCGCCTCGGTGGGCGTGGAGACCAGGTCATAGGCCCCCGACTGCACGGGCTCAGCGATCTCTGGTTTCGATCGAGCCGGGCCGGATTGCCCTTTCTTGAAGAAAGGCAAGAGCGCCTGTGCCACGTGCTTGGGCTCCTGGAATCGCTGCTCCGGCTCCTTGGCCATCATCTTGGAAACGATCGCTGCCACCTCGGTCGGCACATCCGGACGCGCCAGGTTCAGCGGCAGAGCATCCCGCGAGTGATGTGCCTGGAGGATGTCATAGAGATTCGTCCCACGAAATGGCGGGCCGGCGGTCAACAAGTAATAAAGTGTGCAACCCAGGCTGTAGACATCGGCCCGAATGTCAGCCCGCCGGGCATCGACGATTTGCTCCGGCGCGATGTAATCGGGGGTGCCGAGCATCTGACCCTCGTGAGTGAGAGCGCCGTCGGCCGGCCCTTCGCGAATCTCCTTCGCCAATCCGAAATCAAGCACCTTGATCATGGCGCGGCCGCGCTGGCTCGAAAGCATCAGATTGCCAGGCTTGATGTCGCGATGAATCATACCGCATTCGTGCGCGTGCTGAAGACCGAGCGCCGCCTGGTGCACGTAATTGCAGGCGTAGGCCACGGGCAGCGGGCCGCGAGCCTTGACCAGCCGCGCCAGGTCGAGGCCCTCGACGTACTCCATGGACAGCACGAGGCTCTGGCCAAGTCGAATGACCGCATACGCCGTGACGACGTTGGGATGGTGCAGTCGGGCCGCATTGCGGATCTCGCCGACGAAGCGATCGAGAACGCCGCGCCGGTTGGCAAGGTGGCTGCCAACGACCTTGAGCACTTCCTTCCGCCCCATGAGCGTGTTTTCCGCCAAATACACCACACCCATGCCCCCCTGGCCGAGCTCACGCAGGATTCTGTAGTCGGGGAGATCGGCAAGGCCCCGCGGCAGGCTGCTTGCCAAAGGTGGCCCCGCCGCGCTCGAGTCGTCGTTTGCTAGCATGGACAGGCCGGCGTCCGACGAGCTGCGGGAAGCGGGCGAGTCAGACCGATCCTTGCCATGGGCAGCACTCAGCCGGCCCGGGAAGCGATCCGAGGAAAGTGCGGCGAATCGGTTGCGGCAGCCGGGGCACGATTCCAGGTGCCGGTTGACGGCTGCGCCCGATGCGTCGTCGAGCTCGCCGAGGCCGAACGAACTCAGGGCGTGATCGGTCGGATGCAGCTTCGCCGGTGCGTCCATCGAATCGTCTCCGGCACTGGATCGGGAAAAACCATCCCAAGGTAAAAGACTCAATCTGGATCGCCGATGTCGGGAAACAAGACTCTAGCACAAACGAGTCGCGGCGCACGTCTTCAACCCGCCGGGAACATTGAACTCCGCCGGGATCTGCTATTCATTACGCAAGCCCAGCGAGGTGAGCCCCGATCAGGAAGGCGAGTCGAACCAGCAGAGGGTGCCGTACGACCGCGCTCCAGGCAAGCTCCCCCTACTGATTGAGAAGGCAGACCACCGCTATTGGTCGCGCATCAAAGCCGCGCGGCCGCTCGCCACCACGCGAGAGTGGGGACACATTCACCTTCGGCGACGGGCAGCGCTCCAACACTTACGTAGGTGTTTGCCTTCGTCTCTACGGTTTAAGATCCGTCGATGCGATCACCAGGGCGGCTGGCTGGCGTTAACGGCATCCTGCCTTCGCAGCAGCGGCACGGCGCGAGTTCGTGCGGGCGGTGGCAGCGACGTTTCGCAGGTGATCGCCCGACCGCGCAGCGGGGCGGCGTGCGCCAGCGCGCTCGATCAGTGTTGCTGAACGGCTCGGCCTGAAGTCGGTCGTCCCCAGGTAAACCACGCGAATGCGAACCTCAACGGCCGGCAAAGCGGCCGTGGTGAGCGTCGCCTCGCCAGCTTGGAGGTCGGCAGTGCCGAGTCGGGTGCCGCCGGCCATGAACGCAACGGTGCCAGTCGGATGGAACTGTGGTCGACTCAGATCGGCGACCCTGGCGGTCAGAATGACCGGCTGTCCGAGCGCCATCGACCGGGGCTTGATCGAAAGGAACGTGCGTGTCGATTGCACTCTGGGTGCAGACCGCGGCGGCGCGGCGGGCTTCAGTGCCGTCGGCCCCATCGAAGTCGGCGTCGACGTCGGGTTTGGTGCGGAGGACGATGTCGGGGTTGACGTGGGTGACGAGGTTGGTGTCGGTGATGGGGTTGGAGTCGGTGTCGGCGACGCCGCACCGAGGACCCCGGTCATGACCCCGATCGCATGTGTGCCCGAGTCGCCAAACCAGATGTTACCGTCGGGACCCGTCGTCAGAAACGACGGGGCCGAAAAGCTAATGCTGGGGGAGGAAGTCGCGTAAATGGAGAAGTGTTGGACTGCGCCGGCGGTCGTGATCTGGCCGATGGAGCCGGTGTCGGATCCCAGTGCACCCCACTCAGTGAAATACATGTTCCCATCCGTCCCGACCATGATCCCGGCGGAATGGCCGTAAACGACGGTTTGGCCGGTCGTCTTGGTCGAGAACTCGGTGCTGACCCCGCTGGTTGTGATCTGGGCGATATGCTGATTGTCGCTCTCGGTGACCCAGAGGTTGCCGTCGGGGCCGCTCACGATCCCGACGGGCGGTTTGGAAAGACTTGGGTTGTAGATGGTGATCTGCCCCGAGGTTGTGATCCGGCCGACGTCCGCACCGTCAGTAAACCAGAGCGCCCGTCGGACCCGACAGTGATCTCCCCCTCAGAGGAGCTATTGATGGGCAGCGGATATTGCGTCACCTGACCGGCGGTTGTGATCCGGCCGATTGCGCCACCCAGAGTGAACCAGAGGTTGCCGTCGGGGCCGGTGACAATCCCATCGCCGGCGTTTCCGTAGTTAGACAAAACCGGAAACTGGGTAATCTGGCCGCTCGTGGTGATCCGGCCGATGTCCCAGTCTGTAAACCAGAGGGCTCCATCGGGCCCATTCGTGATCGCGTCCGGCGGAGCGGTACAGCTATTACATGGGTACACTGTCAATTTGCCGCTCGTTGTCATCTCGCCTAGATCGTATATTCCAAGGTGGCCGTTGGTGAACCAAAGATTTCCGTCGGGACCCGCCACAATCTGGCCCGGAGTGCTGTTAGAGTTCCCCGCTCCCGGCACGGCGTATTCGGTGACCGACGCCAGCAAGGCCCGTCCCTCCAGGCCTTCCATTTGCAATCTCCTGCTTGCGGCGCACCGTCGACGCGATTGGCCAGCGACTTGCGCTTTCCACCTTCGCCATTCGGTTCGCAGTCGCTCAACGGTCGGTACGCTCATTGACGGCACTCCTCAGGAGGTGCGTGCGTGTCGATCCGGGCGAGCCGGCCCGACCCAGATGGTCGAACGCGATCATTTGCGTTTCAAGTTACGCGGCGTTATCATGGGCTGTAGGCGACGAGCCGCCAAACCTCTGCATAGTTCTCGCACGAAACTAGGGGCAACGAACATGCCCACGCCGGAATTGCAAGAATTCCTCGCCAGGATCCAGGGCGGCGACGAGGGTGCCGTCGAAGCGATGCTGCGAGAGTTGGATCCGTTCCTGCGGCGGGTCATCCGTATGCGCTTGCTCGACGGGCGTCTGCGTCGCGCCGTCGATACCACGGACATTCTCCAATCGCTGCTCAAGGATTTCCTGCGCCAACCCGCGGCCGGCGAACCCGCCGAAATCGAGCTCAAACCAGTTATGCGCCTACCTCGCTGCCGCCGTGCATCACAAGGTTCACACGCGATTGCGCAAGGAACGCCGCCACGCAGGTAGTCTTCCCGAGGAATGGGAACCCGCTCAGTCCCGAGCCGGATGTCGGCAAACGCGTCGAGGACCAGGACTTCGCCGACGCGGTCCGCGGCCGACTCGATGAATCAGCCCGTACCCTCCTCGATCTGAAAGCACAGGGCCTCACCTGGCATGAGGTCGCCGCGAAAGTTGGCGGCCGGGCCGATGCCCTGCGAATGCGAGTCAACCGGGCGGTTGCCATGGCGCTCGCCGAACTTGGCGACGGGGGGTAAGCCTGTGGTCGGAAACTTGAACCGCGCCGGCCAAATCGGTTGTTCGCAGACTTTACTCCGACCAGACGAGGCCGATGGCCTGTCCGAAGGTCTCCTTGATGCGGTCCTCGCGGAGCAGCGCTGCGACTGGATCGCCGGTAGGCGCATCCCCGCGGACGAGACGCTGCGGCAGCATCCCGAGTTGGCGGACGTGCCGGCGTTTGCCGCCGAGCTGATCTACCATGAGTTCTCTTTGCGCCACGAGCTAGGCGAGTTGCCTGACTGGCAGCAACACACCCGCCAGTACCCCGAGCACGCCGCCTTGCTAGAACGGCTCCGCCAGGCAGACCAGCTTGTCGAACAGACGCTGGCCGTGCCAGCGCAAGTCCCCGCGGGCAGTTTTGGCGACTACGATCTGCTCGAAGAAGCCGGACGCGGCGGCATGGGCGTCGTCTTCAAGGCCCGGCAAAAGAGTCTCGACCGCATCGTGGCCCTGAAGGTGCTTCGGTCCGACGGGACCGGCGAAGAGCGCAAGCGCTTTGACCGGGAAGCCCGGGCTGTGGCGCGGCTGCAACATCCCAACATCGTCCAGGTTTACGAAGTCGGCGAGACGGCCGGAGGGGCCTTCGTCTCCCTGGAGTATGTCGACGGCCAGAGCCTGGCGCACCGCCTCCATGGCACTCCACTGCCGGCTCGGTGTGCCGCTGCGGTCGTCGAGGTTCTGGCCGAAGCCATGCACTATGCCCACGAGAGGGGAGTCATCCACCGCGACCTCAAGCCGGCGAATGTCTTGCTGGCTGGAACTCCTGAGACGCCGATTGAGGATTGCATCGCCAAGGTCGCCGACTTCGGCCTGGCCAAGAAGCTGGACACGCAGGGCGACACGCATTCTGGTACGGTGCTCGGCACGCCCAGTTACATGGCCCCCGAGCAGGCCGAGGCGCGATCGGCGGTCGTCGACCGGCGTACCGATGTCTACGGCCTGGGAGCGATTTTGTACGAGCTCTTGACCGGGCGGCCGCCGTTTCGGGCGGATTCGGCAGTGCAAACGCTTCGGCAAGTTTTGGACGCCGAGCCGGTCCGCCCGCGCCTGCTCAACCCGTCCGTGTCGCGCGACCTCGAAACGGTCTGCCTGAAGTGTCTGGAAAAGGAGCCGTCGCGCCGCTACGCGACCGCCCTGGCGCTGGCGGCTGACCTGGAGCGTTTCGAGAACGGTCGGCCCGTACTGGCCCGCCCGATCGGATCGCTCGCCCGCGGCTGGCGCTGGTGCCGGCGGAATCCCATTCCGGCGGGACTCACGGCGCTCTTGGCGCTGGTCCTGATCGGCGGTCCTTCGGGCATTCTCTACCAGTGGCATCAGGCCGTTGCGGCCCGCCGCGAGGCCGTCACCCAGGCGGCGCAAGCCCGTCTGGTGTTGAGCGAGCTCATTCAATCCAGCCCGGTCAGGCCGTTCATCGACTATTATCCGCAGCCGCCCAGCATCGACCCGCTGGTCAAGGCCGCGGAGCGTTGCCGCGAGCTGCTTGAGAACAATCCCGAAGACGTCGAGCTGCGGATTGCCCTTACCAACGTCTACGGCCGGCTGGGCTGGCGCTACGCCCAGTTGGGCGAAGCCGCCGAAGAGACGGCAGCGATTGGGCGCGCCGCGCAATTGTGGGAAACGCCACTGCGTCAGGTTGCGGTTCATCCCGATTATGGGTACTGGCTGGGCACAACACGCTACTGGCTGGGAAGCCTGGCCCTCGATCAGGAGGAAATCGTCCAGGGGTACCAATGGATTCTTTCAGCCGACGAAATCTGGGAACATCTGGCGGAGGACCAGCCTGAAAACCTCGATGTCCTGGCAAGCGCAACGCAGTGCCGCAACGACTTGCGGCGGATCACGGACATGAGTTCGCTCGCGGAAATCTGTCGGCCGTTGCTCGAAGCCTTGAAAACGCAGTTAGAGCAGCAATTCCAGCAGGCCTCCAGCGAGCTGCCTGGGTTGCCGGTTCGAGTCCTTCGCAAGCGCCTGGCTTTGATCTGTCAAGCACTGGGCAACGCGCGTGATCAGATGAACGCGCCCGATTCTGGCGCGCCAGTGCTGGCAGCAAGCAGCCGACATTTATGCAGCGCTCGACGCGAACGAACAGCAGCCCGTCACGGCGGAGGACGCCCTGCATCTGGTTCTCGCCGGGGACGTTTACAGCCGGCTCGCCGGTCGAAGCCCGGCCGATGCTTTTTACGCTCGGTCCGTCGCGGCGTTCGAGCGGGCGGGCAAACGTCTGGAGCGGCTCCGCGAACGCATTGTCGACAGCGAGTGCCTGAACGCAACGCTCCCGAACCTCTACTGCTCCCTGGCCCGTTGTCATGTCAAAGCGGGCCGGCCCGATCTGGCGGAAAAGACTTTCCAGGATCATGTGCGTCCACTGGTCGATTTTCTCGAGGCGCAGCGCACCGACCCCCAGCACGCCATGGCTGCCGAAAGCATCTTGTGTGAGCTCGTTCACGCGCTTTGCCTTGCGGAACTGCGCCCCGCCGCGCTGGCGGTGGCCCGGCGGGCCGCGGCACTCACGACGGCCTACGCCGCCTTCCCCTTCCACTATCCCGAGGTTGACTTCCCGATGGCGACCTATGCCTGGGAGCTGGCGCGCGGTTTGCGGGATCTCGGTGATCCCGTCGCCTCGCTTGAACAGGCCGAGCACGCCCGAAACCTTTGGGCTGGCTACTGGCGGGCCCGCCCCAATGCTCATACGGGCGGGATTCAACTAGCCCAAGCGTGGGTGGAGGTCGGTAAGTCACGGCAGGCACTGGGCCGCACCGACGACGCCTGGGCCGCGTTTCAAGAAGCCGTGTCCGTCCAGCGCTGCGTCCTCGACCGGGCGCCGCACGTGCAGTTTCACCGCGTCGTGCTGGGCTGGTGCTACAGTCAGCTCCTGGATTGCGGCATCCGCCGCGGTGACTGGTCCGGCGCCGCCGCCGCGCTGCACGAACGCGAAAAGCTCTGGCCCGACGATTCTGACAGGTTGATGCGTCTCTCTCTCGACTTCAGAAAACTGGCCGAGGAGATGGCGCGAGGGCCGAAGAGCCTGTCCGCCGAGGAGCAAAAAGCCCGGCAGCACTACCTGGCCGAAAGCGAGCGCACCCGGCAGGCCGCCGAAGCAGCCGCCGGGCGTCGGAAGCACGCCTTGAAGGTTACCGAAGGTGGGACTTGAACCCACACCCTGTTGCCAGGAGCGGATTTGAGCCCGGGACTTCTGCCATAAACGTGGTATTGGAAACGGGTCGCAGCGATGCTTTAAGCCTGCGAATCTAAAGCCACCACGCCAACCTGGTGTGATCGCATTGTGGCCGCGTGGGGCTGTCGTTGCCGATACTGTTCCCAATTTGTTCCAAGTCAGGCCACGTTTCCGCAGAGGGAGTGGGGCTCGAGGAATGGGTAAGCTCTCCGATTTCAGGGGTCTGACGTCGACACCGATGGACCTGATCGACGAGGTTGCGTCCGAGTGGGTTCTTAACTAGGCCTATGCCTGGCAATGTGAGCGCCGCCTCGACTATTCCGCCGACGATGCCGTGTGGGACCTGCGCTGGCAACGGGAGGAACTCCGCCGACAGCTTCAGGCGTGGTTGCGGGCCGGTGTCTATCGGATCGGCGCGGTGCGGCGATTCCTTGGCGGCGAAGAGACGGTCGAGATCTGGCCGGCATTGCATGCCCTGGTGCTGAAAGCGATCGCCCTCGTTCTGACCGCCCATTTGCTGCCGAGGCTCTCATCCTACTGCTACCACGTTGAAGGGCGAGGCGGGGCAAAGGCCGCCGTCGGGTTCGTGAACGAACATATCGCCGACAACGCGTTCGACTCGCGCACTGATGTGAAGAGTTATTTTGCCAGCATCGACCACGATATCCTCCTCGCCACACTCCAGCGTGAAGTGCCCGACGAGCGCATGCTCGACCTGCCGCGGCAGTACGTGCGGCGGACGATCTATGACGGGGCCTGTACGAGGATGTGGAGCGCGGGATTTCGCTCGGCTGCCCGCTCTCTCCCTTGATGGGGGCGCTTTACCTGAAAATTTATGTGTTCTCGCCCGCGGGGCTCGAAGTGGCGCCGCTGGCGCTGGAACATTGCGTGGAACGTGTGTCCCAGCTTTATGAGCGCGGCGCGAGCCTGGTTCGCATCGGGGACCGACGTTCGATGCTGGCAACGCTGGGCGAGGAGCGGTCTCCGCGGAATGGGCGACAATCTGGCGGCACGTGCCATGTTGCGCCTCGGGCGCTTACGGGCTCCCCTCGATCGGCTCCGCTGGCCGCTGCCGCCACTGTTCCTTGCGATTGCGGTACAAAGCCAGCACCAAGCCGAACGCACTGGCGACCATGGCCGCCACGGCCGATGAAGGCTCGGGGACGGACGACGGCTGGGGGACTGTCAGGACGGTTGATATCCCATACAAGGGCAGCAAGGCGAACGAAGGGGCATTATCGGCTGCGATCCATAACGAATTTGTAAATGACGACAGGCCAGTCACGGGTAGTGATGTTCCCAATTCGTGGTTTGAGTTACCGGTCCCGGAGGGGTCTGTGCCCGTCCAAATCGAAATCGTGGGATCGGCGGTCGCTCCGTCGAGATTCTCATCTATTGGATTGATGAGTAATCCCGACCAAAGACCAGATGTGGTGTCTGACGACGTGACTAATGTGCCGTCTGGCAGGTAGATCCCAGATACTCCTGGATTCGTCCCAATATTGGTGATGGCGTCAACCGAGGCCGTGGAGCCTATGGCGTACCATGTGACGGTTGCTCCCTCGTAAGTGGCCCCGCCTGCGTCAGAGTTCACAAAGGCGTTATACGTGCCGATGTCAGATGAGGTTGCGTCCGTGACCCCGGTGGTGACGAAGGCGAACCGGAATGTGTCTCCTGCGTTGAGACCGGCTGGGGTCTTGAGTACGACACCTGCGAGGCAGGTTTGTGTCAGGCCGTTGACGACGCATCCGATGATTGCGATAGTCACGAGCCGGACAGCAATGCGCTTCAGCATTTGGAAATTCCTGGTGTTTGGCGTCGCGCTCCGCAGTCAGGGCACGACAATGCGCCTTCGCTTCGCGCGTTGCCCCTGGGAGAGTGGTGAGTGGGGATCGTCCGCCACTCGAGTCATAGTGTCATCGTCGCGTTCTCCCTGAGTCAAGTGGGTTGGTAAATCTGTCGTCGTTCGAGCCGGCCTGTGATGTTCTTCTGAAACGTGCAACGAGATCAAAGATTGGGCTAGCATGGATTTGAAATTGGGGTCACGACGTGCCAACGGCTCAGGAAGACGGAGTCCGGGACTGATGCCATAACTCCCCGGCGCAAAGATCGCTCGGCCGATAGAATGGGAAAAAGAACCAGCCCGTGTACGGCCGGATCATCGACGAGAGTAATCCCCGCTACCGCGGGCCGCTGCCCGAGCGCGCAACTCCTGCCGGTGCCGCCAGAGATCGCTGAAGAAACCTCCCGCGACCAGGCAGCACATCAGCCAAACTATTCGGATGATTGCGCGAAGTTGACGCGCGACGATTGGACGCTGACGAACTACGACAAACGAGACACGGTCGGGTGCCGAAGCACGCCCGAACTGGTCGAGGTGCTGGCTGTCGGTGCAGAGGTGGGCCGCCGGTTCTACCACGAGACGCCGCACGAGACTTGGCAAGGCGTGATGTGCCGGCACCCGTGAGGCGTCGCCGCCATGAGTCGCCTCGAACGCCCTCTCCAACTGCGAGTACCGAGCGCCACGGGCGACACCGTAATCTGGGCTGATCTCGTCCTGAGATTCAAAACCAACCGCGGTACACGGGAAGGTATTCCGCTCCGAATCGATCCCGGAACCGAAATGACGACCATGCCGGCAAACGACGCCGAATGGTTGGACTGGAGTACCCACGCTTGGACATGGACTGTGGCGAAGGATACCCACGCTTGGACACGCACTGCGCCGAACGGCCGGCGACGATTCACGTAGGGGGCGGGCGCGCTGTGCATGTCCACGCGTCCCCTTCGCGAAGCCGGGGAGAATTCATCGAGTATGTGGAACACGCCTGGCCGGAGTACAACCGGCTGTATGCCCACCCGTTCGAGTGGACGTGGACCAATCATAAGATGAGACGGTGGTACGCCGAACACACGACCTGAATTCCTTGCATTACTTCGTGCCAGGGACACTAGGTCAGATCTCCTACATGGGCGTTATCGACACAGGTCCAGAGGCAGAGAGAATTGTCGCGGGACTCGGGCAGTATCAGGCCGCGCTTCTCAAACATCATGGGTTTCTCACTGTCGGGAGATCAATTCCGGAAGCGTTGTACCTTGCGTATTACTTAGAGAAGGCGTGCGAGATCCAGATGTCTGTGTTGTCAACCCGATCGCTGCAACCTATTCTCCGGAATGTAGACGTGTGCAGAATGGCGGGGATTCATTTGCGGGATAGTCGATCAATCGTCCTGCCACACTTCTGGACTGGCGTTAAGCGCCGTGCTGAACACATGTGATAGCTCGATGTTCCACGGCAGCAATTCCTCGATGTGCCTGGCGGATCGCCGGAACTTGGCCGGGAGGACGTGGCACTTCGCGGGCTTGTAGCAGACTGACACCGTCTGACGCCGGAAGTCAGGGCGGCGGTCATGGAACTGGTGCGGACCTCTCAGGTTTAGTGGAGGCATGTTACCTCATAGAGCCGATTCGCCTTGATTTCGTGATGCCTGTGAAGGTGAGTCTACTTCTTGTTGAAGGTGACGTAGAGCAGGCCAGCGGCCAAACCAATGCAAGCTGCTGCCCCAACTCCCAATAGGATGTTGGCGAATGTGCCGTTGAACTTGGTAAGGTCATCGGTAGCAAATTTCGCCAGCGCGAGTCCCAACGCCGCGAGCACTGACAGCAATGCGAACTCCCAAGCCCGCATCCATTTCTTCGTTACAGTCCACTCCAGCATGACGCGGTAATCGGGACGGCCCGGCGCGGGTAATTTATTGGCGTAGTTGACCCCGAGCAGTGTCGAGTAGGTCGACAACTTTTGCCTTGAGAGCGAATGCGTCTGAAGCTTGAACGGGTGAGCGTCGCTTTCAGCCCCGATGCGATGTCCGGTCGGGATGGAAAACGTGACGTCCGTACTGCCGTTTTCCACGGTAAGGCCGGTCGCGGCCCTTGCGGGGTCGTAGGTGACGATGTTGACCTGATAGTCAGACTCGTCGAACAAATGATAGCTCGACGCTTTCTGTGGTTCGGAGTAAACCGGGGAAAGCCGATTGCTGCCATGACACAGATTCAATGAGGAAGAACGGAAGATCAGTGAAGTGGGATTTGACGGCATCGACCCTGTTGATCCACTTGATGTTCGGTCCTTCATCAACAGAGATTCTGGAGACGAACAAAGTGGGGGGAAGAATGGCCTTGTTGGTCGCGCTGTGGGGGGTGGCGTCGGCGAAGGCTCCCATTTCCAAGTAGAAATGGATCGAACCGATGTTCTGGTCGATCGCGACGTCCCTAATCAGTACGGAACGTATCGGAAAAAGTGTCAATTGCCTCTGATCAGGAGCTTTGGATGTGTCGTTCCCCGAGACGTAAAAGATGATTCCTTGCTGGTTTACGATTGAGGCGAGGTTGGTCAAGATCTCCGGCTGCACGTATTGTTGGGGGTAGCGGAAGTGGAGGATGTACCCGGCTGGCAGCGCCAGCGCCACGGTAGACATCGGCCTTATATAGTTCGCGGGCGTCCGAACTGAAGAGGGCAATGATCTCGGCCATGTGAGCCACTTCCCGCTAGTACGAGTTCGCCGCACCCTTCGCTCTTTCCGTCGTAGTCGAGTCGGGCGGCTTGGGTTTGATTATCAACTGGGTCGCGATAGTGAACGCTTGACCCCATTCGCTGATCGTACGAAGTCGGTATTGTATTTGCAACAGGGCCGCCGGTCTAGAGTTCGGGGCAAGACCGCGTATGACGTGGCCCGTATGAAAGTCGCTCGACGGCTGCCCCCATGATCAGATGCTCTTGGTCTTCCGTTTAAGCAGCGTCTCGATTCGGGCCTGATCGACATAATAGCCCTGGAGCCTAGTCAACTTTCCTTCGAGCATCAGGAGCATGTCCCCGCCACGAAGCAACCGTTCTGCCCCGGGTTCGTCGAGAACGACCTGGGAGTCGCGGCTTGAGGGTAGGCTGAAGGATATCCGGCAGGCCATATTCGCTTTGATGTTGCCGGTCACGACATCGGCGGTAGGTCTTTGCGTGGCAAGTATGAGGTGAATGCCGATGTTACGACCCCTAGCGGTAATCCGGCTGATCACGCGCTCGAAGTCCTCACGCTCCTTCTTGGCAAGAACGCTTACCAGGTCGGCATACTCGTCGATGACGACAACAAGCGGGCGTAGGATTTTCTGCGGGTTTCCCAGATTATAAGCCTTGATGTCCCGGCACTTGGCTTTCTGAAGAAGCTCAGAACGTTGCGGCATATCGTGATCGGCAATCGCCTTGACTGTCTCGACCCCACGAGTTGCATCGGTGATAATCTCTCCGTCGCGGAGATGCGGCAGCCCGCCGAAGATCGTGAAGTCAGTTTGTTTCGGATCGATAACAACCAACTCAAGCGTCTTTTCCGTGTGCGCAGTAACCAGGCTTAGCATGACTGAGTAGAGGAAAATGGTTTTCCCCGATCCAGTGCCACCCGCAACTAGCACATGCGGCAGGCGATCGTCTCCGAGATCGAGACGGTATTGGCTTCCTGCTGGATCAACGCCGATAAGTAGCGGCAGTTCATTGAGGTCCCCCAGCTTCACTTTCTTAAGGTGCGGTTCGAGTGAAACCACTTGGCGGTCCGGGCGGGCCAAATCCAGGTATTCAAAGTTCGTTCCTGGAAGGAAGCCGATAATCGGAACAGAAGATGCAGCCAATTGACGTGCGATGTTCTCCGCCTGCCTCCGTAATCGGCCAGAATCCTCGCCAGGCGCGAGCCGGATCTTAAAGCGCAACACGGACGGTCCAACGTCAACCTTCGCCGGATCGATCTCTGTCACTTTAATCCCGAAATCCTGGCAGGTTGCCTTGATCCGACCGCAGGTGGTCTTGATTTGCTCACGAAGTTCCGGGGAACCGACAGATTCCTCGCTGACCTCGGGCTGAATAATTGGGACTGCGGATTCATCCACGCCTTCGTTCTCATCCTCTTCCTCCGAGTCAACGATGCTTTGTTCCCGATAGGCACTCATGGACGGCTTTCCCAGTTGGATGCTGATCGACTCCTCATTGAGATGCACCAGCCGGATCTTCGCACCTTCCGCTTCAACGACCCGGTCCAGCAGGTTTTGATTCAAACCTAAGTTCACTAAAACTAAGTTAAGCCGGATCACTGGTTTCGTGTCGCCGCGGAATAACATATTAAGGACGCGTTCCCAGAACACTTTTTCTTCTGGCGTACGGTGACCGGAAAAGCCTTGTCGATAGAGATGATTGCGCAGGATTTCACGCCGCGGTGGTGTCAGGACATGGTCCTTCCACTCATTAAGTCCAAAGATAGCGCTTACAGAGCGACCCGTGTTCACGAGTTGATCGACGGGCTTTCCGGAGATACGTCCCGTGTTGCCGATCGTGTAAACGGTGGTGGCATCGACGCCGGATTTCGATTCGAGGACATCTATCAGCGGAACGTTGTTGGCGAGGGAAAGCCCGAGGAGGTCAGCGCGTCGGGCATCGTCTTCCAGGTTCATCCAACGTCTTGTTTCCGCGCTGTCGAGGCTAATTAGCAGATTCTTCGGGTTTAGTGCTCGATACCACTTCGCCACGATCAGCGTCCCGAGTGCCCCCACAGATTTATTCTGGTCGAAGTGCATGTCATTCAGCTCCATCGGGGCGAATCAGACCAAGCAAGCCCTCGCCGACAAGTTCGGCGCTAGAGACGATCAATTCACGCAACGCCTCGTCGGTTGGGTCGAGGTTTTCCTTCCGAAGGTAGTAGTCGAAAGCACGTACGAACTTGGTAAGATTCTCACTGAGCACGATGATATCCCGCCGTAACCCAGGCTCGAAGGAAATCATGTGGCCGCCCTCGAGCGGGAGCGAGTCCATAAGCTTGTCGCCGAGCACGAGCCATGTACAGTGCTTGAGAAGGTCTCCCGACGCAGGGAATCCCGGGCTCAGGCTTGAACTGATTCCGAAATGCGAGCCGGTCAGGGAATTGTTGAGGCGGTTTTGCAGGCTGTAGTAAAGGTCAAATAAATCTCCAGTCGCGGCCGGAGTTATCACCAATTGGTCTTCGATCGGGTCGTACTGGAACTCCTTGGGCAGTACAAGCGGGTGAATGAATCCCGTATCACGGCTGAGAAATTGGCCAACCTGGGACCGGGACGGATCGAAAATCGCCAGTACATGTACCGGATCATTGGCAAGTTCGTTTAGTATGTCGGTATAGCTCGTCTTAGCTTGGTGGATGGTGAGTACAAACCTGGGATTGTTTTCTGCGGAGAATATGGAGGCGATGACTTCCAGTTGCTGGTCATCGGTCCCTAGAGTGACAGGCCGATCCAGAGTCTCTGTAGACGGATAAGTGCATTCCATCTATTTTTAGCTCTTCGTTTGAGACCTGATTAGCGAGTTGTTCCATAAGGCCAGGTAAGTCAGGTGGGTCAACAAGGCACACGCGCATACTCTTCTTAGCGTGAGGGTAGAGCACCAGAAACTTGCGGATGATGCGGAGCAATCTTTCCTGGCCTTCCGTGCCCGCGTAGTGTGGACTTTCGTGCTGATAGCAGGGCAGCGTTGCAATCTGGTGGCTTTCCGGAAGTACCAGAGGATAGTGATTCGAGACCAAACCCTCGGGAATGAAAAGAGCCGTGACGAAGTGGGGAAGTTTTTCCGCACTGTCACCGAGCACTTGCTTGTAGTCGTCTGAAAGCGATTTTCTATCATCCCGGAGCTGCTCAGCAAGTCGTACGTATTTCCACAGATGGAGTGGGTGAAGCGGGGTTAGCATCGCCCGCGTTCCGCTGGTTGTCTCGAATAGGACGATGTCGAGTACGAGTACTTGGGCGACTAAATGTCTCGCACCCTTGGCTGATTGCACGGCCAGCGATTCATAGCGATCTCGGAGCGCGGCCAACAAATCCTTGTAGACTTCGAGGTACTCATTTGCAGCTTCTAGCAGATGACGATCACTTGCGAGTGTTACCATCGGCGAAATGGCGAGCGGGACGGCCTGCTCTGCAAGCAATGCCCGCGCCCTCACAAACGTTTCCCAGACATCAAAAACCTCGGGCTCAAGCAACTTGGCATCGATCACGCGCTTCAAGAGCGTTTGGCAGGACTTTTCACCATCGGTCGAAAAAGGTGAGAAAACCGCACTGTCGAGATCGTCCAACGCGGCCGCGAACGTGTCGGCATTCGGAAAGGTGAACTTCCCTCCAAGAACACTGGGGGTCACTGTTCGCTTCAGCATCCGGACTAGTGGCGGAGGAATCTTGGTTGTTGCCTGCTCGCCTCGATTGGTAAGGTCAAGCGTCACCGTCGGCGTTTCGTTTTCTTCGAAGTTCCGAATCGTTTCGCGAAGCTTTTGTCCCAGTTGCTCAAGTTCTTCATCATCGCCGTCGAGGATGGCATCAACACCTGCCCGCTCGATTGAAATCGCCTTTCCCGTTTTCGGTATAATGTCTTTCGTCTTGGCCTCGAACAACGCACGTACATCTTCTGCCGGCAACGCTGCCCGGTCAGTGTCCGCACCAGAGCGATTGTATTTCAGCACCCTGCCCAAAGTGGCCAGAAGTTTGGGCTTGTCGGCATCGCTTGCTGCTTCGACGCCGCGGTTCAGGCGGTCGCGATCTGCATTCGACAGGATCTCAATGCGGTTCGTCAACTGTCGGTTCGCTTGGAAGTTGCGTAGCAACTGCGTCGGCGATGCGCGCTCGAAGAACTCTCTAGCGGGGAGCAATCCAAGGTGATAAAGGCCATTGCGCGAAGCATCAGGAATCTGCTTTGACTTCGATCGCAGATATAGGTAGTACGATGCTAGGCGGAACACGGACGTCTGCCGGATGACATCGCCCTTCCTGAGTACCGCCCACCAGTCGAGTTGAACTTTGTTCGGACAGACCGTCTCTTCAGCAACACGGCAGATTTCGAGGTATAGATCGCGGTCCCGAACTTCTGAGAATCGATGGAAGCTCCCGAGGCGCTCTTCTTCGCCGAGGGCGATGACCACGACCGTCTCAGTGACCTTTGAATCATTACGCCACTCGGTCGCCTGCGCGAGGTCGGAGGTCAGTAGGTTAGCAGGGTATTTAGTCTTGCGCGACAGATCTGCAATTGACGCCCCTGCTACTGCGACGCGCGGAAGCGGATCTGAATTTAGTTCCTTCAGGAATTCCTCAGCGTTGAAGCTCGTAACGTTTTGCAAGCGAATGCCGGGGTGGTTTTGCTCCATTCGGTGTCGGACGACTTTGGCGGCAATTTCACCCAGGAAGTCTTGGACTTGGCTCATTGAATCCCCTCCGGCACTTGCACGACGAGTACACCGTCAGCGAACTGGCGAGCCCAACCGAGCGAAAGAAGTTCCTGGCGGAATCCATCGGCATTTTCGCGTAAGTCTTGCACGGTCGCATGTCCCACGCCGTAGCTCATCAGGATCTCCGTATCCTCCGTCCTGCCTCCGGTGATCAATCCGTAACGGGTATGCAATTCATCGAGAAACTGCCGAAAAACCATTTCACCTTTCGGTAGGATGGAAGCGAGCACGGATTCGAGTAACACGCCCTCCAACGTGTAGTACTTTCGGACCGCACTGTTCCCCGCAGGACGAAGCAAGCCAAGTCTCACTCCTAGGCCGCGATAAAAGTCCACAGGTGTCCCCGAGAGGTCCCGGAAGATGGTTTCTCGCAGAGATTCGGCCATCGCGTCGAGACTGCTCATTTGGCTGACATAGGACAGGTAGGATTTCAGCAGTTGACTGCGCCGTTGCGTGTTCGCGTCGCCAAAATCCTGCTCATTCGCGAATTGCTCGCATTTGCGTTGTGTTGGTCGCGGTCCAATGCGCGGTTCGAGCCAAGTGCGCAAACGATCGGTGTAAAGCGTTTCGATGGATTGGCGGGCAAGATTGTAAGTATAGTGACTGGCCTGATAGGCGGTGTTTCGCTGCCGCTTCGGGAAATAAAGCAGCGCCGGGGCAATAACAGGGTTACCGCAAAGCTCTGTTCGGCGATTCACCATATGCACTAATACGGAAAACACGCCGAAAGCTACCAGGCGGCGTAAGGCATCGAGACCACCGCCGTAGTGCATTTCAAACGCGGCGAGATTGTCGAAGCCGATCCGCAAGCTCTGAAGCGCACGGGAGACGAATTGCTTGCCCCGCTTCTTAAAAACGGATTCCGCCGTGTAATTGCCCGTCACGACATCGGTAATTTCCGCCTGATTGGTGAGCGGAACGGTCAGGGTCGACACCTCGTCCTTCGGGCTGCTCAGGATCTGGATCAGTAGGTCAACAACGGGAGACTTGGCGCCGCCTAACTCCACGGTTACAAGTTGATTGAGAAAAGCACCGACCTGTCGATCATTATAATCTTCAGTCAGATGTCTATCGCATGTAATATTATATGACGATAAACGATTTCCTTTATTGACAGCACCGCCGACCGGACTCACCAGGAGTTTGAGATCCGAGCGAAACTCGGCGAACTCGCGACGCTTGCTCACCTGCTGAAACGGCTCGAAGATGCTCGGATTGTCGGCAAGGAGCTTCTCTGATGGATTAATTTCTGTGTTTTGGGTCCAGTGAATTACAGTTTGGTTGAGCAGCACCGGGTCGAAACGCTTCCCGAGAACGCGACGAAACCAGCCGTTCGCGATATGCGGCAGGTTTCGTACTGCTGGAATTTGGTAAGTAACCAAAGCATTCCAGGCGATTGATGTCTTCAAAAGTCTCTTTAAGGCTGCTCATGATGGGATATAGACCCCGTTTTGTCGGTCCACGGTGACTCGCATAGGAGGACGTCCACTTCCCATATTGTAAATGTAAACACTCTCGAACTGCTGGGGCGTTGCCTCCACGCGGTAGAGCTTGGTGACAAAAGTCTGAAGCGATCGTGAATATTGAGGTGACCGCAGGCTGATCGGCAGCCCCTTTGCGGCAAGCGAAAGCGCCCGCCAAAGTCCGCGCTCGATCCGCAAGCCGATGGGTTGGGTTGTCGTCCCCTTATACCTCAGGAGAAGATGATCGGGGCGGTAGTCCATCGCTTCGGCAAGCCATGGGGCGAGTTGTGGCACCTGAAGTTCAAAGCGTTCCTTGGGGATTTTGTAACACGAGACAAGTACATGCGGAGAATGTCCGTCATACTGCTGAGCGCCCCACAGGCGGAGTGACTGGCCGTCCTCGGTCAGGTCCGGGCAATAGAAGGAGTTGATGGCTTTCAGAACAGTCGGAAGTTGGCGATCAGGCCCTGTCGAGCTGTTAGTCACTGATGCGAAGAAGGTGGCGTTCTCATCCCGATTTAGTGACAACAACTTTTCACCATCAATGTGCTCGAAGAAATACTGGCGCTTTAATGTGATGTACTGTTCCCAGGCATCCTCCAGGTGATCCGGCGTCAGCGGGGGGCGTTCAAAAAGCCAGCCATCACGTACCCCTGTGTTCTCCCAAAGATGTTCGTCCACTTCAGGCGTGGTAGCCCGTTCGGGAAGGAATACGTCGCGTACTGCCTCGAACAACTCCCCTTCGCCCTCGAAACACAAGTTGAAGTAACGATAGTCGCGGTTTGAAGGATCTTTGAGCATTTCTCGGACAAGGCGTCCGCCGAAAAGCACGTAAGAAAGAAAGCCCTGTAAATCACGCATCGACACATGACGGCCGGCGTAACTGGCGGCCATTAGCAGATTAACTATGCGATCTTGGACACCAGGAGCGAGCATTGCCCGGCGGTTCGGCGCCATGTCGCTCGTCTCGTCAGCGAAGCACTCGGGGCATTGGTCAAGTACGTCTGCCTTCAGAATGGAATGCAGGGTGTGGCGGATGATCTCGGATGTGAGGACAGATCGCAGGTTGAGATCGACGACGACGACTTTCTTCGGTGGCTTTGGAACTGCGTCGTAGAAGATTAGGGACCGCAGTTGCTCGCTCACTTCCTCCAGTTGGGGCAAACGGTGCGATTCGAGCGAGAGCAATCGGTTGAGCGGCCCCTGATTGATGGCCAGGCAAAACGGAATTCGATTCTCGGCTGCGGCCTTCCACCTTCCAAACGATTCGCTCATAATCCTTCTCGGCGGTGGCATCAAGGATTACGTCGGCTTTCACTTTGGCGATGACGTCCTGAAGTCGACGCAATAGGTGTGTCTTGCCATCACCTGGATTACCTAGTAGCACAATATCCTTCTTGGCGAGCAACCACTTGCGAAGGGTTTGTTCCAGGCGAGTGGGGACGTTGATGGCCTCGATCTGCTCGTCCGTAAGCCGGTCCGCGTAGCAAGACTGTTTGTTATATAGGCCGGAGAGGAAGTCAACCGTAACGGGCATGGGGCAAGTCCTCTGCTGAATGGTCCTCGTTGGTTACTTCCTGGGAGCTAATTTCTTTGCTGAGTCGAATACCCTCCTTGTCGAAGCATTCCACCTTAGCAAGGCTCTCCTCTCGACGAGAGCGAGGCAGTAACCACCTTTGCAACCAATGGTTCAGAATCGCTTCGGTCCCTCTTTGGCTCTTAGCCGGCGAAAAAACGTATTCAGGGTCGTTTGTCTCGCCGCGCAAGTACTCGAATGCATTCCTAGCCAGACGAACGCCGTAGATCAAGCGCGGACAGTTGTGGCGCAGGACAAGATCCTGTGGCACGCCGATTAACGCCAGTCCCTCGCGGACCATCCTCATTCGCGGGCTAACGCCTTCCCCAAAAATGTTGTTTACGCGACGCATGCCATGCGTTTGAATAGCCACATCGCGCAGGCAGTCTGTAGTCTCCGTCGAGAGGAGTGCGGACCCATAGCCTTCGGTGTGACCAATAAACTCGTACGTAATCTGACGCTTCTTGGGTCCAGGAATTTTAATGCGTTCGTACTGGCTGCTACCAACGTGATACAGGCTTGTTGTCGTGAGAAATACTAGATCAGCAGAACGCACAATCGGAGTGCCCGCCAAGCGTGAAACAATTTGTCCGGGTTGTTCGCAATAGACATCGCGGTACTCTCTTACAACTTGCGGACTCGCCATCAGCATCGACACAAGCTTGCCGCCGAGCAGTTCGTTGTAAGGCGGGATCGCACCGCAGACGATGATGTCCATCATGCTGCTCCCGATCCGGGTTTTCTTGTTGGCGTGCAGAGCGATTCGGAGTGCCTTACGTCCCTCGTCGATCTTGAGTAACTGTTGCAGTGCTTCCAGAGGGGCTTCCGAAAGTCTGTGTTCTTGAAATACCATGCGGGCAAAGAAAACATCGGCTATGGCCCGCGCTCGCTTTTTGACGTATAGCGGCGAAGCGCTGTCGCTAGCCAGCGAAGCTGCATTCTCATCACGTTTGACTGACTCACCTTTGGCGTGAGTATCGCGTAGATATCCGCAGCGCTCGCGTTCTGAGTTTTCGGCAGTCGCTAGCAAGCGGCGGACTAAGGCTTCTGTTGGACGATCGCGTTCTTCCTCCGAAATAAGTCCATCGAGGTTGATAAGCGAGAGTTCTTCACCAAGCGACCGTATCATGGTTTCAGAAATAAGCGTCGCATAGCGCTTGAGTCGTCGGAGGCATTCGCGCTCGGTTTCCAAGTAGTGAGTTTCGGTAATGCGGGCGAAGGGCGACCCCTTTGGCAGGTCACGTGTCACTACACGATGACGGCGTTGAAGATTTGATTCGATCGCCTCCAAACTCCACCCGATCGCATTGTCCCGTTCGGAAAGTTGCACGACGCAATTGCCGAGAGCGGCGATGCCGATGACGGGATGCTTAGGTCTGGCCGCATCTCGCACAAGGTAGAACAAGTTTCGTCCAGGCGTCGGTTGGTAGGGGATGGCCCAGAGGTATCGGAAGTAGCGCCAGATGTCGAGTAGCTTATGGCCCGATATCGAGTCACGTTCGTCACCGCGTGCAAGTTGCAAGTAAGGGCTTATGACCTTACGAAGATCGCTCACGGTCGGCTCAGAAGGTAGGCATCTAAGATCGGCGCCCAGTTCCCTACCTGACGCGATCAGCTCCAAGATTGGAATTCTGCCCTTTGCAGGACGTTCCAACGACTGGATGAACTTGGAGGCGCTAGGTGCATTGATCTTGGCAAGCCTTTCCTCCTGAAAGCCGCTACGGATCTGTTTCTTGACCAAGGCAGGATCAAGTTGGAGGTGTTTCCCGCGCGTGTAATCCGGGCGACTGAGAAATATGCTGCGTTGCCGGAATCGCGTCTGCCATCCCTGTCCAATAAGATCAGACAGGACCATCAGCATCGCCTGATATTTCAGGCGGTCAACTGTCTCATGCTTAACGGAACGGCACCACGCAAGTTCTCGAAGGACCGAATCGCGTTGACCGGTCGGTGCTGAGGAGTCCATCGCTTCGACAAGTCGCAAAAAGCGTTCGAGGTAGACCCCACGAAATGAGGGGAGGATCGAATCGGTCCGGAGCGTGGTATTGCGACTGCCCATTTCACCCTCGAAATATCCAACAACCGTGCTTCGTGACTATCAGAGCGATTGAGTAATCTAGCCCGAAGGGCTCTCGCCGAGCATGCGTGCCTCCAGGTTCCTTGTTTATCGGGAATTGGGAGGGCATTCAAGACACCGTCACCCCGAATGGCAGCGCAAACTACGGAATTGTAGGAATTTGCGGCCTCTACGATGCCTGAGAAAAAGGCGGCATACCACACGTTTATTTTTACAGTTCGGGACACTGTCCCGAGTTCTGATGTTCACCAGTATAGCTCTACAACGGGAATTCACAAGACGTCTGCTTGTTCGGAATGGCGCCAATTCAAGGTCGTCGTGATTCCGTAGCGGTGCGAACGAAGGCTATCCCTGTCGTCTCCAGATCCGCTAAGTCGATGCAGGCATTCATCCATTTCTCTACGATTTCGTCCGCTTGCGTTAGTTGGTCGTAACAGGATGGCACGCACCCACGATCGTCCCAACCCGGACTCAACGCGGGGTTGGTCCGTCGTCCTTGCGTTGCCGCTCAAGAATGATGCGTTCCTGGAAAGTTCTCGGCGGATCGAGGGTCGACTTCTGTGTACGGAGTTCCTCAGCCGCGGGTGCAGCATCGGACTCTGTCACGTGATCGGACGCGGCAAGCCCCTCCGTCCTCCGTCGGATGCGCGCGGTGATCGGTTCCTCGGCGGAGGAATGTTTCTGTCGGTCCCGCTCCGGCGTCGCCTCAATCGTGTGGGCAGCCTTGATTGCCTTGATCTGCTCGGACAGTTCGGAAACGCTCGGCCCTTCCTGTTTCCCCGGCTCCTGGGACGTTCCTGAAAGGCCGAACTTGAGCTGATCACGCAAGGTGGTCAGTTCGGCCAGGTAGGTATCGTGCCGGAACGGCTTGGCAAGGCGTGCCTGAGAGTCGCGAAGTTGCGATTGGGCGATTTGGTGATCTCGCTGGACGCGGTCGCATTCGGAGCCGTAACCATCCGCCAGCCGTTCCAGGGCGTTCAGCACGGCCCGTGGCCCGTGGTGATCGCGCGATAGCGTCGCCAGTCGTGTGGTGGCACGTTCGACGTAGATTTCAGGCACGAATTGTGAATGGAGCACTATGCCAAAACCCAGTCCCCGGTAGTTGCCGAGCGGGATGCGGGTCGTTTCACGGACCTTCTTCGGCAAAGTGGCCGAGGAGCAGCCCGGCAACTTGTCCGTCATCGGTAAGGCGACGCGGAACTCGCTGGAGGCGTTGCACCTGATCAGGGTCCGGGCAGCCCAGGCAACGCTGAGCCGCGACCCCGAGGACGATGTGCCCCCTCTCGAACGGCTTGTGCTCGAAGATCCGACGAACAGAGTGAAACGCAAGCGACTGGCGTTTAAATACCTCCTGCTGGGCGACTTTTGCCGCAAGCGGAGCCGCGACGAGGTGCGCCGGCGCTGGCACAATGCTTACAAACACTACCAGTTCCTCGCCGACACGCGTAGTGACGACTTGAGCGTCAACCTCATTCTGGCATTCTGTTGCTCGCGGTTGATGGAGGGACAGGCCCAGGATCCCTACTATGTCCGGGTTGTCCCGATGTTGCAGCGAACCGGGATATACCTGGCCGAGCTCGATAAGCGGCACCCGGACAGCGACTGGCTGCCTGAAGCGCAACTGGAAACCTACTGCTGACTGGTCATTTGCCACGCGAACGCCGGCGGGAGAACGTTGGCCGAGGAAACATCCCGAAACCATGTGCAGCCTCTGGTGGCGAAGCTGATTGACCAGCAAGCGGACCCCGAGCACGCCATGGGCTTGGTGAATGTCTTGTCGAGACTTGCCAACGTATTGTGGGAGGCCAAACTGAATGCGGCCAGCTTGTTGATCGCGCGCAAGGGCGAGCTTTCGAACTCGAGTTACGCCGGCTTCCCGACGCGGGACCTGGGTTTCAACCTGGCGCTGGCGGCGAATGCTGAACACCTCGCGCAAGTTCTCCATCACCTGCGAGACCTGTCGCCATCTCTTGAGCAAGCCAACCTGGCGCGGCGCCTTTATGAGCAGGCGACCGCCGCCGATCCCAGTAACTCGCATTGGCCCATCGGCCTGACGATGATGTGGGCGCGGATCGCCAAGCTACGCTGGGATCTGGGCCAGGCCGATGAGTCTCTGGCCGCCTTTCGGGAATCCACACGCATCCAGCGAGAGCTATTCGAGGCTGATTCTTCGAGTTCTTACCATCGCTACAACCTCGACCGCTGTTATGGGCGGCTCGCCAACTGGAGCACGAAGAACCGCGACTGGGCCGGGACCGCCGCCGCCTTACTGGAACGGGTAAAGCTTTGGCCCGACGATTCCGACAGGTTGACGGGCGTCGCGCACGACTTCAACGAATTAGCCGAGGAGATGGCGCGAGGACCGAAGAGCCTGTCCGCCGACGAACAAATAGCCCGGCAGCACTACCTGGCCGAAAGCGAGCGCATCCGGCAGGCCGCTGAAACAAACGCGCGGCGCCGAAGCACCGCTTGAAAGCGGACGGTTGAGGCTGCCGTCAGGAAACGTCAGGATGGCGCTCAGCCAAGCGGCAGATCCCCGGGTCATTTCCGGCGCAAAACGGCCCGTCAAGGAGCCTGTCTCGACCGGTTCCTGACACTTTTCGCGTGAATGTTGCAACGGTTCCGGGCGATCTCGAAGTGTCGGCGTGCGGCGCGGCGGTCTCGTCGCTTTGAGGAACGAGCTATGTTCAGTACCGAAGGTGGAACTTGAACTCACACCCTCTTGCGAGAACCCGATTTTGAGTCCGCCGCGTCCGCCATCGCCGTCGCGTTGGAAACGGGTTGCGGTAGTGCTTAAAGTCTGCAATTCCAAGGCTCGCACGTCGCCACCTCGGTGGTTTCGCATTGTGGCCGCATGGGGCTGGCGTTGCCAGTAATGTTCCCAATTTATGCCCAGCTCGCGTCCGAACGCGGGCCCGTACACGATTGATCGCGGGTGATCGGCCGGTGCGCAGCGGCCGGTGTCCGATTCCACCTGTAAACCCGTCGCAGGTGATCCGTGGACGATGCCGTAACGGGTTTCCTGGCGATTGACAAGCAACCCCGCTTGGGCCGGGTCCTCATTTATGCCAGCCGGAGGGCGTTGGCCTTGGCCTTCGGCATCGCTGTCGCTTGGGAAAGATTCCGGTCATCTTGGCCTCTGACATCGCGGGTAGAGCGGCCTTGAACTCAAGGCTCGATTTGCTAATGGAGTGCATCCGTGCCTGCTGCGGGGCAATCGATTCATCAAGACACTTCGCGGCTTCCGCCCTGTGCCCGGCGCATATCCGCCGGACCGCTGGTCGCCGCTGGGCGTTCGCCCGGTCCCGCCTCGCCGACGCGTCGACCGTCAGGTAAGCTAAAGTCATCTCGGGATCTTCAGGCGCACCGCCGCGCCCGATGAGGCATGGGGAATGAGCCTCCCGACGAGGAGACGAACTGATGCCCACGAACGACCCGAAGATGACGATCATCTTCGCCGAAGCCCTGAAACGCGAAGATCATGCCGCGCGGCCACTTATATCGATAGCGTCTGCGGGGATGATGCCGATTTCCGCTCGCAGATCGAAGCGCTGCTCGCCACGCATTACGCGACCGAACGACCCGTGGGAGCAGACGCCGCGACGATGCACGAATCGACCGCACCCGAAACTCTCGACCAGACTCCAGCACCGGACGCGCCAACGCTCCCGCCATGCGCACTGGCGACCGAGGAACTTCGATCGGGCGGCGCGGACTTCGCACTGGCGGTCGCCCCGCGCGGCGGCCGGCCCGGCGCATCCGCCGCGGGCCAGGTGATCGCCGGCCGGTACTCGCTGCTCGAAGTCCTCGGCGAGGGGGGGATGGGCACCGTTTATCGGGCCATTCAGGCAGCACCGGTCAAACGCCAGGTCGCGCTCAAGCTGATCAAGATCGGCATGGACTCGCGCGCCGTCCTCGCTCGCTTCGACGCCGAGCGGCAGGCACTCGCCTTGATGGACCATCCCAACATCGCCCGCGTGTTTGACGGCGGCACCACAGAGGCCGGCCAACCGTTCTTCGTGATGGAGCTCGTCGCAGGCCGCCCGATCACCGAGTATTGCGACGGCAAGCGGCTGGGGGTGCGGGCACGCCTGGAATTGTTCGTCACGGTTTGCCAGGCCGTGCAGCATGCCCACCAGAAGGGAATCATTCACCGAGACTTGAAGCCGAGCAACGTCCTGGTGACCGAGGTCGACGGCCGGCCGACCCCGAAGGTCATCGACTTCGGCGTTGCCAAGGCGACGGAATTCGACCTCACCGACCAGAGCCTGGGCGACACCGGTGCGATCGTCGGCACCCCGACGTACATGTCGCCCGAGCAGGCCGATCCGTCGTCCATGGATATCGACACGCGAACCGACGTGTATGCGCTGGGCGTGATCCTCTACGAGATGCTGGCCGGTTCGCCGCCCATGGACGTCAAGCAGTTCAAGCGCGGGGCCCTGCTGGAGATGCTCCGGCTGGTGCGGGAGGTAGACCCGCCCAAACCGAGCACCAAGGTCAGCACGGCGGAAGCCCTGCCGAGCATCGCCGCCAGCCGCGACATCGAGCCCTCGCATTTGAAACGCACCTTGCAAGGGGACCTCGACTGGATCGTGATGAAGGCGCTGGAGAAGGACCGCACGCGCCGCTACGAGACGGCCAGCGGGTTCGCCGCGGACGTGATGCGGCACCTGGCACACGAGCCGGTCGTGGCCGCGCCGCCCTCCCGCACCTACCGGGTGAGGAAGTTTATCCGCAAGCATCGAGGCGCGGTCATTGCCGCCAGCATGGTCCTCTTGAGCTTGCTGGCCGGCATCGCGGGGACGACATACGGCATGATCCGGGCCGAGACCCGCCGGCGGGAGGCGGAAGCAGCGCGTGTCGCCGAAGCGAGGGCACTCGACGGTCAGAAGCAACAGTACGACCGCTATCGAACCACCATTAGCTTCGCGGTGAATGATCTCCAACACACGCTCAGTAGCTCGATCTATGCGAGAGCCGTTCAGGATGCGTTCGGCCGCCAGGTCATTCAATTCGTGGACAGGATTTCCCGCGCCGACTCCGACGGGATCAACCAGCGGGCGAAATTGACGCTGTTGTTACACGAGGCGGACAGCCTGCGTTCACGTCCTGACGCGAATGCCGAGACGGTCCGGGAACGCTACGCCCAGGCGATTGCCCGGGCGGAAGAGATCGATCGGAACGAGACATTGGACTTCGACGTCGCGGCCATGAATCTCTCGGTGGCTCACTCGAAGCTTGCCGATTTCGCGATGGCGAACCGGCAGTACGACAGGGCATTTCAGGACTATTCGAAGTCGCTCGCGATTGCCGAACGAGTGCTCCGGTCTCCGCGAACAAAGGAGTACACGGAAACCTCACGGAAGGGATTCGTCGCGAGGTCGCTCGATTCGCTGGGCTGGGTCACTTACCAACTGGGCAAGCCCGCGGAAGCGATCGAGCTGTTCAACCGCTCTCTCGCGTTGTACACGGAAATCATGGCTTCGCGCCGCGATCTTGAGAATCTCCCCAGAGTGGCCGAGATCCACGATCGGATGGCGATCCTTCATCAGCACAACAAGGCGGAACGGCTGGCGCTCGAGCATGTCGAGGAAGCGGCCGCCGTTCGTCGCGAGCTCCTGAGCCTCGAGCCGAAGAACCAGTCTTACAAGCTGGATCTGTCGAGAACACTGGATTCCCTGGGCGATGCGCAACTGTTCCTGGGACAACCCGATCTTGCGAAGAAATCGTACGACGAATCACTCGCCCTGGCCCGTGAGCTGAGCGAGCCCGAGGAACTGCTCGCTGTCAAGCGAAGGCTTTCCCAGATGCTTTACAAGTCGGCCACGGCCGCCCTGAAGCTGGGCAACCAACCTGAGGCGCGGAAGCTTTACGATGAATGTCTTGTGATTCGCGAGCAGTACTCGCAGACCAGGCCCAGAGACCTCGAGGCCGCGATCGAATGGATGCTCGCCCTGGCCCGCTGCGGGAAAACCCAAGCCGCGTGCACAAAGGCCGAGAACCTGCTCAAGCTTGCGGCGGCCCAGAACAGCGGGAACCGGTCCGCGGCGAACTTCCGGCTGCAAAGCGCCTTCGCGCTGGCCATCGCCGCCGACAATCTCGACCGCGATCACCCGCTAGCGAACTGGTCGCCCGAACGGCTCGCGGAACGCAAGAAGCTCATCGATCGCTCATTCGAGGTGCTGAATCTGGCGATCACGTCGGGCTTCGATGACCATTACCAGCTCGAGACTGATCCCGATATCGACGCGCTTCGCGGCGATCCCCGATTTGTGGAAATTCTGGCTTGCTTCAGCCGGAAATGAAGCACCGCCACGAGCGAGTTACAGCGCTTGCCGATCGCGTCGCGCACAGCCAGGCTCATCATCTCGTCGAGACCCGAAGAGGACCGAATCCTTGTTCCCGCGCACTGATCGATTCCAAAAGCCGCGGCACTCCCCACTCGTTCCCACGGTCCTGCACCGTGGTAATGCCGTCCGCGACGCTCCTGCCTCGTACCGCCAACGCCCGCTCTCGGTTGTTTGAAAGATCGGCCAGGCGGACAAGCAAATGAAATATGCCGAGCTTTTCAGACAGTGAACACGGTCGGACGGGCCGCCGCGGTTGGCCAGGTCTTTCAATCGAGCGTTAGCCGGTGGAACTAAGCGCGAGAAACGGTCCCACCCTGAGCGCGTAAAACGGTCCCACCTGGGTGTTCAAAATAGCCGCTTTGGGCAAGAGCGGTGATTTGCCTTTCAGTCCACCTTTCGAGTCTTTTTAGCTTTCATCGACTCGCGAAAGCGGTAGCTCTCACCATTCATCTCGAAAATCTGGCAGTGATGGGTGAGACGATCTAATAACGCTGCGGTCATCCGCTCGCCCTGGAAGATCTGGTTCCACTCGCTGAACGGCAAGTTGCTTGTCACCAGCATGCTGGCTCGCTCATAGCGATCGGCGAACACCCGGAATAAAAGCTCGACGCCGCCACGACTCAAGGAGACGTATCCCAGCTCGTCACAGATCAGCAGGTGGGCCCGCTCCAACTGGTCCAGGAACCGGTCCAGCGTGTACTGCTTCTGCGCCTTCTCCAATTGGCTGACCAGCTCCGCCGCCGTGAAGAAGCGCACCCGCAGACCCGCGCGACACGCTGCTTGCCCCAAGGCCACGGCGACGTGCGTTTTTCCAGTTCCCTGGCTTCCTACAAGGCAGCAATTGGTTTTCTGTTCCACCCACTCACATCGTGCTAGTTCCAGGATCTTGGGCTTCGAGAGCTGGGGCATCACGCTGAAATCATAGGTGTCGAAGTCCTTCAAGACCGGGAATTCCGCGTTCTTGATCCGGGTCGCGACCGCGTTGGCGGCGCGACTCGCCAGTTCGGCCTCAGTCAATCGGAGCAAGAAACCGACGAACGTCTGGTTGGACGCGGCGGCATCTCGCGCCAGCTTCTCGAACTCTTGACCCATCGTCGGCAGGCGCAACTGCCGGAGCTGGGCTTTGACCAATTCGATCGTAACATCGACCATGAACATGATCCTCCCAAGAAATTCCCAACGAAAGCCAGGCTCGCTAGCGGAGCCCGATTACAACCATGTCGCCCCTATTCAGGCGAAAAACACGGTGTTCTCACCAGCGCGGGATGCATTATATGATCGCATAGTCATACCCTCATTACTACACTCGTTACCACTCTCGCGATGGTTCAAGAGCCCATTGGTGGTGATCGGACGCCTGGGGGATGAATCGCAACAGTGCATATTCAAGACTTTATTACTAGACACGTTTTCATTCCCATAATCACCTATGAGTTCGTCGAAACGACTCAGGTCGGGGAGAGGGACCGAAACTCGGGGCGCCGCGGCCGACTCGGGGTTCGGTGGCGAGCCGCCAGGCACTATGGTCTCGATTGCAGCCAGCGAGCACGTCCGCTGGATGACCGCATCGGCACTGGTTAGCTGGTCGTGCCGGCAGGCGTCGACGGCTTTTTGCACCCGAGTCAGCGGGTGCTCACCCAGGAGTTGCAGGACCCGCACATAGCGGCGTGCGCCCCCCTGTGTCCCATGCAGTTGCTCAAGCTCGGCGCGGAACGCGGCAAAGCAAGCCGGCAGCTTCCAGTCACGATACACCGGCGCGTGATCCAGCGCGCGGGCTTGCGACTCAAGGTCGCGAGGTAATGGAGTGGGTCGAGGATCATCTGGCCGGGATGTGGGGATCGCTCGTGGGTCGCGACAACCTGGCCGCCGGCCACGACGATGACCCGGTCGACATAGCCTTTGACCGTCGCCAACTGGAATGCAAACCGTCGCGGAACGCTGTAGCGACTGCGATCAAAAGCGACGGTCTGATATTTGTCCACGGAGACCGCCGGGCGGATCACGCAGGCGTCAAACCGATGGTTTGGCAACGGCGCCGCGACAGCCTGCTCCTCGGCGAACCGCGTGCCGATCACGAATGGGCCCAAGAGCGACTGAACGGTTCGCTCCTTCTCCGCCTGGCAGCGTTGCCGAAAGTAACCGTTCAACTCATCAAAACCTTTCACCTGCGGGACCGGAGTCGCAAAACGGCGTTGCACAGCCTTGACAGTGCTCTCGGCGTCGGGCTTCTCGTTGCCCCGGGCCGGCATGCAGAAAAGGGGCTTGAAGACGTAGTGGCTGGCAAGCGCGGCGTATCGGGGGTGGATCTGTCGTTCGCGTCCCTCAAGGATCAAGGTCGCGACCGTTTTGGGATTGTCCCACCAGACTTCCTTGGGAACGGCTCCGAAGAACTCGAAGGCGGCAACCATGCCTTCGAGGATCGCCTCGGTGCGTTCGAAGGGGAGCGCCAGAACAAAGGGATAGTTCGAGTAGGCCCAGGTGGCGACCAGGAAGGGGATCTGCCGTCGTCCCTCGGGGAAGTCGACGTAGATGTGGCCGAAATCGGCCTCGAGGCGTTGGCCAGGGAGATGAACCAAAGGTATGAAGGTTTCTTGATCTCGGCGTTGATTCTTGAGCAGGTAGCGTTGCACCTGGCCGTAACACCCGCGGTAGCCGTGTTCGTCGCGCAACCGACGGAACACCTGCATGGCGGTGTGGCGTTGCTTGGGAGTGCGTTCTGGTCGTCGGCCAGAATCTGGTCGACAACGGCCTGAAACGGTCCCAAGACGGGGGCGGGACGGTTTCTGATCTGGAGCCGAGGAATCGGCTCGGACTGCTCGAGGATCTGGCGGATCTTGTACCGCGAATGATGGAAAGTGCGCGCGATTGAGCGGATGCTCATTCCATCACGCCGCGCCCTGCGAATCGCTCCGTAATCGTCCACCGTAAGCACATCCATACCTCCATGCGAGTAGCTCTCGATTGAAAAGAGCCAGTCTACGATGAAGGCTGCTGGGGTGGGTCCGTTTTAGGCGCTCAGATTGCCCGAGGGTGGGACCGTTTCATGCGCTCAGTTCCAAGCCGGCGAGGCCAATCGAGCAGGCTGGTACAAGATCGTTAAATAGTCTTGTCGTCATCTCGATTTGTTTGCAGCGAAGGGGCAAACATAGCGAGGAGCGGGCGGCTCAAGCATCTCGTGCAGAAAAAGGAGGGCCCCTGGCCTTGCGCGAAATCGACCACTACGCGATCCTGACCTGGAGGTTTGTCCGGCAACTCGAGGAAAGTGTTCCTGACTTTCGGCCGACGATTGACGCCATCCAGCAGTTCCCCGACAGTCTGCTGACTTACCCCGATGGCAGCCTGGAGTATGCCTTCCGCCCGGATACGGACCCGCTCTGGCAAGCAATGATGTTCCAGAAGATCAGGCTGCATGTCCGCCAGACGAACCTGGGAAACTTCGCTGCCTTGCCCCCATTCCGGGGCTCACCGCGGTTGTGCCATTTTGTCCTGACCTCGAGTGACGAGCACGAGCAGCGCGTCATTCCTGGGGGCGTCTTGTTTTTCGCGCCTACGGTTCTGAGGGACGACTATCCCGAGCAGCTCGACCTGACGCACCTGGACCTCAACATTTTCTTTCATCGGCGCATCCGACGCGACGATATGCGCTGCCTGGTCAGTGCGATCCAGAAATGGCACGGCTCCGTATCCGGGAGTGGCCTGTTCGGGGAGGGTCCCATCGGAGAACTCTCCGACGAGATGACGTTCCAGGGGCGGCGGGCGCAATTCTGGTTCGACGCCAGCCGGAGCGGCCAGCGAACGATCAACTGGCTAATTCTCTCGCTTCTGAACGCGGCGTACGACGTGCTGATACCCTCCGGCTTCATCTTCAACGAGGTCGGAAACCTGGCCAAGTACGGCGTAGTTGCGAGCGACGAAAAAGTTGTACACGTTGCTCTACGTGACGCGGGTCAATCATCTGACGCGGGCAGTCCCCCGGTAGAGAGTTCTCGTCTGCCGTCTGGGCTCGTCCCATACGCTGGAGGTCGTTCAGATTCATTCGCGATTCTGCAAACGCCATCATTTCGAATGGGAATCGTTCCGGCTGTCCGTGTACTTCGAAGATTGGCCCAACCGAGAGCAACAGCGCGACCTCCGCACACTTCTCGCGGCGTGGTCGCAAGTGGCGTTAGCCGGCGGCTTCGGCGGAGCCGGCGGTGCGTTTCTACCTCCGCCTGTATTCTTGAAGAAGCAGCAAGCGGCGTTCCTGTGCGGTGATCCCCACGATACCGACCCGGAGATCGCGGTCCCCGTCCTCATCCGGCTCCTGGAAAACTACGCATCGGGAACCCTGGCTATCGAAGCCGTCGTCTTCGGGCTTGACCCGACGATGAACATGGTATCCTGAGCGACCCGGCCAGGCAGCGAGAAGGTGGTGGGGGCGAGAAGCGGACAGGTTCGTCTTTGAGGAAGCGAGAAGCGGGACAGAAGAAGGAAGCGAGAAGCGGGACACATTGCCGTGACGAAGACCCCCTCGGAGCGATCGGCGTCGGCCAGCCGTCGAGGATCAGGCGGATCGGGTTGAGAAGCTCTGGAATTCGAGAAGCCCGTTGGCTCGATTCGAGGTTGCCTCGCATGCCCCAGCCTTGGTCGCGGATTGCCACGTGCAGCGGCACCTTGCGCGAAATCAGCGCCTCAAGTCAAGCATGACGGATAATTTTCTTCCGTTTGATTATCAACGACTTACGTCAAATGGACGCATCCCTCGATTTGACAACCTCCGGGCGTATGGCATGTTACTTTATATGCCTTGAAATCCGTCCGGCCAAATCTCCGTTCCGGCGACATCCGGCGCGCTGACGCAATAATTGCCCAGGTCGGATGAGCGTGCCGATCATTGTTGGTGCGACATTGTGAGAATCGTCCAAATGGCAATGGCGCGGGCCGTTGCACGCTGGCAAAGGGCGCGTCGACCTGATGCGGCATCACGGTCAATTCGCAGGTGGACGAGTGAGAGTTGAAGGTCGTCAACCGGTCCGAAACAATGTTATCGATGGCATCGGGCAGGGGCTGAACGGGTCGAAGACCTTCTCAAAACCTGCCACCCACTGCCATCCGCCGCCATTTTCGACCGCAAAACCGCTACGATCGCTGCAATCGTACCAGTACTTGGTTTGCCCTCGAGAGGGCACGCCGTCCAGGCTAGTCCCCAGGTTGAGAACCGCGAGCGGGCCGTCATGAACCCCGGTCAAATCGGTCGCCGAGCGCCGTTTGTCTCAAGAGCGGGCAAATCGCCAGCAACCAGAGAATGCCGTCGACTGTCGCGATACCCGAGGGAATATGCTTCGCGAGGTCGGTATTCGAAAACGTCGATTACCGGAGCATGGCCAAGCCACATTCACATACGATGAAGTTGCCATTACCGAAGGTGGGACTTGAACCCACACGGGTGTTACCCCACCGGATTTTGAGTCCGGCGCGTCTGCCATTCCGCCACTTCGGCTCGTCTTTTCAGACCAATTTAGCATGGCCGTGAGACCGGCGGCTGTCAATCCCAGTGAACACACTGAAACCCGCTCGCTCAGCGTCTCGATATTGTCCCCTAACGCTTGAGCCATAACATGGCACAAACGATCAACACGGCCGATGCCGGAAGGACTATTTGCGGATCGCCTGCGACGCGATCCAGCGTCGGTGTGAACCGAAACATAAGCTCGTGGCACGCGCTGCCGACCGATCGGCTCATCCAGTCGCAGAGCGGCGTTGGCGCCTCGACCTCGCGACCCATCACCAGGTTCCACTGGGCGTAACACACCACACCCGCCTCAAACAGAAACGGGGCGCAAGCGACCACGCAGGAGATCAGGGCGACCGTTCTCAACGCCTTTGGCTTGCGCTCGCCCACGTCGCTGGCATGGTCGGTCAAAAGACGTTTCTTGAACACGGCACGATTCCTATCCGAGAATCAGCGTGGCTTCCCCGCGGCGAGATGTCCACGACCTTCGCAAGGATCGTCCGAACTAATTGCCGCCGAAAACCACGATCATGCGCAAGACGGCCGGACCGACAAGCACCACGAAAACGCCTGGAAAAATGAACATGATGAGCGGGATCATGATCTTCACCGACGTTTGAGCCGCGCGCTGCTCGGCAAGCTGACGACGGCGAACGCGCATCGCGTCGGACTGCACCCGCAAAGCCGAGGCGATGCTCGATCCGAACTTCTCAGCCTGGATGATCACGGCGGCCAGCGCTCGAACATCGTCGACACCCGTGCGGATGCCCAGATCGCGCAGCACATCTCTGCGCGTCCGGCCCATCTGAAGTTGAAAATTGGCGATCGCAAATTCCTCGCAGATGACCGGGCATGACGTCGCCAGCTCGGTCGTCACGCGGCGCATGGCCGCGTCGAGCCCCAACCCGGCCTCGACGCAAACAACCATCAGATCCAGGGCGTCGGGCAGACCCAGGAAGATCGCTTCGCTTCGGGCCTTTTTCTTCTTCGTCACAATAAAGTCGGGCAGGTAGAACGCGATTCCCACGCCGCACGCCGTGAAAACGTAGGTTTTCGATTCCATTCCAAAATGGAGGAAGCAAAAGGGAAGTGCCACCGCAAGCGCGATCACGAGACCGATCGCCTTGATCCCATAGTAAACCGCGACGGCCTGCTCTTGCCGGAAGCCGGCGTTCAAGAGCTGCACGCGAATCTTGCCGAGTTCCTCGGCATCGGAGGGGCGCAGCGATTGACCCAGCTTGCCCGCGGCGGCCGCGACCCTGGCCTGCATCTGCTCCTGGCGCTTTGCCTGGCTGACTTCCGCGGTATGCGGATCAACGAGTCTCTTGAGCCGGCGTTCCGCCGACTTGGGCTGCGCGGCCACAAGGCCGAGCACACTCCACGTGCCCAGCGTCATCGCCAGAAAGACGGCAAGGGGAACCAGATTTTCAGGACTGAATAACATGACCGGCTCTACCTTGCTTTGATGAGCTATACCTTGATCGCGACGATTTTCTTGATCACCCAGGCGCCCACGACCTGTCCGGCCGCGGTGATCGAGAGCATCTTGACTCCCATCGGATCGGTGAACAACGCACCGACGTATTCATAGTTCAAGAAGTAAAGACAGGCCAGCAGCGACGGGGGAAGTCCCAGAAGAACGACCCCCGAGAGCCGGCCCTCGGCCGTGAGACTCTTGACGTGCCCGTGCAGCTCGAATCGCTGACGGATCAGGCGCCCGATCTTGTCGAGTACCTCGGCCAGGTCGCCCCCGGTCGAACGCTGGATGATCACCGCGATCACGAAGAAGCGGACGTCCATCGAAGGCACGCGGTCCGCCAGGTTACGCAACGACAACTCGATGGGTATGCCCAGGTTTTGCTCCTCGAATACGCGGTTGAACTCGTCGGCGACGGGGCCTTTCATCTCGTCGGCCACCAGGTGCAGCCCCGAGGCCAGACCGTGCCCCGCGCGGAGTGCCCGGCTGATGAGCTCGACGGCTTCGGGCATCGACTCGACAAACTGGTCGATGCGTTTGCGACGACGCTTGAGCAACCAGAACACGGGGAGTGCCGACCAGACCAGGGCAACCACCGGGATAGACAGGATCGGCAACTGGAAGAAAACCGCGAAGATCGCGCCGGCGACACCCAGACCCGCCGCGATCATCACGAAACGATCGAACGAAAAACGCACGTCAGCCTGTTCATAGAGCAAGTTGATATCTTCGGCTTTGGGCACAAGTCGTGCCCACCATGACTTGCCCCCCGTGTCGATGGCCGCGGGCCGCGCAGGATGCCGCTCGATAGATCGTCGGCCTTGTCCTTCGATTTTGGGCGGCCGCCCGTCAGGCCTGATAGCCGATCCGCGGCGATCGACCCGGACGACTTCGACATGAACAGGCCAACGCCGCCGATCAGCACGACGACGCCCACGCCGATCGTGATCGAGATCAGGACTGAATCGTCCATTCCCGGCTCCAGACTAGGTCCATTAAATGAAGGCATGTGAATGACATGGCTCAGTCTTTCAGCAAGACGCGCTGCGTGAAGAGGTCAGGTGGGAGGTGGCAGCCGCTCTGTTCGAGCCGGTCCATGAAGCTGGGCCGAACACCCGTCGAAACAAACTCGCCATGGGCCCGCCCTTCGGCGTCGACGCCGATTTTCCGAAACCCAAAGATCTCTTGCATGATGATAGTGTCACCTTCCATGCCCATCACTTCTGAAACGCTCGTCACCTTGCGCGGGCCGCCCTGCAAGCGGCTGGCCTGGATGATGAGATCGACGGCCGACGCAAACTGCGAGCGCAGCGCCCGGATCGGCAGCTCGAGGCCGGCCATGCTGATCATGGTCTCGAGCCGAGTCAGTGCGTCGCGCGGCGTGTTGGCGTGAACCGTCGTCATCGACCCTTCATGGCCCGTATTCATGGCCTGAATCATGTCAAGCGTTTCGGCGCCCCGGCATTCGCCGATGATGATCCGGTCGGGTCGCATCCGGAGGGCGTTCTTGACGAGGTCGGTGGCGGTGACCGCGCCGCGCCCCTCGATGTTAGGGGGCCGCGTTTCCAGGCGGACCACGTGGTCTTGCTGCAATTGGAGCTCGGCCGCGTCTTCAATCGTGATCACACGGTGTTCCGGGTGGATGAAGCTGGAAAGAGTATTCAAGAGCGTCGTCTTTCCCGAGCCGGTTCCCCCCGAAATGATGATGTTGAGCCGCGCCTTCATCGCCCCTTCCATGAGCGCCAGCATCTCCGGCGTGAACGCCTTGAAACGAAGCAAACTGTCCTTGGAGAGCGGATTCGACCCGAACATCCGGATCGTCACCACCGGCCCGTCGAGCGCCAGCGGGGGTATGATCGCATTGAAGCGCGAGCCGTCCGGCAGCCGGGCATCGACCATGGGCGATGTTTCATCAACGCGGCGCCCCACGCGTGAGACGATTCGATCGATGATCTGCAGCAAATGTTCGTTATCGCGAAATCCCACGTCTGACTTCTGAATTCGACCGCCCTTTTCCACATAAACGTGCTTGGGGCCGTTGATCATGATGTCGCCGATCTTGTCGTCCTTCAGCAACAATTCGAGAGGCCCGAATCCAAATGTCTCATCGAGAATCTCGTTGACGAGCCGCTGGCGTTCGTTGCGGTTGAGCAGGGGGTTTTCAATGTCGCAAAGTTGCTCGACGACTCCGCGGATGTCGTTGCGAAGTGTCTTCGGATCCATCTCGGCGATCCGGTTCATGTCAAGCCGGTCGACGAGCCGCATGTGAATCTGGCGCTTGAGCGTCTCGTATTGCTCGACCGCGGGATCGACCGGCTTCACTTCATTACGCCGCGAGGGCGGGGGTGGGGGCGGAGGTGGCGGCGCCGGCGTGTCGGGCGCAGGCTCGATCGGCCTGGGGTTGTCCTCTGTGAGCGGGTTGATCGCGACCAGTGAGTCCGAAGACGCTGAGCTTGCACCGACCCCATCGGCTGCGGCGTCTTTGGCATGAATGGACTTCGTGTCAATCCGCGGAGCATTGGCGTCCTCCTCCAGTTCGATCAAAAAAAGGCGGCAAACAACCCGCGACGCGGCTTGGATTCAGACTCGTCAGTGATCGGCCTGAGCGAGCGAGCGATCTCCAGGAAGCGAAGATGCGGCCGGCTCCCCCTGGCGACATCGCAGAGGGGCACTCCTTTGATCCGGGCATCTTGAAATGGCCGCGCCGCGTTGGGGATCTGCCAGGCGATCGGCATCTTCAGTGTTTCCTCGGCCGTCTTGATGCTGATATCGGATTCGAATTGACCGGCGCGATTCGCGACAAGCTTGACGCGTGCGGCAAGCCCATCGAACTGCTGCAAGAGCGTGATGAGCCGGGCCGTGTTGCGGAGGCAGATCACGTCGAGCTGAACAACGATCACGATCACGTCGGACATCTCAAACGCTGTGAAATCCGACGACGACAGGCCCCGACTGGTGTCGATGATCACCGTGTCGAACGCGGCCCGGATCAGCCCGAAGAATCGCCTCAACTGCTCGGCGTCGATTGAAGCGACGTCGTGCAATGACTCAGGATGCGGCAAGACGTAGAGGCCGCTCGAATGCCGCGGAATCGACCGCTTGAGGAGCGTCAGGTCGAGCCGCTCGAAGTTCTGAAGCACATGCCAGATCGTATGAGCCGTCGAGATATCAAGGCATGCGTCGACCGATCCGAAAAGCAAGTCGAGGTCGATCAGGATGGTCTCCCGGTCCCGGCCGACGGCCAGGCTTGTCGCCAGATTGACCGCGACAGTCGTGCAACCGATGCCGCCGGAGGCTCCCGTGACGGAGATGATTCGCGGCCCATTCGAGAGCGTCGTCTGCGTATGGGTGTTGCCGCGAACGAGCCGTGTGATGATGTCGAGCAGCTCCGAGGAATCGGCCGGCAGTGTCACGAACTCGCGAGCCCCCGCGCGAACCGCCTTCAAGATGATCGCACTATCGGCCGTGTGGCTTGCGGGCACGATGATCGCGGCCGGGTTGGCCTGGAACAGTTTTTGAATGAGATCAACGGCAAGGTTCGGATCGTGGTCGAGGACCACGATGGTGACCTGGCCAGCAAGGTCGGCGACGCGGCTCGCCGCCTCGTGGTAACTGTTGAGAACCTCGGAAAGCCACAGAGACGCCATTCCACCGAGAAGTCTTTGTAACGCGGCTCGCGACTCCTCGAACGGATCGACGAGGACAACGCGGGTTACATCCTTCATTTTTTTCAGCTCGAAAGGTGATCGCGGCGTTAAGCTGCATTCGTGCGGCACGTCTCAGGTTTCGAGGCGCCCCGCGTGGCTATTTCTGACGCGGACGAGGCTCTGAACGGACTCGCCTGCTTCCGAGACGCTGAGGCTTCCCGATCCGGCACTGGCGGTCGGCTCGTGCGGAGACTCGCCCTCCTAAATTCGGTTGCAAGTCGAGAATGAAACAGCCCTGGGGCCGCCATGATTTCGACACCGACGCCGCGCTCGAAAACGTGCGCGGTGGATCGGTGAACCTCAGGGAGTAGGCGCCGCAGTGTCCCGTCGACCCGTGGCGGGACGAAACGCGACATTTCCCCGGCCGGCCTCGAAATCGGACAGAGCGGCCAGATCCGGCGATTCCATTTCCGCGGCCGGTTGATGCTCGGTATGGACGCGCTGAAGGTTTTGCGGCCCGCGATAAATCGTTGCGACACGCGTCGATTTTTTGGGCGCGACGGTCGCGGCAGGCTGGGCCGTTTTCTCGGCGAGCGCGGCCTTGAGCTGGTGCAGCTCTTGTTCCAGCTTGATCCGTTTTTCCTCCTCGAGCTTGAGTCGTTTTTCGTGTTCGGGATCGACGGCCGGTTTGGGCGGCCGCTGGGCGACGACATCGTGATCGTTGACGCCTCGGAGCGCCAGTGATAGTGTTCCGCGAGCGCGTGCCACGACGAGGACATCGACCTCCGGCGGTCTCAGAGCCAGTGTCACCGTGCGCGACTGGACGGATCGCTCATCGGCTCGATTGAAAACGCGGCCCGAGGCCAACACGAGAACATTTTGAAGCACACTCTCGGCTCGATGGCTGTTTTGGTCCGACGAATCAGATAACACAACGTCGACACGATGCCCCGGCAGAATGAAACCCGAAACACCCGACTGTTCCGTGACTTCAATGGCGAACGCGCGCATTCCCTTGGGAATATTAGCGACCAGCCCCGGAGGGGTTCCCTTGGGCCCAAGCTTCTTTTCGACCACGATGTCTCCCTCGAGCATCGTCGTCTTGATCCAGCGCTCTTCCACCTCCTTGAAGGAGGAATAGGCGTTGGCTGGAACGGCGGATTTCGCCATCCGCACGACCTTCACCATGTCGGCTTTCAGAGGCTCTTCTTCCTTGATGTCGCGCGCCGCGACGAGGACATCCCGGGTCTCCTCTTCCTTGCTGGCCCCGGAAGCCAGCATCTTACGGCTCATGAGCATGGCACCAAGGCCGATCAAGACGGCCAGGCCCAGGATAAAGAGCGATCTGCCATTCATTGTTCGATCTCCCTTTCTCAGTACTCACTCAGCTCAGGTGGCGTGCGAAATGGTGTGCGATCAGTTCAACAAGCCTGACCAGGCGAAAAACCCGATCGTGCCCACGGCGATCGGTATCGCATATGGCAAGAGCCTCATCGACGGTTTCCGCTGGATCGCTCGCTCCGACAGCGCGACGGGGTTGCGAATCGTCATTACTTCCCAGCCGATCTGGTGCATCAAACCCAGGTGCCTGACCAGTTCGCCCGAATGCAGAATCATCGCGGCGCCGATCAAACCTCCCGCGATGGCCGTCGAGGCGAACGCCCAGAGGGTGAGCCAGGGCCCGATCCACGCACCCAGGCCGGCCATCAGCTTGACGTCGCCGGCTCCCATTCCGCCAATCGCGTAAAGCGGTAACAACGTCACCAGACCAACGGCCGCTCCCGCGAACGACATTAACAGGAGCGAGGTTCCGCCCTGCCAGAACGAGAAGATGAGGCCGGCCGCCAGAAAATGAAATGTCAGCCAGTTCGGTACCCGCAACGATTTGCCGTCGATCACGGCAGCCTCGACCAGGATGAACGACACAAACCAGGCAACTTCGTTGGAGATATGTTCCATGAATTCTATTCCTCGACTGAGCCAGCGGACTTCTGCGCTTCCGCGAGCCGTGGCGAAGGCCGCTTCAACATCGCCCTTATCACAAAGCTGTGTCGCGCCGGGACGCTTGTCAAACGACAGAAATCGAACAACGCAGTGGAAGGGATGACACGGCGAAAGTCGACACGCGAGAGGATAAACGGGGGTCAGCTCGAAAATGACCGCAGGCGAGCCGGCCGGAAACCGGCCGCCTCGCCGCGAAGTTCATCACGAGACGTTGATCAGGGGTCAAGACATTCTCGCCAAAGCCGCCGTCGCGGCCGCGATTGCAATCGGAGCCGGCCGGCGTGCTCACGCCGCGCCGACAGTGCTGCTGACCTGGCTGAAGGTCTTGCTGACTGACGTTCCAAGCGACGTCACGATGCCGGCGACGGCCACGATGATCAGCCCGAGCATCACGGCATATTCGACGGCGGTGGGTCCGTCTTCACTCGTCACAAACCGCTGTACCGAGGTCAGTAACTTTTGCATTCCTGTACTCCTCAAAAAAAGGGCACGAACTGGACGGTTAAAGGAGCCGAAATGGTCGACTCACGAATGCTTGATGGAGCATTCTCTCACGGAATCATCGATCACGACGCTGTGAGCGTACTGCTCACCGTGTGGAACGTGCCGCTCATCGCGATACCGAGATTGGCGACAATTCCAATCACCGCCACCACGATCAAGCTCAACATCACGGCATACTCGACGGTGGCAACGCCAGCGTCGCCCGTCGCGAGGTTTCTGACGCCCGGAATCAACAGTACCATTGGCAGCTCCACGCATCGGTCGCATTCGATGGCCGGGCGGGGCGTCGCCATTTGGCGTTAAACCCCGCCTCTCAGGCGGTCACCGGCGCTGCGACACGATCTTGCGGCGGGTTGAGTATGCTCGGAGTCTTCACTCTTCAGTCTCACTCACTGTAAACCTAGGTCAGGATTTGGGTACGTGTCAAAGAATTCGCGCAAGCCAGTGAACGGGCCTCGATATTCTGCGCGAACGAAGCCACCGCGGGTCGGTGCGCCGAAGTCGTCCTGGCGTCCAAACCCTTCAAGACTTCCAGCACGGTCGGACGCTGGAACCGGTTGTCTCTTCACGCGCGTAGACCGACGTGGTGCCGGCGATCAGAGAGCCTTGGTCTGCCGCGGACTGTCAGTCGAGTCGTTTGACCGCGTCGGAGAAAACGGGCCGAAGCCTGGTGTCGATCCAGGTCTGGCTGAGCACCCAGGTGAGATTCTTTCGGAAGCGATCGTTCGTGAGCCCAATGATCCGCGTATCGCAGTCGCGCAGGGCGAGAGCGCCGGCGAGATCGTAGAGCACCTGCGCCACCTCGACGGGCATGGAGCTTTCGCGGTGGTTGACGCCGCGCGGGCTCGCTGCTCCGCCCTCTTTCAAGGCGCGGTGCACCTTCTTTGCAAACGACTTCACCCGCTTGTAAACATGCGCCAGCTCTTGAGCGGGGATCGCGGCGTGCCGCGGATCGGTCCTGGCGATCAAGCAATTCAAATTCAGTGCCTTTCCAGCCAGCTTCTGCTGGCGTGGCGGCCGTGGCGGCCGCGCAGCCCGAACCACGGCAGCGACACCCGGCCCCACGTCTTCAAGGTCATCGAGATACTCGTGCAACGGCGTCTCCAGCCAGAAGCTCAATAAAACGCGGAGCTCGTCACCAACAACATCGGCCGACGTCGTCCAGGTGAGCATTTCGCCGGGCGCCGGGCGGTCGGCCAGGTCGATGGAAGAGCCTGTCGACTCGGCGATTCCAGGCGCGGGATCGGTCAAGAAGGCAAGCCACAACCGGCTATTCGAGGACGCACGCAGGATGCTGAGCAATTCCATGAACCGTTCGTCGACGCTGGCACTCTCCGTCGGGTCCGTGGGAATCATGACCGGTAAAATGCGCCTGAAGACACGCTTGACAGTCGTGATGCGATTATCAAGAAAGACCGGATCCTGGCCCGGAAACATCGCCAGGATCTCGTCGCGCGTTTTCGTCACACGTCCGGGCACGAGCGGAGCCAGAACCAGTTCTTCAAAAATCATCCAATGTTCCGACTTACCCTCTTCGACCAGATGCTTTCCGAACTGCGCTTCACGGTCATGTGCAATACGCTGAGCGCATAGTGCTCGTCGGCGTCGAACGAGATTGGGTCGGCACCGCCAGGCCGGGGATCGGCTGGCTTCCGAGAGTCGAACGCATCGAGCCGCACCAGGCGTTTTTGAGTCTTTCGCCATTCATCAATCGCGTGATGACTGCGCCGCGATGTAGAGCCAGTTGCGAAATTTGCCAGTGATCGCCGGCCGCTTCTCGAGAATGTCGCGCTCGTACATCTTCAGGAAGAAACTCTGCGTGAGGTCATCCGCGTCGGCCTCACCGACGAACGGGATCAGGCCGAGTGCTACTCGAATCGGCTCGTAATAAGCGTCGAGAAACCGCTCCCATGACTGGAAATTCTCAGCGACCGTCGACTGGAACTTCATCGCCGTCTCCGATCTGACCCGCGGGAGGTCACGCCACTCTTTAATAACCTTTGCCGCGCGATTGGACAATTTCGCGACGTGCCTATTCTAAATAATGACGCCCGGATTCCCACCAACTTGCGCGGTTTCGGCGGTTGACGGCATCTTTTTACTGGCTCGCCAGCGGATTCGTTGACCGCAAGGAAACTTTCGGCGGAGTGATTCTTGGCAAGCACACAAGGATCAGGTAGGAGCCGCGGCGCCTTTTCCATTAGCTCGAGCGATATTAACTCGAGCTGATTCGACCGAGATCTGCCGGCGTTCAACCGCTTTTCGGTCGCGATGCTCGCTACTGGAGCCATTCAATAAATAAAGCAAGACATCATCGGCCTTCACGGCGAAGGTGCGGTCGACTCGCTTCCCCCGCTCGAGATAACAAAAATCTCGTCGTTCACGAGCGGCACACCCGCGGCGCTCTTCACGCCGCCGGATGAACCCTTGACGGTGATTTCTCCGCCCTGAGGAAACCTTTGCTTTCCGGCGAGCATCAGCGTGATCGAATTGCTCTTCACGTTCGAGACGCTAAATCCGACCGGCCTGAGGACTGTCACCTTTTTCTTCCCGTGTTTCTTCACGACAAACATGTCGACGACATAGTTGCCGCCGTCGCCGACACTGGCTGGATCCATTGCGGTGCTGTAATCAACTGTGTAACCGGCTATGCTTTTCGTACCCGCTGTCTTCCCTTTTTTCACGGTCGCGGTGTAATCAACCTCGAGTGGACCGCTGATGATGGGAGCTGGCGAGGCCACGATCAATGTGTTGGGGCTGATGGCCGCCGCGGCGAGTCCGCTGGCCGCGATCTGGATCGACTGACCCGCTGCCGCGGTATTCAGCTCGAGGCCACTGAAGGCGGCCAGGCCCTTTATCGCTGGCACGGAGACGAATCCGAACGCCGTGTCGCCCGAGATTGAGATTGTGACGTTGCCGGTGAATGTCGGGGCAATGTTCCCGAGCGAATCCTCGGCGGCCACCGTGAGGCTGAACGCCTGATTGACGGGGAGCGGGCCCGCTGGCGCCGAAACGACCACGAGTTGTGTCGCTGGGCCGGCCGTCACGGTGATCGGGCTCGTAACCGCGTCAGCGAGATTACCAGAGGTGAACTTGAGCGAGATGATTTCGGCGCGGTTGTCGAAAAGGTTGGAGAACATGGCGATCCCGCCATTTACCGTCGCGGCGACCGCCCCTTGGAGCGGGCCGCTACCGCTATCGAGACCGACCGTCAACATCGTCGAGCTATCGCTCGTCTCGAGGTTGCCGAATTCGTCTTCGACCTTCAGGGTCGGCTGATCGGGAAACGACTGTCCGGCGGGCGCCGAAGTCGGAGGCGGTATCGCGATCGCCAGCTTGCTTGGCGCATTCGGCATGACCGCGATCGCTCCACTGGTCGCCTGGAGAGTCGAGTTAGCCGAATCAATGACAGTGATCGTCTGGTTCCCGGCCGTCTTGAAAGCCACATTTGTGAAAGTATGGGGAACTCTTATCACCGGCGACAAACGTGTAAAAAGCTGGTAAGCCCGACACCTGGCTGTCCAGGCTGGAGAGCTCGATCATGCCCAGATAGACGTTCGGACCGCTGTCAACCGGGTTGCCGTAGCTGTCAGACGCCGTGACGGTCACGGATCCGGCCGTGCCGGCGACATCGGGGCTTGTCAGAGTCGTGGTGACCACGAAGTTGGTCGCGATGCCCGGGCTCACGATCAGCGGCTGTTCCCCCGAGCTCTCGCTTGTAATGCCGCCGCTGCTTGCGCTGAAAGTAATTTCGCCGCTGTCGGTCTCGACCAGGTCATCAAAGGCGGCGACACCGCTCGCTGCCGCCATCGTGGTCGTGCCCGTTAACTTGCCCATTCCGTCGGTCACGGTGACCAGACCGTTGAACGAGGTCGCCACGTTACCGTACGCGTCATTTCCATTGACGACGAGCGCAAAACGAATTCCCGTTGTGACGCCACTCGGGGGTCTCTTGATCACCAGCGAGACGATGGGGCCGGGATTGATGAAGCTTGGTTGCGACACGACTGGAACGAACCCAGGCGCGGCGAATTGTAGGGTGAGTGAACCCGCCGTATCGTCTTCGAGATCGTTGAACGAGGCGATCCCCTGCGAGACGGTCGCCAGGGTTTGGCCATCAAGAACGCCGCCGCCGCTGGCCAGGGACGCCGTGATCCGGGTTGTGTTGTCGGACGTCACGAGATTGCCGTACGCGTCTTCCTCGCCGATCAGAATCGGGTCGGTCAGCGGATGACCCGCGGTCACTGATGAATACGGAGGAGTTATGATGGCAAGCTGAGTCGCCGCGCCAGGCACCACTGAGCTGCCGGCGGTTCTACCGGCGAAGGCCGCATTGGTCGAGTCGGTCGCGGTGATCGTCTGATTCCCTTCGGTCTCGAGCGCGATGTTATTGAAGACGTGAGTCCCGCCGTCGCCCGCCACAAACGTGTAGTTGCCAGGCAGGCCGGCGATCGCGCTGTCGGAACTGCTCAAGTTGATGCTGCCGAGATAGAGATTAACGCCAGTGTTGTCAGGATTGTTATATGGGTCGAGCGCTGGACGGTCAGGTTACCTTTCGTCCCGGCAGTATCCGGGTTTCCGAAGTTGGTGGTCACCGCGAAGTGATTGCCCGGCGCGGGGCCGATCGCGAAGGCGACGCTGGGTAGCGGTTGGCCGAGCGCTCCATCGGTCGCGGTGAGTGTATAAGTTCCCGCGGCGTCGATGACGAGGTCCACGAAGGTGGCGATACCTTCGATAGCGGTCGCTGTTGCCGTGTTCTGGCCGGATGCGAAGACATGGCTGCTGAGTGTCAGCGACACGTTGGAACCGGCCGAGGAGACGACATTATCAAATTGATCTTCGATGGCCACGACCGGACTGATGGCAGTGCCGGCAATCGCACTCGCCGGTTGCTGGGAGAAGACGACCTTGGCCGCGGCCGCTGCTGTGACGGTAAAAACACGGCCTTCGCCCGAGCCATTCAGGCTTCCATCGGTTGCCGTGAGCGTGTCGGTGCCGGCCGCATCGATCTTCAGATTAGAAAATAACGCGACGCCGTTCACTGCCGCTGCGGCTACCGTATTGCTTCCGCCGACGAAGGTGCCGCCGCCGAGGGTCAAAGTCACAACGGAAGTATTGGAGGTCACCAGGTTGCCATAGATGTCGTCGACGTCGACCGAGACAACGGGCCTCATGGCCGCGCCCGCGACCACGTTGACCGGCCCTTGATTGAAGACGACCTGATCGGGCGCCAGCGGGCTAACAACGAAGCTGCGGCTCGGGTTTGACGGCGTCAGGCCGCGATCGCTGGCCGAGAGAGTATAAGTACCGGGCGTGTCAATCGTGAGTCCTGCGAAAGTCGCGACCCCGTTCGTCGCAGTTGTACTTGCGGTGGATGAGCCTCCCTCGAACGTGCCGGCGCTCAGTGCCAGGACGACCGTGGATCCATCCGTTGAAATGAGGTTGCCATACTGATCGACGACATCAACGGTGACAGGGGGGGTGATTGCCGAGTGACTGAGAGAGTTCGACGGATTCTGACTGAATACGACGGCACTGGCCGCGGCAGCGCTGATCGCGAAGGTGCGGCTCGGGCCTGATCCATTTAAAAGTCCATCCGTTGCTGACAAGGTGTACTGGCCTGCGACGTCGATCTTCAAGTTGGCGAATGTCGCGATCCCATCGAACGCCGCCGCGGTCGCCGTCGTCGAGCCCCCCTCGAAGCGATTCGCGCTGAGAGTGAGTGTGACCGTCGAATCATCCGAAGTGACCAGGTTTCCCAGTGCATCTTCGATGAGCACCGTGACCGCGGGAGCGATGGCTGCGCCTGCCGCGGCGTCCCGCGGCTGTTGCCCGAAGACCACGCTGGCAGGCCCCGGCGGGATGATCTTGAAAGGATCGCTGGCTCCCGAGGGCGTGAGCGCCGCATCGCTCGCAAATAATGTGTAGTCGCCTGGCGCGTCAATCGTGAGATCGCTGAAGGTGGCCACACCGCTCGCGGCGTAGACGGTGACGGTGTTCGATCCTCCGTCGAATGAGCCGCTACTTAGCGTCACCGTCACTGGGGAGCTATCGCCGGTGAGATTACCGTAGACATCTTCGACCCATACGGTCGGCGCCGGGTTGATCACCTTGCCAGCATAGGTGTCCACCGGCTGTTGGCCGAACACGATCTTGCTGGGCGATGTGGGGCTAATCGCGAAACTGTTACTCGGACCGCTCGGTGCAAGGAACCCGTCAGTCGCCGACAGCGTGTACGCGCCGGCAACGTCGATGGCGAGGCCACTGAAGGAGGCCACGCCCTTCACGGCCGCCACGGTGACGTTTTTCAGGCCTCCCTCGAAGGTGCCATTGCTCAACGTCAGAGTGATACTGGAGTCGTCCGTGGTGACAAGGCTGCCAAATTCGTCCTCAACGCCGACAGTGACTGCTGGGCTCATGGCCGCCCCGGCGACCGTGCTGCTGGGCCCGTGGATGAACACGAGCTGGCTCGCCGCCGCCGGCTGGATCACAATATTGCTCGAAATGGCTGGAGCCAGGTCACCGCTCGAAAACACCAGCGCGATCGTTCCGGCCTCGTCGTCGCTCAAATTCGTGAAAGTGGCGACGCCATGGACGACCGTCGCCGTCTCGGTTCCGGCCAGGCCCGTACCGCTCGCCAGCGTGACGGAGACGACCGTGCTGTTGTCACTTGTTTCTATTTCTCCATACTGATCCTCTTCATCGACCACCGGGTTCGGCGTGAACACGAGCCCGGCGACTGTCGGCGACTCTGGAGACGCTTCTAGTTTGAGTTGAGTCGCGGGCGCGGACGTCACGTTCAGATACTGGCTGAAATCGACGGCCGGCAGGTAGTCGACGCCGAGAGCCGCTGTAATAGGCTTCGATCATATAGCGACCCGGCGGCGTGCCTCCCGGAAGCTGGTAGGTCGCCGAAACGGCTCCGTTCGAGACGGTGGCCGGCGCCGTCGTCTTGCCGACAACCTGCGAGCCATTGAGGATCGTGAAGGTTTCGGTCCCTTCATTGACGGTCTTCCCGCTCGATGCCGTCACCACCGCGTTCAGGGCGATGTTCTGATCGGCCGGGCTGTCATTGACGGTCGTCGAGCTGGCGATCGTTTCCGCGGAGTTGCTCACAAAGGGCTGAAAATTGACCGTCGGAAGGATCGTCGGATCGCTGTAATGGTCGAGTATCTTGGCGTGAATCAGGGAGGTGCTCGTGGTGCCCCAGTAGTTGTACGTAAGATTAATGGCGGCCGAGGTATTTCCGGTCGCCACGATGCCCTGATTCCCCAGATTACTGAAATCGTCGCCGGAAATGTTCACAGCCGCGGCGCCGTCAATATCCAGTTGGCCGGAGAACGTGACGACGTTGAGCGAACCCTTGGAGCCCGCGTTGTATGACAAAGTGCTGCGATTGTAGGTGCTATCAACGAGGTTGAGCAGGCCACCCGAGTCGACCTGAATCGAACCACTGCTGCCGGTGATTGTGTTGAAGAGATCACCGGTCGCGGTCATGGTACCGGTGACCGCGATCACGGACGCCCCGTTGCCGCTGCTGAAGTTGACCGTGTCATCAAGACCAAAATTCAAGGTTCCGTTATCGGTGACTGTCTGATTATCGGCGAGAAAAACAGGTATCCCCGATGCTACATTGAGGGTGGCCCCGGACGCGATCGTGAACCCGGCCAGGAAGCCGTACTGAAGATTCGCCGTGTTATTACCGATCAGGTCCAGCGTCAACGTTTGGTTGCCTGGCAAGGTGTCGGCGTTGATCCCGATCAGCTCAAACGCGGTATTATCGGAGAGATATTGCAGGTCTTCATAAGGTGCGCTGATCGGCGTGTTGAAGGTGTCGCCAGTCAGGTCACCGCGACCGTAGATGCTGGCATTGTCGATCGAAAGTTGATTGAGGTCGAAAAGAGTCGCGGCCGCCATGATATGGCCGCCGGGCTGCACCGCGATCGACCCCAGGTTGCCACTGGTCGTGGTGAAAGTATCACGGGTCGCGGTCATTGTGCCCGTGATGACGATCTGCGACGCACCGCTCGCGCTGCTGAAGCTCATCGTGTCGCCGGCCGCAAATGTCAAGGTTCCCTGATCGTTGATCGTCTGGCCGTCAGTGAGCAGTACGGGCACGTCCAACCCGACGTTGATGCTTGCACCGTGCGCGATTGTGAAGCCTTCTGAAAATACGTATTGAAGCTCGGCCGTATCGCTGCCGATCAGGTTCAGCAGCAGCGTCTGATTACTCGGCAGGGTCGCGGCGTTGATATCGATCTGCTCGAACTTGACGTTGTCCGCGAGGTGTTGCACATCGCCATAGGGAACGGAGAGCGGCATGTTGAAAGCGTCGCCAGTCAGGTCGCCGACCATATAAACGCTCATATCATCGAACGAAAGCTTGTTGAGGTTGAACGTGCTATAAGACGCCTGGAGCTCGCCGCCAGCGCTCACCAGGATGGCACCAAGAGCCCCGGTTGTCGTGTTGAAACTAGCGCCGATCGCCGTCATCAGACCGCGGACGACGATCTGCGACGAAGCGGCAGCGGTGTCGAAGTTGACCGTGTCTCCCGCGGCGAAGTTCAACGTACCGCTATCGGTCAGCGTCAGGCCGGCCGTGAGTAGAACGGTTACGTCCGGTCCCGCGCTCACGACAGCCCCGGAGGCGATCGTGAAAGCTCCAGAGAACACATACTGAAGGTCAGACGTATCGCTGCCGATCAGGTTGAGTAACAGGGTCTGGTCACTCGGCAACGTATCGGAATTGATCACAATCTGCTCGAACTTGACATTATCAGAGAGGTATTGAACCTCATCATACGGCACATTGATCGGCATGTTGAACGTGTCGCCGGACAGGTCGCCGCTCTTGTGAACGCTGGCACTGTCCCATGTCAATGAATTGAGGTTGAAATCGCTGGTGGAAGCCTGCAATCGACCGTTGGGACCGACGTGAATCGAACCGGCGTTCCCACTGGCCGTGCTAAAGCTATCGCCAGCAGTCGTCATCGTTCCGGTGACCACAATCTGGGAAGGTCCGTTGGCGGTGTCGAAGTTGACGGTATCCCCGGCCGCGAAAGCGAGCGTTCCGCTGTCTGTGATCGTTTGATTATCGGTGAGCACGACCTGAATCGCGGATGCGACGCTCAGCTCAGCACCCGAAGCGATCGTGAAGCCGCCCGGGAACACATACTGAAGATTCGCCGTATTGCTGCCGACCAGGTTTAGCGTTACGGTCTGCCCGTCCGGCAAGGTATCGGCGTTGATCTCGATCTGCTCGAACGAGACATTGTCAGCGAGATATTGCACGTCACCATAGGGCACGCTGATGGGCATGTTGAACGTGTCGCCCGTCAGGTCGCCGCTGCCATAGTGACTGCCGTTGTCCAGCGACAGCTGGTTGATGTCAAAAGTCGTTCCAGTGGCTTGAATCTGGCCCCCCTGGCTCACCTGAATGGAAGCACTATTGCCACTGGTGGTGCCGAAGCTGTCATTCGTGGCCGTCATTGTGCCGGCAACAATGATCTGGGATGCTCCAAGTGCCGTGTCGAATTTCGTGGTGTCACCGGAATCAAAGCTCAAGAACCCGTTATCGGTGATCGACGCGTCGCTGGCGACGGTAAGCTGTGCCGCGCCTTTGATCTCGAGCGCGGCGTACTGGTCAATGATGACCGAGCCCCCGAAGGTCGAATGAGAAGAGGCACCGAGGGACAAGGACCCGCTGCGTACTTCAACCGTGGCGCTCGAATCAGTCGTCAGACCGTCGACCGAATCGGCCTCGCTCGACTGGAGGAAAACCCGACCCAGGCCTGTCAGGCCGACGATTTCGGCGGTGTCGTTCGGTCCTGGAACTTTGTCGCCTTCCCAGTTTGTTTTAACGTCCCAATCGCCTCCATGCGGTGCGGCCACGGGGTTCCACAGGATGTTGGAAAGCAGCCGCCGCGTTTCAAGAATTTGAACGTTGGGCCGGAAAGTCCAGTATTCTCGCCCGGATCCTGAATGCTCGGCGACGCGACCGTCTTTGGGATCGAACTTCCTTGAGTTACAAGACCTCTTCATGCGTGCACTCATCGTGGCAGCCTCAGAAGGAAGTCGGGAGCGCGCGGAACAATCGGTTACCGTTTCATCCACGCCTTCGCGCTGGCGGTTACTGGGGGAGACATGCGCGACAGATTCTAGCTTCGACGCTGATCCCGGTCAGTGGGTGATGTCGCTTGAATGGTAGTAGATCGTAAGTCGTTTTGGCAGTGTCAGATGCAGCGATGCGACATAGCGCGACGTCAATCTGTTTTTGGCCGACATTCGACGGTTCGGGGCTTTGGATCAGGGCGAGACGTGTCACCGTCAACACGACGAGCCGCGGGGTGACTCAAACTTCAGCTCCACGCAGTCACGGTCTCAATCGAATGATCGCTCGGTCAGTTCTGACATCGCAGCGCCCAGGTTCGTCAAACGATGGCGACCGCGCACATCCGCGGGGCCGCAAACTTCAACGCGCGCGGCAAGTCTTCCCAGTAGTACTACGGGAAACATAGACGCGGGAAGGCCGCCTTCGACAACGATATTTCTCCAAACACGAAACACGGCTGGAACTTACACCGCAAGAAAATTTTTGATTAACCCTGCCGAAGACGCCACATGACGTCAGTTTGTTGTCGGCTACCTCGATCCGCTGGTGTGGAATGTCAACACACGAGGCCGCCCGCAGTTGAACCCGGCTGGCGAATTCATGTCAGCCGTTCGGTCTCGATCCGCTTCAATGTCAGTTGCGCGATTCGACCACGATGTCTGACAATACATTTTTGACCTCGCAAGCCGTTGCTGCGCCTGCGTCGCTCCTCAGGGTGGCCCAGAACATCCCAAAGAGCCAGCCGGCACACGTGCGTGTACACTTTCTTTCCGAGCAAGGGGCGAACTGGACAAAGGGTGCTGACCCCGATGCTCAATGTTGTCCGACCCACGACGCCGAAATTCTTTGGTTATGTCAGCTTCTTCTATAGTAAGCTGTTGAATTTGTAATGTACTTGCGGTGTCATTGCCAGCTCCTTCTACGGTCATCAAAAACTTCGACGACAGAAACGCGTAATGGAAGATGGCAATTACTGGTCAGAGACCGAAGATCGGCTAGCGCGATGCGCGGAGCCTTTCTCCGACACGGCCAGCGACCCTCATGAAATCGGCCGCTATCGCGTCATCCGCCGGCTCGGCCAGGGCGGATTTGGACGCGTTTATCTCGCGCACGATGACGACCTCGATCGGCCCGTGGCAATCAAGGTTCCCAATCCCGAGCGCGTTCTCGCCGATGACGACGTCGCGACGTATCTCGCCGAGGCCAAGGCGCTGGCCAAACTCGAGCATCGTAACATCGTCCCCGTTTACGACGTCGGCCGCACCAGCGACGGGCTCTGTTACGTCGTCTCGAAGTATGTCGAAGGGAGCGATCTCGGAGAAAAAGTCAAACAGGGGCGGCCGTCGTTTCGTGAGGCGGCCGAGTTGACCGCGGTCGTCGCCGATGCGCTGCATCACGCTCATACGCGCGGACTCGTTCACCGCGATATCAAGCCGGCCAACATCTTGATCGGCACCTTGAAGGAAGCCTGGGTCGCCGACTTCGGGCTTGCCTTGAAGGATGAAGATTACGGCAAGGGCGCGCGGCTCGCCGGCACGCCGTCGTATATGAGCCCGGAACAGGCCCGCGGCGAGGGGCATCGAGTCGATGGCCGGTCCGATATCTTTAGCCTGGGTGTGGTTCTCTACGAGCTCCTGGCCGGTCGGAAGCCGTTCCGGGGCGATTCGCGCACCGAGATTCTCGATCAGATCGTTTCGGACGAACCGCGGCCGCTGCGCCAGATTGATGACTCCATCCCTCGCGAGCTCGAGCGAATCTGTCAAAAAGCCATGGGCAAGCGGGCCTCAGAGCGCTATAGCACCGCCAGCGACATGGCCGACGACTTGCGGCATTTTCTCGACTCGGACGCTGGACTCAACGCCACGGCGCTCGCACCAAACACGCCGCCTCTGGCCTCCACGCCGTCACAGGGCACGACGCCCCCCTCGGCTGTGCCTGCACGTTCCGACTCGTCGGGCCACGCTGTCAAGATCGTGCCCAAGGGGCTGCGCTCCTTCGACCGTCATGACGCCGACTTCTTTCTCGAGTTGCTTCCCGGCGCTCGCGACCGCCACGGACTCCCTGATAGCATTCGCTTCTGGAAAACTCGCATCGAAGCCACTGACTCCGATTCGACCTTCCGCGTCGGATTGATCTATGGTCCGTCCGGCTGCGGCAAGTCGTCGCTCGTCAAGGCGGGCCTCTTGCCGCACGTGGCCGAGCATGTCTCCCCTGTCTATATCGAGGCCACCGCCGAGGACACCGAGGCACGCTTGCTCAAGGGGATCAGCAAGGTGTGTGCGAGTCTGCCGAAGGGGGCCACCGTCGTCGACGCCCTCGCATCGCTGCGCCGCGGGCGCTCGATGCCGCGCGGCCAGAAGATCCTTCTGGTCATTGACCAGTTCGAGCAATGGCTCTTTGCCCGACGCGACGAGGCCAACACCGAGCTCGTGGCGGCCCTGAGGCAGTGTGACGGCGAGCACGTTCAAGCCGTCGTGATGGTGCGCGACGATTTCTGGATGGCCGCGACGCGGTTCATGCGCGATCTGGAGATCCGGCTAGTGGAAGGCGAGAACTCGGCGGCCGTCGACCTCTTCGACGTCTTGCACGCCCGTCGCGTGCTCACGGCGATCGGCCGTGCCTATGGGACGCTACCCGCGAACTCGTCGGATATCTCGTCCGATCAGCGAGCGTTTCTCGACCAGTCCGTCGCCGGTCTGGCCCAGGGGGGCAAGGTTGTCTCGGTACGGCTGGCTCTCTTTGCCGAGATGGTCAAGGGCAAACCCTGGACGCCGGCAACGCTCAAGGAGGTAGGAGGGACGCAGGGCGTGGGCGTGACGTTCTTGAATGAGACGTTCAGCGTCTCGACGGCGCCCCCCGAGCATCGGCTGCATCAGAAAGCCGCCCAGGCGATCTTACGTGCGCTCCTGCCGCACAGCGGCATGGACATCAAGGGGCAGATGCGGTCAGAAGCCGAGCTTCGCGAGATCGCCGGCTACGCCGCGCGGCCGCGTGACTTTGAAGATGTGACGTCGATCCTCGATCGCGACCTGCGGCTGATCACGCCGACCGATCCGGAAGGAACCAGCGCCGAATCGCAAACCTCGTCGCGCGAGGGTACTCGTTATTACCAGCTTACCCACGATTACCTGGTGCCAAGCTTACGGGAGTGGCTCACGCGCAAGCAGCGTGAAACGCGGCAGGGCAGGGCCGAACTGCGGCTGGCGGAGGCGCCGGCATCTGGATCGACAAGCCCGAGAATCGTCACTTGCCGTCGATTTCGGAGTGGCTCAATATTCGAACCTTGAGCCGGCGAAAGGACTGGTCCGAGGCACAGCGCCGGATGATGCGTAGAGCAGGGCGTGTGCATTCCTTACGCGCCATCGCGTTCGGGGTTGTCATACTGGCGCTGGCGGCCGCTGGCGTCAAAGTCTGGCAGCGCTCGGGAGAGGCAGAAGCGGCGCGGATCAGTGCCGCCAAGGCCTGGGTCCAGCAACTTCTCCAGACCGATACGGTCAAGCTCCCGGGGATCCTTCAGTCGAGCGAGCGGCAACGGCCGTGGACAGACCCGCTCCTGCGACAGCTCTTGAACGACCCGCTGGCTCCCCCGAAAACTAAGCTTCATGCGGGTGTCGCGCTGGTGGCCGATGACGCGTCGCAAGCCATTTATCTCGAGGAACGCCTGCTCGACCCGGACCCCGGTCAACTTGTGGTCCTGCGCGGGGCACTTCTGCGATTCGCAGGCAGGCTTGCGCCGGATTGTGGACCGTAATGGAGAAGGCAAGGCCCGATGAAAAACAGTTTCTTCCCGCGGCGGGCGCTCTCGCGCAATTCGATCCTGCCAATGCAAAGTGGGCCGATTTTGCCGAACGCGTCGCCGGCGAACTGTCGGCCGTCGAACCGTCTTCGGTCGGAACGTGGAGCGTCGTTTTTGAACCGGTCCGACGCAGGCTCACGCCGTTTCTGGCGAGGATTTTTGGCGACGACCATGTTGCTCCCCGACAGAGAGGCACTGTTGCCGCCTTGTTGACGGAATTCGCCCGGGACGATCCGTCGTCACTGGCTCGGTTCCTCGTTCTGTCGGGGCCAGACGACTTTGCATCATTCTTTCGGATCGCCGAGCGTCAGAAGGACGCGATCATACCGTTTCTCAGGGCGACTCTGGCAGAAGGGTCGACCGCTTCGTGGGACGACCCGCCTCATGACCCGAGCTGGAAAACCGCCGATCGGGCCATCGTGGCCGCTCTCGAATCGGCACACGGCCTGCTGCACGAACGATTCGCCGTCTGCCAGACATTGCCGCTTGCCGAGTTCCAGAAAGTGAATGAGGCACTGGGGAACTCAGGCTACCGCCCGGTACGGCTGCGTCCATATGCCGATGCTTCGGTGACGAGGGTCGCCGCTGTCTGGACACGCGACGGGCGAGAGTTTCGGATAGCAAAAGACATGGCTTTCGACGAGCTAGTGCAAGAGGATCGGCTCAACCGCGCCGCTGGCTTCAGCCCCGTCGATGTCGCCGGCTACAGGACGACGGACGCCCACGCGCAGCCAGGTGCGCGCTATGCAGCCCTGTGGGTAAAGAAGGAGACCACGGATGCCGACGGCGATCTGTTCGTTGCAAAGCCCGATGACGAACTGCAAGGATTATTGACCCGGCTTGCTCTCAATGACTTCGCGCCGACGACGCTTCAGGGCGTAGCAGGCACCGATGGCCGGATGACCTATTCCGGCGTGCTCCGGCGAACTAATGGCGGGGCGGACGCCGTCCGGACAGAGCATAACCTCGTCGAAGCCGACTACGTCAGGCACCGCGACACCCAGCTCGACGGGACGATCGTCGACGTTTCCATCCAGCCGGGTAGCCCGCAGAAGCCGACACGAGAGCGCCTTGCAGCTACTCTGACGCGCTCCGAAGCAAGAATCAAAGCGCAGCGCAGCAATCTCAAAGCCAAAACAGACAGTGCGCTCGCCAAGCTCGGGCTCGGAGATACCGAGGACGCTCTCGAATCATTGAATGTGTTGATGCAAACCGAAAATGCCGACGCCGAGATCCTTCCGTATCGAGCGCGCTCGCACTCGCGCCTGAAACGAAGCACGGAAACCGCGGCCGATCTCGAGCGCTTCCGTCAGGCGTATACCTCGCCCAACACGCGAATCGCGCTGACGACCGTGGTGGCGGCGGAATTAGAAGATCGATTCTCCGACCGCTTCGATGTTCTCGAAAAAGCCATCGCGGCAAGCCCTGGAGATCCTGATCTGATCTACGAAGCAGCCCGCGCTGATGCGCTTGCGTCCACTGCGGTTGCCAGGCGCACTCCCGATGGTGGCCGGCGGCTCGTCGATCGCGCGTTGCAACTTCTCAAAAAGCTTGTCGACTCGCATGAGGTTGATTTCGCGCGAATCGAGAATGACGCGTGGCTCGATCCGATACGCGATGATCCGCGTTTCGCCGCGATCATGAAGGCCAGCCATCCCGAACGCCGATACGATATAGTGTGGGCCAACCGCCCGCGGCTCAAGAGCAAGACTGTTGAATGCGTCGGTGCCGCCGAGCAAGTTGTACCTGGTCGAGCACTCATTTCCCAGGGCTATCGTCCGGCCGCCTGGTCGGTTTCTCGGGTCGAACCTGACGGGGCGCTTGCGACCGTTTCGCTCTGGCATAAACCGGTCCCCGCCGAGGAAGGAAAAGATCGACTTGCCGCACGCCAGGCGCGCGCGGCCATCGCGCTTCTGCGCCTCGGTGATCCCGAGCCAGTCTGGGCTTTTCTTCGGCACGGCCCTGACCCCCGTGTACGCGGCTTCGTCGTCAACTGGCTCATCAGCCTGGGAGCCGATCCCAACCTGGTCGTTACCCGGTTCCAGGCCGTCGAGTTGCGCACGTCTTCGGACGACGCGTCGAAAATCGCTGATACCGGCGCGATCCTCCGGGACCAGACCACGTCAACGCGGCGAGCATTGCTCCAACTGCTCGGCAAGATTCCCTATGACAAACTGCCTCCATCAAAGCGTGAGGAACTGGCGAATCAGGTGCTCGCGCTTTACCGTGACGATCCCGACGCCGGGATTCATGCGGCGGCCGAGTGGACGTTGCGCCACTGGCAACCCGACCATTCGTTGAGTGCGATCGACGCCGAGCTCAAGCGTCTGGGCGAACGGAACGGCCGGCGCTGGTTCTTGAATGGCCAGGGCCAGACGTTTGCCCTGATCGAGAACGCCAGCGAATTCGTGATGGGCTCACCCCCGTCGGAGCCGGAACGGAACTCCGCGCGGGAGGCCCGTCAGCGGGTTAGCATTCCGCGCGGGTACGCCATCCAAACCAAAGAGGTCACCGTCGAGCAATTTCAAGAGTTTCTCGAAACGAATCCGGAATTCACGGTGAGCCGCGGCGACCTCAATTCGAGCACGGTGGCTCCGGCCGGGCCGTGGATCGCGCCCACGTGGTACGCGGCCGTCGCTTATTGCAACTGGCTCTCAGAGCAGGAAAACTTGCCCCCGGATCAGTGGTGCTATTTCCCGAACGGGGCCGGCGTCTACGCCGTCGGGATGAAGATTCCGGCCAACGTTCTGGAGCGGTCGGGTTATCGGCTGCCAACCGAGGCGGAGTGGGAGTTCGCCGCCCGCGCGGGAACGACTACAGCCCGATACTACGGTGAATCCGCCGACTTACTCCCCGAATACGCGTGCTACAGCATGAACAGCGACGGGCGTGCTCACGCGGTCGGCAGCTTGCTTCCCAATGATCTGGGCCTCTTCGATACGCTGGGTAACGTGTTTGAATGGTGCCAGGATCGTTCAGGCGCGATGCGGCCGACGCTTGCAAACGTCATGCTCGACCGCGTGCTCGTCGACGAAGTGATTACTAGTGGCGAACTTCGAATACTCCGCGGGGGCGGCTTCGGGGATCTTGGTCCCTCAGTTCGCTCGGCCGTCGTTTATCAAGATTTGCCAGGATTCGCGGGCGCCTTTAACGGCTTCCGGGTCGCGAAGAGCGTCATCCGTAGAACGGGTCCGTCGCAAAGTGCAACCCCGGACCGGGCGAGACTTATCCATCCCCAAAGGCTTGCAACGACACCGGCGCGAAGTGGAAAATCGTCTCGCTGAACTTGCGGAACGCGTACGCCGCCGCGAACGCGCGGCCAATTACTCCGATCCAAAATTTCAACGAATCCGCCGCGCGATCTCGAGCCTCGCGCAATGCTTCGGCGACCGAGGTACGAGCGTGGCCGTGGTGCTCTCGCAGGTTCGCCCCCGTGCCGAGTGAGCCCTCGACCCGGCGTAAGTGGAACATGGCTTCATCGATCAACCGGTCCGATTCCGCCTGGGGGAGATTGCCGCCACCGTACTCGTAACCCGTGGTCAACACTGTGCTCCCTCCCAGTTGCCCGATCGCGACCGTGACCTGGTGCATCGCCTTCACGCGATGCCCGTCGTAATCACTATCTGCCTTGTGCAGCGTTGCGTGCACATTCTTTAAATGTGAAGCCATAACATGGTCCGAGCTTCGCTGGTTGCTGTCGTTCGTCGATCGTCCCCGGGAATGATGATTTCTTTGTTGCTGTGCATTCTGGTGATGGCGCGATCGCGATGCGTCCATACCGTTGTGCGTTTCTGGATTCACACTCGAACGAGAACGTGCCTCCTCAGGCGAACGAGCCGATTCCCCCGATCCATCCCGCGAATGCCCACCCTTGGGGCGTGACGATCCCTGGGTCGACGCCGCGGCAAGTTCGCTCGACGGAACCCGCGGTTGGCCGGCGCTCCCATCGACGGCTGCGCCGCTCGGAGCCGAGCCCGCGCTGCGCCGGAACGCTGGCGATTCGGGCGGTATGCCGGCCTTTGCGTTGCCATCATCTGGCTGATCATCCACTGTTGTTGCCAGAACTCATGCTCCATCTGCTGTTCGGGCGTCATGACACCGCGGTGCGACACCTGGCCAGGATGGGTTTGGCCAGAATGGGTCTGGCCGGGATGCGCAGCGGGCGCTCGGCTGCCGTGGCCGGATGCATGCTGCCCGTGCGCGGCCGCTGGAACGGCCGTGAGTAAAACGAGCGAGATCCATTGCGAGTAGTTGCTGGTCATCGATGTTGTTCCCCGCCCTCCGTCGCGCAGCGGCTTCAAGTTCAATCCCGTCCGACGTTGGACAGGATGGCCGCCGATCCGAATTGAAAGACGGCACGTTGGGCGGGGACTTGCGCCAGTGGCAAAAAATCCTTTTCAAGCACGCACGCCGGGCATTGATCGCGAGTTTAACTGTCGTCGTTCGCGGCTTGACAAGAACGTCCGATGGGCGACGCCAGAATGGAACGGTCCCCGGCTCAAATCTGAAATCTGGTCTATGCGTGGCCCCTCGACTGAACGCCATGAACTCGCAGTTGCCATTTCACCGCGCCAGATCGTTCCTCTTGTCGCCGGTTCGTCCTCTTCGTACCTTAATATTCTTTGCTCGGCACGATACGACAGGATCTCAGCCTGGCCACTCAGGATGGACAATAATGGAAAAGCCGCCGTTTCGAGGGTGGGAACTCACCGGTTTCCTGGTTTTGATTCTCCTGGCCGGGCCGGCCGCCGCTCAGGCGCCGCCACCCAAGCTCGCCGATTATTTCGGCTTCCAGCCGCTCGAGCTCTACAAGCTCGATAGCCGGATCGGCAATCTCCACCTCGGGGACCTGGACGGAGACAAGGTTGATGACATCGTCATCGTCAACAACGGCCGGTCGCGGATCGACCTGCTCTTGACCTCGAAGAAGCCGAACGACGATCGATCTTCGCGGCCTTTTCGCAAAGATCCCAACGACCTCGAATACGACCGCCGGATGCGGCTCGTCAGCATCCCTGTCAACAAGGAAGTCGTGAGCCTCGATACGGGCGACTTCAACGGCGACGGCAAACCCGACCTTGTCTACTATGGCACCCCGGCCGAGGTCGAGATCCTCTATAACGAAGGGAACGGCCACTTCGGCAACGTCAAGAAGATCAATACGGGAGAAGCCGTGCAGCGTCCCGCGGCCGTGGCCGTCGGCGACTACGACCAGGATGGCCGCGACGATATCGCGCTTCTCGCCGAGAAAGAACTGATCTTTGTCTATCAGACCGCGCCGGAAGCCTTGACCGAGCCCGAGCGCGCGCCCCACACGGCCAGCAGCCCGTGGCTCATCCGCGCCGTCGATCTTGATGGCGATCATGTCAAGGACCTTGTGATCGTTGATACCGAAGGCGATCATCCAATCCATGTGCGGTTTGCCACGACCGAGAAAAAGCTCGGCCCCGAGCAGCGTTTCGGCCTCGAGGTTCCGAGTGCCGTCGCGTTCGGCCAGCTCGACGGCAAGGGGGGCGACGAGATCCTTGTTCTCGAAGGGGCTTCGCACCGGTCCAAGGTGCTGACGCTCGACCAGTCGGCGACCGACGAAGCCAACAAACGCGGACGGCTGGCATTCTTCGCACTTCCGCAGGGCAACGAGCGCGGACGATCGCTGGCCGTCGGCGACGTGAACGGCGACAAGAAAGCCGATGTGGTCGTCACCGACCCGGCCAACGCGCAGATCTGGGCCTACCTGCAAACGGCCCACGCGGGCCTCAGCTCGGGCCAGACGTTTCCCAGCCTGGGAAACGCACCGCACGGCTCGCCTGGCGCATTGAAGGCAGCGCCAGGGAGCGAGGTCTATGTCCTTTCTGAACAGGAAAAGCAAATCGGCCGCAGCAAGTTCGAGAACGGCCGACTGTCATTTCCCGAGTCCGCTGTCGCTCACGGGCGATCCCGCCGCGATGGACGTGGTCGATCTCGACGGCGACAAGGCGCCGAAATCCTCTACGTGTCACGAATCAAGGCGGGCGAAGACAAGTTTTGAGCTCCGCGCGGTGACGCGCGAGCCGTCTGGCTCGTTCAAGCCTCGAAAATGGGGTGAGGTCGACTCCGTCGCCCTGCCGGGCGTGACGGCCGTGCCAGCCGCCATCAATCGCTCGACATCAATCACGATGGGCAGATCGACCTGCTCGTCTTCAAGGATTATGGAGCCCCTCTGCTCATCCTGGGCGAAAAAGGGGGTCCGCCGCGGCCCTTCACCGGCAGCCTTGGCCCGCTTTCGAATGCCAATCCGGCCGGCGTGAATGTCACCGATCTCAAGGGGCACGCGGTCATCGTCGCTCAGAACACTTATGCGCGACGCATCGTCGCTCGACCCCGAAGGCCACTGGAACATCAAGGATCAGTACAACGCCGGGCCGCAACTCGGCGCAGATTCTCGGTGCCGCGGCGATCGACATCGAGGGCGACGGCAACAAGGAAATCGTCTTGCTCGACCGGGCCACCAAGTCGCTCTTGTTCTTGATGCTCAAAGATGGAGTCTACCGGCCGCACGGCAGCCTTTTGCTCGGCACGATCAACTTCACGGGCTTTCACGTCGCCGATCTCGACGGCGACGGGCACGACGACCTCTTGATCGCCGGGACCGATCGCTTCGGCGTTCTCGAAACCGGGCGCAAGGGCCAACGGCTGAAGACGCTCGCCACCTACGAATCCAGAGCGCAACGAGGCCAAGCTGACCGACCTGGCGATCGGCGACGTCAACAACGACGGCGTGCCCGACGTCGTTTTTTCCGACGTGGGCGAACAATCGCTCGAGATCGCCACGTACGCGGGCGATCCCGAATTGCTCACGGCCGCGACATTCAAGGTCTTCGAGCGGAAGAACTTCCGGGGCACCGGCGACACCATCGAGCCACGCGACATGGCCATTGGTGACGTCGATGGTGATGGCTTGCTGATATCGTGCTGATCATTCACGACCGCGTGGTCGTTCTTCGCCAGGACTCGGGTAAGCCCGGGGCGAAGACGCCGAAGCGGCGAAGAAACCCTCGACCGCCGCTCGGCCGGGTTAAATGCGCTTGGGGCCAGGCCGCATTTCAGTCGCCGGAGGCTCATCGCATTCAAGTGCCGTCGCCGCTTGCGCCGATGAAACCGATATTGCCGAATACGCACGGTCGGCGACCGGAAACGCTCGCACTGCCATTGACGGACGAGCCGAAGCGAGCGATACCACCACGCTGAACGACTGACGCGTCAGGCAGTCGCTCGGTCAGTCCGAGACGCCAAGGAGGGAGTAACGGATGGCGAAAAGCGCGCAAGTATCGCAATGGTCAGGATATGCGGGCACCGCGACGATGCTCGCGCTGGCGCTGCTCTTCCCGGTCGGTCTGATGATTTTCGATCCCACGCTCATGTTCGAGCGCGGCTGGGAGCAATATGTCGGGACGGGCATTTACTTCTGGGCCGTCGTGACCCTGTCGCCGGGAGCTGTGTGCGCCTCTGGCGGAATGAGCAGGCTTTCGAGGATACGCCCGCCTTGCTCAAGAAGGTCAATGCGGCCATGGTGCGCCCCGCCGCGAATGACTCCGTGCGACCTGGGTCGGCCGCTCCGCGCGGCGACGACGATTCGCGGATTCTTCCCGTCCGGGTCCGCCAACTGCTGAGCTTCTCGAAGGAGAGCGGCCGGCCTTCGGTTACCCAGCTCATGGAAGTGAACCGCGAAGGGTCCGGGCTCGACCAGGAACACATGGCGGGCCGGTTCACGCTCACACGCTATATCCTTTATCTCTTGCCGGTGATTGGCTTCATCGGCACGGTCGAAGGTATCTCCAAGGCGCTCGATGAATATCAGCCGGGTGCTGCCGATGGTGAAGAACCTCGACGGTTTTCTCACCAACCTCACAAGTGTTACGTCGGCGCTTCAGATCGCGTTCGACAGCACCTTGCTCGCATTATTCTTGAGTGCGGCCCTGATGCTCGTTCAGACGCTGGTTTTCCGGCGGTCGGAAGACCTGCTCGCTCGGGTCGATCGATGGGTCGTCGACCATCTCCTGCCGCGCGTGGGAACCGACAATCCGCTGGCCGAGCGATTGATCGAGGTCGATCGGTCCGCAGTTCGAGCGAGATGGGAAACAAGCTCGCCACCGTGCTCGAGCCGGCGGTTCGGTCGCTTCAGGAACAGAGCGACCGGCTGGGCGAAAGCCTGCGCGCCCCGATCGGCCAGTTTGCGCGGGAGATGGAACGGCTGCCGCAGGCCCTGTCTCGCGTTCAAACAAGGCGCCGACACGATCGGACGCGTCGGTGACGACCTGGAAGCGATCGGCACGGCGAGTGAGTCGCTTGCGCACGGGAGTCGCCGCTCTGGCGCGGATCGAGTCGACCCTGGCGCGGATGCCATCGCCGGAGCCGCAGCTCGAGGACATCAAACGCGGACTCGACCGCGCCGGGATGTCGATCGACACGCTGTCCGGGTCATTCTCAGCCGCCTACGAAAAATCGAGCCGGGCGACGCAAGAGCAACTGGCGCGCAGCCTGAACAGCCTCAAAGATGCGCTCGAGCTCCTGAACGTGAGCATGGAGCAAGGCAACTCGCTCTATCGCAACATCGTCAAGAAACTGTTTGACGAGCGTAACGAAAGCGGCGGTGGTCAACGTGCGGATTCGATACGTGTCGCCTGAGTGCGGATGACAGGTGTTACTGGCCCGACCGCGGTGGATCGATGGTCGTGGCTCGTTCGATTGAATCCATCGCTTGATTGATCGACAAGACGCGGCGCGGTGCCGCGGCCGGTAGGAGGGTGTTGCCATGCGGCGGTCGCGGCGAGGCGGTGGCTCGGGTGCGGAATTCGGCGGCTCGGGTGAAGACTCGTTCGTCGCCGTCGTTGTCACCAAGCTGACGGGCGCGTTGCTGTTCATCCTGCTCCTCACCATGGTGATCATGGCGCTGCTGCCCAAGGCCGTCGATGTCGACCTGGCCGAAAAGGCCGACCACAACGCCGGCGAGCGGAAGCCGCGCAGCCGCTCAAGATCGGCACACCGAACCGCCTTCCCGAAGCGACCGTGGGGCGTCCGTACTTGCTGGCGCTGGCGGCGACGGGGGGCGGCAATCCGTTGCGCTGGAGCGCGCAGGGCGAGCTCCCGAGTGGCTCAAGCTTGATGAGACGACCGGGCAACTTGCGGGGGTTCCGTCCGGGGAAAGTGCCGAGCCGATCAGCGTGCAAATCGCCGTCACCGACGGAACTGAAACCGTCACGCAGTTGATGCAACTGACTGTCTTGCCATCGCAGCTTGCTCCGTACAGCGGCGCGTGGCTGAAACGCCACCTGAGCGTCGTGCCATGGCGAAACTGGCTCGAACAGGGCGTCGGGTTCCTGGTGCTCTTACTTGTCCACCTGCTGAGCATGAATCTCCTCACGAACCTCGAGCGGACCTCGATGCAAGCCGATGCTCTCGCACACGTCGGCGACAATCTCCAGGTCTCAGTTCCCAAACGCTTTGCGACATATCGGCTGATCGTGCGGCTGGCGACTTTTTCGGCGATGGCTGCGCTGGCCGCCTGGATTTTCATGATGGCCGCGGCGCGAGTGTAGACCATCTTTGAAAGGCTCGCCTTCGACTTCGGAACGAGTCTCACCCCGGCAAAATGTGTCGATCTGACGACCGCACAGCCGGCGCCGGAACTTAAAGTCGCATTTCCCGAGAGTTTTCCGGCCAGACGTGGTTCGCCTGCCGCTACAATCAGTAGTGATGCGGAAGCAGCCCTATCCGTCTTAGAGCTATTGCGCGAAATTCTGCATGCGGGCGTGAACCGCAAGGAGTTGACGATGTTACGCTTGAGAGTCATCTTGACCACGGCAGCGTTGCTGGTGTCGTTCGGAGCACTGACACTCACCTCGCAGGCACAGCCGCCCGGGGGCGGACCAGGTGGCGGACCAGGCGGGCGCGGCGGCGGTTTTGGCGGCCGCGGGGGCGGGCCCGGCGGCTGGGGCGGCGGACCGGGCGGCGGCGGACCAGGGGGCGGCGGGCCTGGTGGCTCGCTGCTCATGCTCGCCTCCAATCCGGCCGTGCAAACAGATTTGAAGCTCAAGGACAAGCAGAAGGCTCAAATCAAGACGTTGACGGACAAGTACAACGACCAGATGCGGCAGATGCGCGATCAGATGGGCTTCGGCGGGCCCGGCGGCGGACGGGGCCCGGGCGGCCCGCAGGGCAAAGGGCAGGGTGGCAACAACGGCGGTCAAGCCGATCAGGCCGGCGGCGATAACGGCGGCGGCGGTAACGGCGGCGGCGGCGGTAACGGCGGCGGCTTCGGCGGCGGTGGCGGTGGCGGAGGTCAGGCGCAGGCTCAAGATCCTAACGGCCAGGCCGGCGGCAGACGAGGCCGGGGCAACCGTAACCAGGGCAATCAGGCCAACGAAGACCCCGAGGTCGCCGAACAGCGTGCCCAGCAGCGTCAGATGGCCCGCGAGGCCATGAACGAGCTGCGGCAAACGGCCGAGACCAGCCTCGGCAAGATCCTTGATAAGGGTCAGGCCGTTCGGCTCAAACAAATCGAGTTCCAGCTCCAGTACCCGTCAGTCGTGCTCCGCGAAGACATGATGGAGAAATTGGGCATCGACGACGTTCAGGCCGAAATGCTCAACGAAGCCAGAAGCGGCCGTCGCGATGCCCAGCGCGAAACGCAGCGTGCTCGCGGTGAGATGATGTGCGCGGCATTTCAGAGCCTCAACGCCGGCGCCAACAATAATGCCGGCAACGGCCAGGACGGGGGAGCTGGGCGGCAACGGCCAGAATGGCAACCGCCGCCGGGGCTTCGATCCGGCCATGCGCGAGGCCATGCAAAAATACATGGAACGGCCCGAAGTCAAAGCCCAGCAAGAGCAGATGAGGACGCAAGACGAAAAACTCGAATCGCAGTACACAGCAGCCATCAACAAGATCCTCACGCCCCGGCAACGAGCCATGGTCAAGAAAATGTATGGTGCGCCCTTCGATCGCTCCAGCATGTGGCCCGCCGGCGGACCTAACCCGTGGGGCGGTCGCGGCGGCAATCGCCCCGGCGGTGCTCAGGATACCGCGAAGGCCGGAACCACAAAGACGGCCGCGACCTCGGCGAAAGCCACCACGACCGCCAAGGCCGGCGACGAAGAGGATGAGGAAACGACCGCGGCGAAAGCCTCGACTCCTGCTCCGGCCAAAGCGAAGCCCGCAACGACCGCCAGGCGAAAGAGTCTCCGCGAGCTGAGGGGTTCGAGTTCCGATGAATGATCGCTCGCGGTCGACGGGCGGCATGTCCCCGCTCTGTCGAATTGACGCTTTAGCTTCGGGAACATGACGATGCGCGTTGCCAGGCCGCATTCATAGACGGCCACGCACCGCGCCCAATTCCCCCGATGAAAAAAGTCGCGCCGCGATTCACGATCGCGGCGCGACTCCTCGCATTCCGGCTCGGTCAAGCCCGCCGAAGTCGAAGCTGAACCTTTCTTCGCGGTGCCCCGCGCTGACACCCCGTCGGTGTCCGCGTGGTCGAACGCTGTGCATGCGTCTCTTCAACCACGTCGCTCTCCCACGCCGTGTCGGGGTGCGCTCGAGCCGCCTGACAACCGCGAACGACTGACTACACCTCGCATTGACCTTCCCCGTTCAGACCAAAACACGTATAAGATCCGGCCGCCATTTCGCGCGCTTCCGACCCGCAAATCGAGCTCGGACGTGCGCCGTTCCCAGCCGGCAGGCTCGCGGCCCGACCCGTGCACCATGCACGGCACGCGGCACGTTGTCAGTTCTTCGCGAAGAGGGTGGCTATTTATGCGTAGCGGATGCCCGATTTTCTCGGCTGCCTTCGTTCTTGTCGCCGCGGCGGGCGCCAGCGTTTGCGCCTCTTCGCATGCTGGAGAGGCCGCCGACGGGCGCCTTGGCTATCGCACGGTGCCGATCTTTCTCCTCATGCGCCCAGACGTTCAGGCCGATCTCAAAATGACTTCCGAGCAAGTCACCGAATGCCACCGTGCGGCTCAAGCCTTTCAAACCCGGGCGAGCCGGCTTGTCGGGCGGAAAGACCAGGCGGTGGTGGCAGTGCGCCGCGAAATCGATGAAGCACTGACGGAGTGGCTCAGTCTTCACCTCTCGGCCGAGCAGTTCGGCCGGTTTGAACAGATCGATCTCCAGTGGGAGGGGGCGGCGGCCATGCTCAGCCGGCCGTTCCTCGACGAGAGCCTTAGCCTCACTCCCGACCAGAAAAAACGCGTGTCCGAATGCATCAGCCAGGCCCAGGCACAACGGGCACGCACAGGCTGGAGCTATGAAGACCACGTCAACCTGACGCGGAAAGCGATCGCAATCCTGACCGAACGCCAGCGCGAACTCTGGATTCACCTGATCGGTCCCCGGTGTGCATTTTCCGTCGCAGCCAAGACGCAAACCGCCCAGCGCCCAACCACGGCCGCCACGGACCGCGGCCAGGACGCTCGCGCACCGCGACCTTAGCGATTGCCCCGCGAATCCCTCTCGATTTGCGATACGAAAAGTCAAAAAATCGGCTCGGCCGCGTCGCCCATCAGGGCACGTCGACAGACCTATCGAAGCGCTCGCTCAAAGAGTCGACGGCACCTTCGCCGGGCGTTTTTTCGGGCTCGGCGAGATGGAACCGAAAATCGCAATGGGATGCGCCCCCCATGATCGTTTGCGTCCGGTCGAGGTGAATCCCAGAATTAAAACCCTCGGCCAGTGCGAAATCGCGCTGGCATGACAGGCTGGCGCCCAGGTCGGCCAGGCCCAGGGCCCGATACATCTCGGCATAGCGGCAGCGCGTGACGTTGAAGGAGAGGTTTTCCGGCGTTTTCTCGAGGATTTCAAGCTCGAGCGCGCCGTTTTCGCGCCAGCGGTCGAGCGACTGCGCGAATGCCTCGAGCGAGTCGTCGCCGAGGGCCTGGGCGAGCTCACCGCCGCTCTGGCGAGCCAGCTCGCGAACCACGTCGCGCACGATTTCGAGTGCTCGTTCGTTTCCGATCTCGGCCGCGAATCCGCGGACGAGCGGCCCCACGATGCGGGCCTCGACTTCGCGCTGCTGAAGGAGCGGCAGCCTGACGTTCCGAGCGTCCATGAATCGCAGTGCCCCTGTGCGTGTGATCATCAAGGCCCGAACTGGCCGTCACACAGCCGCCGCTGCCGGGCCGATCAGAGGCTATTATAGGAAGATCGACGGAGAGATTCGCAACGTAAACTCGGTGAATCCGATGGCACGCGAGCCCGAGACGATCGTCCGAATGATCACGCGCACGAGCGTCTTGGTCTCATGGCTCGCGGTGATTGGCCTCGTCGCCTGGGCGTGGCGCACGCCCCCCGGCGACGCTCGTCCCGACCTCGCCGCGCTCGGCGTGACCGTGAGCGAGCAGCGAGTTTATCGCACGGTCCAATCACAATCCCTGGCGCTTGATGTCTACTCGCCCCTGCCTGCGCCAGGCTCGTCGGATTCGCGGGTTCCCCGTCCCGCGGTCCTGATGATTCACGGCGGAAGCTGGATTGGCGGCTCGAAGTCGCAATATCGCGACGACCCGCGTACCTTGGCCATTCGACTGGCCGGGCGTGGCCTGGTTGTTTTCGCGGTCGATTACCGGCTCGCCGCGCCCGCGCGTCCGAGCTGGCCGGACGCCCTGGACGACCTCCGCGAGGCCGTGCGCTGGATACGCCGCCGGGCATCCGAGTTCGCCATTGATCCCGACCGGATCGCCGTCATCGGCCAGTCTTCAGGTGCGCACCTTGCGATGCTGCTCGGAACACTTCCCGACGACAGCGGGGCAAGTGGCGTTTCGTCGCGGGTCCAGGCCGTCGTGAGCCTGTATGGCCCCACGGACCTACCCGAGCTGATCGCCGCTCGGCACCTGAAAAACGAGCCGGCCGCGCTGTTCCTCGGCGCGAAGATGGCGCCTTGGCCCGTTCCGCGATCGCGGCTTCGCCGATAACTCACGTATCCAGCGACGACCCGCCCATGCTGCTCATCCACGGCACCGACGACGAATGGGTGCCTCCTGGTCAATCACTGCGAATGGCCGGCGTGCTCGAGCGGGCCGGAGTCGCCAGCCAGCTCATCGTCATCGACGGAGCGCGCCACGGATTCGAGACGCGTTTTGAAAAACCAGATCTCGACCTGCTTCCCGACATCGTCGCGTTCCTGGAGCGCGCCTGGCAGCGATAGCCCAATCCGCCATGACTTGGCTCGTTCGCCGCGCGCTCCGGTCAACGCACGCGGGCGGCATCAAAGGCCGAACGGCGATTTCTCGGGATACGCCGCATAGCCCCGGGCATCGTCGGGGAGCATCTCGAGGTGGCAAGCGCACATCTCATCATCGGTGCCGAGCCCATAATGAACGCGGCGGGGCGGCTTGTGGGGATTCTGGGGGTTGTCTTCGGTGTTGTCGAAGTAGGCGACGAACGTCAGCAACGTCCCCCTTTTAAGTGGCACGGGCTTGATGTAGCGATACTGATCTTGCCAGTCCATATCCCAGTCGTCGATCCACAGAAGGGGCTCGACCGTTCCGTCGGGGTGGGTCGCCGCCATCCGGAATTCTCGACACAAGTAATGAGCATGCGGCACGATCGAGTAAAGATGCACGTCGGCTTTCACGTACGAGCTGATGATGATCGTGTGCCGCTTCTCGCCGGGCGGAATATCAATCTTGTTCGAGCAGAATGTAAACCCCACCATCTTGCGCGTGACGGGCTCCTTGGTGAAATAGAGCCCGACCGTCGAGCGGTCTTCCTCGGGTTTGCCGGTCGGGTGATAGTGCACCCGAACGACGACGTCCGATCCGGCCGGCACCGCTCGGCCGACGCCGTCAGGGGCCAGCCGCGGTGTCATGCCGGGCGTCCAGCCTCCGATTCCGGGATACGGAAGCTCGGCGGTTCCGGCGGGCCCGATGTACCCGAGAAATCCCGAACGACTGTCGGCCGCGTCGCGGCGCCGGGCGTCGCCCGTGTTATCGAGATAAATCCTGCTGTGATGGACGGCGCGGCGGTTTCCCGGGCGAAATTCGAGGCCGTTGATGGTTGCGTCGGCTGCCAGATTAACGGGCAAGGCAAACGCCCAGTAGACGTCCTTGCCGGCCGCGGGCACCTGAAATGGCTCGGGTACCGTCAGCACCAGGTCGGGCGTGCCCAGTTGCCAGCCGTCGTTGAACACGGGCAGGGGGGGCAAATCGGCCCGATTGCCCTCGGGGCGACCGTTTTTCACCCAGGCCGCGATGGTCTCTTTCTCGACGGCCGAGAGCCGCAATGCATCACGAAAAACGCCCGCCCCGGCACGTGGCTTCCAGGGGGGCATCTGGCCGCTCATGACGACGTCGAGAATATCATCGGCTCGTTTGGCGGCGTCCTTATAGCTCAGAAGGGCGAAAGGCGCGACCGACCCCGGCCGATGACAGCGCGCACAAGCGCTCCGAAGAATCGGCGCGACATCCCTGGTAAACGTGACCGCCCGGTCGTGCGACGCGGCCGCCGAGAGTGGCGGGATTGGCGTGCCCCACGCCTCGGTTACATCGACCGCCGGCATTTCATCGCTGAGGACTGCTCTGATGGCGTCTTCCAGCGAATGGCGTTCGGCACGGGCGCTCTCGTTGTCCGCCCGCCGAGTACCTGTCGTCGATCCGACCGTGGTAAAGAACCTGGCCGTCGGGCGCGAGCAAGACCGCCTCGGGCGTCACACGCGCTCCGGACTGGCGGGCAATGCGCTGCTCCGGATCGAGCAACGTGGGAATGGTCAAACCCCGCGAGTGGACGGCCGACGCGAGCGTGTCGGCGGTGACATCCTGATCGCTGTTGATTCCGTAAAACAAAATCCCACGCGATCCATAAAGGCCGGCCAGTCGCGTCAGCTCTGGAAAATACGACTGTGAAATCGCGCAGTCCGTGCCAAGAAAAACCAGGACGACGGCCTGCTTATCCGACCAGTCGCGCGAGGTGTGCAACGTCCCGGTCGCGTCTCGGAGCTCGAACTGACTTACCGGCCCCGGTGTCGCCGTGACGAGCTTTGCAAAATCCGGTTCCCGCCTGGGCGGCTCCTTGAGCCAGAGAACAACCGGAACCGCCGCCGCAATCGCCAGAATCAAGCAAAATGCGATACGCCGCCGACGCCAACGCCGCCGGGCCGAGCGATCAGCGCTCACCGCGTGCACAACCGTCCGGCGACGATAGCCCGTTATTTGCGATCCGCCCGAAAGACGCGACGTGTTGTTCGTTCCCATCATTCCTGAGTCATCCCGGTCCTGTTCAAGAAGAATGAGCCGGCCCCTCCGATCTCGTGCCGTGTCCCTCAGAACGTCGGTCAACCTTGCTCGGCGGCTTGAAGCGTGCGCGACCGCGAAACCGCCACGTAAGCGGGCAGTGCGGAAATACCCGAAAATGGCGTTGCTGCCAATCACGAATCGCCGCCAATTTCCTTGCCTATCTTAACACCATAGGGAATACTTCGCAGGCAACGGAAAAACGGCAGCGCCTTCGTAGTCGTTATAAATCGATACATTGATTGGCTTGACGCCGATCGCGCGATTGATGCCGGCGCCACCATCACCAGACTTGCACCTCCTGAGACGCGGGATCGCTCCTGACCGGGCGAACATACCATGCACTTCGCGATGAATCTGTTCCGGGCGCGTGGTCGTTACGTTTCCGCGGTCTGGCGAACACGACGTGGTGCGGTCCGTCCGCGGCCGGCGTTCATGCCGCAACTGTCCATTCAGCTTGAGCAGCGGGCGATGCTCTCGACGGTGGTGCCCGCTCCCGGGCCGGTGCTTGACGCTACGGATGGAGCGAAGGGGCACGCCAACGCCGAGATCAAGAACATCTCGTTTCCGACCGTCGACGGCGGCGCGGAGCGGCTCGACGTCTACGCACCCGCGACCCCCGCGCCGCCCGGGGGATGGCCAGTGATGGTCGCCATTCATGGCGGCGGCTGGCGCCGCTTCGACAAATCGGGGTTTGGATCGCGGATGGCGAGCGGGTTCGTGTCGCAGGGTTTTGTCGTCGTCGCGCCGAATTACGTCTTGTCGAAAAAGAATGCTCCCTCGTGGCCGTTGAATTTTGAAGACGTGCAGGCGGCCGTGCGCTGGGTACGAACGAACGCGGCAACACTGGGAGTCAATCCGAACGAAATCGTGGCCAGCGGCGAATCGGCGGGCGCCAACCTCGCGGCGCTGCTGGGCACGTCGTCGCCTCAGCAATCCGGAGGCGTCGAGTCATCGGCTGTCGACGCCGTGGTTGCCGTGTCGACTCCCACCGAGCTCGCGTCGCTGTACAAAGAGAGTCCGGCGGCGGGTTTCGCGGCCGCGCAGTTTCTGGGCGGCACGCCCGCCGAGGTGCCCGCCAATTATCAGGCGGCGTCGCCCCTCGATCATGTTGCACCTGCCGACCCGCCGATGCTTTTGATACAGGGGCGCCAGGACCCGCTGATCCCGATGAGCCAGTCAGAAGAAATGGCAACGGCGCTTTCCGCCGCGGGTGTCCGTAATCAGCTCATCCTGGTGAACGGAACTCACAACCTCGATTTCCCGGCGCATTATTCCAATTTAATTCCCGACGTTCTTGAATTTCTCGACGCGACGTGGAACGATGAGAGGGTTCCCCTATCTTCTTGATGAACACACAATCATGATCGGTATCGACGAGACGCCTGGAAGGCGGCGGGTGTCTTTCTTCGTCTGGAGGGAGGCGGAGCCTTGTCCACCGAGATTCATGTCGGCGGCCTGAGTTCATCGATTCCGGGCGCCGTCGACCACACCGGTGGCTTCGACCGGGTGTTGCACACGGCCGCCGATCGGCCGCACACCGACACCTTGCCGGCACGCCTTGATCCCACCGTCGATCATGGCGACGCCGACCTCAAACCGCGGCGCGACGATGTCGAAGAGAAGCACGAACGGGTTCGACGTTTCCTCGATGCGACCGGTCATGACGCGGTGGTGCTCGGGCTCGCCGATTCCGTAGCCTGGTTTACCTCCGGCGGCGATCTGGGCCTCAATCTCGGCAGCGAGCAGAGCTCGATCTTGCTGTTCGTCAATCGAACCTCGCGCGCGGTGATCTCCGATAACGTCCAGAGCAGCCGGGTGTTCGAGGAAGAGCTGGGCGGCCTCGGCTTTCAGCTCAAGGAGCGTCCCTGGTACGACGATCCCTACCAGGTTGTGGCCGAGGCTCTGTCATAACAAGCGCGTCGCGACCGACCTTGGCTGGAACGCGTGCTCGCACGTGCGCCGCGAGGGCGACGCCTTGCGGGCCCTGCGGCGCAGCCTCACGGTCCTCGAGCGTCAGCGGCTACGGCAACTGGGCCGAACCCTCAGCCTCAACGTCGAAGCCACCTGCCGCAATTTCGTGCCTGGCGAGCGCGAAGCCGACATCGCGGGCCACCTTGCGCACCGCCTGATTCGCGAAGGCGTGATCCCCGTCGACCTGCGCGTGGTCAGCGACGGCCGCCTCGCCCGCTTCCGGCAGCCCACATTCAAGGATTGTCCCATTCTGAAGCGTGCGACGATCGCCGTCACCGGGCGGCGGCACGGTCTCTGTGCGTCGGTCACGCGGTCCGTTTCCTTCGGCCCTATCGACTCCGAGTTCCGCAAGCTGCAATCGCTGGCGACCATGGTCGATGCGACGTCAATCTTCTTCTCCCGCCCCGGCGAAATCGTCTCCGAGGTTTTCCGCCGGGCCAAGCGCATTTATGAGAAGTTCGGCCACCCCCACGAGTGGACACTCGACTACCAGGGAAGCGTGATCGGTTACTCGCCGCGCGAGGTGATGCTGCGCCCAGATAGCAGCCTCGTGCTCGAACCGCACATGGCACTTTCCTGGAGCCCCAGCGTCGGTGCGGCCCGCACGCAAGACACCGTGATTGTCGACGCCCGCGGCTACGAGATCGTCACTCCAATGCAAGACTGGCCGAGCATCGACGTGGCCGTCAAAGGGTTCATCCTGCCACGCCCCGGCATTCTCGAACGCTGACCGGCGTCAAAAAACGCAAGTCGCCGCCGAGATGAGATTTGTGAGTCTGTTTTGGAAGTCCCGATCCGGACAAGCGGGGGACGTCAGGTCCCTGTCTTCCCGGGCTCCGGAAAGAGCGCTGACGCCCCCCGCTCGCTTTACGGAACAGACTCTGAGCCATCCGGGAGTCGGAGTGCCGCGACGCCCGCGGCCGAATGCATGAAGCCGGCGCGCCAGACACGCTGACTGGTCTCATCGCGATGCCGCCTTGCGCAAATTCCGCCATAGCGAACTTTCCCTCCTCCGAAGACGAAATAGAATAAGACAGATAACCCAGGGGCGTTTCCCCTGGAGGAAGGAATTGCTTCGATGCGTTTGTCCTGGAAATTGGGGCGGTTCGCCGACATCGACGTGTATGTCCATGCGACGTTCCTGCTCGTGTTCTTCTTGTTTCCCGAGATCTTCGCGGGCGGCTCGTTCGCTCCGCTTAACGTGCTATTGATTCTCACGGTATTCGGCTGCGTACTCTTGCACGAGTTTGGCCACGCGCTCATGGCGCGTCGATTCGGAATCGCGACGCACGACATCACGCTTTACCCGATTGGCGGGGTTGCACGCCTGGCCCGCATGCCCAAGGCCGCTGGGGCCGAGCTGTTGATTGCGCTGGCGGGTCCGGCCGTCAATTTCGCGATCGTCGCCGCCCTGTTGCCGATCATTTTCCTGGGCCAGTCCGGCGCGCCGTCCGAATCCGTGCTGGCGCTATTCCTGACCGAGGTCTTGCTCGTCAACCTGGGTCTCGGCCTGTTCAACCTGATCCCTGCTTTTCCAATGGATGGCGGCCGCGTGTTGCGAGCCTTTCTGAGCACCTGGCTGGGCAGGGTCAACGCCACGAGGGTTGCGGCGCGCATCGGTCGCGTGCTGGCGATCTTCTTCGGGATCGCTGCCGTGCTCTGGACGGGCAACTTGATCCACGTGGCCCTGGCCGCGTTCATTTTCCTCGCGGCGCGAGCCGAGGAATTTCAGGTCGTGCAGGAAGACTCGTCGAGCCGCGGCGATAGCCAGGGCATCTGGACGGCCCCTCCCGGTTATCACTGGGTCAGGCGGGGTAACGGTCTCTGGCAACTGGCACCCGTGGCTGCAGGCTTTGGCGGCCCGTATCGGCCGGCCTCGCCATGGCGCTGATCCCGATCGTCGAGCTCGGTGTGGATGAGGCGTATGCCATCCTCACCGAGCATTTCGGCGTCAAGGATCTGCCGCCCTTGGGCGCGATTGAAAACGAAGACTGGGGCCGCGACCACTTGCTCGGCCGCTTCCTGGAACTCTCCGAGGCGGCTCTGGCCGAAGCCGGACTCTGCGTGCGGGAAGAGCCAGCATCCGAATCGGAATCGGACATCCTCTGATCAAGCCGGTTCGCCCGCGGTGACCGCGAGACATGACTCACATCCGCGATAACTTCTGACTCACGCCCGCTTACCTGCCGCGAGCGTTTCGAGCATGGCCGCCGTGAATGTCACGATGTCGCCCTGTTCACGGGCGATCGCGGCGAGCCGGTCGGGCCGACCCGCGCAGTGCAAAGCTGCGTGAGCGAGGGACATGCGAGCGCCGAATCGGGGATGCCAGTCAGGTGCTTCACCGCGACATCAATCGCGTCGGTGAGCCGCCCGACGTGAACGAGCAGGTTCACAAGCACCTGGGCGGGCATTGTCGCGTCCGCGTATTCTTCGGTGACAGCCGGCAGCTTTCCTTGAAAATGAGCCACCGCGCGGTCGACATCCTCGCCGAGCAAGCCGCGGAGGTAAATTCCATGATCCTCGAAAATCTTCTCGAAAGGAGGAGGACCGTCAAAGAGCAGGCGAGGCGCAAGGCGCCGACCGTACTCGGTCAAATCGACGGCCAGTTCAAGAGCGTCGCGATCGTCCAGCAGAAGCGACATCCGCACGACCGACGCCAGGTGCGAAATATCGATGTGGTAGGCCTCGTCGGCGAAGATCCAGGGCGCTCTTCGACAAGGCTCTTCAAGCTCGCTCCCTCAGGCGGGGCCGTTTCCTCTTTCGCGGTGATGTCGGCCCGGACGTTCGCCGAGAGCTCGTCGTGTACACGACGGATCAAGCGTGCCGCGCACGCAGCGCGGATCGCGTTATCATGTGATGGCAACTGCTCGAATGCCGTGATCGCCGGGCAGGTGCCATAGTGCGCAAGGATGAGCTCGAACCCGCGCTCCGGATCGACGCCGTGATTGAAGGCGACTTCGATGATGGCCCCCAACCGTTCGTCGCCATTGGCGGCCTCGTAATCGCGGATCGCCCGAGCGACCGGCTCGTTCTCGGCGATCGCCCGAAAATAGGCCCAAGCCGTGGGAATGTCGCCGGCCTCCAGATAGCGTGAGCCCACCAGCCGGATCGCGTCGACATATTTCTCCTCGTACTGGGTGCGCGCCGGCTCGGGCAGCGCCGAGAGAGAACCCGTCGTGAAGGTGGGGAGGCCGAGCTCAAACCGTGCCTTGAGCAAGAGGGCGTCGAGCAGGCGCGATATTCACCTTTCTTGTCGAGGTGGGCGATCAATCGCTCGATCAATTCGGGCGCTCCATCAGCCTGAAGCGTTGCTTCCAGCGCGGCGAACAGAGCGGCCTGGTCTTCTGTGTCGGAACGGTCCGGTCCCGCGGCGATCGCTGATTCACTCATACTTCGAGCTCTTGCCTCCTGCGGATTGATGAAAAATTTCTGACCACTTTCGAATGCGACGCACCGAACCTGGCTTTGGTCATGCTCACTCACCGGCGGCCTTCGACGCGTCGATGGACGTGCCCGGCGCACCCGGCGGATCGGCGTCGACACGCGCTCCGACGGAATGCTTCCAGGTCGACCAGCACCGTGAATGATAGCAATCGACCAGCATGTCGCGGGCCTCGTCGACCGAATCGGTCACAATCAGGAGATTCAGGTCTTCACGCGAAATCGCCTTTTCCTCGAGCAACGTCGATGTGATCCAGTCGAGCAAGCCCGACCAGTAGTCCTTGCCGAAAAGGATGATCGGAAACCGATGGATCTTTCGCGTCTGCACGAGCGTGAGCGCCTCGAAGAGCTCGTCGAGCGTGCCAAATCCGCCCGGAAAAATCACGAACCCCGTCGCGAATTTCACAAACATGGTCTTGCGCACGAAGAAATAGCGAAAATCGACGCTCAAATTGGTGTACTGGTTCGTTTTCTGTTCAAACGGCAGCTCGATATTGAGGCCAATCGAGTAGCCGCCCGATTCGTGGCGCTCCACGGTTGGCGGCTTCCATCAAGCCGGGTCCGCCCCCGGTGATGACCGCGAATCCGGCTTCCGCCAGAATCTGGCCGAGCCGCCGGGCCGTCGAGTACAACAGATGCGATTCGGGGAAGCTGCGCCGATCCAAAAACACTCACTGCCGCGCCGACGTCGGCGAGCGCGTCAATTCCAGCGACGAACTCGCCCTCGATTTCGAAGCATGCGCCAGGCCCTCGGTGTGCGTGAATGCTCCCAGCTCGACGGCCCGTGAGACCGGATCGTCCGGAAGCTGCCGCTCGAGCATCCGTTCATCTTCGGTTCGCTTCGGCCCCCGGATCCGAGGGTGCGGATTGGGGCCAACGGGCGGCGTTGAGGGCGCCGGGCTCGTCGCGGCGTCACGGCGAATTTCGCTGATTGTCGATGCGGCGGGAGCGGGTCCCGAATCGCCCAACGATTCGGAGATTCGATGATTTTCGTTGTCGCGTTCCATCAGGTCACTCGATTGACGTAGTGCTTTCGGCTGTCCATCGGCTGAGAGGAGCCCTTGGATTGGAGATGACCGGCTGCGACGTCGGTCGTTCGCATCCGAAGCGAATCGGGAAGGGTTATTCGACGGCTACACCGTAAATTGTAGGGGTTATGGTCTGGCTAGCACAGTGCTCGGCGCAAGAATTCAGCACCGGTATTCACGACTGGGGAACTTAAACGCAATTTGAGTGCCAAGCGTAACAGCGTTGGGTGCGACTTACGGAGTCGGCACCGGCCATTCAGGCAGACAGAGAAACGGCCGTTACAGTAACGCCGGGCCCGAATCACGCGAATGCCTGGACGCTTGCGGTCGCGCTTCCGTCTCGTATACTGGCCGGCGACTTGCCGCAAATGTCCCGCGGTCATAAAGGTATTCGCGTGATGTCGCGACGAAGGCAATCAAAAGCCGAAGGATGGACGCGATGACGATCCTGGCGACGTCGAAGACGATGAAAGTCCCGGGGCCCGACACCCGGATCAACTGTTCCAAATGCGGCCCCAACGTTCCGGCGCGAACCTATCGGCAGGAAGAGCGGATGGGCGTTTTCTTCATCCCGATGTTCACGCAGCGCGAAACTTATGTCGAATGCACGAAATGTGGCGAGTCACGTCTCTCGCGTCTGCCGCTCGAGAAGCTGGCCGAGTGTCCGCCTGACGAACTTGACCAGCATGTCTATCACCGGGTCTCTCTCATCATCAAGTTCATGGCGCTGGCGAGCGTACTGGTTTTCTGCATTCCGTTCGTTGGCCTCGGTTTTGGCGTCGCCGGTTTCATCGGCAGCCGCCGCGCGGGGGGCTGGGTGAAGGTCGTGAGTATCATCGGAATAGTGATCGGCACCCTCGTTGGGGTGGGCACCATTGCCGCGGTGTTGTTCGGTGGTAAGCCGGCAGGATGATCCCGGTGCCACGAGTCGGTCGACCCGGCGATGGCGTCCAGCCCCGCGATGACGTTCGGCCTGCCCGGCAAACCATGCATCGATTTTGATACGGCAAATTGGCATGCCAGCGCGATTTGTTGAAAGGTCGACATGGGCTGCGCACGGACACGTTGCCGCCATGCGATTAACGCGAAAGTCTCAAGGTCGGACGACCCGCGGAAGCGTACATTCGTTGTGACGCTCCCGCGTCATGCGCCTGCTTTGGCCGCCTGCTGTGAAAACGTTCCGACTCCCGCCGCACGGCGATGCCGTGTTAGGATGAATAACCTGGCTGACACCGCACCCCGTTCTCTCGAACCGACCGACTTCATGACCGATCCACTGACCGTCGCACCGACCCGATTGTCTGACGCTCTTCAGTCGTCACCCTTTTTGAAAGCCTGCCGCCGCGAGCCCGTCGATGCGACGCCGATCTGGCTGATGCGCCAGGCGGGGCGGTACATGCAAGAGTATCGCGAAGTCCGCGCGAAGGTCCCGTTTCTGGAGCTCTGCAAGCGGCCCGAGCTGGCTACGGAAGTGACCGTCACGGCCGCCGAGCGTTTGGGCGTCGACGCCGCGATCCTCTTTGCCGATATCTTGCTGATTCTCGAACCGCTGGGGTTCAACCTCGAGTTTTCCAAAGGCGAGGGACCAGTCATCCATAACCCGGTGCGCACGGCGGCCGACATCGAACGTGTGCGGCGTCTCGATGCGATCGAACCACTCGGCTACGTCGTCGAGGCGGTGCGCCTCATCCGCGCGGCGCTGGCCGCGGATCTGCCCCTCATCGGGTTTGCCGGCGCACCTTTCACGCTGGCCTGCTATGCGATCGAGGGGGGAAGCTCACGCCACTACGATCAGGCCAAGACCTTCATGTACCGAGATCCCGGAGCGTGGAACGTCCTCATGGAGGTGCTCACCGATGCCACGGCCCTTTATCTCAATGCCCAGCATTCCGCCGGAGCGCAGGCCCTGCAGGTCTTTGATAGCTGGGTCGGAACGCTTTGCCCGCACGACTACCGACGCTTTGTTCAGCCCCACATGACCCGGCTCTTCGCCGCGCTCGACCCCTCGGTTCCCGTGATCCATTTCGGAACCGGAACATCGACGTTGCTCGAGCTTCAGCGCCAGGCCGGCGGCACCGTCATCGGCCTCGACTGGCGAATCGACCTCGACCTGGGCTGGGAACGTCTCGGTCACGATGTCGCCGTTCAAGGCAACCTCGATCCTGTCGTGCTCCTCTCCTCACTTGAGGAAATCAAACTCGCGGCCGAGCGCATTCTCGAGCAGGCGGGGCCCCGTCCCGGGCACATTTTCAACCTGGGCCACGGCATTCTGCCGCAAACTCCCGTCGACCACGTTCGGGCCTTGATTGACTTCGTTCACGCTCATTCGCCACGGCTTGATCTTCCCGTCCAACCCGATGCTGAACTCACCTGACCGCGGCAGGAAACGTGACGTTCACGCCCATTGATCGCGAGAGCCGCCGGCGTCGACAGACGTTTCCGCTGCCCAAACCCTTGACATCGGCGTGATGATAGGATACCCAAGCAAGATAGAGCATTCTTTGACGACTGGTAAGGAGCGACGATATTGGCGGACCGATCTTCCGATGTGGTGCGAACCAACCGAGTGGTGGTGATTGGCGGGGGCTTGTCGGGCCTCGCGGCCGCACATCGGATTCACGAACGGTCTCGATCCCGAGCGCAGGCCGGTCGAACTGACGGTGCTCGAAGCGAAGGATCGTCTCGGCGGCGTACTCTGGACCGAGCGACGCGACGGCTTCACGCTCGAAGGAGGCCCCGACTCGTTCATCACGAACAAGCCGTGGGGGATCGACCTCTGCGACCGGCTCGGGCTGTCGAGCCAGGTGGTCGAGACCGATGCGAGCCATCGGCGATCGTTCGTCGTTCGTAACGGACGCCTCGCGCCGGTGCCGGAAGGCTTTGTCTTGATGGCTCCGCACCGGATCTTGCCGATCTTGACGACGCCAATCCTGTCATGGAGAGGCAAGCTGCGGTTCTTGATGGATCTGGCCGTACCCAGGCGCGACGATGAGAGCGAGGAGAGCCTGGCGGCCTTTGTGCGCCGCCGCCTGGGCGCGAAGCCCTTGATCGGCTGGTGCAACCGCTGGTTGCCGGCATCTACACGGCCGACCCCAACGACCTCAGCCTGAAGGCGACATTGCCGCAGTTTCTGGCGATGGAGCGCGATCACCGAAGCCTGATCATGGCGGGCTGGCGTGAAGCGGAGCGGCGCGGCGTCGATCGCCGCGCGTCCGGAGCACGCTATGGCATGTTTGTGACCCTCGCCGAGGGGATGGACACACTGCCGAACGCGCTGGCGGGGGCCCTTCCCGCCGGAAGTGTCAGAACGAACGCGGCCGTGCGCCGGATCTCGCGCAACGACCCGGTCTCGCCGTGGGTGGTCGAGCTCCTCGACGGGCCGCCGCTCGAAGCCGACGCGGTCATCATCGCGACGGAAGCTCACGCCGCGGCCCGGTTTCTCGACTCGCAAGACCCGATGCTCGCGCTTCAGCTTCGGGCGATACCCTATGCGTCGTCGCTGATCGTGAATATCGCCTACCGCCGCGACCAGATCAGCCATCCGCTCGACGGTTTCGGGGTGGTTATCCCCTCGATCGAGGGCCGCTCGATCTTCGCCGTCTCGTTCCTGAGCGTCAAGTTTCCCAGCCGCGCACCGGCGGGCAGCGTGCTGCTTCGCGTTTTCATTGGTGGCGCCACGCACCCGGAGTATATGGACCTCGACGACCAGGCCGTGACCGACCTGGTTCGCAGCGAGCTCGGCAGTTTGATCGGCGCGTCGGGCGACCCGGTCTTCGCGCAAATCGGCCGGCACCCGCGGTCGATGCCCCAGTACAACCTCGGCCATCTCGACCGCGTCGCAACGATTCGCCGTCATCTGGCCAAGTATTCTCGACTCTACCTGGCTGGCGTCGCCTATGACGGCGTCGGAATCCCCGATTGCGTTCACGCCGCCGAGATGACTGCCGATTCGCTCATGGATGCGCTCGCCAGCCCGGCCGCCAGTGCGGCGTGATGGTTAGCGAGACACACTTCGGCGGATCGCCGCTGAGATCGCGAGCGTCGAGTGGCTGAGACCTCCTGAGGCCGCTCTAGCGAATCGACCAGTCGCGCGATGCTACGCACGCCCGTCTCTCAAAGCGGCTGCTTACAGCAGTTTGATCACGCCGGCAGAAGATCGACGACGGCTTCAATGGTGCTCGGCGCATTGCCCTCGAGGCGATTGTTCACGAAAACGAATGCGGACTTCTTGTCCTTAAGCGCCTCCTCCGCGACCAGTCGCAGCCCGGTTCGGGCGCCTTCATTCGGGTCGGCGATGCGGTCGTACGGTTTGAATGTTCGAACAGCGTCTTCGTAGCCTTTACCTTTGCGCAAGAGGGCACGCACCACGGTGAAGTCAGCCGTGAAGGTGCCCGGAAGTTGAACTTGCTCATCCAGGCCCGGCATGCGAGTCCACGCGTTGAACGTGTGGGCGACGTTGTGTTTGCTCAGCAGGTCAAAATACTGGGGAGTCAAGTACTCAGAATTGCGGATCTCGACGGCGTATCGGAATCCGCCAGGCAAGGCGTCGAGGAATGGATCGAGCCGCGAAAAAAAGTCGGCGGGCGTGGCGAATGTAGATTTGTTAAATGTGCCGAACTCGATGATCAAGGGCCCGACCTGTGATCCGAATGGCTCGAGCCTCTTGATGAAATACTGGCTGAAGGCCGTGGCGTTCAAGAAGTGCTCGTTCGGCTTGCCGGCCTTGGCGCCGTAGTGCGCGTGCGTCGGCCAGGTTGAGACGGTGATGTCCTCGGGCACCTTGAACCCGAAGACAAAATCAGAAGGCGTTTGCGCAAACAGATCTTTCCAGTAGTCCGACGACGGGAATTGGTAAAACGCGAAGTCGCCGCACACGGTGGGAAACGTTTCGGCGTATTCGGACAGGCATTCGGTCTCGAATTTCTTCTTGCTGAGCTTGCCGCGCGTTTGATAACGGGCTTCGCGATAGATCGACCCGATCCAGCCTTCGTATTTCCAACTGCTGGTTCCCCAGTAGAGCCCTTGCCTGGCAAGTGCTTTGAGCTTCGGCGCGAGCCGCTTCGCTTGCGGCGCGGCGTTGTCGTGCGATCCGAAATCAAAAAGCGCCTGGGTGGTCATGAAGCTAAAATTGAAAATAGAGAAACTGCTGCCCGCCGAACTGGCCGGCGACGACGATCGCATAAAAGCCGGCGGTGTACAGCACGCTGCGAAGATACCATGGCAGACGGCCGATGCTAGCCACATCATCGGTGAAATGTAACGCCAGTTGAACGGCCAGGAGCGCCGCGATCGCCAGCGCGACGGGCAGAACGACGGCTAGCGGCGGCAGTCCTGGTCTGGCGACGATTGCGGCAAACATGCCGGCGGCCTGTTCGAGCGAGCCGGCGCGGAACACGAGCCAGCCGAGACAGACGAAATGGAACGTGACGATCATCCGCAAGCCCTTCCAGCACGCGTGATCGAACGTATTATCGGGACGGACACGCGCCAGCCAGGGGGTCAAGAGCCGGCCGGCGACAAGCAACAGGCCGTGATAGAGTCCCCAGACGATGAACGTCCACTCGGCGCCATGCCAGAGCCCCCCCAAGAGCATGGTGATCAGCACATTGCGAGTGGAAAGCCAGGCGCCCTGCCGGTTGCCGCCGAGCGGGATGTAAAGATAATCGCGCAACCAGTGCGACAGGCTGATATGCCAGCGATTCCAGAAGTCGCGTGGGCTCGTGCTGAAGTACGGCAGATTGAAGTTGATTGGCAATTCGAAGCCCAGACACTTGCCCACGCCCCGCGCCATGTCCGTATAGCCGGCGAAATCGCCGTAGATTTGAAAGGCGAAAGCATAAGTTGCGAGTAATGTGAGCCCGCCGTCGAGTGTTTGCCAGCGGCCAAAGAGATCGTCGACGACCAGTGCCAGGTTATCGGCGACGACGACCTTTTCGAAGAGGCCCCAGTAGATGAGGTAGACGCCATCATAGAACTGCTGCGCATGAACGCGGCGCCGCGAACGAATCTGGGTAAGGAGCGTCGTCGCCCGCATGATCGGCCCCGCGACGAGATGAGGGAAGAACGACACGAACACGGCGAACTGGACGAGGTTTCTCGTCGGCTTGATCTCGCGTCGGTAAACATCGATGACATAGCTCATCGATTGAAACGTGTAAAACGAGATGCCGATGGGCAGAGCCACGTCGAGCTCCCACTTCGGCACCGCGATTCCGGCGCTGGCCAGTGCGTCGTGCAGGCTGTGCGCGAAGAAATGACAGTACTTGAAATATCCGAGCATGCCGATGTTGAACGCCAGCGACGCCGAGACAATCCACTTCCGCCGCCGCTCGTCCTGCTCCCGGTCGATCCGGAGCGCGCAGGCGTAATCGACGATCGTCGACGCGATCAGGAGCGCCAGGAATCGAACGTTCCAGCAAGCGTAAAAGTAATAGCTCGCGACAAGAAGCAAGACGTTCTGCGCGCGCGGCCAATGTACCAGCAGCCAGTAAGCCGGAACGAGCGTCAGAAAAAAGATCGCGAATTGATACGAGTTGAAGCTCACGCGATGCGTCCCTGGCCGCAGGGGTCGTGGTCAGTTCGATGGCGTGCTATCCGTGCCGGCGGCTTTGTATGCGACGGCGGCGGTGATGTCAATTGCAAGAACCTGGCAGTGCGGCGAGCCGCCGAGCCGCCGGCGGCCTGCGGTTGCGTGAATCGGCCTATTTTGTTAGGGATTCCGCTGGCGGAGATATCGAAGGAAATGCGGGAGTCGTCGCGTGGCGAACAAACCGAGTGTTTCGATCGTCGTCCCGGCGTACAACGAGGCCTCTTGCCTCGAAAAGCTCCATCATGAGCTAGCTTCAGCCTGTGATCTGCTGCCGTTCGAATTTAGTTTTGTTTTTATCGACGACGGCAGCACGGACGAAACGGCGGCCGTGCTTTCTACGCTGAGAGTACGCGATTCACGCGTTTGCTACCTCCGGCTGTCGCGCAATTTCGGCCATCAGGCCGCGTTATCAGCGGGCCTGTCATTCGCTAACGGCGACGCTGTGATCATGATGGACGCCGATTTGCAGCATCCGCCAGACTTGATTCCCGAATTACTGGAACGCTGGGAAGACGGATACGACGTGGTGAATGCGGTGCGGCTCGAAACGGCGTGCTGCGCCTGGCACAAAAGGCTTTTCTCCCGTGCGTTCTACCCCCTCTTCAAGAAGCTCAGCGGACTGCCGATTGAGCCAGGCACGGCCGATTTTCGGCTGATCGCGCGTGCCCCGCTCGACGCTCTCAACGAGCTTCCCGAGCGACAACGATTTATCCGCGGGCTCGTGCCGTGGCTCGGATTTCGACAGGCGATTGTGCCCTATCACGCTCCGCCGCGCTGGGCCGGCGAACCGAAATACACAATCGTCCAGAACGTCAGATTGGCCCTTGACGGCCTGACCGCGTTTAGCCTGTTTCCCTTGCGCCTGCTCACGGCGTTCGGACTCGTCGTCACCGTGGCCAGCGCGTTGTGTGAACTCGGCCTGGCAATCGGCCACGTTTTCGGGGTCCGCCCCGTTGATGGTTGGACCACGTTGCTGATCTCCTTGCACTTCTTCGGAGGGTGCCAGCTCGCGACGCTCGGTGTCCTCGGCGAGTATCTGGGACGCACGCTCGAAGAGGTCAAGGGGCGGCCCTCGTTCATCGTGCAATCCGCGGCCGGCTTCGCGGCGCCGCGGCGCTACATCGCGGAAACGCCGACACAAGCGTGCATCAAAAGATCGGCCGTGTGACGTCACTGAAACGATCTCAACCGCATCTGGACGCCTGGACCGCGAGGAGGGATGAGCTCTTGCTGATCGATAGACTTCCTGGCGATCCTCAGATTCGCGGAGATTCAGTAACAACGCGCGGCGATTTGTCATGTCGCTGGGCGTCGCGAATCGTTCTGGCGGTGCTTCCGATCGTGCTCGCGACCCTGGGCTATTATCGAGCCCAGCTTCTCGGTTCAGCCCTGCCGCGACCGCAGGGCGACGCGGCGTTTTATGCGTACCAGCTTCGTCGCGTGGCGGAATGCCATGGAGCCTGGTGGAAAATTGCCGACGATCAACGGCTGGGTGCTCCGTATCCATCGGAATTCGCCAAGCACCCGGGTCTGTTCGAGGGCGTCGAGCTGATGCTCCTGGCGTCGCTCGTGGCCGTTCATCTCAGCGCGGCATGGACCTATCACATTGCCGCGATCGCAACGCTCGCCGCCAACGGCTGGGTCGCGGCGTGGGTTGTCAAGAAATACACGCGTTCGACGCTCTGGGCGGCGGTCGCGGTCGGAATGATCACACTCAATGAGTCGGTCGCCGCGCGAATTCCCGTGCACCTTCATCTCTTCAAGTTTGGATGGATCGTTCTGGCGGTCTGGCTATTTTCGGAATTCATGCGAACGCTCGATTGGCGGCGCGGCGCGCTCCTGGGTTTGGCCGCGGCGCTGGTGCTGCAGTCATCGTTTTACCTGGGTTACTTCACGGCGCTTGGCCTGGCAGGCTGGTATCTGATCGAGCTTGCGGCGGGGCGCGTCCGTCGCGCGGCGCTCGCCGGCACGCTTGTTGCGGCCGCCGTTTTCGTCGCGACGGCGGCCGTTCTCTGCTTCCCGGTCGTGGCGAACTATTCGCCGATCGCCGGGTCCGACCAGTATTTCCAGCGCAACTGGGCCGAAACCTGGGTGTATGGTTCGGAAATCTGGAAGTATTTTGTTCCCAAGCATTCGTGGCTTCGCGCCAACTACTTCCGCGACCTGCGGCACAAGATCCCGGCGCCGCCGCTCGATGAGGGGTGGAACTTCCCCGGGTTCGCGATCGTGCTCGCAGTGTCCGTGGTCCTGTTCGCCAGACTCCGCGGCTCGCCGCTTTGCAAGCGGCTCGACGGCTTTGTGTGGATCGCCCTGGGACTGATGGCGGTCTGGTCCCTGCTGAGCCTGTCCGGCGGTCCGTCGGCTCTCTTGTTTCATGCGGCGCCGAGCTTTCGCTGTTATGGGCGTGCGGGGTTACTCGTGGTCGCGATCGGTTCCGTCGTCGCACCGATTGTATTCAACGAGCTCGTGCGCGGCTGCCGGCGGCCGCGTGTCGGCGTGCTCCTCACGATCGGCCTTGTCGGCCTGGCCGCCAGCGATGCGTATCGCGCGGCGATGACGTTCCCCGGCTGGCCGGCGGCGTCGGCGAAGCCGGAGTGGGTCGACTGGCTGCGCGAGCAGCCAAACAATCGCAGGCTTGCGGTTTTCATGACGCATCCGCCGATTCCCGCAACACTCGACGAGACGACGGCCGAGAACGAACCGTTCTACTGGTGGGGAGTTTCGAGCCTCGAATGGCTCCCCGAGCACCGGCATCGAACGCTCGCTGGCGCGACTTTCAGCCTGGTCGAGGGCGATCTGCGCCTCCTCGGGGGATCGTACGACCGGATCAACCCAGCAGGCCTGCGATTTATCGCGTCGCTCGGATATACGGATTTCGCGATCGACGGCGGGTATCTCGCGAAAAGCCCCTGGATTGCCGATCTGCCTTGGCTCGATCGAGTTGAATGCCGTGGCGACTGGGTTATCTATCGATCGAACGACCTGCTGACAAGGCTTCCAAAGACACCTTTCGACGCCCTCTTGAGCCGCCGTTCGGACCAGGAGGCGACGCGCACAGCACCGTTGGGATGCTGGATCACGGGCTCGTGGCCGATCGACGAAGACACAATCGTCGACGAAGGAGACTGGGCTTTTCTCGTATGGCGCGATTCACAGGGGCGCGACCGTTCGCCGCTGCAACTTGCGCTCTACCAGCATGTGTTTGGTCCCAGCATACCGGCGTTCACGATCCGCACACCGGCGGAGCCGGGCTCTTACCGCCTCGTCGTTCTCGATCGCGACCGCCGCAATCGCGCATCATTCGATTACCGGATTGTCGCTGGTCTGGCAGTCAGCCAGCCGCGATTTCCGGCGAAGCGACCGAGCGCGACGGTCCACACGACGGTTGTCGCCGCGCCCGCGGCGGCCGATCCTCGTGCGATATCGGGATGGGACGTCACGCTCACGAACGCGTCATCAACTTACATTCAAGCACAGGTGGCCCGTCAACATTTGAGCGCGAATGCACAGGCCCATCCGGGACTACGCTCCGCCTGGCTGAGGGCCGGCGACGGCGGCATGGTCTTGAAGCTGGTCGGCTCGAGCCCAGCCGCGAACCTTCCGGTGGCCGAGTGGGAAGTCCCGGTACCCGAAGACCTGCCCCCAGGCGGCCGGCTGACGATTCGACTGCCCGCCGACCGCGTGCCAGGCCAATGGTCCGGCCAGACGTTCGAAATCGTTCCGTCTTTCAAAGGAGTGGGGCACGCTCTCGCCTCCAAGGAAAGCGCTGATATCATGATTTCCGCGCGCACTGTTTCGAGTGTTTCCAAGGCTGCGCGTGGCGATTCCGAAGCGCGCCGTCGCTGAATCGTCCGTGGCAGAGACCTGAATGTCTTTCACGATCCGGGGATGGCGAGTCTCAGGGCGAACCCGGTGCCAGTGCCCGCTCGAGGCGGGCACGACTCTGTCGAGCTGATGAGGGACTCGGCGCGAGACTCTGTCGAGCTGATGAGGCACTCGGCTTGCGAGACGCTCGCCCTCCCGGGGCTCTCGGGAGAGCGAGACTGGCGCGGTGAAAAGTAGACCTTGACTGAGTCTTTCGGGCCGCTGGAGTCCGCCCGTTTTCGTTGCGCGGCGGTCCGTTGAAATCTCGCACTCAGGCGCAATCTTGGGTTCGTCAGAAGCCGCCTGAAGGCGGACTTCCAGCGGGCCACCGTTGGAGTTCTGGCTTTAGCCGGTCGGCTCTGGCTGATTTCGTCAGAAGCCGCCTGAAGGCGGAATTCCAGCGGGCCACCGTTGGAGTTCTGGCTTTAGCCGGTCGGCTCTGGCTGATTTCGTCAGAAGCCGCCTGAAGGCGGACTTCCAGCAGGCCACCGTTGGAGTTCCGGCTTTAGCCGGTCTGCTCTGGTTGATATCGAAAAAGCCGCCTGAAGGCGGAACTCCAACAAAGGCCTGGCGTCCTGGTTGCCGCGTGGTTCGTCGACGAAAACAGGATGAACGCGAAAGCGGTGCAAGCCCAACCTTTCACGACGCCAGAGCGAGACTCTGGCGAGCCTCTTCCGTTCGGCCAGCTTATGGCTTGGCTCGACAGAGCGAGTCTCCAGACCAGTCAGAGGCCAGTGCCGACTCGGAAAACTGGGGCGCCTCGAAATCACGCATGGCCGCTTAGCCGACTTCGGCAACTTCGAGCAAGTCCAGCACGGTATGAGGCGCCGGATCATGCTCGAGCCGTGCAATGCGTTCCCACACCGCTTTCGCTCGTTCGACACCGATGACCGGATCGCTGAGACCGTGGAACTTGGTAGCAAGCTGGGCATCGGTGAGCGGATTCTTGTCGTGGCCGGGGGGAAAGGAAATTTCCTCGATGTAGGTCGAGCCGTCGTTCATTGTGACGGTCACCCGGTTGGGGATTCCATTCGGATAACCCGCGGTGAGCTCGGGGTCTTCAATCACGGCGGTGCGAGACACCAGGTCGATCAGAGCAGGGTCGGCAAGTCGTTCGTCGCTGAATTGCCGGGCCGTGATTTCGCCGTCAACGAGGGCCACCGCCGTGCAATAAGGCAGGCTGTGGTCGGCCGTCTCGCGGGTTTTGGGCCGCCATTTTTCGGGATCCCTACCGATGATTTCGACGGCAACCCGAAACGTGGCGATCTCGATCGCGCGAATCGCGGAGACGTCTTTGATTTTTGGCCTCAAGATGAAGGCCGCCGCGATGGCCGACTGGCTGTGATATTCGGCCGGCACGAACTTGATCGACGTCTTCGGAAGCATCCAATCCGATGCCGTGGGACCACCCAGCTTCGGTAATTCAAAAGACCCGGAGACTTGTCCGAAGAAGCCCATCTCGCCCTCGAAGAAAGGCGCGGGGCCAGTCAGGCCGGCGGCGGCCAGAAGCGCGGCGAACAGCGCATTTCGCGATGCGAATGCGAACGCGCACCCTTTCCACATTGACAGCTCGCCGGCGCGCGTGAGTCGCAACGCCGTGCCGGTCGTGCCGGCGATTCCGAGGGCATGGATGGCTTGGTCGTGCGAAAGGCCCAGAAGCTTCGCGGCGGCCAGGGTCGCCGAGATCGACCCGTAGGTGGTATGGTCCCAGCCACGCGCCCGGATACTGGCTGCATCGCAGAGCCGACACTGAATCTCGTAGGCGACCACCGCGGCGGCGATCCACGCCTTGCCGTCGGCACCGGCGAGTTGTCCGGCCGCCATCACGGCGGCCCAGTTATCGCTGGGATGCGCCGGTTCCAGCGAGAGATACGTGTCGTTGCAATCAAGATAGCGAATGTGCACGCCGTTGGCGAAGGCCGCCCACTCAGGCGCGGCCGTCCCGCCACCGATCAGCGCCACGGATGGCCCCCCATGAAACCGCCGCGCGACGCCGCGCGCAATGGTCGAGGCTGGCTCGTCGAGCGCGCCGATCGCGCAACCAAGCGCGTCGACAAGACGGCGACGCGCCTCGGCGACGACCTCGACAGGAAGGTTTTCAAACCGCGTATCCAGCGCGAACGCGACGAGGCGGTCCGCCAAGGTGTCCGACATCGATCTGCCTCATTTCCCATTCGCCCGGCACATCGGCCGATGGCCGGCGTCATTGAATCGAATCGTCGCGCCGAAGCCGTTTTCGGCCGCGCCACGGCGGAAACCTCGCAAGGTCGCGGCGCAACAAGCATCGCACCGTGTCCCGACTTGGCGAGGCTTTTTCATCCCGGACTCACCACCAGTCCGGGGTGGCCGAGACTCCGTCGAGCCCGAATGTACCGCTATCGGACCGGCATTTCCAGCTTGGCGCCCGCCGCCGGCCCGCTGGCTTCGCGCGGCTCCTGGAGCGCGGGCGGAACGCCCGAAGTGATGCCGACGTGCTCCCGCAAGATCCGACGAACTTCACGAATGGCTTCCGGATCGCGCTGCACGCCGTGGTCGGAGCGAACGACTTTTTCTGATGCGACTCCGTCAAGGTGCGCACTGCTGTAGGGAACGACGCCGTCGGTCGTCTTGTCGACGCCGGTCGGACGCAGCGAGCCGATGATCGAGTGAAACTGGATTGTCCGCGGAGGAGGGGGGGGCCGCATGCTCTCGAGCGCTTTCAATATCGGCGAATTCGGCTCGAGTGTTTCAATACTCGTCGGCAGCCGCCGGAACCGCCGGGCGTCGAACGCATCGGGATTTTGCTTCACTAATTTATACAGGAGCTTGTGGATATGGTCGGGATCGGAGATCAGCGTGGTGCCCACCCGGCCGACCACGCCTCGCGTCAAGTCCGATCCGCGGTGCGGCGTTGCCAGCATGACCACCCGGCTGATCGATGGAACGGCATCAAAGAAGAAGTACCGGCGCAGCTCGTCGAGAACTTCGCGGTCGCCGAGAATCTCATCAAACGGCCGGTCAGAATACAGTCTCCAGAACTGCTCGCCGCTCGATACCGCGACGGTGCGGCTCAAGACCCCCCCCATGCTGTGGCCGACCAGAACCATCCGGTCGAACATGGGGTCGCGGCCGTCGGGGTTATACATCGCCCGGGCCTGACCGAGCGAATCACGCAGGCCGGCGGCGGCGATCGGGATCGGCACCCCGGTGGGATACATGTAAAGCATGAATTGATATTTCGACTGGATCACAGGATCGCGCAGAGCTCGTTGAGCATCGGGATCCAGGCCAGCGGCGTCGAGATCAGGCCGTGCACCATCACAACCGGGATCTTGCCGGGCTCCCACGGCCGGATCATCAGAAGATTGGCACGCTCGAGGGCCTGTTCAGGGTGCAACAATCCCGTCCAGCGATAGCGATCGAGATCGGTTCGCGACCACATGTAAGCGAGGGGCGTCGTCAGATCAACCTCGAGCGCCAGCACATTGGGCTTGGTGCCCACGGACCGCGTGATGATCGGATCGAGCAACCAGAGCGCGCATTCACGCCCCTGGTCGCCACTGGTCTTGGTGTCCCTGAGCCGCGAGTTGGGAACGAGGAACGCGGTGAGCGGGAATGCCATCTCGGCCGGGTAGAATCGCTCGGCCGGGGGCCGCTCGCCGTTCTGGTTTTCGGTCTCGCGCACTCCGATCAATGGCACGCCAAGACCATACTGCGACAGGTCGCGGTTGATGCCGGTGACCTCGTAGTCGGAAGCGAGAAGGATCTTGTGGACGTCGGTCGTCTTCCACGCCGAGTCCTTGAGCACGATGCGCAGGGATTGTTCGCGGCCATGAATCTTGAACGGGATTGACTCGCCCGCCTGCGGCTGGATCTGGCCCTTGGTCTGCGCCGCACGGATCAGGCGATCGACGCCCGCGTTGTAGATCTCCATCGCCAGCCGAAAGCGCGGGTCAGACGGCCCGCGGCCCTCGGCGAGAACCGGATCATCCTCGAACAGGTAGTCATAAGCGTAGGCCGATGCGTCGAGGAAACGGTCGATGGCTTGCGGCTTGCGGCGATGGTCGAGCCGTTTCGCCTCGATCCACGACAGCTCGGCGAGCGCATAAACGAGTTCGGCCTCCATGCGTTTTTGCGCATGGCGCTCGAGGTGAACCAGGCACGCGCCCACATCGCGGCGATATTCGTTGTGAAGATCATAGCGCCTGAGCGTTTCCAGCGTGCGCTCGCTGGGCCGGTCGATGCTCGCGACGCTCCGTTGATACAAAAACGCCGCGTGATCGCCGCGGCTAGGCTGGATCGCGATATCCGACCAACCCACAAGCGACGAGACGAGAACAGTGATTGCAATCAACGGCATGGGGGCCACTCCCTCGACCCGGTCATTCGTCCATTTATCGCGGCCGTCCTCAGTGGTGTCGATCTTGTCTCGGAATGATGACGATGACGCGCTCGCCGGTCAATCCCGGTCGTCGGTTCGCTGATCATTTTCGAGATATTGATCGATGACTGCGTCAATCGGGCCGTCGGCCACGAGGCGGCCCTTCTGAATCCACAGTCCGCGCGTGCATAACTCACGCAGCGATCGCAGGTCGTGCGATACGAGGATCACGGCCTGCGTGCGGTCGAGCAGGTTGCGCACCCGGGCCTTGGCCTTCTCTTGAAACGCCGCGTCGCCCACGCCGAGTGATTCATCAACGAGCAAGATGTCAGGATTGACCTCGGTGGCGATCGCGAACGCCAGGCGCATGTACATTCCGCTCGAATAATATTTGAGCGGCATGTCGGCAAACTCGCGAAGGCCCGTGAACTCGTGGATCTGATCGACCCGTTTCATCATCTGTGCCTTCGAGAAGCCGAGCAGTGCGCCATTGAGCATGATATTGTCGAGGCCCGAGAGCTCCGCGTTGAAGCCCGCCCCCATCTCAATGAGCGGGGCGACGACGCCGCGCACCGCGAGTGTGCCATGCGTCGGCGGGTAAATCCTGGCGAGAACGCGCAGCAGCGTGCTCTTGCCCGCGCCGTTGCCGCCGACAATTCCCAGGCGATCACCGCGCGTGACCCGGAAATTGATGTCGCGCAATGCCCAGAACTCAGACTTGGGCACGCGCGATTCGCGGCGCAACAGCAGATCAAGCGTCGCCCGCTTCAGCGAGTATTGCTTGTCGGCGTAATTCACGAACCGCAGCGCGACGTCGCAAAGCTCGATGAGCGGCGCCGGCTCGGCGTTTTGATGACGATGGGCCGGCCCTGATCGCTCAGAGCCGGAAGACCATCTTGTCTTCGTGGGACTTGAATATGACATACCCGATTCCCAGGCTCGCCACCGCGATCAGCGCGGTTGCCGCCACCAGCTTGATTTCAGGCCAAGTTCCTTTGTACAAGACTTCATGAAAGAACTCGATGAAGTAGTACGCAGGGTTAAGACGAAGCCGCCACTGAGTGCTTTCCGGAAATTTCCCGATCGGAAACAAGATCGGCGTCGCGAAGTACCACGCCTGAAGCAACACCGAGATCAGATGCCCGCAATCGCGAAAGAACGTGTTCGCGGTGGCGACAATGAGACCAAGGCCCAGCGAAAACAGGGCCAGAAGGAAGATCGCCAGCGGCAACAAGAGCATCGACGAATGAATTCGCGCACCCAGCGGCCAGAGCAACAAGAACAGGGCCGCCAGCGACAGCACAAACGTCACAAGTCCAATGGTGACCCGGGCGATCGGAAAAACCAATTTCGGGATGTAGATCTTTCGAATCAAGCCCTCGTTCGCGACGATGCAGCCGGCGGATTCGTTCAGCGAAGTGCTGAAAAACGTCCACGGGACCATGCCGGCAAACAGGAACAGCGAGTAGTTTTCAATATCGCTGTTCAGGCCGGAAAAGACCCAGGACAAGATCACCATCATCAAGAGCGGATTGAGCAGCGTCCACACGAACCCGAGAATCGATCTCTGATAGCGAACTCGCAGCTCGCCGACAACCATGTTTTGGATGACGGGCCAGAATCGCACGAGCTGGCGGCCGTCGTCGCTGAGCCGCGCCAGCCACATGCTCGGCCCGCGCGGCGCAGGGGGGGCGGAAAAAATTCCGCGTGCGGGACCTTGGCAGTCGTGCTCACTTCCATGCGCGGAAATTTCCCGTCCATGCCGCCGAACCCGCTCGGCACGCCTTGAGTTTTCGATTCCATTCGCGTGGCATCTTACGGACACATCGCTTTTCGCGGAAGGTCAACCACGCACCGTCTTTCGCGAGGCGGCTCCGCAAAGCGCCTATTTTCACTACCTGTTGGAGACCACGTCGCCACCGCGGCCGGCCGGTCATCAGTCGTTATCGTCCTCCGGCGTGAGGACCCGAACGCCGATGCGAGCCGCCAAGCGGATGCGATCGGTATTGGGCATCTTGCGGATATATTGCGCCCGCAAGGCGTTGAGCCAGCGAATCTCGCGGCCCTCGTATCGAACGATCACATGTGTCAGCACTGGCCCAGGATAGGCCAGGGCGGCGCTGGATGCCGGCAAGAGCATCGCCATTTTCGCTGATCTGGTTGTAACCGACGCCGACTCCTTGCGCAAAAGCCGCGTAGTCGATCCGCGCAATGTGGGTCGCGGTCGTGCGCCGGTAGACCGGCTCCTGGAGCATTTGCATGTAGTGATAGCTGCCGTCGTCGAGGACAAAAAACTTGACGGGCAGGCAAGCCCGGGCCGCGGTTGACATCTCGATGGCCGACATCAAGAAGCAGCCATCCCCCGTGATGCAAATGACCTGGCTTTGAGGCCGGACGCGCTGCGCGCCGATTGCCGCCGGGATGGCCCACCCCATACTTTGATTGTCCGCGGGTGCGAAATAGCGGCGCGGTCCTTCGACGTCAATGGCTTCCGACGCCCAGTGAGTCGACGCCGTCACGTCGAGGAAGGTCAGATGATCCGGATCAAGAACGCAGCGAAATTGACTGAGAAAGTACATCGGATCGACACACGGCGCGATCTTGATCGACGCCGCCTCGACGCGATCGTCCTTGCGTGTCTTGGCGATCTTCCGCTTCAAGTCAGGACAATCGGGCCGCTTCACGACAGCGCCGTCCATCAAGAGCCGGTCGAGAAACACCCTCGCATCGGCGCACAAGGTGGCGCAGGCGGGCACGTTCCGCCCGAGGTTTTGCGGGTTTGCATCGACATGGAGCAACAGATCATGCTGGGGTATCGCATAATACGCGGTCGACACTTCGCTATACCGCACACCGACGGCGAGCACCAGGTCGACGTCCTTGAATGCCTTCTCGGCCGACTTTGTTCCCTGTTTGCCGTAACCCCAGCCAACGGCCAGCGGGTGCGAGTCGGGCAAACAGCCCTTGCCGCTCACCGATGTCGCCACCGGAGCCTGAAGCAGCTCGGCCACGGCCGCCAGCGATCCACTCGCGTCGACGCAACCGACTCCAGCATAGATCCCCACGCGCTTGCTGCGATCGGACAGATAAGCCAGCACGTGCTGGTAGGCGGCTTCATCAAATGGCAGCGGGCAGGGGGGGGGCACGGGCGTGTCGTAGTCCCAAACCTCGGTATAGAGAGGATAAGGGATCAGGACGCCCACGGGACCGGGCTCGCCGCTTTGCGCCGCTTGAAACGCTTGAAAGATCGCGCCGGGGATCTCGGCCTGGTGCCGAACCTCGAATAGCACCTTGACGACGGGACGGAGAATCGCCGCGTTGTAAAGCCCGTGTACCTGGCCGATCTTGGCGCCTGGGCGACGGTCGACATCGGCGACGATGCCGACGATCGGTACGCTATCCATGAGAGCTTCACCGATGCCGGTCATCGCATTGGTCAGGCCCGGACCGGGGACGACCGAAAACACGCCCACCTCGCCGGTGGCACGCGCCGATGCGTCGGCCATGACGCTCGCCGACGATTCATTGGCGACAAGCAAGTAGGGAACGCCGCGAGCCTTGAATGCATCCCATAACTCGTTGGTCTGGGCGCCCGGAATCCCGAATACACAGCGCGTGCCGAGACACGCCAGGGCGGCCGCGGCAGCCTGGGCTCCGGTCATCTTGCCGTGGACGCCGGCGCGTGTCGCATGCCGGCCGAGCTCGACGCCGGCTTCGGCCCGGCCGCTCGTTGTGGCCGCGAGCGCCGCGGCCGCCCCGACGACCCCGCCGGCCATGAGCAACTCTCGCCTGTTCAAACTGGGTGACACCTTCGGGCTCCTTCCCGGCCAACGACCAGCGCGGCTCGTCCCGCCACGCTCAATCTCCCCGACTGGCCCGCAAGCGGCCCTTTCTTGCACGAGATCGCCGCGCCGTCACGGAGGTGAGAGCGACCTCTCGGCGCGTTTGTATCGGCACGCCGGGACCGCATTCATCGCCCGCAAAGGGCCGTGTCAGGCAATCAAAATCCCCGCCGCCGGCATCACCCCTACAACCGTTCATCCGGCGGTTCACGTTCGCGACGGCCGGCCAAGGAGTGTGTTGACGACGTCAGGCCTGAATCGCGACGGGTCGCGTCTTACAAGGCGAATGCATTCGAGCAAGATAGGGCCGCGATAGTCGATCAAATCGAGCGCACGGCCCCATTGGGGCCAGTCGATCGAGCCGTGCCCCGGCGGCTCGTGAGAATCGGCCTTGCCATCGTTGTCGTGAACGTGAGTTGTGGCCAGAAACGAACCCGCCGCGATCGTTTCTGTTTCAAGCGAGCCCGAGATATTGGCGTGGCCGGTGTCAAGCGCCAGCGCGATACCGGGATGAGCGAGCGCGGCGACCAGGTCCGCGAGATCTTGCATCTTGCTTCCCGGGTAAACGCCCGGCGGCATGTTTTCGACGCAGATGATGACGTCGCTGCCCCTTGCGTGATCGGCCACCGCGACCAAGCCGCGGCCCAGCGCGTGACGCCGCTCGACGATCTGCCGCGGGACAGACAGGCCGCCGGGATGCACCACCAGGTATCGGCCGCCGGCTCGCGCCAGCCAGTCGACACAGTTTTTCAGATCGTCGACCGATTCGCGATGGGTTGACGCGTCAGTCGATCCCAGGTCGACTTGCCGCGCCCGGATCGTGCGTCCGCCCCAGCATCCGTGCGCGCTATGAATGCCCAGACCGCGATCGGCTGCGTGCTGGCGTAAGAACACAGGGTCGGGCAACTGCGACCATTCGGGCAGAATCTCGAGCAGCGAAGCACCGATCTGGATAGCAAGTTTGAGCTCGTCTTCGAGCCCGACACCGGGATAGCCGTAAGTCACCATCGTCCCGAGGGGCCGGACTGCCACGATACCAACCTCGAATCAAGACACGCGTTGGCGCCGTTTCCCACACGGATCCGCGAAGCTGGCATGCGGATCAACTCCTCGGTCATTTTCACCGAATGGAGCGTCTCACGCCAGTATCGAGGGGTTCGTGCGCCCTCGTGCAGACAGTCGGAGGTCCTCCCTTGATTCGATGCCGCTCGATAGCGTCGAGCAAAATTCGTGATCAGGCAAGGCGATCGCGGATCGGGGGTGGCTCAGGGAGTCGCGACACGGCCCGTTCACCGTACGATGCGAATGTACGCACAGCCGGCGTGGATATTGATGTCGCATTCGAGCGGGGAATCGGTGTCCAGATCGATTTCCAGATAGGTATAAGCCGGGTCCGACCAGCACTCGAGCGACGAGTCGGGTGACGCGGCGCAGCCGGCGTCGTTGAATTGCTCGAGGGCCTGAACGAGCTCAGTCACGAGAGTTCGCAGTTCACGCGTTCCTTCGAACGTGAACGTGAGCTTGCGAGAAAGTGAGGAAATGGACTGGCCGTTTGACTGATTGTAGCGCATCGGGGTCGGCTTTCTTCCCGCGGACCTTGGAACATCATCTCCAAGGACGGTTGGAAATGGCTGGGAAACGTGAGCCGTCGTGGCCTTCCGGTGGGCAACATCTGAAAGTCATTTTCAGACGTCGGTGTCTCATCCAGTGACACCCGCACGCGTGGGCAACGCCGCTGTCGCCCTCGTTCGTCGGCAGGTTTGAGAACCACTGTTGCTCAAATCGACCGCGCATGCTCCGGGGATACCCCCAGCCAGGACCAGGAAATCCCTGGTGCGTTTTTGATTGCGGCGCCGGTACCGACTCAGGGGTCGGTCAACCAGAGCCTGGCAGTAATCGCGACTAACGATCGGCCGCGACGATGCCGACGCGAATGGCGTATCGCACGAGGTTGGCGATGTCGTGAATTCCGAGGCGTTCCATCAGGATTCCGCGGTGCCATTCCACGGTTTTCGTACTGAGCTCGAGCTTGCGAGCGATCGCCTTGGTCGAGAGGCCTTCGGCGATCAGTCGCAGGACTTCCACCTGGCGGGGCGTGAGCCCCCCCGTCGGTTCGAGCGTGCCGATGGACGACTTTCGAAGACTGGCGATCAAACTTTGCGACACCGCTGGGCTCAGGTAAGCCTCGCCGCGTGCGACACACCGCAACGCATGTCCGAGCTCTTCCGTATCCGAGTCCTTGAGCAAGTAACCTCGCGCACCAGCGGCCATCGCGCGACGGACATATTCTTCGTCGTTGTGCATCGAGAGCACGATGACTTTGGTCTCGGGCCGCTCGCGACCAACCTTTTCCGCAAGTTCCAACCCGTTAAGGCCGTGCATTGCGATATCCGTCAGCAGGATATCGGGGCGGTGGATGTCGACCAGGCTCCACGCTTCCAGGCCATTGGCCGCTTCCGCCACGACAATCATCCCGCTGAGCCCTTCGAGAAGCGAGCGAATTCCCGCTCGGAGCAAGGTATGGTCATCTGCGAGCACGATATGGATCGGCTTCATGCGTCGATGCCCCTTGTTCGATCAGTCGATCGCCGTACCGGCAGCGTGGCGCGCACCTCGGTTCCACTGCCTAGATCCGAAGCAATCGCGAACTGCCCGCGAAGTAACGAGGCGCGCTCGCGCATGCCGAGCAGTCCAAGGCTCGATCCGCTGGCCGCTCGCGCGGTCGCGGCCGACACGTCGAATCCACGGCCATCATCGCGGATGATCAGTCGGATTTCGCAATCGGATTTCTCGAGTACAACGCTGACCCGCACCGCCCCGGAATGCCTGGCGACGTTCGTCAGTGCCTCCTGCGCGATCCGATAGCAGGCTGTCTCGGTCTCGGGATCAAGGCGGTCGAGTGATGGATCGGCGGCGAACGATGCCTTGATGCCCGACCACTGGCCCATCTTGCCAATATAGGAACGCAAGGCGGAGACCAGTCCGAGATCGTCGAGAAGCGCGGGGCGAAGATCCAGAGAGAGGTCGCGAACCTGATCGATGGTTCGCTCGACCAGGGCGATACTCTCTTCAAGTCGATTCTTCGTGGAGGTCGTTCCGACAGCCCGAACCGCCGCGCGAAGGTTGAGCTTCAGCGCCGTCAGCGCCTGGCCGATCTCGTCATGGAGCTCGCCGGCAATTCGCCGCCGCTCTTCCTCCTCGGCCCGAATCAACCGGCGCGAGACGTCCGAGAGACGCTCCCGGCCAGCCTGCACTTCATCAAACAGCTCGGCTTGCCGGATCGCCGTGGCCAGTGAGTCGGCGATTTCACGAGCCACGTCGAGGTGCTCGAGATCGTAGGCGTGCGGTGTATCTGAATAGACGCTCAAAGCACCCAGCAACTGGCCGCCGGTCGTCAAGGGAACGCGGATGCACGATCGCACGCCCATTGCTTCCCGCGAGCAGGCAGCTTGAATCTCTGGCGTGGTATCCGCGACGTCGTCGATAATGAAGCCACGGGTATCGTGAAGAGATCGCAGGTTGGCCGCGGCAACATCTTCCGATTCGGGCGGCGCCGAAACGCAACGGCCTCCGACCTCCGCACCGACGGCCGCGACGATGAAAGCTTTCCCCGTCCGCGAATCGAACATCGTGACAGTCGCGCACCACATTGGCACGATCCGACCCAGCCGCTCGAGCGCCGCCTGTGCGATCTGAGCGGGCGACCGCGCCGAAAGAATCGCGCGATCCGTCTCGTGCAGGATTGCGAGCCGTTCGGTGTAGCGCCGCAACGCTTCGTCAGCCTCGCGGCGCCTCGTGCTATCCGTCAGGTAGACTGACAGACCGGCTGCGGACGGGTACGCGTGAACGCTCAGCCATCGGCCAACTGGAGCCGCATAATATTCCTCAAACGTGACGGCTAGCTTGTGGCGGGCCGCGCGGCGGAATTCGTGCTCGAATGCGGTATGCTCGGTCTGGGGAAACTCTTGCCAGAAGTTCTTTCCAAGCAGCCGCGCCGGCGCTTGCCGAGCAGTGGCTCCGCCTGCGAATTGACGTACGTGAAATTCCAGTTTCGATCGAGGGCAAAAAAGGCGTCGGTGATGCTTTCGAGGATCGCCACGACTTTCCGGCGTGATCGCTGCAACGACCTCTCCGGGCGCCGCCGCTCGGTCACGTCATGGAGGATCGACAGATCACGCCCCGGTAGAACGGACGCCTTGAACGTGAGCCTCGGCCTCGCGAACCCCGCCGTCGGCGCGGATGATTCTCACCACGTCTGGCGGGAATGGCGTGCCGCCGCTGCCCGACGCGGCCAGCCCGGCGGAATGAGATTCGTGTGTAAACTCGGCCGCAATTCGGCCAATCAGTTGATCGCGCGGGAGCCCGAATAACGCACATGCGGCGGAGTTCGCATCGGTGTAGCGACCGTCGCGATCACTCAGGAGGACGGAATCAACGCTCCCCTCGAAAAGGGCTCGAAATAACGACTCGCTGGCCCGTAAATCGGCCTCGGATCGAAGGCGCTCGCTGACGTCCTCGCAAACTCTTCCATGAAGTTGCTCGTGCCAGGTCGAGCGTTCATCGGCGATGTCACAGCGCCAGCTCGCCGCGCGAGCATGCTCTGGCGTCTCGGTCAAGAGTCGTCTGGTCTGTGTCCTGACGCCCGGATTCCTGTCGGGGACTTCGCCATGGGTGTCGACCATGGTGGGAGCCGCCGCCCCATAAACATCGACGAAGCTTGTCAGATGGCCGCTAAATACCGGCGCGGCGAAAAACCGAAAGCGGTCGGCTGCACTCGAAAGCGTATCGGGACTCTGGGCGGGCGCTGCGACGGTCAAGACCACACGGCTGCATGCAGCCGCGCCTCCGGGGCCGCGCGGTCGTGAAGTCCCTCTACTGCGTACGTATGGATCGCGTTCGAGGTCGTCGCCACGCTCTCGAGAAAAACCGCGCCCGAAGGTGAGTGCGAGGGCTGCTTCTTGTCTGCCGTGACCCGCGTCGTCAGTTCGCCCCGATGGGGAGCCGTCAGCTTTCGATTGCCGATGTCGATCGAGTTCTCGCCGGTGTAGATTGCCTCGTCATTCCTCGGAGGGACGTCGTGATAGACACGCGTACCGCCTTCCCAGGATCCGCTTGCTCGATGTACGAGTCGCTGCGATCGCTCGGTTCGCGCCGTCGTGATTTGAAGCGGCGAGTCGTCGGACTCGCGATGCGTGATGTCGCGGGAGATTCCGAAGATGCCAATAACTCGGCCCTGACTGTCACAATAGGGTGTCTTGGTCGTTCTCAGAGTTGTGGGAATGTCGGAAACCACTACGGTTTCCTCGTAGGTTATCGGCTCCCCTCGCGACATGATACCGCGATCATCTTCCCAGATCTGACGCGCCGTCGCCGGCGAAAAAGCTCCCGGTCGGGTTTGCCCAGAACATCATGCACCTGCGCCCCAGGAGCCGCGCTGCCGACGAGTTTACAAACATGTAGCAGCCGCGCACGTCTTTGACAAAGGCCGTATCGTCGATCCGATCAAGGATTAACTTCAAGAGGGATTCGGAGCGCCGCAGCGCGGCATTCTCGACGCGGAGCGCCTCGAGCTCGTCCGCTCGGTCTGGTTCAGGCGGATCACAACCAGAACTTGGAGGTACCTTTTGATCCATAACACGCTCCGTCCGGATCATGCTCCGGAGCTATGATGGAATCTGAGGCGAAATCCAACCGTCAAAATTAGCGACAGGAACCAATGCGAGCCATAACTCGGACGAGAGAGGTGGCATCAAAAGCGTCCAATCGGAAAATTATAGCCAGGCATTTTGTCTCTCTCCATAGGTAGTCGCCATCTCGATCTCAGCATTTTCGAAATGTTTCAAGTTTCTTTCGTAATGATCAGCTAAGCTATCGTTAATCTGGCGATTTGGATAGAATGAGCTAATCATCGACCGAGGCCGGTCGAGCAAATTAATGGTCGCGATGACCGAGCGGCTGGCCGCCAGCGGTATATTTTAGCCGAATGTTCGTGACGATTGGCGATCGACATCGTCCTGTCCCTGTCTGTTCAAGTCATGTCAAGTCACGAACGCGGTCCCTACGCGGCGGCGGAAGGGCATAAAGGAGCCGATCAATTGCAACGAACCTGACGATTTTGCGGCCGCAAATGGCAGCAGATGGCACTGGATGGCAGCTTTTGGTCGAGGCACGAGACGGCAACGAGCCTGACGATTCCGCACGACCAAATGGCCGTGGGCGGCAGTCGATGGCCGATTTTGCCCGGGATGCGATTGCAACGAATCTGACAGTTTTGCGGCCGAAAATGGCAGCAGATGGCAGTGGATGGCAGCTTTTGGCCAAGGCTTGCAAACCCTTTCGACCAATGCGATGCGACCAACAGCGATCTCTCGACGCAGATGACAATCCCCGCCGGGCTCACTCTCCGCGGTGTGCCGCGTTGGTCCCCACGGTGTCGTCAACCTGTTCACAGCTTGGTGCGTGAGGGGCAAGAAGGCATCGCATCAACATAGGGCGCGTGCATTATCTGATTCGAATGCCCATGTGAGCCGACGAGCTGACCAACGATGACGAAAATCGAGGATGCGAGGGATTTGACGATCGGTCAGGTTGATTCACCTGACTTCGACCGGGCAACCGTTGAAAATTCCGTCATCAATCGAGGTGCGGACCGGCGACCGGCCAACCAAAAACAGCGCCGTCGGTGCCCAACCGGCTTTAACCTACCTACCTATAATATACGCATCTTGCCTAATTTCGCTAATGCACTTAGCTCATTTTGTGCCTGAAGCCGGTCCGAAACCCTGACCCGAGAGAGACTAAAAATATTTTCCACAATTTTTCCATGGCCTCACTAGGTCGTGTGGACAACAGTCAGGCAAGAGGGGTGGACCGGGCTATTTCAGCAGGATCAGGATCGAGGCCACATGGATAAACGCCAGGAAGTTCCGAGCGGTCTTTTCGTAGCGGGTGGCGACCCGTCGGTATTGCTTCACCTTGAACCAGAATCGCTCGGCCAGATTCCGATCCCTGTAGCGGTCCCGGTCGTAGGCCCGCTGCTCGGCCCGGTTCTTCAGGCTGGGGATCACCGCCTCGGCCCCCTTCGCCTCGATCGCTTCGACGACGGCTTTGCTGTCGTAGCCTTTGTCGGCAATGACCACTTCGACCGGCGATCCCTCGATCAGGGCCTTGGCCTGCGACATGTCCGATGCCTGCCCCGGTGTGAGGATCAGCTCGACGGGCAATCCCAGGCCGCTGACGGCGCCGTGAATCTTGGTCCCGAAGCCTCCCCGGCTACGCCCGAGGGCCTGTTCGTCCTGTCCGCCAGTCCCGTCCCCTTTTTTTTGCGCCGGCGGCGCAGGGATGGGCGCGAATGATCGTCGAGTCGAGAATCAGCCACTCGAGATCGGGGTCTTGGAGGGCCTCAAAGACGCGCTCCCAGACCCCCTTACGGGCCCAGCGATCGAATCGCCGCCAGATCGAGTTCCAGTGGCCAAACCGCTCCGGCAGGTCTGCGCCATGGGGCGCCGGTCCTGGCGATCCAGAGGACCGCGTCAATGAATAGGCGGTTGTCCTTGGCGACCTTGCCGTGTTGGCCCGGCTGACCGGGCAAGAGGTTCTTGATCCGTTCCCAATCGTCGTCCGAGATAGAATGGCGGTGTCGCATGGTGGGGCCTCCTTGGTGCCGATCTGACTACGCCATTAGCCCAAATTGACCAGTTATTGTCCACACGACCTAAATACAGCAAAAAGCCATTTAGCCGCGCGGAATGCGCTTGCCGGTCGGCACATGGTTGGACGACAGGCCATTCAGCTTGATGCCGCGGGCTTCTGCCTTGTTCTCAAGAAGCTTGGTCGGCCGTCAAAGATTTTCCCTGTTGACCTCACCCTCTCACAACCACCCCGCTCACCGCTCGATAATCGATCGCCAGCGACGCGGGACGGCCTCCCAGGCGGTTTGATAGGTCGATTCGAGAGCGACGGGAACGTGTCCGCCCGCTTTGAGGAACAGAGGCACTTCCAACAGGTGTCGCCGACCGCCATCGGTTCGACGAAAGGCGCGCACACCCATTTCCGCCTCGTAAGCGGCCAGGGTCAGGGGTTTCCCGACGGGGCCTGGTATTCCTCGTCGGTGAGCATCTCCGAGATCGCGTGATGAATCCCGTCCGGATTTCGGCGTGTTGGCGGACGGAGGTTGACGGAGGTTGATGATGAGCAGGCGCGGATCGAAGTGCATGAGCAGGCGCGAGTCGCAGTGCATGTCCAAGCGTCCACATGTCCAAGCGTCCAAAGATGAGCGGGTGCGGGTCGCATCCGAGATCGGGTGATGAATCCCGTGCGGATTGCGGCGTGTTGGCGGACGGAGGTTGAGGATGAGCAGGTGCGGGTCGCAGTGTGCGGGTCGCAGTGCATGTCCAAGCGTGGGTCCTTGTCCAAGGGTGTTTTCTTTCCAAGGGTGCTTTCTTTACAGTGCATGTCCAAGGGTGCTTTCCTGCCGTGCAAGAGGTCAGAATGGACAAGTTGTCAACCATCTTATCTAGCCCCCGTAGAACGCGCCGAGCAATAGGAATGTCCCCAATAGTGCCCAATAGTGCTGCGGCAGCAATAACGCTCAACTCCTCAGGATCGATCCCGCCCATCAGTCGACGACATCGTATGGGACGAGGGCACGACCTTACGGGAGTCGATTGGCCCCCGTCGGCGGGATGCACGTGGGGAAAGGGGATGCACGCGGGGACATTCACTGCATTCTCAACGGTGCCGGGAGAGATCGGCACCGATACGTGAGAGCGTGCCTGGAAGACCTTGCCTGGAAGACCTTGCCTGGACATGCACTGGGCTGAAGGCCCGACGACGACTGAAGTACGCCAGCGCAGTGCATGTCTACGGGTGGCTACGGGTGGCTTGTCTAAGGTTGGCTAGCGGAAAGTCTGCCCAACCTGATTCGGCGATTCAGTAATTTGTTATCGGCCGATGCGAAAATTCGCAAGCATTTGAGAGATCTGGAAGAGGTGCTACAAGGGCCGTGAATGACCTAAATAACTTGTTCCTAGGTCTGACCCCTGGTGCTGCGACCCCTGGTGCTGACCCCTGGTGCTCTCCCGTCTGAATGAAATTCGTGACTGAGCCGAACCTCCCGGGAAACCAGTTATGAAGTCTCGGTTTCCCTGCGCCGGGAACGTTCGCCGGAGTTCGAAGATTCACTCTCGAGTTGGCGGTTCAGACACGAAGCCATACGCGCCTGTTTCTTTTACCGCCCGCGCGAGCCCGAGCGATCGTCCCCAACGCTATTAACCCCCAGATGACGATCGTGGCGGGTTCGGGCGTTTCGATGGCGTCAGGTGTCATCAGGAAAGCAAGTTGCTGGCCGTCGTAAGTCCCTTGTCCGACGATCTGGCCGTCGTCATTGATTCCAGTGGCGTTCAGGTTACTCCAGCCGCTGCCGGCAGACAACACGCTCAGAAGGGTCTCGACGGTGCCGTTATTGTAAAGGAACCCGTTTCCGACGGCCTGCCCATTGTTGTTCAGTGCCGCTGCGATGAAGCCCGACCCACCCGGCAAATTTGTGAGATCCGTCACGGTGCCGTTATTTTGGTGGTAGAGGTAAGATTGAGTTGTTCCGCCCAATTGCCAAGTTGTAATAAGTAGGTCGCCTTTTTGGTCGATCGCAACCGCGTTGCCATAGAAATATTGACCGCTCCCGACGGTAGAGAAGAGGTCCGTGACCTGGCCGTTTTGGTAAATTGCCGGATGGATATCGGTGCCGCCATGCGCTCCGAGGATCACGAAACCGGCAATCTCACCCGCGTTGTTTATCGCGTAGGGGGCCATCTGCAGTGCCGTCGTTGTTGTGCCGCTGACTAACTGGTTGCTCAAACTGTAGTTATTGTCGACTCCGGATGCCGCGCCGCCGACATATTGACCATTATTGTTAATTGAGGCATATGGACCGCCGACGACTTGCCCTGAATCGTTAATTGAGCCCGCTAACCCGCCGACAGGGTTAATCTGGGTGATTTGACCATTGCCGTAAAGAAATGACTGCGCTCCGCTTCCGGCCACGACGAATCGTGGCGGTTCCGCAGGGCCGGAGGTGTTGCTGGCGAAATATCCGTCGGAGCTATTATACGAGATTCCAACGACCTGTCCCTGGTTGTTGATCGAAGTGGCCGCACTCGAAGACTGGCCTGACAATGTGCCCAAATCGGTGATTGTATAGAGTGCGTCGGCGCGTGCTCCGGACGTTGCGACGACAACGAGGCACATCACCGTACAAATCAGTATCGAGCAGCGGGTCAACCTAACGGTGCGCGGCAACATCGTCGCTCCCTCCCTGGTTTCGTGAAAGCGGATAAAGCCGAGCTCGATCGTGAAGCACCGCAATCCGACGCGGCGCTCCCTTCACTTATTCGAGTATGGTGTTTTATATAACGTTCACGTTGCCGTCAAGCCGAACAAAACATAATGACCGGAGTGCCCGGCGATCCGACTCAACGATGCCACATCTATTCCATCGAAGAACTCAGTTGTGAAGTCTCGATGAACCGCGGAGCTTACGTGTTGCTAGGGGGAATTCCGGGGACAGGGGGATTCCAGGGACACGGGGAGTAAGAACCAGACACCCATCATTTGCGATCGAGCGGCACTGAGTAAGAACCAGACACGAGTAAGAACCAGACACCCATCATTTGCGATCGAGCGGCACTGCGGCGAGTAAGAACCAGACACCCATCATTTGCGATCGAGCGGCACTGCGGCGTTTATCCTTTGGTCTGATGAGGCGGAACTCACGACTCAATGCGGCGATTACGTGCGTAAATCGCAGGAAAGCCGTATTGGCCTGGGATACTCGCGCCGAGGTAAAACGTATAGACCGTTCACGGCCGCCCTTGGTCGAGAAGCACGCTGGCTACCCCCGCGAGTTCCGAAATCTGATCGCCGATTTGCTCATTCGTCGAGCAAACCGCCTAACTGAAGACCACAGCCGCAGCGCGTTGGCCCTGGAACCAACTTCGCCGCGCACGCACCGCCAACGCCGCCAGCGAATCGCGACGTCCCACCGCACGCTTGAACCACCGGCCGAAATGCCGGACCGTCTCCACCCAGCAGGTGCCCTTGATGCCCAGCCGCTCCAGGATCGTCCCGAGCTCCGCCGGTATCATCCCCCCCGCCGTGCCCCGAAGCTGGCGTCCGGTCCAATCCAGGAGCGATCGATATTTCTCGAGCGTCATCGGCAGGTAACCTTGATCCGACGCGCGGGCGACACGGTCGGCTCGCGACCGACATCGGGCTGCTTCGGCCGTCACTTTCGGGGTTGAGTCGATCAGGTTCCGGCCCGCGTCAGTGCTGACCTCGTTTTCCTCGGGACCGATCCCAGGCCCCTCCAGAAGAGTTAACTCACAGAGCCACTCATCGGCACTGCGCTGTGACGTCGGATGAAGTCGACTCGTGGATTGGCTCTCGCTCTCTTGTGATCCAACCCATTCCGACAGGTCGCTCGGCTCCAGCCCAGCCACGGCCGCCTGGAGCGATTGGATACGATCAAAGGCCGACGTGTGTTCGGATTCCTCCGGCGTCCTGGCGACGCCAGCGCGGATCGGATTGAGATCGACATAAATGCTGCACGCCAGGATCGCCGCCTCGTCGAGTAGCACCTGCGATTTGAATCGACCCTCCCAGAATCGGCCCGTACAGCCGTCTTCGCGATTGGCCCGCCGCGCGATCGGCTCGCTCAGACAGCGCATGAACCAGGAAAGGCTCGACAGCCGCTCACGCAGCTCGCTGACCCGGGCACGGTCCGACACAATCATGGCGAGATCGCATTCCGCAGGCTCGATGGGGCTCCCCGTCGCCGGGTCGCGAGGTGGATAAAGCCGTTTCCAGCGGATGGCAACCTCCTCGTCGCTCCAGTCCTGGACCAGGTCGGGCCGGCCACGCAACACGACGTGCAGATGATTGCTCATCACGGCATAGCCGCAAATATCGATTGCGAACACCGCTGCGAGCTGTTGCAGCCGCTCGCCAATCCACTCCTTGCGGTGCTCATGATCGACGCCTGAAACGGGATCGACGCCGCACAAAAAGGCCCTGCGGACACATCGCGCGATGCAATGATAGACACCGACTTCATCGTGGGTCACAATCTCGCGACGAGGATACGCGGGCATGAATTCGTCCTCGAACCAATCTTGAGTGCCGCAAAAGTGAACTGATCGTCCCTTCATTAGTGACTATTTGTATCACGGCTGCTTGGCCTGTCAATAGACTGGTTCCTTTGCGGGCTCGGCTCTTAAGCTGCGCTTCCGAAAAGTGGGTATCTGCGATCGGCTCGTGCGATCGGCTCGTCTGCGATCGGCTCGATCCCAGAGCGAGTCGAGAATTCAAAACCAGCCAATGCGCCCTCCGGCTCCGAAGAGAAGCGATCGAGTTCAAAACCAGCCAATGCGCCCCCCGGCTCAGAAGAAACGGAGGGCGCGGACGCATGAACCAAGAAAAGGCGTTAAGCTCAACGAAATTCTGTTCCAGGAATACTGGCTCAGCCAACGACAACAAGTCGTTGTAATTGGCCAACGAAAGCAAAACATGAGGAATCACAATGAGCATCGGGATTTATTGAATCGACCAATGTGACTACCCACCAGGGGGTGGCTGGTTTTGAAGCGCCCATAACTGGCTGGTTTTGAATCGCCCGGTGACAAACTGATGCTGGGTCAGTGAGCTTGTAGAAGCCGCGGGTGAGAAACGCTAGTATAAAGCATGGCTTTACGCGACTTCCGCGCCGAGGTGATTCATGACCGTGCTCGTCGAACTGGAACTGCCGAAGGATTGGCGGAAATTCCGCTTGCCTCGCGCCCTGCATGATCGACTCCATGAACTGCTCGACCGTCAGGATCGGGACGGCAAGTTATCGCGCCTGGAACGGCGCGAAGCAACCGCCCTGGCCGAGCTCGTGGACATGCTTTCGCTGATGCGCTTGCGGGCAGAACTCGCTACGAAGAATCGAAGTTAATGAGCCGGCATATTCCGGGCGCGCTGGCCCGGGCGGTTCGCGACCGCGCCGGCAATATTTGCGAGTACTGTCATCTTCCGCAGCTTTCACAGGAAGCTGCTTTTCATATCGACCACATTTCCCCGCGCTCAGTCAAGGGACCTTCCCATGCAGATAATCTCGCACTCGCATGTGTTACGTGCTCATTGAAAAAGGCCGCCAGGACTCGTGCTCGTGATGCGTTATCCAAGCAGATCGTCCCGCTTTTTCATCCCCGTCACGACCGGTGGAGCGATCATTTTCGCTGGTCCGGCAGTAAGTTGACGGGCCGTACGGCGACGGGAAGAGCCACCATTGTTGCCCTGGGAATGAATCGTCCGGCCATCGTTGCCATCCGGCGGGCCCTGATTGACCTGGGCCGCTCAATGCAGGGTTAGGACAAACTTCGAAGGGTGCGCCCTTGGACATGCACTGTGTGGGGCGCCCTTGGACATGGGGGCGCCTGGGGGCGCCCGACAGGTCGCTCGGCTCCAGCGCAGCCACGGCCGCCTGGAGCGATTGGATACGATCAAAGGCCGACGTGTGTTCGGATTCCTCCGGCGTCCTGGCGACGCCAGCGCGGATCGGATTGAGATCGACATAAATGCTGCACGCCAGGATCGCCGCCTCGTCGAGTAGCACCTGCGATTTGAATCGACCCTCCCAGAATCGGCCCGTACAGCCGTCTTCGCGATTGGCCCGCCGCGCGATCGGCTCGCTCAGACAGCGCATGAACCAGGAAAGGCTCGACAGCCGCTCACGCAGCTCGCTGACCCGGGCACGGTCCGACACAATCATGGCGAGATCGCATTCCGCAGGCTCGATGGGGCTCCCCGTCGCCGGGTCGCGAGGTGGATAAAGCCGTTTCCAGCGGATGGCAACCTCCTCGTCGCTCCAGTCCTGGACCAGGTCGGGCCGGCCACGCAACACGACGTGCAGATGATTGCTCATCACGGCATAGCCGCAAATATCGATTGCGAACACCGCTGCGAGCTGTTGCAGCCGCTCGCCAATCCACTCCTTGCGGTGCTCATGATCGACGCCTGAAACGGGATCGACGCCGCACAAAAAGGCCCTGCGGACACATCGCGCGATGCAATGATAGACACCGACTTCATCGTGGGTCACAATCTCGCGACGAGGATACGCGGGCATGAATTCGTCCTCGAACCAATCTTGAGTGCCGCAAAAGTGAACTGATCGTCCCTTCATTAGTGACTATTTGTATCACGGCTGCTTGGCCTGTCAATAGACTGGTTCCTTTGCGGGCTCAGCTCTTAAGCTGCGCTTCCGAAAAGTGGGTGTCTGCGATCGGCTCTTTTGCGGGCTCAGCTCTTAAGCTGCGCTTCCGAAAAGTGGGTGTCTGCGATCGGCTCTGAAAAGTGGGTGTCTGCGATCGGCTCATTTGCGGGCTCGGCTCTTAAGCTGCGCTTCCGAAAAGTGGGTGTCTGCGATCGGCTAGTCTGCGATCGGCTTTAAGCTGCGCTTCCGAAAAGTGGGTGTCTGCGATCGGCTCGGTGTCTGCGATCGGCTCATCTGCGATCGGCTCATCTTCTGCGATCGGCTCACGATCGGCTCTTCGTCCGAAAAGTGGGTGTCTGCGATCGGCTGTCTCGATCGGCTGTCTGCGATCGGCTCTTCGATCGGCTCTTCGATCGGCTCGCTTTTGCGGGCTCGGCTCTTAAGCTGCGCTTCCGAAAAGTGGGTGTCTGTGATCGGCTTGGCTCGGCTCTTAAGCTGCGCTTCCGAAAAGTGGGTGTCTGTGATCGGCTTGCTGAAAAGTGGGTGTCTGTGATCGGCTTGCGATCGGCTTCGCGCGATGGACTGTTGCCGGGGCATGGGCCCAATATCATGGGCGCTACACGGGAGGCATCAGCCAGCGGTATGTCGATCGCTTTGTCCGCTCTGAGACATGCGCTGCAACGCGCACCAAATCGAGATCACGCACGACAGTTTTGCCGTAGTCCACAACCCATGGCGCGTACAGCCGATCGTATTCCTATTTCGAGCCCTCCGCATCGAACCGCCAAATCCCGACTGATCGCGTTGACGAAGTTTACCGGTTTACTGGCCGTCTTACTCGGCTGAAGAAATTAAAGTTTCGCGTGCACGACCGCTTGATCCTCCCTCCTGCAATTGCCGATAGACATAGCAGAGGAGCGCCACTCGACCAACGCTTGAGGTTATTGCAGAAGCACATAGCGATGAACATCTTCGGCACCAGAGCGATGCTGACAAGTTTTACAATTCTAGTTGCCGTTTGCGACGCCGGATGTTGCGCGGGGCGAATGCGCTGCTGCCCTGGTGACAGCTCGCCTGTCCAGGCTCCGATTACCACATTGCCTTCGGCGGCTCCCATGGAGCCGATGAGGCAAAGTGTAAACACGCGCACCACGGCGATTCTCACTCCCGACCAGACCACGATGCGGATTTATGAGATCGAGGGTCATATCAATCGGTTACGACATGAAGTTGACGACCTGAAGACGAAACTTCCTGGCAATGTCAAAGCAGCTCGTATCCAATGAGAAGCCCGCGATGGGTTAAGGTGATTGGTAGCCGGTGACCCTGCCGCCCACAATATCAATTCCTTCGGAGTCGAACCTACTGACGTTGCCCGACACCGTTACGCGCTCGCCCGCTTGGTAAGCCGGATGTTCTCGCGGGTCCGCTAGGGAAACGATCGCCTTTTCGCGCTCATTTTGCGGCCGTTCTCGGCGCGGTTGAATCACATAAGTGGGCGACTTAGCAGACACGATGAATCCTTCCCAATTGACGTACCTCTTCAGAACGCGTTTTTGCACGTCAGACCAATCGCCGGACCGTTCAGCCAATTCCATCAACTTAGTGGCATCGATATACGAAATGGCGCTTGGGCTGGACGAAAGCTGCGTTGTCGACGTCCATTTGAAGTACGAACTGCCGAGCAGTGCCAAACATAAGAGGATGGAAGTGATCCACTGCAAAGGAACAGCTGACAGCACGCTGAGCCACGTCGGTGATGACGCTTTCTCATCCCATTCGGATGAAACCCACTCGCCGGCTTCAAACCACGGCTTCCAGAATTTCCGCACGAACTCCTCACCCATGCCGGGCTTCTTTTCGGAAGAAGTCGCTGTGGGCAAAATCATGCGCTCGGTCGCGCACCTCCGCTTTTCCGAATTTATGGCGACCGGTGTCGCCAAAGCCCCAAGTAAGGCACTTGGCGAAGACCGGCCACACATCTCTTGTGCCATAGTCATTGATAATTGGCATTTTGATCCGGCTGCTGACCGCGTCCCATCGGAATCGACGCGGGACGATCGATCCGCATAGAATTAAGCGGTGAAGATGAACATTGAGATGCTGGTCCAAAATCTTGGTAATGACGTAGGTGCCATGACTGTGTGCGATAACTGAAAGTCGGGAGTCAGCATAGCTTCGCAGCGCATTCTGGGCCTTTTGTACTTCCAAGAGCACTTCATTGATGGCTTGCTTGCGCGAAAAAAATGGACACCAGAAGCGGATGACGCCGAAATAGCCGTATGATGGCGCACGCACCTCAAGATTTGGAATTTCCTCAAGCACCCTTTGCACCATCGGTTGCCAGTAAGCGAACGTGCGAATGCCATGAATCAATAGCACGATTTCTCGGGGCCGATGCGTGACTTTGACGTCAATCGCGTCGGAGTGCTGGGGCTGCGATGACACCGGTTTGGTGTTCGTGTCAGGAGCCGTACGCCGCAGCGCCAATTCGCTTGCTAGCGGCGGCGGCAAAATGACACCGTGTTGATCGCATAACGCAATTACGTCTTCTGCGGTGACCTCTCGTAGAGGCAGGCCACTGTCAGGATGGCTGCCATATTTGGCAGTACGCTGCTCATTCCAGGCCCCGAGGGCCCAACGACAGCCTGGGAGTGAAATGATGTCAAGGAGACCGCCCGTTGTCCATGCCTGGCAATTCCACAGTTCAACCGGCTCCCGGCTGCCGGACAAGTTCTTTATGAACGTCATAGCGCGTGGCATCACCCGAAGCTCTAGAGGGTGCCCTTCCGCGATCATGACAGCATTAAACGGATCAAGTCGATCAAACGGATCGCTGCAGGTCTCCGCCGACAGAGCCTGCGCAGCCACCTCTGCCTCGGAAAGTTCAAGATTGGTACCGCGGAGCCCGTCCTCGATATCGCGCAGCGCCGTGGAAAAGACTTCCAGCTCCTCCGGCGTGCGCGTCGGAAATTCACGACCAAGACACGGCGAAAATAACCATAGCGTATGAAGCCGCTCAAGCTCTTGCACCGAGAGGACGGCCGGTGAGCAAGGCGCAATTCCCGCTTTTTCAGCGTCTTTCGCCAGTTGAAAGTAGCCATCGCCAGGGCGCTCGTTAGATTCACCAGCGGCGTAGGCGTTGACGTAAGATAGGGTCGCTGAAAGATAGTCTCTATGTCGGTTTGCCCAGAGTTCAGAGCAATCGGACAATAAAGCATCTCCGTCGGCGCCACTCACTCGGTTCCACTGCCATCGCCGTATCAAAGAATCCGCTAAAGATCGCAGCGACCTGACGCCAAGCCGGGCTTGAACCGGGAGGTTGACATCTTCCAAGGATTCGAGGTCGAGAATCAGGCGGCGCATCATCCTCCCGATCGCGATCTCGCTCTCGCTGGTCGACAGGGTTGTAATCCATCCAGGTGCCAAGCGTACCTGGATGGTGCGGAACAACTCCCTGCGCATTTTGGAGCGTGCTGTGAAGGCGAATTGCCAACGAATGAGCCAAATCGGCAGACATCCCTCATTCCCCGCGACAAACGAATCGGTCGATATGCGCCAATTAGACTGGTTTAAGTATACCGTTTTTGAGCAGGCTGTCGGAAATCCCAGCTCTGGTCAGCGTTCGCCGAGCTTGGTTGGATATGTTCTCCTCTCCCCTTGGCGACCCGCTTCGGGTCCTTTGGCACCCCGAGCAAGCCAACCTGTCCATGACTAACGGTCCATTACAATCTGAATCATGCTGACTTTTGTCACAGGCTGTGGCAAAAGATGACGCATTTTCTAATAGCTATCCTGCGACTAGGTCGTGTGGACAATAACTGGTCAATTTGGGCTAATGGCGTAGTCAGATCGGCACCAAGGAGGCCCCACCATGCGACACCGCCATTCTATCTCGGACGACGATTGGGAACGGATCAAGAACCTCTTGCCCGGTCAGCCGGGCCAACACGGCAAGGTCGCCAAGGACAACCGCCTATTCATTGACGCGGTCCTCTGGATCGCCAGGACCGGCGCCCGATGCGCGACCTGCCGGAGCGGTTTGGCCACTGGAACTCGATCTGGCGGCGATTCGATCGCTGGGCCCGTAAGGGGGTCTGGGAGCGCGTCTTTGAGGCCCTCCAAGACCCCGATCTCGAGTGGCTGATTCTCGACTCGACGATCATTCGCGCCCATCCCTGCGCCGCCGGCGCAAAAAAAAGGGGACGGGACTGGCGGACAGGACGAACAGGCCCTCGGGCGTAGCCGGGGAGGCTTCGGGACCAAGATTCACGGCGCCGTCAGCGGCCTGGGATTGCCCGTCGAGCTGATCCTCACACCGGGGCAGGCATCGGACATGTCGCAGGCCAAGGCCCTGATCGAGGGATCGCCGGTCGAAGTGGTCATTGCCGACAAAGGCTACGACAGCAAAGCCGTCGTCGAAGCGATCGAGGCGAAGGGGGCCGAGGCGGTGATCCCCAGCCTGAAGAACCGGGCCGAGCAGCGGGCCTACGACCGGGACCGCTACAGGGATCGGAATCTGGCCGAGCGATTCTGGTTCAAGGTGAAGCAATACCGACGGGTCGCCACCCGCTACGAAAAGACCGCTCGGAACTTCCTGGCGTTTATCCATGTGGCCTCGATCCTGATCCTGCTGAAATAGCCCGGTCCACCCCTCTTGCCTGACTGTTGTCCACACGACCTAGTCCCCTGCGTTGCAAATGTCGACACGTGTCAGCGACCCAGAAAATTGTTAGGTTTCAGTAGCCTGCCGGATGCCTTGTTCACGGGGATCATCGCCATGATGTCACGTTTAATTGCAAAAAAACTTGACATTGGACTGCGTGCGTGCGAAAGTTTGATTATGAGGAGCAAACCTAAACAGATTATGCGAAACGGCAGTAACACAGCCGCGATCGTACGCCGCCGCATCGAATCCGGAGGCGACCGCGCCTGGCGGCTGACTGATTTCGACGGCATGCCCTTCACAGCAGTGTCGAAAACGCTCTCTCGGCTGGCGAGGCAGGGGGAGATTCAGCGTATTAGCAAGGGACTCTACTATCGGCCCCGCCAGACAAGCTTTGGTTTGAGCCGGCCAAATACGAGCCAAATCCGGGCGTTGTACGCAGCCGAAAACAAAGTTTTTCCCGCTGGAGTGGCAGCAGCAAATCTCCTGGGCTTCACAACCCAAAACTCTGGGCGAATCGAGTTGGCGACCGACGGATCGAGCCTCCCGCGGATGATGGTAAGCGAAGATGCAATCGTTCACACGCGGCGACCGGAAGCCTGGCGTTCACTTTCGCAGCTCGATGCTGCAATTCTGGATTTCCTTCGCAATCGTGGGGGCGCAAGTGAACTACCGCCTTCACGCACCGTGGAGAAGCTACTCGACCATTTTCGTGAGTCGGGGCGTTTCGAGCGTCTCCTGAAGATTGCTTCCACTGAACCTCCGCGCGTACGCGCCATGCTCGGAGCGATCGGCCAGCAACTCGGATACCCACGCCTTGTCGCATTGCGGAAGGGACTGAACCCTCTTACACGCTTTGATTTTGGAATTCTCGGCGCGCTCGCGTACGCAAAGGAATGGCAGGCGAAGGAGCGCAAGGCCAATGAAGCTTTTTGAGCATCCTGATTTCGATCAAGCAGTGATTCGAGCCGCGGAGCACTTCCGGTCGCGCGGCCTACGTGAGTCGATTATCGAAAAGGATTATTTCGTCACTGAGGCCCTGCGCATCATTGAACAAGCGGCAGGGCCCTGCATTATCTTCAAGGGCGGTACGAGCTTGTCGAAGGGCTGGAACCTAATCCAACGATTCTCGGAAGACGTTGATATTTTCCTCGATCCAACTGCCTTCCGGCCACATTTAGGCAAGAACGCCATTGACCGCGAACTGAAAAAGCTCCGCCAGGCCGTCGAGCGACATCCGGCGCTGACATTCATCGAAAATGAAAGCCAAACCATCGGCGGTTTCGGCCGCAATGATCGCTTCGAGTATGCCCAGCGCTTCGCTGGTGTAGGCGAGATCCGCAACCGCGTTTTTGTCGAAGCGGGCACGGCCAGTGGCCGCGAGCCGACTGAGCGCGTCCCGCTTCAGTCGTACGTCGGACAATTCCTCGAGGAGACCGGGACCAGCCTTGGCGCCGAGGACGAAGGCAAGTTCGAGATGCGGTTACTTCATTTTCGGCGCACATTCGTCGAGAAGATGTTCGCCATCCATGCTAAAGTTGAGGCGTTCAAGGCAATGGGCCAACCCATCGGCCCTTATGCCCGCCATTATTATGACCTGTTTTGCCTTGCCGAACATCCAGAAGTACTAGCAATGCTTCGGTCCGAAGAATATGCCGCGATAAAGGCAGATTACGATCAGATAAGCATCGAATTTTTTCCGAAGAGCTATGTTCCACCTCCCGAGATGAGCTTTGCGAAAAGCGATGCCCTTTTCCCGCCCGCAGAACTCCGCTCCATGATCGCGCCAGGCTTTGAAGCTCAATGCCGCGTGCTATGTTTCGGTTCGTTCCCATCCTGGGATCAGGTGCAGGCGCGCTTGGAGGATTTGCGGAGCCTTCTTTAAGGATTTGCTTTCCATCTTATGCGGTATCACGATTGATTTGATTGCAGGAGGTGCGGTGGAAACGCTGTTTCGGATCTCGAAAGGCCGGAACCTCAGAGAGCTTGTTGGCTCGGTAGATTATCTAAAGTCGTTTGCCGATCAGCACGGGCCAGGAATTTACGAAGTCGAAGAACTGTTTGGTGAATTGCTTCCGGGATCGCGCGTCATGTCTCGGACTTGGGGCAGCGTGATCCACGGCGAGAACGGTCAGGTTATGATCACCCGTAGGCCTGGTGATCCCAATGAACGCGTTCGTTGCGCTGCGTTCCACGAAGCCGGCCATGCTGTGATATTGCTCGAGGCAGGAATATCTATCGATTCGATCGAAATCACGCCCGACGGCGACGAAATCGGTGGTGGCGTGGACGTAACCGAACCATTTAATAAGGCAGAGGCCGGAAAGCCACTATCGTCAAACGAATTGAACGAACTTCGCACCGCCGTCATCTGCTTGGCTGCCGGGTCAGCCTCCGAGATGATCGCTTTTCCTTCCCCGCCAATCGCTCCTATCAATATCAGCATAAGCGATGTGACGATGATGAACGATCTCCTCGCTGGACTTTGTCTTGACCGACAGGCTTTTGAAGATTTTGTGGTCCACGCGTACGTATCCGCGAAAGAAAAGCTGAGCCAGCCAGAAGTCTGGGTAAAAGTTGAGGCTATCGCGCAAAGCCTAATCACCGAACAGAAGTTGAGTGCGGCAAGAGCGAAGGAGATAAGCGCAAAAGCCCTGACTTCCGCCGCAACCAAATAATCACCAAGGCGACCCTACAATCATGGGTGGCAACAACGCTAGTACCGTCCGGGCTGTTAAGCCAACGGCTAATTGCGTCTCTAATTAAGCCCGTCAACCGGCTGTGCGTAATGATTGGAAAACCTATCGCGCACCGTCAGTCTCTAATGCAGACAGCGTACCCACTGTTTCTCTTGCCACGACGAGGGCAACACGGATGTCGTCGCATTCAGAATCAAAACGAAAAAACCGTAATCGCCAACAGCAGTGCGCCTACTGCGGCCAGATGGGAATATGCACTCGCGACCACGTCATTCCTCGGGCGCTTTTCCATGGACCACTTCCATCCAACATGGTCACCGTGGCGGCCTGCCTCAATTGCAATCAGCAGAAGAGCGATTTGGACAACTACCTTCGCGACGTCCTCACCGCTGACATATCGAGTTACGAAAATCCTGCCGCGAGGGCCGTGCTTGAGAGCCAGGTGAGGCGGTCCGTTCGTGCCAATCGTTCGCGTTTATGGCGCCGCGCCGCGACGAGCACGCGATGGGTCGAGATGCACACGCCCGCTGGCATCTATCTCGGCGATCTCCCGGCCATGCCGTTGGACGGGCGTGCGCTAACAATCGCCCTAACAATGGTAACCAAGGGACTCTTCGCAGACGGCTTTCGACGCCGCTTACCCGACGATTGCCAGTTCGATATTGGCCGCCTCGACCCGCTACTCGTTGCAAAACAATGGCAAAACCTGATCCAGCCAGGCACGCATGGCCCCTTCGCCATCGGAAAAGACGTGTTCACCTTCGCCTTTTTCGTCGAGTCAAACGAACCCTTGACTACGCACTGGCTGCTCTGTTTCTACTCGAGCGTTTTCTTTATAGTCACCACTAATTCGACGCTTGTTATGCTTTGAAGCGGCGCACCACGTGCGGATCAGCCAATCAAACAATGGTCTGTAAGCTGTTCCAGAATCCGTCGGCGCGCTAGCCAAGATTCTCGGCCGTCGTGTCATCCTTCCTGGACGTGATCCAGTCAAACAGCTTCTGGGAATTCACTTGTTGGACAACTGACTGACCGGCCACGGCGGCGCGCATGAAAACACCTCAACCTCGGGGCAACGCTAACCCCTAACCGCGAGCGAGGAAGTGCCGGTCAAATTTGGGTGGTACACCCGCCAACGCTCAGAATAGCCCACGTCTTTCATCTGGTGCGCCAGATAGAAATCAAACGGCATGTGCATTGCGGGAAGGGTGCAAGGTCGTCTTCGCTGAATCGGCCAGCCGCATCGAGATAAAAGCCAATCGGCTGATGATACGGATATACGAAATCAAGCTTTGCCAATAGGCGAGGCACGAGAGGACAGAGGCACGAGAGGACAGGACAGAGGCACGAGAGGAGGCACGAGAGGACATGCACTGCAAAAATAGGCGAGGCACGAGAGGACAGAGGCACGAGAGGACATGCACTGCAAAGGAGGCACGAGAGGACATGCACTGCAAAGGCGAGGGCGCCCGGGAGATGCATGGTAAGAAGCGGCAGCGTTAAGATAGGCTTTGTGGAGGGGGGCGGCCGGCCCCAAGACGAGACGGGGACCGTCGGTCTTACGCGAGGGATGGATGCTGTCAAGAAACCGTGAGTTCCGAAGAAATAACGCGGGTGCTATCGTCGAGAGACGGCCGATTGGCGCATGGCGGGAGCGGATTGGCCCGAGGCCGTTTACTCACGAAGCGTAATCGCCGTTGATAGGACGAACGGTATCCGGAGGAAGGCGTAAGAAGACGTCCTGATTCGAGCCGAACTCAAGTCGCACCCGGAATCACTTCAAGCTGGACAGCCGGCGAGGTTCACCAGATGCCGCACTCGCAACCTTCTGGCAAGCTCCTGAAGTTTCGCCCGGCTGCCGGCAAAGAATCGGCCCAGCAGCCGGCCGCTGCGAAGCGCTTCGAGCCGGGTTGTCCACTTGGCCGCCGAGAACCCCAGCCGATCGAATACGCCAGCCAGATCAGCCGAGATCGCCGCCTTGCCGTCGCGAATGATCCGGCCCGTGTAATCGACCAGAAGAAAATAGCTGCCGAGCGAGAAGCCAGCGAGCATCCCTTCGCGGCCCGAGTCCAAGCCGCGGCGATCCTCGATCGGACAGAGCCACAACGACTCTTCCAGGCCCGCCGCGGCAACCGAGCCCGCCACGCTTCCCTCTTGCGCGGCGGCCAGGTCGTCGACACGGCCTTGCTCCCCGGCGTGCTCGGCCCGCTGCTTGATCGACGTGTAAGCACTGGCTTCTGGCCCTTGTGCGATGCCAGCGGCGACCGGGTTCAAATCGATGTAGGCACACACGGCCAGAAGCGCTTCGTTATCGAGAATTCCTATACTCTTATACCGACTCTCGAAAAAAGCTCCCGCCGCTTCGTCTTCCCGGTTGGCCAGCCGCGCCAGCGGTTCCTTCAAGCATTTCATGAACCAACCGATGTTTTGCAATCGCTCGCGCATTGTCGCGACCCAGTGGGGGTCTTCGAGCCGCTGCTTGATCCAGTCGGCGGAAACCGGCAGGATTCGACGCAGGCTGTCGCGGGGCGGAAAGAGCCGGCCCCATCGCTGCACGACTTCCTCGTCCGACCAGCCGGCCGCGACATCGGGATCGATGCGCAACAAAAGGTGCAAATGGTTGTCGAGCACCGAAAACCCGCCGACGCCCACAGCGAAGATCTGAGCGAGCTCCTCGATGCGCTTTTCGAGCCACTCACGGCGATCGGAAGTGCCTTCGCCGAGCAGAAAAGCGCGGCGGACGCAACGTGTAATGCAGTGATACCAGCGAGTGACCGAGACATCGATAAGCCGAGCGCGAGCGATGGACATGGTGTGCCTCCTGAACCTGATCATCCGGCCACAATATACGGATCGCCAGAACAGGTGTCAAGATTGCTCAATTCTCGATTTCGTTTTTCCTCTTGCAGTGCATGCTTTCATGCTTTTACAGTGCATGCTTTTACAGTGCATGTCCAAGGGTGCTTTTTTACAGTGCATGTCCAAGGGTGCTTTTTTAAGCTGCGCTTCCGAAAAGTGGGTGTCTGCGATCGGCTATAAAGTGGGTGTCTGCGATCGGCTATTACTACGGTCGGTTCTACCGGTCGGCGCTCACTCCGGTCCTCCGACATCTGGAGCGCGCATTGGTGAAATGGGCGCAGCGGAAATACAAACGGTTGAGGCGTCACCCTACCCACGCGGTCTATTGGCTGGGTCGGGTAGCGCGACGCGATCCGAAGCTGTTCGTCCTCTGGCAGCTCGGGATACGGCCGGCGACTGGATCATAAGAGCCGGATGAGGCGAGAGCCTCCCGTCCGGATCTGAGAGGGCTTGGGGGTGAAACTCCCCCGGGCCACTCGACTCTTGATCACGGGCATCTCGAAGGATCTTCTTCGTGATCAAGTCCAACCTCTCGTGGCTCACTTCTTGAAGGAACGCGGTTTGGAACTCTCCCACGAGAAAACCCAGATCACGCATATTGAGGCAGGCTTCGACTTCTTGGGGCAGAACGTCCGGCGTTATCCCAACGGCAAGGTCTTGACCAAACCGTCGAAAGGGAGCGTGAAAACGTTCTTAACCAAGATTCAGGAAACGATTGGCCGCTCGGGCAGCCAGACGGCAGGAGAAATGATCCGGCGTTTGAATCAGCAAATCAAGGGCTGGACCATGTATCACCGTTACGCGGCGAGCAAACGCACCTTTACGTATGTGGATCACCGGATCTTCCAAATGTTGTGGCGCTGGTGCCGGCGACGGCACTCGAAGAAGGGCCGGAAGTGGATCAAGGAGAAATGCTTCCAGCGAGATGGCGATCGCCACTGGGTCTTCACCGGCACGCTGTTTGACCAGAAAGGCCAAGGCCGGCCAATTCAGTTGATGGCGGCAGCGCGAGTGAAGATCATTCGTTATGTGAAGATCCGAAGCGCCGTCAATCCCTACGATCCGGAGTGGGAACTGTACCTGGAGGCACGACTGGGTTGGCAACTGAGCCAAACGCTTGCAGGTCGCGGCCGGATCGAATACGTATGGAAGCAACAAAAGGGACGATGCACGGTCTGCGGTCAACCGCTGCGAATCGCAGAGGAAGACTGCGAGATCCACCATCGAATCTGGCGCAGCCGAGGTGGTCAGGAAACGGCCGACAACATGGAGTTGTTGCACGCCAACTGTCATCGGCAGATTCACTGGCGAGAAAGACAGACAAAAGCGACCGCGCCCCGCGAGGGGCGTTCGTGAAGGCTTGAGCTGTATGAAGGGAAACTTTCATGTACAGTTCTTAGGGGAGGGGGTGACGGTAACGTCACCTCCTTACCCGACCCCCAGGGACCCCAGGGAGCAATCCCTGGGGCGACCCGGCCGGTTTCATCCCCCATCCCCCGCGTCCCGGTTTCATCCCCCCTAATCGCGTCCCGGTTTCATCCCCCCGCGTCCCGGTTTCATCCCCCCCCACGGAACGACCACGCGGGAGCTTTCCCTCGAAGATGAACATCTGGTCTTTCGCAAAGGTGCGATTTTGGCCTGTGTCGATGTCGATCGGACGGGTGACGATGCCGCGAGTCTCGTGGCCGTCGCTCATGGCGGCGACCACGAAAAACTCGTCCCCACCAGTCACGTCCTCGGTGTCGTAGCAGCGGACATCGAAAAGCTCGATCCGCACCTTGACCTCCTGAGCCGACAACGGCATCACCGGCCCGGTCGCCCCGATGAAAACGGCCAACAAAGGAGTGAACCGGAATCGATTCTCGGCGATCATCGTATACCTCCGATCAGAGGCAACTTCCGGCTAGCGGTACGATACACCGCAGGCCATTGCCGCCCTTGCTCGGGGCGTCCTTTGCCCAGAAACGTGCTTTGGCGGTGACGGCAGAACGTGGGCCACCGGTCCAGGAGGGCGTCGTAGACCTCGCCGACGGTGAGGATGCCGTCAGCGTTGCGGTCGGCCGACTCGCCGTTCCGGGCCGCCAGTAAAGCGTCCACCGTATCGATGAGGTGAGCGGACAGATAGCCTCCAGCATGATATTCTCCGGCCACGAGGCTGGTGGCATCTTCCTCGCTGCTCGCCAAGAATAGCGTCGGTCCGGGACGACGCATGAGGTCGGGGCCGAGACCGGCACTGTGGCAGGTGTCAAAGGCGAAGAACGCCGTCGCCGTCATGGGCCATTCGGCAACCAACTTTGACAACGTGTCGTCGCTCAGAGGGGCATCGTGCAAGACGAGGGCCTCCTGCCGGTGGTCCCACTCGTCAATTGCCTTCGGGTCTTCCTCGCCGCGATAACCGTGGCCGGAATGAAAGTACATGATGGTGGATCCGACCCTGTGGGCCTTGTGGCCGAGCCGCTCGATCGCAGCCTTGAGTGCCGAGACCGTAGCCTCCGCGTCGGTCAGAATTTCGACTTCGAAGCCGAGTTGATGGAGTTTGGTGGCGAGGCGGATCGCGTCGTCGGCACAGCCGGTAAGGGGGGATACGCCGCCACCGTACCTCTCGCTGTAGATGTCGATCCCGACGCAGAGCGCAAGGCGAGGAGCCGTCATGGCGAGGCACGATTCCAGGTCGGCCAGGAGCCACGAGGCGACCCGGCGGTCGATCCCTGAACTTTGCGTGACCATGCTTTTCGTGTCCTTTGATGCCGGCGAACTGATCAGCCCGTCGGCCCCGTGCGACGATGTAAAACGGATGGAAGGTCCCGAGCGACGGGACTTTTTCTTCCTGAGATGGGAGCGGATCGCGGTCCGGACCGTGGCCAAGATCCCGGCCAAGGCGAACGCGGTTACCCAGCAGGATTTTTCGTGAACACACTTCACGGCGTTGATGAGCGACTCGTTCTGCATATTGTGTCCCCTTTATCGTAGAAAGGCCGGTGCCCGGGGGCACCGGCCTTGGCCTGAGGTGATCAGCCAGCATCCACCGGCATGTCAAAGCGGAATACTGACTGAGATGGAGACCCCCTTGGCAACGAGTGGCCCGAAGACCCCCTTGAAGGCGTCGTACGGGTCGGCCTGACCCTTCGAGCCGTCGATTGGAACGAAGCCGAGCATCCACTTCGAAGCATCCTCACCGACGGCGAGAATGGGCCGGTAGCCGTGCGCGGCGGCATGGTTGGCGAGGTCGATCAGGTCGATGTCGAGGCACTTGCCGGCGCCGACGCAGACCGACCAGCCCTTGTGGGGGCTGAAGGCGCGGGCAATCTGTTCGCCGATGTGGGCCTCTTTGTTGCCAACGCAGATCGTAGCAGGCCCAACGGTGACACACCCCTGCACGCTCAAATCCTTGGAATAGGGGCCGTGGCCGAGGCCACCGAAGCCCTTGAAGGGACCAGTGCAACCGCCCTCAATGACCTTGCTCTCGGCCGACTGCTCCTGATCGACAGTGCGCAACGCCTCGATCATCTTTGCGCGATCCTCGGCGCTGTAGGCGGCAAGGACGGCCCTCGCGTGCTCCTCGGGGCTGCAGTTGGTCTGGGACGCGACGCTCTTGTTGCCGGGGAACGGAACACTCATACTCATGGTAATGACCTTTCTGTTGGTGAAATCTGACTTGTACTCCGGAACGTGTGGTCCTCTCGACGCCGCTGCTCTTGTTGATGCCCCGGTAAGAGGCAAATCCGAAACCGGGAAATTTCTCAAGACACGCTGGCTCATCGCCTCGGGTTAAGGCTAGAATCCAAGATGCCCCTCGATGGAGCCGGGCCTCAAGAACAGCGGCGGGCGATCGTGGCCGATCAAGTTCCCGGTATTACCTAGCGACGCGAGAAACCACGAATTCGGGTTTTTTTTGCGATTCCTCTTCTGGTGAAGATACTGCCTCCGATCGCCGCGACGCGATGCACCCACGCGTGGAGTAGCGCCATGCCAGACACATCTCCCAACATGGAACTATTGCACGCGGCGATCCAGCAGATCGTCGACCTCGTACGCAGTGACACCGCCCCGGATGAACGCGTCGCCGCGGTGACTAACCGATGTCTCGAGTGGCTTCAGTCGGATCTTCGGGCCCGTGATAAGACGCTCGACGAGGGGCGGTTCGAGGCGTTCGTCAAGAGCAGGGTGCCCAGCCTCCGCTTTGAGGTTCAGCACGCCTGTACAAAAAATCTCAATAACGGCTCGGCCGAATGTCTCAATGAGGTCCAGCACGCCTGTACCAAAGATTTCAATAAGGCCGAATGCCTTCTCTTGCACTTCTGGGGAGACTCGCCGATTTTCTGCGCGGGTCTTACCTCAGCGATGCCGACAGGACGCGTTTGGAGTCGTTTCTCGACCCAGTCAATGAGGACCGCCACAAACGCTACATTGAGTTACTCGTAAATACCGTTCGATCGAAGCTCACGGAGAGAGCTCGCCGTGGAGGGGGCGCCACAGCGTCGGCAGTCGCTCAGTCCGTCTGGCAGAGCTTCCTGAATAACCACATTCACAAGGTTGATCTGGATGATCCAGGATCCGCCTGGAAACTGCTGGTTGAGATCGTGAAGCGTCATGCCGCCAAGTGGGACCAGAGGGGCCGAGGTCACCGTGTAGGAGGCTACACGTTTAACATAGAATTAATTCGATCAGCATATGAATTAAGTTGCATTCGATCGGAGGGGAAAAGTCTTGTGATTGTGGGATGCGTAAATCAACGGCCCCATATCCGTATCTTCGACGATCATGGCAAGATGATCGTGGACGAGGGAAATCTAACGGAACAAGCCTCTGCGGACCTTATGAAGAAACTCAACGGTTTATGGCCTCCCCATAAGCTTACTTCGAGCGAGAAGGGCCAGACCATCACCGCCGTCACGGCAATCGTTGGTCACTTTCAGGGTCGCCGTGTGGGATCAGTCTCTCTTGACGAGCCGATTTCATCGTCCGAGACGGAAGCGTCGCAAACGCTTGGCGATGCTGTCCGAGACATGAGAGAGCTTCTTCCTGTGGACGAGGCAATTTACAGGGAGAATTTGTTGCTTCTGGGCGAGGGCGATCCGAGGACCGGAGTCTTCGCCCAGACGCTCACGCGGCGTCAGCGTGAAGTGTTTGCGATGAGGCTGGCCGGCAAGAAGCGACCTGAGATTGTTTCCATTCTGGATATTACACGTTGGCAGGTGGATCAAGCCTGGAAAGAGATAGAAGTCAAGCTTGATGACATGTTGGGCGAGAGTGCTTGAATATGGAGCTTGGAATGGCTGCCGAAGACGGACAATTCCTGCCGCCAGATGGACTCGACCGCGACGCGTTGCTCGATCGGTTTCACCGCGAGTGGAATTTGGGAAAGCGCCCCTCCGTACGTGCATTTCTCGACCTGCACGCGGGCGCCGCTGTGGCCTCCGATTTCGTTTACGCGGTCTTGAGTATCGATCTGGAGCACCGTCTGGCTGCGGGAAATAACGCGCCGCTCATTGAAGACTACATTGATCTGGCCAGGTCGTACGATCTGAGCCAGGGTCAATGGATCGACCTTGGGCGCCAGGATTATCAAGGGCGCTGGGCTCGTGGTGATACTACTGCGAGACGCGAAGAGTACCGTCGGATATTCCCGCGTCATCATCTTGAGGTCGACGGCTGGCGACCGGTCTGGATTTGCCCCTCGTGTCACCGCGAGGACATTCCTCTGGGAGACGAAACCGACCGCGAGGCAAAATGTCCTCGGTGCCAGGCCATATTTATGACCGAGCACCTCTTCCGTCCGTCACCTGTCCTCGACATGCGTGATTACGCGCGAGTGAGGGACCTTGGAAGCGGCGGGATGGGTGAGGTATTCGAAAGCCGCGATCCGACGCTTAACCGCGTCTCGCGGTCAAGGTCATCCACGAAGACTACCGCGGAAATCCTGAGATGGAACGTCGATTTCTCCGCGAGGTGCGCGTCACGGGTCGTCTCCAGCACCCGGCCATTGTTCCCATCCACGAGCTCGGTCGGCTTCCAAGCGGTCGGCTCTTCTACACCATGAAACTTGTCGGGGGGAACACGCTGGAGCACTGGCTCAGCAAGACAACGCCTGAAACACGGAACGTCCCGGGCCCAGATATGATCGTCGTTTTCACCCAGATCTGTGACGCACTCGCCTATGCGCACAAGGAAAACGTCGTCCACCGCGATCTGAAGCCATCCAACGTCATGGTTGGCAGCTTTGGCGAAGTTCAAGTTATGGACTGGGGCCTGGCCAAGGAACTCGGAACCGCTTCGAGCGAGTCTCAGGGACGCGACTATGATGAGACCCGTGTCGACGCTCTAGACAATCGGCAAGTTCTTGACAGGAGCAAAATCACCCTCGCGGGTCAGCGGTTAGGGACACTCCTTTATATGCCGCCCGAACAAGTGCGCGGTGAGATCAACCAGATCCGGCAGCCATCCGATGTTTTCTCGCTCGGCGCCTTTCTCTGCGAGATTTTGACCGGGTTGCCGCCTTACCAGAAGCTCGGCGAAACAGGCCGCGACTTCGATGTCTGGTTGAAGCGTGCCCAAATGGGTGACGTTTCAGCCGGCCTGGAGCGCCTTGTACAATGCACTCGAGTCGATCAATCCCTTGAGAAACCCACGGATCCGGCGCTGTCCCATCTCGTGGAAGTCGCCTGTGATTGCCTGAACCCAGATCAGGAAAAACGCCCACCGGACGCGGAAGTGGTCGCCCAGCGTCTACACGAGTACGCGGAAATCGTGCGGCGCAAAGCGAACGAGGCCATCGCCAGTGAGGCCAAACGCGATGAACTCGCAAAGCGGCTTGAGGCGCAAAAGGAGGAGGAGGCCGCCAAGGAGGCCAAACTCAAAGCCGAACAGAAGGCAAGGCGGCGTCAAACGATCGCCACTGTGCTCGGCGGCTTGGTGCTCGTCATCTTGGGTGTCTCGTCTCGGTGGATCAACGAACTCGCAAAACGACGGGCCGTCGCCGAACGCGATCGCATCGTTGCCGAAGGGAAAGCGGCAATGGAGGCGCAGCAGCGGGTCTTCCAAGAGGCCTTGGCTTTATTCGCCCAGGCTACCCAGGCCGTGACCGAGAATGATCCGCTTCAGGCAAGGCGACTCTTCGCCGAATCCCTTACGAGAAATGACGTGCCCGAGACCCGGAAGCGCCTATCTGAAGTCTGGGACGTTCCGGTTGTGCCGCGATGGAACCGTGCAGCATCCCCAGCCAACACCGGCGAAATCAAAGGCGTGGCCTTCATGCCAGACGGCCAACGGCTCGTCGCTGCCTGGGGGCACGGATCACTTGAATGGATCGAGCCGGCCAACGGCAGCGTGTTGAAGTCAGCCAAGACAACGGTTCCGCTCACGGCGATAACCCTGGCACCCAACGGCCGTTCGATCGCCGTAGCAACCGAGACACCGGCCGTTGAGATCAGGGATGGAGACGCGGGAACTCTCCTTCGGTCGTTCAAACCGTGCGACGATAATACGGTACAGGTGGCCCAAATCGATCCGGCGAATTTGCGCGTACTGAGTCTCGCCTACAGTCCTGGCGGGCGAACCCTCGCCGTGGGCCTCCATGCCCTGGGGCTCTGGTTCTATGACCCTGACACGGGCAAATCTCGAGGAGAGCCCGACCTGACCCATAGCAGTGAAACTGTCCGCGGTATCACCACAGGCCGCTTCCGTGACGAGTTAAGCTGGTTTCTCGTCGGGTCGAGGAACCTACGGCTTGGTCCATTGAACGGCCGGACCCGCGACTTCGAGCAGTGGTATACTCCATTGGAGGTTCCTGACGAATTTCTTGCCGTCGACGTCAGTCCCGCGTCACCTCTGCTTGTCTTTGGCACACAACACGGACGCCTACGAGTCATCGACTTGACGCCCAAAGGGCAGCAGTTTGATTTGCACGGCCATGTCGGCGATGTCACAGCGGTGGCCTTTCATCCGGACGGCCAGACACTCGTCTCCGGCGGGGCCGATGGAACAGTCCGGGTCTGGGACGTACTCACGCGCACCCAGAGGGCCGTTCTAACCAACAACCACAAGGCTGTTACTGCCCTAGCCATTTGCCCCGACGGCAGTAGTTTCGCCGCAGGGTATCAGGATGGAGCGCTGGCGTTCTACCAGCTCTCTGCGAGCACTCGAACCTTTCAGGCTTCCGACAACCTGATCAGCGGGCTGGGATGGCTCGCGGATGACAGCCTTTTTGTCGCAGACTGGAACCAAAATCTGGTTGTCTGGGATGCCAATGTCCCTCGTCCCCTCCGTAGGGTGGGTGGGAGGATGCTCTTCCACCCTCGCCAGCTAGCGATCGACCAGGCTCGGAAGCAGCTCTATCTTGCCAATGCACTCGAGCCCGGCTGGTCAGTAAGCGAACCGCTATCGAGTCCGGATGTACCCGCCGACCCCGATCAGATGGTGATTCTGCAGCCAGGTCGCGACGAGTCGTCGGCCACGCTCTTGCACCACAGGGCCCAAGGGCCGCTCGGCGGACCTGTATTCAGCCGCGCCAATGTTAACATTGACAAAGGCGGCTCGGTCATTGCCGTTCGCTCTCAAGATAAGATACTGGCCAGCGCTGATGAAGAAAACGGAATCCGGTTGTTCAACACCGATAACACCAAAGTAGTGCGGCCCCTACCCAGGACCGACAACACCCCGGTGCGAGTTTTGGCTTTCTCCAACGACCGCTGCCATCTCGCAGCAGGGACAACCTCGGGTCATATCCTCCTATGGGACACAACCTCCGCGCAGGCGATCGAAACGAAATTTCATCTCGATGGAGCCGTCCGTGACCTGCGGTTTGCACCTGTCGTTGGGGAGGAGTATTTGCTAACCGCCGGCGCAGACCAAACACTTCGTGGCTGGGAACGAAAGTCCGATCGAACGTGGAAGGTGTCCTTCAACGCATCAGCCTTGGACGTTAGCCCTGACGGGGAATGGCTTGCGGCGGGTGGAAGCGACGCCGTCGTCACGATCCGCAACGTTCGCGACGGCCATGAACTGTGCAGCCTTACCGGCCATAGAAGCCGTATTACTGCCGTTGCCTTCCGGTCGAAGGACAGGCGCCTTGCCACAGGTGATGCGAGCGGAGAGGTTCGAATCTGGGACATCGATCTCATCGCAGGGCACCGCACTCTTGACCCCACAGCCTTGCTGGCTCTGGCCAATCAGCCAGGGCGTGTGGAAACCGCCCGGTCTTCTCTGTCGGCTAGCTGGAAGGAATCGCTTCGGAGGATCTCCCTTTTCACGGAATCTCGCCCCAAGACCGAGCAGGAGATCGCTGAACCGAAGGCAATCCAGTCACTCATAGGGGGACTGCCGCCACACCATGCAATCACAAAAGAGCTTCGTGAGCGGCTCGCGATCGCGTGCGCACGCCATGCTGAGGCATACCTCGACTCGCCCGACGCGGCACAGCATCAGCGAGCTCTCGCACTGGCCAATCATGCGGTGGCCCTCCTGGGAACGCAGGTAACAATCGGAGTGTACCTGCGTGGGCGAAGCTATGCGGCCCTGAACAATCATGACAAGGCCGTCCAGGACTTCCAGCTTGCGGAGCAAGCCTCATCCGGGAGGGAATTAACGACTGAGGAGAAAAAACGACTTGCCGAAGTGAATTTCTACAATGCGCTATCTCTCAGCCGGCTCGCCGATCGTCGGAAGGCTGGAGGGTTCATTGGGCTCCTCTTCAACGCAGTCGTTAACCCTGCAGCAGGAGCCGTCGAACCGGATGTCGCCGCCACCGAAACCGCTCGCCACCTTAGGCAGGCTATCGAGCAGGGGTTCGACAATTGGAACCTCGTAACCGACGACACTCTTCTCAAGGTAGTTAGTCAGGACGAAACAGCATCTGAGTTTGTCCGGAGACACGCCCCGCCGGATTTCATTACCCTGCGCGCGGGACCTGCTTGAGGCGGGAGAATACCTCCGTGTGCTCGTGCTTTGTGATTTCCTTTTAGGCTCGACACGGCAGGAAGCCACGGCGCATCTACTGAGAGGTCGAGTCTCCTTAGAGCGCAACGAGCCAAAGGAAGCTATCGCGGAACTCGACATTGCCGTGGCAGAGGATCCGAAGCCGGTTGAAGCCCTTGAGTTCCGCGGCCGAGCCTACGTCCTGTTGGGTCAGAATGATCTCGCCCTGCTAGACTTCAATCGCGCCGAGAAGGTGGACGAGTTGCTGACGCCGGCATCCCTCTATCGGGCCCGCGGCGAACTGTACGTCCGCCTCGAACAATGGGACCGTGCCATCGTCGATTACACACGAGTCATCGAAGCCCCTGCCCGATGGCCCGACGCTAATGCCTATTTGGCACGCGCATGCGCCTACATGGCGATCAAGAGAGGCGAAGCCGCCGTTCAAGATTGCAGAACTGCTCTCGAGATCGTGCCCGACAATCCGGTTTGCCTTTTGGCGCTGGGGGATGCGTACCGCCTCGTAAAGGAGTATGGCCACGCGATCGAATCTTACCAAAAATCTCTCGATCGCAACCACCCGCAAGCTGAGCCACTTCTTCACATGGCAGCGTGCTACGCATTGTGGGCGAAAGACACCGCGGACCTGAATCGAAGAAAGGAGCTGGAAACCAAAGCCTTTGATTCGCTGACGAAGCTCAAGGCGTCTGGATTCAAAGACGTCAATCGGTTCGCTAAGGATCCCGTATTTGATGCCCTATGGAACGATCCGCGGTGGAAGACATCTCATTACATAGGCTTAGCGCTGCCAGGTCTATGGGCTTCGCGAGGGTCATGCCATGTTTTCGTTGATAGCATCTGTCAGTTTGGGGGGTGAAACCGGGACGCGGGGGGTGAAACCGGCCGGGTAGACCTGGGTGATCGCCCACCCAGGCGTCGGGTAAGGAGGTGACGTTACCGTCACCCCCTCCCCTAAGAACTGTACATGAAAGTTTCCCTTCATACAGCTCAAGCCTTCACGAACGCCCCTCGCGGGGCGCGGTCGCTTTTGTCTGTCTTTCTCGCCAGTGAATCTGCCGATGACAGTTGGCGTGCAACAACTCCATGTTGTCGGCCGTTTCCTGACCACCTCGGCTGCGCCAGATTCGATGGTGGATCTCGCAGTCTTCCTCTGCGATTCGCAGCGGTTGACCGCAGACCGTGCATCGTCCCTTTTGTTGCTTCCATACGTATTCGATCCGGCCGCGACCTGCAAGCGTTTGGCTCAGTTGCCAACCCAGTCGTGCCTCCAGGTACAGTTCCCACTCCGGATCGTAGGGATTGACGGCGCTTCGGATCTTCACATAACGAATGATCTTCACGTGCGCTGCCGCCATCAACTGAATCGGCCAGCCCTGGCCTTTCTGGTCAAACAGCGTGCCGGTGAAGACCCAGTGGCGATCGCCATTGTGCTGGAAGTATTTCTCCTTGATCCACTTCCGGCCCTTCTTCGAGCACGAGGCACGAGAGGAGAGGCACGAGAGGACATGCACTGCAAAGGAGGCACGAGAGGACATGCACTGCAAAGGCGAGGGCGCCCGGGAGATGCATGGTAAGAAGCGGCAGCGTTAAGATAGGCTTTGTGGAGGGGGGCGGCCGGCCCCAAGACGAGACGGGGACCGTCGGTCTTACGCGAGGGATGGATGCTGTCAAGAAACCGTGTGATTGGCGACAACTACATTTCCCCACCGCGACAATTAAGATTCCCCACTGACCGCGATTGAATTCGGCGTCACGAATCTTCGGGCCAGAACGCTCAATATGGCGGTTTCCGCGGAGTGGTTCCGCTCGGCGACAATGAGAATTCCCCACTGACGGGGCAATGGTTTCTGCTGGTGGTTCTCCAAAACCTAGGAGGATCACCATGGCGAAGGTCACGGATCGGCAAGTGCGGCGCTTACAGGCGTTATTGAAGGCCGGCAAGCCGCTGTTGGTCGCGGCGATGAGGGCAGACATGGATCGCAAGACGGCACGGAAGTACCGCGAGCAGGCCAAGCTCCCCAGCGAGCGGCAGACCTGGCCGCGGGCATGGCGAACGCGCGAAGATCCCTTCGCCGAGGTCTGGAAGGAGGTGCAAGAACAACTGGAACAGAGTCCCGGCTTGCAGGCAAAAACCTTGTTCGAGTGGTTAAAACTCCGTTACCCCGGCCGCTTCGACGACGGTCAATTACGCACGCTTCAGCGCCGCGTGCGGCAGTGGGAAGCGACGAGTGGTCCCCCCAAGGAGGTGTTCTTCGCACAGACTCACTATCCCGGCCGGTTCGGCGCATCCGATTTCACGCACATGACCACCTTGGGCGTGACTCTCGGCGGCCAGCCCTTCGATCACATGGTTTATCACTTCGTCCTGACCTACTCGAATTGGGAGACGGCCTCGATCTGTTTCTCCGAGAGTTTCGAGAGTCTCTGCGACGGCTTGCAGCAAGCCTTCTGGGAGCTGGGCGGAACGCCGCAGCGGCACCGCTCCGACCGCATGAGCGCGGCTGTGAATAACCTGTCGCAAAAAAAGGAGTTCACCGCGCGGTATCACGCGTTGATGGCGCACTACGATCTCAAGATCGAAAAGATCAACGCACGCGAAGCTCATGAAAACGGCGACGCCGAGCAGAGCCACAACCGCTTCAAGGAAGCCGTGGACCAAGCGCTGCTTTTGCGTGGCAGCCGCGATTTCGCCGACCGCGCGGCCTACGGTCGGTTCCTGCGAACGATTCTCGAGCAGCGCAATGCGGGCCGCCAGGCGCGACTTGCCGAGGAACGGGCCGTGCTCCGTCCGCTGCCATCGGCACGGCTCGAGAGTTATAAGCGAGTGCGTGCGCGAGTTCAATCTGGAAGCATTATTCATGTTGATCGGAATATTTATTCAGTTGATAGCAGATTGATCGGCGAATGGGTGGACGTCCGGCTCTACGCCGAAGAGCTCGAAGTTTGGTTTGCCGGCAAGGCCGTCGAGCGGATTGCTCGCCTGCGCGGCCAGCGGAAGCATCGCGTCAATTATCGGCACGTCATCGATTGGCTGGTGCGCAAGCCCGGCGCGTTCGAGAATTATCGCTACCGAGAGGATCTCTTTCCCACCAGTCGATTTCGCATGGCCTACGACGCGCTGCGTGAAACGGCGGCCGGCCGAGCTTCACGCGAATATCTTCAGATCCTCGAACTGGCGGCCCGCGAAAACGAGTCGTTGGTGGACGATGCCCTGCGAACCCTGCTGGAGGAGGAGCAGACGATCACGGCGCAGGGGGTAAGCGAATGGATCGGCCGTCACGTGTCCCCCCGGCCGGTCACGGACGTTCGAGTGGAAGCAACGGATTTGTTGAGTTTCGATGTCTTGTTCGATCACAAGGAGGTATGGAATGGCGTCGCCGACGGAGGTGAAGCAGCGGCTCCTGGAGTGCCTGCGGGAGCTTCATCTGCCCACGTTTCGTGAAAGCTTCGAGGACGCGGCCCGCCGCGCGGTCCAGGAATCGCTCAGCTACGAGCAATATCTTGGCGAGCTCGCGGAAAAGGAGTGCCAGGTGCGACGGACAAATCGGATCGAGCGTTGGTTACGCGAGTCGGACTTGCCGGTCGAGAAGAGTCTGGCTCGGTTCGACATGAAGCGGCTGCCCGCGAAAGTCGCGCGGCAGGCACGCACGTTGTTGGACGGGGCCTTCGTCGAGGCACGGGAGAACGTCCTGGCCTTTGGACGATCCGGGAGTGGCAAGACGCACTTGTTATGCGGGATTGCGCAAGAGCTGGTGCGGGCGGGCCGCAAGGTGTTTTTCAGCCCGTGCAGTTTATTGGTTCAAGATCTGTTGATTGCTAAGCGCGATCTGAAATTGAGCCGATATCTCAAACGGCTATCGAGCTTCGAGGTGCTGATTATCGACGACCTGGGCTACGTTCAGCAGAGCCGCGAAGAAATGGAGGTTTTGTTTACGCTGCTGGCGGAGCGGTACGAGCGTGGCAGTGTGATGATCACGAGCAATCTGCCGTTCTCGAAATGGGAGAGCATTTTCAAGGACCCGATGACGACTGCGGCGGCGATTGACCGGCTGGTCCATCACAGCGTGATCCTGGAGCTCAACGTCGCGAGCTATCGCCTGGAACAGGCCAAGCAGGATCAACAGCCCGAGACCGAGCGCCCCTCAGCGCCAGAGGCTTGAGGAACGGTGAGATCGCGGATGAGGCCGTGGCGTTTGAGCCCAACGGCGGCTGAATCAGAAAAGTTCGCGTGAGCATCGGTCATCGTCGTCAATCGAACAACGGAAACCCCGCGACGGCGGTCAGAAAGGAGTTCAGAGCGCGGCCAACTCGTAGGGGATGTTCTGTCGTCCAAATTAAACGCAAAATTGGGTGCTTCGGGCGAGAAAGGATAATGAACAATGGAACAGTTCAGTGGGGAATTCTAATTGTCGTCAAGGGGAAATGTAATTGTCGCCGATCAACTGAGTTCCGAAGAAATAACGCGGGTGCTATCGTCGAGAGACGGCCGATTGGCGCATGGCGGGAGCGGATTGGCCCGAGGCCGTTTACTCACGAAGCGTAATCGCCGTTGATAGGACGAACGGTATCCGGAGGAGGGCGTAAGAAGACGTCCTGATTCGAGCCGAACTCAAGTCGCACCCGGAATCACTTCAAGCTGGACAGCCGGCGAGGTTCACCAGATGCCGCACTCGCAACCTTCTGGCAAGCTCCTGAAGTTTCGCCCGGCTGCCGGCAAAGAATCGGCCCAGCAGCCGGCCGCTGCGAAGCGCTTCGAGCCGGGTTGTCCACTTGGCCGCCGAGAACCCCAGCCGATCGAATACGCCAGCCAGATCAGCCGAGATCGCCGCCTTGCCGTCGCGAATGATCCGGCCCGTGTAATCGACCAGAAGAAAATAGCTGCCGAGCGAGAAGCCAGCGAGCATCCCTTCGCGGCCCGAGTCCAAGCCGCGGCGATCCTCGATTGGACAGAGCCACAACGACTCTTCCAGGCCCGCCGCGGCAACCGAGCCGCCCACGCTTCCCTCGTGCGCGGCGGCCAGGTCGTCGACACGGCCTTGCTCCCCGGCGTGCTCGGCCCGCTGCTTGATCGATGTGTAATCACTGGCTTCTGGCGCTTGTGCGATGCCAGCGGCGACCGGGTTCAAATCGATGTAGGCGCACACGGCCAGAAGCGCTTCGTTATCGAGGATTCCTATACTCTTATACCGACTCTCGAAAAAAGCTCCCGCCGCTTCGTCTTCCCGGTTGGCCAGCCGCGCCAGCGGTTCCTTGAGGCATTTCATGAACCAGCCGATGTTTTGCAATCGCTCGCGCATTGTCGCGACCCATTGGGGGTCTTCGAGCCGCTGCTTGATCCAGTCGGCGGAAACCGGCAGGATTCGACGCAGGCTGTCACGGGGCGGAAAGAGCCGGCCCCATCGCTGCACGACTTCCTCGTCCGACCAGCCGGCGGCGACATCGGGATCGATGCGTAACAAAAGATGCAAATGGTTGTCGAGCACCGAAAAACCGCCGACGCCCACAGCGAAGATCTGAGCGAGCTCCTCGATGCGCTTTTCGAGCCACTCACGACGATCGGACGTTCCTTCGCCGAGCAGAAAAGCGCGGCGGACGCAGCGCGTAATGCAGTGATACCAGCGAGTGACCGAGACATCGATGAGCCGAGAGCGAGCGATAGCCATGGTGTGCCTCCTGAACCTGATCATCCGGCCACAATATACGGATCGCCAGAACAGGTGTCAAGATTGCTCAATTCTCGATTTCGTTTTTCCTCTTGCAGTGCATGCTTTCATGCTTTTACAGTGCATGTCCAAGGGTGCTGTGTCCATGTCCAAGGGTGCTGTGTCCAAGGGTGCTGACCTCCAAGGGTGCTGACCTTTGACGCTCTCACCAACTCGTTAGCCAAGCGTTACCCGCTTTTCAACGATTGTCGCCTTGTTCCCTAAACCACCAGAAAAGGCCCGCAGCTATTAATGATATCAATATAATACTTTCTACCAACGACAGAGAGGCAAAGGCCCCGAAAAGGGGCGAGCTTGACGTGAAGGGGATGTTGTCAGAACCCATGGTCAACTCCTGATGCTTTAGACTCCCTGCATGCAATTTCATCGGCTGGAGCCTAGGAGCCTGTCCGAATAAGGCGGTGCCTGCTGTTGCTGGAATTGGTTGATCTGTACAGGTTTTATCGATCGGCGCAAACTGTTGATTCTGGTCGGTTTTATCATCTTGATCGACAACCGGGGAGCCAGGTCATGGACGACCATCGCAAGAATTACCGCCTCTGGGACGCAGAACAGAATTGCCACGGGGCGATTTCACCGCGCGAGGCGTTGCCCGAAGGCGACCTGGTGTTCTTCTTGATCGATCTCATTCCGCAGATCGATCTAACGCCGTTCCACCAGTATTACGCCCGTGAACTGCGTGGCCAGCCGCCTTTCGACGTGACCATGATGGTGACCCTCTTGGTTTACGCCTACTCGGTCGGGGTCTGCTCCAGCAGGAAGATCGCGGCGGCCTGCGAGCGCAACCTGGCTTTCCGAGCCATTGTCGGCGACGATCGGCCTGACTTCCGTACGATCAGCGATTTTCGCAAGATCCACGCGGCCGCGTTTCGGCCTCTCTTTCTGGAGGTGCTACGCCTGGCTGGCGAGCTGGGGATGGTCAAGCTCGGGAACTTGTCCACCGACGGGACGAAGATGGGAGCCAATGCCTCGCGACACAAGGCGATGAGCTACGGATACATGAGCAAGGAAATCAACCGGCTGGAAACCGAGATCGAGCAGTTGCTGCAGCAAGCCGAGCAGCTCGACGCCGAGCAAGATGCGGCGATGGGAAGCCGTCGTGGCGATGAACTTCCTGATGAACTGAAGCGGCGCGAGCAAAGATTGGCGAAGATTAAAGAGGCAAAAGCACGTCTGGAGGCCAAAGCTCGGGCGAAGGCAGACGAAGAACAACGGCGGCGAGATGAAGAACAAGCCAAGCGTGAAGCGGAAGGGCGGCAACGGCGGGGCAAAGAACCTGCCCCGGTCGACTCCAACCCTGAGGAGAAGGCGCAAACCAACTTCACCGACCCCGAATCGAAGATCATGAAGCAGAGCAATAAGGGGTTCGATTACTCGTACAACGCTCAAGCGGTGGTGGATAGCGAGGAGCAGATCATCGTGGCAGCGGAAGCAACCAACGAGGCGAATGACAAGCAGCAGGCTGTCCCGATGGCACAGGCGGCGCTGAACAATCTCAGCGCGGCAGGCATCGAGCGGCCGATGGGGGCCGACGGCAAGCCGGCGCCGATACCGAACACGGCCGACTCCGGTTATTTCAGCGAGAAGGCCGTTGAGGAGACGGAGCGGATCGGCATGGACCCGCATTTCGCTGTCGGTCGTCAGAAGCACCATGAAGCGTCAGTTCCGGCTCCGGCGACAGCTCTCTCGGTTGAGGCCGACGCCAAGGAAAAGATGAAGCACAAACTGCGTTCGGCGAATGGTCGGGCTTTGTACGCGGCACGTAAGCACATCGTCGAGCCGGTATTTGGCCAGATCAAGTCGGCGCGTGGAATCCGCAAGTTTCTGTTACGAGGCCTTGAAAAGGTGTCGGCTGAATGGCAATTGATCTGCTTGACGCACAACCTGCTGAAGATTTGGCGTCGATCCAACAGTGCCGGCGTCGGTTGAGGGGGATAGTGCGCGCCGAGGTCGGGGCCAAGGCCAAAAGCCGCGGCCCTACGGAAACCAAGGGCCAAAGCACCGACATACGTGAATTCTCGGACACGCTCCTAGCACGACTCTAGAGGGAAATAAAAGGGATTGAACTAACCCGCTTCGCGGGAGAGACCGCGAGCGTCAGCCTTGGTCCCTGCCGGCAAAGCTTTCGTCCGGTCACTTCTGTATCGCCGCCTTTCCGCGATATCCGTCGCCTCGTGGCATAAGCATCGCCTTACCACGCCAGCGCGCCGTGCATGTCCACGCGTATTCCTGCCTTCCACGCGTATTCCTGCCTTGACTCCAAAGGGCACGCGGGTGAGGTCGAGCGGTGGGGATCGCAGCGACCAGCGGGGTCAGCGCATTTCCACGCGCCAGCGCGCCGTGCATGTCCACGCGTATTCCTGCCCCGGCGGGGGCGCGCTGTGCATTCCCACGCGTGTTCTCAGCGCGGTCGCGCTGTGCATGTCCACGCGTGTTCTCCGGTCGCGCTGTGCATGTCCACGCGTGTTCATGTCCACGCGTGTTCTCTCAGGTCGAGCGGTGGGGATCGCAGCGACCAGCGGGGTCAGCGCATTTCCACGCGCCAGTGCGCCGTGCATGTCCACGCGTATTACGCGTATGTCCACGCGTATTACGCGTATTCGTCCACGCGTATTCCTGCCCCGGCGGGCGCGCGCTGTGCATTCCCACGCGTGTTCTCAGCGCGGTCGCGCTGTGCATGTCCACGCGTGTTCTCCACGCGTGTTCCACGCCGTGCATGTCCACGCGTATTCCTGTCGCACGTGTGCTCCTCAGCCCAGGGGGCCGCGCGACCGCGCGGGTATGGTTCGGCCGAACGGATACGGATATAGGCCGTTGGTCACTTGCAGCACGTCCTGCCAGTTTGTCGTGAAGTGCTTGCTTTTCATGGTGCGGGCCTTAGCGTTAAGGAGCACGCGTGGACACGCACTGCGAGCGGCATTGAATTATTGACTCCAAAGGGCACGCGGGTGAGGTCGAGCGGTGGGGATCGCAGCGACCAGCGGGGTCAGCGCATTTCCACGCGCCAGCGCGCCGTGCATGTCCACGCGTATTCCTGCCCCGGCGGGGGCGCGCTGTGCATTCCCACGCGTGTTCTCAGCGCGGTCGCGCTGTGCATGTCCACGCGTGTTCTCTACATGTCCACGCGTGTTCTCTACCGAAGCCCAAGCCGTGGCTAAAGCAAAAATCACGGCCATAGCGGCTTGACGTAAAAAGTGTCAAGCTGACATCTTGCGATTTGGGACGATGCCTTCGGGATAATATTGCGTATCAGCAACTCGTTGAATGCCAAGAGCTTGCGTGATCTTAACGCCATTCACGCGGCGGCGCACTGAAATGCGCTGGCGGCCGGTGCCATGGGTGTCGTGGCCGGGAAAGTCGCGGCGGGGCGTGGCAAAAACTCTTGTCGAAGTCGAGGCGCAAGTCATCATAAGCAGCGCACCGGCTCCGGGCCGTTGGCAAACGAGATGATCACTCCGCAGGGGGGTCGATCGACGGGCCAGCTCAGAATCGACGAGGGTCGGCCTCGACACCGACGGCGCGACCGCCTCCGTCTCGCGATAGCCGTGAACGCCGCTGAGAGATCGAGAAAGGACATGCGCGCATGCCGCCAGCGCCGCTGATCGACCCTGAGAAGCTCGACACGTCGCGCGTTGTGGTCGATCGAGACGGGATACGCCGCAGCAACCCGCAGCGGTTTGAAATGGAACAGCTCACGGCGATTATCCATATCGACGTCGAGAACAAACTGATCATCGGTTACAAAGATGTTGACGCGGCCGAATTCTGGGTGAGAGGCCACATGCCCGACTACCCGCTGCTTCCCGGCGTCCTCATGTGCGAAGCGGCGGCGCAACTTTCGAGCTTCTTCTGCCGTGAAGCCCAGGTGCACAAGCAGGGTTTCATCGCCTTTGGTGGCATGGAAGACGTTCGCTTCCGCGGTCAAGTCCGGCCTGGCGATCGGCTCGTCCTCGTTGCCAAGGCCGTCAGACTCCATCGGCGGCATACCATGTTCGAGTGCCAGGGTTTCGTCGGATCAAACATGGTCTTCCACGGTAAGATCATCGGCGTTCCGATCGCCGGGCAGAACGAAGCCCCCGAACCGACCTAGACTGTTCATTGACCCTCGCTCACGGTTCCTTACTCATCGCCATTCCCTCATTGCGACAATCCATGGCCCCGGCGCCCGGTCCCATCGACATTTCCTCTTACTTGATCGACCCCCCCTCGCTCGCCGAGCCCGAGCTCATCGATTGGCACCGGCTCTTTGGAATTGGACAGCCGGTCGAGCTCGAGATCGGCTCGGGCAAAGGGCTGTTCTTGATCAATGCCGCCACACGCGATGTCCGCTGCAATTTTCTGGGCATCGAACTGGCGCGAAAATACGCAAAGCTCGCGGCCGAACGGCTGGCGCGCCGCAACCTGACCAATGCCAGGGTCTGGCGCGGCGATGCGCGGTTCGTCCTTGGCCGGCTGGTGCCCGCCGCCAGCCTTCGCGCGGTTCACGTCTATTTCCCTGATCCCTGGTGGAAGAAGCGGCACAAGAAGCGGCGCGTCTTCACAGACGTGCTTGTCACCCAGATCGCGCGAACGCTTCAGCCGGGAGGCCAGCTCTTCATCGCGAGCGACGTCGAGGAATATTTCACCTTGATGCGGGCTCTGATCGCCGCCAGTGACCACTTCGAGGAAAATGTCGACCCCTGGCCGGGCGAGGCCGGAGAGTCGGCCGATTATCTCACGAATTTCGAGCGAAAATACCGCATCGAAGGCCTGCGCGATCTTCCGCGCGCGATACACGTTTCACTGACCGGCCGATTGCTCGGGAACGTCGCCCTCGAGGCGTGTGAAGGGCTGTAACAGGCTCGACTCAAAGATGCTCTCCGGGCGTGGTCGAGACGGGCTCGTAAGCTCGGGTGCCGCCGCTCGGGCCCCGGGTCGCGGCCGCGTGCCGGTCGTTTTCGATCTGGTAAAGATACTGCCCGGTCTCGGTGGGGTAATGACCCGTGATGCAGGCGCGGCAGAGCTGCCGCGTTTCGAGATTGACCGCGCGGGCGATCGCCGCAACCGGCAGGTAGCGAAGACTATCGGCCCCGAGCTCGCGGGCCATCCGCTGCTGGGCGGCCGGCGACACGCCGCCATCCCGCTCGTCGACGTAGGGAGTGGCGAAAAGCTCGTCGCGCCGCGACATGTCGATCCCGTAGTAGCACGGGGCGATGATCGGCGGGCAGGCCACCCGCAGGTGAATCTCGCGCGCACCGCCACGGTCTCGAATCTCGTGCACGAGCGCGCGCATCGTGGTTGATCGCACGATGCTGTCTTCCACGAGGAGAACGCGTTTTCCCGCCAGGACTTCCGGCAGCGGCGTGTACTTCAGCCGCGCTTTCGCGGCGCGATCAGCCGTGCCCTCGATGAACGTGCGCCCGACGTATCGATTGCGCATCAGGCCCTCAACCGACGGCACGCCCAGCGCAAAGGCCATGGCGTCGGCGGCCGCCTTGGCGGTGTCCGGCACCGGAACGACAATCGTGTCGGAATCAAGCGGCACATCCTCGAGCCGCGCGAGCTCCTTGCCCAGGGCCGCGCGGCTGAGATAAACCGACCGGTCGTCGAGCGTGCTGGCCACGTTCGCGAAGTAGATCCACTCGAAAAAGCAATGCGACTGTCGCGGCGACGGCGCGAACCGCTCGGTGCGAACTCCCTTTGCATTAGCTACGACGAGCGTTCCCGGCTCAAGCGACCGGATGTTGCGAAATCCAAGATTCGCGAGCGGCACGCTCTCGCTGGCGACCGCCAGGAGCGGACCGTGTTCGGCGATGCACAGGGGCCGAAAACCGTTCGGATCACGCAGCGCCACCAGCTCGCCCTGCGCGGTGATAAGCACGATGTTGTACGCGCCATCGAATCGCTCGGAGATCCGCCCGAACACCCTGGCCCAGTCTGGCTCCTGGTCCTCGGTTTGAAGCTCGTAGGCGATCGAGTGCATGATGATTTCGGTGTCGGTGTTACGCTTGAGATGGTAATCACCTTTGTCGAGCAATTCTTCTTTCAGCTCTTCATAGTTAGCGAGCTGGCCATTGAAGGCGAAGGCGAACCACTTGGCCTTGCGGCCGTGGTCACGCTCGAACGGCTGCGCGTCGGACCGGTAGTTGCCGCCGCATGTGGCATAGCGAACGTGGCCGATCGCCACGGGACCATCGACCTGCGTCATGATGGCCTCGAACTCTTCGCGATGGTTGAGCCGGAAGGCTTCGGCGACGGTGCCCACCTCTTTGTGGGTATTGATCAGGGCGTCGCGGTCGGGGCGAAAGCTGGCCATGCCAGCGGCGAGTTGACCGCGGTTCTGCATGTCGAGCAACATCCGCGGGACAAGCCGCGCCACGCTGTTGACATCGCCGGCGACTCGGCGCGAGCGCCGACGCGGGCACGCCGCGCGGCGTGGTAAACGGCTGCCACACCGCACTCATGGTAAAGCTCGCCCATGGATCGGTCCACCCCGTGGAGTAGGCCCCACTTCGGCGATCGTGGGGGTTGCCCGGCCTCGTACCGAAGGCGGCTCGAACCTAGTCGCTCTAGGCCGGCCATGAGCAGATATTATAATAGCGCCAGGATCTTCAGACAACCTTCACGTGGGGTCAGCAGGCTGCCCGATGGACCTCACAAATTGTCACGGCGGACGCTTACCCTTTTCATCAAACGTATTTCGGGAACAATGCCTTGGCTCCGGAAGACGACCCGTTTCTGGACGCGGAATCAGCCGGTCCGGCCGGCGCCGAAGCGTCGGCGATTTCTTGCCACGCGCGTGACCTGGTGCGCGACGATGTTGTCCTTTCGGCCCAAACGTGGGTCGTCAAGGTGGGCACAAGCGTGCTGGCTGGCGCGGACGGCGCACTTGACCAGACGCGCATCGATCACCTCGCCGAACAGATCAGTGCGATCATGGACACCGGCCGGAAAGTCGCCCTCGTCAGTTCGGGCGCCGTGGGAGCCGGCATCGGCCGGCTCGGGTGGAAACGCCGCCCCGATAACCTCCGCCAGCTCCAGGCGGCGGCGGCCGTCGGCCAGGCATTCTTGATCCGAGCCTACGACGAGGGCCTGAGGCGCCACCACCGGCATGCCGCGCAGCTCCTCCTGACGCATGAAGACTTTGATAGCCGACCGCGCTACCTCAACATGCGCAACACCTTGCATGCGCTCTTCGAGTGCGATGCGGTCCCGATCATCAACGAGAATGACACGATCAGTGTTGACGAGATCAAGTTCGGCGATAATGACCGGCTCGCCGCGATGGTGACCAATTTGTTGCAAGCCCCATTGCTTGTCATCCTGAGTGTCGTCGACGGCCTGTACCGCACCCAGCCGAGCGACGACACCGAGCCGGAGATCGTTTCCCTCGTTCCACAAATCGACGAGACGACGCTCGGTCTGGCCGGATCGGGTAAGAGCACGCTTGGCACCGGGGGCATGCAAAGCAAGCTGACAGCGGCCCGGCTCGTCACGCAGGCGGGAGGGTCGGTGATCATCGCTTCCGGCACCAAACCCCAGCCCCTGACACGCATTCTCGCAGGCCAGGCCGCGGGCACGCTCTTCCTCGCCCACGGTGCCACGCATCGCGCCCGCAAGCGCTGGATCGGGCTCACGGCACGGCCGCGCGGCCATTACATGGTCGACTCGGGTGCGCGCCTGGCTCTCGAAACGGGCTCGAAGAGCCTGCTGGCGATCGGGGTTCTCGACGTCGTCGGGGAGTTCGAGAAGGGGGACGTCGTCGCCATCCGCGACCCGGCCGGAAACGAGTTTGCGCGGACTGACAAACTATTCGACGGCCGATGCACTCCAGATCAAGGGCCTGCGCACCCAGGACGCCCGCCAGGCACTCGGGTCGGCCGTCTACGACGAAGTCGTCCATCGCGATAATCTGGTTCTGATCGCCTGATTGCCGCGGCAGGCCGGTTTACCACGACTCGACGGCGCCGAAGACGCGTCGACCTGGCCCGGCGCGTACTCCCTTACGGCATCGGAATATCGGCGAATTCAAACGGGACGTTCACCGTGGCACGTGTGAGGGAGTAATAGCGAAGCTCTTTCACTTTTGCCAGTTGTCCCTGATCGGCCAACGTCAGTGCAAACCGGCCGGTTTCGACGTCCGTGCCAGACTGAAACCAGGGGATCGATCGCCCTGCATCGTCGAGCGCCTCGATCTGAAGATGCTGAGGGTCGGCGCGCTGAAAGGCGTCGCTGAACGGGTTCCCGGGGTTCACTTCGCTCGACGCCTCGGCCTCTTTCGCCTTGAGTGACAGCTCGATAACCAGGTTGCGATTCGACGACGACGGTTTGATGTCGTGGATGGTGAGGGACGCGTCCTGATTTTCGTAGGTCTTTCCCTTGGCGTTATTCATCAGGACGACGATCGGATTCGGCTGGCGCGACGACACCGTGAGCGGGATGAAGCCGCGCAACTTCTTGATGGACGTCCCTGGCGCATCAGGCCGGCGAAGCTGGGCCTGAATCTGGACGACGGGACCGGTGCCCATTCCGAGATAGCCGGCGTAGCGATTCTGGGTCCGCTCGGGGTCTTCGGCCGGGAGCATTGATTGGCCCAGGTTATCGACGGCTTCGACAAGGCTCAGCCGCCTTACGTTACTGACGATCAGGCGGGGTTCCGCCGCCACGAGCAACTGCGCCGAGAACTGGACACTCGTGATCGGCTGGAGCCGCGGTGCCGGCATCGGCTCGCGCGACACGGGGGCCGGTGGCGCGACCGCGGCGGCCGGGCGCGGCCGCGGCGGCACTGCCGGTGTCATGTTGCTGGGACCGTACGTGAGGTGCCGCTGATAATCGATGCCGACCAGGCTCGACGCGGAACGGCCCGTGATCCGAAATCGGAGTCAGTGTTCGACCGATACCTTCAGTAAGCGACAACGACGGGTCGCCGGGTCCGCTGTGGCCGTGCATGGCTGCATTATATTGAAGGTTACCCGCATCGCAAACACGGTCAATCGCTTTCCAGAAATCGAGCGGCTCGGCCTCGCGCAACTGGATTTTTCGCTGCCTCCATCGCGCGGGATTCGCCGGATAGAGCTCGATCTTGAAACCCGCCTGCTCGCTGAGCGATTTCACCACATCGGCCAGTGACCGGTTGTCAAAATCGAGGCGAACCCGGCTCGCCTGAGTCAGCAAGCCGCTCTCGATCTTCTGCGCCAGCGCCGGCCCGCACGCGTACTTCCGGATCGCGAGAATGCCGCGGCCGCGCGGAGGGCGGCAAGGGCCGGCCGGCCGATCCGCTGTAAACTCTGCGCGGCCGCTTCGCGAGTCGCGTACTTGGCCGATCCGGAGCTGGCGAATCAAGACCGCGGGGTCGGCCTCGAGACGTTCCGCCTCGACCGAACCGAAAAGAGCGATGAGGACGACGACCTTGCATCCTGAAATCAAGTTCCACCCCCCAGCGTCCGAGACCCGCTCCGGAGTCTTCTGAAGCGATACGAGCGCAGCCTCGCGGCTTGCCATGAGCCGTACGACCATCATAGCGAATCCACCTGGCATTTCCACGCTCGATCGCAAGAAATGTGCGAGAAAGAATCGGTCCGTCAAAATCAAGAAAAGGCGCCGAATTCGCGTGAAGAACGACAACAATTCACGCGCATCGCGATGGCTGATGACTCCGATTGGCGAATATCGCACGGCTCGAAGACGCCCGGCATGACCGGCCCTCAGCAGGACGGCGGTTTCGAGCCGGCGAAACCGACGCACCCTGAGCCCGTCGGGCCGTACAATGAGTACTGGCGGTTGGACCGCATCGATCGCGATCGATTTTTCTCTTGACGAATGGGGTCATGGAGTGCCAACGGCCGATTCCTTTGCTACAATAGTAATGGATGGCGAGAGACGGCGACGCATGACGCGACATCGCGGCCGGGCATCGGGTATTCCGCGTTTGGTAGCGATTTCGAGCGAGGGCATCGCCAGACCGTTGGGTTGATCCACTGGAGTGGAGGGCCGCCCAACGACATTCCGGCGCAAACGAACCTGGCTCAATCTTGAGGAGCGCGATCATGACCTCGACGGGTGTCAGGCGGTTCCCAGCGGTGCTCTCCTCGACGGCGATGCTCATTGCGGCGTTCATCACCTCAACGGCCGGGGCTCAAAACTTCGGGCCCGATCCGTTCCGCCCCTATAACTCGCAGTACGATCCCTACACCGTTCCGATGGGCCCGGCTGCTCCCGAGGCCGGCCCAGGAGGCTTGCTGCCGCGCTCGGGCGTTCGCGGGGCCAATGAGTATCAGAACTTCCTGGGCGAGATGCAGGGAGCGGCCCGCCAGGGGACCGAGCGCTACGGAATTGGCGTCCCTTACTACCGGTCCGCCGTGGATACCAGTCTCGATCCGGATAACCGGCGCGAGTATCGTCCGAACCGCGAAGTCGACCGGTCCTATGAAAAAACTCAGGAGCGGTTGACCCAGAAATACCTGGCCTATTTCACCGAGAAAGACCCCCGGAAGCGCGCCGCGCTGCTCCGCGATTACACTCAGAATCGTGCCAAGCTCGAGCGAGCCCTGTCGAGCCGGCGTGAAAATCCCTCGCAGCTTCTCGACTCGATCGCCGGTTCGGCTGACCGCCCAAGATCCTCCGCGGCAACCACGGAATCGCGACTGCGCGCGTCGGGTGTGCTCGAGGGGAGCCCGAATCGCTCCGAGTCCGCACGCCGCGGTGGCTCGAGAGCCATTCCGCCGCCGCCGCCAATTCGCGGTGAACCGCGTCGCCCCGTGGCTCCCCGGCGCACGCCGACTGACGCACTCAACCGCTCGCGGCAGCTCGATTCCAGGGACAACTCGCGGCGCGGCGGCACCGCCGTCGCACCAGCGGACACGGCGCCGGGCGTCGCCCGGGACGCGACGACGACAGATCGTCCCGCAGCACCCTGATCGCCGCGGCTGGTCCGACATTTTCCGGACAATCCGCTCGCGTCCCGAGCGGGAGACGGCATGAACGCAAAACGCCGCACCTCGCGGCGTTTTCGTTTTATCCGGCCGACTCGCGGTTCTGATCGGGCCGTGTGTCCATGGCCAAAACAGCCGGCGAAATGGCGTGCATCGGGCCAAACTCGACGGTTCAGAATCGTTAACTCGTTGACGCAGTTGGCTCAAGCCTTACAATATGCGAATCGCGGCGAAACGGGTGTGCCCCTTGCGGAAACCCGAGCCGGTGTCAACAGTGATATGATACGCGGGTTCGCGATTTCGATCGCGACAACAGCGGTGCCCGTGACGGTCGTTTGGTGATATCCCGGCAGAGGCCAGGATTTTTTTTGAACAGACTTTGTGAAACACTTCACAAAGTCTTGGCATCGACGGCAGGGGGTGCTGAGCGATGGGGGTGGAATTCACTCCGGTCTTCTTGTTATTGGTGGTCGCTTTCGCGATCGGTGCAGGGATGATGATCGGCAGCGCGATTCTGGCTCCGAGCAAGCTGACGCGGGTCAAGCAGATGCCGTACGAGTCGGGCATGGACCCGATTGGCGACGCGCGGCAACGGTTCGACGTTCGTTTTTATCTGGTTGCCATTGTGTTCCTGCTGTTTGACGTCGAGCTGTTATTCCTCTACCCGTGGGCCGTCGCACAGTGGAGCGCCGGCATGTACTCGGAGACGGCAGCGGGCATACCTGCCGAGTTTCGGGGCTGGGTTTTCTGGGAAATCATGGTGTTCATCGTGATTCTCGCCTCGGCCTTCGCATACGCATGGCGCAAAGGGGTGTTCGAATGGCGCGTAGAAATTCCGCGATCGTCGACAGTGCCCGCGCGGCCGGGCCAGCAGCCGCTGGGCGGCGCCCTCGCGTTCAATTCGCTCGACACGCCCGAGCTCCCCGCGGACGTTCATATCACCACACTTGATTCCGTGGTCAACTGGTGCCGCAAGTACAGCCTCTGGCCGATGCCGTTTGCCACGGCTTGCTGCGGAATCGAGCTGATGGCTGTCGGCGCCAGCCGCTTCGATATCGCCCGTTTCGGCGCCGAGGTCATGCGATTTAGCCCGCGCCAGTGCGATTTGATGATCGTCGCGGGCCGCGTGGCGATGAAAATGATGCCCGTCTTGCAGCGGATCTGGCTGCAAATGCCCGAGCCCAAGTGGTGCATCAGCATGGGTGCCTGCGCATCGACGGGGGGCGTGTTCGACACCTATGCCGTCGTGCAAGGAATCGACCGATTCATGCCCGTCGACGTTTACATCCCCGGGTGTCCACCGCGTCCCGAGCAGATTCTCCGCGCGCTCATGGACATCCAGGAGAAAATCCAGCGCGGCGGCGCGATGAAAGGGACCGGACTGCCGGAACTGTTCGAGCGGGAAAAATACCTTGCTGAATCGCGAAACGCACCGCTGGGCCTTTCGAGTCCCGGTGAGCGCGGCGACGAAGATCGTTTCGGATACCGCCTCCCAGGCGGCCCGGCGCGTCTCGGCGCGGGCGAGCAGGCGTAGCGCCCGGCCTTCCAGCCGCTCGAAGATGTGAAGCGTCTCTGACCGCCTTGTCAACTTCATGATTGGCCTCGACCGAATGAGCAACGACCCCACAAGCTCGACCACCGCCGACCAGCACGCCGCGACGCTGGCCACACTCGCGAAGGCCCTTGGCGATGGCGTGTTCTCGACTTCGCGATTTCGCGACAATCTGCGCCTGTTCGTCAGCCCGCCGCGGCTCATCGAGTTACTCGGCCTGCTCAAGAACGAGTGCGGCTTCGATTATCTTTCGGAACTGGGCGCGACCGATTACCTCGGCTATCCGGGGCGTACGCGTTCACGGTTCGAAGTGCATTACGTGCTCAAGAATCTCGCGACCGCCACGTTTTTGGTGGTCAAATGCGGCGTGAACGATCCCGAGCCGACGCTCCCCTCGGCCGTTCCCCTCTGGCGAGGGGCCGACTGGATGGAGCGCGAAGTGTTCGATATGTTTGGCATTCGCTTTGAGGGGCACCCCGATCTGCGCCGTATCTTGATGCCGGACGAATTCGCGGCGTTTCCTCTCCGGAAAGATTATCCCTTGCGTGGGCGAGGGGAACGGCACAATTTCCCGAAGCTGACCCGGGGCGAATCTTGACCATGACCTGCACTTTGCCCGGATCACCTGAAACAGGACGACGCGATGGCAACCGAGCTGCTTGACGAGCCGGCCGTTGAAACGGAAGCGCACCAGGCCAAATGGACCTTGAACTTTGGCCCGCAACACCCCGCCACGCATACCACCTTGCGCCTGATTCTCGAGCTTGACGGCGAGAGGATCATCGCGGCCACGCCCGACATCGGCTATCTCCACTCGGGCTTCGAGAAGCTCGGCGAACACCTGAATTTCAATCAGTACGTCACGATCGCCGATCGCAAGAATTACATCAGTCCGCCGATGAACGAGGTGGCGTGGCACAACGCCGTCGAAAAGCTCTTGGGCATCGAGCTCACGCCGCGTTGCCAGTACATTCGCGTGATCATTTCCGAGCTGGCGCGGATCAGCGACCACTTGCTCTGCACGGGGGCTGCCGCACTCGATCTCGGGGCGTTCACCGCGTTTCTCTATGCCTTCAACCTTCGCGAGCAAATCTACGACGTCTACGAAGAGATGTCGGGCTACCGGTTTCACCCGGGGTACACGCGCGTCGGGGGTGTGCTTTACGACTTCAACGACCGGGTGCTCGACAAGGTGCGCGCCGTCCTCGCCAGCTTTCCCAAGGTTTACTCCGACATGGAAAAGCTGCTCTTCCGCAATCGGATTTTTCTCGACCGTGTGCGCGGCGTGGGCACGCTCTCGAAGGCAGATGCCATATCCTTCTCGTGCAGCGGACCGATTGCGCGGGCCAGCGGCGTCACCTACGACCTCCGCAAGGACGAGCCGTACCTGGCTTATCCTGACTTCGACTTCGAGGTCCCTTATACCAGCGAGGGCGATTGCTGGGCGCGGTTCATCGTGCGCATGGAAGAAATGCGGCAGAGCCATCGCATCCTCGAACAGGCCGTGCGCAAACTTCCCCGGCGGCCCCGCGAACGCGCCGATCGCCGAGAAGTTCCCGCTCCCCGACAAGCTCACGACCTACAACAGCATGGAAGGCCTGATCCAGCATTTCGAGCTGATCATGCCCAACCGCGGCGTCGAGACGCCGCACGACGAAGTTTATGCCGCCGTCGAAAGCCCCAACGGCGAGCTCGGCTATTACCTGGTCGCCGACGGCAGTCAGTTTGGCTGGCGGGTGCGCACGCGGCCGCCGTCGTTCATTCACTTTGCGGTATTTCCGCACATGATCAAGGATCACCTGCTCGCGGACGTGGTCGCCGTTCTGGGCAGCCTCAACATCATCGCGGCCGAGCTTGATCGCTGATCCCTGGAAGTTCTCGTTGATGTAACCCGTGCAAGAAAAGAATAACGGCCCGAGGTGACTCTGCCGGGCGCATTCCGCCCTTCTCGTTTGGAAACTACTCCGATGTCCGTCGAGCTTTCCCAGACCCGATCTTCGGGCGCATGCCGATCTTGAGCGAGGCGCTCAAGGAATCGATCCGCGCGCTCTTTCCTCGCTATCCGAGCAAGCGCGCGGTCACCTTGCCGGCCCTTCACATCGTGCAAGAACACCTGCGCTGCGTGCCGTTTCAGGCGATGACCGAAATTGCCGACGTGCTCGAAATCACGCCTGCCGAAGTTCACGACACGATGAGCTTTTACGGGTTCTTCCCGCAGGCGCCGATGGGCGAGGTGCGTGTCTGGATCTGCCGCTCGCTTTCTTGCATGCTCCGCGGCGGTGACCAGATGATCGAGCACGCCTGCCACAAGCTGGGGATCGAGCCGGGCGCGACGACCAAGGGGGGCGAGCTCACGGTCGAGTTCGCCGAATGCCTGGGGATCTGCGATTTCGCACCAGCCGCGCTGGCCGACGACGGGCGGGTTTTTGGTCCGCTCGAGGAAAAATCGGTCGATTCGATGCTCGACGAATTGAAAAAAGGCCGCCGTGAGCCCGCCGCGGCCTCTTGATCACGCGATACCGGCCCGCCCGCCGGGGCGGGTAGGCCCACATGAGGAGACCACCTGGCGTGGCCACATTTGAACCGGTCCTGAGCCGCAACTGGAACGTCGCCGACAGTCATACCCTCAAGGTGTATGAGTCGAAGGGGGGCTATCAGTCGGCCAGGAAAGCCCTGGCGACCGAGCCCGATTCGGTCGTCAATATCGTCAAGGACTCGGAATTGCGCGGCCGCGGCGGCGCCGGATTCCCGTGCGGCCTGAAATGGACGTTCCTTCCCAAGGATCGGAAGGAAACGCTCATGTGCATCAACGCCGACGAGAGCGAGCCGGCGACGTTCAACAATCGGCTGTTGATGGAAAAAGATCCTCACCAGTTGATCGAAGGGATCCTGATCTCGTGTTTCGCGACGAAGGCGACGACGGCCTATCTTTACTTGCGCTACGAATATATCAACGCCTACCGGATCCTCGAAACGGCCATCGCCGAGGCGCGTGCCGCGGGGCATCTCGGCAAGAATATCTACGGCACCGGATTCAACCTCGAAATCTGGCTGCACCGCGGGGCAGGGGCCTACATCTGCGGTGAAGAGACCGGCTTGATCGAGAGTCTCGAAGGCAAGCGCGGCTGGCCGCGGATCAAGCCGCCGTTCCCGGCGATCGAAGGCGCGTTCCGCAAGCCGACCGTCGTGAACAATGTCGAGACGCTCTGCTGCGTGCCGCATATCATCGAGCGCGGGGCGGCGTGGTTCAAGTCGATCGGGGTGCCGAAAAGCTACGGCCCGAAGCTTTATTGCGTGTCGGGGCATGTGAACAAGCAAGTTTGCGTCGAGCTGCCGCTGGGTGTCACGTGCCGCGCCCTGATCGACGAGCACGCCGGCGGCGTCTGGAAAGGCCGCAAGGCCAAGGCGGCGGTGCCCGGCGGCATCAGCATGGGGCTTCTCTCGGCCGACGAGCTCGACACGCCGCTCGACTTCGAGAGCCTGCGCAAACCGGGCTGCCTGGGCCTCGGAACGGCCGCCGTCACGGTGCTTGACGACCAGACGAGTATCGTCGACTATCTCTACAACACGTGCCGCTTCTTCGCCCACGAGAGCTGCGGCCAGTGCACTCCGTGCCGCGAGGGAACGACCTGGTTCTTAAAGACGATGAAGCGGATCAAGGCGGGCGGCGGGCGGCTCGAAGACCTCGATATCATGCTCAACCTCGCCAACAACATGGGGATCATCCCGGGGACCACCATCTGCGGCCTCTCCGATGGTGCCGCCTGGCCGATCAAGAACGCCGTGGCCAAGTTTCGCGGCGAGCTCGAAGATTACATCCGCACGCACCAGGGCTCGCCGGCCGCCGTCACGCCGCTTCAAGAGAAGATCGCGCACGGTATTCGAGCCGAGGCGATCCTTGCCCCCGGCCAGCTTCCGATCCTGACAGCCGCGCCCGATAATCGTGTCGCCCCGCTCGGATCGTGACAGCAGTGCGCTGGGGCCTCGCATCGTTTGTCAGTCCCCGCAATCATTGACCGCCTCGCGTTAACCGATCATCCGCGAAAGAAAGTTCACCGCGCCCACGGCACGAAACGAATCAAGATCAAGCCGTCTGCGTTGCGGCCGGTATAAAAAAGGAAGCCCATGGCGACCATCATCATCAACAACAGTGAATACACGATCCCCGAGGGGGAAAAGCTCAACGCCATCCAGATGGCCCAGCGGGTCGGCGTCGATATTCCCTACTACTGCTGGCACCCCGCGCTCTCGGTCGTCGCCAACTGCCGGATGTGCGAGATCGAGGTCGGCACCAAGGACGCCAAGACCGGCGAGATCAAGCTGCTCCCCAAGCTGGTCCCCGGGCTGCCAGACGCCCGCCAAGGACGGCACCGTGCTGGTGACCGACAGCCCCAAGGTCAAGGAACATCAGCGGATGATCATGGAGTACCTGCTGCTCAATCATCCGCTCGATTGCCCGGTCTGCGACCAGGCCGGCGAGTGCGGCCTGCAAGACTACAGCTTCCGCTACGGGCAGTCCGTTCATCGCTTCGTCGAAGAACGGACGGTCAACCCTCGCAAGGACGTCTCCGACCTGATCCAGCTCAACATGGACCGCTGCATCATGTGCACGCGGTGCGTGCGGTTCACCCGCGAGATCTCCCAGACGGGCGAGCTCGAGGTGATGCGACGCGGCAGCCACGCCGAGATCGACATCTTTCCGGGCGAGCCCGTCGACAACCCGCTGGCCGGCAACGTCGTCGACCTCTGCCCGGTCGGTGCCCTGCTCGACAAGGATTTCTTGCACAAGCAACGCGCCTGGTTTCTCTCCAAGCACGACTCGATTTGCACGCGTTGCTCGACCGGTTGCAACATCAGCGCCGAGGAAAACCGGGGGCGCTCTGGCGGTTCAAGCCCCGCCATAATCCCCTCGTCAACGACTACTGGATCTGCGACGAAGGCCGGTATAGCTACAAGGCGGCCAACGATCCCGACCTGCTGGCGGCGATGTACGTCCGCAAGAATAACGACCTCGCCGTGACGCCGATCGACGAGGCGGTCAAGGCGGCCGATCAAGGTCTCAAGAGCCATCGCCGAGCGCGGCGGCTCGATCGCGTGCGTGCTGTCGCCGTTCTTGACGGTCGAGGAAGCGTTCCTCGCCGCCCGTTACGTCAAGGGGTTGAACCCGGCGAACGTTCTGGCCATGGGCCCGGTTCCGACCACAGGCAGCGATCAGACTTTCACGCCCGACCAGTCGAAGGGGCGCACCGGCGACACCAGCTTCGTGGTGCCGCGGCCGTTCACGATCCACGCGGAGAAGTGCCCGAATCGCCGGGGCGTGGCGGCCATTCTCGACCATTTTGAGGGCAAGGTTGTCTCGTTCGACGAGCTAGCCGGGCGCGTCAGCGCCGGCGAGTTTCGCGGTCTGTACGTCGTCTCCGACGCGATCGACCCGTGGATTGACGAGGCTCGCGCAACGTCGCTGCGGTCGAAGCGTGGAGTTCCTGGTCGTTCAAGATACGACCGCCACGCCGCTGGCCGATCACGCCGATGTCGTGCTGGCGGCCGCGACGTTTGCCGAGAAAGCCGGCAGCTATGTCAACGCCGATGGCCGCTTGCAATATTCCGAGGCGGCCCTGCCGCCGCGCGACGGTTCGCTGCCCGACCTCGACCTTCTGGCGATTCTGCTCAATCGGCCGGGGGGCCCGGTCAAATCGAGCGAGGTCCTGGCCGAGATCGCCGAGACGGTCCCGGCGTTCAGTGTGGCGCACGGGGGTATGCTCCCGGCCTACGGAGTCTTGCTCGACCCCGCCGCGAAGCCGGCCGGACCGCCCGTGCCGCCGGCCTTTACCGATACCTGGTTTCTCGCGCACGGCGTGAGCCGTGCCCGCTAGCGGCGTGATCGCGTGCCGTGTGCTTGTTATACTGTCCGCGGCCTGTGGCTCCAGTTGGTTTCAGCCGGAAGGATTGAGTTCATGTGGGTCTTGGTCGGCATGCTCGTGAAGATCGGGATCGTGACCAACATTATCCTGGGCGCCGTCGCTTACCTGATCTATGTCGAGCGGAAGATCGCGGCTTACGCGCAGGACCGGATCGGGCCGAACCGGGCCGGCGGCGAGTTCGGCATCCCGTTCGGCCTGCTCCAGCCGCTGGCCGATGGCGCCAAGATGATCCTCAAGGAGGGCGTCATCCCCAGTTATGTCAACAAGCCCCTCTACCTGCTCGCGCCCATGATCGCGATCGTCGCGGCCCTCCTCGCCTTCGCGGTCGTGCCGTTCGGTCCGGTCGGACCCAATCAGATCATCGATTTCCAGTTCGCGCCCTACGTCGATGTCGGCATCGTTTATGTCTTCGCCGTCGGCAGCCTGGCGGTCTACGGCGTCATCCTGGCGGGCTGGGCTTCGAATAACAAGTATTCGTTTATCGGAGGCCTCCGTTCGAGCGCCCAGTTGATCAGCTACGAGATCCCCCTGGGCATGTCGATCCTTGGCATCGTTCTCTGGCCGGCTCGCTCGACCTGAACACGATCATCAACTGGCAGGACAGCCACGTCTGGGGCGTCGTCGCGTCGCCGGTCGGATTCTTGATTTTTCTGGTCAGCGCGTTCGCCGAGACCAACCGGCTCCCTTTTGACCTGCCCGAATCCGAGCAAGAACTCGTTGGCGGCTTTCATACCGAATACTCGGGGATGAAGTTCGGCATGTTCTTCCTCGGCGAGTATGTGCACGTGATCACAGTCAGTTTCTTGACCGTGATCCTCTTCTGGGGCGGCTGGGAGCTTCCGTTCGTTTTGAATCAGGAGCAAACCGGCATCGTCAGCGCGATCGCCAAGATGCTGGTGATCACCTTCAAGGTCAGCTTGATGATCGTGTTCATCATGTGGGTGCGCTGGACCTTGCCGCGGTTTCGCTACGATCAGCTCATGGAGCTGGCGTGGAAATCGATGATACCCCTGGCCATCGTCAACTTCGTGGCGACGGCGGTCATCGTTCAGATGATACGGTCGTGAATGGGCCGTCGTTTAAGGTTCTGGAGAGTGCGAAATTGAGGAGTCCTGGACGTGCGACTGGATGACCCGAAATTGAAGAAGCTGGAGCCCCCGCAACTGAAGTCTTGGGAAAAGTTTTTCCTGCCGCAGATTGCCGTGGGCCTGGGCGTCACAGCCAAGCACATCGCGGGCGTGATGTTCGCGAACAAGGCCATCACGGTTCAATATCCCGAGGAACAGCACGTCCCAGCGCCAACTACCGGGGTGTGCACCGGCTCAACAAAGACGAGCAGGGCCGCGTCAAATGCGTGGCCTGCATGCTGTGTGCGACGGCCTGTCCGGCGCACTGCATCGATATCGTCGGCGCGACGGCCCCCCCGACGTGGCCCGACCGCGAAAAGTATCCCGAGAATTTCGTGATCGACGAGCTTCGCTGCATTTATTGCGGGATGTGCGAGGAAGCGTGCCCCGTCGAGGCCATCGAGCTGACCGGTCTGTACGACCTGACCGGGTTGGCACGCGAGGAGATGATTTTCGACAAGACCAAGCTGCTGTCGGTGTTCGACCTCACCAAGGACCAGGAACCGATGCGTTACGGCAAGCCGCCCGCGCAACCGGGGACGCCGACAAAGATGCTGCCGTCCACCGAGTAAGATCGCTTTGAAATACGGATCGATGACGCCAGCGGGCGTCGTCAGAAGTCATTGCGGACAGAAAGCCTTTCACGATGTCGATCGCTGAGTGCCTCGGTGATTATCGTTCTGGGTGCCCTGGGCACCTACTGGTTGCTGCCGCAACGACACGGCACGATCCCGGCCGTCGCGCCGACCTATATCGGGACGCATTTGCGTGGTGCTGGCGCTCCTGGGGTTGCTGGCCTCGATGACCGCGCCCGGCCCGCCGCTCACGTCGATCTTTTTTTACGTGTTCAGCGCCGCGGCCGTCGCCGGGGCGGTGCTCACGGTCACCAGCCGAAACCCGATCTATAGTGCGCTCTGGTTTGCCTCGGTCGTCCTGTCGACGTCGGGCCTGTTCCTCCTGGCGAGTGCACCCGTTTCTGGCGGCTGGCACGGTTATCGTGTATGCCGGAGCGATCATCGTGACGTTCCTGTTCGTGATCATGCTGGCACAGATGGAAGGAAAAGCGATCTACGACCGCGCGGCCCGCGGCCCGGCGAGCGCGACCTTCACCTGCTTCTTGCTCCTCTGGTGCTTGTTCTACTCGCTGACCGCCCTTGTCGTCGATCAAGCCGCTACCTGGCTCGCCCCCCGGCTTCGCGAGCAAGAACGCGGTCATTCGAACGCGCGATCTGCCGAAGACCTATTACCTCCAGCCCTTGAGCGAGCCGCTGGCGGTGCTCGACCGCGCCTATCGCCAGACCTCGTGGATCTGCTGATGACAAGGGACACGAGAAGCAAAACGTCGCCGGGTTAGGCGAGTCGCTCTACACCGACCATCTGGTGACGGTCGGGTCTCACCGGCATTCTTCTGTTTGTCGCGCTGATCGCGGCCGTCGCGATCACCAATCCGAAGCGGCTGGAGCGGGTCGTGACCCGATGATCGACTGGCAAACAAGACTGACCGCGTTGCTCGACGACTTCGTTATCCGCGATTACAGCAGGCTCTCGAATTCAGAAAAAGACTCTCATGGACTCTACTGACGTCTTCACACTTGATATCCTGAGGAATTACCTGGTGGTCGGGGCGGTGCTGTTCGCGCTGGGAATGCTCGGCTTCCTGTCGCGCAGGAACCTGATCGTGATGTTCCTGTCGGCCGAGATGATGCTGCAGGGGACGGCGCTTTCCCTGGTCGGCTTCGGCCGCTATCACGGCACCTTCACCGGACAGATCTTCACGATCGTGATCCTCACCGTGGCGGCCTGCGAAGCGTCGATCGCGCTGGCCTTGATCGTGATCTTGTACAACCAGAAGTCGTCGCTCGACGTCACGCTCTGGCAAGACATTCGCGAGGCGGGGCTACCCGACGACGGCCATTCTCGACGAAGTCCGGCTGGCCGAGCAACCGGCCGAGGAACCCGGTCCCGAGTCTTATCCGCACCTGACAGCGGCCGGCGTCGAGCCGCCGCATCCCACATCAACCCTGGATCGAGCGGCGGAATTGAAACACAGAAGCCCAGGGCTGCGGAGCGTGCGGCCGCGTGATCGTTTCAGTAAAGCTCGGCGCCCGACGCGGCGGTCAGAACGGCGCGAAACAAAGGGTCCGGGACGGTTGGTCCGCGATCATCATCGAACGAAATGCAGCGAGGAGCGGTCAGGTGTCGGACTTTTTTCCCGGTATCGCGTGGTTGATTCCCTTGTTGCCCGCTTCTCGGCGCGGGCGTGGCCGTCCTCGGTCCCAAACGCATGCGGACCGATGCGCACATCCCCGTGGTCGCCGGCATTGCCCTGGCTTTCTTGGTCTCGCTCGGCTTGCTCTTCTCCGCGGGGCCGGACAAGACGATGACCGGTCATGAGCTGGCTGACGATCAGCAACCTCGATGTTCCCATCGAGTTCCGCATCGACGGCCTCACCACGATGATGCTGTCGATGGTGACGTTCGTCTCGTCGCTCGTGGCCATTTACGCGGCGGGCTACATGGCGGGCGATCCCGGCCTATCGGCGGTTCTTTGCCTTGATCGGCCTGTTCGTGTTCTCGATGACGGGCCTTGTGCTTTCGAATAATTACGTGTTGACGTATGGCTTCTGGGAGGGCGTGGGCGTTTGCAGCTATCTGCTCGTCGGTTTCTGGCACACGCGGCCCGCGGCGGCGGCCGCCGCCATGAAGGCGTTCCTGGTGAACCGGATCGGCGACTTCGGGTTTGCGATCGCGATCTTCTGGCTCTGGTCGATCGTGCCCAACCACGACCTGAGCTATACCAATGTGCTGAGCGAGGCTACGCTGCACGCGATCCCTCATGACGCGATCGTCGGGATCGGCCTCTTGCTCTTCTGGGCGGCGACGGCCAAGAGTGCCCAGATCCCCTTGTACGTGTGGCTTCCCGACGCGATGGAAGGCCCGAGCCCGGTCTCGGCCTTGATTCACGCCGCGACGATGGTCACGGCCGGCGTCTATTTGATCGCGCGGTCGATGCCGCTTTTGACCCTGGCCCCCGGGGTTTTGACCCTGATCGCGGTGACCGGCTGCGCGACGGCCCTTCTGGCCGCGGCGATCGCCGTGACCCAGACCGATCTGAAGCGAGTGCTGGCCTATTCCACGGTCAGCCAGCTTGGCTACATGTTCATGGCGCTCGGCTCGGGCGTGGGCAATGTGGCGCAGCTTGCGATCGTCGCGGGCATGTTCCATCTGTTCACGCACGCGTTTTTCAAGGCCCTGTTGTTCCTCGCCGCCGGCAGCGTCATGCACGCGATGGGCGACGTGATCGATATGCGGCGGTTCCGCGGTCTTCGCCATCGCTTGCCTTATACCTGCACGACGTTCGCGGTAGGGCGCTCGCCCTGTCGGGGATCTTCCCGCTGTCGGGGTTCTTCAGCAAGGACGAGATCCTCCTCGCCATCAAGCTGGCCGCGCACGAGGGGGGCTCCATTTACATCTTGATTTACTGGGTTGCCGTCTTCACGGCGTTCTTGACGGCGTTTTACACGGGCCGGGCTTTTTTCATGACGTTCTGGGGTGTCGAAAAACTGCCGAGCCCCGATGATCCGGAAGCGCAGGCGACTGCTCCGCAAGACGTGGTGATTTCCGATCACGGTACGGGGCACGAGCACGGCCACGACGCGGCCGGCGATCATGGTCATGACGCGGCCGGCGATCACGGTCATGGCTCGCATGTCGGCCACGAGTCGCCTCCGATCATGACGTATCCGCTCTTCGCGCTGGCGGCGTGCACGATCTTGATCGGCCTGGTCTGCCTGGCCGCCGGGCCGTTCTGGGGCACGTCGGAGTGGTTTGCCCATCACCTGCACGCGACGTTCGGGTTCGAGGCGTCTCCACCATGAAGAACACCATTTCGACTGGGTGACGGCCGATCGTCGGCACGTTTGCGGGTGTCGTGGGCATCGGGATGAGTTATGCGATGTACGCCGGTGTCGAGCCCGCTTCCCGCACAGACTGGCTCAACGGATGCGGCCGCTCTATGAGGCGTCGGTCAACAAGTTCGGCGTTGACCAGCTCTATGGCTGGGTGGTCGTCGGGCCGACGCGTGGCTTCGCCGTTGTTTGCGACTTTCTCGATACCTATCTGGTCGACCGCCTGGTGCTTGGCGTGGCCCAGCTGCCACGGCTGGTCGGCCGCCGATTTCTGGCGCGGTATCAGAACGGTCTGATCCAGCAATATGCGTCGGCATCGGCTCTTTCGATCGTGTTCCTGCTCTTCGTCTTGTTGCTGATGAAGGTGCTGACCTGACTGGTCTGACTCGGTCGCGAGTGATCAAATGAGTTTGCGTTCGGGGTTTGAGGTTTCTGGCCGCGAGGAATGACGGATGGCGACACTTCTGGCGATCACGGTCCTGCTTCCGATCGTGGGGAGCCTGGTTCTGCGTACTGACGCCCGGGCTCGAGCGCGAACGGCGCGTTTGATCGGACTGTCATTCACGCTGGCGACTCTCGCACTGAGCCTGATCTTGCTGATCGGCTTTCACACCGATGTGGTCGGCCCTCAGTTCGCATTTTCGGGGAGCGACGGCCGCTAGGGCTGGCGCTGGATCGAGCGGCCCGACATCCGGTTTGCCCTCGGGCTCGATGGCTTGTCGCTCTGGCTCTTCATGTTGACTTCGGTTCTCATGCTCACAGCGTTCGCGGCGTCATGGCAGTCGATCACCGAAAAAGCGTCGCTCTACTATGCGTTTCTGCTGGCGTTGCAAACCGGTCTGCTCGGGCTGTTCGCCAGCCTCGATGTGGTGCTCTTCTACATCTTTTTCGAGTTCACGCTGATCCCGCTTTTTTTCCTGATCGGGATCTGGGGCGGCCCGCAACGGCGCGCGGGCGGCGGTCACGTTTTTCTTGTACACGCTCGCCGGCAGTCTGCTGACATTGCTGGGGGTGATTGCGCTTGTGGTCGTGCTCTATCAGCACGGGGGGTCGAACATGCGTCACATTTTCGATTCCCGAGCTGACGAGCGGCCTGGCGGCGATGCACTGGCCCGAGTGGCATAACACCGATTCCTGGACGAGCCCGCAGGTGCTGATCTTCCTGCTGCTCCTGGCCGGTTTCGCCATCAAGGTGCCGATGTTTCCCTTTCACACGTGGTTGCCACTGGCTCACGTCGAGGCGCCGACGGCCGGGTCGATCCTGCTTGCGGGCGTACTGCTCAAGGTCGGCACATATGGTCTTTTGCGGTTCAACGTCGGCATGACTCCGCTGGCCGCGGCGCGGTTGTTTCCGCTGATGGCGACGATGGCGATCGTCGGCATCATTTATGGTGCGCTCGCGGCCCTGGCGCAGACGGATATCAAGCGCCTGGTCGCCTATAGCTCGGTGAGCCACATGGGATTCATCGTCCTGGGGATCTTCGCCCTCAATGCGACGAGTCTCGACGGCTCGGCCATTCAGATGATCAATCACGGACTATCGACGGGAGCCCTGTTCGCGTGCGTGGGCATGATCTACGAGCGCTACCACACGCGCGACATGACCCAGCTTGGCGGACTGTGGAACCGCTTGCCGATCCTCGCGTTCTTCTTCATCACCTCGGCGCTCGCGTCGGCGGCGGTGCCCGGTCTCAACGGCTTCGTCGGCGAGTTTCCGATCCTGGCGGGAACGTTTCAGAAGAGCGGACGTGCGGCGGTCTTCGCTGCCACGGGCATGGTTCTAGGCGCCTGCTATCTGTTGTGGGTGCTCAGAGCGGTGGTGTTCGGACCCCTGCGCGAGCCCGCACACGACGCGGCGAGTGGTGAAACGACCGGACCCGGCGATCACGCGACGAATCACCCGCCAATCGCACCGATCGGCTGGCACGAAGTCGCCGGCATGACACCGATCCTTTCGCTGATCGTGCTCATCGGCGTTTACCCACGGCCATTCCTCGATCAAATTCGTCCGGCCATGGGCCGCCTCGACCGCAACACCCAGGCGCAGCTTGAGCGAGCCACGACCGAGCGCCAGGCTGCCACGGAACGCGAGGGCTTCGCCCAGGCGTTTCGAAAAGGGGGCGGGGGCTCTTCCAAGAAGAAGGGCTCGGCGCCGGCGAAATCGACCACCAAGTCCACGACCGGCAAAGGCAAAGGCAAAAGTAAGACGGCCAAGCCAGCCGAAAAGAGCTCCCCGACGCCGGCGAAGGAAACCCCGACGAGCCAGAGTCAGACGGCCAAGCCAGCCGAAAAGAGTACCTCGGCGCCGGCGAAGGAAACCGCGACGAGCCAGAGTCAGACGGCCAAGCCAGCCGAAAAGAGTACCTCGGCGCCGGCGAAGGAAACCCCGAAACCATGATTGGCCTTCGTTGGCGCCGATCACGAATCAAGAAGAGATGCGGCCATGAATCCCTCCAGTAGCTGCGCTTGGCGATTTCGAGCAAACCGTCCTGATATTGATCCCCGAGTTCCTGTTGCTGTTCACCGCGATGGGAATGATGACGGTATCGGCGTTCATCAGCGCGCCGCGGCACTTCTGGTCGTACCTCGGTGGTGGCGCGATGGGCGCGGCCCTCGTGGCCCTTTACGTGCTGCGCGACCACCATACCGGCGTTTACTCGGCCGTCGCCCTCAATGACGATCTGTCGTTTTACGCACGTCTCGTGCTTCTTCTGGCCGGTTTTGTGCTGCTGGCGCTCGCTCATCACGAGCCGCCCGACGACCGCGCCGGTGAGTTCTTCGGGGCTCTTCTGATCCTCAACGCCGGCGCCATGCTGGTCGCGGCGGCCAACGAGCTGGTCTTCTTGTTCGTCGGCCTCGAGCTCGTGAGCATGCCGACGTATCTGTTGCTCTACTTATCGAGGCGCAACCAGGCCACCCAGGAAGCCGCGACCAAGTATTTTTTCCTCAGCATCTTTTCCTCGGGCTTGCTCCTCTTCGGCCTTGCCTACCTTTATGGCATTCTCGGGATCAGCAACTTGAAGGCGATTGGCTACCTCTTTGACAAGCTGACGAATGTGCCGCAAATCCAGCTCGGTTTGATCGCCATCGCGTTCATCCTCGCGGGGCTTTGCTTCCGGGTCGCGGCCGTGCCCTTGCACTTTTATGCGCCCGACGTGTATCAAGGTTCGCCAATGGCGATCACGGCGATGCTCGCGTGGGTGCCCAAGGCGGTCGGTTTCCTGGCGATCCTCCGGGCTTTGACGGCCATCCTCGCCGCCAAGGACCCTGGCGACCCCCTGATGCAACAGGTAATCACCCTGGCCTGGGTCATCGCCGCGACCACGATGATCTGGGGCAATTTCGTGGCCTTGCTCCAGGAGAACCTCAAGCGCCTCCTGGCGTATTCGTCGATCGCGCACGCGGGATACATCATGGTTGGCGTGACGGCTTCGTTCTGTAGCGAGGGGCACGGGGGCGGCATCTTCTATGGGTCCGAGGGCGTGCTCTTTTATCTGTTCGCGTATGCGGTGATGACACTCGGCTTGTTCTCCGCACTCTCAGCGCTTCGCATCAGGGGCCAGATTGTCGAGACAGTCGACGACCTGTCTGGCCTCGGCTGGACCCAACCCTGGGTTGCCGTCGCGCTTTCGCTCTGCCTGCTCAGTCTGGCCGGCATTCCCCCCTTGATCGGTTTCTGGGCGAAATTCGAGGTTTTCGGATCGCTCCTGGCGGCGTCCGAGCGGGGAGAGTCATCGACATTTGTTGTGCTGGCGGTGATCGGCATGTTGAGCGCGGCCGCGGGCGCGTATTACTACCTTCGAATCGTGGTGGTGATGTACTTGCGACCCGCGAAGGACGAGGTGACACTGGGTGGTGGCTGGCCGATCGCGCTGGCGACGGGGGTCTGTGCATCGCTCACGCTCTTGCTCGGCGTTTATTCGACGCCCGTGGCGATCGCGGCCCGTGCCGCGGCTCACGCGGCCATCGATCATCCGCAGGTCGCACGCCCGCCGGTTGTCAACGCGACCGAGCCGCACGCTCTGGCTCGGGCCCTTGACCCGTCTTGAACCAGTTGGCGACTCTTGTAAGCTGCTGAAATCGTTTCGTCTCCCCGCGGCCTAGCATTCTTACGGCAATGCGCCATGAAGACCATCGTCACCGGGGGCGCCGGTTTCATCGGCTCGCACCTTGTCGACCGCCTGCTGGCCCAGGGTGATCATCTTCTGGTGGTCGACAACTTCGACCCGTTTTACGACCGGGCTCAAAAGATCGCCAATCTCGCTGGTGCCATGCAGAGCGGCCGCTGTGAGGTGGCCGAGCTCGATATACGCGACGCGGCCAGGGTCGACGCCCTGGTCGAGCGCTTCGATCCCGATGTCATCGTCCACCTGGCGGCCCGCGCCGGCGTGAGACCGAGCATCGAAGATCCGCGCGCCTATGTCGCCGTCAACGTCATGGGCACCGTCAACGTCCTCGAGGCGGCCGTGCGGACATCCCGGCGGCCGCGTTTCATTTACGCCTCCAGCTCGAGCGTCTATGGCGATCGGCCCGATGCGCCGTTCCGCGAGACGGATCCCGTCGACCTGCCTATTAGCCCCTATGCGGCGACGAAGAAGGCGTGCGAGCTTCTGGCGGCACACCTACCATCATTTGCATGCACTGCCGGTGACGGGCCTGCGCTTCTTCACGGCCTTCGGCCCACGCAACCGTCCCGATCTGGCCATTGCGAAGTTCGTGCGGCTGATTGATGACAACAAGCCGGTGCCGATGTTCGGCGACGGTGGAACCCGGCGCGACTACACCTATGTCGGCGACCTCGTCGACGGGATCATCCGCGCAATCGATCGATGTTCGAGGCATCACCTTTATAACCTGGGGCACTCGGAGCCGATTGCGCTTCGTGACATGATCGCCACGATTGGCAAAGCGCTCGACAAGCCGGTGGTGATCCATTCGCTGCCGGAACAACCCGGCGACGTCCGGCAAACATTCGCCGCGATCGACCGTGCACGCGACGAGCTCGGCTATGCGCCCACGACGTCTTTTGGAGAGGGAATCAGGCATTATGTCGAGTGGTATCGCACAGCGAGCCGCCAGGCGTCAACCCCGCCATGACGATGAGTCCCGCCCCTAAATAGACACGGCTACCTTCCCCGGCGAGAGACAAACCGCGGGAAGTGCGAAGCGTCAAGATGACCACCAAGGCCCAGAATGACCCGGCTACCGCGTGCTATAAACCGCTGCCAAGATCCTGCGGCGACTTTGTCGAAATTGAGTTCGCGATCGCGTCGAGCAAGCAAAAATAGACGCGCCGAGTCGACCAGAAAAGCCCGGTCGACACGGCGCGAGGTGGAAGTGCTCAGGACAGGTCGGAGATTGGATTATTCGTGGCAGGCGCCCGCGAAGCCGCTCAGACCATTTCCTTGAGCGATTTGAGGGGCAAAGCCTTCACGACGTTGCGTGCCGGCTTCGCCTTGTAGGTCATCGGCTCCTTGGTGAACGGATTGATGCCCGTCTTCGCCTTGGTGGCCGGCTTGCGAACGATCTTGAGCTTGAGCAGCCCGGGCACGATGAACATACCAGGGCCTTTCTTGCCGAGCTCGTTGCCGATCATCTCGGTCAACGATTCAAAGACCGTCGAAACTTGCTTCTTCGACAGCCCCGTCTTCGTTGCGAGCTTGGTGTAAATCTCACCCTTCGTCGCGGGTTTCGCACTCGTTCCCGATGAACCGGCGGCGGGTGTGGCTGCCTTGGGGGCAGCGGCTGGAGTTGCGGCTTTTTTGGCCATGGATTCTGAGCCCTCCTAACGGATTGTCTCTGACTTCGCCTGGTACGAACCATACGAACCAGTCGGTCTTTACCCTTACTTTTAAGGGAGATCACCGACGTTCCTGGTGATCGTATTCGACGATTATCCCGAAAAGATTCAGCAAAATCAGGTCAAAACATCGATTTTTGCCGTATTTTCGAGCTTTTTTTCGGAAAAAGGGCGACTTTTGCCCGGAATTCCCCGGGAAAGTTGTGTTCGTACGCCATCGTCGCACGTGGCCGACGTCAGACAGCCAGCGGCTGCCGGCGCTCGTCAAACCCCATCAGGAACCGGCCCGTCGCCGAGATCATCGCCACGTGAAAGCCCGCGCCCGCATAAGCCTCGGCGCTCTCGAGGGCCTGGCTAAAATCGTTGAACGAACGATGCATGTGGGCTTTCTTGTCACTGATGCGAAGCAAAATTGTCGGACTGTCCGAACGAGCAGGAGTCGTCACGGTGCGTCACCTCCACGAAAAATCCGCCCCCGGCCGCCTTGCCAGGAACAGGCAGGTCATCGTTGATACGCGCAGTGCTCTTCGCGGGGTCGTCTCGCGCCGCCAAGCGTACTCGGCAGGCCGTTGGTCCGCGGGCATCACGTTTTTCTATACGGCGCATTCACGCTGTTGTGCCGCGCAATCGTTTTAATTAGGTCAAAGAATTCATTTCAGGGGCCAAATCGCGTGGCGCAGGTCGCGGCCACCCCCGCTCGGAACGCCCAGACGACCCGGTCCGACGTACGTTGGCCCGTCAACATGTATCTCGTTGCCACGCGGCGCTGACATTCGCTGGCGACTGCACGGCACACCGCGGACCGGCTCTGGCCGTCACACCCACGAGTGCACGCCCGCGGGAAGGTCGTGGCGCGCTGGGTCACCGAGAACGTGCACTGTCCAACACGCACACGATCGACTCGCGAGCCTCCGATCGACGTATCGCTACGACCGTATTTGTGCGTGTTTCAATCGATCCATCAATCAATCGCCCGCGGCACGCGACGTCGAACGGCGAGGATCGGCTATCGCGTGAATACGCTGGCCGCCTTGGTCGACGACGATCGAGTTGGCATCCCCCTGATGGGACGCCGTACCCAGCTTATATCCCAGCGCCACGAGTGCCGACTTGGTTCGCTCGGTCCATGACGAGCCCTCCAGAACCAAAACGTCGGGGAACCACGCGTGATGCGTCCGCGGCGCGTCGATGGCGGCACGCGGTTCGAGGCCGAACTCGACGAGATTGAGCACAACCCAGAGCACCGTGTTCGGGATCGTGCGCCCGCCCGGCGAGCCGGTGACAACTTGCACCTTACCGTCTTTGAGCACCAGGGTCGGGGTTTGCGAAGCTGAGCATTCGCTTGCGCGGGGCGATCAGATTGGGCACGGTCCCGATTCGCCCGGCTGCGTCCGTTCGGTCGGGGATGATGTTGAAGTCGCCCATCTCGTTGTTGAGGATGAATCCGGCCCCGGATACGACGCACTTCGCCCCGTAGGAATCTTCGAGCGTATAGGTCAGCGCCACGGCATTTCCGGCGCCGTCGATGCACGAGAGGTGCGTGGTGTGTTCGCCTTCGAGCCCGGCAATTGGAAAAGATGCAAGCTCCTGGCTGGGCGTCGCCCGGTCGGTGATCGAGCGGGCCAGCTTGTCGGCATAGTCCTTCGAGGTCAGCTCATCGCTGGGAACCTTGACGAAGTCGGGATCGCCCAGTTGAGTGGCTCGCGTGTAAAAGGCCCTGCGCATCGCCTCGGTCACGCGGTGAAGCGTGCGCGGCGACTCCCGGCCATCGGACCGGAGATCATATCGCTCGAGGATGTTGAGCATCTCACACAAGACGATTCCGCCAGACGATGATGGCCCGATGCTGTAGACGTCAAAGCCGCGGAACGTGGTGTGAACAGGAGGGCGGATCCTGGCCTGGTACGATTTCAGGTCGTCGAGCGAAACGAATCCGCCGTGCTGGGTCATATACGTTGCGATGAGCTGAGCCGTCTCGCCCGTGTAGAACTCGTCGGGGCCGCCGCTGGCGAGCCGTTCGAGGGTTCTGGCGAGGTCGCGCTGAATGAGCCGGTCACCTTCGTGCCAGGCTGTGCCGTCAGGCTTGCCGAAGGCGGCGATCGACTCGGGAAAATCGCCAAGCCTGGCGACGTCACTGCGCCGTTGCGACGGCCTGCCGGGGGCAGCTTCGCGTTTGGCAAGCTGGCGGTTGAGCGTACCGGCGAGGTCGGCCGAGATGACGAATCCGTCACTGGCAAGACGAGCGGCCGGTCGAACGAGGTCGGGCCACGGCGTCTTCCCGAATCGTGAATGCGCCAGGCCCAGCCCGCGCAAGGTGCCGGGCACCCCGGCCGCCCACGCGCCGGCGCGATGACGGGGCCGCGGCTTGCCGTCGGCATCGAGGTACATCCGCGGGCTCGACGCCAGCGGCGCGACCTCGCGAAAGTCGAGCGTCACCACCTCGTGCCGCTCGGCCAGGTAAGCCACGATGTATCCGCCCCCTCCGAGGTTGCCCGCCTCGGGCAGCGTCACCGCCAGCGCCAGGGCCGTCGCGATCGAGGCGTCAACGGCGTTTCCCCCGCGGCGCATCACCTCGCGGCCGATCTCCGCGGCGTTCCCCTCCTGGGCCGCGACGGCGTGCTTCGTGAACACCTCGTCGCTTCCGAGCGCTTTCAATGCGTTCGGTGCAAAGACAATCGATGCGATCAGCCACGCGCGCCCGGCAAGTTGTCTGGTCATCCGATGTTTCCGCCATGATCGCGAAGTCGTTTTCTCTTGATGACAACTATGAATCAGCCGAAGAGCGCACGCAAGAACCGCGGTCGGCGGTCCGGCAGCGGGTTTCCGCTCGAACGCCATGGTTTTTCGTTTGGCGGCCAGCGGGTGATTCGGTGCATTTGCAGTTGCGATTGACCATTTTCGGACAAAAACCTAGAGTCTCGACCGGAACGTCCAGGAACTTGAGAAAATCGCGGAAACCAACGGAATTGGGAGACGCCACGTGATGATCGCAAAGGATCGCGGTCGCGGAGTGTGGTTACTGACTTTCATCTTGGCGGCTTCGGTGAACGGCGCGCCCGGCCTGGCTCGCGCACAGCAAGGCGCCGCGGAACCCACAATTACCCCCGCCGGCCCCCAACGCCAAGCTCGTCGAGCAGTACAAGGTCAACCCCCGGGACGTCGACGTCCCGGGTCTCAAGCCAACGGCGATCCCGGTCAATCCGGGCGATCCCATCGCGATCGTCAATAACCAGGTGATCACCCGTCAGCAGCTCGCCGATGAGTGCGTGGCCCGCCGCGGCAAGGAGATCCTCGAGCTCCTGATCAACCGCACACTCATCGATCAGGCCCTGCGGTCTCAGAAACTCGAAGTCACCGGCGGCGAAATCGATCAGGAGATTGATACCGTTGCCCAGCGCTATGGGATCAGCCGTGAGGGATGGCTGCGCACACTCGATAAAGAACGAAACATCAGCCCCGTGCAGTACGCACGCGATATCATCTATCCGGCCCTGGCGCTGCGCAAGCTCTGCTCGAATCGAGTCGTGGTCACGCCCGACGACTTGAAGAAGGCATTTGAAGCCCAGTTTGGCGAGAAGCTGCGGTGCCGAATGATCCTGGTCAACAAGTCGCCGACCGCGATCGCCATCTGGGAAGAGCTTCGTAAGAATCCGGGCGGATTCGAGAAGATCGCCCAGGAACAGTCGCTCGACACGGCGAGCCGCTCGCTCGGCGGCCTCCTGGCCGAGCCGATCACGCGCCACGCCTACCCGCAGAACCTCTCGGACGCCGCGTTTTATCAGCTTGTCGACGGCGACCCGTCCGACAAGGATCCGACCCACAAGCCGAAAGACGGCGATTTCACGGGCCCGATTCAGATTGCGGAGTCGATGTGGATCATCTTGCGCCGCGAGTCAGTGGTGGCCGCCGATTCCACGGCGTCGCTCAAGGATCCGCGAGTTCAAAAGCAAACATACGAGATGATCTACGAGGTCAAGCTCAAGGAAGCGATGCAAGAGTGCTTCAAGGACCTGCTGAAGTCGGCTGCGATTGAAAACCAGTTTGTCGGAACGGTCAAGCTGGCAAACGAAGAGAAGGATCCCTCGTACGGCGTTGATGGCAACGTCAAGCTGATGGCCGGCCAGAACGGCGACAAGGGGGCCGACGCCAAAGCAGCCGCAGCCGCCTCGGGCGCCGGCGTGACGCGAGCCAAGCTGCCGACGCCAGTCGGCCTGTCGGCCGATGCCGCAAAGCAATTCGACAAGATGCAGGGACCGTTAAAGGGTCGAACGGGTGCCGCGACCCCCGCGGGCCGCACCGGCGCTGCCACATCGAACGCGACGACGACGGCCGCTCCCACGAGCGCCGCAACATCGCCGGCGACGGCGGCTCCGCCGTCGAACTGACGTCCCGCCCCGCACGCCGACGTGGCCGAAAACGCCGTGTTTCCTGCGTGCCCGATGGCTGCGAGATTCGCCGGGGATAAGCCGTGAGGCTCGACAGAGTCTCGCCCTCCCAAGTGCCCCGGGAGGGCGAGCGTCCCTGCGAGCCGAGTACCTCGGCACCTCGACAAAGTCTCGCCCCCCAAAAGCCCCCGGGAGGGCGAGCGTCCCGCGAGCCGAGTGCCTCGGCAGCTCGACAGAGTCTCGCTCTTCCAATGACCGTCCGGGAGGCCGAGCGACCCGCGCGGGCCGAGGCCTTCGGCGGCCCGCACAAGGCCGCTCTCGCAGCGCTTGGAAACGCCACACGACCCTGTCGCATCGTTCGATGAGGTTTCGCCCTCCCCGCGGCAACAGCAGACGAGGCAACCTGGACAACGGAACAAACTTCCCCGATAGTGGTGTCAACCGGTCGGACGGATGGATGGACGGAGCGAGACTTGCTGACACGGACTCTGCCCGGGGCGTGCTCTGGTCCAACCGAATTCACGAGTCCAGGGTCAGGGAGTGTGACAGCGATGCCCGATTCCGCGCGCCTGGACATTCGTGACTTCATCCGCGACATTGCCAATTTCCCCAAGCCGGGCATCAAGTTCAAGGACATCACGCCGCTGCTCAGTGACGCCGCCGCTCTCCGCGAGACGATCGCTCAGCTCGAGGCGAAGTTCGTCGGCCGTGGAATCGACGTGATCGCCGCCGCCGAGGCGCGTGGCTTTATCTTTGGTGCTCCGCTTGCGGTCGCGATGAACGCCGGCTTCGTGCCGATTCGTAAACCGGGAAAACTGCCGTACGCGACAATCGCACTCGAGTATCAGCTCGAATACGGCAAGGACAAGCTCGAGGTTCATACAGACGCATTTGGCCCGGGCCGTCGCGTTCTCTTGATCGACGACGTGCTCGCGACCGGCGGGACCATGCGGGCTTGCCGCGACCTTGTCGAGTCGACCGGCGCGGAAGTCGTGGCCTGCGCGTTCGTCATCGAATTATCGTTTCTCGGCGGCCGCGCCCGGCTTGAGCCCGGTGAAGTGACAAGCCTGATCACCTACTAGACCAGACCAATCGCTTACCGCCGACTTTCCCGGCCGCATCGGCGAAGCACCAAACCTCACGCGATGAGTTTCCTTCCGTGAATGACGCCTGGATCGCCGACAGGATGAAGCATATCGACGCCTCGGGGATCCGTAAGGCGTTCGATATGTCAAAATCCATGAAAGACCCGATCAACCTCTCGATCGGACTCCCCGATTTTGACGTCCCCGAGCCCGCGAAGATCGCGGCCATCAACGCCATTCGGGCCGGCCGCAACGCTTACACCGTGACGCAAGGCATCCCCGAGCTAAGAAGCAAAATCCAGGAATCCGTCGATGCGCAATTCGGCCACGCCGATCGCCAGGTGCTGATCACGGCCGGGACGTCCGGAGCGCTCTTGCTGGCACTCTCTTGCGTGGTTAACCCCGGCGACGAGGTGATCGTTTTCGATCCTTACTTCGTGATGTATCGCCACCTGGCCACGCTGGCCGGCGGCATATCCGTGCTCGTCGACACATATCCTGATTTTCGGATCGACGTGGGTAAAGTCGAAGCCGCGATCACCCCGCGCACCAAGTGCATGGTGGTGAATAGTCCGGCCAATCCGACGGGCGTCGTGTGCACGGCCGACGAGATTCGTGACATCGCCGAGCTACTGCGCCAGGCGCGACATTTTGCTCATCAGTGACGAGGTGTACCGAGCTTTTTGCTATGACCACCCGTTCGCGACTCCCGCGACCTGGAATGAAGATGTGCTCGTGGTTGACGGCTTCAGCAAGACGTACGGAATGACCGGCTGGCGGCTCGGCTACGCACACGGCCCGACGCGGCTCATGCAGGAGATGGCCAAGCTGCAACAGTTCAGCTTCGTGTGCGCCCCCAGCATGGCCCAGTACGGCGGCGTCGCGGCGCTCGATGAGGATCTAACCGCGCAAATCGACGGCTATCGACGGAAACGCGATATGGTGGTTGAAGCCCTCCGCGACGATTTCGAGCTGGCCTTTCCCGAGGGGGCGTTCTACGCGTTCCCTCGCGCCCATGGGGCAGCGGCTCGGAGTTTGTCGCCGAGGCCATCCGCAACAACCTGCTGATTATTCCGGGCAATGTGTTTTCGCAGCGAGACAGCCACTTTCGCATTTCGTACGCGGTGGCCGACGAGCATTTACGCAAAGGGCTCGACCTGCTCAGGAAGCTCGCGCGAGGCGGCGCGAGGTGAAAGGCGTGTTTCAACTCCGATTACGCGTTGGTTCCGCGTGCTCGCTGTGCGTCTGATAGTTTCGCCACGAAAGCGGCGTGCTCCGGTGTCGCGAGACCCTGTTCCAGAACCTCGATCAGCCTTGACAAATCCGGGTCGAAAAGGGCCTTGGCGTCGAGCCATAACCCCGGGAAGACCGTGGATCGATAAGTTCCGTCCGGCCCTGGAAGCAGATTCTCGAAGCGATTGTTGCGGCGGACGAACCAGTGAATGATTTCGGGGCCGACGTCAACAACCAGATATTCGCAAACGCCAGCGCGTTCGTAATCGAACTTTTTCGCGTTCAGATCGTGAGAGCGGCTTGAAAGCGCGACTTCAGCAACAAGCTCGGGGGCACCGGTGATGTAGCCGTCTTCGTTGATTTCGGTTTGGCCTCCAAGGTCGCGCGGGATTCTGAGCTGACCGTCGGGCTGAACTTCGCTGTCGTCACCTAATATTACCGTCGCGTTACCGGGACTTGTAACGCCGGGCGTGAACGCCCTGTAATAAAACAACCAGCCCGCGACAACGTTGTCCTGATCTCCATGATCGTGACTGAGCGGCGACGGCATGTAGACAACCCCCCCAACGAGTTCGGCCCTCACGTTCGGCGGCATCGCCTCATAGCGCTCGTGAAACGTGCGCTGGTCAAGACGTTGACCAGCCTCGAGTACTGGGACCGTTTTGGGTTCAAGGTTGTCGACACGACTCATGACGGCCTCGCGGTCGCGTGGGCAGACACGGCTATACCGGAACGACAAGACAGGCTTCTGGCCTTTAATGTCCAATTCGAGAACCGCGCCTGTTCAACGCTCGAACCGGAAGCGGACGTGACTGGCCGTGCGCGATACCGGGCCGAGATTCCGACTACGCGCTCTCTTTCTTGCGCTCACGATCGGAACCCTTGGTCGTCAGCGGCAGCGGCGGAGTGTCAAACAGGCTCTTCTCCTTGCGAACGACCTCGCCTGTAACAAGAAACTTGCCCTTATCCTTGGCGGCGCGATCGGGAAGGTCGAACATGATGTCGAGCATGATCTCTTCGACGATCGACCGCAAACCGCGAGCGCCGGTGTCTTTGGCTTTGGCCTTCTTGGCGATTTCCTCGAGGGCGTCGGCCGAGAATTCGACATCGGCTCCTTCCATGTCGAAGAAGCGGCGATATTGCTTCACCAGCGCGTTGCGCGGCTCGGTCATGATTTGAACGAGCGCGTTGACGTCGAGCGGCATGAGCGGGCTGAGCACCGGTAGCCGGCCGATGAATTCGGGGATCAGGCCGAATTCGAGAAGATCGTCTGACGTGACCTTGCCAAGGAGCTCGCCAAGGTCGGTATGTTGCTCGGCCTGCGTCTGGCTGCCAAAGCCGATCGTCTTACGCCCGACGCGCCGCGCGATGATATTCTCGAGCCCCACGAACGTCCCGCCGCAGATGAACAGGATATTCGTCGTGTCCATCTGAATGTATTGCTGCTCGGGATGCTTGCGGCCCCCCTGGGGCGGCACGTTGGCCACCGTTCCCTCGAGCATTTTGAGAAGGGCCTGCTGAACGCCCTCGCCCGAGACGTCGCGCGTGATCGAAACGTTGTGCGTCGTCTTGCCGATCTTGTCGATCTCATCGATATAAATAATGCCGCGCTGTGCCGCCTCGAGATCGAAATCCGCCGCGTGCAACAGTTTGAGCAGAATATTCTCGACGTCTTCGCCGACATAGCCTGCCTCGGTGAGCGTCGTCGCGTCGCCGATGGCGAATGGCACGTTGAGAACGCGCGCCAGGGTTCGCGCGAGTAACGTCTTGCCGCAGCCAGTCGGGCCGATCAAGAGAATATTCGACTTGTCGAGCTCGACGTCGGTCTCGGCTTCCTCACCGTGGACCAGCCGCTTGTAGTGATTATGCACGGCGACCGCCAGGACCTTCTTGGCGCGCTCCTGGCCGATGACGTAAGCGTCGAGCTGTTCCTTGATTTCGCGCGGAGTCGGGATATCGGTAAACAGCGTCTTGGGGACGCCGCGGCGCTTCCGTTCCTGATCGAGAATTTGCTGGCAGAGCTCGATGCAATCCCCACAAATGTAAACGTCGCCGGGGCCTTCAACCAGGGGACCGACGTCGCGATAACTCTTGCGGCAGAACGAGCAATAGGCGTTTTTCTTGGGCCCGCCGCTCGTCGTGCCCGAACTCATGCTGCCCCCGCCGCCGCCCGTTCCGCCATTTCGCTTTCCGCCGCCACCCGATGAGCCACCGCCCGTGACGTCCTTACCCGATGGCATACTCTGTCCTTTCGTCCCACGAGAGAGACTCTAACAACAAGGCCTCGCCGCCGCGAGGCGGCGATCACGGGCTTTCGGCAGCAACCGTCCGCGACCCACGAGAGGAAAAACGGAACGTGCTCACCGCCAGCAACATCATAACTCATTGCGCGACGGAAGGGAAAATGATCTGCCCGGCCAAGGTCTCTCTCGGTCCGGGAAACTCATTCCCTCCCACGTGCCGGCTAGACCGTAATCTCCTGCGCCATTCGCCCAGGTCGGCCCGCCGGCGTGCGACTCTATCGCGATTCACGCGTCTGCTTTACATATCTTAGATGACCCCGAAATTCACCGCAAGGCCGGACACTTTTCGTCAAACCGGTGTTCCGGCGGCGGCCAGAGAGGACTTCAGGCACGCGAGACTCCGTTCGGCGGTTTCTTCGGCACCCGGCGAAAAATCGAAAACCTCGACCGAAACCCAACGATCGTACCCGGCCTCCACGAGCGCTCGCATGATCGGATCGAAGTCGACGTCTCCCATTCCTGGCCCGCGAAGATTCACGTCCTGCGCATGAAAATGCCCGGCCGCGCTCGCATGGCGACGAATCAGCTCCGGCACGCTCGTTCCCGGCTCGCTACTCTGAGCCTTGACATCCATGTGCAACTTGAGTCGCGGATGATCGACCTGCCGGATGACGGCATCGGCCTGGGCACATGTGTTCAAAAAGTTCGTTTCGCTCGGGGCCAGCGGCTCGAGACACAGGTCGATCCCCAGCTCATCGAGTTCCGGCATGATGCGCTCGAACACGTCAACCGCGTATTTCACGCCATCGGCCTCGGCGACGTCGGGTAACAGGTCACGCTGCCTGGGCGAGCCTAGCACCATCAAGGCCCCCCCGAGATCGCGGGTAGCCTCCGCCAGCGCGATCAGGTAGTCGCCAGTCGCCCGGCGCACGCGGGGATCGGGGGTCGTCAAATAAAAGCCCTCGGTCCTGGCCAGAAGCCAGTGCAGGCCGATCGTCTCCAGCCCCGCGTTGCCGATAGCCGCCTTGAGCTCGTGGCGACGCGCGGCGCTCAGGTCCGTGATGAGCGGCGCCAGCGTGAACGGGGCGATTTCGACGCCGTCGTAGCCGATCCGCTTGACAGCTTCGCAAACCCGCGCGAACTCCCCGTTTTCAAACAATTCGTTGCAGATACCGAGCTTGATCATGTTTCCCGCCTGACTCAGAGCCAACCGTGCCCGGCCGATGGCTGCTGCTCGACCACCGACAGCCGCGCCGCATGCAGCGTGTTTCGCAATAACATGGCGATCGTGAGCGGACCAACGCCGCCTGGTACGGGCGTGATCCGCGATGCCACATCGGCCACGCTGGCGAAATGGACATCGCCGCAGAGGCGGCCGTCGGCGCGCTTGTGAATACCCACGTCGATGACGACGGCCCCCGGCTTGACCCACTCGGCCGTCACCTGTTCGGGGCGTCCCATCGCCACGATCAGCAAATCGGCTTCGCGCGCCACCGCGGCGGCATTGCGCGTCTCGGTATGGCACACTGTCACCGTCGCGTCGCCCCCCTTGCCTTTGCGCATGAGCAAGAACGCCATCGGCTTGCCAACGATCTGCGACCGCCCCAGGATCACCGCGCGGCTGCCGCGGGTCTCGAAGCCCGAGTCGATCAACAGCTCGCGAATACCCAGCGGCGTGCATGGCACGAACCGGGGTCGGCCCGCGGCGAGGAGTCCGAAGTTGAAGGGATGGAAGCCGTCGACATCCTTGGCCGGCGACACCCGTTCGATCACCGTCGCGTCGTCGATGCCCCTTGGCAGCGGGAGTTGGACGAGAATTCCGTGCACCGCGGGGTCGACGTTGAGGCCATCAATCGTCGCGAGAAGGTGGGCCTCGGTCGTATCCGCCGGAAGACGCAGAACCGTGCCATTCATGCCGGCGGCCCTGCACGCCGTCTCTTTGTTGCGGACGTACACCTGGCTGGCCGGATTGTCTCCAACCAGGACGACCGTCAGGCCGGGGACGACCCCGGTGCTGGCTCTAAGCGCCGCGACCTCACTGGCCACATCGTTCCGGATCCGCTGAGCAAGCGCTCGTCCATCGAGAGTCTCGGCCGCCACGGATTGGTACTCTCCATCAGTCAAAGCAGGAGTATGGAATTTTCGGAGGAATTCGAAACGGCGTGCATGGCCCGAGACCGACGAATGTTTATTTGAAAGCGTGCGCCGCGAATCCCGTGTTCCGGCGCTTCGGTCTCGCCCCGCCAGGATGGTCACCGGACGCCACGGAGCCCGGCCGAACGCGGGCGATATTCCAAACTCGAATCACTCGCTCAAACGCAGCGACGGCGATCGCGAAAAATCGACCATCGACTAGCGTGGAAGGAAGGACTCGAACCGTCGATACCACAAAGCCGTACACTGAATTTCGGGACCGGCCCTTTCAACCTCCCGGACCGTCTTCCAAGCATACATGCTCTGGATTTTCGTCACAATAGACCTCACCTTGCCGCGCCTGGCAAGTCAGGAGACCTCCTGAGCGCCGGGCGCGGGGAAGGCCGCGCGGATGAGCCGCCCCGGGGGTCGGATCGATTCTGGCGGCTGGGGTTCCGATCCTGCCCGCCCCGGAATCCAACACGAGCCAAACCAGATAGACAGCCGATCGTGTTACTGATGATGTTTTGTACGAATTTAAAAATGACATCGGATCGACTGTTCTGATCGACTTGCCGAGCGAGTGCGCTCTGGATACCCCCCTCGCCCCAGTCCTGGCCGCGCTCGAAGTAGTCGAGGAAGGTCAAGCCGGTGACCCGCGTCAGGTACGCCACGGTGGCGGCCTGGATCAGACCTCCCGCCGCGTAGCCGATCAGCGAGGACTTCAACGCCCCGGAGACGAGGGTCAAGGCAGACTCGACGACCCTCCGTTTCAGCAACGTTTGGATCATCTGCTGGCTGATGAGGCGGACGTGCTCGGCCGAGAGGTCGGCGCCGTGGACGGCCGCGATCTCCGAGATCATCTGATATTCGACGGCTCCGGTCGCCATCATGTCGAGATGCGGAAGCGGGACGGCGACGGCGGCCGTGCATGCCATCCACTGGTAGCGCTCGATGATCGCTTCGGACCGTCGCCTGCGCTCGCGCCTGGCCTGTTCCTGCTCCGACTTGCGGAGGCGGTGAGCGCAAAGCAGGATGCTGGCCGCGCTCAAGGCGTCCGGATCGCCGGCGACGATCGCCTCGATCCGCTCTTCGAGGGCGGTCAGGTCAGGCTCCTCGTATTCGAGGATGGACCGCTCGGACCCGCCGGAGTCGCGGACGCGGACGTTGACCGGATCGGGCCGGGCGGCGACGGCGACGACGTTTTCCGGGGGGACGATCCCCGCCAGGCGACCTCGAAGCCTGGCCAGAAGCTTCCCGAGATCGGGCTCGCACACGAGATCCTTCTTGTTCAGGACGACGAGCAGCCGCTTGCCCTGGGCCAGCAGCGACGAAACGAGTTCGATTTCCATCCTCCGCAGGTCGCGTTCGACGACAAAAAACAGCAAGTGGGCTTCGAGCGCAAGCCTGTTGACATGTTCCTCGGCTTCCGCCCCAAGGCCGCCGGTTGCGAAGAGGCCCGGCGTATCGGTCACGACGACGGACCCCTCGGCTGCCTGGATCTCTCGCGTCGATAGTCCGCGAGGGCCGGTTGCAACCGGGGGTGTACGGATCTGGCCTTCGGATCTTCGGATCAGGGCCTCGACCAGCGAGGATTTCCCCGCGGACGCTGTGCCGAGGAAGAAGAGGTGGACCCGGCAGGCGCGATTGCCGGCTTGCCCGGCCGGGAGTCGATCGCTCGACGCGCCGTCGATCGCACCAACTTCCTCGGGCGGGACCTGGGCCCGGTTGGACCGCCCACCATCCCACAGGTGCCGGGCGATGGACCAGGAATCTCCGAGGGCTCTGGCAAGCATGGTTGTAAATCCTCAACGATCCGAGAGGAATCTGCCGCTGGAAGGATCTCAGATGCCAGAGGGCCTCGGCCACCACTTCGCGGAGGCGAGGCACGTCGAGACGATGAACGCCTTGAAGGCCCAGAAGTATCCGTGAAGTCCAACGGCACCCACCGCCACGGCCGTCACGTGCCAGTGTGTGACGCGCGCAGCCGACTCGAAATCCTGGCACATCATCTCCGCGGCGGTGTAGGCAAGGAGGCCCGCGCCGGCGACGGCGACCCAGCGGTATCGCGCGACGATCCGAAGGATCATCGTGCTGCATCCGAGGATGACCGTGGCCGAGAGGACCAGCCCCAGGACCAGCCGGGCTGGGTCGTGGCCGCTCGCCCCGGCGACGGCGAGGGCGTTATCCAGGCTCACCACGAGGTTCGCGAAAACAATGCTGGCGATCGCGCTGCCGAAGCTGGCCGGCGCGCCGGGCTCGGTCACGTCTCGGGACTCATCCCGCAAGAGCCGGCACGCGATCCAGGCGAGGAACACGGCTCCGATCAGCCGGATTCCCGGGATCTGTATCAGGTACGCGACCGCCAGAGTGAAACCAAGCTGGATCACGATGGCCGAGGCTCCTCCGAGCAACAGTGCCTGCTTGCGTCGGCGGTCGGGTAGATCGCGGGCGGCCAGGGCGATGATCACGGCGTTGTCGCTTGAGAGGAGGATGTTGATCGCAGCTACTTCCAGTACGGATCGGGCGTAGTCGAACATATCGAGCATCCGGGACGTCTCCGGCTAGTTGACGGTAGGGACGAAAAGACCCACGCCCCATCCGGGAAGGTCCCGACAGGTCGAAGCGGTGATACGCGAGCCGGCGTCTCTCGAAGGTTTCAGGACGATGGCGGGGTGGACCACTCTGGAAAGCACAACTGTCCCCCGTCTGCCCCGTTGATGGCGCGAGGTATGCAATCGCAAGATTTATGCCGTCACTTTTTTCAGTAGCTCGCCGCATCGGAGAATGGGAGAACCCTGTGGTCGATTTAGTGAAGAACGTCGGTCGCCGGATCGCCGGGCTGGTGAAGGACGGGGGCCCTGCCGCGGCGGCCTGGCGGCGGCGCCACTGGATCAACCGCGCGGTTGCCGGAATCGATGACGCGTTGATCGCCACCGACCACCGCGGCCGCGTCATGTTCCTCAACCCGAGCGCGGAAACCATGACCGGTTGGAGCCTGGCCGAGGCTCACGGGCGGGTTCTGGCGGACGTCTTCCCCATCACCGAGGAGCAATCGGGAGCCCCGATCGAGGTCCGGGTGCCGGACGGAGCCCCCGGGTCGGGGACGGGCTGGGTGAAGCAGGTCGCCGTCAAAGCCAGGGATGGGCGGACGGTCCCGATCGAGTATCGCGCCGCGGCGATCGCCAGTAGCGGGGGGAAGACCGGTGGGTCCGTGGTCCTCGCCCGCGATCTGACCGGAAAGAGGAGGGTTCAGGAGGCCATCGCGCAGATGGCGGCAATCGTGGAGACATCCGACGACGCGATCATTGGCGTGGCCATGGACGGCTCCGTGATGACCTGGAACGAAGGGGCCGCCCGCCTCTACGGTTATCCTGCCGCCGAGATCGTCGGCAGGCCATTCTCGCTGCTCTTCCCCCCGGATCACGCCAGCGAACTGGGCGAGATCCGCGAGGCTATCAGGCGGGGCGAGGTGATTCGCCATCAAGACACCATGCGCCTGCATCGCGACGGTTCCCTCATCGAGGTCTCGGCTTCCCTGTCCCCGATCAGGGGACAGACCGGCACGATCGTGGGGTTCTCCTCGATCGCGCGCGATATCACCGAACGCAAGCGGGCGGAGGCGGAGCTGCGGAGGAGCGATTTATTGCGAGAACTCGCCGAGGCGCAGGAGGGAGAGCGTCGCAGGATCGCCCACGACCTGCACGACCAGATGGAGCAACACCTCGCCGCGCTCAAGTTCGGCCTCGAGCGGATGCTGGCCGGGTCGCCCGAACGCGATCGGATCCAGGCACTTCTCGAGATCGTCAGCCAGGTCGGGCGCGATGTGCGGCGGATCGCGTTGCAACTGCGACCGGCAATCCTCGATGACCTGGGCCTCGCCGCGGCGCTGGTGAATTATATCGGCGAGTGGTCGGGACGATCGGGGATCGAGGTCGATTTCCACGACTCCGGCCTCGACGGAGACCGGCTCCCTCGCCCGATCGAGACGGCCCTCTATCGCGTGGTCCAGGAGGCGCTGACGAACGTGCTCAAGCACTCCGGGGCCGACCGCGTCAGCCTGATCGTCGAGCGTCGCAAGAGTCACTTACTCCTGATCGTCGAGGACAATGGCATCGGCTTCGATTATGATGGCAGCGTGGCCGAGGCGAACGCGGATCGTCGTCTTGGCCTGCCCGGGATGAAGGAGCGGATCGAGGCGATCGGCGGCAGTTTCTTGATCGAGACGGCCGCCGGCGAAGGGACCTCGCTATTCGTCCGCGTCCCGCTCGCGCACGGAGAAGTAAAGGCATGAACATCATCAAAATCCTCCTCGCGGATGACCATCGGGTGCTCCGCGACGGGCTCAGGGCATTGATCGAAGTCCAGGCCGACATGGAGGTTGTCGGAGAATCGGGCGACGGCCAGGACGTTCTTCGGAAGGTCAAGGAGTGCCGGCCCGACGTCGTGCTCATGGACTTCACCATGCCCGGGATGTCGGGGATCGAGGCCACCGAGAAGCTCAAGGAAGCCCATCCCGAGGTCAAGATCCTGGCACTGACTGTGCATGAGGACCGGGGCTATTTCCGCAGATTCATCGAGGCCGGCGCCTCCGGCTATGCGCTCAAGCAAACGCCGGCCGAGGAGCTGTTTCACGCCATCCGCATCGTCGCCTCGGGTGGGATCTACCTCGATCCCGCGCTGGCGGGGCAGGTTCTCGGCGGGATCACTCGCAAGGCATCCCTGAATTCCCTGGTCAGCAAGGATCGCCTGAGCGACCGGGAGGTCGAGGTGGTCCGCCTGATCGCGCGGGGATTCAGCAACAAGGAAATCGCCGCGCGGCTCGCGATCAACGCCAAGACCGTGGAGACCTACAAGGCCCGATCGGCGGAAAAGCTCGGCCTTCGGAGCCGCGCCGACATCGTCCGGTACGCCCTCCAGATGGGGTGGCTCCAGGGCGAATGAGTGGCAAACTTCCCATGTTCGAGCAATCACATGCTTGAAATCTTATAGATTACGATTGTCAGCCGAATCCTGACAACGATCTTGCATTGTCGCCCTTCATGACGCGGAAAAGCACCTTTATACTTGCGATATCGACGCCATCGGCTGCCCGGATGGGCCGGGTCGATCGAGGCAGAAACGGGCTCTCGCCCGGCGGTATTCGAGTCGGCATGAAAGGTGCTCAAGAATTCTGTTGGTGTTCAATAGTTGATCCCAGCCTCAGTCGATCGCAGCCTCGATTCGAGCCGTGATCGTTCTCCAAGCGGGTAGCGGCATCGGGGCATGGGGCGGCTTTCGGCCGGGAAGAGGTGTTTTGAACTGGAGGGACCGAGGATGTCAGACGCAACGATGACCGCCGAGCCGAGCACCACTGATCCCTTGAAAACGGCCGCCGACGCCATGTCACTCGCCTTGCAGGCCGCCAGGGACGGGGCCTCGGACGCCAGGATCCGCGTCGCGGAAGTGATGCCGGCCATCGGCGAATTCCTGAGTCGATTCACCTACACGACCTTCTACGCGGCCTCCTACGGCGTCGTCTTCCCGACGATGCTGGTGGTCCGGGCCATCCCCAAGGAGAACTGCGTGGTGCATGGGCTGGTCGACGGCGGCGAAGCGGCCCGCGATGCCGTCATGGCGCGGGGCGCCTGGGCCAAGCTTCCCTGGAGACCGGCGGAGAGCCAGTCGAGAGCGCGCACGGGTCTTGATGCCGCCAGGAGCACGGGCCCCGGCGATATGTCAACCGCGGTGAATGATCGGATGGGCCGGGGGTTCCGGCCTTCGTGTGACGACAGACAGGGGGAACATCATGCCCATAACGAGGTCGGAAATCCTCTTCCTCTGCGGCGGGGCGCTCGCGGGAGCGGCCGTGGCCAAGAATTTCGACCAGATCAAGTCAAGGGCCAAGCCCTGGGTGTCCGGAATGGGGGACACGTTCGGCGACGCCTATTCGGCGGCCGCCCGGAAAGCCGGCGAGCGAGTCGAATCGCTCCAGGATGCTCTCGCTGAAATGCGCCACAACAGGTCTCAGGCGCACGGGTCCAAGGTCGGTGCCAACGGGGCCTGATCTGGACAGGAGGATCATTTCGGACAGGGCCTCGATCCGCCTCGGCTCATCCGAGCATCGACGGGTCTTGTCGTCCAGCATGCCGGCCCGAGGGGTTGGCTCACGGCGACTTTTCGCGCTGACTACGGCGCTCGGGACAGACTGCGCAAAGACCGAACCGGGGCCGCTCACGGCGGCCCGACCTTACGAGGCGAACGTGACACCAATGGATATTTCGATTTCATTTCCCGCCGACGGTCGGATCCGACTCAGGAGCCGGTTCCTGTTCTCTGACCCGAGTGGAGAGCATTGCCGCCGATTCGTCGAGCGGATCTCGGTCGCCGATGAGGTCGTCAGCGTCTCGATCAGGGGCGGCGGTGCCTTGCTGGGCACCGGCCAGGCCGAAATCCGCTACCGGCCGAGTCGATGCACCCGGGAACAGGCCGTCGCGGCGATCTACGCCCGGCTGACCGGCTCCGACGCTCCCTCTCCCTCCGCCGACACCAACGGGCATCGTCCTGTCGTCAGCGGTGACGGACACGTCCCGGCGAATCACGACAATGGGAATGGCCATCGTAACGGCCACAGCCACAGCCACAGCAATGGCAATGGGAATGGCCATCTCAACGGCCTCGCCAATGCTCATCTCAAGAGGAAAGCCCGTCCGGCCAAAGCAAGACGGGGTTGGCTCCCCGAGGTTGATATCGACACGCTCCGTCGCGTCATGAAAGCCTCCCGCGTCTCCGAGGGGCATGTCCAATCTCTCGAGCTGGGTGGTTCTTCACGAAATGCCGGGGCGGATCCGGCTGGGCAACGAGCGGCTGCACCGCAAGAAGGATCTCTGTCAGGCGATCGAGCGCGAGCTGATGGGAGTGCTCGGCGTCGACAACTACAAGACGAACCCACTGACCAGCTCGGTCCTGATCCAGTATGATCGCCGGCAACTGTCGAAGGAACAGGTCGTCGAGATCCTCGACGCCGCGCTGGCGCAGGCCGAGGAGCCGGCGACCAAGGACAAGGCCGACGTCCAGCTGCGCGCTCTGCACGGCGTCGATCCCGCTCGCCGCGGCGGCCCAGTTCCTCGCCCCGCCGTTGCTCCCGGTCGCGGCGGGTCTGTTTCTCTACAACTCGATCCCGACGTTCCGGGGGGCGCGGCATGTCCTCTTTGTCGAGCGCCGGCTCGGCGTCGACGTGCTCGACGCCATCGTCGTCGTCGGCTGCCTGGGCACCCTCCAGGTCTTCCCCGGGACCATCCTCTGCTGGTGCCTGGAGTTCGGCCGGAAGCTCGTCAGGAAGACGCAGGACGACTCCAAGAAGCTGCTGATGAACGCCTTCGGCAAGCAGCCTCGCTTCGTCTGGATCTTGAGGGATGGGGCCGAGGTTCAGGTCGCCATGGACAAGCTCCAGGTCGGCGACGTCGTCGTGGTCAACACCGGGGAGGCCGTTCCGGTCGACGGGTTCGTCAAGGAGGGCATGGCCGTGATCGACCAGCACGCCCTGACCGGCGAGTCGACGCCCGCCGAGAAAGGGGTGGGCGATCGCGTCTTCGCTTCGACGATCATGGTGGCGGGCAAGGTCTTCATCGAGGTCGAGAAAGCGGGCAACGAGACGGCCTCGGCGCAGATCAGTCAGATCCTCAACGACACGGCCGGCTACAAGTTGACCTCGCAGCACAAGGGGGAGCGGCTGGCCGACAAGGCGGTCATCCCGACCCTCGGGCTGGCGAGCCTGGGTATGGCCACGATGGGGCCCGGCGGCGCCGTCGCGATCCTCAACAGCGACTTCGGCACGGGCATCCGGATGGCCGCGCCGCTGGCCATGCTCACGTCGCTGACGCTCTGCGCCAGCAAGGGCATCCTGGTGAAGGACGGCCGGGCCCTGGAGTTGATGAATGACATCGACACCATCCTCTTCGATAAGACCGGCACCCTCACCCGCGAGCGCCCCGAGGTCGGAGGAATCCTGGCGTGCGAGGGCCATGACCCCGACGCCATCCTGCGCTTCGCGGCCGCGGCCGAGAAGAAGTTCTCGCACCCGATCGCCAAGGCCATCCTCCACGAGGCCGAGGCCCGGGGCCTGGAACTGCCGCCGATCGACGACTCGAGGTACCGGCTCGGCTACGGGATCACCGTGCAGGTCGAAGGCCGCACGGTCCGGGTCGGCAGCCCCCGATTCATGGACCTCGAAGAGGTTCCGATCCCCGCCGACATCCGTCACGCGCTCGACGAGGCGCACGTCGAGGGCAACTCCTTCGTCATGGTCGCCGTGGACGATCATCTCGGAGGCGCGATCGAGCTGAGGGCCTCCGAGCGGCCCGAGGTCCGGGCGATCATCCGTGGCCTCCGCGAGCGGGGGATCAAGCACATCGCGATCATCTCCGGCGACCATGAGGCCCCGACCCGTAAGCTCGCCGAGAGCCTGGGTATGGACCGCTACTTCGCGCAGGTCTTGCCGGCCGACAAGGCCCGCTATGTCGAGCAGTTGCAGAGCGAGGGCCGCAAGGTCTGCTTCGTTGGCGACGGGATCAACGACTCGATCGCCTTGAAGAAAGCGAATGTTTCGATCTCGCTCCGGGGCGCGACGTCGATCGCCACCGATACCGCCCATATCGTGTTCATGGAGGAGGGCCTGGGCAAGCTCTGCGACCTCCGGGACATCGGCCGCGATCTCGATCGCAACGTCAAGAAGAGCTGGAAACTGATCCTGGCTCCGAACGCGCTGTGCATCGCGGGCGCGTTCACGATGGGCTTCGGGATCATGGCGTCGGTGGTCACCAATAACGTGGCCGCGCTCGCCGCGCTGGCCAACGGCATGCTCCCGCTTCGTAAGATCGCCGAGGCCCAGGCCGAGGAACGTCGCGAGAAGGAGCGACTGGCGCTTGCGGGTCCCGCCGGCCCGTTGACCCGGTCGGAAGCGGCATCCCCGCCCAGGAGCCAGGCCCCGTCCTGGCCGATCTACCGGCCGGGGCCGTCCAGGTCGATCCACCCGCGGCCCATGCCACCCTCGCCGATCTACCAGCGCCCGATCCCGTCCTGGTCGATCTACCAGCAGCGGGGCCCGTCGAATGCGAAATCGAAGCCAGCGACGGCGACCCTATCGTCTCGTCATCAAATGGCAGTCCTGACGGCGTCCGCTCGCACTTCGGCGAGTGCCTCTATGAACGCCCCCTGCGTCGGCCATTCGACGATGCCCTTCGTGACGCGATCCTTCGTGAGGCTAACCGGCGGCGCGAGGAAATCCCGGTGCCCACCGAGCTGGAATGGCATTCGACCGACCCGATCCTGACGATCCGGTCGCCCATGATCACCTTCCGGGTCTCGTTCGCGCCGGAGACGCTGGCTGTTCACGCCAAGATCCCCCTGGCCGCCAGGCCGCTCGCGACGAACGGGAACCGGCAGAAGGCGATCCGATTCGTTGAAGAGGTTGCCGGGCAATTCGACCTCTGACGCGTCGCGAGTTCGTGCGAGGTCCCTTGATCGGGAGCCGGCAAGATGGTGACAATGGCCCAGAAATCAACGCGTGGAAATTGGCGCCCGGCCACGGCAACCGGGCCAGGAGGCCGCACGGGTGTCTCCTGGTCCGAGGGCGTCATTCGACTCGCCGACCCTTCGCTTTTCGTCGATCCCCGCTCCGATGCTTGCCGGGACTTCCTTCGGAGGGCCTTCCTCCTCGAGGATGTGCTCTCCGTGGAGATCGATCGCATGCGGGGCGTTGCCTCGATCCGTTACGATCCCGAGTGGGTCGACGTCGAGGAGATGCTCGACCTCCTGACCGATGCGCTCCGGGGCCGGCAGGGCGAGGATGAGTGCATCCCGATCGGTCCGGTTCCGACGGCGCTCGGGGACGGGCCGACGGTCAAAGTGAGCCGGTACGGATCGACCCTCACGACCTGGGAAGTCATCCACGAGCTTCCCGGACGCTTGCGAATTCGGAATGTATCGCTGGGCTCGGACGCCGCGATGGCCCAGAAGATCGCCCGCGAATTGACGGCCGTCGAGGGCGTCGAGTCTTGCCGGGTCGGATCGAACTCGGCGAGCTTGCTCGTCCACTACGACCCGACCTCCATCGGTGCTCGGCAGGTTCTCCAGATCCTCGACCATCTGATCGAGGGCTCCGGCCTCTCGATGGCGCACGAGGGAGACCCACCGGCGGTCCGCTTCGGGCTGGCCAACGCGTCGGTCGGCCTGGCCGCGCTGGGTGAGTTTGCTGTCCCGGCGTTGCTCCCCGCGAGCGCTGTGTTACTGGTCGCCTCGAATGCCAGGACGATCCGGGCGGCCTGGGGCGAGATCCGGGTTGGACAACCCGGCCTCCCCGTCTTGACGACGACGATCATCACGGCGACGCTGGCCTCGGGCCAGTTCCTGGCCGCCTCGCTGATGGGCTGGATGATCAAGTTCTGGCATCACCGGCATCGCGAGCAACACCGGGCGACGCGGCGCCTCCTGCTCCCGGGGATGGCGCAGCACCGGCGATTCGCCCGGCTCCTGAGCGACACCGAGGAGGTGGAGGTCACGCTCGAACGGCTCCGGCCCGGCGATCCCGTCTCGGTCAGGGCGGGCGAGCTCTTTCCGGCCGACGGCCGGGTGATCCGGGGTTCGGCGCTGGTCGACGAGCGGCCGATCCGCGGGGGTCTCGGTCTGGTGCGCAAGGGCGAAGGCGATCTCGTTTACGCCGGTGCGCGAGCGGTCGCGGGCGAGGTTCGATTCAACGTCGAGGCGGTCGGGTCTTCCACGCGGGCCGCGAAGCTGGCCATGGCGGTGCTCTCGGCGTCATCGCCGCCGCCGTCGCGGTTTGCCGTGACGGCCCACGGCGAGGCATTCGCCCGCCGGGCGGTCGTGCCCACCCTGGCGACCGCCGGCCTCGGCCTGATGGTCGGCGACCTGACGACCGCCGCGGCCGTGCTCCGGCCCGACTACGCGACCGGACCGGGCCTGGGCGTCTCGCTGCAGGTGTTGCGCGACTCCGCCTCGTGTGCGAGGGAAGGCATCGTGATCCGGGACGCCTCGGCCTTCCGACGACTGGCTGAAGTCGACCTGATCCTCTTCGACGATCATCCCGAGCTGGAGCGTCCGGGCCTGGAAATCGAATACATCAGGGCCTTTGGCGGCGACACCGAGCAGGCCGTACTCCGTTATGCCGCCGCGGCGCTCGGGGAAATGGGCGACGAACGGTCCTGGCCGCTCCTCGCGGCATGCGACGCCCTCGACCTCGACCCTCTCGAAGTCACCTTCGATCACTTCCGAAACGAGTTCTCCCTCCAGCATGGGGTGAGGCGGATCGTCGTGCGGGACGAGTCGTGTTCGCTATCAAACGTGGATTCCGGATCGTCGTTGAGCGTCGAGGCCGACGGGCAGGCGATCGGGCGAATCTCTTTCAGACCCGCCGAGCATCCGCGGGCCGAGCCGGCGATCCGGGCTCTGCGAGACCGCCCCCTCGGCCGTCGGGATACTCTCGAGCCGGTCGGGGGCTCCAGTTGCGTCCCTGGCCGGGTCGCTGGGGATCGAGCATTTTTGCGGCGGCCTCAATTCGGAGGCAAAGGCCGAATTACTCCGGTCATTCCGCGAGCGCGGCGTCAAAGTTGCTTATGTAGGTGATTGCCGAAGCGAGGTTCCGGCCGCTCGCGAGGCCCACGTGGCGATCTCACTGGCCGATGAGTTCGATCCGGAAGGCGACCCGGCCCCGATCGTCATGCTCCCGGGCGGCGTCACGCGTGTTGCCGGCCTGAAGGCCCTTGCGAAATCCCATGTGGGCCGGGTCCGGACAGTCTACGGTTCGGCCCTGATCCCCAACCTCATCTGCATCGCTGGCGCGTTCTTCTTCGGGTTCACGAGCCTCTCGGCCGTGATCGTGACCAACCTCGGGACTCTTGGCGTCTATTCAAGGTTCTCTCACAAGGCTCTGCCCGGGCCGGCCCGACCTCGCCGCGGCACGGTATGGCGGCCTTGAGCGCACCGCGCGTGGGTCCCCCGCTCGAGCCTGCTCCTCCCGACGAATTGCCGCTGTTTGCAACCTGAATCAAGGGAGTACACCCGGTGGATGGAACTTTGACGAGCTCACCAGCCGTCCTCGGGCGGTGGTCGCGCGACCCGGGATGGCGACGAACCTTGCGCCTCGAAATCAAGCTGAATCAAGTGCCCAGGGACGTCGGGATCGTGCTGGTCACAGTGGGCATCGCGGGCCTCGTCATCCCCGGACCCCTGCCGCCGGGGACTGTATTCCTTGTGGCGGGTGCCGTCATCCTCTCGCCGAAGGTGCTCAGGCCCGTCAGCGGGCTCTTGCGCAGGCGCATCCCCGCGATCTATCAAGCCTTCGAATCGCAGGTCTCGCGGCTTCCACTCAGACCTCGAACGGCGCTTTCCAGGCTCGACCCGGCGATCGGGCGAGCGGGACCGCCCATTCGGCCCACATGGCATCGAAAGGAGGACGCAGATGCGAGACGAAACGATGCGGGAGCAAGGAAATCATCCATTCTCGCGTCTCGTGGCCGATCTCAGGCGGCGATACCCCGGCGGGTCGTCGGCAGCCGCCGGCGAAGGGGCGATGGCCGTCGAAACGCCCCCGGATCAAGAATTCGTGGGACGTCTCGAGAGGCTCCCGAAAGAGATCGGCGTCCTGCTGATCGCCATCGGGATCGCCGGGCTCCTGCTTCCCGGCCCGGTCGGTTCGCCGTTCGTTCTCGCGGGCGGGCTCGTCCTCTGGCCGAGCCGCTTCAACGGGCTCGAGTACTGGTTCGAACGCAAGTTCCCGGGACTGCACCGCTCGGGAGCCGCCCAGATCGACCGCTACCTCAGCGACCTCGAGCGGCGCTATCCCGGCTCAACCAGGTAAGAGTCTGTTCCGGAATTCTGGATCCGGGCGAGCGAGAGTCGTGAGCCTCCTGTCTTCTCGGGCTCCGGACACAGGGCTGACGCCCCTTGCTCGCTTTTACGGAATAGACTCGAAGATCGGCGAGCGGCTCCCACAACCGTCCTCCCTGGTCATTCAAAAGCAGAAAGTTTCGCGTCGCCTTGACGCGTGGACCACCGCGAGATCCTTGGGACGAGGCCTGACATGATCCCTGAACCGGAAGAATCGCCCGAGATCAAGGCTCCTGACGTCCGGGAGGCCGAGCAAGTCGAGCGGATACCCGAATGGCGCGGCTTGCCCCAGGAGGTCGGCTACATGCTGCTCTCGGCCGGAATCCTGGGCTCGATCCTGCCGGGACCGGGGGCCCCGGCCATCATCGCGGGGGGCCTGGTGCTCTGGCCGGAGGGGCTCGGTAAGGCCGAAGGCTGGTTCAAGCGGCGGTTCCCTTCGCTGCACCGCGACGGGATGAAGCACATCCATCGGTTCCTGAAAGACTTCGATGGCCGATATCCGGGGGCGTTCCGAGCCGAGCCGCGGCCGGAAGCATGGCCGGGTCATGCCTCGGGGGAGGATCAGTGGCCCTCTACGTCCTCCTGATCTTCATCCCGATTGCTCTGGTGCTCGACTGGCGAGGCGCCGACCCGACGTGGGTCTTCGCGACCTCGACGCTGGCGATCGTGCCTCTGACTAGCCTGATCGGCAAGGCGACCGAGAACCTGGCGGTCCGCCTGGGCGAGACGCTTGGCGGCCTGCTCAACGCCACGATGGGCAACGTGCCCGAGATGATCATCGGGGTGTTCGCCCTGCGCAAGGGGCTTCAGTCCGTCGTGAAGGCGTCGATCACCGGCTCGATCCTGGGCAACGTGCTGCTGATCCTGGGGCTGTCCTTACTCGCTGGAGGCGTCCGGCACAACACCCTCCGATTCAATGCGAGGCTGGTGGGAGTCAACTCGAAGCTCCTGCTCCTGGCCGTGATCGGGCTGGTCGTGCCGGCTCTGTTTCACTTCACTTCCAGCGTGGAGAGCCGAATCAGCCTGGATATCGCCGGCATCCTGTTCGTGGCCTACCTCGCCAGCCTCGCCTTCACACTGGTGACGCACCGTGAGCTCTTCACGACGAAGCAGGCGGCAGGCCCGACGGAAACCGGGCGTGAAGCCTGGGGAATGGGACGTTCCGTGGCGGTCCTGGTCGCGACGGCGGTCGCCCTCGCAGTGATGAGCGAGGCGCTGACCGGCGCGGTTGAGCCCACCGCCCGGTCCCTGGGGCTGACGGCGATCTTCGCCGGGGTCTTCCTCCTGGCCACGGTCGGTAACATCTCCAGCCTCATCAACGCCATCCAGTTTGCCCGCCGCGACAAGATGGAGCTGACCCTGTCGGTGACCCTCGGAGCAGGCACTCAGGTGGCGCTGCTCGTCGCCCCGGTGCTGGTCTTCGCCAGCCGATTGGTGGGCCATCCGATGGACCTGCTCTTCTCCCAGTTCGAGGTCGCCTCCATCGCCATCGCCGTGTTCATCGGGCGGGCCATCACCTCGGACGGCGAGTCAAACTGGCTGGAGGGCCTGCTGCTGGTCGCTGTCTACTTGATGCTCGGAGTGGGCTTCTACTATCTGAGGATCGACTGACGCCGCGATCCATCCCTGGCGGAGGAGGAACCGAGATGGCCGAGTCGACGAAATCAATCTATGCCGCGATCGCCGTGGACACCGGGATCGCGATCTCGAAGTTCGTCGCGGGGGGCTTATCGGGCAGCTCCAGCATGCTGACCGAGGGGATTCACTCGGTCGTCGACGCCGGGATCGCGGCCCTCATGCTGGTGGGGAGCCATCGAAGCCAGAAAAAGCCCGACGCCGCCCACCCGTTCGGTTACGGTATGGAGCTTTACTTCTGGACAACCGTCATGGCCTTGCTCCTCTTCTCGGCCGGTGGCGGAATGTCCATCTTCGAGGGCATCGACCGGCTGATCCATCCGCACCCGCCGGAGAGCCCCTACTGGAACTACGCGGTGCTCGCGATCTCGGCGGGGCTGGGCGCTTATTCGTTCAGCGTGGCGTACCGGCAGCTCCACGAGAACGAGCCGGGCAAGGGAATCTGGGAGGCCATCCACTCCAGCAAGGACCCGCGGAATTTTAGCGTCCTCCTGGTGGATATCGCGGACTTGATCGGCGTGGCGCTGGCCTTCGTCGGCGTCCTGCTCGGGCACCTGCTCGACAGCCCCTATCCCGACGCCATCGCCGCGATCTCGATCGGCCTCGTGCTGGCCTCGATCTCCGCCTTCCTGGCCAACGAGAGCCGGAAACTGCTGATTGGCGAGACGGCCGATCGCGGGATGATCGACGACATCCGGGCCATCGCCGAGGCCGACGAGGCCGTCGACAAGGCGCCCCACCCGCTCACCATGCAGTTGGGGCCCGACGACATCCTCCTGGCAATGGACATCCGGTTTCGCGACGGCCTCTCCACCGACAACGTCGAGCAAGCCCTGGATCGCGTCGAGAACGACATCCGGGGCAAATATCCAGATATCAAGCACATCTTCCTCGAAGTCGATTCCCTCCGGGGCCATCAGGCCGACGGACAATCGGAACATTCATCAGGAGCCTGAGCCATGATCGCGAATCTGAACCCCGCACCCCCTGTGTCTTTCTCGGAGGACGGCGGCTCCATCGACGTCCACGACCCCCGCCTGTTCCGCCCCGGACACGAAGCGTTCTGCCGGCGACTGGCCGACGCGGCGGCCGCTCAGCCCGGCGTGCGTTCGGCGCGGGTCAGCCTGGGCTCGGGCTCGTGCCGCATCGACTTCGAACCGAAGGGACTCGACCAGGCGGAGATCGCCGGCCGCTTCGAAAAGGCCGTGCACTCGGCGATCGAGGGGGAGACCGAGGCCCGATCCGCTTCCAACGGCGCGTCCGATCGCGACTGGACCTCGATCGCCTCGTTCGCCCGCGACGGCGATCGGTCGATCTGGGAGACGACACGCGAGAGCTTCGGCTCGATCCGCCTCCGAAACAGCGCCTTGGTCAATGACCGGGGCCTGGCGACGCGGGTCGCCAAGGACCTCGCGAACGTGCCCGGAATCGAGTCTTGCCGGGTCACCTTCTGGAGCCGCGAGCTGGACATCCGGTTCGACCCCCACAGGCTCACGCCCGACGCCGCGCTCTTCGCGGCCGACGACGCTCTTCGAAAGGCCCTTCGTCCAGCCTCCGAGCTGGCCCGTGGACAGGACGAAGAGGCTCCGGAAGTCGCCCGGGGCTTCCGGCGCCTCTGGTATCTGACCCTGGCCAGTGGCTCGTTCGGGCTGACCCTCGTCGGCCTGATCGTCCCCGGCATCCCGACTGTCCCGTTTTTACTGGCCACGAGCTACTACCTCGCCCGATCCTCGCCGACCCTGAAACGGATCTTGCTGCGATCCAGGTTCTTCGGGCCAATCCTGTCCGAACTGGAAAACGAAGGGGGACTTCGGCTGATCAGCAAGATCAAGCTCATCGGATTCACCCTGGTCCTCACCATGGCAACGCTGATCCTGGCCGGCCCGGCCCTGGTGCTCCTGCTCCCGATGGCCGCGGCCATTCTTGTGAGCGTTTATGCTATCTCGCGGATTCCCGGCATCCCGAGTCGAGCGAGGGGCGGCCACCGCCCCGCGCTGGCGCTAGCCTGATTGGTCGGCCCCGTCCGTGACGGCCGCGTCGACTTTGCCGATTGAGGTCGGGATCGGGGGAATCTGGACCGCGACGGACCGGTTCGCGATCTTCGGCAGCTACAATTTCGGCCTGAATCCCCCGACATCGCACTCGAACATCGCGCTGCTCGGCTTCGCATATGCCCTCTAAACTAAAGGCCCTTGCACGATCCGATGAGGGCCAGTGTCCGGACGAGCCAAGAGCCAGTGCCGCCTCGAGGAGCCTCGGAGTTTCCAAACCACGCAACGGCGGCCGTATAGCCGGCGGCCCGAGCCCGACTCGCGAGAGATTGTCAAGTACCATCCAGATGGCATGGTAAATGCATTTTTTAATTAGTTAATCCTCACTTCCGAGCTGGCCTCGAGCTCACGTGGCGCTCCAGGGAGTCAACGTCCAGGGGCGAAGGGGTGGATCCCGCCCGCACCGCCCGCAAGATGCCGGGCGACCCGCCATCAGGCGATTGGCGACCAGCAGTCTCACCCGAATGATGATCATTTCAACAAATGGAGAAGTAGCCATGCCACGACACCCGCGGACGAAGAGCAAGGAGCCAAAAAGTAGCAACGGACGACGGACGTCTCATCGGCGGCCCGCGAAGGGCCATTCCGGGGAAGACGGCGCCGCGAGAACTGGCGATCATGCGCCTCATGGTGACAACTCCGAGTTGTTGACGGGGTACGAATCCCAGCAAGTCCGGCAGATCGCCGCGTGGAAGGCCGAAGCGCCAGCGTCCGCTCCGGGCTGTTCACGAAGGTCTCGAAACCGCTAGCCCGATTCAGCGAGCGGCTGGTTCCCGACCAGGTCGCCAAGGACGCAATCGCAAAGGTTTACGAGGAAACCCAACTGACCGCCAACCGGCAGGACATCGAGCGTCAGGCCGGCGTGAACCAGGCTCGGCGAACTCCGGAACAAGCCCCTTGAGGATTGCGATCGGCTCGCGCACAGTGTCGGCGTCTGGGCTCAGGGGATGGCCGTGGCCGGGGGGGCGGCGACCGGAGCGGGCGGGTTCCTGACCTCGGCCCTCGATGTCCCGTTTCTCCTGGCGCTGGCCATGCGAACCATCCTCAAGGTGGGGCACTGCTACGGCGAGCCGCTCGACCGCCCGGAGGACCGTCGACTCGTCCTCGGCGTCCTGATGATCGCGGCCACCGATGACCCCGAGAAGAAGCGAGAATTGATCGCTCGGCTCGGGGAGATCGAGGACTGGATGGTCGAGGAAACGGAGGAGCAGCTCGTCGCGGATGAGGCAATGGAGTTCCTGCTCCAGGTCGAGATCTTCAACGATATCCCCGGCCTCGGCGCGATCACCGCCGGGGTGGGGAACTTCACGCTCATCCATAACACGAGTGAGGCCGCGAGGCGCATCTTCCAGGAGCGCTGGTTACAGGCCAATGGCAAGGTCGATGAAATCGAGCCGGCCGCGGCTCAAGACGCTGACTGGGCCTGGGACGAGCAAAGCGGTTTCGTCTCCCGGTGGATCTACGCCGGCTCCTATTACGTCGGCTTCGGCATGATGGTTCCGGTCTGGACGGTGGCCCATGCCCTGGCGCCGGCTGACAACGCCGTGATGCGAGGGATTCGCGAGGGTGCCGCCGCCGCCGTCGAAGGCGCCGACCGGACTGTCGCGCGGTTGCATTCCCTGGTCGATTCGAGCGCGAGGACTGATCCGAGTGCCCCGGCCCTGGCAAGCGGCTGACCGTCATGATGGGCTCATGACCCCGGGGGCGATGCAAGGGACTTGCCAGTCACGCAGCCGGGTGTCGAAATTGCGGCCGAAGTGATTCGCAAAAGGAAGTCAAGCAATAGGCTTCCCGCTGAGCGGCCTGATGGACCAGGCCGCCTGTTAAGAACTCGGTGGGTGCACTGGTCGCGACGCTCCCACGTCGTCGGCGGCAGCGCCGAGGCTGCGAATGCCCCCGTTGCAGCCGGCCGCTGTCCGGATGCAACCCGATGCGACAAGGGGGCGGCGATGCCCGCCGGTCTGGGCTTGCTCCGAAAACGCCGCGAGCCGCGTCAAGGACGCGGCTCGCGGTGCAAGTGGCGGCATCAGTAACGGCAGTCAAAAGCGGAGGAGGAGGGATTCGAACCCTCGGTACCGCGAAGCGGTACACCGGTTTTCGAGACCGGCCCTATCAACCACTCAGGCACCCCTCCGACGTGCTTGTGCCAGGCACGTTCTCGACCAGTTTACGCGATGCCCTGCGTTCCTGGAAGAATTCTTTGAGCACTTCGCCACATTCCGCCACCATGATGCCCGACGTGATCGGCACGCGATGATTCAGCCGCGGGTCCGAAAGCAGGTTGTAAAGGCTTTCACACGCGCCGGCTTTCGGGTCGGTCGCGCCATAGACGAGCCTGCCCAGCCGGCTGTTGACGATCGCCCCGGCGCACATCGCGCACGGTTCGAGCGTCACATAAAGGACGCAGTCGGTCAAGCGCCACGACCCGGTGCTGCGGCCAGCCCAGGTCAGCGCCAGCCGCTCCGCATGGGCCGTCGGGTCATGGAGCGCCTCGCGGAGATTAAAAGACTGGGCGAGGATTCGACCGGCGCGCACGACCACTGCGCCGACCGGCACCTCGCCCAAATTTCGCGCTTCGCGCGCTAACTCGAGCGCACGAGCCATCATCGATTCGTCAAACGCCCGATCAACCTCGCTCAAAGGATCGCGTCGATTGGGAGCCTGTGGCAATGACTGTTTCCTCTACAAATATCGTTACGCAGCCAACAATGCCAGAGCCCACGGCCGATTTCGTGAATTCTTGATGAAGACTCGGACCCCAAGTCACGCTGATTACACCTTATCTCCCCCCATATCAAGGGCGTTGAACACCAACGCCGCGGCCGCACCGCCGGCCAGGTCAGCCGTCAAGGGAATCCAGATGTTCGTCCAGTCCGCCACTCCGGCCGTTGCCACTCCCACAGCGACCGCAGGATTGAACGCCCCACCGGAGGCCGGTCCAACCGCGAAGGCGCCGGCCATCACGGTGAAACCGATGGCCAGCCCATAGAAGGAATTGCCCGCTGTTCCCTTCGCTGTTGCCACGTTCAACACGACATAGACGAGCGCGAATGTGAAAAGGAACTCGACGAGAAGCTGCGCGGCGCCGAGTAAACCGTCGAGGCGTGGGCAGCCGGCGCGGGTGCTCCGCCTGATGCGCTCCCCTTGATAAACAAGACGGCGAGTCCCGCCACCACGGCCGCCGCCACCTGAACACCCCAGTAGGGAATGAACGCCGACCAGGGCGCCTTGCCGCGCATCGTCACTCCTAAAGTCACCGCAGGGTTATAGTGGCCCCCAGAAATATGCCCCCCTGCGTACACCATGACCATCAGCGCTGACCCGATCGCGAGAGCGGCCAGCGGGCCGGCGTCGTCGGGTCCCTTCACCGTCGTTCCCACGGTGAATACCAGAAAAAACGTACCAATGAATTCGACAATCAACTTGGGCCCCATGGCGCTTTCCCTCATGAGTTGTGACGACCTTGGCAAGCCATGACAGTGCGAGATTCGATTCAAATTCCGAATGGCTTCTCGATCAGAAGCTCAAACGTAACCACAAGCCTCGCTGGCAAAACGGCCTCAATTGAGTCATGTGTCACCCCAGTGTGACAGAGGATGCGTGTGTTTCCTACCGGGCAGTGCGCCACGCTCAAAAAGCCCGAGGCCGTCATATTTCCGCGTGCCGCATGACACTTGATTCACAACCAAGCGTTCCGGGCCGATATGATATGGAGAGAGATCGCGCCCCCGGCGTGTCTTCTTGAGTAGGGAGATCGACGAATTCGATCGTACCGACCGGCGAAAAGCGACGGAGGTCGGCCCTCCGAAAACGCCGAATCACTCTCGCTTCGCCTGTCAAGCAATCGATCCAAGCGAGTCAATGCCGACCGCGCCAGCAAGATCAAGGTGAACAATGAGGCGCTGCGTGATCGAATGGGCCATTGTTTTCACCATGGTTGCCACGGCCGCGATCGCCCTCGTCTGGATCGACTCGTCGACTCTTCAATTCTTCAAGGAGCCACTGGGCTCGGAACGAATCTATACGCACGGTACAACGACGACCGGTTCTGCTTCTTCAGTGAGCTCAGCGATGACTGGAAGCCGCAGGAATTTGGCAAGTATGCGCCGGACGACGAGTTGGGCGCGGTCATATACGACCTGGTTCTTCCCCGGCATCGAGTTCCATCATCGGCGAATGGCCAGCGGACACGCGATCTGGTCGCTCGAAATCGCACCGGTCTGGCCCGCCGCGTGCGCCTTGGTCGTCCTCCTCGCGCTCTGGCGGTTGCGGGGAAGCCATGCAGAGAGCCCCACGCCGAGCCGAGCAGAAAACGCGGTTCCCCCCCTGAGCCGTGAGGCACCAAGCGCTGGTCATGGCTGCGAGCCTGATCAAGAAAGCCCGCAATCCCCCGCGCCTTCGACGCACCCGGCCTGAATGGCCTTGCACGATTCTGGGAAGGCATGTCTCCGCGAGACCCGAGTGCCTGCCAACTCGGGAAGCCTGGGCGTCCCGGAATCACGCAACACCGTTTTGCACCGATAACTTCGGCGTGTCGGCCGCGACTGGAGTATGTCGCCGAAATTACGGATAAAAGAGAGACCTCTCACTGATCTCCATGCATGAATTCATTGAGAGTAGGCCGGTACGACGGCCCCATCACGGAAATGCGCGTGCGCTCGTCAACGCGCGGTGACGCGTGCGCGCACAACCACCCGGCGCCCAAAAATGCCTCGGGGAAACAGAATTTGTCCCCATCTCTCTACGCCGCTATGAGTTCCGCCTAGAGCGCCTGTATAATCGGAGGTCCAAAATGTCGCTCTAACTCCATGCGGCTCATCGACTTCTACTTAGGCGCCTGAGTAATCCGCATAACCAGATCTTTTGACGCAACTCTCGAAGCATCATCATGTTCCGTTTAGGCGCCTGAGTAACCGGCATGACCAGATGTTTTGCGGTAACTCTCGAAGCATCATCACGTTGCGGTTAGGCGCCTGAGTAACCGGCACAACCAGATTGCTTGCCCTATCTCTCGAAGCGTCATTATGTTGCGGTGAGGCGCCTGAATAACCGGCACAGTTTATTGATTTAACGTATGTTGACGCTGTCAACGATTTAAGAGCGCGTCCAGTTGATCTGCACGATGTCATGCATGGTTGAGTGCGACCATGAAGATGCTTCGTTGGAACAAGAGGGGCTTCGTGAGTTGAGGATTGGTTTGGCTTTTCAGGTAAATAGGCCTCGGCCGATCGGTGCGATTATTAATAATGATCAAGTTTGACCTTACGAAGCGGCTGGATCGGGTTTGGCGAACTTGGCGACGGACGGACGCGGCGACGGCCGAATCGACGGTCCCTGTCAACGGCGGCTTCCGATGAAGCCAGACAGCACAGCCATCATGTCAAGCCGCCGGAAAAGACGAGGCTCCTCGCTGAACTCGACCAGGTGTCACCGAGTGCCCATGCTGGAACAGAAGAAATCGTAGGGAGCGGGGAAGCCAGGTACGACGGTGACGGATCTGGTGGTTCAATTCGAATTGAGCGAGAAATCAATTTTTT